>JAUCBW010000002.1:0-209468 GCA_034676605.1 Flavobacteriaceae bacterium | reverse complement strand
AAAATCAATTACATGTTTATAAGATTCCTTTTTATATTATTGATGGTTAATCATTTATCTGCTCAAGATAAAAAATTCAATCTAGCTGAAAGTTTGCAAAACTCAAAAGACTTAGTACTTGAAAATCCAGATAGTGCCAAATTCCACCTCGATCAAATAGAAGAAAACCTTCCTTATCTTAAAGCTAATGACAGTTTGGTTGTGGAATTCTTTAACAATTATGGAGTTTACTATATACAGGTATCTAAGATAGACTCTGCAAAATACTTTTTTAATAAAGCTATTGAAAAATCTACAAGTAATAAAAGAAAAGCCTCCTTATACTTAAATTTGGCTAACGCATATAGAATAGTATCAGAATATGAGACTTCTCTAAAATACTTAGGGATGGCTATACGATTTGCCGAATCATCAAATGACAAGCTAACACTTTCGTCTGCTTATGGTGAAAAAGGTTCTAACTATGCCTACATGTTAGAGAACGAAACAGCTACAAAATATTTCTTGAAGGGGCTTGAAATTCTAAAAAATCTTAACGAACCACACAGAGAAGCTATACTCAAACAGAAACTTGCCAACTTATATTTCAAGATGCATAACTTTGAGTTTGCCAAAGAGTTATATGATGATTGTCTCAAAACATTAAAGGAATTCAAAGATTATAGAAATTATTATCTCACCCTAGTTAATTATGCCGATTGTTTGATTCAAATGGATCAGACCGAGAAAGCGAAAGGCATACTTAAGGAAGCTATTAAAGGCATTGCACCCTTTAAGAGTCCTGAAATTTCAGCTATTGCTTATAGCAAATTAGCAAAAACCTATCTCGCTGATGGAGATGTACCAATGACTGAAAAGTATTTTAAAACAGCCTATTCACATATTTCTCAGATGACTTCTTTCAGAGCACTGCGTATTGGGGCTGAATATGTACTTATACTCAACGGAACTGAGAATTATAATGAGGCATTAAAAATCATCAATGAATTAAAAGCATTGTCAAACTGGGATGCGTTTAATATTGAGGACAAAATGGTATTCTATGAGGTTGCTGCTGTTACTTATGAAGAAAAGGGACTTGATGACCAAGCCATCGAAGCTCTTAGAAAAGTTATCGAACTTAAGGACACCATTCATAAAACAGAATATGAGAATGCCGCTAAAGAAATTCAGGCTAAGTTTCAGGTAGAGTCACAACGTGAAACCAATAAAATATTAGAAGATAAAAATAATATATTAAATGAGCGGATTGTGGCACAACACAGAATTCAGGTTCTAGGGTTTTTACTACTATTTATTTTACTTATCACTGCTATTTCATTCATAACTATTTACTTTCTTAAAAACAGACTACAAAAATCAAAATTGGAGGAGGCTGAGCGCACTAGGCTAAGGGCTGAAAAATCCAGAAAAGAAGAATTAGAAAGAGCTGAAAAGCAACAACATACACTTAGAATGAGAGAGCAAGAGCTGACTTCGATGACCTTACAACTCGCGAGCCTACAGGAAGAGATTACAGTTATTATGAAAAACTCTGAGCTAACAAAACCAGATGAAATTAAAAGATCACTCTATAAAATTATCAAAAGACAGGATTACTGGAAAGAGTTTACTCTAAAGTTTTCTCAAATTCACCCTGATTATGTAGAGAATTTGCAGCGTCAATTTCCTATACTTACCAAAAATGACATTGAGTACATAAGCCTACTTAAACTGAACTTACCTAACAAAGAGATAGCCACCTTACTTAGAATCTCTCACGAAAGTGTTATTTCAAAAAAGTACCGTATTAAGAAAAAGTTGAATATTGAGGATGATGGCGAGTTTAACATAAGGGTATTACAGCTAAACTAGATTGCTTACCAAGCATATATAAGTCCTATTCCGATGGCTTGTTTGATCTGAAGTTTAGGACCTACAGTAAGCATGGTATCTCCTACTTTCTCTTTTGCCTTAATATCATCGTCATAAATCAAGTGAGCGCTAATATTGGCTCTGACGTGTTTGTTTACTACGAAATCAAGTTGCATTTGCCAGTTTACGTCAATATTACCAAAACGATTAAAGTAATCCGAGAAGATAGTCAAACGGCTCTCAAAGTTAATATTTTCGTAAATCTCTTTTTTCCAACCACTTGAGAGTAAAATACCCACTTCAGTTTTATGGAGTTTCCCTTTGCTAAGTCGGTTGCCTTCTTGATCATAGATGGCTTTGTCTACCCCAAAAGCGCCTTGGTCTGCAAGCCTTTGGTTAAAAACCAGAGTTGATTTTATTGTCAGTGGAGAGGCATAAAAAATAATTTCTTCTTTCTTAACCTTTCTTTTTTCAAAAAATTCAGTTCCTACCCCCAAAAAGATATAAGCTGGTGCGAAGGCATGTGAAATGGCTACATCTTTGTCTGGATAAGCATAACCATTGGTGAATTGTGTATTAAAATTAAATTTTGAGCTATAACTCCACTTTGAACCTTTGCTTATTTTATAACCCACTGTTGATACAAACTGAAAGATATCATCTGTCTTACGCATCTCTCTGTCTTCTTGTTTGTTGATACCGTAGCGAATAGTCAAGTCGTTGTTCCACGAAAGCATTTCTTTTTCGTATCTTCTTTCAAACCTTCCTTTGATCAAGCCTGAAATAGAGTTTTCTCCCCCAATACTCCAATTGATAAAAGCTACTTGCGTCAAGTCCAGCCCGATTTCATTCTTATGTGTCCAATACGTAGTGTCCACAGCAACTTTGATAGTATCTGTTGTGACTTTTAGTGAATCCTGCGAAAATAAGGAGAGTGAAAAGAATAAAAATAAAACGACTATTTTTTTCATAAAAAAGGAACATCAAAGGCGATTAGGCTGGTTCGCAAATGATTTTAAAGGTTATTGCACAAATTTAAGATGCTCAGCAGAAGCTATCTCATCAAATTTTTTTCCTTCTAACAAGCAATTCTCTATTCTCTATCGGATTTTCTTTTCCTTTTAGGGCGTTTTCAATACCTTCTAGGTACTCTAGAGAATCATCAATTTGAAAGACTAAATTTGGTACTTTGCGCAGTTGTAGCTTGACTCTTTGTGCCAAATCATGTTTTATGAGTGGTGTATTTGAGCGAATTGCAGTAAGAAGTTCAGGTGCTTTTTCGTTCGGGAAAATACTCAAAAACACTTTAGCAATTGACAAATCAGAAGTGACACTCACTTTTGATACTGAAATAACAAGATTTGTAATTCCGTTTTTGCGTATTTCGCCTTGAAGTATATCTACCAAGTCATTCTGAAGCAAAGCTCCGATTTTTTTTTGTCTATTCGTTTCCATTGTGCAAAGATATAAAAATATGCTCCATAAAAATAAAACTCCATCAACCTATGCTGATGAAGTTTTATCAAAACAACCTTAATCTTCGTTTATCTTCTTTTTTGATTTTCAGGAATTGAAAACAAAATAGACTGAAACACGGTAAGAATCACACTAAAAAGAAGAGCTGTCCAAAAAGAACTCACATGAAAACCAGTGACTAATTCCTCACAGATCAATACTACAAAAGCATTGATAACTAAGAGAAACAACCCAAAGGTGATCAGTGTAGCAGGTAGCGTTAAAAATACCAATACGGGTTTTACGAACATATTTAACAAAGCCAAAACAATGGCTACAATTATAGCTGATGACATACTGTCAACTGAAACTCCAGGCAAAAAACTTGCTAGGAAATACACCAATATACCTGTTAATAATACACTTATAATTGTTTTCATACTTATTTTCTTTTTACAAAAAAAGACCTCAAAAAGAGGTCTTTTATATAGTTAGTTAGATACTAAAACAGTCGTAGTCGGGTAAGCCGACGGATCTACTAGTGGTAGATGTGACTTATAGTGACTATTGATAACTTTGATAATCTCGTTAGCTACGATAGCATAACCTTTCGCATTCGGGTGAACTCCATCTAAAGAGAACAACGTCGTGTGAATTCTTGCAGGACTGAAATAGTTAGCATAATATACTTGTCCGTCTTCAGTGGCAAGACCAGTTTGCCAGTTTGCCAATTTACCCATGATAAGGTTCATATCAGCCACTGCTAATCCTTTTGAGGCAGCAATGTTTTTGATAATACTATTGAAGCTAAGCGTAGCAACATTAACCATATTAGCTTCTGTGCTAGTCAATACCATTTGATTTTCTAGAGGAAATGAAATTCCGTAGGCGTTAAGTGGTGCAGGAATTCCTTGAGGTGCAGTACCGATAACGCCGCTAGTAGTAAGCAAGACATGATCATTTGCAGTAGCCTGACGCACTTGTCCGAAGTGTGCTCCTAAGATAGGTGCCAAAGGTGCAAACTGAGGAATAGTCTCCGCAACTGCTTGAATCATTGGTCCATAATCAGTAAGAGCCAAGTCTTTTATCAATAATGGAGTGTTTCCAGGGTTGTTGATTACTAGATTTCTTCCAGTAACTCCCAATGCTCCATAAATCTGATTTAATGCTCCGTAAAGCACTTGAAGAGAAGGAATAGCCGCTGCAAAACTCGAATCTTCTGAGCTAAGTGGGTTATAAGGCACTGTATTAAAAAACGGAATAGAAGTAACGCTCGGAATAGTAGCCACAACTCCTTTTGCTCCGTTTGATGTCAAAGCATTTGTAATAGTTGTATAAGCAAATTCAAATGTAGCCTCATCCGTAATCACATCTCCAGCTCCTCCTGAGGTAGCATAGCCTAAAACATCATTTGCACCAATCCAGTTGGTAAAAAAAGTTGGGCTTAAGGACATCACATCATCCAGAACGCTAACTGTTTCTGAGGTGGCATGTCTCACGAAGTATGGATTTGCTGTACCGTTAGCCAATCCAGCAATACTTCCGTATCCTGGCGCTAATAAGTGTGCTACCTTTGCTCCGGGAACACCCATATTGTTATAGGCTTTTTTCTGAAAATTTGTAAGCTCAATAGTCGGTACACCTGCCTTTGGTTGTGGGCCTCCAACCGATGCATTAATGATAAGCCTTGTACTAGATAGTTGATTTCCCATAAGGGTTAATCCTCCTAAGTCATTTACGTCCTCTGCAAAAGAGGGTTGAGTGAATTCACCTCCTCCAGCCAAAGCAAATTGTTGCGAAAGCATATTAGGAAAAGAGTTTTGTTGTCCTGAGCGAAACACTGTTCCGTCCATATAACCAGCCGTTAGCGAGTTTCCGACTGCTACATAAGTAGTGAAGTCAGCATCTCCTGCACTGTATGTGCCACCGCCAATTTCGTTTTCAAACTCTGGACTACATGATGCAAATCCTAGAGCTAAAACAGATAGATATATAAATTTATTTTTCATAATATATTATTTTTAGAAACTATAGCTTAAACCAACTCCTGGTGAGATTGCAGAATTTTGATAAGTCCCACCGAATTTAACCTCAGTGTTTCCGTCTTCTGTATAGTGGTCATAAGAACCATTGAACTCGTTAAACTGAACATATAAGAACGAAATATCAAGACCTAACTTAGGTGTAATCTGATAGGTAAGTCCCGCAGTATAAGCTTGTGAATCATTACGTGGTGTCTCTGGAGCAAAGTAGCCGTTTTGGATAGGACTTTCATCAAAGTACCATCCTCCTCTGAAAGAGAACTTCTCATTTGCTTCATACTGAACTCCTACTCGGTAGGTGCTTGCGTCTTTGTAATTTCTAGGGTTTAGAGATTCCGCAGCTGGTGCTCCTGCGCCAAACTTTACATCAAGATTCTCATAAGCTCCCCATTTTGCTCTGTTATAATCAAAAGCAACTAACCATTTGTCAGTAACTTGATAAGAAATACCAACTGCAAACTCTGCTGGTAATGGTAAATCAGCGTCGAATGTTGAATTTACATCACCACCTAAGAATGCTGGAATGTTAGCAAATTTCGCATCACCACCACGAGCTTCCATAGTCATAGCAGAACGATAATTCATACCTAGACGAACTTTTTCGTGTGGATTAAACATAAATCCTGCTGTCCATCCTGTGGCTGTTACACCTCCTTGATCAAGGGTGACGTTACTCCTGTTTCCGTTTTCATCTGTAAGCATTCTCGAGATATTTCTGTTAAACTCTACACTTCCAGTTACGAATAATGGTCCTCCACCAACACTGAAATACTCATTCACTTTAAGTGAAATCGTGGGTTGGAAATAAATTGCTTGTAATGAAATCTTGTTAACTAAGTGAGAGCCTTGCCAGTCTTTGTCCCATTCTACAGTACTTCCGTATGGAGAGTAAACAGCTAGTCCAGCTGAGAACCAGTCATTCAATCTATACGAAGCATAGAGATAAAAAGGCGTTCCAGAGTTTTTAGTTTCTGCTTGCCAATTATAAGTCTCATTCTGAAATTTTGTATGGGAAATTAAATAACTCCCCCCTACAGATACATTGAATCTGTCTTCTAAAAACGCCATCCCGGCAGGATTAAAAAACAAAACCTCTGCATTATTAACTACAGCTACACCTGTGTGTCCCATAGCCAATTGCCTGTTTCCTTGTAAACTCACACGATATCCTCCAGCGAATACCGTAGCAGTCCCTAAGGCAAGCATTGCTAATGATAAAATTCTTCTCATGATTAAAATTAGTTTTAGTTTGTATTATCCAAAGTTAGCACAAAATAACAATTTCACAATATTTTATTAAAATTATTATGACTGCATAGTACTTTTAGACGAACTCCTTCTGTCTCCTGCTAGCAACAACCTCTATTTATCAACACTTTAGCCTAAGAATTCAGGTGATTGAGTGATATGTTAAAAAACTCATCAGGCTTTTCAGCGTGTAGCCAATGCCCCGCTTTTGATATAGTTTGTATCTTTGCCTGAGGGAAATGCACTAAAATATCTTGAACATCTCGCTCTCTGATATAACCCGAATTCCCCCCTCTTAAGAAAAGTACAGGTCTATCATACTTAGTTCCGCTAGGCAAAGCAGTACCGATGTTCTCATATTTCTCGGTAAGCACTTTTAGATTCATCCGATAGGCATACTGCTCTGCTGATTTTCTATAAACGTTTTTCATCAAAAACAGTATGACCCCTACATCATCAAGGTATTGTGAGATAACCTCTTCAATATCTTTTCTGTCTTTGACTATAGAAAAATCAACCGCATTCAGCGCTGCTAAAATATCTTGGTGGTGTGGTGCGTATTGTCTGACACTTATATCGGCAATAATGAGTTTGTCAATCATCTTTGGATAAGTCATCGCAAAAAGCATCGCCAATTTCCCTCCCATCGAATGTCCGATTATGCTTATCTTTTCCAGTTTATAGTGCTTGCAGTAGTTGTAAATATCTTCAACCATAAGCTCCTGAGAGAATTCTTCAGAATGAAAACTCCTTCCATGATTTCTCAAATCCAAGGCGTGTACCTCAAATCCTGCTTCAGCATACCTTGTCGCTAGGGTACGCCAATTGTCAGACATCCCCAAATAACCATGAAGCACTAATAAAGGTCTTCCTTTTCCTTCTATTCTTGAATGCAATACTTGTTGCTCTTGCATACTATTTTACTTTAATTTGTTCAAGTACATATTCACGACATTGTCTAAGCCTAAATATAGACTCTCAGCAATCAGTGCATGTCCAATCGAAACCTCTAACAAGTCAGGAATATTTTGTTTAAAAAACTTAATGTTGTCAAGACTCAAATCGTGTCCCGCATTAACCCCCAATCCTAGCGCATTGGCAAGTGTCGCACTTTCAGCATACGGCTGAACGGCTTGTTTATTTCCTAGATCATATTGTGCCGCAAAGTACTCGGTATAGAGTTCTATTCTATCAGCTCCAACTTCTTTTGCACCTTCAACCATCGCAAGCACAGGATCTACAAAAATCGAAGTACGGATGTCATTGCACTTGAGTTCAGCTATAATTTCTGTGAGCAGTGCTTTGTTTTTGATGGTATTCCAACCTGCATTTGAGGTCAACACATCATCGCCATCGGGCACTAAGGTTACTTGTGTAGGTTTAATTTCTAATACCATATCCATAAACTGGCGAATCGGATTGCCTTCTATATTATACTCTGTATAGACAATAGGCTTTAAGGCATAGACATCATTATACCTGATGTGCCTTTGATCAGGTCTAGGGTGAATGGTAATTCCGTCTGCTCCAAAAGATTGAATATCTGTAGCTATCTTTAATAAATCAGGCACATTACCGCCTCTTGAATTTCTTAGGGTTGCTATTTTATTTATGTTTACACTTAGTTTAGTCATTGTAGTATGAGTTTGTTATTTAATTTCCTGACAAAGTTCGATAAGCACGCCATTGGTAGTTTTTGGGTGCAAAAAAGCGACTAGTTTGTTATCTGCTCCTTTTTTAGGTGTTTCGTTGAGCACGGTAAATCCCTCGGCTTTTAGTCTAGCTATTTCACTGACGATATCTTCTACATCAAAGGCAATATGGTGGATTCCCTCGCCTTTCTTCTCAATGAATTTAGCAATCGGACTATCCGCATTGGTTGCTTCGAGTAATTCTATCTTATTGGGTCCGTTCATAAAAAAGGAAGTTTTTACGCCTTCACTCGCTACTTTTTCTGTCTTATACGCGGGCGTTCCAAAAAGTTTTGCAAACAATGCATTAGAAACCTCTAAATCTTTTACGGCTATTCCGATATGCTCTATTTTTCTCATGCTGTAATAAGTGTATTTGTTATATATATTAAAAATCTACTTTAGTAATAGTATCGTTTTGTGTGAAGCTCTTACCCAAGTACAAAACTAAATGTAAAGGTAAGAGAATTTTTAAAACTAGCCTATCTGGCAGCGATTGTACTCACATAAGAATAATCACCGAAAGAGTTAAAAACAAAAAAAGGGCAAACATTGAATGTTTGCCCTTTTTTTTATGAATATGAAAGAATAAATATTTATTCTTTAGTTTCTGTATCTTCAGAGGTTGCTTCTGCCTGTGGCGTTTCAGCTTCAGGAGCTTGCTCCGCGGCAACATCAGCCTTTTTACCTCTACTTCTACGAGTAGTTTTCTTAACTTCTCTTTTACCACCGTTGTAAAGTTCGTTAAAATCTACAAGCTCGATCATTGCCATATCAGCATTATCTCCTAGACGATTTCCAAGTTTGATAATACGTGTGTACCCTCCTGGACGGTCTCCTACCTTTGGTGCAACATCTCTGAACAATTCAGTTACAGCGTATTTGCTCTTTAGGTACGAAAACACGATACGTCTGTTGTGCGTTGTATCTTCTTTAGATTTAGTTACTAACGGCTCAAAATATACTTTAAGAGCTTTAGCTTTAGCTACAGTAGTATTAATTCTTTTGTGCTCTATGAGTGAACAAGCCATATTAGCCAGCATTGCGCTTCTGTGGCCTTTTTGTCTTGATAAGTGGTTGAATTTTTTTCCGTGTCTCATTGGTTTCTACGATTTATGATCTGATTCTGTCAGACTTATTCTTTATCTAGTTTGTATTTTGATAAATCCATTCCGAAGTGTAGGTTCTTAGATGTTACTAACTCTTCAAGTTCTGTTAGTGACTTTTTACCGAAGTTTCTGAATTTCATTAAATCACTCTTGTTATAAGAAACTAAATCCCCAAGAGTTTCTACTTCTGCAGCCTTTAGGCAGTTTAATGCTCTTACAGAAAGGTCTAAATCGACTAATTTAGTTTTCAGAAGCTGTCTCATGTGTAGAGATTCTTCGTCATACGATTCTGTTTGTGCAATTTCTTCTGATTCTAGCGTAATTCTTTCGTCAGAGAACAACATAAAGTGGTGAATAAGCACTTTTGCAGCTTCAGTAAGAGCATCTTTAGGATTAATCGAACCATCGGTTTGGATTTCAAACACTAATTTTTCGTAATCTGTTTTTTGCTCAACACGGAAGTCTTCTATAGAATACTTAACGTTTATAATCGGTGTATAGATTGAATCTATGAAAATGGTTCCGATTGATGCAGAAGCTTTTTTATTTTCTTCAGCAGGTACGTAACCTCTACCTTTTTCGATAGTGAATTCAAAGTTCAACTTTACTTTGCTGTCTAAGTTACAGATTACTAAATCAGGGTTTAATACTTGAAATCCTGAGATAAATTTCTGTAAGTCACCAGCGGTGATTTTATCTTTTCCTGTAAGAGAAACCGATACCGTTTCGTTGTCAATATCTTCGATCTGACGTTTAAATCGAACTTGTTTGAAATTCAAAACAATTTCGGTAACATCTTCTACAACACCAGAAATAGTTGAAAACTCATGTTCTACGCCTTCTACTCGAATAGAAGTAATTGCATATCCCTCAAGAGCTGATAACATCACTCTTCTGAGTGCGTTACCTACTGTTAATCCGTATCCGGGTTCCAAGGGTCTGAATTCAAATTTTCCTTCGAAATCGGAAGAATCAATAAGTATAACTTTATCGGGTTTTTGAAAATTAAATAGTGCCATATTTTCGACTTGTATGTCTGATTATTATTTAGAATAAAGCTCAACAATAAGTTGTTCTCTAAGGTTTTCAGGAATTTGAAGCCTTTGTGGAACAGCTACAAAAGTTCCTTCTTTTAAATCGTTATTCCAAGTAATCCACTCATATACATGACTAGAATTACTCAATGAGTTAACGATTGCTTCAAGTGATTTTGATTTTTCACGTACTGCAACTTTATCACCTGCTTTTAGGTAATACGAAGGGATATTTACTAATTCCCCGTTTACAGTAACATGTCTATGAGAAACAATCTGACGAGCAGCACTACGAGTAGGAGCGATTCCCATTCTATAAACTACGTTATCAAGACGTGATTCGCAAAGTTGAAGAAGTACCTCACCGGTAATTCCTCTAGAAGCACTTGCTTTCTCATACATTCTTCTGAACTGACGCTCTAAGATACCGTAGGTATATTTCGCTTTTTGCTTTTCAGACAACTGAATAGAGTATTCAGATTTTTTAGCTCTCTTACGAGCTAATCCGTGTTGCCCTGGAGGGTAATTTCTTTTTTCGAGTGCTTTGTCAGCTCCGAAAATAGCTTCACCGAATTTACGGGCTATTTTCGATTTTGGACCAGTATATCTTGCCATTTTATAAAAAAATTGATTGTTTAAGACAGTTACTATGAATTCAGGTCAATAATCCTTCGATAGTATATGTACCGCCTTGGGTTATACTTAAATAAATTTATTAAACTCTTCTTCTTTTTGGAGGACGACATCCGTTGTGTGGCATCGGAGTTACGTCAATGATCTCTGTAACTTCAATTCCACCGTTATGGATAGAACGCATAGCAGATTCTCTCCCGTTTCCTGGTCCTTTTACATAGACTTTTACTTTCTTAAGTCCAGCCTCAAGAGCAACTTTCACACAGTCTTCAGCGGCCATTTGAGCTGCATACGGAGTGTTCTTTTTAGAACCTCTAAAGCCCATTTTACCTGCTGATGACCAAGAAATAACTTCACCTTTTTTGTTTGTCAAAGAAATAATGATGTTATTAAAAGTAGCACTGATATGAGCCTCACCAACAGACTCTACAATAACCTTACGTTTTTTAGCACTAGTTTTTGCCATAGCTATTTATTATTTAGTTGCTTTCTTTTTGTTTGCAACAGTTTTCTTTTTACCTTTTCTCGTTCTAGAGTTGTTTTTAGTTCTTTGTCCACGTAGCGGAAGACCAGCTCTGTGACGAATTCCTCTTTGACAACCAATATCCATCAATCGCTTGATATTCAATTGTACCTCTGAACGTAGCTCTCCCTCGATTTTGAAAGTAGATACTGCTTCACGAATAGCACCTATTTCTTCATCGTTCCAATCTTGAACTTTTTTGTCCTGACTCACTTGAGCCTGCTCTAAAATTTTGATAGCTCTACTATTACCTATTCCGAAAATATAGGTTAAGGCTATAACTCCTCTTTTGTTTTTAGGTATATCTACCCCTGCTATTCTTGCCATAGTTATCCTTGTCTTTGTTTAAATCTAGGATTTTTTTTGTTAATAACGTATAAGCGTCCTTTTCTGCGTACGATGACGCACTCGGCACTTCTTTTCTTTACTGATGCTCTTACCTTCATTTTATAAGCTTTTAATATCTATAAGTAATTCTTGCTTTAGATAAGTCATAAGGACTCATCTCTAATTTAACTTTATCACCAGGTAGTAATTTAATGTAGTGCATTCGCATTTTACCTGATATATGAGCAATTACAACATGTCCGTTTTCTAATTCAACTCTAAACATTGCATTTGACAATGCTTCGATAATGGATCCGTCTTGCTCAATTGCTGATTGCTTTGCCATATTATGATACTAATGTTTTTCTGTTTTTACCTGTCTTCATCAATCCGTCATATTGTTTGTTCAACAAATATGAATCAACCTGCTGTATAGTATCAATTGCTACTCCTACCATAATCAATAGTGAAGTTCCACCGTAAAACATTGCCCATCCTTGTTGAATACCTACTAGTGAGGAAGCAAACGCTGGGAGTACAGCAATAAATACTAAGAACAATGATCCTGGGAAAGTAATCAATGACATAATTCTATCTAAATACTCTGAAGTTTCAGATCCAGGTTTGATTCCTGGAATAAAACCTCCACTGCGTTTTAAGTCATCCGCCATTTTGTTGGTAGGGACAGTAATTGCAGTATAGAAATACGTAAATATCATAATCAGTAAACCAAAAACAAAGTTATACCAGAATCCAAAGATATCACTAAATGTTGAGCTTAATCCTTGTGCTGCATCAGAAGCGGACATTCCTGCTAAGGCTGCTGGCACAAACATAATTGCTTGAGCAAATATAATTGGCATAACTCCAGCTGAGTTTACTTTTAGAGGTATCCATTGTCTGTTGCCCTCTTCAAATCCACCACCAACTGTACGTCTTGCATACTGTACGGGTACTTTTCTCACAGCTTGAATAATGTATACACAAGCAACGATAACAAGTAACCACAGGAAAACTTCAATAAGGATTAACATCGGTCCGCCGTTAGTACCCGTAGTTCTGTATCCAATTTCTTGGATAAATGCTTGTGGCATTCTAGCAATGATACCCACCATAATCAATAGTGAAATACCGTTTCCGATTCCTTTGTCAGTTATTTTTTCTCCTAACCACATCGCAAAAATTGTCCCAGTAGAAAGAATAATTACAGATGAGAAGATAAACATAAACGATGATGCTGGCATAAGGAAGGCATCTGGCACTTGTCTTGACAAGTTATAGATGTAACCTGGACCTTGTATCAAGGTAATACCGATGGTTAACCAACGGGTAATTTGATTCATTTTCTTTCTTCCGCTTTCTCCGTCCTTTTGAAGTTTTTGCAGATATGGGACAGCAATCCCCATTAACTGAACTACAATCGATGCAGAAATATACGGCATAATTCCTAAAGCAAATACAGATGCTTGCGAGAACGCTCCTCCTGTAAATACGTTAATCAACCAACCAATACCTCCTTCGGTTTGATCTTGAAGACCCGATAATTTATTAATATCAATACCAGGAAGCGGAACGTGTGCTCCAAATCGATAAACTAATAATAACCCTAAGGTTAAGAGGATTTTAGTTCTAAGTTCCTCGATTTTCCAGATACTAGTAATCTTTTCAATAAATTTTTTCATCTTTCAAGAACAATTTTTATAATTCAACTACTTCTCCACCAGCTGCTTCGATAGCTGCCTTTGCAGTAGCAGTAAATTTATGAGCAGATACCTTTAATTTTGATTTTAATTCACCTCTACCTAGGATTTTCACTAAATCATTTTTAGTAATAAGTCCGTTATCTAATAGGATGTCGAAATCTACTGTATCTGTAATACTACCATTGTCAACTAGATTTTGTAAAGTATCTAAGTTTACACCTTGGTGTTCTATTCTGTTTACGTTTGTGAAACCAAACTTAGGCACGCGTCTTTGAAGAGGCATTTGTCCTCCTTCAAAACCAGCCTTTTTAGAGTATCCTGAACGAGATTGAGCTCCTTTGTGTCCTTTTTTAGAAGTACCACCTTTTCCTGAACCTTCTCCTCTACCCACTCTTTTGTTGTGGTTGTGAACTGAACCTTCTGCAGGTTTTAAGTTACTTAAATTCATAACTAATATTGTTATTATTTAGTTTCTACAATAGAAACCAAGTGTTTAACTTTGTTTATCATTCCAAGGATAACAGGATTTGAATCGTGTTCTACAACCTGACCTAGCTTACGAAGACCTAACGATTCCAATACTCTTTTTTGAGTTAAAGGGCAATTGATCTGGCTTCTTACTTGTTTTACTTTAATCTTTGTCATAGTCCTTTGAATTAACTTTTAAATACTTTATCTAAAGAAATTCCTCTTTGTTTAGCAACTGTTACAGCGCTTCTCATTTGAAGTAAAGCATCAAATGTTGCTTTAACTACGTTATGAGGGTTAGAAGATCCTTGAGATTTTGACAATACGTCTTGGATTCCGACTGACTCTAAGACAGCACGTACTGATCCACCTGAAATTACTCCTGTACCTTGTGATGCAGGCATCAAATACACACGAGCTCCTGAGAACCTCCCTTTTTGCTCATGTGGTACCGTTGTGTTAAGCAAAGGAATGCGAACAAGATTTTTCTTAGCGTCTTCAACTGCTTTGGCGATAGCTTCAGAAACATCCTTAGATTTTCCTAGTCCATGACCTACTACTCCGTTTTGGTCACCTACAACTACAACAGCAGAAAAACCGAAAGCTCTACCTCCTTTTGTAACTTTAGTAACACGGTTAACACTTACAAGACGATCTTTAAGTTCGAGACCACTTGGTTTAACAAGTTCTATATTTTTGTATTTATGATACATATTTTCTTAGAATTTAAGTCCAGCAGATCTAGCTCCTTCTGCCAATGATTTAACACGTCCGTGATATAAATATCCTCCTCTATCGAAAGCTATTTTCTCGATACCAGCCTTAAGGGCTTTCTCTCCTACTGCTTTACCTACAAGTTCAGCTATTTCCATAGCGGTTCCTTTAGTTCCAGCTAGCTCTTTATCTCTCGATGAAGCAGCAACTAGAGTAGTTCCTGTAGTATCATCAACGATCTGAGCGTAGATCTCTTTATTACTTCTGAATACAGATAATCTAAGCATTTCTGGAGTACCTTTAACAGTCTTCTTAATTCTTAGTCTAATACGCTGTCTTCTCTCAACTTTTGTTAGTAACATATTTATTTATTTTTAAGCTGATTTACCTGCTTTTCTTCTTAATACTTCTCCTACAAACTTAACACCTTTTCCTTTGTATGGTTCAGGTTTACGGAAACTTCTGATCTTAGCAGCAATGTGTCCTACAAGTTGTTTATCAAAAGAAGTTAATTTAATGATCGGATTTTTTCCTTTTTCGGATACCGTTTCTACTTTTACTTCAGGAGCAATATCCAAAACAATATTATGGGAAAATCCTAAAGCTAAATCTAGTTTTTGACCTTGAGCAGATGCTCTAAATCCAACTCCTACCAACTCCAGGTTCAGTGAGAATCCTTCAGATACTCCTTGAATCATATTGTTTATTAAAGCACGATATAAACCGTGTTTTGATCTTTGATCCTTGTGGTCAGATGAACGCTCAACTATAACTTCTCCTTCTTCTATCTTAACAGTTACATCAGAGTATTCTTGTTTTAGTTCACCTAACTTTCCTTTAACTGTGATAACCCCGTCTTTCACATCTACTGTTACTCCTGACGGTATGGTTACTGGGCTTCTACCTATTCTTGACATCTCTATAAAGTCTTTTTAGTATACATAACAAATAACCTCACCACCAATGTTCATATGTTTTGCTTTCTTTCCAGTCATCAGACCTTTAGAAGTAGAAACAATAGCAACTCCCAGTCCGTTAAGGATTCTTGGTAGGCCGATTGAGCTTGAATATTTACGTAAACCTGGTTTACTAATTCTTTGAATATCTTTAATCACTGACTCTTTAGTATCCTTGTCATACTTAAGAGCGATTTTGATAGTTCCTTGAACGTTGTTATCCTCAAACTTGTAGCTCAAGATATAACCTTGTTCAAATAAAATTTTTGTGATTTCTTTTTTAAGCTTTGATGCAGGGATTTCAACCACTTTGTGGTTAGCTCTAGCTGCATTTCTGATTCTTGTCAAGAAATCTGCAATTGGATCTGTATACATTATGTTTAATTTGCGGTCTTAGTTTTCTGACGTATTAGGCACAGAACTTGAGACCAATTAGTACTCTTAATTTAATTACCAGCTAGCTTTTTCTAACTCCTGGTATTAAGCCTTGGTTTGCCATCTCTCTAAAAGTAACACGTGAAACCCCAAATTGACGCATATATCCTCTTGGTCTTCCGGTTATTTTACAACGATTATGCAAACGTACAGGTGAAGCGTTTCTTGGCAGTTTTTGCAAAGCTTCATAATCTCCAGCTTCTTTAAGAGCTTTCCTTTTCTCAGCATATTTTGCGACTGTCTTTTCTCTTTTCACCTCACGGGCTTTCATTGATTCTTTAGCCATGTCTTAATTCTTTTTAAAAGGTAAACCTAGTTCTGTTAACAATGATTTTGCTTCTTTATCTGTACCAGCTGAAGTAACAAATGTAATATCCATTCCAGATATTTTGTTTACTTTATCGATATTGATTTCAGGGAAAATAATTTGCTCAGTAACTCCGAGTGTATAGTTTCCTCTTCCGTCAAAACCTGTAGCTTTAATACCTTGGAAATCTCTTACACGTGGAAGTGAAGCTGTAATCAATCTGTCTAAGAATTCATACATACGCTCTCCTCTAAGTGTTACTTTAGCTCCAATTGGCATTCCTTTTCTAAGTTTAAATGACGCAACGTCTTTCTTAGAAATAGTCGAAACAGCCTTTTGTCCAGTTATCTTCGTAAGCTCTTCAACTGCATAATCGATAAGTTTTTTATCAGAAACAGCAGCTCCTACGCCTTTACTCAAAACGATTTTCTCAAGTTTTGGAACTTGCATTACGTTTTTATATCCGAACTCTTCTTTAAGAGCAGAGACTACTCTATCTCTATATTCTTGTTTTAATCTTGGTATATAAGTCATGATTATATTGCTTGATCCGTTTTTTTAGAGAATCTTACTTTTTTATCACCTTCGATTCTATATCCTACTCTTGTTGTTTCTTTAGTTTTTGGATCAACCAAAGCTACATTAGAGATATTGATAGGTGCCTCTTTTTTTATGATTCCACCTTGTGGATTTTTAGCACTAGGTTTTGTATGCTTTGAGACCATATTCACACCATCTACGATAACTGTGTTTTTCTCTGCAAAAATCTTACTGATTTTTCCTTCTGAACCTTTGTGATCTCCTGCAATAACTCGTACTAAATCTCCTGATTTTACTTTTAACTTTGTCATCATTTTAAAAATTAAAGCACTTCAGGTGCCAATGATACAATTTTCATGAATTGCTTTTCACGAAGTTCTCTAGCTACTGGTCCGAATACACGAGTTCCTCTCATTTCTCCAGATGCACCTAATAGTACACAAGCGTTATCATCAAATCTGATGTATGATCCATCTGCTCTACGTACTTCTTTTTTGGTACGAACTACAACCGCTGTCGAGACTGCTCCTTTTTTAACATTACTGTTTGGTGCAGCATCTTTAATAGAAACAACAATTTTGTCTCCTATTGATGCGTAACGACGCTTTGTTCCTCCTAATACACGAATAGTCAATACTTCTCTTGCTCCCGTGTTATCAGCTACTTTTAATCTTGATTCTTGTTGTAACATAATTACTTAGCTCTTTCTATGATTTCAACTAATCTCCAGCATTTAGATTTACTCAAAGGACGTGTTTCCATAATCCTTACTGTATCTCCAATGTTACAGTCATTTGTTTCGTCGTGTGCAACATATTTCTTAGTTTTCAACACGAACTTACCGTACATAGGGTGTTTCATTTTCTTAGTTTCTGAAACAACAATAGATTTCTCCATTTTGTTACTCGTCACAACACCTATTCTTTCTTTTCTTAAATTTCTTTTTTCTTCCATCTTTAGGCAGATTACAATTATTGTATCTCTCTTTTGGTAATTTCAGTAGCTACTCTAGCAATTGATCTTCTGACCGTTCTTATTTGAAGCGGGTTTTGGATAGGAGAAACAACGTGAGCTGTTTTTAGTTCAGCGTATGTTTTTCTTAACTGAGCAAGCTGTTCTTGTAATTCAGCTACCGACAGATTCTTAATTTCTGATTGTTTCATAATGTGATATAATTATGCTTCGAAATCTCTAGCAATAACAAATTTAGTTTTAATTGGGAGTTTTTGAGCGGCCAATCTAAGTGCTTCTTTAGCAACTGACATTGGTACTCCTCCTACTTCGAACATAACTCTTCCTGGTTTAACAACAGCTACCCAATATTCGACAGCTCCTTTTCCTTTACCCATACGAACCTCTAGAGGTTTTTTGGTAATTGGTTTATCAGGGAAGATATTTATCCACAATTGTCCTTCTCTTTTCATATAACGAGTAGCTGCAATACGTGCTGCCTCGATTTGACGAGAAGTTATAAAAACTGAATCCAATGCTTTAATACCAAACATTCCATTTGAAAGTTCGTGCCCTCTTTGAGCAATTCCTTTCATTTTACCTTTCTGTACCTTGCGGTATTTTGTTCTTCTAGGTTGTAACATTTTTCCGTTTTTAAATAATTATTTACTTTCTCTTACGAGCGTTTGGTTTACCTGATTTCCCTTGACCTGAATGAGGTCTGCCTCCGCCTGATGTTGGTTGTTTTTTGTCCATACCTGCAAGTGGAGAAAGATCTGGCTTTCCGTAAACTTCACCTTTCATTATCCATACTTTGATTCCCATTCTTCCGTAAGAAGTATGAGCTTCAGCCAAAGCATAATCAATGTCAGCTCTGAAAGTAGATAGAGGTATTCTACCATCTTTGAAATGTTCTGAACGTGCCATTTCAGCTCCATTCAGTCGTCCTGAAATCATAATCTTGATCCCTTCAGCATTCATACGCATTGCAGCCGCAATCGCCATTTTAATAGCTCTTCTGTATGAAATTCTGCTTTCAATCTGACGAGCAACACTACTAGCAACTAGGAATGCGTCTAATTCTGGACGTTTAATTTCGAAGATATTGATTTGTACCTCCTTGTCAGTAATCTTCTTAAGCTCCTCTTTTAACTTGTCTACCTCTTGGCCGCCTTTACCGATAATAATACCAGGTCTAGCAGTAGTGATAGTAACGGTTACAAGTTTAAGCGTTCTCTCGATGATTATTTTTGAAACACTAGCTTTTGATAAACGTGCATGGATGTACTTTCTGATTCTGTAATCTTCAGCGATTTTATCACCATAATCATTACCACCATACCAGTTAGAATCCCACCCTCTGATAATCCCAAGTCGATTTCCTATTGGATTTGTCTTTTGTCCCATACTGTTTATTGATTGCTTTGTGTGTTATTATTAATAGCTCCAAGCACGATTGTTACGTGATTAGAACGTTTTCTAATTCTGTGTGCTCTACCTTGAGGTGCAGGACGAAGTCTCTTAAGCATAGTACCTCCATCAACACGGATTTCTTTTACGAATAATCCAGCCTCTTCGATACTTGCATCTTCGTTCTTAGCTTGCCAGTTAGCAATTGCAGAAAGTAATAATTTCTCTAACTTTCTAGATGCTTCTTTTGGGCTAAATCTCAAAATATTTAGTGCGTGTTCTGCTTTCTGACCTCTTACCAAATCTGCTACCAAGCGCATTTTTCTAGGCGAAGTAGGGCAGTTATTTAACTTTGCAAAAGCAATTTGCTTGTTAGCTTCTTTTCTTGCATCTGCAGCTTCTCTTTTACGAACTCCCATGACTTACTTATTTTTTACCTTTATTTTTAGCTCCGGCATGACCTCTAAAAGATCTAGTCGGCGAAAACTCTCCTAACTTATGTCCGACCATGTTCTCTGTTACATATACAGGAACAAACTGACGGCCATTATGAACTGCTATAGTTTGACCTACAAAATCAGGTGTTATCATAGAGGCTCTTGACCAAGTTTTGATAACAGCTTTATTTGTATTTTCAATATTCTCTTGAACTTTTTTCTCTAATTTATAGTGAACAAAAGGTCCTTTTTTTAATGAACGTGCCATATCTTACTTACTATTTCTTTCTACGTTCTACAATATACTTATTACTCGGATTTGCTTTAGCACGGGTTCTGTAACCTTTAGCTGGCAGACCTTTTTCTTGAACGAGGATGTCCTCCAGAAGCACGTCCTTCACCACCACCCATCGGGTGATCAACAGGGTTCATCGCTACTGGTCTAGTTCTCGGTCTTCTACCTAACCATCTACTGCGTCCTGCCTTACCAGAAACAATCAATTGATGATCGTGGTTTGAAACAGCTCCAATTGTAGCTGAACAAGTAAGCAAAATCAAACGAATCTCTCCAGAAGGCATTTTGATAGTAGCATATTTACCATCACGCGCAATCAACTGTGCGAATGTTCCAGCTGAACGAGCGATCGTCGCTCCTTGACCTGGACGCAATTCAATACAAGAGATTACTGTACCTAAAGGAATATTAGCAAGCGGCATAGAGTTACCCACTTCTGGTGAAGCCCCTACACCTGAGACAACTTTTTGTCCAAGCTGCAAACCACTTGGCGCAATAACGTATGCTTTCTCTCCATCAGCATAAGCCAATAAAGCGATAAATGCTGTTCTGTTCGGATCATATTCAATTGATTTCACAACTGCAGGAATCCCCACTTTTGCTCTTTTGAAATCAATCATACGATATCTTTGTTTGTGACCACCGCCTAAATAACGCATGGTCATTTTTCCTTGACTATTTCTACCTCCAGATTTTTTTATCGGTGCTATCAATGAGCGTTCCGGCTTATCAGTTGTAATAGCGTCAAAACTATTCACAACTCTAAATCGCTGACCTGGGGTAATAGGTTTTAATTTTCTAACTGACATTTCTAGTCTTTACTTTAATTAGATATTAGTATATAGATCTATAGATTCTCCTTCTTTCACCTGAACGAAAGCCTTCTTAACAGCTCCTTTCTTTGATGCGATAAGCCCATCTTTAGTAAACTTAGTACTTCTTTCAGCACTACTAATACTTGTATTCACACTAACAACCGAAACACCATAGGTTTTTTCGACTGCTTTTCTTATCTGAATTTTATTAGCTTTTTTGTTCACTACAAATCCATAACGATTCTGCAACTCAGATTCTCTGGTCGCTTTCTCTGTAAGTATAGGTTTAATTAGTACACTCATTACCTTCTATTTACTTAAGTTATCTTCAATTCCCTCTAATGAGCTCTCCATAAGAATTAAGCTGTTGGCATTCAAAATACCGTAAGTATTTAATTCACTGCTAGTTACAACAGTAGAGCCCTTCAAATTGCGAGACGACAAATATACATTTTTATTTGAATCTCCCAACACAAATAAAGATTTTTTATTTTCCAACCCTAAAGCTTTCAATACATTGACAAAACCTTTAGTGCTTGGCGTATCAAATTCGAAGTTTTCTAACACAATTAGATTTCCTTCTTTTACCTTAGCTGTCAGTACAGATTTACGCGCTAAACGCTTAAGGCTTTTGTTTAATTTGAATGAGTAGCTTCTAGGCCTTGGTCCGAAGATCGTTCCTCCACCTTTGAACAATGGACTCTTAATACTTCCTGCACGAGCTGTACCAGTTCCTTTTTGTTTTTTAATCTTACGAGTACTTCCCGTCACTTCAGCTCTTTCTTTAGCCTTGTGCGTACCTTGTCTTTGGTTAGCCAAATATTGTTTAACATCTAAGTAAACAGCATGTTTGTTTGGCTCTATTGCGAAAACTGAATCAGACAGATTAACTGTTCTTCCAGTTTCTTTACCACTTATATTTAAAACTTTTACTTCCATTACTTCTGAATGATTACATAAGAATTGTTATGCCCTGGAACTGCGCCCTTAACAACAAGTAGATTCTTATCTTCAACAACTTTTAAAACTATAAGGTTCTGAACGGTTATGTTTTTACCTCCTGTTCTTCCGGCCATACGCATCCCTTTGAATACTCTTGATGGATACGATGATGCTCCGATTGATCCTGGCGCTCTAAGACGGTTATGTTGACCATGTGTAGCTTGACCTACCCCACCGAAACCATGTCTTTTAACAACACCTTGAAACCCTTTCCCTTTAGAGACTCCTTGTACATCTACATAATCTCCTTCTTCAAAAAGAGAAACGTTGATCACGTCACCTAATTTATACTCTTCTTCGAACTCCTTAATTTCAACGACTTTTTTCTTAGCAACACTACCAGCCTTTTTGAAGTGTCCAACCTCAGCTTTAGTAGCACGCTTTTCTTTTTTGTCATCGAAACCAAGTTGTAACGCTTCATACCCGTCAACCTCTTTGGTTCTGACTTGGGTAACAACACACGGACCTGCCTCAATAACGGTACACGGAATATTCTTTCCGTTCTCGTCAAAAATACTGGTCATGCCGATTTTTCTTCCAATTAACCCAGACATATTTAATATTTATTAATAATAATTGATATAATTTTACTTTTAAAAAGGTTGCAAAAATAAGCATTAAGTTTTTAAATCAAAAACTTAATGCTTATTATTTTCACAATCAATGTTTTATTATCACACTTTAATCTCAACTTCTACTCCTGAAGGAAGCTCTAATTTCATCAGAGCATCAATAGTTTTAGACGAAGAAGAATAAATATCTAATAATCTTTTGTACGAGCTTACTTGAAATTGTTCTCTAGCTTTTTTATTCACGTGTGGTGAACGCAAAACCGTAAAGATTTTCTTATGCGTTGGCAAAGGAATTGGTCCTGTTACCACTGCTCCAGTACTTTTTACAGTTTTTACGATTTTCTCTGCTGATTTATCAACCAACATATGATCGTATGATTTAAGTTTTATTCTGATTTTCTGACTCATTTCTTTAAAAATTAGGCGTTACCTCTTGCTTTTTTGATTACCTCTTCTGAAATATTAGACGGAGTTTCTGCATAGTGCGAGAATTCCATAGTAGAAGTAGCTCTACCAGAAGACAATGTTCTCAATGTTGTTACATATCCGAACATCTCTGATAAAGGTACAAATGCTTTAATGGTTTTTGCACCTGCTCTATCACCCATATCATTCACTTGACCTCTACGACGGTTCAAGTCACCAACGATATCTCCCATGTTTTCTTCTGGCGTGATAACTTCGATTTTCATGATTGGCTCAAGAATAACAGCTCCAGCAGCTTTCGCAGCTTCTTTGTATCCTAACTTTGCAGCTAGTTCAAACGATAGCGAATCTGAATCCACTGCGTGGTATGAACCGTCTAATAAAGTCACTTTCATTGAGTCCATTTCGAAACCAGCCAAAGGACCGCGTTTCATAGCCTCTTTGAATCCTTTCTCTACAGAAGGGATATATTCTTTTGGCACGTTTCCTCCTTTAACTTCGTTAACGAACTGTAGTCCCATTGGCACTTTTCCGTCAACTTCATCAGCAGGACCGATAGAGAATACGATATCAGCAAACTTACCACGACCTCCAGATTGCTTTTTATAAGCCTCTCTGTGTGTAGCTTTACGCGTAATCGCCTCTTTGTATTCAACTTGTGGTTCACCTTGGTTTACCTCAACTTTAAACTCACGTCTCATACGATCTACAATGATATCCAAGTGAAGCTCACCCATACCAGAGATAATCGTTTGACCTGAAGCTTGATCAGTTCTAACCGTAAAGGTTGGGTCTTCTTCTGCAAGTTTTGCAAGAGCAGTTCCCATTTTGTCAGCATCAGCCTTTGTTTTTGGCTCAACAGCAATACCAATTACCGGGTCAGGGAAATCCATTGACTCAAGTACGATTGGGTCCTTTTCTGAACAAAGAGTATCCCCTGTTTTGATGTCTTTAAATCCAACAGCAGCTCCGATATCTCCAGCTTCAATATAATCAATTGGATTTTGTTTATTAGAGTGCATTTGGTAAATACGAGAGATACGCTCTTTGTTTCCTGAACGTGTGTTCAACACATAAGAACCCGCATCTAAACGCCCTGAATATACTCTAAAGAAAGCTAAACGCCCAACATAAGGGTCAGTAGCAATTTTGAAAGCTAAAGCTGAAAATGGCTCTGAAACAGAAGGTTTACGTGTAACCGGCTGCTCAGTATCTGGGTTTATCCCGTCAATACCTTCTTTATCCGTTGGAGCAGGCAAATAACGACAAACAGCGTCAATCATAAACTGAACTCCTTTGTTCTTGAATGAAGAACCACACATCATAGGTATGATACTCATGTCTAGAGTTGCTGCACGAAGCGCGGCATTCACCTCGTCTTCTGTGATAGAGTTTTCATCTTCCATGTATTTCTCAAGAAGATTCTCATCATAAGCAGCAATTTCTTCAATTAGTTTTCCTCTCAACTCTCTAACCTCATCAACGAGATCAGCTGGGATTTCAACAACATCAAACGTAGTTCCGTGATTTTCATCATGCCATACAATAGCACGGTTTTTAATAAGGTCAACGACACCTTTAAAATCAGCTTCGTCACCGATAGGAACAACGATAGGCACTGCATTAGAACCCAACATCTCTTTCACTTGCTTACAAACTTCTAAGAAGTTAGCACCTTGACGGTCCATTTTGTTCACAAATCCTAAACGTGGAACCTTATAGTTATCAGCTAGTCTCCAGTTAGTTTCTGATTGTGGCTCGACACCATCAACAGCACTAAAAAGGAAAACAAGCCCATCAAGCACACGTAACGAACGGTTTACCTCAACAGTAAAATCAACGTGTCCTGGGGTATCAATAATGTTAAAGTGATATTCTTTTGTATCGCTAGTTGCAGCCCCTTGATTTGTTGGAAAACTCCAAGTACAAGTAGTTGCTGCTGACTGAATAGTAATTCCTCTTTCTGCTTCCTGATCCATCCAGTCCATCGTAGAAGATCCTTCGTGAGTTTCACCCATTTTGTGGTTCTTTCCGGTATAGAACAGGATACGCTCAGTAGTAGTTGTCTTTCCGGCATCAATGTGAGCCGCAATTCCAATATTTCTTGTATATTTTAAATCTCTTGCCATTTTGCTTTTCTATTAAAATCTAAAGTGTGAGAACGCTTTATTTGCCTCAGCCATTTTGTGAGTATCCATTCTCTTCTTAACAGCAGCACCTTCCTCTTTAGCCGCAGCTAAAATCTCAGAAGCCAATCTTCCTGCCATTGATTTCTCGTTTCTTCTACGAGCATATAGAATCATCCACTTCATAGCCATAGAAATTTTTCTGTCTGGTCTAATCTGCATCGGAATCTGAAAGGTCGCCCCTCCTACTCTACGCGAACGAACCTCAACGTGAGGCATAACGTTTGTAAGAGCATCTTTCCAAATTTCTAATGATGTTTTTTCTGCATCTTGCTTCTTGCTCTCTACGATGTCTAATGCGTCATAAAAAACGGCAAAAGCAACAGATTTTTTACCATCCCACATTAAGTTGTTTACAAAACGTGTCACTAACTGATCGTTAAATCTTGGGTCTGGCAAAAGCGGTCTTTTTTTCGCTTGTTTTTTTCTCATGTCTTTTGTTTAAAAGATTTTTAAATTACTTTTTCTTACCTTTTGCTGGAGCAGCTGCAACTTGTCCTGGCTTAGGACGCTTAGCACCATACTTACTTCTACGTTGTGTTCTACCTGCAACACCTGCGGTATCCAATGCACCACGCACGATGTGGTATCTTACTCCTGGTAAATCCTTTACCCTTCCACCCCTAACTAATACTATCGAGTGCTCTTGAAGATTATGTCCTTCTCCAGGGATGTATGCGTTTACTTCGTTACCATTTGTTAGACGTACTCTGGCTACTTTACGCATAGCTGAGTTCGGCTTCTTAGGTGTGGTAGTGTAAACACGGGTACAAACCCCTCTACGTTGAGGACAAGAATCCAAGGCAATCGATTTACTCTTCTTAGTTGCTTGAGTTCTTCCGATTCTTACTAATTGTTGAATTGTTGGCATAATTGTTTAAATAATAAATTCTTATGTTATTATAGTTTCCGTTTTTTACGGGTTGCAAATGTATAAATTTTTTGTTTCAAAACAAACTTATGTTTTTCTTTTTTTAATATAAAGTGATTTTAAGTATCATAGAATCAATGAGAAGAAAGAGCAAAAGCAGAGAAGTTGCATAGTTTTAAAGAAGAAAAGACAGTGTTTGATTTTTTAGAAGGCTAGTGGAATTATAACTGAAACTACCAAATTGACCTAGCTTAAATTTAAAAAGCCTACTTCCTTTTAAAAGGAAGTAGGCTTTTGTTGAACATTCAAAATGTTAGAACAAGTTATGCTTTAACTTGTCTGCGTTTTTGCATTAGCATGTATGCTGCAAAGGCAATACCTACTACTGCAAGAATAACTAACTTAGAATCGATGTCTGCTGGAATCTCATCTTCCCCTGCTCCTCCAGGTCCTCCTCCAGGATAAGCAAATGATGCAAATGAAATTGCAAGAAATGTAATTGACAAGAATCCTTTTAAAAATTTATTTTTCATAATACTTAGGTTTTTAATTTTAATAACACTGCAAAGCTATAAAAAAAATTTAACTTTTTATTGCCTTGCAGTGTTTTACTTATATATTTAGTTGTTTACCTTTTTGGTCAACACTTGGTTATCAGCAGTAATTACTTTGATAATCAACACCTGATTTGCTCCTTCTTGAGCAATTGTGTGTGAGTTACCTTCTGCTTTACTTTGGTAAACTACTCTACCAAGCATATCATACATAACCACTTCTTTCATATCAAACCCTTGTGTTTCGATAAAGAATGTTTTGTCTTTAGCGTAAACTACCCAAGCATTGTCAAGTTCAGGAACATTCACATCCATAGATGATCTGTACACTACCTCAAAACGAGTAGTAAATTCTCCTTGAGCACTCACAAAAGTATAAGCTCCGTCTTTTAGATTATGTTGCGTTTGAGTTAAGTTATCTTTCAAGAAGATATCTTGACCTTGTGCAAACAAACCGTCAAAATTAGCAAGTGAGATTGTGAATGAGCTAGAAGTTGCAGCTCTAAATCCTAGAGGTACTACATCAAAGTCATCAAACGGCAATGAACGCCCTTGAATAACATAAGCACTTTGGCTACCGTCAATCAAACTGTATAACGCAGAACCTTCGTAGTTAAACATCTTAGAGTCGATCCTAAGGTCTTCGCCTTGTGTAGCTCCGTTCATATATCCGATAAGGAGGTTGTTCAACTCGTTAGATGTATCTGATAGATTCAACCAAAGTCTATGTTTGTCACTAGCAGCAGTTCTGAAGAACACACCACTTTGAGCAGTTCTCATATCATTATTAAACGATACAGAATTTAGACCTGTAGCTTCAACCACAAAACCTTGTCCTACTGGCACAGAACTATCTGGCTCTTTAGTACTATTTGCAGCAGGAAGCCCACCTAAATCAGAATACGTAGCCCAGTTATTGGCTACATAAGCCCCAGCGTTATTATCCCAAGCGTTGGTGTTTGTCCAGAAGTACAGTGTTCCTGTACCTGGATTGTTCATCCAAAACTCTTCAATATCCATATTAGAAGGATATGGGTTACCTACACCTTGATACGTACCGACACTAGAGAAGTTCATAGTAACATCTCCGTTGTTTGGAACTCCGTTGAATTCACCTACATAAGTATATGCATTAGGATAATATCCGTCATCAAACAAGTTAGGTGCTCTAAACATCACTCCTTTACCTGCAATGAAGTTACCTGTAGTAATCTGCCAAGTGTCTGTTGTGGTGTTATAGTCATAAATACGAGAAGCCAATGTATTCGGAGAGAACGCTTGAAGACCTTGACCCATAACTGGTGATGACCAAATAGTATAGTCAAGATGCTTGATTACTGTATTCCTTTTTACAATTATGTTTCCTGAGTTAACAGCAGTTTCGCTTTGGAATAGGTTAGCATCGTTAGCCACAATAAGAGAACCTCCTGCAGCTACACTAATATCTCCTACATTTAAAGAACCATTTACAGTAACATTTGCAGTAGCTCCTAAAGTAATCGAAGCAATCGAAACATCTGTACTAATCACAGCAGCATTAGCAACGTTAATCACAACATCTGAACCAGCTGTTGGCACTGTATTATCACACCAGTTGCCAGCAGTATTCCAGTCTGTACTAACAGCTCCTGTCCATTCTGCTGAACAAGGTGCAGCCACTCTTATAGTAAAGTCAATAGAACTACCATAAGATTTACTATTACAAGCAAAAGCATCCCCATCAGCAACATGATTACTATAAGAACCCCTAACACGTAAACGATAGTCTCCTAGAGTTGCATCAGAAGGAATTGTTATTATAAAAGATTTTCCTGCAAGAGTTGAGTGTTTTATATCTATTCTATTACCTAAATCATCAAAAGTATTGTTATGCTCCCAGTCAATCCAAACTCCTACAGTTTGTTCACCACCTACATAAGTAGTGTTTAGCGTAAACTGCTGACCTGGAGTTGTTTCTAAAATCATAGTAGTCATATCAAAATGCTGTCCTCCAGTACCACTAGTATAGTTAAGGTTAGATGTAGCACCTGTTGTATTTACAACACTAAGACGGTCACCTGCATAAACATAAGTTGGTGCACAATAGTTAAGCGGTTGGGTAACTGTAAAAGTCAATTCGTTTGAATAACCCGTGCTCTCTGAGAACGAACAAGTTACCGCATATCTCACTTGGAAAACAGTGCCTATAGTACCCGTAATCGTAAAGGTCACTTCGTTATCAGAAGCTCCTGTAGAGTTCCAAGTAACACCATTATCTACAGAATATTCCCAATCATAAGTTAAACCTTCAGTTTCATTTTCATAACCTGTAACAGCAAAATTAACAGCGCTTCCAGAAATACCACTATCCTCAGAGATTGTAGCTATGCCCGCATCAGGAGTTCCTGTACACTCATCTCCTAGTTCTCTAATCAAAATATCATCAACATACAGTTGATTTTGATTAGCAATTGAATATGATTGGAAACCAAAATAATATACGCCATCTTCAGCAACCGTAAAGAATACTTCGTTTTCTGATACTCCAGTAGAATTTATAGCGTTATGGTCTGCTAAGACTTCATTCATAACCGAAGCCATAGCCGAGGTTCCGTAGGCTACCTTCATACGTTCAGTCCAAGAAGTTGAATTATTACCATATTTATATGAGATAGCATAATTCTTACCTGCTTCTAGGTTTAGCCCCGGCGTATAGAACCAAGCGTTGGCTGTTCCTGTTCCAGATGCATGATAACTGTAATTCAACTTGTTGCCTGTCATACCAGTTACAGCAGAACTTGATGTTTTCCAAGGATTTCCGTTTAGGGTCTCGATACTTGTACAAGATGGAAGACTAGGAGCGGTTACACCTTCAAAATCTTGAGAATAAGGCAAATCAAATGCTTCACAAGCTGTAGTGAAACCAAATGGTCCTACCCACATACTTACATCTCCAACTCCACAATTTTGACGCACATAATATTGATATGTCGTTTGAGCTGTTAAGCCTGAAAGCGTTCCACCGTTAGCAAGTGATACAATTGTTCCGTCTTCAGCATCAAAAGCTCCTGCTCCCCAACTGATATCAAAAGTAGAACCTTCGCTTGTCCAGCTTAAATCAGCAGTATTAGTTGTGATGTTAGTTGCTGTTAAAGCTGATGGAGCCTCGCAAGTAATAGGCTGACCAACATAGAAATTATCAAAACCTAAATAATAGTCATCTGTTGATCCTGTTCTTTTCGCAGTAATTCTTATTCTGATATATTCCCCTGCATAAGCACTCAAATCATATTCCTCTGAAGAAGTCCAAGCCACGTCATCACTGTGAGTGATTGTCTGGAAAGGAGAATAAGTAACACCATTGTCTGTTGAAACTTCGATAGAAATAGTTCCGCTTGCCGTATATGTTGCACTATATTTTCTAAGACCATAATTAAAGTTAAGAATATCTCCTGCAGAAACAAGCCCCATTTTCAATGTTGAGAACATTGCTCCATTGGTACCTGTAGTTCCAAAAATTTCTTTATATAAATAACTTCCTTCTGCTCCCGGGACAAGTGTAGTAGAAGTACTCACGCTCCAAGAAGAAGTATTAGCCCAACCAATTGGAAATGTTGTTCCAGTAAAGGGCTCAAGCCAAGGGATTGAAGCAGGAGCGACTAAAGTTGTAAATGTATAAGGACCTACCCATTCGCTGTCTCCGCTTGTACCACCACAGTTTTGGCGAACAAAATATCTGTATGATGTATTTCCGTTCAGTCCGCTAAATGCAAATTCAGTCGTAGCATTTACAGTATTGGTATTTACTCCATCACCTGCTGTAAAGGTTGGCGATGATGGTCCCCAATTGATTTCATAATTTCCCGAAACATCCCAACTTACATTTGCTGAGTTGTGAGTAACATCAGTATGTGCTACCCCTGTAGGTTTAGGACATAAAACTTGAGAAACATCTAAGGTATAACCCACTGTTTGAGGAGCTGCATTAGTTGAAATAACAAAATAATATGTATCTCCACTTATAACGTTCATTTCAAAACCTCTGTCAGTAGCCCCAGAACCAAAAGCACTCCCTATACAAGCTACTCCTATATCAGCACAATTTGCATAAGCAAATATCCCTGACCATGTATCTGTAAGCTCTGACAACTGCACACTGATGACACCATCAAAAGATGCCGTATAAGCATACACTACATCATTACCATTTAAATAACCACCCGTAGTTCCACAACCTGATGCTCCTGGAGAGCCTTCAATATTTGGGTTGTCAGTATAATTTGCTGTATCATCTGTGGTTGTATAGGGTAATGCACCCATAACAATAGGAGCAGAACAGTCTTCTCCTACATTAGGGATACGGAATGCCTTACGACTAGACCAGTTACTCGCATCATTTATAGTACAAATTTCGCGTACTACAAATTCATAGTTTCCTCCAGTACTGTTTAAAGTATGAGACAACCCTGTAACAGGTATAGCTGTAGCTGTGTTTATATCAAACCCAGGCGTTCCCCATTTGATTTCGTAATTACCAGTAGCCCCTCCAGTTCCATTCCAAGATAAATCTATAGAAGTTAATGTAGGATTTGATCCGATTAAAGACGTTGGTTGCAAACAGTTTGGCGCTTCTATTACACTAATATCATCCAGAGATATATGCCAAGGAGAAAAATTCAAAGTTGCCTTTATTCCAAAATAATATACGCCATTAGTTGCAGGCGTGAAAAAACCTGAGAATTCTTGATAATCACCATTAGTTACCGCACTAGTTGCAATAATGGAATTAACCATGGCTGCAGCAGTATTAGCAGAGCCATAAGCAGCTTCAATACTAGCACCAGAAGCTGCATCTTGTCTTGCATAAAATTTCAATTCATAGGCTATACCTCCAGTAAGGTCAATTGGATAGAAAATCCAATCTGTATTACCATACTGCAGAGTAGTATTAAAACTACCTGATTTTGGCGTACGATTGTAGGCTGTCAAAGTACTGTTTACCATCCAATTCTGGGTTCCAGCAATATCTTGTTGTGACCAACAATTACCAAGTACGGTATTGTGAGTATATCCAGTTTCAAAACCTTCAAAAAACGGAATTGTTCCTGCTACGCAAGAAGTCTTAAAACTATAAGGCCCTGACCATACACTCTGTCCATCAGTTGAGCCACAATCTTGACGTACATAATAGCTGTATGAAGTATTGGCAGTTAGCCCACCCAAAGTATATGGGTTAGAAATTCCTGTTATGGCAGCTCCTTGACCTTGTACAAAACCTTGAGCACCCCATTCAACATCAAATAAAGAACCTGTACTTGACCATGATAAGACAGCAGAATTCGATGTAATATTCGAAGCTGCAAGTACTGCTGGTGCAGGGCAAGTAGGAGGAGGTCCTTGTGTAATAACAACATCATCAAAGTACGCATAATTATCAGCATCACTACCTGACATAGCAACAAATCTTACATAAACATCTCCTAAAGAAGGAAGCCCTGAAAACGTTACAGATTTATTAGCACAGCTAGATGAAACTATATGATCTGCACTAGTGATAGTATAAGCCACCGTCCAAGGTCCCGAAGTAGAAGAAGCCCACTCCACTCTAACTTCTCCAAAATCATTTGCAGACGCTCCAGTACCATTACTATAATATTCAGTTACCTTATAATTAAAACTAACTGTTAAGTCACCCCCGTTAGTTCCAGTTAGAGCAGGTGAAACTAAGAAAGATTGTCCGCCATAATAGTTATTAACTCTAGCACTTGCACTACCCGTACAAGGAGTTGTAGTACTTCTACTAAAACCACCTGTCCAACTTCCTGCACCTGTTGGCTCCCAATCATAAGCATAGTCAATTTGAGCAAATCCTATTTGCCCTACAAACATCATCATACAAAACGTCAGCCATCCCAGCCATCGCTTTGTTTTACTTGTCCGGATCTTGTCCGGATCTTTGAAAATAATTTTTCTCATTTTTAAATAATTTTTATGATTAACCTGACGAAAGTATAAAATTAAGTTAACAAAAAAAAATATTATATTAATATTAATGAAAACATCTTGGGCTATCATCAATTCAAAATCAGTCTGACAGTCTCAAAAAGCTAGAGAATATCAGCCTTAGAACAGAAAACGATATAAAACATAGGATTAAGAAAATGAATTGCCTTAACCTATCAAGTACAACAGGTTTTTAATTATTTCCTTATGAATTCGGTAATTACAACAATAAAACACAAGAAAGAAAAATCATCCATGAAGAAACAGTCTTGATTAACCCGTTGGGTGAAATTACTTCAAATCGTCACTTCGAGTGAAATTTCTGTAACGAAGTGAAGGGAATTTTGTATCGAGAAGTATTTTTATTTAGTTCTCGATACAATTTTTCTTCGTTTCACTACGAAAAATCACTCGAACTGACGGAAAAATCAATCTATTTTTAATTTCACCCAACGGGTTTGATTAATAAAAATCAACATTTACCCCAATCTTAATCGCTCTATATTGTGCGATAGCATCAAAAGAATTGAGGTTTTTTGTGATTATAGCCTTAATAGCCTTGAGGTTATGTCTAGCGGGAATCTTAATCAAGATAGTTCTGATATATTGATTTCTGACTCTACTAATTGGTGGTTCTTCAGGTCCTAAAACTGTAAGTCGAAGTGTATTTTTCAGGCTTTGGTACAACCAAAGAGATCCGTCTTGTAGCTTTTCAAAATCTCTGTGTCTAAGTGTAATTTTTATCAAGCGATAAAAAGGTGGATATTCAAAAGCTTTTCGTTCTTGCAACTCTTGGTTATACATTGAGAAATAATCATTAGCAATGACCTTCTGAATAATATTGTGTTGCGGGCTATATGCCTGAATAATCACTTTACCTCTTTTAGCACTTCTACCTGCCCTACCTGCCACCTGAGTCATCAACTGAAAACTGCGTTCATAAGCTCTGAAGTCAGGTTGATACAGCATCGTATCAGCATTCAGGATACCTACCAGTCCGACATTATCAAAATCCAGCCCTTTGGCGAGCATCTGAGTCCCGACGAGTATGTCGGTTTCTCTGGCTTTAAAGCTGTCAATGATTTTTTCGTAACCGAACTTTCCTTGCGTGGTATCTCTATCCATTCGCATTATTTTCCTATCGGTATAAATCCCTTCTAACTCCAATTGGATTTGTTCTGTACCGAATCCTTTGGTAGTGAGATGCGGACTTTCACAGGCATGACAACGCATGGGTTTTGCAATTGCATATCCACAATAATGACATCTGATTTGGTTTTTGAGTTTGTGGTAAGTCAAACTCACATCACAATTTGGGCATTGCGGAATATGCCCACATGTAGAACACTCTAATATAGGCGCAAAACCCCTGCGGTTCTGAAAAAGAATTACCTGTTCGCCATTAGCTAGCGTATTGGTGATTTCTTCTAAGAGCGTGTCGCTAAAATGCCCCGTCATTCTTTTGCGGAAATGTTTGTCTTTGAGATCGACTACTTCGATGAAAGGAAGTTGCACATTGCCGAATCTTTCAGTGAGCTCAACTAATCCGAATTTATTTGTTTGTGTATTATAAAAAGTCTCAATACTCGGCGTAGCACTACCGAGCAAAATCTTTGCTTTATGGATTTCTCCCAAAACAATTGCTGTATCTCTGGCGTGGTATCTCGGTGCTGGATCGTATTGCTTAAAGGTCTGTTCGTGTTCTTCATCGACGATTATAAGCCCTAAATCCTGAAAAGGAAGAAAAAGTGCCGAACGCGCTCCAATCACAATCTTTGCTTTCTCAGATTGTGTGACCACCTGATTCCAAACTTCAGCTCTTTCGTTTTGGTTGTACTTCGAATGATACACGGCAACTTCATTTCCGAAATATTTTCTGAGTCTAGAAACCAATTGTGTGGTGAGTGCAATTTCAGGCAGCAAATACAAGATTTGTTTTCCTGTCTTCAAGTACTCTTTGATGAGTTTTATGTAGATTTCCGTTTTTCCTGAAGAGGTGACCCCAAAAAGCAAGGTCGTGTTCTTGGTTTCAAAACTGAGTTTGATTTCTTCAAAAGCCAATTTTTGCTTTGCACTTAACTCGATATGGGTTAGTAGCTCCCCTTCTTCAAAATCAGTTCTGTCAATTTGCAGAAAATATTCTTCAAACACTTCTTTATCGATTAAGGCTTTGATAATCGTAGTAGAGGTTTCAGTGCTTTCAGTCAGGTCTTTGACGGCAATTGGTTTTTTAGAAACGGCTTTGAGCTGGAAGTATTTTAGAATCACCTCTCGTTGCTTATGTGCATTTTTGAGCTTGTCCAAAAGATTTTTCAGAGCATCTTCAGAATTATACTCTTCAGCCAACCGAACAAAGCGTATCAGTTTGGGTTTATAATTCTCAACAACTTCTTCTTGAAGGTGAATAACTTCTTTTGCCAATAATTTATGCAACATTGGCAACACGGTTTTCTTTCCTAGAATTGCGACTATGTCCTGAACTTTGAGCGAATTTTGTTTTTCGAGTGCTTCATATACCAAAAACTCGTCATCTGACAATTCGCTTTTGAGCACTTCAGTTTTGTTGTTTTTGAGGATGATGGTTTCGCCTTCTAAAAGTAAAACAGAAGGAACCGCAGTTCTATACACTTCACCTATCGAGCACATATAATAGTGTGCAATCCAAAACCAATGTTTGATTTGGCGGTTGTTTACGACTGGTGTCTGATCAATTATTTCGTGGATTTCTTTGGCTTCGTAGTGAAGTGGCTTATGGGTATGCACCTCTAAAGCCAAAGCGGTATATATTTTTGTTTTCCCAAACGGAACAGCGATGCGCATTCCGGGTTGTATGAAATGAGATTCTGCCTCAGTAATTTGATACGTAAAGGTCTTGTCAAGCGCTAAAGGCAAAATTACTTCTACAAAAAACATATATAGGTTATAATATATTAATGTGTAAGCTTATTTCTTTTGAAAACTCTCGATTGCTTTTCTAACATTTTTATGTGTGTCCAATAAAGTTTGTGCTTCTTCTTGTGGTATATTAAGTTCATCCATAATCATCCGCACACCTCTATCGATGAGTTTATGGTTTGAGAGTTGCATATCAACCATCTTATTTCCTTTGACTTTCCCCAAACCAATCATAGCTGTGGTCGAAATCATATTCAAAACCATCTTTTGAGCGGTTCCTGCTTTCATCCTAGAACTTCCGGTAACGAATTCAGGTCCTACAACCACTACAATCGGGAATTGAGCCACCAAGCTCAGCGGACTTCCGTCATTGCAAGTAACGCAACCCGTCGTGATGTTGTTTTGATTGCACTTCTCTAATCCTCCGACAACATAAGGTGTTGTTCCTGATGCTGCAATCCCAACAACTACATCTTTGTCAGAAATATTGTGTCTAACTAAATCTTTCCAAGCTTGGTTTATATCATCTTCGGCAAATTCGACTGCTTTACGAATAGCCGAATCTCCTCCAGCAATTATTCCGTTGACCAAATCATACGGCACGCCAAAAGTAGGCGGACACTCTGAGGCATCTACCACACCTATTCTACCCGATGTGCCTGCTCCGATATAAAAAAGCCTTCCTCCGTTTTTGAGTTTTGCGATAACTTGCTTCACTAACTTTTCGATTGCAGGAATAGCTTTCTCTACCGAAACTGCCACAGTTTTATCCTCGTTATTGATGTTTTGCAACAGCTCAGTTATGGTCATTTGTTCTAAATGGTTGTACTGCGAATCTTGTTCTGTGGTTTTAGTGAATGTCATTGTATGGATTCATTAATTATATCTGTTACACAAATAAACGATTAAAGACTTAGACGCACAAGATACTATACAAAGTAAGCCAATACAATTCCTAATACAATAACCGAAATCTTGGCGATATTAAACTTGTGGTTTTCGTTGCTCTCAAAGATAATCGTTGACGAGATATGGAATAATATTCCGATGACAATGGCTGAAATCTCAGTATAATAGGCTTCTAAGAAATCAAACTTCGCTGACATAAATGTCCCCAATGGTGTCATCAGCGCAAAGGCAAGCATAAAAAATAAAATAATCTTTTTGTCTAATCCTGCATTGATGAAAAATGTAGTCAGAATTATAGCGATTGGCAAATGATGAATTGCAATACCTACAGCCAAATCATGATGATGACTCACAGGCATTCCTTCGAGTAAGGCATGAAGACACAAACTAATAAACAAACTCCAAGGCATAGCCCTAAGATCTTCGTGGAGATGTACGTGTCCGTGTTCGGCTCCTTTTGAGAAAAACTCTAAAACAATCTGAAACAGGATTCCGAGCATAATAAAAACCCCAATTCGGTAGCCTCCGCTGTGGTCGTGTGCTCCATCATGACTGTGCATCACTGTGTCATATACCTCAGGCAACAGATGCATCACGGTAATCGAAAGCAGAAATGAACCACTAAAAGCCAAGAGTAGTTTTATGTTTTTTTTGTTTTTCGGTTTGATGATAATCGCTATCAAGTAACCGATAACTACCGATAATAAGGGTAAGGCGTATTGCATAAAACTACTTAAAAATCATAATAAGTCTATCTGAGGTTTCTTTGTTGAATTTCCCCAATCTATAATCGCCAAAAATATCGAGTAGATAAATTCCCGCCTCTTCCATCATGCTCTCAAACTCTTCTAAGGTCAGTGCCTTTACTCTCTCTGTAAAGTCATACTCCTGACCTTTATCTTCAAATTTTATATTTTTAAAAATATAGCCATCCTTGTGCCATCTCTTGATATGAAAATCAATTCCGTCAACCTGCTTTTCTTCAGAGGCAACCAAGTTCGGAACTACCTTATGTGCATTCATAAAATCGATAACAGCAAAACCGTCATCAACTAGGCTTTGTTGAATCGCCTTTAGGGTAGATAGGTTATCTTGTACGTCTTCAAAATAACCAAAACTCGTAAACAGATTAAAGACTGCATCAAATTTTTGGTCTAAAGGTTTGCGCATATCGTGAATTTTGAAGTGCAACGAATCATTCTCGTTCTTTTTTGCCTCAGCAATACTGTTCTCAGATAAATCTACTCCTAAAACATCAAAACCCAACGTGTTTAGATAACTCGAATGGCGTCCTTTTCCGCAGCATAAGTCCAATACTTTTGCATTGTCAGGAAGATTTAAATAAGAAGTAATATTATCAATAAACAAAGCTGCTTCTTTATAATCTCTGTCTTTATATAAAATGTGGTAATAATCAGTATCAAACCACTTAATAAACCAATCTTTCATCGTTTTAAAAATATATTATACAGCCTTTTAGCTGCAAAAAGTGTGTGTTAAATTATTCATCTTGTGCCTGGTTGTATTCAGGATATAAGAAATCGTTGTAGGGAAATCTGGTGATGTGTACTGCTCTGACCGCTTCATATACTTTTTCTTTGAACACCTCGATATTCTCTTTGTCTGTGGCTGAAATAAACAAGGTGAACTCCTCTCCTATTTTACTCATCCATGTTTTCTCCCAATCCTCAAGTGTGTTGTGTTTGCTTGTGCGTTCAGTAATCAAGTCGTCTTCTTCTATGGTCAGATATTCATAAGCATCAATTTTATTAAAAACCATAATTGTAGGTTTTCCGTCTGATTTGATTTCTTTTAGCACTTCATTTACGGCGGTAATGTGGTCTTCAAAATCAGGGTGCGAAATATCTACTACGTGCAATAATAAATCTGCTTCACGTACCTCATCAAGCGTACTCTTAAATGACTCTACTAATTGTGTAGGTAGTTTTCTGATAAACCCAACGGTATCTGACAACAAAAAAGGAAGGTTTCTAATCACTACTTTTCTAACAGTAGTATCTAGCGTAGCAAATAATTTATCTTCTACAAAAACTTCACTTTTACTCACCAAGTTCATCAAGGTTGATTTACCCACGTTTGTATAACCAACTAATGCCACTCTGACTAGCGCACCACGATTGCCACGCTGAATGGCCATTTGTTTGTCGATAACCTTGAGTTTGTCTTTGAGCAATGATATTCTATCTCTGACGATACGTCTATCGGTTTCAATTTCAGTTTCTCCTGGCCCTCTAAGTCCGATTCCTCCTTTTTGACGTTCTAAGTGAGTCCACAACCCGGTTAGTCTAGGTAGTAAATATTGGTATTGTGCTAGTTCTACCTGAGTTCTAGCATACGAAGTCTGTGCACGTTGTGCAAAAATATCCAAAATCAAGTTGGTTCTATCCAGTACTTTTACGCCTAATATTTTATCTAAGTTTTTTTGTTGCGAAGGCGTAAGCTCATCATCAAAGATCACAGTCGAAATATCATTGTCTTTTATATAATAAGCGATTTCGTCTATTTTTCCAGTTCCTAAAAAGGTTTTGGGGTTGGGTCTTTCCATTTTCTGAGAAAAACGCTTGATGACCTCTCCTCCTGCCGTTGTCGTCAAAAACTCCAGCTCATCGAGATACTCTGTGAGTTTTGCCTCATCTTGACCGAAGGTAATGATTCCGACAATGACCGTTCTTTCAAAATTTGTTGTTTCTATTTCTAACATCAGTGTATTTTAGACTTGCAAAGATACGAAGGATATTAGAAAATTAGATTTCAGGAGTTAGATGTTTTTGAAATCTCTTTCCTTAAATCACAATTATTTCATAATATCACCCACAACAAACCATGAGGTTTATTCGTTTTGAACACATTCTCAATTCTTAGGCGCACTAAACTAGGGCTTATAACGAATGTTAATTTTAATTTTTAATTATAAATAAACTTGTTCTTTTATTAAAAATATCTAAATTTAGCCCTTCATAAAATTAATCAATATTATGTTCAAAAAATTACGATTAAGTGCTCTGTTATATTTGTTTGCTTCGGCTATTGCATTCGCTGCTATTGCCACAAGTACTTTTGCAAATGACACACCTCTAAATCACACAGAAAATGACAGTTCGCATCTGGTGAAAAGTCCTTCGAGTTTATCTTTGGCAGCTTTGCCAGACATTCAAGTTTGTGATACTGACCAAAGCGGAAGTGAAGCTATCGATTTATCTGCTCTCATTCCTGATATTCTGCAAGGATACGCCAACCATTCTGCTACTTTTTATGCTACGCATTTAGGAGCAGAAAACAGCGATATTGCTGAACTTATTGATCATACGGTATTGTTCACCATCAACACCGGTGACACAGTAACCTTTTTCGTAAGAATACAAGACAACAATGACCCAGGTGTTTTTGTAGTAGAAAGCCTTAACATTAGCGTAGGAATTGGAGTTGTGCTAATACCAACAGACAACTATATAGTATGCGTTGACGATACCACCAGTGTACATTCGTTTGACCTAACTTCAAAAGAAAATGGACTCATAGCTGATACTACTGGAATTATATTTACTTATTATACGTCTGATACAGACGCACAAAATGGCACTATAGGAGCTATAGCCACACCAGAAAACTACACCAATACAGCAAACCCAGAGACCATTTATGTCAGAGCAGAAAACACTGACGGATGTTTTGCGGTAGCTAGCTTTGATTTAGTAACAGTAGTAGCTCTATCTAATATAGCAACACCCCAAGCATTGGTGAGTGGTTGTTTTTTGAATCCAGACGGAACAGCTACTTTTAATCTAACTTCTAAAAATACTGAAATCTTAAACGGTGAAGTTGCTACTATTACGTATCACCCCACTTTAGCTGACGCTAATGCTAACACAGCAATTATAAATCCTGCCAACAATTACCAAGGCTTAGCAGGCTCAGTATATGCTAGAGTAACACACGCATCAGGCTGTCATGTTATTAAAGAACTAGAGCTGTTATTCGGAAATACGATTATTGCCAACCAAGTAGTGCCTATTACTTTACCAGATACTAATGGCAACGGATTTAATCAATTTAACCTAGGTAATGTTATAAATCAGGCTACAGCTGGAAACACAGAGCTAGTGAATGTAAGCTTTCACCTCACACAGCAGAACGCAATAAACGATCTAGCACCAATTCCTTTAGCCTATGTAAACGTTGAGCCTTATTTCCAAACATTGTACATACGTGTTGAAAGTCAGGCTAATCCAGATTGTTATGCAACAGTACCGCTATACTTAATTGTTAAATACACTCCTCTTTCAGGGAACCTAAGTGTAAACGTAACCTCTGAAAGTGATAATCAGGATCCTAATGCTACAAATCTAACTTTCATCTCTTGTGAAAAGAAAGATGCAAATGGCATTGTTCTTCCGTTTGAAGCAAGCCTAGAGGCTAGTTTTCGACAGTCGAATAACACCAATCAATATGTAGTTGAGAGCATAGATTATGCACCACCATTTCCTTTCGTAGGCGGGACAGGTGAATTTATCCCATTAACAGTTGATGATGCTTGGTCACACCAAGTTTTCCTAGGTTTTGATTTCTGTTTCTTTGAAGGAGGGTATAAAGATGTCTTAATTGCCACAAACGGAGCTATTACCTTTAGTATCGGCGGACCGAACGGAAATGGAGGTATCTATGCCCCAAACTCACCTAGTCAATGGCAATACAACCAGCAAATTCCTGGAGCAGGAGCAGGCACTGGACCTCCATACAGAAATGCCATCTTTGGAGTAATGCAAGATTTATATCCTACTCTTTCACCACCAAACCACTCTGTAAACTATCAACTTATAGGAACGTATCCTAACAGAACACTCGTGTTCAACATCTACGAGATGGGCCTTTTTAGCTGTGGACAAAATGTAGGAACACAAACCAGCCAGATTGTACTCTATGAATCTACTAACGTGATTGATGTATATATAGAGAAAAGAACGCCTTGTACTACCTTTAATAGTGGTTCAGGTCTTGTAGGAATACAAAACCAAGAAGCTACTATCGCTTATACGCCCCCAGGAAGAAACACTGGTGCATGGTCAGCATTTCAGGAAGCATGGAGATTTGAGCCTAGTGGCACCTCACAAGTTGAGTTTGGGTGGTATAAAGACGGTATTTTAATAAGTGAAGATCTGACTTTAGACTTATCTGTTACAGAAACCTCTATATATATAGCTCAAGCAAGATACAAATCATGTTCAGGCGACCCAGACGATGACTTTATTGCAAAGTATCCTGTATATATTCAAATAGATGCTGAAGTTCCCGCAGGTCAACCCGATGATCAAACAAGATGTGAAGATGAGAATGACAATACCTTTGATCTTACAGAGCTATTACCACAAATTTATGGTGATGATTTAGACCCTAATGATGTTGATGTTTCTTTTTACTTAGATATGGATTATCTAGAAGCAGAATGGCCTATTGAGTGGGGAACTTTTGATAATGATTTTAGCAATATAGATATTGAGGCTTTTGAAGTGACGGGTAGTCAAGATATTTATGTTAAAATTGTAGATATAGAAGGAGAAAATCCTTGCTATGCCTTAAGACAATTTACACTTTCTATTGTCAATTGTGATGTTACTGCTCCAGAAGACATTGCTTTGTGTGACCAAGACGAGGATGGTTCAGAGTCAGTTGATCTAGCTGCTTTGATAGCTGATATCGCTCCTGGTATTGACGACGCTACCATTACCTTCCACAGCACTCAAAGTGGGGCTAACGATGGTACTACAGACATAATAGACCACAATATTCCGTATGCTGTAACAACTGGAACCACGGTTACTGTTTATATAAGAGTACTAGACAACGATACTGGATTTGATTACACAGAACTGTTTAATATTAGCATTAACCAAATACCTCAAATTTTACAAACCGTCTCTGATTATGAACTGTGTCTTGTAAATCCTAGTGGCGAAGCTGACTTTGACCTTACCTCTAAAACAACTGAAATTTTGGATGGAGCTACTGCAACGCTTACTTTCTATACTTCTGAAGCTCTTGCACAAGCAAGTGCTGATGGTACAGAGCTAGACACCACAACCACATATGCCTCAACAGGCAACGAAACTATTTGGGTTAGAGCCACCGATGCTAACGGCTGTTATTCGATTACTTCTTTTGAACTGGTAATCAATGACGACTTCCAAATCGAACAAGACGTAACTGATTACGAACTTTGTGACGAAAACGGCAATGGCGAGGAAGAGTTTGACTTGACTACTAAAACCTCTGAGATATTAGGCACTCAAACCGCAACACTTAGCTTCTATACTTCGCAAGCCAATGCGCAGTCAGGTACAGATGATATAGCTACACCACGTACTTCTACTGGAGAAACAATTTGGGTTAGAGCAGAAACAGCTGACGGTTGTTTTGATATTACCTCATTCCTTTTGGTCGTAAAACCACTGGGTAATGTTCCTAGCCCAGCACCAATCGAGGTATGTGCCAACAACAATGCAGCCTCAGTTACCTTTGACTTGACCTCTGTTTTGGGCGATGTGATGGGAGTTCCTACCGATGTAGTGACGTTCCACCAAACACTAGCAGCAGCACAAACAGCAACAGCAGCCATAACTCCTGCCAATGCTTATGTAGCCACTGCCAATCAGACTATTTATATACGCATCGTTTCGCAAGATCCTGATATCTGTCCTGCTATCTCAAGTGTGAATCTAGTGAAACTAGCTTCACCTGTCTTGGCTACAACTATCGCAAATTATGAACTTTGTGATGATGGAACAGGACAAGCAGAATTTGACCTAACTTCAAAAGAAACTGAAATCTTAGGTGCTACTGTTGCTACACTTACATACTATACTTCTCAGGCGAATGCCATAGGTAAAATAGATGAGATTACAACGCCTGCTACTTATATGTCAGCAAGTGCTACGATTTGGGTAAGAGCTGAGAATGCAAATGACTGTTATACAATCAAATCATTCAACTTAGTGACACACATTGCACCTATTGTCAATGCACCTACTCCGCTAATAGAATGTAATAATGGTGGTACAGGACAGGCTGACTTTGACCTTACCTCTAAAACAACTGAAATTTTGGATGCTGATACTGCAACGCTTACTTTCTATACTTCTGAAACGGATGCTATTGCTGATATTGACGGCACTCTTGCTATTACAACACCTACGACATATACCTCAACAGGCAACGAAACTATTTGGGTAAGAGCCACCGATGCTAACGGCTGTTATTCGATTACTTCTTTTGAACTGGTAATCAATGACGACTTCCAAATCGAACAAGACGTAACTGATTACGAGCTTTGTGATGAAAACGGCAATGGCGAAGAGGAGTTTGATTTGACTACTAAAACAGCAGAAATCTTAGGTACACAAACAGCTACACTTACGTTCTATACTTCGCAAGCCAATGCGCAGTCAGGTACAGATGATATAGCTACACCACGTACTTCTACTGGAGAAACAATTTGGGTTAGAGCAGAAACAGCTGACGGTTGTTTTGATATTACTTCATTCCTTTTGGTCGTAAAACCACTGGGTAATGTTCCTAGCCCAGCACCAATCGAGGTATGTGCCAACAACAATGCAGCCTCAGTTACCTTTGACTTGACCTCTGTTTTGGGCGATGTGATGGGAGCTCCTACCGATGTAGTGACGTTCCACCAAACACTAGCAGCAGCACAAACAGCAACAGCAGCCATAACTCCTGCCAATGCTTATGTAGCCACTGCCAATCAGACTATTTATATACGCATCGTTTCGCAAGATCCTGATATCTGTCCTGCTATCTCAAGTGTGAATCTAGTGAAACTAGCTTCACCTGTCTTGGCTACAACTATCGCAAATTATGAACTTTGTGATGATGGAACAGGACAAGCAGAATTTGACCTAACTTCAAAAGAAACTGAAATCTTAGGTGCTACTGTTGCTACACTTACATACTATACTTCTCAGGCGAATGCCATAGATAAAATAGATGAGATTACAACGCCTGCTACTTATATGTCAGCAAGTGCTACGATTTGGGTAAGAGCTGAGAATGCAAATGACTGTTATACAATCAAATCATTCAACTTAGTTTTACACACGATTCCTGTAGCCAATACGCCAGAGCCACTAGCAAAATGTAATGACGGAACAGGGCAAGCAGAGTTCAACCTAAACTCAAGAAATAATGCTATTTCTGGTGGAGCCGTTGGCGTTATAGTTACCTACCACACCAGCTTAGTTGATGCCCAAAACGGAGATAATGCTCAAACTTCACCTTATATAGGAACGCACCAAGAAATACTGTATGTGCGTGTAGTGAGCGCTTTTGGATGTGTGAATACTACCCAAACACTTGAGCTTATCCTAGAGGAAAGCACCATCGCTCCGACCCTGCCAGAACTTACCTACTGTGACCCGAACAGCGATGGATGGGGCGTATTTGATTTGACCCAGATAGAGCAGATTATTCTTGATGCCAATCATCCAAATCCAGTAACGATTACCTATCACGAGACGATTGAAGATGCAACATTCTTAGCAAATATCATCGATAATCCAGAAGAGTACTTCAATATCGGATACTATACGCAAACTATTTATATCGCTATTACTCCAGCTTCTGGAGGGGCTTGTTCGTCTATCACTCAGGTGAATCTAATCGTACATAATTTACCACAGATTACTGCGCCTACGCCAATCGAAACCTGTGATGATGATTATGATGGTTTTGCCAACTTTGACTTGACCATAAGAAATACAGAAATCTTAAACGGATTAAACCCAGCAGACTATACTATCGGTTATTACCCAACAGAACAGGATGCAAATCTGAATACAAATGCCATTGCAAATCCGACCAACTACACTAACCTCGTGGCTAACCAAGACAGTGTTTGGGTAAGGGTTACGGATATAAACACTGGTTGTTTTGCCACCAAAGAATTGGTGCTTATCGTAAACCCACTTCCAGTGGTAGATATGCCAAACGTAGCGGAATACCGCCTGTGTGATTTTGGTGAAGATGGTTATGAAATCTTTGACCTTGACAGTAGAGTAGAAATTATACTAGACGGACAAACAGGTCTTACAGTGAGCTTCTACCAAACCTACGACAATGCTTTTGATGGCGTACAACCGATTACTGATTTGATGTACCAAAACCAAGAGCAGTATGTAGAAACCCTTTTCGTAAGAGTAGAAACTCAAAAAGGATGTTTCGTAGTGACCCTTATGGACTTAGTAGTTGACCCACTTCCGGTTCTTTCTGTACCTACCAACCCAATCGTATCTTGTGATGGCGATGGTGACGGATATGGTACAGTTAACTTAGAAGAGATTCTTGAAGAGATGCTCAACGGAGCCAACCCAACAGACTTTGCTATTAGCTTCCACGAGACCTATTCAGATGCTGAACTCAATGCCAATAGTATTGACAACCCACAAGAATACTACAATATCGATCCGTTTAACCAAGTGATTTATATCAGAGTAGAAAGCACTTTAGGTTCGGGTTGTTATAATATCTATCCTATCAACATTGAAATAGTAAGTGCTCCAGTGCTTCCTGTAGAAATGGACGGAACATTGCCAGATTTAGTGTTATGTGATGACAATCAGGACGGACTTACTCATTTTGACTTGACAGTTCAAACAGCATATATCCTTGACCAGCAAACGGATATTACAAACCTAGAGGTGACTTATTATATCTCTGAGCAGAATGCAATAGACAGAGCACTTGCTATCGGAAATATGACAAATTACCCGAATATCTCTAATCCTCAAACTATTTGGGTGGTATTAGAAAACAGCCTTACAGGTTGTTATGATATGGCTGCTTTTGATTTGGTGGTAAACTTGCCTTTGGATGTGCCAATGCCTATCCCTTCTATTACCCTTTGTGATGAAGACGGAAATTTAGAAGTTACTTTTGACTTGACCGTTCGTCTAAATGCAATTCTAGCAAATGCTAGTGACCCGAACAACTATACCGTAGAGTTTTTCTATACCTATACCGATGCAATCAACGGAAACACGACTAACCTAATTGCCGACCCAACCAACTTCTCTAACCTTGAGCTAGGTGGTGGAGCAGTATATACCTTAGGTGTAAGAGTGACAGACAATACAACCGGATGTCAAAGCTATGCAATTATGGACATCAGACGTGCACCAATACCGAACATACCTATCGTGCCTCTTGACCCGTTAGAAGTCTGTGACAATACCAACGATGATTTAATCGAAGCCTTTGACCTAACAGTTTACGAAAGCTTTATCCGCAACGGAGACAGCAACGTAATTATCACTTACCACGCAACTCCAGAAGATGCGCAAGAAGGAACCAACGCAATTGTTGACCCAACAGCGTATGAGTCTGCTTCTACAACGATTTACATCCGCGTAGCAAACAAACCTAATGGTGGTATGAGTTGTGCAGTTATCTTAGAGTTAGAACTCATTGTAAACCCACTTCCGATAGTCGCTGACAACTCGTTTGAAATATGTGAAGCGAATTCTTCGGGTTATGCAGAGTTCTTCTTCCCTGACTTCAATCCGCAGTTATTAGGACCAACGCAAGACTTAGCTGACTTTACAATCAGTTATCACCTTACGCAAGCAGATGCTATTGGTGGTACGGCACATATCCCGCAGGGAACGCCATATACAAACCAAACCCAGTTTGCTGAAGTAATTTGGACACGTATTGTAAACAACGACACAGGTTGTATTCGTATTGCAGAGATTACATTGTATGCAGAAGAAGGTGCAGTAGCAAATCAGCCTGCAGAACCGATTACGGAATGTGACTATGACGGGACAAACGACGGATTTACAAATACTGATCTTACGCAGTATGAAACTGAAATCTTAGGTATGCAAAACCCAACACAGTTCATCGTGACCTATCACTTAACCGAGCAAGATGCACACGATGCTGTAGATGCAATCACAAACCCTGAGAACTTCACTAACACAGTTGCAGGAGGACAAACCATCTATATTAGAGTAGAAAACTCAAACAGCAATGCCCCTTGTTATGATGTAACCCAGATGGAATATATTGTGGAGGAATTGGCAGAGCCAATAATCACTTCGCCACTAAACACCATTTGTGTGGATTGGGGAAGTACGCTTGCAAATGATCCGCTTGTGCTTGACAGCAATATTACTGCTGCTGGTTATAGCTTTGAATGGTACAGAAACGGAACCCTAATCGCAGGAGCAGACCAAAGCACTTATACAATTACTTCCAAAGGACAAGAAGGAAGCTATTATGTGATTGCAACTAGCGCTGAGGGATGTGTGTCTGAGGTGAGCAATACATTCGAAGTATTCTTATCAGGACAAGCAACACTAGTGGATATAATTACAGAAAATGCCTTTAGTGACAACCAAACCATTACAGTAATAGTAGAAGGAAACGGACAATACGTTTACCAACTTGACCACGGACCTATCCAACAAACAGGATACTTCCCGAATGTAACAGCTGGTGAGCATACCGTAACAGTATATGATACAACTAACGGAAATATAAATACCACTAATAGTTGTGGAACACTAGTAATTAGTGATGTACAAATCATAGATTACCCAAGGTTCTTCACGCCAAACGGAGATGGATATAACGATTTATGGAATATTACAGGTCTAACAGACTTTCATAAAGCAGAAATTTATATCTTTGACCGTCACGGAAAACTGCTAAAACAGCTCAATCCGCAAGGCGAAGGATGGAACGGAAACCTAAACGGAAACCAACTACCAGCAACTGACTACTGGTTTAAAGTCATATACACAGAAAATAATAATAGAAAAGAATTTAGAGCACACTTCTCATTAAAACGATAAAAACATGCGATTTAAAAAAATATATTTGGCACTATTGGTTGTGATAACATCACAGACTTCTTTCTCTCAAGAAGGGATCGCTGTATATTCAGATTATCTATCAGATAACCTCTATCTATTGCATCCCTCTATGGCAGGTGCTGCCAATTGTGCTAAAGTTAGACTTACAGCAAGACAACAATGGATGGATCAAGATGAGGCTCCGATGTTACAAACCTTGAGTTTCAACACTGCTGTTGGAGAGCGCTCAGGAGTGGGGATTATTGCATTCAATGACCGAAACGGTTATCACTCACAACTAGGTGCAAAACTTAGCTATGCGCACCACTTGCGTTTCTCTAGAAGCGATTTTGATTTGAACCAACTCTCGTTTGGTATGAGTGCAGGTCTTATTCAGAGTGTACTAGATGAGTCAAAATTCGGTCCTACTTTTGATCCAATCATAGATGGTGGCATGAACCAAAAAGACTCTTATTTCAATATTGACTTAGGTGCTTCTTATTTGTTTATGGACTTCTTTGCACACGTAACGGTAAAGAATGCTATTGCTAGTAAAAGAGATATCTATACAGATATAGAATCTGATAACTTGAGAAAATATTTGTTTAGCGTAGGCTATAGCTTCGGGGATAGCGATAGAATTCAACTTGAGCCATCAATACTTTTCCAGATGGTAGATGAAACAGGCGAAAAAACCATTGACCTAAACATCAAAGCTTATAAGGATTTTGAACTCGGAAAATTATGGGGAGGACTTTCTTACAGAAGAAGTCTAGAAGGTGCTGAATACAACAACAGCTCATCAACAGAGACACAACATCTGCAATACATCACTCCTATTATCGGAGTAAACTATAAGAATTTTATGTTTGCATATACCTATTCACACCTACTAGGAGACGTAAAATTCGATACAGGTGGATTCCATCAAATTACTTTAGGACTTAACTTGTTCTGCAAGAAAGAAAGATGGGATTGTAATTGTCCGGCTGTAAACTAAAAAGTATATCGCGACAAAAAAACAAAAATCTCTGATTTGTATTAAAAGCAAATCAGAGATTTTTGTTTTAGGACGATTCTGAAATAGTTGATATCATAGTCTGATTTCAGATATAATTCAGACCTTTGTCAAAACTATATACAAGCTAAATTATGCAATTGTTTTATTCCCCAGATATCTGTTCAGATACAGAAATCTATCGTTTTGATAAAGATGAAAGCAAACATATCGTGAAGGTATTGCGAAAGAAAGAAGGCGATAGCATCAGCATCACTAACGGAAAAGGATATTTGTTCAGCTGTGAAATTATATTGGCATCAGAGAAGAAGTGTGAAGTCAAGATACTAAATTCTGAACTATTTAGACCAAGTGAGTATCACTTACATTTAGCTGTCGCTCCGACGAAGTTAAACGACCGTTATGAATGGTTTTTGGAGAAAGCAACCGAGATCGGAATTCATGAAATTACTCCTATTATTTGTGAACACTCAGAAAGAAAAGAAGTCAAAATAGAGCGCTTTCAGAAAGTCATCTTAGCCGCAATGAAACAGTCTTTACACTATTATTTACCTAAACTGAACCAGCCTATAAGCCTCTCTGCCTTCCTTGCCAAAGCGAATCAAGGACAACTCTTTATCGCACATTGTGAAGAGACAGACAAAAAAGAGTTAGCGCACCAAGTAGCCTCAAAACAACCTGTAACCGTGCTTATCGGCCCTGAAGGAGACTTCTCAGAAAGGGAAATAAAAAAAGCTATTTCTGTAGGCTTTTTGCCTGTCGCTCTAGGAGAAACAAGACTTCGCACAGAAACAGCTGCTGTATATGCCACTGTAGTAGTTGCAGTAAAACAAGAGGCAGATTAAATCTCGATAGACTCTCCTATTTCTAACAACATCAAATCTTTACCTTTGTCAAAGAATTTGCGTTTTGCTTCTTCGTGGTCAATTTCGATAAAACCAAAAGTATCATAATGGTATCCCAAAATCTTATCGCATTGGATGAAATCAGACGCAATAATCGCATCTTCTATATCCATCGTAAAATTATCACCGATAGGTAGAATAGCCAAGTCTAATTTGGTTCTGAGCGGGATGAGCTTCATATCATAAGTAAGCGCTGTATCTCCTGAAACATAAATATTTCTGCGTTCACCTTCAATCACAAAGCCTCCGGGATTACCTCCGTAAGTACCGTCAGCAAAAGAACTACTGTGAATAGCAGCTACATATTTCACCTTGCCAAAATCAAACACCCAGCTCCCACCGTGATTCATCGGGTGAGTCTCTAAACCTTTTCTAGAATAATAGTCTGCTATTTCTGCATTCGAAACGATAACAGCAGCGTTTTTCCAAGCAAGTGCTTCAGCATCTAAGGTATGGTCTTGGTGCGCATGCGTAAGCAAGATATAATCGACCTTGATGTTGTCAATATCAATATGTGATGCCTTGGGATTACCAGTGATAAATGGATCGATAAGTATGTGCTTACCTGAAACTTCTAGACCTATACAAGCATGTCCGTAAAAAGTAATTTTCATAATTTATTTATTGAGCGAATTCGTAATCTTTTTGGGTGTTACCATCGGCAATCTGAACGTTTAGCGCTTTGCCTTGAGCATTGATAATAAAGGCTATTACCTGAAGTTTATCCATATTCTCAGATGAATAACTCACAGGAAGTCCAGTTAAAGTGATTTCAGTACCTGCGGTAGCGGGCTGACCTAAATCATTTCCTAGGATATTACCGTAAACACCTCTTAGCACATGGTCATGATTAAATCCAGTAAGTACCGAAATCCCGTTGTATAAATCTGTATTATAGTTGGTTTGGTCTGCAATAAGCCCGTTTTCTACTACGTAAATCACATATCTTAATTCATCCTGAATAGTCTCTTTGAATGAAAAAGACACATCTACTGTTCCAGAAGTAGCTCCTAATGTAGAGCTTATTTTTATCCCTATTGGTGATTCAGGTAATATCAGGTCAATAGGTTGGTTGACAAAGTGGTGTTGTGGATGTTTCCAGATGGTCTTTCGGTTTATCGTTGCAAACGGATACGCTCCTTCTACTTGAAGATAATCTTCTAAGGGCATCCTACCAGAGAAATCAAAAGGATCATCATTGTGAATACCAACAGCAATTGCATTCTGAGTTTGTGCCTGCACTTGTTCGATAGCATAAATAATCCTCGTACACCATCCGCACCAAGTACCCGTGAAATCTTCAATCAATACTTTGTGTCTAAAATAAAGGTTGCTCCTATCTTCTATAACATTTACTATTTTCTTATCGCTTAAGAATTGTTTGCCGCTTTCTTCGTCGGTGTATCGGGCATAGACTTCAAAAGAACCCAATTCAACAGGTATGAAAATATTGGCGTCAATTGCAATATCATTTACAAATATTTCAGAATATTCAGTTAAGTTAACTCCAGCATTATTGGCAACCATAAACGTCACGACTTCTCGTTCATCTTCATTTAGCACCACGTTATACTTGTCTGAAATAAGCGAAATAAGCTTGATTTGTTGGTCGTAAATATGGTTGTCAGCATTTTCGTTATCTCCACACGAAACGGCTATAAATGAGAAACCTATTAGGAGCACTAGAAAGGAGAAAATCTTTTTCATAAATAGTGTTTTTTGTTTGTTTGTAGTTTCAATATATTTTACGAAAGTAGAATTTTTTTTCCATTTAACATCAACAACTATCCAATTTACATATATTTGCTAATCAACCAATGCTCTATTTTACTATTATGAAAAAAACAACACTATTTTTATTTTTATTATTCGGCCTTATCACAACAGCTCAACAGAGTAAATTTCCAAACCTAACACTTAAAAACTTAGACGGTAAAAACGTAAGCATCTCAAAGTATAACAATACAAATCATCCTACAATTATAAGCTTTTGGGCAACTTGGTGCGGACCTTGTGTCAACGAACTTTCTGCTATTCACAATGTATATGACGATTGGCAAGATGAATTAGGCATTGAGCTGATAGCGATTTCTATTGATGATGCACGTACTAAAAAAAGAGTAAAACCGATGATTAACGGAAAGGGCTGGAACTATGAAGTCATCCTAGACGACAACAACGACCTGAAGAGAGCTATGAATATCACCAACGTTCCTTACACAATCGTAGTGTACAAAGGTGAAATCATCTATGAACACTCAAACTACACCCCAGGGTCAGAGAAAGAAATGTATAGAATAATAAAAAGCAAGGTGAAAAAATAATTTCCCGTAGGAATTATGATTAAAAAACTAACGTATCTAGGTCTTCTGTTGAGTAGTTTGTCGCTCTTAGCCCAAGAAGAAGAAAATCAAAACAAAGGAATTTTCAATATCGGTATCGAATCAAACAGCCAATGGTATATTGACGATGACGAAATTCAAATTTCAGAAAAAGATGCTGTAGAACGCTTTCGCTCGAACAGCTATATCAAAGGAGATTATTATATTGACAAATGGGAATTCGGGATGCAACTCGAATCCTATAGTCCAAAAGCACTTCTGAACTATGCACCTGCTCTAGACAAAACTGAGGTCGGTACTATATATGCTCGCTATAACAACTCTGACATAGGACTCGATGTTACGGCTGGGCACTTTTACGAGCAATTTGGTAGTGGACTAATTTTGCGTTCTTGGGAAGACAGACAACTCGGTATTAACAACGCTCTGTTTGGTGGTAGGATTGGTTATGAAATCGTACCCGGAACCAAAGCAACGATACTCGGAGGAAAACAACGCATTGGGATGGGGTTTGACCTATCAGAATCTTTTATCTCTGGAGCGAATGTCGATATAAATATAGCTCAGATTTCAAACCTAGAGGATATTGACTTGAATGTGGGCGCTTCTTATGTAGGTCGCTACGAAAACCTTCAGGACAAATATACTGGCTTAGACAAAATGACCAATATGTATTCGGCTAGAGCAGATATGGCAAAAGGCAATTTCTATGCAGGTATTGAATATGTTTACAAATCAAAAGATGCCTTAGTAGAAGGCAGTGGTGCTGCACAAAACATCCTTGATACAAACCAATATGACGGAAATGCACTTCTGGTCAATTTAGGTTATTCTCAGAGTGGTTTTGGTCTGGACATTAACCTCAGAAGAATGCAAAATATCGGAATGTATTCTGAGAGAGGCTTGCAGGGAAATGTATTTAATACAGGTGTGGTCAATTATGTACCTTCACTTACTAAACAGTATGATTTTGCGCTTCAAAACATTTATGTGTACCAAGTGCAATCGACAACCAGCTTTGACCCACGCCTCAAACCAGGAGAGATTGGCGGACAATTTGACTTGTTCTATCAATTCAAAAGAAACACTAGCATAGGCGGAAAATACGGAACTTATCTCGCACTAAACGGCTCGTTCTGGAATGCGCTAGACTATAAAAACCTAGATATGTCAGAAAGAGAAGTAAGCACTGGCTTCTTAGATTTCGGAAGAAAATATTACAACGACTTAGCACTAGAAGTCAGAAAGAAATTATCCGACAAATGGCAATCTATCTTTATGCTTATGGGACAATACTATAACAAAAACTATATAGAAGACGGAATCGGTGAGGTAAAAGCTTATGTCGCTGGAGCAGATTTAATCTATAAATTTGGCGATGCACAATCACTCCGTTTTATAGGTCAACACCTGTGGGCAGAGAATGACAAGAAAAACTGGGCTGGCGCAACTCTTGAATATGCACCTTCACTCAAGTGGTCATTCTATGCACAGGACATGTATAATTATGGCAATGACAATAAAGATGAGCAAATACATTATTATACACTCGGTGGAGCTTATGTAGTAGGGGCAACCAGAATCGGTGCAAGCTACGGAAGACAAAGAGGAGGTATGATTTGCGTGGGCGGTGTCTGTAGATTAGTACCCGAATCCTCTGGGCTGACGATCAATATATCTACTAATTTCTAAATATTATTTATATTAACACTTTTTATTTTATAATTTTATATAAATTTGAAGATTCACAACATACAAACTAACAAACAAATTCAACATGAAAAAAATTCTACTATCTATCTTTGCCTTAGCAGCTATGAGCAGTTATGCGCAATTACCAAACGGGAGCGTTGCTCCTAACTTCACGGCTACTGACCTGAACGGCAACACTCACAACCTATATTCTTATTTAGAGTCAGGCAAGCACGTATACCTAAATATTTCTGCTACTTGGTGTGGTCCTTGTTGGAGTTACCACAATTCGCATGCTTTAGCTGATTTTTATTATGCTTACGGACCTGTCGGTTCTGACGAAGCAGTCGTACTGTATGTAGAAGGAGATCCCTCTACTCCTGTAAGTGCACTTTATGGGCAAGGAAATAACACTTTTGGAAATTGGGTCGAAGGAACACCTTATCCAATAATTGATAGCTCAGCAATTGCTAGCAGCTATCAAATTACCTACTTCCCTACTTTGTTCAGAATTTGCTCTTCAAAAACAACTAATGTATTAAGTCAATCAACAGCCCCAGCGCTTAGAAACAGTATGAACAATGCTTGTGGTGGACTAGTAGGAGTACCTAATCATATGAAAATTATGGATGGAGATATTTATGCTTGTTCATATAACGGAGGAACTGCTACTTTCTCTTTCAAAAACTACGGTAACAACAACATTACCCAAGCTGTGATTGCTTTGAAAAAGAATGGCAACGTAGTAGCTACACAAACCTATAACGGGAACCTTTCACAATTTCACAATACATCTATATCCTTCAATGGTTTGAACGAAATCTATCCAGGTACTGAATATGCAATTGAAGTTCAATCTGTAAACGGAGGAAGCGTTCACAACCCTGCTTTCGCTACTGCTACAGCTACAGCTCACGTTGCGGGTATTGTTACCACTACTACACTACAAGTTGCTACCACTCTTGACCAATATGCTTCTGAAGCAAAATGGAGAATCAAAGATTCTAACGGACAGATTGTGGCTACTAGTAATACCTACTCAGATACTACTCACGGAAACACCACCCAAACACAACAAGTTACTATACCAGGCGATGATTGTTACTCTATAGAACTATATGATACTTATGGAGACGGATGGGGGTATAGCACTGCAGATACAGGTGTGAAAGTATATGAAAACGGAAACCTAATAGTTGCTGTTAGTGGTAAAGGTGAATTTTCAAATTCTGCGCCGATGGTAAGACCAGCTGCTTTTCAGACAGGGTTCAGCTAGCGTTCAAGATATACAAGTTGGTACATTCTCTGTATATCCAAACCCATCAAACGGAGTTTTCAATATTTCTACTTCAGAAACTGTAAAAGTTTCTATTGTTGATATTACTGGAAAAATAGTTTACCAAGCTAATTCACTAGAAGACAACACAGTAGTTGACCTATCTTCACTTCAATCAGGAATTTACCTAATGAAAGTAAAAGGCGAAACGATTAACAAAACAGAAAAACTAATTATCAAATAATAAAAACAATGAAGAAATTATTGACAACAATAGTAGTTTTAATCGCAGGATTTATGTCTGCTCAAGACTTTATTGTAACTAACGGTGGAAATGGTGAGATTACTGATGGAGAAGTTTTTACCTTCAATACTTTGGGAGCTGAATCAAATATCCATATTCAAATTCACAACCAATCTACTGAAAACCTTTACTTCAAATTAAGAGGAACTTCAAAAGAAAACACAACTAACGCTAACGTAAACTTTTGTTTTGGTGAGATTTGTATGAATACTTTTAACGTAGGTCAATATGTACCACCAACAGCTTACGAAAATGTTATAATTGCACCAGGAACTACAAATCCAGATGCTGATAAGTTCTTCAACCTAGATGCTGGAGATGGTGAGAATTACCCTATGATTTATGAGTTTACGCTTTATCAGTATGCTAGCGCAGAGCAAGACCAAACTACTGGAACTCCAGTTTTGACGTTTTCATATCAGTATTCTCCAACTGCAAGTACTCCGAATATGACCCTTCAAAAATTGGGTGTAGAGGTACAGAACACAGTTGTAAAAAATGACTTCTCGTTTAATGCCACAACTGATCTAACAGTAGAATTATTTGATCTGAACGGAAGAAGTGTTTCTACTGAAAAATTCAACCAAGGAAGTAACACGTATAACGCTACTGAACTTAGCTCTGGCGTTTATATCGCTAGATTTACGGATAAAGAAGGTAAATCAGCTGCTGTAAAGATTGTTAAGCAATAAGTTTTAAAACAAAATAATGACTATTTAGTCCTAAAAAATCCTGCTCATTTGGGCAGGATTTTTTTTAATACTCTAAAAACTCTTGCTCCTTTATCCTCTATCCCAAGACGATTGAGGTTCTGAAGCTTCAAGCCCTGCAATAACCTTGGCTTTTATTTGTGTATAAACGTCGTCTTTTGCTTGAGCAAATGATATTCCGTACCTGCATTTGATATTTTTCAGCTCTGTAGGAAAATCCTTTAGTAAAGATTCATAATAAGCATCGAGTTGTTTGTCATTGGGCAATTCATAGCTTATGCTAAGCTGGAAACGCCTAAGAATCGCCGTATCGATAATCCCGACATGATTGGTAGCACAAATAAGCAGTGATTTTTCTGGATAATAATCAATCAACTGAATAAGCGTATTGACCAATCGGCGCATTTCACCTACATCTTTATCGTCATTGCCTCTAGCTTTACCGATTTGGTCAAATTCATCTAAAAATAAAACCGCATTGTCTTTATTTGCTTTATCAAAAACAGCTTTTAAGTTTTGAGAGGTTTCTCCAATTCGAGACGAAACAATATTACTCAGGTTTAGGATCATCAGAGGTTTGCCAAGTGCGTGGGCAATAGCTTTGGCAGTCGTAGTTTTTCCGCAACCTGAACTTCCATGCAACAAGAGTTTATTGTTTACCGGAAGATTATACTTGCGGAGTGCTTCGATGTGTTTGTGTTCTTTGATAAGTTGTTCTAAAGACTTTCTGTTGTCTATACTCAAAAAAATCTTGTCAAGGCTTACCTGTTCTTTGTCGTTGATAATTAGGTTATAGATACTCATTGCTGCTGTGTTAGGTGAAAAGACGTTACAAAATTAGTCAATATTAAGAGCAGTTCCCAAGAATAATTAGGCACAAAAAAACGGGTCTATATACCAACCCGTCTTTATCCGTAAAACCAAGAGTTTAACTCCCAATTACAAACCTGCTTTCTTATACGAACTAGTTTTTATGGTTGTACCTGTTTTGTGCACTTTAGTAGCTTCTGTAAAGGTTTTGTCTTTGGTTTTTGTATCTGTACTCTCCATTTTCAATAACATCCCTTGCGGAAAATTTTTAGAACTTCCCCACGAAGTTCCCAAGGTATTTTGCTTGTTTTTGGTATTCGCCAAAATCTTTGAATAATCAAAATTAAGTGCCTTGGTCATCCATATCTTGGCATTATAATCGGTTCCGCTAACTTTATAAATATCACAGTTATAACCCAATATTTTTTCTGTTCCGATTTTCTCAATTTTATAATTGGCATCTACATCATCATTCTCATCCAAAGAGAAATCCTGAGTTCCGCTGCCTAACGCCATATATTGCTTCTCTTTATCTTGGAAAATCACCATCGCATCTTTCTCCGTATCCATTACTATAATATCTTTCGAATCTGAGGTGTTCATACCTATATAACCTTCTTTAGAATACCAAAGTGTGGACTCAGGAATGACTTCTTTTTTGTTCTTTGCACTCACAGTAGTCGTCTGATAGCTAACACCTAGTTCGAATACGTAAGACTGGCGCGCTTCTGCATTTCCTCCAAGCATTTTTGCATAATCAATACCTTCTGGCGTATTCTTTTTCTTGTCCGATTTTTTGTTTTTTTTACTTGTAGATTCATCTAAAGTTTCTTCAGTTTTATCAAAACTCTTATCGATAGATTTGTCGATTTTACTCTCTAACTTTTTACTTGCTTTCTTCTCGACTTTATCTTTTACTTTGCTTTCAAGGTTTTTCCATATTTGTGCTTCTGTGGTATGCGTAGTTGCAATAAAAGCAATCAAAATTAGAATTGATGTGTAGGTTATCTTTTTCATAATATATATATTTTCATCAAATATATTAAAAATACAACAATCAACCATGTTTTTATCAGAACAACTTTTAATTTACCGAAAAGTAAGTTCTAAGATATACCTCCGAATTTATTAACGATGTTTTAGTAAAATCATAAACACAATAAAATATCTTTACAAAAAAGAATATGATGCCAAAGAGATTACTCTTACTAATAGTGATATGTTGTTGCTATTTTGGACATGCCCAGCAGAAATTAAGAGGTAGTGTCTCTACTGATATTCCGAATATTTCCGAACTTTTAGTAGTAAACCTCAGCAAAGAGATTGAAACTAGAATTGACCTCTCAGGTAAATTTGTCATACTGGCAGAAGTTGGAGATTTACTTATTATCGATGCGTCACATATATACAGAAAAAGGCTTTTAGTTGATGAAAATGATTTTTCAAAAGAAATAAAAATTGAAATCGAAGTCAAGCCTGTAGAAATTGAAGCCGTAGAAATCAACAAATACAGTTGGATTAATTCTGAGAGTTTAGGACTTGTACCCAAGGGATTTAAAAGACTTACTACCCAAGAACGAAGGTTATATACTGCAACTTCTACTGGCGTAGATGCACTTATCAACGGAATTACAGGCAGAACAAGAATGCTTAAGAATCTCATCAAAATGGAACGAGAAGACAAAAAGTTTGACCATCTCATCTATTTGTTTGAAGACGGATTCTATACCGAAATACTTCAAATTCCAGAAGACAAAGTCAATGAGTTTATCTATTTTAGTATTTATGAAATAGAGAAGAATCTGTCTCCTACTCAAAAAACTACTTATATCTTTAAACTGTCCAAAAGCAGAACAGAACTTTTGTTAATTCAGTTGGCAAAGAAGTTTTTAAGTGAAAAAGAATAAGGGTTTATAAGTAAATTAGTTGCCCAGCTCCTTTTTGATGTGTTGCATCAGTGCTGTACCTCCGTTTGAGAGGATTTCATGAGCAAACACTGCACCAAGACTTTTATATGCAGCAATATTTGCCGTCTTATCCACCTCTATTTTTTGTATTCCGTCAAGCGATAACAATATACCCCTAAAGCGAAGTTCATCACCACAAATTTGTGCTAATGCTCCGATAGGTGCCGTACATCCACCTTCTAAGGTTTTCAGAAAATCTCTTTCGACAGTCGTACAGATTTCAGCAAAAGTATTGTTGAGCTTTTGAGTTGCCTCAATACAGAAAGAGTTGTCATGCATGCTGACCACTACCACTGCTCCTTGTGCTGGCGCAGAAATCATCCAATTAAGCACTATATTATTTTCAGGCTTCACATCTATTCTATCTAGACCTGCTTGGGCAAAGACAGCGCCATTCCAACCATTATCTTTCAGCTTTTGAAGTCGCGTATTGACATTTCCTCTCAAATCTGTAATTTGGTGTGTCGGAAATTTATTGAGCCATTGTGCTTTTCTGCGAAGGCTACCCGTAGCAATTATTGCATCAGATTGGTTCAGAAAATCAGTATTGTCATTATAGACCAATATATCACTCGGATTATGACGTTCTAAGACTGCTGTTTGCACTACTCCATTTGCCAAAGTTGTAGGAACATCTTTCATAGAATGTACCGCAATATCTATGTCTCCGTTGATAAGTGCAATATCAAGGGTTTTAGTGAATATACCTGTAATTCCGAGTTCGTAAAGAGGTTTGTCCAAGATAATATCGCCTTGAGACTTTACTTTAATAATTTCGGTTTTGTAGCCTAAGTTATTGAGTTTTCTTTCGACAGTGTGGGCTTGCCATAAGGCCAATTGACTTTCTCGAGTGCCAATTCTGATAATTTTCTTCAATGCAAATAGTTTTTTTCTACAACAAATATACTTTAACTCATACTAGCATCCAACTCAAAAACCTTCTCTATCCATTGGATGCTTTCTTCTAAAGGTGTATTCTCATCTTTGAGGTGGTTGGCGAAATGAGTCGTTATTTTCTGAATGATTCTATTGGAAATTAAGTTGGCTTGCTCTTCATCAAAACCGCTATTTTTCTTTTTCTGAAAATTCAATTCTGAATCTTTGATGCTGTTCAGTTTTTCTTTTAGCGCATTGATAGTAGGTGCAAATTTTCTTGCGTTTGCCCATTGGTTGAACTCATCTTTTATATCTTCAATAATCTGCTCTGCTTCAGGAATGTATTTTGTTCTATTCTCTAGGGTTGAATCTGTGATCTTTGAGAGTTCATCCAAGTGTACGAGTTGCACATTCGGGTTTTCTGTAATACGGATATCTACATTTTTAGGGATGGATAAATCCAATACCAAAATAGGTTTCTGTGGATTTAGATTCTCTGGCGTGATAGTCGGCGAGTCTGCTCCGGTCGCTACGACCAATATATCAGTGTTTTGTAGTTCTGCAGAAAGCACTTCAAAATCTTTTACGATTAAGTTGAATTTTCCAGCAATCTGATCTGCTTTTTCTTTGGTTCTATTGATTAGGGTAATATGTTCATTTTTGGTGTGTTTGACTAGGTTCTCACAGGTATTCCTTCCTATTTTACCTACACCAAAAAGCAATATGTTTTTTGACGAAATATCTTCTACGTTCTTCAAAATAAACTGCACCGAAGCAAAAGAAACAGACGTAGCTCCTGAACTGAGTTTGGTTTCATTTTTTACACGCTTGCTGGCATGGATAACTGAATTCACTAATCTTTCTGTATAGGTGTTCGATACGCCAAAATTTCTAGAGGCAATAAAGCCGGATTTAATCTGACTGACAATTTCAAAATCACCTAAAATCTGACTATCAAGCCCAGTACCTACTCTAAAAATATGATGTATCGCTTCTTGGTTTTTATAGACATAACCCACATTGTGAAAATCCTCTACACTCCCCTGACTATTATCACAAAGCAATCTGATGAGCTGATACGGATGTTCTGCATAACCATAGATTTCAGTTCTGTTACAAGTTGAAATAACAAGCATACTCTGCAGCCCCACTTCCTTGGCTTGCGCAAGCACGGCTTCTTTAGCTCCAATATTTAAGTTAAACTTTCCTCTTGTTTGGGCATCAGCTTTCAGATAACTCAGTCCGATACAGTAAAACGAATGATGTTTATTCATAGTGCTCCTATTCATTGCTTGACTACTCCCACAAAATTAGAGGTAAGTATTCTATAAAAGTAACGCAGGAAGTCCTATTTTTGTCGTTCGAGGTGTTTCGGCGTTTTTGGATTGTCAGAAAAGCCAAAATAGTGTACATTTGCACTGAAATCAACACCTTTAGCTATTCTTATATAGAACTATTCTAAATAAAAGAGACTTAATTTAACAAATATTATTTATCAAAAATATCGCTATGAGTTCATTTGATGAAATTCTAATAGAAGATAGTTTCACCGTCTTTTTATTTAGAAACCCGACCTCAGAAAGTTTTAATTTTCAGAAGTTTATCAATGCTGATTTGATTCAGTTTCACTTTGGTCTCAAAGGAAAAACCAATTTTATTTTCAACCACGGAAGGTACACTTTACCTCTTTGTGAAGCTTCTTCTCTTTTGCTATATAATCCTCAAAAAGAGTTGCCACTCAATTTAGATTTAGAACCTGGCGCTCAAGTTGTCTCTGTGCTTATCCCAATCAAAAAACTACACGGCTTATTTTCTGACCAAGCCAGTTACATTCCGTTTTTGAGCAAAGAAAACGAACAGAAAAAATACTACAAAGAAGAAAAGACCAATCCGTCGATAACCATAGTGCTGAGTCAGATAATGAATCACAACACTGATTCGCCCATCAAAAAACTGCTTTTGGCAGGCAAAATATACGAACTCTTGAGTCTGTATTTCAGCAAAAATGAAGGAGCGGCTATCGAGCAATGTCCGTTTTTAGCCGATGAAGAGAATATTATTAAAATCAGAAAAGCCAAGGATATCATCATTGCCAATTTAGCCGAACCCCCGAGTTTGCAAGAACTGGCCGATAGCGTAGAGATTTCACTCAAGAAACTCAAACTCGGTTTCAAACAAATCTATGGCGATAGTGTGTTTAGTTTTTTATTGGATTACAAACTAGAACACGCTAGAAAATTATTAGATAGCGGTTCGTATAACGTGAATGAAGTAGGGCTTAAGATTGGGTATAGTACCTCGAGCCACTTCATAGCTGCCTTCAAAAAGAAGTTTGGCATTACGCCCAAAAAATACTTGATGTCCATAGAAATAAAGTCTTAACCTAATTCATATATCAAATGAAAATCAGACCAAGAATACTCAGACAAAACAACGCTATTAGAAGCTTGGTAAGAGAAAATCAGCTCAGCGTGGATGATTTTATAGTACCACTTTTTGTCACTGAAGGCGAAAATATCAGAGAAGAAATCTTATCTATGCCTAACTATTTCAGATTGAGTTTAGACAACTTAGAGAAAGAAGTCAAAGAATTATGGAGTTTAGGACTGAAATGCGTTTTGCTTTTTGTCAAAGTGCCTGACGAATTAAAAGACAACGCAGGAACAGAAGCCTTGAACCCTGAGGGTCTTATGCAAAGAGCCATTAAAGCAGTTAAGAAAGCTGTGCCTGAGATGCTAGTTATGACCGATGTGGCGCTTGACCCTTATTCAAGTTTCGGACACGACGGCATTGTAGAAAATGGCGAAATCATTAATGACAAAACAGTCGAAATCTTGGCGAATATGAGCCTATCTCACGCGCAAGCTGGTGCTGATTTTGTGGCTCCAAGCGATATGATGGACGGAAGAATTAGTGCTATTAGAGAAATCCTTGAAACCAATCAATTCTATACTGTTGGGATAATGTCTTACAGTGCGAAATACGCTTCTGCTTTTTATGGTCCGTTCAGAGATGCACTTGATTCAGCACCGGGTTTTGGTGATAAAAAGACCTATCAGATGGATTATGCTAATAGAGCTGAGGCAATCAGAGAAACTTTGCTCGATGTCAAAGAAGGAGCAGATATTGTGATGGTAAAACCAGGACTCCCGTATTTGGATATTCTCAGAGAAGTAAAAAATCAAGTAAAAATCCCCGTGTCTGTTTATCAGGTTTCAGGCGAATATGCGATGATTAAAGCTGCAGCTGAAAAAGGATGGCTCGATCACGATGCAGTTATGCTAGAATCACTATATGCTTTCAAGAGAGCTGGAGCAGACCTAATTGCAAGTTATTTCGCCAAAGAATATGCACAACTTATAGCCAAACAAAAATAATTTGTACCTTTGTCAATCAAAAAAACATTATGAAAAAACTACTTATAAGCTTACTAATTATTGGAGGAATGCTTTCTGCTAAAGCACAATACAAAAGCGAAGCAAAAGTCAATATTGCCAATGTTATCGCTATTGCATCAGTTGAAGTTGGTTATGAATATTTCTTAGACGACAACCAATCGATCGGTGCTGAAATTCACTTTAACGACAGGTTTTCATACTACAAAGAAACTAGCAACGAAAAGTTTGAAACTACAAGTCTTCTTGTAAACTACAACTACTACTTTTCTCCAGAAGAAACAGCCAGTTTGTATGCTTTTCCGTTCTTGAAATACCGTTTCGGGAAATACAAAGACAATAGAGAGGGATATGACGATGTCAATATGAATGCTTTCATCATCGGATTAGGTGTAGGCTATAAATGGGCTTGGAATGACAAATTTGCCATTGCTCCATACGCAAGTATAGCACGTAACTTTAGCACAGAGGTGAACGACAATTTCACTGCTATAGAAGCAAATGCTGGCGTATCAGTGGGATACAGATTCTAAACAAAACAGCTTAGTCAAACAAATAATACAAAACAGCAGGTCAAAACCTGCTGTTTTTAGTTTGTGCTTTAGCCTAAATTTTCTATTTTTATAACCTAAAATACTGCTATGAAACAAATCAAAATAGACTTAGGAAAACTGTTGCTTCGCATAGGAGTGGGTGGTTTGATGCTCTTTCACGGAATTGCCAAACTAATGCACGGTTTTCAGGGGATTAAAGATTTACTGATTGCCAAAGGGCTCCCTGAGTTCTTATGGATTGGAGCACTTTTGGGCGAGGTCTTCGCTCCTATTTGTATTTTGCTTGGCGTGATGACACGTCTCTCGTCTGTGCTTGTAGCTATTACTATGATTTTCGCTATATATTTAGTTTTCGGAACAGGGGCTTTAGCCATTGGCAAAAACGGAATTCCTGTAGCAGAACTCAACATATTATTCTTATTTTCAGCATTAGCCTTAGCATTCATCGGAGGCGGACGCTATGCACTCTACAAAAAAGAAACTGGTATTTTTGCTTAATCCTCACTAAAGATGAACTACCGTTATCTCCTACTTTTTTTACTGGTTTGCCTTTCGTGTACGGATAGGGAAACTGAGTATGAAGACCATCAGGTTTTTAGGTATAACGAAAGCTCAAACCTAAGCTCATTAGACCCTGCTTTTGCACGAACCCAAGCCGAAATATGGGTTGCCAATCAGCTATTTAACGGATTAGTACAGCTCGACGACAGCCTGAATATTCAGCCAGATATAGCCAAGAGTTGGAAGGTATCCGCAGACGGAAAACAGTATGTATTTACCTTGAGGGATGATGTTTATTTTCATAAAAATGATGTTTTCGCCGAGAGTACTAGAATAGTCATTGCTGCTGATTTTGAGTATAGTTTCTCTAGATTATTAGACTCAAAAACGGCATCGCCTGGAGCTTGGATAATGCGAAATGTAAATGATTTCAGAGCAATCAACGACACAATCTTAGAGATAAACCTCACGACTGCTTTTCCTGCATTTTTAGGTTTACTAACGATGAAATACGCCTCTGTCGTTCCGCACGAAGGTTTTCAGACAGACTATGACTTCAGAAAACAACCTATCGGAACAGGTGCTTTTGCTTTTAAATTATGGGAAGAAAACATCAAACTCATACTCAGGAAAAATCCTATTTACTTCGAAAAAGATGCAAGCGGAAACGCACTCCCATATCTTGAGGCAGTAGCTGTCACTTTCTTACCTGACAAACAAAGTAGCTTTTTGCAATTCATACAACACAAATCTGATTTTATCTCCGGATTAGATGCTTCGTATAAAGACGAAATCCTAACCCCAAAGGGAGTTTTACAACAGCAATACCAACGAGACATCAAGATGCTTCAAGGTGCTTATCTCAATACAGAATATTTGGGCTTTAAAATCGACAATAGGCAAAGTCCAGTTTCAGACAAACGCATCAGACAAGCTTTGAACTACGGATTTGACCGATCAAAAATGATTGCCTACCTCAGAAATAATATTGGAACTCCAGCCACCGGTGGATTTATACCAGAAGGGCTCAAAGGTAGGTATATAAAAGGCTATGACTATGATCTAGAAAAAGCACAGCAGCTTGTTAGCCAATATAAAGAGCAAACCCAAACCAAAGAGGTATCAATTACCCTAAGCACCAATGCTTCTTATCTAGATATTGCGGAATATCTACAGCGCGAATGGCAAAAAACAGGTATTGTGGTCAAGATTGATATTATGCCCAACACAGCGCTAAGACAAGGCATGGCTACAGGAAAAGTTGACTTTTTTAGGGGAAGCTGGATTGTTGATTATCCCGACGCTGAGAATTATCTGTCGCTTTTTTACAGCAAAAACAAAGCCCCAAACGGACCAAACTACACCCATTTTGAAAACCTAGTTTATGACCAACTCTACGAAAGTACATTTCTAGAAACCAATGACCAGAAACGCTTTGAACACTATAGAAAAATGGATAGCATTATTGTAAGTGAAGCACCTGTGATTCCGTTGTTTTATGACAAAGCCATTCGGTTTGTGTCTAAAGAAGTGCAAGGTCTTGGCATCAATCCGCTAAACAGTTTATACCTCAAACGAGTTTCAAAAAAAGAAGCGACTCGTTAGTACTTGAGAATTTTGTCAAAAGACAGAAATATCATTTCAGGAAATAGTAGGAAAACTCTTAAAAGCCTACATCTCAATGACGACAGGTAACAACGGAACAGTAATATTAAGGGAAACAGCGGGAAAACTTTCCTCACTAGCCTTCGATAGAAACACGGAAAAAGAAGCCGATATCAAAGCTGTAGATTATCTTGTAAAAGCAAGAATAAATCCTGAAGACTTTGCTGATTTTCTTTATAAGTTGTCTGACCTAGAAAATAAAACCACTCAATATTTAAGCTGGCTAAGCACACATCCAGATTCAAAAGATAGAGCTACTTATGTTATCAATTATAGCAAGAATAAAAAGACTACTTATAAAGTAGTTCTATCCGATGAGGATTGGAATAAATTTAAACAAGAGGTAACCATAGTATCTGACGATCATAGAAGTATAATTGACCTAGAAAAAGAAGAGCTCAACATCCAATAATTGATGAAAGACCTATACAAATAGAATGAATTAGTCTGTTATAACAATAATTTTACACCACTTTAAGAGCATAAATATGAGGCTTCATATACTAGCTTAGACATTGAAGTATTTTATTTTAATAGTTTTGTAAAGTAGCTAAACACTATCCTTACAAGCTACCAGGCTTTGTTATGAAAGACAACACAACCAAAATCACCTCTTAAACTGCTTATTAGAAGTGCGACTCCGTACTACCATCACCCTCAGTATCTGAAACCTGCGTGAGGGATAGTAGCGAAAATCCTTTTGTGAGGCATGAACAAAAGATTGCAGCGAATAGCCCGACCCAAAGGGGCACGCCCAAGAAATCATTCTCTAAAGAACCCTTACTTACCTTCTTTGTTTAATTATTAAGCACAAAAAAAGAGGCTATCCTTGCGGACAGCCTCTAAATATTTAGTACTATAATTATGTATTATTAGTTTACTAAGTTGATTTCAACTCTACGGTTGTTGGCTCTACCTTTAGCCGTATTATTAGTATCGATTGGTTTGTCTAAACCGTATCCTGCAGATGATAATCTAGAACTATCTACTCCATTTTCGATTAAGAAATTCTTAACTGCAGCTGCTCTCTCTTCAGAAAGTTTTTGGTTAAGAGCTTTAGACCCAGTATTGTCAGTGTGACCATCAATAGTAAATTTAGCTCCAGGATATTCTTTCAAGATCGAAACGATTGAGTTCAATACTGTATATGTTTGTTTTTGGAAAGAAGATTTTCCTGTTTCAAACAAAATAGTTTTAGCGTATTGTTTCAATTGAGCCTCGTGTTCTTTAGAAAGTTCTGGACAACCGTGGTTAGCAACCGTACCGAAAACATCTGGACATTTATCATCTTTGTCTAGAACTCCGTCTCCGTCTCTGTCTGGCCAAGGACAACCGTTGTTTTCTTTTGGTCCAGCTACAGTAGGACATTTATCATCTTTGTCTAACACTCCGTCTCCGTCAGTATCAGGCCAAGGACAACCATTATTTTCTTTTGGTCCAGCTACCTCAGGACAGTCATCTTTATGGTCAGGGACTCCGTCTCCATCAGTGTCAGGACATCCGTTAAACTCAGCTGATCCAGCTTCGTAAGGACATTCGTCTAAGTTGTCAGGGATTCCGTCTCCATCTGTATCAGGACATCCTTGGAACTCAGCTAAACCTGCTTCGTCTGGACATAAATCATCTTTGTCATAGATTCCGTCTCCGTCTCTATCGCTACCTCCAAACTTAATAGTAAGTCCCATGAAGTGTTGCATGTGCGTTGGAAGGACTTCTCTTACATCTTCAAATGAATGTTTGTAAGTAGAACGGAAAGAAAGACCTAAGTTCTCAGTAAACCAAAACGTTAGTCCGAGTCCTCCATTTACAGTTCCTCCACTAGCATCTCCATAGAAAGTATAACCTCCACCAATATGAGCAAATGGATCAAGCCAAGTTGAACCAATAAGGCTCTGGAAAGAGTACTTAATTGCTCCGTCAATACCGTAGTAAGCTAAATCTCCAGGATTAGATACTGCATATTCTCCTGTTGCTTCATCACGATACTCTACAAATCTATCTATTTTGTTTATAGAACCAGTAAGTCCTAAAGAGAACCCGCTTCCTATATATTTGTCAATAGATACATAAGAAAGAGAAGGAATGAAGTTCCAGTTCTTTTTCATGTTAAAATACTCCGAGAATTGGTCTGCTACTGGCGATGTTGCACTTACACGTGTATCAACCGCATTCGCTCCAAAACTAAAAGCCCATTTATTGTTATCGTCCTGAGCTTGTACGCTAAGCCCAGCTGCTAACAATACAACTGCAAAAAGCTTGTTTAGATGTTTCATACTTAAGTTTTTTTAAATATAGTTTATCCGACAAAATTACTTTGTTATTGCGAATTAACAAAACAAAATCCTAATTATTATATAACCCCTAGGTTTTTACCTACCTTAATAAAAGCTTCAATAGCCTTATCTAAGTGCTTTGTTTGGTGAGCAGCAGACAGTTGCACTCGAATTCTCGCTTTATCCTTAGGCACGACCGGGAAGAAGAAACCAATCACATAAACACCTTCTTTTAACAATTCGTCTGCCATAGTTTGTGAAAGTTGTGCATCATAAAGCATTACAGGCACTATAGCCGAATCTCCTTCGACGATATCGAAGCCTGCTTTTCTCATTCCGTTTTTGAAATAATTTGTGTTTGCCTCTAGTTTATCTCTAAGGTTGGTATCTTTTTCTAGAAGTTCAAAAACTTTAATCGAAGCACCCACAATCGCTGGTGCCAATGAATTAGAAAACAAATACGGACGAGAGCGTTGTCTTAGTAGCTCTATAACTTCTTTTTTACCTGTGGTGTATCCTCCCATTGCCCCTCCAAGAGCTTTCCCGAAAGTTCCTGTGATGATATCCACTCTTCCCATGACTCCTTTTGCCTCTAGCGTCCCTTTTCCGGTAGCTCCGATAAATCCGGTGGCGTGGCATTCGTCAACCATGACTAACGCATCATATTTATCTGCCAAATCACAAATTTCATCTAATGGTGCTAAAAGCCCATCCATAGAGAAAACTCCGTCGGTTACAATGATTTTGAAACGTCTGTTTTCTGCATTTGCTTTTTTAAGTTGTTCCTCTAAGTCAGCCATATCATTATTCTGATAACGGTAACGTGCTGCTTTACACAAACGAACACCATCAATAATAGACGCATGATTTAGACTATCAGAGATGATGGCATCTTCCTCTGAGAACAAGGGTTCAAAAACCCCACCGTTAGCATCAAAAGCTGCTGCATACAAAATAGTATCATCCGTACCGTAGAACTCTGCTACTTTTCTCTCTAGAGTTTTGTGAATATCCTGCGTACCGCAAATAAACCTCACAGATGACATTCCAAATCCATGGCTATCTAGGGTGTCTTTTGCTGCTTGCACCACTTCAGGATGTGAAGAAAGACCTAAATAATTGTTTGAACAAAAATTCAACACAGTCTCACCGTTAACGGTGATTTCCGCTCCTTGAGCAGAGGTTATAATTCTCTCTCTTTTAAAAAGGCCATTTTCTTCAATCGATTTTAGTTCGTTTTGAAGATGTTCTTTAATTTTTCCGTACATATCTTTTTAGTTTTCAGGTTATTTTTATTTGTTAATATTTTTTTGACGCGAATTCAAAAGTTCTTACGAAGTCAAACTCTATGCTAATGCTTGTTTCAAATCTGCGATTAAATCCTCTATATCTTCTATTCCGACACTTAGTCTGATAAGTGAATCCACTATTCCTATGTTCTCTCTTTCTTCTTTGGGTATGGATGCGTGAGTCATACTTGCTGGATGCCCTACTAATGATTCCACTCCGCCTAGAGATTCGGCGAGAGTAAATACACTTAGCTTCTCAAGAATTTGAATCGCTTTAGTATAATCATTGTCTTTGGTCGTAAACGAAATCATTCCACCGAAATCTTTCATCTGTTTTTTGGCTATTTCGTGATTCGGGTGTGATTCGAATCCTGGCCAATATACATTTTCTACATTCGGATGAGATTTCAGAAATTCTGCTATTGTCCTTGCATTTTCGCAATGTCTTTGCATTCTTAGGGCTAGGGTTTTGATTCCTCTCAAAACCAAAAAACTATCCAATGGCCCACAAATAGCTCCACTTGCATTTTGGATGAAATATAGTTTATCTGCCAAGGCCATGTCATTTACGACTAAGGCTCCAACCACAACATCAGAATGTCCGCCGAGGTATTTTGTAGCAGAGTGCATCACGATATCAGCGCCTAAATCTAATGGCTGTTGCAAGTAAGGTGTAGCAAATGTATTATCAACAGCCAGCAATACTGAATGTTTTTGAGCAACCTCTGCAACAGCTCGAATATCAATAATATTCATCATTGGGTTGGTAGGTGTTTCTACCCAAATGAGTTTGGTGTGCTGATTTATTTTATCTTCAATTGCTGCACTATCATCCATCCCTATAAAGTGAAATTTGATACCGTAGTTTTCGAATATTTTTGTGAATAATCTATACGAACCACCATAGAGGTCATTGGTTGAAATCACTTCATCACCAGGGCTCAGTAATTTGATTATTGCATCGATTGCAGCTAAGCCAGAACCGAAAGCTAAACCAAATTGTCCGTTTTCGATAGAAGCCAAGGAGTTCTCTAAAGCTGTTCTTGTTGGGTTTGCTGTTCTTGAATATTCGTACTCTTGATGTTTTCCGGGTGATGATTGTGCGTAGGTAGATGTCTGAAAGATGGGTTGCATAACGGCGCCCGTAGTTGGTTCGTGCGTTTGTCCTCCGTGAATTACCTTAGTATTGAACCTCATCTTTTCAAGAATAAAAAACAAAGTTAAGAATATTTGCTGATTAAGCTAAATCCACAACCTAAAACATTTCCCAAAAGAATATGCCACAAAACCCCTAATCACCACAGAACCAAAGCCTGAGCAAGAGGCAGTTGCGGAATAGTTGAGCCACACTAGTTTCTGAACTTAAAAATACGCCTGTTTTGATTATCTTTGTCTTTTATATATTTATTCAAATGATGAAAAAGACCTTTTTAGTCATAATAATATTTGCTTCGCTAATAGCTTGCAATAAAAGCACACCCGAGCAGATAAAAACTCCATCAGAAAACACAGAAAAAATGATTCCAGAGAAAACCACCGCATCTACCTTTGGTCTTGATGCTTTAAATGAGAAACTGAAATCCATAGATGGAAAAACAGTTAGCCTCAAAGAAGTCTTAAATCAACACAAAAGAAAACCTATCCTGATAGATGTTTGGGCTTCTTGGTGTCCGGATTGTATTGAAGGAATGCCAAAATTGCACGAACTTCAAAAACAATATGATTTGGTTTATCTTTTCTTATCGTATGACAAAACCGAAGAAGCTTGGAAAGAAGGCATCGAAAAACACAAAACTATCGGAGAAAATTTTCTAATTCAATCTGCTTGGAAGGATGGAGACTTCAGAAAAGCTATTGAGCTAGACTGGATTCCGAGGTATATTTTGGTTGACCAAGAAGGAAATATCGCTCATTTCAGAGCTATAGAAGCCGATGACATAGAACTTATTACAAAAATTAAATCCCTTACGAAATGAGAAAAAACATTGTTGCAGGAAACTGGAAAATGAATAATACCCTGCAAGAAACCACTCGTTTGTTAGACGAAATACTCAGTAAAAACAACAATACTACAACCCAAATTATAGTTGCACCTAGTTTTGTAAACTTACCTTTGGCTGTTCAGAAACTAAAAGGCACAAGCATCAAAGTTGCCGCTCAAAACGCACATCAAAGCAAAAATGGCGCTTTCACCGGAGAAGTATCCATTCCGATGCTGAAGTCAATCGAGGTAAACACCGTAATACTTGGACACTCAGAAAGAAGAGCTTATTTTGGCGAAACCAATGCACTATTAGCAGAAAAAGTAAATGCAGCACTTGAAGACGATTTCAACATCATTTTCTGTTTCGGAGAAGAACTCAACGACCGAAAATCCGATAAGCATTTTGAAATTGTAGAAACTCAGATTAAAGAAGCTTTGTTTCACTTAGCTCCAGATAACATGAAAAACATTATCTTGGCGTATGAGCCTGTTTGGGCCATTGGCACTGGTGAGACAGCTACACCCGAACAAGCACAAGACATGCACGCGTTTATTCGCCAGAGCATAGCTACCAGATATGGCAGTGAGATTGCTAACCAAACCTCTATTTTATACGGAGGAAGCGTCAACGCTGCTAATGCAAAAGAGATTTTTGCCAAACCAGATGTCGATGGAGGTCTTATTGGTGGAGCAGCACTGAAAGCTGATGATTTCTTGACAATTGTCAATTCTTTTTAGCCTGTTTTTATTTTTACTTTGTAAGCATTTAATACAAATGCTCTGATCGCTATTCTACAAACTCACCCCATGCCTTTTAGCAGAAAACTTATCGATTGGTATTTGCAACATCAAAGAGATTTGCCTTGGAGACAGACCAAAAACCCATACAAAATTTGGCTTTCTGAAATCATCCTTCAGCAAACTAGAGTGGCACAAGGACTACCGTATTATGAGAATTTCGTGAAGCTCTTTCCTAGTGTTTTTGATTTGGCTAACGCCAATGAAGAACAAGTCCTCAAAACTTGGCAAGGCTTGGGATACTATTCTAGAGCGCGCAACCTTCATCATACGGCAAAATATATAGTCAATAACTTAGACGGCTTTTTCCCTGACAACTATACTGATTTACTCCAACTAAAAGGAGTTGGAAGTTATACTGCCGCTGCTATTGCTTCCTTTGCTTATGGAGAACCTGTGGCCGTTTTAGACGGAAATGTATATCGTGTATTGGCTCGCTACTTTGGTATTGAAACTGATATTTCATCTCACTCTGCAAAAACAGAATTTCAGAGTATAGCCAATCAACTTTTGGATACTGACAGACCTTCACTTTTCAACCAGGCAATAATGGAGTTTGGTGCTATACGTTGTACCCCAAAAAATCCAGATTGCACCAATTGTATTTATAATGAGAGCTGTGTAGCACTTCAAACCAATCGGGTCAACAAGCTTCCGATAAAACTAAAAAAGACTAAAGTAACCAATCGCTATTTGCATTACTTGGTTTTTTTAGATCCAGAAAACAATACAATCATTGACAAAAGAACAGAAAAAGGCATTTGGAAAAACCTATATGATTTCCCTTTACTGGAATGGGATAACGAAGTAGAAGAGGCAACGGTTTTAGAAAAGATACAAGACTTATATTCAAAAAAACATCAAATAAAAACGATAGCCCTTTTCAACGAAAAAAAGATAGTACATAAGTTATCACACCAAAATCTACATATTTGTTTTTGGGAAATAAACATAAAACAACCCTTAAAAGAAGGTATTTCTTTAACAGAAATTTCAAGCTACCCCTTCCCGATAGTGCTTCACAACTTTATTGAGAATTCTTTGCTTAGTAAGCAAAAAGCAATATCTTTGAAATAGAAAAACTAGAAATTATGAGCAACGGAACATTAAACAAAGTAATGCTTATCGGTCATTTAGGCGATGATATTAAGATGCATTATTTTGAAGCAGGAAATTGTATAGGTAGATTTCCGTTAGCTACTAACGAAGTCTATACCAACAAACAAACGGGCGAGAAAATCACTTCAACCGAATGGCACAATATCGTAGTTAGAAACAAGGCAGCCGAATTGTGTGAGAAATACCTATCCAAAGGCGATAGAATTTATGTCGAAGGGAGAATCAAATCACGTCAGTGGCAAGATAACGATGGTGTGGTCAAAAACGCTATTGAAATTCAAGTTACCGAATTCACCTTTCTGAATGTCAAGAAAGATTTTGACCTTACTAACTCACAAAGCACACCCTAATAGATTGCAACAAAAACAAATGAAAAAGTTACTGATATTACTCCCTCTTCTAGGATTGTTTACTATAAGTTGCAAAGAGGAAACTTTCCCAAAACCCCAAGGTTATTTGAGATTAGAATATCCTATCGCTAAATACGAAACCTATCAGCCCAACTGCCCATTTAGTTTTGGCAAAAACAGCTATAGTACAATCAAACTTAAAAAAGACTGTGATTTTAATATTAACTATCCTTCGATGAAGGCAAGTATATACATAAGTTATAGACCTGTTGAAAATAATCTTGACGCACTGCTGAGCGATGCTCAACGCCTTACCTATCATCACTCTAAAAAAGCACAATCTATCTTAGAAGAACGCTATGTTAATGATGAGGATAAAGTTTATGGAATGTTTTACGAAATTGGTGGCGACGCTGCTTCTGCAACTCAATTCTATCTTACTGACAGTGTAAATAACTTTATTACTGGATCAGTTTATTTTGACATAAAACCCAATGCAGATTCATTACTACCTGCTTCTGAGTATATTAAAAATGACGTCATTCTTCTTATCGAGTCTTTAAAGTGGAAAAACCTAAAGAAAAGTTAAGAAATCCGCCATTCAACCTTTTATTATCATAAATAATACATATCTTTGCCTCGTACTAAAATTCAAAACTAATTACGTTAATTTTTTAAAACCAATTTTTATGAAAAAAATCGTTTTATCAGCTTTTGCTGTATGTGCTTTTACTTTTGCAAGTGCACAAGAAGTTACTACTAACGCAGGGACGTTCTCTAAACCACAAGCAGGAGCAATCTTAGGAGAGGTTAACTTTACACCTGACTTTACTGGAGGAAATCTTTTTAAATTATCAGATTCAGGTTTTGGAACTGTAGGTTTAAAAGCTCGTAAATTTGTAAGCGACACTAAAGCTTATAGAGCTATGGCTAACTTTGAATTTGTTGACACAGGAGTTAGTGGGTCAGATCCTGCTTACAGCCTTCTTGCTGGATTAGGTATTGAGCACCACTTAACTGGAGCAGAAAGACTATCTACCTACTGGGGTTATGAAGCAAAAGTAATGTTTGCAAAAGACGCCATGAAAAACACTATGTTTGGCGTAGGAGCATCAGCTTTAGCTGGGTTTGATTACTACATCATCCCTAACGTATACCTAGGTCTTGAGGTTGCTTACGGATTGAATGTTATCAACACAAAACCTGATTCTGGAGACGGAGTTACTGGCTTTGAGTTAAAACCATCAATGAGTCCAACTTTTAGATTAGGATGGAGATTCTAACCTAACTTTACTTAAAAAAAAAAAGAAGCTGCCCCAAAAAGGCAGCTTCTTTGTGTTTATTACAGATGGATTTATAGCGTTATTATAGAATACACCATAAAAAAACGCTTTAAGAAGCTAGCTTAAAGCGTTTTTAAAGTACCTGAGGCGGGAATCGAACCCGCACTCCGAGGAACACGAGTTTGAGTCGTGCGCGTCTACCAATTCCGCCACTCAGGCATACAGTAGTTTCTATAATGGAGTGCAAATGTAATTTAAAAAAACAACCTATCAAAAAAGTTTTGCTTATTCTTTCTAAAATTCAATAATAATCGTAAATTTGCACCGCTGGTAAAACAACAACTAACTACTAAACAACTAATTAACAATGTCAGACATGGAGCCAGAAGCAAAGGTATTTGCTTGTTCGCAAAGTGTGTACTTAGCCGAAAAGATAGCTGAAAACTATGGAGTACCACTGGGCAAGGTTACGTTCTCAAAATATAGTGACGGAGAATTTCAACCTTCTTACGAAGAATCAATCAGAGGATTAAGGGTTTTTATTGTCTGCTCTACATTTCCGAACTCGGACAATTTAATGGAATTATTGCTAATGATAGATGCTGCAAAAAGAGCATCTGCTAGACACATTACAGCAGTTATTCCTTATTTCGGATGGGCAAGGCAAGACAGAAAAGACAAACCACGAGTTCCGATAGGAGCAAAACTCGTAGCTAACCTCTTACAAGCAGCGGGTGCTACACGTATTATGACTATGGATTTGCACGCAGATCAGATTCAAGGTTTTTTTGAAAGACCGGTAGATCATTTATTTGCTTCTACTATATTTTTGCCTTACGTGAAGAGTTTAGGTTTAAGCGATCTAACCATCGCCTCACCTGATATGGGTGGTTCTAAAAGGGCCTATGCCTATTCAAAGTTTTTGAAAAGTGATGTGGTAATTTGTTATAAGCAACGCAAGAAAGCCAATGAAGTTGACGTAATGGAACTCATCGGAGAAGTGAAAGGAAGAAATGTAATCTTGGTAGATGATATGATCGACACAGGAGGAACATTGGCCAAAGCAGCAGACCTTATGATGGAAAAAGGAGCCATAAGCGTGAGAGCTATTTGTACTCATGCTATCCTATCGGGAGATGCATATGAGAAAATAGAAAAATCACAACTCAGAGAACTAATTGTCACAGACTCTATTCCGCTTAGAAAACAATCATCAAAAATAAGAGTAGTGAGCTGTGCACCACTATTTGCTGAAGTAATGCGAATGGTACATCACAACAACTCTATTAGCGGTAAATTTTTAATGTAAATTAATAATAACTATATATTTAAACAATGAAATCAATTTTAATCAAAGGATCAGAAAGAGAAAGCGTGGGCAAAAAAGCAACAAAAGCCTTGCGTAATGCTGGAATGGTTCCTTGCGTTGTATACGGAGGAAACGAGCCAGTGCATTTTTCAGCAGAAGAAAAAGCATTCAAAAATTTAGTTTACACACCGAATGCACACACTGTTGAAATTGATTTGGGTAAAAAGAAAGTTGACGCTATCCTCCAAGATATCCAATTTCACCCAATTTCTGATAGAATTCTACACATAGACTTCTTCGAATTAAACAAAGATAGAGAAGTAACTATCGAAATCCCAGTTAGAGTAATCGGAACTTCAAAAGGAGTTTTAGCTGGTGGAGTTTTACGTCTTGCACAACGCAAAATAAAAGTAAAAGCACTTCCACACAACTTACCTGACTTTATCGATGCTGATATTTCAAACCTAGAGATGGGTAACAAACTGTATATCACAGCTCTTAAGTCTGATAATTATACATTCCTACACCCAGACAACACAGTAGTTGCTCAAGTTAGAGTTTCTCGTGCTGCGCTTAAAGCCGCTCAAGAAGCTGCCGCTGCTGACAAAACTAAAGGAAAGAAAAAGTAATCTTTTTCAAAACCAATACCAAAAAGCGTCCAGTATAACTGGACGCTTTTTTTATGAATTTTAGTTTTTTTTGCAAAAAAAACGCCTATCCGTTGGGATAAGCGCTTTCTGTCTAAATATCGGTGATTTCATTTCCTTTTTCATCAAAGAAATGGTATTCTAAAAACGTGTAAGCATCACGAGGTATTACTTTTATCCATTTTTTATGTTCGAAATACCATTTCGAACGAAGGGACGGAAACCCTTTGGTTAGGTATGCAGCCACAAACGGATGTACGTTGAGGATAATCTTTTTGTGATTCTGCACAATACTTTCTAAATCAGCTTTTATCTTGTTAAGAATCAAGATAGGAGCTTCAATTTCTCCTTCTGAGTTGTTTGGATCTTCTTCTCTTGTTTTGATAACCACTTCAGGACGGACCCTTTGTCGTGTTATCTGAATTAGTCCAAACTTACTTGGTGGCAAAATCTTATGTTTTGCTTTGTCATCACTCATTTCTTGTCTAAGCAAATCATATAGTTTCTTTCGATGTTCTGTGTTAGCCATATCGATAAAATCAACTACAATGATTCCGCCCATGTCTCTGAGTCGAAGTTGTCTAGCAATTTCTGAGGCAGCAATCATATTGACCTCTAATGCTGTATCTTCTTGATTGGTAGCTTTGTTTGAGCGATTTCCGCTATTGACATCAATAACGTGCAAGGCTTCTGTATGCTCAATCACCAAGTAAGCTCCTTTGCTCATCGAAACTGTTTTCCCAAAAGAGGTTTTGATTTGTCGCTCTATGTTGTATTTCTCAAAGAGAGGAACCTCTTTTGATTGATAGAACTTGACAATAGATTCTTTTTCAGGCGCAATCTCATGCAAATATTCTTTGGTCTGATAATACAAATCTTCATCATCTACATGAATACCAGTAAACGTATCATTAAACACATCCCTAAGGATGCTTGATGCTTTGTTTACCTCTCCAAGTACTTTTGAAGGTTGGTGTGCTGTCAGAATGTGCTTACACATTGACTCCCACTTAACAATTAAGTTTTGGAGGTCTTTGTCTAACTCAGCTACTTTTTTGCCTTCAGCTACGGTTCTGATAATGACTCCGAACCCTTTTGGTTTGATTGATTGAATCAATCTTTTGAGTCTGTCTTTTTCTTCTTTGTCTTCTATTTTTTGAGAAATAGAAACTCTATCAGAAAATGGAATCAGTACGACGAATCTTCCAGCTAGTGACAACTCTGAACTTATACGTGGGCCTTTGGTCGAGATTGGCTCTTTGACAATTTGAACTAATATGGATTGATTAGAACTCAATACGTCAGAGATAGAACCATCTTTGTTGATCTCAGGCTCAAAACTAAAGTTTTTGAGCGAAAAGTCTTTTTGTTTACCTGTGCTTACAAGTTTTATGAATTTCATCATAGAAGCCAGGTTCGGACCTAAATCGTGATAGTGTAGAAACGCATCTTTCTCGTACCCTACATTCACAAAAGCAGCGTTCAAACCTGAAACTGGTTTACGGATTTTAGCTAGGAAAATATCTCCTACGTTAAATGAATTTCCCGCATCCTTTTTCTCTTCTTCTTTGTGTAATTCTATTAGCCTCCCATCCTTTAATAAGGCGAAATCTACCGCATCAGAATCTGACCTAATAATCAATTCTTTATTCATTGCTGTAAATTTATATCTGTTCTAAAACTCAAAATTACTCTTGCTTTTATTAGTTTAAAAGACAAGAGTAACCTAAATTTCTGTACAGACGAGTTATTTTATTCTTACAGGTATTTTACCCGTTTACATAAGTCAAATCATAACCTATGTGTTTCTTCAAAGAACTTATAAAATCGAAAAAGCAGTTAAGAACTACTTTTTCTTTTTATGACGATTCGCTCTAGATCTTTTTTTACGCTTGTGAGTCGAAATCTTATGTCTTTTACGTTTTTTACCGTTTGGCATGATTTATAGTATTTCGGTTAATAAATAATTTTTTTAGTTTACAGGAACTTCTGTATTGTTTTTCACGCTCTCAACAAAAACCTTTGCAGGTTTAAACGCTGGAATATTGTGAGCAGGAATCTTAATTGTAGTATTCTTAGAGATATTTCTTCCTGTTTTTTCCGCTCTTGTTTTGATTATAAAGCTTCCAAAACCTCTTAAGTAAACATTGTTTCCTGTCTCAAGAGAAGCTTTAACCTCTTCCATAAAAGATTCTACTGTAGCCTGTACTTCCGCCTTCTCTATACCTAGTTTCTCAGAGATTTTTGCTACGATGTCTGCTTTTGTCATTTCGTTATGTATTATATTATAAAGTGTTACTTTTTTTTTGGCTTGCAAATATACAAATTAAAAACCGATTATCTCAAACATAATTGTCGAAAATTTAAGCTCACATAAGAACTCCTTTTTAGCACTACTAAGCAGATAGTCAGACAATAAAGAATAAATCAAAAAATAATTGTAGATTAAACTCTAAAAGTGTAGTTTTGTAGATTACAATGCGAGTTATTTGTATGAGTGAATTAGTTAAGATAGTTAATGATTTAGAGGAGAAGATTAATAGTATGATACTGAAGGTAGATGATTTAAAAGATAAAAATCAAATCCTGCAATCAGAATTATCATTCTATAAAGAGCGATTTAGGCAGACAGAAGGAGACATTAATGACTTACAAGGACAAATAGAAACGCTCAAAACAGCTAACGCATTGCTTGGCAGTGACGATTTTAAACGAGAAACTAAGATTAGGATAAATTCAATTGTTCGTGAGATTGACTATTGTGTAGCACAACTTTCTGATTTATAATGAACGAAAAGCTAAAAATCAAAATATCAATTGCAGATAGAGTTTACCCTCTTACTGTTGATTATTCGCAAGAAGAAGGCTTACGCACAGCCTCTAAGAAGATTGATGCGATGATTAAGCAATTTGAACAGAATTATGCCGTAAGAGACAAACAAGATGTCTTGGCTATGTGTGCTTTGCAATTTGCTTCATCAGTCGAACAAGAAAAAATAGACACAGAATCAGTAAGTGAAGAAACAAAAACAAAGCTTTTTGAACTGAATAAACGCTTAACTGATTATCTCGAACGTTCTTAAACATATGCACAATACTGCCTGCATTAGGATTTTATATTGTTAAACTCAACACCTACAAATTTAAAATAGGTAAATCTTTGTAGTTAGAATAGGCTGCCCTCGAGCAGAAATTCGACCTATAAGTTAGCCTAAAACTTGTCCTTTACGAGTTTACTCAGTCCATCCTGATGCAGGCTTTTTTATATAAATTTGACAGAAAATAAATAAACAAAATGGAAACTATTTTAATGATAACCGGAGGATTGGCAGTAGGTCTTATTATAGGCTTTGCTATTGCCAAATATTTGGAAAAAAATAGCGCAACAAGCTATATCAAGAATATCAAAAAAGAAGCTAGCTCGATACTCAAAGACGCCAAGATCGAAGCCGAATCAATCAAGAAAGACAAAATTTTTCAGGCAAAAGAGAAATTTATCGAACTAAAAACAGAGCATGAGCAAGTAATCTTAGCTAGAGAAAAGAAAATTGCAGAAGCAGAAAAGAGAACACGTGACAAAGAATCTCAAACTTCAAACGAACTAGCAAAGACCAAAAGACTAAACGATGAGCTAGAAACAAAAACAGCAGAGTATAACAATCGTTTTGAAATACTTGAGAAAAAACAAGAAGAAATAGAGAAATTACATAAAAGTCAAGTACAACAACTAGAAGTAATTGCGGGATTATCTGCTGCAGACGCTAAAAATCAGTTGATGGAAAGCCTTAAAAATGAGGCAAAGGCAGAAGCGATGTCTTATATCCAACACTCTCAAGAGGAAGCCAAGCTTACGGCTCAACAAGATGCCAGAAAAATCATTATCAACACTATTCAACGTGTAGGTACAGAAGAAGCCATCGAGAATTGCGTGTCTGTATTCAACATTGAGTCTGACGACGTAAAAGGACGAATCATCGGACGTGAGGGTAGAAACATTAGAGCTTTAGAAGCTGCTACAGGAGTAGAAATCATTGTCGATGACACGCCAGAAGCGATTATTCTATCTTGCTTTGATCCTGTACGCAGAGAAATCGCCAGATTGGCACTACACAAATTAGTAACTGACGGTCGTATTCACCCTGCTCGTATCGAAGAAGTAGTTGCTAAAACGGCAAAACAAATTGACGACGAGATTATTGAGGTCGGAAAAAGAACAGTTATTGATCTAGGCATTCACGGGCTACACCCTGAGCTTATCAAGATTGTCGGTAGAATGAAATACCGTTCGTCATATGGGCAAAACCTATTACATCACTCTAGAGAAGTAGCCAAACTTTGTGGAATAATGGCCGCAGAATTAGGACTTAATGCAAAAATGGCCAAAAGAGCAGGATTATTACACGATATCGGAAAAGTGCCTGAGACAGAAAGTGAACTTCCGCATGCCATCTTAGGAATGCAATGGGCAGAGAAATACGGAGAAAAACCAGAAGTATGTAATGCTATCGGAGCTCACCATGACGAAATTGAGATGACAAGCATGCTCTCGCCAATTGTTCAGGTATGTGATGCTATCTCAGGAGCTAGACCAGGCGCCAGAAGACAAGTACTCGATTCATACATCCAAAGACTAAAAGACTTAGAAAACATCGCATACGGATTCCCAGGAGTAAAAAATGCTTATGCTATTCAAGCTGGTAGAGAACTACGTGTGATGGTAGAAAGCGAAAAAGTATCTGACGAAAAAGCTGCGAGCTTATCGTTTGATATCTCTCAAAAAATTCAAACTGAAATGACGTATCCAGGGCAAGTGAAAATCACTGTCATCAGAGAGACAAGAGTCGTAAATATTGCAAAATAGAAATACTACTAAAAAGAATATTATTCTAAAAGCTATCTCAAGAGGTAGCTTTTTTATATTTATGCTATTTTTAACGTATTTTAATTAGTTGACAGCCAGTCAATTGCGTCGTATAAACAATATTAACAATTGTTTGTGTAACTTTTCTGAGTTGCCTACGTATAAGTACTGTTGAACAATAAACATAGAGAGGGAAAGATAAATGAGACAACTTAAAATCACAAAGCAGGTAACCAACAGAGAAACTGCATCTTTAGACAAGTATTTACAGGAAATCGGAAAAGTAGATTTGATTACTGCAGATGAAGAAGTAGAACTAGCACAACGCATCAAGGCTGGAGATCAAAGAGCTTTAGAAAAACTTACAAAAGCGAATTTGCGTTTTGTGGTATCGGTTGCAAAACAATACCAAAACCAAGGGCTTACGCTTCCCGACTTAATCAACGAGGGAAACTTAGGGCTTATCAAAGCAGCCCAACGATTTGATGAAACCCGTGGTTTTAAATTCATTTCGTATGCCGTATGGTGGATTAGACAATCTATCTTACAAGCTTTGGCAGAACAATCGCGTATTGTGAGATTACCACTAAACAAAATTGGTTCTATCAACAAAATCAATAAGATGTATGCCTTGCTTGAGCAATCAAACGAGCGTCCGCCATCAGCAGAAGAGATAGCCAAAGAGTTGGATATGACTGTAAATGACGTAAAAGAGAGCATGAAAAACTCCGGACGTAACTTATCGATGGATGCACCACTTGTAGAGGGTGAAGATTCCAACCTATATGACGTACTGCGTTCAGGAGAATCACCAAATCCAGATAGAGCACTTATACATGAATCATTACGTACAGAAATCGAAAGAGCACTAGAAACTCTTACGCCACGTGAGGCTGATGTGGTAAGACTGTATTTTGGCTTAGGAGACCAACACCCAATGACGCTTGAAGAAATAGGAGAAACTTTTGACCTAACTAGAGAGCGTGTGCGTCAGATTAAAGAAAAAGCAATCCGAAGACTGAAACATACTTCAAGAAGCAAAATACTAAAAACATATTTAGGATAAAAAATAGTCAAAAGTCATAAAGCCGAAAGTCAAATGTCCATTCGGCTTTATGACTTTTGGCATTAAGACATTAAGACTTTATGACACTAATAGCACCTTCTGTTTTAGCAGCAGACTTCGGTAACCTGCAGAGAGATTTAGAAATGATTAACCAAAGTCAAGCTGATTGGTTTCATATCGATATTATGGATGGCGTTTTCGTTCCGAATATTTCTTACGGAATGCCGGTTCTTGATGTCATTAATAAACACGCCAAAAAGACAATTGACGTACACCTTATGATTGTGCAACCTGAGCGCTATATCAAGACTTTTGCTAAACTCGGAACAGATATACTCACTGTACATTATGAGGCTTCTACCCATTTGCACAGAACGCTACAAGAGATAAAAGCAGAAGGCATGAAAACAGGAGTTGCCTTAAATCCACATACGAATGTGAATGTACTTGAGGATTGCATCAATGATATTGATGTAGTACTTATTATGAGTGTGAATCCAGGCTTTGGAGGACAATCTTTTATAGAAAACACTTATAAGAAAATAAAACAGCTAAAAGAAATCATCACCCGAAATAATGCCTCGACTTTGATTGAAGTAGATGGAGGAGTGACCAGTAAAAATGCAAAACAACTTGCTGATGCTGGTGCAGATGTATTGGTAGCCGGAAGTTTTGTTTTCAATGCAGACAATCCGACAAAGACAATTGAAGAATTAAAGAAAACAGCCAATTCATAAAACCATCATCTAACACTACTAAATGCAAAAAGCCCTCTTAATCCAGTTGACAAGAGGGCTTTTGTATTATAAAAGTCTATGTTCTAGAACATCTCTCTTCCTGAGAAATGAAATGCGCCTTCAATAGTAGCATTTTCATCACTATCAGAACCGTGTACTGCATTTTCTCCGACAGAAGCTGCATATCTTTTACGGATAGTTCCCTCAGCAGCATCAGCTGGATTAGTAGCTCCGATAAGTTTTCTGAAATCTTCAACAGCGTTATCTTTTTCTAAGATAGCAGCTACGATAGGACCTCTAGACATAAACTCTACTAATTCTCCGTAGAAAGGTCTTTCGCTATGAACAGCATAAAACGCTTGTGCATCAGCAACTGTTAATTGTGTAAGTTTCATTGCCACAATTCTGAAACCAGCTTCAGTAATCATGTTCAAAATTCCACCGATGTGTCCGTTTTCAACAGCATCAGGCTTAATCATCGTAAAAGTTCTGTTTCCCATCATCTTAATTTATATATTTTTTCTAAACTGAGTGCAAAAATAGTCTTTTAAATTGAAAAAATAAAACCGAAAATCAATGTTTAGACAAATACTTCTAATGCTTTTTAGACTATTCCATTTGCCACTCTTTAATCCAATTATGAAGTGCCTCTACCCAAAGCTCGTCTTCATTCATGCAAGGAATAGCCAAAAAATCTTCTCCGCCATTTGAGATGAAGTCTTCTTTAGCTCGTATCCCAATTTCTTCCAGAGTCTCTAAACAATCGGAAACAAAAGCAGGTGTTACTACTGCAATTTTCTTTGTTCCATTTTTGGCTAAATTATCGATTTCTACATCTGTATAAGGGTCTAACCATTTGTCTCCTGACAATCTCGACTGAAAGGTTTCCATTACTTTTTCTCTGGGAACTCCTAAATATTCTATCACTTGCCTTGTAGTTTCAAAGCAATGTGTACGGTAACAAAATTCCGAATCCGAAGTATTGGGCTCACAGCAATACACATCTTTCTCAAACTTTTTGTGTGTTCCTCTCTTGGTTGTTTTACGAATGTGTCTTTCTGGAATTCCGTGATAGGAGAAAACTAATTTTTCATAATCAAAATCTCCCAAATGCTTTTTGATGGATTCTGCTTGAGCCACGATATATTCTTTTCTGTTATAAAAAGCCGGGAAATGTGTGAGTTTCATTCCTTTATAATACTCTTTTTGAATGTTATCAGCGAGTTCGATAATGGTCAAGGTCGTTGCCATCGCATACTGCGGATACAAAGGCAAAACCAAAACTTCGGTTACTCCTTTTTGGTGTAATTCTTCTAATCCTGTTTTGATATTTGGTTTCCCGTAACGCATTGCCAGCGCAATCGGAAGATCGGTTTTTGCCTGAACTTTTTTCTGCAATCTTTCGGACAAAACGATAAGCGGAGAACCTTCATCCCACCAAATTTGTTGGTAAGCTTCTGCTGATTTTTCAGGTCTGTTTCTAAGTCCAATTATAATTCCACGAACCAAAAAAGCCCGTAACAAATACGGAGCATCAATCACATATTTATCCATCAAAAACTCGTCTAAATACGGCTTTACGTCTTTAGGTGTAGGACTTTCGGGCGAACCCAGATTTACTAAAAGGACTCCTTTCATTGGTCGTTGAATCGTGTATATATTGAATTGTTCTTTGTGTGTTATTTCCCGTATTCCTTTACTGCCTCGACAAATGCCTTGGCATGGTCAACGGGAATGTTTGGTAGAATCCCATGTCCGAGGTTCACAATATAGTTATCTTTTCCGAATTCATCAATCATTTGGTGAACCATTTTTTTGATGGTCGGAATCGGAGAAAGCAATCTTGACGGATCAAAATTTCCTTGCAACGTAATATTTCCTCCTGAAAGGTATCTTGCATTTTTAGCCGAACACGTCCAATCTACACCAAGAGCCGAAGCTTTACTTTGAGCCATTTCACCCAAGGCAAACCAGCATCCCTTCCCGAAGACAATTACCGGACTTATTTTTGCAATTTCATCAATAATCTGATTGGTATATCTCCAAGAAAATTCTTGATAATCTACCGGAGAAAGTACACCTCCCCAACTGTCAAAAATCTGAATAGCATCACAACCCGCTGCTACTTTTGCTTTTAGGTATTCAATAGTTGTGTCTGTAATTTTTTGTAGTAATACATGAGCGGCTTCTGGCTGAGCGAAACAAAAACCTTTTGCTGTATCAAAAGTTTTAGAGCCTTTCCCCTCAACTGCATAACAGAAAATTGTCCAAGGCGAGCCTGCAAAGCCTATCAATGGCACTTCGTCATTGAGCATCTCTTTGGTGATTTTGATAGCATCCATCACATAACCCAAAGTTTCTTGAATATTGGGTACGATTACTTTTTCAACATCTTGAGCTGTTCTAATCGGATTGGGTAGATACGGACCAAAGTTTTCTTTCATCAGCACTTCAATATTCATCGCTTGCGGTACTACGAGTATATCCGAGAATAAAATAGCTGCATCGCTCTTTACGATTCTGATGGGTTGTACCGTAATTTCAGCAGCAATCTCCGGCATTCTGCATCTGGTGAAGAAGTCATACTTGTCGCGCAAGGCTCTAAATTCAGGCAAGTATCGCCCCGCTTGACGCATCATCCACACAGGTGGTCTATCTACTGACTCGCCTTTTAAGGCTCTAAGAAAAAGATCGTTTTTTAGCATATCTCAAAAATAAAACCCAAAGGTAGCCAATAAATCAGTTCGTTTAAAATCAATTAATGTCGTTAAAACGCATAAAACAACGCTAGAAGGGCTTCTATACGCAGGAGTACCACACTTGTTTTATCTATTGCATTGGTATATACAAAGAGATTTTAAATAGCTGAAACCGAACCGATAAATTTTCTTAATTTTGCTAAAAATCCATACCTTGAATAGCCTTCTTAAAGACATCATAAAACACCAAGCCTTTCAACTCATCGGAGATGGCGATACGATGATTGACAACATATCAACTGACAGCCGTTCGTTACAAAACAATGCACATACGTTGTTTTTTGCCCTTAAAGGAAATAACAACAACGCACATCGGTACATCAAAGAACTATTAGACAAGGGTGTGCAGAATTTTGTGGTATCAGAAGTGCCAAAAGATATTTCTGACGGAAATTATATCGTTGTAGAAGACACCCTTGCTGCCTTACAGGAATTCGCATCTAATTATAGGGCGAAATTTAACTTCCCTATCATTGGCATCACAGGAAGTAACGGAAAAACAATCGTAAAGGAATGGTTGAATTTTTTACTATCTCCTGATTACAGCATCATCAGAAGTCCAAAGAGCTATAACTCTCAAATAGGCGTACCGATATCTGTATTAGGAATCAACTCTTATCACAACTTCGGGATTTTTGAAGCGGGTATTTCAATGCCACAGGAAATGGAAAAACTAGAACAAATTATCAAGCCTAGCATTGGGATTTTGACCAATATCGGTGATGCGCACAACGAAGGTTTTACAGACAAAACGCAAAAGATTACTGAGAAACTAAAGCTTTTTAAAAACACCGAAGTGCTTATTTATCAGAAAAACCAAGAAGTTGCAACTGCACTAGAAAACTTTACTACCAAACAATTTGTATGGAGTTTCAGTGACGAAAAAAACAGTTTATATATTAGGAAAACCACCTCAACAGATGCTACTCAACTGGAATTTAATTACAACGACCAAGAATTTGAAATATCAATTCCGTTTACCGATGATGCCTCAGTAGAAAACGCGGTCAATAGCATGATGGTTTTGTTGTATTTGGGATACAAAAAACAAATCGTAGAAAGCAGAATGCAAATGCTCTATCCTATCGAGATGCGCCTTAAGGTCAAAAACGGTATTAATAATTCCACCATAATTGACGACAGCTATATCTCTGATTTTCAGTCGCTAAAAATCGCTTTAGACTTTTTAGAACAGCAGAAACAACATACAAAAAAGACCGTCATCCTCACTGACATTATGCAAAGTGGCGAAAGCCCAGAAGAATTTTACCAAAAAGTAGCGCAACTTTTTATCCAAAACAACATCTCTGAAATCATCGGAATTGGGACGGGTCTATCCGCACACAAAGACTATTTCAGAAACATTAAAGCCTATATAAACACTGAGGAATTTATAAAGGACTTTGACAGTGATTCGTTTGCCAACCAAACCATTCTTGTCAAAGGAGCACGCAGTTTTCACCTAGAAGAAATAGTAGCACTCTTAGAAGAGAAAACCCATCAAACCGTTTTAGAAATCAACCTGAATGCCATCACGCATAACCTCAATTATTATAAGTCGAAGATAAAACCTGAGACCAAAATAATGGTGATGATCAAGGCTTTTGGTTATGGTAGCGGGAGTTTTGAAATTGCCAACCTGCTCGAATACCACAAAGTAGATTACCTAGGCGTTGCTTTTGTCGATGAGGGAATTCAACTCAGAAACTCGAATATTCACCTTCCGATTATTGTGATGAATCCTGAACCCAACAGCTTTTCGGCACTAATTCAATACAAGCTAGAACCAGAGATCTATTCGCTTAGAGAATTAGATAGATTCAGAGCCGAACTGCAACAAGCACAACAAACTAAATATCCGATACACTTGAAACTCGACACAGGTATGCACCGCTTGGGTTTTGAAGAAAAAGACGTTCAAGAACTGATAAATTATTTAGCAAAATATCGCAGCTTATTTGAAGTAAAAACAATTTTCTCACATTTCTCTGGTAGTGATGCTGAGGAATTCAAAGCGTTTACTAAACAACAATTCTCGACATTTAAAAAGCTATCTGATTACATCATACAGACATTAGACATTAGGCCAATTTGTCATATTTCAAACACTTCCGCCATCAGCAACTATCCTGAATATCAACTAGATATGGTACGCCTAGGCATTGGGCTTTACGGAATTTCTAATGATGAACAAGAAATCAAACACCTCGAAAACGTAGGCACGCTGAAATCAGTTATCCTACAAATAAAAGAAATTGAAGTTGGTGAAAGCGTGGGTTATTCAAGAGGGTTTATGGCTCAAAAGAAAACCAAAATAGCGACTATTCCTATTGGTTATGCAGACGGAATCCCGAGAGCTCTCAGCAAAGGAAAAGGGTATTTGATGGTAAACACACAGAAAGCTCCGATTGTTGGGTTGATTTGTATGGATATGCTGATGATTGACATCACTGATATTAAATGTAAAGAAGGCGATACGGTGATTGTCTTCGGCGAAAACCCAAAAGTGACCACACTTGCTAAAGCCATCGACACTATTCCGTATGAAATACTAGCTGGCATTTCGCATCGAGTAAAAAGAATGTTTTATAGAGAATAACTTAAGTCTTGAAGGAGACAAAAACGAACTATATCATCTATATACTTAGGCGATAAATGCCTGATAATATACTACATTTAATGTTTCTTAGTTATAGTAAGATGGGCAAAGCCTTCAGAAAAGCTTGATTCGTGTTTAGAGATAAAAAAATCATTTCGATTTACTTTCTGTTGTGGATTTCTTGTGTATTTGCACAGGAGACGAACCCGCTTTTTGTCCACCAAAAAATAAAATTCTCTCAGGATACTTTAGTCCTAAACAGCCAAAACCTCAACTCTCAGTTTTTTGAAGTAAAAGACCAAAACGGAAGTGTGATTAACCCTAACAATTATCAAGTCGATTTTGCCAACGGAAAGATTATTTTCAAAAACCTGTATTCGGCTACTGACTCACTTAGCGTAGAATATATAAAAATCCCTGATTTCCTTGTACAAGAATATTCGATTTATAGTGATAAACGCGTGGTTTCAAATGATGCTTATGACGGCACTTTATATTCGTTAGACCTCAAACCACAAAAGCATTTTGTGCCGTTTGAAGGACTCAACACTTCTGGAAGTATCTCCAGAGGTGTGACCATCGGAAACAATCAAAATACAGTTTCTAATTCATCTATGGATTTACAAATCTCTGGGAAACTCTCCGATAAAGTCAATATCAGAGCATCCATTCAAGACAGTAATATTCCGATTCAAGAAGGTGGTTATTCTCAGAAGCTAGATGAATTTGACCAAGTTTTCATTGAATTATATGCCGACAAATGGAATATCAAAGCCGGAGATTTATTCCTCGAAAACAGAAAGTCTAGATTCCTGAACTTCAACAAAAAAGTACAGGGGATTTCCACAGAATTTTCTTTTGGAAACGACCAGCACAACACGACTATCTTCTCAAGCGTAGCTTTGGTTAAAGGCCAATATGCCAAAAGCATGTTTACCGGTCAAGAAGGAAATCAAGGACCTTATAAACTCAAAGGAAATAATGGTGAATTATACGTATTAGTCATCTCAGGTTCTGAACGAGTATATGTCAACGGAATTTTGCTCGAAAGAGGCGAAGACAAACACTATGTCATAGATTATAACGCAGGTGAACTCATCTTTACGCCGCATTTCCCGATTAACTCTGAGATGCGCATCAGTATAGAATATCAGTTTTCAGAGCGAAGCTATACACGTTTTGTAGGTTATGGCGGTATTGTGTACGCGAATCAGAATTGGAATATCGGTGGATTTGTGTATTCTGAGAATGACATGAGAAACCAACCTTTACAACAAAACTTATCAGCGGAGCAAGTCGAAATTCTCAAAAATGCAGGAAATGACCCTGAACAAATGGTAGCTCCGAGTGCTTATTTAGACTCCTATTCTGAGAATAAAATTCTATATAAAAAAGTATGGATATCAGGGATTGAAGTATTTGAGTTTTCAAATAATCCAGAAGATGAACTCTATAACGTACGGTTTAGTCTAGTAGGCAATAACAACGGAGATTACATCCTCACCAATAATCAAGCCGTCGGGAAAATCTATCAATACGTAGAGCCTTTGGGTGGTATTCCGCAGGGAAATTACCAACCAATCATCAGACTAGTGGCTCCTGAGAAAATCCAAATTGCTACAGTTTTAGGAGGTTATCATTCTGAAAAAACCAAAATTGACATCGAAACTGCAATGAGCAATAACGATAAAAACCTATTCTCAAATATCGACAACGAAAATAACATCGGTTATGCCTCCAGAATAAACCTCGAACAAAAAATACTAACAGGCGATACCCAACTAGATGCTAGTCTGAATTATCAGTTTATAGATAAAAACTTCAAAACCATCGAGCGTCTTTTTACTATAGAATTTGACCGCGATTGGAATATCAATTCGATTCTAAACTCCAATCAAAGTCTTTTGGTAGCAACGACCAAAGTCAAGTTCAAAAATAACGGTTCGTTAAACTATCAGTTTGAGAAGCTTGATTTTTCCGAAGAGTTTAATGCCAATAGAAATATACTTGGAGCTCGTTTAAAGTTTGGTCAGCTGACTTTTGAATCTGACAATTCTATTTTAAGCAGCAACGGAAGTTATTCCAAAACTGATTTTATCAGAAGTCAAAACCAACTGCGCTATCACTTTTCTAAAAACTGGGTAGGCACGAGTTTGAGGTTAGAAGATAATTCTGAAAAGCTGAAACAGACTAATTTATTATCTAGTCTAAGTCAGAAATTCATCGAATACGGTGGATTTGTGGGCAGAGGAGATTCCACCAAAGTATATACTCAACTAGGTTATTTGCGCAGGGATAACGACAGTTTGTTTATGGGAGAAATGCAACGAGTGAATTCTTCAAATTCATTTTTCCTGAAATCGCGTTTGATTCAGACTTCTTTGAGTGATTTGTCTGTTTTTGTAAATTACAGAGTCTTGAAATACCAAAACAACCGCCTTCCGAAAGAAAATTCGCTGAACTCTAGGATTGCCTATAACGACAAATACTTCAACCAACTTATTGGTTTGAGCACTTCATTTGAAACGTCTTCAGGTAGTTTAGCACAACAAGAATTTACTTATATCGAGGTAGAACCTGGGCAAGGCGTTTATATGTGGAATGATTATAACGGCAACGGAATTCAAGAATTAGAAGAGTTCGAAATTGCTATATATCCAGACCAAGCGAAGTATATTCGGGTTTTTCTACCCAATCAAACCTATGTCAAAACTCACCAAAATCGTTTTTCTCAATCCATAACATTCAACCCAAGTCAATGGCAAAATGAAAATGGCCTCAAGAAAACACTATCGCATTTTTATAACCAAACATCATATATGGCCGACAGGAAGATAGAACGAGATGCCAACAACTTTGATCTGAATCCGTTCACTAGAGACGCTGATGATGTGCTTGCGCTGAATACCAATTTCAGAAATAGTCTGTTCTATAACAGAGGAAAACAATTGCATTCCGTTACTTATTCATATGTACTGAGTCAGACAAAAAACCTGCTTTCGGTTGGTACGATTAGCAATAAAATCACTTCGCATCAATTGCAATACACGCATTTATTCTCCTCAATTTGGTTGCTGAATATGGACGGGAAAACGTCGTTGACAGAAACTCTTTCAGAGAATTATGAAGCTCGAAATTATAAAATAGAAACCTATGGAATGCATCCCAAACTATCTTATTTATTCTCAAAAAACACCAGTTTAGATGTGTTTTATGAACTTCAAAACAAGCGAAATACTATCGGGAGTTTAGAATCACTCGTGCAACAGCGCGTGGGCGTTTCGTTTTCGTATGCAGGCAATAAAGGTTTTACTTCGACGGGAGAGTTTTCGTTGTATGAAAATAACTTCAACGGCAATCCACTTTCTCCAGCTGCGTATCAGATGTTGCAAGGATTGCAAGCAGGACAAAACCTTACCTGGAAATTGCTCTTACAGAAAAACCTCACCCAATACCTAGATTTAAGTCTGAATTACGAAGGGCGAAAAAGCGAAACTTCTAAGCCTATTCATACAGGAAACCTACAGCTGAGAGCCTTTTTTTAATCCTCATAAAACTTGTGTTCTTGGGTAGATTCCGTTAATTTAGCTCAATCAAAATACTACTCTATGAAACCGCTATCTCAAGATATTCTCAACGAGATTAAACAAATAACAGGCGACAAAAATGTCTTCACAGACAACGAAACCTTATTTGATTATTCACACGACCATACGGAGGATTTATCTTTTCCGCCACAAGTTGTAGTCAAGCCTTATTCAAAAGAAGAAATAGCTGAAATCTTGAAATTAGCCAATAAACACCTCATTCCTGTCACTCCCATCGGAGCTAGAACGGGACTTTCTGGCGGGGCTTTATCGGTTTTAGGTGGCATCGGATTATCTATGGAGCGTTTTAATAAAATCATCGAAATAGACGAGAAAAACCTTCAAGTAACCGTAGAGCCAGGTGTGATAACCCAAGTATTGCAAGAAGCCGTTTCAGAAAAAGGACTCTTTTATCCGGTTGACCCTAGCAGTATGGGAAGTTGTTTTATTGGTGGAAACGTAGCTGAAAACGCAGGTGGCGCACGGGCAGTAAAATACGGCACAACCAAAGATTACGTCTTGAATCTCGAAGTGGTTCTGGCAAATGGAGAAGTAATTTGGACTGGAGCAAATACACTGAAAAATGCCACAGGTTATAACCTAACCCAATTGATGGTGGGCAGCGAAGGAACACTAGGGATTATTACAAAAATAGTTTTGAAGCTTTTGCCTAAGAATAATTATAACCTATTGATGTTGGTTCCGTTTTATCAAGCACAAGAAGCTTGCAAGGCAGTTTCAGACATTTTCAGAGCTGGAATTACGCCAAGTGCTTTAGAGTTTATGGAGCGCGATGCCATTGATTGGACGATGAAACATATTGAAGCATCCATCCCTATCAAAGACGAAGTGCAAGCGCATTTACTGATAGAAGTTGACGGAAATAACCCACAAGTTTTGTTTGAAGAAGCAGAGAGAATCGCTCAGGTTCTAGAGCAATTCGCCACCGACGAAGTCTTATTTGCCGATTCAGAAGAACAGAAGAATATGCTGTGGAAACTTCGCAGAGCAGTAGGTGAAGCGGTGAAATCAAATTCTGTTTATAAAGAAGAAGATACGGTTGTGCCTAGATACCAACTCCCCGTTTTGCTAGATGGAATAAAAAAAATAGGCAAAAAGTACGGCTTTCAGTCTGTCTGTTACGGACACGCAGGCGACGGCAACTTGCACATCAACATCATCAAAGGAGATATGGATGAGCATAGATGGGTAACCGAAGTTCCAAAAGGAATCAGAGAGCTCTTTGAGCTAACCGTAAGTCTAAAAGGGACCATTTCAGGCGAACACGGCATTGGTTTTGTGCAGAAAAACTATATGGACATCGCCTTCAACACCACTCAATTGATGTTAATGAAAGGTATCAAAAACTTATTTGACCCTAACGGCATCCTAAACCCTAAAAAGATTTTCCCAGATAAGCTAGATTAGAATCTACCCCGCTACATTAGCTTTCCATTCAGGATTTTTCTCGACATAAGAAGCAACAAAACTACAAACAGGAATAAATTTATTTCCAGCTTCTTTGATATGTTCTAAGGTTTTCTGAACTAGGATTGTACCGATACCTTTACCTCCTAATTCTTTTGGGACAATAGTATGAGGCAAAGAAATTGTGTTATCATCCATAAGGATATATTCTATATAGGCGATGTGTCCTTCAGTGTGAAGTTCAAAGCGGTTTTTGTCACGATTGCGTAAAAATTCCATAATAATTGATTTAGGTGTATCTGCAAAGTTAGACTATATTTAGGAATTTAATATTTAGAACAACCATTCAAAAGTTGTATTTTTACTTTTTAAATCACTGTTTTATGAGCGAAAAGTCTAAGTCTGTCAAACAAAAAGTCATCACAGGCTATGTTCTTCTATTTTTGGTAGGAGCACTTTCTATTGGTTTTTTGTACAACGAAATTGTCAAAGCAAACTCTCCTCAGTTAGACATTGCACTCAAAAACCAACAACTCCTAGACCTTAGTGATGCCTTAATTACGCTCTATGAAGCTGAAAGTTCTGGCAGAAACAGAGAGTTTATTACCTCCGAGAAAGGTTTTTCAAAATACAACGATCTTATTGACAATGCCATAAAACGCATGCAAAATGTCAATAAGCAAGAGAGTTTTGTACATAATACCAAACTAGATTCTATAGCAATACTCCTCGGACAGAAAAAAGTTAGTATAGCCAAAATCAGGGATATATATCTACAGTATAATAATGAATCTAACTTTTCAGCCATAAAAATAACCTTACAGAATGTACGGGACTCACTCCGAAAGGCTCGAAAACGCGTTGACTTTTCTAAAAGCTCTAGAGAAATTGAACGAGAATTTGGCAACTTTATCTCTGAAATTCTGACAGAAAGTCAATTGGACTCTCTCGGAAGACCTTTTATTACAGACGCTGAACTCTTGAATCAATATGACAAGACACTCACTGAGCTCATCCTTAAAGAGGATATTCTAAAGAGCGAACTCATGCAACAAGAGCGGGATTTACAAATCGAAAACCAAGTGCTTTCAAATAAAATTCAGGTACTGCTGAAATCACTAGAAGATGAGATTTTAGACAAATCTTATTTGGAAATTATAGAGAGTCAGAATAGTATGGAGCGGACCACATTGGTACTATTTTGGGTAGGTGTTTTGGGCGTTGTATTGTTAGTCGTATTTGGTTGGATTATCCTAAAAGATCTGGCTAAACAACAAGAGTACAGAAAGAAATTAGAAGAGCTGAACACTGAGAATGCAATGCTTTTGCGCAGTAAAACTATGTTACTCGCAACAGTAACTCACGACTTACAAACGCCCTTGGGTTCTATCTTAGGCTTTTCTGACTTAATGAAAAAAACACCATTAGATCCCACACAAGGGCAATATTTAAGCAATATTTCTAGTTCAAGCGAATACATCTTAAACTTAGTAAATGATTTGGTTGACTTCTCTAAACTCGAAAATAATCGGATTAAGATTCAAGAAGTAACCTTCAACCCAAAGCAATTGGTAGAGACCATCTTTCATTCGCTCAAACAAAATGCCTTGGACAAAGATATTTTATTGCTGTATGATGTAGAGCCTTCACTCGATACAAATCTAATTTCAGATCCGTACAGAGTAAAACAAGTACTGACCAACCTGATTTCTAACGCCATTAAATTTACCCAAAATGGACACGTCAAGATTGTCGGTAAAAAGGTAGAGGACAAACTGGTTTTTGAGGTTCAAGATAGCGGAATCGGAATTTCAGAAGAGCAACAAATGCTGATTTTTGAGGAGTTTACGCAAGCACATCCCGATATCGAGAAACAATTTGGAGGCACAGGTCTAGGACTGACGATTTCTAAGCGAATGGTAAATCTGTTAGGCGGAACGATGTGGGTAGAAAGCAAGTTGGACAAAGGTTCGGTATTTGCTTTTTCGATTCCGTATATAAAAGACGAAAACCACAAAGCAGATATTCAAATAAAGGATATGGATGCGAGTTTCTTAGAAGGAAAAAAAATCTTAGTTGTGGATGATGACAGAATGCAACTCTCTTTGATAGAAGCGCTTTTCTCAACATATCCTATCAAACTCACCACTCTATACGATGCTACTAAAGTGATACCGCTCCTAGACAAAGAACACTATGACCTAGTCTTCACCGATATTCAAATGCCTAAAAAAAGTGGTTTTGAACTCATCAGAAAAATCAGAAACCACACCAATCCACAGATACAAAACATTCCCGTTATTGCGTTATCAGGCAAACGCGATTTAAGTTTAGAAGACTTCACCAAGAGAGGATTTACCTATTTTGTAGAGAAACCACTGCAGATGAACAAAGCTTTTGAGGTATTAGAATATATTTTTAGAGGCACGACCAAACAACCTGAAACCACTCCCTTGCCATATACAGAAACTGATAAGCTCTATGATTTGGCTTTGTTAAACCAATTATTACTCGATGATTCAGAAGCTGTAAAAGAGATAATAAAAGTATTTTTAGACACTACCGAGAAGAATATTATAGAACTACAAGACAATATAAACAACATCGAAAACCTAGCCCAAACCGCCCACAGAATGATTCCGATGCTCAAGCAAATCGAATGTTATGAGCTTGTTCTGCCTCTTGAAAAGCTAGAAGACAAGCTGATTGCACAAGAAGAAACCGAGAAATATATCGAGAAGATTATCAACACCTTAAAACAATTAGTAGTTGAACTAGAAGTAGAACTCAGATAACTAATCTATTATTCCCAAACAAAAAAGAGAGTGCTTCCGTTTGAAAGCACTCTCTTTTAGTATATATCAACTATCCTTTTTAGTTAAGGATGGTTTGTTTTCTGTCTGGTCCTACTGAGATGATCTTGACAGGCACTTCAATTTCTTTTTCGATGAACGAAACATAGTCTTTCACTTCTTGCGGAAGTTCGTCATAGGTAGTCATTTTAGTAAGATCTGTTTTCCAACCTTTGATGTTTACATAGATGGGTTCTACGTTTTCTGGTTCGATGTTGTAAGGGAAATGCTCGATTACTTCTCCTTTATACTTATAGGCAGTACATATCTTTAGTGTATCAAACCCTGAGAGCACATCGCCTTTCATCATATAAAGTTCGGTTACTCCGTTTACTTGAACAGCGTATTTAAGTGCAACTAAGTCTAGCCAACCGCAACGTCTAGCACGTCCAGTTACTGAACCGAACTCGTTGCCCATCTTAGCCATTGCCTGACCAATCTCGTCATTTAACTCTGTTGGGAAAGGACCACTTCCTACTCGGGTAGTATAAGCTTTGAAAATCCCGAATACTTCTTTTACTTTATTTGGGGCGATGCCTAGACCTGTACAAGCTCCAGCAGCGGTAGTCGTTGATGAAGTCACAAAAGGATAAGTCCCGAAGTCAACGTCTAAAAGCGAACCTTGAGCTCCTTCGCACAGAACGGTCTTGCCTTCTTTGATTGCTTTGTTTAGGTATTCTTCGCTATCGATAAACGTAAGTTTCTTTAGTTCTGCAATAGCCGCAAAGAACTCGTCTTCTAATTCTCTGAGGTTGTATTGTAAGTCAACGTCATAGAATTCAATCATCGCTTGGTGTTTGTCAGCCAAAACTCTGTATCGCTCATTGAAATCAGCTAGCTCGATATCGCCTATTCTCAGACCATTTCTACCAGTTTTATCCATATACGTAGGACCAATTCCCTTCAGGGTCGAGCCTATTTTCGCCTTGCCTTTTGAGGCTTCAGAAGCTGCATCTAGCAGTCTGTGGGTAGGTAAAATCAGGTGGGTTTTTCTGGAGATAAGCAATCTAGAGTGGATATCTATGTTGTATTTCTCTAGTCCTTCGATTTCTTTGATAAAGACCACTGGGTCAATTACCACTCCGTTACCGATAATATTGATTGAATTTTTGTGGAAAATTCCAGAAGGAATTGTACGTAAGACATGTTTAATTCCGTCAAATTCAAGGGTATGTCCTGCATTGGGTCCGCCTTGAAAACGGGCAATTATGTCGTATTTTGAAGTGAGTACATCGACAATCTTTCCTTTACCTTCGTCTCCCCACTGCAATCCTAGTAGTAAATCTACTGCCATTGTGTTGTATGAGTTTTAGTTGTTATTAGTTGTTTATTTTTGGTTTGTATTATCAATTTTCCTTGTGCCGTAGAAATAGAGTGAGTGGCTGTGCACATCTACATGAAACAATTCTTCGATGGTCTGCTTGATGGTTTGTATCCTCGGGTCGCAAAACTCAATCACTTCTCCGGTATTGGTAATAATAATATGGTCGTGTTGTTTGTCAAAATACGACTTCTCGTAATGTGCTTGGTTTTGACCAAACTGGTGTTTTCTGACTAATCCACACTCTAAAAGTAGTTCGATAGTGTTGTAAAGTGTCGCACGACTCACGCGATAATTCTTGTTTTTCATTTTGATATAAAGCGATTCAATATCAAAATGATCGTGACTTTCATAGATTTCTTGCAGGATAGCGTAACGTTCAGGTGTCTTTCTATGTCCTTTATTCTCAAGGTATTCTGTAAAAACTCCTTTTACAATATCTTGGTTTTTTTCGTTTGTTGTGTTTATTTGTGTCATATCTAGCAAAGGTACTTTATTTAGTTTGAATCTACAATACGCGCATTTCTGTAAAGTTCAACACAACTAAACTTTTTCCTTCTGAAAGATAAGTTCTAGTCCGTTGTCTATTAGATGGGTTATTTGAGGTCTATTTTGCTTCACCTTTTCGAGGTGATTGATGACTTTACTCGTTAGGTCTGTATTGCCTTGTTGGTGTGCGAGCTCAGCAATCTCCACTGACAACAACCAATCGTTGGGGTGTGACGAAGACACTAATGCAAAAGCTTCTTTCAGCGTAGCGTCAGCTGGGTTTCCCTCTCTGATGTTTCTGACCGAACGATATAAGCTTTCTAGCTCTTGGCGTTCAGCAGAAAGTTTGGTTTTGATGGTCTGCGAAGAAGGTAAATGTGATATTAAGTCAAAGCTCTTCGCGTCAGCTGGACCTGAGAAACCAGCGACAACCTCCTTGCCGACCGTCATATCGTAGATTCCCCATTCGGGTCTGAACAGTACTTCGTCTTTGTAAGTCACCGTGCAATCTTTGAATGAAATCAGTATAATCTTGCCTTGTAGGTTTCGAGAGCCTGTGATGATTTCACCGCTTACTGTAATATCTCCTTCAAACTCTAGGCTTACTTTTTTCCCTTCGTAGATGTCATAGGCAGCCAAATCCTTCGGGCTCATGTCTTCTATAGCGAGATTAATGCCTTTGAGTGTACCTATCGGACTGCCGAAACCTTCGGGATGGCGTTCTGTCGAATGCCCAACAAGTTCTTTTTCTCTGTAGGACAAAGCTGTTTTTCCTGTGGTTTGGATATAGATAGGAGTGCCTTTGTGCTTGATGACACGTGTGAATATCCCTGAAATTTGTAGCCCTGTACTTAGCTCGACCGTACCTAAAGCCTTCGAATTGATCAGCTTCTTCACTGCGCTGTAACCTCCGGTTCGGAGTGCCATTTTGTTGGCAAACTCTTCGAGTACAAGGCTCAGGTGAGCGAAATCAGGCGTTACGTAGAGTTGTGGTTGCGGTTTAGTGATATCAAAGTTTTGGTTGGCTGCATCGATAGTATAGGGCAACTTCTTGACATTATCCGTCATACACCAAGCGCTTTCGCCAATAGACGACAGCAATCCTGCGCCATATATCTTTGGATCTTTGAGTGTTCCGATGAGTCCGTACTCTACGGTCCACCAATGCAAGTTTCTGATTTTTGCCATTTCTGACAATTCACCCATATTATCTTGCAGATCAAACACGGCTTGTTCCGCTTTGTCTATATCCGCTTGTGGTGTTCCTTCTGCTTCTTTTAGGATAGAAAGCAAGCGAATTGCCTCATACATTTCGTAATCATGAGCCGACGAAATAGCTTTACATCCTATCTCTCCGAACCTCCTTAGGTATTCGGCATATTCAGGATTGGCGATGATTGGTGCATGTCCTGCACCTTCGTGAATGATATCCGGGGCGGGAGTATATTCGATGTGTTCGAGTTGTCGGATGTCTGATGCGATAACCAAGACGTTATACGCCTGAAATTCCATAAAGGCATTCGGCGGAATAAACCCATCTACTGCCACTGCTGCCCAGCCAATCTCCTTTAAGATTCTATTCATTCCGTACATGTTCGGGATAGATTCTATTGAGATTCCTGTTTTACGAAGCCCTTTTAAGTAAGAACTATGCGCCACTTTTCCGAGGTAATCTATGTTTTTGCGCATGACATACCTCCAAACCGCTTGGTTAATCGGTGTGTAATCTTGATAGTCTTGAGGCTTTATAAATTGCTTGAGGTGCGCAGGTAATCGGTCTATTAAGTAATTGCTTTCGTATCCAGTTTCCATAATATTCAGGTAAAAGGTTGTTAGGGTTAAAGGTACAATTTATTTTCAAAGTACTAATAGTACGCATTAATATATACTACACCTAAGCAGAAGAAGTACTACATCCGCAGAAGAAAAACACAAAACCTAATCTATACTCTTTATTATTAGCACTATAATTATCCGCATAGTCAGGCTTTAGAAAACATGTTGTTAACATAAGTAATATTGTGTTAACCTTATAGCCACATAAGCATAACCCATAGCTAAGCTTCAGTTTACATTGGCTGTGTTTCTTTGTGTAAAATTAACAAACTACAACTATGCGATTAACATTGACCATTATTATCATACTTATCACCGGATTATCCTTTGCTCAGAAGGCAACTGTTTCGGGGAAAGTCCAAGACCCTAATTATGACAACCCAAGTCTTTCCTACGTGAGTGTTGCAGCGAAAGGCACTACTATCGGAACGCTTACCGATGATCAAGGGAACTACTCCCTAGAACTTAGCCCGGGAGACCACACTTTAGTATTTAGTTTTATCGGATATGAAGCTGCCGAAGTGCCTGTTTCGTTAAGACCCAACGAAAAGAAAGTCATTAATCAAAGCCTAAAGTCAGACCACATATCGATAGAAGGAGTGGTCATCAACGTAGTGCAAAGCAGAGAAAGAGAGTCAGCTTTGTTGATAGAACAAAGGACAACTCTGGAGATGAAACAAAACATCGGAGCGCAAGAATTGAGTAGAAAAGGTGTGGGAGACGTTGCTACTGCGGTCGCCAAAACCGCTGGTGTCTCTAAACAAGAAGGAAGCAACAATGTCTATGTCAGAGGGTTGGGAGACAGATATAACTCAACCTCCATAAACGGATTGCCCGTACCGTCAAATGACCCTGAGAAAAAGAACATTGACCTTAACCTCTTTTCTACTGATATTGTAGAATACATTGCTATAGACAAGGTATATACTTCTCGGGTTTCTGGTGATTTTGCAGGTGGAAATGTGGATATAACCTCTAAGAACTTCAAAGGAAGTTCGCTGTTTGAGGTCTCTCTTGGTTCGGCTGTTAACACAAATGCCATTCAGAAGTCAGGAGATTTTCTTATTACAAGACGGCTTTAATGCCTTTGGTTATAGCTCTCAAGCGGTTCCTCAAAACCCACTTTCAGGCTTTAACTTTGAGAACAGTTTGGCACCCGTAAAGAAAACTCCGTTCGGAAGTAACCTAAACATCAAAGCCGGTAAGTCTTTAAACTTAGGCAAAGAAGGCAGGCTCAACCTGTTTGCTACCCTTGGTTTTGACAATGCTTACGAACACAGGGAAGGAATCAACCAAAGTGTCTCGGCACAAGGGGCGAAACTCAAGTCGTTTCATCAGGAGAAGTTCGCTTATAAAACCAATACAACAGGGATGTTCACCACCAACTATTCTTTGAATGATAAGCATAAACTGGGTTACACCTTCTTGTTTGTCAACTCATCGGAGCAGAGCAGAGACATCTACAAAGGCTTTCTTCGGGATATTGCTGAGGATAACAATGGTCTGGTACAACGGGCAACCTACACACAAAACACCTTGTTTATCAACCAACTTACGGGTAATCACAACCTAAGCACACGTACAAACCTCGACTGGGGTGCGTCTTACAACAGAGTTTCTAGCGATATGCCAGACAGAACTCAGAATACAATGCGTCATCTGGACACCTATGGCGGTTATGTTTTTGCCCAGAATACCATCACTGACAACCATAGATATTTCCAAAGTCTGACCGAAGATGAGTTGGCGTTTAACTTAGCGGTGAGCTATACCTTGGGAGAAGTCGATGATGCGAAGGGCAAAATCACCCTCGGATACAACGGAAGAACGAAGAAACGTGACTTTGAAGCCATCCAATTTAACTTTAGAATTACGGGTTCGCAACTGACTAATGCCTACAATCCTAACAATCTTGATGTTTTCTTTAACCAAGAAAACTACAGCAATGGCTTCTTTAGCATCGAATCTTTTGCTGGAGAGAAACCCCAAACCTACGAAGGAAAACAACACATCAACGCTGGTTTTGCAAGCTTGGAATACAAACTTTCAGATAAATTAAGCTCAATTATAGGGCTTCGTTTTGAGAAAGTTGAGCAAACTGTTGCCTGGATAACACAGCTTGACCCAGTAGGAAGCAAGAATACTTTCAGCAGAAACGAGTTCCTGCCTAGCTTGGTTTTGAAGTACGAATTGAGTGAAAAGCAGAACCTCCGCCTTGGTGCGAGCAAGACTTATACCTTGCCACAGTTCAAAGAAAGGGCTTTGTTTATCTACGAAGACGTTACCGAAGTCAAGGTCGGTAACCCAGATTTGTATCCTTCTACGAACTATAACCTCGACATGAAGTGGGAGATGTTCCCTGAAAATGACGAGATTCTGTCGGCTACTTTATTTGGAAAATACATAGAAAACCCTATCAACGAGGTGACGCTTGCCTCTTCTACGAATGACATTTCGTTTCTAAATATCGGAGACAAAGGCTATGTATATGGTATTGAAGTCGAAGTCAGAAAGAACATCTTTGCTTTTGACGAAGTAAACCTCAGCAAGCTCAGTGCGGGACTTAACCTTTCGTATATGAAAACCCACCAAGACTTAGATTCAGACAAAGTGAGAAGAGAAACCAACTATAACATAAACCTAACTGACAAAACCTCAGGCTTCACAGGTGCTTCTGACTTACTTCTGAATCTAGATGTATCATATATTAATGAGTGGAACGAAAACAAGAGTATTATGGCTACCCTTGCTTATACCTATTATTCGGATAGATTGTATGCGTTAGGCAATGAAAACAAAGGAAATTTAGTCGATAAGGCAATGGGAACCTTGGACTTTATCCTCAAAACCAAAGTGAGTAACGCCATCGGTATTGACCTTAGTTTTAAAAACATATTGAATCCAGAGTTCCGAAGAATGCAAGAGAATGCCTCGGGAGCTGTGCCTGCATTGACCTACAAAAAAGGAGCGTTCATCGGATTGGGCATTAGTTATAAACTTTAACCCAGTATTCACAACAGAGGCTTAACCTTAGATTAATCTTTAGTAAACAGTTGAAGTGCATCTTTGTATCAGTAAATTAAACCAATAATCAAACAAACAATTACAATGAAAAACACAATGAAAAAAGGAATTAAGCTTGTTGCGCTTTCGCTAATGATGGCAACATTTATGACTTCTTGTTCGAGCGATGACAACAATGACAACGGAGTAAAAACCGACTTTGTACTAGACAGAAATGACTTCAAAGGCGACATCAACAAGGGCGAAGTCGTTCTCGAGTCAGGAACGTACACTCTTACCGGAAGAATATTGGTCAAAGACGGAGCAAAACTTACCATCAAACCGGGTGTAACCATACTATCAAATGCCTCGGATGACGGTATTATTCGCTACATCGCTGTCGCACAAGGAGGGAAAATTGACGTACAAGGAACAGCAATGAACCCAGTGGTAATGACCTCTGAAAACAATACACCAGGTGCTTGGGGCGGATTAGTCTTATGCGGAAAAGCGCCTATCAACCGAGGAACTCCCGCACAAGCTGAGGTTTCTGACCTTACGTATGGAGGAAATGATGCTTCGGATTCTTCAGGTTCTATCAGGTATTTGAGAATCGAAAACTCAGGCTTCGCATATAACTCTGAGAAAGAATTCAACGGACTTTCTATGTTCGGAGTCGGAAGTGGGACAACAATCGAGTATGTACAAGTACACAACGGGTCAGATGATGGCTTTGAGTGGTTCGGAGGAACGGTAAATGCAAGGTATTTAGTAGTTACAAATCTCCACCAAGAGGTTGCTGATGATATGTTCGATTGGACAGAAGGATGGTCAGGAGCCGGAGAATATTGGTATGGAGTAAGGAATAACGCCAGCAATAGAGGCATTGAGGCAGACAACAATTCGAGTGACCACATGGCAACACCGATTTCAAATCCTACAATTAAACACATAACTTTAATCGGAAGTGGCGTTGATGGAGGTGGAGAAAACCAAGCACTTAAGCTAAGAGTGGGGACAAAAGCGCAATTTGATAACATAGTATTGAAGGACTGGGGCGTAGGTTTCGACATTCAACACGACGAAAGCATCGGATATGTTGCCGATGGACAACTAAAAGCTATCAAAGTAAAGTTCGAAAACGTAGCTACAACCTCTAAAGGTAAAGACACTTCAGGAGGAGATGCAGACGTAAGCAATGTTTATACAATCGACAATACTGCCACAGGTGCAGGCAATGGTTCGGACAAACCAAACTGGGCTATCGGATGGACAATTGGGTTCTAAAAAACCACTATAAATGAGGAGATAAAAAGCCTTTTGTTTAGTCTTATAAAACTTCACGTGTACTTTCACCAAAAAGTACACGTGAAGTTGTATAAAACCACGTGTGAAGTTGGGCAAAACCACACGTGAAGTTGACCAATTTCACACGTGGTTTTTACCTCCCCTCCGCAAGCCCTGTAAACACTGGTACTGAGCAATGCCAAAAAAGCTCGAAAAGAGGTAATAAAGAGTAAATTACCTTTCATTCAAAAGATAAAAAAGACTGCTAAAAAACCTGACGATAAGTTGGACAAAACTCGGCTAAAAATTGAATAAAACATTGCGACAAGTCGATCGAAATATTGCGATGCATTTTATGTTTTTTCGCAAGTTTTAGAAACACTACTATTGAAGATTTTCGAAGAAGTATGAAGAGAGATTTTAAAGACTAAAGTAGCTTTTATTCTAAGGATAAAAGAGCCTTATAAAACACATGGCTAAGAGTTGGTCAAAACATGGCTAAGAGTTGAGTAAAACATGGCTAAGAGTTGGTCGAAACATGGCTAAGAGTTGCTCAACTCTTAGCCATGTTTTTTAAGCCCCTCCGCAAGCCCCGTAAACACTGGTGCTGAGCGATGCCAAAAAAGCTCGAAAAGAGCTAATAAAGAGCAAGTGAAGCCTTGCCCAAAAGAAGGAAAAGTTTAGAGTATCCGAGCGACTTTAACGTAGCTTTTCTTGTAGTAAGGTTCTTTGGTTGATGACACAATTACACCCAACTGAACGGAAGCATGGACGAACTTTATCTCGTCTTCTAAGACCTCTGTTACGATGCCAACATGGTTGACACGCTTAGATCTCCCTGTAGAGAAGAAGATGAGATCTCCTCTTTGTGCCTCTGAGTCTTTGATCTTCTGTCCATATCTAGACATCTCAAACGAAGAGCGTGGCAACGAAATATTGTATTTTCTGAATGAACTATAGACTAAACCCGAGCAATCAAAGCCCGAAGACGACGTCCCTCCTAACCTATATCTAGTCCCGATATGGTCAACCGCAGTAGAAATAATAAGGTCTGAGAGAGCAGAACTACCCTCAGACATAAACAAATGTGAATTATCTTCGGTAATCTTGTCCAGCACGAACGTTACTTCTTCTTGGTTATCTACGTTCAATTCTTGGTTATGGGATTTGTTTTTCTTGGTAGGAGTTTTGGTGTTCTCCGTTACTATTCCCCCATCCTCCCCCGAAGAATCTGAAGAAACATACTTAGTTCCGGCACATGAGCTTACCAAGAGAGCCATCAATCCTAACAAGGCAACCTGTTTTTTCATAGCTTGAATTTTAGAAGTTCTAGTATTTTGTTCTCAACAACCTCGCCATTCCATATCTCTTCGATGCCGTCAAGTTGCATTATTTCATCCATAATTAGCTTCTGCTGATCGCCTATTTTCAGTGCTTCATCGTAAGTTTTGTCATTAGAGAAGGTCACCATGCTGTATAAAGGTAGCCATAAATCAGGGTATTTATCGGAGAAGTGCTTCTCGATCTTCTTGCGTAACAGGAAACTTTTATCCGCTGTATCAGAGCTCATCTCCATAAAGTTCCTAAACGATAGTTCAGCAATGGCATCGGCATTGGGCTTACGCTCTCTTTCGTATTCTTTAAAAATGGTCAACCAATCGTCACCATACTTCTTCATCATTTGGTCGAGTATGGTTACATCCTCAAAGCCTGCATTCATCCCATGCCCATAAAACGGAACAATAGCGTGGGAGGCATCTCCTATTAGCGCTACCTTGTCTTTGTATGTCCAAGGGAAGCACTTAACCGTTACCAGATAACTAGTAGGGTTTTTAAAGAAATCCTCTAATAGATTTGGCATTATCTCAACTGCATCAGGGAATTTATTTTTGAAAAACATCTCTACATCTTCTTTGGTCTGCAACTTCTCAAAAGAGTTCTCTCCCTCAAAAGGCATAAACAAGATGGCGTTGAAACTTCCATCTAGATTGGGTAAAGCAGACAACATAAAGTTACCTCTTGGCCATATATGCAAAGAGTTTTTGTCGATGACATACGTATTATCTTTTGCAGGAGGGATATTGAGTTCTTTATATCCGATGGACAAAAACTCTTGAGAGTAGTTGAACATGCTTTGTCGTTGCATCTTATGCCTAATTCTAGAGAACGCACCATCTGCTCCGAAAACCAGATCGTATTGATGATTTTGGTATGGACCGCTCTCTTTCTCTCCGATATGAAGTGTGGCTGTGTCAAGGGATATGTCCCAAACTTTCTGATTAAATAAGAACTCTACGCCAAAACCCTCTGCTAAATCTATCATCTTTCGGTTTAGAACACCTCTTGAGATTGAATATATTGCCTCACCTTCTTTGCCGTAATATTGGAAGTTGACTTTTTCTTCACCTATGTGTATGGCTCTTTTCTCCATTGCAATAGCGATTTCTTTGATTTCATCTGCTATTCCGATGTTTTCTAAAGCACTCCAACCACGGTTAGACATAGCCAAGTTAATCGATCTGCCAGAGAACCGAATCGTTCTTATATCTGGACTTCTGTCATAAACCGACACTTTATGCCCTGACTTTCTGAGGTATATTGCCAATAGCGTCCCGACTAATCCTGAACCTACGATTGCAATCTTCTTTGATTTCTGCATTTATTTCTAAAAATGTATAGAAAGCAAATATACTTATTTTTATGGTTTAGAAATGTTAGTTCATTGCCAATATATTCAGATTCTGCAACAAACAGCAATCTGTAGAAATGACAAGAGAGGCTAAAAACAGCCTCTCTTGTCAAATAAAGTATAAATTGTTCTGAATTCTAGTTAAGCATGAAGATATATCCTACACTAAAAGACATCAAAAAGTCATTTGATTTATTTTCGCTATAAACATTCGGGTCTGGCTTTAGCCCATCTACCCAATCAGAGAAAAAGTACTGTCCTCTAAGTTCAAACGAAATATCTGCATTTCTAGATAATTTATATCTAGTACCTAAACCTCCAACAAATGAAAAGGTCGTTCCGCCATCATTAGTATAGGCGTCCATATATTTAGTCGGTGTCGTAAAAGGACTACCCATCGGCCCTAAATCTGATTTTACTTCTGGAGTGTAGAAATTTACTTGCCCACCTAAACTCACATAAGGAGCAAATGTCCCAGGGCTATAATTAAATGTAACTAAGTCAAGAGGAAACCAAACGAGTTCTGCACCAAGATTCACGATTGAAGTAGAACCGTTCATGGCTTTTAGCTGTTTCGAGAACAAAGAAGTTCCTTCAGCATATTTACCATGGTGTTCAAATGTTGCTTTAGTGTATGAAAACTCTCCTTTAATTTTAAAGTGTTCAGAAAAATACTTGCCTCTTCCGTACGAGAAATCCATAAAATAAACTAAGCCCGCATTAAAACCTGTATTTCCTGTAGTTGATTTAAAGTGCCCTCTCTCCCCATAATCTGATTGGAAAGAAACTAGCCCAGCAGTAAAGCCAAGCTCATGATTTACACCTGACGAATAATACTGTGAGTAAGATAAGGATAGGCATCCAGTCACAAGAATTAATGATAATACAAGCCTTTTTTTCATAACTGATTTAGCTTTTTAAGTCTATTTAACATGCAAATATATACAAAAACCTCAATATCCCTCAACAAATAATTATTTTTTAATTATAAGCCGATTTTTTTAATACTCCAGACTTGACATTACCACTAATATTACTAACTAATACCGTTTTGAAAATCATAAAATACACTATGAAAAAACCAAGTGAATCTGAACTCATTTAAGCGTTCAAAAAATTTGATTTAAAACTCCTGCTTAAAAAAACACCTTGGAAATAAAGAGCAGACATCACTTTATCTTATACTACCCAAAGTGAATTACACGTCAAGGATACTCAAGATTTAGCAGCTAACAAAGTGATTTATATTGTAAAGCGCACAAATATCGCTGGATTCGTAAAAGTAGCCGATACCAAGATCACTCAAGATATAGTATAACTTGCTGTAAAAACACATACAATTCAAAAAAGACTAGTTTGAATCTTTCAGACAGCATTTTAATTAGTGCTTTTTATATTTCAACTGAAAAATTATAATCAGTGCTAAATAATGGTATTTTTGCAGCAGTATAAATATTTTAGATTACTATTTTGGGAACAATTAAATTAAAGAATATCAAAGTTTTTTCTAATCACGGTTGCTTGGTCGAAGAAAGCAAAATTGGTTCTGACTATCGCGTTGATTTGACTATCAAAACCAATTTATCAATATCAGCACAATCAGACCAGTTAGTTGACACCGTTGATTATGTTCTGCTCAACCGCATCGTAAAAGAACAAATGGCTGAACGATCAGCGTTATTAGAACACGTAGCACAACGAATTGTCGATACTGCCTTGAGAGAAATACCCAGTATTAGGAAGATAAAAGTTGCCGTATCAAAAATAAATCCACCCATAGGAGGTGATGTTGAAGCGGTTACGATTACGATAAAGCAAAAACAAAAATAACCTAGGTTTGATTGGCAAAAAGAATAATAATTTCTATATTTGCCAACCGTTTAGGTTTTGGCATCATGGCCGAGCGGCTAGGCACCGGTCTGCAAAACCGTTTACAGCGGTTCGAATCCGCTTGATGCCTCCAAAAAACAAAAACCGTCTCGCATTGAGACGGTTTTTTTTATGCTTTAAAATTTCTTCAGAAAAAATATTTTACTTTATAAACTTCTGTATCAAAAGTTCGATAACTAGAAATACAAACCCTAAGAGTAAAAACAACTTCCATAATTGGTGGTCTGAACGCTCAGATTCTAAATCACTAAAGATATTTGAAATGCTTTTTTGTGGATAATCTTTTAGCAATCCGATATTATTTATAGACAAATCACCTTCAGTTCTGTAATAATTAAATCCGATATTAGCGAGTAATTCTTCATTTTTATAAACTCCATAATTGCTAGCTTTCTTCGGTACTTCATTAAAACTAAGTTTAAGTTTCTGGCTAAAAATCTGTTGAGCAGGGATAAACTCATCTGTGTCATTTTTCAGCTTTACCATTTCATTTTTCGAAAGTTTTGCTTCAATAAAGACAGGATTCTCGTCTGCTATAAATCTACTCATCACTCCTGTACGCTCTTGGTTCTGAGCCATATTATAAAAAGTAAGTACCACCAGCGGAGAATTCAAGAAATTGCTATTTGAGGCGCTTATAGGTGCTGTAAACAAATAAACAGAATTGTCTTGTTTCTTTATTTCAGTCAAAAACACGCTTCCGTCTTCATAAGACAACACAGGAAGTCCACTTGATTTAATCGCATACGAACTATTGACGTGCGGATACTGAAAGTTCTGTGTCTTTTTCTCAAATACATTCTTAAAAACAGGATTGTCAAAAGCAATCTTGGTTATGTGTTTTTTATGATAATTTATTGGTTCAAAAACAACAGTAGAAAATTGGGAAATAAATTGGGTCAGGCTATTAACATTTGACTTTTCTGATGGGATAAAAATCAGTGTACCTCCATTTTCAACAAATGCCTTTAGTGTAACCACTAATGATTGCGGAATATCCTCAGGCTCATTCACCACCATCACATGCTGTTGTTCTACAAGATTATAATCTAAATCTTTGAGTTCAGAGTCTGTTAATTCGAAAATAATCTGAAGTATATATTCTAGAGAGAAATTCGTTTTTATCAGCGTGTCCAATGACTAAGACCTTTGTTTTTATAGGTTTAGAAATACTGAAATAGTAGTGGTTGTCATAGGTCAACGAATTGTCTTCTATCTCTACGTAGCCGTTGAAGTCCTTTTTGGGGATAGTAAAAATAAGTTCGTTTTGATTCTCTGAAAGCAATGTTTTTGCCACTAATTCTTTTTGGTTAAAAAGCGCTACTGGTATTTGGTTTGTATTTTGTCCGTATTCAGATACTTTGATTTTCAACTCATAAAAATCATCCAATACTTGATGAATATACACGCTATCAATTGATACGTTATATGTATTCTCTGATTTAGGAACAGAAAAAACGATATTATGTTCTTTGTCTAATGCCTCAATATCTTGAGGCTTCAGAGATTTTGCATCAGTTATCACAACAACATCTTTCCTGATATTGGGTCTCAGTGACTTTACTTTTGCTATTTCATTCTCTAACGAAAATCCAGAAGAGCTATAGTCTAAATTTTGTAATTTATTTTGAATAGAACGAATATCAGTATCATAAAAAGTGTCATCAGCCGTAAGAAGCGTAAAAATTTTATCTTCAGGAATGTGTTCTAATAGTTCTTGAACACTGCGCTTGAGGAGTTCACCTTGTTTGCCTTTGGCTTGCATTGAATAAGAATTATCAAGTATGACAAACAGCTCATTATTTTTGCCTTTGGTATCTTTTGCCTTGAAAAAGGGTTGAGCAAATGCAATGATAATAAAACTCAACAACAACAGACGCGTGAATAACAACAACCACTTTTTGAGTTGTGAACTCTTGCGGGTTTTTATATCTAATTCTCTGAGGAACTTCAGGTTAGTGAAATATTCTTTTTGAAATTTACGTAACTGAAATAGGTGAACGATGATAGGGATTATCAGCAGGAATAAGAAGTATAAGATTTGCGGATATTTGAGTAGCATCGTTTTTTAAAGAACGAAGATACTGTTTTTTTGTAAAAACAACAGACAAAAGGATTATTCTGGTTATTTTTGTAAGAAACAATAACTCTAAGAATGAAAAACCTAACTGTATTGCTCGTATTTTTTTTGTTTTCCTATGCTTTGTTTGCACAAAAAAATGACAGAAAACACAACTTAACAGTTGCATTTGAAGCCTCATTGCACCTTAACAACAACCAAGTCTTATCTGAATTGTCTGAGCAAGTTCTGGGGTTTTCAGAGTTATTGGTTCAGTATAACTTCCATCTCAAAAATTCATTGGCTTTTTCAGAGAAAGATTTTGACAGAATGGAAAAAGAAGCGATACGTGTTTCGGGTACTTCAGTAGCTATCCAGAACCTAAAAAATATATTTGATGTCATTTTGCCTGAAGCCACTGACCAAGAAATATACGAGTTAAAAGCAGCTTTTGAGAAATTGCCAAAGCTAAAATACACAGAACTTGTGAGTGCAAAACCTATCAGACCTCCCTTTGACATCTCTCCTACTACACCCAACTTCCAAGCGCAACAAACCTATCTCAACCCCAATCCAGGAGTAAATATGCTGTATGCCTGGAATATGGGACTTAACGGACAAGGAATAAAAATCATAAATATCGAATACGGATTTAACAAAAACCACGAAGAATTTCATCAGAATCCGGCGGTTCATCTTGCATCAGGCTATACCGTACATCCTAGTTTAAGTACTGATTTTACAGAACATGGAACTGGAACCTTAGGAGTTGTTGTAGGAGATAACGGAGGATATGGCGTTACTGGAATGGCTTATGGTGCAGAAGAGGTAGTTCTTTTTCCTGAATACACACAAGAATACGGATACAACAGAAACTACGCTACTTCGTTGGCGTTAGCGAGCGCTACTGTTGGAGATATTGTGATGTACGAAATGCAAACGGGCGGTCCAAACGAGACAACTGATGACCCTAAATATGTTCCTGCTGAATACGGTCAGACCATGTGGAACCTTACTAAAGCTGCTTCTGACTTGGGAATTATTATAGTAGCAGCAGCTGGTAATGGCAATCAAAATCTTGACGCTCCTGAATATTCAGAATACATGAGTAGAGGTAATAGCGGAGCTATTATCGTTGGGGCAGGAAGTCCTACTAGTATGCATTATAAATTATATTTTAGCACCTATGGATCTAGAGTTAACCTACAGGGTTGGGGTTCGGGTGTTCTAAGCTCAGGTTATGGAGATTATGCAAAAATTGGAGGTGACTTTAACCAACAATACACAGAGTTTTCAGGAACGAGTTCAGCTACGCCAATTGTAGCTTCTTGTGTGGCTGTACTTCAATCTTATTATCATTCGCTGACAGGACAATATCTGAACTCTCAAGCCATGATTGATATATTTCAATCTACTGGAATTCCTCAATCAGGAAGCGGGAATATAGGCCCATTACCCAATATGCAAGCAGCCATTGCTTATGTTCAAAACCTAAGCAGAAATGATTTTGCTGACAAACCGAGTTTTAATGTATATCCAAATCCGTTTGATAATGAGCTAAATATCATCGGACTTGACAACCAAGCAGATGTGAATATTGAAATGTATAATTCTCTCGGACAGAGAGTGCTCAATGACCGATTTTCTGTTCAGAAAACCATCTTAATAGGCAACTTGCAATCTGGGGTTTATTTCTTGAAAATTAAAACGGGCGAAAAGACAGTTACCCATAAAGTCATCAAGCGCTAAGTCTGCTATTAAATAAATAATTACAACACTCAAAATGCCTATCTAAATTTCAGATAGGCATTTTTTATTTTAGATTCATAAACACTTGATTAGATGTCTAATCAGACAATGCCAACACAACATTAATATTTTGTATAATTTGCTTTATTTCATCTATTATAGCATACATTTGCACTTAAATTTGTTGTTAAATGAAAAATAAGATAAGCATATTCATTCTTGCTTTTTTAGCCGTAAGTTGTTCAAAAACAACTACTTTAGAACATTCTGACAAACACTATGAAAACACGCTAAACCCAGATTGTAAAGAGTTTTGTACTCAAGCAAAGCTAGACATCGCTTATTTTGAGGCAGGCAGTAGCGTAGCCGACTCTATAAACAACAAAACCTTTTCACTTTTCAAAGATATCTTCTGCCTTGGTGACCAACCTTGTCAAGTGGAGAATTACGACCAACTCTTGGCTTCATTCATTGGTTCTTATAAAGAGTTAGAAAAGGAATTAGCACAAGAAATTGTAGGTTGGGAAGCTATCGGAAAATCAGAAGTCTATTATCAGAATAACAAAATCATTAACATCAAAATAGAATACTATATTTTTACAGGAGGTGCTCATGGTTATTCAGGACTTACCTCTTACCTCTTTGACTTAGAAACCGGAAAAACCCTTAATGTAGAAGATTACATTACAGACATTAAGAAATTTACTCAGATAGCGGAGCTAAAGTTTCGTGAGAAATTTAAAATCACAACTGATTCTAACATTAATGCCACTGGCTTTATGTTTGAGAAAGAATATTTTGAATTGCCTGAAAACATCCTATTTACAGATAGCGGACTCACCTTGTATTATAATACGTATGACATAGCGCCCTATGTAGATGGTCCGCAGGAGCTGAAAATCTCTTATGAGGACATTAAAGAACTGTTAAAAAACATTAACTAATCTCATGTTTTTAAATCTGTGTTTTTTTTTAACTTAAAAAAAACGTACTTTTGTCAAGTCATAAGGTTAACAAAAAACGCTAAAATGTTTTCCTTGATTAACTTACATAGTTTATGAAGAAAGATCTGAATGTACACAATAACGTGTTGGAACTCATAGCCAACACGCCACTAATAAAGCTCAATAAGGTAACACAAAATATAGAAGGCTCTTTTTATGCTAAAGTAGAAGGATTTAATCCAGGACATTCTACTAAAGATAGAATTGCGCTTCATATTATCGAGGAAGCCGAAAAAAGAGGCATACTTAAGCCCGGAGACACTATCATCGAGACTACCTCTGGGAACACTGGATTTAGCATTGCAATGGTAAGTGTTATCAAAGGATATGAGTGCATACTAGCGGTAAGTTCTAAATCATCCAAAGACAAAATCGATATGCTTAGAAGCCTTGGCGCAAAAGTGTATGTATGTCCTGCAAATGTCACTGCTGATGATCCTCGCTCTTATTACAATGTCGCCAAACGACTACACGACGAGATTAAAGACTCAGTATATATCAACCAATACTTCAACGAACTCAATATAGAAGCACATTATCTGAGTACTGGCCCAGAAATATGGGAGCAAACAGAAGGGAAAATCACTCACTTAGTGGCTTGTAGCGGAACAGGAGGAACTATTTCTGGAATTGCACGTTTCTTGAAAGAGAAAAACCCAAATGTCAAAGTATTAGGAGTTGATGCCTATGGATCTGTTCTGAAAAAATACCACGAAACAAAAGAGTTTGACCAAGAGGAAATATATCCGTATAGAATAGAAGGATTAGGAAAAAACCTTATCCCGACAGCTACTGACTTTGAGGTTATTGACGAGTTTATCAAAGTTACAGACGAAGAAAGTGCTCATGCGGCTAGAGAAATAGCCAAAAAAGAAGGACTATTTGTAGGATATACTTCTGGCGCTGCACTGCAAGCTGTAAAGCAATATGCTGACAAAGGAGAATTTGACAAAGACAGCTTGGTCGTTATTGTTTTCCCTGACCATGGTTCTAGATATATGAGCAAAGTATTCTCTGACGAATGGATGAGTGAACAAGGATTTTTCGACAGCCAAAATTTACAAGCCGCTCAGAAAATTGAATACATAAAATAATAAGAATACTTCAGAATATGTCCCATCCTAAATAATCTATATCGATTATTTAGGACGGAACACTGCCCATTATACAGCAATGGTTATTTCTCTCTGATATAAATATCAATTGGCACTCCAGAAAAATCATAGGTCTCTCGAAGTTTATTCTCTAAAAATCGTTTGTACGGATCTTTTACGTATTGAGGCAAATTGGCAAAAAACACAAACTGAGGTGTTGGTGTAGGCAATTGCATACAGTATTTTATCTTGATATACTTTCCTTTTAGAGCTGGTGGCGGATAATTTTCGATATACTTCAACATCAGTTCGTTTAGCTTAGAGGTGGCAATGCGTTGTTTTCTATTGTCAAAAACCTGAACTGCCATTTCTAGTGCTTTGATCAAACGCTGTTTGGTCAGAGCAGAGACAAAAACAATAGGCACATCGGTAAACGGCGCTATCTCACTTCTGATTTTATCTTCAAATTGCTTAGTGCTCATGGTGTCTTTCTCGACCAAATCCCACTTGTTGACCAATATGATAATCCCTTTGCGGTTTTTCTCAGCTAACCAAAAAATACTTTGATCTTGCCCTTCAAATCCTCTGGTGGCATCAATAATCAAAATACAAACATCACTATGTTCAATTGCTCTTACAGAACGCATCACAGAGTAAAACTCTAAATCTTCTTTAACTCTTGATTTCTTGCGAATACCAGCGGTATCCACCAAGTTGAACTCAAACCCAAATCGGTTATATTTAGTGTCAATCGCATCACGGGTTGTTCCAGCAATATCGGTAACGATATATCTTTCTTCACCGATAAGCGCATTGATAAAAGAAGATTTACCTGCGTTAGGTCGTCCTACAACAGCAAATCTAGGAAGGTCTGCATCTGTGTTTTCTACTTGTGGTTTTTCCGGAAAAGCTTTGATTACAGCATCAAGCAAATCGCCTGTTCCGCTACCCGAAGTACTCGAAAAAGTGATGTATTCTCCTAGACCTAAGTTATAGAATTCATAAGCATCTTTTTCACGCATTGCGTTATCTACTTTGTTTACACCCAATAAAACAGGCTTGGTCACTTTGCGAAGTAATTTTGCTACCTCGTCATCCATCGGTGTAATTCCCTCTTCAACATCGACTATAAACATAATAACATCAGCTTCTTCGATGGCTAATTCTACTTGTTTTCTAATTTCCGCCTCAAAAACATCATCAGAACCTCTGACGTAACCTCCTGTATCAATTACCGAAAACTCTTTTCCGTTCCATTCGCTTTTTCCGTAGTTTCTATCACGAGTCACTCCACTCACAGAATCTACTATGGCTTCTCTCCTTTGCACCATCCTGTTAAAGAGGGTTGATTTTCCGACATTCGGTCGTCCTACTATAGCTACTATATTACTGCTCATTAGAGATTTAAATTTTATTTGTTATTATTATACCCGAAACGCTTCAGTTGTCTTGCATCAGTTCTCCAGTCTTTATTGACTTTTACATAGGTTTCTAGATAGACTTGTTTTCCGAAGAATTTTTCTAATTCCTCACGTGCCTGAATACCTACTCTTTTCAATGCTGCTCCTTTATGTCCAATAATAATTCCTTTTTGAGTATCGCGCTCAACCATAATTACTGAACGAATTCTGATGATATTCTCATCTTCTACGAATTCTTCTGTTTCGATTTCTACTGCGTATGGAATTTCTTTATCGTAATTGATAAGGATTTTCTCTCTGATAATTTCGTTTACGAAAAAACGCTCTGGTTTGTCTGTCAGCGTATCTTTTGGATAATAAGGTGGTGACTCTGGTAGCAGGTCAATTATTCGTTCAAAAACATTCTGAACGTTAAAGTTGTTCAAAGCTGAAATAGGATATACCTCAGCATTCGGCACTTTTTCTTTCCAGAACATCATTTGGTTTTCTAAATCCTCTTGGGTTGATCTGTCAATTTTGTTAAGCAAAAGCAAAACTGGAATTTCTGAGTGTATAATTCGCTTAAAGAAAGCTTCGTCTTTTAAGTCCTTCTCTCCTATTTCAACCATATATATCAACACATCTGCATCTTCAAAGGCTGACTTTACGAAATCCATCATAGAATTCTGTAATTCGTAGGCGGGCTTGATAATCCCTGGTGTATCTGAGAGTACCATCTGAAAATCTTCTCCGTTTACGATACCCAATATACGGTGCCTTGTAGTTTGTGCCTTTGAGGTAATAATCGAAAGCCTTTCACCCACAAAAGCATTCATCAGTGTTGATTTTCCGACATTTGGATTACCGATAATATTTACGAAACCTGCTTTATGCATTTTATTTAATTTTTTGCAAAGGTAGTCATTTCTACTACTTATTTTTATGAATTACAAAATTAAAAGGCGAAGCCTGCCCTATACGATTCCATATAAACACAAACAAAAGTATCTAAAGCGGTTTTGAGTAGCTAAAATGAATGTGCTTGGTTGATTTTGAAAACTATACCGCCGATCAAATCACTATAAAACATCAGAAAATATGTCCTTAGTACAGCCTGTTTATAAGTTGAGAATCTTGATTTCAAATCCGAGTTATTCTTGTATATTTGCAACTTATTTTAAAATAAAAATTCAGAGATGAAAGCAGGAATTGTAGGCCTACCGAATGTTGGGAAATCGACTCTTTTCAATTGTTTGTCAAACGCAAAAGCGCAGAGTGCAAACTTTCCGTTTTGTACGATTGAACCCAATATCGGAATAGTAAACGTACCAGACCCTAGACTCGAAAAATTAGAAGAGTTGGTAAAACCAGAGCGCGTATTGCCCGCAACGGTTGAGATAGTAGATATTGCAGGATTGGTAAAAGGAGCCAGCAAAGGAGAAGGTTTAGGAAACCAATTCTTAGGAAATATCAGAGAATGTGATGCTATTATTCACGTATTGCGTTGTTTTGACAACGAGAATATAATCCACGTTGACGGAAACATCAACCCAGTTAGAGATAAAGAAACCATCGATATCGAATTGCAACTAAAAGATTTAGAGACAATCGAGAAAAGATTAGAGAAAACAAAACGCGCTGCCAAAACAGGAAACAAAGAAGCTCAGGCTGAAGAAGCCTTGTTAGAGAAAGTAAAGCACACACTCTTAGAGGCAAAATCTGCACGCACCATTACGTTGAACTCTGAAGATGAAGAAGAACTGATGGAGAGCTTCCAGCTAATCACTACCAAACCTGTGTTGTATGTGTGTAACGTAGATGAGGGATCAGCAGTAAACGGAAATAAATATGTAGATCAAATCAGAGAGTTAGTCAAGGACGAGAATGCAGAAGTGATTGTCTTGGCTGTAGCCACTGAGGCTGATATTACAGAACTCGAAACCTATGAAGAGCGTCAGATGTTCTTAGAGGATATGGGACTCAAAGAGCCAGGTTCTTCGTTACTTATCCGTTCGGCTTATAAATTGTTGAAATTGCAAACTTATTTTACTGCCGGAGTAAAAGAAGTACGTGCTTGGACGATTCTCGTTGGAGACACCGCTCCTAAAGCAGCAGGTGTTATCCACTCTGATTTTGAGAAAGGCTTTATTAGAGCTGAGGTAATTGCTTATGAAGATTTTGTTACTTACGGTTCAGAGGCAAAAGTAAAAGAAGCCGGAAAACTTCGTGTAGAGGGCAAGGAATACATTGTCAAAGACGGCGATGTGATGCACTTTAGGTTTAACGTATAATTGCTCTAAATACTTTATAAAAACTCCTATTTTTATACAGAACTTTACTGTATAAGGGTAGGAGTTTTACTATAGCAAAACATCCTCAACTTTTCTGTGTCCTACAAAATCTAACTAATGATAACAGCTAACTTAATTATCATTTTGGAATAGTAGTAAATTTTCGTTATTTCATCACATAAAACTGTAATTTTTAATTGTATCCGATTGTTTAAGGGCTAATACAATAAGACAGATAAGCTATTATCTTATTAAGGAGAAATGACCTTTGAGAATTTTGCCATTTTCCAGTTGTACGGAATACCAGTAATCTGTTGAAAGCATTGACTGACCATTGTAGGTTCCGTCCCAACCTTCTTTGACAGGGTTAAATTGCTTTAGTAATTTCCCGTATCTATCGTAAATAGATACAATGGCTTTCGAATCGGGTAAAAGTCCTTTTATATTCCACGTATCGTTATGAAGATCTCCATTGGGTGTAAAAAATTTAGGAATTCCTAAAACTCCAATGTTTTCTGTTGCTACTCCACATCCGTTAGCGTCTTTAACATAAACTGTGTAAATACCCGGATTTAGGTTATCAAAGACATTAGAGGTTTGATACATAACATTATCTAAACTATATTGATAATCTCCCAAACCTGAGACAAAAACAGTAACAGAACTCTGATTTGACAAATCTCTTATATCTATGTTTTCAATGGTGGCAATATTTGAAGCTATAACGGTAATGGTTCTTGTGCTGACACAACCTAAATTATTGGAAATCTCAACCGTATAAATTCCTTCCGTATTTACCGATAAACTATAATTATCTGCTGAAGGAATGGGATTCCCGTTCAAAAACCAACTATAAGAATAATCATTGACTGGATTTCCGTTTAATAGTCCTGCATTGATTTCTCTTGTAAATAAGGGATTATCACTACAAATAAGTTCACTTCCAGACAAATCAATATTTGGAACAGGATTTACAACTAAAGGAATGGTCGTATATGCCTTACAATCTGTATTTATTGAATTGGCAACTTCTACCCGAATTGTTTGCGTACCACTAACAAATGGATTGGGTAATGGACTTGGTAATATATTTCCAGATTCATCATAATAATTGACAACCAGTCCTGTTTGATTTCCTATGATTGTACTTTGAAAAGCACTTGTATCAAAAGCATATAAACCGTTTTGTTCACTCGGATTGGTTTCATCATCACAAACTGTTGTCAAATTATTTGGAATTGAAAAAACTTCGGGTAAATTATCAACCGTAAAAATAATTTCCGATTCATAAAAACAAGCTAATACAGTATTATTTGTCGCTCGTGCTTTTATTGTTTGAGATGTTGTATAAAATGGATTAGGTAAAGGGCTTGGTAAAGGATTACTGTTTTCATCCCAATAAGATAATGTTATATTGGTCAATCCATTTAGAATATCATTTTCTAAATTTGTAATATCAAAACCAAAAATACCGTCATAGTCATCATCACATTCTTTGAAATGGAGATTTTGAATTACAGGCAAAGCCTCTACATTTAAGGTAATGTGATGTCCCAAACCTAAACATTCGTTATCCAATTGACTATCCACCCGAATATAAATATTTTGTGAATTTGGGTAACCAATATTAGTATAATTTGAAATATCAGCTATGGCATTTTGCTCTGCTAAAGCATCTTCTATATTTCTGTAATATGTAATATCCAAAAGTTGTCCTGACGGGAAAAGAGCCTCAACTTCGGAAGTAACACTACTAAAATCAAATGTTGCTATTCCGTCTGTATCTGAACCTGAAAGATTATCATCACAAACGGTAAATGTTCTTTGGAATGATGAAGGAATCAGTGTTGTGGAAACTATCAGATTTAATGTGGCAATTCTATGACAACCATTTTCATTTTCAATCCTCATAAATACTGTGTCTGTACTTACTGTCTGATTTTCATAATTTATGAAGTTTGTTATAGGATTCGTATTACTTTCAGCCTCGGATAATGTTTCAAAGTATGTAAATGTTAGTCCTGTGGTTGAGTTTACTACCAATTGGTTAGCTTCGGATAAATTAAATAAGCTAAATCCGTCATTATCGTCATCACATTGTTTTAAAGTAATAGTGTCTGATAACAATACAGGTTTCGGAAAAATCGTAATCTGCCTTGTATTTGTTCCTGTTCCGAAAGGTGTTGTAACGGTTACGTTAACCGTATAATTCCCTGCTGTTGAATAGGTGTGAGTCGGACTGATTTCACTGGAAATTGCTCCATCTCCAAAATTCCAGACAGCAGATAAAACGGTTTGATTAGTCGAAAAAGTAAAATCAGTACTTTCTCCTTCACAAGCAGATGACAACTGAATGCTTGGTGTAAAGAAAAAAGACTGGTTAAATGAGGGAAGTCCTGTCCTTGATGTTCTTCCATTCAGACTCACTCCATTTAATACAAAATCACAATCAATTCCTACTACATTGGGGTTGTTGATTACTGCTAAATAAGTTCTGTTGAGAAAGGCGACATATATCTTATTATCCTTTCCTATTTGCATCTGTCCTGGATAATGCCCAGAACTATTAAAAATAAAAACTCTTGAATTAGGTATATCTGATGCGTTTAAATCAAATTGATGTATTTTATTTATACTATTTGAAATATACAATACAGATTCATCAGGAGAAAAAGCAGCTCCGTATAGCTCTCCTGATTCTAAAATTAGTGTTATCTCATTTGACAGAGTTCCTGTACTATTATCAAAATCAAAAAGCTGTGCAAAATCTGAAACACTTGTAAATGCTACTTTACTACCGCTTGGAGATACTTTTATTGTTCCTGCTGCTTTAAACCCTGACCCTGTAACAGGAAGCCCTATATTTGTAATTACAGGAGCGTTGCTTAAACCCGAAGAAGTGAGTAGGTACGTGATAAAATTATTACCATCCCATCCGTGAGTAATTATCCAATAATCTATACCATTTGCGTGTTTAGTAATACCTAAATTTTCAATAGTAGGAGTATAAATCAAAATATTTTTTTCATCAGCTGTTATTGCTCCGTTACCATTATCTAAACTCATGTCTACAACAGAGTACCGAAACCCGTTTGGGTCGTGCTCATTATCTGTTGTAAAAATATAGTAGAGATTAGAAGAACCTGGTTTGGGAACAACAGTAGCTGACTGTGCACTTGAGGAATGTCCTAAAAGCCCCATTCCATTTACCATTATCTGATGATGACGATTATAAACCGTAATACCATCTGTGTAGAATAATAATTCCCCCTGTGCATTAGATATTGTTGCACAACCTTCTTCTGTATATAATTGCCCATCAGTCAGAGCTACAGGAGTACCACTGTTAAAGTCCAATCCTGCATTATATCCGAAATACCAAATATTGGCTTCTCCTTGTGAATAAGAAACCAACATCGTTAAAATAAATACTATACAGGATATTTTTCTCATATTTTTAATTTGCCCAATCTACAAAAAGTTTAAACTCTAAGCCGTATTCAGGAAAAGAATATATAATTTCTGATGGTTTTGTAGTTAAGTATTCCTCAAAGCTTATTTCTGCATAACCACCTGGAGAATTTGTCAAATCAACTCCGACATCTCCCGATATTACACCTCCTAGCCCAAAGCGTAATTTATCATAAGGGCTAGAAACAATATACAAATTGTCTGAACTGCAATCCCAAGTCATATTACTTTGATTGTCAATTACAGCAGAGCGATACCAGCTTGTATATTTATAAGCCGTTTCATAATAATTATATAATTTTCTTTTTGCAAAACCAAATCTCAAATCATAAGTGTTTGTCTCTATAGTATGAAATGAAATTACCTGCACTTCGTTTATTTTAATGGCATTACCTCTTATTACATTTATGGTTACCTGTTTTTCTGAAATCTGATAACCTTGGTTTTTTACTCTTATATAAATTGTCTTTTCTCCCAGTGTATCAAAGTTAAAGTTAAACGTATAACTTGTTCCGTAAGTACCACTAGTCATTCTTGAACTACTTGTAACAAAATTATCTAGAGAAACCGATACTTCTTTGATTTCCTCCTCCGAATGAACTGTTACAGTAAAATGCTCATCTACAACTACCTCTGTTGCAGAAGGTTCTAACTCTATAGCAAAAGAATTACCACCTTCACCATTGTTACTATCATCTGATGAACATCCCGTTATCAGAAATAGTGCTGTTAAAAATATAAATAGTTTTTTCATTTTGTGTTTATTATAATTTTTCTCCTTTATTTTTGATTTCCTTTATAGTTCCTAAAAACATTATCAGGTATTCCTTTTCGAAAAAGTTCCTCATATTCTTTCATTTTTGCATCATCTTTAACAGGATAATTTAACAATATAAAACTGTTTTCGGGATTACTTTTTTCATAAATCACCAAATACCCTATGGATAAATCTGGTTTTATATCAGGTATTTCAACCCTGCCAGGCTCACTATAACTTTTCATAAAAACCTTATCTCCAATAGAATAACTGAATTTTACATTATTACCTTGTGCATGTGCCCCTGTTGTGGGAACACTAACTTTATTTGTAACAATATAGTTTTCTACATATCCTTTTGTAACATTATAATTATTTATCATCCTTTGAAATTTATCGTGTTTTATTGTTTTAATAACTACTAACATAATGAATGATAGCGTTATTACTATTGTCGCTACTACATCTGTTCTACTTTGATTTTTCATTAGCTTGGGAATAAAAAATGACAGAATAAGCAACACAACTAACAATATTAGTATAATCTTATGATTTTCTTCTAAATTTTCAAACATACGTTAAGGATTTTTAAGGTTGAATGGGCATATATGACGGAGGAACAACACCTCTTGAAGCCCTAATCACAGGAACAATAGGTGGATTAGGAATTAACCTAAATGACTCTATATAAATAGATGGTGTAGTAGGAGAACTGCTAATATTATAATTATGTGCTCCTGTTAGCCCTCCACTTACACCAGACATAATCATATTGGTTGGATTCGCTGCATATCTAAAACTTTCCTCAAAATCAAACTTTCCATTAAACCCTGATTCTATAAATTTTGCAGAAAAATTTGCAGAAAAATTTGAAAATATGGCTTTGGTAGATTCTGAAACAACAGAATTTAACATATTATTTCCTCCTAACAAACCTTGTGCAAAGGTAGTATCAAATTTGACGTTAACGTAACGAGCAACAGCACCTGAAGCTAATCCTATTCCAACATTTTGTAAAGTGGTTTGCATATCATCCCCTTTAATTAGAGAGTTACCTAATCCTTGAAAACCTCCAGCCCATACTACTCCATATGGACCTCCATAAACAGTCAAAGCTCCAGAAATTCCTCCTACAGTAGCATAGCCTCCAAATTTACTCCATTTAATATCTGAAAACTTACCTGTTCCACCAGTAATATCATCCCAATTATTATAAACATTGATTGCAGCACTCACAAGTATAATTGCTCCTACTATTAGAGGAATAAATTCACCACTCGGGTCAGTGTACATAAACGGGTTATTCAGACAATAACCGTATCTATTAAAAAATTGTGTATTAAAAGGATCTTGTATAAAGTTATCGGGTTGTAAAAACCTGTGAACAACAGGGTCATACAAACGTTTCTCTACAGCCGTCCTGACTGATTCTGCTTCTCAAAGAACGTTTTGTTGTTATCTTATTATCTCTAATAAACTTCCTATTACCAGAAACAACCCCGTTAAAAATAAAAATAGTTTTTTCATCGATTTTGAGTAAAATTAAATAAAAATTGCTATAATTTTTTCTTTCGGGTCAGTAGCTGTTTGAAAATATTTATTTTTAAATTCTTCCTTTACATCAAAAGCATTACTATACTTTGTTTTGAAAAAGTTAATTATCATTTCTCTTATACAAGGTGAACCAAAAATAAAAGAAAAGTCCTCATAATCACCCTTCATTCCATAATCGTATAAATCCTCTCCTACATAAAAAGCCCAAGTTAAACTATCTCCAAAAACAACAAATCCTTCATCCATAGTGTATAAAGTAGTTTGATAGATAGTGTCGTCTTGTATTGAATCTATTTTAGTACTTGGAAATGAATAACATTTATAACCACAATCTTCATTATAATTTTTTACTTTCAAATATATATTATTATCATTTGAGTATAAAGCAATATGAGATATAAACTCGGCTAAAAAATTTGAAGAATTAATATAAAAAGCCTCGTAGATATCTTTAACAAAAAATTCTGGATACCACTCTAAAGTGAAAACTTTGTTATAAGTTTCTATAAAAGTTTTATCATTACACTCTAAAATATTTAAAATATTATTTTCCATTAAAAAATCTTTTTCCATTAGCTTAGTTTAGCTCTTCGTTTTATTTTCTCTATAGCTTTTTTAATATCTTTATGTACATGGGAAGCATCATATTTTAATTTCATTTTTTCCTCTAAGAAAGAAATATCTTCTACTGTGCCAATTTTTCCTAAAGCCTCAGGAGTAATGCGATAATGATGGTCAAATCCTTGTCTAAGAATTTCTCTAGCTTCATCTTTAGGAAACATTTTTACTATAGCTAAAGGTAATAGACCTGTTTCTGAATATTCATACTGTTTTGACAAATAAATATCTTTAACCCAATTATTAATATTAAGAGGAGGGTTAAAAACTATAGCATCACATATTCTCCACCTGTCTTGCTTACTACTTTCATTAAAGATAGGCATCAAAACCTTTCCGTCATATTTGTTTTTAGCCTCTCTTAAAAAAGAAACCACTCCACTTTTATGTTCTAAATCAGGTAATGATTCTAAAACTACCTGTATAAAATCATCCTGTAAAGGTTTTAAAGCGTTAATATATGCTGTCGTATTAGGAAAATCCAATCTGTCAGGGCATCCTATTTTTATTAACCTTTGGTATATTTTTTTATCATAATTCGTAAAAATATCAACGGATTTTCTGACATCTTCTTGTGATAGCTTAAACTTTTCTAATTGTTTTAAATAAATTACTACTCTATTCACAATACTAATAATATTTTACAGGTAAAGCATATTTCGATTGATTAATTGCATTTTGCAAAGGTTGAGAAATTTTGACCCCATGAGGAACATATAATTGAAACCAAGTTTGGTTTTGATTTGAATACTGTATGAAATCTTGTAATTGCTTTGTATAACTAACTGTACGACCAAAAGAATAATTTTTTACTTCTCCTATTTGTACAACTTTAAATTCATTTCTAATCATTTCATCAGGAATTCTAAATCTCCATTCCATTAATTATGATTCATTTCGGATACAATATCTTCTATCTTATTAAATTTAAAATAAAAACTTTGACCAAAATGTTCTACTTGATTTAATTTGACTCTTTGATTTTTATTGAACTTTTTTTCTATAAAATCTAAATAAACTACTTCTGCTGGTAATCCAACCTCTGATATAAACAAATCGTCAAAACTATGTTTTTCAATCATCTCAACAAATTCTTTTATTAATTTATAATATAGTAAGACTTCTTCGTAATCGTAATATTTTGTATTTGTAAAAAATAATTTTAAGCGGTAAAATAATGAATGACTATTTCTGTTGTCTATAATCGTTTTTAATTCTTGAAGAGCAATTTGATATATCCTGATTTTATCTTGGAAATATTCATAAAAATTCTCTTCTTTCATAGAAAATCTACCACAAGACAAGTAAATTTGACGAACGATACAACTTACTAATATACCTGAATCTGTATTAACATTTAGCATAATTAACTAGTATTTTATGTTTATATAATATTTGGGTCTAAATTTTTCTCTTGTAATTTATCTGTCCCAAAACTATAAACTCTTCCATTTGAAACAAATTTTTTATATCCTACCCACTCATTAGATAGTTTGTCTTTCACTAATTTAATACTATCATAATAGCCATAATATTTATATAAGTTGAATGTATCCAATTCTTTAGGAATTGGATCTCCTTTCTTATCTTTCAATTTATACCTTGGATTATTCGGAACATAAACACCGTATTGGTCAAAATACCCTGTGCTACAGGATAGTAAAATCAAAAAAGCTATACTTATTATTATTTTTATTCTTCTTCCTACCATAATGTAAAAATATTAGAGGTTTTATATTGAAAATAACCTGACCAATGACCACTTTTCATTTCAAACATTTTTGATAGTGTTTAATGACAAAATACTTTGCTTACCAATCAGGTTGCCAATCTTCTAGAAGTTCTTTTTTTATGTTTTTTTTAATATAAATTTCCTTTAGTTTATTTATTGATTCATTATCATATTCTAAAACTAAAGTATCATTAGCTACATCTATTCTACATCTCAAAATTTCTTTCTGACATTGATTATAAACTGCTATTTTTGCTCTTATTATTTTTTTTTTTCATCTACAAAAAAGTGTCCCATTCTTGAATTTTTTGGTTCAAAATTTTCTCTTGTGTATATATGATTCTTTTCTTTACCAATGTTTATGAATGAACTTAATTTACAATTTCCATAAAATTTTAAAAACGAGTTTCCCTGATTAATGTCAGACTTATAATATTGATTATTATAAAAGTAGCTATCTAATTCATAAATAACTAGTGTGTCAATAAGTTTATAAATATCTAAACTTCTATACGAATTAAGTTTTATGTATGTTCTAATTTGATTATATTCATTAGTTCTTCCTCTATAACAACAGGATGTCAAGAAGACAAACAAAATACATATCATTACTAATTGATGTTTTTTTACCATGTTATATATTTATTAGGTGTCTGGTATTGAAAACAACCTGACCAATTAACCACTCTTCATCTCAAATATTCTTTGTCCTGCAAACCATTTTGGAAGCAATCAATAATTTTCAATAAACAACAGGTCTTACTTAAGAATTACATCAAAGAGGGGAACATCATCATATAGATTATCAACAGGATAAAATTTAAATTCAAATAACTTATCTACTTTTTGACTGGTCTTCTTCCCATAATCGATTTCTTTAACAATTTTAAAACTTGTAGAATCTAAAATTATACCTAGTTCTTCTATTAAATAGAAGTGATTTAAACTTATTTTGTAAATATATAAAGGGTTGACGAAATTTGTGTTGCAAAACATAATCATTTCAAAATCAACCCTTATGTACAGTGTACTTGACAAAGATATAATAAAAAGTGAAATTGTTCCTTATTTACCTTTAGCAAAAAGAGGCTTTCAAGCAACAGTTCCTTTAGAAGAAATAGTAAATGTGGTTCTTTATAAACTAAAAACAGGTGTTCAATGGCATCAATTGCCAGTAAAATCATTATTTGATGATGATTTATTGAGTTGGCAATCGGTCTATTATCATTATCGTAAATGGTGTAAAACAGCTGTTTTAAAGAAAAGTTGGATTGGTATTTTAGAAAAGAATAAGTCAAAATTAGATCTTTCGAGTGTTGATTTTGATGGTAGTCATACTTCTGCAATCAGAGGTGGCGAAGAAACGGAATATCAAGGTAGAAAAAAACGTAAAACAACAAATGCACTGTATTTGATTGATAGACAAGGATTGCCACTAGCCTTTTCAAACCCAGTTGCTGGTAATCATAACGACCTATATAACATTGAAGTTCAGTTTGAAGTAGTAATAGGAACATTAGAACAAGCAAATATTCACGTTGGAGGACTTTTTTTAAATGCTGATGCGGGTTTTGATTCTAAAGAATTTAGGTTGTGTTGTAAGAAAAAAGAAATAAATGCTAATGTTTGTTTCAATAAGAGAAATGGCGATACGGATAGAGACGAATATTTTGACCAATTACTTTATAATGAGCGATATAAAATTGAACGAACAAATGCTTGGATGGATAGTTTTAGATCATTACTAAATAGATTTGACACAACAATAGAGAGCTGGTTAGGATTTAATTATCTAGCTTTTATCATAATTGCACTAAAAAAATTTAACAAAATAAAAGTTTAAACGACTTCATTGTTATCCGGTATAAAAAAGTTACTAATTTGACTTCTTTTATATCAGGCAATAATGTTTGTATTTAATAAATTAAGTAAAAATCACTATCTTTGCGGCTTATTAAAAACACAACTGTTTCAACTACTTTTTCTTACTTTTCTTATGAAAACAGACTCTTTCGCACAACGTCATTTAGGGGTCACCAATGACACTGACCTTCAAACAATGCTTTCGACCATCGGAGTTTCGTCTATTGACCAACTCCTTCATGAAACTTTTCCTGACAAAATTAGGCTGGCAAAACCCTTAGCACTTGCTCCAGCAATGTCAGAATATGAGTACTACAATCACATTCTAGCGCTAGGAAACAAAAACAAAGTTTTCAAATCATACATAGGTCTTGGCTACCACCCTACCGTAGTTCCAGCTCCGATTCAGAGAAATATCTTTGAAAATCCAGGATGGTATACCGCTTATACACCTTACCAAGCTGAGATTGCACAAGGACGTCTTGAAGCACTTTTAAACTTCCAAACTACAGTTATTGAACTTGCAGGAATGGAGATTGCCAACGCTTCACTTCTTGACGAAGGAACTGCCTCAGCAGAGGCAATGGCACTTTTGTTTGACGTACGAACAAGAGAGCAAAAGAAAAACAACGTAAATAAATTTTTTGTCTCACAAGAAATTCTACCTCAAACCTTATCTGTACTACAAACACGTTCTACGCCAATCGGAATTGAATTAGTTGTGGGAGATCACACTAAGTTTGATTTCTCAGGTGAATACTTCGGAGCAATCCTTCAATACCCAGGAAAATTCGGACAGGTGTATGATTACAGCGATTTTGTAGCTAAAGCGCAGCAACAAGATATCAAAACCATCTTCTCAGCAGATTTATTGGCTCTTGTAAAACTTACGCCTCCAGGAGAACTTGGTGCTGACGTAGTAGTCGGGACTACACAACGCTTCGGAGTGCCGATGGGTTACGGAGGACCACACGCTGGTTACCTCGCTACCAAAGAGGAATATAAAAGAAGTATGCCTGGGCGTATCATCGGCGTAAGCCAAGATGCTGACGGAAACTATGCTCTTCGTATGGCACTACAGACCCGCGAGCAACACATCAAACGCGAAAAAGCAACTTCAAATATCTGTACAGCTCAAGTGCTATTGGCTGTTATGGCAGGAATGTATGCCGTATATCACGGACCTAAAGGACTGCAATACATCGCTGATAAAGTACATGCCTCTGCCGTTACACTAAGTGAGGCATTAAATAAAATAGGCGTGACACAAACCAACACTTCTTATTTTGACACCATCGTCGTAAAAGCTGATGCTGAAAAAGTAAAAGCCGTAGCACTTCAAAATGAAGTAAACTTCTATTATATAGACAACCAAAATATATCTATTGCACTTAACGAAACAACGACTTTGGCTGACATCAACCAAATCCTAAGTATTTTCGCCACTGCTTTAGGAAAAGAAAGCCTAACTGTTTTAGAGCTATCTACTAATACAACGATTGACAGTCAGGTTGCAAGAACTTCATCTTTCTTACAACACAAAGTATTCAACTCGCATCATTCAGAAACTGCGCTAATGCGCTATATCAAAAAATTAGAACGCAAAGACCTTTCGTTAAACCACTCGATGATTGCGTTGGGTTCTTGTACGATGAAACTGAATGCAGCTACTGAAATGCTTCCGCTTAGCTTCCCAAACTGGAACAGCATCCACCCTTTTGCTCCAAAAAATCAAGCAGAAGGCTACCAAATTATGCTAAAGAAACTGGAAGACCAATTGACTGAAATCACTGGTTTTGCAGGAACCACCTTGCAACCTAACTCAGGTGCCAATGGAGAATATGCTGGTCTGATGGTTATCCGTGCTTACCAAGAATCAATTGGGCAAGGACACAGAAATATCGCTTTAATTCCCGCTTCGGCACACGGAACAAACCCTGCTTCTGCAGCACTTGCTGGAATGGACATCGTAGTTACCAAAACAACTCCAGAAGGAAACATCGATGTAGAAGACCTAAGAGAGAAAGCAATCAAACACAAAGACAACTTGTCGGCTGTGATGATTACTTATCCTTCTACACACGGAGTTTATGAAGCTTCAATTATAGAGATTATCGATATTGTTCACCAAAATGGCGGACAGGTATATATGGACGGTGCCAATATGAATGCTCAAGTAGGACTTACCAACCCTGGAGTTATCGGAGCTGACGTGTGTCACCTTAACCTACACAAGACCTTTGCTATTCCCCACGGAGGAGGAGGTCCTGGGGTAGGACCTATCTGTGTGGCGAAACACTTAGTTCCGTTCTTGCCTAGCAACCCGATTGTTGAAGTAGGAGGCGAAAAAGCGATTACGGCTATCTCTTCTGCACCTTATGGATCTGCACTGGTTTGTCTGATTTCGTATGGCTATATCTCTATGCTCGGCACGGAAGGATTAACTAGAGCAACTGAAACCGCCATCCTGAATGCCAACTATATGAAGGCGCGTTTAGAGAAGCACTTCTCCATTCTTTATACAGGCGAAATGGGGCGTGCGGCTCACGAAATGATTGTTGATTTTAGAGCTTTCAAACAAAACGGAATTGAGGTGAGCGATGTTGCCAAACGCTTAATGGATTATGGCTTCCACGCACCTACTGTTTCGTTCCCAGTGGCTGGAACATTGATGATTGAGCCAACTGAAAGTGAAAACCTAGAAGAGCTAGATCGTTTTTGCGATGCGCTTATCTCAATCAAACATGAAATTGACCAAGCAAGTATTGACAACCCAAACAACGTGCTAAAAAATGCACCACACACCTTGGCAATGCTAACCGTTGATACTTGGGACTACCCATACAGCAGAGAAAAAGCGGCTTATCCGTTAGACTATCTAAATGACAATAAGTTCTGGCCTTCAGTGCGCCGTGTTGACGATGCTTACGGAGACAGAAATCTTATTTGTTCTTGTGCACCTATCGAAGCCTATATGGAAGAATAAAACTTTTCCCTTTTTTAAGGAAAACCAAAAAAGCCTCTCTAATCGGGAGGCTTTTTGTTTGGAATAAGGTGAAGAGAATATTTTCTAGAGACGAATTACCTTCAACTGATGCCTTTTCTGTAAGAAAGTCTCGACCATCATCATATATTGCTTGTCTTTTCTGACAGGTGTGATGATATTTCTGAGTACATCGATATTGTTGATTTGGAAATTTAAGTCGAAAAAAGCAAAGCCTTTGAGCATTCCTTCTTCTACAAGCATCACCGAGCGCTCTTCAATACTTCTTCCCTTGTCGATAACCAAATAGTTCTGTTTATCAGCAGGCTCATCAAATACTTTTTTTGATGATTTTATCTTTGCAGGAAAACGGTTCAAAGAAGGTTTATTGAGCTTTAACTCCTCGTATTCTTTGATTGAAGCCAAGAGTAAACTACCTGTGATTTCATAGGTTACGGTATAGACCTCCGCTTGGATTTTCTTAGACACTCTAGAATCTCCGACAAAAAGTGCTGTGACCTTTTTCTTGATGTTCTGGCTTTTACCTAAATAAATCAGTTCTCCTTTTTCGTTATGCACATAATATACGCCCACTTTGTTCGGCAGGCTTTCCACGATATCCAGGAGTTTTGGAGACAACCCTGATTTGATTTCGGTCTTGATAAGGCTGTTTAATATCTGTTTGTCGGTGTCTTTTGTGAGTAAGAGTTTGAAGAGCTTGACTGTTGCCTGTGCATCACCTGAGGCTCTGTGCCTGTCACTCATCGGGATACCCAATGAGCGAATGAGTTTGCCTAAACTATGGGAACTTTGCTCAGGAAGCAATCTCTTAGAAAGTTCTACCGTGCAGAGTGTTTCCCGTTGGAACGCATAACCCAACCGTCCGAATTCTAGACGTAGGATTCTATAGTCAAACGAGGCGTTATGTGCGACAATAATACAACCTTCTGTGATTTCGATTATTCGTTTAGCTATTTCATAAAACTTGGGTGCTGAGCGCAACATTGCGTTGTTGATGCCAGTGAGTTTGATGACAAAAGGCTGAATTTCTCTTTCTGGGTTTACAAGGCTGATAAATTGGTCAACAATCTGGTGTCCGTCAAATTTATAGATGGCAATTTCTGTAATCCCCTCTTGGTTATATTGTCCTCCTGTTGTTTCTGTGTCAAGAATTGCGTACATCTACTGGCTTAAATGGTTTTATACAAGTGCGCGATTGCCAAAAATAGTACTTCCTACTCGGATCATTGTACTTCCACTAGCAATAGCAATTTTATAATCTCCGCTCATTCCCATTGACAGGGTAGTGAGTTCAAAATTAGGTGTGATATGCGTTTTATGTTTGTCGAATACAGACTTCAGGTGTGTAAATTCCTTTCGGATTTGGTCGTCAAACTCGGTATATGTAGCCATCCCCATTAGCCCTACGACTTTAATATTTTCGAATGACTTAAATTCATCTGAGTGAATAATCTCTTCTAACTCCTCTTCACTCAAGCCAAATTTTGTCTCCTCTTCAGCAATATAGACTTGTAATAAGCAGTCAATAACACGGTTATTCCTTTTGGCTTGTCTGTCAATTTCTTTGAGCAATCTAAGGCTATCCACTCCGTGAATAAGGGTCACAAATGGAGCGATATATTTGACTTTATTGGTTTGCAAATGCCCGATTAAGTGCCACTGAATATCCTGGGGCAACAAAGGTTGCTTTTCGGTCATTTCTTGCACTCTGTTTTCACCGAATATGCGTTGTCCTGCCTGATATGCTTCTAGTATATCGGTAACGGGTTTTGTTTTTGAGACCGCAACAAGTGTTACGTACTCTGGCAAGGTTTTCCGCAATTCCTTTATGTTTGATTGAATAGACATTTTATATGTTTAGCTTAATTACAAATATACAAAATCAACTACTAGATACTAGCTCTAGCCTTCTTAGTTGATAGGTTCTATCTTGAAACCTGCTTTGGTCACGGCTTCTATCACCTGCTCTTTAGTTACTCCTTGAGGAGTTACCATCAGGATTTTATCTTTATTTGTAGTATCTACCTCCCAATTACTTATACCCTCCATTTTATCTAAATGAGGTTTTACCGAGGCGATACATCCGCCACAATTGATGTTTGTTTTGAACTTAAAAACACGAATATTTTCCATACTAATTATATTTTAAAGATTAAATATCTGTTTTATTTTGTAGTTATAGTTTCTTCCATTTCAGGCGTAAGCTATTGCTCACCACACTCACACTGCTCAATGCCATAGCAGCTCCAGCAATCATTGGGTTGAGTAAAAACCCGTTAAACGAATAAAGTATTCCCGCTGCAATCGGTATGCCAATGATATTATAGATAAATGCCCAGAATAAATTCTGTTTGATTGTAGCTACCGTTTGTTTTGATAAATGTATGGCTTGCGGAATTTTGGTAAGATCAGACGAGATGATGGTCATTTTGGCAACATCCATTGCAATATCACTCCCTTTACCCATCGCAATACTTACATCTGCTGTTGCTAGTGCTGTAGAATCGTTGATTCCGTCACCTACCATGGCTACAACTTTTCCTTTATTTTGTAATTCTTTGATGAAATCTGCTTTTTGTTGTGGCAGCACTTCTGCTTTGAAATTTTTGATGCCTGTTTGTGTAGCTATTGCTTTGGCTGTTGTTTGGTTGTCTCCTGTCAGGATATATAGTTCTATATCCATTTCTTGCAGTTGCTTAATGGCCTGAACCGAAGTTTCTTTTATTTTATCTGTTATTGCTAAGACAGCTAGAGCTTTTTTGCTATCGGCAAACCAAATTACTGTTTTAGCTTCCGTGGTCCATTTATCCGCTAAAGAAATAAGTTCTTCGGATATTTGAATATTTTCTTCCGTCAATAAATTGGTATTACCCACAAAATAGGTGATCTGATTATACACTGCTTTGACTCCTTTTCCGGTGATACTATCAAATGACGTCAAGTCTAAGGTTTTCAACAAACCCAAGTGTTTTACGACAGCATCTGCCAGTGGATGTTCAGATTGTTTTTCTAGACTGTATAGAATTTCTTTCGTACTATCCTCGTTATTGAGCCAGCTGATAGCCGTAACTGCTGGTTTTCCTTCAGTAATCGTCCCAGTTTTGTCTAAGACAATGGCTGTAATTTTTTTAGCGAGCTCTAAGCTTTCAGCGTCTTTGATGAGTATGCCTTGTTCAGCTCCTTTTCCTACGCCGACCATAATTGCCGTAGGTGTTGCTAATCCCAACGCACACGGACAAGCGATTACCAAAACAGTAACAGCCGCTAATAATCCTTGAGCCAAACTATTTTCACCTCCGAATATCATCCATAAAACAAACGTAAGAATAGCTATCCCGATAACAATCGGTACGAAAACACGAGCAATTTTATCTACTAATTTCTGAACAGGTGCTTTACTTCCTTGTGCATCTTGTACGGTTTTGATGATTTGAGCCAACAGGGTTTCTTTACCCACTTTGATAGCTCTAAACCGCAGGCTTCCTTTTTGGTTAATGGTTCCTGCAAAGACCTTTTCGTTTTCTTCTTTCAAAAGCGGAATTGGCTCGCCGCTGAGCATGCTTTCATCTACATACGAACTTCCTGAAATTACCACGCCATCCACAGCGATTTTCTCGCCTGGCTTGACCAAAATGACATCGTCTTTTTTGACTTCTTCGATAGAAATCTGAACCTCTGTAGTGTTGTCTTTGATTAGAGTAACGGTTTTAGGTTGTAAGCCCATCAGTTTTTTAATCGCATCTGATGTGTTTCCTTTGGCTCTTTCTTCTAAGAGTTTTCCTAAAAGAATGAAGGCAATAATCACTGCTACGGCTTCGAAATAGACATGTGCTTCTAATCCTCTTTCTTGCCAAAAATCTGCAAAGAACATATTAAACACACTAAACACATACGCAATACCCGTACTCAAAGCAACCAAAGTATCCATATTTGCTGATCCGTGTTTGGCTTGCTTCCAGGCATTGACAAAGAAATCTCTACCTAGCCAAAAAACGACAGGTGTTGAGAGCACCCACATTATTTCATTAGCATAGGGTATGTTCATAAAAAACATTCCGATGAGCATTACTGGAAAAGAGAGAATTACAGCCCATATTGTTTTATTCTTAAGCTGATTAAATCTTCTTTGTTGTATAGCATCTAAGTTTTCTTGTTGTACATCTTCTTCTTCGATAAGCAGATCAAAACCTGCGTCTCTAACAGCTTGCTGAAGACTTAACGCATTGGTTATGTTTGGCAAATACTCCACCGACAAATTGCCTGAAGCGAAATTCACTGCTGCCGAAACTACGCCATCAGTGTGTTTCACAGCACTTTCTGTACTTGCTGCACAAGAAGCACAACTCATATTGAGTACCGGAAAGCTTTTCTTTGTTGTAGTCACTCCATACCCCAATGATTTAATCTTGTCTATTGCTTTTTGCAACAATTCTTGATTATTCGTAGGAACAACAGCTCGGTTATTATTGAGTTCGACTTTTATGTTTTCTAAGCCTTTTATTTGTGACACACCTTTTTCGACAATCAATGCACAATGTTCGCTATTGACATTCTCTAAAGGAATGTATGTCGGTTTATTTTCTTGTGTTTTTTTCATGATTCGTATAGTTATGTGTTATGCTAGACTCAAATCTTATTTTGAGTGAATCTATGTCTATACCACATTCTTGTTGCAACTCCTGGACTGATGCTTGTTCAATAAACCTATCCGGAATTCCCAAGACACTAATTTTTGTGGTATAATTATTTTCTGCAGCAAATTCGAGAATTGCTGAGCCAAAACCTCCTCTGATAGTTCCGTCCTCGATGGTAAATATCTGGTCATAAGTTTTGAAAATATGATGGAGTGCTTCTTGATCTAATGGTTTTACGAACCCGAAATGATAGTGTGCAAAACTATATGCATCTGTCATCTTCTCTAAAGCTTTCGTAACATTATTCCCAATAAATCCTGTAGATAAAATTACTTTTTGTTGCCCTTGTTTGAGCAACGTTGCTTTGCCTATTATTATTTTCTCAAAATTATTCTTCCATTCCACACCAATTCCTCTACCTCTTGGATAACGAATCGCTATTGGAGAGTTAAGCTCCAGCTGCACTGTATAGAGAATATTTCTCAATTCAATCTCATCAAGTGGTGCGAAAATCAACATATTAGGAATACATCTCAGATAAGCCAGATCAAAAACTCCGTGATGTGTTGCTCCGTCCTCTCCTACTAAACCCGCGCGGTCAAGACAGAAAATCACGGGCAGATTTTGCAAAGCCACATCATGAATAATTTGGTCATAGGCACGTTGAAGAAATGTCGAATATATGTTACAATACACAATCATGCCTTGGGTTGCCAATCCAGCTGCCAGCGTAACCGCATGTTGTTCGGCAATTCCCACATCAAAAGCTCTTTCTGGAAGTGCATCCATCATAAACTTGAGCGAACTTCCTGTGGGCATTGCTGGAGTGATTCCAATAATATTTTCGTTCTGCAACGCAAGTTCTAAAAGCGTAAGCCCGAATATATCTTGCAACTTTAGTGGCAATCCCTTCTGATTGTTTTGGTATATTTCGCCTGTTGTTTTGTCAAACTTGCCTGGAGCGTGATATATCACTTGATTCTCTTCTGCTTTTTGTAGGCCTTTTCCTTTGGTTGTGATGACATGAAGGATCTTTACTCCGCCTTTATTCTTCAGACGCTCTAATTCGGTTATTAATTCATCTAAATTATGCCCATCAATCGGACCTGAATAATCTAGGTTTAATGAGGTGAATATGTTGTTTTGAATTGTGTTTGAATTGTCTTTTATAGAGGCCAGAAAATGTTTGAATGCGCCGACACTCAAATCAATCCCGATGGAATTATCATTCAGAATAATCAACATATTGACATCCGAAACGCCCAAATGATTTAGAGCTTCAAAAGCCATTCCCGAAACAATCGAAGCATCTCCTATGACTGCAATATGATTTTTTTGATTCTCTCCTTTGAGTTTTGAGGCAATTGCCATACCCAAAACAGCAGAGATAGAAGTTGATGAATGCCCTGTGCCAAAAGCATCATACGGACTTTCACTGATTTTCGGGAAACCTGAGATGCCGTTCTTTTGTCGGTTGGTGCCAAAAACATCCTTACGACCGGTAAGAATTTTATGCCCATACGCCTGATGACCTACATCCCAAACTAATACGTCTTCTGGCGTATTGAAGGTATAATGCAAAGCGATAGTCAATTCGACTACTCCGAGACTCGCTCCGAGGTGACCTTCTTTGGTAGAAACAACTTCTATGATAAACTCTCTAAGCTCTTTGGCTAAGACTAAGAGTTTTGTCATTGAAAGCTTTCTGAGGTCTTTAGGACTGTTTATTACCTCAAGGATTTTTGTTTTCATAAGGCGATTGACTTGATGATACAAAGTTAGGCTTTTAAACCCTTAAGTAGTGTTCGGGAAAGATTTAAGTGATGTTTTTTGGTGGATTTTAAAAAAAGTAATTCTTAATTTCAGCACAGAAATTGTAAATCCAAAAAACTCATCGCACTTACCTGGCATAATCCTCAAAAGCCTTGTATATCCATTCATTCTCCACGCGTTGGTTTATTTTTACATTTCCGATACCATCCAGAAGTACAAATAAGACCTTGCCATATTCATTTTTTTTGTCAGCTGAGAGTAGTTGTATCACTTCTTGAATATCGTCTGTATTAAATTCCAGAAACGGATAAATTCCTTTGAGTATTGTCTTTATTTCTTTGTATTCCTCAAGGGTCAAGAATCCTTTTTTGAAAGACAGATAACTCTCTAAAATCATTCCCACAGCAACGGCATCGCCATGCAAAAGAGCGGTTTTGTGAGGGTTTTCTAAACAATAACTCTCAATAGCATGACCAAGTGTATGCCCGAAGTTTAGTGCTTTTCTTATGCCTTCTTCGGTTAAGTCTTCAGAAGTGATTTTTGTTTTTATCTCGGCTGAGCGAATAATCAAATCGTCCAGATCTGTCAAATCTATGTTTTGTATGTCAGCGAGTTTTTCCCAATAGGCTTTGTCTTGAATCAAGCCGTGTTTCAGCATTTCAGCATAACCTGAACGAATTTGTTCGTTGGGTAGCGTGTCTAAAAATCTGAAATCGATCAACACCATTTCTGCATTAGTGATTGTGCCTATTTGGTTTTTGAGGTTTCCTAAATCTACTCCGTTTTTACCTCCGAGTGCGGCATCTACCATTCCTAAAAGCGTGGAAGGCACATTGACAAAATCAATTCCCCTTTTGAAAACCGCTGCTACAAAACCCGAAATATCGGTCACTACACCACCTCCCAAACCGATAATCAAACTTTTTCGGTCTGCTCCAAGTTCTATCAGCACATTCCAAATATCAGTACAGGTTTCGATGTTTTTATGAGCTTCTCCAACTTCAATCTCAATGATTTCAATAGGTATTTCAGTGGCTAATTCTCCCAAAAAAAGGGGGGAACAGAGTGCATTAGTGTTCAAATCAGTAAGTACAAAAATCTTTGAATATTTTTTTTGTAGCAATAATTCATTCAGGTAATCATATCCGACTTGAGCGTAATATATATTTTGCATGGTATATTTTGAATGTGTTTTTTGGCGTTATTATCCTGATACAACCATCTGAACGGTTTCTCTAGAGGTTTGTTTCAGCAATACTTTTTTCCCTGTTGCGATTGATGCTATAGCCTCTTCAGTAAAATGCCTGATAGTATATAAAGATAAGTTTTGGTTGTATTTGACTATGAAGTTGGCTGATAATTCGGCGATGAGCTTGTCTAAATTAGAGAATTTATCTTCTATACAAACCGAAAAACTGATAGCTGAATTTTGAATCAGATACACCTTTGTTCTGTATTTGTGCAAAACCGAAAAGATATAACTGATATTCTCCTCCATAATAAAAGAGAAATCTTTAGAAGCAATAGAAATCAGGTGTTGGTTGTTTTTAACGATAAAACACGGAAGTCTTGGGTATAAATCGGCTCCTTTGCTAATGGAGGTTCCTTTTTCTAGTGGATACAGAAAAGACTTCACAAAAAACGGAATCTCTTTTCGTTGCAAAGGCTGTAAGGTTTTTGGATGAATAACCGAGGCTCCATAAAAAGCGAGTTCGATGGCTTCTCTGTATGATATTTGTTCTAATAAAGTGGCGTTTTCAAAATATCTCGGATCAGCATTCAGCACTCCTGCAACATCCTTCCAGATAGTCACGCTCTCCGCATTCAAACAATACGCCAAGATAGCAGCGGAATAATCAGAGCCCTCTCTGCCTAAAGTAGTAGTAAAGTTATTGGCATCCGCACCTAAAAAACCCTGAGTGATATAATTTTTTGACGGATTGATAGCTTCAGAAATTCGCTTTTCAGAAATGTCCCAATCTACATTGGCATCTCTATATCTATCGTCTGTTTTGATTAGCATTCTAGCATCAAGCCACTCCAAATCTAAACAATGTTCTTTTAGATAATGGTATAAAATAGTAGAAGAAACCAGCTCTCCTATGCTGACTACTTGGTCATATACAAAATCATACTTCTGAGATTTGTTGATTTCTAAGAATTGACACAAAGCTTCAAAATGTTTTTCGACAGCACTAAAAACAAGATGATTAGCAGGAAACAATGCAGAAGTAACATTGAAGTGTTGTTCTTTTACGGCATTGATAGAAGTTTGTACGGCTGTTTTGTCGTCAAAATAATGATGTACTACCTGCTCTAGAGCATTGGTGGTTTTGCCCATCGCAGAAATCACAATCAGTACCTGCTCTGCTTTGACTGTATTCAGAACCTGACAAACATTCTTGATTGCCTCAGCATCTTTTATCGAAGCACCTCCAAACTTTAAGATTTTCATTGATTATTTTGGTTTGATTCAATTCACGAAAGTACAAAAAAAGACTATTGTAAAGCGAAAGTTCATTCATCAAAATATTCTTTCTGCTGTAAAGTAAAAGGTGTTTTAGTAGTGAAATGTTTATTTAAGGCTCTTTCTTACTATCAATACAAAAAACGAAGACTTTTGTAAGTGAAGTAAAACTGATTCGCTACTCAGATTGTCTTAAATTTAAGAAAATATTCGGATATTTGCACCACAACTAAAACCTATTATAAAACAATGCTAGAAAGAAACAGAACTCTTGGAGAGTTCATCATCGAAAAACAAGAAGAGTTCAAGTATTCCTCAGGAGAGCTTTCTCGTATAATCAATGCCATTCGTCTGGCTGCAAAAGTTGTCAATCACGAAGTAAACAAAGCCGGATTAGTAGATATTATAGGAGCTGTTGGCACAGACAACATACAAGGAGAAGCACAACAAAAGCTAGATGTCTATGCCAATGATGTTTTTCTTCAAACCCTAAAAAATCGTGAAATCGTATGTGGAATCGCCTCTGAAGAGAATGATGATTTCATAACTATCGAAGGTAGAGACTGTGGTAACAACAACAAATATATTGTACTAATTGATCCGCTTGATGGTTCATCAAATATAGATGTCAATGTTTCTGTCGGCACGATTTTCTCTGTGTATAGACGTGTAACTCCTGTTGGCTCACCTGTCACATTAGAAGATTTCTTACAACCCGGAACTGCCCAAGTAGCTGCTGGATATGTAATCTACGGAACCTCTACGATGCTTGTTTATACCACAGGACACGGTGTAAATGGTTTTACGCTAAACCCTCCAATCGGAACCTTTTATCTTTCGCATCCTGCATTAACCTATCCTCAAGAAGAAAACATATATTCTATAAACGAAGGTAATTATCTTCAATTTCCACAAGGTGTCAAAGAATACCTAAAATACTGTCAGGCTGAAGAAGGTGTCAGACCTTATACTTCTAGATATATCGGGAGTTTAGTGGCTGATTTTCATAGAAATATGCTAAAAGGCGGTATTTATATTTATCCTCAAACCTCAAAATCGCCAAACGGAAAACTGCGTTTGTTATACGAATGCAACCCGATGGCGTTCTTGGCGGAACAAGCAGGCGGAAAAGCATCCGATGGTTTTAATAGAATTATGGAAATAAAACCAACAGAATTACACCAAAGAGTGCCTTTCTTTTGCGGAAACGCATCCATGGTAGAAAAAGCAGAAGAGTTTATGCGCAACAATAGCTAATTCTAGCGTTCTTAGTATCAATTATTCGTTTTTTGAGAAAAAAATTATTTATTAAAACACCCACAAAATGTCAGAAGTAAGAGTACGATTTGCGCCAAGCCCAACTGGGCCGTTACATATCGGTGGAGTACGAACCGCTCTATTTAATTATCTGTTTGCCAAAAAACACAATGGAGTATTCTACATACGCATTGAAGATACTGACCAAAATAGATTTGTCAAAGGAGCAGAAGAATATATTTTTGAAGCCTTAGAATGGTTGGGAATTTCTCCTGACGAAACCATAGGTAAGAACGAAAAGTTCCCTCCGTACCGTCAGAGTGACCGAAAAACACTTTACAGCCAATATGCCTTGCAGCTTGTTCAGAGCGGTAATGCCTATTATGCATTTGATACGCCAGAAAAACTAGACGAATTACGTGCTCAGGCGGAATCCAAAGGAGAGACTTTTATTTATAACCATACAATCAGAGAGACTTTAGAGACTTCGCTAAATCTTTCTGACGCTGAGGTAAGCCAACGCCTCGAAAATGGCGTGCATTACGTCATCCGATTCAAAACTCCAGTAGATGAAACCTTGGTGATGCAGGATTTAATCAGAGGTGAAGTGAAGTTTGAAACTTCACTTTTAGACGATAAAGTATTGTTTAAATCTGATGGCATGCCTACGTATCACTTGGCAAACATCGTTGATGATCACTTGCAACAAACCTCACACGTGATTAGAGGTGAAGAATGGCTGCCATCAATGCCTTTGCACGTGATGTTATACAGAGCCTTTGGATGGAAAGCCCCTGAATTTGCACACCTCCCGTTGATTTTAAAACCCGTAGGCAACGGAAAATTATCCAAGAGAGACGGAGATAAATTGGGCTTTCCGGTATTTCCTTTGGAATGGAAAGACCCTGTCTCAGGAGAAATATCTTTTGGATACAAAGAAAAAGGCTTCTTCCCCGAAGCAGTCATAAATTTCTTGGCACTACTCGGATGGAATGAAGGTACGGAACAAGAAATCTATTCACTCGAGGAACTGGCAGAACGTTTTGACATCGCTAGAGTGAGCAAGTCAGGAGCGAAATTTGACCCTGAAAAAAACAAATGGTTTAACCACCAATACCTCATCAAACAATCAGACAAAACATTGGCGGAAATCTATCAACCGATGCTTCAAGAAAAGGCCTCACAACTGATTTTGCTTATGTAGAAAAAGTAGTAACGCTGATTAAAGAACGTGCGAACTTTGTGAATGAATTCTGGGAACTCTCTGACTTCTTCTTCGTAGCGCCGACAAGCTATGACGAAAAAGCAAAAAAGAACTGGAAAGAAGAAACGCCAGCCTTGATGCAACAAACCATAAAAACCCTAAGTAACCTACAAAGCTTCGAAGCCAAAAACATCGAACAAGAAATCAAAGGATGGATGACAGAAAACAACATCGGAATGGGCAGAGTAATGCAGCCCTTTAGGCTAAGTCTGGTCGGTGCGATGAAAGGTCCAGATTTATTTGAGATTGCAACTCTGATCGGCAAAGAAGAAACAATTAAGAGAATCCAATCCGCAATAGAAAAGTTGTAGGGTATCACACCTAAATTATAAAAACCAAACCTCTTTTAAATTGCTTTAAAAGAGGTTTGGTTTTTTGGTTATGACAGTTTAAATTTAAGGCAGATTTTTTAGTACAACAAAACTATTGAAAGCACAACCGAAATCAAGAAAGTGCTCAAGGCTAATTGCTTTAGCTCTGGATCATACTGCTTTGGGTCTGTATAGGTTGAAATCCTGTTGAGATGAAGTATCACCGGAACAAAACTGAGTAAAAAATAATATTTAGACCAAGTCAGGTGAATTGCAATCGCAAATACCACTATAAGAATCAATGCTAACGCAATAATTGTAGCATGGTATTTCTTAGCGTTCTTACCTCCCATTTTTACTACTAGCGTATTTTTATTAGCTGCTTTATCGGATATTTCGTCTCTCATATTGTTCAAATTCAACACACCTGTACTGAGTAATCCGATAGCGCAAGCAGGAAGTATAAGCGTCCAATCCAGGTTTTGTGCATACAAGAAATAACTCCCTAAAACACTCAACAACCCAAAGAACAGAAAGACAAATATATCGCCTAAACCTCTATATCCATAAGCCGAATTACCAATTGTATATTTCAGTGCCGCGGCAATAGAAGCCAAACCAAGTACTAAGAACAAAATAGAATAGAAGAAGTTTTCTTTTCCGAAGGAAACATAAATCAGCAACACAGCTATCAGAAAAGTGAAAATACTGGTGATGATGATACCTTTTTTCATTTGTTTGACAGAGATAGCTCCCGTCTGAATAGCTCTTCCAGGTCCGATACGGCTATCGTTGTCTGTGCCTTTTATGCCGTCACCATAATCATTGGCATAGTTGGATAAAATTTGCAATCCAAGAGTGGTGAGTAATGCGAGCAGGAAAATATCCCACCTAAAATATCCGGTATATTGCGCATAAGCACTTCCCACAATAATCCCTGAAACCGATAGTGGCAAGGTACGCAAGCGAGCGGCTTGTATCCAGTTTTTCATTTTTTATGTATTCAAGACGGCAAAGATACAAAGCAAAAATTGTCTTTGCTTGTATATTATAAAGCAATTTCTACATCCAATTTTTCTCAGAAGACTCTACCTGATAGAGCCAATAATTGATATGCTCATTGATTTGGGTGAAGTTGGCGAAATTGAAGTGCAAGTCCCCACCTGCCGTATGTAGCGTAATGTGCCCTACGTCATGTCTCTTGTTCCAGAAATATTGTTTGGCTGTAATTCCTTGTATTTTATGAGGTTCGATAATCTTGTGTTCAATATCCCAAGCTCCTTCTCTTTTGATGATAAAATTAGAATTGACAAAGAGTTTGTAATGCTTGAATTCGAAGTAAATAAAAATACTTAGCATCAATACATACACTCCGATAAGCGGGAAAAAGGCTTGTAATTCTTTGTTTATAAAAAGCCCAGCAACTAGAAATATCCCTACTGGCAATAAAATACTAAGGTAAACTCTTTTGAAAACATACCTGAAATTTGGCTTTATCACTTCTCCCTTAGCCATAGCACGATTAAAAATCATCTGTAGGATTTGTTCTTTCTCGGCAGTATTCACACCCGGAATGACAATAAAAGAAGCACTCTTTGACTTTTTATCTTGTCCCGAAGATTCAGACGATGCTTGTCTGATTCTAAGGCTCAGTACATTGAGTTTCTTCTGAAAAAAGTTCTGACTATAGGATACAATCTGAGCTTTTTTTGGGTTGAGCAGGGTGTTCTTCTTTGCGAAAAAACCATACGAGATAAGTAGTGATGTGCGCTCTTTGATAATGCTAAAATCATAATATTTAATAAGCGTCCGAATCAGGTTCACAATAAAAGTCAGTAAAAACAATACCCCAAAAACAAAGAGCATCGTCATAAAAGTGGTTTCTACGATATACTCTTGTATTTGTTCTTCAGTGAGTACTTCGTCTTGAAAAAAGTTTTTTACGTTGTCAAAAATTGTGAAGAAAAAAGCAATTAGCACCGCTAGACTCTTACCGTAATTTGAGGTTAACCCCAGTTTTAATAAAGATAATAAACCAACGCTCACTAGTGGTTGTTGGTTTTCTTCTGGAGCTTCAGCAGTTAAGACTTCTTCTTGTTTTGAATTTTCTCTCTCTAGTAATTTCGCTTTGAGTATCTGAGCAGAATGATGATCAATTGCCTTGATACTGACTTCTTTGTCTTTGCTTCCCGCCGTATCGATGTCGAGACTATATACTCCGATTAACTTCTGAATGACATTTTGATTGATATTTACCTGTTGGATTTTATCCAATCCTATCGAGAGTTTTTTCTTGCTCAACACACCGCTCTGCACTACAAACTCTTGTTTTTCTTCATCCAAGAAAAAAGTAAAGTTTCTGTATTTGAGATAAGCAATAACAGCTAAAACTACAAAGATCACCAAAACGACAACTAAGAAAACAACAATCTTGCTACCGTCCATCCGAAACAAAAAGACAGCCAGCGGCACCCACATAGCTCTGACGAACTTCTGTAGTGAATCTGCAAACATAACGACAATCCCAACTACGGATTGTCTTTGTGGTTTATCAAAATTCAGCGGTTCCATCTTCTTGGGTTTCTTGTTCGTGATTCTCAGACACAATTGGGTTGGTTCGTTTTTTTTCTGCGTTTAGATTATCCATCAAAAATTCTTTAATCTGATAAGCTTTTTCTTTTTCGATTCCAGCAATTCTCAGATCACTGCTGCTGCCTCCAGCGGTATAAATCTCGATAGATGCCAATCCGTAGAACCTAGAAAGAACACCTTCGCTAACAGCAATATGTTGAATTCTATTAAACGGAATTATCGTTTTTGATGTAGCGAAAATCCCCCTTCTATACATTAGGTCTTTTTCTCTAATAACATATCCTTTTTTCTTGAAAGCGATAAAACTCAACCAAAACAAAAGCATGATAAATACTAAAGCCGCCATAAGAATCCAGATATAAAAACTTCCTTGTGTATCTTCTGTTCCAAAATAAACCGAAATAAATGTACTGATCGTTGCCATCAGAATAACCATCGAGATGATAGAAAGGTTAATTACTATCACATTTTTATATTTTGGGTGCAACTTCTCAAAAACCACTTCTTGGTATTTTGGGAGGCGTTGAAGGTCAATTATAGTATTGCTAAATTCCTGCATTTTGTTTTTATTTTAGGCTAGACAAACATACTAAAAACCGACGAACAACTGAGGGACAACTTCCGTAAAGTTGAAAATATATTTTTAGAATTTATGACTCCAGAAATTGCACACCACCACCATATTTCATATTATTGCTTACTTTCTTTTTAGAAGTCTTAACCGATTCATTTTTTTTTACAAAAAGAGAGCTCTAAACTCATTTGTTTATGCGTAAAATCAGGCTTTTTTCACAAAGTTCTGCTTTCAGGAAGTTTAAAAAAAACACCGTTGGGATGCTGAGTTTGATTTTTATACTCACCGCTATTTTCATTGCTTTTTTTGCCTACCTGATTGCTCCTGACAAAACAGAAAACGCCAATCTAGGTGATCTTTCGATAAAATCAAAACAACCTGGTTTTGAAGTGTTAATGCTAAGTGTCCCGATTAAAAATGCTCCTGCGTTTAGTTTTTCAGAATATTTCTTTGGTCAAAAACAGCGGTTTTATCACTATCCTATTCAAGAATTTTCTGTCTCAGACAATAAAATTACCTATACACAGTATTCAGACGACAAAGATATCAACATCGAAAAAGAAGTGTATTTGACTGATTTCCCAAATGAAAAAAACATAGAAAGTGCAGCTCAGAAATACATCAAAAACCAGAAATTTTATTTAGGCACTGATAAATCAGGAAGAGATTATTTGAGCAGAATGATTGTCGGTTCTCGAATTTCGCTCTCCATCGGATTTGTAGCTGTTTTTATTTCGCTTATTATCGGGTTATTTTTCGGAGGTATTTCGGGTTATTTTGGCGGAAAAGTTGATGCTATTGTCATGTGGTTTATCAATATCGTTTGGTCAATACCTACTTTACTCTTAGTTATTGCCATAACGCTTACCTTAGGCAAAGGTTTTTGGCAAGTATTTGTTGCCGTCGGGCTGACGATGTGGGTAGAAGTCGCTCGTGTGGTCAGAGGGCAAGTTATCGGTCTCAAACAATTACAATACGTAACGGCTGCAAAAGCCTTAGGTTATTCGCACGCACGAATCTTAATCAAACACATCTTACCTAGCGTAACCGCTCCGATTATCGTGATTTCTGCGGCTAATTTTGCTTCGGCTATTTTAGTCGAAAGCGGTCTTTCTTTTTTGGGATTAGGCGCACAACCGCCCACACCGAGTTGGGGTGGTATGATTAAAGAGAGTTATAGCGATATCATTTTGGGCAAACCCTATTTGGCACTTATCCCAGGAGTGGGAATATTACTGCTGACACTTAGCTTTATGATGGTGGGAAATACGCTCAGAGATGTACTGGATGTTAAAAAATAATATTGACTTAACCTTATCGGATAAAAACCACCTAACTTTATGCTTTGATTATAACTACTTATGAAACTCAAGAAAACCTATAAATTCGCCATACGTTCGTCATTTTATTTAGCGATTTTCGCTACGATTTTCGTCAGTGGATTGTTGTTCGTATTTTTTGAATTTTCGTGGTTATTTTGTTTGTGCTTCTTTATAGGTATTGTTATTTTTTCTTTTTTCGTATTGCAATACCGCGTTGAGCGCTTCATCTACAGGCGTATCCAAAGGCTGTATGACGATGTGTCTTTGATAAGCTCAACTTCACTCATCAATAAACCCATCACTACCGATATGGCAACGCTGAGCGAGCAAGTAAAACAATTTGCTACGGACAAAAAGCTAGAAATCGAAACCCTCAAACTTCAAGAGCAATACCGCAGAGAATACATCGGGAATATATCTCACGAACTAAAAACACCGCTGTTTACGGTTCAAAGCTATTTGCTAACACTGCTAGACGGAGGAATGAAGGATAAGTCTATTCGAAAGAAATACTTAGAGCGTGCAGGCAAAGGCGTAGAGCGTCTTATCTATATTGTTCAGGATTTGGATATGATTACCAAACTCGAAACGGGTGATTTACATCTTAACTATTCGGAGTTTAATGTAGTAGAAGTGGTGCAAAGTGTTTTTGATTTGCTCGAAATGAAAGCTTCTACAAAAAACATCATCTTGATGTTTGATATGAAATACATCAACCCTATCCAAGTATATGCCGACCAAGAGAAGGTACAGCAAGTACTCACCAACCTAATCTCAAATGCTATTAAATACGGCAAACAAGACGGTACAACCGAGGTCAGTATCGAAGAACTTACCGAAAATAAAATCATCGTTCGCGTAATCGACAACGGTGAAGGCATCTCTCCACAACACATTCCGAGGCTTTTTGAGCGCTTTTACAGAGTAGATAAAAGTGGTGACAGGAAAGTAGGCGGCTCTGGTTTAGGTCTTGCCATAGTCAAACATATCATCGAAGCACACGACGAGAGAATCTTCGTCAAAAGCGAACCTAGAAAAGGTTCTGAATTCTCATTTACACTAGAAATTGCTAAGTGATTTGTCCCTGATATATTTTAATTTCAAGTAGTAAGGTCTATAAACTTTTTTAGACTACATATCTACTTTCTATTTTTTTGATTATTTGGAGATACCTGTAAAAAGTGACTGGAAGTTATTCTAGTTTTCTACTTTATCCATTAGTCTCAGTGTAAAAACCATAGAAATAAAAACAAAATAAAAAGTTAAAACACTTATTGCTAATCTATCTAAATAACTATATATTTGAAACTTTGTTATCGTAAAATTTTACATGAATAAATGAACTTTAACAGAGCATCAAAAACCATTTGAAACTAACTATTCAACATTCTAAAATCCATGAAAAAACAATTATTCCTTTTTTTAGCAACTATCCTAAGTCTAAGTAGTTATGCGCAGGCTGATTTTGAAAAAGGCTATTATATCGATAATGCAAACAATAAAATTGAATGCTTGATCAGAAGCATAGACTGGAATAGCAACCCGACTCTTTTCTATTATAGAATCTCAGACAATGACCGAATTGAGACTATACTGATGGAAAATGCTATGGAGTTTGGTATTTATGGTGTCACCAAATATGTGCGAAAAACTGTAAATATTGACAGATCCAGCGAGAATAAACTAGAAATGAGTTACGAGAGAAATCCGATATTTCAACAAGAAACTCTTTTTCTTAAAGTGCTTGTAGAAGGTAGTGCAAACTTATATGAATATGCAGATAACAAACTCTTAAGATACTTTTATAACAAAAAAGACACAGACATTCAACAAATAATCTTCAAAAGTTATATGACCAAAGATGAAGTTGTTGCTACAAACAAAGAGTACAAACAACAACTATGGATGGACCTGAAATGTCCTAACTTCACCTTAAAAAGGTTTGAATACCTAGATTATAATGCTGATAAACTAGCACGATTATTTGAAGATTACAACAAGTGCCATGGCGAAACCGCTATCAATTATAATAAGCTGGAGAACAGACAAACCTTTAATCTAAACATCAGACCCGGATTAAACAGCTCTTCTCTTAATCTCAACCATGGCTCTATAAACAACGGAAATGCAAGCTTTGACTCACAAATGAATTTTAGATTCGGAGTAGAAGCAGAATTTGTGGTACCTTTGAAAAAGAACAAATTGTCATTTATGATTGAGCCTACATTTCAGTATTTTAGTAAGTCTGAGAGTAAATTGAAACATGAGAAGGTTTCTGTTGATTATAAATCAATCGAAATGGCTTTTGGGGTAAGATATTATTTCACCCTGAGTGAGCAATCTGCTATTTTTGCCAATGGTTCATTTATTGTCGATTTACCTAGTGGTGCTGGTTTTGATTTGGAGTTCAATCCAGACTTAGAATTACGTACTTCACTTAATTTTGGTTTAGGTATAGGCTACAAATACGACAGGTATAGCTTAGAGCTGAGATATCATACCAATAGAAATTTTATTGGCTTAGAAACAGGCTGGGAAACAGAATACCAAACAACATCAGTAATCTTAGGCTATAAATTATTCTAAGAAATTATACAAAAGGAGGGGTTAACCCTCCTTTATTTTTATATATTCAACAAGCTAAAATTAGCTTATAGTATTATCTACGCATAGTTCATAAACTTATCCGATACATATTTACCTAAAATCAATCTAAAAAACCCCATTCGGCTTCAAGACAAATTGACTATATTTGCTTTTTAAAAAACTGAATCAACAAACGATGAAGCTACTCATTTTCAACGGAGCACCAGACAGTTCTGTCAGCAGTATTTCTAATAAAATCATTCAGTATTTCTCTACTGCTTTCAAAAGTCAGAATATTGACATTTCAGTATATAGCCTTTCTGAAAACAAACTGCCCATGTTAGAGATTCCGTTTGAGAAAGTTCCTGATACAGTTAAAGAAATGACTGAAATATTTGCTCAAAGCGATGTACAGATTTGGCTCTCACCTTTGTATCATGGAGGAATTCCAGGGAGTATGAAAAACTGTTTAGATTGGTTAGAACTAACCAGCAAAAACCCAACCCCCTATCTCTCTGGACAGGTCATCGGGCTTATATGCTGGGCAGATGGCGTTCAGGCTTTACAGGGAATCAATAATATGGATGCCATTGCTAAAGCACTTCGCGCATGGGTATTGCCGTATTCAGTCCCGATTATGCGAAAGGAACTCTTTATCGAAAACGACTTAAACCCCAGTTATAAAGACCGCTTTGGCATCATGGCCAATCTCATCTCTGAAATTGAAACCAAAATAAAATAGACTTTTAAGAGTTCACCTCCACATTCATTTTTTTATTACAAATAAGCCATATATTTGATACTATTATAACATCAAAACTATAGTTTATGCTGATTAAAGTTTTTGGGAGCGCTGTCTTTGGTGTAGATGCAACGACTATCACAGTCGAAGTTAATATTGACACGGACATTGGCTACCACTTAGTAGGATTACCTGACAATGCCGTGAAAGAAAGCAGCTATCGCATCGCCGCTGCACTAAAAAATATTGGATACAAACTACCCGGAAAAAAGATTACCATCAATATGGCGCCTGCTAATTTGCGCAAAGAAGGGTCTTCTTATGACCTTACGCTGTTGGAATGGTATCCCATTCCTGTAGTATTGCTTTCCATTGGTAAAAGCAAAGGAGGGGGTAAATTGTAGGATATCTTGAATACCCTTTAATTACGGGTATTAGAAAATTAATTTGTAAATTTTAGAGAAAAAAATCCTTTAACATAAATTATGTTAAAGGATTTTCCCTGCATTTATGACCTTGAATAAATAAAATCTTTTTTTATGAAATCACCGTATCACTTAACAGCTGTACTTTTTATGTTGTTTTCTTTTAATACAATTTCAGCACAAACTACTATTTTTCTGAAAATATGGGTACTCCAAGCTCAACTACAGCTATTACAGCTAATATTTTTCAGAATAATAGTCTATTGTCTTATTCCTATGGAGCACAATCATCACCAGCTGACGTGAGATCAACGAGTGTTTCATCATCTTATATTGGTGCCTCAGAAGGAGGAAATATTTATTTTACTTCTACTTCAGGTACGTATGGTTTTTCTATAGAAAATATAAATGCTTCAACTTATAATACATTATCGCTTCAATTTGGATATAAAAAAGAATCATCTACGACACATGCTTCTTTTTCTGTAGATTATTGGAATGGAAGTTCTTGGGTTACCATAACAAATTCTGCATCAGCGTTATTTAATGAGACAGCCAATGCCTCAGCTGTTTGGTATTTGTCAAAAATACTATCTTTGCCAGTAGATGCCCAAATTAATAGTTTAAAAATACGATTTGTAAAAACAGGTACAGTTGCAATTAGAATTGACGATGTTAAATTAACCGGATTTGATGAAACATTACCCACAGTAATAAATAATTCAGCGAATAGTGTAACAAGTTTTTCTGCCACTTTCGTAGGAGAGGTCACGGAAACCGGAGGTTATGATATTATTGAGACGGGAACTTTATTTTCCAATACTTCCATAAATTCAAACCCTCTAATTGGAGGAGCTGGTGTAACTAAACTTGTATCAACAAGTCTGAATTCAGGGTTAGGTGTTTTTTCCAATGATTCAGGTGCTATTTTAATGCCTAACATTCAATATTCTTATAAAGCTTATGCAATTCAAAATACAAGTGGTGTTGGTTATAGTGATCAAGCAACTTTCTATACATTGGCTGTTACTCCGTCAGCGCCAATAATTAATACTCCGTCAGCAACTTCTCTTCATGTTGCTATTGGCAATGATTCTAATCCTTCTTCAACTACATATGCTATTTTAGAAACATCAATTGGAAATTATGTTCAAACAGATGGAAGTTTAGGAGCAATAGCAGTATATCAGACCTCAGCAAATTGGGATGTAAAAACAGTTATAGGGTTAGCACCTTTAACTACTTATACTTTCCGGTCAATAGCAAAAAACGGAGATGGAGTTGTCACACAACAAAGTATTTCATCTTCTGTAACTACATTGTCCAGTATTGCTCCCAGTAATAATAGCGATATTATTTTTAATAGCAGTTCATCAACAAGTTCTAATGAAAATATCGAATATATAAACTATCAAGACACCACTTTAACAAATACCAATAGCGGTCCAAATGGCAGTGTTGGAGTTATGGGATTTTATTTAAGAGATGGAGGGGCAGGACTAAATGATTCCGATAACCTGCCTACTGAATTAACAGCTATCACATTTTCCGTTACCAATTCTAGTAATATTAGATCTGCGAGGTTGTTCATTGGAAACTCTCCAAGAGGAGTTCCTGTATCTGTTAACGGAGCATCTACAATATCTTTTACAAATTTGACAAATATCATAGCAAATGATAATAGTCAACTTGCCATTAATTTGAGAATAACTTTTAATTCTAATGTAACTGATAATGAACAAATGCAATTTAAAATTGTTTCTGTTACAGCTAATCAAAATGGATCCGATTTTTTAATGACTGATGGAGGTGGTGCTACCTCATCAGTTAATGGAGATATAAATAGAATTGAAGTCAAAGCGGATAGATTGGAGTTTTTACAACAGCCACCAGCTATTTCTTATGCAGACACGAATATGAGTCCTGCACCTAAAGTTGTAGCAAAAGATTCAAATGGAAATATTGACTTTGATATAATAGGTAATGTAGAAATAATATCGTCGGGTATTTTGACCAGTTTACAATCAGAAACTTTTGCATTGGGAGAAGTTGTGTTTAATTCAATTAATCATGCACTTCCCGGATCAGGACTTTATTTAACAGCGAGTTATCCTGAATTTGCAAGTATTGATTCTGATATATTTGAAATTTCATCAAGTTCTAGTAATCCGGATGTAATCCCTACTATTTACTCGCCAGATGGTGTTTTGGAAAATGTTCTTGATAATTTAGGTAATATATATAAGTTGTCAGATTTATTAATCAATACTGACAATCCTAATAATTTAGCTGGGAGGGGTACATTATTTACTTGTTCTGATTCAATTTTTGATCTGTATTTTGAATCGGGATGTGGTATGGATGATTTAGATGACTCTTCACAGGATGGGAGAAGGGCTGTGGTTTGTAAATTTTTTGAGGATTTGTCAAATTTCATAACCGATTCAAATTCACCTCTAGTTCTCTCAGGTAACAAGGTAAATATCTGGGTTAGGAATATTAATAATATTCCTAACATTTCTAACAATGCATTGGGGCTGGCAAGTTCATTTTATAACTTACCAATGTCAGGAAATAGAGGAGGAATTGCTGATAGTGAAATTTGGAAAACCATTCACACAGGTATTGATTCATATGCCAATGTTGCATATCCGTTAAATAGTACTTTTTCAGATGCGAGCCTTAATTTTTATCACGGAATGATTGCTTTTAAGTTCATCGGTGTAAACTGGAATACAGATTTAAGTGCACCTATTTTACCAACACAACGAGACTTCTATTCGATATTACTACATGAGATGTCACACGCTTTAGGGTTTGAAAGTTTGATGAATCAAAACGGAGAGTCGAGATTGGGAAACAGCATATATAGATATTATACCAGATACGATCGTTTCTTAAAAACAAATGATACAAATTCATTTTTGATTACACCTACAGATGTTAACTTTCCGATGTATAATTATAATTTTAACAGTGCTTTGAATTTAAGCGTATTGAGACCAAATTGTGAATTAACTAATAATATAAATCCAAATGCAAGTATCGACACTACACTTTGTGATGATGCCTTAAAATATAAAAGTTCAATTACCGTTCCTATTTATACTCCTGTATGTTATGAAAATGGTAGCAGCTTTAGCCATTTTGAGGATCAACTTTTCCCAAATTGCAACAATCCTTATGGTAATAATCAATATTTCGTATTGAGTAATGCAAGCCTGATAGGCATTACCAAGAGGTTTTTGAAACCTGAAGAGAGAACAGTTTTATGTGATATAGGTTACCATACAAATGATACTTGGGGAACAAATAGCACTGTCGATGGATTTTATAATTATGGAATTGGTAGTGGATGTTCAGGAATCATAGTTGCAGGAGTAAATGATGGTATTAATCCGGATGGAACCTTTACATTTGCAGGAGTTGCAAACACAGATATTCCTATCAGTGGGAACTTATTTCTGGCTAACGATATAAACGCCGTAAGTTTCGAAGGACTCCAAGATTTCCATGGGACTGGAACCCTTAATAATTCTTATAATGCTATGTCTGGAAATAATACAACGATATTGCAATATAGAAGCTCGACCCCTGGAGTACATTTATTACGGTATGTTCCTATAGGTGCAGATGGTACAAGAGGTAATATTACATATTTATATGTATTTATTTTTCCAGCTCCTACTTCATGTACAGTAGATCCTTGTAATTTAGTTATAAATGGAGACTTTGAGCAAGGAACTATACCTTCTACTCTGTCTGCTATTACTAATGCTTGTGGCTGGAATAAAACAAATTTGGCAACACCTGATTATTTTCATGCAAATGCAACTGTTGCTAACGTTTCAATACCCTGTAATAGTCAGGGTTTTGAACCTAGTAATAATAATGAAGGTAATGCTTATGCTGGGATAGCTAACCGTGTTGAGGTTAATGGTTACAAATATTTTGAAAATATTTATTCAAGGCTAGCAGCTCCTTTGGAGGCAAACACTAATTATCAGCTAAGTTTTGATGTTTCTTTAGCAGAAGGTAACAGTGCATTTGGTGAAAAATTACAGGCATACTTATCTGTAAATCCACTTGCTGTATTTGGAGTAGGTGAAGTTCCAGTTGCTAATCCAGCAATGTTATTCACAAGTCCGTCATTTATAACAACATATAATGGATGGGAAACAATAACTTTTGATTTTACTGCAGAAGGAGGCGAACGATATATCTATTTAGGTGCCTTAAAAGATTTACAAATTACAAATTTAACAGCCGCTCCTCAGGTGCCGGGTTGTGCGTATAATGACGGTAACGGGCCAGGTTGGGTACAAAGCAGGTCATCTTATTACTATTTGGACAACGTTAAATTAATAAAGATAGATGGGGCTGCTTTAAACCTGCCTACTTCAATTTGTTATGGAAATGATATAACAGATCTACATTCTTACCTGACTTCTACACCAACAAATGGTAGTTTTATAGGAAATGGTGTTTCTGAAAGTTCATCAGGAATATATCTTTTTGATTCTGTTGTTGCAGGTATTGGAGAGCATATTATAGAATACCGCTATATCAATAGTCAAAATTGCCCTATCACTTTAACCAATACAGTTACCATTAGCAGTTGTAATAATGATGTAGCTATTACTAAAACGGTAACTAATAGCCAGACAATAGTTGGTCAAAATGTTACTTTTACACTTACTGCTTCAAATTTAAGCCCCGATCCTGCAGTTGATGTGGTAGTAACAGACATTCTTCCTGCTGACTATACTTTTGTAAGTGTATCTCCAAGTACAGGAACATGGTTAGCTCCTAATTGGAATATTGGAAATTTGGCAAATGGAGTTAATGCAACATTAGATATAGTTGCGACAGTTAATGCTCCTTCTACAAATTCAAATCCATATTTAAATACTGCAACAATTACAAGTATTGGTACGGATCCGGACACTAATAATAATATTGCTCAGGTAAGCCCAACCGTAATATATGCAAAATCTGATGATTTCTCTTCAACCACAATTGATGGTTGTTCTGATGGCTTATCGGATAGCGTATTGGATAATGATTCCATCAATGGTATTTTTGTAACCCCATCCGAAGTAACCTGTTCAATAGTAAATAACGGAGGTTTATCGGGAGTGAGTATTGGAGCTGATGGCAAAATTACGGTTCCATCCGGAACATTAGCAGGAACTTACACTATTGTATATAAGATTTGCCAGACTGCTTTGGGATTCACTTCTAACTGTTCTCAGACTACAGTTACAATAAGTGTTGGCTACAATACGATAGTTGCAGTGGACGATGACTTCAGTTCAAGCCCTATTAATACCTTGACTGGTGGAACTACTACAGCAAGCGTGTTATCTAACGATACATACAATGATGTTACAGCTACCGGTAGTAATGTAATTGTTTCTTTTGATTCTGTAACTCCTGTAATGACCCCTTTTAATCCTGGCTTTAATTCGGACGGTACGATAGTTATACCTATAGGTACAACGAATGGTACCTATACCATAAAATATAGGATTACAGAAATTGGTTGTCCGGCAAATTTCACCTACGGATTTGCGACGGTCGTAGTTAGTGATTTTACAATCGAAACGCCTATCATTATACCGGGTATCAGGGCTAACGCCATTGTCAGATGCGTTGATAATCAAAGTGATGGAAAAATAATTATCTCGGGATATTTTACAACTTATAATAATATTTATTGTGGTAAACTTGCAAGATTAAATCCTGATTTAACTTTAGATACCAGTTTTGCAGTCTTTGGTCTGGAGGATATTATGGATATGAAAGTTATTAAAAATATAGGGTCTCCACATTATAACAAAATAATTATTGTAGGTTCTTTTACCTCATTAAATGGTACTCCGACCAGTAAAGGAATTGCAAGGCTAAATGCTGATGGAACTGTCGACACAACGTTTAATACTGATGCAGAGTCTGGTGTAAGTGGTAGTAATGGTCAGGCAAGATGTATTTACATATATCCTAATGGTACTCCTAATGCCGGTAAAATACTTATAGGAGGTATGTTTACGAAATATAATGGTGTTGATCGCGAAAAGATGGTCAGGTTAAATAGTGATGGAAGTATAGATACTTCTTTTAATCCAAATGGTGAAGTAATAGAATATGAATTAGAAAGAATTTCCGGATTTGACGGGAGTCCTACCAGCTTCGTAACAACTGCAGATGGTAAAATTATTGTAGGAGGTTATTTTTCTGCTGTTAACGGTTATATTACCAAATGTATAGCCCGTTTATTTGATGACGGTCAGCTGGATATGAGTTTTAATCAATTAACTAATAATGGTGATAATGATCAGCCGAAAGGTTTTTGGAAAGACTTCGAATCGGATACTGATATAACCAATAGTTGGCGGGTTGAGAAATTAGCACTGCAGCCTGATGGGAAGGTTATAGCTGCGGGTGTTTTTAGACGATATAATGCAAGCGATTGTAACAACATAGTACGTTTATCAGGAGATGGTGCTGTAGATACAGGGTTTAATGTTGGTACAGGGTTTAACAATGACGTTCCACCGAATAACGGATTGATAAGGGATTTAATATTAGATACGAGCAGTGCCGATTGGAAACTGTATGTATGTGGTGACTTTACCGTCTATCAGGGTGAAGCAGTTGATGAGGTAGTAAGACTGAATTGTACTGGACCATTTACAGGTAGTATAAACAATTTAGGACCCAATAGTTTTAATTTAGCCGGAGGAGGGCCAAACGGATATTCCAACGGACGGGTATGGTGTATGAATAAGCAGGGAGACGGGAAATTGATCATTGGTGGGGATTTCACGACCTATGATACATATTCTGCCTTACATATTACCCGAATTTTCCCTGCAAACCCTTCAAATGAGGCAAAAATGCTGCCGGGATATTATGACAGCGAGCCGGAAAAAGATCTGTTTGCCGGAAACGATGTGGTTTTATATCCGAACCCGACTTCTGGAGAAGTGTTTTTCCGGATGGCTGATGAGGCAAAGTACCGGTGTTCGGTGTATAATTTGATGGGGCAGAAAGTTAGGGTACAGGAAAATGTGGTTAACGGAGCTTCTGTTAATATAGACAATTTGCCCAAAGGAGCCTATATGTTTGTCCTGAGCAATGGAGCTATTATTGTCACCAAAACGATCATTTTAAAATAAAAGCACTTTATTAACGAAAGGATTAAAAAGATAATTAATATGAAAAATATACTTTTTTTACTATTTACCTGTATCAGTTTTGGCCAAGCAGGTTCTTTTGATACTTCTTATGGGAACAATGGAGTAGCTACATTATGTTATCCAATAAGTGGTACCTCTATGGCACCTTATGGTGCTTCTTTCCAGTCCTCCGGTAAAATTGTAACTTACAATGTGGTAGGTAATACAAATATTGGTGTCTTAATGCGTTGGAATACGGACGGCAGTATGGATACTACATTCGGGGATTCCGGAACTGGGACCCAAAGCTATTCCCATGATCCTCCCTTCGTTAATGGAGGATATTTCCTTTGTGACATGGCTATACAGGCTGACGATAAGATTGTAATTATGGGACTGCAGCAAAACAATACCTATTCCAATGCCTATTGGGTAGCAAGACTGTTGCCCGACGGTGCTTTAGATACTAGTTTTAACGGCACCGGATATTTAGATTTGAGCTTTGGAACTACTCAGGACAGAGCAACAAGTGTTGCCTTGCAAACTGACGGGAAGATTTTGGTGGGTGGCACTTCTGGTAACACTACCCAATTTTTTACAATGGCACGGTTAAATCCCGACGGAAGTCTGGATCCCGGCTTTGGAAATGGCGGAAAAGTGCAGACTCCTTTTTCAGGGAATGAAAGTTTTGTACAGACTATTGCTGTACAGCCTGACGGAAAAATAGTTGCCGGGGGTTATACCGTTAATTTTCCGAACGGAAAAGATTTTGCTATTGTACGTTATAATACTGATGGTAGCATTGATACTGATTTTGGAGACAACGGAAAAGTAATTACTACAATCAGTAATAATGGTGACTTCATAACGGAGCTCATTATTGAGTTGGACGGCAGGATTACAGCCGGAGGATATAAATCAAGTGAAAACTACCCGTATATGTGTATGGTTCGTTATAATGTTGATGGCAGTATTGATGCTTCGTTTGGTATTGACGGTATCGTGATCAATGATGATGATAATAGCAGAAATTGCAGTATCGCGAGGCAAGCTGATGGGAAGTACCTGATGGCAGGTTGCCCTAGTGGATTTTATTTCCTGGTTATCCGATATAACAGTGATGGCACCAAAGACAGCAGTTTTGGTGTGGGTGGTGTAGTTGATTTATCCTATGGAGGAGCTGTTAAGGTATTAGTACAAACAGATAATAAAATTGTAGCCTATGGAAGCATCTATAATGATGAGCTTACAGAAGTATGTTTTGCAAACGTTCGGCTTAACCCGGGAACATTAGAAACAGATGAATTTATCCAGCCGGATTTGAAGCTTTATCCCAATCCAACTACCGGAGAAGTGTTTTTCCGGATGACAGATGCGGCAAAGTACCAATGCTCGGTGTATAATATGATGGGGCAGAAAGTTAGAGTACAGGAAAATGTGGTTAACGGAGCTTCTGTTAATATAGACAATCTGCCCAAAGGTGCCTATATGTTTGTCCTGAGCAATGGAGGTGCTGTTGTCACCAAAACGATCATTCTAAAATAAATCACTTTATCTCCTCTCCAAAGGAGAGGAGATAGGGATGAGTAAAATAAATATAAACAGATGAAAAATATACTTTTTTTACTATTTACCTGTGTCAGCTTTGGTCAGGCAGGTTCTTTTGATGCTTCTTACGGAAATAATGGATTAGCAACATTTTGTTATCATAATCCTACTACGATGGGGGTTTACACCTCTTCTTTTCAGTCCTCCGGTAAAATTGTAACTTACAACGGGATAGGTGGCTCTACAGCGGTTTTACTGCGTTGGAATACAGACGGAACCATTGACACAACTTTTGGGGATTCCGGAACAGGAACCCAAAGCTATTTCCAGAATCCTCCCTTTGTTAACGGTGGGTATTCTCCTAAAGATATGGCTATACAGGAAGACGATAAGATTGTAATTATGGGGTTGCAGCAAAACCCCACTTTCCCTTCTAATGCCTATTGGGTGGCAAGACTACTGCCCGACGGAGCTTTAGATACCAGTTTTAACGGTACCGGGTATTTAGATTTGAGCTTTGGAACCACTCAGGACAGGGCAACAAGTGTTGCCTTGCAAACTGACGGGAAGATTTTGGTAGGTGGCACTTCTGGTAATACAGCCCAGTATTTTACGGTGGCACGGTTAAATCCCGACGGAAGTCTGGATACCGGCTTTGGAAATGGGGGGAAAGTGCAGACTCCTTTTTCAGGCAATGAAAGCTTTGTACAGACTATTGCCGTACAGCCTGACGGAAAAATAGTTGCCGGGGGTTATACGGTTAATTTTCCGAACGGAAAAGATTTTGCTATTGTACGTTATAATGCTGATGGCAGCATTGATACTGATTTTGGAGACAACGGCAAAGTGATCACTACAATTAGTAGTACTACGGACATTATAACAGAACTGATTATTGAACTGGACGGTAAGATTGTGGCCGGAGGATATATGTCAACTCAAAACTCCCTTATGTGTATGGTTCGTTATAATGCTGATGGCAGTATTGACGCTTCATTTGGTGTTGACGGTATTGTGATCAATGATGATGATAATAGCAGAAATTGCAGCATCGCAAGGCAGGCTGATGGAAAGTATCTGATGGCAGGTGCCCTTGATGGGTTTTATTTTCTGGTTATTCGCTATAACAGTGACGGCACCAAAGATAGTAGTTTTGGTGCGGAAGGTGTTGTTTATCTTCAGCCTATTCCTTATGGTCATGCAGCTAAAGTGCTTATCCAGGCAGATAATAAAATTGTAGCTTGCGGAATCACCTACAATGAGGATTATACAGAAGTGTGTTTTGCAAACGCCCGACTTAACCCGGGAACATTAAATACTGATAATTTTATTTCGCAGGATTTGAAGCTTTATCCCAATCCAACTACAGGAGAAGTATTTTTCCGAATGGCAGACAAGACAAACTATCAATGCGCGGTGTATAATATGATGGGTCAGAAAGTTAGGGTACAAGAAAATGTGGTTAACGGAGCTTCTGTTACGATAGACAATCTGCCCAAAGGTGCCTATATGTTTGCTTTAAATGATGGTAAAAGTACCATAACTAAAACTATCATTTTAAAATAACTTAGACTCAAGGGTGGATTCAATTCATAAGTGCAACAGCGTTTAACTCATTGAGTATTTCTAATTCAATTATCCAATATTTTTCTGAAGCTTTTCAAAGTCAGAATATTGACATTTCTGTATATAAACTTTCTGAAAATAAGCTGCCGATGTTGGAGATTCCGTTTGCTGAAGTTCCTGATACTGTCAAAGAAATGACTGAACTATTTGCTCAAAGCGATGTGCAGGTTTGGCTTTCGCCTTTGTATCATGGAGGAATTCCAGGGAGTATGAAAAACTGTTTAGATTGGTTAGAACTAACCAGCAAAAACCCAACCCCCTATCTCTCTGGACAGGTCATCGGGCTTATATGCTGGGCAGATGGCGTTCAAGCATTGCAGGGAATCAATAATATGGATGCCATTGCTAAAGCACTTCGCGCATGGGTATTGCCCTATTCTGTTCCGATTATGCGAAAAGAATTATTCATCGAAAATGAGCTGAATCCTAGCTACCAAAACCGCTTTGGGATTATGGTAAATCTCATTTCTGAGATTGAATCTAAAATAAAATAGACTTTTAAGAGTTCTCTTTGACTTTTCTATACAAATAAAAAAATAAATTATATATTTGATACTATTACAATATCAACACTATAGTTTATGCTGATTAAAGTTTTTGGAAGTGCTGTTTTTGGTGTAGATGCAACAACGATTACGGTCGAAGTAAATATCGACACAGGTATAGGTTATCACTTAGTAGGCTTGCCTGACAATGCAGTAAAAGAAAGTAGCTACCGCATTGCTGCTGCCCTAAAAAACATTGGGTACAAACTCCCAGGGAAAAAAATCACCATCAATATGGCACCTGCTGATTTGCGAAAAGAGGGTTCTTCGTATGACCTTACGCTTGCAATCGGTATTCTTGCAGCCTCTTCTCAAATAAAAAACGAGGAAGTAGGTAATTACCTCATCATGGGTGAACTCTCTTTAGATGGCACACTACAACCTATCAAAGGTGCTTTGCCTATAGCTATAAAAGCACAAGAAGAAGGTTTTAAGGGTTTTTTCTTGCCCAAACAAAATGTAAAAGAAGCAGCCGTCGTAAAAGGCTTAGAGGTATATGGTGTAGAGAGCATCAAAGAAGTTATTGATTTTTTTGAGGGAGAATCTGAATTGCAACCCACTATTATCAATGTGAGGGAAGAGTTTAAAAATGATGTTGAATATCCTGATTTTGATTTCTGTGACGTCAAAGGTCAAGAGAGTATCAAAAGGTGTATGGAGATAGCTGCCGCTGGCGGACACAACATCATTCTGATAGGACCTCCAGGTTCGGGGAAAACCATGTTAGCCAAACGCTTGCCGGGCATCTTGCCTCCGATGACTTTAAGAGAAGCATTAGAGACAACCAAAATACATAGTGTAGCTGGTAAAATAACCGAAACGGGACTGATGAGCCAACGTCCGTTTAGGAATCCACACCATTCGGCTTCTGCGGCTTCACTTGTGGGTGGTGGAAGTTATCCACAGCCGGGTGAAATTTCATTAGCGCACAACGGCGTACTTTTCTTGGATGAATTGCCCGAATTTGAAAGAAAAGTATTAGAAGTATTGCGTCAGCCTTTAGAAGACAGAGAAGTGACGATATCTAGAGCACGATTTACGATAACTTACCCTTCGTCATTTATGCTGGTAGCTAGTATGAATCCCAGTCCTAGTGGTTATTTTAACGATGGTGCAAATACTACTTCAGCTATGGAAATGCAACGCTATATGGGTAAAATCTCTGGACCACTACTAGACAGAATTGACATTCACATAGAAGTAACTCCTGTTCCTTTTGAAAAACTATCCGCTGACGAAAAGCCAGAAAGCAGTCTTGAAATTAGAAAAAGAGTGATTAAAGCTAGAGATATTCAGACCCAGCGTTTTGAAGACAACCCAAACTTGCACTATAACGCACAAATGAGTTCGAAGCAAGTCAGACAATATTGCCTATTGGATGAAGTATCTAAGAATCTATTAAAACAAGCGATGGACAAATTGGGGCTGTCGGCTCGTGCGTATGATCGCATCTTGAAGGTAGCACGCACCATTGCTGACCTTGAAGGTAGTGAAGATATCAAAGCTTATCACATCTCAGAAGCGATTCAATACAGAAGTCTGGACAGAGAGGGTTGGATGAAATAATTATTCTCACTTACAAAAGCCAATTAAAAACAAGAAAGCCTTGATAAATCAAGGCTTTCTGAATAGAATATACAATCTATAAAAATTATTTTACGATAGTCATTTCGTTAATTAAATGTTTTGCATCAGCATACTTGTCAATTACGAAAAGTACATATCTGATATCGACGTTAATCGTTCTTTGCAGTTTAGGATCAAAGATAACGTCTCCCGCCATAGCTTCAATATTTCCGTCAAAAGCAAGTCCGATAAGTTCTCCTTTACCGTTAAGCACTGGTGAACCTGAATTCCCTCCTGTGATATCGTTGTCAGTTAAGAAGTTTACTGAAAGCTCACCGTATTCATTAGCATAGTCTCCATATTCTTTTGCATTATATAATTCGATAAGCTTTGCAGGGGCATTAAATTCATCATCCTTTGGATTGTGCTTGGCGATAGTCCCTTTTAAAGTGGTATAGTAATTTCCTTTTGCATCATTCTTACGTGTTGCGTGTGCAGGAAGCGTCACAACTTTACCATAAGTCAATCTAAGCGTACTGTTTGCATCTGGATATTGGATATTGTTTAGCCCTGATTCTCTAAGTCCTTTTACCAATAATCTAAATGCTTTGGCAAATCTCTCATCAAGTGCTGTTTCTTCCTCCGATTTAGCCCTATAACGCATCAATAAATCATTTGACAATTTAAACAGCTCATCGTTAGTAATAAGCTCTGCCTTAGGGTTACTCAAGAATTTTTCAATGCTTTCTTCAGAAGCAAAAATACTGTTGTTTACAGTTTCGTTCACATACTTGGCAATTTCATCCGTGCTTTTTCCTTTAAATTCAGCTACATGAGGAGCAATAGTAGCACCTCCTTTTTTAGCATATAAGCTCAACTCAGCTATCAAGATCTCAGTTTCTAAATTGATGTTTAGCGTACTGTATGTCTCTTCAATAGCTTCTTTTAGCGCAGGATATAATTCATTTCTTTTGGCTTCGTTCGAGTTAATGTAGTTTAACATCTGAGCGCCCAAACGGTACGGAAGTACAGCATACGAACTGGCTCTTAGCAAGCTAAGAAGGTAGTTGTTGTGCTTAGCGGTTTCGTTTGTCTTTGAATAGTACTCATTAATATCAGCAATGACATTTCCGTATTCTGCTTTATTAGCCTTTTTATTGGCCCATTTGTTGAATTTATCCTCAGCAACGGCTTTTGTTTTGGCAGTTTTGTGAGCCGTAAGCGCCTCAATCATTCCTTGTCTGTTTTTCCAGTAATTGGCAATTTGAGCATACAAAGAAGCATAATCAAGTTTTACTTTCGGGTCAGCATCCATATGTTTTTTCAACACATCCATTGCTGTTTTTGAACCTTCAACCCAAGCTGGGTAAGCAAACTTTACGTTTTGCTCAATTCCTCCTGCTGGCATCCAACGGTTTGTTCTACCTGGATAACCTAAAATCATGGCATAATCACCTTCTTTCACTCCTTTTAGAGAAACAGGAAGGTGGTGTTTTGGGTGCATTGGCACGTTGTCTTCTGAATATCTTGCAGGATGACCGTCTCTATCGGTATATACTCTAAACAAAGAGAAATCTCCTGTGTGACGCGGCCATTCCCAGTTGTCTGTATCTCCACCAAAACGCCCGATCATATCTGGAGGTGTACCTACTAAACGAACATCTTCGAAATCTTGGTACACGAAATAGTAATATTCGTTACCTTGAAAAAACGGGCGAACAGAAACAGTATATCTTCCACCTTCGTCATTCTCAGACTGAATTCTAGCTATTTCTTGGTTGATCACTTTCTCTCTTTCGCGCTCTGACATAGATTCATTAACTAACGATAAAATTCTTTTAGTCACATCATCCATTCTAACAAAGAAACGAACTGAGATACTTTTTGGAGCTAGCTCTTCTTTTCTATCTTTAGCCCAAAACCCATGGGTTAAATAGTCGTTTTCTGGCGAAGAAAGCTCCGCTATTTTATCATATCCACAGTGGTGATTAGTCAAGACAAGCCCATCTTTTGAGATGATTTCAGCTGTACACCCACCGTCAAACTGAACGATAGCATCTTTCAAGCTACTGTTGTTGATACTGTAAATTTCTTCGGCAGTGAGCTTTAAGCCCATCTTCTCCATGTCCTTAATGTTTTTTCCGATAAACATTAAGAACCACATTCCCTCATCTGCTTTTGACTGAAAAGGAGCCAAGAACAATAAGGTCAATAGTAATGTTAGTGATTTTTTCATTTTAATTTTAGTTGATTTAAGTACAATAATAGTCTGATTTGGATTGTATTTGTTACAGGTTAAGTAATTTTTAACTTTTAGTTGCGTTAGAATTATAGAGTCTGTCGTTGACAAACTCGACTTTAGTTTTACCATGTGGGAGTGATTTGCCTTCTTCATCAAGGTTTACCATAATGATTTGGTCAACAGTAATGATGGTTTCGTGAGTCATTTTGTTACGTACTTCGCTTCGAAGCGTAACTGACGAGATCCCGAATTTGATTACCTCCATACCAATCTCAACGATATCGCCCTGTTTGGCAGAAGACATAAAATTAATCTCAGACATAAACTTGGTTACTACTCTAGGGTTTTCTAGTTGAACGATTGTATAAAGTGCGGCTTCTTCGTCAATCCATGCCAACAAACGTCCTCCGAAAAGGGTTCCGTTGGCGTTTAAATCTTCGGGTTTAACCCATTTTCTAGTGTGAAATCTCATAGTTATTTTGGAATTAATAATGAAGGATAGAGTAGATTTCTTGGTCTTTAATTTTTTCTTTTCCCTTTAAGAAGTCTAGTTCTATCAAAAAATTAACTTGAACGATATTTCCGCCTAGCTGCTCAATCATCTCGGTTACTGCTTTCATAGTTCCGCCAGTTGCCAAAACATCGTCGTGAACTAGAACATTCTCTCCATTATGAATCGCATCAATATGCATCTCGACTATATCTGTCCCGTATTCTAAATCATAGGTTGCTGAAATGACATCAAACGGAAGTTTTCCTTTTTTTCGGATAGGAACAAAACCCACTCCAAGCTCTTGTGCGAGTAGCATCCCAAAGAAAAAACCTCTGCTTTCTATACCAACTACTTTGTCTATTTTAGTCTCAGGAAGATTCTCAACAAATTTTCTGATGACTTCTTTTCGTGCCTCTGCGTTATTGAGCAAAGGTGTAATATCTTTAAAAATCACACCTTCTTTTGGGAAGTTCGGGATATCACGGATGTAAGATTGGATGTTCATCGCTATTCTATTTTAATTTTTACTCATTTCTATGAGTTTCTGTATTTTTTCCTGCATTAATTTCTGATAGCGTTTTTCGATTTCATAAGGTCGTAAACCAGCATTTATTCTTCTTTCATCCAAATTTTCAAAATCCTTAATTTGTTCAGAATTTAAATTAGAATAAATTCCATAAGTAAAAACTCCATTTCGTCTATCGTGACTATCAATCAGAGAAGCATATAATGTTACAGGAGCTTTACCACATCTTACATATTCCAAAAACAATGGCTTAAAGTATTCAATATCTTTGATATGAAAAGCAAAAACATCAGGATGGACAGTTTTCTCATCAATATTATAATTTCCAATTATCTGCTCATTCGGATAACCGTATTCTGCTAAAATCTCTTTAAATCTCTTTTCATTATAATCATCTACCTTTCTCATTTCCTCGTCATATTGACTCTTATCTTGACGAACTCTTTGGTCTTCTCTAATCATTTCTGCCAATTCATTCCTTAAATCAAGATTTAATTTTGAATACCATTCATTATAGATTTTTTGTGATTTTTGTTTTAATGCTGCCCAACCTTCTATTTTTGTTATTCCCTCATATTCGGGATTATCTTCAAAGTATGAAATATGAATTCCTTTTGTGAAAGCCAATTCAATATAATATAAAACCTCTTCATACTTCCCTTTTTTTAAAGATAGTTCCGCTAAAACTGGAATTTCATAAACTGAAGGTTGATTCAGTAATTCACATTTTTTCTCTGCTTGTTTCAGTAAATCGTATGCTTTATCTAAATCATCTTGTAAATAACTGATTTCTGCCTGATAGACCAATTGATAATAGTCTTTAATATAATCGCAATTACAATCATCTGTTTGTGAATACAGGTTGGTCGAAATCAGCAATAATAAAACGATTTTTGTCATAAACTCTAAAACTCCGAAGTCACTTTATCAATTTTAGCAATCGTAAAATCTAAATCGTCATACGAAAGTGCATCAGTAATAAACCAAGTTTCATAAGATGACGGAGCGATGTAAACTCCTTCTTTTAATAATCCGTGGAAGAAATCTTTAAAACGTTGTGTATCTCCGTAACCTGCGGTTTTGAAATCATAAATCTCACGAGAATCAAAGAACACCGAAATCATCGAACCTATTCTATTTATTGTATAATCCACCTTATTTTTGGTCAACACTTCACGGATTCCTTTTTCAAGATAAGCCGTTTTTTCGTCTAATCGTTTGAAAATGTCTCTATTACTATTTAAGACTCTCAACATTTCCAATCCAGCAGCCATCGCTAACGGATTTCCCGACAAGGTTCCTGCCTGATACACTGCTCCCAAAGGTGCTAAATGATTCATTATTTCGTTGCGAGCCGCAAAAGCTCCAACTGGCAGTCCACCACCAATTACTTTTCCGAAACAAACAATATCTGCTTTGATTCCGAAAAGTTCTTGTGCTCCTCCTTTTGCCAAGCGAAAACCAGTCATCACTTCATCAAAAATCAGCAATGATCCGTTTTGGTCACAAATCTGACGAAGACCTTCTAAAAATCCGTTTTTTGGTGGAACACAACCCATATTTCCTGCTACAGGTTCGATGATAATGGCTGCTATTTCTCCTTTATTTTCGTTAAATAATCTTTGTGCACTTTCCAAAGAATTGTAATCTGCCAACAAAGTATCTTTTGCTGCACCTTGCGTCACTCCTGCACTATTCGGAATTCCGAAAGTTGAAGCACCACTTCCTGCGGCAATCAAAAACGCATCGGAATGCCCGTGATAACAACCCGAAAATTTGATGATTTTTTCTCTTTGGGTAAATCCTCTTGCCAAGCGTACCGCACTCATACAAGCTTCGGTTCCTGAATTTACAAAACGTATTTTGTCGATATTCGGAACCATTGCCACAGCAAGCTTAGCTATCTCGGTTTCGATTTCGGTCGGAGCTCCAAAAGAAGTTCCAAGTTTGGCTTTTTCGATAACGGCATTCACTACAGGCTCATAAGCGTGCCCTAAAATCATTGGTCCCCAAGAGTTGATGTAATCAATATAACGATTTCCATCTTCGTCATAAAGATAAGCACCTTTGGCACTTTTAATAAAAATGGGAGTTCCACCCACGCCTTTAAAAGCTCTAACCGGAGAGTTTACTCCTCCCGGAATATATTGTTGTGCTTCTGCAAACAGCTGACTGCTTCTTTGATATATTGTCATGGTATTTTTTAAATTCTGTTTTAGTTTAGACTTATAAAAAGCTCTTTAAGCAATGAATTGAGTATATATACATATCGTATTCATACAAATATAAGAAAAACAAGGCTAGCGTTAAAACAAAAAAAATCCAAACTTTTTAGGGTTTGGATTTTTTAGTTTCTAAATTATGCTTGTCCTGCTGGGCCAAAATTAAGAGGAATAGCGGGTTGCTCTGTATCTTTAATTTCTCCGTGCGTATTTTCGAATCGCTGTACATTTTCTGCCAATGCCTTTAATAGGCGTTTGGTGTGTTGTGGAGTCAAAATGACTCTTGACTTCACTCTTGCCTTTGGCGATCCGGGCATAATACTTACAAAATCAACAATAAATTCTGAAGCAGAATGATTAATAATTGCTAAGTTAGAATAAACTCCATCAGCAGTTTTCTCATCTATCTCAATATTGATTTGTTGTTGCTGTTTGTTATCATTCATGATCTTTTACTTTTAGATGTTTTTTGAAGTTGTAAGTTCATCAAATTCGTCTTTTGATCCGACGATAAAGTTGTCGTATTGTCTCATACCCGTTCCTGCTGGAATTCTATGTCCTACAATAACGTTTTCTTTCAGTCCTTGAAGTGCATCAACTTTACCAGCTACTGCAGCTTCGTTCAGTACTTTTGTTGTTTCCTGGAAGGAAGCAGCAGAAATAAATGATTTCGTCTGTAGTGAGGCTCTAGTAATACCTTGAAGAATTGGTGTTGCTGTAGCAGGAATAACGTCTCTAGCGACTACTTCGTTTTTATCGTTGCGTTTTAGCAATGAATTTTCATCACGTAGTACTCTAGAAGAAATTATCTGCCCTGGTTTCAGTCTATCTGAATCTCCAGCATCCTCAATCACTTTCATTCCGTAAAGCTCATCGTTTTCAACGATAAAATCTTTAGTATGTACCAATTGATCTTCTAAGAACAATGTGTCTCCTGGGTCAATAATTCTTACTTTACGCATCATCTGACGAATAATCACCTCAAAGTGTTTATCGTTGATCTTCACCCCTTGTAAACGATATACATCTTGAATCTCGTTTACCAAATATTGCTGAACAGCACTTGGCCCTTGGATTCGTAGGATATCTTCTGGGGTAATAGCTCCGTCTGACAATGACATTCCAGCTCTTACGTAGTCATTTTCTTGCACAAGAATTTGGTTAGATAATTTCACCAAGTATTTCTTAATTTCGCCAAAACGCGATTCGATAACGATCTCTCTATTACCACGTTTGATTTTTCCGAAAGATACAACTCCGTCAATTTCTGAAACAACCGCAGGGTTTGATGGGTTACGAGCCTCAAGAAGCTCAGTAATTCTTGGTAAACCTCCTGTTATATCGCCTGTTTTTGCAGAACGTCTCGGAATTTTCACTAGAATCTTACCTGCTTTGATTTTCTCTCCATCATTAACCATAAGGTGAGATCCTACTGGTAAGTTGTATGAACGCGATTGCTCTCCGTCTTTAGCATAAATATGTAGGGTTGGGATCAGCTTTTTGTTACGTGCCTCAGAAATTACTTTCTCTTGGAACCCTGTTTGCTCATCGATCTCAACCTGGAAACTTTGTCCTTGTTCGATATCTTCGTATTCTACTTTTCCGGTATATTCTGAAATAATTACTCCGTTATATGGATCCCACTTACAGATTACTGTTCCTTTTTCTACAACATCACCTTCTTTAACGAAAATTGTTGATCCGTATGGAATATGGTGTGTATTAAGAACAATTCCTGTATTTGTATCTATTAACTTTAGCTCTGTCGAACGAGAAATTACAATATCAATTGCTTTACCTTCACTGTCTTCACCTTTTACTGTTCTTAGTTCCTCCATTTCTAGACGACCTTTGAACTTCGTAATGATGCTTGACTCTTCAGAGATTCCTCCAGCAACACCACCTACGTGGAAGGTACGAAGTGTAAGCTGTGTACCTGGCTCACCAATTGATTGTGCTGCAACTACTCCAACTGCCTCACCAATCTGAGACATCTTTCCTGTTGCTAGGTTACGTCCGTAACACTTAGCACATATTCCTTTTAGAGATTCACATGTAAGTGCTGAACGCACATCAATTCTCTCTAAAGGAGAAGCAGCAATAGCTTTCAAGTGTTTCTCTAAAATTAATTCTCCTTCTGGGACTAGTATTTCTGAAGTAAGTGGGTTGATGATATCATTAAGAGCCACACGACCTACTACTCTATCTCCTAGAGATTCTACAACCTCTTCGTTTTTCTTAAGTGCAGAAACCTCAACTCCTCTTAATGCTCCACAATCCTGCTCGTTGATGATAACATCTTGAGCAACGTCGTGCAACCTTCTTGTTAAGTATCCAGCATCCGCAGTCTTAAGAGCTGTATCGGCAAGACCTTTACGAGCACCGTGCGTAGAAATAAAGTATTCTAAGATTGATAGTCCTTCTTTAAAGTTAGAAAGAATCGGGTTTTCGATAATTTCTCCACCACCTGCTGTAGATTTTTTAGGCTTAGCCATCAAACCACGCATACCCGTAAGCTGACGTATCTGTTCTTTAGAACCCCTTGCTCCAGAATCCAACATCATATACACTGAGTTGAACCCTTGTTGGTCCTCTCTAATGTTTTTCATTGCATACTCTGTAAGCAATGCGTTTGTTGATGTCCATACATCAATAACTTGGTTATATCTCTCGTTATTAGTGATAAGTCCCATGTTATAGTTTGCTGTAATAGCATCAACTTGTTGGTTAGCATCAATGATAAGTTCTCCTTTTTTCTCAGGAACGATAATATCTCCTAAGCTAAATGAAAGCCCACCTTTGAATGCAAATTTATATCCCATATCCTTAATCTCATCAAGGAATGCAGATGTTGTAGGTACATCAGTAACGGCTAATATTTTACCAATAATATCACGTAGTGATTTCTTGTTCAATACCTCATTCACAAAACCAGCTTGCTCCGGAACTACTTCGTTAAATAGAACTCTACCTGCTGTTGTTGGGATGATTTTATATACTAATTTCCCTTCTTCATTAAAATCTCTCGCTCTGATTTTGATTGTAGCATTTAGCTCCAATCTTCCTTCATTAAGGGCAATATTCACCTCTTGAGCTGAGTAAAAAGTCAGTCCTTCTCCTAAAACTTTATGTGTTTCAGTAGATTTTCTTTCTTTAGTCATATAATATAAACCTAAAACCATGTCTTGAGAAGGTACCGTGATAGGCGCTCCGTTAGCAGGGTTAAGGATATTATGCGAAGCAAGCATCAATATTTGCGCCTCTAATATAGCTTCAGGACCTAGTGGTAAATGGACAGCCATCTGGTCACCATCAAAATCCGCGTTAAAAGCCGTACATACTAATGGGTGAAGCTGAATTGCTTTTCCTTCAATAAGTTTAGGCTGGAAGGCTTGGATTCCTAGTCTGTGAAGCGTTGGAGCACGGTTGAGTAATACTGGGTGTCCTTTGATTACATTCTCAAGAATATCCCAAACTACTGGCTCTTTTCTGTCTATAATTTTCTTAGCTGACTTGACCGTTTTTACGATTCCTCTTTCGATGAGTTTGCGTATAACAAATGGTTTGTATAGTTCGGCTGCCATATCTTTAGGGATACCACATTCGAATAATTTCAGCTCAGGTCCGACAACAATTACTGAACGAGCTGAATAGTCAACACGTTTTCCTAATAAGTTTTGACGGAAACGTCCTTGTTTACCTTTTAATGAATCAGATAGCGACTTAAGTGGTCTATTAGATTCTGTCTTAACAGCAGATGCCTTACGTGTGTTGTCAAATAGTGAATCTACAGATTCCTGTAACATACGTTTTTCGTTACGCAAAATAACCTCAGGAGCTTTAATCTCCATAAGTCTTTTCAGACGATTATTTCTGATAATTACTCTACGGTACAAATCGTTAAGGTCTGAAGTTGCAAAACGTCCTCCATCAAGAGGTACAAGCGGACGCAACTCAGGTGGAATAACCGGAATTACTTTCATAATCATCCATTCAGGACGATTCTCTCTGTTGCTATTTGCTTCCCTGAAAGCCTCAACAATGTTTAGACGCTTTAGGGCTTCTGTTTTACGTTGCTTAGAAGTTTCTGTATTAGCAGCGTGACGTAAATCATACGAAAGCTGGTCTAAATCTGTTCTAGCAAGTAAATCCATGATACACTCTGCACCCATCTTAGCAATAAACTTATTTGGGTCATCGTCATCAAGGTATAGATTTTCCATCGGAAGGGTATCCAGGATGTTTAGGTACTCTTCTTCTGTTAAGAAATCTAATCTATTAAGCTCAGATCCATCAATGTTTTTGGCTGCTCCTGCTTGAATTACTACGTATCTCTCATAGTAAATAATCATGTCAAGCTTCTTTGAAGGAAGACCTAATATATAACCGATTTTGTTTGGCAATGATCTGAAATACCAGATGTGAGCAACAGGAACAACTAGGTTGATATGACCTATTCTGTCTCTACGCACTTTTTTCTCTGTTACCTCAACCCCACAACGGTCACAAACAATTCCTTTATATCGGATTCTTTTGTATTTCCCACAAGCACACTCATAGTCTTTGACAGGACCAAAAATACGCTCACAGAAAAGCCCGTCTCTCTCTGGTTTGTGAGTACGGTAGTTTATCGTTTCTGGTTTTAGCACTTCTCCTTTAGATTCACCTAAAATCGCCTCGGGCGAAGCCAATCCTATCGAGATTTTACTAAACCTCTTAATGATATTTTTATCTTTATTTCTATTTGTTGTCATAATGATTTTTTTGTTTTCCTGTCTTTTGACAGGCAGGAGGTTTAAAACTTCAAGTTCCAGACTTTTTTGAAGTCTGAAACTTGAATATTAAAACAAGATTATTCTTCTAGACGAACATCCAGTCCAAGACCTTTTAGTTCGTGCATCAGTACATTAAATGACTCCGGTAATCCCGGTTCTGGCATAGGCTCACCTTTGACAATAGCTTCGTAGGTTTTCGCTCTACCAATTACGTCATCAGATTTAACGGTTAAGATTTCTCTAAGTGTGCTTGACGCTCCATACGCCTCAAGTGCCCAAACCTCCATCTCTCCGAAACGTTGCCCTCCGAACTGAGCTTTTCCTCCAAGTGGTTGTTGTGTAATAAGTGAGTACGGCCCTATTGAACGCGCGTGCATCTTATCATCAACCATGTGTCCTAATTTCAACATATAAATCACTCCAACTGTTGCTGGCTGGTGGAAACGTTCTCCTGTTCCTCCATCATACAAATAGGTGTGTCCGAATCTCGGTATTTCAGCTTTATCAGTAAGCTCATTGATTTGGTCTAATGAAGCTCCGTCAAAAATTGGTGTAGCATATTTCTGATTTAATTTCAGACCTGCCCATCCAAGAACTGTTTCGTAAATCTGCCCGATATTCATACGAGAAGGTACCCCAAGTGGATTCAATACGATATCAACTGGTGTTCCGTCTTCTAAGAACGGCATATCTTCATCACGAACAATTCTAGCGATAATACCTTTGTTTCCGTGACGTCCTGCCATTTTATCTCCCACCTTAAGTTTACGTTTTTTAGCAATATAAACTTTAGCTAGTTTTAAGATTCCCGATGGTAGTTCATCTCCTACAGAAATAGTGAATTTCTCTCTACGTAGAGCTCCTTGTAAGTCGTTGAGTTTAATTTTATAGTTATGAATCAAATCATTAACCATTTTATTAGTCTCATCATCGGCTGTCCAAGTACCTCTAGTTAGGTGGTCAAAGTCCTCCACAGAAGTAAGCATTTTCAGAGTGAATTTCTTTCCTTTCGGAAGGGCTTCTTCACCTAGATCATTCATTACTCCTTGTGAGGTTTTTCCGTTAACAACAACAAATAACTTATCGATAAGTCTGTTTCTTAGTTCATTGAATTTAACTAAGAAATCTGCTTCTAAAGCATCAAGGTCTTCTTTGTCTTTAGAGCGTTTGCGTTTGTCTTTGACAACTCTTGTAAAAATCTTCTTGTCTAAAACTACTCCGTGTAATGACGGACTCGCTTTAAGTGAAGCGTCTTTTACATCACCTGCTTTATCACCGAAGATAGCTCTAAGGAGCTTCTCTTCTGGAGTTGGGTCAGATTCTCCTTTTGGAGTAATCTTACCTATAAGTATATCACCAGGATTCACTTCAGCTCCGATTCTAATCATTCCGTTTTCGTCAAGGTCTTTCGTAGTCTCTTCAGAAACGTTAGGAATATCATTGGTAAGCTCTTCGTTACCTAGTTTTGTATCTCTCACCTCTAATGTATAATCATCGATATGGATAGAGGTAAATATGTCTTCTCTTACTACTTTCTCAGAAATCACGATCGCATCCTCGAAGTTATATCCTTTCCAAGGCATAAATGCCACTTTGAGGTTTCTTCCGAGTGCTAATTCTCCGTTCTGAGTAGCATATCCTTCACATAGCACTTGTCCTTTTTTAACTCTATCTCCTTTTTGAACAATTGGTTTTAGGTTAATACACGTACTCTGGTTTGTTTTTCTGAACTTGATAAGGTTGTATGTTTTGTCGTCTTCGTCAAAACTCACCAATCTTTCTTTATCTGTTCTGTCGTATTTGATTGTAATCTTATCAGCATCTACATACTCGACTACACCATCTCCTTCAGCATTGATAAGTACTCTTGAGTCAGAAGCAACTTGTCTTTCTAGACCTGTTCCTACAATTGGAGATTCTGGTCTTAATAGTGGTACGGCCTGACGCATCATATTCGATCCCATCAAAGCACGGTTTGCATCATCGTGTTCTAAGAACGGAATAAGTGAGGCTGAAATCGATGCAATCTGATTTGGAGATACATCCGTATAATCCAGTTCTTTAGGATCAATAACAGGGAAATCTGCATCTTGTTTTGCAATTAGCTTCTCTTCTAAAATAGTTCCGTTTGCGTCAACTTGTATATTTGCTTGCGCAATTAACTTGCCTTCCTCTTCTTCTGCACTTAGATAAACAGGAGCTTCTTTAAAGTTAATCACACCATTTTTCACTTCTCTATAAGGTGTCTCAATGAATCCCATTGAGTTCACTTTTGCATATACCCCTAATGAAGAGATAAGTCCGATGTTTGGTCCCTCTGGAGTTTCAATAGGACAAAGTCTTCCGTAATGTGTATAATGGACGTCACGCACCTCAAATCCTGCTCTTTCTCTAGAAAGACCACCAGGTCCTAAGGCTGATAATCTACGTTTATGGGTAATCTCCGCCAACGGGTTGGTTTGATCCATAAACTGAGATAACTGATTAGTCCCGAAAAACGAATTAATAACAGACGATAGTGTTTTGGCATTGATCAGATCAATTGGCGTAAACACCTCATTGTCACGAACGTTCATACGCTCTCTAATAGTACGCGCCATACGTGCCAAACCTACACCAAACTGAGCAGAAAGCTGTTCTCCAACAGTTCGTACACGACGGTTTGATAAGTGGTCAATATCATCAATCTCTTCTTTAGAGTTTATAAGCTCGATTAAAAATTTAACGATAGTGATGATATCTTCTTTAGTTAATACTTGTTTTTCAACTGGAATGTTCAAGTTTAACTTTTTGTTCATCCTATAACGCCCTACCTCACCTAAGTTATATCTCTGGTCTGAGAAGAATAACTTATCGATGATTCCGCGTGCAGTCTCCTCATCAGGCGGTTCAGCATTACGAAGTTGTCTGTAAATGTGCTCTACAGCTTCTTTCTCTGAGTTAGTAGGGTCTTTTTGTAAAGTATTGTGAATGATGGCATAATCAGACTGATTATTGTCATCTTTATGTAAAAGAACGTTTTTTACATCAGCCTCTAATATCTCTTCGATATTGTCTTTGTCTAAGGTTACGTCCCGGTCTAATATGATTTCGTTACGCTCAATAGACACCACCTCTCCTGTGTCTTCATCCACGAAATCTTCGTGCCATGTATTAAGAACACGGGCAGCTAATCTGCGTCCGATATATTTTTTGATTCCTGTTTTAGTTACTTTAACCTCTTCAGCCAAGTCAAATATTTCGAGGATATCTTTATCTCTCTCAAATCCTATGGCTCTAAAGAGTGTTGTTACAGGTAATTTTTTCTTTCTGTCGATGTAAGCATACATCACACTATTGATATCCGTTGCAAACTCAATCCAAGATCCTTTAAAAGGAATAACTCTTGCTGAATATAGTTTGGTTCCGTTAGCATGAAAAGACTGCCCAAAGAACACACCAGGAGAACGGTGTAACTGAGATACAACAACTCTTTCTGCACCATTGATAACAAAAGTACCACTTGGTGTCATATAAGGTATTGTCCCTAGGTACACATCTTGAACAATGGTCTCAAAGTCTTCGTGTTCAGGGTCTGTACAATACAGCTTTAGACGTGCTTTTAGTGGAACACTATAAGTAAGCCCTCTATCAATACATTCCTCAATTGAATAGCGAGGTGGATCGATAAAATAGTCTAAAAACTCAAGTACAAATTGATTACGAGTGTCTGTTATGGGGAAGTTTTCCATGAAGGTGTTATATAAACCTTCGTTACCTCTTTCGTTTGATTTTGTTTCTAGTTGAAAAAAATCTTGGAACGACTTAACCTGAATATCTAGAAAATCTGGATAATCAGGGATGTTTTTTGTAGAGGCAAAATTTAATCTTTCAGTCTGATTCGTTATCATCAATAGATAAAATTTTTATTAAAAAAAGAAATAGAAATCGTACAAATATATTTTATACGAAAAATGGTTTAGACCTTTGAGAGTGATCTCAAGGTCTAAACCTAGCTTATAAAAGCAGCACAGATTACTTAAGCTCTACTACAGCTCCAGCTTCTTCTAATGACTTTTTAAGCGCTTCAGCTTCGTCTTTAGAAACTCCTTCTTTCACGTTAGCAGGTGCGCTATCAACTACATCTTTAGCTTCTTTAAGCCCAAGACCTGTAAGTTCTTTAACAGCTTTTACTACTGCAAGTTTAGAAGCTCCAGCCTCTTTAAGAACTACAGTGAATTCTGTTTGCTCTTCAGCAACTTCTCCTCCACCTGCAGGTCCTGCAGCAGCAACAGCAACAGCTGCAGCAGCTGGCTCAATACCATACTCATCTTTCAAGATTGTAGCTAACTCATTAACTTCTTTAACGGTTAGGTTAACTAATTGTTCTGCGAATTGTTTTAAATCTGCCATTTTCTTAGCGTTTTAATAGGTTGTAAAATATAATAATTTAATTAGTGCGTACACTTTAATGTTTTTATCAGATTATCTTTCTGATAAAGTTTTAACAAGACCTGCAATTGTAGATCCACTCGATTTAAGAGCAGAAATAACATTTTTAGCAGGCGATTGAAGTAGTCCGATGATTTCACCGATAACCTCATCTTTAGATTTGATAGCTACAAGAGCATCTAGTTGTTCGTCTCCAATAAAAATCGCTTCTTCTATATAAGCACCTTTAAGGAAAGGTATTTTAGATTTCTTACGGAAGTCCTTAATCAGTTTTGCTGGGGCGTTACCTGTATCAGAAATGAAGATTGAAGAGTTTCCTTTAAGAATAGTAGGAAGGTCTCCGTAATTTCTTTCTGTTGATGCCTCCATTGCTTTGGCTAAAAGTGTATTTTTAACAACTTCTAGTTTGATATTTGCCTTAAACGCAGCTCTTCTAAGGTCAGAAGTAGCTTGAGCGTTTAAACCTGAAATATCTGCAATATATAAGACACCGGCACCGGCCAACTGTGCAGTCAAATCCTGAATAGCGATTGATTTTTCTTCTCTAGTCATAATTTAATATAATTAACTACCACTTACGCTTTAATATCTAAAGCGATTGCTGGGCTCATCGTACTTGATAAGTAGACACTCTTAATATAAGTACCCTTTGCAGCAGTTGGTTTAAGTTTGATTAATGTTTGAATAATCTCATTTGCATTTTCAGCAATTTGATCGGCTCCGAAAGAAACTTTACCGATTCCAGCATGAACAATACCAGTTTTATCTACTCTAAAATCAATTTTACCTGATTTAACTTCTTGAATAGCTTTTGCTACATCCATAGTAACAGTACCAGTTTTAGGGTTTGGCATAAGCCCACGAGGTCCTAGGACACGTCCTAAAGGTCCAAGTTTACCCATAACAGCCGGCATAGTGATGATTACATCAATATCCGTCCAACCGTCTTTAATCTTTTGAAGATAATCATCCAAACCTACGTGGTCTGCACCAGCGGCTTTTGCCTCAGCCTCTTTATCTGGAGTAACAAGGGCAAGGACTCTTACGTCTTTACCTGTACCGTGTGGAAGTGTTACAACACCTCTTACCATCTGATTAGCTCTTCTTGGGTCAACACCTAGACGAACAGCTATATCAACAGACTCATCAAATTTAGCTGAAGCTACTTCTTTAACTAAGCTAGAAGCTTCTTTTAAAGAATACAACTTACCTTTTTCGATTTTAGAAGCTGCTTCTTTTTGTTTTTTTGTCAATTTTGCCATTTCTACTTTACATTAAGAATTAAAAGGAGCTGTTCCTGTTACAGTTATACCCATTGAACGAGCTGTTCCAGCAACCATAGACATTGCTGACTCGATTGTAAATGCGTTCAAATCAGGCATTTTGTCTTCAGCAATACCTCTAACTTGATCCCAAGTAACGCTAGCTACTTTCTTACGGTTAGGTTGACCAGATCCAGATTTAATCTTTGTAACTTCCTTAAGCTGGATTGCAGCTGGAGGAGTTTTAATAACAAAATCAAATGATTTATCTTTGTACACGGTAATTTGTACCGGTAAAATTTTGCCGGGTTTATCCTGAGTTCTAGCATTAAATTGCTTACAGAACTCCATGATGTTAACTCCAGCAGCTCCCAAAGCAGGTCCAACCGGTGGCGATGGGTTCGCTGCACCTCCCTTTACTTGTAGTTTAACTACTTTACTAACTTCTTTTGCCATTGTTTAAAATAATGTACATCTCAATTGGAAGCAAGATGTGGGTTATAAAAATAATTGTAACGATTATATTTTCTCTACTTGCATAAAACTCAATTCTAGGGGTGATTTTCTTCCGAAAATCTTCACCATGACTTCGAGTTTACGTTTTTCTTCATTGATTTTTTCAACTGTTCCGTTGAATCCGTTGAACGGACCATCAATTACTTTTAATGTTTCTCCGATTACGAAAGGAATATTCTGAACGTCTGCTTGAACTGTCAGTTCATCGACCTTACCTAACATTCTATTCACCTCAGATGGTCGCAAAGGCGTTGGGTCTCCCCCTTTTACCTCTCCTAAGAAACCTATAACACCAGATATTGATTTTATAACGTGAGGAACTTCACCAACTAAGGCTGCTTCTATCATTATATATCCAGGAAAATAAACTTTTTCTTTACTAATTTTCTTTCCGTCTTTTATTTGGATAACTTTTTCTGTTGGGACTAATACTTGTGAAACGTAATCAGACAGACCAAAGCGATTTATATCCATCTCGATATAATTCTTTACTTTGTTTTCCTGACCACTGACAGCCCTAACAACATACCATTTTTTTATATTATTATCAGCCATTAGAATAAGTGTTATCTATTTATGAGAGAATAGAAAGCCTCGATGACTTTTATTAATACCTCATCTGCTCCCCAAGTCGCCAAAGCAAATAGAACAGAAAATATAGCCACAATAATTGTCAGACGTTGTACTTCTGGCCATGAAGACCAAGACACATGATTTTTCAGTTCTGAAAAAGAGTCGCTTATGTAATTTATCACTTTCATACTATTTTCTTTTGCACGGGTGGAGGGATTCGAACCCCCATCAACGGTTTTGGAGACCGGCATTCTACCCTTGAACTACACCCGTTTGTAAAAAGCCAACAAAAACTACATAGAGTAGTTTTTGCTAGCTTTACTAAATTATGATATACTAAAGGATTTCAGTTACCTGACCTGCCCCAACAGTTCTACCTCCTTCACGGATAGCAAAACGAAGTCCAAGAGACAATGCAATTGGCTGTAGCAACTCAACAGTAATAGTTAAGTTATCTCCAGGCATAACCATCTCAACTCCTTCTGGCAAAGTAATAGTACCAGTTACGTCAGTTGTACGTACGTAAAACTGTGGACGGTAGTTGTTATGGAATGGAGTGTGACGTCCACCTTCTTCTTTTTTAAGGATATACACCTCAGCTTTAAAGTGAGCATGTGGCTTAACAGATCCTGGCTTAACGATAACCATACCACGACGGATATCAGATTTATCAACACCTCTCAACAATAGACCCACGTTATCTCCAGCCTCTCCTCTATCAAGAATTTTACGGAACATCTCAACCCCTGTTACAGTAGAAGTTAATTTTTCAGCTCCCATCCCGATGATCTCAACTGGATCTCCTGTATTAGCAATACCAGTTTCGATACGACCTGTAGCAACAGTTCCACGACCAGTAATTGTAAACACATCTTCAACCGGCATCAAGAAAGGCTTGTCAGTATCACGTAAAGGCTCTTCAATCCATGCATCAACCGCAGCCATTAGCTCTAACAATTTCTCAACCCATTTTGGCTCACCGTTAAGTGCACCAAGAGCTGATCCTTGAATAACTGGACAGTTATCTCCGTCATATTGGTAGAACGAAAGTAGGTCTCTGATCTCCATCTCAACAAGCTCTAAAAGCTCAGGGTCATCAACTAAATCTACTTTATTCATAAATACAACCATACGAGGAATACCTACCTGACGTCCTAAAAGGATGTGCTCACGTGTTTGTGGCATTGGTCCGTCTGTAGCAGCAACCACAAGGATCGCTCCATCCATCTGAGCCGCACCCGTAACCATGTTTTTAACATAATCCGCGTGACCTGGACAGTCAACGTGCGCATAGTGACGATTTGCAGTTTGATATTCTACGTGCGAAGTATTAATGGTAATACCTCTTTCTTTTTCCTCTGGAGCATTATCAATCTGATCAAAAGATCTAGCTTCTGAGAATCCAGCATCTGCCAATACCTTAGTAATAGCGGCAGTAGTAGTAGTTTTTCCGTGATCTACGTGTCCGATAGTACCGATATTTAAGTGCGGTTTCGAACGATCAAAGGTTTCTTTTGCCATTTTAAAAAAATTTAATCTTAGTTATATAATAGTGTTCAATTTCTTACCACTTCGAGCCAATGACGGGAATTGAACCCGTGACCTCTTCCTTACCAAGGAAGCACTCTACCCCTGAGCTACATCGGCAGAGTAAAACAAAATAATTCGGCTTTTATTATAAAAAGCCGAATTAGTGGGAAGAGCAGGATTCGAACCTGCGAAGGTTTCCCAACGGATTTACAGTCCGTCCTCGTTCGCCGCTTGAGTATCTTCCCTATACCCTAGTTAATAAGCTGTTTTTCAAAAGCTCATTACTCTGCTTATTTTTCTTATTCGACCTTGTAAAACAAAGTCCGCTATTTCTAACGGACTGCAAATGTATAAAAATTATTTTTCAAACCAAATGTTTTTCAAATTATTTTACGCTCTAGCCTTTTCTTTGTGTTTAATTAACAATCTTTCGATAGCATCACAACAGTTATCTACCGCTTCCTCAAAGGTTCTAGCCTGTTTATTGACTGCAATATCATTTCCAGGAATATTCACTCTGATATCGACAATTTTATTTTCCTTATCACTTGTATTCTCTAATTTCAGATATACATCAGCATCTACAACCTTATCGTAGTACCTTTCTATTTTGTCCATCTTGATTTGTATAAAATCAACTAACTTTTTGTCTACTGAAAAACCTACTGCATTTAAATTAACTTTCATAACCTAATTGTATTAAAGAGTTAAAACTTATTTTTTATTTCTAGGATGTGCATTTGCATACACTTTTTTGAGCTCTGAGAGACTACTATTCACATATATCTGAGTTGAAGCCAAACTCGAGTGCCCTAAAAGCTCTTTGACCGAGTTCAGATCTGCCCCGTTGTTTAGCAAATGTGTAGCGAAAGAATGCCTCAAAACATGCGGGCTCTTTTTGACTTTCTCTGAGACGACACTAAAATAATCATTAATTACTCTATACACAAGTGTTTTGTATAATTTCCTTCCTTTTTCTGTCAAAAAAAAACTATCCGCATCCTCAATCACCTCTAAATCAGAACGAAAAGCCAGATATTGTTTTGTTAACGGAACTACACTATTTAGCAACGGCAAAATACGCTCTTTATTTCGCTTACCCAAGACTTTTATCGTATTCAAGCTTAAATCAAAATCTACGAGCTTAAGACCAATCAATTCTGCTCTACGAATACCAGTAGAATAAAACAGCTCGATAATTAAGCGATCTCTGACTTCTTTGAAGTTATTCTCGAAAGGCATATCAAAAACGGCTTGTAATTCTTTTTCGGAAAATGGTATTTGGACTTTTTGGAGGGTTTTGAGGGATCGATGTTTAGCTAGCGGACTATTGTCAATCTCTTTAATTTTGAGCAAGAACTTATAAAAAGTCTTGAGCGAGGAGATTTTGCGGTTTATACTTCGGTTTGAAATCCCATTATCAGAAAGCATAACAATCCAGCTTCTGATTTGACCATAACTGACTTCTTCTAGAACATCAACATCAAATTTGCTTTTAAGAAATGACTGAAAAGACTTCAAATCATCGCTATAAGCCTTGACCGTTAGCGGAGAATAATTTTTCTCTCTAAGCAGGTATTCTTGAAAAGCCATTATATTTTTGCCCATAAAAAAACCATTAAAGTCAAAAGTACAAAACTTCTAACCCTAATGGTATTAATATTATTACAAAAAACTACTAGCCTTCCATATTGTCCTTAAGTCCTTGGATGTACTGTGCTTTTTGCATTTGAGCTCTTTTAATTACTGAAGGTTTTGAGAAAGCCTGACGTGCTCTTAACTGACGAACGACACCTGTTTTATCAAATTTCCTTTTGTAACGCTTTAGCGCTCTATCAATATTTTCTCCGTCTTTAATTGGTATAATCAACATAATTTAGACACCTCCTCTCTTTTAGCGGGTGCAAATATACGCAAAAAACATTACAACCCTTTTGTTTTTAGCAAAAAGAACTAGCAGTTTTTCTGAATCATCCATAAAATAGGACACTCTAATTACCCTAATCGGACTATGGCATTGAGTTTTACTACTAATTCATCTGCTAATTGCGTTTGAAATTCTTTTTTACGATACTTGGTAATAGGCTGTATTCCGAGAATTATATTGGTTATAAAAAGCTCGTCAGCTTTTTGCAAATCAAAAGGAGAAATTGGTTCTTCTGAAACCTCTAGCCCTTCTATTTTCCTAGCTATAGCCAGAATCTGCTTGCGCATAATACCTCCGATACAGCCTTCTGAAACTGGAGGAGTCCTTAGTAGATTGTCATTAAGCATAAACAAATTTCCGTTTAATGCCTCAATAACATTCTTAGAGTCATTGAGCAACAAACAGTTTTGTAGTCCGTTTTCATCAGCGTAAATGCTACCTGTAATGTTTATCGCTCTATTGGTAGATTTCACAGAAGAAAGCAGTTGTTTGGTCACATAAAAATCCTTGAAGATATCTACTTCATAAGGAGCGTTTGAGAATTCATAAACAGCCTTTTGCAACGAAGTACAGTGTATCAGATAGCCTACATCATTAGTTTGCGGAAGATAAAATCCTCCTGAATTGCGATACACCGTAATACGAACACGGTAAGCGGCTGATTTTTCTGATTTTGAAAGCAGTGTGGTAATTTCGCTTTCCAGGAACTCCATCGTAAAATTCATCGGGATTTCCATTCTCAAAATACGCATCGATGACATCAGCCTGAAATAATGATCTTCTAAAAAGAGAACTTTATTATCTATTACTTTGAGGGTTTCAAATACAGCATCACCGAACAAAAAAGCCCTATTGTCAAACAATTGATTTTGGGCAGAATCAATTATATTTCCGTTGAAATTTATCATCCTTTTAAAAATAAAAAACACCTCTTAGTGAGGTGTTACAAAAATATGAAATAAATAGCTTTCTAAGAAATTAGGCAGAGCCTAAAACTTGTTTTAAATCGGCTATTTGAGTTTCCCAAAGCTGTTTAGAGTCTTCTAAATCGTCTTCTTCAGCAAAATCGGTCACTACAAGCGATACGTCTTTGGTGAGTTCGTCTTCTTGAATTCTAAATTCAAAATAATGTTCGTTTTCGTTTTCGTTTTCGTCCAACCATCTAAATCTAACTTTCTCTACTGACTTTTTTACAGATATTTTAGCTTTCTGAACTTCTCCGTCCCAAGTAAAGGTAAATATTTCACCTCTAGAGTTTACGTCATCTGCAAACCATTCTGCAAGTTCAGACGCAGTGGAGATATATTGATATAGCAATTGTGGAGACACCGTAAGGGGAAACTCCATCTCGTATTTGATTTTACCTTCCATATATACAAAAAATTTCGGACAATATAAGTAATAAGCATCATATAAAAAAATACTTTTATTAAATAATCTTATTTATTATTTTGTTTGCTATTAAAAATAATTCTAAATTTGCACCCCAGTTGAAAGAAGTAGTACTTATTTCACTAATTGGCGAGGTAGCTCAGTTGGTTAGAGCGCAGGATTCATAACCCTGAGGTCACGGGTTCAAATCCCGTCTTCGCTACAATTGTATCTTATTCAAACAAAACGGTTTAGGCTATCTAAACCGTTTTTTTATGCTTACGATTTTAAGCGCCTTGCATCAAATCAATGATTTAGTATACGATTCAGTATACGGTTTTGGACTAAATTTGCATTATATTGCAAACTATTTAAGTGATTATTCTAAACTTAATACGATGTCAAAACGCAACTTTTCTATCCCAAAAATCTACTCTGGTGGTATAGATATCACTGATTGGGAAAGTTTCAGTAAAGAGCGACAAGAAGCTGCTCTAAAGAAAGACTGGTATGTTTATTACAGCTATAGATGTCCAGAAACCTCACTACTAAAGAGACAAACGCCCATTAAAGGGACGGCTAATTCTTTTAAGAACAAAAGAGAACGCTACGCATATCTTAGTGTAATGAGAGAGTCTCTTGAAAAACTACTCCTAAACGGAGCAAATCCGTTTACTGATAATGACTTCAGTTATTTAGATAAATTATTTGATAAGAATACTAGTTTTGAAGCCTCAAAACCCACTGAACATCAAGCAATCAGACCAAAAACGGTCAAACCAAAGGCTGCGCCTAAAAAGGTTAAAACTGAAGTTCCAACTGAGCTAAATGATGATGTAACTTCTATAAAAGATGCTTTTACAATCATTTTGAGATTGAAGAAAAATGTAATGAACGAAACTTCATTCGGAAATTATCAATTAAGGATTAAGAGGTTTATGAAATCACTTCCAGATGTTTCAAGACCAGTAGCTTCAATAACAAAGAAACAAGTAACAAGCTTCTTAAACAGCATTCTTGAAACTAGTAGTCCTAGAAATAGAAATAATTATAGAACTGACTTGAGTTCGTTCTTTAGTGAATTGGAGAATAATGAATACATAGATTACAACTTTATCTCCAGGATCAATGTACTTAATAGCGCACCAGAGCGCAATAAAACCTTTAGTGATGCCAAACAAGTTGAAATTTATGAATACTTAGCTCATAAAGACCCTGAACTATTATTGTTTATACAGTTCATTTCTTATAATTTCTTGCGTCCTGTTGAGGTATGTAGGTTGAGAATAAAAGATATTGATATTGTTGAGAATAAACTTCACGTAAAAGCAAAAAACAAACCCATAAAGACTAAAATCATTCCTGATATTCTATTGAATGAATTGCCTGATATATCGAAGATGAACCCTGAACACTTCCTGTTTACGCCCAATGGCTACGGAATGGAATGGGAAACTAAAGAAAATAATAAGAGAGATTATTTTTCAAAAAGATTTAATGAAGTAATCAAGAAGCATTTTGAGTTGAGCAAAGACTTTGGGTTGTATAGCTTTAGGCATACATTTATAACCAAATTATACCGCAAACTAAGAGAAACACATTCGCCACAGGTAGCAAAAAGTGAGTTGATGCTGATTACGGGTCACTCCACACAAACTGCCTTAGATAAGTACCTCAGAGATATTGATGCTGAACTACCGAGTGATTATTCACATTTGCTGACCTAAAACAGTCTTGAAGTCTACGTGCAACACACTTGTAAATAGCGTTGCAATACCTATTACAAAAGCATTGCAAAACAAGCACAAACAAGATACATTGTCCAGTTAAACAGCATTGTATAGTGTGTAGAAAGCTATGTGTGCAGCAAAGCCAATAGAAACCTCAGGGCATTTGCTTTAGCGCAACAATCACAATATAGATTTGCCATTATCTTATTACAAACTAACTTTCTTGACAACAAACCCTGTTTTGCAAAACACGTGCAAGACAGGGTTTAGCTTGTATACTATTTTACTATCAATTGATGATCGTTTATATTCAACTAATGATTATCAAATGAAACTAGTTATACTGATAAATACATATACTGGAACTATAAATAGAGTTTACAAGTAAGTATAAGTACATATTCACACTAACTATCTATGTTCAAAACCTATTTTGCAATGCTTTTACAAAACCACTTGCAAAATAGCTGCAATAGCAACTCATAGCTTATAAGATTCAGCTAAACCAGAAGCAATAGATTCAAATTATTTATTCCCTTTAAAATCATTGATATAGGCAATACAAAAGAAATACTTCTATTCTATCTAGCTATAAACCATTCAAAACATCAAATTCAAAAGCTCAAGACCTGTTTTGCAAAAGGCTTGCAAAACCACTTGCAAAATAACTGCAATAGCAACTCGTAGCTTATAAGAGTCAACTAAGCTAGAAGCAATAGATTCAAATTATTTATTCCCTGTAAATTAAGTGGTATAAGGCAATACAAAAGAAATACTTCTATTCTATCTAGCTATAAACAATTCAAAACATCAAATTCAAAAGTCTTAAAACCTGTTTTGCAAAAGGCTTGCAAAATATGTCTTGAAATATCCCCTTCAAGCAGGTATTATTTAGCAATAATCTTGAATAATATTTTGAATAATAGGATTCTTTCTTAAATTTAATATTTTATAATTTGACCGTAGGAAGAAGGACTAATATAGAAGTTAATAAACGAATACAATTTAAATCAAAAGTGATATAATTCAAGAGTTAGGCAAGCCAGGCAAGTTTTGTATATCATATCATTTATGAAGGTGATATTCAACATACTAATCGAAAAAATAACACCAAATTAAGCTATATAAAAGAATTGTAGTTGAATCTTAATATTGAATAAAATGACTAAAGCACAAACATTACTGAATAACCTTCAGTTAGTTCTTTATAACAATTTTTTGGCTTACTATCCTAAAGCTATCATTGATTTACTTAAAGATATAGACTATGAGTTTACAACTAATATGGATGAGGTTGTATATATAGAAAGCACTAAAAATATTGTTGCTTTTGAAACTAAGCATTTATTCAGTGTTATAACAAAAAAAGATTTAAATGATAACTGCTTCCAGTTGCTCCAATATCATACAGAGCTAGATGAACACTCCTTATTATATATAAGTAAAAGATACCTACAATCACTTGAGACAGCAGTTTTGATTAGTTATTACTTAGCGAAACATTTTGACATCCAAGCTTCAAAAAAGATTGTGGACAAAAAACATCTATTTATTCTTCAAAGCCACATTTATATTACACATCTAGTTGAAGTCGAAAAAATTACTGGATTAAAATCTGAAAACGTTTGGTCATTCATAACCTACCCTTCTGATGAATCAACGGACATTCCATCAGCTGAACTAGCAAATAATTCTGACACTCTAATATCATTTAAAGAAATCCATAGAAGACTAAGAGATAAAAACCGTAATCTAGCTACTAGTAAGACAATTGTAAATGATAAAACAAATAAAAAACCTTTTAGAGATTTCATTATTCATGATAATAAAGTAGAGATTGAAAACATTATAAAAAAACATTATTCTCATCTAAAAGGTGTTGGACTCAGACGGATGATTGAATATTTAAAAGAGCAAAACATTTTAGCGTTGCCCAAAAAAGAGCAATCAGCATTTTATAATAGTATTATAGAGCTTTTTGGTCATGACAGAATATGTAGTAAACCAGCAATATTTGCTATAAAAGTCTTTAACGGTAGAAGAGATGCTGATTATATTGAATTAAAAAGATTGTTAAACCAATCATTCAAGGGTATTCTTCCCGAAATATAGAGCATAAAACTTTACACATTAGCTTCTCTTGGTTTCCACAGGTTTTTATTTCCTTTATATGGAAATAGAAACCTAGTTTTTTTTTACAAAATCACCAGAACCTATACTTTCGTCATCATTAACAATCAAAATTAATAATGATGAAAAACGAAAAGTTACGATTAGACTTAAAAAAAGAAATAGAAAAACCCACTTCTGTTTTTAAAACCTTGTCTTCTAATCAGTGGATTGATTTAGCTAAAAACAAACCAATACCTAGAAAGCTGTTTGGTGAGTTGTGGTTTGAAAAAGAAATGTGTATTCTTTTCTCAGACACTAATTTAGGTAAATCAATCATTGCAGTACAGATTGCAAATAGCCTAAGCAAAGGAATCTCAACAGCAAACCTTGTCAATGAGTGTGAAGCTCAAATAGTATTGTATCTCGATTTTGAACTAACCGCAAAACAGTATGAGAATCGCTATTCAACAGACTTCAAAGATCACTATGTATTCCACAATAACTTCTTGCGCTCTGAACTAGATATTGACAAAATAAGGAATGACAATTCAGATTTTGAAGAAGAAATTCTAAGGTCTTTAGAAAGTGAGGTGATATCATGTAATGCAAGCATTCTCATAGTAGACAATATCACTTATCTCAAAAACGAAACAGAGAAAGCAAAAGACGCATTAAGATTGATGAAAATCCTGAATGCAATAAAAAAGAAGTTAAACATCTCAATTTTAGTCTTGGCGCACACCCCTAAACGTGACCCTTCAAAGCCCTTGAGCAAAAATGATGTTTCTGGAAGTAAAAACATCATGAACTTTTGTGATAGTTGCTTTGCTATTGGCGAAAGCTTTGCTAATAGCAGCCTACGCTATATCAAACAGATCAAAGAAAGAAACTGCCAAAAGATCTACCATTCAGACAATATACTTATTTATCAAATTTCAAAGAATAGAAGCTTCCTAGAATTTGAGTTTATAGAGTTCGGGATTGAAATTGAACATCTAATCCTGAAGTCGAAATCAGATGTTATTGAACGAAACAACAAGATTATAGAACTCAACAAAGCAGGCTATAACAACTGTGAGGTGGCAAGACAAGTAAATGTCTCAGAAGGTACTGTACGCAATGTTTTAGAGCAAAATAGATAATATATTTTGACAGCTGAAAACCTCATAGCATTTTTTAAAGCACTCCCATTTGAGGAGCAAAAAAAGTTTATGGGTAAAGCTGAAAAAATTATAACTCCAAAGGTTGCCTCTACATCTAAAAGAAGAAAGAAAGTACTAACTGAGAAAGAAGCCATGAGATACTTGGTAACAACTATATTTAATTCCAAAAAGTCGTAAGCCTCGTAACACTCGTAAAGATAAAATGATTACGAGTGTTACGAGGCTTACGAATAATATAATGCGATGAGATATCATTTTGACAAATCCAGCAAAAAGTTTGTATGCCCAAAGTGCGAGAAAAAGCGTTTTGTAAGATATGTATTCGAGCAAACAAACGAATATTTAGAAGATGTATACGGCAGATGTGACCGAGAGCAAGAGTGTGGCTATTTCAATATCCCACAGAAGAACAATGGGTCTTTTGCAAGCCCTTGCAAAACCTCCTTCAAAAGCCTTGCAGAACCCACTAATAGCAAGACTATAGTGATGTCACATCCAGTAAAACTAATGCAGCAAACCTTAAAAGAATATACTAAAAATAACTTCTACTTGTATCTTACTAGCCTGTTTCCTGAAGTTGAAGTTCTTAGGGTATTTGACTTATACAAAGTGGGCACTTCTAAAACATGGGATGGTGCGACTGTGTTTTGGCAGATTGACAACCACTTTGTTATTAGAGCAGGAAAAATAATGTTGTATGATCTAAAGTCAGGCAAGCGCATAAAAAAGCCATATCCTCATATTAATTGGGTGCATTCAAGACTTAAAATACAGAGCTTTGACTTGAGACAATGTCTTTTTGGCTTGCATTTGATTGCTACCAACAAGAAGATAGCCCTAGTGGAATCAGAAAAAACAGCAATTATAATGGCGCTATTTATGCCCGAATATACTTGGCTTGCAACGGGAAGCAAACAGAACTACAAAAGAGAGTTCTTAGAACCCATTAAAGACAGAGAAATTATTGCATTTCCAGATAAATCTGAATTTGACAATTGGCACGAAAAAGCAATAGGTTTCATTCAATCAGGTTTTAGAATATCAGTAAGTAATTATCTCGAGCACACGACCTGTGCAAAAGGAGCTGATTTAGCCGACTTGTATATCTTATTAGATTCTGAAAAGCGAGAAGTTAAACTCAATAAAGATGAATTACTGGTCAAAAGATTTGCGAGCATCAATCCAGTAGTTCTTGATCTTATTCAAGCTTTCAAACTCTGTGACTCATCAGATAACCCGATTGATGTTGATAGAATACAGAAGGTTTTGAAGTAGCTTGCAAAGGGGTTGCAAGATTAGATTTTAGGTTGGTTATCTTTGTAGGCTTCCCAAAAACCATATTATTTTTCAACTTAAACTATATGAAAAAACCTCACTTAAAGAAGGCTTTAAGCGAGGTTTTCTTAAGTGTTTTGAAGGTCAACCAATATCAGGATACACCGCTTATTTATCAGCAAATTATACTATGCACTAGTTATATGATAGCTTATGAAAGACGTAGAGAATAAAAAACAACAGTTTGACAACTACTTCAAGTTAATCAAAGAGTTTGAAATAGATACAGAAGAAAGATATAATGAAATAAGAGAGTATTACTCAAAAGGTTTATTGAGCTTTGATATTTCCTAGTTCAATCTGTTTAATAGCCATTTCAATAAATTCTCTATTTTTTGGTAGTCTTTTTAGCCATTCGTTTCTTTGAGAATCATCCATCTTTAAAAGAAAGTGTAACTGAAAATCTAAAAACTCATTGTATTTTTCAGCGAAGTCTTTAGCTGCAAGTTCAATACCTTCTTTAGAAGATTGTTCAAATTTTACATATGTATCTTTAATAGCTTGGTCTAGCACTTTTTTATGCTTTAACTCAAGAACCTCATTAGAGAGGTTTTGATAATCCTTGAGTTTTTGAATGTCATATAATTCCAAAAAAGATTTTGTAGAACTGTTTTGTTCTTTTAGAGTAGATATTAATGAGTTTTTATGTCTAATAATTAAGACTAAACCTACACCAATTAAAAATTGTATACCAAAATTTATCCAAAAATATATGTCGTACATAAAATAAGTATTTAAAATTAAACTTAAAAAAGAGTAACGGTGGAACGCTACTCCTAAATCATTCTTGCTACTATTGTTCACAAGAATTACAATGGTGACACTCTACTTCTTCGACAGGTATTATGAAAGGATTCCCTTGCGGTGCAACTTCCTTTTTTCCGTTAATATAACGACTCTGACGAAAAATCCACTTGTAGCAGTCACCATCTTTGAGGTTATAAAAGTGATTCATATCGGTTTGACTAAAGTCCTTCTTCGTTTAACTAAAGTCTCACCAAAATTCAATAGACCTTGCAAGAATGATTTTACAATATTAAGTTATAGTTACTCTTTTTCTTCTTTTTGATTTAGAATTCTACCTACTACAGGTATTCCAAAAATTAATACGCTATAAATAAGGAATTCAGTGTGGTCATAATCAACAAACAAACCTCTGAACCTACCCTTACTTGAGCTTTCAAAAAATTCAGTAAATGGCCAAAATTTTTCTTGTTTGTGTCTATAATAAAATGTTTTATTCTTATACCGATAATAATCTTTAAAGTAGCCTGGTGTACAGTCTGTTAGTATGTAGGTTTTAGGTTTAAAATCACTATTTATATACCTTTGAGTATTAAAAAAATTCACAAGAAACGCAAGAGTATTGATTAACATCAACACTACAATTATTTTTTTCTGATTAACAGTATATTTAAACATAACTAAAATTAATTAAAAAATGAAACAAGATTATTATACAATAGGAAAAGACGATTATGTTGGAACTACTTCTCATCATAATAAGACAGAGTTAAAGGATAAGCCCTTTCTTGATTATAGTAAAGTCGTTGTTCGAAATGTGTAACCGCAAGTAAGGTAACTATAATTTTTATAACTTTCATCTAATAACTTTTTAAGTGTTGGGTTAAGGCATTTCTAAATTAACTTTTTCCATATTAATAAGTTTAAAAGTTCAAACTTATAAAAAATTTTCTTAAAATTACAAAGCCGATTGCACAACAGCTTATGACAAACACATCGCAGAAAGAAAACTAACGGATTTCATATTTAATAGATGCTTGAAGTATAGAAAGCAGTGTGTCAATTTCAAAATTATCTAACTTTCTTATGTTATTTATATTATTGTGAATTGTTCCTCCGAACTCAACATTAACTTTATACTCTTTTAATTCTGTTAAGTTCTTTAATCCGTTCTTAATGTAATCAACTTTTTCAACTTTAAATTCATTATCATTTTTATGTGAATTACTTAAAGAACAATTTGTGAAATAAGAAAAAGCAATTAAAGCATAATACAGACTCATCTCTGCATTTTTTTCATCAACATACTTGTTATATAAATTCACATAGAAGTTACCTTGATTATAATTTAAACTAAACTCAAAATCATTATGTTTATTAAATATCTCCCTATACTTGTTATCATTGGACTTATTTGCGTTGCGTACCTCCTGTCTGACCTCATTAATTCTAAGTCTAAATTGCTTCATAACATCGAGAAATACACCTTTACCAAAAAGGTAAGTGAAAAATCCAGCGAAAACGAGTGCAAAACCAATAACACTTAAAACTAAAGTTGTTGAATTACTAATTTGTTCGTTTAGAAAATCATCTTTGTAGTTTAATTTATTATCTGTTGTAGTTTGAACTATAGTTTTACAAGGATGTTTTAATAAATAAACTTCGTTTGAAAGAGAGCTGATTTTAGATTGCAAACTGATTAATTCTGTATAAAAAAATATAATCAAAGAAACTAATAAGAACATTGTTATTGAAATTGTAAAATTCTTTTTCATAAATTACAGAAATTAAAAAAGCAAAAGTAGTTAAAAAATAGTAACCGAAAAATAAAGCCATCATATAACAGAGGTTTTGCAAGATGGCTGGTAAAGTAATAAAAATAAACTTCTGGCGTAGAAGTAAAAAACAGTTGAATATTAACATTAGTGCTCGGTTTACGCCACCTCGCAAAGCCCCAAAACGCTAATCAACTGAATTTATCGTCTCCATTATTTCTTTAAAACTGTTTAGTCCGGCCTCTATGTTTTCTATGATTTCACTAGCTAAAATATCAGGATCGGGTAGGTTATCTAAATCAGTTAGACTTTTATCTCTGAGCCAAAATATATCTAAACTCGTTTTGTCTCTAGCTATTATTTCATCATAGCTGTACTTTCTCCATCGCCCTTCTTCATTTTCTTCGCTCCAAGTAGCTGCTCTTTTGTTGATGTTTTCGCCATTATACAACTCTACAAACTCAGCTAAGTGCTCTTGACGCATTGGGTTCTTCTTTGGCGTATGATGTATGTTTGTTCTGTAGTCATAAAACCAAATCTCTTTTGTCCAGGCTTCTTTACTAGCTGGTTTGTTGTTAAAGAACAGTACGTTTGCCTTCACTCCTTGTGCATAAAATATACCTGTGGGCAATCTCAAAATAGTGTGCAGTTCCGTTGTTTTCATCAGCTGTTTTCTAACTTCTTCACCTGCTCCACCTTCAAACAAAACATTATCAGGAAGTACTACTGCTGCTTCTCCGTTTATTTTTAATTGCGTTTTTATGTGTTGCAAGAAATTCAACTGCTTGTTAGAAGTGGTTTCCCAAAAATCTTGGCGATTGTAGCTCAAATCTTCTTTTTCAATTTCTCCTTGTTCGTTGGTAAAAGTCATACTGCTTTTTTTACCAAAAGGAGGATTTGCCAATACGTAATCATACCTGCTTCCATCATCTGCAATCAATGCATCATTCGGATTGATAAATGACTCTCCATCTATTTCACCGATATTGTGCAAATACATATTCATCAAACACATTCTGCGGGTATTGGCAACAATTTCATTTCCGTGAAAGGTTTTGTTTTTCAAAAACTCCTTTTCATCTCTGTCTAGCTTGTTGTTATCTACTACCCAATCATAAGCAGCCAAAAAGAAACCCCCTGTTCCGCAAGCTGGATCTACAATGGTTTTCATTGGTTTGGGTTGTACACAGGCGACCATTGTTTTAATCAATGCTCGTGGTGTAAAGTATTGCCCTGCGCCACTTTTAGTATCTTCTGCGTTTTTCTCCAACAGCCCCTCATAAATTTTCCCTTTGATATCGGCACCCATCATCGACCATTCTTCTTTGTCGATCAGGTTGATGACTTTTAGCAGTTTGGCAGGATCCTGAATTTTATTCTGGCTCTTGGTGAAAATCTGTCCTAAAGTTCCTTTTTCTGTGCTGAGCGTTCGCAACAACTGACTGTAAAATGATTCCAGCTCGGCTCCTCTTTTACCTGAAAGCGTTTCCCAATTGGCGATTTCTCCATCGGGTATTTCGTTTCCCTCTACGTCTTTTAATTTCGGGAAAACCAGCCCTTTATTATATGGTGGTTTATTCAATTCGTCTGCCATTTTAAGGAATAGCAAATAGGTGATTTGTTCTAAATAATCGCCATAGCCTACACCATCGTCACGCAGTACGTTGGCAAGGTTCCATATTTTTGATATGATGCTTGAGTCTGTCATTTTATTTATTTCTATTTAATACACTAATTACCAAACGTTTTACTGTTTCCATTTCTTCTGGTTTGCTGGACGCTATAAAAAGAGTCAAACTCGCTAGCGTATCATTATTTATTATAGGTTGATTTTGGGTATTGAAAAGCATCTTGTTTTGCTGCAAAAACTTAAGAAAACAAGCTGCTGCTATGCGTTTATTGCCATCAACAAACGAGTGGTTTTTCACGACTAAATATAAAAGCATTGTTGCTTTTTCTTCTAAGGACGGATAAAAATCATCCTCACCAAAGCCTTTTGTAATTTGGGCTATAGAACTTTGAAAGCTGTTGTCTTTTTCTTTCCCAAAGACATCACTATCAAATTCGTTTAGCATTTGATTGATGAGTTTTTGATACACTTCCAAACTTGGATACGCTGCCTGTCTAACGGTTAATCCTTTAGCATCTAACTGTTCGTGGTCGTAATCATCCAATAAGCTGAGTCCTTTGGCAAATATAGCAAGCCAATTATCATCGGCAGTTTTATCTTCAATGGCTCTGCTTAAAATTTGAATCCCATTTTTCAACAGGTTTACTTCTTGTTCTTTTTGAGCTAAACGTTTTTCATTAATGGCATAGCCTTTAACTAAATAGTCTTTTAAAACACGATTTGCCCATATCCTAAATTGTGTGCCGCTTTGCGATTTAACTCTGTACCCTACAGATATTATGACATCAAGATTATAATGTTCTACATCTCTAGCAACCTCTCTATCTCCTTCTTTTTGAACTGTCGCATATTTTGCGACAGTTGCTTTTTTACTTAATTCACCTTCTTTAAAAACATTGTTTATGTGTTTTCCGATAGTTTTAATATCCCTATCGAATAAAGCAGCAAGTTGATGTCTATTCAACCATACAGTTTCTTTCTCAAACTGAACTTCAATTTGAGTAGAACCATCATTGGATTGATAAATTTCTATTTGGTTTTGTTCTTTCATTATTATTGAACTTGTGCAATAATTGCACAGATTATGCTTTTTTGAACTGTCGCTTATTTTGCTACTTTGTTATTTCTTCTTTTTTAATTTTTTAATTTTTTCAACAACACACTTGCCGGTTCATAATCCTTTTCCCGTTTGCATTGTTCAATTTCTGCATTGCTCAACAATTTGCCCTCAAAGGCTTTTTTGAGAATGCTTTGGCGCAAGGCCTGGGCTTTTTCTAAACTTTCTGTAATGCTTTCTTCTACTTTATCGCAAACGGAGAGACGGGATTCGATTTCGCGGACGATTTGGCTTTGCTCTTTTTGTGAACAAATAATAAACTCAGAATTGTTTAATTTAACCAATGTCAGCCTAGTTATTGCCACACCAGCAATATTGCTTAACATTCTGTTTCTAGTTATCTGTGCGTTGAGATAGTACTCTAAATATTTTGGAGAAATTAAATTATGCGAAGTTCGAAAAACACCAACACTTGATAGCAAAGAAAACTCTTCATCAAAATTATTAATTGCCGCTCTACCAGTAGTTGCTCCATCTTTTATATAAAGGACATCACCCTTTTTCACATCGCATCTTGAATATATTTCTTGATGATCTTTTTTTGACACATAGGAAAGCTTGTTTAATTCTATTCTTCCTTCTTTAATGTTTTTAGCAGTTATATATTTAAAGTCTCCATCTGGTGAGTTTTTTGGAGAATAATGTGTCCCATCCATTATTTTAAGACACACATTACCAAATTTATTCCAACTCCAAGTAGATGGTAGTGATGGAAGTTTAGAATATTCTTCACTTGTGATTTCTTTGAATTTCTTTGTCTTTTGTGGCTTATTTGGCTTTCTTCCTTCTTTACCATTCTCATCCCATAGCTTAATCGCTTCTTTCCAATCTGCTATTTGCTGTTCATAAAACCTTTGTCGTTCCTCTTTAATTTGTTCCAACAATTCATCAGCAGTAGGCAGATTTGTTTGTATTTCTCTCCATTCCTTCGTCAACTCCCCCTCAAACGCCTTTTTCAAGACCGCTTGTCTATAAATGACCAATTGCTCTTGTGCTTTTTTAAGGTCGGCAATACCGCTATCTAAACTGCTGAAGAGTTCTTCTATTTTTTTGACGATGGCGCGCTGGATGGGGAGGGGTGCAAGTGGAAGATATTCTTTTTCAAGATATTGATAATGTCTTGCATAGCCTTTGTCTGATATTTTAAAAGCCAAAACCTTTGTCAAATAATACAGAAATTTGGCTTCAATAGGTTTTCTAACCTCTAAAATCTTTGTTCCATCCGCCCCAGGTGCAAATGCGAAATTAATTAGTTTGACTATTTTAGTATGGTCTCCAAAAACTATAACTGGTAGCATACAATTAAGAGTTCTATTATCATCATCAGTATAACCACCAATTAGCTCTTGACCTTGGTCAACTACAGGAATTTTTCCTTCAGATAAATACTCCTTCTGTTTTAATTTTTTCTTTGAAGTAGATACATTTAGAACAACATCTTTATAATTTACTTTACACCAATCTTCTTTCATATAAAATTTATTTCTTTCTTAAAAACAAGTAAAAACTCATTGATAAACAACGCATTAGACACACTTTCTCTTTTCTAAACAAGCAAGAATCTATGCCCAAAAAGGAACATATTCCACAAATTTAGTAGATGCATTATTGGGATCCTTCGGTTTTATTCTACTTTGGTTTAGTGCTTCTTTAATTACCAATGATACTTGAGAACGTTGTTTGTCGTGCATTTTAAAACGCTCTCTTAATGATGTGTTAGACATTGCCGCTGAGCTAAAGTATTGTAAAACACAATGCTGATAAGCTGCTTCTACCCGTTCTAGTGGTGAAAGTTCAGCAAAACTTCTGGGAGCATAAATGGTTACTCTAAAGGAGTTTGCCAACTCTTCGAATCGAAGCGGAGGCAAACCATACAGCTCAATTGCAGCTACTGATTTTTGAAAACCAGAACCTCTTTCTTCACATATATTGTATCTTCTAAAAGCAGATGCCAAAGCATCATTTCTTGATTGTGGCGTGGTTCCAATTAACCTATCGACACTTTTTGAAGGTAATAGCTTTCCTGGATTTGATATCTCAATCCTGTTGTCATATATTTCTATCATTGGTCCCGCACCTTTTACCGTAAAGTCTTGATGGATTAAAGCATTTGCGATTAATTCACGTAAAGCAATATCTGGATAAATAGAGGTTTCTGTTCTAAGGGCTGTTTTTATAATTTCGCTACTTGGCAATAGTGCTTTTATAAATAAAAGAAGAGCCTCAAAACTTATTGCATATCCTTTGTTGCCGGGATATTCCCTTTCTGTAAGTATTTTATTATTCCCCTTATACTTAATTACTCTTACCGCTTTTCTCGCAAGAGAATCAAAGTCCTTCAATGAATTTGCAGCGGCCAAAGCGCCTAGATTTGTGATGTAATAGCCAGCATCATCAATTGCCTTAATCATATTCTCTTCTTCTAACCAATGCAATATAGCATCATCTTTAGGATGATTTGGTTTACCTAGTAGCTCTAGGATTTTTCGATAATCTAGAAGAGATAAAACTTCATTTCCAGGTAGGAGTTTAGAAACGTGTAAATCTTCAAAAACTGGGTTTTTACTATTTAGCATTAACCCACCTATTTCTTGTCTTGATGCTTTTTGGGTTGTTCCTCCACTTCTAATAAAGGAATCTTCTATTGTTCCAGATCTTAAATGAACTGGCTTGGTTGCAGATTCTTTAATACGTATAAAAAGTATAGGCTTGCCCGAGTATATTTCAATTTTATGATCTATTGCGACTTCTGGAGATAATGTATCTCGCGCCAAACTAGAAAGCTTCTGTACAATTAATTCCGCATTTTCCGTAGTTATAGCTTTAACTTCACCCGTCTTGTCTCCAATGCCAAATACTAAAAACCCTCCTCCCGGAAGATTAGAAAATGCACTTAAATGCTTACTTAACTTTTGATTATTTGGAGATAAATCCTCTTTCCAATCTAACTCATTTAATTCTTGAGCAATAGGATTGAGACTTTTGTCCAATAACGCAATCGCTCTATTTATCCAAATATCCATTCTAAACTTTTATTAATATCTTTCTAAACACGCACGCAAGCCCTGTATTTAAAGGTGTTGTGTTCTCTTTCTCTTTTCAAAACAAGCAAGATAATATATTAGGCCGCCAACACTTCATTTAATTCTTCAATAATTCCATTCATTTCCTTCCCAAACAATTGATACATTTTCCCTTTTCCGCCTTTGGCGTCAAAAGGGGTGTAATCTAAATCATCTATCTCTATATGGTAGCTGCTCACTACGTGGTCTTTTATCATTCGCAACCAGTCTAATTGTTCTGGTGTAAAACGGTTGTGCTGCCCAGTATGTTGCTTGAAAATCCATTTATTGAAGTTGGCTTCAATAGTTTTGTCATAAGGTTTTAATTCACTGTCTATACCACAAGCTCTTCTAATTAAAGAGACCAAAGCAGTTAAGTCGTCTTTGGGTTGCTTGCTTTTTACTTCTTCTATGATCGCATACGCATCCCAAACATAATCTGGTGCTAACAATGGTTTTTCTAATTGCAACTTTTCCATTACTTCTTTGATCATCTTAAAGGTAATCTCCCTGCGGTTATAAGGTTGGTCATAAAAAATACTCAAAGCTTTAATCTCGTCTTTATTGGCTTCTAAATAAGCTGTAAAATCTTTTACAATTTCTGTCGCTTTGTCTACAGAGGTGGTTTCCCATTCACTTTTTGTTACGCTGTCAATGTTTATGCTGTCAATAATCTGTTCGTGTTGTTTGCGCACATTTTCTACATAGTTATTAAAAGCTCCATTAAAGGTTTTGCTTGCCTCTAACACCATTTGTTCTTGCGCCTTCTTTTTCGCCTCTTCAATTAATGCTGGCGTTTGGTCTTGCACAGGAATTTTATCAATTTCTAATTGTGCTTTTTCATCAATTGCATCTGGATCAAAAGCGGAGATCAATTCTTTGGTAATTTGTTTTAGGTTTTTACCTCCAGAAAACTCCAACAACTTGTCTTTTTCCTTATCTGTAATTTGTTTTTCTAAACGAATGAGTCGGTTAGCTAATGACAAAAACAAATCTTCGTCTACAACACCCATGGTTACAGCTCCCAATAAATCTTTCATCGACACACTTGGCTTGCGCTCTAAAGGTCTGCTGTCTGTTTTTTTAGATTTAGTAGCACCCACAGCATCAACAATAACAAAGTGTGTTTTGCTTTTGGCAGTTTTAGTAACGAGTTGCAAGGAGTCGCTATTGATGGTTCGCGTACCACGCCCTTTCATCTGCTCAAAATAGTTAATACTTTTCACATCACGCATAAACAATAAAACCTCTAAGGGCTTTACGTCTGTACCTGTTGCAATCATGTCAACGGTTACTGCAATTCTTGGATAGTATGAATTTCTAAATCGGTTCAATACTGATTTTGGGTCTTCCTCAATTTTGTAAGTTACTTTCTTGCAAAAGTCATTGCCCTCGTCAAATTCTTCTCGAATTATTCTTATAATATCATCTGCGTGACTGTCTGTTTTGGCAAACACTAAAGTTTTAGGCACTTCATAATCACCATTTTCATCCACACGATTGGGGAAGATAGTGGTTTTTAAAGCTCTTTTATATTCTCTGATGATGTTCCGAATCTGACTAGGATTAACTACTTTTCTATCTAAATCATTGCGTTGGTATTGGGTATCTTCATCTTCTTGCTGCCAGCGCTTTTTTCGGGTGAGCTTATCTCTTCTATCCACAAACCAACCTGCCTTAATAGTTTCTCCTTTTTGAGAGATTTCTGTTTCAATGGTATACACATCATAAGGTACGTTTACGCCATCGGTTACTGATTCCTCATAAGTATATTGGCTCACTACGTTTTCGTTGAAGAAACCGAAGGTTCTTTTGTCTGGTGTAGCTGTTAATCCGATCAGGAAGGCATCAAAGTAATCTAAAACCTGTTTCCATAAGTTATAAATAGAACGGTGGGCTTCGTCAATGACTATAAAATCAAATTGTTCTATAGGCACTCTAGGTGTGTACTCCACTGGAACAGCTTTGCTTTTTGACATTTTGTTTTGCAACCACGAGTTCTCATTTGGGTTGTCCAGCTCTGCACTTTCGTCTAATTCCTCTCCTTTTAAAATAGAGTAGAGCCGTTGTATGGTTGAAATGCAAACCTGACTATCTGAAGCTATATAACTTGAAGATAATCGCTGCACATTGTATAATTCTGTAAACTTTCTGTTATCGTCATTGGGTTGAAAAGTCATAAACTCTTGCTCCGCCTGTTCGCCAAGGTTCTTGGTGTCCACTAGAAACAAAATGCGTTTTGCATCTGCATGTTTTAATAAACGATACACAAAGGTTGCCGCTGTAAATGTTTTTCCTGCACCTGTTGCCATCTGAATTAAGGCTTTGGGTCTGTTCTTTTTGAAAGAATGCTCTAAATTATTAACCGCTACGATTTGAGCAGGTCTCAGTCCTGTTTCATCCAAAGCAGGTAGTGACAACAATCTTTCTCTAAGACTCTTGCCTTTCTTTAGCCATTCTACAATGGTCTCTGGTTTATGAAAACTAAAAACATGTCGCCCTCTTGGTTTTGGGTCTCTGCAATCTGTAAACCTTGTTACTATCCCTGTACTTTCATAAACAAAAGGCAAAGGATCGTTATTTAAGTATTTTAGCTTTGCATTGGCATAGCCTGAAGATTGATCCTCAACAAGCGTAAGTCTATGTCCTTCGTCCTCACGTTTAGCCTCAATAATCCCGACTGGTTTTCTATTCACAAAAAGTATATAGTCAGCAGGACCCACATCCGTCTGATACTCACGCACTGCAATTCCGATACTTGCAGATAAATCAACTTTGTTTTTTGACTGAACTAGCCACCCTGCTTCTAGTAGCATCTTGTCTATTCTATCACGAGCTATTTGTTCAGGATTTTGATTTTTTTCTGGTATCATAGTATTGGCTTTCAATCGAGTATTGGCTATTCAGCTTGAAGGTGGAGTGGGTTTATAGGGGGTCTGTTGGTTTTTAAATTTTACATCCTTATTCAGCAAAAAACTGTTGTCATATTATTGGATCAACTATTTTTATGATTATTACCAAATATAAAAAACTATTTATATAAAGTCATGATTATTCGTAAATTAAAGATAAGCCTATTGTAAGCTCCGACAAAAAACATGTCTTTTTAAAACAAAAAATTTCTTTAGTCAAACTTGTTTGATTTATCAATACTATTGATGAAAACTAATAAAAGTAAATGTAATAAACAGTACTCTTGTAACTATCTAAACAACCCTATTCTTACAATTTATGAAATACGTGTTCAGAACTTAGCTTATAATAATAAAAACTAATTGATTAAAAATTAGAGCGAAAAAAAATAATAGTTATGCTATACTTGTTATTAGCTTGGAAGTTAACATTACTTAATACTATTTATTACTTATTATCCTCAATTTATTTATGAATTCTTTTGTGCGTTTAATATCAAAGTATTTATTTTTTACTAGTTTGATTTTATAGTGTTCAGGTAAGTATATACCCCATTTTGAAAAGTCTAATAGTGTAGGATTACTCTGCAATAGAGTCAAAATATGTATATCAATGTCTACTAATGAAAGTGATAAAAAACTCCATTTTGAAATAAAATCTTGTTTAGGAACTTCAATGTCAAACGAACTACTGCTGTCGTCAAGCGTATTTTTAATTCCAGCGATATTCAAAAGCAATTGTATCGTCCTGTTAATTCGTGTTCCTGTAAATGTAAATAGTTGCAAATGTTTTTCTGCTGTCAACAATGGTCTTTCAGATTGCAAATCCTTTATGTCGAAAACAGCGAAATCTTTTCGCATCATTTCTATTTCATCAAAACTTGGTTCGTCAAGAAAATCATATTCAGTTTTGGAATACAATACCTCAAACATTTTCTCTCTAATCTTTTGATGAACAACTGCACCACCCCCAAAAAACATAGGTTTTTTTCCGTCTTTTGCTGGAATTACTTCTATTTTTTTCGCTTTATGGTCAACGAATTTAATCTTCCATATTTTTGCAGATAGCAATATGTTTTCGTCTTCAATAATTTGGGGCGAAAAAGGTATTTCACCAATTGTATTTCCTGCATTTACAACTTTAAAGTTTTCTTCGGTTTTGAATACACTGTAAAATTCACGGCTATTTACAACTTTCTCACCATCAACACCAATAATAACCTCGTGTTGAAGTTTTTCAAGGAAATCAATTTCAATTAAATATTGAAGTATTTCTTCAATTTCAGATTGCTCAATTAAATTGAAAGCTGAATTTTCTTTTAGTTGTTTTATAAGTTCTATTAATAGAATTCCTGAATGACCTTTAGTTATTGACAATGCTTGATGAACTAAAATATCATAAGGCTTTTCATTTTTTTCGGGTGGCTCAATAAAACTTTCTTTGTATAAAAGCCAACAAGCTATAGATTGCAGTAAAGTCCATTGAGTAGTTGCATAAAGAAATAAATTACTACTTTCTCCATCCTTTCTACCACTTCTTCCAACTCTTTGAATTAATGAGGCAATACTGTGAGTTGCATCTATCTGAACAACTTCATCAACAGAACCTATATCTATACCAAGCTCCAAAGTTGATGTGCAGGAAATACAAAAGTTATGTCGCTTGTTGTTCTTTGCAAAGTACTCAACATATTCTCTTACTTCTCTATCAACTGACGAATGATGTGAAAAGTAATTTGGATGCCCTTTTACTCTGTCAGATATTTTTTTAAGTTTTACCGCTACTTCTTCTGCTCGTCCTCTGCTATTTGGAAAGATTAAAACTTTATTGTCTTTGGTTTCTATATACAAATCTTTAAGAAGTGCCAATGGCAACTCTTCAGCCTCATTTTTGAAAAATCGGAATACTGCATTGATTTCTTTTGCAGTCCTATCGATTAGGATTTTAGTTTTCCCTACATTTCCAGTAAACTCTTTTACTTCCAAAAACTTATTTTCTTCACTCATAGTAGCTGAAAGACCAACAATACTAAAAGAGTTCGAATTAACTTTTTGTAATCTACTTAGAATAGATTGTAATTGAATTCCTCTGTCCGTTCCAATAAATGAATGAATTTCATCAATAACTACATATTTTAAATTTGAAAACAGTTGTTTCACATTGTAAGGTTTGTTTACAAACATTGCCTCTAATGATTCAGGTGTGATTAATACAATTCCTGTAGGCTGCTTAATGAGCCTGTTTTTCAAGGTTTTATTTGCTTCCCCATGCCATTTCGTAACAGTTACATCAAGGTTTTTACACAGTTCTTCAACACGATAAAATTGGTCATTTATTAACGCGATTAAGGGAGAAATATATAGAACTTGAACACCTGAATCATTAAAGTTTACTTTTGAAAGTATTGGTAAAAATGCAGCCTCAGTTTTACCCGAAGCAGTCCTAGAAGCCAAAATAAAATTTTCATCAGAGCTTAAAATTTTGGAAATAGCAGCATTTTGAATCGGTCGCAAATGCTCCCAACCCTTATCACGAATATATTTTCGTATTGGTTCAGAAAGTAATTCGAATGACATTATAATTCCTCAATATTATCTAATAAAGAAAGTTCATTTGGTCTTTCATCTTCAATTTCTAGTTCTCCAAACAAAACACTTTTATCAATATTTGGGTTTTGCCTAATAATATTTGATATATTTAAAAAATCCCTAATCACTTCCCTTGGTGTTAAAAACTCAGATGCTCCAGGCTTGTTGAAAATTTCCTCCATAAATTGCTGGATTTCATCATCAGATATTTTCAGCTCTGTCTTATAGTTAAATTCAAAAATAGCCTTCAGTTTTTTCAGTAGTACAAATATTTCATTATTGTCAAGTGGCAATAATTTTATGACAGGCTGTGCAAAATCTCTAATTTCGGCAGTTTCAAATTTATTTGTTTCAAGTCTCGTTTTTAAAGCATCATAACTAAAAAGTCCTCTACGTTGATTTTCTAGAAATTCTTTAGTACCAGCAAAATTGAAGAAAATGTTAGAGACTTTCCCTTGAAAGCAATCATTGTAAATTGTTAGAATTTTTTCATAGTTTTTTTCTCTCATTGTAGAAGTCGAAATCTTGTAAAGATTAATAGCTTCGTCAAGATTTATCATAAAACCACTATATCCCATACTCACAAATAGTTTGCAAAAATTTTTAAGCATATCATAATAGTTTAGGTCATTAATTACTTCCCTAACTCCTAAATCCTGCCTAGCTTCGGTTTTTGTTCTATATTCTCCCTTGAGCCATTTTAATGCGTTTCTTCTTAGTTGTTCATCACCTTTGATATAACCTTCATAGTACTTCATTACAACTGTTCCAAAGTCGAAACCACCAACATCAGTAATTTCGTTAATGGTTTTCATTATGTTATTCTGAATCAGATTCAAGTATTGTTCATTCCGAATTTCAGTTAATGAAATATTATTTTCTTCTGCTGTTTTTGTAATAATTTGTTCAATCCACTTTTCTAATAAAGTGGGTAAGGCTCCTCCTTCGGGTTTTGTTTGGATAGAAACATTGTCCATAATTGCAGAATAAAGAGCTACACCCTTTCCGTCATTTGAATATAAGCGATTGTCTGGAGTAAAGTCTGCATTAGCCACAACAAACTTTTGTTTTAAAGCAACGGTATTGAGTAAATGAAGCATAAATGATTTTCCTGAACCGAAGTCTCCAATCCAGAATTTTACCATACTATGCCCGTTTTTCACATCCTCTAAAGCTGATACAACTGCATTGATTTCCTCAGAACGACCAACAGTTATATGTTGGACACCAATCTTAGGAACTACCCCGCCAATTAAGGAATTGATTATTGAAGTAGCTTCTTTTGGTTTAATGTTATTTGTCATTTCGTTGAATTATTTTAAAATATTCTGGAATTATTGTATAGTAATCATCTTCCTCTTCGATTAGGACATCATCTAAAACCTCATAACAAGTTTCATTAATGCTTTCGATTACTTGATTTTTAAAGACACCTTTTGATTTGGCAAATTCTTCAATTTCTACTTGAGGGATTGAGAAATTATTTTTTGAAAATAGCTCTAAAATAGAAATATGTATCGGATTGAAAGATAATTCATTCAAAAATATCGACTTATAGAATTCCTCTTGTTTCTGAATGATTTCAATCTTTATTTCTTCATTACTTACTTCGTGTGAATGAATTGAATTGTTTTCATCTTCAAAGTCGTCACGTAAATATTCATTAAGCAGTTCAACAGTTCCAGAGTGTTGTTGTTGAACTTCTTTGATGGTTGACCTATCCAGTTGTATTTTTTTACGCTTTATTTCGTAGATCTTTGTAACTGCATTAAGTGCTTTGTCTAAATTTCTATCTTTTATAAGTTCACTTACAATTTTCTCAAAATCGTGAAGTTGCTCGTTAGTTTTAAATAGACTTTTCTGAATGGTCTTTGTCAGTTGTTTATTATCAAATTTTGCAGATTTTAAGTCGTGGTATAAGTAATGAACATAAAGTGTCAGGGACGCTACCTTATCGTGCTTAGCTATAAATTTTGATGATTCTAAAAATATGTTTTCAATTGAAGGGTTCTTTTTATTGACTTTCCCTAATTCGATTATATCTTCAATGAAGGCACTTGAATTGCTTTGGAAATTTGTAGTTAGTTCCTCAAACTTGATTTTCCATCTACTTGTTGTTTGTGAATTAAGTTCAATTTCAGTCGCTTCATCAGGTGGAGTAATTTTAGAAATTAACATTGGTAATAGTTCCGTTACCTTTGAAATTATTTTAGATTCAAATTCCGATTTTGCCTCATTACTTGTGTAATAAGTATCAATATTTAGCTTCCGTTTATGTCCATAGAATTCTCGAACTGCATTTTCACAATACTTGAAAATATTCGAGTAGAATGTGTTTGTTGTTGATTCGATGGAATATTTGTAATTCTGACTTCCATTTCTATAGTGGAAATGCTTGCGTACAATTACATCTGCAACAAAAGTAAACTCCTTTTCAATAGTTGTTCCTTCTGATTTATATCTAGCTTTTAATTCAGAAATTACTGCAATGTATAGTTTGAGAACCTCAAGACAACAAAACTCGATACTACAAAAGTTATTACTTGGATACCAAAGTCTGTTAAGTAGTTTTACTTCTTCGTCATTGAGGTTTAATTTGGATTTATATTTACTTCCTAATCGCCAATAGTCGTGGTCGTAATTTGAGTTGTAGTTTTGATAACTATACCTGTCTTCTGCTCTAAGTCTTGAAACATCATCACTATAACCGTTTAATTCCATT
>JAUCBW010000001.1:0-2673903 GCA_034676605.1 Flavobacteriaceae bacterium | reverse complement strand
TAAAGAGTAGTTTACAAGAGTCGGAAATGTTATCGGTAACGATTTAGTAATGGTGCTAGATGCATTCATTTTCACTAAAAATCCTTGTAATTCAATCGCTAATTTACGAAAATATTAGTGCATTATGTATGGTTCACTGTTTTTCTTCTTGTTCATCCATTTTCTTGATTAAGGACTCCCTTAACGTATCTAAGAATTTGGTTCGGCTCATTTTTCGATTTCGTAATTCTAGATAGGTATGATAAAAATCGCCTAATTCAATATTAAAAACGCTTTCAAAATATTTTGCAATTAGTTTAACATCCGCATTACCATTATCAAAAACTCCTTGATAGTGTAGTGCATATATCAATTCTATCAATGATGTCTTACTTGCTGTCCAGTTTAAACTTGTTTGAATAGTTGAAGGTTTATTAATTTTATGCAAGCACGCCAGTTGATCTTCAATATACACTTGTATTAAATCATTGGCTAATATTTTTGCTACTTTATAATCATGAGAAGTTGAAAAACTATGGTCGGATTCAAAATAGTACGTGTCAAGGCTTAATTTTATATCGTGCTTTCCTCTTAGAAAGTACTTGTTATCTAAATAACTGCTGTCCGTTCTAAAATATTTATAGAACTCCAGATTGTTATCGAAGAACTTCCTTAATCTTATCTGCTCATTGGTAAGATACTTTTTGATGGATTTGAAACCGCCATATGGCTTTTTTGTTTCAATCTTAAAGACGGCATTATAGTATATCAATTTTGAAAGTATGCTTGGCTTTAGTTTTTTAAAGAAGTGTATTTCATCTTTCTCTTCAATAAAACCTTTTTCCAGAACATAAAGCTTGATGTCCTTAAGATAACTAAGTATGAGGTTAACAGCCATTTCTGATAGCTGAATAGGCTCATCAAATTCGATCTTAAGTTCTTCTAGTCTACTATCAAGTTCTCGAAGTTTATCTTTGTAAAATTTATGCATTAGAAAAATATGTGGAAGTTTCCACGACGAGCTTCAGATCATGTCAGCTCAGAGACGTTGAAAATTACTGATTAATATTAAATATATTGAGTGTAAAATAGAAAGTACTTCCTGCACCGTACTCACTCTCGACCCATATTTTACCTCCCTGAGCCTCAATAAACTCTTTGCTTATACTCAGTCCTAAGCCGGTTCCTTCTTTTTTAGTGCCGGGAATACGGAAGTATCGTTCAAAAATCTTACTGAGGAACTGGGGCTGTATACCTTGCCCCGTGTCTGTTACAGAAAATTGAATTACATTTTCTACCTTTTCTGTTATTACATGAATCGTCGAATTTTCGTAGGAATATCTAACTGCATTAGAGATTAAGTTAGTCAGCACCCATGCCGTTTTTTCGCTATCCGCTGCAACAAGATCATCGTCCTCTAAACTGATTTCAATGTTTATGTTTTTATGTTCAGCAGCTGATTTATTTGCATTTACAGCATAATCAACCATAGGTCTTATTTCAGAAGCAATAAGATTTATCTGAATAGCCCCACTTTCTACCTGTGTGATGTTTAACAATTCTCCGGTAATTCGTAAAAGTCTCTCAGCATCATCTTTAATCCCTTTTATCAATGTTATCTGCTCTTCATTTAAGCTCCCTACCTGATTGTTTTCTAGCAGTTGAATACCCATTTGGATAGATGAAATGGGTGTTTTAAATTCATGGGAAACCGTTCCCATAAAATTGGTTTTTGCTAAATCCAGCTCTTTAAATGGTGTAATATTTCTCAATAGAATAACCTGACCGATAAATTCACTATCTGCTTCTCCGGTAGGAACGATGTTGATGTCCACAACCTCTTTTTCAAAGTAGCTTTCCTTTCTGTCTGCGTAAATTTTTAATTGTTCGGATTTTACATTTTCAGGTTTCGGAATAAAAATATCCTTGATAATATTTCTAATTAAATCATTGGTAACGGCTATATCCTGTATTTGTTTACCAATAAATTCGTCTTTTCTTAAACCGCAAATATTCAATGCTTCTTCATTAGCAAAAAGAACTTTTTTATTTTCATCGATACCAATAACCGGATCATGCAGGTTATCAATCAGAGTTTCAATGCGTTTTTTACCTTTTAGGATTTTATCCAATTTACTCTCGGAATATTCTTCCAGTTTCTCAGCCATTGTGTTGAATGATTTTGCCAAGTCACCAAATTCATTATGTCCTTCAAAATGTACCCTCTTTCTATAGTTCTGTCCTGCTATTTCTTTTATACTATCGGTTAACTCCTTAATAGGATTGGCTATACTAGAAGGTAAATTGACCAGTAAAATAAATGCAATCATGAAACATAGTGAGCCTGTAACTGAAATAATGACAATTGCGTTTTGAGCCGTATCATCGGCAATGTCACTTTTCCGGTTAATAGCTTCCATATTCAAGCGCATTAGTTCCGTAATATCTTTCCGAATGTTGGATATCAAAGAGGAATCCTCGGGCTGTATCTTTAGCTGCTTAAAATGTTTAATGATTAGGTTGGTGGCCTCTACTTCTCCTATCTCGGTTACATTCTTCTGTTGCAGATCCAGATTCTTTTGAAAGGTGTCCAAAGCAGATTTGTCTATTGCTAAATCTTCCAAAGACAATAGCATATTTCTGGAATATTGCAAGGTATTGTAATTGGCAACAAGGATATTATTCGTATCTTTTTTGAGTTGGTTTACATACCAGCCACTAACAACAGCTAATGCCAATATGAGTAAGAACAGAGCACCAACTCCAACCGTTAATTTTGCTTTTATTTTCATCTTACGATAGTATTACGAGATCTATATTTTCATGTGACAACTTGTTCAGCAAAGCATTAAAAGTATCAGTCGCTAAAATGATTTTTGCCAATGTGATATGTGGTTTGCCAATGCATACCGTCGTTATCTTACGGTCTTCACATTCTTTAATAATCGCTTTCGTTGTATTCTTTGATTTAACCTTTATAATTTCAGCCCCCAGCTCAGTCGCCAATTTGAAATTATTAATCAAGTGTCTTTGTTTATCCAATGCGATTTTATCGGCACTTTCTCTAGGGGTCTGTACATACATCACATACCATTTGCTGTTATAATAATTTGCTAAACGTGCGGTCTTTCGTATAACGTTTTTCGCTGTTTTTTCATTAGAGCTGATACAGGCTAAAAAGCGTTCTTTCTTAATATTTCTTGTCAGTACGACTTCTGTCTCTACTTTTCGCTGAACTTGTGAAGCCACTTCTTTTAAAGCTAGTTCTCGAAGCTGTAGGATGTGCTCACTCTTAAAAAAATTACCCAGAGCCGCTGCTATTTTAGAACTTTCATAAATTTTACCTTCCTTCAGACGATCGATCAGATCCTCTGCCGTGAGGTCAATATTGACTACCTCATCCGCTTGGGCTACAACACTGTCCGGCACACGTTCCTGAACATCTATCCCTGTAATATCCCGTACTTCTTCATTCAGGCTTTCAATATGCTGGATATTGACGGCACTGATCACATTGATACCTGCGTCTAAAATATCCAGGACATCCTGCCAACGTTTTTCATTGTTGCTTCCTTCTATGTTGGTATGAGCGAGTTCATCTACAATGACCACTTCCGGTCGCAGATTGATAATGGCCTGCAAGTCCATTTCTTCTAATTCTTTACCCTTATAAAAAAGCTTACGTCTTGGTATTAATGGAAGCCCATCCAGCAGAGCATGTGTTTCAGGTCTTTTGTGTGTTTCAACATAACCGATTTTTACATCAATGCCATTGCGCAAGAGTGTATGAGCCTCTTGCAGCATACGGTACGTTTTACCTACACCGGCACTCATCCCGATGTAGAGCTTAAATTTTCCTCTTCGCGATTTTTGGATCAGATCCAAAAAATGTTCGGCATTTTTTCTTTCGTCCATAATTATTGTTTATTAGCCCGACCGATAGCTTTACCTTCGATTATATCTATCGCATTGTTTATTCCATTTTCCATGGATAGGTGTTTCGCAAATAATTCAGCATTCACATACAGGTCGTTATTATTAAACAATCCACGGACACTTTTAAGAAAATTATCAGGTGTAATTTTTTTAAAAGGTAGTGGATATTGAGCTACACCCTTATCATACGCAATTTTACCCCAAAAAAACTGGTCGCCTAAAGGATGTAATACCGGGCAGGTTAAAAAGGGTTTGCCCGCTTTAAGGCAAGCAGCAATTGTTCCGATACCACCATGATGTATAACAGCTCTAACGAGCGGAAACAATTTATCATAAGGAGCGGAATCTATTACTTTTATTCCCCTGTTGAAATTAGATATTTCCGCATCTGAAATTCCCCAACCCTTCACGACGATTATTCTGGTGTCTAAGTCTTCACTTATCATATTGACAAGGTTAGGAATATTGATTTTTTTGCTAAAGGGCATACTTCCGAATGTTATCAGCAAGGGTGGATTACCATTGGCAAGGAATTCGGTTAAGTCCTGACCTAGTTCAGAAGAAGAATCAGTCGACCAAAAGCCTGTAAAAAAGCTATTCCTTGGGAAATCATCCGGCTTTCTTAAAATTAGCTCGCTTATACCATATATTGACATCAGGTCCGGCTTCCTGAACTTATTGGGAAGTCCAACGGTTTGCCGAAACTCCTGAATAGGCTTTTTCCACATCCTTAGCCCTAATTCTGTCAGTTTAAATGTTAGTTTGTTTAAGAAGGAAGGCAGCGATAATGCACTGAAAACGGGATTGGGAAATGCCGAAGTTGGCTGACTGGCAGGAACCACATTGGCGATGATCATTTTCTCAGGAAATTGATCTGCAAAGCTGTCTGCCAGTGTCTTGATGTGAAACAAAACCTTGTCACTGTTTTTGGACAAATCGAAAAAAGTTCTCAGCGCATCTTGTACCAGTGGAGCCATCATCTTTTTAAGGTTATTCGCTGAACGAATCGCATTTAAAGGGTTTTTCATCAAATCGCCTGCTTCTTTTGAATTAACTAATTCTTGGAAGTCCAAATCAACTGGAACAAAATCGAGTTCATACGATTCCACAAGGTTCTGAAAGTTTTTCGCTGTGGATAATACGACGTCATGCCCCTTGTCTTTAAGCGCTTTTCCTAATACAGCGTAAGGCTGCACATCTCCTCTTGTTCCTAATGTCAATATGGCTATCCTCATTGTTTGCTATTATTACGTAAAGATATTAATTATTGAAGGGTGGTATTGATTAAATACCACCCTTTTATCACTAAAAACGTATCGCAAGCGATGTAACCGCCATCACATTATCTTTCTTCATTTGTTCATCTCTATTCAGGAATACAGCATCCTTACTGTTCAGGCTTTTCACTTCGGTACGCCAAACCAGATTAGGCAAGATTTGGTAATCTACATTGATCGAAGCTCCAAAAGTCTGAAATCCATTTTCTGTACCGGAACCGATGATAACTCCATTCTTATCTTGATAATATTCTCCTCTGGCAGCAATACTTACTTTTTCAGTAGGGCTGTATTTTGCAATCAGTACGGGTGTGTACCATGTATCATAGTCATCACTTGACTTTTCTTTTTGCTGGGCACCTATATCAAACCCGGCAATCAGGGCAAGGCGGTCGCTGATTTGAAACTGACCGTAAAGATTGTGGAAGTAACGCATCCTGCGCTCATCATCCGGAAAATCATTTCCAATAAAGGAGCTGCTATTTAGCGTGACACGCGCCCGATGGACGAAAGGTCAGCTGATGTCCGAAAGCAGGTGTTGTATTTCCTTCCACACGCTGCATGCGCTGCCATCCGTTCAATACGAGTATTGCCATATCCCATTTACCATTGTCCGCACTGTAGGACAGTTTGGCTCCCGTTTCAAAATAAGGGGAATTTTCGGCCATCATACTTCTGGTCAACGTAAAACAATCCGCTCCTATGGCGCTTTCAAAACCAATGTGCGATGGCAGAATACCGGCATCAATCCAAAGATTCTTCGTTTTTGACAGTTTTACCCCTACATTCGCTTCGTAGATGTTTTTCAGTACACCTTCTTCTGCAGCGTAATTTGCGTTCATATAAGAACCTACGGCCATACCGAGATTAGCCCGTACGCTTTCGGTAGCATAGCTTGCTTTGATGAGTCCCAGATTCAGGCTTACCTCATTATTCCGGTTATGACTATACACAAATCCCGGCCTGGTATTGGATTGAGGATTATTAAAATCCTGCTGATAATATACCTCTGCATACCCGCTGATGGTTAACGGCTTCTTTTCGGTTTCCTGAGCACATACTGCTCCTGTTGTCCCCAGCAGAATAGCTGAGAACATAAATATTTTTTTCATTTTTATTGTTTTTTTATGTGAAATGTGAGAAGTACTTTTTACCTCTTACCTTTTTACTTCAATTTGTCCAGTGCTATATTTAGCTTCAGTACATTTATTTTTGCGGGACCGAAAAGACCCCACAACGGTTTTTCGGTATGTTCATCAATTAATTGATTCAATCTAACTTCATCAATGCCTCTTATTTTCGAGATTCTCTTTACCTGTACTTTTGCTGCCTGAACGGAAAAGTTCGGATCCAGTCCACTTCCGCTGGCAGTGACCAAGTCAACAGGTATTTCAGATTTATCAACTCCGGGATTGTGTACCAAAAAGATATCAATTCGTGCCAGAACCTCTGCTAAATATTCCTCATTAGAAGGACCTTTATTGCTACCTCCCGAGCCGGCAGCATTGTAATCTACAGCGGATGGTCTTGACCAGAAATAGTTGTCTTCTGTAAAAGACTGACCGATATTTACATAATGCTCATTTCCGTTATGTTCAATAATTTCTCCTTTTCCGGCATTTGGAGCAAACTGAGCGATACCCCAGACTGCAAGTGGGTAAATGACTGTAAAAAACAGGATCATAACAGCAGTCAGTTTTATAGCGGGCAAAATATGTTTTTTCATTACTCTTATTTTTTATAAATGATTAAAAGAAAACTGATATAAGCATATCTATCAGCTTGATTCCTGCAAAGGGCACCAGCACACCGCCTAAACCATAAATGAACAGGTTTCTTCGAAGCAATGCGCTTGCTCCAATAGGTTTGTAAGCAACACCTTTCAATGCTAATGGAATCAGCATCGGAATGATAATCGCATTGAAAATTACCGCTGATAAGATTGCACTTTCCGGACTGTGCAGATTCATAATGTTCAGACTTTGCAATGCCGGAATCGCGGTGATAAACAGTGCTGGAATGATAGCGAAATACTTAGCCACATCATTCGCAATACTGAAAGTGGTCAATGTACCACGGGTCATCAGCAATTGTTTTCCGATTTCTACTACCTCGATGAGTTTTGTAGGATCATTGTCTAAATCCACCATATTTCCAGCTTCTTTTGCTGCCTGTGTTCCGGAGTTCATAGCCACACCTACATCAGCCTGAGCCAGTGCGGGAGCATCGTTTGTTCCATCACCCATCATAGCGACCAAACGACCTTCTGACTGTTCTTTTTTGATATAATTCATTTTGTCTTCGGGTTTTGCCTCTGCGATAAAATCGTCTACACCTGCTTTTTCAGCAATAAATTTGGCAGTCAATGGATTGTCACCTGTTACCATTACGGTTTTGATACCCATTTTGCGCAGGCGTTCGAAACGTTCCTGGATACCCGGTTTGATGATGTCCTGCAACTCAATTACTCCTAAAGCGATTTCATTTTCTGATACCACCAACGGAGTACCGCCATTGGAGGAGATGGTTTTTACTCTTTCCTCCACCTCTTTCGGAAAGCTATTACCCGCTTTGGTAACCAGATTTTTTATGGCATCGGTTGCCCCTTTTCGGATACGCACATCTTCGTAATCAATACCCGAACTTCTTGTTTCTGCTGTAAACTTGATGAAGTGAGGGGATTTAACTTCATAACTCAAAGGGTTGATGCCCGCCAGTTCTATAATAGATTTTCCTTCCGGTGTTTCATCAGCCATGGAGCTCAGTACAGCTGCTTTTACTAGTCTTTTTTCGTCAATTCCGTTGGCAGGGTGAAAATGGGTGGCTTTACGGTTACCAATGGTAATCGTGCCAGTTTTATCCAACAGCAAAACATCAATGTCACCTGCGGTTTCTACCGCTTTACCACTTTTTGTAATCACATTGGCTCTCAAAGCTCTGTCCATCCCTGCGATACCGATGGCAGATAACAATCCTCCAATGGTAGTGGGAATAAGACAAACAAATAATGAAATAAAAGAAGCAATGGTAATCCCCACATTTGCATAATCAGCAAATGGCTTAAGCGTCACACAGACAATGATAAACACGAGTGTAAATCCTGCCAGTAAAATTGTTAAGGCAATTTCATTCGGAGTTTTTTGTCGGGCTGCACCCTCTACCAGGGCAATCATTTTGTCCAGAAAACTTTCGCCCGGTTGGGTGGTTACCTGAACCACGATTTTATCTGACAGAACTTTGGTACCACCGGTAACAGAACTTTTGTCTCCACCTGCTTCACGGATCACCGGTGCCGATTCCCCGGTAATGGCACTCTCATCGATAGTTGCCAGACCTTCAATAATTTCTCCATCGGAAGGAATGATGTCACCAGCCTCACAGATAAAAACATCGCCTTTCTGTAATCCGGCAGATGAAATCGTTTTCCCATTTCTTAATCTTGCCGGAGTTTCTTCTCTTGTCTTACGCAAACTATCCGCTTGTGCTTTACCTCTTGCCTCAGCAATGGCCTCAGCAAAATTGGCAAACAATAAAGTAAGCAAAAGGATGATGAAAACTGTAAAATTATAACCAAAACTTCCTTGTCCCTGAGCTCCCGCTAAAGTCCATAAGCTCACGATTAGCATAACCAAAGTACCAATCCATACGGTAAACATGACCGGGTTGCGGAACATGGTTTTCGGATTTAGTTTCACAAAAGATTGTTTCAGCGCCTGCTGAACCATTTCCTTTTGAAACAATGATGTGTTATTGTTCATTTCTAAATTCTTTAATCAGTTTAATAAAGTGAAAAATATTCTGCAATCGGACCTAATGCCAATACCGGGAAGAATGCCAAAGCAGCTACAATGGCGATTACAGCGAATACCATCAGTCCGAAGGTTGCCGTATCGGTTTTAAGTGTTCCGTCACCTTCAGGGATGAATTTCTTTTGAGCCAACAGGCCTGCAATGGCTACCGGGCCTATGATCGGCAGGAATCTTGAGAGGATAAGTACAAACCCTGTACTGATATTCCACCAAAGTGTATTATCTCCCAATCCTTCAAATCCGCTGCCGTTGTTGGCCGATGATGAAGTATATTCATAAAGCATCTCACTCAATCCGTGAAATCCCGGATTGTTGAGGGTAGCTGTTGTGTACTGTGGCATTGCGGCAGCCAGTGCCGTTCCGACCAAGATCAGAAAAGGATGAAGCAAGGCAATAATCATTGCAATTTTCATTTCCCGGGCTTCCACTTTTTTACCTAAGAATTCAGGTGTCCTTCCGACCATCAGCCCGCTTATAAATACAGCAAGAACGATGAAAATAAAGAAGTTCAAAATACCTACTCCCACACCACCATAAAAGGAATTGATCATCATCGCCAATAATTCATTCATTCCCGATAGAGGCATGGTGCTGTCATGCATGGAATTCACGGATCCGGTTGAAATCACCGTAGTAACTATGCTCCAGAATCCCGATGCCGGTGCGCCCAGACGGATTTCTTTCCCTTCCATAGCTCCCAATGAATTATCGATACCCATAGCGGTAATGGCGGGATTGCCATTCATTTCCATATTGATATTCGGAATGGCAAGCATCAGAAAACCTGCAGTCATTACGCCGAATATCATCCAAGAGAGTTTTTTCCTTCTTATAAAATAACCGAAGGCGAAAATCATACCCAGTGGAATAATCAGTTGAGCCATCATCTCGGTCATATTGGAAAGATATGAGGGGTTTTCAAACGGGTGTGAAGAATTTACCCCGAAGAACCCACCGCCGTTGGTGCCTACGTGTTTGATCGGGACAAATGCAGCGGCTGGTCCTCTTGATACTTCTACAGTATCTCCTTGTAAGGTTGTGATGGTGTCTTTTCCTTCGAAAGTCATTGGCGTGCCTTCAAAAACAAGAACAACAGCTACGATAAAAGAGATAGGCAGGAGGATGCGTGTACAGGATTTTACGAAATAGTTGTAAAAGTTTCCCAGTTGGGTTGTCGATTTATCTCTAAACGCCCTGAAAACAACCACTGCTGCGGCCATACCGGTTCCGGCACTGACAAACTGCAGGAACATCAGCCAAAATTGCCCCAGATAGCTCAGTCCCGATTCTCCGGAGTAGTGTTGCAGATTACAGTTCACGACAAACGAGATCACGGTGTTGAATGCAAGGTCGGCAGACATACTCGGATTCTTGTCCGGATTCAGTGGAAGACTCCCTTGCGTCATCAGTATCAGCATTCCCAAAAGGAACCATACCATATTGATGGTGACAAGCGCTACCATATGCTGCTTCCAGTTCATCTCTGTATGTGGATTGATACCACTGATTTTGTAAAAGATCCGTTCTATTGGATTAAAAATCGGATCGAGCAGCGTTTTTTCGCCGCCATAGACTTTTGCGATGTATTTACCCAGCGGTATTGCCAGCAATATCGACAAGGTAAACATTACGATTATTCCTAAAATTTCTGTGTTCATTTTTATTAATTAAATATGGTTTTAAACATCCACCCAAGCAGCTTGACGAATGCCAATACGATCAGGAATATCAAGGCAATTCGGGCTACATCTTTCATTTCATTGATTATCTTTTTCATAGCAATATTTGAATTTTTAGAAACGCCAAATAGATAATAGAAATAAAGAACAGCACCCAGAATATAATGGATATCCATACCTTGATCTTCACCTTTGTATTTTTCTTCATCTACTGAAACGGTTTAAAATTTTTCCGGTTTAAGCAATACGTAGCAGATGTAAGCAAATACACCTATGGCTACTATAAATAATGCGGTCATAGACTTGTTTTTTGTATTAAATAATTTGTATGCTGAAACTGATAAACATGTTTCAGGTTATTAGGGATAAGTTGATACACGTATATCCATTGTTCTGCTGTACAACGCCTTTTCATTCCTTCAAAAGAGCGGACAAAAAGATTCTCAATAATATACCTTACGTATTCATTTCCTCTTTTATGGAGCCAACCGATAAACTTAATTCTCACCCCAATTTTCTCTATCTGTCCCTTGGAGAGTAGAAGATTGATATGGTTAACGATTGCCTGAAATATGCCTGCAAAGTTTCTTTTCGAGGATAATTCGGTGATTTCTTCTTGAATTTCCCCATAATGCTGAGCCAGATAAACACTGGCTGCATTTTCGTTTATTTCATTCATTGTTCTGATTGTTTTTTATTTGCTGAAAAACATCCCATAGAAAATGCAGAAGACAATAAATGCTAAAAGTATTTTTGCCAATATATCTGTAACTATTTCTCTGTTTGATTTTCGTTCTTTTTTCATCTGCTGATTAATTGAAAGAATAAGAAGAAAAAGACAAAGCCAATTAAAAGACCTGCAAACCCACCAAGCTTTACAGAGGCTGCAAACAGGAGAAATAATAATATTGCTAATGCTGCCTTTTTTATTTTAGAAGACCACTGTTCTTTCTCTTTTGAAACTTTCATGTTTACTTAGTTTTCCAAAATGGTTTTGATATATCCTTTTCGCAATTCGATGGGAAATAAATCCATGTGTTTTTTTAGGCTTCCGGGGCTTTCTTCAAAAGACAAGGCTGTCAGAAACTCATTTTCAATGGCATTCCGGGTGTATTGATTCCCTCCCTGATATAAAAGGTTTATAACTTTGGCTATCTCCTGAACACACTCTAATTCATCTTCCGATCCAGAACCTATTTTTTGGGAACAAACTTCTGCCAGTTTATGTAGTAACAGATAGTCTGCGATAGAATCGTCCAAAGTATCCAAATCAGGAATGAGTCTTGCGGCTTCAGGAGCCCATTGTTGTATCGTATTTATGATTTTTGTTTTCATTTTATTTTAGATTTTCTCAAAGAAGTCAATTGACTTAATGAACAGACCGAAACAGGCTAAACCTGCGAGTACTAAAACTATTGTTATCATTTTTATCTATTTTTAAGTGGTACTAATGTGCTTCATAATTGCTCCAAAAATCATGACCACAATAAAGGCAAAAAGCAATAAGTGGTATGATTTTAGCCATTTTGGAAACGAAGGAGGCTCTTTTCTTTGCTTCCATTTTACATTTCTTTTCCTCATTTTTAATTTCTTTTATATCCTCTATGCCAAATCCTATTCCAATAGAACTTTTTTGAATTTAAAATATTGATTTTCAATATTTTATCTCGTTATTTCAGGATTTGTTGATGCAAAAACCTTATCAAAATGATAGGGTAATTATCATTTTGATAAGAGCACAGATTTTTTGGTGGTAATGAGCGAAATCCTAAAGGACTATATCACCTTGATTAATACGGGGAATCGTTTTTAATTTTATATTTTTGTACTTTATTAATCATAGAATGACTGGTTTCTAAGTCATTTTCAGCACAAATCGGAGGGATAAGCAAAAAAAGATGAGTAAACTAAAAAAGACCCCTATTGAGAAAATCGTATCGCCAATTCAAAGCTTTATTAAAAATGAAAAAGCAGGTGGCATTGTATTAGGAATCAGTGTAGTGATTGCATTGATGTTAGCCAATTCGCCTTTAGCAGAAGAGTACCATCATGTTCTGGAACATAAATTTGGATTTCAGTTAGACGGAAGCACGTATTTTGAATACAATCTGCATCATTGGATTAACGATGGTTTAATGGCTATATTTTTCTTTGTAGTGGGTTTAGAACTAAAAAGAGAAATCGTTGGCGGGGAGTTATCCAATCCACGTAAAGCTTTATTACCCATCGCTGCTGCATTTGGTGGAATGGCTGTGCCAGCTGCAATTTATTTATTTTTGAATCCAACAGGAGAAGTGCATAGTGGTTGGGGAATTCCAATGGCGACAGATATTGCATTTGCCTTGGGGGTACTATATTTATTGGGGAATAGAATTCCGCTTACACTAAAAGTTTTCTTAACCGCTTTAGCTATTGTTGATGACTTAGGAGCTGTATTGGTTATCGCATTTTTCTATACTTCGGATATCTCTATGTTCCATCTCATTATCGGTGCTTTGGTGCTTTTGACGATGTATATCGGTAATAAAATGGGGGTAAGAGCCATTTTATTCTATGCCATTTTAGGAATAGGCGGAGTTTGGACAACTTTTTTACTTTCGGGGGTACACGCCACTATCGCAGCTGTTTTAGCAGCATTTACCATTCCGGCAGATGTAAAGATCAATGAGAAAATATTCAGTAATAATATCCAAAAACTTTTAGATAAGTTTAAAGGTATTGACCCGGATAACAGTAAACCTACTTTGACAAATGAACAATTACATATTCTGGAAGAAATTCAAAATAGTACAGTAGCCGCCACTCCGCCATTACAACGATTAGAACATGCTATGCATCCCATGGTAACCTTTTTGATCATTCCTATATTTGCTTTGGCAAACGCTGGTGTTTCATTGGCTATCGATATGGAACATTTATTCAGTACCAATGTAGCTTTGGGTGTTGCTTTAGGTCTTTTGGTAGGTAAGGTTGTTGGAGTAGTTGGTTTTACATTGCTTTTGGTGAAGCTGAAAGTGGCTCCTTTTCCAGAAGGAATGAATGTAAGAAATTTGTTTGGTTTAGGTTTACTGGCTTCTATAGGTTTTACGATGTCCTTATTTGTAACTTCTTTGGCGTTCTCGCATGAGGAATACATGACACAGGCGAAGATTGGAATTTTTGCAGCTTCTATTATTGGCGGTGTATTGGGTTATTACGTGCTGAGTAAGCAGTCTAAAAAGCAACTGTAAACCTTGTAAGCAAATGAGCAATAAATTATGGGATTTTATCAATCTGCACAATGGTGAAGAAGATAAACAGAAAGTTTTAGAGAATGTAACAGCTAACATTTCGTTCAGGGGATCCAACCTCTGGATATTAGCTTGTGCCATCCTTATCGCTTCTGTTGGATTGAATGTCAATTCAACAGCTGTGATTATTGGAGCCATGTTGATCTCTCCTTTGATGGGACCTATTTTAGGAGCAGGATTTGCCTTAGGAACCTATAATTTTTTACTCTTACGGAAATCTATTAAAAATCTTTTAATAGCAACTGTGGTCAGTTTATTGGTCTCTGCTTTTTACTTTTATATCAGTCCGTTCAAAGATGTACAATCCGAATTATTGGCTCGTACTTCTCCGAATATATATGATGTATTGATTGCTTTTTTTGGAGGTTTAGTCGGTGTTATTGCGATCACACGGGTTGAGAAAGGAAATCCAATTCCCGGTGTAGCCATTGCTACGGCTTTGATGCCTCCATTGTGTACGGCAGGTTATGGATTGGCTACCTTTAATTTTAGCTATTTCTTTGGTGCTTTCTACCTTTATACCATCAACTGTTTTTTTATTTGTATTGCTACTTTTTTAGTCATCAAATACTTAAAATATCCTGCTTCTGCTACGATCGAACCGAAGAATGAAAAACGTATTCGCTACGGAATTACCACCTTGATGATGATTATGATCATTCCCAGCTTTTATCTGCGTATAATCTATTTGAAGAAAAGAAGTTTACTAAAACCGTGGAAGAATTCATCAATTCTGAATTCAATAGCAGAGGATATACGGTGATTTACAAGAAACTGAATTACAATTCAAACCCTAAAAAGGTGGATCTGGCATTTCTGAATAAAAAACTCAGCAAAGAAGAAATGGAAATGTATAACCGATTACTGGATGAAAGAGGTATTCACAATACGATGCTGAATTTCAGACAGGATGATGCAGATCTTAAGTCGGAGATACTAAGTGAACTGAATAAGCAGGATGCTTCTTTATCTGAAAAAGATGTAACCATCAACAACCTTCGACAAGAACTGAATAAATATAAAGTAAATGAACCGGGACTTGTTAGAGAACTGAACGTTCTTTTCCCTGAACTGAAAGATGTTTCTCTTGGAAAAATAGAAAAATTTTCAGGAACAGATAGTGCCAAAGTTGAATGGTTGGTGTTATATCATTTGGAACAAGGGACAAAAGAAATTGATAAATCGAAAATGAAAAAATGGCTGAACGAGCGTCTTGATGTTGATAATACATTAATCCTACAAGACACACAATCGGAATAGCCTGAGAATTTTTAAATGAAAGAGTTTTTATATGCCAAATGGATACAACAGCTCATTGTTGTATTGCACTTGGTTGCACTTACAGCATTAATAGCTGATTACGGTTTTATACTCAATCCAACCTTACAACTAAGTATCATTTCTTTGTATCTTTTTGTATTGGTTATTGGTGTTTTTTATACTGTCCTGAAATACTATTATCATCGAAAAGAATTCATATTAAGTGTATTTATTTTTGATACATTGAGTGTTTTGTTTGTACTTTATTGTTTGTACAAACAATTATCAACAGGGGGAATATCGGAAATAACCCATTGGATACGGTTGGCTGTTATCTTAAAATTGATACGGGAGTTTACACGTCCACGAGTAAGTTATAAGCGTTCTTTACTGAATCCTGCTCAATTGTTTATCATCAGTTTTATAGGTCTGATCGTAATCGGTGCTTTACTTTTAATGCTTCCTAAAGCAACTTATGAAGGGATAAGCTTTGTAGATGCCTTGTTTACTTCCACCAGTGCCGTATGTGTTACCGGGCTTATCGTGGTAGATACGAGCAGTTATTTCACCTCTTTTGGACAAACATTAATCATGTTGCTGATACAGGCTGGTGGTTTAGGTATCCTCACATTTGCCAGCTATTTTAGTTACTTTTTCAAGGGTGGATCCACCTATGAAAATCAACTTGCATTAAGTGATATGACCAATTCTGAGAAAATTGGCGAGGTTTTTACGACGGTAAAAAGGATTTTGACCATTACATTTTTGATAGAATTTATCGGAGCAATACTCATTTTCTTGAATCTGGATAAAACTTTAATTCCATTATTTTCTGAGAGAGTATATTTCTCCGTTTTTCATTCTATTTCGGCTTTTTGCAATGCCGGTTTTTCAACATTGCCAAATGGCATGATGGAAGCTAGTTATGTATATAATTATCCGCTACAATTTATTATTGTCATCATATTTGTATTCGGAGGATTAGGATTTCCGATCGTGATCAATTCCGTACGGTATATAAAAAATCTGATAGCAAGGTATATTCTTTGGTTTGTAGAAAAGAAGAACAACTACCGTCCATGGATTTTGACCTTGAGCAATAAAATAAATTTATTGACCACTTCCATCTTGATAGTTTTAGGAACCGTCATTATCTACATCAAGGAATATCACAATGTTTTGAGTAATCATGAAGGGGTCGGGAAAATTGTCACGGCACTGTTCACAGCCACTACACCCAGAACGGCAGGTTTTAATTCCATTGATTTTAGTCAGATGCACTTTTCGTCTATCATCATCATCATTTTTTTAATGTGGGTAGGTGCATCTCCTGCCTCAACCGGTGGAGGTATTAAAACGAGTACGTTTGCGATTGCCACCTTAAACTATTTGAGTTTGGCAAAAGGCAAACGTAAAATCGAAATTTTCCGACGGGAAGTAGCAGACATTTCCGTACGGAGGGCTTTTGCTGTGATGAGCCTATCTTTATTGGTCATCGGTTCTAGTGTTTTCTTGATTTCTCATTACGACAATCATGTTCCTCTATTAGATATCGCATTTGAGAGCTTTTCCGCTTACAGCACCGTTGGTCTTAGTTTGGGGATAACAGGAGATTTGAGTAGCGAGAGTAAAATGGTGTTGGTGGCTACGATGTTTATTGGCAGGGTAAGTATGCTGACTATCCTTATTGCCTTTTTTAAGAAGGTGAAGCAAGGTAATTATCATTATCCATCGGATGAAATATTAATCAACTAAAAAGAAGATTTAAAATGAAATTTGTAATTATAGGTTTGGGCAACTTTGGAGGCTCATTAGCCGAAAAACTAACCCAACAGGGAAATGAAGTAATCGGGGTAGATTCACGTGATGAAAAAGTAGTGGCATTAAAGGATAAGTTGTCTCATACCATCTGCATGAATGCAACCGATCAGTCTGCTATAGCACACCTTCCACTAAAGAACACCGATGTAGTGATGGTTTGTATTGGAGAAGACGAAGGTGCTAACATTATGGTAACGGCACACTTCAAAAATTTAGGTGTAAAAAGACTAATCAGTCGTTCCATTAATCCTTTGCATGAAAATGTACTACAAGCTCTCGGTGTGAATGAAATTGTACGACCGGAAGAAGAAACTGCTGAACGTTGGGCTAAAAAGTTATGTCTAAAAGGTGTAGTAGATTCTTTCGAGTTAAACAAGAATTTCAGTATCGTAGAGATTATTGTGCCTGAAAAATATGTCGGCAAAACCATAGAGGAAGTTAAATTCAGAGAACTTCACAATGTGTTGATTCTAACCATTATTCGAGATACACCGGAAAAAAGTTTTTTGGGCAGAAGCAAAATAGTAGCCAATGTACAGGGAATTCCAGAACCAACTACTATGCTTCAGCGGGATGACATCATAGTAATTTATGGAGCTAATGAAGATTTACAGAAATTTGCTAAAGGGAAATTTGAATAGATCATTTTTTGCATAAACCAAAATGGATAAAATCAATAGGTACCAAACGATAGTTATTTTAATCGCTGTAATTGTAGGTCTACTTCTTGGGCAATCTTTTACGATTTCAGATTTTTCGTCATCCTTGATTATTCCGCTGTTGATGGTAATGCTCTTTGGGTTATTTCTGACCATTGATCTTACAGAACTAAAGCACGCTTTTCTGAATGTTAAATTTTCAGTAACCAGTATTCTTATCAATTTCGTCTGGACACCTGTATTCGCTTATTTACTGGGAAGTATATTTTTACATAGTGATTTAGCTCTATGGATTGGTTTCGTCATGCTTATGGTCACACCTTGTACCGATTGGTATTTAGTTTTTACAAATGTAGCTAAAGGAAATGTTTCTTTGTCAACAGCCATTCTTCCAGCGAATTTAATATTACAGGTTTTACTTCTACCAGTATATCTCTTGTTCTTTTTTGGAAAATCAGGAAATGTAGCCTTAGGGTCACTTGCGGAGAGCATCTTGATTGTTTTGGTGTTACCGTTCATTCTGGCACTTATAGCCAAAACAATAGTGAAAGGCAAAAATGTAAGCAAAAGCAGCTTTTTAAATTTTTTTGAGACTTCTCAAGTCTTTTTTTTGGCTTTAGCTGTAGTTGCTATGTTTGCGTCTGAAGGAAAAGATTTAATCAGCCATCCAAGTATTATTTACAAAATGCTTATCCCGGTTTTACTTTTTTTTGGGGTAGCATTCCTTGTCGCATTTCTTGCAAGCAAATTACTCCGGTTCAATTATGCAGACAAGGTAAGCTTAACGTTTACTACTATGGCAAGAAATTCTCCAATTTCATTAGCCATAGCTGTTTCGGCATTTTCCGCAGAACCAATGATTGCTTTGGCTTTAGTGATTGGTCCATTAATAGAGTTACCTATTTTAGTTTTGACGTCACAAATACTTTTAAAAACACAAAAAGAATAGCTCACTACTGAATTTTGTATTGCTCCATTTTTCTGTAAAGTGTTGCTACCCCAATTTCCAGTAATCGGGCTGCTTCCGCTTTATTACCTCCCGTATGATTAAGAATTTTCTGTATGTGCAGTTTTTCAGCACTTGCCATAGAAAATGCGGACAACTGTTGCGCATTGGATTTGGCATATTGTAGGTCAGCGGGTAATGTATCCAGATCTAGCACGTCAGCATCTGCCAGAATTACACTTCTTTCAATCACGTTTTTTAATTCACGGATGTTACCTTTCCATGCATTGTTCTCCAGAGCCTCCATGTATTCATCCGTTAACCTCAAAGGTTTTCTGTTTGATTTTAGTGCGAATATACTGGCATAATATTCTGCTAATAATTTGATGTCTTTGGGACGTTCCCTTAATGAAGGCAGGTGAATGCCAAAGACAGAAAGACGGTAAAAGAGATCGCTTCTAAAATGTTCTTTCTCTATTTCCTCTTCCAGATTACGATTTGTCGCAGCAATGATACGTACATTGACCTTAATGGGCTTTGCATCCCCCACACGAAGCAATTCGCCTGATTCCAGTACCCGCAAAATCTTAGCTTGGAGATCCAGTGCCATTTCCCCGATTTCATCCAGAAAAATAGTGCCGTTATGCGCTTCCTCAAAAAGCCCTTTCTGGTCTTTTGAGGCTCCTGTAAAAGCCCCTGCTTTGTGCCCGAACAATTCGTTTTCCAACAGATCTTTACTAAATGCTGAGCAATTGATAGCTACAAAGTTGTGGTTAACCCGTTGACTTCCCTGATGGATGGCTTGTGCAAAGACTTCTTTACCAGTACCTGTTTCTCCTGTCAATAAAACAGTCGTGTCTGTGCCAGCCACTTTTCGGGCTAGCTCAATAGCTTTGATGATAGGCTTAGATGTACCGATGATTTTATCGAACGAATGTTTTTCGCCTAATTGTTTTTCTAATTTTTGAACTCTCTTGTTTAAAGCAACCTTTTCACTGGCTTTATATAGAAGCGGGATTATTTTATTGTTGTCATCACCTTTCGTAATATAGTCGAAAGCCCCGTTCTTTATTGCCTGTACACCATCAGAAATATTTCCGAAAGCGGTCAAAAGAATTACCTCTACAGCAGGATATTTTTCTTTGATAACTTTTGCGGTATCTACACCACTTCCATCCGGGAGTTTTACATCGCATATCACCACATCTATTTCTTCTACATCTAATCGTTGCAATCCCGATTTTATGCTAGATGCCTGAAAAACCTCAAAACCTTCAAAACCAATAATTTTTGAAAGTAGATTTCTCAATTTTTCCTCATCGTCTATTATTAAAACTTTTACCACTTTTTTGCTGAATTATAGGGAACAAATTTACTAAATATTATGTCCGTTTTGATAATTATAACGCGAAGCGGATAAATAAAATCTTTCCCAGCTTGGGATAAGCTTGGGCAACAAATTCTTTTTTATTCAGAATATTTGCAACAATACTTTCAAGTCTAATGAATCTGAAAACCTACTGTGATAAAAATTATGAAGAACTCATTAAAACACATAATTTTAGAGATACATAGAAAAGAAGATAAACTTGCTTCTCAAAACAAGAAATTGATTGAAGAAGCATATGAAATGACCACGTATCTTCAAAACTTATTATCTTCCGTTAAAGACTTTGTAACCAATGATGGGTTTGAAACAGACGTTGAAGAAATTGATTTCTTCAGGAATATCAAGCCCCAAATACTCGGAAAGCTAATTTACTACAATAAAGTTTATCGAATAGAAACATCCTGTCCTGTAAATAACGGGAAGCTATACAATAACTATTTTTCAAACCAACTCGCACAATTGAAGCGTGAGTACATTGAATATATCTGCAACTCCGATTTTTATAGGTACTATCGATCAGGCAGAACCGACCGTGATACTATTTACTTCAAAAGAGGTAATATAAATTATCACGATGGCTTAAATAGTATCGTCTTTGAGATGGATCCATCTTTTTCCACTTTCTTTGACTATAAAACAGCCAGGATTATTGCCAATGAATTGATCTATACCTATCTTCTTACTAAAATTAATCCAGCCGAAGACCCCGATATGATTTTTCAAAAACCCGAAAACTCAAAAGATATCTTCTGGACAGAAAGTAAAAATTCACTTGTGGAATTAATTTATGCATTACATGCTTCTGGAGCTATCTCACATGGAAAAATTGGGATAAGAAAAATTAGTCTATTGTTTCAAATAATTTTCCGTGTTAATCTTGGCGACCTTCATCACTCATTTCATAGAATGAAAACAAGAGCAGGTTCCCGAACTGCATTTTTAGACCAACTCAAAATATCCCTCGAAGAGTATATGGATAAAGACCTTTAGCCATTTCAATACAGTAATTTAAAAGCAGTACCCAAAACGTACTGCTTTTTCTTTTGCCCATATATGCCAATTGGCAAATGTAGGCAAAACTCCCTCACAAAATATCTCCAATACATTTAAACCCTTATCAAACAAGAGTTTTCCCTGTTTGCAAAAAAATTCAAAAAACTGCCAAACCAATTGGCAAGGCTTGGCAGACAAACACTACCACCCTTAGCAATTTTGCATTGTAAACATTATAGGATCAATGCGATGAAAATAATTACAATCGAAGAAGAAGCGTGGCAACAGCTAAACAGCCGTATCAATGCCATTGCCGATTACCTGAAAAAACAGGAAGATAAAAGCTATGATGACCTGTGGCTAAATAACCACGAGGTATGCCAATACCTGCACATCAGCGAAAAGACTTTGTGGCGTATGCGTACCAAAGGCGAAATAGCCTACTCCAAAATGTACGGACAATACTTCTACACCATCGGAGCAATTAAGGATATGCTTAATGCCAATGCCGTACAGAGCAGTGATGAGTTTGTACAGGAACTTATGGCAAAAGGTAAAAGCTATATCGAAAAAGGTAGACAATTGAAAACGGATAAAAAGTAGGTGCTATGAATATTGATAGAATGGAATTTTTGGCGTGGATGGAACGCTTGATAGGTCGCCTCGATATGCTGGGTGATAATATAGATGAGTTGCAAAAGAAACGCAACAGTATAGACGGAGAGGAATTGTTGGATAATCAGGATTTGCTTCAAATGCTGAAAATCAGCAACCGTTCCCTGCAACGGTATCGCTCCATCGGCAAACTACCCTATTATACTATTAGCGGCAAACTGTATTACAAGCTATCCGATGTGCATCAGTTCATAAGAGAGAGTTTTAATCCACCATCTGCAAAACTATAACGCCTTTGAGTGACAAACACTGCCTTTAAGTGCCACTTCGGGCAACGTAGTGAACGCTTCCTTTACATTCGGCGGTAAACTTTTAAAATTTTCATATTATGAGTGAAGAAACCACAAATAAACAGGAAATGCCCGAACAATTATCGGACATATTATTGGTACTGGACAAAGAAAAAATGAAAATCCAAGCCGTAAAGAGCATAGACGAAAACGGGAAAATGGAAACCGTTGACCCCACGAAGAAAAACCAAAACCAGTTTATGCGTGTGGACAAGAGTGGCGATTTCTTTTCCAACTTCTTTTCCAATTTTTTTAGCCAACTAAAGAACCCTACCAATTTTTCATTTTTCAAAGTGCCTGCACCTATCGCCGTTGAGAAAGCACAGGAAATGCAAAAGCAGGTAGATAAGCCAACTTCGGAAGGCGAAAAAGTGATGAAAGAACACGAAGTCAAAACCGCCACACAAGAGAATAATAAACAAGAAAATAAAAATGATATGGCAACAGCACAGACAACGCCGGATGTAAGCGAATACCGCTATAAGCCGGAGCAGATTGATTGGGATACAATGACCAATCTCGGATTAAGCAAGGAATACCTTGAAAAAAGAAACCTGCTTGAACCTTTATTGAAAGGTTATAAAACCAATGAACTCGTACCGATAGGGGTTAATCTTGGAGGTACTATTCTCCGCACAGACGCCCGACTGTCATTACAGCAAGCCGAAGACGGAAAAATTGTTGTGGGAATACACGGCATCAAAAAAGAGCCTAATCTGCATTTTGAGTTTTTTGGACACAAATTTACTGATGAGGACAAGAAAAACCTGCTCGAAACGGGCAATATGGGGCGTGTGGTTGATTTGAAAAATTCCAAGACTGGCGAACTAATGCCGTCCATTATCAGTATTGACAGGCTTACCAATGATGTCATTGCACTGCGAACGGATTTTATTAAAATTCCCGATGAGATTAAGGGTGTAAAACTCAATGATGAGCAAAAGCAAACCTTAATGGAGGGCAAACCGCTCAAATTGGAGGGTATGATTTCCACAAAAGGAACGGAGTTTTCGGCAACGGTACAGTACAATGCCGATAAACGCTATACCGAATTTCTGTTTGACCGCAGTAACTACAACGGACAAAAGCAAAACAACCAACAGAATAATCAACAAAGCCAACCACAGGAAGCTCCAAAAACATTTCGTGGCAAGGAACTGACCGATGATCAATACAAGGATTTCAAAGCGGGTCAAACCATATATATGGCAGGTCTGGTTGATAAGAAAGGGCAAACGTACAACGGTTACATCACGTTCAACAAAGACACCGGAAAAACTGGCTTTGAGTTTCCAAATCAATATAAAGAAAGAATGCAGCCAACCGAATCCCATAAAACGCAAACTGCGGTCAATTCGGAGGGCAAGACCAACGAAGCGACCAAAAATATCAACGAGCCTTTGAAGTCCGGACAGCAAACACCGAAAAATAAACAACAGCAGGAACAACAGGAAAAGCCCAAAGCACCTGCAAAGTCCAAAGGCAGAAAAATGTAGTAAAATATGAAAACAATAATTGCAGAAAAACCAAGCGTAGCAAGGGAAATAGCCGGACTTGTGGGAGCATCCGATAAAAAGGACGGCTACCTGACAGGTAACGGCTATTTTGTTACGTGGGCATTCGGTCATTTAATAGGATTGGGAATGCCCGAAGATTACGGGATTACGGGATTTGACAAAGCATCATTGCCGATACTCCCCAACCCGTTTTTACTGACCGTCCGGAAAGTGAAAAAAGACAAAGGTTATACCGCTGATGCTGGTGCGTCAAAGCAACTGAAAATAATAGACCAGCTTTTCAACCGTAGCGATAGCATTATTGTAGCTACCGATGCAGGACGTGAGGGCGAACTTATCTTTCGCTATATATACGAACACCTCAAATGCAAGAAACCGTTTGAACGGCTTTGGATTAGTTCGCTTACCGAAAAAGCCATCAAAAAAGGCTTTGACAACCTGAAAGACGGAAAAGCATTTGACGGGTTGTATCAGGCAGCACAAGGCAGAAGCCGTGCCGATTGGTTGGTGGGCATCAATGCTACACAAGCATTGAGCATTGCTGCAGGCAATGGAGTTTACTCGCTCGGAAGAGTACAAACACCCACACTCGCTTTGATATGCAAACGTTATTTGGAAAACAAAAATTTCTCGGTAAAGAAATATTGGCAGATACAGTTGTTGCATCACAAAGCAGGTATTGATTTTAAAAGCCTTTCTAAAACTAAATGGGAAGACCAAAAACTCGCCAATGATACGCTGAAATCCATTCAGCGAAGCGATACGGCAACAATTACATCGGTAGAAACAAAAAGCGTTACGGAGCAACCGCCTTTGTTGTTTGACCTTACAGGACTGCAAAAGGAAGCGAACAAAAAGCTTAACCTTTCTGCCGAAGAAACGCTGAACATTGCCCAAAGCCTTTATGAAAAGAAGTTTATCACTTACCCTCGCACCGGAAGCAAATACATTCCCGAAGATATGTGGGCAGAAATTCCCAATCTCGTGAGAGCATTGCAGGACAGGCAAACCTGCAAACAAGCTGTAACCAAAGTGAAATGGGGTCGTTTCAACAAACGTATCGTGAACGACCTGCGTGTTACAGACCATCACGGTTTGTTGATTACGGATAAAATACCGTCTGCCCTGAACGCAAAGGAAAATGCGGTTTATGATATGATTGCTTTTCGACTGCTCGAAGCTATTTCACAAGCCTGTATCAAGGAGATAACCGATATTGCTATACAGGCATTGCATTACGATTTTACGGCAAAAGGATGTAAAATTATTGAACCAGGTTGGCGTTCCCTTAAAGGGACTTTTTCGGATGATGATACCGAACCTGTACAGGATTTACCTGAACTGAAAAAAGGTGATGAACTCAAAATTAAGGAAGCCACCGTTTTGGAAAAGCAAACCAAACCGCCTGTGCTTTATACCGAAGCAGGGCTTTTGTCGGCTATGGAAAGTGCCGGAAAGGAAATCGAAAACGAAGAGGAACGGAAAGCCCTGCAAAATATCGGTATTGGTACACCTGCAACAAGGGCGGCGATTATCGAAACCTTGTTTACCCGAAATTATATCCAAAGGGATAAGAAATCCTTAATCCCAACCGAAAAAGGATTGCAGGTATATGAATTGGTTAAAGACCGAAAAATTGCAGATGTGGCAATGACCGCCGAATGGGAATTGGCTTTACAGAAAATCGAAAACAACGAAGCAGATGCAAGTGCGTTTCAAAAGGAAATGGAAACCTATGCTTCTACTATTACCAATGAGCTGTTGCAAACCTCCATTGCCAAAAGCAACCTGCCTAAACTTACCTGTCCGAAATGTAAAAGCCAGCAACTCATTATCCGTGACAAGATTGCCAAATGCCCTGATGAAAGATGTAATTGGGTACAATTCCGCAATGTGTGCGGTGTACAAATCGGCATAGGCGATATTGAAAGCCTTGTTAATAAAGGCAAAACCTCACTTATCAAAGGAATGAAAAGCAAAGCCGGAAAGAAATTCGATGCTTACATCGTGTTGAATGAGCAAGCCGATAGTTCCTTTGAATTTGAGAAAAGTAAAAATTACAAGAAGTAATGGAAAATAGACCTAACATTAGTACAACGGAAATCAGAAACCTGATTTATACCATACGTGGCAAGCAAGTAATGCTGGATAGCGACCTCGCTTCCTTATACCAAGTGGAAACAAAGAACCTCAACAAAGCCGTAAAAAGAAATATTGAAAGGTTTCCGGCTTCTTTTTGCTTTCAACTGACCGAAGAGGAAGCCAGCAACTTGAGGTTCCAAATTGGAACCTCAAGTTTGAACTACGGCGGAAGACGTTATTTGCCCTATGTTTTTACCGAACAAGGGGTTGCAATGGCTTCTGCCATACTCCGTTCAGATATTGCCGTTAAAGTCAGTGTTGAAATTATGGAAGCCTTTGTAGAAATGCGGCGTATGCTTACTAGCAATGCTTCTTTGTTTCATCGGTTGGATAAGATTGAACTGAAGCAATTAGAAGCTGACGAAAAATTTGAAGAGTTATTTAAGGCATTGGAAAGCGACAAGCTCCACAGCGAAAAAGGTATTTTCTATAACGGACAGGTTTTTGATGCCTACGCCTTTGTATCAGATATTATCCGAAGTGCCGGAAGCTCCATTATCCTGCTTGATAATTATGTGGACGATACGGTGCTGACCTTGTTAGGCAAACGCAATACGAATGTAACTGCCATCATCTATACCAAAAGCATCAGCACTCAATTACGGCTGGATTTGCAACGATATAACAGCCAATATCATCCGATTGAGGTTGAGGTTTTCTCCGATGCTCACGACCGATTTTTGATTATCGACGATACGGAGCTTTATCATATCGGAGCATCACTCAAAGACTTGGGCAAAAAATGGTTTGCCTTTTCACGAATGGATATTGAAGTTGGCAGGATGCTTCAAATCCTTAATCAACAATAAACCCTCCATTCAGAGGGTTTATTGTTATACTATAACTGTAATTGGGCTGTGATACTCTTATAATAAACTTTTAGTGCATCACGTTCATCTTTACCAACATAACTATTGTGAGCAACCAAACACCGTATTTTGTATAATTCATCAACCATTACATTCAACCAATGTTCATTCTGCTTAGGAAAATACTTCCCAAAAATTGTCCAATTCCCAACTATTATTTTTCCTAACTCAATAAAGTCGCAGTAAAATAAATCACTATTACCTCGAATGGGCAAATATTTACTTTCTTGTTCGCTTTTCTTTAGTTTATCTATGGTTTCTTGTACTTTTCGGGGAATATTTATTGTTTCAGTCTTCATAATTTCTTCAATAAATATTCTTAAAGAATTTTCAATACAATATAAATACAAATAGACTTCCGACATTTCTCGTCCTTTTTGTTGTATGTCTTGCGGCAAAAGGTTTAAATGCCCAAAGTTTACATTTTGTTGTATTTCCTCGATGCTATCTAATAGGGAATTTTCATCTGAAATTAGAGGGTAGAATATCTCATTAATATATTTTCTTCGTTCCGCATATCCTCCTTTTGCTTGCATTTCTCTTCTAAATTCTTGAAGAGTAAAGCAAATTTTAAATTCCTTTGGTTGGTTGGTTGGTTTGGAACTTCGCAGATTTATTCAGTTCACTTTTCAATCTTTTATATTCTGCTTCATTATCACTTGTTATAGTAACATCGGTAGATGCTCCTGTAAGTAGTATTTTTAAGCGTTCAATGTTTTCTGTATAATTCATTTACATAAATATTTTAGGTTATTCTTCTATACTATGTTCTTCTTCTGGAAGCATAAAATCAAGAAATAATAATTCTGCTTTAGCTTCATCATCTTCAAATTTCAAATCCCAGCGTTGCTCCATAAATTCTAATAATTTATTACCTCGGTCAAGTATAGCAACCGGGTTCCAAACATCATATCCAGACACTTCAATCTCTGAATGCGAACCGTCAGAATATCCTTGTCTTATTTTTTCCTTTCTGTCATTATATTTTGCTGTTTTCTTATCTTCAAAGCAATCATTTTGTAAACTTGAATTTATACTTTGCGACAATGGTAAAAGATTGCCCAATGTTCCCTGAAAAAAAGGATGAAAATTCTTTTTATATTCCTTAAAATTTTGTTTCCAATATTTATCTGTTGGTGTCTGTGGATAAATATGCTCAATAGAAACCTTATCTTTTTCGCTCTTAACAAACAGTTTCCAATCTATCTTTTGGCTTCCTCTTTGTCTAACTTTCTCCATTTCATATTCATATAAGAAATATCGAAGCCCATTCCAAGAATAGAAACCTCCTCCGCTTTTAAACTTCTTGTCAATGAACTTTTGAAAATAGGTATAATCAAAGTAGATTTCTTCAGAATTTTCAGGTGTATAAAAACAATAATCCATTCTTTCATTCAATCTGTGAATGATATTGTCAATTGTTAGTTCCCCATTTCGCAGTTGTCTTGCTGCACGATAAAATTCACTGTTTCTGTATGTTGAAAAAGCTCGGCTAAGCCTGAATGTAATAAAAATGAAACGCTCAATTGCTCTAAAGAGCTGAACTCTCTTATCAGGATTAACATTCTTACTCAAATAAGCTACTGTTACGAGTGGACGAAAATAGATTATACCAATTCTATTCAAACGGTCTATCCAAAGACTTTCCTGTGTGGTTAAGTCCGGATTATTTACAGGGTTATGGGTATTATACCAATGTACAGCGGCAGCCTTTAAGCTGTTCACATAATCTTCTATTTCTTTGGGAGAAAGTTGGGAACGCATAACAATTACTTCTTCTTCGCCGTTTATTTCAACTTCTTCTTGGTCGGTATCTTCATCCTCCCGAACTTCTTCAAACTCTTGCAACGAACTTATTTTCACCTCTGTTTTTGCATAAATATTTTGAGGTGTAAATTTCTGTTCCAGCAAAAAACGGATATAATCATCTCCTTTCTCCCTCGTGTATTGAAAGTACATTATCCAATGAGCCACTAAAAAATCATCATCATTAAGTGGATTTTTCTTGTTTCTCCCAAGTTGATAATAAACTTCTTTCCAAGCATCATTGATTTTTTCACGAAGAGAATTTCTCTCATCAGTTTTTAACTCCTTTTCATCATACAAAGTCGTCAAATAAATTAGCCTGTTTTTGAGAAGTTCCAAATTTGACAGCTTTTTGCCACGATTATTCATCGTTTCAAATGCTACGAAAACATCAAAATCGTCACTTATTTCGTAAACATTGAACATCAGGTTTTGCGTAACTTTTTTGAATAATGTTTCTATCTCGGTTAAACCGTATGTTTCAAAATAGTTTTGCAGATTTTCCTTGAAAAAATGCTTTGCATTTTCAAGATTGAGCGTGTAAAAAGTTTCTTGTACTGTTCCGCTATTTGGTTCTAAGAAAACCTTATGACGTAAATATTTAAAACTCGGATTATCGATCTCATAGCCAAACTTGTAGGTTGTAACAATAAACTGAGGAGGTTTTTCTATTACTAAATATTCTTCTTTAATAGCCTTTAAGCTAAAAGAGCCAAGATAAATTTCTTCATCTTTTTTGCCTTTGTTTTCCGGTATTGCTTTTAATTGTTCCGAAATGGCTTGAATGAAAATTACAAATGTTGTCAATCGCTGTTGCCCATCAACAATATGGAAAGGTTTAAATCCTCTATCTTCAATTAACCATCGTTCGTCATTCCAGTTATTCCAGATATTTTTATCGACTTTTTTCAAAGAGAGTAAACCTGTATAATGAAATCTATCGGCAGGAAGATTGACTAAATCTTCCCAAAAATCTTTCAGTTGTCTTGTTGTCCAAGCGTAACCACGCTGATAATCGGGTATTTTAAATATTCTGTCTTTAAAAATACTTTTTAAGGGTTCTAATTCATTCATTATTTAATGACCGTTCTTTAATTGTTGATTTTATCAATTATCAAAAATACAAATTAAACTCTTCGTTATTACGTGGTTTTACGCCAAATCCCGCCACTCAAAGCCAAACCCTGCCACTTCTGCAAAGGCTCTTATCTACTGCTATAATTTTAGGCTTCAAGTAAATTTCTAAACAAAATTATAGTATGGATACACAGCAAAAAGACCTATCGTATTTCAGATTACTACTGCAAGAATTATTAAACACGAGCTTTCCCGAAAAAGCCAACGACCAAAAGTTTATAGACCAGCGTTCTTCGTGGGCTGCCAATGCCTACGAGGGTGCTTTTCGTTCGGGAAATACCATTGAGCAATGCAACGAAATAGCCAATTATATCCTGTTTGAAAAACTGCATTTCTCCAAATTCGATACGGTTTTCCAAGTCGTATGCGATGAGTTTGATACCCTAATGGCAGACGAGGAATTGCGACCGTTCGCACTAAAAATGTTCCCTGTTTGTGAGGCTGTTTTTGCAAAGTATCAACTAACCGATGATTTCGCTTACGGGTATGAGTTTGACCTGCTCTACACCGAAATAACAGGAACCATCGCAATATGGATAGAGGAAAATGGGCTTCAGTAAAAAGCAACATCTCCAACAAAACATTGATGCCCTGCGAATTGCTTTTAAACTGGAAAAGGAGAACCGTCAAGCCACCGTAGGTGAAAGACTGCTAATGATGCAATACAGCGGATTTGGTGGTCTTAAATTCGTGCTGAACCCCATAGCGGAAGAAATAGACATCAACAATTGGAGAAAGACGGAACACGACCTGTTCCCAATCACGCAGGAACTCCACCAGCTACTCAAAGAAAATTCCGAAGACGATAAACAATACCGCCGATATGTGGATAGTATGAAAAGTTCCGTACTGACGGCTTTTTATACGCCTCCACAGGTTATAGATGCTATTTCTGCATCCCTGCGTGAAAGCGGTCTGAACATTCAGAAATTCCTCGAACCCTCCGCAGGTATCGGTTCATTTGTTCAATCCTTTGCAGAGAGCCAAACCGAAGTTACAGCCTATGAAAAGGATGTGCTGACAGGAAAAATTTTAAAACAGCTTTATCCCGAAAGCAATATCCGTGTGAGTGGCTTTGAGGAAATCCCCGAAAAGGAACACAACACCTATGATGTTGTTGCCAGCAATATCCCCTTTGGCGATACTTCCGTCTTTGATTTATCCTATTCCCGAAGTAAGGATAGTGCAAAAGTACAGGCTGCCCGAAGCATTCATAACTATTTCTTTTTGAAAGGAACCGATATGCTCCGTGAGGGTGGCTTGTTGGCTTACATCACTTCACAGGGCATTCTGAATAGCCCAAAGAATGAGCCGATACGCAGGGCGTTAATGCAGGATAATAATTTGGTTTCGGTTGTGCGGCTGCCAAACAATCTGTTTACAGAATATGCAGGTACAGAGGTTGGAAGCGACCTGATAATCCTGCAAAAGAATACGGCAAAACAAAGCCTGAACGAAACGGAAGAACTATTTTGCCAAAGCAGGCAAACCAAATACAATACGCCAAGCAATGCTTACTTTCAGAATGGTACAAGGGTCATACATACCGACCGTAAGATAGATACCGACCCTTACGGACAGCCCGCAATTATCTATATCCATAAAGACGGTGTTGCCGGAATTGCCAAAGATTTGAAAATGATGCTTTCCGATGATTTTGGAAAGCACCTGAATGTGGATTTGTACAAAGGCGAACGGAACGATGAGCCAATCGTACAAATTCCGGTACAGCCAACGCCTCCGGTCATTGAGCGTGAAATCATTCAGCCGGAACAACCTCGTTTTACGCAAACAACCATAGTAAAGGAAAGCTCACAGGAAAAGCAGTTAAGCATTTTCGACCTGTTTGAAAATGTGAGCGAACCTGTAATGGCAGTTGCTCCACCCAAAAGAACCACGCAAGCCAAAAGACAAACCGCTAACAAAAGACGAGGTGCGATAGGTCGCCAAACTGACCTGTTCAGTTCTGCTACGCAACAGCCTTACACACCTCCGGTTTCAAACGGTACTACAAACGGAACAACGGCTACCAATAGTAATAAACAAGAAGTTATTGGCGATTTGTTTTCGGGTATCAACGGGAATGGCCAAGCTGATAAGCCAGCCGTTCCCGATACCATTCCCGAACCTGCTCCTTATAGTGGCAAGTTGCAATCGTTCCACCGAAACGATTGCCTTGTGGTGGATAATGGTTGGGTAGGTCATCTGCAAGATGTAGATACAGCAGACGGTACGGCTGTTTTCCACCCGCTGCAATTACCAACCTCACAGAAAGCAAGAGCCGAAGCGTACATAGCGGTACGGGATATATACCAAGAGCTTTACAATAAGGAGGCAAATTTTCAGACCGAACACAAAGAAGAAAGGGAAAATCTTAACCGCTTATACGATGCCTTTGTAAAAAGGTACGGAAACCTCAACAGTGCCGATAATGTCAAGCTCATTAAAACGGATAGTTCCGGTAAGGAAATCCCTTATTTGGAGCGTGTCGTTGGCGGTGTGGTACACAAAGCGGATATATTCAGCCGCCCTGTAAGTTTTTCTACCGTAACCATAGCAACGGACAATCCCGAAGAAGCATTAGCGGCATCCCTTAACAAATACGGAAGCGTGGATTTGGGCTATATGTCCGAAATAAGCGGAATGCCTGACGATGCTTTGAAAGAAGCCTTGAACGGTCGTATTTACTACAATCCATTGCAAAAGGAATATGAAATATCCGAACGCTGGATTGCGGGCAATGTGGTGGAGAAAGCAGAGGACGTAAGAACCTACATCGAAAACAATCCTGATGATGCCCAGGCTAAAGCAAGCCTTACGGTATTGGAGGAAGCCCGACCAAGACGTATCGAATTTGAGGAACTCGATTTTAATTTGGGCGAACGCTGGATACCCACAGGCATTTATGCCCGATTTGCTTCACATCTTTTTGATACGGACGTACTTGTTCATTATTCTGAAAGCTCCGACGATTTTTCAGTAAAGTGCGACCGTAAGAATTTACACATATGGGAAAAATATGCTGTCAAAGCCGAAAGCAGAACGTTTGACGGGATTGCTTTACTAAAACACGCCCTTGTCAATACCACACCGGATATTACCAAGAAAATCAAGGTTGGCGACCAAGAGGTCAAGGTACGGGATATGGAAGCCATACAAATGGCATACACCAAGATTGACGAAATCCGTACCGCATTTACCGAGTGGCTTCACGCCCAAAACGATGAGTTTAAAAACAGGCTGACCGACCAATACAACGATACGTTTAATTGCTTCGTCCGCCCCAACTATGAAGGAACACATCAGGATTTTCCGGGATTAGACCGTAAAGCATTGGGCATTAAAGACCTGTATTCGAGCCAAAAGGACACCGTTTGGATGATAAAACTCAATAACGGTGCTATCTGCGACCACGAAGTAGGTGCAGGAAAAACCCTTGTGATGTGTGTGGCAGCACAGGAAATGAAGCGTTTGGGTTTAGCCCACAAGCCTATGATTATCGGGCTGAAAAGCAATGTTCACGAAATTGCCGAAGCCTACCGCACTGCTTATCCACACGCTAAAATCCTGTTTCCTGGCAAAGAAGATTTTACGCCCCAAAAACGCCTGCGGATTTTCGGGGATATTAAAAATAACGATTGGGATTGTGTAATCCTTACACACGACCAATTCGGAATGATACCCCAAAGCCCCGAAATACAAAAAGAAATCCTTGAAATAGAATTGGACAGCGTAGAGCGTAACCTCGATGCCCTACAATCGCAAGGCAAGGAAGTGACCAGAGGAATGCTTGCCGGAGTAATCAAGCGGAAAGAAAACCTCGAAGTAAAGCTCAAAACCCTACAACACGATATTCAAAACCGCAAAGATGATGTGGTGGATTTTAAGATGATGGGTATAGACCATTTGTTCGTGGACGAAAGCCATCAGTTCAAAAATCTGATGTTCAATACAAGGCATACACGGGTTGCCGGATTGGGCAATGTGGACGGTAGTCAAAAGGCAATGAACCTGCTCTTTGCTATCCGTACCATTCAGGAACGCATCAATGCGGATATGGGAGCAACTTTCCTTTCGGGTACAACTATCAGCAATTCATTAACGGAATTGTACCTGCTGTTCAAATACCTGCGACCAAGAGCAATGGAAAAGCAGGGTATTCATTCTTTTGATGCGTGGGCAGCTATCTATGCGAGGAAAACAACCGATTATGAGTTTTCAGTCGCTAACAATATCGTGGCAAAAGAGCGTTTCCGATACTTTATCAAAGTGCCGGAGCTTGCCCAATTCTATTCTGAAATCACGGATTACCGAACAGCAAAGGATATAGGCATTGACCGCCCGAATAAGAACGAGGTGCTGTATAACATACCACCTACTCCAGACCAAGCTGAATTTATCCAAAAACTAATGGAGTTTGCCAAAACAGGAAATGCGGAACTGTTGGGCAGACCAAAGCTAAGTGCCAGCGAAGAAAAAGCAAAGATGCTTATTGCTACGGATTACGCCCGTAAGATGTCGCTCGATATGCGAATGGTAAGCGGTGCTTATGAAGACCATCCAGATAATAAGGCTTCGCATTGTGCCAATAATATTGCTAAGTATTATAACCAATACAACGCACAGAAAGGAACACAATTCGTTTTCTCTGATTTAGGAACCTACAAGCCGGGCGAATGGAACGTGTGCTCCGAAATTAAACGTAAGCTCGTGGAAGACCACGGTATACCTGCGAATGAAGTCCGGTTTATTCAGGAAGCCAAAACGGACAAGCAACGTAAGGAATTGATTAAGGGAATGAACGAGGGTAAAATCCGTGTGCTGTTCGGTTCTACAAGTATGCTGGGTACGGGCGTGAACGCACAGAAAAGAGCCGTTGCCGTTCATCATTTAGATACCCCTTGGCGACCGAGCGACCTTGCCCAAAGGGATGGCAGAGCTGTTCGTAAGGGCAATGAGATTGCCAAGTTTTTTGCAGATAACAAAGTAGATGTAATCATCTATGCCGTAGAAAAATCACTGGACAGTTATAAGTTCAACCTGCTGTACAATAAACAGCTATTTATTGACCAATTAAAAAACAATAATCTCGGTAAACGTACCATTGACGAGGGCAGTATGGACGAAAAATCGGGAATGAACTTTTCGGAATATGTGGCTATCCTTTCAGGAAATACAGACCTGTTGGACAAAGCCAAATTAGAAAAGCAGATTGCAGGACTGGAAAGCGAAAAGCAAGCGTTCAACCGTTCTAAATTCAGTGCTAAATACAAGCTACAAGACTTTACGGAATTGCTGGAAGCCTCCCAAAGTAGGTTAAACCGAATGAGCCTTGATTGGGAAAATTTACAGCAACGCATACAAAAGCGTTCTGACGGCACTATCGCAAACCCTGTTCAGTTGGACGGCTTACAGCCCAATGCGGATATAAAACAAATCGGAGCGAAACTCAACCAGCTTGCGGATAAAGCCCGCACCGGAGGTCAGTATGAAGAAATAGGAAGCCTGTATGGATTTACCTTATTGGTTAAAACCGAAATATCCGAAAAAGAGGGCGTAGATATTCGGGTAAACCGCTTTTTGGTACAGGGAGAGGGCAATATCAAGTACACTTACAACAATGGTTTAATGGCGAAAGAACCCGAAACCGCATCATTGAACTTTTTGAGGGCATTGGAAAAATTGCCCGGCTATATTGACCAGGAACAAAAGAAGATTACTGAAATTAAAAAAGACCTGCCTATACTTCAGGAAGTAGTGGGCGGAACGTGGTCTAAGGAAAGCCGATTGAGCGAACTTAAAACGGAACTGGCTGCCGTGGAACGAAAAATACAGTTATCCATTACCCCTGACTTAAAAAATCAGGAGACTGAGCACCATGAGGAAACCATTAATATTTAATGATTTACAAGGGAATTCTGTACGATTACGGACAATGTAGCTGTATCTGTAAACAAAAAATAGCTACCCTAAAAAAGATAGCTAATTTTTTTATTCTTTTTGCACCAGATGTTGTAAGTCAGGATCATTCTTAATCCTTTCCAACTCACTTTCGATAATATGAACGATATCCAGTTTTATTTGTCTATAATTAGCCTCAATGTCCCGTTTCATATTGTCTTCACCGTTTTCATCAACAAAGGATAATATTTCTGGTATCTTCTGATAGGCTTTGGTTTCGACAGCTACCTTGTCATTGTCCACCACGATTTCAGCGTGGAATATCTTTTGCTCGATACGCTCGTCAAAGTTATCAGATACCGAACCCACGAACATACCTTGTGTAAGTGTTGAGATTTTAGAAGCTGGTATCAAACTATCCAACTGCGTAGAAATTGAAGTTGATTTGTCATTTCGGTTGATGGTCATACTTTGGCGTTTCTGTAATACCTTTCCGAAGCGTTCCGAAAGACTTTTTGCCGTTTCGCCAACCACCTGACCACTGAATATATTACCAACCGTGTTCTGTATTACCTTGCTCTCTTTGTCGCCGTAATCCCTCGTTAACTGTGAAAAGTCCTGAAAGCCCAGGCACACAGCCACCTTGTTACTTCTCGCCGTTGCGATAAGATTATCCAAGCCCCTAAAATAAATTGTGGGCAACTCATCTATGATAACAGAACTCTTTAGCTGTCCTTTTTTGTTGATGAGTTTTACAATTCTTGAATTGTATAACCCTAATGCTGCGGAGTAAATATTTTGACGGTCGGGATTATTGCCAACGCATAAAATCTTTGGTTCCTTTGGGTTGTTGATGTCCAACGAAAAATCATCTCCGGTCATTACCCAATAAAGGCTCGGAGAAATCATTCTTGACAAAGGGATTTTTGCCGATGCAATCTGCCCCTGCAACTGGTCTTGGGCTCCGCCTTGCCAGGCATCGAGAAAGGGAGATAAATAATTCTCTAATTCATAATAAGAGGTCAAAATCGTAAATACGTCCGAATACTTTTTATTGAGTAATTCAATGGCGTGGGGAAAGGTGCAATATTTACCATCCTCATAAATTTTCAGATACCAAATTATTGCTGCAAGCAAGATAATTGGACTTTCCACGAAGAAATCCCCTTGCTTCTGTATCCACGACCTGTTGAGGTTTAACATTATCGTATAAGCCGCTTCGTAGGCATCTGAAATATCCGTCATAAAGTCGGGATTTAATGGATTACACCTGTGGCTCTTTCTTGGGTCGTCAAAGTTAATCACGTAGAATTTCGGATGAACTTTGTACTTATCCCTGTTCTTCAGTAAATGATTGTAAGCAATCGTAGATAGGTCGTCAAACTTGAAATCGTAGATGTACATTGAGAAGCCTTTCTCAATCTGCTGTTTGATATAATTGTTTACAATGGCATACGATTTTCCGGAACCTGGAGTTCCCAACACAATCGTTGCCCGAAAAGGATTGACGATATTAATCCAGCCATCATTCCATTTGTTCTTGTAATAAAACTTGGTAGGTAGATTGACCGAATACTCGTTTTCCATCAGTTTGGTTTCCTGCTGAAAACTCTCATTTTCATTATTGAAAACATCGTCCATCAGGTTAGTACGGAGCAATCGGCTCATCCATACTCCAGCTACCATTAAGGCGATATAACCTAAACTTGTGGTAAGTATATACAGAAATGTAGCTGTGTTCAGTGGTAGCTTTAAGAGAGGAAAGTTCAGAAAGAAAAGGACAAAGCCGATAGCTAAAGCCACATAGATTTTAGACCAGGTTATCTTTTCGTTTTTAACGCCCTTAGTACCCAAACAGCTTAATGCCAATAATACTAAAGCAAAAACTTTCGTATATAGTGTATGTGAAAACAGTCCGGCGGTACGCTGAAAATTGCTTAATATTTTGTTGATGATTTCTAACGTCCAGCCACGTTCTATAAAGAAACCGTAGCAAAACCAATACAAGTGCATCAATACTATAATGATGCTTACTGCTCGCATAAAAGCCATAATCTTTGCAAGCCCTCTTAAATCGTCTTCTCCCTGCATTTTTATAAATTTTTAAATGTTCGGGCGTGAATTTATGAGCTATATAGTGTGACTGTGAGATTGTGGCAGTCAAAGGCAGTACGTGGCAGTGTTTGGCTGAATATAACTACTGACCTCTTTTGCGTTTCCGCTTTTTCTTCATTTTGTTGGCAAAGTCCGCTTCATCGTAATCTTCTCCCTGTGCTTCGGGAATGAGCAAACCACCAAAGGCTTCAATCAAACCGTCGTCTTTCTTATTGGTATCATCAAATTCAAACATAGGGTGCGGTTGCTCTGATGTTAATTCCTCTCTGTCCTCTAAACGGGATATTTTTTCTTGTGGCTCGTCCAGCTCTTTGATGTCGGGCTTGATGTTATTGTTCCAATAATCATTAAAGGTATTGGCAGAAAGTTCCTTTGCTAACCGTGAGCCATTCCAAACGGTTTTTGAATTGTGGTCTATGAACGTCATACCGTAGATACGTCCGGTGTCGTTTCTGCGAACCACCACGTTAATACCTTGCTCGCCCAACTGCTTCTTAAAGCTCAATTCATTATCCGTAGATTGCAGGGCAATGGTAACGGCTGTTTTTAACGTCTGCTTGGTCGGGTGGTCTTTCAAAGCCGTTTTGCATTTCGCAAAATGCAATTCCAATGCTGGTAGCCCTGCATTCTTTCCGAATAAGGAAGCCTTAAACGGATTTCCTGCTTTTTCGCCTTTTTCATTCAACGGAATATACAGCAAACCTTGCTGTGGTTTTCCCTGCAATTCGCCCTCCACTTTCTCGGTGGTAATATTGAAAAGAGAAAGCAAAGCATTGTATTCTCCCAAAGTCTGATATTGATAATAGTTCGGCAGGTGTCGGACAACGGATGCAATCTGACTTTTTACATCGCCTTTACTGTAATCCACAGGGTGGAAAATTTTATCGTTCTGGCTACGCTCTTTATCTGTTGCAGGTATCAAATGGTGTTGTTTTTCGAGTTCACGGCAGATGTTCATCGACCGCATTTTCTCGAATTTGTCCGAAATCTTTTTTCCGTTTTCGTCCACACAAACCGACACGATATGGATATGGGTACGGTCAATATCGGTATGCTTAAATACCACAAAAGGCTGTTCGCCATATCCCAACTCCCGCATATACTGCTGTGCCATTTCCCGAAACTTATCATCGCTAACGGTATCTTTCGGGTCGGGATTGAGCGAAATATGCAGGGTATGTTTCTCTGTATTTTGATTAGCTAACAGATAAGGAGCAAAAGATTGTGCTAATTGTGCAACGGAATACTGCCCGTTTGCCGTTTCAATTATCTTATTTGCAAACAGAATTTGTCCGTTTTCTTTCTCTACTTTCAGATTATTATACGCCAATGCTCCGTATAAATTTGCACTTCTTCCTATTTTCGCTATCATTACTACCGCTGTTTTTTGAGGTATTTTTTATCGAACTCTTCGGTTATCTCCACCACTTTTTTGAACAATTCGACCATTTCTGCCGTCTGTTTTTCCAATTTATACAGGTATGCCGATGCTTTTTTCTCCGAAAAATTCTTGTACAACAGCTTTACAATCTGATTATAGTTTACCCCGATTGAGCGGAACTGACTGTGAAACGAAGTCAGCCGCATATAGAAATCAATCGTTCCTTTGTCGATATGTACCGATTTTATCGTCTTATTGAAGATACAGGACGTTATAAAATGTGCCTTTACCTGCATACCTGATTTATCAAAGAGAGCAAGAAAACGGGCGTGTTCCTCCTCGGTAAAGGAAATCGTGTAGCGGATTTTCGCAGGGTCGTTTTTAAGCGGTCGCCCTGTCTTTTTCAACTGCTTTTTGCTGTTCTCATTCATCACTAATCCATTTTTAATTCACACAAAAACGCCGACTTCGGAGGACGTTTTCTGCTCCCTGCAAGGGCAAGTTGTTTTGAGCATCCGAAAAGTTTTCGAGATGCTCAAAACACAACTTGCCGTGTTCCGGTGAACACAAAAATCCGCCCTGCGGGACGGATTGATTTTAACAGGGAAAAATGGCTCGATGCCGTTGTTGTTAAACTCCGTTTTGTCATTTCGATTTTGCATAAATCAGTTAATAAAATTCATTTTACAAAGTAAAGCCCTCTTTCTGAAAGCATTGCAGTGTAACAGCGTGCCAAACACTGCCTTTGAACGCCAAACACTGCCACCAGTGTACAACAAGGAAAATAACATTGGTTCTTTGTATCAGATTTCAGGCAGGAACGCTATCAGACCATCATTCAGATCGGATAGACATCATTCAGAAATGCAGACCATTCTGCAAGCCGGATTGCAAGATTGCAAGACTGCAAGAAAGCAAACGTGATAGACTGACGGCAGGCAATCACGCAAGACAGGCTTCCTGAACGTATGCAGGTTTGCAGGAGTACAGGAATGACGGTTATCCTGATTGAGAGCAAACAGGAACGGGTGCAGTCCTGCCGTATTGCAGAGAGGCAGACAGTCACAAGTTCAGTCAAGCAAGATGGCTGGCTATCCTGCAAGGAAGCCGGAACGAAATCAGGAATGACTGACAGTCATTCCGCAGGACGGAATGCCTGCAAGAAAGTAGCAACTTTAAATTTTTAAGATATGGAAACAAAAAAGAAACCGCTGTTCATTGCCTTTTCCTCTCAAAAAGGCGGTGTTGGCAAAAGCACATTTACGGCACTTGTAGCAAGCCTGCTCCATTACCGGATGGGCTACAATGTAGCCGTGTTGGATTGCGATTATCCGCAGTACAGTTTATTGAAAATGCGTGAAAGGGACTTGAAAGCCGTAAGGGAAAACGAACACTTTAAGCGGATTGCCCACAGGCAGTTTATGACCATTAATAAGAAAGCCTACACGATAGAGCAATGCAAAGCGGAAACCGCTTTGAGTGAAGCCGATAATTTACTCCGTTCCTCAACCATTCCGTTTGATGTGGTTTTCTTCGACCTGCCGGGAACGGTCAATTCTGCCGGAATACTTCATACCCTTATGGGAATGGATTACATTTTTTCGCCTATCACGGCTGACAGGGTTGTCGTGGAAAGTACACTGAGCTTTACACAGGCTCTTACGGATATTATAATGAAAAACGGGGGAAGCACCATTAAAGGCATCCACCTGTTTTGGAACCAGGTGGACAGGCGTGAAAAGTCGGAACTCTATGATTTGTACGGCAAATTCATAGCGGATTTGGGTTTCTCCCTGATGAAGATTTATGTAACGGACAGCAAGCGTTTCAGAAAAGAAAGCGAAGCGATGGAAAAAACGCCTTTCCGTTCTTCTTTACTACCGCCCGATCAAAGGCTGATGGCTGCTTGTCAGTTGGATTTATTTGTCCAGGAATTTTTAAGAACCATTGAACTGTAACGATTATGGAAAAAGGAAATAAAAAAAGAAACAGCCCTGAAATTGACGAAGAATATGTGATGTCATTAATGGCTGGCGGTGTCCGCAAAGAGGGAATGAAACAGCCACCCGCCGAGACGCCCAAAGAGCCTGCCAAAGAGCCTGCCAAAGAGGAAATCAAAGAAGTAGAAATTGCTAAAGAAGAGGTCAAGGATCAAATACAGGAGAAGCCTGTGCAAAAAGAGCGAACAAGAGCCAGAAAAAATTCAGACAGTACCTACGGTGAACGTTTTCTCAATACGCACTCAATGGAAAAGCGGGGCGACAAGAGCATCTATATCCGGCAGGAATACCACGAACGCCTTTCCCGTATCGTACAGGTTATCGGGAAAGATAAGATACCGCTGTATGCTTACCTCGATAACATTCTCGAACATCATTTTGAACTGTTTGAGAAAGCAATTACCGATGATTTTAACGAGAAATTTAAACCCATTTTTTAAAGCATCTGATTATGAAAAATACAAACAAAAAAACAGACAAAGCCTTACGCACGGCTCAATACAAATCCACTTTCCTTACACCTACAGAGTTTATGGCAAGGAAAGGGAAAACGGTATATATCAGCAAAGAGTTTCATCAGAAACTGAACCTGCTTGTATTTATGCTCGGTGGTGGCAAGCTGACCCTTGCCGATTATTTACAGAATTTGCTTCAGCATCATTTTGATGATTTCGGAACGGAAATGAAAGAGCTTTATGGTAAAGCAGATAAACCAACTTTTTAAAAATTATAGCGATGAACAACAATAGAAAAAACCAGAAAAATATAGAGTGGAAAAACCTTTATCCCTCTCTATTCCTCATCAACCGCTTTCCGTCAGGACGGCACGGAAAAGTAGTGTACATACGCCCCGAATACCACGAACGTTTGCTCCGCATTGTACAGGTGTCAAGAGAAGAAAAAGCCACGCTTTACTCATTAATAGACAACATTCTTGAGCATCACTTCAAGGAATTTGGCGAAGACATCATCGATTATTACAACAAACAGAACAAACCAATTTTTTAGCGATGGAAATAGTAATTGTAGTATGCCTGCTGATAGTTATTGCCCTGCTTTTGCAGGACAAGATTGTCATTAAAAGAAAGTCGGAACAAAAGCCGAAACAGGACCCGAAACTGCCCGATATTATGGGGCAACCAAAGCCCGTAAGAAGCCAATCCCTGCCAAATACTGCCAATGAAAGCCAGATAGCGGAACCGGAGGTAGATATTGATAATTTAGACATCGAATACGACACAAATGAAAACGTAGGTATTCAACAAATTCCGCAGGAAGAACTGGACGAGGTGTTCAGTAATAATGTACCCGATTTGGCAGAGGAAGAAGAAGATTTGAACAGGTACAGAACTTCCGGTAGCGATGACGGTTTTGCCCAGGGGGTTACCTTTGAAGAACTAAACAGCGTGGGGGTGTTGCTCCAAAAAGAAACATTGGAACCAGCCCAAAAGGAAACAGCGATTGATATAGTTCAAAGATTACAGGGAACCGAATTATTTGCTCTACTCGAAAGTTCAATGCAAGGTGCTTCCAAAAAGATTGCCGAGCTTCTGGACAGCACACTTTCATCATCTGATACCGAAGCCGGTTCTTCCAATTTGCGGAAAAGTGATTTAAGTGATTTTGATATTGGGGAGTTTGTATAGGAAATATTTACGTTTGTCAGAAATTGTAGAAGCAAGAAAACTGAAGTTTTCTTGCTTCTTTTGTTTCTACAATCATGATAAAAATGGTTTTAACGAAAAAAAAATCGCCAAAAATTTTGACGATAGAAAAATAGTCACTATATTTGACAAAATTTTTATCGTCAACTATGAGTGAGCAAGATATATTTTTAAGAAACAATACGGGGAGCAAATCTAAGTCTGCGATAGTAGATGGGTTTGTTGTACGAACAAATGAGTTTGATTATATCAAAGACATTTTAGTGAATGGAGATATTAAAAGTAAATCTTTAAACACTATTATTATTGGACAGCGCGGTGCTGGAAAAACAACATTAATGCATAGACTGAATTACGCTATACTTGATGAAAAGCTGCTGTCGGATATCTACCTTCCTATTATGTTCTCGGAAGAACAATACAATTTATCTGATCTAACGAATCTTTGGGAGGCTATAGCTATGGGAATTGATGATAATTTTTATAAGGAAAAACTATCTGATTCCATTGAGAAGATTATTGACACGGAAGAAGATTATGAAAAAGCATCATTTAGTTTTTTGCAAAAGTTTCTGAAGTCAAAAAACAAAACGGCCATTCTTTTTATCGAGAATGTTAACTTTTTTTTAAAGAAGCTAAATGAATACGAAAAAAAGCGACTTAAGTCAATTTTAACCTCTGAATCTCATTTTAGGATAATAGGTTCTTCAACTTCTTTCAATGATGGAACAATTGACTTTGGCGATCCATTTTATAAGTTTTTTAATACGGTGCAATTGGATGGGCTGAATCAACAAGATTGCGAAAAACTTCTAATAAAAATTGGTCAACAATATGGAGAGGAGAATCAGATTAAAGAGATTATTGAGAATTACCCCGGTAGAGTTGAAGCGTTAAGAAGATTAACTGGAGGTGTACCAAGAACAATCTCTTATCTTTTTCAGATTTTTTTAGATAATGAAAATGGCAAGGCTATTAAAGACCTTTATCTTCTTATAGATACATTAACACTATTATATAAGTCTGAGTTAGATCAACTTTCAACTCAACAACAGAAAGTAATTGATGCTATAGCTAGAAAATGGGACGCGATTTCTGTTAAAGAAATCGCAAAGCGGACTAGATTGGAAAGCAAAAATATATCATCGATACTATCATATCTAGAAAAAAATCAATTGATTGAGAAGGTGCCTACTTCTACAAAGAATCATTTATATAGAATAAAGGAACGCTTTATGAATATTTGGTACTTAATGAGGTTTGGAAGAAACATGATAAGGAAAATGTGATATGGCTAGTTCGATTTTTTGATGCTTGGTGTGACGAAAGTGAGCTAACTAAAAGACTTAAAAATCATATTAGCAACCTTAAAGATGGTAAGTATGACGCTGTTGCTGCAATAGATATGGGTAATACATTTTTATCTTGCGAGAACATCCCGGAGAATTTAAAGGAAGAATTGATTAGTACTACTAATTCTATCTTACCAGACAGAATATTAAAAGGGGCAAAAACTGCTGAAAAGGATGTATTAGATGACATTAAAAAGCTCTTAAAAGATGAGCGTTTTGATGAAGCTGTTAGTCGACTCAACGATGTAGAAAATAAAGATATTGATTATTTCATGTTAGCTACATCTGTTTATTTAATGCAAGGAGATCATGAAAAAGCATTAGACGCAGCAAAATCAGCTTGGAATTTAGATGATCAAAATACATTTACATCCACCACATTAGGAGTTATTTATGACATGCACCTAAATGATCCTGATAAAGCTATAGAATATTATGAGAAGTCATTGACATTACCACATCCTCATCCATATGCTGCTAATAGGTTAGGTAGTATTTATAAAAAGAGAAAGGATTACGAGTCAGCGATAAAATATCATAAACAAGCTGTGACAAAGAATTTTAAACAGTCATTGATTTCCTTAGGAAATATTTATTTAGATCTTAATGATTTTGAAATGGCAGAGAAATATTTTAGAGATGCTGTAGAGGCTAAATTAGATAAATCTAATACTGCTTTGGCAAAATTGTTTTCTAAAATGAAAAAGAAAAAAGATGCTGAGATAGCTCTTTTGAATGCGGTTAAGGAGAACGAAGAGGATAGTAATATTAATCTTGGAAGACTCTACATGTTTAAAAGCAAACCAAGTTTCAAAAAAGCGGAGGAGCAATTTAAATTAGCCATTGACAAGGGAGAAATTGATGGGTATACTCAATTAGCAAGATTATATCTTAGACAGAAACAAAACGACATGGCAATTGCTGTTCTTGAAAATGGAGTATCACATAATGATGCTGAATCAGCACATCAGTTGGCTCATCTCTTTCACAGAGAAGGGCTGTTTGAGAAGTCGGATAAAATGTTTGAGAAAGCAATAGAATTAGGCGATACTTCTGTGATAGGATGTTGGGTACAGAGCATCTATAGATCTAAGAGAAATAATAGGAAAAAATTCACAAAAGAGTTGCTTGAAAAATACAAACCAGACGATATAAATAGTCGCTTTGAGTTACTTTATGCTAAAATACTATTGTGGAACGACAATTTGACGGAAGCAATAGGCATTGTAAAAAAGCAAGCTGCCATTTTACATAACAGCACTGATGATGATAGCTATGCTCACAGAAATATTTCAGAACTTGTAGAATTTTTCCTGTTACTGATTGCTAAAAGAGAATATGATATTGCTTTAGATATGTTTAGTGATAATAATGATTTGGATCTTAGAACTATGCTGAAGCCTATATATTACCTAATGATGAATGAGCTCAAGGAAGATTATCCAATGGAATACCTTAAGGCTGGTAAAGAGCTAACAGAAACTATTAATGATTTAAAAAAGGAGGTGGAAAATTTGAGAAAAAAATAGAATAAAAACGTAAAAAAAAATATTAGAGAAATTTAAGCATAGTTTAAGAAATGCGACAACTTAAACTATGCCTACTGTTTCTTTCAAGTGTCCACTTATGAGAATGGATAAATGATATTGTGATTGGAATAGCACAAAAGTAAACAAACTTGTTATTTGTGCAAATATAATTGTCATTTTCTTTTCTTATAGTGGTCAATGATCGTCTGGCTTTGCTAATGTTTATGCTAGGACTACCATTTTTATAAAATTAGGTAGACGATAATGATAAAAGTATTAATTAAATAAAAAAGAAAATTAAATGGCAAACGCTACTATTAAGTATTACCCAGTTGGTAATGGAGATACCTCTCTAATTACTTTGGAAGACAAAACAACCATTGTGGTTGATTGTAACATCAGGAATTGTGACAACGACGAAACATATGATGTTAAAAAAGATTTATTGCAAAGCTTGCAGTATAGTAATGGTATACCCTATGTTGACGTATTTATCTTAACTCATGGTGATCAAGATCATTGTAGAGGCTTTAAAAAGCACTTCTATCAAGGAGCTCCCGAAAAATATTCAGAAAGTGATAAGAAGGAAGGGCTTATCAGAGTAGACACAATGTGGTTTTCTCCAATGATTGCTGAGGAACATACAAATGATGATGAAGATGCTTACCAAAAGGAAGCAGAACGCCGGCTTTCACTACATCGAAGCAAAGACCCTAAAAAGGATAATGCAGGAAATAGAATTAAGATTATCGGGTATGACGGAAGTACAGATTATAAAGACTTAGATCATTTAAGAGCTAAACCAGGAGACATAGTAGACCGCTTTAATGACCGAAATCAAGTATTGTTTTCAATATTCATACATGCCCCCTTCAAGGAACATCTTGAAGCATTAGGTGACGATAAAAAAAATTCAACGAGCATTGTGTTTCAAGCGAGATTTAAAAAGACATCTTATCAGCAAGATTTCTCAACTCTTGCAATGTTTGGGGGGGATTCTGATCACACTTCATGGTGTATTATTTTAGAAAAAACTAAAAAGTACAAAAATGAACATGCTTTGAAATGGGATTTATTTCTTTCTCCTCATCACTGCTCTTGGTCATTCTTTAACGATAGGCCACAAGAAGAAAATCCTGATCCGAAAGATACTTCATTGGAAGTTTTAAACTACAGGAGGAATAATGCAAAGGTTATTGCATCAAGTAAAAAAATCTTAAATGACGAGGATAATCCACCTCATTATGAGGCTAAACGCGAGTATGTTAAAAAAGTAACGGATGGAAATTTTCTGAATACTACTACGTATAACATAGTTAACAAGATTCCGCAACCAATCGTGTTTGAGGTTACTTCTCAAGGAATAGTAAAACCTAAGCAGGTTGAGGGTTCAGCTAAGGTTGCCGGAGGAGCTGGTTTAGGTATTGTAAACACCACTTCAAAATACGGAAATGGAGAAGTTTAGTGATAGCCTACCGTTATTTACTAATGATATAGAGAATCCTGAAATTCAGGATTCTCTAAAATCATTATGTCAACTTCAAGGTGATCAAGTAAAGATTTTGGATTGGGGAAATAGTAGAATCGCTATTCCAATTGAGATCAATATTGACTTACCTAGTCTGGGGAATTTTGACGATTTAGACATTAGAGAAAAAGAGCCTGTTATTTTTGTGTTTGATTTAATTAATTATCCAGTTTCAGCTCCTCGAGTTTATACTGACAGGTTAGATTTTCCTAAAAACAATCTTGCTCATCTTTATGTAGCAGTTAATAATCGCCCGCCGGCCTTCTGTTATGTAAGAGGAAATGCAGACGAATGGTATGCAAATAAAAGGATTGAAGACCTCGTAATACGAATAAGCAACTGGCTTAGAGATGGTGCTACAGGTGAGTTAACTGAAAATGGTGAACAATATGAACCATTGAGATTAGAGGGATACTCGGGAAGTATAATTTATGACTATGATACCCTTCTGACTGTTGTTGCTAATAAAGCAGCTTTTGAATTTGGAGATAAGTTTTCAATTGTCTTGTTCGAACGTCCGAGTAATTTGGGTAGGTATACGTATAAATTTGTTAGGCCGATTACTGATAAAAATGCACTTACTACTATTAAGGAAGTTGACGAGGAACGTAAAAAAGACAAAGAAGATGTTACAAGAAAGAAATATTATTACGGATATGTGCTATGGAGTGAAGAAGATGTGATAAGACGAGAATATGAAGTAAATATTCCAAGGTCATGGGACGAGTTTAAATTGTTTTGTGAGTATTATCATATTAAATATAAAGAGTTTGAAAAATTCATTACTACCTATAGTAAAATAAACGAGTATATCTATTTTCCTGTAATAATTGGAATACGTAGACCTAGTCAACTGATTGGCTATTCATCGAATGTAGAATTCATAAACCTACGCTTTAAGGTAACTTCCAGTGACATCGAACAGGAAAAAATTGTCAATAACGTACCGATAGATATGTTATCGCACAACCAACCTCTAACTAAAAAATTAGCCGGTCATATATCAGGATTGGACAAAATTTCAGACAGCAAAAGAAATGTTATCTTTGGGTGTGGTGCAATCGGATCTAAGATGATAATGCATTTAGCGAGATCTGGACAGACAAACTTAACTTTGATCGACCCAGATTATATTTCTCCGCATAACTTAGTTAGACACACATTATTTGGAGAGGATGTAGGTCACAATAAAGCCGAAGCATTAGCAGAAAAAATAGAGAAAATTTACCCTTATGAAAATACAAAAATAATAAGTGGTACTTCTTTTAAGGATGGGCTTATAGGCCAAAAAGAAACATTTGAGAAATATGATTGGGTATTAGATTTTACTGCTTCCGAAGCATTTTTTAATCGATTGTCTACATTAAGAAATATAGATAATAATCATGTAGTAAGTGCCTCAATAAGTGATTTTGGAAATTTGGGGATAATGTACAAAGAAGGTAATAATAGAAACCCCAGATTGGATGATTTGCAAGTGTATTTGTTTAGTCTTGCTGAAAACGATTTGAATATTAGAAACTGGCTTAAGAATGAACAGGCATCCGCTCACTCTAATTTAACAGTGCATGTTGGTGTAGGCTGTAATTCGGAAACGACAGTTTTATCAGACCATAAAATTTCCTCTCATGCATCTTATTTTTCTGGTGTTCTACAGAAAGAAATGAGTATGATGTCAGCGGAAGGTAAAATATATTTGAATCGCATTATAGATTCAAAAGACTATAGAATTGAAACACAGGTGTTAAATGTAAAACCATTTGATATGTTTCAGGCAGTTAACAATACTAATTGGGAAATTCGATTTAAGCAAGGTATTGTAGAGCAATTGACTAAAGAGTTTACGATTGCTGGAAAAAATGAGACGGGAGGTGTATTTGTTGGTGTTTGTAATTATAAAACGAAAACAATTCATATTACTGGTTCGATCAAAGCTCCTTTGGATAGCAAAGGTAGTACAACACAGTTTGTCAGAGGACAAAATGGTTTAGCGAATGAAATTTCAGCAATAGAAAAGAGTTCAGGAGGTCAAATTGGTTATGTCGGGGAATGGCACACTCATCCTGATGGACCTAATTGTCTTAGTAAACAGGATATGGAAAGCGTGAAGAAGCACAAAGAAGAATGTAGTAATCTTCAACCGCCATTGCCTGTGTTTTTATCCATTATTACTCCAACCGGTATATTTCCTTACGTATTTTAAATTGAAGTGAATATGGAAAAACCTGTGAATTTAAAGGCAAAGAATACTCCACAATTGTGGATCCTACTGTCAGCAAATATTTTAATTATATGTGGTATAATCTTCCCACAGTATTTTAAAGAAATAGCAAATGAATTCGATATCGTTTTAATAATAAAAGGTCTTGGTGCATCTATAGCTCCATTACTGCTGTTTTTATTGAATGGTTTATTATCAAGCAATCAAAAAGCTATACTGGTTTTTTGGAAACTCAAAAACCCCTTGCCAGGCTCAATAGCGTTTTCAAAACTAAGTAAAGAAGATCCTCGAATAGACAGAAAAAAAACTGAAAGAGATTCATGGGAATTTACCTAAAAATCCCAAAGATCAAAACAGGCTGTGGTATAAAATTTACCAGAAAAACACTTTAGATATTGTAATTTCCGAAAGTCACAGAACGTTCTTGTTAGCTAGAGATTCTGCTTCATTGTCCTTTCTATTTATAGTCTTTATTGGAATTCCTGCTCTTGTTATTGCAACTTGGCCGATTAACATATATTATTTTTCTTTCTTACTGGTTCAATATATAGTTGTAGTTGTAGGAGCACAAAATAGAGGACGAAGATTTGTTACCAATGTTTTGGCTGTAGAAAGTAAATAGTTATAGTAGTAACTTTGGTATTTGAAAGCATCAAGCCTAATAGCTTGATGCTTTTTTTATATAAGTCAGTTCTACAACGCCACTCAACGCCAAATCATTCCTTTGACAGCCACTTTGTTAGATTGCTTTGATTTCCGAAACACCTTTGTTCCGAAAGCCCGCAAGGTGTGGGCAAACTGTAACAAATTAATGTGTTTCAATTATGGAAAAACAGAGAAAAAAAGTTTTGCTGGCAGCCGTGGCAATGCTGTCAGGAATTGGTGCGTTCGCACAGGGAAACGGTTCGGCTGGTATCAACGAGGCTACCCAAATGGTAACGTCTTATTTCGACCCCGCAACCCAATTAATCTACGCCATCGGTGCGGTGGTTGGGCTCATCGGAGGCGTTAAAGTGTACAACAAATTCAGTTCGGGCGACCCTGATACATCGAAGACTGCGGCAAGCTGGTTCGGTGCGTGTATCTTCTTAATCGTAGCGGCTACCATCCTGCGTTCATTCTTCCTTTAATCCTTTGCTTTATGAACAGTTACAACATAAACAAAGGCATTGGCAGGACAGTGGAATTTAAAGGACTGAAAGCACAGTACCTCTTCATCTTTGCAGGTGGGCTACTCGGCACACTCATTTTCGTGATGATACTGTATATGGCTGGCGTAAACTCTTACATCTGCCTGTTCCTCGGAGCAGGCGGTGCTTCGCTCATTGTGTGGCAGACCTTTTCACTAAACAAAAAGTATGGCGAACACGGACTAATGAAAATTGGTGCGAATAAAAGGCATCCCCGCTACATCATCTGTCGCAAACCTGTACACCGCTATTTAAAATTCACTCCTAAATCGAATGCCCTATGAGAAACGTTGCAAAGACAACAACGCTGGAAAACAAATTTCCATTGCTGGCAGTAGAGAACAACTGCATCCTTTCCAAAGATGCGGACATTACCGCCTGCTTTGAAGTGCGTTTGCCGGAGCTGTTTACGGTAGCATCTGCGGAATATGAAGCCGTTCATTCCGCTTGGCACAAGGCAATCAAAACCTTGCCCGATTTTACGGTAATCCATAAGCAGGATTGGTACATCAAAGAAAACTACGCTCCCGATTTAGCACAGGAAGACCAAAGTTTCCTGTCTAAAAGCTATCAAAGTCATTTCAACGAGCGACCATTTCTGAACCACTATTGCTACCTGTTCCTGACCAAGACCACTAAGGAAAGAATGCGTATGCAAAGCAACTTCAGTTCGCTTTGCAAAGGAATGCTGATACCAAAAGAAATCAGGAACAAGGAAACGATACACCGCTTTATGGAGGCGGTTGCTCAATTTGAGCGTATCGTAAACGATAGTGGTTTTGTAACGCTTAGACGATTGACCGAAGATGACATTATCGGCACTGATGAAAAGCAGGGATTGTTAGAGCAATACCTTACGCTGTCAAGAGAAGCCGGAACCCCAATGCAGGACATCGCATTGGGGGCTGAAGAAGTCCGTATCGGAAATAAAAGGTTATCGCTGCATACCTTGTCCGATACGGACGATTTGCCTGGAACGGTATCGGCAGATACCCGTTTTGAAAAGCTATCTACCGACCGGAGCGATTGCCGTCTATCATTCGCCGCACCTGTGGGCTTGTTGTTAAGCTGCAACCACATCTACAATCAGTATTTGTTTTTAGATAACAGCGACGACAACCTGCAAAAGTTTGAGAAGTCTGCCCGCAATATGCACTCATTGGCTCGGTACAGTCGTGCGAACCAAATCAACAAAGAATGGATAGAAAAATACCTGAACGAAGCACATTCGTTCGGGCTGTCTTCCATAAGAGCACACTTCAACATTATGGCGTGGTCGGAAGATCCTGCGGAACTGAAACAGCTAAAGAATGATTGCGGTAGTGCGTTGGCGTTGATGGAGTGTAAGCCCAGACATAACACTACGGACGTAGCCACTTTGTATTGGGCTGGAATGCCGGGCAATGCCGGAGATTTTCCTTCCGAAGAAAGTTTTTACACGTTCATTGAACCGGCACTGTGCTTCTTCACGGAAGAAACCAACTACCACAATTCGCCCTCTCCGTTCGGTATCAAAATGGCGGACAGGCTTACGGGAAAGCCTATCCATTTGGATATATCAGACTTACCGATGAAACGTGGGATTATCACGAACCGGAACAAGTTCATTCTTGGTCCGTCAGGTTCGGGTAAGTCTTTTTTTACAAATCACATGGTTAGGCAATATTACGAACAGGGTGCACATGTACTTTTGGTAGATACCGGTAATTCCTATCAGGGCTTATGCGAGCTGATTAAAGGAAAAACCAAAGGCGAAGACGGGGTTTACTTCACGTACACCGAAGACAACCCGATTGCATTTAATCCCTTTTATACCGATGATGGCGTGTTTGATATCGAAAAACGTGAAAGTATCAAGACCTTGATACTGACACTGTGGAAGCGTGATGATGAACCGCCAACCCGTTCGGAAGAAGTTGCTCTTTCCAATGCGGTTTCCGGTTATATCGAGCGTATCAAACAGGAAGATATTTACCCGTCATTTAACGGTTTCTATGAGTATGTAAAAGGCGATTATCGTAAGGTACTCGAAGAAAAACAGGTAAGGGAAAAAGACTTTGATATTGCCAATTTCCTGAACGTACTCGAACCCTATTACAAAGGTGGCGAGTATGATTATCTGCTCAATTCAAATAAGCAATTAGACCTGCTTTCCAAACGCTTTATCGTGTTTGAAATTGATGCGATAAAAGACCACAAAATCCTCTTTCCCATAGTAACCATCATCATTATGGAAGTCTTTATCAACAAGATGCGGAGGCTGAAAGGTATTCGCAAACTCATTTTGATTGAAGAGGCCTGGAAAGCGATTGCCAAAGAAGGAATGGCAGAATACATTAAGTACCTCTTTAAGACTGTGAGGAAATTTTTCGGAGAAGCCATTGTGGTCACGCAGGAGGTGGACGACATTATCCAGTCGCCCATTGTAAAGGAAAGTATCATCAATAACTCCGACTGCAAAATCCTCTTAGACCAACGTAAGTATATGAACAAATTCGATGACATACAAGCGATGCTCGGATTGACGGACAAAGAGAAAGGTCAGGTACTTTCCATCAATATGAACAACGATGCGAGCCGACTGTACAAAGAGGTTTGGATTGGCTTAGGTGGTACACACTCGGCAGTATATGCCACCGAAGTTAGTTTGGAGGAATATCTTGCATACACCACCGAAGAAACCGAAAAAATGGAAGTGATGCAGCTCGCATCGGAACTCGACGGTAACGTCGAACTCGCCATCAAGCATATCGCTATGCAACGGCGTGAACAGGTAAATCAATAATTATTAACAATCAAAAATTTCAAGACAATGAAAAAAGTAATGTTACTGGTGTGTACGGCACTTATGCTTGCCGTAGCACCGTCCGCAAATGCCCAATGGGTTGTAACCGACCCTGCAAATCTGGCTTCAGGTATTCTCAACTCTGCGAACGAAATCGTACAGACTTCTTCCACCGTGAGCAATGTGGTCAAGAACTTCAACGAAGTGAAGAAAGTATATGAGCAAGGCAAAGAGTATTACGATAAGCTCAAAGCAATCAATAACCTTGTGAAAGATGCCCGTAAGGTTCAACAGACTGTTTTGCTGGTAGGTGATGTGTCCGAAATGTATGTGCAGAATTTCGGCAAGATGATGAACGACCCCAATTTTTCGCCACAGGAATTGGTAGCCATTGGTAACGGTTATTCGGCATTGCTGAATGAAAGTACCGAACTGCTGAAAGAACTCAAACAGATAATAACAGCATCAAGCCTTTCACTGAACGACAAAGAGCGTATGGATATTATTGACCGTGTGTACAAAGAAGTTAAGGACTACCACAGCCTTGTTCGCTACTACACCAATAAGAATATTTCTGTAAGCTACCTGAGAGCGAAAAAGAAAAACGATGCCCAAAGAGTGCTTGAACTCTATGGAACTGCTAACCAAAAATACTGGTAGTTATGGAATTTCAAAATCTTCACGAAGTCCTGCGTTCATTGTATGATGAGATGATGCCACTGTCCGCTGATATGGCGGCAGTGGCTAAGGGGCTGGCGGGATTGGGAGCATTGTTCTATGTGGCATTAAAGGTTTGGCAGGCATTAAGCCGTGCCGAACCTATTGATATGTTCCCTTTGTTACGTCCGTTCGCTTTGGGGCTTTGCATTATGTTCTTTCCGACTATCGTCTTGGGAACCATCAATGCGGTTCTAAGCCCGGTGGTTATAGGGACTCACCAGATACTCGAAGACCAGGTGCTCGACCTGAACCAATTGCAGCAACAGAAAGACCAATTGGAATACGAGGCAATGGTCAGAAATCCCGAAACCGCCTATATGGTATCAGACGAAGAGTTTGATAAGAAACTGGACGAACTCGGTTGGTCGCCCTCCGACATTGGCACAATGGCAGGAATGTATATGGACAGGCAAGCCTACAAGATAGAAAAAGCCATAAAAGATTGGTTCCGCAATCTGCTGGAGATACTTTTTCAGGCGGCGGCTTTGGTTATTGATACAATACGAACATTTTTCCTGATAGTCCTCTCCATACTCGGACCAATAGCTTTTGCTATTTCCGTATGGGACGGGTTTCAGTCCACGCTCACGCAATGGCTGACCCGGTATGTAAGTGTTTACTTGTGGCTTCCCGTTTCGGATTTGTTCAGTTCTATGCTGGCAAGAATACAATCCCTCATATTGGAAAGGGATATAGCAATGCTGGCTGACCCTACCTATATACCTGATACGAGTAATACGGTGTACATCATTTTTATGATTATCGGCATCATTGGGTACTTCACTATACCGACCGTAACAGGGTGGGTAATCCAAGCCGGAGGTGCAGGGAACTTTACCCGCAACGTAAACCAAGCTGCAATGAAAACCGGAAATATTGCCGGAGCTGGTGCAGGCTCGGCGGCAGGTAATATCGGTGGGAAATTAATGGGAAAATAAAAACAATCAAATCATTTAAAAATGGAATTTAAAACGCTAAGAAATATAGAAAACAGCTTTAGGCAGATACGTTTGTATGCCATTGTGTTTGCCGTTCTCTGCATTGGCGTGGTAGGATATGCCGTATGGCAATCCTACCGCTTTGCAGACGAACAACGCCAGAAAATCTATGTACTGGATAATGGTAAATCACTGATGCTTGCCTTATCGCAGGATGCAAGTATCAACCGACCTGTGGAAGCAAGGGAACACGTCAGACGTTTTCACGAGCTTTTCTTTACGCTTGCTCCCGACAAAAATGCTATCGAAAGCAATATGCGCAGGGCATTCAACCTTGCCGATAAATCGGCTTTCGATTATTACAAAGACTTGTCGGAAAAGGGCTATTACAGCCGGATAATTTCGGGTAACGTGCAGCAGCGCATAGAAGTAGATAGTGTTGTCTGCAACTTCGACACCTATCCGTATGCGGTACGAACCTATGCCAAACAGTTCATTATCCGGTCGAGCAACGTAACCAGACGCAACCTGATTACTTCCTGCTATCTCGTAAACTCCGTTCGCTCCGACAACAATCCCCAGGGCTTTAACATCGAAAAATTTTCGGTGGTAGAAAACCGGGATATAGAAGTCATCGAACGCTAAAAAAATAAGTGATATGAAACAGTCACTTGATTTAGACACATTCGCAAAAACCCTGACCGATAAAGGGTACGATGGTTATTTCCAAACGGAGGCAGCCTATGCCGACAAAATCAAAGACAGCATCAGCAGGTTTTTGGAGGCTTGTAAAAACGGAATGGATAAACCGATGCTGCCCAACATCCTGATGCTGAAAACTTACCTGCAATGGAATGGTGACGATAAGCCAAAGGTTGAATGCAATATGTGGGTAAAGTATGAAGACGGTCTTTTCGATGTACAGAAAATGAATATTGAAAGAACAGACCGGTACGGGCAATTACTGAAGCAATCGAAATTGACAGACCTCTCAACAAGTTCGCTTCCGACAAGGAAAGAAGCCATTGCCCAGGTAAGCGAAAAGCCTAAAGAACAGCTTGCTCCCCGCAAAAGAGGGTTCAGAATGTAATAACCTCAAACAGTAATAGTATGAAAAAATTAAGGGAAAATATGGACAGGTATTTTGACAAGCTGGATGACCGTTGGCGGGCATTGCCCATAAGGAAACAGCACCAATATACGCTGTACTTTTTTGTGGGCTATCTGCTGCTTACCACAGGGGTTGTTCTCAAAGTATGGTATGATGCCGGAAAGTCCAATGATATAGTCATTGAACATATCGAAAACCCTGTCCTCAAAAAACGTGAAAGTCCGGCAGCCTTACGGGACACAGTATCAACAATTTTAAAAAATCAGATTTATGAAAGAAAATGAGAACAAAAAGTCGGTTGTTCGGATAACAGAAGGTAGCCCGAACGAAACCGCCGATGTGCTGCAAGATGGCACACAGAACAAAGCCGAAAAACTCAAAAAGCCGCTCATATTTGGCTTGATGGGAATTGTCTTTGTAGGCTGTATGTACTTGATATTTAAACCCTCCGCAGACAAAAACGAAATCGAGAACATCGGGTTGAACGATGCCGTACCACAAGCTACAGGAGCAGGAATGCCTGCCGACAAAGGCAAGGCTTACGAGTTGGAAATGCTCGAACGCAAAGAGCAGGAAAAACGCAATGCACTTGCAACACTTTCGGACTATTGGAATACCGAAGACAAAGATGAACCCATAGATGAGCTTCCCGAAGAAGACGAAAGCAATAGCTATGTTGGTAGCAGAGGTTCGGGAAGAAACGGCAATCCTGCATTGAGCAGTTACCGCAATATGCAAAGCACCTTGGGTAATTTCTACCAGGACGACAATTCGGAAACAATTGAACTCCGCAGACAGTTGGACGAACTCAAAGAGCAATTAGCTGAACGGGATATACCTAAGCCTACAACCGTTGATGACCAGCTTGCCCTAATGGAAAAATCTTACCAGATGGCGGCAAAGTATCTTCCACAAGGTACTACGAACACAGCAGAAGCCACTCCTGCTAATAGTGGTACAGCTTCAGCAACTTCGGGAACTAATCAAAAAGAGCATTTTGTGGCGTTCACGCCTACAAGGAAAAACACCGTATCAGCCTTGTACCGTGAGCCAAGTGATAGTGCATTTTTAGCCGATTGGAGTGAAACCCGAAACAGAGGTTTTTATACCGCAGGTGCTGCCGAGCAAATGGTGCAACCGAAAAACAGTATCAAAGCCTGTGTACACGATGCACAAACGGTTGTCGGCGAAACGGGTGTAAGATTGCGATTATTGGAACCTGCAAAAACGCCAATCCGCACCATTCCGCAAGGAACGATTGTAACCGCCAATGCCAAATTTCAGGGCGGACGTTTGCAACTCAAAATTACCAATATCGAATTGGAGGGTAATATTATCCCCGTGGATATTACCATTTACGATTTGGACGGACAACCGGGACTATACGTGCCGTATTCTCCCGAAATGAATGCTCTTACCGAAATGGCAGGCAATATGAGCCAGACAGGAGGAACCAGTGTAATGCTCACGCAAAATGCCGGACAACAGGTCGCTGCTGATTTAAGCCGTGGCGTGGTGCAGGGTATTTCGGGCTATTTCGCCAAAAAGGTAAGAACACCCAAAGTTACCCTAAAGGCAGGTCATCAGGTCTTCCTCGTTTCTAAAAAATAATGTTGAACTCAAATAAATAAAACAATGAAACCTGTCCTGTGCAACAGGACAAGCTTCATCACCATTAAAATTAAATATTATAGACGATGAAAAATCTTTTTAAAACCTTTTGGGCATTCGCCCTTACTATCGGCTTTGCCGTAAGCTCTTTTGCACAGGATAGTGTAAATGCAAAAACACCGCTTGCCCTGGGCAAGATAGAACCGTATCGTATGGAAGTTACTTACGATAAAACTTCGCACCTTATTTTCCCGACCGCCATTCGTTATGTGGATTTAGGAAGCGAATACCTGATTGCAGGTAAGGCAGAAGATGCGGAAAACGTATTGCGTGTAAAGGCAACCGTAAGGGATTTTGAGCCGGAAACGAACTTTTCTGTGATTACCAATGACGGACGTTTTTACAGCTTCAATGTGTATTACAGTTCTTACCCGGAAGCATTGAGCTATGACCTGCTGACTATGCAAAAGGCAGTAGATAAAGCCAATGGAAACGATGTGCTTTTCGAGGAATTGGGCAACAATTCGCCGTCATTGGCAGGCTTGTTATTGGAAACCATTTACAAGAAAGACAAAAGGATTGTAAAGCATATCGGGGCTAAGAGTTTTGGAATACACTTCATTCTGAAAGGCATCTACATCCACAACGGGAAATACTATTTTCATACGGAAGTCAAAAACAAGTCCAATGTACCATTTCAGATTGATTTTGTGAATTTCAAGGTAGTAGATAAGAAAGTAGCCAAACGTACCGTAGTGCAGGAACGACCATTGATACCATTAAGAACTTATAAGCCATTGGAGGACGGAATAAACGGAAAATCGACTGAACAAAATGTGTTTCTGCTTGACCAATTTACCATTGCCGATGACAAGGTATTGCTGATTGAGATTTTTGAGAAGAATGGCGGCAGACATCAAACGCTTCAGGTAGAAAATTCCGACTTAATCAAAGCTCGTTTGATTAACGATATGCACCTAAAATTTTAATAACCTTTTAAAGCAGATAATATGAAAAAGTATATCTATACCGTGATGCTCATCTTTATGGCCATCACGGTTACACAGGCACAAAGAATGTTGCCAAAGCAAAAAGGATTGGAAGTGAGTACAGGTATTTTGTCCGATGACAAAATCGGCAATGACTATTATATCAATATCGGTATGACCGTGAACGGTAAAAATGGCAATTATCAGATTTGGGCGTTGGAATACACGCACCAGTACCACGATTACAAAGACCTCCGCATCCCACAGGAAACCTATTCCGCAGAGGGCGGTTACAGCTTCTTTTTGTTGGGCGATGCCCGAAAAAATATCACGCTGAATTTTGGGATAACTGGTGTGGTCGGTTACGAAACCATCAACCGGGGCGAAGCAATGTTGTATGACGGAGCTCAGATACTGAGCGAGGATAATTTCATTTATGGCACAGGTGGTCGCCTGACTTTTGAAACGTATCTGTCCGACCGTTTTGTACTCGTCTTACAAGGGCGTACAAAAGTCCTTTGGGGTACAGACTTACAGCAGTTCCGACCATCGGCAGGTTTGGGATTAAGGTTTAACTTTTAAAACGTAAAAACGATGATAGCAATATTCAATAAATTCAGAACGGGATTACTGCCAATATACCTATTATTGGCAATCCTGACAGGCTCAATTTCGCTGGTATCTTGTAGCAAAGACGATGAACTCGAAATACAGAATGATTTTCCTTTTGAGGTAAAAGTGATGCCTGTACCTAAAGATGTTGCCAATGGGCAGACCGTTGAGATACGCATTACCATACAGCGAACAGGAAATTACAGCAACACGCAGTATTTCATCCGTTACTTCCAGTTTGACGGACAAGGCATATTGCAGTATTATGATGAACCGCCGTACCTGCCCAATGACCTTTACCAATTGCCCACAGAGCAGTTTAGGTTGTATTATACTTCCGCTTCTGCCGTATCGCAATCCTTTGAGGTTTGGATTTCCGACAGTTTCGGGAACGAAAAACAGATAAGTTTTCAGTTTAACAGTAGTGATTAAATTGGTTTGTATGTTTCAGAAAAAACGGCTTATCGAAAGGTAAATCGTTCTGATTTACAGCATATTGAACAGGGATAATTTTAAAGGTTCGTCAATATTTTTTAAATTTATCAACTGGAATACTAAAAGCATAGGTTATGGTCGCTTCATTGGTTATAGGTATAATATTTTTGGTTGCAGGCTTGGGGCTTCGTTACTGGATTAACCGTAGAAAGTTTTACAGGCGCAGCCCTATGGGAGCAGAGGGATTTTCCTCTTATGAAAGTTCTGTCTTTATTAAATTTGTCGAAAGGGTTGGCAAATGGATAGCTTATGCACTGATTATATTCGGATTGTTGTCATTGTGGGTGTATTCCCGTGAGAAAAAGGAAAAACAACAGCAGGAAGTGAATGCAGAACAACCTGCCCAACGCTGATACATATTCTTCTGACAAGATTTAAAACAAAATCGGGTAGCCCAAAAGGTTATCCGATTTTTCATTTAATGACAATAATAAACTGCCAAATACTGCCTTTCAAAGCCAACGGGTGCAACCTTTCCTAACCCTGCAAAAAGCCTTTATAAATTCGACTTCCACAGAAAAATTGAGCAGACTATGGAAGTTATCGCAGTACAGAAATCCGCATTAGACGGAATGAAGAATGATATAAAGGAGCTTTTGGAACTGACCGAAAAAGCCACTCGGAAATACACGCCCATTTTCAAGGAAGAGCAATGGCTCGATAACCAGGAAGTGTGCCTGATGATGAACATTACCAAACGGACTTTACAAACCTACAAGGATAAAGGCTTACTGCCTTACTCCAAACTGAACCGCAAGAATTATTACAAACTCTCGGATGTAAAGGCTTTGCTCGAAGCCGGACAGCCGTACAATACAAATGACAATGGATTTATTGACGAATGAAGCCGAAGAAATCATTGCCTATCAGGAAATGATAACAAGGTTAAGATACCGTATTGAAGAAATACTGAAGAACTACCGTCCTGTAATGAACGGAGAAATCTACTTGTCAGGCGAAGATGTATGCGGATTGCTACATATCAGCAAACGGACTTTACAGCAATACCGTGATGATAATATTCTGCCTTACATACAGATAGGAGGCAAAATAATCTATAAGGAAAGCGACATTCTGACCATCTTGGAAGAGAATTATATATCCAACATCAAACATTGTCTGTAATAAATTTTGTGTTACTATCTTCCTATCGAAATGAGTTTAGTATCTTTGTATTTGAAAATATAGAAAATACTTAAAGTGTTTTTGCTTTAGGTCTTGGTACTAAAAACTGGTAATTTTTGTAACCCCGAGGCAATAAGTAAGAACGCTCACGTTATGGCGTGGGCGCTCGCTTATTCGGGGTTTGGGCGTACCAGTGCCTTAGTATCGGTAAGTGTGGTTGCCTACGCCTCTTTTTTTGTGCAGGGTTCCACTTACTAAACATTAAAAATTGGTATTATGAACACTGTAAACAACCCCGAACAAACCAACATTGCCTTTATCAATGATAAAAGCCCGATTTTGGATTTGACCAGCAACGACCTCGTTGCTTCAGGAATTAATGTATTGTTCCGTTCAGAAAGCATTGAGGACGGACGATCGCAATTATCCGCTTTAAAAACACTTCCTAAAGCCTGTATTATTGACCTTGATTTTCACGACAAGAATGTGCTGGCACAGCTTCGGGAATTAAAGTCGAAATATCCAAATATCAAACTGATTGCCCATAGTGATATTGATACAGATGAAACGGTAAAAAGTCTTTTGGGAATTGGTTTTGAAAGTTATCTGCTTATCGGTAGCGATGCGGACGACTTTAAAACAGCAATTGAGGGAGTTATCAATGACAAAAGATATTTTAGTGTGGGAATAGCAAAAATTGCACAGGAATACTATACCTATAACTAAGGTTGCTTTTTTAAATCTGTAATTTTTATTTGGATAATATTATTGTTATTTATTCCAAGTTTTAGTAGTGTTTCTATGTGAGCTTGCTTTTCAAGTTCGCTGTAATACGAAACATACCAAATCACGTTTTCATTTAGTTTATCCTTTAATACCTCAAAATATTTTAAATCTACTTCTGAAATTGAATGCCCCAAAACAATAACCTTTTCAACTTCCGTAAGGTTTGAGAAAAACTCAATATTGCTTTCTACAATTGACAATGTGTTTTTAAATGCTTTTGTGTAATAGGAAAGTATTTCCTGTTTAGCACTTTCGTAAGAATAGTCATACTCATCAGCCTTTTGTTCACGCCATTCGTAAAATTCCTCTTCGCTCAATCCTTGCGGTGGTTCTTCTTCTATCTCCTCAAAATTTGCAGGGTCTGTTCCGTGTCCTAAAATTAATGTACAGTTATTCGCATCTGCTCTGTTGTGAATATAAGTTATTCGATTTTCAGGAATGTTATAGCTTTCCTGTAATGTTTCTGTGTAATTGAAATTTAAAAAATGACTATCATCTTCCAATACAATCAGCGTGTCATCGGGAATACTTCCGTATTGAACTTCAAGGATGAAATTATTAAAATCGCTTATCAGAGTTGTGGTTAAATCTTTGATTATTAACTCCATCTCTATCTGATAGCTATGCCAATCTCTATCTCTAAAATCTTCAGCACCAGGGTTAGCAATATAATCAGAGTTATCTTCCAATACTGCTGTATAATCCAAATCAGCTAACGCTTGCTCAAATCTTGACCATAAGGCATATTCTTCATCTGTCAATTCGGGATTTGTAATATCAGGAAGTCCATAATAATTTAATAAAAGGTCATAGACTTCGCTGTTATTTTCAGCCAAGTAGTTTGCAAAACTTTGATATCTTGTGTCTAATCTATGATGGATGTCAAATCCATTACCGATAATGTATAATGTTTTCATAATTGAGTTGTTCAATTTATTCTTAATAGGTTTACAAACCACTGCGTTTACCAAATATTGGACATAGTTTATCCCAAAATTGCTGTTCAAGGATTTCGACAATGAAACGCTCAATAGTTTCATCGCTTTCCGAAATGACCTCGTATGCAAAAATTTCCAAATCGTATTCTAAACAATTATCCCATTTGCATAAATGCAAGCTATAAACCCGAGTTCCCTCTGTACCAAGATGGTTTTTAATTCTTGTCTTGAAATCTGTTGTTGAGCTTCCAACATATAATATATCCGATGAAGTTTTGTTGTATCGAGAAAGATTAACTCTATCTTTATTCTTTGTTTTTAGCTTGTTTGCAGAATGATAGTTTTCAAAATATTCAATTAATCTTTTTACCTTTTGGGGTGACTGAACTCGTAATATAGAGATAAGTGGATTATCACTTTTGGGAATTTTATCTATGTGCTTTTTTAGTGTTGCTTTATCTCTAAACTGCAAGGAATGAAAAGATATTTCACAAAATGGTTGAACCGTGATTTTAGAAATTTGGTCAGCTACATTTAGTGCAAATTTTTCAGATTGCTGTACGATGTCTTTTGTGTCAATTTTCATTTAAATGATTTTCCTCCGTTCTAATTTATTCAATTTTACCTTTTCTTTACTTAATTCGTCATCCCAAAAAAACACTGCCGATTTCTGATTTCTATTTTGTGAAGAGGGGTAAATAATTCCCGATATTTTATTCTTTCTATTTTTATTAAATGGATACCTTAAAAATTCAGTCACAACTTGCGTTGGAACATATTCGGTATGCTCTTTTCCATCTTTAGTAATTTGTTGAGTTATATCTCTTACAAATGAGTAAAGGAATAAGACAAGATAGTATCGTTTCTTATCTCTAATTCCGAAAATGCTTGGGATTTTAGGCAACTTATTAAAATCAACAACAATCTGATTTTCTAATGTTTCAAATTCTGCAATCGTAACATACTTTTTGTATTTATCTGTCCTGCTTATTGTTTCCAAAATTGCTGTATCAATATCAAACGCAGAATAAAACATTGATATTCCTGAAGGACTAAACCTATTCGGATAAATTGCTTTTTTATTTGGTGGAGCCGAAATTTCGTCAAATTCAGTAATATGTGTTTTGAAGTCGTGTTGTCTGCAACGATAAAGTTTTGTTCCTGCCGGGATTACCCTTATTATATTTAATTTTGATATTAGCTTGCCAACCTCTTGTAATATGTGTAATGCTTTAGGTTGGTCACTATCTCCAGATGAAAAAAGATAACGGGACTTATGTTTAATAATATCTTTAAAGTATTTCCACTGAAATTCTAAATCATCCTTAATATTGTCATAATACAAGTCCGGTTGAGCCCAAGCAATATCTTCAATTGAGTTAACGATGTCTTCTATAACTTCAAACGGTTCAGCGTTTAATTCGATGTGTTCTTGAATAAGTTCGTCAGGAGTATAAATTTCTCCAAGATAACCGCCCTCTCTTGAATTATAACTCATAAAATTGGCAGCATCTTCGTAGAAATTTGAAATGCCATCCATAATAAATTCCATTAAATCTTCAAGGGGAACGACTTTTAATTCCTTGCCACAATAATCGCAAAAGCCATCTTGATAGTTTTGTTTAATGAAACGGTTAATACTTTTGTCTTCAAAATGCTTGATACAAATGTTCTTATCTGGAATACTACTTAAATTTCTACTTTCCAATTCAAGCCATCTCTGTTTTACACCTCCCATATATCTGATTTGTTAGAATACAAATTTAGTGAATTTAAAAAAGTGCTTCTACTCCCATAATCGAAATCAAAACCAATATAGCGACGTTCTTTTGCTTCTTTTCTTTGGTCGCTTATGTAGAAAGAAAAGAAGTTGTTATGATGCAAAAAATGGGATAAAGAATATCCCACGCAATAATGCTGCAACCTGTTTGCTAAAATGAAGAAGAAGGAATTGTGTGTGGTGCATTTTGGCAATGGGGTTGCACCTTTAAAAATGCGAAAAGGCGGTTCCGACCAACGGAAGGAAGTGTCTTTTCGCCGCCCGATTTTCGGGCTTTAACCGACCTTTATCGGGTGGGTGCGGTAGTCTTTCAGATTGTGAAAAAATCCTCTGTATTCGGTCATTCCGTTGCGGAATAGGTTCCATAGTAAAGAGCAACCCATTTGGGTCAATGATGAATTGATAAACAATTCCTGTTTTTCCAATGCTTCGGCAAGTGAACAACTTGGGGTGTCGTCCTGATGTTCGGACTGCTTCAGCAAGTCGCCAAATTCTTCGGTAACAAATGGCAGGCTTGCCACCGTTTCGTATTTTTCAGAATTGGGTTGTTTAATAGTTCCTATTGTAGATAGTAACACTTGCCCTGTGTGCCTGCTGTTCCCAAAATCTAACCAATACTTTGGTTCATCTCGGCTGTAGTTTCTACGGTAGCTGATTTCCTTTAGAATTTCGGCTACACCAAACCTTGTCTGTACATTATCCACACACGTAATATAAATAGTGGATTTTGCATTTTCGGGTAATCGCCCGAATTTATCCTTTTCAAACTTTTGGGTTTCTGCTTTCCAACTTGTACCCGAAAAGCGGTTGGCTCGGTTTACTAGTGATACGGATTTGTACAATCCTGTTTCGCATTCTGCAAAACGCTGTCTGCCTAAATTGGCACTTGTGATGATGTCATCATCCCAAAGTCGGACTTGTAACCCTGCGTGTCCCAATTCAATTAAGCTGTGGTTCATTTCCATTAAAGCTGTCAATACCTTTGACCCTGTGCCACCTGCTCCGATAAGGTTTACCGTAATGGGATTGGTCGGATTGATCAGATAATTATCCGTAAAATGTATTTTTGTTTTCTCGGTATTCATCACAATAGATTTTTAAGGGTTTTGTTGGTCTTTTTCAATGTTTCTTTCGGAAAGGGTTTATCCGTATTGATAAGGTCTTTCCAAAGGTTTACAATATTCGTTTTGGTTAAGTTTTCGCATAATGAATGACTGAAATAGGAATTGAAAAAATAATGCTCCCAAGCCTGTATAAATTCCTCAACCGAAGCCGAATTTTTAATATCAATGCTTACCGTTCCCATACATACATTGCCCTTTTCGTAGATATTGAAGAAAGGTACATAGTGCAAAGGTGTTTTTTCGGTGGGTCTTCTGTCGTTTGCCAAAGCAAAAACAGTCAGACTGGTTTTACTCGCTAACCAAAGCATTGCGGGTACTTGTGCCTTTCCGTTGGGTATGCCCAGACTATCGACAAAATACAGTTGTTTTTGCTGTGATTTGGTGTACCATAGCACCTTACCTTTATCATTGCTCGGATTGATGTGCAGAATGTTAGTCGGCAAAATTCCCTTCGGTTTTAAAAATGCCTTACTCTTTTCTTCATCAGTCTGTAAAGACTTTGCCAATACTTCGGCTTCCTTTACGCTCAATGGGTGTGCATTAACAGGATTGCCATTTTTATCCATATCAAAATGCTCAACATACATTGTCTTTTCCGTTCCTTTGGCTTCATAAAAAACCAAAGCAGATTTTGGCAGGTACAATGTTCCAAAATTCCCTGTTATGTCGTTTACGCTGTTCATTACGTTGTGGTTTTAATAGTTATACAATAGCGAACACAATTCGTCTAACAAGGCAAAAAGACGGTTTTCAAAATCAAGGTTGGTTGCGGTTATTTCGCTACCGTCAAAGGTTTTGTGAATGGTAGGTTCTTCCATTGTTCCGCACTCGTTAAATTCATTGTTGATACTATCGGTAAGGTTTTCATATAACCAACCTTTAGTGTCTGCTGTAAAAGAAATGTACTTTTCCATTCCGATAGCTTCATTTTCGTAATCATCGTTATAAGGGTCTTGTTCGGGTATGGGTGCATTTCTGAAAATACTTGCTGTCGGATATTCCGTATAAAGGGCAAAGGCATTAGAAGCTATCTGCCAACATTCGTTGTCAAATGTATTACGGCTTTTGAAACGGCTTAAACGCTGTTCAAATACCGTTAAATTGATGCGGTTATATAGTTTCTGTTCTATATTGTCGCCAATTTGCTCCGCCTTGTTCAACTCATTTTTGTAGGTATCTGTTTCTTCTGTTTCGTAATCATCCTCTATCCAATCTTTGTGCATTTCGTAGAGCCAATACAAATAGCTGTTTTCCTGTCTGTAATAAGGAATGTCGGCAATGTGATAGAGGTAACTGCAAACTGAAATCAACAATTGGGCGTTCTTTTTATGCTTCGTATTGTGCAACATTTTAAAAAGTGGCAGGATTGGAATATAATAAAGGGTTGTGCCTGTATCATATCTTTCCTCACTCACAAAATAGGTTTTCTTACTGTCCTGTATCAATTTGAAATTATCCCAATTTGCATTGGTACGTTTTAGTTTGGCTTCAATATCCCACATACCCAAAGCAATATTGTACGGAAATTTAAAATCTTTGGTATTCATTGTTTCAATGCTGTAATGCTCGGCAAGATTGGAAAGGGACTTGTAAAAATCCCTCTCCGTTTTTGCGGTTTCCTTAAAAGCCTGTACGGTTTTCGTTTCTTTCAGTTTAGGCAGGAATACCGATTTTAAAAAACCATTGGTAGCATTGCAATCGGTACGGATTTCTGCTTGTCTTTCCGCACTTCGTTTGCATCTTTTGGTCTTTGCATCCAATGGGCAAACTCGCTCAACTGTCGGTGCAATTGCCGTTGGCGTTTCTGTTCGGGTATGCTGATAGTTCCCGATATGATGTTGCGTTGCATAATTCATCGTTTTTGATTTTTGGTTTAACCTTTCGTTCCCATTACGCTTTCAAATTTGTATTCTACCGCATCATCTTTGATTTGTGGTGCGGATACTTTTGCGGTTGTAAGTATCGGGTACATATTGGCGTAAAAATTCATTACTGCTTCCACACTCCAACGTGGTTCGGGGTCGGTCAGTCTGATGTCCTGTCCTTTATCTTTGAGTATAAAAACTCGTTCTAATCGCGTTGCTAATAACATACTATTCGTTTTTAATCGTTAATATTCTGTTTCTTCTTCCTCTACTTCATCAATGGGATAATCTGCCGTAACTTCTTCCGCTTGTTTTGGCTCTTGCGGTTCGGGTGTTGGTTCGTCCATTGCTCCGAATAGGCTCGGTGTAGCGAATTTGTCGGACAATGATGTTTTGCGTTTGCGTATTTCGTCCGCTTTTTCGGGAAACTCGGTAATGTCGGGTACTTTAATCCACGCTTCACGGAACTTGCCCTCTTTTTCGAGTTCGTCCACTTTTGCCATACCGTCTTTGTATTTTTTGTCTTTGGCTTCTTTTTCCTTTTTGGCTTTCTCGGTTTTTTCTTTCTCCATTGCCGATTGCTTTTTGACTTCTTCCATTTGTTTTAGGAACTTTTCCATATCCACCATTACACCCGAAACGGTTTTGACAGGTGCTTTTATCTGCTCAAAAAATCCCTCGTCAAACTCTTGGGGTGTGGCGTTGAACGTCAATGGGGGAATGAGGTTTTTGGCACTATCTCCGCATTGCTCGTTATTGAGCAATACCGATACGATTAGGTTATTTTCTGCTCCTTTGGAAATGTTCAGTTGCAATACTCCTGTAAAATCCAACTGCTGTATCTGATTGAAAAAATTTGTGTTCATTGCTCTTAAATTTTAATGTGTTGTTACTTGTTCTTTGATTGCTGTTAGTTTCTCGTACATATCCGTCCAATAGGCTTTTTGCCTTTTGTCAAACTCCGAAAAACTTTTGTCTTTGTGCCTGTATTCCTTGTAGTCTGCCGTTATTCTTATGGCTTCGTCAAGGTCTGTTACTTCAATTAGGCAACCGTTTAAATCTGTTATTTACATTGCTATCCTGTTAATTTTTGATTTCTGCTATTTGGTCAATTCTGCCGTAAACAATGCTTTTAAGACTTGTTTTGTCGGGGGCATTGTATTCGTGCCAACTGTCGTACTGCTTAACCAAATAGGTTTTCAGCACATCCTCAAACCCAAACCGATAACCCTGCAAGGGAACTGCTTTTTTGAAAAAGGCATTTCGGTTTACGGCTTCTGCAAGCCAATTTTTCTCGGCTCTGTTCATCTTTTCGCCCTTGTTCAGTTTTTCCCTTAACACGTACACTTTAGCGTATTGCAGGGATTGTAATTCGGGTACATCGTGACGGACAAACTTTGTGGCTATTGTTTCAGTTTTCATTGTGCTTGGTTTAAAAGTTGATGATTTTTAATTTTCCGCTCCAACAAGGTTTCCAATATTTCACAGTCGCTACCGTATTCCTCACCCTCGAAATGATAGATGTCGGTTTCTTCTTCAAACTGATAGGCTTCAAAATCCTCATCTTCCAAATAAATATCTGTGAGTAGCTTGTCATAGAATGTTGACTTACCATATACACCATTTCCCAATTCCTCATAGTCCTGTACAAAATCAACTTCGTACTGTTCTGCTATCTTTTTCAAAACTTCGGTATTGGGCGACCATTTTGTTTCGTATTGAAAAATCCCTTTATCTCCCTCGTTCCAATAGATGTTGAAGAAATAACCGCCATTGTTGTCCTCTACGAAATCGGGCAATTGTCCGCATTCTTCTTTTTTCTGTTTTTCAGCCATTGCCTTGAATAGCTGTTGTATCTGTTCGATTGCTTCGGGTCTTCCCTCGAAAACAACCGCATTGTTACACCAATTTGCCATAATCAAATGTTTTATTGTTAGTTAATCTTCTGCGGTATAAACCCCATTTACATAGTAGCCGTGCGACTTTTCCCAAAGGCGTATTAAACCGTCCGTATCTATGTAGAAATGCTCTGTACGATTGCAGTAAATAATAAATATGCTTTCGTCTTTGTGCTTCTTTTCAAGGCTCTTGGCTCTCGCCCGACTTTTTGCTTCCCCAATTGTTGTTGCTTTCATATCCTGCTGTCTTGTATCGTTAAAAATTTCTACTATACCCACAATGGCACATTCGGGACAACCCTCTGCGGTTGTTATCTGCTGTATAGCTCCCTGCTTTCCGCTTAGTGATACTACTCTGAGCGTTGTTGTGCCTGTGTCGTGTTTCAGCGTTGCTTTATATATTCCTATTGTCATTGTTTTAGTTTATAGTAGGCTACCACCGATTAAGGCGGTAGCCTGTTGTTATTTAATTAAGGTTTAGGATTTCCGCACCTTCCGAAGCAAAGGCGGTACACAATTCAAATGCTTTCTGTGATTTGAGTTGAGCCGTTCCACCTAAAACAATGGATTGTAGTTTGGCTTCGTTGTCTTTGTAACTGCGTACATTTTGGAAGTAGCCTGTAACAGCGTTGTACGCTCCGAACAAAGTGCCTTTGGTGGTGTCCATTTGTTGGGTATCGCTTGTCATTGCATAGAGAAAAGCATTATCAACGGTGTTTTTGAACACGGTGGACATTTCATCCTCCGCACCTTTTTGGATAAGGTCAAGCGTTTCCTTGTTTGGACAAAGTGCCAATTGGATTAGTTTTCTTACTTCTTTATCTGTGGCTCTTACCTTTGTCCAATCATTAAAAATGCCCTCTAATTGGTCGCTCAATGTGTTTGCCAATCCCATAATCTTGTGGGCGTTCTCAATACGCTGTTTTGCTCCCGAAGTATGTTTGATACGGACAACATTGGTCATAGTACGTAAAGAAGCATTAAGGGTGTTTTGGCAAACGATACGGATAGGTGTAAACGCTGCCGTAATACTTCCGCTACCATCGTGCGAAGTGGTAAGGAAAATGTATTTTTCGGTTACATCATCGCCATTGCCTACACGGATATAGTCGGGCAATTTGGCTGTGATAAAAATGCGTTCTCCTTTGCCTAATGCTCCTGCGGTTTCGTATAGAATACCCTCACCACCGCCTACAATAGCATCAAAGAAATTAAAGGCTTCACGGTTTTGTACGATATGGTAATCTTTACCCACTACGCCCAATACAGTATTGTTATCGGTGCGAATGTTGGCAAAATAGTTGGGCACTTCCAATTCGCTACTGCCTATTTCTATGCCGTTGGCTGTTTCGATAATGTCCGAACCTTTGGTAAATAGTGGGGATTTTACGACTTCGTAATCTAACCCAGCGTGTTTGATTGCTTCCTCGCTCGTTGGGTATTGCTCCACGATTTGCCCCAAACCATGCCACGCTTTTTGCTGTACTGAAAAGAAACTGTGCTTTCCTGTTCTCTCATTGAAATAAATATTATGTGCCATTTTGATAAAATTTTGATGTTAAAAAATGATTGAATACTCGTTTAGTTGTTAGAATGGTAGGTCGTCCTCTGTTCCCTCTGTTGTAAATCCGTTGCTTTCAGATTGTGCAGTAGCCTGTACGGTTTCGGCTCTGTTTCCACCTCCGTGCAGTTTGATTTGTGAGGTATGGAAATTCAGACCTGCTTTTGCTTCGCCCTCTTTGTTTACCCACGCTCTCGGACTTACTCGTCCTGTGAGTTCTACCAAAGTGCCTTTTGTCAGTAGCCTTGCCACGTTTGCGGTTATCCAATAGGCACAATCGAAGTAGGTGGTTTGCTCTACTCGTTCGCCCTGTTTGTTCCGATAGCTGTCGTTTACCGCTACTGAAAAGTTTACTACCTGTTTTTCGTTCGACAATGTGCGTACTTCCGCATTTCTTGTCAGTCTTCCTGTAATGTTCATCTTCTTTGATTTTTAGTTATTGATTTCGATTTGATTTTTTTTGATTTATTCGGCAATGGGAGGAGGTGCTGTTTCGTTTCATTACCATTTTCAATGCTTTTAATCTTCGTATCTGACATTTTTTTTATTCGTTTAAAGAGCCGGAGTATGCTATGTTTCGTTTCACGAGCATAAAAGGTTCGGGTTTAGCCGACACAAGGTTTTGGAAAACAAATACTACCCAAGGGGTGGAGATTTTTTTCCAAACTTGCGTGACCTTTTGTCGGCGTTAAGAACACGGAAATACCTTTGCTCTTGAAATGGGACAAAAAAGCATACGGCACTTTGGATAAAAACTATTGTGGAAGCCTAAGAAGATGGCATTGGAAAATGGTTCGTAGTGATTTGAAATAACACTTCCAATTAGCTGGATTGATAAATGTTTTTTTTCTGTGTGGCTTTGACAGCCACATTACCAGGGATTTTAAAAATGTTGTAAATGGCTTTAGCGGAGATGGAGCATTTTTCAAATGGCTGTTTCAGAAGTAGCCGAAAAAACTCTTTTACAGTGAGGGAATAGGAAAGCGGTAAATGTGCTTTGGCTATCAAAAAGTTTGGGCAAAAAAAAACAGAGCCGTCAAGCTCTGTTCTATAAGTTGTGTTGGATTTAATTAAATAGCTACCGTTAAAAACGCATCTTCCATAGCCTTAAACTTAGGCGAAACCAAATCCATATCCCTGCTGATTTTTTGGCTGGTAATCTTTGCATAAATCTGTGTAGTAGAAATATTTTTATGCCCCATCATTTTGCTAAGGCTTTCAAGCGGTACACCCTCTGTTAAGAACATTGTTCCGAAAGTATGCCTTGCCGTGTGGAAAGTTACTTTTTGTTCCGTAATAATTTCTGCTTTCTCAATCAATTTACCAACGTGAGTATTGCAGGTCGCATTGGTCGGAACCGGAAAGATAAATTCATTACGGGTTGCACCCTGATACTTTTCAATGATGCGTTTCGGGATTTCCATTAACCGAACATTGGAAGCAACATCTGATTTCTTTCTCCTGCTGATAATCCACTGATGACCGTCAAAGAAAGATTGAATATTGTTCCTTGTCAATTTTTTAATATCCGCATAAGCAAGCCCGGTGAAACAACTGAAAATAAACAGGTCTTTTACAAGTTCGTACCGTGGGTGTGACGGCATACACATCATCAATTTTTCTACGTCTTCTTTTAGAATATAACCCCTGTCGGTTTCTTCCATACTAATTTCGTAATCCTGAAACGGATTATTACGTATCAAGCCCTTCTTAATAGCTAACTCCACCAGACTTAATACAGGCATTGTGTAAACCCAAACCGTATTATGTGCACACTGTAAATCGTACCGGAGGTAAAAATCAAACTCACGGATAAAATCGGCAGTCAATTCCCGAAAAGCCATATCATCACGATGATAGCGTTCTTTTATAAACGTGCTAAGATGGTTGTAAACTGTGATGTACTTATTATAGGTGCTTTCAGACCGTTCTTCTTTTTCGACCAATTTTTTAAAATCTTCATTTTGGTCGTTGAACACTTTCAATATGGCATCATCCATTACACCAACACCCAAAAACGAAAGTTTTACTTTCTGTGCGGTTGCAAAGCCCTCGTGCTTCAGCATATCTTCGTATATTTTGTCGATACGCCCACGTATGTTGTCCAGCTTTTTGTTAATGCCCAAAGCTGTGGCACTCTTGCCTTCAACTCTTCCGTATTTTAAATCCCAATTGTTAGGGTCAATTTCTAACTTTGTTCCCAAAGTTTTAGCTGTTCCATCAATGGTAATACGTGCCATAATCGGGGCGTTACCATTCTTTTTCAGTTCGTTCTTTTTCAAATAGAAAAGCAGTTTGAACGTCGATTTTTTTGTCTGCTCCATAACTCAAATGTTTAATGTTTAAAATTAAATTACATTGAGTTACAAGGAAATATAAAAATGGGTGCAAAACGCTGAAATATAATCAGTTAAGTTATATAGTTGCCTTTATCAATCGGTAACGAATTAGTAACCTAACCTTGTCGTTTTAAGCCCAAAACCTATCAGACACCGAGTTCCAAACTAAGACTACTATTTTATAAAGCATTGTATAGCAACGGTTCTAACCGTTTTGCTTACTTTTGCTTTTTACTAATCTTTTTTATGTAAAAATGAAATACCATAAGATCTGGTTTTGGGATAACATTGCCCTAAAGTTTTCAATTGACTTTCTAATTTAGAAATGTCTTTATGATTTTCATATTCATTTAACAAGTCGAACAATAGTATGAAAGCATAATTTGTATTTCCTTCTAAGTCGAAATATTCACCGTTTAAAAAATTGATTTTGAAAATGTTATAAAACTTTTTTTGTTCAACTGATGCATTATTTAATTCAGAATGTGAATAAACGTAGTGGTGTGCCCAGTAGGGCACACCACTACTGTATTTTTTCAAATTGTTGTTTGAGTTTATTCTGTAAGATTGGTCGGTAACATCAATTATTGAATCATCATAATTACTTTTTGTCGAGCTTGATGTAGTTACAATTATCTTTATGTTTTTGAGAATATTTTGAACTAACTCATCTTTCATTTCTTGTTCAGTTTTTTCACTGACACTGATATTTGTGTTTTTTAAGTTTTGCTGTGTCAACTCTTTGTTTAGCTTGGTATTGAATTGTCTATTCAAATGATGATTTTGATTTGCTGAAAAGTTGACAGTGTTTGGGTTAACTAATAAATTATTTTTCTTTACTTGACTTGAAAGAGTAAACAAATCAATGAAAGCTCCCATTCCAAAGATACCACCTGTAAACATCCACAAAAAACCAGTACCATATTTACCAATATAAAACCTATGAAACCCAAGCAAACCAAAAAAGCTAAAAATCCAAAGTATATAAGCTGTTCCAACTGATTTAATGTTAACAGGAACATATTTTTTTTCAAAAAGAAAACCCAAAATAACGATTATGCAGAGTACTATTAATACAGCCATTTGTTTTTAAATCTTATTTTATCAAAAGCGTTAAATTTGCCTGCATCGTTCTTTCGTTAGGACTAAAAGAAATGTGATGCATTGTGCTAGCTTCGAGTGTAGGTATATTGTCTTTCATTTTCAGTTCATTTATTTTCGATAGTCTCATTTTTCAAGGTTTAACATTACATTTTTCAGCTACAAAAATTTAGCGATTTTGGAGTTAACATTACTACAAATCTCATTAAGTCTATTTCCAATGTTGATGTTTTTAAATTGTTTTAGATCATCTTCAAACTGACTATATTTCTTTAAAATTATATATTACGTTTAGATGTTTGCAAAAAGAATGCTTTCTTATACTAAAATATTATCTAAGTCATAGTCTTCAACAATTGTAACTAAAAGTTCTAGCATTCATTTTGCATCAATTAGTTTATTCAATTTCATCAAATTTCGCTTTCAAGGTTGGATTCCCGTAAGTCAATTTTTTAATAGTTAATTCATCTGCCTTATTATTAGCTAATCGCAAGTTATTTTCCGAGGATAATAAAGCTTCTTTAGTTTTATTTAAATGATTAATGGTTTTATCAATTTCTTCAATAGCTTCAGTAAATCTTCGACTAGCTAAATTATAATTATATGCAAAGCCTTTTTTAAATGCATCTATCTTTTCTTCAAAATTGGTGATATCAATGTTTTGGTTTCTCATTAAATTCAATTCTGCTTTGTATTTCAAGGAATTCATTGCAGCATTACGTAGAAGTGTAATAATTGGTATAAAGAACTGAGGGCGTACTACGTACATTTTCTCAAATCGATGGGAAACATCTACAATTCCAGTATTATAAAATTCATTTTCTGACTCTAGAAGAGAAACTAAAACAGCATATTCACAATTCTTTTCTTTACGGTCTTTGTCAAGTTTTGCAAAAAAATCCTCATTCCTTTTTTTTGTAGCAGTTTCGTCATTTTCATTCTTCATCTCAAACATAATTGAAATGATTTCGTTTCCTGAAGCATCAGCTTCTTTATATATAAAATCACCTTTATTTCCTCTACTTGAATCGTTGTCTTTTTCAAAATATGCATTTTGAAAAGCTGTTGCTCGAAGCTTGTTGAATTCCGTTTCACAATGTTGCTCCAGTGTTTCACCCACCATTTTTGTTGAAAGTTTTTGCTTGAAATCTTTTAATCGAGCAATCTCATCATCTTTCATTTTGATAGTTTCATCCTTTACGCCAATTTTGTTTGCAAACTGTTCTTTAATAGACTTTTCAAGCAATTGTGTTTCAGTTGCCTTAAGCCTTAATTCATTAGCAAGATTATCTCTTTCTTTTTCTACTAATTTAACGGCTTCTGAAACATCTAGTTTTTTCTGAATTTCTGCACTTTGAATTCGGGATTTCATTTCAGCAATTTCTGTGTCTTTTTTTGCTAGATTTTCAGCAAGAACAGAATCGCTTTTAGTTTTTAATTCATTAAGTTCTCTATCTTTTTTTGTCAACTCTTCTTGTAAAGAATTTTTTAAGAGAGCTTTTGCAAGCTCAACAGCACTTTCTTTTTCCTTATCTGCAATAGCAAGTCGGCTATTTAGTTCTTCCTCAAACTGATGGTCACGCACTTGCTTAAGAATATCAGCAAAACCAGCTTCATCCACTTTAAAGGCTTTGCTACAATTAGGACATATAATTTCGTTCATATCTTATTTGTTTGTTGAGTTGTTCTAAATTGAATGCTAATATTTATATAAATCAGACGTAGTCTTAATTGGTTTTTATTTAATTCCCTGTTTCAAGTCTATAGGGAAACTCGTTTTTGCATTTATCCCAAAATTCATTTCCATTAATTGCAGGTAAGTAATTTTCAAAAAACTCTAACGTTTCTACTTTTATAGTTTCTATCGATTCATTAAACTTATCATAGAAATTCAATCCCTCCTCCGATAAAACATCTAAATCTTTATTCATTGACGCAAAAATATTGCTCGGGTGATAATGATAATTGCATCCACCTGGACAATTTCCAATGAATTTAGGGCATCTCGTTAATGTCTTAAAATCCAAATAATTTGATTTAAAATGAGTGAAGCAAACCATATCAGTCTGTACGGTAAAAAATAAGGCTACCCCAAACAATTCCTTTTCTTCATTTTTTAAAAAGTTCAAATGAGATGAGCTAGGTGTTAATCGACCATATTGAATTGAAAATAATTGTTTGTATCTGGTGTCTTCATGAAATTTACTTTCATTAGGAATTGTCGAGAAGAACTGACCTAAGTCTTTCTGAAATTTCGAAACATAATATGTTTTAAAACTATTCATTTTTATTCTAAGTATGATACTTTTTAACTGACCGCTAAATTGTTACTAACAGCGTAAGAGTAATTAGGTCATCTCTAACTTTGGTGTAGACTCTTCAAATATAATGTTAATTTAACATATTGCAACTCTTTCATTAAAAAAAAGTGATAGTGCAACTCCATATAGAATCTCAGCAGCGCAAGGCTATTTGCAACACACTGCAAAGTAGTATTGCAAAGCATTGCAAGCTGGTATTGCAAAAGCCTATGAACTGTATTACAAATAGGTTTGCACCGCTTTGCAAGCTTGAAAAAAAGGTGAAAAACCGTTGATTACAGTAAATTAACCATCTTTGAAGATCAATCAGTAGTCAAACTCAGTAAAGTGCTAATAGAGTCCTGCTTTAAAGAAGTAAATATTTAATTGAAAAATATTTTTGAATTTATAAATATAATATTCATATTTGTAGTCTAATAACGAGTCTAAACAGTATGCTTTTTTAGTATACGTTTTTGTTTTATATCAGGTTGATTTTAAAGCGCTTAGGGAGGATTGTTAAAAATTCATAACCCTGAGGTCACGGGTTCAATTCCCGTCTTCGCTACAAATTTTATTTTATTAAAAACGAGCTGGTTAGCATACGCTAACCAGCTTTTTTTATGCCTAATAATTTACTACAAGTTTCCCCAAACACACACCAAACAGGACATAGTTTTGACAATCGTTAAAAATCTATATTCCCCATCAATAACCAAAAGCATAAAGAACATTCATTTATTATAAATAAAAAACTTACTTTTACTCTACAACATTAACTTAATGTTTTCATATACAATCTTTAATAAAAACATATTGATGATAAAAAGAACATTATTAGTAGAGAACAAAACGGTTATTACTACAAAAAACCTACAACTCGTTTTAAAATCAGAATTTAGAGAAAGCACTATTCCTATAGAAGATATAGGCTTTTTAGTTATTGACAATCCTGAGACATACTTGAGTATTCCTGCGATGAATTTGATGATTGAGAACAATACTTCGGTGATTATTTGCGGAAACAATCACTTGCCCAACGGAATGTTTCTTAACCTTAACAGCCACCATATTCAACAAGAAATATTTAAGAATCAAATTGATGCTAGCGTTCCATTAAAAAAACAATTGTGGCAACAAACCATAGTTGAAAAAATAACCAATCAAGGGTGTTTATTAGAACAAATAACAGGTGTTAAAAACTCTCTTCCATTCCTAGCTTCAAAAGTATTGAGCGGAGATAGCAGTAATATGGAAGGTGTCGCTGCTAATCAATATTGGAAATCTTTTTTTGAAATAAAGTTTAAACGTGAGAGATTTGGAGATTATCCCAACAACTTTCTAAATTATGGCTATGCTATTCTCAGGGCAGCCACAGCAAGAGCTTTGTCAGGTAGTGGATTGCTAAACACTCTTGGTATTCATCATAAAAGTAAATACAATGCTTTTGCACTAGCTGATGATATAATGGAGCCTTTCAGACCTGTTGTGGACGAGAAAGTGCATGAGATTATGCAAAAATTTGAGGAACAAGAGCTAAACACAGCTATTAAATCTGAACTTTTGCAAATACTCACTCGGACAGTTTATTTCAAAGAAGAGAAAAGCCCGCTCATGATTGCGTTACAGAAAACAGCTAGTTCTTTGCAACAATGTTATACAGGCAACAGAAAAAAAATAAAATACCCCAAACTATGGAACTAAATGGATATAGAATTATGTGGCTATTTGTGTTTTTTGATTTACCAACCGACAGAAAAAAAGACAGGAAAAATGCATCTGGATTTAGAAACAACCTTTTAAAAGATGGTTTTACTATGATGCAGTATTCTATTTATATACGACATTGTGCTAGTAGTGAGAGTGCAGATGTTCACGAAAAACGTGTCAACAAATTACTACCTCCATTAGGCAAAGTAAGTGTTTTGAGAATTACAGACAAGCAGTTCGGAAACATACAAAACTTTTGGGGTAAATCTGAAGTTGCAAAAGAACCACAACCTTTACAATTAGAACTTTTCTGACACTGAGCAAAACTAAAACACCTTGTTTTTACCACCTTAAAAAACAAAAAACGCTTCAATTGTGCCTTATCACTGCAAAAAAGAAGCATTTTTTATAACGATATTTCAATATAATCTCTTGAATACTAGAAGATACCAGCTCAACTAATATCGTGTTTTCTAATCTTTAATCAAACCACAACAACCAACGGAGTACACACTACAAGACAATGAATATCGTGTTTTCTAATCTTTAATCAAACCACAACCTCGTGTGCAAAATACAAGGGGTCTTCAAAATATCGTGTTTTCTAATCTTTAATCAAACCACAACTTGTTGAAGCAAACGAAGTGGATTCTACGAAATATCGTGTTTTCTAATCTTTAATCAAACCACAACCCTTGGGCGGTTATAGAGTTTTACGATGACAATATCGTGTTTTCTAATCTTTAATCAAACCACAACGTCTTTATCTAACACACTTGTAAATAATATAATATCGTGTTTTCTAATCTTTAATCAAACCACAACAGAAGTATGGAACCCTTCTTTAGTACAAGAATATCGTGTTTTCTAATCTTTAATCAAACCACAACTACATAAGGAACGGAAGCAATTTGCGAAACAATATCGTGTTTTCTAATCTTTAATCAAACCACAACTACCAAATCTGTAACAAGAAATTGATAAATAATATCGTGTTTTCTAATCTTTAATCAAACCACAACAGGAACAAACAAAGGCATAGTAAAAATGCCAATATCGTGTTTTCTAATCTTTAATCAAACCACAACGGACATCTATAACGGTGTTTTAATACCTACAATATCGTGTTTTCTAATCTTTAATCAAACCACAACGGTAAGCTCGTCCACCTCTTTTTTAGTCATAATATCGTGTTTTCTAATCTTTAATCAAACCACAACCAACGCAAGAAATGCTCGACTCAACACCTTAATATCGTGTTTTCTAATCTTTAATCAAACCACAACGATCATCTATCTTATCTCTAGTAAGTGGTTAATATCGTGTTTTCTAATCTTTAATCAAACCACAACATAAGACGAATACTTATGTTCGCCAAACAAAATATCGTGTTTTCTAATCTTTAATCAAACCACAACATAAGCTGACCTCATCACATTAGCCTGCTCAATATCGTGTTTTCTAATCTTTAATCAAACCACAACAAAAACAAAATTAACAAATACAAACGAAACAATATCGTGTTTTCTAATCTTTAATCAAACCACAACGGTAAACAATTAGCTTCTGAATTTGAACGTAATATCGTGTTTTCTAATCTTTAATCAAACCACAACTAATGACGGTAAGGTGTTTAAGTTTACAAAAATATCGTGTTTTCTAATCTTTAATCAAACCACAACCCAATCCAAAAGGATTTGCAGTCAATAAATAATATCGTGTTTTCTAATCTTTAATCAAACCACAACGCCGTTCGGTGGCGATAGAAAGAACAAATGTAATATCGTGTTTTCTAATCTTTAATCAAACCACAACCATAATTCTGGTTTTAAAAATAAACAAAAAAATATCGTGTTTTCTAATCTTTAATCAAACCACAACTAATGATAAAATGGTTGATTTTTTCAAAGAAATATCGTGTTTTCTAATCTTTAATCAAACCACAACAAGGTAATTTCGAAATTATCACTCCAGAGAAATATCGTGTTTTCTAATCTTTAATCAAACCACAACGGAAAATCCGTTGGCAGAAAATCGGGAAGATTTTCCGTTGTGGTTTGGTCGTTTAAGATTGATTTTATGTCAATGAACTTTTATTTATAATCTTGTCTTCCTATTATTGTGATGATCTCAATTTCATTACCCTTGATGTTGTAATAAATAGCATCTACTCCACAAACGCAATATCGTTCTGCACTTTTATACTTCGTTACAATTGGGAACAAATACGGATTGGAAGTAATTTTGTCAAAACAATCGTACATCATATTAAAATACTTATCAGCCTCTGCTTCACCAAATCTGTAAACTCCATATTCATAAATTCTCCATAAATCTTCTTTGGCTTCGTGAGCTAAAAAATAATTATACATCCTTTAATCGGTTTTTAAACTCGGCTAACATTTCTTCTTTAGTTTGCTTTTCTGACCGACCACTTTTCAAACCTCTGTCGATTTTCATTTGGGTATAGTTATGATATTCTTCTTTCTTTTCAAAAACATTGATTTTACCAAGAATACTTACGTCAACTTTTATAGGATTCACTTCTTGATATTTCTTCATACTTGTAATCCTGATTTCTTCTTTTTTATTAGTAACTGTTGATGCTAAATGATGTCTGAATGAATAATCCCCATCTGAAATTTTTTGAACCCTGTATAAGTAATTACTTAAAAAAGCATAGTTCGTAATATTGTCATTAAATTCATCATTTGAAATCCCTAAAATAAACATATCATTTTCTTGAAAAGTTAGTACTAACTCTTTTGGAACAGGCTCTCCATCAACAATATTCGGTAACTTATATATTTCATCTTTTTGCTTCACTCTTTCTACGACATTCCAAAAGTTCACAACATTATCATTTAACTGTCCTTCTGAATCTTTATAAATAACAATATGATGATTATTTCTTGGGTTTACATATTGATTTATTTTCGGCTTTAACTTTTGAGCTTTACCCATTTCTTCTGCCACTCTTACTTTCTTTATTGGAATAGGTTCTCCATTTTTATTTGGTAGTGTATAAAGACTTTTTATGTTATTTTTTATCTGAACTATTCTTTCTTTAAGGTTATTTTCTTCTAAATCACTAAATTTTGGATTTTTCAATTGTTTAATCAAACTTTCAATTTCTTTATACATAGGGATTTCTGCTCTTCTGGCTTTTATAATTATTTCTTTGATTTTTACATCAACAATCTTGTTTATTTGTTTTTCTGTAATTAAGCTTTCGACAGACTTTCTTATATGATAACCTTCATTGCCTACTGGTGGATTTCTATAACCATAAACAAATTCTTTATGTAGTTGTCCTCTAACCGCCATTCCTTCACTAACAAATGTTTTATCGTTTTTAGTTACTTTTTTTCTGATTTTTGTTAGTATATTTTTATTCTGCTTATGGGAAATTAAAATACTGTTTATAACCTTTTGAGCATCTGTATAGAAACCATTCCACGGTTCAGGAAAATCTAAAAAATCATTCTCAAACGCAGTATTTCTTTTTTTGTTTTCTTTTGAGGCATTATAACTGCTTAATCTTTGAAGATAGCTTTCTTTTGTTAATGCAATAACTAAAGCATCTATAGCGTGGTGTCTGTGGTCTTCTCTGTTTTTCTTAGGGTCAAATTTAATTTCACCAGAATATTTATCTACCCATACATTTCCTTCAACTAATGTTTGTCCATCCTCAATCTTAGGCGTTTCGGTTTTTATCGGATAGAATTCATTTACTTCAGTAACAATATCAAACAGCACATAATATTTTCCTTTTCCTTCTTCCATCACAAACTGATGTTGATTGTCCATATCTGATACGAATATATTTTCATCATTTGTAATTCCTTGAATCACAATCTGGTTTTCTCGTACACTTGGTTTGTCATTTAGTGCTTTTTCAAAATCAACTTTTTCAAAATCAACATCAATGATTAGCCAATATTTTCCGTCTTCAATTTCTGCTTCACATTGATAAATATAAGATGAAAAAATACCTTCTTTGACTTCGCCAAAGAGTAAAATTTGCTTACCATTTTTCTTAGGTTGTTCTTCTTTATTTGGCTTTTTAAACTCTTTTTTTGTAACTGACAGTTTTGCCCAATAAGTACCGTTTTCTTTATTATTAGCAGGTATTAAACTTAATCCTTCATTTTTAAACTTTTCTTTTTCTATTTTACCTCTAACTACGATTTCATCTTCAGTTGTCTCTGGTTTTTCCTTAAAAACCAGAACAATATTTTTAGGATTTGATAAGTTTAATTTTGCCCAATATTCACCATTAATTAAATTAGGGGTTTCTAATTGAAACTTAACATATTGCTCTTTTGATTTAAAAACTCCTTTGTCAACATTGCCATATAATGTAGTTTCATTTGATTTTAATTCCGGTTTAGAATTATAAATCTTTTGAGATAGTATTGGTTTATTGTCACTGTCTAAAACCACATAATAAGGAATTACTTTTTCTTCGTCAATTTGCAAATCCGGAATAGAAAAAGCAGGTTGTAGAATATTATTTAATCCCCAAAGTTTTCTGAGTTCAGCCGTCAAACTTCCTGGCATTACTCTAACATCACTACAAACTTGAGATAAAATCTCATTTGTTTTTTTACTGATATATCGGGTATCATTTAGTTGTCTTTGAATAAAATCATTTTTGTCAAATTTCGTTTTAGATACAAATCGTTTTGCTTTTGGATACGGCAACACACTAAATGCCCTTCTTTCTATGTCTTCCCACGATTTTGCTCCTCCCCAAAGATTAACATCGTTATTAATTTGATAAAACTCATAAGGAGTTCGCTCACCTTTTAGTCCATTAAATTTAGCATCGCACAAAGTTTTATTAGCAAAACTATCATCTAATGAAATACTTTTAGGAATTATATGTTCAATTTGAATTTTATTTTCCCTTCCTAATACATCAGAAATATTGATAGTTTTATTAGTATAAGGACAAACAGGAATAGTTCCTTTTTCTTGTAATTCCTGAAACAACAACACTTTTTGAATATTATCTCTGCTATGTCTTAAAGAAAATTCGGTCAATAATTGTTTTGCATTTTCATTTTTAGCAGTATTTTGATAAATTTTAGTTGTTAACTCTTGCCTTTTAGACTTGTTGTTTTTTAAATCCCTTCCTAATTCTACTCTTATTTGGTCAAACTTACCTTGCATTTGTATTAATTCATTAACCAATCTTTTAACTTCATTTACTCCCTGCTGAACAATTGGATTCCTAAGATTTTCTAATTCTTCTATTTTTGCTTTTTGAACAACTTCTATTACTTCCTGACTGTGATGATATAATTTTTTAAACCGTATATCATTTTCAATAAATCCATATTTGTTTTCGATTAAATACTTCTTTATTTTTTCAATTGCTTCTCCTTCTTTATTAGACTTGTCCTGATTTATTTTTAATACATCATTTTCTAATTCTTGATGGTCATTTTTATATAGTTCCCATTTTTTACCAAAAGCATTTCTTACTCCGCCTAATATTACTGCATCACTTAATCTTTTCCCTAATTTTAAATAAGGCAGTATGTTTTTTATGGCTTTTAATGAAACATTTGAATAACCTTCTTTCAGATTAACTTTAGAAATTTTTTCAGCATCTTTATCTTCTAAGCAATAACTTTCTTGGAGTTTTTTAATTAAAACATCATTGTCTTCACAATAATGTAGTAAATGCCAAATACGTTCATATCCATATTCTGTAAATTCTTGATTATTTACTGTGAAAACGAATTCTTTTTCAAGGATATCTTTAGAAAACAATGAGTTCAAATGTTTTATGGTGTAGTTCCCATTTACAGGGGCATTATCTTCAAAATTAAACGTTTCATATTCTAATTTTAATTTCTTTTTAATTTCTGAAAATTTAAAATTAGTATCCTTAGAGTTAATCAATTCTAATACTTGTTTTCTCTGAGACTCTTCTAATCTTTGTTTTTTCCCATATTCAATATTATTTATATATCCATAAGCTCTGTACTCTTCAAATAATGGATGTGATAAATGGCACGGCGTTTTACCTTTCTGAATAAACTTCCCTTCTTCATCTTTTAAATCCGGTTCAAAACGACATTTGGCTAATAGCTTTTTTTGAGAGCGAAGTGGTCTTTGCCAAAATAAAACACTATCGTTACTTTTATATTTAACTACACCTATTTCATCCTTTTCAATTTTCCCTGCCAAAAACTCTTTTAATGGCATTTTTGAAATAGTTTTTAAAATATATTTCTCTTTATTTATCTCAGAAGAATCATCTTTCAGTTTTATTACCTCAACATTATCAACGCCTTTTATCTTCTTTAAATGTTCTATTTTATTTTCATTTCTTTTGTTTTCTAAACCTCCGTTAAGTAGTATCTTTTTTTCGTTGAAATATTCAATAGTGTCGAGATTTAATTGTTTAGCTTGTCTTATCCATATAGCTTCAAATTCTGCAACATACATATCTCGTAAAGTATATCTTGAACGAACTCTTAATTCATTCCCTTCTTCATCTTGTATAACTTTATACGGTTCTCCTTCCTTAGGTAAGATTTCAAACAAATATTTACCTAAAGTCGAATTTTGTATTTCTTTTTGAGTGTCATCTATACCTTTAACGCCATCTTTCCCTTTGTAAATTTTACCGTCGTCTTTCCCTTTTCTATTACTTAAAAACCCTCTTCTCTGGATTAAATGATATAAAACTCTGCCAAATTCCTGTAATGTCAAATCTTCAGATAATGCTTTATCTCTTAATTCATAAGGATTTTGTTTTAGCCAACTATTATATGGATGATTTTCAGGCAAAAAGAGCTCCGGAGCCATTCTACCTTCTTTCTTTTTAATCTTATCCCACTTACTCCAAATGTCTAATTCTTCATGTTTTAAGGGACACATTTTAAGATTAATAAGAACTCTTAAGAGTTTGATTTTCCTTAATCTTTTTCTATAAAAACCTCTCCTTTGCTGACGGCTTTCTCTTCTTTTCGCGTTTTTACCTTCTTCTCTATCACCAGTTCCTATTGTTTTTGCAACAACACCTTCTGGAAATATCCTAACGCCTGAATCGATAATTTTGTTATTAATATCATCAACAATCGCCCATCCAATCGAATTTGTCCCTAAATCCAATCCTAATATTTTTGCCATAACTTATGTATTATTGAGTAAGGAAATAAAAATACGAAACATTTTTAACATAATTTAAAGACTTGAATATTTTTTCACTATATTTGTTTCAGATTAAAATTTCTAATCTTTAATCTTATCACAATAAGGCTATATGCCGTAGATGTAAATCTTTAGTCCTGCTTCGGTGGGACTTTTTTGTTTTAATCGTAAAAGCATTGCATTTTGCTCAGGATGAAATAGCTAAAAAAGGATTTAATTTTTGTGTATGCACAAGCTCTTACCTATGTTTTACAAGCGAAATGAAAAAACTAGCCACAGCGATTTTAAGTTTAAATTCATTTTATCAAAAAAGCCAGTAAATCTTACAATTTACTGGCTTTTTATAATTTATAGTGCGAGTTTGACGCGTCTCAAAATTCTCCTTACTGCTTCAACACTTTGAAATGCTTCACACCATCATCACTAGAGACTTTGATGAGGTACATTCCATCAGCTTGATTGGTTAAGTCAATGTTATGATTATCTAATTCTGCGAAGTGGTTGTCATAGATTCTATTTCCCAACATCGTATAAACACTCACTTCAGCATTAGTGGATGATGTATTTTTAGCCTGAATCGTAAACATTCCGTTGCTTGGGTTTGGATATACAACCAGCTCACGCGGTTCAGCAACAAAATAATCATTAGACAGAGCTCCTCCTGAGAGTTGATACAAATACGCAAAAGCCTGAAAAAACTGATTGGCAATGTTTTGGTCATGTATTATCAATGTATTCTCGTCATTCTTGGTTTCGCCAGCCGTACTCCAGTTGTGCGAGCCTACCAACACTTGCGGGTCTGAAGAGCTATCATAATTGTCAACCACGATAAATTTATGGTGCATTTGTCCTGTGGTGGTATCTGATCTAACTTGAGCAACACCTATTTCATCCTGCAAATATCCCTTCTGATTTCCTTGTGGATTTTGAGTATCCATGACTAAGCGCGTGTCAGGAATAATGGAATTTGCAGTAACTAGCGCACTGCTTATATCTGTTCTTGTAATAAGCATTGTCGCAATATTTATATCATTATCAGCACTTTCGATTACTTCGATAATCTTCGAGGTCACATTATCACTCGGGCTGAAATAACTGTTAACTATAACACCACCAATATTATAGGTATGTGGTGTATTATCTAATTTATAAGGACCAAACCTAGAAACCGTAGTATCTGGAGTCATGGTTGATGAACCCCACATTTCTTCAAATTCAATGGTATAACCTAAGGCTAAAGATTGATCTTGGATGGCAATAGCACCATTCTTGTCTGGACCATCAATTTGTTTTACTGTCCAGTTTGTTGAGCCAGTCCATACTACTGGCTTGTCAGGATCTGAATGGTTAGCATCAAAAACTACAAATTTATTATGCATTAGTGCATAGCCATAACTTTTGGGGCTTGGCAGTCTAGGTATGGCAGGATTTATTAAAGGCAACATAGCACTACCTGTACCACCATCATAAATAATTCTCACTTCAACACCTCTAGTATATGCATCATTAATTGCACCAGCAATTCCGGTAGTAGCACTTGGCGAAGCTGAATTGTATATCGCAATATCTAAAGTTGATGTACAAGCATTTATATAAGAGATGAGCATATCGTCAAGGGTATTTCCTAAGTTATTTGCTTCTTGGATTTGTGCAAAAGCAATATCTACAGGATGATTAAAATAGACATTTATCTCACCCGTAGAAGATGAAGCTGTAGCCACATAGCTTGTTTGTACATCATAATTTTTGCCATAGAGATAATTGTATTCTAATTTGATAATCGTTCCTGCAGCAGGGTTGTTGAGTATAAATGTATTTTCACTACTAGAATCTACTTCTAACCTAACTTCTTTTCCTTGTTTTTCATCTAAGGCTTTGACATACACAGGCATATCAAAATACAACTCAATGGATGAGTCATTATAAGTTATGGTGTAATCTTTCTCTTTTAAACGGATCTGACTATATATTGATAGCGTACACAACAAAGTAGTTGTCATCAATATAAACATTGTAACTTTCTTCATGTTTTTCGAGTGTTTTTTTCAAATATAATATTTAAAGTCAAACACTAATTATCTGAATATACCCGAAAAACATCACTAAAACAAGAGTGAATCGCAAGCACAAAGCAATTATAAAAAGATATAATCGGAATTTTAAGGAGGGCATTCCGAATGTGCTTAATCTGCTTAAGGTGAAAAAAACTTCAACTTTAACTTTTGAGATAAATTTGGAGGAAAAAATTCAAATTCTCTTATTTACTTTTTCAGCAAGTCTTTTCTTCCAATAGTTTTGGTGATAATATCTTTGTCAATGTCCCAACCACGTGCAGGCGAATATTCTCTGGCGTAATAAATCATTTGTAGGTGGAGTTTATTCCAGCGTTCTTTCGGGAAAAGACGTTTGGCATCTTTTTCGGTTTGCTCCACATTTTTACCGTTAGAGAGATTCCATCTATACATCATTCTATGAATGTGTGTGTCCACCGGAAAAGCAGGCACACCAAAGCCCTGACTCATCACCACACTAGCGGTTTTATGCCCGACGGCAGGAAACTCTTTTAGCGCTTCTATATCACCCGGAACTTCTCCATCATACTTATCTATCAGCATCTGAGAAAGCTCATAAATTCCTTTTGATTTCATAGGAGCTAGCCCACAAGGTCGGATAATTTCTGCGATTCTATCCAGACCTAACTTCACCATACTATACGGATTATCCGCCTCTGCAAAAAGTAAAGGCGTGATAGTATTCACCCTAGCATCAGTGCACTGAGCAGAAAGCAATACGGCAATTAATAAGGTATAATTATCTTTATGGTCAAGCGGAATTGGCACCTCAGGATAGAGTTCTTCTAAGGTATTTACCACAAAATCCACTCGTTCTTGTTTGGTCATTGTGTAGTTAATCTTTTAGGACTGTCGTATGAGTTCTTTGATTAGTTTTCTAGCTGAAGGTTCGGCTTTTTTGACTGCTTTGAGTACTTCTTCGTGCGAGATCATATCCATTTGGTCTTCTGTTCCCATATCTGAGATAATTGAAATCCCAAAACAATCTAATCCCATATGGCGTGCGACGATAACCTCAGGAGTTGTTGACATTCCCACACAATCTGCACCTACAGCTTTGATCATTCGGTATTCGGCTAGTGTCTCAAAAGTCGGTCCTTGTAGCCCATAATAAACACCGTCTTTGACTATCAAATTTTCTTCTTTGGCAATTTCTTTGGCTTTGGAAATGAGTTTTCGGTTATACGGTTCTCCCATGTTTACAAAGCGAGGTCCGAAACGTTTGTCGTTGAGTCCTCTGAGTGGATGTTCAGGAAACATATTGATATGGTCATAAATCACTACAATATCACCCACGACATAGTTAGGATTCACACCTCCAGAAGCATTAGAAACAACCAATATCTGTATGCCTAAATAACGCATCACTCTTACCGGAAAAGTCACTTCTTGCATCGAATAACCCTCATAATAATGAAATCGTCCTTGCATAGCGATGACCGATTTATTTCCGATTTTCCCGAAAATAAGATTCCCGCTATGCCCTTCTACAGTTGAGGTAGGAAAGTTTGGAATTTCGGCATAAGGAATAGTATATTCGATTTCTATATCATGAACAAATCCTCCTAAGCCAGAGCCTAAGATTACTCCAAATTCTGGAGTATAGTTTGTTTTTTCTTTGAGGTATTTTACAGTTTCTTGGACTTTATCCCACATGGTTTTAATGTTATGAGTTTTTAGTGTTGAGTTATGAGTTTCTCATAAAACTATGATTTATCAAAGTTACGAATTATGTAAACGATTTTCAACAATAAGCCGTATTAAAAACCAAAATACAGCACTTATGAATGAGCCTTTTATTTAGTCTAATTTTTGATAAAAATGAGATTGACTATTTTGACATACTTCCGAAATTCAATAACCTATTTCCGTTTTCTAAAGTAGAAATCGAAATAAGCGTATGTTTTTCAGGAATCAAATTCGGAATCCTTTCTGACCACTCCAAAAAACAATAATTACCAGAATAGAGATAGTCTTCTACCCCAAAATCAAGTGCCTCTTCCTCTGTTTTCAATCGATAAAAGTCGAAATGATAAACGAGTTCCCCTTTATTAGTTTCGTATTCATTAACCAATGAAAAAGTCGGACTACTGATGGTGTCCTCAACACCAAGTGCTTTGCATAAAGCTTTGATAAGCGTGGTTTTACCAGTTCCCATCTCAGCTTCAAATAAAATCACCTTTTCGGGATTCTGATCTAAAATCCAGTGTGCAACCTCGGAAATTTGGTCTAAAGAAAACTCTCTGTTCATCTCAAAAAACTTATACGTAAAATTATCTATCTAGGTTCAAATACCAAAAACGGAATAATCATTTCTTCTAGCGATATTCCTCCGTGTTGGTAGGTGTTTTTATAATAGCTCACATAATGGTTATAGTTATTCTGATATGCCAAGAAAAAGTCGTTTTTAGCAAAGATAAACGAGCTTGTCATATTGATAGCTGGCAAACCTATTTTTTTCGGATCTTTCACAGCATAGACGTCTTTATCTTCGTACGTAAGACTTCTTCCTGTTTTATATCTAAGATTCAGACTGGTGTTTTTGTCACCTATCACCTTCGTCGGATTCTTTACGTTAATGGTTCCGTGATCCGTGGTAATGATAAGTTTCATTCCCATTTGTTGTGCTTGCTGAATCATCTCTAAAAGTGGCGAATTTTTGAACCAACTCACCGTAAGCGAACGGTAGGACTTGTCATTCGAAGCCAATTCTTTGACCACTTCCATTTCAGTTTTGGCATGAGAGAGCATATCTACAAAGTTGTACACCAAGGTAGTCAAATCATTATCTTTTAGTCCTTTGAAGTTTTCTGCTAGCTTTTTTCCGTCTTTAAAATTGGTGATCTTATAGTATTCTTGTCTTATATTTAAACCTAGTCGCTTTAGTTGTTCAGTCAAAAACTCGGCTTCATACAAGTTTTTACCGCCTTCCTCTACGTCGTTTTTCCAGTATTTAGGAAACTTAGCTTCCATCTCTAAAGGCATCATTCCAGAGAAAATAGCATTCCGAGCATATTGCGTAGCTGTAGGCAGAATCGAGTAATAAGCCGTTTCTTTTTCTAACTTATAATGGTTGTTGATAATCGGGCTAAAAGCTTTCCATTGGTCAAAGCGCATATTATCAATGACAATAAATAGTATTGGTTTTTCTTTTTTGACCAAATGAGGCGCAACTAATTCTTTGAAAAGGGTGTTAGACATTACAGGTTTATCTGCTTTAGGCGTAAACCAATCTTCATAATTACGTTCGATAAACTTGCTGAACTGAATATTTGCTTCCGCTTTTTGGGTATCGAGAATTGCTGACATTTGCGCATTATCTGTGGTCTCTAGTTCAAGTTCCCAAAACAAAAGGCGTTTGTAGATATCATACCATTCTTCATAGGTTTTGACCATCGCCAAATCCATAGATATTTTTCGGAATTCTTTCTGATAATCCATTGTGGTTTTTTCAGAAACAAGACGCGAATGGTCTAAGTTCTTCTTTAGAGACAATAAAATTTGATTCGGATTGACAGGTTTTATCAAATAATCTGAGATTTTCGAGCCAATTGCCTCCTCCATAATATACTCTTCCTCACTTTTTGTAATCATAATTACAGGTGTAGTCGCTTTCTTTTCTTTCATTTCAGAAAGAACTTCTAAGCCTGAGAGTCCTGGCATGTTTTCATCTAGAAAAACGACATCAAAATTTTCTTGGTCAAATATATCAAGAGCATCTCTCCCATTATTAGCAGTGGTTACGACATAATTTTTCTTCTCTAAAAAAATAATATGGGGTTTGAGCAAATCAATTTCATCATCAACCCAAAGGATTTTTATACTGTTCATAATCTAGGTGGTTTATAGTGCAATATAACGCAACAGACGCAATCTAAGTCTTAATGTTGTCGTAAACTTTAATCATCAAATAAAATATTTTATAAAAAATTAGAATATGTTGTGTGTAATTTGAAGGAAATGCTATCTTTGACGAATATTAATTATTTTTATTTTATTACAATGCAAACAGGAACAGTAAAGTTCTTTAATGAATCTAAAGGTTACGGATTCATTACAGATTCAGAAACAGGAGAAGACATTTTTGTACACATCACAGGCCTAGTCTCTTCAAAATCTCTAAATGAAGGAGACAAAGTAAGTTTCCAAGAAGAAGAGGGAAGAAAAGGTAAGGTTGCTGCGCAAGTTGAACTTATCTAAGATTAATAGTAGTATTATTCTTAAATACCACAATTGACAAACTAAAGTCGTTTCATTTATTTGAAACGACTTTTTTGTTAGCCTTTACTTAAAAAAGTATAGCTACTACTTTCGTCTTCTCTATCTATGGCTTAGGATTCCTTGTTTTAGTACTTGACCAAACTGATAAACATCTTGGTAACTACAATAAAGCGGAACAGGTGCAAGTCGAATCACATTGGGTTCTCTCCAGTCTGTAATCACGCCGTTTTTCATCAAATAATTAAAAAGCTCTTTTCCTTCTCCGTGCAGAAAAACTGAAATCTGACTTGCTCTTTCAGCTGGATTCTCTGGAGTAATAATTTCAAAATTACCCCTGATTTCTTTGCTTATTTCTTTGAGTACAAACTCCAGATAAGCAGTAATTTTCTCTCTTTTTCGGATAAGCGCATCCATCCCAACCTTGCCAAACATATCAACCGAAGCCAAATATGGAGCTAAAGATAAAATCGGGAGATTGCTTATTTGCCATCCTTCAGCACCTTTGACTGGGTCAAACTGAGGTTCCATCAAGAATCTTCTCTCTTTGTTATGCCCATACCAACCAGCAAATCTTGGCAAGTCTGAATTGTGATGTTTTTCGTGTATAAAAATCCCCGAAACGTTTCCAGGTCCTGAATTCATATACTTATAACTACACCAAGCCGCAAAATCAACCCCCCAATTATGTAGTTCTAGCTTAATATTTCCGGCAGCGTGCGCCAAATCCCAACCTACTTTTGCCCCGATACTATGTCCTTTTTGAGTAATGGTTTTCATATCAAAAACCTGTCCTGTGTAGTAGTTTACACCACCAATCATCACAAGGGCAAGCTCGCTTCCTACTTCCTCTATTTTAGTTAATATATCCTCTAACCTGATGTTGTGTTCGCCTTCTCTTCTTTTGATTTCGATAATGGCATCTTCAGGAGAAAATCCGTGGTGTGCAACCTGAGATTGCAATAAATATTGGTCTGACGGGAAAGCTTTTTCTTCGCAAATAATCTTATATCTTTCAGCTGTAGGACGATAAAACGACACCATTAGCAAATGTAGATTCACTGTAAGTGTATTCATCACAGCTACTTCACTAGGTTTTGCACCGACAATTTTGCTCAATGGTTCTGCAAAACGCTCTTGATAATCCCACCAAGGTTTTTCGGCATAAAAATGTCCCTCTACGGCGAGGTTTGCCCAATCTGACATCACTTCATCAACATATTTCTTTGCTAATTTTGGTTGAAGACCAAGTGAATTTCCCACAAAATAAACCACTTCTTTTCCGTTTACTTTCGGGAAAATGAATTCATTTCTGTACTGGGCTAATGGATCTTCTTTGTCTAATTGTTGTGCAAAATCAAACGTGTTCTGTAAATTCATGCGTTTATAGATAAGGTGTAGTTGTACGTGGGTTTTAGTTTATTTTCTTAGGTAGGTTTCAAACGTAAAATCATAGTGGTGTTTCTCATCTTTCGGATGATATACGGAGGCAAACAATTCCCAATGTTCTAGATTTATTTCAGGGAAAAACACATCTGCTTCAAAATCGTGGTGTATTCTGGTGAGTTCAAGTCTGTCAGCTATTTTTAGTCCGAGTTCAAAAATCTCTCCACCTCCGATAATGAAGGCTTCTTTATCAGAAGGAACAAGATCAAGAGCTTCTTCTAGGTTACCTGCTCTGATTGCATCATCGTGATGGAAATCAGGATTTCTAGTTATAACGATGTGTTTGCGCCTAGGAAGTATTCCTGGCAAGGATTCAAAAGTTTTGCGTCCCATAATGATATATCCATCAAGCGTAAGGCTTTTGAATCTTTTGAGATCATCGGGCAGGTGCCAAATAAGTGTATTGTTTTTGCCTAAGGCGTTGTTCTGTGCTGCTGCAGCAATTAGTGTAATCATTACATCATTGTATTTCTGTCAGAATCAGGAGTAGTAGGTGTAGTAGTGTGATTTTGCTCTACCTTTTTCTGAAGCTGTTCTATTCTGCGTTGTTGTTTTTCGACAAGCTTGTCAATCTCTTCTCTCTCCCATTGCTTATTCATAAAGCGTTTCGTGATAAATACGTTGATAAAATGTAGGATAAACAGAAATGCCCAGACAAAAACAGCCCAATAAGACCAATTTGGATTATCGAGTCCTACATTAAATAGTTTTTCAGAGGCTATAAGGAAAAGACCTCCTATAAAAAACACTACAAAATGAATAAATAGGTGTTTTTTCTGCTTGATTCTTCGTCGAGCGTTTTCGTATAATTCATGATTGATGTGTTCCATAGTCTAGTCGTATTTTAGATAATAAAAGTAGTGATTTTTATAAAACCAACAAAGCTTTATTTCTTAGATGGTTTTTTATACAGCGGAACTGTGGAGCAAGCCTCACCAAACATTATGCTTCGAGCTATAGGTTGCAAATACTGACAAGCCATAACAAGTGCGTTCTCAGGCACAGCTTTTTTTGAGCAACCTTTGATAATTAATGGTTTGTCTTGATAAATCGAATAATCTAATCCAGCTAAAACCTCCTGATATAACATCGTATTGAGGTTATCTTCCGAACCAATGATTATTTTTTTGGCAAAAGGTGTTAGATACATAGTTACCAAACTATAACTCCACGCTGGAATAATAGCGTCTGTTGAACAATATAGATAGATATAATAATCTTGATATTGGCTCCAATCCTGCTCTAAAAGCACTGCCCTGAACTCCTTTTCTCTAAGAATCAATCCTTCCCAAAGCCAATCAGAAAGGTCAATCCCTTTTCTGACTCCTTCTGGAAAATAATCCTCTAAATCAAAAACAACTAGCGGACTTTTGGCTACTCTATTGATAATTTCTTCTTCCATAATATTATTTTAGAACATATGTTCCGTTTGATTTTTGTATTCCTAAATAGGCTAAATACTTGTCTTCTACAAACTTTTTATGTGTTTCAAAAAATTTTGAATGTATTGGCAAACGCTCTAAATCTGACCTCAGAATCTTGTGTGAGGCAAAGATACTCTTAAAAACCCAAGTCATAAAGTCAGTGTTCAATAGCTTTACAAGTTCTTGTGACTGTATCGGAAAGTCTGGGTTCAAAATTAATAAATTTGCACTGTTCAGAATATACTTTTGATCAGTATCACAATAAAAACACAAGCTTGAGGAAATAAATTTATAAATGATTTTTTCTTTTGCTTTGTATAGGCGCTCGGGTGCTACTTGTTGGTATAAATCTAGGTTTTTGGGTATATAAACGCTTGGTTTTTTCAGTCCTTCTCTAGTTATATCTGATCCTTTATACACAGGCATCAATTCTTTTGAAAGTTTTGTTTTGCAAAGATCTTTATTATTTCCGGTAACTATTCCCATAGCCCATTTGGCGTTATTGGTTAAGGTGATGTGTTCAAGGTTGTAAATATGATCAATGATTTTCGCTTGGTCGTCATTTATCCAAAAATTAAAAATAGACTTCGGCGTCTGCACAAATGATTCTTGTGCTCTGGTATATTGTTCTTGCTCAAAGTTACATCGTATTTTATGAGAAACCTCAGCTGAGACATTCGTAAGTAATAACGCCTGAGCCTTTGTCATCAAACCTTTGAAAGGCTTTTTATAATCTATCAGTCTATCGATTTTAAGCTCTAAAGCTTTCTTTCTCGCTGTTTCAAAAATAGAGATGTTAAAAAATGAATCAGGCAGCAAGAGGCCTAGTTTCCCTTCCTTTTTTAAAGAAGCTAAACTAGCAAAAAAGAAAAGTGAAGCCGTATCAGTACTTTTTCCAGCGTTGAACATCTTGCTATATATTAGCTTATCTGCTTTGGTTATTTTTTTCCCCCAAGGCGGATTGGTATAAATATAATCAAAATGCTTTTTATTCTGAATTGAATATTCTAGAAAATCAGCTGTTTGTATATGCTCAGAATGATATCCTGTGGCATCAAAGAGTCTTTTTTTGGCAATAGCAACAGCATTCGGGTCAGTATCAAAACCATAAATATTCTCAGGACTAAAGCCCAATCTAACAGCTTCTAGAATGAAGTTCCCGCTTCCGCAACAAGGATCTAAAAAGGTTTTGTCAGCTAGGTTTTGGTCAAATTCAATTTCCTTTGTCATATCCTGAATTATAAACTCAGGCGTATAATAAATACCTTCTTGATTTCTATAAGATTCTGAAAGCGAGTTTTGGTAACTCGTGCCTAATAGTTGAGAATCGTGTTGGCTGGCTATTTGTTGTTGTACCTCAAGGCTGAGTAGCTCGTGGTTATGTGTTTCTTTTTGTAGTTTGTTTACCCTAGAGGTCAGCCGTTGTTTGCCTAGGATATTACTTGCAAATAAGGCTAAAGAACTCTGAAGTACTTCTCCGCTTTGCGAGACCAAGAGCAACTTGGCCTTTATCCAATTTCGGATGGTGGCTTCTGAAACATTCAACTCAAGTGCTACTTCAGAAATAGTTTTAGTTTCTTGGTCTGAAGCAGCACCATGTGTGAATCTCAGATTTGCATTCATTGAAGTCTCAGAATAAAATTATTTTTACAACATTCCGAGTTCTAATTTTGCTTCTTCGCTCATCAGGTCTTTTGACCAAGGCGGATCAAAGGTCATTTCCACCTCAACCGATTTTACTGCGTCAAGAGCTTTTATCTTTTGTTCTACTTCCATTGGCATACTCTCAGCCACTGGACAGTTTGGTGAAGTTAGTGTCATTAGGATTTTCACATCCATATCTTCGTTGACCATCACATCATAGATAAGCCCTAATTCATAAATATCCACCGGAATTTCAGGGTCATAAATATTTTTTAGTGTTTCCACTATTTGCTCGCCCAAGCTATGTGTGTCGTTAAATTCTTCCATAATTATATAGTTACAAGCAGGTTGTCTTGATATGATTTTCTAGTTAATTTTTCTGTGTGTCGTATGCCAAAGCATACATTTTTATTTGTTTGATCATCGATACCAATCCGTTTGCTCTTGTCGGAGAAAGATGTTCTTTCAGCCCAATTTCATCTACAAAATCAGTTGAAGCATCGAGAATATCCTGAGATTTTTGTCCTGAGAAAACACGAATCATAATCGCAATCACTCCTTTGGTAAGTATGGCATCGCTATCAGCTGTAAATTCAATTTTATCCTCTTTTTGCTCAGCGTGAAGCCAAACCTTTGATTGACATCCTCTAATAAGATTTGCATCTGTTTTATATTGCTCGTCAATCATCGGAAGACTTTTGCCCAAATCGATAATATATTCGTAGCGTTCAGCCCAATCATCAAACATTAAAAACTCGTCTATAATTTCGTCTTGAACTTCTTTAATCGTCATTTTTTATGATTTTCTTTTTGTGATTTATATATAAGTCAGCCACTTTATCTACGAGTGCTTTGAGTTCTACAGGAGGATTTCCTTCGTCAAAAACATTTGAATCATAAACCTTATCGTTGTGGATGACTTTGATCTGAGCGGCTCGAGCTGCATCAACAGCTCTTTTTCTTGCTCGGAGCTTTATACGTTCTTACTTTTTCGGGATCGATTTTCTGGGCTTCTTTTACGATATTTTCCCAATCTTTATTGGCTAACGGATAATAATAAACACCTTCATTTCTGAATTCTTCCATCACGATAAGAGAGTCTTTTCTGACAATCAACTTGCTTATACTCCCTCTGGTTTTGGCTTCATATTCAATGACCATATCCTTCTTTAAACTTTTGAGTTCTTCTGAAGAACACTTGTTGATTGAAGTGGAAAGAACTACTAGTAATACAATTGTTAATGCTTTCATAGTCTGAATTTAAGATGAAACAAAGGTACTAAAAACATCATATAATAAAACAAAAAAGAAAGGAGCGAACTTGCGTTTTATCGGATGATAATTGCCTTATACTCTCTTAGGAGTTTATAAAAACCAGCATTAAGACAGCATTCGGATTGCTTTCTCAAGCGAAGCTATAAAGTAGTCTATTTCTTCTTTAGTATTATAAAATGAGAACGATGCTCTAACCGTGCCCGGAATTTTATAAAAATCCATTATGGGCTGTGTACAGTGATGTCCTGTGCGCACGGCTACTCCCATTTTATCAATAATCGTACCGATGTCATACGGGTGAATATCTTTGACATTAAACGAAATCACTGAAACTTTGTGGTCAGAATTGCCGTAAATCTCAATGTTTTCAAGTGTAGCTAATTTTTGGTTTACATAAGCCAAGAGCTCTTTTTCGTAAGCTTCAATTGCCTCGAAACCAATTTCGTTCAGATATTCTATAGCTGTTCCAAAAGCAATTCCTCCAGCAATATTTGGTGTTCCTGCTTCAAACTTATGCGGAATCTCTGCATAGGTACTTTTGTCAAAACGCACTTCTTGAATCATCTCTCCTCCACCTCTATACGGAGGAAGTTTCTCTAGCCAATTTCTTTTGCCGTAAAGGATTCCCACGCCTGTTGGTCCACACATTTTGTGAGCCGAAAACACATAAAAATCACAGTCTAGTTCTGCCACATCTGGTTTGATATGTGCAACAGCTTGCGCACCATCAATTAGTATGGCGAGATCATACTGGCGAGCTTTTTTGATTATATCTTTTATCGGATTAATTATGCCAAGGGCATTAGATACGTGAGAAACAGCAACTATTTTGGTCTTATCGTTAAGTAATTTTTCGTATTCTGAAAGTATCAACTCTCCGTTAGTATCCATCGGAATAACTTTGAGTTTTGCACCGGTTCGCTCACAGAGCATTTGCCAAGGAACAATATTAGAATGGTGTTCTAAATACGAAATTATCACTTCATCGTCCTTCTTTAGAAGTGTCGTAAAACTCGATGCCACAAGGTTGATACTATCTGTCGTACCAGAGGTAAAAATGATTTCTTCGCGCTCTTTGGCATTGATATGCTGACGAATCGTTTCCCTTGAAGCCTCATAAGCATCTGTTGCTAATTGGCTCAACGTATGTACACCTCTGTGAATATTAGCATTGATTTCGCTGTAATATTTCTGAAGGCTATCGATGACCACTTTTGGTTTTTGCGAGGTGGCTCCGTTATCAAAATAAACTAAGGGATATTTACCAATGGACTGAGCAAGTATAGGGAAATCCTGACGGATTTTTTGAACATCAAAACTCATAATCTGTGATTTGCTTTGTGATTATGCAAAGGTCTTAAATTATTTAGAATCATCCTAATTAAAAATAATCTTTAGAATTGAGGTCTTTGTGCAAACATAAGATACGTTTATTTACACAACAGGCAACCCATGATTTTTCACATCAAATTCTTAAAAAGTATCCAATATTTAATAATTCGATTAACTTTGCTTTTCATAAGTGAGTTAATATGAAGCTAAGAGCAGAAAACCTCGTCAAGATGTACAAGAAGCGCACGGTAGTAAAAGGCATTTCAGTGGAAGTGAGCCAAGGAGAAATCGTTGGTCTTTTAGGTCCGAATGGCGCTGGAAAAACCACTTCATTTTATATGATAGTTGGATTCGTAAAGCCCAACTCCGGAAACATCTATCTGGATGATATGAATATAACTAACTTCCCGATGTACAAGCGCGCGCAGCACGGTATCGGATATCTAGCTCAAGAAGCATCTGTATTCAGAAAATTGTCCATCGAAGACAACATACTCAGCGTATTACAACTTACCAAATTATCCAAAAAAGAACAACAATACAAACTTGATTCGCTTATTGATGAATTCAGTCTGAATCATATCCGAAAAAATAGAGGGGATTTATTGTCAGGAGGAGAAAGACGTCGTACTGAAATCGCAAGAGCCTTAGCGACTGACCCGAAATTTATCTTGCTCGACGAACCCTTTGCCGGAGTTGACCCAGTTGCTGTTGAAGACATTCAACGCATCGTGGCACAACTCAAAAACAAAAACATCGGAATCCTTATCACTGACCACAACGTTCAGGAAACTCTTGCTATTACTGATAAAACTTATTTGATGTTCGAAGGAGCTATCCTTAAAGCTGGTGTTCCAGAAGAACTTGTGCAAGATGAAATGGTCAGAAAAGTATATTTGGGTCAGAACTTCGAACTAAGAAAGAAAAAACTAGAGTTCTAAGCTTACCTCAATACCTTAAATTGCTTGATGCCTTGATCGGTTTGTATATCTATTAGATAGATTCCTTCTGAGAATTCTGAAATATCCCAAGTAGTTTGACTTTCAGTTTCCAATAGCAGTTTTCCGTTCAGGTCATAAAACTTTACGCTTTCGAGCTGAATTGAAGTAGGCATACTCAAATTAAGTTTGTTTTGAGTGGGATTAGGGAAAATAGAAAGTTTCTTTAATTCAAAATTCTCATCCGACAAAAAAGCAGTATTGTTCTTAGAGATAATATCTTTTTTGACATCAAAATCTATATTGGTCACTATAAAAGGAATATCTAAAATATACTCTTGCACGTTGTAGGTATTATCTAAAACTATATCTTGGAACACACCTCCGCTCGCATATAATCGGATTGGCACAGGCATTTCGAAGTAACTTACAGAACTATGCGATTGGGTTTGATTGATTTTTACTTTTACTTGACCTGACGCCAGATTATTTACCTCGATAGTATATCTCGGATAACCTTGGTTATACACCCAATCGTCAAAAAACTCTGTTAAATCTAAACCTGATACTTGCTCTAAATGAGCTTTGAGGTCTGAAGTAACAGCGTATCCATACCGCAGTTGTGGGTCGTTAAGGTAATTATTTATGGCTTGGAAGAAGTCTGTGTCACCCAATACAAATCGAAGCATATTTACGACCATCGATCCTTTGTCATAACTCAAACGAGAGCTGAAAATCCTATTAGAATTGTGGGCATCACTTGCAGGAACGTATAAACTCCCACTATTAACAGAGGTAATATTAGAGATTTTATTCTGTTTCCAGCTCACGAAACTAGCTTCATCATCAAGATGTTCAACCACCATTCCATCGAGGTAGGTCGCAAAGCCTTCATTCAGCCAAATGTCTTGCCAGCTTCCGCAGGTAATTTGATTTCCAAACCATTGATGTGCCAATTCGTGAGCAATAAGGCTTCTTCCGAAACTTCCCATAAACGAAACAGTAGTGTGCTCCATTCCTCCTCCCCATCCAAACTGTGCATGCCCGTACTTTTCGTCAGCAAACGGATAAGTTCCGAATTTATCTTCAAACAAATTCATAATTGGCAAGGTGACTGCTAATTGATTTGAAGCCGAATTAAAATTTTCAGGATACAAATAATTGACAATGGGGAAAGTATGGGGTGCAGTCCCAGCGGTTTGAGTCATCAACTGATAATTGGTCACGGCAATTGCGACCAAATACGCAGGAATTGGATAATTATGTCTAAAATGTGTGGTTTTATTTCCCAATCCATCTAGCTCAATAGATTGTTCAACACCGTTTGAAACGGCTACATATTGACTTGGCGCTTTTATAAAAACATCTATCGAGTCAATTTTATCATTTAGGTCATGTTTGCAAGGCCACCATTCTTTAGCCCCGAAAGGCTCTGAAAGCGTGAATAAGCCTGGAGTTCCGTTATGTGTATGCGTTACAAAAGCATCGTTTGAATCATCTGGAACACCTGAATACGAGATGGTTAGCGAATCTAAAGCTGTGGCATTCAATTCTGTTAGAAAACTAATAAGTAGTTCATCTCCGTTTCTGCTAAACGCGAGGCTGTTTCCTCTTTGCAAAACCTGAGAAACATTCATATTAGCCGCAAGGTCAAACACGATTGCGTTCATGGTTTCTTTAGCCTTATAATAAGCCGTAACTTCTCCAGAAACATACTGATATGCAGGGTTTACATCGAGTTCTAGGCGATTATAGACTAGGTCATAATTGGCAGTATTGGGATTTGCAGTAAAACCTAAGGTTGTATTTTGAGATTCCATCAGAGCGATATCTTCTGTAGTTTGTGCAAATGCAATTGCCGAAAATAGAAGCAGTGCTAATCTTAACCAATTTTTCATCATAACCGAGAGGGTGCTTTGTTTAGGAAATAGTATTTGTGGAGGTTTTTCTTAATCTATAAATCGCTCATCTGCCTCCATTATATCTCCACAGGATTTACAGGTACGCAATTCCTCAGAATTATAAAACTTCTTGAAATGCGGCAAAAAATCTTTTTCGATATCGTGAAGTTCAAAAACCACTTCGTGAAGTTTATGATTACAATTCTCACAATACCAAAGCAATCCGTCTTTATAGCCTTTGCCGTTGCGCTTTCTCTCCACCACTAATCCGATAGATCCTTCTTGACGTACAGGGGAATGTGGTGTTCCGCTAGGAAGTAGAAACATATCACCAGCATTCATTACCATCTCTTTTTTTCTGCCCATCTTCTTGTACAAACACACTAATAGTGCCTTCGAGTTGATAAAAAAGCTCTTCTGTTTGGTTATAATGAAAATCTTTACGGGCGTTCGGACCAGCGACAATCATTACGATATAGTCCTGAGAATCAACGTATATATTTTTATTACCCACAGGTGGCTTGAGCAAATGTCTGTTTTCTTCAATCCATTTATGCAGGTTAAAAGGAGGAATTATATTCATCTGAATAATTTTTTAACGAAGTTAAGGAACTTTTTTAAAACTTAGTGCATTTTGACAATCAGCTCATCAAAAGCTGTTCTATCAGCTAGAAATGACGTTTTGATAGGCAAATAAAAAAGTTGGTTTTCATCAAATTTCTCTCTAATTCTCACATAGTCTTTTTCAGTCGTAACGATTATTTTTCCGTTTGCCTTAGATTTTATGGATGCTATTTCGTCATCAGAAAAATTATGATGATCGGGATATTTCAATAATACATCTTGTTGGTTTTTCAGAAAATCAAAAAATGGTTGAGGCTTTGCTATGCCTGCTAATAACACCTTTGCTGTGCTTTGAATCTCAGTTACTTCATGTTTAGAGTCAACAGCATATACATATTCATCGTATTTAATTGTCGTAAAAAATACTTGTTGATGTTTACTTGGATTTAATCTCTCAATTATTTTTTGTTTTTCGACCTCCGAAATAGTACTCGGACATTTGGTAACGACAATGGCTTTGGCTCTTTTGGCTCCGATCCTAGACTCTCTAAGATTCCCGACAGGTAATATAAAATCATCTGAATATAAATCAGCGTAAGTCGTAAGCAATATATAAATATCAGCAGTTACTTTTCTGTGTTGGTAGGCGTCATCAAGTAAGATAACTTCAGGCGAATGTTCTAATTTCAACAGATTTTTTATTCCGTTTTCTCGATTGGCATCAACTGCTATGTTGATATTTTTGAACTTCAAGAAAAACTGAAAAGGCTCATCACCCAACTCTTGAACGCTGGTGTTTTGGTCAGCCAACACAAATCCTTTAGAGCTTCGTTTATAACCTCTACTCAGAACTGCCGTCTTGTAGTTTTCTGACAACAACCGAATCAAATATTCTATCTGAGGCGTCTTTCCAGTACCTCCTACACTAAGATTCCCAACTGCAATGACTTTTATGGGCGCTTTATAAGAGCTGAAAAATCCTTTGTCATAAAAGAAATTTCGCAGTGCCGTGACTAGCCAATATATCAATCCGAAAGGAAAAAGTAAAAATCGCAATACCTTCATGCTACAAATGTAGTAGATATGATTCTTAAAATCAGAACAAAGTGATGTGCTTTTCGTATTTTTGTTTCTAAAATTGAGCTTATGACCCCATCGGCATTTAATTCTTTTCTCAAAGAAAGAAACCTCACTATCGCTACAGCCGAGAGTATCACGGCGGGATTGCTCTGTAGCAGGATTGCTTCAGTTGCTGGAGCTTCATCAGTTCTGAAGGGCGGTATTATTACTTATGACGAGAAACTAAAGGTCAGATTATTGGGCGTAAAACCTGAGACGCTTGCTAAATATTCGGCTGAATCAGCAGAGACAACACTAGAGATGTTAAGTGGTTTAGCTAAACTAGATTTTGACGCGTCTATTTATATAGCGGTAACTGGCGTTGCTTCTGCACCTGTCAATACTTATCAACTTACAAAGCCCGTAGGACAAGTATATATAGCAATTTCATATAAGGATAAAACCTATAGTTTTGAAATTATACTCCAGCCTAATGATGACACTGACCCGAGAAATCAAATCCGAGAAAAAGCAGTTTCTTATATTTTTGACAAAATTAGTGAGGTAATAATTCTGTTTTAGCCTGTTAAAGAACCACTTATATTTATTTTTACAAAAAAAACATTCTCTTCACATTCTAAAAAGAAGAAAATAAAGTAGTACTTTTGCACTCTTAAAAATAAAGTACAAATGACATCTATTAGAAACATTGCTATTATTGCTCACGTTGACCATGGTAAAACCACTATCGTTGACAAAATTATGCACCATTGCCAATCTACAAAACCAGCCGAACACGCTGATTTAATTCTAGACAATAACGACCTAGAACGTGAGAGGGGAATAACTATTGTTTCTAAAAACGTCTCGGTAATGTATAAAGGAACCAAAATCAACATTATCGACACTCCAGGTCACGCTGACTTTGGAGGCGAGGTAGAACGTGTGTTGAATATGGCAGACGGAGTTTTATTGCTAGTAGATGCTTTTGAAGGTCCTATGCCACAAACTCGTTTTGTATTACAAAAAGCATTAGACTTAGGATTGAAACCATGTGTGGTTATCAATAAGGTAGATAAAGAAAATTGTACTCCAGAAGAAGTTCATGAAAAAGTATTTGACTTAATGTTCGAGCTTGGTGCTGAAGAGTGGCAGTTAGACTTCCCCGCAGTTTATGGCTCAGCCAAACAAAGCTGGATGTCAACAGACTGGAAAGTAAAAACAGATAGCTTAGAACCACTCTTAGATATGGTTATTGAGCACATACCCGCTCCTAAAGTATCAGAAGGAACTGTGCAGATGCTTATCACTTCTCTTGATTACTCTTCTTTTACTGGTCGTATTGCCATCGGAAGAATTATTAGAGGTTCTTTAAAAGAAGGCATGCAAGTTTCTCTTGTAAAAAGAGACGGCAAGATTATCAAAACAAAAATCAAAGAACTACATACTTTTGACGGAGTCGGAAGAAGAAAGGTGCAGGAAGTAAAAGCTGGAGATATTTGTGCTTTAGTAGGATTAGAAGGATTTGAGATTGGAGATTCAGTAGCAGATTACGAAAACCCAGAAGCCTTGCCAACAATCAATATTGATGAACCAACGATGAGCATGTTGTTTACTATCAACGACTCGCCATTCTTTGGTAGAGAAGGGAAGTTTGTTACTTCAAGACACATCAAAGACCGTTTGACCAAAGAACTCGAGAAAAACTTAGCCCTAAAAGTTGAGGAAACAGCAAGCGCTGATAAATTTATGGTTTTCGGAAGAGGAGTATTGCATTTATCTGTACTTATCGAAACCATGCGTAGAGAAGGTTACGAGCTGCAAATCGGGCAACCACAAGTTATTATCAAAGAAATTGATGGTGTAAAGTGCGAACCTATCGAGCATCTAACTATCGACTTACCAGAAAATCTTTCAGGAAAAGCTGTTGAGTTTGTATCGCTAAGAAAAGGAGAAATGTTATCGATGACTCCTAAAGGAGACCGTATGACTGTTGAGTTCTTGATTCCTTCAAGAGGAATTATCGGACTTAGAAACCAAATCCTTACTGCAACTGCTGGAGAGGCAATTATGGCACACAGATTCTTAGATTACCAACCATACAAAGGAGAAATCCCAGGACGTATCAATGGTTCGTTAATCTCTATGGAAAACGGAAAAGCAATTCCTTATTCTATCGATAAACTTCAAGATAGAGGAGAATTCTTTGTTGATCCGAACGAGGAAATCTATGAAGGTCAAGTAATTGGTGAGAACTCTAGAGGAGATGATATGGTTATCAACGTTACTAAAACCAAAAAACTAACCAATATTCGTTCGGCTGGAAATGATGACAAGATGAGAATTGCGCCCGCTATTAAATTCTCTCTAGAGGAGGCTTTAGAGTATATCCAAAAAGATGAATATGTTGAGGTTACGCCAAAATCAATCCGTTTGCGTAAGATCCTTTTGAGCGAAACAGACAGAAAACGCTACAAAAACAACTAATTCTAATTTTAGAGTTAGAGTATATACAAGTGATAAAAACTCCCGAGAAACATTCTATTTCTCGGGAGTTTTTATCTAGACAGCCTTAAGAGAAATCTACTTTAGAAAATGACCCACTCTAATTTAGGATCTACTATTCTCTCTATCTTATTCTTTTTCAGAATACCTGAAACAAAAAATAATAAATGTAGAACTCACTAAAAATGCTTAACTTGTACTAATTTTTCAATAGTTGACCATGGCAATTATCAATCCTTTCAGCATACACGAACTTTTGCCTCAAGAAGAGAAACTAGAGGTGATGGTTAATAAGAGTTATTTAACAATAGGAATCCCCAAAGAACACCACTTTCAAGAGAAACGCGTTTGCCTTACTCCAGAAGCAGTAAATACTCTAACGAACAACGGACATAAAATCCTGATCGAACAAGGTGCAGGTAAAGGTGCAGGCTATTCTGATAGGGAATTTAGTGAAGCAGGTGCAGAAGTAACCCCAGACACCAAAAAAGTATATGCATCTGCAATGATTCTAAAAGTAGAACCGCCTACAGTTGAGGAAATAGCCATGATGAATACAGGTGCCTTTTTGATATCTGCCATTCAAATAAAAACCAGAGATAAAGCCTATTTTGAAGCTTTACAGAAAAAGAAAATTACAGCTTTGGGTTTTGAGTTTTTCAAAGACTCCGATGGTTCAAACCCAATAGTGAAATCATTGAGCGAAATTGCTGGCATTGCCACTATTATGATCGCTTCAGAGATTATGGGAAATCCTGAAACAGGCAAAGGATTATTATTGGGGAACATAACAGGCGTACCACCAACAGAAGTAGTAATTCTAGGTTCTGGAACCGTAGCTGAATATGCAGCTAGAACAGCTTTAGGTCTTGGAGCTAACGTAAAGATATTTGACAACTCTGTCGCACGACTCAGAAGAATCCAAAACCAACTCAGCAATAGAGTCTTTACCTCAACCATTCAAGATAAGCTATTGCTAAAAGCACTCAGAAGATGCGATGTAGTTATTGGAGCTTTGTCAGGCGTTAACAGAAGTCCAGTTGTTGTAACAGAAAACATGGTGGAGATTATGAAAGAAGGCTCCGTAATTATCGATGTTAGTATAGATACGGGTGGTTGCTTTGAAACCTCTGAAGTGACTAATCACAAAAAACCGACATTCATAAAACACGGTGTGGTGCATTATTGTGTGCCAAATATTCCTTCGAGATATTCTAAAACAGCCTCACAGGCGATGAGCAATATTCTTATCCCTTACTTATTAGAAATAGGCGAAAATGGCGGAGTAGAATCAGCTATTCGTTATGATGCCGATTTGAAAAATGGCATTTATATGTATCACGGGGTTTTGACCAACAAAAAAATAGCAGACTGGTTTGGACTTACGGCTAGAGAAATAAATTTAATCCTTTTATAAGTACTGGAAAAACAAAACATAAAAAAAACCGTCTCAATTACTGAGACGGTTTTTTGTTGGATTTGAGCGGAAGACGAGGCTCGAACTCGCGACAACCAGCTTGGAAGGCTGGAGCTCTACCAACTGAGCTACTTCCGCTTTTGTGAGTGCAAATATAACACGATTTTTTCATACAAACCAAATCTTTTTTTTGATTTTTTATCAAATATTTTATACCGCTATCTAAATCAACGAATTATCGAGTGAAAATTATTTGAAAACCCATTAAGGACAACCGATTTGAGAAGAAAGGGAATAAAATTAGCCCTCGTATTTAACCTGTTCTTACTTGAGCCTAACCTCTAAAGTCTTACCTCAAAAACATCATATACTGTGAGTTAAACAATCTCTAATAAATACTTTTGAATAACTTTTAGCAGGATTCTGGGTTTTATACCACAAAAAATTTCGATATTTGTAGAGCTATAGTATAACGTTGAGGCTATTTAGGCTTTGTCCTTAAATTCCTCTTCAATCCAAAGCTCAAACAGTGCCTTTGTGTCTCTGATGATTAACCCAATGTCTAACTTGTAAAATCTTAAAACATGCCTTTCTACCACAAATTAGGAAAGATACCTCCAAAAAGACATACGCAATTCCGCAAAGAAAACGGAGATTTATATTACGAACAACTTTTCGGGACCGTAGGTTTTGACGGAATGTATTCCAACTTATACCACGAACAAAGACCCACACAACTCAAAGAAATCAGAAAGCAATATAGTGTTGCCCCTAAGATTGCCAAAGAAAATCACGTACAATCCTTTAGACTTAGAGGATTTCAAGTAAAACCAGAGAATGATTTTCTTGAAAGCCGCAAGGTGATGTTTACCAATAGCGATTGTAGCGTTGTTTTGGCTGCTCCAAAAAAATCAATGGATTACTTCTATAAAAACACTGATTCTGATGAGGTAATATTCATCCATAAAGGATCAGGAAAACTTAGAAGTATATTAGGAAACTTAGACTTCAAATACGGTGATTATCTAGTAGTTCCAAGAGGTATTATTTATAGAATAGATTTTGATACGGAAGACAACCGCTTGTTTATCGTTGAATCAAAACGCCCTGTTTATACGCCAAAAAGATACAGAAACTGGTTCGGGCAACTCTTAGAGCATTCTCCATTTTGTGAACGCGATATTCGTCGTCCAGAAGAACTAGAAACTTATGACGAAAAAGGAGATTTTGTAATCAAGACCAAAAAGAAAGACGAGATTTTTGAATTGGTCTATGCTACACATCCGTTTGACGTAGTAGGTTATGATGGTCATTGCTATCCATACGCCCTTTCCATTCACGATTTCGAACCGATTACCGGAAGAATTCACCAACCACCTCCAGTACATCAAACTTTTGAGACAGACGCGATGGTTATTTGTTCGTTTGTTCCGAGGTTATACGACTACCATCCGCTTTCTATTCCGGCACCCTACAACCACAGCAACATCGATTCTGATGAATTGTTGTATTATGTAGATGGCGATTTTATGAGCAGAAATGATGTAGAAGCAGGGCATATCACACTTCACCCAGCGGGAATCGTTCATGGTCCGCACCCTGGTGCTTATGAGAGAAGTATCGGAAAAACAGAAACTCAGGAATTAGCTGTTATGGTAGATACCTTCAAACCACTTATGGTGACTGAAGAAGCGATGAAAATAGCAGACGAATCTTATTACCTTTCGTGGTTAGATAAAGAATAATAAAAACAATTAAAATTCATATAAATTATATTAAAATGTCAGAAGAATTAAAATCAGTTGAATTCGGATTAGAGAAAATTTTTGAAGGAGCTCAAGATTTTCTTCCACTATTAGGAACAGATTATGTTGAGTTTATTGTAGGAAACGCTAAACAAGCGGCTCATTACTACAAAACTGCCTTTGGATTTCAATCATTAGCTTATGCTGGTCTTGAAACAGGAAGTAAAGATAGAGCTTCTTATGCTGTAGTTCAGGACAAAATTAAATTGGTTTTTACTACACCACTAACTGCAGAATCAGAACTTAACGACCATATCGTAAAGCACGGAGACGGAGTTAAAGTTGTAGCGCTTTGGGTTGAAGATGCACGTCAAGCCTACGAAGAAACCACAAAAAGAGGTGCTAAATCATACCAAGAACCAAAAGTTTCTAAAGACGAAAATGGAGAAGTAGTAACTGCTGGAATCTATACCTACGGAGAAACAGTTCATATGTTTGTGGAACGCAAAAACTACAACGGAGTATTTTTGCCAGGATTTGAAAAATGGGAACCAGAATACAACCCAAGCCCAACAGGATTAAAATACATCGACCATATGGTAGGAAACGTTGGATGGGATGAAATGAACACTTGGGTGAAGTTCTACGAAGACGTTATGGGCTTTGTAAACTTCTTATCATTTGATGACAAACAAATCCACACTGAATACTCTGCTTTGATGAGTAAGGTAATGAGTAACGGAAACGGAAGGATTAAATTCCCGATTAATGAGCCAGCTGAAGGAAAGAAAAAATCTCAAATCGAAGAATACCTAGATTTCTACGGAGGTCCAGGAGTACAACACATTGCTGTAGCTACTGACGATATTATCAAAACAGTTGCTGATTTAAAATCACGTGGAGTTGAGTTTTTATCAACACCTCCTCAGGCTTATTACGATGCAATTCCGGAGCGTCTGAAAAAACATATGCACCGCTTCAAAGAAGACATTAGTGAACTTCAGGAATTAGGAATTATGATTGATGCTGATGAGGAAGGATATTTACTTCAAATATTCACTAAACCAGTTGAAGACAGACCAACGCTATTCTATGAAATCATCCAGAGAATGGGAGCTAGAGGTTTCGGAGCTGGTAACTTCAAAGCATTATTTGAGTCTATTGAGAGAGAGCAAGCCAGAAGAGGTACTTTATAGTACTAATTTTTAAGTGAAATTTAATAAAACAACTGTTTTTAAGGAGTTGAATTACAATCTTTTGTTAAACATATTTTTTATATATTCAAAGCCTAAAAACAGTTGTATATTTGCATCAGAATTTGTTTGTAAAAGATAATTTTACACATTAAGTTTTGGTTGGTTAATAATGAAAAAACTCCGTTACTAGGGTAGTGATGGAGTTTTTTTATTTTTGTACTTTTATCCCATCAAAAAGAAAACCTCATTATTTGGAAACTACTTTTTATAGCAACGGGAAACTCCTACTCACAGGAGAATATATAGTCTTAGACGGCGCAAAAGCACTAGCCTTACCTACTGTTTACGGTCAAAGTCTCACGGTCAAAGAGAATAACTCCGCCAAAATTTCATGGCAAAGTTTTGACTCAGACCAAACAGCTTGGATAGCTACTGAACTTCAATCTTCAGCAATCATCAACAATTCATTAGCTTCCGCAAATCCGCTTGAGCAAAAGCTAGTCGCTATTTTATCCGAAGCGAACAAACTCAATCCTTCATTTCTAGAAAACAACAAAGGATATGAGATAAAAACGGAGCTAACTTTTCCTAAAAACTGGGGATTAGGTTCTTCATCGACTTTGATTAACAACCTATCAAAATGGCTGGATATCAACCCGTATGAGTTGTTGCATAAAACTTTTAGTGGTAGTGGATATGACATCGCTTGTGCCTCTAATGACAGCCCTATTTTATTTTCTTTAGAACAGAACAACCCCTTGATTGAGGCGATTGATTTCAATCCTGTATTTGCTGAACATTTATATTTTGTATATCTGAACCAAAAACAAAACAGCCGATCAGCTATTGCGAGCTATTACCACAAACAATTTAATCTCTCAAACACCATTCAACGGATTGACACCATAACCCAGCAGATTCTGAAAACGAATGATTTGCATGAATTTTCTCATTTACTGGAAAACCACGAAGCGATTATGAGCAATGTGCTGGAGATGCAAACCGTCAAAGAAACCTTCTTTTCTGACTTTACTGGCATGGTCAAAAGTCTTGGCGCTTGGGGTGGAGATTTTGTATTGGCAGTTGCCAAAGAAGACCCAACGGCTTATTTCAAACAAAAAGGATTTGATGTTATCATTCCCTATCATCAGATGATTTTACCTCAAAAAACATAAATCTCATCGTTTTTCACCTAAGAAATAATACGCAATACCACCAACTCCGATAACCAGCATAAGTATGCCCATAATGCTGAGTTCTGCTTCGGTTGCTACTCTGTAAATTCCTCTTATAATCAGAAAAAAACCAATAAAAAGCACGAATATTTTTCCGCTTTTGGTTTTCTTTGGTGATTTATTTTCTGTGTTTACTGACTTGGGTGCTTTCATTTTTTTCTGGTTTAGGCATTGACTACTTCAATAGAATCTTTAATATAGACAAGTATTTTCTTAGAGACTTGATATCCCATCTCTTCTAACACAGCTGCATAATTATTGATTTGAGCGAGATGTTGCACAGTCTTATCTCCTGTTTTATAATCCAACAACAAGGCTTCTTTGTTAGGTTTCAGTACAACCTTATCAGGTTTGATTAAAGCACCTTCTTTTCTGATGATGGTTCGCTCATTAATTATTTGATACACATCCGAATAAAAATCTTCTAATTCTGGCAGCTCAATAATATTACGAATAGCTTCTCTAAAAATAGTTGTTTGTGTCGTTGTAATCATTCCATTTTCGAGTGCTGTTTGCAATGCAGGTTCTACCTCGTTTTCAGCGTTTATCTGTGAGAGAATTTTATGCAATAGGTTTCCGTATTCTATAGATTCTTGCTTTTTCGTATTCCACATCAATGATTCGAGAGTAGCTATTTTGATGTTTTTGATATCAAACGCATGCTCGACAACAGCAATGTTTTTTTGAGCAAGTTCTATTTCTCTAGGTATTGATTTGCGCTCAGGCAATCCGAATTCATAATATAATTTTGATTGGTCAAAGTCTTTGTATTTTTGCAAAAAGCGAATAAAAAGTGCACTCATCGTATTGGGTAAGCCTCCTTTTTTTAGGAATTTCACACTCGAAATCACATGAAGTTGTTCTACTGCTCTTGTCAGTGCTACGTATAGTATATTGATGTTATCTAGTAATTCTTCCTGATTTTTATGATATAGTGTTTCTGAGGCTTTCTCTGAATAATTTTCGACTGATGATGAATTATCCACCAGCACTCTAGGAAGTTCTATTTCTTTGAGCTCGTTATCTACCCAAAGTTTGTCTTTTATGGAGCGTGAATAATCCTCATCCGCAAACGGAAAAATAACTACCGGAAATTCCAATCCTTTTGATTTGTGAATGGTTAGAATCTGAATGGCATTTCTTTTAGGCGACGGAATACTTTTTTTATGTCCTTGCTCTTTCCAGAATAACAGAAAATCATCAATACTCGATTGGTTTCTGATGTTTTGCTCTAAAATTAAATCTAAAAAACTCATGATATAGACATTATTCGCATCTTTTAAGAAGACAGATACAATAATTTCAGCCGTTTCGTAAAGTGATTTTTTTCTGGTGGTTTCAAATGAAAACTCATAGCCAAAACTCAATAACCAAGCTTCAAATTCCTTTTCATTGGTTACTCCTACTCCTTTTTTGATGAAATCGTGTATCGATTCTACCTCTAATTGTCTTCCGATAAAATACAAGAAATTAGCTTTTGCCTGAATATTTATCCTGTTTTTGATAAATTCTAATAGGTCAATTACAAACAACACTTGGTCAGAGCTAGAAACCAAAAGCGTTTCAGAAGATATAAACGGAATATTATTTTCAGTGAAATAATTGGCAATCCATATTCCTTGTTGCTTTTTGCGAACTAAAACTGCCATTTCGCTATACAAGAATCCATCTCTTTTTGATTTCTCAACCCTATCTAAAATAGCTTTGAGGTACAATTCGTTTTTATCAACAGCTTCCTCATCATCGATTACTTCGTCCTGATTGACAAAAGAAACAGTTACATATCCTCCAGATTTACTATTGATTTTCTGGGCGCTATCGGCATATATTTTTTTATAACTTTCTTCCGTAAAATCATTAGCCAAGAAGCCAAAAAAACTGTTATTGAATTTGATTACCTCTGTATAACTTCTGAAGTTTGTCTCGAGACTCCTTGCTATTTTATCAGGATTAGAGAACGGACTTTTATCTTCGGAAAGTTCGATAAACTGTTCTGCTCTTCCGCCTCTCCACCTATAGATTGATTGTTTAGGGTCACCCACTATCATTAGTGAACCTTTTTCGCCGTAGTCATTCTGTCCTGATAGCGCATTGTCAATAAGCGGAAAAAGATTTTCCCATTGCATAGTTGAGGTATCCTGAAATTCATCGATGAAAAAGTGCGTATATCTATCGCCTAGTTTTTCATAAATAAACGGAGCGGGTTGCTCTTTGATATGATCGTGAATGATGTTGTTGAATTCAGAAATCGACAGAATATTCTGTTCTTGCTGAATCTTTAGTAATTCGTGATTTATTGTATTCAAAACCGATAATGGCGTCAAATTTTTTAGGAATGCTTTATAGAAAAAATAAGTCCCTGCACTTCGGTTGAGCTTCTTGATTGTAGCAAGAATATCATCAGCCATGGCATCAATTTTATCTTTCTGATCTTGAGACACTTTTTTAGAATACTTGTCTTTAGCCTCCTGATGCTGGTTATCTAGGTATTTATAGATATTTGTATTTATATCGACTGTTCCGTCAGCGAGTTTTTGTAGGAATTTGGTGACATAACTAGCATAAAACGAATTTAGTTCAACTCCGTTATCGGTAATCATATCAAGCGTATCTACAGCAACTATTTTTATTTGTTGCTCTAGTGTCTCGCATATCTTAGAAATCTGTGCTTTTATTTTCAGAAATTCAGTGATGCTTTTGTCCTGAAAATTGAGAATTTCACTTCGGTTATTTTCGTTTAGCAGCAACTTCCCTATCTCTAAAAAATCATGACTTACATCCCATGACTTATCATCATCTGTTTTTTCAGTGGCAAAATCAATGAGTAGTTTAGTTAAATCTTCATCCTCTCCTGCTTGCGCAATCATACTGTCTATGGCTTCGTTCAGAAGGCTTTCTGTATCCAGCGAAACCTCAAAGGTCATCGGCAGATTAAGATCTAACGTAAATGATCGTATCACCCGATGCGTAAACTTATCAATGGTAGAGATGTCAAACGACGCGTAATTATGGATGATTCTTTTGATAATCCGCTGTGATTTTTCTTGAATTTGCTTTTGGGTCATACCTGTTACTTCTATAATATCTCGGAGCATGTCAAGAGTTTTAGTATCAGGTGTGTCTTTGGCAAATTCTTCTAAAGTGCCCACAATACGGGTTTTCATTTCCTCTACCGCTTTATTGGTAAAGGTAATGGCAAGTATGTTCTTGTAAGCGTCATCCCTTTTGGAACTCAGAATGATTTTGAGGTATTCTTTGACCAAAGTAAACGTCTTTCCAGAACCAGCGGAAGCATTATAGATTTCAAAAGCGTGTTTTTCGACCATAATTTTTGTGGAAATTTCTAATGAACGAATTTAAGGAAAAAATAGCTCTATTTTGCTGAAAGAGGCTTGAATTACTAAAAAACAAAAACAGCAATTAAAATTGCTTTTAGAGGTTTCGAGTTTTTTAGTAAGGCTTTTTTGTGTATATTTATACCTCTAAATCACTAACAATTATTTACTATGAAACAGAATGTTCCGGTATCAACCATCATGACCAAAAATATTATCAAGCTTAATGTTTCTGATAGCTTGAATAAAGCAGAACGCTTGTTTAAAGAAAATAAAATCAGACATATTCCTGTGATGGATGGAACCAAAATCATAGGAATGCTAAGCTATACTGATTTACTTCGAAATCAGTTTTGCTGAAACCATAGATGAAGACGATGAGATTATTGATGTAACCGTTTACGACGTTTTTTCGATAGAGCAGGTAATGGCGAAAAAATTAGTTTGCATTACTCCAGACACGCCCATCAGAGAAGCTGCTGAGATATTAGCCAAACGCGAATTTCACGCCTTACCCGTTACGGAAGACAATAATCTAGTCGGAATTATAACAACTACTGATTTGATTCGTTATCTATTAGACCAATATTAGTCGGCTATTTTTCTTATAAAAAGCCTCTTCAAAGTCTTAGTGATTTAAGAGGCTTTTTGCTTTCTGAAAAGTAAAGTTAAAGTAGTTTATTTTAGTTGTTTTGAATAAAATCCATCCTTTAGCTCGCTTGTTCTTTGTTGTGGAACAAACTGATATTTTTGTTCAAAATAGTTAAGCAAAGATTCATTGACACAAGGCAAGTCTCCATTTCCTGTATTATAGAATTGATTTTCCGTAGGTGAATAATATTCTAAATTTCCTTTTTGTTTTTTTTCAAACTCCCAAGCATAAAACTTGGATGAGGGTTTAGGATATAGTAATTGTTCTATCTTAAAGCTATCGGTTTGGTGATGATAGAGGTTTGGTGTCAATTGATTTAGGTTGATTGCAAACAAAGCAACAATCGGCAGTAGTACCCCTATTAATACAACCCATTTGCCTAATTTGTTTTTCTTATCTATACACTCAACTATTTCGTTTGTGATGACAGCTCCAAAAAACAGTATTTCGGGTAGAAAGAACCGGAACTGTGGTGAGCTAAGAAGCAATAACACAAAGTGTATAAACAGTATGCAGTAGAGTGTTTTATACTGTTTTTGCTTTCTAAAAACAGTTGTAAACGGAAAGCAAACAAACAAAAGCAACATAGCTTTATTAAAAAATCCAGTAATACCTCCTAAGAGTATCCATGATTTTAATTTATCTCCGAGGCTTAAAGACTCAATTGGGTTACCTACAAAATAACCTGAATTTTCTGTAATTCTAGCTACAAACAATCGCATATCTTCTGGCACAAGCCAATCTACAGACAAAGAAAAATAAGGGAAAGGATATAGCGGGTACCCCGAAAGAATCGCATTTTTAATCATCCACAACACCCCGAAAAACGAACCTGTCAGCGTAAGATATCGCCAGTTATTTATGTCTTTTTTCCAAAAAAACAAGAGCAAAACCAAAGGTGCAACAGTAATCTTAACAAAGATCAGAAACACCAAAAAAATTATGGCTATTTTGATGTTTTTCTGGGCTATAAACCAATAAAAAAGTATCGGAAACACTAATAATATAGGCAAATCAGGTGAAGGTGCGTCTAAAAACTGAAAGAACAATATATTGAAAATCAATAAGTAAAGCATCCAAGTTTGTTCATTTTGGTTATAATATTCATTCAGATAATAGAAACTACATACGATAAAAATAAATCCGTTGATATCGTTGATGCTATCGGTTATAAAGCTAAAATTCAGTCCTGCTTGAAGCACATGCCACGGCGAACCTTGTGCCAAATAGATATGAAGGTTGCCCAATCCTTTGACAAAACCATATTCATTAAACCACTTTATTGTCTGCAAATAATAACTCTCATTGTCAATTACAAAAGGAAGTTGAGAGGATTTAGCCAATACTAAAATCACTATAATGACAAATACAAGCTTAAAAAAACGTTGCCAAGAGCGAAATTCAGCTAGACAGCTTTTGAGTTTTGTACTTACCTCTTTACTATAACCGAGTAGTAAAATCAAAAAAAGCAACATATTACAGATGAAAACCTCAATGTTTAATCGGTAGAAAAAGGCTGAAATCGTAAGAATAACCGTTTGAAAAACCACTCCCAAAAGCAAGGTTACAGCCAATGATGTATTGCGGATATTCAAAAGCTTCTCTGTTGCCACACCAAATGGCACAAAAAAGACAGTTAAAAAAATATAATATAAAACTAGTATCAGCATCCTATTTATACAAAACACAAAACTAAATAAAATTAGCTTGGCGTAAGACAGAAATCAACCTAGAAGTCAGTTCTAGTAACTAAGTAGATGTAAGAAAAATCCTTTATCTTTGAGCCTTTAACAAAAGATTATCGCCACACTACACGATTGTGCTATGATTTTTATTTAACTTCGTCTAAAAAGATTGATGAATCCTATATTGTTATTTATGAAAAGAAATTATAAAGCACTAGTGCTAGTGGGAGTCTTCGCTATTGCTCTTTGGAGTTTTATGCCTAAGAATGAGACTATAGATGCTTCACAGCATTCACAAAAAGACATACTATTATTAGAATTGGTAGTCAGAGTTCTTGAAAGTGGGCATTATAGCCACGTAGAAATAAATGACGATTTCTCAAAAGGATTATACACGAGCTACCTCGAAGCCTTAGACCCAAACAAGCGTTTCTTTATTCAATCAGATATTGATGAATTTTCTGCATACGAAACTAGCTTGGACGACCAAATCAAAAACAGAGACATTTCGTTTTTTGACCTCACATACACACGCTTGATGCAACGTATAGATGAAGCGAAAGAGTACTACAAAGAAGTATTAGACAAACCTTTTGATTTTGAAAAAGATGAAGCCTTTAACCTAGACTTCGAAAATCAAAAACACGAAAAAGACAAAGCTGCTCTCAAAGACAAATGGAGAAAGCAGATGAAACTCTCGATTTTATCTAAAATATACGACAAAGAAAAAACACAAAAAGGCACCAAAGAAGAAGATATATTAGACCTAGATGCAGAAGAAACTCTAGCAGAAACCAAAAAGCCTGAAGAGCCGAAAGAAATCAAAAGCTTCGAGCAACTCGAAAAAGAAACTAGAGAAGCAGAACTAAAAATATTTGAGGACTATTTTGATTTTATAAAAGAACAAACCAGAGATGACTGGTATGCTGTTTTCATCAATGCAATTACTGAACAGTTTGATCCGCACACGAATTATCTCGCACCTCAAGACAAAGAGAAGTTTGATGTGAGCATGTCAGGTAAGTTTGAAGGAATTGGCGCTAAGCTGATGAAAAAAGGAGACTTTATTGAAGTTTCTGAACTTATTTCTGGAGGACCAGCCTGGAGAGAAGGACTGCTAGAAGTAGGAGATTTAATTACAAAAGTAGCCCAAGAAGATGGCGAAGCTGTTGATATTGCAGGAATGCGTATGGACAATGTAATCAAACTAATCAAAGGTAAAAAGGGAACAAAAGTTATACTCACAGTAAAGAGAGTCGATGGTTCTATCAAAGACATACCGATTTCTAGAGATATTGTAGAACTCGAAGAAACCTATGCCCGCTCTACTATAGTTGAAAAAGACGGTGAAAATTACGGTGTTATTTATCTTCCAAAATTTTATTTTGACGTAGAAGACAACAAGAGCAGAGATGCGGCCAAAGATGTTGCTCTAGAGATTGAAAGACTCAAAAAAGAAAATATACAAGGACTGATGATTGACCTTAGAGACAACGGTGGAGGATCACTCAGAACTGCTGTGGATATCTCCGGACTTTTTATCGAAAAAGGACCAGTTGTTCAGGTTAGAAATCCTTCTGAAAGAGGATCAAGCGGAAAATTAAACAGCCGAAATATTGATATTCACCAAGATAGAGATAGCAAAATTCAGTGGGAAGGTCCTTTGGTTGTCTTAGTGAATAACTTCTCCGCTTCTGCTTCAGAGATTTTTGCAGCAGCTATGCAAGATTATAACAGGGGAATAGTAATCGGGAGTAAACATACCTACGGAAAAGGAACAGTTCAGAACTTTGCCGTACTGAATAACTTCATTCGAAACTCAGATATCGATTTTGGAGCAGTAAAGATTACGACTCAAAAATTCTACCGCATCAACGGAGGCTCAACCCAACTCAAAGGAGTAGAGAGCGACATTGTGCTTCCGGATAGATACACCTATATCGATATGGGCGAAAGAGATTTGAAAACTGCAATGCCTTGGGACGAAATTCCTGCTGCTGATTACAAAATGGTTGCTCCGATAAAAACTTTTGCACCAGTTGTAGAGAAAAGTAAAAAAAGAATCGGACAGGATGAGACTTTCAAATTGATTGATCAAAGTGCGAAATGGATAAGTCAGGTCAGAAAAGAATATGACTATAATATCAACTACAAGAAATTCACCGAAAGAGAAGAGTATATGGCGCTTAAACGCAAGGAATTTGACAAGCTAAAAGACTACAAAAACACCTTGAAATTCTCATCATTGCCTTATGAAATCGAACAAATACAACAGGATTCAGTATTGGGCAAAAAACGCGAGAGATGGCACAAAAACCTAAACAAGGATATTTATGTGAGTGAAGCAATCAATATTCTTGAGGACTTAGCAAAGGTCAATACTCCAAAAAAATTAAAAAAATAACAAAGATATAGACACAGATTAGGGTGAATGTAGCCTTTTATATAGCGAAAAAATATGTTAATAGCAGAAATTCATCTTCTGCTATTAATATTATTACAGGTATTACCGCTGTCGGAATATTGATGGGCGCTATGGTTATGTTTGTCGTATTATCTGCCTTCAGCGGACTTCGAGAGTATAGTCTTTCGCTTATCAACGGCTCTGATCCAGACTTGAAACTCACCTCAATTGTAGGGAAAACTATAGACTTCACAAAAGAAGAACAACAAAAGCTAGATGAAATTGAAGGCATTGCACATTACAGCGCTTTCTTAGAAGAACGTGTTTTGTTGCGATACAAATCCAAAGAGCAGATTGCCTACATCAAAGGAGTAGATCAGAATTTTGGCGCCGTAAATGCAATGGATGATTTTATCTATATGGGCGAATGGCTGCCTGAAGACAACCAAGCCGTAATTGATTACAATACTGCTTACCGACTTTCTATCGGGATTTTTGACTTTGAAAATACCTTAGAGATTAGGGTACCAAAAGCCGGGAAAGGCTCCTTCTCTCACGAGGATTTCAATAAAGTAAAGGTACGCCCAATAGGAGTTTACTCTTTTGATAATGACGATCAAGCTACTAATTATGTTTTTGTCGGATTGCCTATGGCACAGCAGCTACTCGATTTGAGTCCGAATAAAATATCTGGCATAGAGTTCAAACTTAAACCCAAGGCTTCAGAAAGCAAAGTCAAATCAGCTATTCAAGCTGCTTTTGGTTCAGACGTACTCGTCCAAAACAGAACTGAACTGAATCAGACACTTCACAAAATGCTCAATACTGAGAACCTAATTGTATATCTGATTATCACTTTAGTAATCATCATCACGCTTTTTACGCTTATCGGAACAATTATAATGGTTATTTTAGATAAAAGAAAACACCTAAAAACACTTTTTAACCTTGGTATGCCAATCAAAGATTTGCGTAAGGTTTTTCTTTATCAAGGAATACTGCTGAGTTTTTTAGGTTGTATGATTGGACTTCTGCTGGGAATTGCTATCGTACTTTTACAACAGGAATTTAGCCTTTGGATGCTTAGCCAGACTTTGGCTTATCCCGTTAGTTTTTCGTTTTTAAACCTCTTTATTGTCTTTGCAACAATAATGGCTTTGAGCTTTTTGGCCTCAAAAATCGCTTCAGATAGAGTTTCTGAGAAATTATTCTAAAATATTTATTCTACTTTGAGGATTACGGGCAAGACAAATTCCGTTTTCACTGGAATTCCTTCTTTTTGAGCTGGCTCAATTTTGTCAAAATCATGAAGTCTTGTTCTGATAATGCTATCTATTTTCTGATTTCCGTAAGATAATTCTTTTTCGAATTGAGGTTCAAAATCTAAGCTTCCATCTGTATTGACAGTAACTTTCACTTGAATGGTATCTACCTCAGGATACAACACCCAAAGCGTATCGCTAGCTAGTTTTTGTTGGATAGATAGCGTTAGGTAGTCAAAAAAGCAATGTTTTTGTGCTGTTTTGTCTGAAAGTGTATCACACGCAACAATCGATGGATAGCGCGTTACCTCATCCCAATTGATTTCTTGTAGGCGTTTGTTGAGCAATTCTTCTTCTGATGGTGCTTTTGCACCAAAATTGCACGAGCAAAGAATTAGGCAAGAAAGAAAAGATACAATCTTGTTCATCTGTTTTTTTTAGGCTAGCTCAAAAGTAGTAAAATTAAATGAATACCTTTGTCAAATCTAATTTTCTCAGTACAAATGTATATTCTAAACATAGAAACCTCAACCAAAAACTGTTCTGTATCGCTGGCTAAAAACGGTGAAATCATCGCCTTAAAAGAAGTTGCTGAACAAAGCTATACGCATTCAGAGAAGCTGCACGTATTCATAGACGAGCTGCTTAAACAATCTGACGTTAGGTACAACCAACTAGTGGCAATAGGGCTTAGTAAAGGTCCAGGCTCATATACAGGACTTAGAATCGGCACTTCAACCGCTAAAGGATTTTGTTTTGCCTTAGACATTCCGCTTATTGCTATTGATAGCCTTACGATTTTGGCAAATCAAGTGCCTCACCAAGACGGGCTTGTGATTCCGATGATTGACGCTAGAAGAATGGAGGTTTATACGGCTACATTTGACAACAACCGCAACCCACTTTCAGTTATTCAAGCTTTGGTAGTAGAACAAAATTCATTTGAAGAAATTTCAGAGAAAGCTTATTTCGTAGGCGATGGCGCAACTAAATGTAAGGAAGTACTAAACAAAGATAACTTTGTTTTTTTAGATGATGTGATTTATCCGTCAGCTAAAGAGATGGGAAGACTTACATTTGAGAAGTTTGAGCAAAAAGCATTTGAAGACCTCGCTTACTTCGTGCCATTTTATCTAAAGGAATTCTTTACTGGGAAATAGAACTCGCCTAAAAAACAGTTATAAAATAAAAAATCCCATTCCGAAACGGAATAGGATTTTCTATAAATTGAACACTAAACTACTATTACTTGCTAAATTTAGCGTATTTAGTTTTGAATTTGTCAATACGTCCTGCAGTATCAATCAATTTAGACTTACCTGTATAGAACGGGTGAGAAGTTCTTGAAATCTCCATTTTGAATACAGGATATTCAACACCTTCCACCTCAATTGTTTCTTTTGTCTCTACAGTAGATTTTGTAATAAACACATCTTCATTTGACATGTCTTTGAACGCTACCAATCTGTAATTTTCTGGGTGAATTCCACTTTTCATCGCTATATCTTTTTATTTTTTGAAATGCCTTTTTTCTCTGATTTTGAGTTTGCAAATATATATATATTTTATTAGAAAACAAATCCTTAGATAATATTAATTTCTGATTATACAATCCAAGACTTATCAATAATTTCCCAAAGCTACTAAAAATAGTATCTCAAACCTGAGGAGTTCTTTTTTTTAACGCTGAATTAAGGGCTTATTAGATATATTTCTTTAACTTTGAAGTATTGATGTTTAACCTTAAAATATATAATTATGGCTTTTGAATTACCAAAATTACCCTACGCTTATGATGCGTTAGAGCCCCATATTGATGCTAGAACTATGGAAATCCACCATACGAAGCACCATAACGCATACACTACAAATCTGAACAACGCTATTGCAGGTACAGAATTAGAAGGAAAGGCTATTGAAGATATCTTGAAAAATCTTGATATGAAGAATGCTGCTGTAAGAAACAACGGTGGAGGTTTTTATAATCATAATTTATTCTGGACAATACTTTCTCCAAACGGAGGCGGCGAGCCAAAAGGAGAAGTTAAAGACGCTATTGACAAAGTATTTGGGTCGTTTGACGCATTCAAAACAGAATTTGCCAAAGCTGCTGCTACACAATTCGGTTCAGGCTGGGCTTGGTTATGTGTGCACAAAGGTGGTGAACTAAAAGTATGTTCTACACCCAACCAAGACAATTCACTTATGCCAGGAGTAGGTTGTGGCGGAACACCAATTCTAGGGCTTGATGTTTGGGAACACGCCTATTACCTAAACTACCAAAACAGAAGACCTGATTATATTCAGGCTTTCTTTGCTGTTATCAATTGGGATGAAGTGCTTAGAAGATATCAAGCTGGGAAATAATCCCGCTCATTTATACACATAAAAAAACAGCAGAAACTAGGTTTCTGCTGTTTTTTTATGTTGTAATCTGAAAGATTTTTTATTAGATAGACGCAAAAAGCTCGTCCATTTTTTCTTTCTCTTCTTCTGCTAGAGTGTTGTCAACCAAGATCCTTCCGCTGTGCTCATCCGTAAGAATCTTCTTGCGTGAAGCAATTTCCATTTGTGTTTGTGGCGGAATTGCAAAATAAGATCCTCCTGAAGCTCCTCTCTCGATTGATACTACCGCTAATCCGTTTTTGACGTTAGCACGAATTCTTTTATACGCTGCTAATAATCTTGTTTCGATTAGTGCCTCATATTCAGCAGATTTTTTAGTCAAGAAGGCTTCTTCTTTTTCAGTTTCAGCCATAATTGCATCAAGTTCTGATTTCTTGTGCTCTAAGTGCTCTTCTTTATGAGATAATTTCTCAGTAGTCTGAGTAATTATTTCTTTTTTGTGAGCGATGCTAACCTGAAACTCTTTGATATGTTTTTCAGCTAATGTGATTTCGAGCTCTTGAAATTCAACTTCTTTAGATAGTGAGTTAAATTCTCTATTGTTTCTAACATCTTTTTGTTGCTCACTATATTTTTTGATAAGTGACTGATGTTCTTCAATAGCACTCTTTTTATCTTTTATGTTCTGGTCAATACTCGCTACTTCCGCATTTAGTTTTTCTAATCGAGTTCTCAACCCTTCAACTTCTGCATCTAAATCTTCTACTTCTAGTGGGAGTTCTCCTCTTAAATTTTTAATCTCATCAATACGAGAATCAATAAGCTGTAAATCGTATAAAGCTCTAAGCTTTTCTTCAACAGTCATTTCTTTTGTAGTTGCCATAATTATAAGTACTTAACTGGATTGGTGTTTTCTTTAGATAAAACGATTGCAAAATTAGGGATTTTTTTCGTAAGATAATCAACAATCTTATTTTTTGTAAATCTCTCACTCTCAAAATGCCCTATATCTGCTAAAAGGATTTTATTTTCCGCCTGAAAAAAATCGTGGTATTTCAGGTCAGCCGTAATAAGCACGTCTGCTCCTTTGGCTATAGCTGTCCCGATTGAGAAAGCGCCTGAACCTCCGAGAACCGCTACTTTTTTTATTTTTTTATTTAAAAATTCAGAATGGCGAATGCCTCCTGCTTGCATTTTTTGTTTTACGAATAACAGAAAGGCTTCTTCATCTTGTGCTTCTTCTAACTCTCCTATCATCCCGAGTCCAATCCGTTGGTGTTTGTTTGAAGTCTGAGCAACCTCGTAAGCTACTTCTTCATACGGGTGACTATCAAATAGTGCTTTGAGTATATTGTGTTGCAAATGCTTTTCGAAAGTCACTTCAACTTTCACTTCTTCTGCCTCAACATATTCATGTTTTTCACCAATTATAGGATTGCTATCGTCATTGCCTCTATAAGTTCCTTTACCTACAGAATTGAAACTACAACGGTCATAGTTACCAATACTTCCGGCACCTGCTTCAAAGAGCGTATTCCTGAGTGCTTCAGCGTTTTGAGTCGGGACATAAGTTACTAGTTTATAAATGAAGTTCTCTTTTTCGACAAGTATCTTGGGGTTATTGATGCCAAGGTTATCGCAAATAATTTTATTGACACCGTCTTTGTGGTTGTCATAACCTGTATGAACAGCATAAATAGCGATATTGTTTTTAATAGCTTTGATTACGGCTCTTTCTACATAATTCTTACCTGTAATCTTTTTGATTCCCGAGAAAATTATAGGGTGAAAACAAACGACTAAATTACAATTGACAGCTATTGCTTCATCAATCACATTTTCTAAGGCATCATGACAGACGAGAATACCGCTAGTTTCTTGGTTTGAATTTCCGACCAAAAGCCCCACATTGTCAAAATCTTCGGCGTAGGCTGTAGGAGCCATTTCCTCAAGAACTGAAATAATTTGTTGTAATTTCATCGTATAAAAAGAATATTTTCAAAGATAAGGATTTTAAACCTAAGATTATAGTTCAAGATTAACTCTCAGCAAGCGATTTTTCGGTCAAATAATCGATAATAATTTGGGTCGCTCCTTTCTGATTTATGACATAATCATAACAAATTTTGCCTTTTTCTGTGCGTAGATCTTCATTTGACAACAAGCTGTCTAAAGTCTGATTAAATTCCTTCTGATTCTCAATCGAAATAATTCCGTTTTGTTTTACGAGTGTTGTAGCTTCAGCAAAATGAGTATAATTCTTGCCAATCACAATCGGGATTGAGAACACAGCGGGTTCTAAAACATTATGAACACCAGGATTACCGAAACCTCCACCCACATACGCCAAGTCTGCGTAACTATAGATTTTAGTCAATAATCCTATGTTGTCTATGATGAGTACTTGTTTTTCTGAGAGGTTTGAAACGGAATCTAATTCGCTAAAAAGCACTGCTGATTTGCTGATTTGAGATTTGAGATTTGCTATCTGCTCTGTCTTGATATTATGTGGTGCAATGATAAACTTGGTTGAAGCTTCGTGTGTATTGATGTATTCCACCAATAGCTTTTCGTCTGCTTCCCATGTACTTCCTGCTACAACTAGTTTTTTATCTGCTTTAAATTCTTTGATGAAATCCAACTGATTATCCCTTTCTGATATAGCAAAAACACGGTCAAAACGCGTATCTCCGCTTACCGATACGTTGGTGAAACCTAGACGTCTTACGAGTTGTTCTGAATTCTGATTCTGTACAAAAAAGTGGTTGAATGCCTCAAGTGCTTTTCTATAAAATCCTCCATACCATTTAAAGAAAGTTTGGTCTTGTCTGAATATACCCGAAATCAAATAAGTCGGAATTTGTTGTTTCTCAAGCTGATTTAGGTAGTTTATCCAAAACTCATACTTCACGAAAATCACTAATTCAGGATTTACAAGTTGAATGAATTTTTTGACGTTGTGTTTGGTGTCCCACGGAAGGTAAAGCGTTATGTCAGCAATACTGTTGTTTTTTCTGACCTCATAACCTGAAGGAGAAAAAAAGGTAAGCACTAATTTATGGTTTGGGAATTTTGTTTTTAATTGCTCCATTACCGGAAGTCCTTGTTCGTATTCTCCTAGTGAAGCGACATGAATCCAAATAGTCTTATCATTGGGCTGTAGTCCGTTTGTTAGCAACTCAAAAGACTGTTTTCTACCTTTAATAAAAAGCCCAATCTTTTGGTTGAACAACGCGATGATTTTCAGCAAAAACCCAGCGATGTGAATCAGTATGTCGTAAAAGAATAGCATTGGCTGAGATAAATTAGAAAAACCAAAGATATAGCACTTGTTATTCAATAAATTAATCCTCCTAAAAAGGATTATTTAGAAGGCTGACTGTATCTCTTTTTGCGTAAATAATTGAACCCTAAACCAAAAACAATCAATAACAACAAGGGCAATCCGACAGTTATGATTTGAGTGCGGGTATATTTTTGTTTAACTTTTTCTTTGTCAAAAAAAGCAAGTTTTATTTCTTTGGCTCTGATGCTAATTACACCAGAATCATCAAGTAAATAGTGTATTGCATTGGTCAAAAAGTCTTTGTTTCCGTAAATTTGCTTGGTCCAGATATCATAACCGTTGTTGAGAAACTTCTTGTTAGAATACATATAATTCACAATGTCTCCATCAGAAATGACAATCATTTTTCCGCTTGCACCGTCTTCTTTTTGGTTTGGATAATCAAATGGTTTAACTCTGTTTTTAAAGGTTGAGGTAAAATTTCCTTCTAATAAAACTCCCATTATACTCGGTTTGCCGGCAAAAGGTTCGGCACCTTCAAATTGGAATAACTCAATAAGTTGCGGCACTCCAACTGGTCTTGACATTTCTGAACTTTCTAGAAGCACCGTTTTTTTAATTCCGTTGTCAAGTGTGTCGATAGTATTGGCAAACTCCATTTTCAGTACGTTAGTATTCTTGTTGATAATATGGTTATCTTTGGAAGGAACCATAATCGAATACCACCAATCTAGTGGCAAATCTTGCCCTTGTTCATCTTTAAGCGTAATCGGTACGGACAGATAGTCTTGAATCAGATTGTAATTCAACCGAACGCCATAGCGGAAAAACATATCATCTAGGTTCAAATCATCTCCCATAGCTACATTTCGCTGAGTGGAGTTATTCAAGCTATCCAAATCAAATCTCACTTGATCGATAAGCCACATCGTTGGCTTGCCTTTCATTATATATTGATCTAAAATATACTTTTCTCTTTCAGAAAATGCTTGAGTGGGTTTGGCAATAAGCGTCAGGTCAAACCTATCTAAATTATTAATTACTTGCGCATTATCCTCCGGAAAATTCTTGATGTCAAATTCGCCTATCTGGTAATAGGGCTTTAGACCCATAATAAAATCCGCTAGGTATTTATCGTTTATTTCGCCATTTCCTTTTAGGATAGCAATTGTTTTCTTTTCTTTAATAACTAATTTCGAAATTGCATCAGCAAAAGCATATTCTAATTGTTCTACTGATTTCTGGATATTCTCAGCAGCAGAAATACCTAAGTTATTTACTAATAGTGGAATTCTAACTGATTTTTCGTTGGCATCATCATAACCAATCGCCCAAGGAAAGATTCTAACAACCGATTCATTTCCTTGTTTTGTTATCGGAATGTTTGTGGGAGAAAAGCCCAATTCATCCAATTCTTGCATTGTTTGGTTGACATCTGTTTCTCCGTCTAACGGATTTTCAAATACAAACCGAATATTGTTATTTATTCCTCTAAATTCCTCTAAAAGTTGTTTAGCTTCTTGTTGTAAACGTCTAAATTCAGGAGGGAAATCATCGCCGTAAAGCAAAACTGTAAACTCAATTGGAGTTACTACTTCTTTCAACACATCTTTAGTTGTCTGCGAAAGGGTATAGCGCTTGTCATGGGTCATATCAAAACGCTTATAGACAAAACTACCCAAAAGATTAACAACTATAATCCCTAAGATGATATAAGCCAACTGCTTGATTGAATATTTCTCTTTAGTTTTCATTAGTTTTTTAAGGTTTTAAGTTTAAAAACGGTTAATGATAAAAAAAGAAGGGTTATACTCGAGAAATAAATGACATCTCGTGTATCTAAAACACCTCTACTGATGCTTCTGAAATGATAATCCATCCCTAAAGAAGCTACGAAATCATTGTACGGACTAAACTGAGATGCCAATCCTTCCATCCCGAAATACAACAAAAAACAAAGAAATACTGCTAGTATAAAAGCCACGATTTGGTTTTCTGTGAGAATAGAGGTGAAGATTCCGATGGCGGTATAACCTGAAATCAAAAATAACATTCCGAAATACGACCCGAGAATACTTCCTGAATCGATGACTGTAGGCGGGCTGACCAAATCATAAATCACATAAACATACACCAATGTTGGCAACAGCGCAATGATAATGAGCAGTAGTGCTCCCAAAAATTTTCCGCTGACGATTTGCCAAACAGAAAGCGGTTTGGTGAGTAATAACTCTATGGTGCCTTGTTTGATTTCATCGGAGAAACTACGCATCGTAACAGCAGGAATCAGAAAAATCAAAACCCAAGGAGCTAACGTAAAAAACGGTGTTAGATCTGCGAATGAGTTATCAAGTATATTGAAATCGCCCTGAAAAACCCACAAAAACAATCCGTTCAACAGCAAAAAAACAGCGATAACCAAATAGCCGATAAGAGACCCGAAAAAAGATTGTATTTCCCGAAATAATATTGATTTCATTTTCTTGTTTAATCGTTAATTTGTTTAATCGTTTAATCGTGTTTACGGAAGACTTTCCAGTTTATCAACACTCCAAGCTTGCGGCTTGTCGTTAAACAAGGCTTTGGTAAATGCCCATACCTCATTAAATAATTCCGAATGTCTGTAATTTTCTAAATCTTCCTCGTTTTCCCAAATGCTATACGTAAAAAACACTGATTTATTGCTTTTGTCTTGATATAACTCTAAAAATGTGTTTCCAGGAAAGTTTCGGATACTTTGTTTATGTTGATGGAAATTTTCCAAAAAAGCTTCAACTTTTTCGGGATGAAAACTCATTTTTACGATTCTTATAAACATACTTTTATTTTGGAATTAGTAGTATTTGTTATATAGCGATCAATCTTTCTATTTATACAGACACCGCTCCTTTGATAGCTGGATGCGGATCATATTCCACTAAAGTAAAATCTTCGAATTTGAAGTCAAAAATGTTTTTCACCTCAGGATTCAATATCATTTTCGGGAGTTTCTTAGGTGTTCTAGAACGCTGCAATTCCATTTGTTCAAAATGGTTGTTATAAATGTGCGCATCACCAAATGTATGGATAAAATCTCCTGCTTGAAGACCAGTAACCTGAGCAATCATAAGCACTAGAAGTGCATACGAAGCAATATTAAAAGGCACTCCCAAGAAAACATCTGCACTGCGTTGGTATAGCTGACAGGATAATTTTCCGTCTGCTACATAAAACTGAAAAAAGGCATGGCAAGGCGGCAAGGCGGCTTTGTTGTTGGCTACATTCTGGTCAAAAGACACCGATGTATCTGGAAGCACTGAAGGGTTCCAAGCTGAGATAAGCATGCGTCTGCTGTCCGGATTGGTTTTTAAGGTTTCTATAAGTTCAGCAATCTGATCGATTTCTTTGCTGTCCCAATTTCTCCACTGATGCCCATAAATAGGTCCTAAATCTCCGTTTTTATCAGCCCAAGCATCCCAGATTTTAACGTCATTTTCTTTTAAATAGGCAATATTCGTATCTCCTTTTAAAAACCATAAAAGCTCGTGAATAATTGATTTCAGGTGTACTTTCTTAGTGGTAACCATCGGGAAACCTTCGCTTAAATCAAAGCGCATTTGATATCCAAATACACTTTTTGTACCTGTTCCGGTTCTATCGCCTTTTTGTGTTCCGTTTTCTAGAATGTGGTTTACTAAATCTAAATATTGTCTCATTGAAGTGTTCTTTGTTCTATTGTCTTTTTCTGTTGATGAACGTAAAATACATTTTCATCAAGAATCCATACAACAAGCCTCCGAGCATATTCACAACAAAATTGATTATGATAAGTTGTAGTGATAATGCTTGTCCTTGTAGTAATACAGAATATCCGATGCCTACCATAAGAAACATCAGAAATCCGAAGATAAGACCTGTCTTAATCCATTTTTTCCCTAAGAAATTTTCTTTCATCGTTAATTGGTTTCTCTGCGAGAAATCTCGTCTCTTAACTTTACTGCTTTTTCATAATCTTCAGAGGAAATCGCTGTTTCTAAAAGTTCGTGAAGTTCTTTTAAGGTGTGTTTGGCAAAAGCATCTCTGAGACTATCAAGCGGGTTGGCTTCTACTTCCTCAGCAATATCAAGTGGGTCATCCATGTTTTCTATATCATGCTCAAATGGATTTACCTTCAAGAAAACACCGGCTTTGTCCAGGATATTTTTGTAAGTGAATATTGGCGTATCAAAGCGTAGTGCCAACGCAATTGCGTCAGAGGTTCTAGCATCAATAATCTCTTCAATTCTATCGCGTTCGCATATAATACTCGAATAAAAAATCCCGTCAACTAGTTTGTGGATAATCACTTGTTTGACCTGAATATCAAAACGATCTGCAAAATTCTTAAACAAATCGTGTGTAAGTGGTCTTGGAGGTTTTATTTCTTTTTCTAGAGCAATTGCAATGGATTGTGCTTCAAAAGCTCCAATCACTATTGGCAACTTTCGTTCACCATCAACTTCGTTCAAAATTAAGGCATACGCCCCGTTTTGAGTTTGGCTATATGAAATACCCTTTATAGTTAATTTTACTAAACTCATAACTGTCTGTTCAAAAGCATGTTTAATATTGCAAAGTTAAGAAGTTTTTTGGTTTTTCAGTTGGATGTTTTTCATTGCTACAAAAATCATTTAAAGAGCCTTTTTGAGTTTCTGATAGTTATAAATCATTGTAAACGAAAGTTCTCTGAGTTACTATCTCCGAAGAAACATCTTATTTTTAGGATATTATTGGTGTAATATACAAATAATGTTGAGAAACCAGTTGTTTTAGACCAATAAAAAACCTCTGTAAGCATAGTAAAGCTTGATAAAGCACAATATATAATGCGTTTCACTTGACAACGCCTACTTGAGAGTCGTATATTTGTATTCCTTATAAAAAAATAAAATATGAAATTATCACAATTCGGTTTTACTTTGCCAGATGAGCTTTTGGCAGAATTTCCTTCAGAAAATAGAGATGAGTCAAGATTAATGGTAGTGGACAGAAAAACCAAAACCTTTGAGCATAAACTTTTCAAAGATCTTATCGACTACTTTGGCGAAGGCGACGTGATGATCCTCAATAACACAAAAGTTTTCCCAGCTCGTCTATTCGGGAATAAAGAGAAAACAGGTGCTAAAATTGAAGTATTCTTACTTAGAGAGCTTAATGCTGAGCAACGTTTATGGGATGTACTTGTTGACCCAGCCAGAAAAATCAGAATCGGAAACAAACTTTATTTCGGCGATGACGAATCATTAGTAGCTGAGGTTATAGACAACACGACCTCAAGAGGACGTACACTTCGTTTTCTTTATGATGGTTCTTATGAAGAATTCAGAGTAAAACTTGCAGAGCTTGGTGAAACACCGATACCAAAATTTATTACCAGAGAAGTAACCCCTGAAGATGCTGAACGTTACCAAACTATTTATGCTAAACACGAAGGTGCTGTAGCTGCGCCAACTGCTGGACTTCACTTCTCAAAACACCTACTAAAACGCCTAGAAATCAAAGGAGTTGACTTTGCAGAAGTTACGCTTCACGTAGGTCTTGGAACTTTCAATCCTGTTGAGGTCGAAGATTTATCAAAACACAAAATGGAATCTGAAGAGATTATCATTACCCAGGAAGCTTGTGATGTGGTAAATAATGCCAAGGTAAATAAAAAACGTGTTTGTGCTGTCGGGACTACTGCTATGCGTGCTATCGAGAGCTCGGTTTCTTCACAGGGTGAATTAAACGCGTTTGAAGGTTGGACGAATAAATTTATTTTCCCTCCGTATGACTTTAGTATTGCCAACTGTATGATTACTAATTTCCATATGCCAAAATCGACCTTATTGATGCAAACTGCTGCTTTTTTAGGACACGACCTTATGAAAAAAGCATACGAAGAAGCCATCAAAGAAAAATATAGATTCTATACTTACGGCGATGCAATGTTGATTATCTAAATAGATGTCAATATAAAAAACGCCTTTATTTGTGAGAAAAACTCACAAATAAAATCAATTACCTAGTCTATAAAATCCGTTTTCATATGTTGAATGAAAGCGGATTTTGTGTTTTTTACTAGTTTGTTTCCATTGCTGAACATAGTTTTTATAATTGGATGCGTCTGCTATGATTACTTCTGGTTTATGATCTTGTAAGATTCGTTCTAGGTTTATTTTTGGAGAACCTACCAATAGCAATACATCTGGTCTTATTTTTTGGTCATATACAACAGCACTGTCTATAATCAATATTTTCTTGTGGTTAGAATAATGAAAACCCTGTAAATTATTAATCTGTATAGTCTTTACGAAGTTTCCGATACTATATCCCTTGACAAGATGCTCTTTTTCAATTAATGTATCTTTTGAATAAAAAGTTACAGTATTAGCTATTTTGCGAGAGATAAGTGAAGTTCGGCTCTTGTTAAACACAATAAACTCATCTCCTTGGTTATATTTAATTCTATTGAGTGTATAAATCCCCTGTAAGAACAAAACACTACTAAAAACCAGAATCAAACTGCTGTAACTTCTTTTTTTTATCCAGATATAAATCATACTAATCAGCAGATACCAACCTATTAACAGCCATAGGTTAAACGAAATATCCTTAAATACAAAACCTTCAAAATTAGCTACCTGAACTGTTACTTCATTGATATATCTAATGCCATATTCCATTCCTTTTGAAAAATAATAATTAGTTATGCCGAAGAATGCGAAAGCTGACAATATAATTCCATAAATCATAAATACAGATAATGGAAACAAAATCAACAAGTTAGTAATAATAAACAACGTCGGAAATTGATTGAAATAATATAAAATCAGCGGAAAAACCCAAATTTGAGCCGTAAGCGAAACAGCGGTCACATCCCAAATATACTTTGTTATCTTATTTTTTGGTGAATAATATTTTTGCAATAGCGGATGGGTCGTAACAATTCCAAATAACGCTAGATAACTGAGCTGAAAGCCTATATCAAACAAAAATGACGGATTACACAACAAGATGAATAGCATCGAAACCAGCAGCGTATAAATGATATTTGTATTTCTATTTAAGAATCCTCCGATAGAAACAAATGAGAACATCGTTACAGCTCTGACAATTGCGGGAGTAAATCCTGCAATAAGGGCAAAACTCCACAACGATAGTAGTAATATAACTAGTTTAAGAACCCTGCCTTTCTTGTGATTGGGAATAAGCTGAAGTATAAAATGAAGGAACAAATAAATATAAGCAACATGTAAACCAGAAACAGACAATATATGTATGGCACCCGCATATTGATACGCCTGAATAATTTCGGGAGAAATATCTTGCTGTTGTCCTAGAATCAATGCTTGTAAAACTGATAATTCCTTTAGGCTAAAATCACTTTGCCTGAGGTTATCAATGATTTTATTTCTGATTTTATGAGTATAATAATGGCTTGTTTTGCGAATACTGATTTGCTTGGCATTAGTAGTATCGACATAGACCTGCGCATATACTTTCTGTTTTTCTAAATATCGTCCGTAATCAAACTGATTAGGATTCTTAGGTATTGGATTAGGGATTATTTTTGCATAGACATCAAATACAACTCCAATTTCAGGCTCTTTTGGATAGAGATTTTTGTTGATATTTATGAGTAACTTTCCTGTACTCTTATGGTTGTTAAGAGCATCTACTTTAGCGTAATACCGATGATTATAGCTATTGGGTTTTAGCTTAGTTTCTAGTGTAACTCTTATAATTTGTTTGTCAGGTAAAATTTGATGAAAGTAATGGTCTTTATTTAGAACATCATTGTGCAAAACCTGAGTGAAAATCCCTAAAATTCCTGCATAAACTAGGATTAAAAATCTATAGAAAATTGATTTTATCTTCTTTTTATTGACCAAGAGATAAGTCAACAAGAGCACAATAAAACCACCTAAAATAAGACACAAACCGCTGAGCAACTCAAGCTTGAGATAATATGCCAATAACAGCCCGAGTATAAAACCGACAGCTATCTTAGTAAGTGGAAATTGAAGGCTTTTCATGCAAACTATTTTTAAATAAAAATAGCTTGTAAAACCGTTAAAAAAATAAGGTAATTGCCTTATATCTAGGCTATAAGACTTAGGTAAATCCTTCAATAAAATCAACCTATTTACGGTTGAATAACTACTATAGAAAAAAGAAAAACCTCTTTAAATCGTATGATTTAAAGAGGTTTGATTCAATTTGTATTTCACTTTGCAGAAAGGAAGGGATTTCCACAAAAGCCCTAAAGAGCGTGGGCAGGAGCGGCTTTTTTACATAATGTTATTATAGTGGACTTGTCCCCGTAGCCCGAAGGGACTATAATGCCACATTATGTAAAAAAGCTTTGGGAAAGTTTTTGTTGCTTTGTTCATATTTTCTTTCGGAGTTCATTTTTACTGGCATACAAAAACTTTCGGAGCCGTTGGCAAGGAGTGATAATTGAAGAAAAAAATATCTTTTTAAGATTTACAAAAAATGAGATTATTTCAATAAATGAAATCAGAGAAATCGAAAATCCAACCGTTTAAAGATTGAATTTAAAAAAAGAGGACTTACATTCACGTGTCATTTAGTTATTGGGTATAGGGAAATCAAGTTCAAATTTCCATTCTAACGCTTGCAGTCTGCCTCTTAGGTTTTCTAAATTATTTATCAGTTCTTCAAAAGAAGGTTTGTTCTCTTCGTAAATCATATCTTCTTTCATTTTAGAATAATCTGATTTCCATTCTTCTGTTTTTTCAATAATTGGAATTGGATTTAGTGTTTTCGGTTGGTGGAAGTTATAGTTTACTTCACTCACTCTTGAAAATTTATACCGATGTGCTACAATGGTTTCATACAAGTCTTTATCATTAATTGCTTGTTCTGCTACACCTGCTTTAGTCAGATGGTATATGTCGTATAAATGACGACTTAATCTATCTACACGAATTTTATGTGTCGGACGTTGAAACTCCTCGTGTAATAGAAATATTTTCTCTAAAAAAGTTCGTTCTGCATTTACTGTGGGTACTTCAAACAAAGGCTCTGAAAATTCCCTATCGGCATAAACCTCATCTACCAATGAACCAAATCTCTGTATAGAAAACGGTTCTTTGAGCGAACGACAACTAACCTCTATTTGCACTCTTGGTAAAATGTATTCGGTATCTGCTGGTATAACATTCGGATAATAAATTTCTAATACTCTTGGGTCTTGGTCGCTTTCTTTGGCTTCAACAATTTTAAATGTAAGGTCAATAAACCCTTTTTCCTCAAAAGCCTTTTTTAATTCTTCAAAAAAAGTTCCGGTAGTATATTTACCGGCTACTTTTCTTAACTTACTTATTTGTTTTTTTGAAATATCTCCCGCATATCCTTCAAAAAATTCTTTATCTATTGCCAAATCAATATCTTCAGAAAATCGATTTATCAATTTCCACGCTTTGCTTAATGATGTTCCGCCTTTGAAAACCAAATGTTTGGCTATATCCATCTGGAAGATAATCTCTAAAGTGCGACTTACCCACCAATCTTTTTCTACAGCAAAAGGTTTCATTCCCTTTTGTGAAGCTATTGTATTAAAAACAGCCTCTTTTTCTGTTTTATCTGCTTTATAGAAATTAATTTTCATCACTACTTATTGCTTTTTTCATTATTTTCTGAATCCATACCGGAGCCAATGCGATATCATTTATAAGATCTTTAACCTCTTCCTTTTTTAAGAGGTCAATTATTTTGTTTTCTTCTTCTGCGGTTACTTTGTCGTTTCCGATTTCTTTTAATGCCTGAATTACTAACCGGCTGATTTTGCCTTTCGCCAGTAGATTTTTTGGAGTTGTTTTTTTAAATTTTATCGTTCTTTTACCTACTTTTATTTCTCTTGGAGAACCATCTGTCAGTAATACAATATTCATCGGTACTTGGGTGCTTAATCCCAAAGCATTTAGAGCATAGTTGCCTGTAGGCACAGTTCTTATTCGGTCACGTTTTGTAATGGCTTCTGCCACTTCTTCTGCAGAAGGCATTAGCTTCCCTATTAAATTACTTTCTTTCGGACGGACGTATATTCCTTGAGCAACTCTGCTGATTATCCCTTCTTTCTCCAACCTGAATAATGCAATTCTTACCGCCTCTGATGATCCTAAATCACTAAAATCAACAGGAAGTAATAATTCTCCTTTAGGAACGGATTTTATACGCTGTTCTATTTGGTTTTCTACACTCATCTTCTTTAGATTTGTAACAAAAATAGTAAATATTTGTTACAAATTGTGTTTTTTATTGTAACAAAAAAAGCTAATATTTGTTACAGATTTTTAATTTGAAGCTCACTAAAATTCAACGTAAATCATTAAAAATTAGATTTTTTTAGAATGTATTGTTGTTTTAGATTTTATTTCAAGTTAATTGTCAACCCTAATGTGTATTCCGGTTTAAATACATTTGTGTTGTAACTTTTTTCTATATCCTGAAAAGAAGCTCCTCCTGAAAGATTAAATCTCCTGCCTAACCTTAATGTAATTCCTCCATAAACAGGAATATATTCGACCTCTTCTCCAAGATATTTGTCATAATAAAAACCATATCCTGCCCCTGTGTTAAGATATAACCATCGGGTCAATTTGAAATTTAACCCAATAACAGTTTCATTTTTATTTTCAAGAAATTCAAAACTTTCGTTTATTTCGTCTTCAAATATTAACGATGACCTCCGTAAGGTTTTTTAGTTTCAATTTTATATATGGCATTATAGTAAATAAATTTAGACAAGAATTGAGGTTTAATCTCTTTAAAAAAATGTATTTCCTCTTCTCTCGATTTGAAGCTGTACTTTTGGATTAAAGCTCTTAAATTATCTTTTTATTTAATGGTTACTTCAATAGCTTTTTCACAGCGTTGAATATCATTGTCAATTTCTAAATCTATAAAATTAAGCTGTTCGTTGAGTTTAGATAAAAGGTGGTTTATTTTTGCTTTCAATGCTATTTTTTGTTTAAAGAGTTTAAAAACAGCCCGAAGAATTTAAGAAATAGTTCAGCTCCTTCTGAATATATCCCTGAACTGATACAAAAGCCGTTCTATAAGCCGTAAATCTTCTGTGATGATGTCTACTGTTCCTGACATTTCCTGCTGGAATATGATTTTTTATTTTAATTTCCTAATTCTAATTGATTTTTCACTAAATTATAATAGTCAGATTGGTTTTGTACAAGTTCTTTGTGATTACCTTTTTCAACAATTTCTCCGTTTTTTAATACAATAATTTGGTCTGCACTTTTTACAGTTGAAAGCCTGTGTGCTATAATTAAAACTGTTTTTCCTTTGAAAAAATCTTGTAAATTATCGTGAATTATTTTTTCGTTATCAGCATCTAAAGCACTTGTTGCCTCATCAAAAAAGATATAATGAGGATTTTTGTAAATAGCTCTTGCAATTAGTATTCTTTGTTTTTGCCCTCCTGAAATACCATTTCCTGAAGCTCCTATTTTTGTGTTATATCCTAATGGAATACTTTCTATAAAACTTTCAATATTAGAAATTTGAACCGACTTTTTAATTTTTTCTTTATCAACTATTTTATCTCCTGTTGCTATATTTCTTTCGATTGTGTCAGAAAAAAATATATCCGTCCTGCATAACAACTCCACAATTTTCACGAATGTTTTTTGGGGAAAGATGTAAAATATTTTCTCCGTTGAAAAAAATATGTCCTTTTGTAGGTTCGTAAAATCTTAAAAGTAATTTCATTAAAGTAGTTTTACCACTTCCACTTGCACCTACAATAGCTGTTATTTTCCCTTCGGGAATGGTAAAACTAATATTTTTCAATACGAATGGAGATTTTGAGCCTTCGTATTGGAAAGAAACATTTTCTAATTTAATTCCATTGTTATTTTCTAAAAATAGTTTCTTTTGATTTTCTGTTTGTTCTTCTGTCGGGTGGTTTTGTACTTCGTTCAAACGTTCCATACTTAATTTTGCATCTTGTAACGAACGGAAAAATCCTACTAATTGATTTACAGGGGAGTTCATTTGACCGATAATGTATGAAATTGCCAACAATTCCCCTAAACTCATTGACCCTTTTACAACCAAAGTGGAAGCAATGAATGTAACCAAAATATTTTTAACTTGATTAAAAAATTCAAATCCTGATAATTGTAGTTGGTTGATTTTTAAAATTCGTATGTTAAGATTGAATAATTTGTACTGAATTTTTTCCCATTCATTACGTTTAAAATCTTCATATTGGTTTAATTTCATTTCGGTCACTCCATTGAGCATTTCATATATAGATTCCTGATTTTCGCTTCGATATTGGAAGCGAAAATAGTCAAGTATTTTTCGCTTTCTTAACCAATAAAAAGACCATAAAATTGATATAACTGTTAAAATCAAATAAACTGACAATATTTTGTAATCATAATATAATAACACTCCGAAAAAATACTGAAAATGTGATTACTGAAAAAAAGGTTATCAAACTTTGCGAAGTTAGGAAGTCCTCGATTCTTTCATTGTCCTGAATACGTTGATTAAAATCGCCTATCATTTTTGTGTCAAAATATTTGATAGGGAGTTTTAGGAGTTTGTTTAAAAATTCGGAAATAATATTGATACTTACTTTTGTTCCAACAAAAAGCATTAGCCAATTTCTAATAATTTCAAAGGTAATTACTCCTAAAAAAACACCTAATTGAGCTAATAAAATTAGAGATATAACATCAATGTTTTTAGAGTTAATTCCTTTATCTATAAGGTTTTGAGTAAGGAAAGGAAAAATAAGGTTCAGCAAACTCCCAAAAAGTAGTAAAACAAACATTATACTTATTTGTTTTTTAAAAGGAGTTAAGTATCTAAACAGATGCTTTACTGATAATTTTTCTTCTTTCTCTGGATTTTTTTTATAAAAATTTTCTGTTGGGTTTAGAAAAAGGGCAACACCTTTGTTGTTATCTGTTATCCAAGATTTAGCAAATTTTTTTTCGTTTAGTTTAATAAAACCGTGAGCAGGGTCTGAAATATGAAAAAAATATTTTCCTGTAAAAATACTTTTAGTAACTTTTTTTAAGACCACAAAATGGTTTTGATTCCAATGTAAAATACAGGGAAGTGTTTCTTTTTCGGTAATTAGTTTTTCAATAGTTAATTTAGCCGTTAGTGTTTCAAAGCCTATCTTTTTTGAAGCCTCACTTATTCCCAATAAGGAAACTCCTTCTTTTGTTAAAAAAGAATTTTCCCTTAAATATTGTAATGAATAATTTTTACCAAATTTACTCGTAATCATTGCCAAACAGGCAGGACCACAGTCCATTTGGTCGTGTTGGGAAATGAATTTCATTGTGCTATAAAGATATATTATGTGCTTCTACAAAATAATTATTTATGGACTTTTTTTCTTCTACCTTGTTATACTTGATTGAATTTAAAATAGTTCCTTCAATTATTGGAGGAAAATTAGCTTCAATAATTTTGTAGGAATCATTGGAATCTAAATTATTTAATAAAAACTTATCTATTAGTTGTTTTTCAACTGAATATAATTTTGAAGAACTGTAGACTTCCCTCTTTTAGGACACTTTAAAATTAGACAAATAATTATTATTTAGTTCAGATTTGATGAAGAATTTAAATTCTTCATCAAATCTGGGCAAAAATTCTTTAGGGGATTTATTTCCTAAAGATTTATGAGGATGATTAAAGTTGTAGTCTTCTCTCCATTTATCACTTAACTTTTGAAGTTGGTAAATGTCATTAAAATAAAAAGCATCCAATATATCTTCTCTAAAGAATCGGTTAAATCTTTCTATGTACCCATTCTGCATTGGCTTACCTGGTTGGGTATACTTGATTTCAATATTATTTTTTGCACTCCAGTTCATAAAAGTTTTTGATGTAAATTCCGGTCCATTATCACATCTAATATATTTTGGCAATCCTATTTCTTCTTTAAGGTTTTCAAGTGTTTCAACTACTGCTCTAGCTGGGTATGACAATCCTGCATCGATTACAATAGCTTCACGATTAGAGTCGTCTATAACGTTAAATACACGTAGTTTTCTGCCATCTGTAAGCGCATCGCTCATAAAATCCATACTCCAACACTCGTTCAGACTTGAAGGGGTTTCTAAAGGTTGTTTAACCCGGTTAATCAAGCGTTTTTTATGTTTACGTCTAAGACTGAGCTTCATATCACGATATACTCGTAATACACGCTTTCTGTTCCATATTAGACCTTCTCGACGGATCTTGAGATAGTATTCATCAAAACCTCTTGTAGGATATGCTTCGGCCAGTTCAGTCAATTTATCAATAACTGCACTATCATCTCTTTTACTCTGATAATACCACATTGAACGACTAAGACCAACAATATGGCAGGCTCGAACAACAGGAATTACATATTCTTTAATGAGATACTTGGCACGAACTCTTTTGTCGGAAGGCCTTAAAACTTTTTTGACAATAGATCTTTTAACATCTTATTGTCTAGGCTAACATCTGCATACATCTGTTTGAGCTTGCTATTCTCGTTTTCTAACTCTTTTAAACGCTTTAGCTCCTGATGTTCCATACCTCCATATTTCTTACGCCAATAGTAGAAAGTGCTTTTATCAATACCTAATTCTCTGGAGAGTTCTCCAACAGATCTACCTTGTTGATTTTCCTTGAGAGCTGTTATTATTTGACTCTCGCTAAATTTGCTTGTTTTCATTATGACAGTTTAAATTTAAAGTTACTAAATTTGAATTAAAAACTGTCCTATTTTTGGGGAAGCCTACACTTTTGTATCACGAACAGGTATATCGCCCACCTTTTTTATTGAGGAGCTGAGAAGGCAGGAAAAGTAGTAGGATATTTTTTAAAATTTTGAAAAGTCTTATTTCTTGTAACTGCATTTTTGGGGAAGCCTACAATATTACTTTATAAACTTCAAGTCTAGGGTTTTTCATATTGTTATTTTTCTATTTCGTTTCGGGTAAAATGACGCACAACTAGTAAATATATAAAAGTTTATAGATCTTTTCTTAATATAAAAAGTTCAATTCTGGTTTTTTATTTTAAAGTTTTCAGGAAAAAGCTGTATCGGTTGAATACTAAGCTTTTATAAAGATTATCAAAAAAGTCAGGTAACGATTTGGTAACGGTGCTTATTGCTTTGTATTTCAACGTGTTTCCGTTAGCTCAAAGCAAATATACGAATTTTTTGTTTCTCAAAAACAAATAAACATTTTATTCCCTATCGGGATTACAGGACAAGAGAAAAGGGCTTGCAAAGCCCTTTTCACATAATACTGATAGAATAAACTCTGTCTTTCGTCCTTGTTCTTCCGTTTTATTCAAATACGTTCACAACAGCTTAATACCTGTATTTTCATTATCCTGTCTGTTTCTATTAGTTAAAATAGGGAACTTAACGACTACTTTGCCAATTTCAATATTCTATATGCCCCTCTTGCCACTACTACAAATACAATAGCTCCGATAATCAAATCGGGATAGCTCGAGTTTAACCAATTGACCAAAATTCCTGCAACGATAACCCCCGAATTGATTATAACATCGTTTGACGTGAAAATCATCGAAGCCTGCATATGGGCTTCTTTACTCTTGTTCTTTTGCAATAGGTAAAGACAAAGTACGTTTGCTATCAATGCCAAAACAGAAACAATAATCATTGTTTTGAAATCGGGCATCGCTTCTATTCCGATAAAACGTCTGATAACTTCAACAAAACCGATAACGGCTAACAGGATTTGAAAGTAACCTGCAAATTTGGCGATATTGTTTTTTCTTGCAATCGTACCCCCAACAGCAAACAAAGCCAATGCGTAAACGATGCTATCGGCAAGCATATCCAAGCTATCCGCTACTAATCCCATTGAGTTGGAAAAAATACCGAACAACATCTCTAATCCAAAGAAAACGAAATTGATAATCAATACTGTCCAAAGTAGTTTCCGTTGGTTATTGCTTGTATCTGTTTCAACAACTGCGTTATTTTCTTCGGTTGAAATCAATGTTGTATTTAGGTTTAGTGTTTCCAAAGCCGAAAAAATCGGCTCTGGGTCTCCACTATGATAAACATTCAGTTTTCTATTGGGAATATCAAACTCCAATGACTTTACCGTATCGAAATCCTGCAATTTCATACGGATTAATTGCTCCTCACTTGGGCAATCCATTTTTGTTATATTGAATATGGTTTTATTCATTTTCTTAAAGTCTAAATTTTATTCCTCCGTTAATTACAAATCCGTCCAATGGTGCATAGATGTCTTTAAAAACAGGGTTGGTTATTGTACCTGTATAAATGTTGTCGAAACGTGTCTGCCTTGTATCAAGGAAATTTTCAAAGTTGATATACAAAGAAAACCGTTCCCAAATTTTTTCAGCCATAAAGCCACATATAACATAGTCTTTTCCTGTTGTTCCGTCATTGAGCTTTTGCGGACTAAAATAATAGGCTTCCAAACCGATTTTCCATTTATCCTCTATTTCATACATAAGTACAGAGTTAATGCGGTGTTTTGGTGTTAGTGGATTTTCGGTATTTGTTACGTTTTCAATCAATCGGGTATCGGTAAAGGTGTAGCCCAAAAACAATTTAAAATCATCATAACCGATTTTGATATTTGTTTCTGTTCCTTTGGTATGAATGTAGCCCGATGAATTGATAAACTGATAAGTATTTGCAGTTATATTTTGAAGCAACAAAGGGTTATCCAAATAGGTGTAAAAGAATAAATGATTTATGCTAAATGTCCAATCATCGCCAATATTAGTACGGTAATTTATGTCTGCATTTGCTCCGTAGCTTCTTTCTAATTTATTGGTGTTATCATCAATAGGCATTACGTTTTGGTACTGTATGCGTTCGCTTTCTTCGGTAAAAATGGTTGGTGTTTTGTAGCCAAACCCACCCCCGACACGTGAAGTCAATCCGTTTGCAATCTGAAATAATGCCGATACTCTTGGCAAAAAAACAGCTCCGTAATCTATCACGTAATCCGTTCTTAAACCTGTTTCTAATTGTAGCCAATCCGTAGCCCTAAAAGAGTTTTGAACGAAAGCCCCGAATGTGGTTTGGTTGTAATCCCTCAACGGAAATACGGTCATCTGCTTTTCTTTAAAATTGTCCGTCCAAATATTAACGCCTGTTACCCATTCTGACTTTTCTTTGCTGTGGGTATAGCTTGCTTCCGTAAAAGTGGCTGTTTGCGTTCCCTCAAACTCGTAATTGGGAATAGCTGTATTGCGGTTAAAATAACTTACGCTGTTCTTTATCTGTACAAAACTGTTTTCGTTTACCGTATGGTCAAAAACAAATTGGGTAGAATAGCGTTGTGTTTTGTTTTCTTCAAAATATTGGTGTGTGTTATCGCCTTTGCCTTTGATGTAAAGCATATCGCCACCCAAACGGTTTTCAATGGTGGTGTTAATGCCGAAGTTCATTTTTGTTTTATCATTGAAGTAAACAAATAATTTAGGGTTCAGTACATACCTTTCAAATTGGGGAATGGCAGAAAGCCCGATTTGTGCAGGGTCGTAAGCTCCGTTGCGATTATGCGAAGCAAATATTGTCGTTCCGATTTTCTTAAACTTCTGTCCGTAAAAACCATTGATGTCTAAACCCCTGCCCGATGTTCCGTTTAAATGAAAACGCAAATCCCTTTCTTCCGTTGGTGTCTTGGAAATCAGATTTACCAAACCTGCTATTGCTCCACCACCGTACAGCGTAGATGTTGAACCTTTAATAACTTCAACCTGCTTTAAGTCAAGCGGTGGAATTTGCAACAAACCCAATCCGCTCGAAGCACCCGAATAAATAGGAAAACCGTCTTTTAAAATTTGCGTATATCGTCCGTCAAGCCCCTGAATACGAATACTTGCATTGGCACTTGTGGGCGATGTGGTTTGTACGTGGATGCCTGTGCTTTCTGCCAAAAGCATACGAATATCCCCTGCTTTCATATTGCCTTTTTCGTCTAACTCCTCACTTCCTATAAACTCAATACGTGTGGGGATATTTTGGATAGTTCTTGTACTTCTTGTTGATGAAATAACGATTTCTTCCAAATCTACCGATTGTTCATAAAGTAGGATTTCAATCGGAGCTGTATCTTCTAACGGAAAATTAAAGCTGTCGGTACGTTGGGCAAAACCGATATAACTAAATTGAATTTCTTGCAAACCGTTTGCAATACCTGTTAATATAATCTGTCCGTTTTCATCGGAAATTGTGGCGATTGTAGTGCCTGTTACCTGTGCGGTTACGCCCATTAAAGGCTCTTTTTTTTTCGCTGTCTTTAATTACAGCTTTGAACATATTTTGTGCATATACACAAAGGTTGAGTGTCATAAAAAATGAGACAAAGAGTATTTTTTTCATTGAAAAATAATGCTTAATATTTAATAAATAAGTAATAACGGTGGAAAGCACCGTAACAAATCAGTTTGGGCGGAAAGCACCATATATTAAGCCAATTGTGGAGGATGCCAAATAGAATAAGGAAAGTCTGAAACAGACGGTGCAGGTATTGCACCTGCTTTCTTTACAGGTAGTTGTATAGAGTTTATTGTCGAAAAATAAAAAGAGTCTATTACAAATCCTGTACAGGTATTACACTTGGAAAAAGGCGAGCAACACGCCATTACGCAATCATCATCGTTTTGCTCTTGGCTACTTGTTGTTTGCTGTTCGGTTTCAAGACATTTATCTTCCATAAAGCAAGGTGCGGTCGATAAGACCAAGACCATTAATGCTAATATGAATGATAAATGCTTCATTTTACAAATATATTAAAAACTACGTTACACCTTCTCCCGAGGGAGTAAATTAAAATTACTCCCTATTTTTCATAAATTGACTTGTCCATTAAAATTTCATGCGTTGTATGCGTACAGCGTTTAAAATTGCCAATAATGCAACACCCACATCAGCGAAAACGGCTTCCCACATTGTAGCCAAACCACCTGCTCCCAGAACTAGTACAATTCCTTTTACCGCAAATGCCAACGTAATATTCTGCCAAACAATTTTCTTAGTTTGCTTACCGATTTTGATTGCCATCGGTATTTTGCTCGGTTTATCATCCTGAATAACTACATCGGCTGTTTCAATAGTAGCATCGCTACCCAAACCGCCCATTGCAATACCAACATCGCTCAAAGCTACTACTGGTGCATCGTTCACGCCATCACCTACAAATGCTACAGTTTCACTTTTGGCTTTGATTTCTTTTACTTTATTTACTTTATCTTCAGGTAGTAAATCGCCGAAGGCATTATTAATTCCTAATTTATCGGCAACAAATTTTACTACGGTGCTTTTATCTCCGCTCAACATTGTGGTTTTTACTCCTAATGCTTTTAACTTGTCAATAGTTAGTTGTGCATCTTCCTTTATACTGTCGGCAATGGTAATGTAACCTACAAATTTTCCATTGTAAGCAATGGCAATTAAAGTGTAAACAATTGTGGTTGGGTCTAAATCATAATTGATATTGAATTTATCCATCAACTTAAAATTTCCTACTAATAATTCTTCTCCATTTACATTAGCTTTCAAACCATGACCTGCAATTTCTTCTGTATTTTCTAACTTTATCGAGCTATCAATTTCACCTACATATTGATGAATAGCGGTAGCAACTGGATGTGTACTTTGGCTCTCTAAAGCATTTACCATTTTCAGGATTTCGTTTTTATCAAATTCAGATTTTAATACAACTTCTTGTACTTTAAAAACACCCTCCGTCATTGTGCCTGTCTTATCCATTACAACGTTTTGGATATTGGCAAGTGCATCTAAAAAATTACTTCCTTTGAATAAAATCCCATTTTTTGAAGCAGCACCAATTCCGCCAAAATAACCCAAAGGAATACTAATGACCAAGGCGCAAGGACAAGAAATAACCAAAAACACCAATGCTCTGTACAACCATTGACTAAATACGTAATCGCCTACAAAAAAATAAGGAACTATAGTAATTAGCACAGCCAACAACACAACAATCGGTGTGTAGATTTTTGCAAATTTGCGGATGAATAATTCTGTTGGTGCTTTTTGTGCGGTGGCATTTTGTACCAATTCTAAAATTTTGCTTAGCTTGCTATCAGTATAAGCCGTTGTTACTTTTACCTGTGCAACGGTGTTTAGATTTATCATTCCTGCCAATACGGTTTCGCCTTTGGTTTTGGTATCCGGCTTGCTTTCTCCTGTAAGTGCAGCGGTGTTGAATGATGCAGTTTCGGATAATAATTCGCCATCTAAGCCTAATTTTTCACCGGGTTTTAATTGGATAATATTGCCAATGTTTACACTTTCTGCCTTTACTGTTTTTGCTTGATTGTTTTCTAAAACAGTTACTTCATCGGGACGTTGGTCGAGCAAGGTTTTAATATTTGCCTTAGCTCTTGTTACTGCCAATGTTTGGAATACTTCGCCAACGGCATAAAACAACATTACGGCAACACCCTCCGGGTATTCGCCAATGGTAAATGCCCCGATGGTGGCAATGCCCATTAAAAAGAACTCTGAAAAGATTTCTCCCTTTCTGATGCTTTTCACAGCATCTGTCAATACAGGAAACCCAACGGGAGCATACGCTACCACATACCAAATAATCCTTACCCAACCTGTAAACCATTGCTGTGGAAGCCAATTATCAAATGAAATGGCAACAAGCAACAATACCAATGATATGATGCTCGGCAAAAACATTTTCATCGGACTACTATCACTATGGCTGTGGTCGTGTCCGTCATCATCGCTGTGGTCGTATTGATGCTTTTCATTTACCAACTCTTTTGCACCTGCTTGGGTGTAAATTTTTTCTTCCTGTGTGCAACAAGTCATTTTGCCTTGTGCATCGTAAGTATGCTTGTGATTTTTGTCTGTATTTATCATAGCCTTTAATTTTTTAGGTTCGTTACACTTTTTTATTTCTTATTCTTTCCACGTTATTATTCATTATATGCCTCACGATATTCTGAAAAGCAAATCGCTTAAACGCATTTAGCTTTTGCTGATGCTTAGAATAAAATTCATCGGGTGTATCAAACACACCAAAGTCCTGATTGATGCCTTTATCCTGAATAAACGTATTATTGAGGTTCCATTCAATCGGCGGGTTCTCAAAATTATCTGTATAAACCCCGAAACCGCAAAACGTGGTTTTGCAATCGCTGTTCTGCTCCTGCAATTTTGTGAGATAAGATTTATCCAAAATCACGCCCTCTAAAAAATACCACTGCTCATTTACCCATACTTCTACCCAGCTATGTAAGATATTTTGAGGCGAAAGTTTGTACCAAATACCCGTAATAGCTCCTTTTTGCAAGGCTTTGTCAATGGTAAAACCGTGAATGCGGTTAGGTATTCCCGTTGCTCTTAATAACGCCATTAGCAAAGTTGCCTTTGTATTGCATTGTCCGTAACCGTCTTTCAGAATTTCTGATGCAGGTATATCGTCCGAAACATTATAGCCAAATTTTATTTCATCTCTTACAAAATTGTAAATGGCTTTAACTCTTGAAACAGTGTCCAAATCTTTCCACCCTCTTAGTTCCAATAACTCTTGTATAGAAACGTTTGAGTAGTCAAGGATGTTTGTTTCTTTAAGATAGTTGTCCATAACACATTTATATTTATAACAAAGGTACACAGGTAGAGCCTGCAATGCTATTGCAAACTCTCCTTTAAACAGTTCTCACAAATACCTTTACCAAATAATTTTATTTCGTCAATACGGTAATTCTGACTTCCATTCTGCGGTATTATAAAATCCTCCTTACAGGTTGTCTGTTTACAAATCTTACAATAGAAATGTAAGTGCCAATCCTTGTGCGTTTCTTCATCGCACCCATCGTGGCACAAAATATACTTAACCGTAGTGTTCTCCTGAATACTGTGTACAATGCCTTTTTCCTCAAAAGTTTTCAAAGTCCTGTAAATCGTAACCCTGTCTGCTTTATAAAAATGGCTTTCGATTTCAGATAAGGACATCGCTGTCTGCTGTTGCTCCAAGAAATCATACACCAATATCCGCATACTGGTCGGATTGGTGTTCTTTGACAACAGCTTTTGTTCAATGCTCTTTTTCATTATATACTATTTTAGTGAGCGTGACCGTGTTCTCCCGTATCATTCATTTTTGCATTCACAAAAAACGCACCTTTTACCACGATATGCGTACCGTGTGGAATTTCACTTACAGGCGTTATCGCCGTGTAACCCAATTGAGAAGTACCTTTAACGATTTCCATTCTTACAAATGGAGTTCCTTTTTCCGAACCGTGGTCGTGGTTATGGTCGTGAGCCTCGTCCTCTTTGTGGTCGTGAGCTTCGCCCTCATTATGGTCGTGTGGTTCTTCTTCCTGCTCCTTGACCAAAAAGATGTAATACTTCCCGTCTGCATTGACAATCGCTTCATTGGGTACAGCCGTGCTTAGTACATTATCTAAACTGACAGTTCCGGTTATGCTCATTCCGTCAATCAATCCTGTTTTATCTCCTGTAATTCTGCTGTGAACGGCAATGGTCTTACTCTCTCCGCTAAAAGATGAACCAATACTGTACACTTCGGCAGAATAGGTCTTATTGGGATTGTTGGTTACGACAAAATCTATTTTCTGACCTATTTTGATTAGGGGAATATCTTTTTCATAAACCTGTAAATCCAAGTGCAAAGCACTGTTTTCAACCAGTTCTGCAATGGGCGAAGAGACATCTACATAACTTCCGATTTTGGCGAAAACATTGCTGACAGTACCGCTTATCGGACTTGTAACGACCAACGAGGATTTAAGGCTGGAATTTGACAAGGAAGCCGGATTAATGCCCATCATTTGGATTTGCTGGTTCAAAGAAGACTTCCGTGTTCTCAATGTGTTCAGTTCAGTAGTGGCACTTTGCAAGTTTTTCTTTGCTCCGACATTTCCGTCGTTCAGCTCTCTTTGTCTTACAAGTTCCTGTTCTGCAAATTCTATCCGGCTATTGATGCTTAGGTATTCTTCCTGCAACTGTATGAATTGCGGATTGGAAATAGTAGCGATGACCTGACCTTTCCTTACGAAATCGCCTATCTCCACGTTGAGGGATTTGATAACACCGCCAAACAACGAGGTTGCATTCGCCTTGTTGCTGTTGGGAACTCTTAATGCTCCATTAGCTTTCAATGTTGCGGATAATTGCTTCTGTTCAATTGAACCGATTTCAATACCTACGGCTTTCATCTGCTCATCGGTCAGCACTGCAACATTTTCTTCTTCTTCGTGTTCGTCCGTTGTTGTTTCTGCTTCCGTTCCGTGATTATGCCCGTCGCCCTCTTTATGATTATTTGTACAGGCGTTGAAAGCAAAGAATGCTACGAGGACAAGAACGCTGAAAACTATATTATTTATGATACGTTTCATATTGTATTATTTACTGATTAATGAATGGATAAGCGTTACAGCCTCATTGATTTGCTGAATGCTATTTAAATAATTAAGCTGAATGTCTGCTGTTGTCTGCAAGGCAAATAGGTACTCCACATAAGAAATATCTCCGGTACTGTACCCCAGCTTTGCAGCATTGATAATCTCATCAGCATTGGGAAGTGCCTGCTCCTTGAAATAGGTAAACTGCGCTACATATTGTTCGTATTGTTTCAAGGCGTTTGCCAATTCCGTTTTAAGCTGTTGTTCCTGCCATTGCGCATTTAATTCCAATGATTGTTTCTTGTAATCAAGCGAGCGAATTTTTGCTTTGGTGGTTGTAAAAATGGGGATTGTAATACCTACATCAACAAAACTAAACCGCTGTCCTCTGCCATAAAATTGCTCTACACCATTTTTACTGTGCATTCCTATCAGCGATATGTTATTATAGCCGAACGTAAAATCAGGCAGGCTGTTTGCCCGTTCCAATTTCTTGTTCTGTTCGGCAATTTTCGCCTCTTGGTACAATAGCTGGATGCTCGGATGATTTGCAACAGCCGAACTGTCAATGAAAGAACTTAACAGCAATGGTGTATAATCCGGTTGAGGTTCTATTAAGAAATCTTCCTGTGTCTGCATCAGATTTTTAAGGCTTTGATAGGCGTTCTGCCTTAAAACCTCGTTCTGTTGATACAAAAGACTTATTTCCCCTTTCTTGGTAGTTGCAGTATTAACGTCTAATTTACCTATATCTCCCGTTTTATACCGGAGTTCCGCAACACGGATAAAGTCTACATAAATACTATCAAGATACTTTAAAACCGAAGCATTATGCTCCAAATAATCCAACTGATAATAATAGGTTCTTACCTGTTTTTTCAGTTCGTTTTCTGTCAGAGCCTTCGCCCACTGCTGACCTTTTACCTGCTCTTTGACAAGATTTTTCTTTGCCCCAAAGAGTGTCGGAAAGGGAATGGTCTGTGAAATTTGGAAACCGTCATTATATTCAAATCCCTCATTATTCCCGTATTGGAAGTTTACATCGGTCTTCGGTAGTTCATACGCCGTCTTGCTAAGGCTTTGGGCAGATTGAATATCCATATTTTTGGAACGTAGCTGAGGGTTGTTCTCCACAGCTACTTCAATAGCTCTATCTACACTCATCGGAGTTTGTGCCTTACCGTTTTGAGAAAAACCCAAGAACACAAACAGCAACAGCACGGGTGCTATGGCTTTCGTTTTACTATTTATCGGAGGTTTTTGGTTTCTCATAAATACGAGGTACAGCAATGGCAGGACGAACAATGTCAGGGCAGTTGCCGAAATCAGTCCACCGATAACCACGGTTGCCAACGGTTTTTGTACTTCTGCACCTGCACTTGTACTCAACGCCATTGGTAAAAAACCTAAACTTGCCACAGATGCCGTCATCAATACAGGTCTAAGCCTTGTTTTAGCTCCCTCGATAATTCTCGGAATAATCTCGTTCCAACCCTCTTTTTCCAGTCTATTGAACGTGGCAATCAGTACAATCCCATTCAGAACAGCAACACCAAACAGGGCGATAAATCCGACACCTGCTGATATGCTGAATGGCATATCCCGCAATAACAGGGCAAATACGCCTCCAATGGCACTCATCGGGATAGCTGTATATACCAAAACGGCTTCCTTAAACGAATGGAATGTGAAATACAACAGGATAAAAATCAAAAGCAATGCGATAGGTACAGCAATCAGCAATCTGTCGGTAGCTTTTTGGAGGTTCTCAAACTGACCACCATAAGTAAAATAATAACCTGTCGGTAGCTTAATCTGTTCAGCCAATTTATCCTGAATTTCATTGACAACGCTGGCTACATCCCGCCCCTGTACGTTGAAGCCGACATATATCCTGCGTTTACCGCCTTCACGGCTGATTTGTGCGGGCCCTAATTTGTAATCAATGTTTGCAACCTGTGAAAGCGGTATTTGGTCGCCGTTTGGTAGTGGGATAAACAGATTGCTCACATCCTCAATGGAACTGCGGTGGGCTTCATCAAGCCGTACCACCAAATCAAATCTTCGTTCGTTTTCATAAATCACACCTGCTGATTTACCTGCGAATGCCGTACTTACAATATCGTTTATTTCCTGTACATTCAAGCCGTAATTGGCTATTCGGGTACGGTCATATTCGATATTGATTTGGGGAAGACCTGCTACCCGTTCTACCTGCGGAGCAGTCGCACCTTCTACTGTTTGAATAATAGCATTCGCTTTATTGGCATAAACCAACAAACTGTCGAGGTCTTCTCCGAATATCTTAACGGCTACATCCTGCCTGATACCTGTCATCAGTTCATTAAACCGCATCTGTATCGGCTGATTGGCTTCAAAGAATACACCGGGAATAACTTCAAGTTTCTCCATCATTTCATTGGAAAGCTCGTCATAGGATTTTTTTGTTTTCCATTCGTCCTGTGGTTTCAGGATAATCATCAGGTCGGTAGCTTCCGGAGGCATCGGGTCTGTCGGTATTTCTCCTGCACCTGTCTTACCTACGACCATTTTTACTTCGTCGAACTCTTTGATTATCTTGGATGCCTGCATAGAGGTTTCCAGACTTTGGCTTAACGATGTTCCTTGCGGCAGGATACAATGGAAAGCAAAATCGCCCTCGCCCAATTTTGGTAGGAACTCTCCGCCCATTCGTGAAAAAAGGAATATGCTGATTGTAAAAAGACCAACGGCAACCGCTATCACAACATATTTTATCCGAATGGCTTTTTCTAACAAAGGCTTATAAATGCCTTGCAGATAATCCATCATTTTGTCTGAAAAATTCTTTTTGGTAATCGGCTTTTTCGACAAAAACAAAGCACTCATCATCGGGATATAGGTAAAGGATAAAATCAATGCTCCCAAAATGGCAAAACCTACGGTCTGTGCCATCGGTGTGAACATTTTACCCTCGATACCTACCAAAGTAAGGATAGGGATATAAACGATAAGGATAATGATTTCTCCAAATGCCGCACTTGTACGGATTTTTCTTGCCGAGTCAAAAACCTCGTCATCCATTTCGTTTTGGGTAAGCCTATGCGTGGTTTTCCGCAATCCCAAATGGTGCATTGTCGCTTCGACGACAATCAGGGAACCATCTATTACCAATCCGAAATCAATAGCCCCCATACTCATCAGGTTGGCACTTACACCAAACAGCCGCATCATTCCCAACGCAAAAAGCATAGATAGCGGTATGGCTGAGGCTACAATCAGTCCTGCTCTGAAATTCCCCAGGAATAGAATTAATACAAAAATAACAATCAGTGCGCCCTCAATGAGGTTCTTTTGAACCGTACTTATCGCTCTATCAACCAAATCCATTCTGTCTAAAAATGGTTCTATGACCACGTCTTCGGGTAGAGATTGTTGGATAACCGGTATTTTTTCTTTGATACTTTTTACAACTTCAGAGGTGTTTTCTCCCTTCAACATCATTACAATCCCACCCACAGCATCTACTTCGCCATTATAGGTCAATGCTCCGTACCGGGTTGCGTGACCAAATTGTACTTCTGCCACATCTTTGATAAATACCGGAACGCTACCTGTATTTTTAACGACGATATTTCCTACATCTTCCAATGAAGTAACCAGACCAATCCCGCGAATAAAGTAAGCATTGGGCTTCTTATCGATATATGCACCTCCGGTATTTTGGTTGTTGTTTTCGAGGGCGGTAAAAATATCGGAAATACTAACGTCCATTGCCTTGATGCGGTTTGGGTCGATAGAAACTTCGTACTGTTTAAGCAAACCACCGAAACTATTGACTTCTGCAATTCCCGGAGTACCGTAAAGTTGTCTGGCAACAATCCAGTCCTGCATTGTCCGCAAATCCATTGCGGAATATTTGTCTTCACTGCCTTCTTTGGGATGAAGAATATATTGGTACACTTCGCCAAGACCTGTACTGACAGGAGCAAGTTCAGGTGTTCCAATCCCGTCAGGTATCTGGTCTTGTGCTTCTTTCAGCTGTTGGCTTACTAACTGTCGTGCAAAATAAATATCGACATTATCTTGAAAGACAACGGTTACAACAGATAATCCAAATCTTGAAACACTTCTTATCTCTTCTACTTTTGGAAGATTAACGATACTTTGCTCTACGGGAAATGTTACTAATTGTTCTACTTCTTGTCCTGCCAATGTAGGCGACAGGGTAATAATCTGAACCTGATTGTTTGTAATGTCAGGTTGGGCATCAATAGGGATTTTGGTGGCACTCCATACCCCCCAAATGATAAGTAACAAGGTCATCAATCCTATGATGAACTTATTCTTTATGGAGAATTTTATAATATTATCTAACACTTTTTGTTGCGATTAATGATGAATTAATAATGATAAAATCATAATGATTGTGTTTTTAGGCAATATAAATAGCCTAAAAACCGAGCTAACGCTGTTTGCGTTAAGCTGTAATCACTAAAACATTAAAAATTAAGCATTAACCTTTGGCGGTTGCCAAATTTTCCCGAAGTAGCAGGGGATAAAGATAGATTTGTAATATATTTCAGGCTTAGACAGTTCAAAAGTCTTCGCCTTAACTAAGTTATATACATTCCATTGAAGCACTATGCCCGACACCATTCCACAACAACCGCATAAACAAAACGGGCTGCACATATCAGGTTTTTCCTGATGGTCGTGGCTTGCTTTATGGGCTAATTCTTCTGAATGGTTATGGTTTTGAAAACTCTCCTTTTCATACATATCGGTACACGGCATTAAAAATACCGCCATCATATAAATTGCCAATATGGAAAAAAAGACTTTCATATTCTTTTGCAAAGTTAGTAAAAAAGTAATGCAATGGCATTGCATTGTTTATTGCAATCGTCTCTTTTTCTTCTTCATTCGTTTGGCAAACTGTTCTTCCTCGTAATCCACGCCCTGTGCATCGGGTAGCAAGCTGAATAATCCTAAATCGAAATTAGTCGAATGCTCCTGTGGAATAAACTCAAAAAGGTCTTTCGTTGGCAAATCGTCCAATGTATTTGTTTTGGAAACAGGGCTGTTCTGTATTTTTAATTCGGGTTTGTTTCCGTTGTTCCACCAATCGTTGAATACATTAGCTGATAGGTTTCTGTCTAAAGCTGAACCGTTCCAAACACTACGGCTCTCGTGGTCGATAAAAGTTATACCGTAAATCCGTCCGTTGTCGTTTCTGCGAACAACGGTATTAATACCGTGTTCGGTCAATTGTTTTCTAAATTCTATTTCGTTGCTTGTCGTTTCCATACTCACAATTCTTAATGATAAAATTAAACCTATGTGAGCCACGAAACAATATGAAACACAATGCAAAGCACTGAAGAGTAACAGTTTACAAACTTCGCTTCAAATGTTTAAAAGTAACGTTTTAGTAACCTTACTTTTGCCAAACCTCGCTTTTTCCTGCTTTTTACCTCATTACCAAAAAATCATAAAACGGCTGTAAAGTCTTTATTTACAACCGTTTTACCTATTTTTAATCTTTGATGTATTTTTACTGAAACTTTATATTAAAAAGCATCATATTCATTTATCATTCTGTTCATTAATAGTCTGAGAATGTGTAATTTTGACCATTATATGTAACAAAATCACTATATATAATTGAAAGCTCTACTGTCTAAGAGATATTCAATATATTAGAAACATAAAGCGCTCATGGAGGTTAACTGTGGAGTAAGAATGACTGTTCTGCTATGAGGTAAGTTTACAATTATATTGAGACTTGACTTCTTTGTTCCTTTACAGTTCAAATCCGCCCTCTAAGATAAATTTCTGTAAAAGGGCGTCCACTTTGATATTCACTCTATATTGCGGCATTTTTTCTCCTTCGGTTTCTTCAAAGTATGCTTTGGCTTTTTCCTTGTTAACGGTTTCTTTGAGTTCTGAAAATCTTCCGTACTCGTTGATGCTTTTTGCAGTAAGTCCGGAGTCCATCATTGCGCGTAGGCGGGATTCATCCACACCTAAAACTGTTGCTATTTTACGTATTTGGTCGTTTTTGGCATTGAACTGGTATAAGGTAATGTAGTCTTTTAAGGTTTTGCCTGGTTCTAATTTGGCATTACCGCGTTGTACATCGTGCAGGAACAGATTGGCATACTTTTGTTGCTCTTGTGTTAGAGAGGCAAAAGACTTGTGTAACTCGTCGAGTGTTTGCTGTAGTTCTTCTTTGCTGATATCTTTGCTATTTAGCTTTTTTAGATACTTCTCAAAGCGGGAGTTCATATAATCGGCATCGATTTTACCTGTATCGATTTCTGTAATATGACCTTCAATTTCATAAGGGACGTCTATATCTCCACCGCCTCCGCTGCCATTGCCTAGCAATTCCTTATAACGTAGTACGAGGATATCATACGTCAACTTATCTAGCGCTACTGTTATGACTTCTTTATCCTTACCTTTATCTGTGCCGAAGGTATATTCTAATTTATTCCAAGTGAAACTTTGTATTTTTGCGGCTTCAAGGAAGGCATTGAACTCATTAAACAGTTTTGCAAAACGACCCCGTTCTGACAAATCAGCAGGCAGTTTTTCGAAGTTGTTTATTCCTGCCAGGCTAAAAAGTTCTGCGATATCATCATAAACAGCATTCATTGCTTTGAGATTATAGGGCAGACGTTCTACAAATAGGCCTGTAGGTTTATCTCCTGAATATAATTTTATAGCGGCGTCTATATTGCGCTCCATAGTATGTGGCTTTCGGTAATAGCGTATGGTGCCGTGTGGTTTTTCATCACGCTTAAAAAGCCGGTTGGTACGCGAAAAGGCTTGTATGATATTTTCGTATGCCATTTGTTTATCCAAGTAGAGTGTGTTTATCCATTTGCTATCGAAGCCTGTTAGCATTTGATCTACCACAATAAGGATATCCAGTTGCTTTTCTGGTTCTGCTGCAATTCTTAAATAGGGGGCTTTATGAGATAATCTGGAGGCTATATCTTTTTTCATTTTCCCGAAATTGGCCAGTTTGAAATCTTGATTATACTGCGCGTTGTAGTCTTCTATAATTTCAATTAGTGCGTCCTCTTTATATGCTGAATGACCATTATTGTCAATGGTTGGGTCAAATAGTGCTGTAATTTTTAGGTCTGGTTTTGTCGCTTTTAATAAGCGGTAATAATTTATAGCGTCTGGTATGCTGTGTGTTGCAAATAGGGCGTGAAATTTTCCGCCTTGACTTAAGATTAACCAGTTTTCTAGAATATCTTGTACTACGGTATGTGTATGCTGGATTCGATCGTATTGTGAACTCGGTAACAAATCTTCTATTCCACTGTTGTATGTTCCTGAATCTGATAGTTGGCCAGCCATAGGCACTTCATTCATATACTTTAAAAAGATTGTTTTCTTTTTAGGGTCTTCCAAGGCTTCTTGAACGGTGTTTGCTTTTGCTTTCTCTAAAGCCACAGCCTTTCGGAGGTCTTTATCTTTATAGGTTAACACCTTGTAAGGGTCGAAACCTAAAACGTTTTTATCACGAATACCATCTGCTATGCTATAACGGTGTAACTCGTCGCCAAAAACGGTTGCCGTGGTATTCATTTTCTTTTGATTCTAATCTTGTATAGGCGTACCGGTAAATCCGAAGAAAATTGCCCAGGGAAAGGTTTCTTTGATAGTGAGTAACATATCGCCGAAGGTGGAACGGTGTGCCTCATCGACAATAAATACTATGCGCTTGCTGTTCATTATCTCAATATCTGCTGCTTTAAGTCCGCCATCTTCATCATTAATAAGGCTCATTTTTTGAATGGAGGTGACAATTAGCGTATTTGCAGGATCGTTACTTTTTAATTTGGTGACTAAAACGCCTGTGTTTTCTGTAGCTTGCACGTCTTCATTATCGTCTGAAAAGCCTCTATATTCTTTTAAAGATTGCGTACCAAGCTCAATTCTATCCATTAGAAATATTACCTTATCTGCATCTTTAGAATTGGCAATAAGTTGGGCGCTTTTAAAACTGGTCATTGTTTTACCAGATCCTGTAGTATGCCATATAAAACCACCTCGTGCCTGCTTGCTTTGCCAGTCTGTTTTTGCCACTTTATCGCTTATGGCATTGGCTGCATAATACTGATAACTACGCATGACTTTAAGTATGCCATCTGAATTGTCTGGTACGGTATAAAAGCCTATAAGGCGATGTGCCATAGGAATGGACAGTAAAGAGGTTGCGATATCGCTCCAATGGTTGATAGGCTCGTTATTAAAGTCTGCCCATTGGAAATAGAAGTCTTTATTGAATGTACCCTCTGGCCCCGGATTTGCAAAATACCTGGTTTGCTCGGGCTCCATGGCGACAAATATTTGAACGAGGGAAAATAACCCTGTAAACACATTAGCGCGGGCGTACTTTTCTATCTGGTTGTAAGCCTGACTTACTGGTACACCACTTTTTTTGAGCTCGATGTGTATGAGTGGCATCCCGTTAATGAGTAGTATCAAATCCCCACGACGGTCGCCTAGGATATTCGATTTGCTTTTATATTGTGGTTGTTGTGCTATTTGGTACCTACTTTGCCCAGCTGCAATTTCGTGGCGGTCGTAGATTTTAAGACTGACCTCCTTGCCAAAATGCAAGGTGTCTTTTGGGTTATCTCTAGTAATGGCTACCGTTTTACCGTTTATAAACCCATTAAGTTTAAGAGGGGTGCGCAAGGTGTTGACTTGCTCTAGGATTTGTTGCATCTCGCCCTCTGTGAGTGGATGATCGTTAAGGCGGTCTATATCGCGGTTGTTCTCGAAAAGGATGGTTGCCCAGTTATTCAGCAAGTCTTTTTCGGTAGGGTTTTTAATGACCTCACTTTCCCAGCCTTTGTTGGTTAAGGCATCTATGAGGGCTTTTTCAAAATCACTTTCTCTATTAAATAGCATAGTTATAAACGGTACTGGTTGGGTTGGTTTTAAGAAACAAATAATTTATTGAGACAGGCTTTTTTGATGTTGTTAAGTTTATTGAGTTGTTCTCGGTGGTTTTCTATTAAGACATCTGTATTTTTGAAATATTGACTTATTTTATACTGTTCATTAATGTTTTTAGGAACTGATATTTTAACAGTTTTTAAATCCTCATTATATAAATGTCTCACGGTTGAGCCTTTAATTAATGGTAAGAGTTTCACTCTGTTTGCATTAATATTGAATGATAAAAAGCTACCTAACAATCCTTTTTTAGGTCTTAATATATTTATGTCACCCCCAAGCACTACATTATCTCTTTCAATACATATGGATTGGGCTAATCCTGTTGGTGTAGTATCCGAACTCGGAATTAATACATCTCCATAAACACTTTCAACTTTATTATCTAAGCTTTTATTCGTGAAAAAATGTACTTTATCTGTAACCATTCCATATGTTGTATATAAATGGCCATACAAGATACATTCATAAAGGCCCGAATTAGAAACATCATTTTTGCTCAGACCTTTACCTTTTGAAAATTCACATAATTTATCAAGATAAAAATCCTCCCATTCCCCGTCAAAGCCTTTAAAACGTATCTCTGGAACGCTTGCTCCATTTTGAGGAAACATTTTAGTGAGCATTGCTTTTTTAAGGTTTTTGAGTTTTGTGAGTTGGGTTTGGTGGTTTGTTATTAAATCATCTACTATATTGAAGAATTTAGATATAAGTAGTTGTTCTTGTTGTTGTTTTGGATGATATACGACTGTATCACGAATTGAATTTTTTGAAATAGATAAGACTTTTGTTCCCTGCATTAATTTAAGCAGTTGATTATGGTAAGATTTTGAATTAAGATAATATCCCAAATATTTTGACGCAAAATCTATTTGTGGTCTTACTGCAATTGTATGTAATCCCGCTAAAACAATATCATTTTGGATATTTACTATTTCAATACATTTACCAACTGTTTCATCCTCTGCAGCATCAGCAAAAATAATATCTCCATCCATAAGATTGGATCTTCTATATTTTTCTACAAACTCATCTTCTGTTACATAGGGAATAATCTCTTTTTGAACATCAACTACATCTCTAAACTTGATTAAAATATCACCATAGTGTATGTTTTTAGCTTTCCCAATATTGTAATTTAACTTGTCTCTAGATAGAGAATTGTTAGATATACCAAAAAATAATTTTTTGAATTTGATTTCTCCCCAACCCTCCGTAAACCCTTCAAATCGCACTTCTGGACTTTTATTTTGTGTTTCCATATTATGCTTCGGTTTTTAAAAGGTTCTTAAATTTGGTGAGCGCTTTTATATCGTGTTCGTTTCCGGTTAGGTCGTCTAGTAAACTAGCCAACGAAGATTCGGCTTCTTTGATATCTTTAGCTACTTGCGAGTAGGTGGTGGCATACTTTTCTGCGAGAGTTTGAATCTTTTGTGACAGGGACTCTATAATCGAACTCGGTAAATGATGTATTGCTATAACTACAGATTTAATCCATTTTTGTTCTAGTAACTCGTTAGCTTGTGCATCGGTTAGATTTTCAATGGTTTTTTTGGTTAGCATATGTAAAGCTGCTTGCTCTTCTTTAATCTGCTTTTTTAGTTTTTTATCTTCGGTGATTAAATCGTCTATTGTTAGAATCTTTTCTTCATAGCTATCTGTTACGGGCGTTTTATCCTTTTTATGGTCGGCTCGAATTTGTTTGGCTTCTGCAATGACTTTCGCATTGACAAAGCCTGTTTTAGCTTCGTTTACGGTTTCTTCTTCTTTTTCATCTTCGGTAAACTGTTCTAGTAGCTCCTCAATTTCGGCAGCAATAGCTAGAACACGATTTTCATTTTTAGTTAGTGCTTCTAACTCCTTGGTTAAAAAATGTTCTTGCACGAGGTTAAAAGGCATGATGCGTCCCTTCCAACCTTCTTGTATTTCTACGTCTTTTCCGTTTTTCTTTTTAATTACCATATTAGGATCTATTACACGTGTGGCATCAAAGCCTTCGGTTTGTATGATTTCTAAATCTACATTAATGGTATCCCATCTATCATCTAGCAGTTGGTAGGCTTGGTATTTATCTATAAGCGGTATGGTTTCTAGTCGCTTAAAGATATCATTACTTAAGATTGCTTTTTCTTTATTGATTTTGACTTGCTCTATTTGCTTTAATAAACGATTATTAAGGTAGGACTCGAAATCTGTAAAAGCCTCTTTAAACGCTTTCGCAAAGGCGGTAACGTCTTTATGTGTTGCAATACTTTCCGTTATATTATCTACTTGAAGTCGCGCATTTACGTCTGTTGTTTTATGAAAGAGCGTTTCTCGTAACCCTGGAAAGGCTTTCCAATAGGTATTTAGCTCATCTATTTCATTGATTGGAATACCGCCAAACATAGAGGCATAGATGTCCCATTTTTCGGCACTTGGTGATGAGTCAACATATCTAGGAATGTTGAGGTTGTATTCATTGTCACGTATCTCATCACGAGATACCACTCTAGAGAATTTAGGTCTTGTTTCTCTGTCGCGAACCGCATCGGCAATACGCTTGATGTCACTAGCACGTAGTTTGTTATTTTTACCCTCTTTAATGAATCCTTTTGAAGCGTCTATAATAAGCACATCAGTATTAGAACGTTTTTGTTTGAGCACAAAAATAATAGTTGGAATACCTGTACCGAAAAAAATACCTGAAGGCAAGCCAATTATAGCGTCTATATGGTTATGCTCTATCAGTTGCTTGCGTATATCGCCTTCGGCACCGCCGCGAAAGAGTACGCCGTGCGGTAACACGATATTCATTATTCCATCTGGTTTTAAGTGGTATAAATCGTGTAATAAGAATGCAAAATCGGCTTTGGTTTTAGGCGCTAGTCCAAAACGCGAGTATCTTGGGTCTGTTTCTTTGTTATCTGGTGACCATTTTTGTGAGTATGGTGGATTAGATACTACAGCATCTACATACAGCGTATTATAACTATGCACAGGATCGTTCTCATCAAAGTATGGCCAGTCGTCTTCTAGCGTATCTCCATTTCTAGTTTGGATGTTTTCCGGCAACATACCACGCATTACCAGGTTCATTCTGGTTAGGTTATAGGTGTTTTGTTTCAGTTCTTGTGCGTAGTATTTGATGTTGTTTTTATCATCCATATGCTTTGCAATACTGTTACCTATATTAATCAACAAGGACCCAGAACCACTACAGGAATCGTAAATCTGTATTTCTTTACGGTCTTTGAGATGGTCTGATACGATTTCTGACATTAAAACCGATACCTCGTGCGGTGTATAAAACTCCCCTGCCTTTTTCCCTGCGTTTGCAGCAAACATACTAATCAGGTATTCGTAGATAAAGCCTAGTACATCGTAGTCTTGCTTGCCATCCATAGGGATGTCTTTGATAAGGTGCAGCAAGTCGTTAATAGCTTTGGTTTGCTTTCCTGCCGTTTCACCCAGTTTGCTTAAACCTGTTTCTAGTGTATTAAAAATACCGTCAAACAACTTTTTGTGTTTTATACTAATCAATCGGCTAAAAGCCGATAGGGCATCTCGTACATTGGATACGTCAAAATCTTTTCCTTTGCTAATCCAGGTGCTAAACAAATCATCATAAGCAATAAAGTAACCGATGTTTTTCTTAATAAAATCTACAGTTTCTGTATCTACCTCATTAAGTGCGCGTATGTCTGCTTCAGTAAAATCTTGTTTGCGTACAAATTGTAATTGTTTTTCTGATAGGTATTTGTAAAAAATGAAGCCTAGAATATAATCCTTGTATTCGTTAGCTTCAATTTTAGAACGCATCTCGTTTGCAGATTCCCAAATTTTGGCGGCTAGTTGTTGTTTGTTCATTTTAATCTGTTCCTTTAAATTATAAATTCACAAAATAATTGTGAATGTGTTTTACACTATTTTCTGATTTGTATGATGAGGTTGTTTTGCTATTTCATTCAGAAACCACGATTCTCTATATATTATTGGTTTTTGCACATAGTAATTCAATAGCTTTCTGATAGCCATAAACATCAAGCCACTTTAACTATTAATCTAATTGCATTTCACGCCTTATATTCTAGTTTTGGTTACTGATCTATGGTATTTGTTAGTTTTGTTTTAATAGTAAACAATTATTTAGTCTATAGAAAGAATTGGTTTTGGCTATTTTGATTTTATAACTGCATAAAAATAGTAATATATATTGATTCGGTGCAAGGGAAAGCTGTAATTGGAATAAATAATTTGTGATTTTGTAAGTAGATTATGGGAGTGTCTAGTAAATATAGATAGAGTATTAGTGGTAGGAGATTGATAACGTCTGGTATATGAAAAGTAGCGGATTTTATGCACTAATGTTTCGGTTTATAACTGACCTTTAATTTATTCATTTTCTTTCGATTAAGCGATTAAACCGCTATTTTTTATATACGTTGTTGGCGGTAGTGTTTTATTTGTCTTCTATCAATTCCCTCCATTCCTCAGGTAAAATTTCATTTTTAAAATAGCTATGAGCTAAATACCTTATACAGGAAAGTCCTAAACTATCAGTTTCATACTGATTTGGTATTTCTTTTTTTTCTAAAACTGATTTTTTGAATTCTTTAAAATCAGCTTCATTTTTTAAGAGCTTTATCCCGTTATCAACTCTTTCTATACAGTCAACATAATACTCATTATGTAAGTTTTTTTCAAACAGTAATTGCTCAACATTAAAATTATTGGAATCAATAGAAACTATCTGTAAACTCAAATCATCATCAATAAATGATAAGATTTGTTTAAACAAGCTTTCATTATCGAATATTAGACAAACTTCTAGTAGGATAGCAATTAATATTGAAGAGCTATCACAGTATTCTTCTGGTTTAACTCCTGTAGCAAAACACTCTATTATTGGATCAATATTATTGTATAATTCAGGTTGCCTGTTATGTCTTATTTTTTCAATTCTAAGATTAGCTATTGTAAGTTGAAAATAACCAAATAAAAACTCAACGTCTTTTTGTCTTAAACAGTTTTTGTCAGAAAAAAATAAAAACAACTGAATTATTGGAATTGAGTGATTGTCAAAAACAGGACGATTAAATCCATTATTGTTCTCAATTAATTCAATAATTAAGTCCTTTTGTTTGTTTTTAATTCTTTCTATCTTCTTTGAACTGTAAATAGCGTTTCTTAAACGACAATAATAAATTATGTCATCTAAGTATTCAAAACATCTTATAGGGTATCCGATTTTTTCATAAAAAGCACCGTATTCAGAATACAATCCATTTTCAATTCTAGCAATTTGAAATGTTTTCTGAAAATATTTATCAAATATTTCAAATTGTCCTTTAAGTAGCTTCTTAAACTCCTTGACAACAGATTTTTTGTTTTCTAGGTTATTTTCTAAAATCCAATGCCAAGTTTTTAGAATTAAAAATTTAGAACATTCCTTTGCTGGCACTAAATAGTTGTTTTCTTTACTGTAATGAAATATAATTGAGTTTAATAGATTTAGTGTCGCAAAAAGTTTTTTAAACGCTCTACTTTTTATTTTGTCTACTTTATTGAATTGAATAGTAACTAATTCTTTAAATTCTAAATATTCATTGTCTGGCGAATCTAAAAAGGCTAATGTCTTTTTTAATAATCTATTACTGATATCGTCTGATAGTAAGTATTCATTAAAAAGATATTTACTAAAAATATCTGTTAAATGGTAAATATCCCAACGTTCGAACTCACCTTCTTTAAATTCTCTAGATATAAAACCTTCAAATGTATCTCTGATATTGGTCTTCAAGACACCATTATGTACAACCACAATTTTAGTAGGTAGTTTATTAAAACCAGGAATGGTTGAATCTTTGAAGAATGTATCTTTCGCTTCTATTATTGATTCTCTTATTCCATCGGATTTTGAGTAGTTAGCTTGGGTTATGTCTTTATCTGAATAACCTTTTAATTCAAAGTACCACTTATGTTTGATATCGTTTTCATCCTTTCCAACTGCAATAATATCTTTACCATATTGTGATTGACCTTTTGATTCTTTTGCTGTTTGAACAATTCTAAAACCCATAAGATTTAAAAGAATTGGAAATAAATAATCTAATTCAGAATCTTCTTTTAATGAAGCTAGATATTCTCGTACTATTATACTATTACTATTCATCTTCAAGAAAGGTTTTAATTTCTAGAAATTCTTCATCTTTCCAGTCTTGTTTAACTAAAAAACCTTTTTCAAGTTCAAATTTGTTTGGATTAGTAAAATAACCTCTCGGCATTGTAAAACTGGTTCCAACTTTACCGAGTTGTGAAATTTCTTTCTTTGCTCCAAAACGCCAACCACCACCTTTAGATAATTGCACGGTTTTAGTTCCTAATATTGATAGAAGACTATTTTCTCGAGCACCTTTACCTACAGATTTGCTCATATTTTTAGAGAACAATTCGTCAAATGCTTTTATGTATTTATAATGGGTGTGATATGGATTTAGTTCCGGAACAGAATTTTTTAAGTCAATATTCTTAGCGTAATAATCTTCAATGTAATTTTTAATTCTTTCAATTACAGGTAAGTAATTTGGATTCTTTTTGTCAAGGTTACTTTCTATGATTTTAGTAACGTGTCCTCCGTAATCTTCAGATATCTCCTCTAACTTACAGATGAAACTCTCTCGTATCAAATCACTTTTTGAATCAAACAATGGAAGTAAAGCAACAAGTCTATTTTTTGGTTCGTGAAAATCTTGAGTTAAAGAAACCCATAATTTATATTGTAAAATATGAGACAAATCTAAAATGTTAAATTCAAATTGATAGGGACTGTGACTTGATAGATGGTTGAATATGTCAATACCAATATTTCTTTTACTTGCTTGGTTGTCTGTTAAAAGTTCAATTGTGAATTTGTCTAATTCAATTTTATCAACCGAATGCAAATAAGACTGAAAGCTTTTTATAAAATTTTCAAAAGGTTTCTTTTCAATAATAGTTAATACAACCTTTTTGAATGATTCAAATTCTTTTAAGTGCCAAAAGACATTGCTGATTGGGTTTATATAGTTTTCAATCGTAAAGTAATCTTGATTTATTAATTTAACTAGAATCTCAGTTTTTTCTTGATTGTAATTGTTTAGCTGGTCTAAATTATTTAAAATGTAGTAAGCCGTTTTTTCATTTTCGATAGCTGAATTCAATTCTTTAAAACAGAATTTGTGATATTTTGAATTATTGGATTTTAGAATTGAAAATACAAGTGACAGTATTGATATTACTAACGAATCCTCTTTGATGTATTGCTTTATAATTTCTTGATATAAATCACATTCGGTAATTTCTAAATCAGAGATATTTGATAGACCAAAGAAAAAAGCATTTAGTTTGTCTCCCTTTTGAATTAAATCTTTTAAGATTGAATCATAGAATTCATGTTTTTTGTTTTCATAGAGCCCAGAGACGATTGCAGATATTATATTTTCTTTCTCCTCATTTAAGGAAATTGATTTTCTCAATAATTCTAAACCTAAATCATAGTCGGATTTACACTTATTCTTAATACCATTTAGGACATTGCCTAATGGAATATTATATTGTGCATCACTTTTAGTTATTTCTGTTAGGATAAGTGCATTATCAAATATTATTTCATCTGTTAAATTTAATTCAGGTAATAATTTTGAATATGCATCAATGAAACTGAATAATCCTTCAGGTTTGTTGTCTAAATCTACAGAATTGAGGTAATCATTGAAAGTACAGTTAAACTTAGAATTAGATTCTTTTGTAACTAATTTCCAAATTTCTTTTTCCAATATGTGATAGTCGTGAACGTAGCCATTAGATAAGAAATCTTCCTTAACCTTATTTATAAAATCAGCATTTTCTTGAAAGTCTTTACCAATTATAAAGTCAAGTTTTTCAATGTATTTGTCAAGAAACGGTGAGGAAATTAAGTGATAATCAATTATTGATATTTTATCATTTTCTGATTTAAGAATATTTCTTTCAAATAACAACTTGTCAAAATCACTTTCATCTTTTGAAAATTGTAGTTTTTTTTGTTCGATAACTGAATCGATAAACGAGCTTATTTTTTTATTCATAAATTCAGTTTTCACTTTTTAATTTGAGGTTGGTTTTACATTACCGCCAACTAGTAAATATACGCAAGTTTATACATCTTTTTTTAATTTAAGAAATTTATGTTAAATTTTTTTGCACTATTGATGGAGCTAGTTGTTCAGAGAGTTAGTTAGGAACGAAAAGGATGTATTAGCGGAGGTAAATGTTTATGCAATTAGGAGCTATACTCAAAACCGTACATACACTAGGAGCAGAACAAGAAAAGGTGGTTGGACAGTTGCTCAAAGTCCTATTTTAGGGACAACCATTACCTTAAAACGCTTGAAGAAAAGAGGATACTTATCCTTGACAGAACTTTACATCCAACTCAATCCATCTCTTTGCGAACCGCCGAGTACGAGAACCGTACGCTCGGTGGTGTGAGAGGCGCACTCCGTCAGTTTCTGGCGGAGCCGTCTACTCGATTGGCGTGTCGTGCTTTATTATTTTCAATTTTAATCTTTCCAATTTGCAATCAAGCTTCTGGTTTTATTATTTGGTTCAAATTCTTTTTCAATTGCTCCAATGTCTATAACTACTGGAACTTGAGCCGAAAGACCTGCTAAAATACATGTACCTGTCGGCAGAATTGGTAAATACTCAAAGGATAGTTTGTCAAGATATGAGATGGTTTTCTCTACAGCAATAATGTCATTGTTGTTTATTAGTCTGTGTAGAAAATAGTTGTGCAATTGTGATATTATTGTAGGCGATATATCAGAAGGTCTTTGGCTAGCCAATGTCAGGAAAACACCGAATTTCCGACCTTCCTTTATTATTTCTTCAAAAGTTTCAAGTCTATAATCTTTCCATTGTTCACTTTCTCTATTTGAATCTCTTGAAAGAATATTATGTGCCTCATCTATTATAATATTCAAGTGAGTTGTCTCATCATTTTTTGCCTTCTCTCCTTCATAAAGTTGTTTGCACAACAACAATGGTAATATTTTACGCATATGAATATTGACATCTTTTAATGAAACTATTGTGAAGTTTTTAGAAGTTGAAACATCTTCTTTAGCTTCAATGACCTTTCTAATATCAGTGAAATTTTTAGCTAGTCTTTTTATCAAAGGAGCTAAATGTTCGATGTTTGCAAACCCTTTAATTATTTCATCATAGTATTGAAATATGATTTGAAGCTTTAAAACATCTAAATCATTCAAATCATCTTGCGGTATAACAATTGTATCGAGTTCATTTGTGATTCGGGCTACCATATCCTCATCGTAATATCTAGTTCCTCCTGTTGTCACAAACATGAACTGATAGGTGGTATTATGATATTGCACCCTTTCTCTAAGATTATCTCGGACTTCTAAAAGGTTAGAGTGTGGAATAGAAAAGTGTAATTCAGATAAAAATTCAACAATAATTTTTAGTCCTAGTTCTTTATCGTTTTTGGCAATACCTAGTAAAAATTCTCTTATTATAAGTTCCTTTAGGCTATCAGGTTGCTTGATTCTTTCAGCGAGGAAATCATTGTTTATGGCTCGTCTTAGGAAGGGTGTTTGAGTTTTCTCAGTTGCTTCCAATACAATCGCCCAAAAATTATGGTCATACAGAGTTTCTTTTGAGATAGGATATTTTTGACCATCATAATTTTTTGTGCTTAACCGATAAATATTCTTGTATTCTATAGGTATAATTACATTATCTGATTCGGTTACATATTCTCCATTAAAGTCTAACAAAAAGAAATTTGATTTTTGCCTGAATTTCTGATTATCCTTGTAGATTTTAAATAGCTCAAAGTAGAGTTTGGCTAAAGTGTATGACTTTCCGCTACCTGTATTACCAAAAATACCAATGTGGCTGGCAAAAAGACTATCAATTCCAACTGTGATAGTTTGACCCTTTTCTAAAGTTAGAGTTCCAATAACTAAAGGTTCATCAGTTTTTCGAATGAAATCATGAACTTGGTTAAACTCTTGTCTATCTAAAAGATAACATTCGTTATCAACTAAAGGCATTTCTTTTATTCCACGCTCAAATTCCTTTTTATTAAAAAAACCAAGTAGACTTACACTAAGCGACCTATTTATTTTTTCCTTATCACTACTATATTCTTTCGTAGAAGCAATTTTATCTTCATATGTGAACTCTCCTTCAACCTTACCTATGATTATTGTGAAACCTTTTATTATTTTTATGTAGCTACCAACAGATACATTTTTAATTAGGTCACCTTTATACACTAAATGAGATGAGTTTTTTGCTTTGTCAACTGAAACTCTAATTGACCGACCATCAACAGAAATTACTCTACCTACTCTAAATATTGAATCTTCGACTATTATTTCGTTTGACATGTCCTAATCAATTTTGTCTAAGATTGCTTTTAAGAATTCTTCATTGAAAGTTTTAAAGTCGAAATGTTTAGATGTATCGTTAATCTCTATAACCTCAATGTTATTATAGCGAATAGTAGCACTTCCTTTTTTTAGATTTGCCTCTATATCAAGTTTTGCACTATTGTCATAAGCGAAAACTTTGATTGTTAGAGTAGGATTCGAGTTTGCTGCTCGTGTAACAATCTCCCTAATGTGTTCATCCGCCATAGAAAATCCGAATACAATGAGTATTGTATTTTCTTTTTTCTAACTCGTTTGAAAATAATCTTAGAAGCTCATAATACTGAAGATTAAGAATTGTGTCTTGAAACTTTTCTTTGGTTGGATTTACAACCGCAAATTTTTTATATTCTTCTAAAAACTCTCCATAGGTTGGTAAAATGGTTTTTCCTTCTACTTCTGTAGTAAAATGAGTGTTAATAGTTGCTGATGTATCAAAATCAATCAAATCCGATTCAACATCGTCAAATTTGACTTGGACAGAATTGATAGCTCTTAAACCTGAATAAATAATATTATCTCTATCTGTTTCCCAAGTCAATGAGCCATGGACTTTCAATAAGTTGAAAACAGGAATTTCTGAGGTGTTATCGTAATGAAGGCTTTTTTTGAATAAAGAATTCTTGAAATTTGTTAGGTTAAAAATAGGGTTAAATCGTCCGTAAAATCCATCGTTGTATTCAAGTTGAGAGGTCTCTAGAGCCTTTTCAAAAAACACATCGATATTTGTCGTGAAAATGTTGACTTGTTTGTTAAGAATGGTACTTTTTCTTTTTAGAACAATTGTGTTTAGGTAAACTAAGAAATTTTTGTAGTTTGATAAAACCTCGTCTCTCTTAACATCTGTAATAGTTTCATCAATAATTTGAGGGTTTTTGCTAATAACAGTTTTGAAGTATTTCCCCAAAATTGAAGCTCTAATAATAGTTTTTTCGTCTTCGCTCAGAGTTTTGTTTCGTTCCAATTCAGTTAAAAGAACTTCAATGTTGCCAAGTGTCGAAAAGTAAGGAACAGAAAGACCTGACCCAACAAGGAAATTCAAATTGCAATCCTGAATTGTATTTTTAAATTTCTCTATGTCCATTATTTCCTTTTTCGATTATTGTATTATGCTGTCGGTTTTTACATGCACGCCAACGTCAGACTGTGAAAAAACCTCACAATCTTTTTAACAAATATAGCAAAATAGTTGTAAGAAAAGCACAATTTTTGTATTTTTACTTATGCAACACATCCAAGGAATTTCCCGCCATCAGCTCCAAATGAGCAGTTTAGAAGACAAGATTAGCACTGATAATCCCGTGCGATTTATTGAGGCTTTTGTCAACCATATTGATGCTGTAAAACTAGGTTTTCAGCCCAAAGTTTTAAAAACAGAGGGTCGCCCTGGTTTTAGACCCGAAGTCTTTTTAAAACTGTATTTATACGGTTATCTCAATGGTATTCGCTCTTCCCGTCGATTAGAAAGAGAGTGCTTCCGCAACATCGAAGTCCAATGGCTTTTAGAGGATCTTTGTCCTAATTATCATTCGATAGCCGATTTCAGAAAAGACAATCCCAAAGCCTTGAAGCAACTCTTTAAATTGTTTGTTTCGTTTTTAAAAGACGCTGATTTAATTGCTGGAGAAACCATAGCTATTGACGGTACCAAATCCAGAGCGCACAACAGCAAGAAAGCCAACTTTAATCAAAAGAAGATAGACAAACACAAGGAATATATCGATGCCAAGTCACAAGAATATTTAGACCAATTAGAGCAAAACGATATTCAGGAAAACCCTATTGCGATAAAAAATATCCAACAAAAAATCGAGCGCTTAAAACAAAACAAAATTAAATACGAACGCCTTGAAGAAGAATTAAAAAAAAGCGGAGAACCTCAAATAAGCACCACCGATGCCGATGCCAGAGCGTTGCTAGTGCAAGGTCAAGTAGTGGAAGTTTCCTACAATATTCAAGCGGCTGTGGATGACAAACATAATTTGGTAGTTGCCACACACACCATCAACCGCAACGACAAAAATGCACTTTCGGCCATTGCTATAGAAGCCCAAGAAAATCTAGAAGCCGAGACTTTTACCGTATTAGTTGATAAAGGCTATCACAATGGCCGCGAATTAGCCACTTGCCAACAAAACAACATCACCACCATAGTAGCCGTTCCAGAGCAAGGCAAGAGCAACGAAAACGGTACACAACCCGAGTATTTTGTATCGAATTTTATTTATAATAAAGAACAGAACACCTACACCTGTCCGCAAGGGCAAACGCTGACCACCACAGGAAGATGGCACAAGAAAACAGGTCGGACGGAGGAAAGTGGCTATCTGTTCCAAAAATACCGAACTCCGGCTTGTAAAACCTGCCCTGTAAAAGACCTCTGCACCAGCAGAAAAGGAGGTAGAGAAATAGATCGAAGTCAATATGCCGATGCTGTAGAAGAAAATAACAAGCGCTACCAAGAAAACGCACAATTATACCGCAAAAGACAGGAAATAAACGAGCATATTTTTGGCACCATCAAGCGGCAATGGGGCTACAACCACACCAACTTAACGGGTCTCGAGAAAGTAAACGGCGAACACAATTTGATTATGCTGGTTTACAACATTAAACGCAGTATAAATATTTTGGGTGTAGCTGACTTAATCGCCAAGCTCAAAAACTGGAAGTCACCCTACAAAGCTAAAGTCTTGTTTTATCTAAATTGGACTTGTTTAAAGCTTTTTAGAGCTTCTTATATAAATCAAACTACATATTTAGCTTGAAGAACAACCTCGCTTAAAAAGCACTTATACAAGTAAGGAAGTAGAATAATCTTATGAAAAAGAGGTGAAAAGAGGTTTATTCACAGCCTGACGTATTGCAGCTACAAGAAGTTGGCGATTTCGGAGACGAAAACTGTTTACCACCACTGAACTTGATACGAAGCACCAAGCTTCATTTACCCATTGTGCCGCCAATTTCTTGTAGGTGCTGTTATGCGGTCGGCTTTCTATTTCTATCAGTCGTGTCATTATCATTTACAGCAATTTGACCCAGCTTGGATTGGTGGGCATTTTACTGTCCCGTAACTACAATAAACACAACAGTCGCCTTGTTTTGGCTTTAAGACTTTCTTGCAGTTCTCACACTCGTAAAAGTATTGGCAAGCGTCTGTCGGCATTGTTTCTTCTTTCTTATGTCCGCAGTCGGGGCAAGTGATTGTTGATTGTAATACTATATTCATTTGATTTCTTTCTTATCTGTTACTGAATAGCCTGTCTTTTCAATGGCTTTTTCTATTTCTTCAATGTCGGTTTGAGCTTGGTCAAAATCAATGATTGCGTTTCCGTTTTCGTATGAAACACTCGTCTTGATTATTCCTGTCAACTGGGTTACTTCGTGGTTTACGTGTTCTTCGCAACCTGAACAAGTCATTCCGCTGATAGTAAACTCAACGGTCTGTACATTTGATTTATCAACTACTATTACTTGTTTTTCTGTCTTGGGGTAGAAAATATGTGCATAGTAAGGAAAGGCAAGCATTACAATTGCGAATGCTGTTACAATTCCTAAAAACTTTTTACTCTGAATGAATTTTGGCTTTTCATCAGTTTCACAATCACAGTCTATTTCCTTTTTCGGTTTTAGTTTTTGATACCAAGCAAAACCAAGAACCAAAATTGTCAAACCGATTAAATACGGTCGGAAAGGTTCAAGCCACGAAAAAGAGGAAGCAAGTCCGCTTGTTCCTGCAATTAGTGCCAAAACTGGCGTAATACAGCATAGAGAAGCAGCGAATGCCGTTAAAAGTCCTGCTCCGATTAGTTTATTGTCCTTTTTCATATTGTCACCAAAATTTTGTTTTCGTCAAGTATTATGAAAAACGGTTCAAGCAAGTTTTTGTATTCGTTTGTCAGCGAGTAGAAAATGGTCTGTGCTTGCCTTTCTGTTTCAATGAGTTTTCGGTCTTTGAGTTTTCGCAGGTGTTGAGAAACTGCCGAAATGGTCATTCCAAGAATGTCACTCAGGTCGCAAACGCAAAGTTGTTTCTCTTCGTAAAGTAGGAATAGGATTTTCAGTCTGACGTTGTTACCCGCCAATTCAAGTCCGTTCGACAAATAGTCAAACGAGCCGTTGAGTTCTGCAACTCGGTCTTTACAGCGGTTGATTTGCTTAATGTCCGCTTGTTGTCTTATGCAAGAATTATTTTCCATAAGCACAAAGATAGTCAACTTGTTTATTTAAGCAACTGCTAAAATACATTTCTCAAAAAATAACCCGACTTGTTTCTCGGGTCGTTTTTTTGCCTGACCGCTAACGGTCAAGTATAAGCGTAGTGCGGGTTTTCGAAGATGATACTTTCATTTTATACGAATTTTTATTACGTGGCGAAATGTTCAATTTAGCAATAAATCCCGCATTACGCTTATACAATGTTACCCACTGGCTTTCTTTCTATTTATTATGACATCTTATACTTTCATTGGGATAATATTTTTTCTTTAACCAAAATGAAACTCGAACTAAAAAGATAAGAACTGGAACTTCAACTAATGGACCAACTACACCCGCAAAAGCCTGTCCGGAATTTAGTCCAAATACTGCTATAGCAACAGCAATCGCCAATTCAAAGTTATTTCCTGCTGCCGTAAATGAGACGGCTGCATTTTCCTTATAGGAAGCTCCCAGTGCTTTAGTAAAGAAAAAACTGATGACAAACATTAAACTAAAATACAAAATTAAAGGAACTGCAATAATTAAAACGTCCATTGGAATTTCAACAATTAACTCTCCTTTGAGCGAGAACATAATGACAATGGTAAATAATAACGCAATTAGCGTTATTGGTGAAATGGCAGGTATAAACTTTTCTGTGTACCACTTATCTCCTTTTAACCTTACCAAAATCACTCTACTTAAAATTCCCATTAAAAAAGGTAGTCCCAAATAGATTGCTACACTTTCTGCCACCGTACCAATTGAGATATCGACAATAGCTCCTTCAAATCCGAAATATGGTGGAAGCACCGTTATAAAAATCCAAGCATAGAAACTATAGGCAAAAACTTGGAAAATACTATTTAAAGCGACCAAACCTGCTCCATATTCGCTATCTCCTTCAGCAAGGTCGTTCCAAACTAAAACCATTGCGATACAGCGAGCCAATCCGATTAAAATAACGCCTACCATATATTCTGGATAATCACGTAAAAAAGTAATTGCCAAAACAAACATTAAAACAGGGGCAATTATCCAGTTTAAAAAAAGTGAAATGGAAAGAATTTTAGTGTTTCTAAAAACTTTTGGCAACAGAGCATAATTCACTTTAGCCAAAGGTGGATACATCATTAAGATTAATCCTATGGCTATGGGAATGTTAGTGGTACCTCGGCTCATTGAATCAATAATGCTTGGAAAAGATGGGATGAAATATCCGATTCCTACGCCTACAAGCATAGCAATGAATATCCATAGCGTTAAATAATTATTGAGAAAACTTATTTTTTTCATATATTTCTTGTGTTCAATTATTTAAAATGTCTTTTTGCTGCTCAATTACGCCGTTTATATTGCACGATAACTTTACGGTATTGTAGATTGTGCCAAATTTTTCGATATTCTTTTTTAGTAATGGGATATTTAAATTTTCATCAGAACTGTAAATAGTTAGTCTGTAATCTATGTTATCCATTTTCAAAGGTTTTTCCATTCGTTTAGCTGACACATTTACTGTGGCTTTTGAATAAGTAAACTTCATCATAGCAGAAAATCGCTCGACATTTTTTAGCATACACGAAGCAAAAGCTCCTAAAAAAAGCTCGGCAGGATTAGGTAAAGTTTCAGCAGATTTTGAAGTTGTTCCAAAAGCTATGTCATTTTGCTTTATTTGAATAGCAGCGTCTTTATTTGAAATTGATGATGCCCTAATTTGGTATTCCATAATTATATCTATTTTATATTAGTCGTTTTGAAAATAGTTAAGAAGCTTTTATCTGAGAGAAAACGTAAAACAGTTCTGTTGCAATTTGCAGACTTCTTTCATTATACTTTTCTGCCTGTTGTGGTGTATTGTCAAATGCTTTTGGGTCTTCAAAAGTTATAGGAATTCGTTTTTCTGCTCCGCTAACAAATGGACAGGCTTCGTTTGCTGAATCGCAAGTCATAATTGCAGCAAATTCAGATTTCGGGTTAAAATCATCATTCAATCTTTTTGAAAATCCGATTATTGGATGCTGGTTGTACGCATATTTAATACTGTAAATTGAGTTCTCGTTTTTTGAAATAGTTTTAATCTGAAAACCTGAATTTTGCAAAGTTTCTGCAACGATTGGAAAAAGTGCCGTACTTTCTGTTCCACCTGAATAACAGAATACATTTTTGATATTGAAATGATAAGCTAAAGTTTGTGCCCAAACCTGTGATAAATGACTTCTTCGTGAATTGTGAGTACAGATGAAGTTGATTCTGATATCTTGCTGATTTGAAACTTTAGACTGTATAAATTCCGTTAGTGGTTGTAAAATTGCCTTACGTTCAGTTGAAATTGTTTGAGGATTTAAGGCCTTAATTACTTGTTCAATTTCTGAAAACATTGTTGGTTTTGTTATTGACATTTTCCTAATATTAAATTATTATTTTAGCAACAGCCACTGCCTGGCGAGCAAGAAGGTTCATTTTTTAGTTCAGATAGCTTTGTTTTTGGTTTTTCTTCAGGAATCCCACATTTATCTTTTGCCAAACAATCGGTTTTTTTATTGGTCAACAAAAAGTTTTTACCATCAAAGTCAAGTCCGAATTTCCCAATCGTATCTCCTTGATATTCCACTTCGATATCTAAATCTTCAATTCCTAAAATGCGTTCGGATAATTCAATGATGCTTAATAGTTTTTCTGGATGCAATCTGTGATTATAGTCATTGGCGTTCCAAAGTTGGAAGTTCACTACCTTCTCGTTTCTCACAGTTCCGCCACAATCAATGAAGTGTTTTGTAACTTTTCCAACTTCTGTTACGTGAAAGTGGTTGGGTACTAATTCCCCATTTGGTAATTGGAAAGCGATCTTATCCAGTTTATTCAATTTGTTTTTAATTTCTGATAACTTCATTTCTCTATATTTATTTGTTTATTGCGATTTAACGATTGATATAATGAAAAAATAATTAGCAACAATCTGCTTTAGGAATGTCCTGATCTAAAAATTGATTCATTAACATTTTCATTTTAGTCCAGTTTTCACTGTCTATACAATAGCAGACTTTGACACCTTCGACTGTTCCTTTAATAAGGCCTAAATTCCTTAATTCTTTTAAATGTTGGGATATAGTAGGTTGAGCAAGACCAATTTCTTCGGATAAATCTCCGCAATAGCAAGCATCAATTCTAAATAATTGTTGTAAAATAGCTACTCGAGCAGGATGTCCGAAGACTTTTGCGAATAGAGCGATTTCTTTTTGTTGGTCAGTATACATTTTTTATATCCCTTCATTGTTTAATTGCAATATTACGATAAATAATTGAATAGTCTATTCCTTTTTTAAGTTTTGATAGGAACTTAAAATCTTTTACTGGAAATGGTTATGGAAAAATGAAACATTTTTGGTGTATTGCTCTTTTTTTAGCTTGTGGGTAACTAGTAAATATACGCAAGTTTATACATCTTTTTTTAATTTAAGAAATTTCCTCTCCAGTTTTTTCTTGTTCTTTTGATGAGGCCTTGCACTTATTGAGTTTTTGTTAAATGGGATAGCGTGCGTGGTCTATTGTGTCTACTCTAAAACTTGTCTATAAGCTGATCTTTTATATACAACCTGTTTTCATTCCTCTTGGCTTAGGTCTAGACTCCTGATACACAGCAATAAAAAGCCTAGTTATAATAACAACGGGTTTGTTTTCTTTTTCTATCCGGTTATAAAACAGCGCCAAACTTTTAAATCTAGTTAATGTTTTCGGCCGTAGGAGCTTAGCACAAAGCGAAAATTATTCCAGGCTAAAAGTGTTTTTTTCAGCCAAGACTTGTTTAATTTTGTGCTACTATGAAATTAAGAAGTTTACAGGTTACTGAGGTGTTTGAGTTTTATGCTCCAGACTATGCTACTGCTCTAGAATTGCCCTTTATAGATACGGGTATAAGTGCTGGCTTCCCTTCGCCTGCCGATGATTTTATCGAGCTGAGCATCGATCTGAACAAACACCTTATCAAGCACAAAGACAGTACCTTTTTTGCCAAAGTAAAAGGGCATTCTATGAAGAATGCCGGTATTTTTAATGGTGATTTACTAGTCATTGACAAAAGCCTAGAACCGCAAGACGGCAAGATTGCCATATGCCAGATAGACGGAGAATTTACTGTAAAGCGAATAAAAATAGAAAAAGATGTAGTTTGGCTCATCGCTGAAAACGAAGATTATACACCCATCAAAGTCACCCCAGATAACGAGCTTATGATTTGGGGTATCGTAGTATATAGTATAAAATCACACTGATGTTTGCACTAGTAGATTGCAATAATTTTTATGCCTCTTGCCAAAGGGTATTTGAACCGCATTTAATAGGGGAGCCCATCGTGGTGCTTTCTAACAATGATGGTTGTGTTATTGCACGCTCTAACGAAGCCAAGGCATTGGGCATACCTATGGGTGCCGCTGCTTTTGAGTATAAAAAATGCTTTCAAGAAAATAAGGTATTTGTATATTCTTCTAATTATGCGCTGTACGGAGATATGAGCAGCAGGGTCATGAATATCTTGTCAACTTTTACGCCAGAGATAGAAGTCTATAGCATTGACGAAGCTTTTTTAAAGTTTGAAGGCTTTGATTTGTATGACCTCAACCACTACGGCATACAAATTCAGAGAACCGTTACTAAAGGCACAGGCATTCCTATAAGCATTGGTTTTGCACCTACTAAGGCATTGGCTCTTTTCGGTTTTCCCCCATAATTTACGACGGTATCCTTTACATAAAGATCATACCTTACTACTTTTCCTCCCTTGATATTTTTTTTCGGAAGAACAGGAATGACCTTTTGGTCCTTTTCCTCTGGTAAATGCCCTGTTTGAGCATAAACACCTAGATGTATCAACATTAATGCTGATAGCAATGTGTATATTCTTGTTTTCATTTGAATATGTTTTACTAATCCTTAATAAACTCTTTAACTTAATCTGTGTTTCATTTATTTCTTCTGCATAAATTAGCAGATTCCTTAATGATATCAAATATTCTGCTCTCGGTAATACCCAAGCTCCTTAATATATCGGCATTTAAACTTTGACAAAGCACTATATTCATGGCCAAAAGTTCCCTTTTCTCTTTTTGTGACAGTGAAACTATGGATGTTACTGGATGTAATCCCAATTTGTCAATTCTGTCTTTCAGACCATCATTAAGTGGAAAATCCCAGGACATCATCTTTAAATTCGAACAAGTACCATAAGTAATAGCGTCTGTAGAAAATCTTGTGTTGGTAACCAGCCACCCAAAAAACTTCCTTGACAAATCAGTACTTATCTCTTTCCAATTATCCTCTATATCCCAAAACCTTGCGCGAACATATAACGAGTGCTGTATACTACAGTATATCTTGTTTGTGGAGTGAAATTTACATTCCATCATATTCAATTCCGATGTATTTTCTGCAACTACGTCTACCTCATGATCCAGACATTTTCCTGATACGGAAATTCCTGTTTTCACAGAATATCCTTCTGCTATAAAAAGCGCCCCAACATATTGCTCAAATGGAAATCCCGAGGGGCCTAGTGCAAAAATTGCCTTTCTAAGGTTGTACCTCCCAGCCAAAGCCTTGTTTTCTTTTTTAAGACCCCGAAATACAGTTTCATATATTTTTCTAGTAGAAATTCCGTAATAAAGAATTTTATATACTTGCTGTAAAATAATATTAGTTTCCCGTTCTTCAGCTCCCACCTTGTGTAGAACCTTTATTATCTTATTCGGATCGAAAGGCACGATTCTTCCGTCACTTTTGGTTACCATTATTTGCGATACGGTATTTCCCATTTCGAGGTATAATTTTAATATTCTATTTCCTATTCAGTTTTAGCAAGGTTGCATTAAATGCTACAACGATGGTACTGGCGCTCATTAAAACAGCTCCCATAGCTGGACTTAGCATAAAATTCGGATACAATATTCCTGCTGCCAATGGAATAGCAATTATATTGTAACCAACAGCCCATAGGAGGTTTTGTATCATTTTTCGATAGGTACGTTTTCCAAAATCTATCATTTTGACAACGTCTCTAGGGTCACTGTTTACTAGAATGATATCAGCTGTTTCCGCAGCTACATCTGTTCCTGATCCCACAGCGATTCCGACATTAGCCTGTGCCAATGCAGGTGCATCATTGACCCCATCTCCAGTCATAGCAACAATTTCACCTTTCGCTTGAAATTCTTTTACTTTTTCCTGTTTGTTATGTGGCAGGACATTCGCTAAAAATCCATCCATTCCTAATTTATTGGAAACCGATGCCGCAATTTTTTCATTATCACCAGTTAAAAGGAATGATTTTATTCCCATTTCTTTAAGTTGACGTATGGCATCTTGGGATCCTTCTCTTATACGATCTGCAAGGGTAATGATACCGATTACCTTACCTTCAATGAATACATAGTTTATAGTTTCTGTGTCCTGATCAATTTCCGAAGGGATCGTTGGTTTCTCAATTTTGTTTTCCGTAAAATAATTTGGCCCAGCAGCTACAACCTCTTTATCATTTACTGTTCCTTTTACACCGATTCCTTGCATGTATTGGAAATTATCAGATTTCCATAACTGAAGCTTTTTTTCTTTAAGAAGTTTTATCATGCCCTTTGCAATGTGGTGCTCAGAATTTTGCTGAACAGCTGCGGCATATTGGATGATCTCATCTTCGGAAAAATTGTCCAGAGTAATAACCCTTTGTACTTCGTGTGATCCTTCGGTCAATGTGCCGGTTTTATCAAAAATAACAGTCGTTAGATTCCGTGTAACCTCAAATGCTGTCCGATTCCGAATAAGCAATCCATTGGTTGCGGAGAGGGTAGTTGAAATAGCGACTACCAAAGGAATGGCTACTCCTAATGCATGAGGACACGCCGTAACCATAACAGTAACCATTCTTTCCAATGCAAATGCTAAATCCCCACTTGTATTATACCAGTATCCAAATGTCGCGACACCGACTCCGATCGCAATGAAAGTAAGCCATTTGGCAACCTTATCGGCTAGGTTTTGTGTGTTCGATTTTGCAGCTTGAGCATCTTGCACAAGATTGATAACTTTGTTCAGATAACTATCCTTACCGACTCCGGTTGCTCTTATTTTCAATGATCCATCGCCGTTTATGGCTCCGGCTATAACCTTTGATTTTGTTTCCTTTTTTACCGGAACGCTTTCCCCCGTAAGCATACTTTCGTTCACATAGGAAAGTCCTTCAATTACATCTCCATCTGCTGGGATTTTCTCTCCAGGCTTGATAATGACAATATCGTTGTTAGTCAATTCCTCCAGTTTAATCTTAAAAGCTTCGCCATCTCTTTCTATGGTAACTTCATTTGGTAAAAGCGCTACCAAAGTCTGGAGTGCCTTGGATGCAGCCATTTGTGAACGCATTTCCAGCCAGTGACCAAGTAACATAATGACGATCAGCGTTGCCAATTCCCAAAAGAAATCCATTCCTTGAAGGCCAAATACGACTGCCGTGGAATAAAAATAGGCTACAGAAATAGCAATGGCGACCAAAGTCATCATCCCAATGGCCTTTGCTCTGATTTCGCCAACCATTCCTTTTAAAAAAGGCATCCCTCCGTACAGGTAAATTAAAGTCCCAAGGGCGAGCAGCACGTATTTGTCTCCGGTAAATTCCAAACTGTACCCAAGCCAGTTTTGGATCATATGTGAAAGAGCCAGAATAGGTATGGTAATAATTAAACTTACCCAAAATCTTTTCAGGAAATCATGCGTATGATGACCTTCATGTTTATCATGTTGGTGTGCTGAACCTTGATGTTCCCCATGTTCATGATGGTTGTGATTGTGACCACTAGTTTTCCCAAAAGGAACTAAAGCCATTCCGCATAATGGGCATTTCCCCGGCTCATCTTTGAGTACCTGGGGGTGCATTGGACAAACGTATTTTTTCATAATTAAAGATTTAGAATTTGATATTTTAAATATGCGTTGGAGAATATGATGTTTTTTAGAAGCCACTTACGCAATTGTAATTTTATCGTCCAAATAAACTCTTTGGACCGCATTGATTAATTCAACCCCTTCAACGAATGGTTTTTGAAATGCCTTTCGTCCCATAATCAACCCAGTTCCTCCTGCTCGTTTATTGATTACAGCCGTTGTAACTGCTTCAACTAAATCAGACTCGCCTTTGGATCCACCTCCCGAATTGATCAATCCTATTTTGCCCATATAGCAATTGGCTACCTGCAATCTGCATAAGTCTATAGGATGGTCTGTGGTAAGCGCTTCATACATCGCATCGTCATACTTTCCAAATCCTATTTCTCTAAATCCAAAATTGTTGATCGGTAGTTTTTGTTTGATTATATCTGCCTGAATAGTCACGCCCAAATGATTGGCTTGTCCTGTTAGATCTGCAGCCTCGTGATAATCTTCCGCTTCGGTTTTAAAAGCATCATTACGGGTATAGCACCATAAAATTGTTGCCATTCCCAAACTATGTGCTTCTTCGAAGGCTTCAGCTATTTCTTTAAGCTGCCTATTACTTTCTTTTGAACCAAAGTAAATGGTGGCACCGACGGCAACTGCTCCCATATCCCAAGCCGATTTAACCTTTCCAAATAGTGTTTGATCATATTTAGTTGGATAAGTAAGCAGTTCATTGTGATTAATTTTTACAATAAATGGGATTTTATGGGCATATTTTCGGGCGTTCAATCCCAGTACGCCAAACGTAGATGCCACAGCATTGCAACCAGCTTCAATGGCTAGTTTTATTATATTCTCGGGGTCAAAATAGTCACGGTTTTTATAGAACGAAAAAGCTGCACTATGTTCAATGCCTTGATCGATAGGCAGGATGCTTAAGTAACCTGTGCTTCCCAGATTTCCGTGATTGTACAACTGGGATTGGCTTCGCACTACTTGTGGACTTCTATTGCTATTTACAAATACCTGATCAACACTATCCTTGCCAGGGATTTGCAATCCATCCTTTGTTATTTTTTCACAAACGTGGTCCAAATAGAAAGATGCCTTTTCGCGCAACAAATCAGCGATATTTTCGTGTGTCTTCATTTTTTTACTTTGATTAATTCCTAAACTTTTTTGTTTTGAAATGGATATTGTCGTATGTGCGTATCCGAATTATTTACCCGATAGCTTATTCTCTGCTTACCTCCTAATAAAAACTTTGCTTTATGCCAAGGCTCGCGTTCGTCTTTATAATTGACTTTTCAGCATTAGGTTCTATTCCAGTCAATGCACGGATAGCATCTATGGTTTCGGGGATAACGATGGCCTGATTGTCCACTATGTAAGCATAAAACAATTCATCGCCCTGTACTTTCAGCATATCTTTCCATACAGCTACTTCATACATATCGCCATACGGACGACCCATTTCAAGCATCAGTTCTTTCACCGTATTGTTGGCTGACAGCCCATCGCTGTAATTAATCATAGCTATTCTGGTGGAATTGGCGAATGCCTGCAATACTTCATCTTTTGCCGCCTGCCGGGTAAGCTGCACATTCCAGTAATGAAGGTGACTTAGGGTTTGCGGTACTTTAATAGCGGTGGTAATTACATCCAACGAGGGATCAATCGTTTGTGCATCCGGGCCTTGATGGCTGGGTATATCTTTTTCAGGAACGAGGGTATTCATTATACCATTTAAATGACTTTCCCAAGGGTCGGTTGCTCTCCGAAGCAATGTGCCTCTTGCTTTTTTTAGAAGTCCGGCATTTTTTAACGCCGTAAGCGTACGCACGATAGAGGTGGTGTTGCACGAGACTACACGAGTACTTTCACGTCCTAAAGCGGTCTCGTAATTGTTTTCAGCGCTAAAAGAGTGTCCGGTGGTTTCATGTTTTTCTCCACCCTGTAAGATAAACTTTTTACCAAGTTTTTTATAAAGCTCTATATTTTGAGAAGCAATTTTTTTGGGCGTGCAATCAATTACAATATCCGCACTCTGCAACATATCATCTAAACTGCCCATTACGGGAATACCAGCCTCTTTCATTTGGTTATTGACTGGCTGGTCAAAACCATAAACAGGATAACTTTTACTTACTGCCATATTAATACGCCAGTCACTAACAACATCACAAACACCAGTTAGCTCCATGTCATCCTGAAGCGTTATAGCATCAGCTACCCGTTTACCAATTACGCCATATCCATTGATGGCAACTTTAATTTTTTCCATAACTATATTATTAGATTGGTGTTCCATTGTTCATGTAATTAAAATTTATGTTTTTAGTCTGTATCAGAAGTAACTGTTTCTTAATTAACACTATAAATTTACTCATTATCCATTAACGAATTAAAGTAATCGACTAATAATTTCTTATCTTCATTGCTCAAACGAGCACCTTCATGCATCCACAAATAAGAGGTTAATGGCATTTTATTTTGTTCAATTTGCTTGATAATTTGCGTGAACTTTGAATTAAGCTTCCGAGGCCCGTAAGAGGTCAATTCATCAAAATTCAACTTTTCCTTTCCATCTTTTACATGCTTATCCATTAGCCATGCCATGGGTTAAATCTCACTGTACCAAGGATACTTCGTATTATTACTATGGCAATCGTAACAAGAAACAGCCAAAATTGCATTGACCTGTTCACTAACTTGAAAGGTATCAACAAAAGCCTTTCCTGCAGGAGAGTCTGATGTATTCTTTTGAGGTCTTGCTAACTGAATTAACAATAAAACAGCTAGCAAAACCATAAAGACTAGTTTTGATTTAGAAATTGCATTTTTTTTTTTCTTATGCCTTCCATAACGAACTAATTTAAATGATTAATGGTTAACGGGCATACAGACAACAGCTCGGCAGTCCGTCATAAACTGCCTGAGGAGCCTTGTCCAATTCTGTATCATGACCTACATTAGCAATAGCTTTACTTATTTTGCTCTTTGAGGTTGCTTTCGAATCAAAATCCAAATGAATGACTTTGGCCTCCACATCCCATTTTGCAGAAATAACGCCTTTTACTCCTTTGGCTGCTTTCTCAATCCGACTTTGGCACATCTCACAGTTTCCAGAAACTTTGAACATATCGTGCACCTTATCGGCCATATCGAATTCATGCCCCGCTGAATCATCGTTGTTCATCATGCTGACTTTGCCTTCAAGCTGAGCGCTTGCATCTACTGTAAAAGCACCGTTTGTTACAATCTCTTCGCCATTGTTCAATCCCGACATGATCACATATTGATCACCCAATGAGGGACCCAAAACAACCTCCCGAAGTTTAAAGGCGGGTGTTGACGTATTTGGTTGCTTTACATACACGATCGAACGCTTCCCTGTCCACAACACAGCTGATTTGGGAATGACCATCTCCTCGTTAAACCCTTTTAATGGAGCGGTAATTTGTCCAGTTGCATACATTTCTGGTTTGAGATTCCGGTCTCGGTTATCGGCTTCAACCCTAATTTTTGCAGTCCTTGAATTGGCATCCAGGATTGGATTAATAAAAGCAATCCTACCTTTATAAACCTTGCCGGGCAGGCTCTGTAAGGCATATTCCATCTGATCACCCACTTTTAAAAATGGCAAATCGGTCTCGTAAGCATCAAAAATCACCCATAACTTTGAAAGGTTTGAAATAGTGTATAATACGCTTCCTTGGCTGATATAATCTCCTTGGTTTACATTTTTTGATGTGACAACACCGCTTGTATTTGCGTATATATTTACATAAGGTGAAACGCTGTTAGATGCAAGGATTTCACTTATCTGATTTTCTGACACCTTCCATAAACGCAGCTTTTCTTTTGCAGCATCAAGCAATACCGGTTGGATATCCTGCAATTTTGCGGCTTCCAATAATTCCTGTTGTGCGGTCAGCAGATCAGGCGAATAAATCTTGGCTATCAGTTGACCTTCTTTCACGGATTCGCCAGTAAAAGTTACGTAGAGGTTTTCAATACGTCCATTAACATGCGATGTTTGGGATTGTTGTAAACGCTCATCTACCTGAACGGTTCCGTATAGCTGCACATCTTTGACAGCATCTTGATGACCGACAACCGAAGTCTGTATATTCGCTAATGCGATGGCCTCTTCGGACATCAGGATAGCGTCATCGTCAATCACGTCATCACCTCCTCCGGAAGATTTCAATGGGATTAAATCCATTGCACATAAAGGGCATTTACCCGGTTTGTCCATTCTGATCTGGGGGTGCATAGAGCATGTCCAAACGGTTTGACCTTCCTCGGTCACTTCCATTTCAAGATCATGCCCATGATCATGGGACGAACTCCCACCAAATACTGCCCAACCCAGCAAGACTCCGGCTAATAGTATCACACCGTATGTCATTGCCTTATTCTTAAATATGTTTTTTATTTTGTCCATTGCTAATATTTTACTTGTTGTCAGTGAATGATAATAATTTCTGAATCGAAGCCGCCATGATGTTATAGTCAGCAATAGCTTCTGCTTTTTTGAGTTGATAGTCCAATAATTGACGCTGCACCTGAATAACGTTGGTCAGGTCACTTTTACCCGTCACAAATTCCTTTACAATAAGATTATAGGTGGTTCTTGCTAAGGTAGTTTGCTTTTCGTACATTTTCACAATGCGTTCAGCATCTTCTAATTGATTTTTGTATCTATAATAATCACTTTTTAGAGTGTTAAAGGTGTCCTTAAACCGCTCATCACTGGACTCTCGCCATAATTTACTTTCTTTTTGCTGTGCATCGTATTTTTTTCGGAAGATGGGCAAGGTAACCGAAACCATAGGCATAATCATATCTTTTCCATTCATATTACCCATTCCAAACATCGGGTCGTTGGTCTTGTCAATGACCATATACTGTACGCCCAATCCGATCATTGGATAGCTCATTTTTTTGTCCATTTCCGCTTTTGCTTTATACGCCAATCCCTCTTCGGTAATCATCCCAAGCATAGGATTGTTTGTCTCCATAGCCCTCAAGGCTTCTTCTTCACCAAACAAAAAGATCACTTTGTTTATTTCATTACCGATATTTATCTCTTCCGTGACTTCTCTGTTTAGAAATGCGTTGAACTTGGCTTTCTCAGCTTTGATTTGGGCATGCAAACTCTCTATGTTGTTCTCAATCTGTACGAGTTCCAATTGAATACGGAGCACTTCAGACATACCTGATCCTGAACCACTGTCCATCCCTCCCATGCTCCCACCGGATGACATATTCATGCTCGGATTAGTGGCAGGTGCAGTATTGCTTCCACTTCCCATATTCATCCCTCCCATACCCGATGAAACGGAAGTTCTGGTCGGTGTGGAAGCAGTGTTACTGCTCACGACCGGAGCCGCATTCGACTGGCTAGTACCAGAGGGCGAAGAAAACTTCCTCAAGGTCAATTGCTCCAGTCGTTCCAGAAGCACTTTGTTTTCTTCATTATTGTTCAGCTGTTCGTTAAGCTTTTGCATTTCATACCATTGGATACTAACCTGAAGAATCAATTCGTCCACAGTCTCTCTGTATTGCTGATCCTGCATGTTAGCCATGTGATTTGCTTCTACCCGAGCTGCTTTTCTCGTGCCAAACCAAGGAAACATCTGCATCAAACTAACATTTGCTATTGACCGTCCACCGACGATATCCATTGGTTTAACGTAAAAATCAGTTGAAAGCTCTGGATCTTCAAAAGCCCCCGCTTGGGGTATTTTTTGCAAGAAAGCTTCATGTGCCAGTTTTTGGGATTTTATACCAGGATTATTCTCCATCGCCACGGCTAAGTAGTACGATAGAGAATCCTTGGTTTGTTCTTGCCCAAAAACGGAAGCAGATATAGCCATCATTATCAATGTTGCGGCTATATAAAATTGATGTATTCTATTCTTCTTCATTTTGAGTTTGGGTTTTATTTTTTATGTTTTGTTCTTTTTTAGTGGCTGATTCCCTCCACCAACATTGGAAAACCGGGACTACAAACATGGTCATTGACTGGATCAACATCCCACCGAATGTAGGAATTGCCATCGGCACCATGATCTCCGCACCTTTACCGGTGGAGGTCAGAACGGGCAGTAAGGCAATCAGCGCTGTGGCAGTGGTCATCGCTGCCGGTCTGACACGTTTTAGTCCTGCGTAAATGACGGCTTCGCGTATTTCATCTTTTGTTTTGGGGTTTCGTGCTTCAAATGTATCGTGGATATAGGTTCCCATCAGTACCCCGTCACTCGTCGCTAGTCCGAACAAGGCGATAAAACCTACCCAGACGGCGATGCTGAGATTGATGCTGTGCATCTGGAACAGATCCCGCATATTCGTCCCTCCGACAGAAAAGTCCATAAACCAAGGCTGTCCATAGAGCCATAACAAAATGAAGCCTCCTGCAAGTGCCACAAAAACACCTGAAAAATGGATTAACGAGGCTGTAATCGTTCTGAATTGAAAATAGAGAATAATTAATATCGCCAATAAACTCAATGGTATGATCAGCATCAATCGTGTTGCTGCACGCTCTTGTTGTTCATAATTGCCAGCAAATTTATAAGTCACTCCGTTAGGCAAACTTAGTTCTCCGGATGCGATTTTTTCCTGTAAGATTTGATCGGCTTCACGGACGACTTCAACTTCAGCTTTACCGCTTATTTTGTCAAAGATGACATAGCCCAACAAAAACGTATTTTCACTTTGGATCATCTGTGCACCCTTGGCGTACTCGATGTCTACTACATCCCCCAATGGGATCTGTGCGCCAGTGGCTGTAGGGATGATTATTTTTTTTAAAGCTTCAGGATCATCTCTCAACTCACGCGGATAGCGCAGGCGAACCGGGAACCGTTCCCGACCTTCGACCGTGCTGGTCAATGTCATACCGCCTACGGCTGCACTGATTACTTCCTGAAGCTCGGCAACAGTAAGACCGTATCTGGCCATTTTATCCCTGTTTAGATGGATTTCGATATAGGGTGCGCCGACGGCCCGGTCGTAGAAAACGGTCGAGGGCATAATCGATGGGATATCTTTTAAGGCAGCTTCTAACACCTTGCCACCTGTTTCAATGGATTCAAGATCCGGACCGGAAACCTTTAATCCCATCGGTGCTCTCATTCCCGTGGAAAGCATCACCATTCTTGCTTCTATGGGTTGTAACTTGGGTGCAGAGGTCAAGCCCGGCAGGTGTGAAACATTCACGATCTCTTGCCATATATCATCTGCCTTTTTAATTTCAGGCCGCCATCTTCGAAAGAATTTCCCGCTTTTATCTTCAATCAAACTGTCCCTTGGAATGGGGCGGAAACCATCAGAAACTGCATAAGTTTTGTCGCCTTTCAGGACGAATTCTCCGGAACTGTTTACTTGGAACCGTTCACGGTGTCCGTCTTCATCCAGATAAAATTCCGGGATATAATTGATCGTATTTTCAAACATCTGTGTGGGCGCTGGATCGAGTGCCGAATTTACACGCCCCCATTTACCTACGGTTAGTTCGACTTCCGGTATGTTTTGAATACGTTTGTCCAGTGTCCTGATCAATTGCAGGTTTTGTTCAATGCCTGTATGCGGCATACTGGTAGGCATTAACAAGAAAGACCCTTCATTCAGGCTGGGCATAAATTCTTCTCCGATACCCGGAAATGTTTCCGTTGATTTTTGCCAGAATGCCGTCTCCCGGAAAGATTTCCAGCCTGTCTTCTCTATGCCATTGGCCACAAAACCAAAACTTTTCTCTACGCCCATCCACGCTAACATTCCGAATAATAAAGTAATGATTGGGATGGCCATGAATTTCCACCGGTTGGAAAGTGACCAACGCAGGATCTGTTCATAATAGATCACCAATGCCCATAACATTCCCAGGATGGAACCAATGGCAAAGAATACGAACACAAAGTTAAGTGTGGTGCTTGCCTGCGTGCCGAGTGGCAGCCACTCAACCGTCAGGTAATACATCGCTACAAAAAGTGTGATAGCTACATTAACGTAGTTGGCAATTTTTTCTCCTTTCCATCTTGGTGTAAACAGGTTGTTGACTCCGATCAAAGTCAATGCGAACGCGACAAAAACACCTGTATAGATCCAAAGAGCGATACCGGCAACTACCAAAACGTAGTTGGCTATCCGGCGAACTTTACTCCCATTGATACGGATTGAAAATATATAATAAGCCAGTGTTGGCAAGATAATAATGCCTAACACAAAGGCTGAAACCAAAGCAAAGGTTTTGGTGTATGCCAAGGGACCGAACAACTTACCTTCTTGTGCTTCCATCATGAAAACAGGTAAAAAGCTGATGATCGTGGTGAGCATCGCCGTTGACAAAGCACCCGACACTTCCGCAACAGCGGTGGAAATCAAGTTTATAAAGGCTTTCCCCCGACTCTCAACTCCCTTGGCTTTTTCTTCATCCATATGGCGTAGTATGCTTTCGATAAAGACGATTCCGACATCTACCATGACCCCAATGGCAATTGCGATTCCCGAAAGAGCCACAATATTTGCCTCGACTCCCATTTGTTTCATGATGATAAAGGTCGCCAGCACACCAATGGGCAGAATACTGGATATGAGAATGGATGCTCGCAGATTGACGACCAGAACGATGACAACGATAATACAAATCAGTATTTCGTGTGCTAAAGCATTTTCCAGCGTTCCGATCGTTTCCTGAATTAAACCGGAACGATCGTAAAAGGGTACAACGGTAATTTTTGAGATGGTACCATCCGCCAACGTTTTTTGAGGGAAGCCTGCCTCCATTTCTTTAATCTTTTCCTTGACATTGTTGATGACAGCCATTGGGTTTGCGCCATGTCGGGCAACCACTACGCCGCCGACAGCTTCAACGCCTTCCTTATCCAATCCGCCACGCCGCGTGGAAGGCCCTAAATTGACAAAACCAACATCCTTAATTTTTACAGGTACATTGTTTCGAACGGTGACCACGGCATCTTCCAAATCTTTTACACTCTTTATATACCCCAATCCACGCACCAAATATTCCGCCTTGTTTATTTCGATTGTCTCTGCACCGATATCCAGGTTACTATTTTGGATGGCCGACATGATATCCATGACCGACACATTATAGGCACGCATCGCATCAGGATTGATATCAACTTGGTATTCCTTGACAAAGCCTCCGATGGAAGCTACTTCGGAAACCCCCTCCGATGCTGCCAAATTATATTTTGCATAGAAATCCTGCACAGTACGCAGTTCATCCGGATCCCAGCCACCGGCAGGTTTTCCGGTCTCTGGATTTCGTCCTTCCAGTGTGTACCAGAATACCTGACCCAAAGCAGTGGCATCCGGTCCGAGTGTAGGCGTTACGTCGGATGGTAATGTGCCGGCTGGCAACGAGTTCAGTTTTTCCAGAATACGGGAACGGCTCCAGTAAAACTCTACATCTTCCTCAAAAATTACATAGAGGAAGGACATTCCGAACATCGAACTGCTCCGGATCGTTTTTACGCCGGGAATGCCGAGCAGGGAGGTCGTAAGCGGGTAGGTAATCTGCTCTTGGATATCTTTAGGTGATCTTCCCATCCATTCCGTAGCCACGATTTGCTGATTCTCTCCAATGTTTGGGATCGCATCGACTGGAACAGGATCGCTTGGCAAAAGGTTCTGATGCCAATTAAAGGGTGCTGTAATCAGTCCCCAGGTGACTACTACAATCAATAGTAGAATGGTAATTAATCTATTATTGAGAAAGTATTTAATGATATTATTAAGCATACATATACAGTTTTGACATATTAATTTTAGCATACAGATTATCACTGAATTGAAACCTGTATGCTAAAAAATCCTTGATCTTACTTTAACTCTTCTTGAATCTCTCCACAGGTAAGCATGTTTGCTCCGTAGTAAGGGTTCTTAATCTCCTTACTATCACTTAACCAATAAGCACCTTTGTTGTCATTATACATGGAGCAATAAACTTTATACAAAGGTTTTTCAGTACCAAATTCCTTTACTATATCGTAAAAATCCTTGCTCATTGTCACCAAATGTTCACGCTGGTGAGCGATATTGCCAATATTATCAGCAATATGTTCCGCATGTTCTTGAATGTCTGCGGCAATGTCATCATAGGTTGCTTTTTCTTCGGCACTGAATCCATCTGATTTGATTTTTGAAAGGGCTTCTAGCATTCCTTTGGATGCGTTAGCGGCTTCTTTATCATTATCTGACGACAATGCAAATGTGAGATGTTGGTAGTGAGAAAACAATTCAGAAAAATTGCCCTGTTCAGGGTTTTCTGTACTGTTATCTGAAGGTATTGTTTCAGTTACAGGAGCAGAAGTTTGCTCTGTACTTGCGGCTTTTTTCTCTGTATTTCCGTTACATGCTGTTAAAGCCAGTATTGAAGAGGCGATTAAGCCTAAAAATAAATGTTTCATTGTCATGATTTTTGTTAATTGTTAAAACTGTTTTATATAATTTGTAAATGTTGCTTTATTTTCAAAATAGGAAACCTCGGCATGATTACCTGTAAAGGCTACCTGCGTGGTCGTTTGTCTTTTTGTTTTTTTGGAAGATTATTGAGTATTATATCGACTTTGCTGAAACGTTTTCCGTCACAGATTGCTCCCTTGCCCTTGTTGAACATTGGACAATGTTGGTAATATACTGGTACAGCTTGTTTAGACACTTTTGCCAGTTCATACATATTTTTGGAAAGTAAGTTAAAAGCTTCTCTCTGTTTTGAAACATCTTTGGCTTTTGAAATCGCTTCTGCACTACCGCCCAAATCTTTCGCTACTTTCATCCATACATTATGTTCTTCTGTTGAAAGCTTACCCATGTCCACGGCTTTAATAGCTATAGCCATACTTTTCACATTTGTAGCCGCCGTACCTGCGTCGCTGCTTATCAGTGCATCTTTGATGGAAAAATAGTTGTCGAAAATAGTTGTAAGTTGAGAGGCGTTTTGAGCCACTTCATTTGTTGGTTTGATTTTGGCAAACCCATTTATACTTGATAGTAATACAGTCATTACCATCAATACTTTTGATATTGATTTCATTTTGTTGATCTTTAAAAAATAATAAAATAGGGGATTCTCGAAAGCTACTTCAGCTCTCGACAAGACATAATTTTGGCTATCAAGCCAACTTTTAAGCTATTTTAGGCGGTTGCCAGATCGAATGAAACCCTGAAGAATAATAGGGTTGTTTATAAAACGAGTATGATTTTTTGTCCCAAAAGACAAATGCGATTTGAGATTCATAAATATCGTGAGCCCAAAACGAAGGAGAAGAACTGTGACAAGATTTCTGTCCACAATTTCCAGAACAGTCGGTATCCCCGTCTGCTTTGTCTTTACAGCAATCTTTTTCGCAAGATTGTATATTATGATGGCCTTCCGACGAATCATCACAGCAAGACTTATCTTTTTCAACGACTTCGGTGGTATGAGATGAGCATGCCGAAGCTTGTACCGGGATTAGAAAAAATCCCAGTATGCTTATACTTAAGAATATCTTTAGTATTTTAGACATATACCCTATATATAATAAACCTCATCTCGATGCAAACTTAGACTTTTTATTTGTAAAAAGCATTGTTTTTTGTGGAAAAAGTTATGATGGGCACAACAATAATAGTATTATGCCCATCAAAGATTGAATTTCTAATGAACTTGCGGTATATCAGGAATTGATGGCTTCTATTTTGAAACCCGCCTGTTTCACTATGTCGATAACCTGTTGTTCAGTTGCGCCATCGGAGGTAACGGTTAACACCTTATCCTTGCTCCCTGTATCAACTTCCCATTGAGGAATCTCATTAGCGTTGTCTAAATGTGGCTTTACAGATGCGATACAACCGCCACAATTGATGTTCGTCTTGAATTTAAATTTTTTATTTTCCATTTTTTTAAACTTTATATAGTTATTAGATAATGTAAATTTCAGCATTATGTCGTCCAGTTTTGTTGTGTAATTTCTTGTTTGATTTGTGAGATTTACTGATTTACTTATTTAATTTCAACCTCAAACTATTACTCACCACACTCACGCTACTCAATGCCATTGTGGATATGCTTAGAATTTTGACTGGACAAATTATGATTAGATATCTATTTTTGGAGTAATGTCCTGTTGTTGTGTTCTGTCTCAATTCGAGATGTCTATTTCAAAGTCAAAAAATTCTTTAAGTGTTATACCTATTAGTTTACAAAATTTATTGATAGTATAAATTGTAATACCTCTTTGATTATTATTGCTTTCCCATCTATTAAGAATTTGTCTATCCAGATCATACTTTTTAGCAAAATCAGATTGAGAAAGTCCAGTTTTGGTTCTTAAAAACTTGATTCTTTTCGCAATGTTTTTTTTAAGTGCGATATCCTCTTCAGTAAGCTTGCTCATATCGCAATTTGGATATAATTTAAATTTTTATTGTAATCCATTTGGATTACATTTAATTATTTATATATTTGTTTCATCATTATGAATATGTAGTGTAATTTTGCGATTCTTCAAATAGAAAAATATTAGAAGCATTCGCTTTGAGTCTCGACCTAGAAAACTGGCGTTTTTAACAGCAATGAGATGATAAGCAAAGATGCTCACGTCCCGGGCGTGGGCTCTCTTATCGTTGCAAGGTATGCCAGTACCTCAGGTCGGTAAGTTGAGTCCCACGCCTTTTTTTATGGCCATTACTAAGGCAAGGCTCTTCTCAAATTCAAAGTAGACTACAGTATTCATTACGGATTCGCACAAATGATTGTTAACTCAATAATCTGTATGCCTATGCTAAAACATCATAGAGTTTAATCCCCCGCTTTGTCATATACTGAGTTAGTTATGGCAATACTATTTCCTCTCTGAAACACACCTATTCAGTGTTGCTACCTCACCTCTGGTGAGGTGGTGAGGAAAGGTTTTAGGATTAGACGAATATGTAAGACTGAAACACAAAAAAGCCCTCTACTTCGTCTGCAAACTACATAGAGGACCAGCGTCAATCAAACTATTGTTTAAATTTAACTATCCAAAAATATGAAGAATAATTCATACTTCAAAAGGAATAGCAGGCTTTGCTGTATCATCGTCTTACAGCTGTTGTGCCTACCTGCTTTTGCCTTATCAACTGTTGCTAGCCAAGTGCAGCAACAATCCATCACCGGAACCATCAGTGATGCTTCAGGCGCCTTGCCTGGCGTAAGCATCACCATCAAAGGCACAACCAAAGGAACGCTCTCAGATCTCAATGGTCATTATTCTATCAATGCTAATCAGACTGATGTCTTAGTATTTTCTTTTGTAGGCTACAAAAGCCTTGAGATACCAGTCTCAGACAACTTGCAGATAGATGTTCTGCTAGAACAAGACAGCTTGCAGATAGATGAAGTCGTCATCAACGCAGGTTATTATTCCGTAAAAGACCGCGAACGCACAGGGAGCATCGCTAGAATTACTGCCAAGGATATAGAGGGGCAGCCTGTAACAAACGTATTGGCCGCAATGCAAGGAAGAATGCCAGGGGTGAATATAACACAAACGACTGGTGTGCCAGGCGGTGGTTTTGAAATTGAAATTAGAGGAGCTAACAGTTTAAGAACTGAAGGAAACTATCCTCTATATATAATTGATGGCGTCCCGATTATTGCACAATCACCCTCTACATTGTCTGGCGCCATACTACCCAATAACTCTATCAACCCTTTGAGTAGTATCAATATAAACGATATAGAAAGTATCGAAGTGTTGAAAGATGCCGATGCTACGGCTATTTATGGGTCAAGAGGAGCAAATGGAGTGGTTTTGATCACTACTAAAAAAGGGAAAAACGACAAAACAAGCTTTAGCCTAAACACAAGCTATGGACTAAGTAGTGTTGCTAGTAGCATGAAACTCTTGAATACTGAGCAATATTTAAATATGCGTAGTCAAGCGTTTGAGAATGATGGTGTGACTGAATATCCATTCTATGCTTATGATATTAACGGAGATTGGAGTTCAGAGCGAAATACAAATTGGCAGAAAGAATTGATAGGTCGCACAGCTATAAACTCTACAACACAGTTATCCATAAGTGGTGGAGGTGAAACAACACGTTTTATGGTGAGTGGAAGTCATAACAAACAAACAACTGTTTTTAATGATGACTTTGCTTATAAATCAAATAATCTAGCAGCAAGTGTTGCTCATAGTTCCAAAGACAATAAGTTCGCCTTTAATATGTCTAATTTATTTACAGCCCAATCCAATAATGTCATTAATGAAGATTTAACATTACAATCTCTTATGCTAAGTCCTAATGCCCCCACATTATACAATGAGGATGGCAGTCTGAATTGGGAAAATAATACGTTTACAAACCCGGTTGCTTCATTCGTAAGCACCTACTCTAATAACACCAAATCATTTAACACGAACCTAAACTTAGATTATAAATTATTATCTTCTTTGAGTATAAAACTAAATGGAGGTGTCAATTATTCAACATTTGAAGAATTATCCTTACGACCAAGCACGATGTATAATCCTGCTTACGGATTGACTGCCGCCAATTCTATGGCTTTTAAAGGAAACAATCAACGTTTTTCTTATATAATCGAACCCCAACTAAACTATAGATATGCTATCCATCAGCATAAATTTGATGTATTGATAGGAAGCACCTATCAACAAACAGTTTCTTCAGTTTTAGGTTTACAAGGTTACGGGTTTCAAAGCAATGCTTTGATTACTAATCTAACCGCTGCAAATACATTAATTATGTCTCAAGATGATGAGACTGAATATAATTATATTTCTTTATTTAGCAGGATCAACTATCAGTATAATGACAAGTATATTCTCAATCTTACAGCTCGTCGTGATGGTTCAAGTAGATTTGGTCCGAACAAAAGATTTGCTTATTTCGGAGCCATAGGTGCTGCCTGGATTTTCTCAGATGAAGATTTTCTTAAAGATGAAAATTGGTTGAGTTTCGGTAAGTTAAGAGGTAGCTATGGTATAACGGGTAGCGATTTGATAGGTGATTATCAGTATCTCGATTCCTATACTCAAAGTGGTTCTAGTTATGGTGATATCTCAGGAATGATACCATCCCAACTATATAACTCGAACTTTAGTTGGGAAAAAACGGAGAAAACAGAAGTAGCTTTAGATTTAGGTTTTATTAAAGACCGGATAAACATAAGTATTGCTGGTTATTATAACAGGTCAGGAAATCAACTAGTAGGTATTCCGTTACCTGGCACAACGGGTTTTAATTCAGTACAATCAAATCTACCTGCAATAATTGAGAATAGAGGACTTGAGTTAGATATTAAGACAACACCAATCCTCCTAAATCACTTCAGATGGGATAGTGGTTTTAATATTAGTTTCCCAAAGAACAAACTTGTTTCATTTCCTGACTTAGAAGGCTCTACCTACTCAAACAGATACGTCTTAGGCCTGCCAACCAATATTGTAAAAGTATACAACTATGAAGGAATAGATCCAGACACGGGGCTGTATGTCTTTACAGACTATAATGCTGATGGCAAAATAACCTCTCCCGATGACAATAAGGTAATTGAAGAAATCGGGGTTAAGTACTACGGAGGTTGGTCAAACCAGTTGACTTATAAGCAATGGAACGTTACCTTTTTATTTCAATTTGTAAATCAACGTCAATGGAATTTCAACAATATGATGGCTACTCCGGGAACAATGAGCAATCAACCTATTGAAGTTCTTAACGTTTGGTCAGCGAGTAATCCTAACGGACAATATATGCCTTATTCCTCAGGGCTAGACCCTATGAAAAGTGAACTACACGGTTATTTCAGTAATAGCACAGCCGCTATAGGAGATGCCTCATATATAAGACTTAAAAACATTCAACTCAGCTATCGATTTACAGATATTAGTTTATTCAAAGATATTCTAATTTATTTTCAAGGTCAGAACTTACTTACCCTGACAAATTATTATGGTTTAGATCCTGAGTTTGCGATGAGTGGTTATTTGCCGCCAATGCAAACCTATTCTTTTGGAGTACAATTTAATTTTTAAAATGAAATAAGATGAGAAATATAAACAGACAAACAATCCTTATCCTTCAAATTTGTCTATGCTTTCAAGTATTAGCCTCGTGTGAAGAAATGATAGAAGTAGATACTCCTTCTAATCAAATCGTGAGGGCACAAATCTTTGAAGATGTACAAACGGCAAATTCAGCCTTGTCAGGCCTTTATGCGTCATTGCGAGACCAATCTGTAATAGCAGGGAACAACTACGGTGCAGGTGCGATATTAGGCAGCTACGTCGATGATTTAGATTGCTATTACAACGATTCAAATGAGTACCAAGATATATACCTGAATTCTCAACATAGTACTAACAACCTTATAGAGCGAATATGGAATTTGTCCTACCAACAGATCTATTTTTGTAATTCTATAATATATGGTGTTGAAAACTCTATAAGTCTAACTACTGAACAAATAGCTCCAATAAAAACAGAGGCTTTATTTGTACGTAGCCTACTTTACTATTATTTGCAACAACTGTATGGTGATATTCCTTATACAACGAGTACTGATTATGAGTATAATAAAGATTTAAACAAGCTAAGTGAGGAGCAATTATTAAATCAACTTGAGTCTGACCTTCATGAAGTGGTTTTACTTATGGAAGATAGTTATAGAGAGCCTCAACGAATTTATCCAAACCGAAAAGCTGCAGAACTATTGCTATCGCAAATATATTTGTCTCAAAACAAATGGTATGAAGCCGAGATCCTCGGAAAGAGTATACTTCAATCAAACTTATATCAATTAGTATCTGATGTAAGTCAGGTTTTCCAGAACTCAGGTCCACATATTTTATGGCAACTAAAACCTCAGAATTATGGTGATTCAACCCATGAGGCTTCATTTTATTATTTTATTGATTCTGCTCCACATGCCTATGCACTCTCACAGGATTTAATAAACAGCTTTTCGCCAAATGATTTGAGAATGCAAGACTGGATAACCTCTAATAGTATTGGTAGTAACACATGGTATAGACCCACTAAGTACAAGAATCTTTCAGGTACAAATACAGATGAATATTCAATTGTTTATAGAATTGAAGAGGTGTATTTCACTATTGCAGAAGCATTATTAAAGCAAAATAAGTCTTCTGAAGCATTGGGATATTTGAATGCTATTAGAGAGCGAGCTGGATTAGCACCTTTGGCCTCTTCATTGTCAAACGAAGAGCTTATTACAGAATATCTGAGTGAAAAACGAAGAGAATATTTCGCTGAATTTGGTAAACGTTTTTTTGATCTAAAAAGATTAGGGAAGTTAGGTGACTTAAGCCCAAAAAAAACTAATTGGCAAGAGTATCACAACTTATGGCCTTTACCCCAAAGAGAGCTGTTATTAAATCAACATTTAAACCCTCAAAATCAAGGATACTAGTAATGAATATATTTTGTAAAATTTTCCTTTGCCTATTATTTTTAATAGGTAAAGGAATTTATGCCCAGGAGAAGCACAAAGATTTGCAACATATTGTAGCTAATAACTATAGTATTGCAACGCCACTTATGAGTGATGATGGCAAGTGGTCTGTCATTAGAAAGTCATACGAAATGAGTGCTGACACGATTATGATATTTAATAATCGTTTAGCAGAAAAACCAATTGCAGTGAAAAATAATATTGAGTCTTATTTTTTTGTTGGCAATCAAAACTTACTTATAAAAACAAATGAACAAGTGGAGTTTTTTAGGTTAAAAAAACAAAAGAGCACTATTTATAATGGAATTGTTTCAATGAGGCTATTGAAAGACAAATCTCAATTTTTATTGCATACTAAAAGGAAGGAGTTACAGCTCTATGATAAAAATGCAACACTTGTGTCTTCTTTAGCAGGAGTTAATATGTTTTATATTGCTGAGAATGGTGGTATTTATGCTATTAGAAATAGAGAAAAGGACATACAGGAGATTGTGTTATTAAGTGGTAATCATCCTGAAGTATTTTATGAAACATCTAACGAAATTGAATATTTAGAGGTAGATGCAAATGAAACCGGAATTATGATTTATGAGAATAAATCACCTACGACCTATCAGCAAATTTCTTATTTAAACTTGGTTAATAAACGTTTATATATACTGAATGATATACTAAAATTAGACTTTAAAAATGGACTTAGGGAAACCATTAAACAAGGTGAGACTTATTTTATTAAATTAATATGTGATGAAATTCAAGAACATAATTCATTTGTGGATTTATGGTATGGCAATGATAATAAACTTGAAAAAAAATTCATGCCTGAATCTAAAGAAATTAGCTTTGTTTGGAAACCGCAAAATAAAGAAGTCACTACATTAACCACAGAGGAATACCCTAAAATTATAAATATTGGAGATGAACATAAATACTTAGGGTTTGACCCGTATTTATTAGAAAATTATGTGAATTATAAACCTGCTATCAAGCTCTGCTTGATCGAACTCCAAAAAAATGAATGTCAGGTTGTTGACACTATAACCTCCTATTTGTATAAGTCAAAAAATGAAGACTATTTACTTTATTCAATCAATGAAATATGGAATTTATACGAAGTATCTTCTTCTAAAAAATATAGCATTCAAAACAAAAAACTTCAGGCACCGTATTTCAGTACTGATGGACTATATATTCTATTTGAGGGTGAAGATGGTGTTTGGAAGTATTGCTTAGAAGAAAAGTTACTCTATCAGTTAGAAAGCTTTGCTGGCTATTCTACCAAAATAATTAATGGTCAGACAGAGATAGGCAATTATAATTTATTTACTAAAACTATAGAGGCTAAAAACTCTTTATTGGTTAGACTGGAAAACAAAGAACTATATGAAAGCTCGTATGTTTTGCTCAAAGACAATAAAGTAAGTACAATTATACCATTTACAAAAAACAATATTGAAGACCTGAGTTTTAATCCAACTTTAGATAGCTATATATATGTTGAAGAAAATTATAATCTACCTCCTCAGTTAGTGTTTAAAACTTTAGAAAATGAACGAAAGATAGTTTATAAAAGCAACAAATCAGATTTACGGATTCTAACTTTAAAGAAGGATATTATTCGTTACAAAAATAGTGAAGGAGAAGAATTGAAAGGAATATTATATTATCCTTTAGACTATGATAAAAGTAAAAAATACCCAATGGTAGTTCATATATATGAAGTTCAGAGTACAGTATCCAATCTGTATCCATTAGCCTATTATGGACAGCCTGATAGTACTGGGTTTAACTTAAGGCTATTGTTAGAAAGTGGATTCTTTGTTTATTTTCCGGATATAGTTTATGGTAAAACTGGAACTGGGGTTGCTGCTTTAGATTGTGTAAATCATGCCTTAGATGCCCTAGGAAACAATGCAACTATCGATATGCAAAAAATTGGACTAATAGGCAGTTCTCATGGAGGTTATCAAACCAATTACATAGCAACACAATCTGATAGGTTTAAGGCTTATGTGTCGGGCATAGGTAATAGCGACATAATCCGCTCATATTTTTCTTTTAATTATAATTTTTTGCGTCCTTTTTATTTTCAGTATGAAACGGGGCAGTATAAAATGAAAGAAAAATTTAGTGAGAATAAGCAATTGTACTTTAATAACAATCCTATTTATCAGGTAGAGAAGGTTAATGCTCCTGTGTTGTTATGGACAGGGATGAAGGATCAAAATATAGATTGGAATCAAACCATGGAGTTTTACATTGGCTTAAAACGCAATAACAAAAAAGTAATCGCATTATTTTATCCTGAAGAAGGTCATGCTCTATTAAATAAGAAAGCCTCTAAAGACTTGGTTTTTCGTATAATAGATTGGTTTAATTTCTTTTTAAAAAACACTAATGATAGTGATTGGATAAATAAAGAAATGAAGAAGGATGCTTTTTAGCATCCTTCATTTTTTAAATTAGTATCCTCTATACAAAAAAGTACCACAAGTAGTATTGTTGACATACTTCATCAAGTTGTGTGATACATTGTTAGCATCTTTCCAAGTGCAGATAGGTCCGCCCGTAGGTGCACATTGAACCGATGTAGCAATACATTTGATAGTAGATGCAGAAGGATCAAAACGATATCCTGTCTCTAGCATACTATTCTCACTGTTTTTAGCATTTGTTGCAAATGCTAAACTAATTCCGATCATAAAGATAATCATCGGAAATACTAACTGTTTTAAAGTTTTCATGATTTTTAAAATTTAATATTATAGCTTACTATTTTTAAGGGTATTCAGCTTCTCCCTTTTTGAAATTCTTCGTGATTGACTGCGCAAGACGATAACGAATAATTTCGTTTCCGGATAAAACAAATAAGTATTTATCCGTCAGCATCATCTGAGCCATTTTGTTTATACCGCGGTTCTGAACAAAGATGCTTCCCAGATAATTTTGTTTATCAGTTTTATAGATATCAACTATAGCTGAATTTTTCCATAAGTCTGATGATTCATATTTTCCTATTAGATTAGATTCGTTAAATAAAATGTTTTTATGAGCAGCTGCATTCTTATTAACAAGTAATGGAGGTGCGTTTAATTTGTGTTTACCATTATTCATTGATTTAGATTTAATTTGCGGTTTTGAAATAGTATCAATTGTGTTTAATCTATTTAAAACATTCAGCTCTTTATCCATAATTATATATTGGTTTTTATAATAATAAATGTAGATAAATTGGTTAGTAGTATTGTCTTGAATTAGTTTACCATCTGAAGTAAAGACATCATCAAGATGAGTTTCAATAATATCAAAGCTAAGATTTACCTTAGTTGCTCTAGTAGTGTTTAAGGTTGCTAAAATCAATTTGTTATTTAAACTACTAAGAGTTCTAATAGCAAAACTATTTGAATCTATGACTTCAATTTGTGAGAAATAGACATCATTATAGCTTAAAGTTTGCGCTGTTTGACTATTTAATTTACCTCTGTAGATGACTGGAACACTACCGTCATATATATAATAACTTGAATCTCTAACCTTAATCATTATACTTGAAAAAGAATGATTTTGATTGTCTAATTTAATTTTTGTCGTTTTGTTTTCAGTGAAAGTTGTATCTATCTCTGTGAGAATCAAAGGAGCTGTATAATTACCCAAATAGATTTTATCGTTTGAAGTTCCTGCAAAATAATATGAGTTTGCTTTAAGATCATATTCTTTCTGTTCAATGAATGGGTGTTGATGAAATCTACGAATGAAGTTGTTTTTATGCTTAACCACATCTTCTGAAGATAGATACAGAGCAATGACTAATATAATTGAACAGAAGGTTATAATAATTTGAATATATAAAGACAACTTAAAATCTCTGCTTTCAGTTTGAATCATTAGAAGAATACCAATAAAGGACAGGAATACAAAAAACAAATTAAATATCAGGTGCTCAATCCAATTTAGTTCTTCAAGTATCCCGCCACAAGAACACGGAATAAACTCACTGTAATAAAGAATTATGAATATATAGACTATGAACATTATCATCAATGAATAAGCACTATAAAGGCCAATTAGTCGTGTGCTTCTAAATATAAGTAAAAGTGAGATAATCAATTCTATGATAATCACACCCCAGGACACCCAGCCTGCATAAGCACTCAAAAGTGGTGATTGCGCTAGCTGTACCTGAAAGTTCTCAAAATCAAGAAACTTACTCACTGCAGCATATACAAACAGCAACACATAGAGGTAACAGATGACTGTTATGATTAGGTTCTTTATAAATGCATTGAGTTGCATAGTCTTTTGTTTTATAAAACCACATTAGAGAATTGATTCTAAGACGATTAACATTTCATAAAACAAAATTAAGTGGTTTATTTCATAAAGCACATGACGAAAACGTGCCAAAATCTTTCAAAATCAATCATTTAGTGTTAAAATCTGTGATTTTGGGTTGAAGTTGAGTTTACTTTAGATGGAATTGACTTATATATGTGGTAATTATAGAACTTAACAAGAGTTTTAAACTTCCCTTATTAAGTATATTTATATTCATTAATGTCCGATAAAAGATAAAATCAAGTGATTTCGTCTTTTATCTATTTGATTATCAGTTATTTAATTTTAGTTTATTATGATTTTTCAAAAACAGGCTACCAATTAAAAGATAATTGTTCTTGCTCTGCTTTGTCAATAATCCAGTCTTTTACCGGATTTTCTAGAAATCTCATCAAATTGATATAATTGAAAAGATGGATTTTACAGAAGCTGACCAAATTTGAAAATGCCCAATTTCGCTTTAGCCTCTTCTTTATCACAGCAAACAAAAGATTCACTATCAAAACGCAATAAATCTGTATCTTGATTGCATTTTCATTATCTCCCAAGAAATACTTCAACGGAAAATTCTGTTTCAACTGTTTGAACAATAACTCTATTTGCCATCTTATTTTGTACAGGACCGCAATCAGATCGGCACGCAGTTCAAACAAATTCGTTAAAAATTCAAATTCTCGCTTGTTTGCCCGGTCATAGAATGTCACTTTTCTCAATCTTAATTTTGATATTTCTTTGCCCTTTTTTACATCTATTTCAATGATTTCATCTTCTAAAACGCCGTTATGGATCCGTTCTCCAATATCTAGTTTTTCAATATTTCGGTACGAGGCATTGTCTTTTATCCGAGTTACAAAGCCTGTTTTTTGAGTTGTAAAATGCTCAAAAGCCTTGTAATCATTGTATCCTTTGTCAAAAACATAAATGGTGTTTTCATCACATTTTAATTTCTCTAAAAAATTATGGTCGTGTGTTTTAGCTTCGCTGAACCAGACCAAACTCGGTACCATTTCATCCGCATTGACAACGGTGTGAACCTTGATCCCTCCTTTTCTTTTTCCACTTTTGGGATTTCTGCCAACGCACTCCATAATGTCCTTGAACAAGCTAATTGTTGAGCTATCAAAAATTTTAACCTGCTTATTTATAACGTCCTTAATGCGGCTGTCCGATAAAAAACCGCCATATTGTTTTAATAATTGATGATAAATATTTTCAAAAACCAAAACATCTCTTTTCTTGTTTGCGTCAGATAAAGTACTTCTTTTAGGAATATGATTTAACTGAAAACCATTCGTTTTTCCTGACAGACCAAGCATTGCGCCGGATATTTCTCGAAGTGATGTACACTTTGAGAATGAACAAAAAAGCATACTTATCAAATGGTCTTTTGTCGTAAATCGTTTTGTATAACGATCTGAATCACATTTTTTGACTTCTTTTCTTATCAAAGAATCGTCTATTAAAGAAATCAGCTGTCCGAAAACAGATTTGCTAGAAAAATAAGTACTTTTACCCATCGTATTTTGTATGTCGAAACACAAATTTACGATTCATTTAAAGAAGCCATTAATTTGGCTTCTTTTTTATCGGACAACAATGATTATAAACAAGTAGAAAAAGGCGAAAATCCAACTTTTAATTTTCCTTTAAAAACACTTCCTCAATATGACCCTATCTATGTAGTAGGTTATACAGAAGATAGTTTACTTGCAGAGGTAATAAGTTATTATGATTATGGAGCAAGAAGAGGAGGTAGTTTCACAAAAGGCTGGGTATATGCTAAGTGTTTACACAAAGAAGCTCCACCAAAAGCAGAACAGGAAAAATGAAAAAATATAAGATAATATTTATAATTATAGGACTTAGCTTTCTTATTGGAGGACATTTTTATAATAAATGGTATCATAAGAATATTAGAAATTATCCTACAAGATATTGTTATGAGTACTTTAGAAAAGCTGAAAAACCAGTATCTGTTTTAATTATTAGTAGTTTAAATTTAAAAGAACCATATTTAGAATATTATAAGGGGTTAGAGTTAGGAAAAGAACCATATCTACCTAACAATATACCTTTAAAAGGTCTTCCTCAATATGAGCCTGTCTATGTAATAGGTTATACAGAAGATAGTTTACTTGCAGAGGTAATAAGTTATTATGATTATGGAGCAAGAAGGGGAGGTAGTTTCACAAAAGGTTGGGTATATGCTAAGTGTTTACATAAAGAAGCTCCACCAAAAAAAAAATAAAAAATAATGTTTAGTCTATTTTTCATGCTGTTGCATTTATTGGTTGAATCTATGATAGAAATCTTTAAACAGGCTTTTTATTTGTCTAAAAATCTGATGTTTTTTTCTCTGATATAATTGTTTGTGAGCAAATGAGAAAACATCAAACTCAGCCATTTCTGCATATTTTGAGATAAGAATTGAATATTGATCAAAAGGTAAAGAGAGTCGATTCAAATTCTTAACTCTTCTCTTTTTAGTTGGTTTTTTAAATTTTAATCGATTAATGTCAACCAGGCAGAAATCAATTTTTCCTTTACTGTCTTTTATCGTTAATATATTAGATGTATGTAGATCATAATGAAATACTTCCTTTTTATGAAGATTAAATAAAAACGCTCCCATAGCTTCTAAAAATGGCACATCAGAACTCTCTGTTAGATGCTTATCGGCTGTTTGATGTTCCACAAAACAACTTATAAAATAAGAGTTCTTTAAGAATAATCCAGAGCTCTCTTCCACATAAGCAACGGGAAAAGGTGTACCTATTTTGAGATCCAATAATCTAAGGGCATTTTCATACGAGCGTCTGGCTTTAGATTTTCTAAGAAATTTATAAATAATCCTATTGGCTATGGTAATCTTTTTAAAAGATTTTACAACAAATTTATACTTTCCGTGTTCGAAAATCTTAATTTCATTTCTATGGTTTTGAATAATATGTCCCTGTGTAGCAAAATTATCAATAGTGTCTGCTATAAATCCATTTAGATGCAAGTAATCTAAATGGATTTTCATCTTTCTCTTCATTTCTCATCAATTTTTCCATTATTAAATTTATAACAGCATCTTCTTTGTGATAAAATCATAAAATTTATCTCCCCGTTGTCTGAAGATAATGTGTTAGGTCAACTTGTATTCATTTTGCAGTTCTTCGATTTTTTCTTTAAGTTCTTTTAGTAATTTTTCGCGAAAAGCTTTTCAGTTTCTTTAGCCGAAAAAGTCTTACCATTCTTAGATGGCCTATAGAAATAAAGGCAAGAACTTACCGTTTTAGACTTGCTTAAAAATGCAATCATAGCTTTAAGATATTAAAGCTATGATCAACCAATTCTTTAGTTTTTAAAATAAGTAATCCCTTCCCGCTACACAAATGAGCTTCAATCTCTACCTGATTGGCGGACAGATGTGACTACTAGGAAATCCATCTCACTCTCAATAGTGACTTTCATTCCTAACGTTAATTACTATTGGATACTCATTCCTCCATCAATGATTTGCTCTGTCCCTGTTAGGTAGGAAGATTCATCAGATGCCAGAAATACAACCAGATTGCTTACCTCCGAAGTCTCAGCTAATCGACCCAATGGAATAAATTGTGTTGCACTTCCTCCGCCTTCGTCGGTAGCATCAGCCATCATTGGAGTTTTAATGAATCCTGGGTGAACAGAATTTGCACGTATGTTTTTAAATGCAAACTCAACCGCAACTGCCTTTGTCATTCCTCTGACAGCAAACTTACTTCCCATATAAGTCAAACTCGGATAACCATAAATGGCCACTATACCTGCGATAGAAGAGATATTAATGATAGAACCACTACCAGCCTTCATCATAGATGGCAAAGTATATTTCATGCCATAATAAACACTGTCTTGATTAACTTCGATTACTTTTTGATACTGTTCTTCATCCAGTTCTATCGCATTGGCTATAGGTCCCAAAATACCAGCATTATTTACCAAAACATTCACAGGGCCAAACCTGAGTTCTGCTTGTTCAATAACTTTTTTCCAGTCGTCAACACTGGTTACATCCTGTTTTACAAACAGAGCGTTCTCTAAGCCTAATTCTTCAGCGATAGCATTACCTCGCTCTTCGTTAAGGTCTGTTAATACGACTTTTGCTCCTTCAGCAACAAATGCTCTTGCATGAGATTCTCCCATTCCTTGCGATGCTCCTGTGATTATTGCAATTTTTCCTTTTAAACGTTCCATAATATTAGCTTTTAAATGAATTGATTTATTAAATTATTTTCCTGAATTTTCTCTACGAGTAGAAGAATTTATAGCTTTTACAAATTTTCCTTTTCTCATAAAATATGACCGTTTTTCGTTAGTCAGTTCCCGGGATTATTAGTGCTTAATCTCTTTTTCTATCTTCCAAGTGCTCATAATATTCTTCACGTAGATCTTCGATTTTTTCTTTAAGTTCTTTAGTGATTTTTTGTGGAAAGCTTTTCAGTTTCTTTAGCATAAAAGCCATCGCAATCCCCGAAACACCTACAAAAATGAAAGTAAGCGCAGTCATCACTACCAAAGACATTCCTGTAAACGTGGGATTGAAAATCAAAACAAAAGAAAACAGGATCCCTAGAACGCTTGCAATGGCAAGGTTGCCCCATTTCGATACGCCATAATTCTTCAGTTCAAAAGAAAATCCCAGCCCTTGGAAAGCACGGAACAGCAGACTGAACCCAATAAACATAGGAAGTGTAAGGGCTGATATTTCGGGTTTTGTCACCAACAGAATACCGATTGCCAGACTGAAAAGCCCACTTATCAAATGCCAACCCCAACCTTCCAGTTCTTCCCTGTTTTGAATGGAGAACCAGGTTTCCAATATCCCCGTGACAAGAAAAGAGATGCTGAAAAGAGCCGTTAATGTTGCATAAGTTTCCAAAGGTACCGTAAAGAGATAGAAACCCAACACAACAAATAAAGCCCCGATAATTGCCGGTACATACCAATGTTTTACTGTTTTGCGAATTGTTTTAAAAAATGTTGCCATAGTCTTTGATTTTAATGTTTATGTTAATTGATTACTGAATTTATAACCCTTAATGCTATTGCCTTTGATTACTTTTCTGAATAAAATCAATCTTCTATAATTGAATTGTCCGTAATGGTGTGTTAGTACAAAAGTGAGTATCGGAATAATAAGCCAGCACAAAGATCCTAAGACGATTTTCAAAGAGGCTAGCATTGCATTGATCTGCGTTGTTCCATAGATGCTCATACCGTTGGCAAAATATCCCGCATCCAGATGCATAGAAATATCGTTCAGGCTCTGCCATTGACCTTGATAAGTCGCCCAACCGATGATAACTCCGCCAAAAGCGGTTGCAAGAAAGGTCCGTACCATCAGCAGAATACCGATAATACCAAGCAAATCGTTCATCTCTAGATTTAACGAGGCATAAAACCAGATTCCGATAAAGAGGATACCCATTCCCAGACCTTTCAACACCATTGGAATGTATAGGTATTCTATGTTCATCTGTGGTTGGATAAGTAGATACAGCATTAGGGTATGCAGAAAGAATGCAACAAAACCCGAGGCCAAAAAGTACCTTAAATTCCACTTGTTTTTAAAACTATAAAATGCATAAACTCCAGCAATCACGATACCGGGGAGCATCCACAGATTCAATTTTGAATTTATGAGGTTGTTATAACCTAAAACCCCCACTGTATATTGAATAAAAATGCTTGAGCTAGCCAAAAAAACACCTAAAATCATAAGTAGAATCAGACTGTGCCAGATGTTTACTCTTTTTACGATAAAATCAAATTTTATCAATTTCCGCTTACGTGTTTTTTGCCTTAAAATTGTTGCTAGTAGAAAGAGTATCCCCATTAGCAAGGAACCCATAATCAAAGGTGAACTGAACCAGCCTTGCTGACGCATAAAGGTAAGCCCTACATTAAAGGCCATGGCAGAAACAGCCAACAGTCCCAGAGATAGCCAGTCAATCTGATATAAGGGCATTTTAAAACAAAAACGCTGATTGTGCTGGAAGATTAATGACAGGGCAGCAATCACAAGCATCAATATGGACATGATGAAATAAGGAGCCTGCCAATTACTGTTAAAAATAAGGTCGGACATTAAATAAGATGATAATTGCCCGATGCATATCGACAAAGGGTAAAATATTGCGTAGAATCTTCCCTTGTCCCCCGAAGGCGATAGGATAAACATTACGGGCAATATCATCTCAATAATGGGAAACATTTTAAAGAAGCCTATAAAAAAGCTCCCTGCAACTACGACCAAGGGATTGTCCGTCACTCCAATCATATAAGATAGAAATGCCAATACAATGGCAGAACCTGCAATTATTTCTTTTGAACGGAAATACATCTTTATACGTAAGGCAATTGTAACAGCGATTGCCATACCGATAGTGGTAGCGTTGTTTGCCAGCGAAATGTATTCCGAATAGGTTGCCAAGGCACCTGCTATATCCGTCGTATTACTACTATAAACCCCCATCACCGCCAATAACGGAAACAGAAAAATAATAATGAGCAGTAGCATCAGCGGTTTAGGAACCCAGTCGGCAAACGGACCTTTATTGTACATAATGTTGTTACTTTAAGGTTACTTCTACATTCATTCCTGTTCGAAGCAATTTCACTTCCTCTGGCTTATTGTTTTCTGTAAATTCAATCCGAACCGGGATACGTTGTTGCACTTTTACAAAATTTCCCGTTGAATTGTCCACAGGCACAGCCGCATATCTAGCTCCGGTAGCTCCTGAAACAGCTGTTATCTTCCCTTCAAATTCTTTCCCGCCCAAAGCATCTACTTTTATTTTTGCCAAACCACCGATAATTACTTTTCCCATTTGTTTTTCACGATAATTAGCTGTAATCCATACATTCTTGGTATCTACAATGGTAGCCACCTGTTGGCCTGGACTTAACAACTGACCGATATTTATGGTTCTTCTTCCCATAATTCCATCGTGCGGGGCAGTAATCACCGTGTAAGAAAGATTGAGCTTTGCCATTTCAAGTGCATTTTCGGCACGTTTTATTTCGGCATCGTTCATTCCCAATCTGGATTGTACTTCGTTTACGGACAATTCACTGGTTGTTTTGGAATTGATAACAGATTGATACTGCGAAACCTGAGCTTCTAACTGGGCCTTTTGAGCATCATAATCAGTTTTTACCTGGTCGAATTGCTGGCGTGTTACCGCTTCGTCTTTCAGCAGGTTTTTATAACGAATGAAATTTTGTTCTGTATTCCACAGCCGCGCTTTTGCCGCTTCAATGTTTGCTTTGGCGGCGGCAACATTTGCTCCTACGGTATTCACATTATTGCTTGCTGTTATTACAGCTGTAGCTGTGGCATTTCTGGAAGCCAATGCAGCCATATAAGCAGCTTCGGCCTGTCCCAGCTGGGTTTGTATTTCCCTGTCGTCCAAAACAACTAGCGTATCTCCTTTTTTGACATACTGATGGTCTACAAACCTTATTTCGTTTATATAAGCCGAAACACGGGTATTGATAGGGTTGATGAACGATTCGACCTGAGCGGAGTTAGTATAACGTTCATTTCCTACGTTAAAATAGGATCTCACGACCCAATACAGACCGATCAGGACAAATACCAGAATCACCATATTGATGACCCTTCCCTTAACATTATTATGGTTTGATTTTTTAGGCTTTTCGATATTTTTCTGTGCAGGTTGCTGCGCTGTACTTTCTTGTGTTTTATCTTGTGACATTACTTTATTTATTTGAATTTGAAAAATGGATAAGGGAGATAAAAATTATAGCTTTCCGCTTTCTTTTAACAGTTTATAGTAAGCGAAAACAATGTTTATTTCAGAGTTTGTATGTTGTAACTCTGCATCTAACTTCGCATTACTTGCATCTATCATATCCAACAAAATTGCCAGTTGGTTATTGTATTTGCTTTCCATGATCCGGTAGTTTTCATCGGCTAACTCTCGGTTTTTCTCCAGAGTTTTATTTTGGGTGATGGTCTCATTGTATTTAATATAAGCGGCATTTACGGCAACGCCGATCATCTTTTCAGTTTCATAAGCTTGGGCTTCGGCTCTTTCCACTTCATATTTATTTAGCCGGATTTCTTTTGAAGTTTTATAGAGAGAACCGATATCATAACTAAGTGACAATCCTACATTCCAGCCGTTGGAATACATATCCAGGACCGGAGATGAAGTCGTGATCGGACGTTGAAGACTGTTTCCCGCAAAAGCGACCAAAGCGGGCATACGCTCTGATTTGGTTATTTTTTCAGAAGTTTCATAGATTTCTACTGATTTTCGAGCCATTAATAGAGAAGGATGGCTTTGTACATCGTTCTGATTAATCTCTAAAAGGGACATTTCCCGATGCTCTCTTAAAGCAGAATCATCGGCTATAATCTGTGTTTCTTGGGGCAAGCCCATCGCTACCGTAAGCTGTTTATTTAAAATCTGAATGTTGTTCTCAATAACCTGCAAAGTGAGATTTAGATTGGAAATCTGTAGCTCACCCCGGATAACATCATTCCGAGTCACCATTCCTTGCTCATAGAAACGGTTGATATTCTCCATACGTTGTTGAGCAAGTGCTATATTCTGACGGTAAACATCGGCCTGATTTTGCAATTTATACAGGTCCAAATAGTATCCTAAGGCAAGTAGTTTGATATTTTGCTCATTAGAGAGATAACTGAGAGTTGCCAAATCTTCTTGGAGTGATTTTATTTGAATCGTATTACGCACGACATTTCCTTTCCAAATCAATTGCGTAGCTTCTATGGAAAACGTGTTTCCGAAGTGGGGCAGTTCTACTTTTGTAGCATTGGAGAAATCTTTGTCCAGAATAGTACCATCACCAATATATAAGGCGCTTGCATTAAAATTAACATCAGGGAGTCGCATATCTTTGGAGACCTTAACGGCCTGTTCTGCAACCTTAACATCTGTTTTGGAGACGGATAGTGACGGGTTATTTTCGACGACCAGCAAAAAAAGATTCTCAATGGTGATCTTTTTCTGCACGGGTTCTTGGGCATAAACTAAGGAGCCCGAAAAAAATAAACAGAATATCCATAATAGATAACTGAATGGGTTCTTTTTCATTGTATTCTACGCTTTTAAATTGTACGCTGCAAAGCTCAGAAGAATCGTAGCGTTTTAAAAGGTCTGAAAAACAGGAAAAGAGGTCTAAATGGTATGTGTTGAAGCAATATCCTTTCTAAAGCTCCGAGGGCTTAACCCAGTATGTCTCTTGAAAAACTTCCCAAACGCATACTGATCGGAAAAACTCAAGTGATCGGCTATGGTGGAAATATTCAGCCCTGAATTAATCAACATGAGCTTTGCCTCATCTAGAAGCGTATTTGCAATGAGGATACGAGGTGAAGTTCCTGTAACTTCTTTAACACAAATAGACAAGTATTTAATGGATATAAATAGTTTATCCGCATAAAACTTCAATTCTCTTTCTTTGGTGAAATGAGTGGATACAAGATCTATAAAGCTTATGGCAATAGCTTCTTTTCTGGTGTTATGCTCTGTATTCAGTGGGCTACTTTTCATCATGGTATCCACGAACATATAAGCGATTACGGTAAAACTATGAACAACAATTTCCTCGTTAAATTTTGAACAGTTAGGATTTTTTAAATAAAAATATAGCTGCTCGGTGGTGTTCCAAAAGTGGCTGAATGCCTCTTTAGATAGCGAATATGCATCTTTGCTCTGCTCCATATTCATAAGTTGAATAACGGAAAATTTATTAAAACTTACATTGATTCGTTCTTTTAGTACTTCCTGGTTGTACAGAACAAAGTATGCCTTGAGGTGTTCTGAGCAATGAATGAGCTTGTACATTTTCATCGGAGAAAACAAAACTAATGCTGAACTCTGGTAAGTCGTACGTACACTGTTCACTTCAAGCTCAATACTACCCTTTTGGATGAAAACAACGCAAGACTGTGAAGGCCGAATGAGTTCTCCTTCAACTACTTTTTCAACTAAGACTCTTTCATCAAATATTTTAAGCATTTCTAATACCGACTTTTGTGCTATTCTTTCAAAGATAAAGATTTATAAAAGACTTTTTGAACAACATGGATTATTGTATAATAGATAAATTAAATATTTTGTAAGTTTGATTTACTATCATTAATGTCCGATAAAAGATAAAACCAAGTGATTTCGTCTTTTATCTATTTGATTATCAGTTATTTAATTTTAGTTTATTATGATTTTTCAAAAACAGGCTACCAATTAAAAGATAATTGTTCTTGCTCTGCTTTGTCAATAATCCAGTCTTTTTCCGGATTTTCTAGAAATCTCATCAAATTGATATAATTGAAAAGATGGATTTTACAGAAGCTGACCAAATTTGAAAATGCCCAATTTCGCTTTAGCCTCTTCTTTATCACAGCAAACAAAAGATTCACTATCAAAACGCAATAAATCTGTATCTTGATTGCATTTTCATTATCTCCCAAGAAATACTTCAACGGAAAATTCTGTTTCAACTGTTTGAACAATAACTCTATTTGCCATCTTATTTTGTACAGGACCGCAATCAGATCGGCACGCAGTTCAAACAAATTCGTTAAAAATTCAAATTCTCGCTTGTTTGCCCGGTCATAGAATGTCACTTTTCTCAATCTTAATTTTGATATTTCTTTGCCCTTTTTTACATCTATTTCAATGATTTCATCTTCTAAAACGCCGTTATGGATCCGTTCTCCAATATCTAGTTTTTCAATATTTCGGTACGAGGCATTGTCTTTTATCCGAGTTACAAAGCCTGTTTTTTGAGTTGTAAAATGCTCAAAAGCCTTGTAATCATTGTATCCTTTGTCAAAAACATAAATGGTGTTTTCATCACATTTTAATTTCTCTAAAAATTATGGTCGTGTGTTTTAGCTTCGCTGAACCAGACCAAACTCGGTACCATTTCATCCGCATTGACAACGGTGTGAACCTTGATCCCTCCTTTTCTTTTTCCACTTTTGGGATTTCTGCCAACGCACTCCATAATGTCCTTGAACAAGCTAATTGTTGAGCTATCAAAAATTTTAACCTGCTTATTTATAACGTCCTTAATGCGGCTGTCCGATAAAAAACCGCCATATTGTTTTAATAATTGATGATAAATATTTTCAAAAACCAAAACATCTCTTTTCTTGTTTGCGTCAGATAAAGTACTTCTTTTAGGAATATGATTTAACTGAAAACCATTCGTTTTTCCTGACAGACCAAGCATTGCGCCGGATATTTCTCGAAGTGATGTACACTTTGAGAATGAACAAAAAAGCATACTTATCAAATGGTCTTTTGTCGTAAATCGTTTTGTATAACGATCTGAATCACATTTTTTGACTTCTTTTCTTATCAAAGAATCGTCTATTAAAGAAATCAGCTGTCCGAAAACAGATTTGCTAGAAAAATAAGTACTTTTACCCATCGTATTTTGTATGTCGAAACACAAATTTACGATTCATTTAAAGAAGCCATTAATTTGGCTTCTTTTTTATCGGACAACAATGATTTATATTATACTAATAATAAATAGTAACATTCTTGGCAACTAATAAAATCAATCAAATTTTAAAAAGAATACAACTCTATCCAACCTCCTTCTTCTTTTCCTGAACCTGATCAAACTTACTATTTAATGAGAATTTTTCTTTTAAAATTTTCATGTCATCGCTTATTTTTTTGTCTAAAACTTTTGCATAATGCTGTGTTGTTTTTAGATTTTTGTGACCCAGCATTTTACTTACACTCTCAATCGGAACTCCATTAGTAAGCGTTATAGTTGTCGCAAACGTGTGACGGGCAATGTGAAAAGTCAAATCTTTTTCAATCTCGCATATATCGGCTATTTCTTTCAGATATGCATTCATTTTCTGATTAGTCAGAATAGGTAAGAGCTTATCTTTGTTAATACATTCTGGATGATTTTTGTATTTGTCAATAATCATCTGTGCTACAGGCAATACAGGGATTTTAGAAGCTACTTCTGTTTTCTTCCTATGGGTGAATATCCATTTTTCACCATCTATACCAATACTGATATGTGATTTGGTTAAATTCTTTACATCTACGTATGCCAATCCTGTAAAACAACTGAAAAGAAAAATATCTTTCACAAGGTTCAGCCTGTCTGTCTTAAACTCTTTGTTCAGCATAGCCTGAACTTCACCCTCCGCCAAAAACACCCTCTCTATTTCTTTTACTTTTGATTTGTAGTTTAAAAATGGGTTTTTATCCAACCAACCATTTGCCAGGCAAATATTAATAACCTTATGGAAATTCTTCACATATTTAACAGCTGTGTTATTTGCACAATTTTTAACGCTTCGCAACCAAAACTCATAATCCATAATAAAAGTATGGTCAATTTTGGTTATGTCAATATCATCAGTTTTATATTTCCATCTTAAGAAATCTTTTGTGTGTCTCAATGAAGTAACATACCTCTCCAAGGTTCCAGGAGCAAACTCCTTTCCAACCAGTTCTTTCATCTTTTTGTTATGGTCTTCAAAAATCGGTATAAGCATTCTTGTTCTCTCATCAACCCCTAAGATTTTCATTTTCAGACTCTCTGCTGTTACAGGTGTCTTTTTATGGATTAACTCCATTTGAGCATCAATAATTTGGATTTTAAGCAAATCAAGATGATTATTTATTGAACGTGCTTCCTCTGAAGAACCTTTCATTTTATTTGCAACAACTGACCATTTAGAGATTTCTATAAATCTACCAGTACTTAACTCTAATCTTTTTCCATTTACTGTAATTCTGGTATAAATCGGAACTAACCCATTTACATTAGCTTTTGATCTCTTTGCGTAAAAGAGAATTGATACTTTTGTGTTCATAGTGGCAACCTTATTAGTTATTATTAAATTTAAATTTAATATGACCAACTCACAAGATGTACAGCTTTTAAACTAGTTGTTGAACTGGTTATTGATATCTTGTAAGCACTGGTCTGAAATAAAATTCGGTTACCCTGAATTCGGATTTTTGAGGGTAACCGATTTTACCCCTTTAGGTTCACGTTTGAATGAATATTTTGAATATTGTAAAAAAGGAAAACCCCTTTAAATCATACGATTTAAAGGGGTTTGATTCAATTTGTATTACACTTAGCAGAAAGGAAGGGATTCGAACCCTCGATACGTTGCCGTATACTACCTTTCCAGGGTAGCCTCTTCAACCACTCGAGCACCTTTCTTTTTAGGACTGCAAATATACAGATTATTTAAGTTGTAATCTCACCTCTTAGTGAAGTTTCAAAAATAGTTTTGAATGCTGTGGGTGCGACTTTTTGACCTAACATATACATGAGTTTTGCTACTGCTGCTTCAGAAGTAATATCTTTTCCAGAGATTAGCCCTATTCTTTTAAGTTCAGAGCTATTTTCATATTTACCCATAATCACTTCCCCGCCCACACATTGGGTGACGTTTATAATCTGAATCCCTTTGTCAATAGCCTTTTGGAGTAGATTTGTAAACCAAGGCTCAACAGTAGTATTTCCGGCACCGTACGTCTCTAGCACAAGTCCTTTAAGTCCTTTGATAGAGATTATAGCTTCAAGTACAGATTGATTAATACTCGGAAAAAGCTTTAGGATGGCAATATTATTGTCTAATTGTTTATGAAATATGGTTTTTTTATTGGTCTTTGCCAATAACAAATCTGTTTGTACTCTTAAGTGCACTCCTGATTCAGCAAGCGGCGGATAATTAGCTGATTCAAATGCTTGGAAGTGCTCTGCATTAATCTTGGTTGTTCTATTTCCTCTGTATAATTTATATTCGAAATATAAGCATACTTCGTTAATTACTGATGTGCCTTTCTCTTTGAGGCAAGCAATTTGAATAGCCGTAATTAGATTTTCTTTTGCATCGGTTCTCAAATCTCCTATCGGAAGTTGAGAGCCTGTGAGCACTACGGGCTTAGAGAGATTTTCTAGCATAAAGCTAAGAGCAGAGGCTGTATAAGACATGGTATCTGATCCGTGGAGCAGTACAAATCCGTCATATAAGTCATAATTCTCTTCAATAATCGATACAATCTGAACCCATCTTTCGATATTCATATCAGACGAATCAATTGGTTTTTCAAAAGAAATAGTAGAAATCGTACAGTCTAACAGCTCTAATTCTGTGATTCGTTCTTGAATTTTACTAAAGTCAAAAGCCTTAAGAGCACCTGATTTCGGGTCTTTGACCATTCCAATGGTGCCTCCAGTATAAATCAAAAGTATTCTGGTTTTAGCTAAACTCATCATATTTCTTTTTATTGATTACCGGATTAGCATACATAGCCAAAAATCCTTCTAAAGCAATCGGATTGTCTTCATCAATTTTGAAATCTAAGCGCCTTGCAAAAAGTGAACGTTCTTTTGGGGTATAAAAAGCAGCATATTCTTGAGAGTTATTCAGCATGTCATGCGCTATATAATTCGTTGGCCAAAGCTTGTATCCGTTCATAATTGAAGCATCTATGGTTTGTGCCAATGCCTGAATCTGTTTATTAGTTCCGCCTATCTGAGTGCCAATGAAATCAAGCTCCGTACTGAGTACGTCTCCGATATGCACATGTATTCTGCGTTTTTGACCAATAATCCCACTTAGCAAATTAGTGAAGTCTTCATTTTTTTCTTTAATGTAAATTTCTTGATTTGCTTCAGCAACCAATCTCGGAATTTTAAGTGCATCGGTCGGGTCATATTCATACGAAATAGAAACAGGCACTATTCTCAACTTCTTAAAATAATTCATCAACTCCTCTTCATCACATGCCATTCCCAGCATTTTCAGCACACCTTGTTGGGTGATGTCATTGCCGTCTTTAGTACGTCCTTCACGCTGTGCAATCCAAACCGAGCGGTTTTCTTCTGTTACTAGCGTCCTGATATACTCTGACACTAATTTTGAGCTTTGTAATAATTCTCTTGGTCCTAGATTTCGTTGAATCAAGAAATTCCTATTGAGTCTTGAAAGCGTTTTGGTAAATTTTTTCTGCACCAAATTATCTCCGATAGCAGAAGCTGTCATTATTTGCCCATTTTCGAGCAAGGATATGTTCAATAATGAGGTGTCCAAGATAATATCTCTGTGATTAGAGATATAGAGATATGATGTGTCTTTGTCTAATTTTTCAAAACCAGAGGTTGAAAGTCCGTCTGAACTTTTTTCGATGATTTTTCGGATGGAATGGTAGAGTACTCCAGCTTGAAATTCTCTTATAGAATGGGTTTCTTTGAGCTTCTCTTCCCAGAAAGAAGGTTCTTTATCTGGAAAAGTAAAACTCATCATTGCTTTCATCATCGGATGGTGTAAAATCGAAGACAGGGCTTCGTTTACCTCGTTGTCATAAAAAGGTCTTATCGATTCGAATTGTGACATAAGTGAAAAACAATCATACAAAAGAACAAAAATTTATTGGAATTTGGAATCTGAAAATGGGATATTTTAGAAACTCTTCGTTTAAACTTTTTCTTGTGGCGTTATTAACAACAAACTTATAAACCTAAACCATATTGTTATCTTTAAGCTGATTAGGCGAACGAATATTGAGTTGTTATAAAGTTGAGTTGTATGTATTAAAAACTAGAAAAACCTCTCTGTATGCTAACCAAAGAGGTTTATAGTATATTTATTTTTTATCTAAAGATTTGCTTGAACTTGTATTGCCAACGCAGAAAACTCTTCTTGAGTCATAGAGATTTTATGTTTAAAGGTCATTTCATCCATACTATTGAGCGGAATAAGGTGAACGTGCACATGAGGCACTTCGAGCCCAACAACAGCCATGCCAACTCTCTTACAGCCAACTGTTTTCTCTAAGGCTTGCGCTACATCGTGAGAAAAAGCCATTAGTTGTAGATATTGCTCTTTGTCCATATCAAAAATCTTGTTGATCTCTTGTTTAGGTACGCAAAGCGTATGACCTTTAGCATTGGGATTAACATCTAAAAAGGCGATAAAATTCTCGTTCTCTGCAACTATATGTGCAGAAAGCTCTCGATTGATGATTTTGGTGAATATAGAACTCATACTTTAGTCTCTTGAAATTTCTAGTACTTCAAATTGCAGTGTACCATTAGGTACAGTAATATCAGCAAACTCTCCCACTGACTTACCTAAAAGTCCTTTTCCGATTGGTGAGGTTACAGAAATCTTTCCAGACTTAAGATCTGCTTCGCTTTCTGCTACCAGTGTATAGGTGATTTCCATATTATTGGCTACGTTTCTGATTTTCACTTTTGATAAAACCAGTACCTTGGTCATATCTAGTTGTGACTCGTCAATAAGTCTTGCGCCAGCCACCACTTCTTCCAGCTTAGAGATTTTCATCTCTAGCATACCTTGCGCTTCTTTTGCAGCGTCATATTCAGCATTCTCAGATAGGTCTCCCTTATCTCTAGCATCTGCAATAGCTTGAGAAGCGTTAGGCCTCTCTACTGCTTTAAGATACTCTAATTCATCTCTTAACTTTTTAAGTCCTTCTGCTGTGTAATAGGATACTTTAGTCATAATTTAAAGGTTTTATAAATAGAAAGAATCCCAAAGACACTGGGATTCCGATTTCTAAAAAATATTTTTATATTTAGTTATAGTATAGAGTAATCTGTTTTTATATTGTCTATCAAAGATACAAATTATTATTTATACCTCCCAATTATTAAAATAAAAATTGGTGCCAAAATACTCAAACTACAAGTAGTTATTAATTTAAACAAGCAGTAAAAGTATCACTACCCCTACTGCTTGCTTGTATTTATGTTCTAGAATATTTCTAGTAACTCCACATATCTTGCTCGAAGTCTCTGATTCTTTCTTTGATTCTTTCAGATTCTAAAAGTTGCAATTGAGCGTTGTCTTTCATGTATTCTTCAATCTTTCTGTCACCGTAAACGTTCTCTTCTTGGTAGATGTAACCGTTGAAGCGTCTTGAGTTTAACAGGTGGTCAAAATTGAAAGGAGATGCTGAGTTTTTACCGTTAAACGCAAGTGCTTTGTGAAGTACTGGTCTAGCGTCTGGAAAGTAAATCCAAAACAACTCTACAGGCTCTCCTTTATCACCATCACGCAACTTATCAAGTGCAGGAATGGCTTTAGGACACAATCCGATTAAGCGATATTTCATTTCTCCTTGACGAGCATCAAAATACCAATATCCTTTTATAGCATATTGAACAACATCTCTATTAGTAACCTCAGAAGTATCATAATGCTCATCCGTTAAAATCCCTTTCTCAAGAAGTTCTTCTTCAGAAGAATTCAAGTATTGGTTTCTAGTGTCAATACCGTAAGGGCTCAACTCTTTATAATAGAATGAGGATTTAATTTCTTCTAATGTTTTTTTAGTACGGAAATAGGAATCATCATACACTTCAGTAATCTCACCGTTTTCGATAGCAGTAATCAGAACATTAAACAACGAACGTCTCTCTACGCCCAAGTTATCTTCTATAGGAAAATACAGCGGGTAATTGACTCTTTGTTCTAAGTCAATAATCTCCCATACCATCTTCCCGAACAAGATATCTCTACTTTCGTTGACATATCCGTATGGTAACGGATTGTCATTCTCAAGCAATTTCTGTTCCTCTGTCTTTACGCCAATTTCTTGTGGCGTAGCAGCGTTAAGGATATTGATCTGACCATAGGTTACTGATAATCCCAGCAAAGAAAATATGGTTAAGAAAGCGTGTTTACAGTTCATAATATTTGTTTTATCTTTTTCTGTTTAAGAAATCAAACGGTAATTTTGGTGTTTTTATTGTATTTCCCAAGTAAATGGAGAAGAGTCTCTAATGATAATTGATGAACCTGGTATAGCAGTCTTTACGTTTCCAATTACTACGATATCTCCAACTTTTGCTTTATTGATAGCTGAAACAGCTGCCGCACTAAGCTTATTTCCTTGACAGATAACTCTTGGGCTTCCTGGTACAGACACCTCAAACTGAGTAACATTCACATTGATATCGAACACGAAATCAGGGAAATCTACGCTGATAGTTGAGTTTAATAAGTCATTTTTATTACCTCTGTGTGTTCCTGTTCTTCCTCTAAGTTGCGCTACAGGAGCAGGGATGTTTCTAACAATAAATGTCTTTTTATCAGGCACAGTGCTTCCGTCAGGCAATTTACCAGAAACTGTAACAGTAGCTTCTTGTCCTTGAATTGCATCCGGTCTCCAAATATATTTACCTCCAGCACCAGCTGCTCTTAACCCAGTAGCAGTAGCTGTTACGTTATTATCTGAAATCCCAGCAAATGAAATAGTCATTGGGTTATCAACACCACGGTAAATAGAGTTCATCTTATCAGCTGAAATAGTTGCTGAGTTTGGTCTAGGAACTACTACATATTTACCATCAATTTCAATCGGAGTTTCTTTTCCACCTTCTGTGAATATAAACTGACCTTTAATGTCGTGCTCACCTGTTGAACCAGCAGATAGTTTGAAAACAGCTTGACCATTTTCAATAACTGCAGTCCCACCGTTTACTGAAACACTTGTAGGTACAGTTTTCTCGTCATAACGTCCTAAAACAACTCTACCTGTAACTTGCTCACCTTGATAGAAAGCATTTTTATCTAGAATTATGATAGCTTTATAGTTTGACATTGAAACCTGAGCCGCCAAGTTACCTTGAAGCATTTTACCTAAGATTTCAGACTCTACTGTTTTGATATCAGCTTGAATTTGAGTTAGTTTAGTTAGCGAAGCAACCATTGGAAAACCTTTGTAGTGGTATTCTAACCAAGGTCTAAGAGTTCCTTCTCTATCTTCCACTTTTCCGTTATCATCACCAGTAGTAAACTTTTTGTTGATATCCTCTTGAACATCTTTATAATCATTCCCTAGAATACTAGTCACTTCTGTTCTGAATGCGTTCATTCTATCAACAAATTCTTTTCCTCTTTCAGAATATTTGTCTCCACCAACGAAGAACATATTATCTAGAGTTGAAGCTTTGTCCATCACTTCATAATCTTTAGGATCTTTGGTGTCAGCCAATAATTCTTGTTTGATGCCTTCAATATAATCGGTAAAATCAGTTGCTAGTACATCTATCTTAGTTGCCTTTTCAGCTAACTCTCCGTATTGTGTTTTATTCTCCGAAGCTTTCTCCTGAAGTCCGCCCAAGAAGTTTTGGTTTCTATCTGATGCTGTTGCGTTAGACTCAACCAATCTTTCGTTCATAAGACCAAAAGCTGATAAGACCTCCTTTGACATATTAAGTGCCTGCATAGCAATAAACACCAGATACATTAGGTTAATCATCTTCTGTCTTGCGGTTAATTTTCCTCCTGCCATTTTGTAATGTAGTTTAAATTAGGTTAGTTAAATTTTAATTCTCTGAAACAGAAAATTAACCTTTGTTGCCCATTGCAGACAACATTCCTCCATAAACGTTATTCAAAGAAGCAATGTTTGCAGTCATCGATTGCATCTGCTCTTTTAGTTTAGATGCATTGTCAGCAATTTCTTTGTTTGCTTCTGCATTACGAGTAGCACTTTCTAACTGTACTTTATATAAACTATTCAATGATTCCATTTGAGCTGCTGCCATAGATAGCTCTTCGCTATATTTTTTAGTTGCTGCAATACCATCCACTGCAGGAGCAATGTTTTTAGAAGCTGACTCGAAGTTTCTGATACTAGTTCCTAAGCTAGCCATAAGTTCGCCATCAATTTTTGCTTCTTTTAGTAAGTTATCTAATTTTTTAGACAATTGTCCTTGAGCATCTGCATCTTCTTTTTTAGCTTCTTTTCTTTTAGCTTCTCCCATTCCTCCTAATTCAGGATATACTAGAGTCCAGTCAAGATCCGCATCCACTTTTTCGAATGCTGAAATAGTAAACACCAATGCCTCAGTAACAAGTCCTATGATTAGCATCTCGTTAGCCGCAGGCCAGTGCATAATTTTGAAAAGTGCTCCTAAGATTACAATAGCCGCTCCAAGGCCATATACCATGTTCATAATTTTTTTACTTGACTTCGCCATAATTAAATTTGTTTTTAGTTAAATGTAAATGATTTTATTGATTGGTTGGTTAATTTATAAAAATTCTTATCTTCTGCTTGTTGTTTGTGTTCCCATATAGTCTTGAACTGTTCTGAATCCGATATAGCTACGTGCTGAATCTGAGAATTCAAAGTTCCTAGTACCTAGTTGTAGATAATACGCCACGTCTTTCCAAGAACCTCCTCTAACAACTTTACGTTTGTTATTCGGATCGTTTACGTTAGGGTTCATCGTAGAAACGTATTCATACGCCGCTGCATCATAGGCCGCATCTGTCCACTCAGCTACGTTACCAGACATATTATAAAGTCCAAAATCGTTTGCTTCAAAAGATCTTACTTCAACAGTATAAAGAAATCCATCTGCTGCATAATCTCCTCGGTTAGGCTTAAAGTTTGCCAAGTGACAAGCTCTGTCATTCATCGTATAGAGATCACCCCAAGGATAAGTAGCAGAACTTAATCCTCCACGCCCTGCATATTCCCATTCTGCCTCACTTGGCAAACGGAATTTATTAATTTGGTCTCTTCCTTTTTTGGTTTTTATCCAAGCATTTTTCTTCATTGTTTTCCAATTACAGAATGCTTTTGCTTGTTTCCAGGTAACTCCAACTACGGGATAATCATCATAAGCAGCATGCCAGAAGTAATCGTTGTGCATCGGCTCGTTGTATGAATATGCAAAGTCTTTGATCCAAACAGTAGTATCAGGATAAATAGGAAGCTTCTCTGTTTTTAGATATTTACTTCTTTTTGAACGGTAGTCTGTACTTTTATCTTTGGCAGCACCATCAACATTCTCTTCTTGGTATGCAAACACCAATTTAGATACATCTAAGGTTTTAAGACCATTGAACCACTCTGAAGGCGGCAAATACATTGAATCCATTACCTCAACATAGAACTCATCAGGGTATTTTTGCGGGTCATTTATAAGTTTAACTTTCCAGTTAAGTCTTCTTCCTGCATACATATCATCAGAAAGGCTATAGTAGTTTTCATACATATATTTGTCATATGGAGACATATTAGCTACGTCACCACCGTCTTGAAAAGCAAACTCTCCGATACCTCCACTTCCTGGAGTTTGACCTTGTTCATCTGCCATTACCCCTAAACGAGTTCTGACAATTGAGTCTTTTACCCACTTCACAAACATTCTATACTTAGAGTTTGAAGTTTCGAACTCGTCCATATAAAACGAACGAACAGTGACTGTTTTTGTATTTGCATCGCCTATGCCAGCTAGATCATCATCTGATTTTCCCATAATATAGGAACCTCCGGGGATTAGTGTCATTTCATAAGGCGTCTCTGAGCGCCATTTTTTTCCTTTGACACCTACGACCTCTCCTCTATCTCCGCTGCTACACGAAATTAGTAAAGACACGACTGACAATAACAAGATTGACTTTTTCATATATAAAAATCTGGTATTTGATATATTCTTATTTTAAGGGCGTAAACCTATCTATATTTTTTTAGAAAAACAATTTTTTTATAAAAAAAAAAGAATGTAATAGGCACAAATGATTTTTCTCAAAAAATCTAAAACTCAAAAAACTATTATTTATTGCATTGAATGTATCTTTTTTTGCTCTTTCCACCATCTCTCAGGGTAATTCCCTCTGATAGCTTCTTGGTATTCATTTTCTCTACAAGGTAATAACGCAAATTCATTTAATTTATTCTTAACATTTAATTCTATTGGTATTTGCATCCACCAACGCTGAGAAAATTCGCTCTTATAGAACACCATATCTTCATCATCCTCAAAGGCAACTATATACTTGGTGTGGTTGTTCAAATCTTTTATCGGATACTCATTATATCTATGCGTATAACCTTCAATAAAATACCATACTATTTGTGCTTGTAATACAGCCTCAGACCTTAAATCTCCTTCTTGATTGAATACCCCGAAAACACTCACTCTATCACTAATTCCTGCATACCTTGACACAGCACATATTTCTTTTCCTGTGAATCCGTTGGGGACGAATTTATAAAAATTTCCGGTATATGCAGACTGTATTGATGTTAAATCTACACTTACTAAGTCCGCATCTCTTAAAACAGGCTCTGTTATTGAGATATCCGCAGAAACTTCTCCTAATCTATAGGGTTCAAAAAACATCTTGTCCATCAAATCTATCTCTTCCTGAGAGGCAAAGTAGGTTTGGAAGCCTAAATTACTATAATTATGCAAGTTATTGGGTTGTTCCATAACTATCTTGGTGAGGTAAGAATCCATCGACATAGGTAGGTTTGAGGTACCAAAATCAAATTTAGAATCAACTGAAACCAAATTCACCATTCTATCTAAGTTGTCATAAGCTCTATACAGAGGATAAGTAAGATCTTGTGAGCCTCCGATAACTATTAGTGCAATATTTTTTTTGAGCAGTGCTGAGGCAACTTCTTTTACAGCAAAATAGGTGTCACTAAGTGCCTCCCCAAGTCGGATATTGCCTAAATCTACAATTTTGCAATCCCAATTACCAGCATACAACTTATAGAACTCTCTTCTGAAGAGCATCAAATCAATCTCTTTTTCCTGAAACTCTGTTCCTCTATTCTCAGGAATCCCCAGAATAGCAATCTTTATGGTATCTAAGCTAGGGCTGGAATCTTCTGTATGTAAGGTTACTTTTGCTCCGATATGTTGAAGCGAAAGCGAATTTACAAAATCAACTATTTCTTGTTCTACGGGGTCTAAAAAATCAAAAGGCATATTATTTTGTCTTTAGGTCAAGCGCTTATTTCGTTTTTTTGGTTGCTTTCTTAGGTGTTTTTTTCTCAATATAAGCTTTAGCCTCTTCTAGCGTAAGTTGGGTTGCGTCAATCTCTTTGCCTAGCTCTACCTTGGTTTTCCCTTTGAGAATTACTGAGCGCCCCCATCTGGCTTTCTCGACTCTTATTCCTTCTTTCTCCCAATTATGAAGAACTTTGTCTTTTTCTTTTTGGACTTTTTCGTCAATCAATTCTTGGATGTCTGAATCAGAAAGGCTGTCAAAATTATACTTTTTATTCACATTGACAAACAATCCGTTCCATTTTATAAACGGACCGAATCTACCTACACCTTTCTGCACTGGCAATCCGTCATATTCCCCGATTGGTGCATCTGCCTTTTGTTTTAGATCAATAAGTTCGATAGCTCTTTCTAAAGTTACATCTAAAGGTTCTTCATCTTTGTCTAGTGAAATAAAAAATTTTCCGAACCTCACATAAGGACCAAAACGTCCAATATTAACCTCGACTTCTTCCTCTTGGTAATTTCCTAGCTTCTTAGGCAACAAGAATAGGTCTAAAGCTTCTTCTAGACTAATACTACTAATATTTTGATCTGGGCGAAGTGACGCATATTGCTTCTCTTCATCGTCTATTTCTCCTATCTGCGCTACTGCACCGAATTTACCTAATCGGACTAAAATCGTCTTCCCGCTCTTAGGATCTTTACCCAAAATGCGCTCTCCACTTTCTCTTTCCGCAGTTTGCTCAACTTCTTTTACTCTTGGATGAAAATGATCATAAAACTCTTTCATTACATCTGTCCACTGTCTGTCTCCAGATGCGATCTCATCAAATTCTTGTTCTACCTTAGCGGTGAAGTTATAGTCCAATATCGTTTCGAAGTGATTCACCAAGAAATCATTTACGATAACACCAATATCTGTTGGCACTAACCTTCCTTTGTCTGAGCCTACGTTTTCTTTGAGTTGGTGAGAGGTAATCTCTCCCGCTTTTAATACAAACTGAGTATATTTTTGTTCCTTTCCTTCTGAACTTCCTTTCTCGACATAATTTCTACTAATAATAGTTGAAATAGTAGGTGCGTAGGTAGATGGTCGTCCTATTCCTAGCTCTTCTAATTTCTTAACTAGTGCCGCTTCTGTATATCTAGCGGGTGCTTTTGAGAAACGTTCTGTTGCTGTGATGGAATTGCTAAATAATGTTTCTCCTACCTTTAGTATTGGAAGGATGCCTTCTTGCTCTTGTTCTTCATCGTCATTCCCCTCTAAGTACACTTTTAGGAATCCTTCGAATAACAACACTTCTCCAGTAGCAGCAAAAACTTCGTTGTGCTTATCTGCTACTATCTTTACGTTAGTACGCTCGAGTTTAGCATCGCTCATCTGCGAAGCAACTGCTCTTTTCCAAATCAAATCATACAGTCGTGCTTGCTCTCTATCTCCAGTTATGGTATGTCTAGCCATATCCGTCGGGCGAATTGCCTCGTGTGCCTCTTGTGCTCCTTTGCTTTTGTTAGTAAAACTTCTTGGGTGACTGTACTCCTTACCATAGGAATTAGTAATCTCTTCTTGGATAGCAGCAGTAGCATCGTTAGAGAGATTCACACTATCTGTTCTCATGTAAGTAATAAGTCCTGCTTCATAGAGGCGTTGTGCCACGACCATCGTCTGTGCTACAGAAAAGTAAAGCTTACGCGAAGCCTCTTGTTGTAGAGTTGAAGTAGTGAAAGGAGGTGCAGGTGATTTCTTTGCTGGTTTGGTTTCTAAATCAGATATCTTATAACTCGCTCCTATATTATTCTTTAAAAACTCTTCTGCTTGCTTTTGAGTAGCAAAGTTTTTTGGAAGTTTTGCTTTGAATGATTTTCCTTTTTCGGTTACGAATTCTGCATAGATAGAAAAAGTAGCCTCAGAATTAAACTTCTGAATTTCTTTCTCTCTCTCGACAATAAGACGTACTGATACTGATTGTACTCTACCGGCTGACAATCCGGTTTTTATTTTTTTCCAAAGAACAGGTGAAAGCTCATAACCTACTAATCGGTCGAGTACTCTACGTGCTTGTTGCGCATCGACTAGGTTATAATCTAAATCTCTAGGGTTTACTATTGCTTTGTCGATTGCTGTTTTAGTAATCTCATGAAAAACAATACGTTTGGTTTTTGCTTTATCTAAGTCTAAGGCTTCTGACAAATGCCATGCGATTGCCTCTCCTTCGCGGTCCTCATCCGAGGCAAGCCACACCATTTCTGCTTTTGACGCTATATCTTTAAGCTTTTTAACAATTGCTTTTTTGTCTGTAGAAACAATATATTTGGGTTTAAAATTATTGTTTACATCTACTCCTAATTCATTTGAAGGCAAATCAGATATATGTCCAAAGCTAGACTCTACGCGAAAATCCTTACCTAGAAACTTCTCTATGGTTTTTGCCTTAGCAGGCGACTCTACTATTACAAGATTTTTTGCCATTGATTATTAAATTTTGGGGCAAAAGTAGTATTTTTTATTTACAATGGTCAGAAATCTATTGTCATATATATTAATGTGTACTTACACAAAACCATAATAGATGTATTTTTTATAAAAAATAGAGCCGTGTTTTTATAGACACATAATTTCTTATCTTTGGTAACGAACCACTGCTTATATGAAGAAATTTATATACCTTATTTTGTTAGTATGCTCTACTTTGCACTTGTCTTGTAAGGACAAGGAAGTCTCTGCATTACCAACGCCTGCCGAAGAACATCAAGTTTCTGAGCAGACCAAAAAATCCGAACCTACACCACTGGTTACTGCTGCGGATATTATTCTAAAAAAAAGAATTGGTATATGACAAATATACTCTTGAAGATAGTTATCCTTACAAAGATACAGTTAGGGTTTTTCAGTGGGAGAAAATAAAAGAAAAATTAGCTTTTGTTGAGAATTTCAGCCGAGAAAAGGGTTCTTATGTAGTCTTACAAAACTATAAAAACAAAAATGGCGAGAGTCCGACGGTTAAGAATTATGTACGAAATGCCTACACACGTGTGTCTGATTCGTTGGGTGTAGAGCGCTATCAATCTGCGCCGCTTTATAAAATAGACCAAACTGAATTGCCTTCGTTTTATGGTAGAGATGGTTGGCTGGGTCGACTCATCAGCAGTGACACGCTCGATATGATAAGGCTACAGGGTATTTCGTTTAACGACACTTGGGATGTTCCGAAGCGGTATGTCAAAACCATTTCAGATAGTATTCGCTTTAATTTTATCGTATTTGTAGACGTGACCAATCAGAACATCACTACGCTAGAGCGAGTTGACAAAGAATGGTTTATCCGTTCGATGAATCCCGCAACGAGTGGTGTGCATCAACCTCCATACGCTCACGAAACACCACCAGGTATGTTTATCATACAAGAAAAGAAGCCAAAAATGTTTTTCCATAAAGACGGTACTACAGAGATAGGAGGTTATGCTCCGTATGCAAGTCGGTTTACCAATGGTGCCTATATTCACGGAGTGCCTGTAAATTATCCACAACAAAACATCATCGAATATAGTTCTAGCTTGGGTACTACACCTCGCTCACATATGTGTGTGCGTAACGTTTCTTCGCACGCTAAATTTATTTATGACCGTGTACAACCTTATGAAATATTGGTTTTTATCATAGATTAATAAAAATTAACAGTTTGAACTTGAGGTAATTACTATATTTGCCGTTTATATTTTTATATTAAACCTCACAAACACATGCGCATATTACTGATACTATCTATAAGTTTACTGCTTACGTCTTTCAAAATCCCGAGTGCTTCTACGACTACAATTCCCGTTTCTACAGCGCCTTCTTCGAGTAAATCAGTACATCTACAACTGTATGAAGATTTCGGTTTAGAGCAAATGATTTCTGTTGAAGCTTTTGAGTATGCAATGCAAGGAGCTGAAAATATAGTCAATAAGAAAGAGGATATTATCACCATCATTGATTTTACACTTCCGTCTACTGCTAAAAGAATGGTAGTATTGGATTTAGCCAAAAAAGAGATTTTATACCACACCATTGTTTCTCACGGAAAGAACTCAGGAGAGAATTATGCGACTTCATTTTCAAATACGCACAGTTCTTACCAAAGTTCATTAGGTTTTTATACTACAGAAAATACGTATATCGGTAGAAATGGATATTCGCTTGTGCTTAATGGTTTAGAAAAAGGAACTAACGATCAAGCCAAGGCAAGAGCTGTGGTTATTCACGGTGCCGATTATTGTAGTGAAGATTTTATAAAAGCTACGGGAAGAAACGGAAGAAGCTACGGCTGTCCAGCACTTCCGAGAGCATTAAACCAAGAAATCATCGACACCATCAAAGAGGGTTCACTTCTTTATATTTATGCCAATAACAAAGATTACTTCGCTAACTCAGTGTTTATCTCTAAAGGTGATAATCATCTAGCAGACAATTCTCCAGCTAAGCCTTCAGATAAAATATAAAATTAGCAGTGTGTTTTATAGCATTGACACTATTGAGTTGATTTCTATAAATAATCAATAGATATTAGTTACATCAATGGTTTTTGGTTGATCTCTCTGAAATACTGAATTTTAGAGAGAAACATGGTTGCCATTTTTTCGCCTCTTAATTTTGCTTCGTTGGCTTTTTCGCCTTCAAAGAGTTCGTCAACGGTTTGGGTGAAAAGCATCATCCAGCGCTGAAAATGATCGGCTTGCACCGGCAAACCCGCGTGAGGCGGAAAAGGTCGTCCAGAATACGTATGTTGGTCAAGCAATATTGTTTGCCAAAAAGCATACATTTTACTCAAGTGCTCCTCCCATCTATCTTGAATAATTCCGTTGAATATCGGGCCTATCAAATCATCTTTCTGAACTTTTGCGTAGAAAGTGTTTACAAGTAATTTTATATCGTCTAGGTTTGTGATTGGAGTAGGCATTTTGTTGTAGTATTTGAATATTACAAAGATACAAAATAATAAAAACACCTGATTTAAAAAGCAAAAACACGCTAAATACCGTTTTAACAACCGTACTTAGCGTGTTTTTAGGTTATATAATATATTATTTCAACGTGCTCGGACAAACAAAAGCGGTTTTTGGCAAGCAGGTATTTGCAATCCCGCTATAACCGTCACCAATTTCGGTAAAGCCTCTGATACCTCTTGAATTTAGGATACTTGCAGCAATCATACTCCTGTAACCTCCTGCACAGTGGATATAAAAATGCTCAGTATCGTCAATGCTATCCATCCATTCGTTTATATAAGCCAAAGGCAAACTCTGTGCGTTTTCTAAGTGCTCAGCTGAGAATTCACCTTCTTTTCTGAGGTCGATAACCTTGCAGCTACCATCTTTGTTTAGTTCTTCAAACTCTTTGGCAGAGATACAATTTACGTTGTCAATTTCTTTGCCCGATTTCTCCCAAGCAGCAAAACCTCCGTCTAGATAGCCCACTACGTTGTCATAACCCACTCTTGAGAGTCTGGTGATAACTTCTTGTTCTCTACCCTTGTCAGCAATAAGCAAAATTGGTTGTTTAATGTCTAAAACAAGACAGCCTACCCAAGGAGCAAAACCTCCGTCAATACCTATGTTTATGGCATTTGGCACAAATCCTGCTGCAAAATCTCTGGCGTTTCTGGTATCGAGCAACAAAGCTCCGGTAGCATTGGCTACTTCTTCAAAAGCCTCAGGCGTAAGGGCTTGGAGCCCTCGGTCCATTACTACGTCAAAGCTCTCGTAGCCTTTTATATTCATCATTACATTTTCTGGGAAGTAACTCGGTGGTGGTAATAAGCCGTCCGTAACTTCTTTTATAAATGCTTCTTGGGTCATTTCCTGAAGTGCATAATTGGTCTTTTTTTGGTTGCCAAGCGTATCAAAAGTCTCTTTACTCATGTTTTTTCCACAAGCCGAACCTGCTCCATGTGCTGGATAGACGATGATATCATCTTCCAAAGGCATTATTTTTTCTCTAAGCGAAGTGTATAAATGAGCGGCTAACATTTCTTGCGTGAGGTCTGCACTTACTTTTTGTGCCAAGTCAGGACGACCTACATCGCCGATAAAGAGTGTGTCACCAGTAAAGATTGCTTTGTTATTTCCGTTTTCGTCTTTCAACAAATAACAGGTACTTTCCATCGTATGTCCGGGAGTATGTAATGCTGTGATGGTGATTTTCCCTACTTTAAACACTTCATTGTCTTTGGCAATATGTGCGTCAAAGCCTGGTTTTGCTGTTGGTCCATAGACGATAGGCGCTCCTGTTTTTTTAGACAAGTCCAGATGTCCGCTTACAAAATCGGCATGAAAGTGAGTTTCGAATACGTATTTGATCTTCGCTCCATTTTTCTGGGCTTTGTCTAGATATGGTTGTACCTCACGAAGAGGGTCAATCACAACTGCCTCACCGTCACTCTCAATATAATAGGCTCCTTGAGCCAAACAACCTGTGTAAATTTGATCGATAATCATGTCTTATTGTTTTACTGTTTTGTGTAATCTATTTTTATATTCTAATTCTATGCTAGAAAAAAAGTTCCTTGACCAAGATATATACTCCCATAACCAGAATAAATACCCCGAAACCTCGTTTGAGTTTGCTACCATCCACTTTCTTGGAGATGATATTCCCAACAAACATACCGCTAATGGATAGTAGGGTCACAAAAAACAAGAAGTTCCAGTCGATGTGTATATCTACAGAAGAGATATCTCCTAAGAAACCAATCAATGATTTCACACCGATGATCAACAAGGAGGTTCCGATTGCTTTTTTGATAGGCAACTTTGCGTAGAGCACTAAAATCGGAATGATTATAAAGCCTCCGCCAGCACCTACCATGCCTGTTAGGGTTCCTTCTATTAAACCCAGTAAAGATACAAAAATTGGTTTTATTGTTGAAGGGCTTTTATCTGAGGCAATGTCAACCTTTGATTTTTTGATTACTGAACGTGCGGCAAACAGCATCAATACAGCAAAAAACAACATCAAGAAACGCTCTTTTGAAACCGAAACCTGTGGCAATGCAATCATGGTTTCAGGTAATGCTGGCAGCAGGTATTTCCGGCTCAAAAACACAGAAATCATCGAAGGTAGCCCGAAGAGTGCTGCCATCTTTAAGGACACTTCCTTACTCTGATATTTCGGATATACGCCCACTAGACTGGTTGTTCCTACGATAAAAAGCGAGTAGCCCATCGCCAAGATAGGGTTAATGAAAAACAAATAGACTAAAATTGGCACTGATAGGATACTACCGCCTGCCCCGATAAGTCCGATGCTTATTCCTGCCAAAAAAATCGTTATGTATCCTATAATATCCATTTGTGTTGCAAAGATAGTGTGAAATCTAGACTGCTTCAGTCACTTGTGTTACACAAGCTTTAGTTGCCTTACAGTATGGCAATCAGCATATCTTTGAGCAGCTCTTCTGTTGGGAATGTACCTCCGACACCTTTACTTTTCATATCAATCTCGCGTAACGAAGCCACAATACTGCTGACTTTTCGCATCGGATAATTTCTTGCTGCTACTTCATAATCTTTGACAAAGTACGGGTTTATCTTGAGCAAACTGGCTACGTTTCTCGGATTTTTATCTGCGAGACCGTGGTATTGTAGGAGTTGTGAATAGAAAGCAAAAACCTGACTAGTAATCAATGTAATAGGGTTTTCTTTTGGGTTTTGTGCAAAGTAACGTGCAATCTGATTAGCTTTAAGTATATTTTTTTCGCCCAGAGCATTTCTGAATTCAAATACGTTATAATCTTTACTTATTCCAATATTTCTCTCGATATGAGCAGGGTTAATTGTGGTTCCTTTGGGCAAGATTATTTTTAACTTGTCGAGTTCGTTGCTTACTTTACTTAAGTTAGTGCCTAAGAATTCTGCCAACATCGCCGCTGCTTTGGGTTCGATTTTATATCCCGAACCGCTCAAGCTTTGGTTGATCCAAGGGGCAATTTGGTTGTCGTAGAGTTTTTTACTTTCTAGGAGTTCTCCTTTTTCAGCAAAGAGCTTGGTGATTTTTTTTCTCTTGTCGAGTGATTTGTATTTGTAACACAACACCAAGATGGTTGTGGGTTGCGGGTTAGCCACATAACTTTCTAATTGATCAAGAGTTCTAGCGAGGTCTTGTGCCTCTTTGACAATTACTACCTGATATTCCGCCATCATTGGGTAGCGCTTGGCGTTTGAGACAATTTCTTCAATTGTAGTATCTCTTCCGTACAGAACAGTTTGATTAAAACCTTTTTCGTCTTCAGTCAGCACATTTTTCTCGATACAATCAGCTATCTTATCAATATAATAGGGTTCCTCGCCCATTAGCATATAAACGGGCTTGAATTTTCTGTTTTGTATGGCACTAATCATTTGTTCTGCTTCCTTCATTCTGAATTTTAGGTTATTTTTGCCCTATGCAAGAATTAAATTTTCCGAAATATTCGTTTCGCCTCAAAAATAGTGAAAATAAGTCGGCTATTTTTGATGCCATTCGTAAAAAATTTATCATCCTCACTCCAGAAGAATGGGTCAGGCAACATGTGGTTAGGTATCTGTTAGAAGAAAAAAACTATCCGGTATCACTGACCAATGTCGAGAAGACAATCAAAATAAATGACCTTATTAAACGCTATGATATAGTAGTTTATAATTCTGATGGCAGTATTTTCTTATTGGTAGAATGCAAAGCGCCACACGTCAAAATCACCCAAGAAACTTTTGATCAGATTGCTCGATATAATTTGGCGTTAAAGGCTGAGTACTTGATGGTTACTAACGGCATCAATCATTATTACTGCATTATGGATTTTGAAAATCAGAAGTATGTTTTCTTAGAAGAATTGCCTTCTAGATAAAGTTTTTGTCTTCTTGGAAGTTGTATTTCAGTATTTCGTAGGTGCGGGACTATTGATTTTTGTTGATTTTTTGTACCTTTACGCTCACTAGAAACGAAAAGCTTATGCTAACCATCCTTATCTTAATCTTTTTAATAGCTTTTTCACTACTTTTTTTTGGCAATTATACTCAGTCTAAACACTACAAATTTTTAGGACTAATTCCGCTTTCACTTTTCGCTTATTTTGTAGTTCAAGCATTTCATATACATCAGGAGCAACAGTTACTCTTCGAACATCCTTGGATTCCTTCTTTAGGTATCAATTTGGATTTTAAGCTTGATGGGTTGTCTTTGTTGTTTTCGTTGCTCATCACCGGAATCGGAACATTGATTTTTTTCTATGCTGCTGAATACCTCAAGCATCACCCGTATATCAATCGGTTTTATTGTTATCTGACGGTTTTTATGGGGTCTATGTTGGGGTTGGTACTTTCTGATAACCTGATTAGCCTTTTTATTTTTTGGGAACTCACCAGTATCAGTTCATTCTTCCTTATCGGATTTAATAACGAAGATGAAGTCTCTCAGAAAAGTGCGCTTACTGCTTTGGGTATAACAGGACTCGGAGGCTTCTTGCTCCTTGCAGGTTTTATAGTATTGCAAAGCGTATCGGGAACGTATTCTATCAACGAAATGCTTACTTCCTCAGAAATCATCAGAGATAGTGGGTTATTTCCTGTTTTATTATTCTTGATTTTTGGTGGAGCTTTTACAAAATCGGCTCAATTTCCGTTTCACTTCTGGTTGCCTCAAGCCATGGCAGCACCGACACCCGTATCGGCATATCTGCACTCGGCTACGATGGTAAAAGCTGGGATTTATATTTTAGCTCGTTTTTCTCCGATACTAAATGATGGTTTTCTGTGGCATAATACGCTGATGGTTGTTGGTGGAATTACCATGTTTTACGGTGCTTTTCACAGTATAATCAGGTCAGATATGAAGGCTATTTTAGCTTATTCTACCATTTCTGCATTGGGAATTATCGTATTTCTTTTAGGTATAGGTACTGAGTTAGCACTCTATGCTGCTATGACTTTTATAGTGGTTCATGCTTTATATAAAGCAACGCTATTCTTAGTTACCGGAATTGTAGACCACGCCACACATAGCCGAGATATTTATCAACTTTCAGGACTCAGAAAAGTAATGCCCTTGGTTTTTGTAGCCTCTCTTATTGCAGCTTTGTCAAGTGCGGGAATTCCGCTTACTTTCGGGTTTATCAGCAAGGATTTGATTTATGAATCTACGCTAGCTTTGCCTCGCTGGGTGATTTTGATTACTGTTATTGCTGTTTTGACCAATATATTTCTAGCTGCCTCCGGATTTATGGTGGGTATCAAACCATTTGTAGGGAAATTACCTTCAGGCTTTCTTGAAATCAAAAGACCGAGTCCTTTTTTATGGGTCCCTGTGTTGCTCTTGAGTTTGCTCACGCTCCTCTTTGGGCTCGCTCCTTTTTTAATAGACAAAGTACTTCTGAAGTATGCTTTTGAAGCGGTTAACAATCATCCAACAAACCTTTACCTAAAATTGTGGCATGGTTTCGGACTAGTATTATTACTGAGCGGAAGTACTATTGTTATCGGGATAGTGTTGTTTCTTATTAAAACCAGAAAACCTAGACACAACTTCATCAAAAATACTTTCTCAAGAATTTCACCTGAAGCAATTTCTGAAATCTCAGTTGAGAAAATAAGAAAATTTGCTTTCTATTATACGTATTTTTTCCAGAATGGCTATCTAAGAAACTACCTACTCACGATTGTCCTGTTTATAATCGTATTGGTTGGTTACAGACTATTTACAGTTGTTCCGCTTGAGATAAATACCAGTGACTTGTCAGATTTCAGGGTTTATGAGCTGACTATTTTTATTATGACCGTAGTAGCTATTTTCTTTACTATACAGACCAAGTCACGACTTACTGCCATCGCTAGTCTTGGCATTGTCGGTTATTGTATCAGCTTGATTTTTGTATTTTACGGCGCACCTGATTTGGCAATGACGCAATTCACGATTGATACGCTTACGGTAGTTTTGTTTGTGTTAGTGCTCTTTAAATTGCCACCTTTCTTGAGTTATAAAAGCAAAACCATCGTCATCAGAGATATTGTCGTCTCGGCTACTTTTGGGATGTTGATTACTATTATTACCCTACAAGCTTTAGTATCACCAGCTACAAAAGAAACTAGCAGGTTTTTTGCGGAGAACGCTTATACCTTAGCCAAAGGAAAGAATATAGTCAATGTCATCTTAGTGGATTTCAGAGGAATCGATACGATGATTGAGTCATTAGTGCTCGCCATAGCTGCTTTGGGGGTTTATAGTTTATTAAAATACAGTTCGAAAAATGAAGAAGCAGACAAAAGCCAATAAATACTATCCGAAATCAGATAAAGTAATCTTAAAGACAGCTACTAACTACCTGATTCCACTGTTATTGTTGTTCTCTGTTTTCGTACTCCTCAGAGGGCATTATCTCTCGGGTGGAGGCTTTGTAGGCGGACTTATCGCTTCAATTGCATTCGTATTACACTCGTTTGCACATACCACAAAACAAACACTCAAGCTTTTTAAATTCAGCCCAAAGACACTTATCCCCATCGGGTTGTCTATATCTATCATCAGCGGATTATTACCTGTGTTTTTTGGGAAAGCCTTTATGACTGGGCTTTGGCTAGATGACTCTATAACGGTCATCGGCTCTGTAGGCACAGCACTCTTTTTTGATATTGGGGTTTATCTGGTGGTTATTGGTGTGGTGTTGACTATTTTATTCACAATTAAAGAAAACGTATAAGCTATTATGGAACTTTTGTTAGTATTACTTGTCGGAATTCTTTACTCAGCTGGTGTTTTTATGATGCTCAGACGTAGTATGGTGAAATTGCTTTTAGGATTAGTCCTGATTGGTAACGGAGCCAATATTCTCATCTTTTTGATGGGTGAGCTTACCAAAGGGAAACCTCCGATTATTGCATCTGACCAAACGCACCTAACTGATATTTATGCAGACCCAGTGCCTCAAGCCTTGATATTGACTGCAATTGTAATAAGCTTTGGGCTGAGTGCTTTTGCTATTATATTGCTCAAAAAAGTATATTCCACAACGGGTTCAGATGATTTGGATTCATTAAACATTCAGGATTTAGATATATGATTACCAATTTTATACTTGCTCCAATTCTCTCGCATATGATTACTGCTGTGTTGTTGTTGTTGTTTTGGCAACGAACACAAGCACAAAAAATCATTAGTATCATTGGCAACAGTATCGCTTTTCTATTTTGTGTTCGATTGTTTCTCGCTACACAAGAACACGGCATCTTGACCCTTCAGTCGGGAGGTTGGCAAGCGCCTTTCGGGATTACATTTGTATCTGACACCTTTAGCTCAATTATGGTTTTGCTTACTGCAATCATCAGTCTGAGCGTGGGTATCTACTCTACTGCAGCTCTGAGTATCAGCCGAATAAAATATGGTTATTTCTTTATTTTCCACTTCTTGATGATGGGGCTTTTAGGCTCTTTCTTGACAGGAGATATTTTCAATTTATATGTATGGTTTGAGGTGGTTATTATCTCGTCATTTGTATTATTGACTCTTGGGGGAAAAAAAATGCAAATGGAAGGCGCTATAAAATACGTAACCATGAATATGTTTGCGTCTGTGATTTTCTTAACTGCCATCGGAATACTTTATGGCATTACCGGTACGCTGAATATGGCTGATTTATCATTGAAAGTTGCCGCCATCGAAAACAAAGGATTGGTCTCGGTAACTGCACTACTTTTCTTTATCGGTTTCGGAATTAAATCAGCTGTATTTCCGCTGTATTTCTGGTTGCCCTCATCTTATCACACGCCGCCATCTGCCATCGGAGCGATATTTGGAGGTCTATTGACTAAAATGGGGATTTATGCCATGATACGTGTGTTCACGCTCGTATTCCAACCCGATGATTTTATCAAAAAGGTATTTATAGCCGTAGCGGTTCTGACCATGATAACCGGAGCTTTAGGAACCATCAACAAACAAAACATCAAAAGAATTTTGTCTTTTCTGATTGTATGTCATATCGGATATTTAGTGGGTGGATTAGGGCTTTATACTGAAATTGCAATGGTTGGGGTTATCTTTTATCTGATGCACGATGTGATCGTAAAGAGCAACTTATTTATGATTGCTGGGATAATCCAAAAAATCAGAGAAAGCCTTGTGATGAGTCGCCTTGGCGGATTATATAAAGATTATCCAAAACTATCATTAGTGATGGCAATTGCTATCTTCTCGCTTATCGGAATTCCGCCACTCTCAGGATTTTGGCCGAAGATTCAATTCTTTGGGGAATCCATAAAAGCAGCGCAGTGGTTTTTGTTAGGTGGCTATATCATCGCTAGTTTTGTCACTCTTTATGTAATGGCTAGGTTTTGGTCTGAGGTGTTCTGGAAAGAATCTCCGAAGCCTTTAACCGATAAGATTGACCACTTTGCACACCTTAGTTTTATGAATAAATTTGCGCTAATTGCGCCTATTACCTTTTTATCTTTGGTATCTTTATACATTGGTCTAAATGCCGAAGAGGTATATAATATTGCTCAGAAGACAGCCCAAGAGCTAATGAATCCGTCATATTATATCGATGCTGTCTTACAAAACAACTTCAAACGATGATTAAAAACTTCTTACTTAACCTCTTGTTGTCATTGGTTTGGGTAGCCCTAACCGGACATCTGAATTACTCCAATTTTCTTTTTGGTTTTGTAATGGGATTCTTCATTCTTTGGATGCTTACGAGAGCTTCGGGGGAAAAGGAAAAAGATTATTTTTATAGAGTGCCTAAAATTATATTTTTCTTCTTACACTTCTTTGTAGATATGATTAGGGCGAATATAGAAGTAGCTAAAGAAATCATCACCCCAGAGCTAAATATGACTCCAGGGGTAATCGCCTATGAGCACAGCCTGAGGACAGACTTCGAAATAACTATGCTTACTAACCTAATCGCACTGACGCCTGGAACGATGGTTTTGAAAATCAGTGAAGACAAGAAAATCTTATATATACACGGACTTTACTTGAAAGACAGAGAAAAGTTTGTACTCAAAATAAAAAACGACTTAGAGAAAAAACTAATAGAAATTGTACGCTAATGACCGTAGAAAAATATTTGATGTGGGTCGTAATTCCTATTATATGTCTTTCGTTACTTATAATAGTGATTCGGTTTTTGAAAGGCCCAAACGTAGCCGATCGCGTAATTGCTTTAGACTTAATCATCTCTTCTGGTGTAGGTCTTATTGGCGTGTTTAGCCTTATTTCTAATGACCCAACATTTCTAGACACAGCTATGATTTTGGCACTCATCGCCTTCTTGAGTACGATTGCTTTTGCATATTATTTAGATAAAAGAGATAAAGATGAATGATTTTTTGATAATGCTTTTCACCACATTAGGCGCAATTTTTATACTCATTGCGGCTTTAGGTATTTATAGAATGCCTGATTTTTATACTAGACTATCTGTAACCGTAAAGGCTTCTACGCTTGGCGTAGGCTGTATTTTGGCTGCTGTAGCTATTCACTTTTCGGAGTTCTCAATAACCACTAAAGTATTGGCAGTAATTTTCTTTTTGTTTATCACCTCTCCTGTAGCGGCCTTTCCTAATCGCTAGAAGCGCTTATGTAAGCGGCATCAAACTCTGGGATAAATCCGTTAGGGATGAGCTAAAACAAGCCATCGAGCAAAGACAAGAAAAAATCAATCTAGAGATAAAAAAAGAAAAGTTACAGAAACACATTGAAAAAGAAACCGATACTACTCAAGAATAATCAGAAGCTATGACCAATATCAATACCGAAGTAAAAAACGCCTACGAAGTCATCCAAAACGGTGGAATCATACTTTATCCTACAGATACAGTGTGGGGAATTGGCTGTGATGCGACTAATCCCGAAGCCATAAAAAAAATATACTCCCTCAAAAAAAGAGCTGAATCAAAGAGTATGATTATCTTAATCAACGGTGATAGAATGCTTTATCAGGTGTTCAACGAAATTCCTGAGACGGCTTTTCAGATTTGGGAGCTATCAGACAAACCCACTACGCTAATCCTAGATAAACCTCGAAACATAGCCAAGGAACTCATCGCCAATGACGATTCTGTTGGGGTTAGAATCGTCAAAGAAGCTTTTTGCTTTAACCTTATGGAACGCATGAAAAAACCACTGGTTTCTACTTCTGCAAACATTAGCGGAGCCGCAACACCGAGTTCGTTTTCTGAAATTGACCCTGAAATTATAAAAGGTGTGGATTATGTAGTAAATTTGCATCAAAATATAAAAATGGCTAAACCCTCAACGATCATAAAACTTACCTTAGATCAAAGAGTGGCTATTATCAGAAAATAAAACCCGTTACAAAAGGTGGTTTTAAAACAAAACGCGAACAAAACTAATTTATTCCTTGGAACCAAACTACATACAAGCCCTTTCAAATCCCATCTTTCAAATTATTGCTGACGCTGCCCAAGAACTCGATTTAGAGACCTATGTTATTGGTGGCTTTGTCAGAGATTTCTTTCTGGAGAGAGGAAGCAAGAAAGACATTGATATCGTGGCAGTAGGTAGCGGAATAGCGCTCGCCAAGAAAGTTTCTGAGCGATTGCCCAATCAACCAAAAGTACAGGTTTTTAGCAACTACGGCACAGCCATGCTCAGGTACAAAGACATCGATATCGAGTTTGTGGGTGCGCGTAGAGAATCATATAGCACTGATAGTCGAAACCCAATCATCGAGAACGGAACGCTGCAAGACGACCAAAACCGAAGGGATTTCACCATAAATGCCCTAGCCTTATCGTTGAATAAGAACAACTTTGGCGCACTGCTCGATCCTTTTGGAGGCATAACGGATTTGGTTAATAAATGTATTAAAACTCCACTGGATCCGAATATTACTTATTCTGATGACCCCCTTCGAATGATGCGAGCCATCAGATTTGCATCGCAACTACACTTTGAGATTGATGATAAATCATTGGCTTCGATTTCAGAAAACAAAGAGCGCATCAGTATCATTTCTGGTGAGCGCATTGTTGAAGAACTCAACAAAATATTACTTTCAGAAAAACCTTCTATCGGATTTCTATTGTTGTATAAAACAGGTTTGTTAGATATTATTCTACCTGAACTAACAGCGTTGAACAGCGTTGAAGAAATCGATGGGCATACACACAAAAACAACTTCTATCACAGCCTAGAAGTAGTGGATAACATCGCTCCGAATACAGACAACTTATGGCTGAGATGGGCAGCACTTTTGCACGATATTGGTAAAGCACCTACCAGAAGATATAGCAAAAAACAAGGATGGACCTTTCACGGACACGAGTTTTTAGGAAGCAAAATGGTCAGAACAATATTTACCAGACTTCATATGCCACTCAACCAAAAAATGAAATATGTAGCCAAAATGGTAATGATGAGTTCAAGACCTATAGTCATCGCTCAGGAAGAAATTACAGATTCGGCTGTGAGGAGATTGGTATTTGATGCCGGACAAGACATCGAGGATTTGATGGTTTTATGTGAAGCTGATATCACTACTAAAAACAAAAAGAAATTTGACAAATACCACAATAACTTTAAAATCGTTCGTAAGAAAATTGTTGAAGTAGAAGAAAAAGACAGGATTCGCAACTTTCAACCCCCCATTTCAGGCGAAGAAATTATGAAGATTTTTGGGCTAAGTCCCTCAAAAGAAATCGGTATTCTCAAAGAAGCTGTCAAAGAAGCTATACTCGAGGGTGAAATCTCGAATGAATATCAAGAAGCCTATGACTTTGTGATCAAAAAAGCAGAGAAACTGAATCTCAGACCACTCGACTAAAGCATTTAATTCATTAACATCGCAAATCCGTAGCGTTTCATTCCGTTCGCTTTTTCAGGCATTGATTTGATATAGTTTGTTTTATCTTTGATTTTATACTTATAAAGGTATTCTTGTCCATTTCTGTTCCAGATATAAAAATATTCTTCATCGAGTACGCCCAACTTGTCATCAGCAGAGAAATAGGCGTATTTTCTGGGGTGAATATCAAAATCTATCCCCAAAGTCTGTTTGTTATCTATACCTAAATACGAATAAATCATCGCTGGTGTATCGATTTGAAGTCCGATGTTGTCGACTCTTTTTGGTGTGAGTTTTCCTGGTGCATAAAACAGATAAGGTGTGTGGTGATAACTCAGCGCAATTTCATAAGGACTGACGCCTTTATAGGCGCCGTGATCAGCTACGAAAACAAAAAGGGTATTGTCAAACCAATCCGACTTCTTGGCGTCTTGGATAAACTTGCCAATAGCCCAGTCTGAATATTCTACCATTTTATCTTTCATCTCTTTAGATTTTGTCTTTAGAGGAATATCCGTTGGCAGTACGAAAGGTGTGTGAAAACTACCCGTTAGTACAGAAACAAAAAATGGTTTTTCGCTCTTTTTGGTATTGAGTTCATCGATAATTCTATCAAACATCACGTGGTCAGGCACGCCCATAGTGCTCTTTACTTCTGCACTATCATAATCTTGTACCGAAACAATTTTCTCAGCTCCGTTAGCCGATAAGAACCCGCCGATATTATCAAACTGGTCATCGTGAGTGGTGAAATAATACGTGTTATAGCCTCTTTCTTTTAGCACTGAATGTAATCCTCCTTTAACCTCTGGAATAACAGTATAGTGCATCGTATGTTTATCCATCAGCGCAGGTTGGCCAAAAAGCGAAGAATATACACCGTTATAAGTATGAATTCCGGCAGTATAAACTTGGTCATACGAAACGGACTCGTCAATGAGTCGGTCAAAATTAGGTGTGAGTTTTTCAGCCCCAAAGTCTCCGATAAAGCAAGTTCCGAAAGACTCCATCATCACTAAAACCACATTGGTGTTTTCGTCAAACACTAATTCTCTTTTGCCAATAGCTGTAGCTCTCATCCGCTCAAACTCAGCTTTTACGAATACCTGAGCTTCTGATTTATCCATCAGATGCAGTTCGCTTTTAGCAAGTTTTGCTTTTTCTTCTATACTTTTGATAAAAGTAAAAACCGGGTTTAGACCCATTTGATTAATCATTGGGTTATTTGAAAAATAAGCTGTACCCACACGAATAGGCGATTTTTGTTCTAAACGTCCTCGGATACCCAAGAATAAAAACCCAAGTAAAAGTACCGATACAAAACCAGTAACTATTTTAATGTTTGAAGCAGGTTGTACAGGTGTTTTTTGGGTCTGTGGTTCTAGGTAACCTCTAAACACCTTTCGCATTATTAAAGAATAAAAGATTAAAATTAAAATTAACCCAACCAATGACATTAAGTAAATAGGGTCTTGAAGAATCATCTTAAATACAAAGCTCGGACTATCCATCCAGGCGAGACCTTGTACCGTAAATCGATTGAAAAAGAATTTGAAATACTGAATATCAATCAGCGAAATTATAAAACAAATAGAGAAAATCGTAACGCTAAAATAATGGACGATTCTATAATAAAGTTTGTTCTTGATATTGAATAGATAACCTATCAAAAGTGACAGAAAAACGGGTGCCAAAACATAACAAGCAATGACTGTATCAAATCTGAAACCCATCACAAATGCTTTGAAAATCAACCAAAAACCTTGTGATTCTTCTTCTAAGATAGCTCTAAAAACCTCCATATTCAAGGGAACTATCACCAACCTAAACAGAAAGAAAAAACATATAACGACTAGATATGAAACAAGTACATAGAGAATAGGCTTTGGCAAAGCATATTTTTTCATAAATCACAAAATTTTATCTCACAAAGTAACAATTTATTTAAAACCTGAGCCAATACTACAAACACTTTTCTAAATATATCACCATAGTGCCTATAAACAAACTATCACCAGCAAGTTAAGTTAAACTTATTGGTGATAGCAATTGTATATTTCTGTTAGTTAGTTTCTACCTATAATCGGAATTCCGAAATAGAATTCAAGGATTTTTGTTCTAAAAAGATAATCGTATTTGGTGCGCAACACATCTGATTTAGTATTCACTAAAAGCGTTTGTGACTGATTAAGGTCAAATGAAGTAGCCATTCCGTTTTCGTATCTTTCTTGTATGTACCTGTAGGCTTCTTCTCTAGCTTTTAAGAGTTCTAGGTTTGCCAAATAGGTTTCCATTGCCCCATTAGCATCGGCAAAAGCAGTATAGATGTTTCGCTCTAGGTCTAGTGCTGCTTGTTCCAAATTCAATTTAGTTTTATCAAGTCTGATTTTACTTCGAGTTACATTATTGCGAGCTGAGAATCCGTTGAAAATTGGAATATTGAGTTGCAAACCAAGGTTGTGTCCTTTGTATAGATCAAGTTGATCCCAGAACGGAAGCGGATTGCGTTCGCCTCCGAGTCCGTCAGGAACTTTGGCATACGACACACGTGAACTTAGACTATAAAACCCGGTTAGCGTAGGCATATAAGCACCCTTAGAGATGTCAATATCTTTCTCTGCTATCTTCACATCATTTTCTGCAATTTTAAGCTCTGTTCTCTCCTGCTTTGCCTTGTTGAAAATAGATTCAGGAGATTGAAAGAAAATTTCATTTACCTCAAAATCATAGTCTGTCTCAACGATGTCAAAATCTTTGAAATCCTCTAATTGTAAGAGTTGTGCCAAACTCATTTTTGACACAAGTAAGGCGTATTCACTTTGGATGATTCGTTGTTTATCTGTAGCTAGCGTTGCTTTGATTTCAAATAAATCGCCACTCGGCACCATACCAGCATCGACTAATTCTTGAGAGCGTTTAAACTGAAGGCTGTCGATGTGCATTTGTTGTTTCAAGACTTTGATGTCTTCTTTGTTGAACAGCACTTGCAGGTAGGCATTCACCACATTTAGCGCCACATCTTCTTCCATTTTCAACTGCTGATACTGAGTTGAAATGATAGCTAACTTAGCTCTTCTGTATCTGTTTTGGTGCTGTAGGCCTTTGAAGATATCCACACCTGCAGAAACACCCATAGAGGTAAACTGCGTAGTTTGATTCTCTAAGATTCCTGTGGTAATATTGGTATTCAGACCTACGTTCCAAGAGTGCGAAGCGCTAGCGTTTACGTTGGGCAAGAAACTACCAAAAGCATCTTTTTTGTCCAGCTCGCTTAACTTATTATCCAGCTCAATCTGCTTAATCGATACATTATTCTCGATGGCGTGATTTACACACTCGTTGAGCGTCCATTTTTTTTGAGCAAAAAGGCTAGCCCCAGAAAACAGGCATGCTATTGCTGTTATTGTTATGTTTTTCATCTATAAATTATTTTTTTACTTGATTCCAAACCTTGATTTTATCATCTTTGGTAATCCCACTTTTGATTTCTACATAAATTCCGTCACTCACGCCTAATTCTACGTCTCTGCGTTCGAATTTTTGCTCACCTACTTCTACCTCAACAAATGACTTTTTGGTCGTCTCATCATATTGAATAAGCCCTTCTTTTAGGGCTAATACATCTTCAGCTTTGGCTAAGATAATCGAGGCATTGGCACTCAATCCAGCGCGGATAAATGTTGAATCTCTGTTGATCAGCGTTCCTTTAATAGGAAACTGCATCGCACCGTTCTCGTTGACTCCTTTTGGAGCAATATAATCTAATACTGCTTCAAATTTTTTGTTTTCGATGGCACCTACCGTAATTTCTAACGGCAGATTTAGTTTGATTTTACCCACTTCTGATTCGTCTAATTTTCCTTCAAAAATCATATTGCTCACATCGGCAAGACTGGCGATGGTGGTTCCTTCGTTGAAGTTATTTGATTCAATTACTTGGTTTCCTTTTTTCACAGGCACGTCAAGTAACATCCCAGAAACAGTAGAACGAATAAGCGTCTGTGCGATATTAGACATACCGCTAGTGGTTCCTGTCCTGATGATTTCAGCATTCTGAACCGTAGAGTTATAGGTTTGTTGAGCTTGTCTATAAGCAGTTTGCGCTCCGTCAAAATCATTGGCGGAAATAACGCCTTTATCAAACAAAGCTTTTTGTCTATCGAATACTTTTTTCTGATTTTCTAAATCAATTTTAGCCGACTGGATTTGGTTATTAGCCGAGTTTAAGCTCGATACGTTAGGCACGACTTTAATCTTAGCAATCAAGTCTCCAGATTTGATATAATCACCTGCTTCTACGTAAACCTCATCAATAATTCCCGAAATATTCGGTTTGATAAGCACTTCTTCTTTCGGATTAATATTACCAGTTGCTACTGTATTTTTGATAATTGTCCGTGTTTCTGCTTGTTCGGTTTCGTATTTTACTGGCGGTTGATTATTCTTCTGATAAAACCAAAACAGCACGCCCACAAAAGCCAAAGCTAAAAAAACCAACACCGAAATTGTACATCCTTTTTTCATATATTCCTGTTATTTGAAAGTTCTTATCTCTATTTTATTATTATTTATTCTGCTCTAAGTGCGTCAATCGGTTTTACTTTTATGGCTGTTTGCGCCGGTATAAAACCAGCTATAAGGCCAGCAAAAACGAGTATCAACAATGCAATTAGTACTACTCCTAAATTCACACTCGGGTTTACGATTATTATATCATTCGGATTCGGTGAGTTATCAATCATCATATTGACAATCCCCAAGATAAAGCCCGCGAAAATAATTCCTGCCATCCCAGAAATCAACGAAAGCACTACTGATTCCGTCAGGATTTGGGACCTAATATTCCAGGGTGTAGCGCCTAAAGCCCTTCTAATACCAATTTCTTGGGTGCGTTCTTTTACCACAATCAACATTATATTGATAATCCCGATGATACCCGAACCTAAGATAAATATTCCGACTACATAGGATACCGCTTTAAGTATCGCAAAAAGTCCATTGATTTTTTTGAACTCTTGGTATAAATCAAAGTGTCCGATAGCTCTTTCGTCTTCTGGATGAATGCTATGGCGTTGTTTCAACAAATCAAAAACTTGTGTCTTTAGTTCTGTAATAGGCTTGTCATCTTCGGCAGTGATTGCCATCCAACCCACCACATCGCCATAATTAAAGGCTTGCTGAAAAGTAGTAAACGGAATAAAGACTTGTTTTTGTCCTTCTTCTGCGTCACCGCCCATATTCGAAATGCTTTTATATACACCAACCACCATAAAGTTTACACCTTGAATCTTTATATAAGAACCCAGCACTTCTTCTCCAGGCAAATACATCTCTCTGATCACGCCTTCGCCTATGACAGCAATTTTACGCTTGTTATCGATATCTCCATAATTGATAAAGCGTCCTTGAAGGATATCCATCGGTTGTTGTTGGATGAATTCAGGATAATCACCATAGACGTTATAAGCTCCTGTTTTTGTGCCCCTAATCACGTTGTTACTTCCTCTGAATCCGCCTAATTGGTTTCGTGGTGATACGTATAACAACCCGCCAACATTTTTTTTGATGGCCTCTACATCGCCATTTTTATAATTAAATCGCCTTCCTTGTGGCAAACCTTTATAGGGTTTTGAAGCAGGCATAGTCCACATAAACATAGTGTTTGTAGAAAGCCCACCCATTTGTCTTTTGATACCGTTTTGCAGTCCTTGACTAGCAGAAAGCAGTACTACCAAGATGAATATCCCCCAAAACACTCCAAAAGCCGTGATCAGTGTTCTGAGTGGCTTTGCAGACAAGGCTTCTAATACTTCATTCCATTTATCTCTGTTAAACATAACTAGTCTCCTCTAAGTGCTTCAATTGGTTTAATTCTGGCGGCTTTATATGCAGGTACAAAACCCGCAAATGCTCCTGCTACGACTAATAAAACGAGGGTCGAAACGGCTACCGTAAAATCGACCTCCGGATGCGTAAAGAAATCTGTTTCTATCAGCGGACCTACTACTTCCCAAAGCAATAAGCCCAATAATAATCCTGCGAATCCGGCTACTACTGTAATAAATATGGCTTCGTGCAAGATCATCACAATAATAGATAAGGGCGAGGCACCAATGGCTTTTCTAATTCCTATCTCTATGGTTCTTTCTTTTACGATAATGAGCATAATATTACCCACGCCCACTACTCCGGCAATGATCGTACAGATACCTACAAACCAAAAGAACATTTGTACACCTCCTGTGATGGCATAGATTTTTTTGGCCTCTTCAAGCGAGTTATTTATATATAAAGCACCTTCGTCATCTGGAGCAATATTGTGTTTTGCTCTAAGAAAAATCTCTAGCTTCTGTGTAAAATCTTTAGATTGCTCTACCGCATCGTCAAATTTGTCACCTTTCTTGAGTGTATAAGAAATACTTCTGATCTTATCGCCTGCACTATATGTTTTCTGAGCCGTTGAGATAGGGATAAAAACCCTACTTTCTTCGCGTTCTCCTCCTGGGTCAGTATATACCCCGATTACTTTATAAATTACTCCAGAAATATTGAGGTATTCTCCGAGTGGTTCTTCAGCGTTTTTGAATAAATCATTGGCAACTTTTTGTCCGATGACCACATGCTTCTCAAATTGCTCAATATCTAATTGGTTGATGTATCTTCCCCTTACGATAGAGGCATTTTCTATAAACTGATAATCTGGATGAACGCCTTCTACTCTATAATTTCCGGTTTCTTTTTTATAAACGATGGTACCACTCCAAACCGAATAAATAGCTGACTTATACTCTATTTGATCTCCTAGAAGTTTTGCAAGTGATTCATAATCATTATTCCTAAGCTGTATATATCGCCCAACACCGAGTCCGTTGTGTTCTTTTTGGGTCATTCCTGGCCAAACTGAAATTCGGTTAGAAGCATCATGTTCAAATTGCTTCTGGATTCCGTTCTGGATTCCGTTTCCAGCGCCAAGAAGTACGACTAAAATAAAGATACCTGAAGCCACAGATATCCCGGTCAAAAACGTGCGCAGCTTGTTTTTGGCTAATCCTTCAAAAATCTCGTGCCATCTCTCCAGATTAAACATAAGCTGAGGCTCTTATTTGTTCTACAGGTGAATCGTCTGTGATTTGTCCGTCTCTTAAATACACGATTCGTTTAGTCATTTTTGCGATATCTGGTTCGTGGGTTACAATAAGTACTGTCTTTCCTTCGTCATTAATCTGTTGGATAAGATCCATTACTCCATAAGATGTTTTGGTATCTAATGCTCCCGTTGGTTCATCGGCGAGTAATACTTTTGGGTCCGAAGCCAATGCTCTAGCGATGGCTACTCTCTGTTTTTGTCCTCCACTCATCTCGCTTGGCAAGTGTTTTGCCCAATCTGCCAAACCTACTTTCTCGAGGTAGTGTAACGAGCGCTCCATGCGTTCTTTGCGTGGCAATCCTTGATAATACAACGGAAGTGCAACATTATCTAGTGCTGATTTATAATTAATCAGGTTAAAAGACTGAAACACAAAACCAAGAAATTTATTTCGATATTGTGAGGCAAGTGTTTCGTTGAGGTTTTTGATAGGAAGACCATCCAGCGTGTATGTCCCTTTGTCTGCTTCATCTAAGATTCCGATTATATTCAGAAGTGTTGATTTTCCAGAACCTGAACTTCCCATAATAGAAACAAACTCGCCCTCATTGACATGAAAATTAATGCCTTTGAGTACATGAAGTGAGTTCTTCCCCATTTTATATGATTTATGGATGTCTTTGATTTCTATCATAGTTTCTTATTTTCTAACAATATTAAAAGATTACAAAGTGTAACCCTGTCAAAAGAATGTTAATTTCACTTTCTCTGACACCCTAATAAGACGTATTGAAAATAGCTTTGTTACAAAATACCGCAAAAAAAATTTGAGATACTTTTATACGACTACGGAAATATAGGCAAACCAAACAGGCTATCTTTTGAGAGATAGCCTGTTTTTAATAGATATATGAATCGGATTCTTAGTACTCAAAAACTCCGTATTCGCTTTTTATAGTGAGTTTTTTAGTGTCAGCTGCTTCTACACGCCCAACAATCTGAGCGTCTATATTGAATGAATTAGAGATTTTGATAATCTCATCAGCCGTAGCTTTATCGGTATAGATTTCCATGCGATGCCCGCAGTTAAAGACTTGATACATTTCTCTCCAATCTGTTTTTGATTGCTCTTGAATCAGTTTAAACAAAGGAGGTACGGCAAAGAGATTGTCTTTTATCACGTGAAGGTTATCTTCGATAAAATGAAGGATTTTAGTCTGTGCTCCTCCACTACAGTGTACCATTCCGTGGATTTTATCCGAAGAGAATTTCTCTAAAATTTGTTTGATAACCGGCGCATAAGTTCTTGTGGGTGACAACACCAATTTCCCTGCATCAATTGGCGAATTATCAACCTTATCGGTAAGTCTTACGTCACCTGAATACACCAAATCTCCAGGAACATTGCTGTCAAAACTCTCTGGATATTTCTCGGCTAAATACTTGCTAAACACATCGTGTCTAGCTGAAGTAAGTCCGTTGCTACCCATTCCGCCGTTGTATTCTTTTTCATAAGTAGCTTGGCCAAAAGAAGCCAAACCAACAATCACATCACCTGCTTTTATGTTTGCATTGTCAATCACATCTTTGCGTTTCATGCGTGCTGTAACCGTGGAATCTACGATAATTGTTCTGACCAGATCACCTACATCAGCTGTTTCTCCGCCAGTGGAATGGATACTTACGCCAAATCCTTTAAGTTCTTCTATAAGTTCTTCAGTTCCGTTGATAATAGCCGAAATCACCTCCGCAGGAATCAAATTTTTATTTCTACCTATAGTTGACGAAAGCAAGATATTATCGACCGCACCTACACAAAGCAGATCATCGATATTCATAATGAGTGCATCCTGAGCAATGCCTTTCCACACAGATAAATCACCTGTTTCTTTCCAATAGGTATAAGCCAAAGACGATTTTGTACCCGCTCCGTCTGCATGCATAATCAAGCAATAATCAGCATCATTGGTCAAATAATCAGGAATAATTTTACAAAATGCTTTTGGGAAAAGCCCTTTATCAATGTTTTTGATGGCATTGTGCACATCTTCTTTGGATGCAGAAACACCTCTTTGGTTGTAGCGGTTATCAGTAGTCATTGTGTTGTTGTGAGTCATACTTTGGCAGATGTCAGCTGCTTTGGTATATGTGTTTTAATAGTTAGTTGTTGCTTGCAAAAGTACTATTTTATTATCCGAAAGCAAAAATCTATTTTGGACGTAGGTCTTCTGTAACAACAGGTGCTTGGACCAAGTAATCGTTATAAATATCCTTCAAGGCTTCAAAAAGCAAAACTCCTTGTTGCTGATAACCACTAGATGAATAATGCACTCTGTCTTTGGCAATCAATCCGTTTTTGATGAGGTTATCCATACCTTTATTACCTCCGACTGCATGATATAAATCCCATACAGCATAGTTATATTCTGAAGCATTCTGAAGCATCACCTCAGTATATAAATCACAGAAAACATTCGGCAGTTTACGTTTAAAAAGTGATGGCGGCGGCGTAGTAAGCAAAACCGTTGTATCTGGATTTTTCTCTCTGAGCAGGCTTAGAAACGTCTGAATTTGATCAAAAAAACATTGGTCACAGAGTTTGTCAAAAGCTTCATTTGTGCCCAAAGAGATAATAATCAAATCTGGGTTTAGGGCATTTATTTGTTCAAAGAAAAGTGGATATTTATTATAATCTGAATATTTTGCACCGTTGACTCCGATGCTGTGATAGAGCACACCGCTTTGGTTGTTTTCGAGTACCAATCCGTTGAGCGCAAAAGAATTCTGAGTGGCATTCGGGATGAGATAAATCTTGTCTGTCGCTTCTAAATTCTGATATTCATAATAATAATCTGACAAAACAGGTTCGACTTCTAACGGGATAAAATCGGTTTTCTCAATTTGTTGTGCTTGCATTTCAGCAGTGGGTATTATTAGTGTAGCTCCTGCTCTGATATTATTATTCTTGAGTTTATTCGATTGTTTTATTTTTGCAACTGTTGTTTTGTACCTAGAAGCAATTCCCGAAAGGGTTTCGCCATTTTTTATTTTATGGTTAATGACTTTAGGTGTATTCGAAGTCATAGTAATGGTCTTCTTTGCCTCAGCCAAGCTAAACGAAAGCTTGTTGTTTGGGGTTATTATTTTCAGGTGATTGAATTTATGCTCAACCTTTCGGACTTGGAGTTCAATTGCAAAATCATTTCTATCTGTGAAAAGTGCGATACCGCTCAAACCGACAGGACTTCCGTCGTCTGGATAAATATTTCTGAGGCTATTCCAACTTATATTCGAAGAAAACTTGAGGTTAGAGCTGCCATTGGTTTTAGCCAAAGTATGCGGAAAAACAAAGCCAAGACCAGCGTTGCCAAATCTCGATTGAAATTCCTGACGCAGCCTGCCTGTCATCAAATCAGCTTGTATGTGCGAATCACCAATATGAAGAATATTTATTTTTCGGTCATTTTGGGTATCTAGCTTATAGAGTTTTTCTATAAAACTAGTCAGTACTTCGGCATTGACTATCTTAGTGATTGAAGACTTCTCAGCAAGACTATCATTCGCAACGAAATCTGTTTCTGTGATTACCGAGTCAACAAAATCGACCTCCAGCGAATCCGTTTGAGCAAACGAGATTGCTACAAAAAACAGGGTGAAAAATGAGGATATTTTATTCATATTGTATTTTAAACACAGATTTACACAAATAAAATCTGCGAAAACAGATAATAAACGTACAAAATTAGTGCAATTTCAGATGTAAACACCTATAAACCCTCATTATTTTCCCAGTGCGTTGATTGGGCTGTAAGTACATATCTCTTACAGCAAAAACCTGTTTTGTTTTCCTTTAAAACCTGTAATTAGCTGTTAAAAGCACGTGTGTCTCTTATAGTTTATACCTAACTGAAAACATAAAAACTCTCGGCAGTATATAGGTTGTTTGTTCGGAAATCAAAAAGTCAGAAATGGAATTGTTGATTTTTGTTTTGTTGTTTAAGATATTGTTTACTGCAAGGTTGAATCCCCAGGGGTTGTTTTCTTTTTGGTAGTCTAACGAAAAGTTAGCAATCTGATAATCAAATTTTTGATTCAGAGTAATGTTGTTGTTTTGGAAATAATTATAATCCGCTTTGACAGTCCAGGACGGTAAAAACCGGTAATCAATGCTTGTATCATACGAATCGGTTTCAAACTTGGTCGAACTCAACCCTTTGAACTGATTGAATCCTTTATTATATCCGAAATAAACAGACGGCCATTTTTTAAAAGCTGTCCTTACGTTTGCTCCGATACTTTGCGAAGTTCTCGTATTATTCGACAAAACCATATTAACCGTTTGCCTGTAATCAAACCAACTCAAACGAGTGTTTAAGCCAAAGCGGAAACGGTAAATTTTCTTCTGAATATTCCCGAAAAAATTCCAATTTGTTTCGGGATTATCCGTCAAAACAGGCATTGTAAATCGGTTAATATCCTCAAAAACAACTTCATTTCGGATTGTTTTTGTCTTTTTGTTGAACGAAAGATTCGCAAAAAGATTCAGTCCCAAATACATATTCATTTTGCTGTACCGCAATGACGATGTATGAAACTGTTCGTTTTTCAAAAGTGCATTTCCCTTGAAAACCGAGTTATATCCACTTAATGTATAGTTTTCTGCAACCTGTTCGGCTCTCGGAAATTCGTTTTTAAAAGCGTAATTAAATATCAGTTTTTCGGAATTATTAAACTCGTATTCGCTATTCCAAGCAGGTTCAAAAAGTGTTTTGGAGAAGGAATAATCTTCCGAAATTTGTTTGCTTTTCATCGAATAAAAATGCAGATATAAAGAGGCTTTACTCGTTATTTTATTGATTTTAAACTTGTATTCCAATCCTGCAAAAGCATCGTTAAGCCTGTAATTCAGGACGTTTCCGAAATCTGCAACCGAAAAATCATTTATGCTACCGTCTGACATCAGCTGTTTTTCGGAAGTCGTTAAATCGGTTTGGGAAAAATTATTCCCGACATTCGTATAAAGATGATTGAAATTATTCAAAACCCAATAATGCTTGAACAAAACATCAATGCTGTTGTGTTTTTGCTTTTTCAGCTGACTAATGTTATAAAAATCATCCTCCTCAATCGGAATAAACGAAGTCAGAAATTCCTGGTCAGTAAGCCACTGGTTTACAGGTTTTGTATTCTGATAAATGTGATTCAAAACAAAAGTTGTGGTATGTTTTCGGTTGTAGGATTTGTGCCATTCCACATATTGCTTGAACGAAACATTATCCGCTTTGTTCAGGGTTTCAAACGTGGAGTTATTCAGATTCGTAACCGACTGCAACGTGCTTAAAGCATCGTTATTGCTCGAATCGAACTGCGAATTGTAATACCATTTTTCGGTTTTGGATTTGCTGTAATCGAGCTTGATGTTGAACATTCCCAACAAATCCCGATTGATATTGTTCAAATCCCGATTTTCAAAAGTGGTGTTTTGGTTGGTAAGGTATTCGATTTCGGTTTTGGAAATGTTTTGCGTAAACAATTTCGAGAACAAGCCAAATCCCGAAACATTCAGCTTTTCGGAAAGATTAAATCCGTAATTCAGAGCTGCGAACTGCGATTTGTTTCGTGCAATATCCCGATTATCCCTTGCATACGAATACAAATTGGACAAACTTCTTCGGTTGGAGTTCAGGAAACTACTCACTCCTCCCTGAAAACGCATTAAATCCTCGTACGAAAAAACCGATTTTCCGATGTTGTTTATATCCCCGATAAAGCTCAAATTCAAATTCGGACTGTAATAAAACAAAGCGGAATGCAACAGATGAAATTCGTCATTTCCTGCCCCTGCCTCAATATCCCCGAAAATAAATTTCTTTTTGTCTTCTTTCAGAACGACATTCATAGCCAAATCTTCAGAATCGGAAACTTCTTTTAAAAAACCGACTTCGTTAAAGTTGTCGATAACCTCGATTTTATCCAAAGCATCTGCAGGAATATTTTCGACCGCTAATTTTGTTCCTCCTCCGAAAAACGATTTGCCCTCAACCATCATTTGGGTAACCTGTTTTCCTTGAACGGTTACTCTTCCGTCTTTATCGACTTCGACTCCGGGTAATTTTTCGAGGACTTCTTTCATCTTTCTTTCATTTCCCGAGGCAAAAGCCCCAACATCATAAATAAGCGTGTCTTTTTTGATGATAATAGGCTCGTATTTATGCGTAATAACGATTTCGTCAATCTGAATTCCCGTGCTTTTGAGTTTAAAATGATATTCTGAAAGTTCACTGTCTTTTTCTACAACAATATTTTCAGGAGTATAACCCAGATACGAAACCGAAATATCATAACCGAAACCTTTATCCAATTCCAAACGGTAACGACCTCTGTTGTCTGCAATAGCAAATTTAAAGCTACCTCCATCATCAACAGGACGAGCCAAAACATTGGCACTCTCCAAAGGAACATTTAAGCTGTCCGTAACCACTCCTGTAAAAATTTTGGTTTGGGAAAAAGCTGTTAGAGAGAACAGAATACAGAGAATAGAGAACAGATGTTTTGGCATTTATTTGTTTTTGCTTTTATTGTATTCCTCTAAAAAAACTTGCTCTTCTTTAAGAATTTCTTCTTCTGTCTTTAAATATACATTAGGCATTTTTTCAACTTTTGTATCTTTTAGAGTTAAGTTTTTCAAACCAAAAACAGCTTCTTGTGTTTGTAATTCTAAAATCAGGCCGGGAAGTCCTCCAAAATGTAAAGGTCCATAAGAGTATGGAATTTCAGGACAAAACCAAGCTATGATAGCTTTTTTTACACGACCAACTTTTTTGTTTGTTATAGTTTCAAAACCAATGGCTTTGTAGCACAAAAAATTATCAATAGTTTTGGATTCGCTTGTTATTTGCCATTCAAAATTTTTGGGTCTTTGACCTACATAAGATTGTCGTTCATTATATCGATAATAAAAATCTGTATTTTGCCACGTTTTAAAAGCATAGCCAATCATACCTTGAGCCAACTTTACCTCATTAGAACTTACAATTCCTTCAAATTCATTTGCATAAAAAACCGAGAGCTCATTATTAAATTCAAGCTTAAACAACAGCTCATTTGCTGTTGTTTCTATGTTTGGATACATACTTGTAAAAATGTCTTTTATTTTTTTTTGATTTTCGTTATCTACATCTTCTGTATAAGTTACTCCGTAAACAGCCTCTCCTCCCTTAAATTGGGAGAAAGAAAAACTACTTACCAACAGAACAAAAAACATCACTCTTTTCATAACTATTTTTTAAAATTTCTGACAAAAATAACTAACTCAAGGTATGAGAAACATATTCAAGCAAACTGATGTTTATTTCTTTTTTTGTTTAATTTTCTCGTCAATTTCTTTTTTTTCTTCCCATTACAATTGTATAATATTCATCTTCTGATACAGCTTTACCTGTAGACGGTTTTTCTATTTTAGGATTCAAATCGAAGTTGATTTTGTTTATCCCAAATACACAAAATTTTTCTCTCACTTCAAATATTATCCCTGGTAATCCCGAATACAATTTCGGAAAAACATTTACAGGGAAATCAGGACAAAACCAAACTTCTACTTTCTCTTCTATTTTTCCTTTTTTAGTGTGTTTTTTAACCTTTGTGGTTGCTTTATAACATACATATCCGGATATTTTTTTAGACTCCTTAGTTATATTCCACTTTAATTCTGACTTGTCTTTTAAAAGAAATTCTTCAGTATCTGTATAGATAGTTTTATAACCATTTCTTAAAAATATTTTATCAAAAAAATTATAATAGATAGGGTTAGATGCTCCTGAAACAGCAATAGCCAAATTGGAACTGATGTCAATCCCTTTATCACAATAAAAAACACTTTCAGTAGAATTAAAATCTAATATGAATTCCAATTTTTCGGCATCTTCTGAAATTTGTTTGGACAATTCGTTTTGGACAGGATATGATTTTTCATCTATTTGTAGTTGATATGTAATTCTTCCTGAGGTTTGAGAATGAACGGTATGGATTATAAAAATTAAAATTAAGTATAATACTGTTTTCATTGTAAAAATTACTATTTTAAGATTGAAGTGTTTCAGGATTTAAAATCCTGAAACACTAAATAATTAAACTACCCATCAATATGATTTGTACAATTTTGCCACACTTTTGCTGATATTTGTGACCACTCTACAGAGTCTTCATCATATCCAAGTTCTTGTAAAGCATTTTGTGCTCCTGAAACAGCAGACAAGCAAGGGCCATATCTATCCATAAAGTCAATAAGCCAACCTGCATTATAGCCATACGAAGCTACTGTAAACCCGATAAGTGCTACTGCACTAAATAAAATCTTTTTCATTTTTTCTAAAATTTAAAATTAAATAAAACATTTGAATTTTGACAATTATTAAGGTTTTGTCAAACCTCTTTGTGTATTTCTTGCTTATTTACTAATGCTACAACAAAATTGTAGTTTTAATTAGGTTTCGCTAATTTTTTTAATTACTATCATTATCAAATTGGTTATCGTCTTTGTGTCCTCCTTTATCCCAATCTTTGGTTGGGTCAGAAGTTGGTTTTATTTCATCCGACAGATTCTTAAGTTCTACCGTCTGAATATTATTATCCCAATCATCTGTACTACACGAAGCAAAACAACATACCAATCCTATTAACAAAGCATATTTTTTCATAATTATTTTTTTGTGATTTAACAATTAAGAACTCTGCCGGCTTTGTTCATTTATCTGCGACAAATCAAAAGAGGTTTTTTGTGTTTCGCAAGAACTACAACTATCAAAACTTAAAATTTTTAAGTTTTGATAGTCGCTTATATATTCACCAATATCATCTATATCAATAAGTTATATTGATAAAAAGTGTTGTTTTGATGTCAAAATAAGAATTTGTATTTTTGAGTGTTTAAAAACCACTTTTTATGCTGTTTTACCCCAAAAACTACCTTGTTTCTATTTTGATTTACTCTTTGATTTTTGTGTCGGGAGGTGTTTTTGCACAAAAAAATCAGGACAGCCTGTCTAAATATTCCTATTCAGAATTACATTATCTAATTTTAGATTCCGAAAAAGATTCTCTTTTACTGCATACTTATATGGGTGAATACAAACAAAAAGCTTTTAAAGAAAAAAATAACGAACGGATAAGTGCTTATTATAGAAATTTTGTTTTTTACCAAAAACAAGAAATCCGTATTGCCTTTATAGATAGTGCTTTGCATTATGCTTACAAAACCAATAATAAAGCCCTTATCGGAGATACCTATCTTACCAAAGGAGTAGTTTATCACAACATAAAAGATTATAAACAAACATTAGATAATTATCTGAAAGCCAATGATTATATTACTCAAACTGATGATACTTACAAAAAACATCGAATCAAATACCATATCGGAATTATCAAAAACTATTTAGGCTATTACGAAGACGCAGAAAAGTTATTTAGTGAATGTATTACTTATTTCGGGCAGGACGAAGCCAATTATAATATGCAGAGAGGTTATGTCAAATCGTTAGAGGGTTTGGCTTGGTCAGTTCTTAAAACCAACCGTACAGAAGAAAGCAACCAAATCCTGCAAACTGCTTTGATATCAGTTCAGCAAGCAAACTTTTCGGAACTTGACGGGCATTATATCATTTTTAAGCAAGGTATCAATGATTATTTTCTGAATCATTATGACGAGACAATCCGTAAAATTGAGGAACAACTACCTTATTTATACGAAAACGAAGATTTTGCGTGGGCAACCGTAGGTGATTTTTATATCGGGAAAGCCTATTGGGACAAAAATGAAAAAGAAAAAGCAATCAGTTATTTCGAGAAGGTAAACGAAGTGTTTGAAAACCAAAGCTATACGCATCCCGATTTTCGTGAAAGCTACGAAATGGTTATTAATTACTACAAAAGTCAAAACGATAAAGAAAATCAACTCAAATATATAGAACAGCTCGTAAAAGCCGATAGGGTTTATAATCAAAGTTATAAGCACCTTATTGATCTGATACACAAAGAGTACGAAACCAAAGATTTGTTACAGACACAAAAACAGTTGGAAAGGTCTTTGTTTGTTCATAAAAATAAAGCTAGTGTAATTTCCGTATTTGCAGGTTTGCTGTTTGTAATAAGTGCTTTCGTTTATATGTTGGAGCAAAAGAAAGCCAAAAGAAAAGCACAGGAACTTATCAGAGAAATAGAAACAATAAAACAGACAAAAGTAATTCCGTCTGAGCTTGTAAAAATTATCCACAAATCACAACCAATAAAAGACGAAATCATTCAAAAAATAATAAATAAGCTTGATGCTTTTGCAGAACATAAAAAATTCAGAAATTCAGATATTTCTTTAGAGAAATTGGCTAAAGAATTTAAAACCAATCCTGCCTATCTATCAAATGTAATCAATACCTACAAGAACAAAAGTTTTTCAGATTATATCAATGGCTTACGGATAGATTTCTTGCTTTCCGAGATAACAAACAACGGTAATTCTGATTTTTTAAAATTTTCCATAGAGGGAATTGCAAAAGATTTAGGTTTTAACAGCACATCGGCTTTTTCAAGAGCATTCAAAAAGGAAAAAGGAACAAACCCTGCCGTTTTTCTTACAGAACTCCACAAAACGGAGAGCGTCTAAATCAGTGTTATTTTGTGCTTGATATTGGTTTGTTTTTCCTAAACTGAGCGTATTCTTTTTTTAGCTCATCATAGATAAACTGGGCTACTTTCTGAGAACCCTTAGTATTAAAGTGCGTATAATCTTTGTTTCCTAAAGCAGGTTCATCTTCGACCCATCTGACCATCGACCCGTCTCCTCCCATCAGCTCATATAGATTTATAAAACCAGATTCTGTTGCTTTAGCATAGTTGTATTGTGCTTTGGCAAGTGGTACTACAGCCGAATCAGTTTTCATTTCTGTGCCATATTTGGTCGCTTTATCAGCAGTTGAGATGACTACGAAATTGGAGTTCTGAAAGTAATTTTTGAGTTGGTTTATCACTTTAGTCATAGCACGTTCGTACCAATTATAGTTCAGATTTCCGTAATTCAACACGTTTGTTCCGTAATGCAAGATGATTAGGTCGTAGCCTAATTCTTTATCAAAATCCTGCATCAGCGACGTGTTAAACAACGAAAGCGGCAATCCTGAATTTCCTCTACTCGAGAAATTGTCAATGTGAATTCCCTTATCATCAGTAGAATTTATTCCGTAGAAGGCAATAGAATCAGCATTGATAAAGTTTATTTTGATGCTTTTCAGATTTTTGTCGGATAATTTCAGCTTGTTTAACTCCCTATCTGTAGCTAAAGGTTTGATGACTTTAAGCGTATCTCCGTTATAAAAAAGCTCTACATAAGCATCCTTATTATTTGAACTTCCGTAATACAAAACCGGATCATATAATTCAGAAATGTTTTTATATCCAGAGGCTTTATATTCGACCCAAGTAGGGCTTAAACTATCTTTGACAAACGAAACTTGCCCATTTATTCCGAAAGGTTTCAATGGTTTTTTGACATTCACATACGATTGTGTATGCCAATTTTTAGAGAAATTATGTCGTATGCTTCCTCTAGAAGTTGCTGATTCAGACGTAATAGAAACAAAGCCCACACCTTTACCTCCGAATTCATTCTGAAAAAGTTTTCTCAGATCTTGCACAATATAATCACCATCGGTCATCGAATCACCAAAATATGCAATTCGGATTTCTCCTTCTCCTGTTTTTTCGAGTTCGTCTAATTTCTCAAAAAAAGCCAACAAGCCTTTGTGGTTATTTGCTCTGAAACTGGCATTTGAAATAGAATCTGAAGCGGTTGCTATAGGAATATCAGTTGTGTCATTAGCTATATTTTCTTCTTTAGCCAACGCCTCTAGCATCAAGCTATCTACCACAATATTGGCGTTGCCCGAAGGGATTTCAGAAAAAATGCGCTTAGGCAAAATTTCTTTTAATCCTAAAAATAAAATAGTCGCTAATAAGACAATCAAGAATGACTGTAAGAAATAGGATTTTTTCACTAGGTGTATATATTCGCTATGCTAAGAACCATAAGTTACATTCTCTCTGGAACTTCAATTCCTAATAGTGTGAATGCTGCTTTTATCGTATCGCCCACTTTCTTAGAAAGTTGTACTCTGAATATCTTATCAGTATTATCCTCAGCTGCTAAAATAGGTGTGCTTTGATAGAACGAATTGTATTCTCTAACCAAATCATATGTATAATTGGCAATGAGTGCTGGGCTATAAGAATGAGCTGCATTCTGAATGATTTCAGGGAACATTGCCAATTGTTTGATGATTTCTTTTTCTTTATCTGCTAAGGCGTAGTTCGAGATTTCAGAAGAGAAATCAAAGTCTGCTTTTCTTATGATCGATTGAATTCTAGCATAGGTATATTGGATAAACGGACCTGTATTCCCTGTGAAATCAACTGATTCTTTTGGGTCAAACAAGATTCTTTTCTTTGGATCTACTTTTAGGATATAATATTTCAAAGCTCCAAGACCGATGATTTTGTATAGTCTATCTTTATCCTCTTCTGAATAACCATCAAGTTTGCCTAATTCTTCAGAGATTTCTCTTGCTGTAGTTCCCATATCTGCGATGAGTTCGTCAGCATCCACAACCGTTCCTTCTCTGGATTTCATTTTCCCTGATGGCAAATCAACCATTCCGTAAGATAAATGGAAAAGGTTATCAGCCCAAGAATAGCCTAGTTTTTTGAGTATTAAGAACAATACTTTGAAGTGGTAATCTTGCTCGTTTCCGACGGTATAAACCATTCCGTTTACATCTGGATAGTCTTTCACACGTTGAATAGCCGTACCGATATCTTGTGTCATATACACAGAAGTCCCGTCTGAGCGAAGCACTAATTTTTCATCTAAACCTTCATCCGTGAGGTCAATCCAAACGGAACCATCCTCTTTTTTGAAGAAAGCACCGCTTTCAAGACCACTTTCAACCAAGTCTTTCCCAAGGAGATAGGTATCACTTTCGTAGTAATTACAATCGAAATCTACACCGATATTTTTATAGGTTACTTCAAAACCGTCATAAACCCAAGAGTTCATGGTTCTCCAAAGTTCCATTACTTCAGGCTTTCCTGCTTCCCAATCCAGCAGCATTTGTTGGGCCTCCAAGATTATAGGCGCTTCTTTTTTGGCTTGATCTTCGGTTTTGTTTTGAGCCATCAGCTCTTGAATCTGGTTTTTATATTCTTTGTCGAAGGCGACATAATAATTCCCAACTAGTTTATCTCCTTTGAGTCCTGTTGACGCTGGAGTTTCTCCGTTGCCAAATTTCTGCCAAGCCAACATTGACTTACAGATATGAATTCCTCTGTCGTTAATAACCTGGGTTTTATATACTTTCTTGCCGGATGCTTCTAAGATTTGCGCCACAGAATAACCTAAAAGCACGTTTCTGACGTGTCCTAAATGCAGTGGTTTATTGGTGTTTGGCGAGGCAAATTCAACCATAACAGCTTCCTCTCCCTGCGCTACATAACCAAACCTGTCATTATCTTTGATTTGGTTGAAGTAATTCAAATAATACTCATCGGCAATTACGATATTCAAGAAACCTGAAACTACATTAAAACGAGCGACCTCTTGGCTATTTTCTGTCAAATATTCTCCGATTGCATTTCCGATTTGAACAGGATTTCCTTTAATAACTTTGAGCAAAGGGAAAATCACGACTGTAATATCTCCCTCAAAATCCCTACGAGTAGCCTGAAATTCTACTTTTTCGATGTCAATACCGAAAATAGATTGAACAGCCTGCTGGACTTTGGTCGTTAGGTTTTTTTGTAAATGCATTATTTCTATATATTATTAAGGTTATAAATCAGTTTGCAAAGGTAAGAATTATTAGGTGTTTTCCTTTCTATTTTTGCATCTCATAAATTCTTAATTTCTAAATAAGGCTGTACCTTTGAGGTCTTGTCACCTTAAATTTAAGTATGCGATGAAAAAACTAAGAATTGTATTTATGGGAACACCTGATTTTGCAACGGGAATCCTAGAATCGATTTTAGACCATAATTATGAAGTTGTCGGTGTAGTTACTGCTCCAGACAGACCCGCAGGTAGAGGTCAGAAAGTCTCAGTTTCGTCAGTAAAGCAATTTGCCTTAGACAGAGGTCTGAAAATCCTACAGCCTACCAACCTGAAGGACGAAGCTTTCTTAGAAGAACTTCGTTCGCTACAAGCAAACCTTCAAGTAGTCGTTGCCTTTAGGATGTTGCCCAAACAAGTCTGGGAAATGCCAGAGTTAGGCACCTTTAACCTTCACGCATCATTATTGCCACAATACAGAGGCGCTGCTCCTATCAATTGGGCGATTATCAACGGAGAAAAACAGACAGGTGTCACTACTTTTTTTATTGACGAAAAGATAGATACAGGCGCCATGATTCTTCATGATAATCTAGAGATTGGCGTAAACGAAAATGCCGGTAGCCTACATGATAGGTTGATGGAATTAGGCAAAAACACAGTTCTGAAAACACTTTCACTTATCGAAAATTCAGCAGCACATACGACACTTCAATCTGAATCAAAAGAACTCAAAACAGCACACAAACTCAATAAAGAAAACACCAAGATAAACTGGGCAAATTCGCTCTCAGAAATCCACAACCTCATCAGAGGGCTTTCGCCTTATCCGTGTGCGTGGACTATTATCGAAGACAACACTAATCAGTGGAATGTAAAAATCTACGAAGCTGAAAAAGAGCAAGAGGCACATACCTTAGAAATAGGTGAGATTATTTCTAATAAAAAAGAAATAAAAATTGCTGTAGAAGGTGGTTATATCCGTATTAATAGTCTGCAGTTTCCTGGAAAAAAAAGGATGACCACGCCAGAATTTCTGAATGGCTTTAGTTTTTCTGAGGAAGCGAAAGCACTATAAAACCAATCAAAATCAGTATGATTAAATGTAGCTAGCCTTATTTGTCAACAAAAAAGGCTGTTTTATCAACAAAAACGAAATAAAATTCAAAAAATACTTGCATAGCTCATAAAAGCACCTAATTTTGTTTAAGTTATATTTATATACTTGTTTAACCTAACCATTAAAAGTAAAAATTATGAACAAATCAGAACTAATTGATGCTATTGCAGCTGATGCTGGAATTTCTAAAGTAGCTGCTAAAAAAGCTTTAGACTCAGTTACAGAAAACGTAACCAAAACACTAAAAGGTGGCGGAAGAGTATCGCTTGTAGGATTCGGATCTTTCTCAGTTGCTAACAGAGCTGCTAGAGACGGAAGAAACCCTCAAACAGGAAAAACTATCAAAATTGCTGCTAAAAATGTAGTTAAATTTAAAGCAGGTGCTGAATTAGAAGGATCAGTAAACAGTTAATAACTCGTTTACAAATGGATTTAAAAAGGTGCTGGTGCAAACAAGCACCTTTTCTATATCAAGAAACTGTTGTTTTGGCTACTACTATCACTTTCTTGCTTATACAATTCTCTCCTTATATTGAGGCAATGCTTTTATTAGACTAATTTTATTAACTAATAATTACGCCTGAAAACAGAATAATATTTTAATTTTGAATTTTCATTCAAAAGCAACTGCTGCTGAGATTCAAAATTTACTTCTGATGGAATCAACCTTCAAAAATGATACTTTTAAGAAAGTGTTGTTTTTCATTTTAGCACTCTTCTGTCTTTCGCCTTGGGCTTCTTCGCCACTTGCCTTGGCCTTGGGTATTGCTTTCACTATTAGTATCGGAAATCCATTCGAAAAACAGCTTCATAAATACATAACTTTATTATTACAAGTCTCTATCGTTGGGCTAGGGTTTGGACTCAAACTCGATGAAGCCATGAATGTTGGTAAAACAGGATTTATTTTTACGGTAATCAGCATTGCAAGCGTGATGGTTCTCGGATATTTATTCGGAAAGTTACTGAAACTAGAAAAGCCTCTATCCTACCTTATTTCTATAGGAACAGCTATCTGTGGTGGTAGTGCTATTGCTGCAGTAACACCTATTATCAAGCCCACTACCAAGCAAATCTCATTGGCGCTAGCCATTGTTTTTACACTTAATTCTCTTGCCTTGTTTATATTTCCCAACATCGGACACTGGCTAATGATGACTCAGGAGCAATTCGGACTTTGGTGTGCTATTGGCATACACGACACTAGTTCTGTGGTAGGAGCAGCAAGTAAATTTGGTGATGAGGCGCTAAAAGTGGCTACGACTGTAAAGCTCTCAAGAGCACTTTGGATAATACCGATGTCATTGCTAACCATGCTACTATTTAGGACTAAAGGAGTTAAGGTAAAAATCCCGTGGTTTATTGGCTATTTCATTCTTGCGATTATACTGAATACCTACTTCCCTATTTTTGATAATGTCAGCGGAGTGATTACGAAAGTTGCTAAATCTGGACTAAACCTGACGCTTTTCTTTATCGGTTCTACAATTTCTTTGAATACGCTAAAGACCATCAGCTGGAAGCCTCTGTTTTTTGCTGTTGTACTCTGGACGATTATCAGTGTAGGGAGTTTATTACTGATTCTGAACCATTAGAAATTCTGTTAACTACTTACAACAATTTCCTTGTCATATAAAAAAACAGGCTATCCATTGTGAGGACAGCCTGTTTTTTGGGTTTGTAGTATATTTTGAAAAGGATTACCCTAATACTTCTTTTACTTTATCTGCAGCTTCTTGGAACTGAACTGCTGAATGCACTGCAAGACCTGATGCATCGATCATTTCTTTAGCAAGCTCTGCGTTTGTACCTTGAAGACGAACAATAATAGGAACCTTAATAGCGTCTCCCATGTTTTTGTAAGCATCAATAACTCCTTGAGCTACACGGTCACAACGTACAATTCCACCAAAGATATTGATAAGAATTGCTTTTACGTTAGGGTCTTTAAGAATGATTTTGAAAGCTGCTTCTACACGTTTAGCGTCAGCTGTTCCACCTACGTCAAGGAAGTTAGCTGGCTCGTATCCGGCGTGCTTGATTAAGTCCATGGTTGCCATTGCAAGTCCTGCGCCGTTTACCATACAACCTACGTTTCCGTCAAGGTCGACATAGTTTAGCCCCACTGCTCTAGCTTCAACCTCGATTGGGTTTTCTTCGAGAATATCTCTCATGTCCTCATATTTCGGGTGTCTGTAAAGTGCGTTGTCATCAAGCGTTACTTTAGCATCAACCGCTAATATTTTGTTGTCTGATGTTTTTAGGACTGGGTTGATTTCAAATAAAGATGCATCTGACTGCACATAAGCTGTATAAAGCGATGTTACGAATTTCACCATTTCTTTGAATGCATTGCCTGACAATCCTAGGTTGAATGCGATTCTTCTAGCTTGGAATCCTTGGAGTCCAACAGATGGGTCAACCTCTTCAGTAAAGATAAGGTGTGGGGTTTTTTCTGCTACTTCTTCGATATCCATTCCACCTTCAGTAGAATACATAATCATATTTCTTCCTGTTCCTCTATTCAGAAGTACAGATACATAGAATTCTGAAGTTTCAGATTCTCCTGGATAGTAAACATCCTCAGCTACAAGTATTTTATGAACCTTCTTTCCTTGTGGTGGAGTTTGCGGAGTGATGAGTTGCATCCCGATGATTTGTTCTGCAATTTCTTCTACTTGTTGTAGGTTTTTAGCCAATTTTACTCCTCCTCCTTTTCCTCTTCCTCCTGCATGGACTTGAGCTTTGATTACGTGCCATCCTGTCCCGGTTTCAGCAGTAAGTTGTTTGGCTTTAGCAACGGCTTCTTCAGCATTGTTTGCCACATAACCTCTCTGAACTTTAACTCCATGAGAAGCTAAAATTTCTTTTCCTTGGTATTCGTGTAAATTCATATGTAGAAATTTATCGTGTTTTAAAAAGTGTTACAAAAGTACTGAAAACCCATTTAAAAGCCTAATCTTTTTTGGCGAGTGTTTCATAAATCAATTTTTCAATCAAAAAGTAGCTCTAAATTCAATCTTTATCTAAAATAGTAAAAGCTACTAATCAGAGCTAACGTAACTATCACTGTTTAACACAACGGTTCGCGGCTTTGCGTTCGGGCGGGATTTTTAGCACCAACCTTGATACGAAGCCGAAAGTTCAAATCTACCGAAAACTGTCATACGAAGCCGTTTGCCCCGCCTGACGCAAAACCGCTGTTATGGGCAGGTTTTCTTCTATCTTGTGTTTTTCAGTTCGTTGTTTATAAATGCTTCTAACTTTGCTTTGTCGGGCAGTTGCAGTTGATATTTACTTACAAAAATGTCTAAGTCGCTGTCGGCAATGGCGTATTCTACCAATGTCTTGTTTTGGTTGGTAACAAGCAAAATTCCAACAGGCGGATTGTCGTTTCCTTCCTGTACATTTTTCTTGTAGTGTTGCAAATACGATTTCAGTTGCCCGATATGTTCGTGTTTGGCATTTTCGGTTTTCAGTTCCACTAAAACGTGACATTTCAAAATACGGTGATAGAAAACCAAATCAATGAAATAATATTCATCGCCAATTAAAATGCGTTTTTGCCGTGCTTCAAAACAAAAGCCGTTTCCAAGTTCTGTAATGAACTCTTGCAAATTTGAAACAAGTGCTTGTTCCAATTCTGTTTCTTCAATCAAGTGTGGTTGCCCGATATTTAAAAACTCAAAGAAGTAATGCGACTTTACCAAATCTGTTGCTTGTTGCGGTTGTATTTTTTTCGCAACTTCGTCAAACGAAGTTTTATAATTTTCCGACAGACCAACACGTTCAAAAGTCAATGTTTCAATTTGTCTTTTGAGTTCTTTTACGCTTGGTTGCGTTTTCAAAATCAGCAACTCATAAAAACGCCTTTTGGTGTTGTCGTCAATTTTTATGAGTTCCGTAAAATGTGTGTAAGAAATGGTTTGAAAAATGGTTGAAACGTGCTTTAAATCTTCGTTTTGTAATTCTTGGGTCGGCAACCCAAGAATTGCTTTTTCGGGCAGAAAATCGGCAGGAAGCACATTTTTGAAATCTTGGATTATCAACCCAAGAATTTGCGGATAAGTATTGTAAAACTGTCTGCAACGTGATAATTCGGGTGCTGTAAGTCCTTTAATGTTAATGTTTTGGGCAATATTTTCAAGTAATTTTGTTCCATACTTGGCTCTGTCGCTACCGTTTTGCTCAAACTCCACAATGTAAAAACCCGTGAGCCAATTCCGAAAAGTAAGGTGTGTGTTTACAGCTTTTACAGCACTTTGCTGTAAAAAATCACTTGTTTGCTGTATACGTAAAACTAACTTCTCAAAATTCATTGTTCACTTGAATAAAACTCGGTTACAAAGGTAATCAAAATGAACGGATAATTTTACGGCTTATACGTTTTAACTTGCTCCGAAACTCTTCGCCACAACAAACCGTCAGTATAGTTTGTTCTGTTTCTGTCAAGCTCGTATTCGCCTTTGAAACGATACATTATGTCGCCTAACGGACTTTTAACTCTTGCAAAAACAATTCGGGTGCGATTATCTTTTAAAACGTGGTCAATGTGCAATTTTGCATTTTCGGGAATTTCCGAAATTTCTCTAATTTCCGTTTCATCATTGTTAATGGAATTGTTCCATTCTCCATTTTTGTAGAGTTTAGGAAACCAAATAATTTTTCCGATGTCTTTTCCGTGTCCTGCTCCACCTGTCCAAATTCCTTTGGGCTTGTAATTATTTCCGAAACAATTGGCAGCATCAACCATTGTTCTGAACGCACAATCATCATTCAAATCAATAAATCCTTTATCAATATAGGTTTTGGGGTTGAGTTCAGCTTCAATATCCCAATTCTTAAAATCGTGAGTGTTGGATTTTTTGAGTTTGATGTGTTCAACTATTTGTGAAATTTCATTGTTAATCGCTTCAATGTTTTGCGTAACATCAACTCTCAACACTTCGTGCCCTGTTACATTGATAATGTCGGCTTCTCTCAATTTGTCCCACTCAATTTGTTTTTTGTGGTGTCCTTCGTCAATTTCAATGTGAAGTTGAAGTTGAGGAAAAAACATATCCGTCAAAGCTCGTCCGTTAGGTCTTGAAACGTATTGTTGCGTTACAAATTTTATGGAAAGGTCATTCAGTAAATGCCAAATTCTCGTTACGACATAATGTTCAAATCGCTTTTTCTGTGCTCTTGAAAATTGTCGGGAAATAAAATCAAGTTTGTTCATTACTGTTTCGCTCTCGCAATCGTGTAAGCTATTAGCAAATAAATCAACGCTAAAATACCATTTACAATTACATAAAATGGAACTGAAAAATCGTTAAACGAAAAAATGATGTTATTCAACAAAGAAATAACAAAGAAAATTCCCGAAACGGTTCTTACCATCGTAGTAGTTCTCGGAAATTCAAAATTTATTCCGATTGTAAACAACAATGTAGTTGCTGTAAATAAGAAACTACCCAAACTTAGCAGCGATTTATTTTCGCCATTGTGAAAGTGGTAAAAGCCGTAAGCGATTAAACCGCTTACGGCTATTGCAATGGCTGATTTTACAAAATCTATTTTCATTTATATCTTTTTAAATTGTTGGTGGCGGTGGTGGAACTACAGAAAATAAGCTTGCTATTTCAGGAATATTGCTTGCCAATTCCCAACCTGCCATTCCTTCTTTCCAAACGTGATGATTGGCGGTAAACTGTCCGCTTTGAATAAACTGTTTTAATTGGTCTAAAGTAAACGGCCCCGATTGTTGTCCGTTTAACGCAATATGAAAAGTTACATTGGGTGCTGGTGGAGGCGTGTTGTTCATATTGGTCATCATTCCTCCTATTTGACCTCCCATTGCTCCGCCAATTCCCATTCCCATCATTAATCCCGCAGCGTTCATTCCACCGCCTCCACCTAAATCCATATTTCCCATTCCGCCTAAGCTTTCAGCAGCAGTTTTTAAAACATCGGTTTGTTGGTTCAATTGATGAACAGCAAAGTTTTTACCTTCAACTCCTAATTCGATATCTTTTCTTTGAATTCTGGTCACTTCGGATAAATTCTCGATTTCAATATCGGTTTTAGCTTCCGCAAATTTGGTTTGCTGGTCGGCTGTCGTCTTTTTGAGTTGCTGATAATGTGGATGCTCTTTATCCAATTCAATTGCTCCAATATCCAATCGTTTTAAATTAACTCCAAAATGTTCCTCTAATTCAAGTTTTAATTTCGATTGAATGATATCGCTGATTTCGTCAATTTTTCGCTCTATTTGCATTACAGGGATATTGTTATCCTGTGGTGTATTGATAACTACCGATTTTGCTTTTCGTTGAAAAAAATCTTTGACTTGATTTTTGAAATCGTCCAAATCAAAATTGATTAGGCGGTTTAGTTTAATGAAGTTTTTGTAATCGGTCAGATTAAAAGTCAAAGTGCCACGAACCGCACAAGGAATGCCTAAATCTATAAATCTCGGGTCGTAAATATCAAAATATGGAATACCAAATTTGATTTGAATATTTCCTGAAAGATTGATGAAATAAATTTCCGCTTGAAAAGGCGAACTTCCGCCAAAAGCCGTACCTACAATATTGGTAAGGATTGGAAAATTGGCAGATTTTATAGTTTGGTCGTGCGGACCTTCTATAAAATCCTGCATTGCTCCATCGTTTTGTTTGTAGAAGAATACGGCAAGCTCTCCGTCTTTTACTCTTAAACTACTTCCATAGCGGATTGCATTTTCTTTGTTGGAAGAGTTAGCAGCGCCTGATGGTCGCCATTTCCAAACTAAATATTCCTGTTCATCACAACGGATTACGTCCATCAATCCGCCCTCTGATTTTTTGCCGAATAGTGCCATTTTTTATCTTTTATCTTTTAAATTTTGAATAGTATTTAAAATCTTTTCTCTTTTCTCATTCCACGTTTCTGTTAATTTGTCTGTATCGTTTGAAGTGTAGCTATCTGTATATTCCCAATAAAGTTGATTGGCAAATATTTCTGCCTCATCATAATTTTTATTTTGAATTGCATTACTTGCATTTTGAAGTATGAGTTCAAGACGTTCTTTTTCTTTTTCTACTTCTTTATCGTGTGTTGAACTCATTCCACCTAAAAAAATCCCCATAAATCCATAGAAAAGAACAAATACCGTTGCCACTATAATACCTGTTTTTGCTTTTTTTGGAAGCCCTATAAACCAACTGATAACCAATGTAAGTTTTGAGGATTTATATTGTTGTTTATATTGTTCAATTTCTGACCTCATTTTGGTATCATTGACAAATGCGGATTCAGCACGAGATAAAACTTCTGTATATTTGTTTCTCCACGCTACAACATTTTTGTCTGAGCCAAAACCTGTTTTTATCTTTGGATTCATAAAATGTAGAAACTCCAAAATATCTTCCTTTGTGTTTGGAATAGGAAAGTTTTTGATTACATCTCGTTGTCTGTCCAAAATCTCTTTCTCTCTTTTTTCTTGTTGCTGTTGTGCTGTATCTGTAAGTTTTCCTAAAACATTTTTATCTTCAAAAGACATTTTATTACATTCTTGTACAACGGCTTCTAACTTTTCAGATAATAATTTTACAGATGTATTTGCTCCAACATTTCTAAATTCAAAACCACAATCAGAACAAGAAGCACTAAATGAAGTCGCAATAGCTCCACACGCAGGACATTTTTTTACATCGCCTAACTTGTCAGATTTTGGGGCAACAGTAGGCTCGATTGTTTTGTGTTTTGTTTTTTCAAAAAGTCGTGCTTCCAAAACCATTTCAAATTCATCAAGGTCAATTCCTGCCGCTTCTGCTTTTTTGAAAAGCACTTGTTTTTCTTTTTCGGTCAGTTCACCGTCTGCTAATGCCAACTCAATTAGCTTTTCAATTTGTTCGTTGTACATAGTTTATTTTTTAGATTTAGTGTTTATTACCTTTTTGTACTCGGCTGTTTCTTCGGTATCGTAGTTTATCAAAATCAATTTTGTAGATGTTAGTTCGCTGATTGTCCATACATCATCAAAACAACCGCTACATTTCACAAATAAACCAACAAGGTCTATGTCATAATCTTTGTGATTGTACCTTTTAATCTCGTAAGGTAAACCTTGCTCTAAAGTGCCTTGCTGAAATTTTTGAAAAAAGGACATTTCTTTTACAGTAAACGTATGGTTTTTGTATTTAGAAGTTGTGCAAATCCACTTTCCCTGAATATTTTGGTAATCGCTGTTTGTTTGGGTTTGAGCCGATACAAATAAGCTGAAAAAGAGTATCAATAGAGTAGCCGTGGTTTTCATTGTACATAGTTTTTGTAAAAATCTGACAGACAGAAAATTCTACCTGTCCGATTGGTTTTTTTAATACATATTAGCTGCAGCTTGGCTTAATTTTGCCTGAATTTTCATAAATTTAGCCATTTGAGCCGAAGACATTTCGCTTTCTGCTTTTTCCATTTTTTCAGACAAATCAGTTGCCTTTTCCATATATTCTGCATATTCGGTCATTGCAGACATATCTCCGTCTTTGGCTTTTTTCATCAACTTGATGTATTGGTCAACGTATTCTTCGTAACTTTTCAGGTACGCATCAATATCGTTATTTCTTTTTGAAGCAGTAACAATTTCTTCTTTTCCTTCGGAAATTTCATCTGTTGGTTCGTCTGCAACTTCATCTGTATCAAAAGATGATGTTTCCATTTCGGTTGTTGGCTCGTCGAAAGAAGTTTCTTTTTCTGATTTATTTCCACACGCTGTGAATGTTAATGCGATAGACGCAACGATTGCTAATTGTAGATTTTTGATGTTCATATTATTTACGATTAAAATGTTAAATATTCTGATTTATATAGTATCGAAATACAGTTTTTCAGCAAAAGTATAATACGATACTGGTGTTTCCTTACGGTTTTCCGTAAAGTGAATATTTTAGGGTGGAATTTTTTGGAGTGGAGTAGTGTATGTTCTTTTTCTGTTCATTTTGGGCTATCGGTATTACTTCGTTGTGCCGATGTCCCACAAAAAAAGAACGTGGGACAGTTGCAAACTCGTAAGTAAGGGAGTCGAAGCCCTGAGAACAAAGTAAAGCAAAAGCCCACGCCGTAGCGTGAGCGTTCTGACTAAACTTCCCTGTTCTCTATAAAATTTCGACTTTTTACTTACAGGCTGATTAGCAAACGCAATATGTTATTTTATAATTTTATCTTTTCGTTTCTATAATTTTTTGTTTTTAATTTCAGCAAATGTAATAAAAATTTCATTGTCTTGTATTTTGAACTATGGCAAAAAATGGCTCTTTTGGTTTTCTGTATCACCCTGTTTTTTGAAATGGTTGCTAGTATCATTTTTTGAAAACAAAGGATTGTTGTCAGTCGGGAATGCCTGTCAAGAAGTATTAAATAGAAAAGCTGGAGGTTCTCTTGTTTGTCGCCGTTCGTTGTGGTGTGTTCCGTTAAACTTCCCCACAACACACTGTATATAAACAGAATACAGATAACTATAAACTTCAACTTACAAAAACAAGCTTTTAAACAGTAATTTCTTGGGTTTACTTATATCTAAGATTGATTATGCTTTAGTTCAGACACAAAAATATATTTAAGGCTATTGACTAAAAATAAAAGCAGCACTCATCCGAAATCGTTAAAGTAAACCATGTTTTATTAACTTTGCAAGAGTTAGTTAAGGATATTTTATCTAAACAACAACGAAAAATAAAACTCATCTATGTCAAAAACCCATAAAACAGCGGAAGAAAAACAAGAAGCTAGAGAACAATTTAAAAAAAAATGGCGCGACATCATATTCAGTACTTCTACCAAACAAGGTAGAAGGTTTGACATATATTTATTGTGGTTTATCCTATTTTCGATATTCCTTCTGATTATAGAGAGCATGCCAAATCTATCTGATTCGGCTAGAATAATATTTTATGTTCTAGAGGTAACTGTTTCTATTATATTTATCATAGAATATTTCTTTAGAATTTATATTTCAACCAGACCTCTAAAATATATCCTCAGTGTTTGGGGAATCATCGATCTTCTGGCGATTTTACCTGTGCTTTTGATGCCTTTTACTAACCAAGCATACTTTTTTAGAATCATCAGAATACTTAGGCTAATTCGTATATTCAAGATTTTCAGGATCAACAAATTCACCCGAGAAGCCTATTCACTGTATAATTCACTAGTATCGAGTGTGTATAAAATTTCTGTCTTTATGTTTTTTGTAGTCATGCTAGCCGTAATGATGGGCGGATTGATGTTTATGTTTGAAGGCGGAACAAATTCTCAACTCAACTCTATTCCGAAGAGTATTTATTGGGCTATAGTGACCATAACGACCGTTGGTTTTGGTGATGTTACGCCTATTACCAACCTCGGAAAATTCTTCGCATCTATAATGATGTTATTGGGTTATGCGATTATCGCTGTCCCAACCGGAATTGTATCCTTGGAGATGTTTAAACAAAGCGGACGAGAAACTGCGAAATCACGTGTGAAATGTACAAGTTGTGCTCATGCCAACGAAGCTTCGGCAGTATATTGTAGTCAATGCAGTAAGGCAATGAAAGCTTAAGTCTTTTAGGTTTAGCTTATCAAAAATTGCCAAAACGAATACACCGAAATCAATAGTAATACAACTACAACACCTTCTTTTACCCAAGTCTTTTTGATTGCTAAGATAAAATTACTTGACATAATTGCCAACGGAGCAAAGCAGTACAACAACAATCCATCGTGTTTTACTGAAGAAAACACATAGACTAGAACGCTAATCAGAAGCATAACAATCATAAGTTTTATAGTGTTTTGCATGATTGCTAAGTAGCCCGAAACCGCTACTACCTGAAAAACAAGAACTATAAACAAGAACGAAAACAGTACTGCTGTGGGTATAGAGTAGAACAAACTAAGGAGATGATTGTGGTCAAACTCTATCGACATCTTGTCTTGAATCGTAACTAGCGCCTCAAAATCAAACACTAATGCGTACAATACAAATAACGTTAGTACCACAGAAAAACCTAAAAACGGAATAATCCAATTCCGAAAATCATTTGAAACCTGAATAATTACAGCAACAAAAATCAGTGCAAAAAACAAAATCGACCAAAACTCAAAAATAGCAGCAACACTTACCCAAATTGAAGCATCAACTATTTTTTGTTTGATCTCAACATGAGATTGTAATGAAGCTAACCTTCTGGTTGCTAACAAAATAAAAACACTTGACAAAACAACCGAAAGCTCTAAAAAAACACCTGGAATCAAAAACAAAAACAAGGTGTAGAACAAAATAGCATAATCGTCATTCTTGTTGATATGGTTCTTTTTTGCAATAAAATCAGTTAAGAAAATCGAGAATAAAATCAGTGGAAGTATCAGATAAATTATTGTGTTTTCTAAAAAAGAATGCACTCCTTTTTTATAAATAAATGCAAAAACAAAACTGAATACAACAAGTAGGTTACTTATGACCAAATGCATTGGCCTAGATTTACTAAAGATCTTTGTTATCATATTCGTTTTTTATATTATATTTGCAAATGTAAAACATTAATGTATCAGTGATGAAATCATTTTTTGAATCAATACAGTACCTATTTGAAGAAGTTCTATTTATACCGATGAACGCATTCGCCAAAACAGAACTAGAAAATTGGTGGACAGCCAATCTTATTAACTGGATTTTGATGATTATTTGTATTGTAGCCATGGGATATTGGCTTAGACAACTGCAAATCTTCAAGAAAAACGGTGACGATGTCCAAGACACTACATCACATTCATTTTTGAAGTAAGCCAAATATTTTTATAGTAAGACTCCTTATAAATCCTCAAAGTTTGTAAGGAGTTTTTGAGTTTGTATCAAACACCACTATTATTCTTTTAAATAAAACTACAATGAAAAAAGCCATCTTAAGCTTCTTACTTCTGACTGGACTATGTGCCATAGCCCAACAAGAACAAGACTCTACCAAAACCTGGTCAAGAGCGGGGAGCATCTCTTTCTTATTAAACCAATCTACTTTTGACAACTGGATTACAGGAGGAGAAAATAGTTTCTCAGGAAATTTAGGTCTAAACTACGATTTCAATTACAAGAAAAACGATTGGAACTGGGATAGTAAAATCATCGCCGAATATGGAATTATGCAAACTAAAAATGCCGAATTCGAAAAGAAAACCAATGACCGCCTTGAGTTCAACTCTATTCTCGGAAAAAAAGCTTCTGGCAAATGGTTTTACTCAGCGTTCTTAAACTTCAAAACACAATTCACTAAGGGGTATAACTACAAAAAAGTAGATGGAATCGAAGTTAGAGGCGAAGCCAACACCAAGTTTATGTCTCCAGCTTATTTGGCAATTGGTCCGGGTATGTTATGGAAAGATTCAGATGATTTGAAGGTGAATATTTCTCCGGCAACTTCAAGATTCACCTTCGTGAACAAAGATTTCACCTCGGTTCCGGGATATGTTGATGGTTCTTATTTTGGGGTTGACACAAATAAATCAATGAAATATGAGCTTGGTTTTCATGCTTTTGGATATTATAAATTCAACGTGATGGAAAACATTTCTTTTGAGAACTCAATCACTTTATATTCTGATTACATCAAAGATCCTCAAAATGTCGATCTAGAATACCAGCTAAATATTGTGATGACTATCAACAAATATATTTCTGCCAATCTGATTTACCACACCATCTATGACGACAACGCCTATGCAGGCTTCCAGACACGTCAGGTATTTGGAGCAGGAATCAACTACGCATTCTAAAGCAAATAGAACATAATTTCTAAGAAGACCAATAGTATAAGCTATCGGTCTTTTTTGTTTATAATTAAAAACACATTTCTTATCGGTATTCTAATAAATTCTATCTTTGAATAAAAACTGATTATGCGTTGGACAGTTAATACTCATTTTTCTGAAGACAAAATAACTGAACTCACCAAGAACCTATTGGTGGATGATGTAGTGGCAAAAATATTGGTGCAAAGAGGGATTGATTCGTATGAAAAAGCACAACTCTTCTTCCGTCCTTCCCTCAAAGATTTACACGACCCATATCTGATGAAAGATATGGACTTAACCATTACTCGAATCGAAAAAGCTATCGCAAACAACGAAAATATTTTGATCTATGGAGATTATGATGTTGACGGCACAACAGCTGTTTCGCTTGTCTATTCGTTCTTAAATTCTTTTTATCCAAATGTAGCCACCTATATTCCAGACAGATATGATGAGGGTTACGGAATTTCATTCAAGGGAATTGATTTTGCACACGACAATGACTTTACGCTTATCATCGCTTTAGATTGCGGTATAAAAGCCAATGACAAAATAACCTACGCACAGTCAAAAGGCATTGATTTCATTATCGCAGATCACCACTTACCCGGCGAGGAAATTCCTAACGCAGTAGCTGTATTAGACCCAAAACGAAAAGATTGTAGCTATCCTTATAAAGAACTTTGTGGTTGTGGGATTGGTTTCAAAATCATTCAAGCCTTAGCCGATAAAAGAGGGAGTTCCGTAGAGGATTTAGTGCCTTACCTGGATTTAGTCGCTATAGCAATTGGCGCTGATATTGTTCCGATAACCGGAGAAAATAGGATTTTAGCCACCTTCGGGTTAGAGGTTATCAATACTAACCCTAGAAACGGAATCAAAGCATTAATCGAAAACACAAAGAAAAAAGAATTTACCATAACTGATGTGGTTTTTATGATTGCTCCGCGTATCAATGCCGCTGGAAGAATTCGCCACGGAAATTATGCCGTAAAACTACTCACTGAGTTCAATTGGGAGGAAGCACAAAAATTTGCCTTAGAAATTGAGGCTTTCAATAGTGAGAGAAAAAACCTAGACGAACAAATCACTAAAGAAGCCTTGGCGCAAGTTGTCGAATTGGAGTCAGACAATCGCTTTACGACGGTTGTATTTAGTGAAAATTGGCACAAAGGCGTGATCGGAATAGTCGCCTCAAGACTTATCGAAACCCACTATAAACCCACACTTGTCTTTACAGAAAACCAAGGCAAAATGACCGCTTCTGCACGTTCTGTAAGCGGATTTGATATCCACGAAGCACTTGAACAATGTGCCGAATTTATAGAACAATTTGGCGGACATAAATATGCCGCAGGGCTAACGATTGCCAAAGAAAAGTTTGAGGCTTTTAGAGAGAAGTTTGAACAAGTGGTCAAGAATTCTATTACAGAAAAATCGCTTTCACCTGAAATCACAATTGATTCTGAGATTGATTTCTCAGACATAAATCCAAAGTTTGTGAGGATTCTAAAGCAATTTGAACCTTTCGGACCAGGAAATATGACTCCTGTTTTTATGTCAAAAGAAGTAACGGATACGGGCTATGCAAAGCCTATCGGAAAAAATGACGAACACCTGAAGATGTTCGTCAAACAAAAGGGTTCTCAACCTCTAAATGCGGTCGGTTTCAGTCTTGGTAGTAAAATTAATATCGTAAAAAACAGAAAGCCTTTTGAAATGGTTTATTCTATTGAAGAAAACCAATGGAATGGTAGTGTTAGCCTACAACTCAAAGCTCGAGATATCCGATAAATTATTTTTTGTTCTGGTATAAAACAGGATTCAATTCGTCATCGTTATACATTTTCATCTGTTTATAGACTTTCATGTATTTGTCTCCGTTTTCGATATCCAAAATCAAATCATTGATTGCAGTTGACAAATCCTTTTTCTGCTCTAACAACACGTTTAATTTCTCTTGAGCTTTCGCTCTATGTTCTGTAGAAGCATCTTCACGAGTTGCCTCGACATTCATATGATAAATCTTTAGGGCAAGAATCGAGAAGCGGTCAATAGCCCAAGCAGGACTTTCAGAATTGATTTTTGCTCTGTCTTTTATCTGTACATCCTTGTATTTATTCAAGAAATAACTATCGATAAACTCAACCATATCTGTGCGTTCTTGGTTTGAAGCATCAATTTTACGTTTGAGTTTCAAAGCGGCAACGGGATCGATATTCGGATCTCTAATAATATCTTCATAGTGCCATTGTACGGTATCAATCCAGTTTTTCAAGTACAATAAATGCTCGATTTTATCCTTCGGATACGGGTTGGCAATAGGTTGGTTTACACTGTCGTGAATGTGATAATCTTTGATACTTTCTTCAAAGATTGAGTAGGCAAATGCAGCAAACATATCGTTTTAGTTTTTTACAAATATAGTCTTTATCAATTTGTCTAACAAAAAAACATTCCAACAAAAGTGTTCCTATCTAACCAACATTATCCGAAAAGAAAACAACAGAATTACACTATTTATCGATTGCTTTTTTAGGGATGAATAAAAAGTAAAATTAAGGCTTGTATGCTACTTATCAAGCACATAGCATAACTTTTGTTTTTTCAACTTGAAACCTGAAACAAAAATATTACCTTTGCACTTCTTTAAAAACAACAACTACAACTATGAACACAACCAAGCAAATCCGATCTGCACTGGTATCGGTATTCTCAAAAGAAGGGCTAGAACCTATCGTCAAAAAATTGCACGAACTAGGCATCACACTTTATTCAACAGGTGGTACTGAAGATTTTATCAAAGCTCTTGACATTCCGGTTATCCCTGTAGAAACCATTACTGACTATCCTTCAATTCTAGGTGGACGTGTAAAAACCTTACACCCAAAAGTTTTTGGCGGAATCTTAAACAGACAAGATAACGCATCAGATGTACAACAGATGCAAGAATACGATATCCCTCAAATCGATTTGGTGATTGTTGACTTATATCCATTTGAAAAAACAGTCAGCTCTGGAGCTTCTGAAGCTGATATTATCGAGAAAATCGATATCGGTGGTATTTCACTTATTCGTGCTGGAGCCAAAAACTTTAACGACACTTTGATTATTTCTTCAGTAGATCAGTATGCGGGATTCCTTGAGTTATTAAACGAAAAAATGGGTCAAACCAATATAGACGACAGAAAAGCTTATGCTGGATATGCTTTCCATATTTCATCAAATTACGATACGGCTATTTTCAATTACTTCCACAACGATGATTCATTCTTAAAGCTAAGTATGGCTAACGGAAAACAATTGCGTTATGGTGAAAACCCACATCAAAAAGGATTTTTCTTTGGTGATTTTGATGCCATGTTTGATGTTTTGCACGGAAAGGAACTTTCGTACAACAACTTATTAGATGTTGACGCAGCAGTAGTGCTAATGGCTGAATTCAAGAACAACAAACCTACTTTTGCAATCCTAAAGCACAATAACGCTTGTGGATTAGCCACACGTGATACGCTAAAACAAGCTTACTTAGATGCACTTGCTGCAGACCCTACCTCTGCCTTTGGAGGTGTGCTGATAGCAAATTCAAAAATTGATATTGCTACAGCTGAGGAAATCAATCAGTTGTTCTGTGAAGTTGTTATTGCTCCTGATTATGACGCACAAGCTATCAGTATTCTACAACAAAAGAAAAATAGAATTATCTTAGTTCAGAAAGAAGTAGAACTTTCTAAAACACAAGTACGTACAGCACTAAACGGGTATTTAGTTCAAGATAAAGACTTCTTAACTGATACTGAAGAAGTACTTACAACTGCTACAACCCTAGTTCCAACAGCCAAAGAAATCGAAGATCTTTTGTTTGCTTCCAAGTTATGCAAAAACACCAAATCAAATACTATTGTATTGGCAAAAGACAAACAGCTTATCGCAAGCGGAACAGGGCAAACCTCTAGAGTTGACGCACTTCGTCAAGCTATTGAAAAAGCGCAAAGCTTTGGGTTTGACCTCAACGGAGCTGTGATGGCAAGTGATGCCTTTTTCCCTTTCCCGGACTGTGTAGAAATTGCTGACAAAGTGGGAATTAAAGCTGTGATTCAGCCAGGAGGCTCAATCAAAGACCAACTGAGTATTGATTATTGCAACAACAATAAGATGAAAATGGTGTTTACAGGAATTAGACATTTCAAACACTAAAAACCTACTCTACAATAAGATTACACGTTTTCTAAAAACTCGTGTTTTTTTTGAATTTTTATGTTGACTACTTAAAATTCTAAAAACACGAGTTTTATAAATATTTAAGACCTGTATGCCCTATAATTATTGCTGAAATCGAAGGAAAAAGTTTAAGCTTTGATAAAAATTCTGCATTTCATAAAATTGATGTTACAAGAAACCCTTCTTTTACTTTACAATTATCTTTTCTGTCTGAATTCCTTTGTCAGAGACTATTTTTAGGATATAATTTCCTTTTTGCAGGTCTGAAACCTGAAGATTATTTACTTGATTTTGCTCTAAAATTTTTCTGCCCGAAAGGTCAAATACCATAATTTTTTCTATTATAGTATCTGTTGCTTCAAAATACAGCATATCAGAAACAGGATTAGGGTAAATGCTTATTTTCTTTTCTTTAAATGAATTTACGTTTAATACACAAGCTTCAACATCATCAGTATAGCTGTATGTTATATTAGAATGATAAATTATCCATTCCGAATAAGGATATTGATTGTTTTGAGCAGCTGTTGTATTATCTATTTCAATACATACATTTGCTATTATAAAATCTTCGGGATATCCGATACAATAATTGCAACTTATAAAAATAAACATGTTAGAATTATTGTTATTATTGTTTAAGTTGATTTTAGTAACTCCAGAAGCACGTAAAGTATGTATATTTGGGTTATTGCTCAAATCTATTTCTGAAAAACTATTAAAAGGTACTACATCTCCTCCGCTTGTAATATCAAGATATTCTAATAAAACATTATTGGAAACATCAATAGAGGTAAGCATATTATTTACACAAACCAAATGTTTTAAATTTACTAAAGTGCTTATATCAAGCTCCTCTATCATAGTGCCATTAACAGTAAGTGATTCTAAATTTACAAAATCCTCCAATCCTGTTAAATCTTCAATATATTCATTCGGAGCATTAACATAATACAGGGTCAATGAAGTAATGGCGAGAGCATCACTTGTCAATATCTGCCCATTTACAATTCCGTCACTATCTATATTTTGGGCAATGAGTTCTTGCTCAAAAAGAGGGTCAGGAATATAGGTTATTTGTGAAGTTGCTTTATAGCTGACCGCTATAAAAAACAAAAAGTATAGAGTATTTTTCATAATTAAAATGTTTATTGTTTGATTAGAGTTGTTGTGTCAGGAACCTGTCCATTTAGTAACCAATTTTTCCAAGTACCAAGTATTTCCAACAAAATCGTCCTGCTGTGCCAACAAAATAAATGTACTCATAAAGAACAAAACAGCGTAAAGTAATTTTGATTCCATAGTATAGTTGTTTTAGTAGCTATTTAGTTGTTTTTCAAATATATATGTTTTTAAATAAGAAACAAAGCAGTCTAATTTTAATTTATTAACAATATCTTAATTTTACACAATGCAAATTTTACTAGTTATAGGAACAAAAGCCAATAGTCAAAATGACTATATTTTGTTTTAGAGTTTCCCGTAACAATATATTTCCTTACTTTTGAGTTATTATTCCTAACATCCACTATAGACAATGTTTTTTAAGACGCCCGAACAGAAAAAAATCTGCCATTATCACTACAATTATGTTTGTGCTTATGGTTTTTGTGATGTCTATCGCTATTTTTCCTCCTGAGCCAAAAGAGCTTGAAGGTGGTGGTGGTGGCGGAACGATTGCACTAAACTTTGGTTTTGACGACCAAGGAATGGGCAACCAGTTTGATTCTCCGAATCCCGTGGCTGTACAAACGCCAACAGAGGTTGCTAAAAACACAGCTTCAGAAATGTTGACTTCTGATAATGAAGATGCAGTTGCTATAAAGGATGTCAAAAAAGTAGACGTCAAAAAAACTGAAATCAAACCTGAGACTAAACCTACAACAGTTACTAAGACACCTGAGAAACCTAAGCCAAGTCAAGACGTTACAGACGCTTTTAAAAACTTGTTGGGAGGAGACGGAAATTCTAATAATGCTGGAAACCAAGGAAAAACCTCTGGAAATCTAAATAGTCAAGGTTATGATGGCGACGGAAGTGGCGGAAGCGGTACAGGTTCTGGAGGCGGCACAGGTTCAGGACAAGGAATCGGAAGTGGCTCTGGCTACGGAAGTGGTTCTGGAGGTGGCGTTGGATCAGGAGTTGGAAACTATAAATTAGCCGGTAGAAAGTCTGTGGCAATGCCTGCGCCGCAATACAGATGTAACGAAGAAGGAACGGTAGTTGTGGAAATATACGTAGATAAATCAGGAAGAGTTATAGACGCAAAACCAGGTGTTAGAGGTACGACAAATACGGCAAAATGTTTAGTAGATATCGCTAAGGAAGCTGCTCTTAAAGCTAAATTTGACCCTAGCGAATCCGCAGCCGAAAGACAAACAGGTACCATTACGTATAACTTTAAGCTTCGAGAATAATTGAAAACTTACGGTGAAATTCTGGATTGGATGTTCAATCAACTTCCGATGTATCAGAAACAAGGCGCAACAGCATTCAGAAAAAACCTAGACAATACCTTGCTGTTATCGGAATACCTAAATCATCCTGAGGATAAGATCAAAACCATCCACATTGCGGGAACTAACGGAAAAGGCTCTACTTCGAGTATGCTTGCGTCAATTTTGCAAGAAGCGGGTTACAAAGTAGGATTATACACTTCACCTCACCTCAAAGACTTTAGAGAGCGAATCAAGATAAACGGAGAAGAAATTCCCGAAGCGTTTGTCTATGATTTTATGTTGAAATACAAGTCATTTTTTGAAAGCCACAACCTGAGTTTCTTTGAAATGACAGTGGGATTGGCTTTTGATTATTTCGTAAAACAAAACATAGATATAGCTGTTATAGAAACCGGTATGGGAGGACGTTTAGATTCGACCAATATCATCACACCTCTTGTTTCGGTTATTACTAATATAGGCTTGGATCATACCCAATTCTTGGGTAATACAATTGGCGAAATCGCATCAGAGAAAGCGGGAATAATAAAGTTCAACATTCCTGTCGTCATTGGCGAATACAACACAATAACTCGTGAGCTATTTGAGCGCAAAGCAGCTGAAAATCAGTCTGAAATTTACTTTGCATCAGATGTAATTACTGAGACTCCAATGTCAGATTTGACAGGTATATACCAAGAAAAAAACAAGAAAACTGTCTTGCAAACCATCAAAGTTCTTCAACAACAAAATTTATTTAAAATCTCGGACAAACACATCACAAAAGGGCTTTTGCGTGTAGTAGAAAACACCGGACTTCTCGGAAGGTGGCAGATTCTACAAGAAAATCCAAAAGTTATTTGTGATACCGCTCACAACAAACACGGGCTTGAAATCGTGCTAGAACAACTTCAAAAAGAATCTTTCGAAAAACTACATATTGTATTAGGCGTTGTCAGCGATAAAGATTTAGATTTAATCTTGCCATTATTCCCTAAAAAAGCAATCTATTATTTCTGTAAACCAAATGTTTTAAGAGGAATGGATGCTGAGATTCTACAGCAAAAAGCATTGACCTATAACCTTATAGGTCAGACCTATAACTCTGTATATAATGCTTTTGAGAAAGCCAAAACAAATGCTTCTAAACAAGATTTAATTTATGTAGGAGGTAGTACTTTCGTTGTAGCCGAAGTAATTTAATCATTTACTTAAAACGCACCGCAATGGTACTTTCGTATTCGATACCGAGTAAGCTCGAGGCAGTGCCACCACTTCTCTTATTTCCTTTATAAAGACCGATTTCTAAAAACCCCGAAGAGTTAAAAATAGCTAGCTTTTCACCTACTTTTGCCGTAGGCTCTTCTCCGAACTCGATATACTTTCGGTAAATCTTTTGGATAGAATAACTTCTAAATAAAATCTCGAAATCCCTTCCATTTCTTATTCTTTCGAATAAATCTTTAGAGATATTACTCACTGCATTTTCGTAGTTATCGATATAAATTATCTGACCTACAATCTGTTTATCATCTGGAGAAACTATCGCTCGCTGTGCTTGATGCTCCTTGAGTGAATCTAGCTGGTCGCCCATCTCATAAATAGACTTCCCGCCTATAATTTCGCTAGCCGCTTTTACGAAAACTTCGATAGCATTTTCATCTTCCTGAAAAGGCAACAAAACAATTGCTTCAGGTTGTTTATTAGAGGTTAGTAAAGATAAGACTCCGCTATCAGCCGACAAGAAATAATGATTGTCCCAAACCACTAGCAGAGGTCTTTTAGCTAGGCTAATTTCAGCATCGACTAGAATAAAATGAATGGTTTTTTGAGGAAAATGACGATAGCTCGCATTGACCAAATAAGCTGCTTCTTGAAGGACAAAAGGTGAGATTTGGTGTGATATATCTACAATATTTACATCCGGAAGCTTTGAATAAATCATCCCTTTCAAAGCACCGACATAATGGTCTTTGAGCCCGAAGTCAGAAGTAAGGGTGATAATCATCGCGGCATTAGTTATTTGTGATTAGCTACAAATCTATGAATTTTAGATTACTTTTGTCTTATGAATAATCAAAGTTTTTCTTTCTCAGAACTCAAACAAAAAGCAGAGCAATATTGTGCTTACCAAGAGCGCTGTCATCAAGAAGTTGTCAAGAAATTATACGAACTAAGAGCAACAAAAGATGAGATTGACGAAATAATTGTTCATCTAATCAACACTGATTTCCTAAACGAAGAACGTTTTGCAAAAAGTTATGCCAGAGGAAAACACCGCATCAAAAAATACGGAAGAGTTAGAATTATCAACGAACTGAAATTCCGAAATATATCGAGTTATAACATCAAAAAAGCTTTAGAAGAAATCTTTGACGAGTCCTACTTCTCTACTTTTGCAGCGTTATCAGAAAAAACTTGGCACTCCATAACAGAGCCAAATAAGACCAAAAAGAAAAAAAAGTTCTGTGATATGCTTCTTAGAAAAGGCTACGAAAGCGACCTAGTTTACCAGGTTTGGAAAGATCTTTCAGAAAAATAAATCTCTCGTTCCTCAGAAATAGATTGAGTTTTACAAAATATAACGACACAAAAAACGTTCTAGAAATACCAAAACTCAACAGAGGCGAAGAAACACGCTTATATGTTTTTAGTACTCTGAATTACAGCCGAAAAGACCTTTAAAAAAATATGTTTTATTTACTTATATAAAGTCTCTTTTTTGCTTACCTTTGTGAGTTACAGGAATAAGCTTAACCTTTTAACCCTTAAATAATTTATGGGATTTTTTGATTTTATGACTGAGGATATTGCTATTGACCTCGGTACAGCAAATACATTAATAGTACACAATGACAAAGTGGTTGTTGACAGCCCTTCAATCGTTGCACGTGATAGAGTATCAGGCAAGATAATTGCAGTTGGAAAAGAAGCCAGCCTGATGCAAGGAAAGACCCACGAGAATATTAAAACTATCCGCCCTCTAAAAGACGGAGTTATTGCAGACTTTGATGCGTCAGAAAAAATGATTTCGATGTTCATAAAAAGTATTCCTGCTTTAAAGAAAAAAATATATACCCCATCACTTAGAATGGTCGTTTGTATCCCGTCAGGAATTACTGAAGTTGAGATGCGCGCAGTGAAAGAATCATGTGAACGAGTAAACGGAAAAGAAGTATACCTCATCCACGAACCTATGGCAGCAGCTATTGGTATCGGTCTTGACATCATGGAACCTAAAGGAAACATGATTGTTGATATAGGTGGAGGTACTACAGAAATTGCTGTTATTGCACTTGGTGGAATTGTATGTGATAAATCAGTGAAAATCGCTGGTGATGTTTTCACAAACGACATCATCTATTATATGCGTATGCAACACAACCTGTATGTGGGTGATTCAACTGCAGAAAGAATTAAAATTGAAGTAGGTGCTGCTACTGATGATTTAGAATCACCTCCGGATGAAATGTCTGTTCAAGGACGTGACTTGCTTACCGGAAAACCCAAACAAGTTGACATTTCTTATCGAGAAATTGCAAAAGCGCTAGACAAATCAATCCAACGAATTGAAGACGCAATTCTAGAGACGCTCTCTCAGACACCACCTGAGTTGGCTGCAGATATCTATAATATGGGTATTTATTTAGCTGGAGGAGGATCTATGCTTAGAGGTCTTGATAAACGAATTTCACAGAAAACAGATTTACCAGTTTATATTGCTGAAGACCCTCTTAGAGCGGTTGTTAGAGGAACGGGAACTGCCCTGAAGAATATCGCCAAATACAAGAGTATCCTCATAAAGTAATCTAAATAAGAACTATTTATAAATGCAACAGATAATCGGTTTTATTGTAAGAAACGGACTTCGATTGCTATTCTTATTGCTTATTGGCATCTCGTTATGGCTCATCATAAGTCATAATTCTTTTCATAAAAGTAAATTTATAAGCTCGTCTAATCAAGTCTCAGGATATTTATATTCAAAAACAGCTGCTATAGGCGACTATTTTTCGCTCAAAGAAGAAAACGAAAAGCTTTTCCAAGAAAACCTATTACTCAAAGAGCTTTTCTTCAATAATCAAGAAGCTGCTGATAGCTCACATCTAGAGTTTTCGAAGTTGACAAATGCAGACATACAGGTTATCGGTACCAAAGTCATTAAAAATTCGTATAGAAAACAGAAAAACTTCATCACACTCAAAGGTGGCTTCAAACAAGGCGTTAGAAGAGATATGGGCGTTATAAGCGATAAAGGAATCGTGGGAATTATCGAACAAACTAGTGATAATTATGCTGTAGTCTTGAGTTTATTAAATACCAATTTTCAGACCGTTGCAAAAATTAAAAAAAACAACCACTTTGGCACTTTGTCCTGGAACGGAAAAACAACTGGGCTAGTGCAACTTACTGATATTCCTAGAATTGCGTCTGTAACCAAAGGAGATACCGTAGTAACTGGCTTTAGCTCTAAGGCTTTTCCGGAGAACATCCCTGTAGGGATTATCGAAAAAGTATATTTAGACACTGAAACCAATAGTTTTACGCTTGACGTAAAATTATTCAGCAATATGACCACCCTCAATCATGTGTATGTGGTCGGGAATCACAATAATGAGGAAATAGAACAACTAGAAAAAAGCGTAGAAAACAATGAATAGCAATTTTTTCTTAAACAATATTCGCTTCTTTCTATTGCTACTGATGCAGATTATTGTATTTAACAATATCGAGTTATATGGCTATATAAATCCGTATCCTTACATCCTTTTTATACTCTTATATCCTGTAAACTCAAATAAATACGGCTTCCTTATTTGGAGTTTTTTACTAGGGCTTATCATTGATATATTTTGCAACTCTGGAGGAATTCATGCCGCTGCAAGTGTAGTTTTAGCCTATTCTAGGCATAGAATATTCAAAGTTTCTTTTGGATTGAGTTATGAATACCAAACTATTAAAATAGGCAATGTAGCTTTAAGCCAACAGATTACATTCGTAGGGCTTTCTGTTTTAATTCACCATATAGTATTGTTTTCATTAGAGGCTTTTAGGTTTGACCTACTTGGAATTGCCATGTTAAAAGTCTTGTTTTCAGGTATCTTTACTACTATCTTTAGCATTCTTATCATAAACTTGTTCAAAGTTTCTAAAAAATGAAAAAAGGACTTCTGCCTTTACTTATCATATGCGCTTCTCTGATTCTTGTTGCCCGTCTTTTTCAACTTCAGATTGTAGATGAGAAATACAAGCTTCAAGCAGAAAATAATGCCGTGAAAATTAAATATGAATTCCCCGAAAGAGGCTATATCTATGACCGAAACGGAAAACTCATGGTGGCAAACCAACCTTCTTATGATATTATGGTTGTCCCTAGAGAGGTTAGGGGTTTAGATACTTTAGCTTTTTGTGAAGCACTTAATATCACTCGTGAATATTTTGACACTCAGCTTGAGAAAGCCATAAAGTACAGTCCTTGGCTTCCATCACCCTTACTTACTCAACTCAACAAAAGAGAATTTGCCACTTTTCAAGAGCAGATCCGTCGCTTCAACGGATTTTATATCCAGAAAAGATATCTAAGAGAATACCTAACCACTTCTGCCGCCAATGTATTTGGAGATATTGCTCAGGTAAATCAAACCGATTTAGACAACAACAGTTACTACAGAAGTGGAGACCTTAAGGGTAAGAATGCTGTAGAGCTTGCTTATGAAGATATTCTTAGAGGGACTAAAGGAATTAAACGAGTTCAAAGAGACAAACTTAACCGAGAGCTAGGTCCTTATAAAGACGGTATTTATGACACACTCGCCATCAGAGGAAAAGACATCACCCTTACGCTAGATATGATTCTTCAGGAATATGGAGAATCTCTTATGGTTAATAAAAGAGGTGGAATCGTAGCACTAGACCCTAAAACAGGTGAAATATTAGCCTTGGTCTCCGCACCTAGTTACGACCCATCTAGTTTAGTAGGAAGAGAACGCTCAAAAAACTACACTAAATTACTTAGAGATACCCTAGCGAAACCTCTTTTTGATAGAGGTTTATTAGCTGAATATGTCCCTGGTTCTACCTTTAAAATTATCACTGCATTAGTGGGGCTACAAGAAGAGGTAGTGGATGAAAAATCGACTTTTACTTGCAATCACGGATTTACTTACGGAGGTGGACGTAGAATGAAATGCCACGATTCTGGGAACTTTGCCCTACACGATGCCATCAGGAGTTCATGTAACACCTACTTCGCCAATGTATATAGAAAAACCATTGACAAGTACAAAACCGGAAAAAAAGGTATGGATGTTTGGAGCAATCACGTAAAAAGCTTCGGTTTGGGTGAATATCTAGGCTATGACTTGCCTACTGGTAGAAAAGGAAGAATTCCTGATGGTGATTACTACGATAAATGGTATCCTAGAGGAAGATGGGGTGGCACCACAACCATCTCTAACGCCATCGGGCAAGGAGAAATCGCCACTACACCCATTCAACTAGCCACAATGATGTGTGCGGTTGCCAATAGAGGTCATTATTTTACGCCCCATATTATAAAAGAAATTGAAGGAGAGAAAATCGATAAAAAATTTGTGACTCGACACCAAACTACCGTTAACCCTAAGTACTTTGAACCTGTAATTGAAGGGCTTCATGCGGTTTATACTTCGGGAACAGCAAGTAGATTGCAAATTCCAGGAATTAATATTTGCGGAAAAACTGGTACAGCAGAAAACTTTACAAAAATAAACGGAGTGCGAACTCAACTTACTGACCACTCTATCTTTCTGGCATTTGCTCCGATGGAAGACCCGAAAATTGTAATTGCAGTTTTTGTTGAAAACGGTTATTGGGGTGCTCGTTTTGCTGGCCCCATCGCATCACTAATGATTGAGAAATACCTGAATAAAGAAATCACCAGAAAAGATCTCGAAAAAACAATGTATGAGAAGGGACTGCAACACGAATACGACAAAGTAAGCTCAGGCAAGCCTTTCCGTATAAACGAAAGTTGGTATTAAGCTATGAAAAATCAATCTACATTCGGGAATATAGACTGGATTACCGTTTTACTATACTTTTGCTTAGTTTTTCTGGGTTGGATAAATATTTATTCTGCTTCTGTACCCATTGAAGGTGCTTCGTTTTTTGACTTTTCATCTGAATACGGAAAACAACTTGTTTTTATCATTACTAGTTTCTTTGTTATAGGATTCTTACTAGCATTGGATGCAAAAATCTATGAAAAATATGCTGGAATTTTCTATATCATTGCCCTACTCTCATTAATCGGACTTTATGTTTTTGGGAAAACAGTGAAAGGACAAACCAACTGGTATGGCATAGGCTCGTTTAGTTTACAGCCATCAGAATTTGCTAAAGTAGCCACTGCATTAGCCTTAGCTAAATTCTCAGAAGCATCAAACATCAATCTCGATGACTTTACGACCCAAATTAAAGCACTTTCTGTTATCGGAATACCGATGTTGCTCATCTTGCCCAATGACCCTGGAAGCGCCTTAGTATTCATGTTTTTGGTGTTTGCACTCTACAGAGAGGGATTGCCTTTTATCTATTTATTAGTAGGTGCCATCGTATTAGTGCTTTTTGTTTTAGCATTGGTTGTTGAAGTCTGGATAATTATCTTGAGTATTTTCTTGATTACTGCTTTTTTGTATTTCAGAACCCGAAAAGTACATCGGAATATCATAGCGAGTTTGGTCGTATTTGCAGGGATTGCTGTATTTGTTTTTTCGTCAAATTATATTTTTGAGAATGTTTTACAATCCCATCATAGAGATCGTATAAATATTGTTTTGGGTAAAGAGGTAGATTTAAGAGGTGCGGGATACAACCTAAACCAGTCAAAAATAGCTATCGGTTCTGGAGGACTTTCAGGAAAAGGATTCTTAGAAGGCACACAAACCAAAGGGAGTTTCGTGCCTGAGCAACACACTGATTATATCTTTACGACTATAGCAGAAGAATGGGGTTTTATAGGCGCAACAACGCTAATTGTTTTGTATGTTTTCTTGATGCTGAGAATATTACATTTAGCTGAAAAACAACGCTCCAATTTCAGTAGAATTTACGGTTATGGTGTGGTGAGCATTCTGTTTATTCACTTCTTCGCAAACATTGGGATGGTGTTGGGTATTTTTCCGACTATCGGGATTCCGTTGCCATTATTCTCTTATGGTGGTTCAGGACTTTGGGCTTATACAGTGCTCATTTTCATCTTCGTAAAATTAGATGCAAACAATGTAAATGAATGGTAAACAAGTCATCTAAAAGCCTTAACATTTATTAAGGAGTATTATGTCTTAAATTTTTAATATCTTTGTTTGACCTTAAAAATATATCAATATGTATCCAGAAGAATTAGTAAAACCAATGCGTACGGAGCTTACTTCTGTAGGCTTTGAAGATTTATATACAGCCCAAGATGTAAAAGAGGCTCTAAAAAAAGAAGGAACCACACTAATGGTAATCAACTCTGTTTGTGGTTGTGCTGCTCGTAATGCGAGACCAGGTGCTTCTATGAGTCTTAATGGGAGTAAAAAACCAAACCATTTAGTAACCGTATTTGCTGGAGTAGACAAAGATGCTGTAGATACAGCAAGAGAGCATATGTTCCCTTTTCCTCCATCTTCACCAAGTATTGCACTTTTCAAAAATGGTGAATTAGTACATATGTTAGAGCGTCATCACATCGAAGGACGTCCTGCTGAAATTATCGCTGAGAATCTAAAAAACGCTTACAACGATTTCTGCTAAACTAACTTTAATCTATTAAAAACAAGTCCTAAGTAACACATCTGTTACTTAGGACTTGTTTTTAATAGACTATTTAGTTTGGATTTTATAATTTGTTTTTGCTTTGGTTAAGCATTTTATATGCCTCATCAATATACACATAAAAATCATTGCTATGTGGATCTTCATTGGTTTGTAATCCTTTGAGGTGACCTAGTCGTACGATGATTAAATCATCTTCAGGAATTATGATTACAAACTGTCCGAGGTGTCCTCTCATATAGAAAATATCTTTATCTAGATAATTTGAAAGCCAAAATCCGTATCCATAAGGAGCACCTTCAAATCTAGGTTTTACAGATAATTCCACATAAGTCGTATCTAATATTTGCTCTCCATTCCAGTTTCCTTTTTGTTTATAGAGTTTGCCTAGTTTTGCAAAATCACGAGCGTTGCTAGCAATACAACAATAGGCCTTCTCAGTTCCACTCGGGTTATCAACTTGCCAAAAAGCTTCATTTTCGCATCCCAATGGTTTCCAGAAATGTTTGGATATATAATCAGAGAGGTTTTCACCAGTAGCCTTTTGAATCACAAGGGCTAATAATTGAGTGTCTCCACTAGAATACTTGAATGTTTGCCCAGGTTTTTCGGTTACTTTTAGACCTAACATTACTTTAGTGAGGTCATCGTCAAAATAAGCACGAGTAACTATAGAGAAAGGACTGTAATATTTCTCATCCCAATTGAGTCCAGAACACATAGATGCTAGATCCCCAACTGTCATCTCGCTTGCTAAACCTTCAGAAAATTCGGGAAAAAAATCTGCAACAGCTTGGTCAAGACTGCTTATTTTTCCTTCTTGAATAGCAACACCTAATGCTGCTGCCACATAACTCTTTGCCATCGAAAAAGAATTTGTATGAGAGTCTTTAGTATAGTTATCAAAATAACTCTCATGCCAAATACTATCATTTTTGATAATCATAAAGGCTGTAGTCTTGAGCTCTTGATGAGTTAAAGCCAGTTTTTCTGTAGTAGCAATTGTATTATATTGTACAGAAGTATTCCAAGGTTGGGCTACTCCATTAGCAATCGTACGGTTATCGAAGTATTTATAGTCATCTAAAAAAGCAGTCTTATATCCATTGAGATAAGTTACTCTAACAGCCTTTAAGATATATTCAACATCGAATATATACATAAGCAGCACAATTCCGAAAAAAGGAGCAATAAGCCCGAGTGATAGAATTCGAAGAAACTTCATAGCAGATAGTATTAGCGAATACGCATAAAAGTAAAAAAAATAAGTCATATTAACCTACTTTTTCAACCTATTTGATTCTATCTCTTAAATATTTTCTTCAAAATAAACTGCAGGGCAACTCCTTTTAATCCTTTCGAAAAGATACTAAATGCCCCTAGCGTAACCTCCGGAATTATAGCGGCAAACTCCAATGATTTTTTTACTGCGCCTCCTTTTTGCAGGAGCTTCTGATACTGAATTTCATTGCTGACTTTCAGTATTTTGAGGTCTGCATCAATTTCCTGTATCGAATTATATTTAATTTGCTTCATAATTTAGTCCTCATCGTTATAGAAAATCTCTGATAGTGATTTGACAATTGGTTTTTCGATTCTTCTTCGCAAAGCAAACACTACAAAGGTCAATAGCAGATAAATACCTCCTAAGATTAGGAAACCCAAGGCATAGTTATTAAAGGCGTAGCCAATAGATATGGCTGCGGCGATAGAGAAGAACACAAACACCATCACAAGCAAAATACCGATTAGTAAAAGCTGAAATAAGGAAGATACTGACTTTACAATAACCTTGAAAACCCAAAGTTTATAGTAGGCTAACTTTCCCTCTACAAGCTCTTTGATGTGCTCTTTTGTATCTTCAACATTGCCTTTTAGTTTATTAAACATAGGAGTTTTATTGGGTTAATTTCTTTGCCTTTAACTCTTCAAGCTTTCTCTCTAAAGCTTCAATAAGTTCGTCTTTCTTTATATCAACATCTGAGGCCAACTCATTCATAGTAGCTTCTAAATCAAGTTTGTCTTTTTTGGTCTTAGCTTCAATGTCGTTAACTAGGTTTTCAAAAGTAGATTGAATTTTTTCTTTTGATTCTTCAAAGCCTTTTTTAATTTTTTTTCTTGTTTTCGAACCTTTTTCTGGTGCGAACAAAACTCCGATGGCGGCTCCTATAGCTACTCCTAAAAGTAAGCTTGCACCTTTTTCTCCAATATTGTTTAACATAACAGTGTAATTTTTAAATTATTAAATATCTTTATGCTAATTCATAGACAAATACTATGCCGTGCTTAAGAATTTATCATAAAAACAATCCATAAAATAACTATCTTTGTCGTAAATAACCATAAAAGTATGTTTTGAGTTATTCTAATGACACAAAAAAAATCAAATACTACCAATGATTGAATTTTATAAATACCAAGGTACTGGCAATGATTTTGTGATGATTGACAACCGTCAGAATACTTTTCTGAAAGATACAAAGCAGATAGCTCAACTCTGTGATAGACGTTTCGGCATCGGTGGTGATGGGCTTATTCTTTTAGAGAATGATAACGACACTGATTTCAGAATGGTTTATTATAATTCTGACGGAAATATTGGGTCAATGTGTGGAAATGGAGGACGATGTATCGTTGCTTTCGCTAAAAAACTGGGAATCATAAAAGACCAAACAACTTTTATGGCTGCTGACGGGAAACACTTCGCATCTATTGAAGGAGAACAGATATCACTTCGAATGAATGATGTGCAGGAAATTAAAGTTGATGAAAATTATACGTTCCTGAATACTGGCTCTCCACACCATATTGTATTGGTTGATGACATCCAGAGTATTGATGTGAAAACTGAAGGCGCAAAAATTAGATACAGTCAACTATACGGGCAGTCAGGGAGCAATATAAATTTCGTCAAACAAGTTTCAGATAACTCTTTTATTATGAGAACATACGAAAGAGGCGTGGAAGACGAAACACTTTCGTGTGGAACAGGTGCAACTGCTGTTGCGATTGCTATGAATTACCTTGGAAAAACCAATGCTACTAAAACATTCTTAAAGGTTATGGGCGGAAATCTAAAGGTAAGGTTTGACAAAAACGAACAATATGAGAATATAGACCTGATAGGAACAGCTGATTTTGTATTTAAAGGCAGTATAGAACTATAATACAGATAATAATCGGCACTAAATTTGTTTAAACACTTTTTAATATAGAAGTGATTTAAACTTATTTTGTAACTATAAAAGGGTTGACGAAATTTGTGTTGCAAAACATAATCATTTCAAAATCAACCCTTATGTACAGTGTACTTGACAAAGATATAATAAAAAGTGAAATTGTTCCTTATTTACCTTTAGCAAAAAGAGGCTTTCAAGCAACAGTTCCTTTAGAAGAAATAGTAAATGCGGTTCTTTATAAACTAAAAACAGGTGTTCAATGGCATCAATTGCCAGTAAAATCATTATTTGATAATGATTTATTGAGTTGGCAATCGGTCTATTATCATTATCGTAAATGGTGTAAAACAGCTGTTTTAAAGAAAAGTTGGATTGGTATTTTAGAAAAGAATAAGTCAAAATTAGATCTTTCGAGTGTTGATTTTGATGGTAGTCATACTTCTGCAATCAGAAGTGGCGAAGAAACGGAATATCAAGGTAGAAAAAAACGTAAAACAACAAATGCACTGTATTTGATTGATAGACAAGGATTGCCACTAGCCATTTCAAACCCAGTTGCTGGTAATCATAACGACCTATATAACATTGAAGTTCAGTTTGAAGTAGTAATAGGAACATTAGAACAAGCAAATATTCACGTTGGAGGACTTTTTTTAAATGCTGATGCGGGTTTTGATTCTAAAGAATTTAGGTTGTGTTGTAAGAAAAAAGAAATAAATGCTAATGTTTGTTTCAATAAGAGAAATGGCAATACGGATAGAGACGAATATTTTGACCAATTACTTTATAATGAGCGATATAAAATTGAACGAACAAATGCTTGGATGGATAGTTTTAGGTCATTACTAAATAGATTTGACACAACAATAGAGAGCTGGTTAGGATTTAATTATCTAGCTTTTATCATAATTGCACTAAAAAAATTTAACAAAATAAAAGTTTAAACGACTTCATAAACAAATCCATTAATACCATGAAAAAAACACTTCTATTATTTGCATCTCTATTGATGCTCGCTTCGTGTAAACCAACACTAGACACTAAATCTCAAAAAGGAATTAAAGGAGATTGGGTAATTACAAATGTTAGTTATCCTGGGTCAGATGTTATAAAAGTTAATTCTTTTAATATTGCTGACTCAAAATGTTTTGAAAATAGTCAATGGAAGTTTATCCCAAATAACAACAGCGGAACTATGACTATATCAAAATCAGGTTGTCCATATTTCAGCAGTCCAATCAATTGGACTATTACAAGTTCAGGAGATTTCACACTTAAAATCACAGAAGGAGATAAAGCCAAAAAAGTAACCCAAGGTTATTTCCTAAAAGTCAGAAATCAATCTGAAAATTCATTCCAACTCGTTGACAACATCAATGTAGGCGGGAAAAACACAGAAGTAATTTACCAGTTTAATAAGCAATAAAAATAAATAATCACTAAAAACAAATACCTTATGAAAAAGATTAAAATTCACACATTGGCACTTGCCATAGGATTATCAACTCTGTTTACAGGTTGTGATAGCGTAAAAAACGCAAATAACGAACAAAAAGGTGTTGCCATCGGAGCAACAGCTGGAGCTTTATTAGGAGGTATCTTAGGTAATAACCTAGGAAAAGGAGGAAACACTGCGGCGGGCGCCATCATTGGTGGAGTTGTAGGTGGAGTAGCCGGTGGAGTTATTGGTAATAAAATGGATAAGCAAGCTCAGAAAATTGAAGAAGCTTTACCTGGAGCAGATGTAGTACGTCAAGGTGAAGGTATTCAATTGGTCTTAGGAGAAAATGCAGTGCGTTTTGATATAAGTAAAGCCACTCTTACAGCTCAAGCACAAGCAAACCTAGATAAACTTATCCCAGTTTTCCAAGAATATGCAGAGACAGATATCAAAATCTACGGATATACAGATAGCACTGGTAAAGCAGAGTTCAACCAAAAATTATCAGAGCAAAGAGCTGCTTCAGTAAGAAATTATTTAGTAAGCAAAGGGCTTAGCGCTTCGCGTTTTCAAACAAAAGGAATGGGAATCGCTGACCCTATTGCTGATAACACAACAGTAGAAGGACGCAGCAAAAACAGACGTGTGGAATTTGCAATTACAGCCAACGAAACGATGGTTCAACAAGCTGAAAAAGAAGCTGGACAGAAATAATAAATTTAACATCCGTGCTTTTTTCACAATAAAAGCACGGATATCATTTTTTATTCCTATATTCTAGGTACTGCTGATTTCACAATAATTTCTGGTGCTACAAGTCTATCGGCTCCATATGCAAACTGGCAGGAAAAAACATTTAACCTTGATAACTATGCTGGACAACAAGTTCGTATCGGTATCCAATGCGTATCAAATGATGTTTATATGTTTATGGTTGACGATTTCTCAGTAACTACTGCTTCTGCTTCTGTTGATAGCGCTCTTGCTGGATCATTCTCAGTTTATCCAAACCCTGCAACAGATGTATTGAATATCTCAAATAGCATCAATGCTGAAATCAATGCAATTACTATTACTGACCTTAACGGTAGAACAGTAAAGCAAATTACTGCCAATGGTTCTGTTGATTCTCAAATCAATATTTCAGACCTAAACGCTGGGGTTTATTTTGTAAACATCAACTCAAACGAGGGAAGTCTTACTAAAAAAATCGTTAAGAAATAATTTAGTAAAAAGAACCTTACTCAAATCCTAATCCTGAAAAAGGCTGCAAACTAGCTTTTTTCAGGATTTTTTTTATAAAATAGAAGCAATCTAGACTTTATCAGTATTGTCTTACATTCGTTAATCGGTTATCTTTGTCCAAAGTATATTAATCATCCTATGGAATTCCGAGAACATAAACCTTCAGAAAGGCTTCTACCTGTAAAAGACCTCTATACTTATCTTCAAAAACTTGTCCAAAGAAAGCTTTGGCTCAAAGTGCTTATCGCCATGTTTGCCGGTATTCTACTCGGAGCATATTTTGCTACAAATCCAGAGTGGATTAACGACCGCTTCCAGCAAACACTCATCAACTGGATTGCTTTTCCTGGCAATCTATTCATCCGAGTGGTGCAGATGATTATGATTCCGTTGATGTTTAGCTCTGTCGTACAAGGTATTGCTGGAGGAAACAACACAGAATATCTCAAAAAATCAGGACCTCGGTTGCTCCTCTACTACGGAATGACCACCACAACAGTTTTAATACTTGCTGTAATTCTGGCAAGTATTATTCAGCCTGGAAACTATATGGATGCTACGAGTTTGCTCACAGCAGAAATGGCCTTGAACCCTGATTCAATAAAAGAAACTAACACTATATTAAGCTTTGGGAATGTTCCGGAAATGATTGTAGGTTTGCTTCCTGCTAATCCACTTCAAGCCTTAGTGGCTGGAGACATGCTTAGCATTGTGATTTTTGCTATTATCACCGGAGTTACTTTGGCAAACATTCCTTCTGACACGGCTGTTCCGTTGCTCAAAGTATTATATTCTGTTCAAGAAATTACGATGGCAATCACGCGTTGGGCTATGAAATTAGCGCCAATTGCAGTTTTCGGGCTGATGTGTCAGGTAACTTCAAAAGTGGGAATTGAAACAATTATGGGACTATCGATGTTCATGCTTACGGTAGTAATCGGGTTGTTTCTAGTAGTAATCATCTATTGTATGATACTCTTATTCTTTGCAAAAGTGAATCTAAAACATTTCTTCTCAGATTCAAAAGATGTGTTGCTTCTGGCTTTTTCGATGGCGAGCTCTGCAGCAGTAATGCCTCTAACGCTCAAAACAGCAGAAGAAAAAATGGGCATAAACACATCTGTAAGTAGGTTTATAATTCCGATTGGAGTTTCAATAAACATGGATGGTACTGCGGTTTTTCAAGCAATAGCCACTATATTTCTAGCTCAAGTCTATGGCCTACAACTCGATATACCAACTTTAATGATTGTGATAATAACCACTATTCTAGCCTCTATCGGAACACCCTCAGCTCCTGGGGCAGGAGTTATCGTCTTAGGTTCTGTACTGGCTACAATCGGGATACCTGTTACTGCAATTGCGTTGATTATCGGAGTAGATAGACTACTCGGTATGTTCAGAACATCAGTAAACGTAATGGGAGATTTGGTTACTTGTCAAGTATTTAACAGGATGTATTTGAAAGAAGTCAAGGAAAAGGAAATGTAACAATTATTTATTTCCCGCTACAACAACTACAATTTCGCCTTTAATCGTTTTTTGACTGAAGTAAGCTAGCACTTCTTTAGCAGTGCCTCTGAATGTTTCTTCATGCAACTTAGAAAGTTCTCTCGACACCGACACAAGACGCTCTTCACCAAAATATTGGATGAATTCTTCTAAGGTTTTCAAAAGTTTGTGAGGAGAAACATAAAAAACCATCGTTCGCGTTTCTTCTGCTAAGAATAGAAAACGGGTTTGTCTTCCTTTTTTCTCTGGAAGAAATCCTTCAAAAACAAATCTATCGTTAGGCAGTCCGCTGTTCACTAATGCTGGTACAAAAGCCGTGGCACCAGGCAAACACTCGACTTCAATTCTATTTTCGATGCAAGCACGCGTCAGTAAAAATCCAGGATCTGAAATCGCTGGCGTACCCGCATCAGAAATCAAGGCAATGCTTTCACCAGCTTGTAATCTTTTGACAATTCCCTCTGTAGTTTTGTGCTCGTTGTGCATATGATGCGAATGCATCGGAGTCATAATTTCAAAATGCTTTAAGAGCTTTCCGCTGTTTCGGGTGTCTTCAGCCAAGATGACATCAACTTCCTTTAGCACGCGAATGGCTCTAAGGGTCATATCTTCAAGGTTCCCAATTGGAGTCGGAACGATATAAAGTTTAGACATTACAGGAATTTATTTTCGATAATCTCCAGAAAACGATTTTCGTATTCATCTTTAGTTAACCAGTTGTTATAGTCCGGCTTCACAACATTTTGTATAAAATCTTTTGCCTCAGAGAATGTCTCAAAAGTCTGTAGCTGTGAGAGCACTCTATTAAAGTCTTGGCTCTTTCCTCCAAAAAGGTGGAATTCAAAAGCAACTTTATCGTTCAATCCGATATTGAAGTTCTTTCTTACGGCATCGTTAATCGAAACTTTTTTAGGTTCAACTTCTGATTCTTTAGTAATCACCACAGATGGTTCCTTATCCTCAACGGCAACTTCCTCTTCAGGCAACTGATCGAATATTGATGGCGCTGGGGTTGGCTTGGCATTTGAGAGTTGTGCTTCAAATTCTTTGAAATTAGAATCAAAGTCAAAGTCAATAACCTGCTTCTCTACAATTGGAGCTTCTACTTTTTCTTCTACTAAAGTTTCAGTTTCAGCAACAGGCTCTTGTTCAACAACCACTTCCTCTTTAGCAACCACTACTTCTTTCTGTTCATTTATCTCAGGTACAGAAACGACAGCTTCAACCTTAGTTGGTGCTTCAATTTTGGCTTCAATATCAGATGGGATAACAACAGAAGCATCGTCATAGTTCTCTTCTACAAACCGAAGAACAGATAGTTTTTGGTATAAATTCAGAGTTTCTTGTTGCAGTTGAATGGTTTCTGACTTATTTTTCAACTTCAAAATTCGGTGTGCAATGCTGATTAATTCCGCTTCTAAACGATTTTTCATAATTGTTGGTGATTATTTTGGAGTAAAGACTTTAGTTTTTAATATATTTGTTTGCGATACAAAGTAATGAAAAGTATTAGTCTTTTCGATTAAAAAATATAAAAATGTTTCTCGAGAACACCGTTAATCACAAAGAGCAATTTGGCTGGATTGAAGTAATCTGTGGATCGATGTTTTCCGGAAAAACCGAAGAGCTCATCCGCCGATTAAAGCGAGCGCAGTTTGCTAAACAAAAAGTAGAAATCTTTAAACCATCTATCGATACGCGGTATGATGAGGCAAAAGTGGTTTCGCATAACTCCAATGAAATCCACTCTACGCCGGTACCTTCATCCTCAAACATTAGACTATTAGCTAGTGATTGCGATGTAGTTGGCATTGATGAAGCCCAGTTTTTTGACGACGAAATTGTCGCTGTGTGCAATGAGTTGGCCAACAGTGGCAAACGCGTTATTGTTGCTGGACTAGACATGGACTTCAAGGGAAATCCCTTCGGGCCGATGCCTGCACTCATGGCTACGGCTGAATATGTGACCAAAGTGCACGCTGTGTGTACTAGAACAGGAAATCTGGCGCACTACAGCTTCAGAAAAGCACAGAATGACAACTTAGTTATGCTTGGTGAGACAGAAGAATACGAACCGTTGAGTAGAGCTGCTTTTTTTCATGCACTTAAAGAAAACAACAAAACCTAAGGCGTTTTTTTAGGCACTTCATTTGATTTTCAATCAAGTTTATCCCGCTGCTTTTGTCAACACTTCCTTTATGGCACAAAAAATGTGGTGTAGGCTTTCTGTGATATTTTCGCTATCTTTGTTATAGATATAAAGGATGTATTGGCACCAAAACCCAAGTGTTTTAGCTGTCATATCTCAATAATTATTACCATCAAAGGTTATAAATCACTTTAGACAACAGACTTATGAAAACTAAATTTATGCTGGCAATACTTGGCGTAGTGCTACTGATGAGCTGCAACCAGAAGACCAAAGATTTAGAAGTAACTGACCAAAAAGAACTAAGCACGGCTCAACAGCAAGAATACCTTGTGCTAGGCGACAGCATTTCAGCTAGAGCACAGCAGGTTTTACTCTCAAACGTGGCGGAACAAATGAAACTTGGTGGGCCAGTAGGGGCACTTGATTTCTGTAACGAGAAGGCAATGTTCTTGACAGATTCAGTATCCGATGAGTTTTCTAAAAAGATTCAACGACTGACAGACAAGACAAGAAATCCTGATAATGCAATTGTAAATGACATCGACCAAAAAGCTTGGGATAATATCAAAGGACTTATGGCTGATGCCAATGCAGGCAAGCATCTTATTTTATCGGATGAATCGGATGTGTATTATTACAAGGCAATCCCAATTGGAATGCCGACATGTTTGATGTGTCATGGCAGCAAAGAAACAGACATCGCTCCAGCAACCTTAGAAGCGATTGCGAAAAAATACCCAAATGATCAGGCAACTGGTTATGCGATGGGCGAACTTAGAGGAATGTGGAAAATTAAAATGAACTAATATGAACTTTATAAAAAAACACGCATTGGTCTTTATCGGGATAGGCGTTGGCGCAATTGCCGGTTATCTGTATTGGAAGTACGTCGGGTGTTTATCGGGCACTTGTGCGATAACTTCGAATCCTTTGAATAGTAGTGTGTACGGTTCTGCTATGGGCGGGCTCGTATTCTCACTCTTTAAACCACAAAAAAACAAATCTTAAATACTCAGAACTATGACTTTTGACCAGCTAATAAACCAAGACAAACCTGTATTGGTTGACTTCTTCGCCGAATGGTGTGGACCTTGTAAGATGCAGGCGCCAATCCTAGAAGAACTCAAAGGGAGAATTGGCGACACAGCCAGTATCATCAAAATTGATGTTGACAAGAACCCTCAAGCAGCAGCAAAGTACCAAGTAAAGAGCGTCCCAACATTGATTATCTTCAAGAATGGAGAGATCAGATGGAGACAATCGGCTGTATTTTCTGCCAATGATTTAGAACGACTAATAAAAGAAAATATATGAAAAAATTATTATTAGCTGGATTTGCAAGCTTTTTACTTACATCTTGTACCAGCCAGGAAACAGCACATTATAAAATTTTAGCCGTAGACCAATACGAACAGGCTGTCACTGATCAGAATGTGCAAATTATTGATGTGCGCACGGCAGATGAATTTGCAGACGGATATATTAAAGGAGCGAAAAACATCAATCTCCAAAATGAGGATTTTGAACTTATTGCAAACGACCTGGATAAGGAAAAACCAGTTTATATCTATTGTAGAAGTGGTATGAGGAGTGCAAAAGCCGGAAAAACATTAGAAGAAATGGGCTTTAAAGAAATCTACGATCTCAAAGGCGGTATTCTCGCCTGGAAAGGCTCGCTTGAAAAATAAAACCCTTCTATTTAATTTCAAAAGATAGGCTGTCTAATCTAGATTAGACAGCCTATCTTTTGAAATTATTTATATGTTTCTAAAAAAATACATCAATTAAGACTACTCAAATTCATCTTTATCAGACCTAGATCTTTTGGATTCTTTTTGAGCTGCTGTTTTTTTCATAGCCTCTCCTATTTGGTTTGAAGCAGAGAATGATGCTACCATATTATTTAGCATATCACTTCCAGCTTGAGGAGAATTTGGCAATAAGATTAGATTTGAGTTGGTGTCAGCACCAATGGCTTGAAGCGTGTCATAATGTTGGGTCACCACGATCAGCGCAGAGGCTTCTTGAGAGTTAATCCCCACTTTATTAAGTACATCAACACTTTCTACTAATCCTCTAGCAATCTCACGTCTTTGATCTGCAATACCTTGTCCTTGTAGTCTTTTACTTTCCGCTTCTGCTTTTGCTTTTGCTACAATTCTAATTCTTTGTGCTTCAGCTTCATATTCTGCAGCTGTTTTTTCTCTATCAGCAGCGTTGATACGGTTCATCGCATTTTTCACCTGAATGTCTGGATCGATATCCGTGATCAAAGTATTGATAATATCGTATCCATAAGTGCTCATCGCATCGTTAAGCTCTCTTTTGACAGCAATTGCTACGTCATCTTTTCTTTCGAAAACATCATCTAACTTTAATTTTGGAACTTCTGCTCTTACCACGTCAAATACATACGAAGTAATCTGGTCATGTGGGTATTCAAGTTTATAGAATGCTTCATACACACGCTCTTGAATCACCTTGAATTGAACTGATACCTTTAACTTTACAAACACGTTATCTTTTGTCTTTGTTTCGATAATCACGTCTAATTGTTGGATACGAAGGTTCATTCTTCCTGCAATTCTGTCTATCACTGGGATTTTGAGCTGTAATCCAGATTGTCTAATTCCGGTAAATTTTCCGAAACGCTCTACTACGGCAGCAGATTGTTGTTTAACCGTAAAGAAAGAAGATATTAAGAGAATAAATGCTATTCCTAATACTAATACTGTTGGAATCATGGGTTATTTGGTTTAAATTAATTTTATTAAAGATAGGTGTTTTTATCAAAACTAAAAGAATCTGATGTACATAATAACATCAGACATCTTTAGTTAAAAAAAAAGCTTTTTAAGACCTATTCTTGCATATACTTCATCATTACTAGCTGAAGATCTAATCCCCAATGCTCACCTGCTTGTTCTGCTTTATCATAAAGGACTCCCTGTTTTTCAGAAAGTTTTTTACCTACTTCAGACTCATAGAAAGCCAATATTTGCTTGATGTCTTTGTGTGTAAACTCTTCCATATAAGCATCTGCAATTTTTGAGAATAGTGAAGGTAGTGTTGCGTCAAAATCTTTTTGGAATTCTTCGTGTTGCTCTTCAGGAACCATGGTTTTAATCTGTTCAGCCACTGATTTTATAGGTGAAGTTGCTCCAGATATTTCCATAAATTTAAGAATGTCTTTTTTGAAACTATCCTCTTGTGAAAATCCAAACTGTACGGTTGCTACAACAACCAAAAGGGTTAAAAGTTTTTTCATCTTAATTAAAATAATTTAGTGTATGATGCAAACTTAAGAATTATACGTGAGTTATTTCTGAATTATCTAGGATTTCTTCGCCCCTAAATTTCAAGAATACTTGAGCTACAGTGATTACATCTTTCTCGCAATAAGTAATTATTCTGTCGATATCTTTTTCAACATAATAAACCTGAGCAACCTCGCTCCCATCAATATCATCTTTGGGCGATGGGATATCAAGTATATTTGTGAGTAACCTTAAAGAAGTATAATGTTTATAATCACCAAATTTCCATAACTCCATAGTATCGAGGTGCGGAATCTCCCATGGCTTTTTGCCGAAGAGGTTTAATTTTGCAGGAATCTTCAGCCCATTAATGATAGAGCGTCTAGCTATAAACGGAAAGTCAAACTCTTTGGCATTGTGTCCGCACAAGATGTGCCCAGCACCGTTAAAATGATTGTTTAATAAGTTGGAGAAATCAGCTAACAGCTTTTTCTCTTCTCCAAAGAAAGAAGTAACTCTAAAATTTCTGACATCATTCTTGATTGTAAAGAACCCCGCAGAAATACATACTATCTTACCAAATTCAGCCCAAATACCTGCTCTATCATAAAAACTTTCAGCTGATTCGTCTTCTTTACGTTGGTATTTTGTCTTTAAGCTAAACAACTCTTGTTTCTCCTGAGAGAGCATATCAAAATCTTGAGTTTCAGGAACTGTTTCGATATCTATGAATAGAATGTTTTGTAAACCGATTTTCGTTATCATCTGAAATTATTTTAATGCTTTAACAAATATACAGAATTGTTTTATTCAAAAACAGAGTCGTTTAAACATAGATGCTACGAAATATCTTCTAATATAAACTATTTGTATTAATTGCATAAAAAAACAGCCTCCTTTTAGAGAGGCTGTTTTAATAATCTATACGTAGAAAAAATTATTTCTTCACGATAATAAACTCTGATCTTCTGTTCTGAGCATCATCCTCCTCAGTACAGTTGTCTCCACAGTTTACTTTAGGTTCGCTTTCACCGAATCCTTTTCCAGAGATTCTGTCTTTATTAATACCTTGTGAAATCACATATTGAACAGTAGATTGTGCTCTGCGTTCTGATAATCTTTGGTTATACGCATCACTACCTTTTGTATCGGTATGTGATTTTACCATAATTATCATTGCTGGGTGATCATTCATAACCTTAACAAGTTTGTTAAGCTCAAGAGCTCCTTCAGCTGTGATATTGCTTTTATCAAACTCAAAGAAGATTGGAGGTAAGATAACCTCAGTCTCTGTGATGATAACTTCAATAGGCGTAAGTAATATCTCGGTAGTTGTTTTACCACCTTTAGAAGTAGCCAATACAACTGTAGAAGGATCGTAATCTTTCATACTTGCCTGTAGGCTATATTCCATGTTACATTCCGTGTGGAATTTGGTGCTACCTTGAGTATTAGTCATTTCTGTTTTCAGTCTATTTTTAGAACCATCTAGGATAGCAACACTAGCTCCTGAAAGGATTTTTCCAGTCTTAGCGTCCTTAACGATAACCAATGCGTCTCTTCCACAAACTGGATGTGCATAATAAATATTATCAAAACCAGTTCTGTTTGAAGAGAAGAAACCTACTTCTTTGGTAGTATTAAATGTAAATGCAAAATCATCTTTCTCGCTGTTTACAGGTTTACCAAGATTTACAACTTCTGAAGCATTAGCTTCTAGTTTGAATATGTCAAGTCCTCCGAAACCTTGTCTTCCGCTTGAAGCGAAGTAAAGTGTCTCGTCAGCAGCGATAAACGGAAAAGTCTCTTTGCCTGAAGTATTAACTTTAGCTCCCAGATTCACAGGATCTCCATACGTTCCATCGTCATTGATTGCTATTTTCCAGATGTCTGTGTCTCCAAAACCACCTGGCATATCCGATGCAAAATAAAGTGTCTTTCCGTCTTTGCTTAACGAAGGGTTACCTACACTATAATCTGTGCTATTTATCGGAAGTCCTTTGATATTTGCCCATTTTCCGTTTCTTTTATCTGCTCTGTATATACCTACAGTAGCAACGTTTACGTTACCTTTCTTATCTTTTTCGTAAACTCCTTCAGTATGACCGTCTCTAGAAAAGAACAAGACTTCTCCATCTGTACTAATGGTAGTAGGGCCATCGTGAAATCTAGAGTTCAACTCTGAAACAGCAGTTGGTTCTGAGAGGGTTCCGTCTTGGTTGTATACTGCTTGGAAGACATCTAGAAATGACTCTCCAGTTCCTCTTTTGTCTGTTTTACCACCTCTATTACTTGTGAAATAAACAATATTGTCATTTCCTAATACAGCTCCAAAAGAACTACTTCCTGATTTACCAAGACTTGTTTCAGTCACGTTATACATTTTCTCTCTTGAAGAAAGAGCCTGAAGGTAATTAGGATTTGCTTTGTGCGCCTTTGCTCTTTGGTCGTTTGGAGCCATCGCTGCAAACTTATCCATTTGCTTATTTGCCTCTGCGTATTTTTCTTGAGTCTTAAGTGCTTGAGCGTAGTTGTAGTACGTTTCTGCTTCTACAGTTCCTTCGATAGCTTTAGCATAATTCTGAGCTGCTTTGTCCATATTAAAAATATGGTAATAGCTGTCTGCCAATTGCTTGTAAACATAGCTATCAGCTTTTTTATTATCTACCAGAGATTCGTATTCTTTGATTGCAGAAACATATTGGTAGGTTTCATAAAATTTATCGGCTTTCTCGGTGTGTTTGTTTTGAGAGTATCCCCCAAAAGCAATCAACAATCCTAATGTTATATATATCTTTTTCATAGCTTAATTATATCTTTTTAGATTAGAAATATCTCGGAGAAACCGATACTTTTTTAGGGAAGTTCAAGTCAAACAACAACATAAACTCGTGTGATGCAGGAGTTGCAATGTCTAAATCTGAAACAATATGGTCGTAAGCATATCCTATCTTGATTGTAGGCGTAACTGCAAAGTTAACCATTCCACCAAATGAATCTTCTAGGCGGTAGCTTGCTCCGATCTCAAACTTCTCAAAAAACAAGAAGTTAGCAGAAACATCAACTGATGTAGGTACATTAAACGCTGACTTAAGCATAAATGAAGGTTTGAATTTCGTGTTTTCACTCAACTGAAAAACATATCCCCCTGTTAAGAAATAATGTTGGGTCTCACTACCAAATTGATAGTGATCGTCACTACCAGATTGATCGTCACTACCGTTTTTTCTAGTTATGTCTAAGTGTTTCGACTTAATCATATTCGGCACTGAGAATGCTAAATAATAGTTCTGAGTATAGTAGAATAATCCTGCACCAGCGTTAAAATAAGTATTATCTACGTTTTCAGAAAAAGCAGGATCGTTAACATCAGGAACGTGTCCGTTACCAATATCATCATATAACCCTACTTTATGGAAGGTAGCTCCTGCCTTAATACCAAAAGCCAAACGGTGCTCTCCCCCTAAGTTTAGGGTATATGAGAAGTCAGCATAGGCGTTATTCTCTTCTACCGGACCAATCTTGTCACTAATAACTGATAGTCCTAATCCGACGTTTTTACCCACTGGACTATGCACAGAAAATGTAGCTGTACGTGGAGCATCTTCTAGTTCTACCCACTGTGCTCTGTAGAGTAAGCCTACGGATAAATTCTCTTTAGAGCCAGCATAAGCAGGGTTCATCACATTCATATTATACATATACTGTGTATAATGAGGGTCTTGTTGTGCGTCTGCGTTACTGATAACCAAAAAGGCAAACGATATGGTAAAAAGTATTTTTTTCATCTCTTAGTTAGTTTTATTAAAAAACCTGCCGACCCGACATTCAAATCGGCAGGTTCCTTATTTGATTATTAGTATTTTCTGTTGATATAAATCCAACTGCTTAGCTTCTCTCCATTATTTTTTTGAATAACATAGAAGTAGGTTCCGTCAGGAAGTTCATTTCCTTTATTATCTAATCCTGTCCACTCTTTTACGTAATTAGTCTTAGAATAAACCTCCATACCGTAGCGGTTAAATATAGATAACTTCTGTACTCCCATTCCTGTAAGATCAAAACTATTGTTAGCACTATCTCCGTTTGGAGAGATACCTTTTTGGATCATACATAGTGAAGAAGTAACTAAAAACTCTGCATAACTATCGCATCCGTCATTTATAGCAACTGATACGTTAATTCCTCCTTGAGAAATATCAGCTCCGTTTAAGTAAGATGTAAAATCAAATTCAGAATCCTCCCCAACTACATTTCCATCTATAGTCCAAGTATAAGTAGCTGTCAATGGATTAAATGAGTCATCAACGGGGTTAGCTATTAACCAATAGTTACTACCTCTACATTCATCAACAACCGCAATAGCAAACTCTCCTAAGATAGTTAGCGTAGCTTGACTAGAACTTCCTGTGTTACAAGTTGTCTCGTCTGCTGCAACCGTATATGTTATAGTATAAACTCCCGGCTTGCTTGGGTTGATATTTACAATTCCTGTATTAGGATTAATATCTAAATTACCAGTGGCAGTATAAGTACCTCCTTCAAAGAAGTCAGTAGCCATAATTGGTAAAGCCTCAGTATCTGAATAACAATATGCATCTACTCCGTAGTCAAAATTAGTTACAGGAACAATAGAATCGTATAATGTAATGCTAACTGTTGCACTTCCTGAATCTATACAATTAGTAGAGTTCGCAACTACTGTATAGGTTATATCGTGAACTCCAGCCGTAGCTCCAGCTCCTGATGACAAATCAATCTCTCCTGTTTGTGGGTCAACTGATAAAGTAGTAGAACTAAATACTCCACCAGGGGTAAGTGCTGTAATAATAGGCATAGGATTTATAGTTCCGATAGCACAGGTATCATCATAGCTAAAGCTTAAATCTGGAGCAATAAGATTTGTCACCGTTATATTAAAGGTTGAAATTCCTCCAGCATTACAATTATTAGGTAATACCTCATAAGTAATGGTATAGTTACCAGGCAAAGTACCTATTGCAGCTAAATTAATAGAACCAGTTACAATATCAATACTTAATCCAGCAGGAGAAACGCTAAACAGTCCTCCACCACTAAAGTCTGTGCCTAAAGTAATAACTGGATTAGCTCCATTTATACAATAGATAGTCTCATCATAGGTGAAATCTATATTTACTTCACCTAGCTCTCCGTGATGTAATGTGAAGAATTTAATAACTTCAGCGCTACAATTAGTAGTATCAGAAACTCTTACCCAAATAACCTCGCCATCTTGACCTACATAAGTCTCAAGATCTGTAATTGCTAACAAAGGATCTCCAGATTCTGCATCTGCTTGAGAAGTATAATACATTACTGTATATATAGTAGGGTTATTTGACCCTTGTAACATCACAAGATTATTTAAGGTCAAATTAAACTCAACATCTCCAACTGCTGAACAAGAGGTTAAATCCATAGGTTGGTTATTCGGGATAGCTTCGTTTAATACTATAGTAACCGTTACGCTTCCTGAATCTATACATAATGTTGAGTTTAGAGCAATCTCATAAGTAATCTCATGGATACCTTCTACCGCACTTTCTAAATCAATCTCTCCGGTTTGTGGATCAACTGTTAAGGTGGTAGAGCTAAATACTCCGCCAGGGGTAAGCGCTGTAATAATAGGCATAGGATTTACAATTCCCATAGCACAAGACTCTGCATAACTGAAATCTAAATCTGGAGTCGCAAGACCTTCAACTTCTATATCAAAACTTGTAACCCCTCCAAGACTACATTCACTTGGCAAAATCTCATACTTAATTGTATAATCACCAGCAGTACTGGTTGATAAATCAATAAAGCCCGTTTGAGCATTAATTGTTAAACCAGATGGAGTAACGCTAAATAATCCGCCAGTACTAAAATCTGTTGCTGGAATCAAAACCGGATTAGACCCTCCAATACAATAAATTGTATTATCATAAGTGAAATCAACCACGACATCACCTAATTCTCCCTGATGTAATGTAAAGAACTTAACAATTCCAGTATTACAGTTTGCAAGGTCAGAAACTCTTACCCAAATAACCTCACCATCTAGTCCCACATAGTTTTCTGGGTCTGTGATTGCAAGTGAAAGATCGCCCGATTCTGCATCTGCTTGAGAGGTATAATAAGTAACAGTGTACACCGCTGGGTTATCTGCACCTTGTAACATTACAACATCATTAAGCGTTAGATCAAATATTACATCTCCAACCGCAGAACAGGATGTTAAATCCATAGGTTCATTATCTGGATATGAATAGATAAACGTTATATCAATATCTTGTGAGGTTGTTACAGGGTCATCGTCATCACTACAAGTTTCATAAGTAGCTTCTGCCGTTAGTGTCAGTGTGTATGTCCCATTAGCTTGCAACTCTGCTATTTGAGCAGGGGTTAAACTTACAGTAATATCTTGTTGGTCACTTAAGAACTGACCCTCAGATAACCATTGGAAATCAACATTAGTTGCTCCGTTTGGAGTAAATCTCCAAGCTTCGTTTTGAGCTGACCAAGCACCTGTATTTCTTCCTGGAGGAGTATAAGCTTGAGTACCTGAGTTATTTAAAATACCCACAACTCCGTTACCACTATTCCAGCCTGTACAAGGAGTTCTATTGCCAATATAAACTTCAATAATATTAGAAATTTCATATACAACTATCTGTGATGTTTGTAAACCTACGTTTGAACCACAAGAGAATTGAGGTAGTTCATAGAAGTTTACTACTAAGGCTCTACAAGGATATGTACCTAATACTTGGTAGTTGGTAATTCCTGCAGTAGCTGTTGGATGTGTATCTTGATATACCCCAAAAATAGAGTTCTTAATAGGGAAACCAGTATTTGGTAATTGTTGGTTAAACGACCAAGGACAGAAATCTGCTCCTGGCATTCCCGCATTTCCGAATGTAACTACTCCGTTAGACCCAACTTTTGCTTTTGAATATGATTCTCCAAAGAAACAGAAATTAAAAGGTAAGTCCACAACTGGCGAATATCTATCATCTATAGTTACACTCAATACCTCACCTCCAACAAATGGGAAAGGTGGCGCATAATCAATAGAGCTCACTTCGTAAGAAGTGGTAGCAGCAATACCAAAGAAAGATGCACTAAGATTTACTTCTGTATCTTCATCTGGACATACAAAAATGGCTCCATCAATAATCTCTACTCCGACACCCACTACATCAATAGAAGCACATCCAGGAGGTGTAAATATTGAGAAGTTACCTGGTGCAGACCATAAACCTATGTCATCCTCACTACAAATTGGTCTTACATAGAACTCATATAATTCATCATCATCAGCTAAAAAAGTATAACTTGGCTCGTTTACTATAACTCCTGTTGCATTTGGTGAAGGTGTCCCTGAACCAGATGGCTGGATGATGATCTCCCATTGTGTTTCAGTACCCACAGGTGTCCAAGTAAGTTCAACTTGTGATGAACCTTGAGTTGTTGAAGCCATCAAGTCTGTAGGTGAAGGACAAGTAAGCGCATGTAAAATTACGTTATCTACAGCAGCCGGCGGTTGGTTAAATACTGATCCGTCATTTCTCCATTCAAATACAACACGAACGGCTTGACCTTGATATTGAGCTGCTGGTAAGATGAAAAACTCATTTTTCCAAGTGGCTTGTTGATTATAGTTTGCACCGATTTGGATTCTACCGGCTCCTGCTGTAATCTGAGTACCTGGAACAGGTGTAAATGTGGTAGGTACTATCCATACTCTCATATAGTCAAATGAACCTTCTCCTGTACCTTTCCAGTCAAAAGAGAAAGCAACTTCGTTAACTACAGCTGGCATCTGAATATCACGATAGGCTTGAACAACACTTGCAGATCCTGCATATGAGTTAGTCGTTCCGTTATCACTTGAAATATATAATGAATGTGTTGGGCTATTGCTCGTTGCAGTACCTACAACCCATTTATTTCCTTGTGTTCCGTTGTTAAACGTCCATTTAATTTGACCTTCAAAATCATCACTAAAGTTCATTTCAGCTGGAATTTGAGGCGTATTAAAGTTTACTGGACCGATCCAGAAACTCTCCCCATCCACAGCTCCACAATTACTTCTCACCCAGAAGAAATATTGAGTGGAGTGATCTAATCCTTCTACAGTAACTGATGTCGTTGGAGCAGTACCTGTTGGGGTATCTGTAGGAGAAGGAGAAGAGTTAGTGGTTGAAATATAATAATCATATGAAGCAGGAGCAGTTCCAGCAGGAGCATTCCAAGTAAATGTTGCTGAATCCACTGTAACGGCTGTAAGAGCTACGTTTGTTGGGGCTGAACAAGTAATCATAGATATGTTGATGTTATCAACAGCCGCTGGTGGTTGGTTAAATACCGAGCCATCATTTCTCCACTCAAACACTAAACGTATAGATTGACCTGCCCATGCAGCTGGTGCATTAAGCACCTGATTAACAGTCTGCCAAGAAGCTTGTTGGTTATAGTTTGCCCCAATTTGCATTCTACCCGCACCTGCTGTTATTTGTGTTCCAGGAGTTGGAGTGAATGTTACAGGAACAACCCAGACTCTCATGTAGTCAAAAGATCCTTCTCCTGTAGCTTTCCAATCAAATGAAACTAACATTTGTCCTAGAGGACCTGCTGGCATCTGAATGTCTCTGTATGCTTGAGTTACTGAAGTGGTGCCTCCATAAGAGTTAGTCATTCCGTTATCATTAGAAACATAAAGTGATTGAGATGGGCTGTTGAAGGTTGCTCCTCCTACTACCCACTTATTTGATTGCATACCGTTGTTCAGTGTAAAACCTGAGCTAGCTCCGTCAAAATTCTCATAGTAAGGTAAATTTACCGGAACTTGAGGTGTATTGATAGCAAGTGGACCAACCCAGAAACTAACACCATCAACCCCACAATCACTTCTTACCCAGAAATAATAAGTTGTCGAATCATTTAGACCTGCAAGGTTTGCTTGAGTTGTTGCTGTAGAACCTGAAGGAGTTGTTGTAGGTCCAGGTGATGTGTTTGTAGTTGAATAATAATAATCATATGAAGCAGATGTTCCTGTCCAAGCAGTAGTAGCTGAGTTAATAGTCACAGCAGATAAAGTTGGATTAGATGGAGCAGGACAAGTGATTACTGATACATTGACATTATCAACAGCAGCGGGAGATTGGTTAGCTACACTTGTGTCATTTCTCCACTCAAACACTAAACGCATAATCTGACCTGACCAAGTTGGAAGAACATTCAGCACAAAGCCTTCTGTATTCCAAGTGTTCTGTTGATTATAATTAGTTCCTAACTGAACTCTTCCTCCACCAGCGGTAATCTGAGTACCTGGAGTTGGTGTATAAGTTACTGGAACCATCCAAGCTCTAAGATAATCAGCATTGCCTTCTCCTTGTGCCTTCCAGTCAAAAGAAATATAAATCTGTCCTGCAGTTGCTGGAATCATTAAATCTTTATAAGCCTGAACCACCGAAGCAGAAGAACCATTATAAGCATTCGTTACTCCATTATCATTAGATATATAAAGTGATTGGATTGGACTATTGAAAGTTGCTCCACCCACAACCCATTTATTGATTTGAGTACCATTATTAAGTGTCCAACCATGATTAGTATCTTCAAAATCTTCTGAATAATCTAATAGAGCTGGAATTTGAGCCGTATTAAAGATAAGCGGACCTACCCAGAAGCTCACACCATCAACATCACAATTACTTCTTACCCAGAAATAATATACTGTAGCGTCTGTTAGTCCTGTTAGGTTAGCTTGATTTGTAGCGGCGTTCCCTGAAGGAGTTGTTGTAGGCTCTGGTGCTGTATTGGTAGTTGAATAATAATAGTCATACGAAGCAGAAGTACCTGTCCAAGCTGTTGTAGCCGTATTAGTAGCTACACTTACAAGTGTTGGATTAGATGGTGCAGGACAAGTAATTACCGAGAAATTTACATTATCAACTGCTGCTGGTGGTTGATTGGCAGTATTTGCATCATTTCTCCATTCAAAAACCAAACGCATAATCTGACCTGACCAAGTAGCTGGAACATTAAGGACAAAATCCTCTGTTTTCCAAGTACTTTGTTGATTAAAGTTTGTACCTAACTGTACTCTCCCACCACCATTAGCAATTTGATTACCCGCAGTTGGTGTATAGTTTACTGGAACTAACCAAGCTCTCATATAGTCAGCACTTCCTTCTCCTGTACCTTTCCAATCAAAAGAAACATACACTTGCCCTGCTGTTGCTGGAATCATTAAATCTTTATAAGCCTGAACCACCGAAGCAGAAGAACCATTATAAGCATTTGTCGCTCCATTATCATTAGATATATATAATGAATGTGTAGGACTGTTACTTGTCGCTGTACCCACAACCCATTTATTGGCTTGAGTACCATTATTAAGTGTCCAACCAGGATTAGCACCTTCAAAATTTTCATAATAATCTAAAGGTGTAGGAATCTGAGGTGTATTGAAGCTTACGGGACCTACCCACAAGCTTGTTCCGTCAGAACCACAATTACTTCTCACCCAGAAATAATAGGTAGTAGAAGGAACTAAATTATTAATAGTAGCAGTAGTGACAGGTACGTTACTTGTAGGAACAGTTGTATCGTTTGGTGCACCAGGTATAGTTGTAAAGTAATAATCATAAGAAGTAGGTACTGTACCTCCCGGAGCGTTCCAGTTAAAAGTAACTTCATTCTCAGTCAAAGATCCAATAGTTGGCATAGATGGTGTAGAACAAGTAATCAATTGAACAATGATATTATCTACAGCAGCAGGAGGTTGTGTTCCTACGTTCGCATTGTTTCGCCATTCAAAAACCAACCGAATAGTCTGATTCTGCCAAGCTGGCAAAGCATTCATAACTAAACCAAAATTTTGCCAAGTAGACTGACCTCCAAAGTTAGTTCCTAGTTGAAGTCTACCACCACCTGCCGTAATCTGAGTGCCTGGCGTAGGAGTAAAAGTAGCAGGAACAATCCAAACTCGCATATAGTCTTGAGCGTTCTCTCCGTTAGCCTTCCAATCAAATGAAAAATACATCTCTCCTGCAGACACAGGCATTTGTATGTCTCTATAGGCTTGTGTTACTGAGGCAATATTAGTCGTATAAGCATTTGTAACTCCGTTGTCATTTGAGATATACATAGATTTAGTACCCCCATTCTGAGTGGCCGTACCAATAATCCATTTGTTGGTTTGAGTGCCATTATTAAATGTCCAACCTGGATTTACAGCTTCAAAATTCTCTGAATAATCTAAAGGTGCAGGCATTTGGGCTGAGTTAAACATTCTAGGACCTATCCAAAGACCTTTTCCAGTAGCACCACAATTACTACGCACCCAGAAATAATAGGTAGTAGAAGGTGATAAGTTATCAAGAGTTACGGTAGTATCAAGTACGTTCCCTACTGGAGTCGTAGTTCCCGTAGGAGCAACAGTAGTAGTTGAAAAATAATAATCATATGAACTTGGTACAATAGCACCTGTTGGGGCATTCCAATTAAGAGTCGCCTCACTTGCAGTTATAGCACCTGTAGTAGGCATTGACGGAGCAGGACAATTAATCAATTGAATATTAAGATTATCTACAGCAGCAGGTGGTTGACCACCTCCAGCAGCATTATTACGCCATTCAAAAACTAATCGCATTACTTGATTAGACCAAGAAGCACCATTCATAGTATGCGTATAATTCTCCCACGAAGTATTATTACCAAAGTTGTTCCCTATCTGAACTCTACCACCACCAGAGGTAATCTGTTGACCAGGTGTAGGAACAAAAGTAGATGGAACAAGCCAAACTCGCATATAATCTTGATTATTCTCTCCGTTGGCTTTCCAGTCAAATGAAAAATAAATCTGACTAACTGTAGCAGGCATCTGAATATCTCTATAAGACTGTGTTACTGAAGAATTAATAGTAGAATAAATATTTGAAACTCCATCATTGTTAGAAATATACATAGACTTAGTTCCACCATTATGAGTAGCTGTACCTACAGCCCACTTATTAGGTTGTGTGCCATTTAAAAAAGAAAAACCATAAGAAGGAGACTCAAAGTTCTCAAAATATTCTGAGTCTAAAACAAAGGGAGTTTGCAGGGTAGAAAAAACAAAGGGACCTGCCCAAGCACTCGTATTAAACTCACAAATAGCTCTTATATAATACATATAAACCGTAGAAGACGTAAGATCAGAAAGAGAAAGACTATTAGTGGTTGCTGTATAAATAGTACCATTCTCAGGAATACCAGAACCTGGAAGAAGAGAAATCTCATAATTTGGAGCGCTTCCAGTCCAAGTTAAATTGGCTGAGGTTGTTTGTGAAGTAGCTTGAGCATTAGTAGGTAAAAAACATTTTGGCAAAACCTTTACGTCATCTAAAACCCAACCATTATTAGTGTGTATAGCACCAACCTGAGTATCCTCTTTAATAAAAGCAATATAAATATTTTGATTCGCAAAAGCAGACAAATTTAAAATGTGTTTAAAACAAAAATTGAAATTTGCACCCCCCGTTATCTGTATTTGATCATAATCAATCAATGTAGAAGTAAAAGAGGTGAAATCTGTCTGAGAAGTCGTTGATATCTTAATCTTAAAACGGGTATCACTCGCACTTGTAGTATTTGAGGTTGTTCTAGAAACAAACTCAAGCTCACCGTTAACAGGAACTGTTACCTGCTCAGTTACCAACCAACTTTGGGAAGTATTACCAGCTAGAATAGTCTGACCCCGAACTATAACCTTTGAAGGAGGAGTACCATAATTGGAATCCGAGCAGTTATACGTAGCTTGGGTGTTTACCTCCCAGCTAGGAACGTTTGGTGCTATACTCAAAGCGCCATTTAACAATTTATACGTTGCCCAAGTAGCAGGAATACCAGTGTCGAAAGTCTCAACAAGCTGTGCATTACCTCTCCAAGTAAACAACGAAAAAATTATTACTAAAAAAAGTAAAGTTCTTTTCATTTTTGTTTAGTGTTTTTTTTATGGGTTAATAACTTTGTTTTACGAACCTCAAATATAAAAAAAAGATAACATCAAACACCATTGAATATTAAAAAAATCATAAAATACAGTCAAGATTAAATAATCTTATGTCTTTTGAGGTTTTTTTCTAGCTGCCGGGAAGAGTACGTTGTTCAGAATTAGTCTATACCCAGGAGAGTTTGGATGCAAGTCTAAAACTGTCGGAGCATCACCTACTCTATGTTGGTAATCCTCAGGATCATGACCACCAAAATAGGTAAACATTCCTTTGCCTTTAGTACCATGAATATACCTACCTTCTGAGTTGAGTTTCATTTCGCCTAAAACCAAAACATTTGATTTTATTTTTTCTCTAGCAAATGCTGTAGTTTGTCCGTAAAAACCTTTGACCAATTGTGTGTGGTTCTGACAAAGCATTGTTGGTATCGGATCCCATTTTGCAGAAAACTCCATTAAAGTAAAATAATCTACCTCCATCGGAATAGACTTCACTCTATCTTGAGTCGTATCAATATCAGAAAACTCATACACAACAGGACTTCTCTCTAGGACGTAATCCTTAAAAGCCAATGTCTTTGAATAATCTATTTGAGATTGATAATCTGGATCACTTTCGTCGCCATCAAACATAGGCTCACAAATATCAACACCTTCTGCTGAAAGCGCAATATCAAAACTATCAGTAGCGGAGCACATCGCAAACATAAATCCACCGCCTATCACATAATCTCTAATCTTTTTTGCTACATCTAGTTTAAGCTCTGAGACTTTAGTGTAGCCTAATTTAGCCGCTCTTTCTTCGGCTTCTTTTTTCTGTTGGATATACCAAGGTGCATTTCTATACGCTCCAAAGAACTTTCCGTATTGCCCAGTGAAATCCTCGTGATGCAAGTGTAACCATTCGTATAACAACAACGAATCATTTAAGATTTCTTCGTCATATATCTCGTCAAACGGAATTTCGGCATACGTAAGCACGAGCGTAACTGCATCGTCCCAAGGATTGAGCCCTTTAGGTGTATAAACAGCAATCTTAGGTGCTTTCTCTAAAATAACCGTTTCCATATTTTGTGACGGACTACTGATATCGGCAAGTATCGAATTGGTCTCGCCGTCAGACAACACTTCAAAACTCACGCCTCTGATTTGACATTCTTTTCGGATGTTTTCTGTATCAGGAAGCAAAAACGAACCACCTCTATAATTCAGGAGCCAACTTACTTTGTATTCTTGTTTGAGCACCCAGTAGGTGATTCCATAGGCTTTGAGATGATTTTTCTGAGAAATCTCATCCATCGGAACCAGTATAAAAGAGGCTTTTGCCTGCATAGATACCAAGAGCAGAAAAATCAGAGACAATAAAATTTTACTAATTTTCATAAAAATATTTATATTAGGAGAAATAGTTGTCCAACAAAGCTAACAAAAAATCAACAGTAGAAAACTGGTATTTTATTTATTGTGATATTCGATGCTAAAACCCAGCGTCTCTAGGTCTTGCCAGAATTTTGGATAGGACTTTGAAACTACTTCTGCCTGGTTTATTTGCAATGTCATCTTCAGCGCAAGTGGAGCAAAAGCCATTGCCATCCGATGGTCTTGGTAGGTTGCTACAGCTTGTGAATTTTGATTTTGGAGCGATAGCACATGCGGTTCTATTGTCAATGAATCTTCACTAATAACCACCCTTCCGCCCAACTTCTCTATTTCGTTTTTTAGCGCTTGGAGCCTATCGGTTTCCTTAATTTTTAAAGTAGGTAATCCTTTGAGATGACAGCCTATACCCAAACCAAAACAGGTGACTGCAATGGTCTGTGCAATATCTGGACTATTTATTAGATCTAAATCTAGTGGCTGAAGAGTAGAAGCTTGAGATTTAATAAGGCTAATTGAGTTGTCTGAATTGAATTTCGTATTCACCCCAAAAGCAGTATAAATTTCAGCCAAAACCCTGTCTGCTTGAAGGCTATTTTCTTTAAAAGAGCGCAATCGTATTTCTGTATAGATAGGACTCAGCGCAACAATCGAATATAAATAAGAGGCACTACTCCAATCGCTCTCCACGATTATAGTTTGAGGAATTAGAATAGCTGATTTTGGAAGTATGCTAATCCTATTTTCTTTAAAAGAAGTTTTAACCGCTACATCACTTAGCAAAGCCAATGTCATGTCAATATAAGGCTTGGAGGTGATGCTTCCTTCGAGGATAATTTCAAGCCCATTTTCGAGCTTTGGAGCAATCAGCAGAAGTGCTGAAATATATTGACTACTGATTTCAGCTGCGACTGAAACACTGTTTTTAATCGGTTTGACGCCTATAATTCTCAATGGAGGGAAACCCTCATTTTCAAGATACGCAATCGAAGCACCGAGCTCTCTTAGCGCATTAACTAAAACACGGATTGGTCTTTGTTTCATTCGCTCAGAGCCCGTCAAAACCACTTCTCTGTTTTTTTGAAAAGCAAAATAAGCGGTCAGAAAACGCATTGCAGTTCCCGCATGCCCGATATCAATGGTTGAATCTTTACTTTGCAAAGCGCTTTGCATCAGAATCGTATCATCGGCATCAGAAAGGTTTTCTATTGACAAACTCGAGAAAATAGCTTGAAGCAACAACAGTCTATTCGATTCAGATTTCGATCCTGAAATTCTGATTACCGAAGGTTTTACAGTTGAAATATGTGAGAGTACTGCATTCATTGTTCACAAAAATAGAAATCAATTCTCTATGAATTGCTATCTTTGAATATATTTTCAGAAAATGACAAAAATCAAACTTCTTTCAACTCGAAAACTATCAAAGCCCGACAAAGAAATGCTGTCAATGGATAGGTTTGATTTAGTCGAGGAAGATTTTATTTCTATCAATTTCATAGATTTTACACTTCCTAGCAAAACAGACTTACTGCTTTTTACGAGCCAAAATGCAGTTTTAAGCGTTTTGAAAAACCCACATGTCAATTCTTTAAAAAGCACAAAAGCTCTTTGTGTAGGCGAAAAAACAAAAGAGCTACTACAAGCAAATGGCTTTAAGGTTATAGATTCTGCCCATTATGCCGAGGATTTAGCAAAAATAATCATATCAAACTACAGAGGGTCTACTTTTACTTTCTTCTGTGGCAATCTTAGACGAGAAATTTTACCTAATTTATTCAGAGACCACAACATCTTCTTTCATGAAATACAAGTTTATGAAAATCACCAATCTTCCATAAAAATTACTAATAAGCCAGATGCACTACTTTTTTTTAGCCCTTCACAGGTCGCAAGCTATATCCTAAACAATGCTATTACTGACGAAATATGCTTCTCTATTGGCAGTACCACCTCTGAGGCTCTAGTCCCGTTTACTTCAAACATCGTTCAATCAGAGAAACCAACTATATATAGTGTAATCCATGTAGTCAACACCTATTACAGAGAGAGTTAATCCTACACTAGCAATTAAAAATATACAATTGAATTTTGTGGTTTAAAATATTCGCAATACATTTGTTGCATAGACAACAATTAACAATGCAGTCAAATTTAAACTCACAAGATTTTTACAACCTACTCACGGGTAGGACACCGCAATCATTTAGCCGAGCCTTGAATAGGAAGTTCAAACAAAACAAAGTTGAACTCACAAAGGAGCAGTGGTCTGTCTTGGCCTTGCTATGGAAGCATGACGGAAAATCACAACAGTATTTGGCAGACAAGAGTTATCGAACCCGTCCAAGTATTACGCGACTTATCGACAATATGGAAAAAGAAGGTTTGGTCGAAAGAAGAAATGATAGAAATGACAGAAGATCAAACTTGGTTTTCTTGACTCAAAAAGGAAGGTTATTAGAGGAAAAAGTTATCCAACTAGTGCAAAAGACAGTAAGTGTAGCGCTGAATGGAGTCTCTGATGAAGAGATTAGAGCCATACGTGTTATTTTTGAAAAAATATATAATAATTTAGAAGAAAAGTAAGATGAAAACAAACAGTCTTTTAACGTTAGTAACCTACTTTATTTTACAAATTGGATGGTCACAAATACAGTTATCACCATCTTTGCAAGAGGCTATCGAACATGCTGTAGAGAAAAGTCATAGCATACAAAATAAAAACCTAGAAATTGAGAAAATCGGCATCGAGAAGAAAAGTGTTTGGGGAAAATATATTCCGAGGATAGAAGGTTCCGCCTCTTATATGTACTTTGATTCGAAAATTACCATTGACTTACCTACACAAAACATTCCGGTAATTAACCAGCCTCTATTTGACGGAAAAACATCCTTTGACAACTACGGAAACGTATTGATGGGTAGTCTAATGGCAAAGACGGTTTTATTTAGCGGTTTACAAATTGAAAATGGAGCAAAAGCTCTAGAGCAAAAGCAAATAGGAACAGCATATTTATCTGACGCTGAAAAAGAAATGCTCATCAAAGAGGTTATCCATTCTTTTGATCAACTCAAACTAATTGACCAACTAGAAAAACTATTGGACGAAAGCAAAAAACGTCTAGATACCGAAACTAAAAGGGTCGAAAGAGCTATTCATGAAGGACTAGCAATTCCGTATGACAGAGATAAGATTAAATTGGCAAACCTAGAGTTAGAATCTAAACGAATTGAGCTCCTAGGCAAACGAAGAGTTTTATACAAAAAAATAAACTACTTAACTGGTTATACAGACAACAAAATCAGCGAGGTTGATTACCTATTAACTCCTTATAGTATTGAGGGAGATTTATTGGTGGATGAAAAACAAGAACTCAAAGCCTTGTCTGCATTCAAAAAAGCGGCTGATTATATGGTCAAAAAAGAAAAGGGAAGTTATTTGCCGGTGGTTGGTGCATTTGGAGGACTGAGCTATACTAGCCTATTTGACTCAACAGTCATCACTCCAGGGCTTCCGATAACCAACAATCAAATTTATGGCCGTATGAATGAACTCACTCTTAGTCCGAATTGGATGGTTGGTATTTCAATGAAATGGGAAATATTCAGTGGATTTGAACGCAAACACAAAATAGACGAAGCTAAAATTAATGCGACACAAATTCAAAACCAAATCGATGACACTAAAGAAAAGTTGAATTTGCTCTTAGAAAACAATCTGTCTGACTACAGCATTCAAAATCAGAAATACCAATTGGCAATTGAACAAGAAAAAGTAGCTGCTAACAATCTTAGGATGGCAATACGTCAATACCAAGAAGGCTTAATAAATATATCCGAGCGACTCGAGGCTGAGAACGATGTCGTAAAGCTTTCTACACATAAAATACAAACCTTAATTGACCAAAGGCTTTCGGCCTTAGAAGCACTATCAGCTACAGGGTCTTTGTCTAAAACTCTATCTAAATAAAACCTTATATCCTTATGAGAAAAATATATTTTATAACTGGACTATTATTATTGACCATCGCTTGTGGCAAACCTAAAAATGATTTTATTCAAGGAAAAATTGAACGCGAATCAATTGGGTTAGTGTCAAAAATCCCAGGGAAAATTGATGTTATAAAAATCAAAGAAGGTGATTTTGTTAAAAAGGGAGACACTCTACTTATATTAGATATTCCCGAAGTTGACGCCAAAAGAAATCAAGCCGAAGGAGCGGTAATGTCAGCTAAAGCACAATATGACATGACTGTAAAGGGCGCTACTTCAAACCAAATCAAACAATTAGAAGCCAAAAAACAAGCCTTGAAAGAACAATATGACTTTGCGCAAAAATCAATTACGCGTTTGTCAAATATGATTAAGGACTCATTGGTTTCTCAACAAGTATATGATGAGGCTTTCGCAAAATACCAAGGAGCTCAAGCACAATATTTAGCTGTGCAAGCTGAAATAGCAGACGTAAAAAATGGCCTTAGAATCGAACAACAAACAATGGCGCTTGGTCAACAAGACCTTGCATTAGGCGCTCTTGAAGAAGTGTCTATTGCCGATGCCGAAAGATACATTATCGCACCTCAAGATATGACTATCGAGTCAATTACACTTAAAGTGGGTGAGCTAGCACTTCCTGGCTACACCTTAGTTAGCGGTTCTATTGCTGAAAGCACTTATTTCAGATTCACCCTCCCTGAAAGCCAACTCTCAAAAGTAGAAAACGGGCAAGAGGTAACAGTCAAAGTAGCTTATAACGACAAGGAATACAAAGGAAAAGTAACCTTAGTCAAAGTACTAGGTGCTTATGCAAACATCGCTACAGCTTACCCTGATTATGAAATTCAAGAGAACTTATTCGAAATCAAAGTGCAACCCAATGATATCAAAGAAGCCCAAGAGTTATTCGCGAAAGCTACAGCTATTTTAGAGTTGTAAACCAACAAACAAACTAGATATGAAGAGTTTTATAGCCTTGATCAAAAGGGAGTTTCAGTTATTTTGGAACAACAAGATACTTCGGTTACTATTCATCGGAGCGCCAATTATGTATGGAATTCTCTTAGGATTTGTATATCAAAAAGGAAAGGTCACCGATTTACCGATAATCGTTGTCGATGAAGACCAAAGCCAAATGAGTCAGAAAGCCATCGAAATGATGCAGGACAATGAGATCCTGAAAGTGGCTTATATCAAATATGATCAAAATGACTTAGCGAAGATAGTGTCGGAAAGCGATAACCTTCCGGCAATAGTCATCATTCCAAATGGTTTTGAAAAACAAGTATTGACCAAAAAGTACCCTGAAATACTCACCATTGTAAATACTTCTAACGTGCTCACGGCAAATTATGCTTCAACGGCTATTCAGATTTGCTTGGGCACGCTCAAAGCAGGTGTGCAAATCGAAACGCTCAAAAAGCAAGGCATGGCAGAATCAGTGGCGATGAGCCAATACGAGCCCTTTAAAACTACTTTTATTAAGAAATACAATAGAAGTACTAACTATATGTATTTTCTCTGGCCGGGTATTTTAGCTACTGTTCTGCAACAAGTATTGCTTTTAGGTCTGGCGTTATCCTTTGCTTCTGAGTTCGAAAACGGAAGTTTTAAGACCTTAGTTTCTCAGAATAAATCCTTGCTGAAGATTATGGCAATCAAGGTGATTCCGTATCTATTGATGAGTTTTGGGATTTGGTTATTGTATTATATATTCTCGATTTGGTTTAGAATTCCATTTTATGAAAACCTAGGCGGACTCACACTCATCGCTGGAATATTTGTTTTGTCTGTGAGTTTCATCGGAATTTTAGTGAGTATCCTCATACCCAATCAGCTCAAAGCGACAGAGGTGTTGATGGTGGTGGCTACGCCAAGTTTTATCTTAAGCGGATTTACCTGGCCGCTCTCTCAGATGCCTGATTGGATCGTGGCGATTGCCAATGTTATTCCGCTGACACACTTTTTGAAAGCCTACCGAATCTTACTGATCGAAGAAGGAACCTTCTCGCAGTGTTGGGATGCGATCTGGGCAATGGTCTGGATTGGCCTAGTTTGTGCGGTATTGGCATACATCGCCCTATATTTCAAAAGAAAGTCCGTTTTAAAGACATAAAACGGACTAACAACATATTGTATAACTCAAAAAATTAAAAATAAATTCTTACAAAAGGCATAAAAGCCTCGTGGTATACGTTCTTGCTATTTTTGTGTAAAATATTATAACGCACCCCTGCTGTGACGTTTTGTGTTCTGAATCCAGCGCCTAGAAACAGTGCGGTGTTCCAGAAATCATCCTGATATCCATCAGAGAAATTCACGTTTACGCGCAACTGCTCGAGTTCTGCAGAGAGTTGAATTTCAGGAATTGGATTGGTCAAAATGATCCAACTTCCGCCATAAGCATTTGTAGTATAGTCGCTCAGTGCAGCACTTTTATTCTTGACATTGATATAGCTCCATTGCAACCCTACTCCTGTAGCAACATATTCGTTAAACTCATAAATCGCACTCGGAGCTATCATAATTTCTGTAAATCCAGAACCGAAATTCATACCTAAGCCTCCACCAAAGCGAACTTTGCTCCAAAATTCGCTTGTTGCAGTTTGTTGCGGATGATGAGTTTTTGAAATTTGCGCACTTACATTAATGAAAAACACGAAAATGGCAATTTGAATAGTTAAAAAAAGTGATTTTTTAAATAATTTCATTCTATACTGTTTTATATTCAAAGGATACAATTCTTGGTAAAAATAGCTAAAATGTTTCATTTGATTTATGTACTTTTGTAAAAGAATTTTTAGTAAATTTCACTTTAATCATTAACATGGACAGATTTTCGTTTTTAAACGCAGCCCATACTGATTTCTTCTCAGATCTATATGATCAGTATTTGATTAACCCTGACAGTGTTGAACCGAGCTGGAGAGCTTTCTTTCAAGGTTTTGACTTTGGAGTTTCGCCTTACGGAGAGGATTTTTCTAATGAGTTTGCGCAGCATGTATCCACTCAAAATGCGACAGGACAGACACCCGACAAAATTCACAAAGAGTTTGGTGTTCTTGAACTAATTGACGCTTATAGAACTAGAGGACACTTATTTACCAAGACAAACCCTGTTCGCGCTAGAAGAATTTATACCCCAGACCTAAACCTACAGCAATTCGGCTTATCCGAGGTTGACTTAAACACAACTTTTGATGCTGCAAAACAAGTCGGACTAGAGCCTTCTACACTTGCTAAAATAATCCACAAACTCGACACGGTTTATTGCCAAAGTATCGGTGTGGAGTATATGTATATCAAAGACCCTGAAATCAGAAAATGGATTCAAGGATACTTATCGGTCAATGCAAATTTGCCAAAATTCAACCCAGAACAGAAAAAACAGATTCTATCAAAACTCAACCAAGCTGTTTCTTTTGAGACTTTCTTGCATACGAAATACGTTGGGCAAAAGCGTTTCTCGCTTGAGGGTGGAGAGTCATTTATACCCGCATTAGACGCACTAATTGAAAATGCAGCCGAACAAGGTGTTGAGCAATTTGTTATGGGAATGGCACATAGAGGTCGCCTAAGTGTTCTTGCGAATATCTTTGGTAAGAGTCCTAAAGATATTTTCTCAGAATTTGACGGAAAAGATTATGATGACACCCAATATTTTGACGGAGACGTAAAATACCACTTAGGTCTCACTTCGGATAGAATTACCAAGAGCGGAAAGAAAATAAACATCAACCTCGCGCCTAACCCATCACACTTAGAAACCGTTGGTGCAGTTATCGAAGGAATCGCTAGAGCAAAGCAAGACAGACACTTCCCAGAAGACACCTCAAAAGTCCTTCCGATAGCGGTACATGGAGACTCAGCTATTGCAGGTCAAGGTATCGTGTACGAAATTGTGCAAATGGCACAACTTGACGGCTATAAAACGGGCGGAACAATTCATATTGTCATCAATAACCAAGTTGGTTTTACGACCAATTATTTAGACGCTCGTTCATCAACCTATTGTACAGATATTGCTAAGGTGACGCTTTCGCCTGTATTACACGTGAATGCTGATGATGTAGAAGCTGTTGTTCACGCAATGAACTTTGCGTTAGATTTCAGAATGCGCTACAAGAGAGATGTCTTTATCGACTTATTAGGTTATAGAAAATATGGACATAACGAAGGTGACGAACCACGTTTCACTCAGCCTATTCTATATAAAGCAATTTCAAAGCACAAGAATCCTAGAGATATTTATGCCGAAAAACTAATAACCGAAAACATTATTACCCAAGAATATATCACTCAAATTGAAAGAGAATATAAAAACGTTTTAGAAGAAAATCTTGCTGAATCTCGCAAAGAAGAGCTTACGGTTATCACACCATTTATGCAAAATGAATGGAAAGGCTATCCGCAACTCAAGAATGGTGATATTTTTGAAAAGGTAGACACTACCATAAAAAAGGAGGTTTTAGATTCAGTTGCAGAGCAAATCACTAATTTGCCTACGGATAAGAAATTCATCAATAAAATCTCTCGTCTTATTAAAGACCGAAATACAGCTTATTTTGAAACCGATAAACTCGATTGGGCTATGGGAGAACTCTTGGCTTATGGCTCACTACTAACCGAAGGATTTTCAGTTAGAATTTCTGGTCAGGATGTAGAGAGAGGTACGTTCTCACACCGTCATGCGGTGATTAAAGTAGAGGATTCTGAAGAAGAAGTTATCTTACTTCAGAAACTAAAAGAGGCAAAAGGAAAATTCTATATCTATAACTCGCTGTTGTCTGAATATGCAGTAGTTGGTTATGATTATGGATATGCTCTGGCGAGCCCTGAGACATTGACTATTTGGGAAGCTCAGTTTGGAGATTTCTCTAATGGTGCTCAAATTATGATTGACCAGTACTTATCAGCAGCGGAAGATAAGTGGAATAATCAAAACGGGCTAGTACTTTTACTTCCTCACGGATACGAAGGTCAAGGAGCAGAGCACTCATCGGCTAGAATGGAGCGTTATCTGCAGTTATGTGCAAACAATAATATGTTTGTAGCAAACTGTACTACACCTGCCAACCTCTTCCACTTATTGAGAAGACAAATGCACCTGAAGTACCGCAAACCACTAATCGTATTTACACCTAAGAGTTTATTAAGACATCCGTTATGTGTATCTACAAAAGATGAATTCATCAACGGTAGTTTTCAAGAGGTTATAGACGATACTGTTGATAAGAATAAGGTGAAATCTCTAGTCTTATGTACTGGTAAGTTTTATTATGACCTTATTGCAGAAAGAGAAAGACTAGGTAGAGATGACATTGCATTTATACGTATAGAACAACTCTATCCATTGCCAATTGAGCAAATTAAAGAGATAATCGCATCATATCCGAATGTTGATGATTATGTTTGGGCGCAAGAAGAGCCTCGAAACATGGGAGCTTATAGTTATATACTAATGAATTTTGATTTAGTAAAACTAAGATTGGCTTCGCTTAAAGCCTATGCTGCACCAGCTGCAGGAAGTAGTACAAGAGCCAAGAAGCGCCATCAAAGCGCAATTGATATGGTATTTGACAAAGATTTATTTAATACCAAATAATTATGAGAACTCTGAAAAAGGTTAATTATTTTTGTACAAGCACTATATAGACAAAAACCAAAGAACTCTCAGACAATAGAATAAAATTTGTACCTTTTGGTACTTTATAAGAATAAAGCAAAAACAACATAAAATTACTAAAGATGATTTTAGAAATGAAAGTCCCTTCACCAGGGGAGTCAATTACCGAAGTAGAAATTGCTACATGGTTAGTAAAAGATGGAGATTACGTTGAAAAAGATCAAGCTATCGCAGAAGTAGATTCTGATAAAGCTACCCTAGAACTTCCTGCAGAAGCAAGCGGAATAATCACGCTGAAAGCAGAGGAGGGAGATGCAGTGGCTGTAGGACAAGTTGTTTGCTTGATTGATACAGCCGCAGCAAAACCAAGCGGTGAAGCTCCTTCTAAAACAGAAGCTCCGAAAGCCGAGGAGAAGAAAACAGAAACTCCTAAGGCAGCACCCTCTCCTACTACTTATGCGACAGGAACTGCTTCTCCAGCAGCTAAGAAAATACTAGACGAAAAAAATATCGATCCTAAAACCATCCAAGGAACTGGAAAAGATGGACGAATCACCAAAGAAGATGCCGTCCAAGGACAGGTCTCTATGGGAACTCCAACAGGAGGAAACAGAGGTGAAGAGCGCTCTAAGCTTTCGATGCTCCGCAGAAAAGTAGCAGAAAGACTAGTTTCGGCTAAAAACGAAACTGCAATGCTTACTACTTTTAATGAGGCTTCAATGACGCCGATTAACAAGCTTAGAGCAGAATACAAAGATGCTTTTAAAGCAAAGCACGGCGTGGGATTAGGCTTTATGTCATTCTTTACTAAAGCTGTGGTAAGAGCACTCCAGATGTATCCAGATGTAAACTCAATGATAGATGGAGACTATAAAGTTGCATATGATTTCTGCGATATTTCGATAGCGGTTTCGGGTCCAAAAGGATTGATGGTTCCGGTTATCAGAAATGCTGAAAACCTAACATTTAGAGGAATTGAAGCTGAGATTAAGCGTTTAGCAATACGCGCTAGAGATGGTCAAATTACGGTTGATGAGATGACTGGCGGAACATTTACTATTTCTAACGGTGGAGTTTTTGGGAGTATGTTATCTACGCCAATCATAAATCCTCCACAATCAGGAATCTTAGGCATGCACAACATTATCGAAAGACCTATCGCTGTAAACGGAAAAGTAGAAATCCATCCGATGATGTATCTTGCTCTGTCGTATGATCACAGAATCATTGACGGACGTGAGTCAGTTGGGTTCTTGGTAGCAATCAAAGAAGCCTTAGAAAATCCTGTAGAGCTATTGATGGATAACAACCCTAAAAAAGCATTAGAACTATAATTTAGCTCTAACATTTTATAAAAAAATCCGTTTTTGGCAATTGACCAAAAACGGATTTTTTATGGATAAGAAATAATAGTATTGCCTTACTAATTACATCTGAATACTATTTTCAGCCTACTGTACGTACATTCTCAAAAGCACTAAGCAAAGTATTGTTCTGTTCTTTCAGAAAGAATATAATCTCCTTCAGTTGTCCTACTACATCTTCAGATGATAGCGGCACAACGGACTTATTAGCTCCAGCAAAACTTTGGAAGATATTCCTCTCATCAAAACTCAGTAATTCTATAGGAGAAATTTCTAGTATTTCACTAATCTCATTTAATCGTTTAATCGTAAGTTGTGTTTCTCCTGACTCAATCTTAGAATATGCTCTTAAAGATATATTCAACTGGCTTGCTATATACTCTTGAGTAAGGTTTCTTAATTCACGAATATTTTTAATTTTCAACTCTGGATTTTTAATCATCTTTTTTATCTTTAAAATAGGTGAGCTAAAACAAACTCTAATCTAATTACTAATTATCAAAAACTGGCTACAAACAAATCACTGACTTTCTTCTTACTACTTCAAGGTTCATAGCAAAGAAACAATATTATGTATAGTTATGAATAAAAAATCTGTAACAAAAACGTTACAAGATTTAATAGCTAATAGCCAGTACTTTAAGACTATTATTTTTAATATTTCAAGTCTTTTTCCCTTCTATTTGCACAAGTATTTGTCAAATCTGTTATCTATACGAACTACAAGTTCTCATAAAAGAAGTTATAGTTCATAGGTTATGAATCTTTAGACACACTGTATTTTTAAACTTATTTTCAACTTTGCCACAGTTTAAACTTAAAAAAACACTCTTATGAAAAAAATTATTTTATCTGCTTTTGCAGTATGTGCTTTTGCATTATCAAATGCACAAGATTCGAAATTAAGCTTTGGTATCAAAGCAGGTGTTAACCTTAGTAGTATTTCAGGAATGAAAGGCGACGACGGAAGTGACGCTAAAGGAAGAACTGGTTTTTATGTAGGAGGTTTAGCTAACTACAACATCAGTGATAAATTCTCTATCCAACCAGAGGTTCTTTACTCTATGGAAGGAGCTGACAAACGCGCTTTAGATTACATCAGAATTCCAGTTATGGCAAAATACGAAGTTGTTGAAAACTTCAGTATTCTAGCTGGACCTTCTTTTGCTTTTAGAATGGCTGCTGAAAACGCAGAGTTAGAAAAAGCAACTAAGTCATCTGATTTCGGACTTGGTATAGGGGCTGCATATGCTTTCGGCAATATCTTTGTTGACGCAAGATACAACATGGGTCTTTCTGATATTAAAGATGCTAGTGAAGGCGATACTTTAAAAAACAACAACATTCAATTAGGAATTGGTTACAAATTTTAGTCACTACAAGAACTAAGCAAGAAAGCCGTCTCAATTATGAGGCGGTTTTTTTATGACTTATTTTGTCCAAGACAGGTGTGTTAACACAAAATCAACTGAGGAGAATTAAAGCTAAATTTAATGTGTGAAAACTTGAACCACTAGCTTTTGTCTTTTTACAAGAAGAGAAAAGACATAAAAACAATCTATACTCGTTCATTTTATACCAGGTGGATTCAACTAATAAAGGTGACAGCATTTATTAGCTGAATCTATGAATAAAAAATGTAGATTTGGGGAAAAGTCATAATAAACTCAATAGAATGATGAGAAAAGTATATTACCTTTCTACTTGTGATACTTGCAAGAAAATAATCAAGTTGCTTCCTTCAACCGAAAATATTATTTTTCAAGATATAAAAAAGGAGTCTATTACTGTAAAACAATTAGAACAACTATATGTTTTGGCAGGTAGTTACCAAAAGCTTTTTAGCAAAAGAGCACAACTTTATAAACAACGCAATCTAAAAGAAAAAGTGCTTACAGAGAATAATTATAAAGACTTAATTCTAGAGCATTACACTTTTTTAAACCGCCCTGTGTTTATCATAGATGATAAGATATTTATAGGTAATAATCCGAAGATAGTAGAGCAACTTACACAAGAGTTATTAAAATAATATAGCTTGAATGTTATGTCTTTTTATATTTTAAAACTTATACACTTTGTGGAGTACTACCTTTAAAATTCATATAAAACTTGTCTTAGTAGCTTCTTAAATCTTAAAAATCATGAAAAAGATTATACTTAACCCGTTGTGTGCAATTAAATTATTTGGTTTTTGATATTGTTTATTGATCTGTCAAAAATGAATTTATTGATATATTAAACCAATGTTAGTGCTGTTATTTTTGTCAAAATCCGGGTCTTAAAACCTTGAAAAGATTTCGCATAATTATTTCTGATTTGCTCTTTTTGGGATTTCTACTTTTGTTATTTGTTTGAATAATGAATTCTCGCTGTCAATTGACATAAATTCAGCAGTTAAACTCATTGCAACTACTTCTAAATCAGATATTTTCTCTTTTCTCCCAACACTAGATTTATATTCTAATTCACACCCTACAGAACTTATAACTTCTAAAACTCTAAAATAATTTCTTACTATATTTGACATAGATATTGGTTTGTTTGGCGAATTCAAGACGCTGAAAATCAACAACTTAACCAACATCTAATCCATTTATTTTACTTCAAATAATTGCACCCAATAGGTTATACTTATACATTTTCATCTATTTTTCTCTACTTTCGTAGATTCTTTATTAAGAATTTATGAAAGAATCTACTCAAGAGCATCCAGTGAAAAAATGGGTTACTAAACTAAGCTACTATACTAGAGAGCTAGTGCTTTGGACTTTACTGCTAACCTTACAAACAGCATTTTCAAATACAACAGACGCTGAAACCGATATTTCTACAGAGAACCCTACTACTGAACGCCACCGTATGTGGATAAACTTCTATGGCGAAACCGCTGGTTTTAATCAATTACTTCTAGGTTATTTGACCAATGCCACTAACGGGTTTGATTTCGGGATCGACTCTAAAATGTTTGGTTGGGACGGTAATGCGTTATACAGTTTGATTGAAGACAACGAGTTCAGTTATACCATTCAAGGCCGTGCATTGCCCTTTGATGAATATGATGTCGTAAGACTAGGATTTAGGGTGAACCAAGGCGGTAACTTCTCAATCTCATTAGTAAACGTTGACGGTTTATTTGCCGGAAACCAAGATGTGTTCTTAAACGATAAGCTAACTCAAAAACAACACAACCTCAAGTTGGGTGACTATGCTTTTGAGAGTGTAGCAGGCATCTATCACGAGCGATTTGAGATCGTGTATCGACCAAGTCCGTGTTATTATAGCACTTGGATAGGCGGCACAGATATAGATTGGAATACACCAACCAATTGGTGTGATGCTACCCTCCCTACAGCTGCTTCAAAAGTAGTTATCAATTCTGAAAATCCGGTCATCATCAACACAGATGTACATGTGCACTCTATTAGCATTAGTACAAACTCTTCGCTTATCGTTTACGGATCATTAACTGTAGGGAATATTACGGTGGATGAAGGTGGACTTTTGACCATTGCCAACCAAGCCAACTTATTCCAATCCGATACTGCCATAAACACAGGTGCTATTGTGGTACTGAGAAACAGCTCGCTTATCAAACACTTAGACTATAGCATTTGGTCGTCTCCCGTCATAGGACAAGGTCTTCAAGCCTTCTCTCCGCTCACGTTGCCCAGCCGAATTTATACCTATAGTACTATATCTGATAATTGGAACATCGCTACAGGTAATTTCGCTCCTGGAGTAGGCTATATGTTCAGAGCTCCGAATGATTTTATAACCACGCCTTATACCTACAACGGAACCTTTATAGGCGAAGCAAATAACGGAACTATTACTGCCAATTTCACTCAAACAGGACAATACCAAGGCATCGGAAATCCGTATCCTTCTAATCTGGATATAGAGGAGTTTTGGGCATCCAACCCAGAGGTAGGAACGCTCTATTTCTGGACCAATAGCAATCCTTGGGACAGTGTAACCCAGAATTATACGGCTAACAACTGGGCTACGTACTCGTATATGGGCGGAGCTACTGCAGCTGGAGGCACACAAACGCCAACAGCATTCATCCCCATCGGGCAGGGTTTTGTGGCTGAAACCGACGTAACTCTAAATTCAATTACGTTTAACAATAGCATGAGAACCACAAAAGCAGGCGTATTCTTTAGGAATACTTCACCTAATAAACACAGATTCTGGCTGAACCTCTCAGGAACGATTCAAGATTTTAATCAAATTCTTATTGGTTATATGAATGGAGCTACAGTAGCCGAAGACTTCAGAATTGATTCAAAAATGTTCAATTATAACGGCTCTGCTCTTTATAGTTTGATTGGCAATAACCAAGAGGCTTATGTCATCCAAGGACGTGCTTTGCCCTTTAATGATTATGACCAAGTTCCCCTAGGGTTTAGAGCGACTAACTCTGGCTCTTATACTATCTCACTAACTCACTTTGACGGAGTATTCGCTCAAGGACAAGATATCTTCTTAAAAGACAACTTCACCCAAACCCAGCACAACCTTAAAGACGGCGATTACAGTTTTGTAAGTGACCAAGGAGAATTTACTACACGTTTTGAAATCGTCTATCGCGCGGCAATTGATGTCACCAATCCTGTGCTTGACACTGCTTGGATAGTATATTCAAAAGATAATTCTACCTATATCGAAACCCAAACTGTAGAGATGAAGCAGGTCATCGTGTATGATATGCTCGGAAGGATTATTTATCAAAGCCAAGCCAAGGGCAACAACCACTCCTTCCCACACGCAGGAATGAACCAACTTGTGATTATCAAAATAATCACTACAACGGGTAAAGAACTCACCAAAAAGCAAGCTTACTAAATACAATTGGTTTATAAAATAGACAAGCCACCTCATCATCGGGGGTGGCTTTTTTGGTTGGATGAATATCTACCTAAAAGCATCCAAAAACACTTTATGCTTACTCCTGAAAAACTTCACACGTGCAAATTGTTAAAGAAAAGGCGATCGTCTGTAAACCTTATGAATAAAGGAAAATGAGAGCTTTATTACAGCTTCATACTCATCTTCAAACTGAAAACACGTGTAGTTAGATAATTTGGGATTCCGTACTGTTGTTTGGTATATACGTCTCTCACCCAAGTATTGGTAATGGCGTTTTGGTTGTTAAACAAGTTGAATACTTCTAGCCCGAGAGACAGTTCTTTAAAGACCTTGAGCCAGCCCGTTTTGTCCTGAATCATATCTTGTGAAGCATCCACAATCACATACGAAAAACCGATGTCTGCTCGGCTGTAATTCTTAAGCCTGTTTTGATACACATAAGGATCGGCATATGAAGGCGAACCTCCTGGAAGTCCAGTGTTATAAACCAAGTTTAAATAGACTTTCACACTTGGGATGTTCGGCATATAGTCTTGGAACAAAGCACCAAACTTCAAGCGTTGATCCGTTGGTCTAGAGATGAAGCCTCTGTTGTCAATGTTTTCTTCGGTTTTTAAATATCCGAAACTAAACCAAGATTCTGTGCCAGGAACGAACTCTCCGTTAAGTCGTGCGTCAAAACCAATGGCGTAGGCTTCGGCATTATTCTCCGCAGCATATCTAATTCTCACATTCTCTAAAGTGTACGGATTGACATTGGTCATCGATTTGTAATACGCCTCAGATATCAACTTGAAAGGTCTATCCCAAAGCTTAAAGCTATAATCATGTGACAATACGTAGTGTATCGACTGTTGTGCTTTGACCTCTGGCATAACCACGCCATACTGATTGCGCAACTCTCTATACATTGGCGGTTGGTGATACATTCCCACGGCAGCTCTGAAAACCATGTCTTGTTTCCAGTCGGGTTTGATGGTAAACTGACCTCTAGGCGAGAACACAACCTGACTTGTCGAGGCAATATTCTTTCCAGAAACAGTCCATTGATGCGAACGAACACCTAAATTATACCAGACTTCATTCGAGCCAATTTGCCCTTTTCGATTGACTTGCGCATAACCTGAAAGCCTGTCAATAGTCGTGAAATTAGTAGCTCTCACATTTTGATACGGAACCAAAGGTCCAGTATAGGGGTTATACGGCTGGTCATTTGTGGGATATCCCTTCGGCGGATTGAGTGAAAAGCCTGCAGAGTCAATTACTTCCCATTCTACCAATCGGTCTCTTAAGTCTTCTTTGGTGTATTTTATGCCCCATTCGATTTGGTTTTTATCCAAATAATGATAGCCTTTGAGTTCGATATTCGCGATAAGTGCATCTAAGTTATTTCGCCCGTGATTGAGTTGCGAACCTATACCTCTGGTAAATTCTACCTCTCCAAAATTATCAGAACCGATATTGGTATCCACCTCTCCTAGCCTGTATTGCCCTAAAATATCAAAATGTTCTTGCTCCGTAGCGTGGTATACTGACCCGATGAGCTTTAGGCTAAAGTTATCATTGACCAAATAGGTGGTCTTCAACGCACCGAAGACTGTCAGGTATTCATCCTTTTCTTGTCCTTCATAGAAAACAGAAAGCTCTGTAGGCTTGTCGATACTCCCGAATTTAGTCTTCTTTACTAGAGGTTGATAATCGTATTTATTCGAAGAGATATTCCCTAAAAAACTAAACTGTAATTTTTTGTTTGGTGTAAAAGTAACATAAGTCTGAATATCGCCATAACGAGGTTTGAAATTGGTTTCTGTATCTTGACTGTTGACCAAAAGCGAGTTGTCTCTGTATCTACCTCCGACCAGTGCACCCCATTTTTGGTTTTTAGAAACACCTTCAAGGGTGAGACCTCCGCCTAGAAAGCTGGCATTGGCACTTGCCCCAAAACGCGTTGGAGTGCGATAAGTGATATCCAAAACAGATGAAAGTTTGTCTCCGAATTTTGATTGGAAGCCACCAGCTGAAAAATCTACATTCTCGACCATATCAGTATTGGTGAAACTCAATCCTTCTTGTTGTCCTGAGCGAATCAAGAAAGGTCTATAAATTTCAATTTCGTTGACATAGACAAGATTTTCGTCATAATTCCCTCCTCTTACGTTGTATTGCGTACTGAGTTCGTTGTTGGAATATACTCCAGGAAGTGTTTTGATGATATTCTCAACTCCAGCGTTCGCCCCCGGGATTAATCGAATGGTTTGAGGTTCGATATTGGTCACACCTTCAATTCTTTTTCTACCTTTTGAATCAATCGTAATCGCTCCGATTTGTTCTGAATGCTGACTCAAAACAGGATTAAACTCAAAGTCTTCGTTGGGTTTTAACTCAAGTATGATCGAATGTGATTTATACGAAATATGAGAGATCAACAACCTGCCTTTGGTGTTAGCAGGAATGCTCAGTATATAAAACCCGTTTTCGTTGGTGGTAGTGGTTTGGTCCAGAAAAGCCACAAAAGCTCCCGAGACAGGTTGGTTGTTTTGATTGAGTAGTACTCCTTTTATTCTTGATGTTTGTTGAGCAAACGAGAACAATCCGATAACGGAAAACAGAAATGTGGCTAAGTATTTATTCATTATTTTTTTGACTTCTAAAAAAATGAGTTTCAAAGATAGTAGAATTCCCAACATTATCCGTAACAATTATCTTGAATTCATTGCGCCCGTTTTTGGCTTTTCGATCGGCAAAATCGTGTATCAAAAGATTGGTTTTATAGTCATATTCCATCAGAATCCACTGGTCATTCAAATAGGCGTTATATGTGCTTATCCCCGAAGCATCATCTGTAATCGAAACTTTTAACACAGGTAAGTTGCTTATCCACTGTCCTTCTGAGAAATTAATGAGCCTAATAGTTGGGGCAATAGTATCCTGAGCCAGCATAAACTGACCGGTATTTCTTGTATAAGTCTTGAATGAATCTTTGGTAAAACTGGTTTTGTTGTATTGTTTTGATTTTCCGTCAACAGATGCTATATAGGTTTTGCTGCGCAAAGAATCGGGAATATCAGTGTCTTTGATGGTAATCGTATAGTTTTTATGCGCTGGGATTGTATCGTCGGCAAAAGTTAAGATGTTGTCTTTCATCTCAAAATCCAAATCAAAGTCATTATAAAAAACACCTTTAGGTACATAAACCGATACATTGTCTTTCTCATATAAATTATCGATTTTGTGTTTGAGGACGTAGTTTGTTTCAGCTGGTTTCTTCTTTATTTTCGGAAGATCGGTAGTATGATTAACAGGCACGACAATCGTTATTTTGTTCTGATGATAATCTGCAACGACTATTTTATAGATTTGTGTCATATTAGGCAAAGGCTCAATTACACCATTTTTCTTGCTAGCATTTACAATACTCAGCGGATAAGGGTTTTCGATAAACAGCTTCTGAATGCGTGCCTTGGTAGTTTGGAGTTTGGCATAATCAATATAAGCGTTGAGGTATCTGGTTTCTGCGAATGCAAATTCGTTGAAAATCACACTGAAATCAGATTTGCCGTTAATGAAAGAATGAATTGAGAAAACACCGTTTTTATTGTAGTTAAAATCAAACATATCATAAGCATTGAGCCCAAAGCCAATTTTTCCGTTTGCTTGAATAGTTTGTGCCAAATAGCTGCCGTCTTTTTGTAAGGATAGGTTAATCGCGGATACTTGTTGCGAATCATTGGCATACGAATCTTCTCCGATAGGATAGACATATATGCTGTTTATAATAGGCACTCTGGTATCAGTAATTAGTTTGTCAAAACCAAAAAACATCGGGTTAATGATATTCTCCGTTTTAGAATCTCTGATTTCAAAATGCAAGTGTGGTCCTCCAGAACCTCCTGTATTTCCAGAGAAAGCAATCAGATCGCCTTGTTTGATTTTTAACTCAGTTGCTTTAGGAAAGCACCCCACTTCAAAGGATTTCTCTTTGTATTGATTTTGTTTGATATAGGCTTCAATAGCTGGTGCATATTTCTCCAAATGCCCATAAACCGTAGTATAACCGTTGGGATGCGTGATGTAAATCGCTTTTCCGTAACCCCAAGTCGATACTTTTATTCTTGAGACATAACCGTCTGCAGCAGCATACACGGGCAAACCAGTTTGTTGTTTGGTCTTAAAATCCAAACCAGAGTGGAAGTGGTTATTTCTCAATTCACCAAAACTCCCAGAAAGATGCAACGGAATATCTAAAGGAGAAATAAAATAATCCTTTGGATACTCTTTTTGTTGCGCAAAGACTAGTGAACAAATAAATAGAAATATAATTCTCATACTCTGAAGTGGTTTTGGCTAAGATACAACTTTAGCAATTTTAGTCAAAAATAAAAACAGGTGTTCTACTACTCTTAAATCATCCAATACTACTAACGCAAAAAGTCCTGAAAACGTGTTTGCAGAGCCGAAAATACTACAAATAATTTATGTACCTTCGTTACTGCTTAAGTGAATTTGTGTTGTATAGACAGATTCTTTGCTAATCTTATTGCCTTATGAAAGTAGCCCTTGTCCAATCTGACATCAGTTGGGAGAATATCCCGAAAAACCTCGCATATCTTGAAAAAAAGATAGATTTAGTCGAGCCTGAAACAGACCTTGTGGTGCTTCCTGAGATGTTTTCTACTGGTTTTACGATGAATCCTGAGGAAGTTGCTGAAACCACTAACGGACAAGCAGTAACTTGGATGCTAAGAATGGCGAAAAAATATCGTACTGCTTTGACAGGAAGTGTAATTATCAAAGAAGAGGGCAACTATTACAACCGCTTGTTTTTTGTAAGTCCTGACGGCAAAATCCAATCCTATAACAAGCGTCATTTGTTTACACTTGCGGGCGAACAACATAAATACACCAAAGGAAAAGAAAAGTTAATCGTAGATTACAAAGGCTGGAAGATTTGTTTACTCATCTGTTATGACCTCCGTTTTCCTGTGTTTTCTAGAAATATAGAGAATTACGATTTGCTGATTTATGTTGCAAGTTGGCCAAAGAAACGCATCAAAGCTTGGGATATCCTACTCAGGGCAAGGGCTATCGAGAATATGGTGTATACCATCGGAGTCAACAGAACAGGAACCGATCCGAGCAATCTGCACTACAATGGACATTCTCAGGCTATTGATAGTTTGGGTGAATACGTGCTTGAACCTCAACAAAAAGAAGAGGTTTTTACTATCATTCTAGACAAAGAAAAACAATCTGAAATCAGAAATAGATTTGGCTTTTTAAACGATAAAGACTCTTTTATATTGGAGTAAATCTACAAATAGAAAATCGTGCTAATAGCAAGGACAATTGTAGCCAATACTACACCTCTCGCCCACATCTCTCTGTTTTTCTTCAGCAATAGAAAAAAGGCAAACAGATTTGGGATTGAACCCAAAGCAATCACTTTACCAAAGTTGTTTTGGCTCTTTATAGCTACAATGCTCTCATTAAATTCTCCTCCTACAAACATCGTAACATAAAAATACATCCCGAAAAAAGTGAGTGCCATCCCAAGTATAAATCCGTAGATTACGTGTATTCTCTTATTCATCGAAGTTCCATTGATTAAGTGTTTGTATTGCATGGTGCGCCGTAAGGTCAAACTGAACCGGCACTACCGAAACATAACCGTTATTTAATGCCCATTCGTCAGTATCTTCACCTTTGTCATAATTGATAAATTCTCCGGTTAGCCAATAATAATCTCTACCGTAAGGTGTTTGTCTCTTGTCAAAACGCTCTATCCATCTGGCATTGGCTTGCCTACATATTTTTATACCATTGAACTTTCCGTTTTCTGTTTTTGGGAAGTTCACGTTTAGAACTACCCCTTCAGGAAGTTTATTTTGCAAAACAGTTTCGATAATTTGTCTGACGCAGGTTTTGGTAGGTTCAAAATCAGCATGCCAACTAAAATCAGCCAGTGAAAACCCTATAGCTGGAATCCCTTCAATACCTGCTTCAACAGCCGCACTCATAGTTCCAGAATAAATTACGTTGATAGATGAATTAGATCCGTGATTGATTCCCGATATACACAAATCAGGTTTTTTTCTTGAAGATTTCGTGAACGGCAATCTTGACGCAGTCTACAGGTGTGCCCGAACAACTGTATTCTGTTTCACTAATTTTATTGATATACAACGTATTGTTTACGGTTATCGCGTGTCCTTTACCCGATTGTGGACTATCAGGTGCAACAACTATCACATCGCCTAACTCCTCAGCTACAGCAATAAGTGCACGCATGCCTGGCGCTGTAATTCCATCATCATTCGTAACCAAAATAAGTGGTCTCTGTCTTTTATTCATAGGAAGTATATTTTATAATATGTTACAAACATAAGAAAAAGAATAGACAATACTTGGGGATAATTTAGAGGCTATAGGCAGAAAGAAAGTCCTTTTTTTGTATAGATTTGTACAACTTTAGACTACTAAAAACATGCTATTAGAAAAAGGGAATAAGAAATTGCTTCATGCTTGGGCATTTTACGATTGGGCAAACTCGGTGTATAGTCTGGTGATTACCTCAGCTATTTTTCCGATATTTTACGGAGTCTTGTTTGAGCTGAGAGGCGTAAACCACATCACTATTTTTAATTACAGCATCAAAAACACCGCTCTCATTAGTTTTGTAACGGCTTTTGCTTTTTTGGTTGTAGCTATTATCTCTCCTATTCTTTCGGGTATTGCTGATTTTGCTGGAAACAAGAAAGTTTTTATGAAGTTCTTCTGTTATATGGGTGCGCTTTCGTGCATCGGACTTTATTGGTTCAGTCTAGAGGATATTTATTTCAGTATTGCTTGTTATTTCTTTGGATTGATTGGCTTTTGGGGAAGTTTGGTTTTTTATAATTCCTATTTGCCCGATATCGCCCACAAGGAACAGCAAGACCAACTCAGTGCCAAAGGTTTCTCTTTGGGATATATCGGAAGTGTAATTTTGCTCTTGATATGCCTGGCAATGGTTATGGCTAGTGAGAAAGATGTCCAAATGCAGATGATGCGCTACTCGTTTGTGCTAGTAGGTGTTTGGTGGATTGTTTTTTCTCAATATTCATTTTATTATCTCCCTAAAGGGAATAAAAATAAAACTATAGTTACCCGAAAAATATTCTTCAACGGCTTTAGAGAATTGCAGAAAGTGCGTGCACAATTATCAGGTAACTTAGTGCTCAAGAGATACTTGATTGCCTTTTTTGTGTATAGTATGGCAGTACAAACGGTGATGCTTGTGGCTACCTACTTCGGAGAACAAGAAATCGCTTGGGGAGAAAACGAAAAAACAATGGGCTTGATTATCAGCATATTAGTCATTCAGCTTATTGCTGCCGTTGGAGCTTCTTTCACTTCAAAAGCTTCTGATAAATTCGGAAACATACCAGTGCTGATTGTCATCAACAGTATTTGGATACTTATTTGTGTGGTGGCTTATTTTATTTATTTGCCTATTCACTTTTATATTACCGCTGGTTTTGTCGGCTTAGTGATGGGCGGAATTCAGTCTTTATCGCGTTCTACCTATTCTAAGTTACTCCCAAAAACAACAGACACCACTTCGTTTTTTAGCTTTTATGACGTTGCTGAAAAGGTTGGAATTGTCATCGGAATGGCGCTCTATGGCATGATTGACCAGCTCACAGGAAGTATGCGAAATTCGATATTATTCTTAGCGGTATTTTTTATCCTAGGAGTTTGGCTTTTATTTAGGGTTTTCAAAACCAAAACCACCTAAGGGATTTCATTTTTTATGCCTAACTTTGCAGTCTAAATTTTTTTAATTACAAATAGATGATTCCCAACGAAGAACTATATGATGAGCTAGGTGACAACCACGTTTCCTCAAGCTACGAAACACCGTTACGTATGGACGCTTTTGATCTATCAGATGACGAAAAGATCGAAAAAATAAAAAAAGAAGTCGAGAGTATTTTAGTCACCTTAGGACTAGATTTAACAGACGACAGCCTGAAAGGTACTCCTAACCGAGTAGCCAAAATGTTTGTCAAAGAAATCTTTGGAGGACTGAATCCAAAGAAGAAACCTTCTTCGTCAACTTTTGACAACAAATACAAATACAACGAAATGCTCGTTGAAAAAAACATTGTAGTTTATTCAACTTGCGAACACCACCTACTACCGATTGTGGGTCGTGCTCATATCGCTTATATCTCAAACGGAACAGTAGTAGGGCTTTCGAAAATGAACCGTATTGTAGATTATTATGCCAAGCGTCCGCAAGTTCAGGAGCGTCTTACGATTCAGATTGTGAGAGAACTCCAAAAAGTATTGAACACAGAAGATGTGGCTTGTATCATTGATGCAAAACACCTTTGCGTGAATTCTAGAGGAATCAAAGATATCGAAAGCAGTACCGTAACAGCCGAATTCGGTGGGAAGTTCCAAGACGAAAATGTAAGAAAAGAGTTTTTGGAATACATAAAATTAGAAACTAAATTTTAGGAATGTCAGACAAAAGTCTTTACATAATAGCAGGTTGTAACGGAGCAGGAAAAACAACAGCTTCTTTTACTATTTTGCCTGAAATTCTGGAATGTAAAGAATTTGTCAATGCAGACGAAATTGCAAAAGGGCTTTCGCCTTTTCAACCCGAAAAAGTTGCTTTTGAAGCAGGAAGAATAATGCTCAACAGAATAAATGAATTGCTTTTAGAAAACGAAAACTTTGCATTTGAAACGACATTATCCACAAGAAGCTACAAAAATAAAATAGCCGAAGCCAAAGAAAAAGGATACAGAGTAACATTATTATTCTTTTGGCTTCAAAACATTGAATTAGCTAAAGAACGTGTGAAAACAAGGGTTTCCGAAGGAGGACATAACATAGAACCTGAAGTTATTGAAAGAAGATATATCAAAGGAATTAAAAATTTGTTTGATATATATTTACCTTTTGTTGACGGAGTTTTTATTTTCGATAATTCACAAGGGAAACACGAACTTTTAGCAGACAAACAAATTGGTGCTGAATTAAACATTGTAAACGAAGAAAAGTTTAATCTTTTAAAAAAATATTATGACAGCAACTGAAAAACATATAGACGAAAAAAATAAAATACTGAAAGGACTTGAAAAGGTTTACGAAAAACTCATTGAGTTCAAAAAGCAAAAGAAAACTGACCTTGTTGTAATACAAAACGGAAAAGTGGTTAGGATTAAACCTGAATTAAAACAAGATGAATAATTTTTGTTAAATCGTGAAATCGTTGAATTGTTTGGGAATGGGATATGTTTTTTCGTTTGAAAAGTTAGAGATTTGACAAAATTAAAACAAATGTTTAAAGGCAGATTTGGAAATTTTTATTTGTATAAAGTTTGGGCTCTCATAGTTGTGTTTGGTGCAATATTAGCTTCATTTGCAGGTTGGTTTATTATATCGTCTGAAAAGTTAGATAGTTCGTTTTTTATGTTCATTTTTTTACAGATAATTTATGGAATTGTATTGTGTATTCCGTCTTTAATTCTATCAGAGATTTTCTACAAAATTTTAAGCAAAACAAAATTATCAAACCAAAAAGTTTTTATTTATACTTTAATAATTTCATTATTAACAACAAATTTGACTTATTTTATGTTTTTTAATAATGGAAATATAGAAGAATACTTCTATGTTTTTTTCATATCGTATAGTATTTGTTTAATAACAGGTTTCTTTATTTTCAAACAAAAACCTGAAACTTTAAACTTTAAACCTGAAACAAAATGAAACTAAAAATATACAACTCCTTAACCGGAGAGAAAGAACTATTTAAGCCTTTAAACGATGATAAAGTTGGAATGTACGTTTGCGGACCAACGGTTTACAGCAATGTACATTTGGGAAATGTAAGGACTTTTCTTTCGTTTGATTTTATTTTCAGAACGCTTCAATATTTGGGGTATAAAGTTCGTTACGTTCGTAATATTACTGATGCTGGGCATTTGACCGATGACGGTGATGTAAACAATGACCGATTCGTAAAGCAATCTCGACTAGAGAAGTTAGAGCCGATGGAAATTGTCCAAAAATATACGGTTGATTTTCATAATGTTTTAAAGCTTTTCAACTTACTCCCTCCAACTATTGAGCCTACCGCAACCGGACATATTATCGAGCAGTTAGAACTTACTCAAAAACTTATTGAGAAAGGTTTTGCGTACGAAAGTAACGGTTCAGTTTATTTTGATGTATTAGAATACAATAAAAGAGGGTTGAATTACGGAGAACTTTCTCGTAGAAATATCGAAGAACTTTTCGAAAACACACGTGATTTGGATGGGCAAGGCGAAAAGAAAAACCCACAAGATTTTGCGCTCTGGAAAAAAGCTTCACCCGAACATATCATGCGTTGGACATCACCTTGGGGAGATGGTTTTCCGGGATGGCATTTGGAGTGTACCGCAATGAGCACTAAATATTTAGGCGACCAATTTGACATTCACGGAGGTGGAATGGATTTGAAGTTTCCGCATCACGAATGTGAAATCGCACAAGGAAAAGCATGTAATGATATTTCGCCTGTTCGTTATTGGATGCACGCTAATATGCTTACGATGAACGGGCAACGTATGAGTAAATCCACAGGCAATTACATTCTTCCGATGCAACTCATTACAGGAGAAAACAATTTCTTCGAAAAAGCATTCTCTCCGAGTGTACTACGTTTTTGTTTTTTACAGGCACATTACAGAAGTGTGCTGGATATTTCGAACGAAGCAATGTTGGCTTCCGAAAAAGGTTTTGACCGACTTATGGAGGCTGTCAAATCACTTGACGAACTGAAAACCTCATCAGAGTCTTCGTTTGATGTTTCACAGTGGAAGCAGAAGTGTGATGAGGCTCTTTTGGATGACTTCAACAGTCCGATTTTGATTGCTACAATGTTTGAGGCTGTGAAATTCATCAATTCCGTAAAGGAAAATAAAGCTACGATTTCGACTTCTGATTTGGAGCTTTTAAAAGAAACTCTGAATGCTTTTGTATTTGATGTTTTAGGATTGCAGGACGCTAACCAATCGGAATCAAATAACGATAAGTTAGAAGGTGTTGTAGGTATGCTTATCGCAATGCGAAACCAAGCCCGAGCAGATAAAAACTTTGCACTTTCCGACCAAATCAGAGATGAGCTTTTGGCTTTGGGAATACAGCTCAAAGATTCAAAAGACGGAACTACGTTTAGTTTTTAGTTACAGTTAACAGTAATTGGTTTGTAATTGCAAATTTTATAAACATATAAAGATTGAATTATATGAGATTTAGAATTTTCAATCCAAAATTTACTTGGACAAGAACAAGAATAATTAACACAATATCTTTATCGTTATTTGCTGTAATTCTTTTTGACAACTATATTTATCAAATAAATATTTCTGTGTTACTGTTAGTTGTTATTTTGTTTCTGTTTATAACTGGGTCGTTTTTTAAGATCAATGGGCTTTATGATGTTGAAAAACTAAAAGGTAATTTTGTTGGCTTTTTTGAACTTAAAGAAAATGAAATTCTAATTCAACAAGACTCTTCTCAAGAGATTATCAAAACGGAAGATATAAAAAAGATAGAAATTTCAGGAGTAGATTGGAATGGATTGAGAACTTCAAATTATATTTTTGAATTTAGCTATGAAAATGGATTGTCAAATGGAACTAAAAATTTTTTAGAAATAGAATTAAAAAACAAACAAAAAATAAAGTTACGGTTTGAACAAATAAATGCTTGTCAATTTACCAAAATTAGACCAATTATTGAAAATTATTACAAAAAGGGAATAATAAGTTATGTGAATTCTATTGATGTTTTATGTTTGAAAAACAAAAAAGAATGGGAGGAATTCAAGTCTTTGAAATAATTTAACCTTAAAAAATGAAATACCAACACAGATACGATTGGATTTTTAATTTAGGAGGTTTTTTGTGGTGGTTATTTATTCGTTTTGGAAGAACTGATTTAGAACAAGAACAAACTCATAAACACGATTTCAGAAACTTTTTGGTTGTTGCTGTTTTGGTTTTTGTGCTTACTTTTGTTTCAGTGAAACTTACAACTAAAAGCTTGTAAAATATGCAACAATCACAACCATAAACTCTGAAATATTTTTTACTATCTTTGTTAGATAAAATCTATTATTATGAATTTAGAGGCACGAAAAATATCGTTTGTTCAGGAATTTTTAAGACTTGATAATGAACGTATTATTGATACTTTGGAGAAACTGCTCCAAAAAAACAAATCGGAAGCTTTTGAACAAAACCTAAAACCAATGTCGTTAAAGCAGTTTAATGATGAAATTGATTTGTCTTTAAATGACGAAGAAAACGACCGATTGATTGAGGCAACTGATTTAAAAAATGAAATCCAAAAATGGAGCTAAAAGTTTTTTGGACAAGGTTTGCAAAATATAAACTTGAAGATATTTTCAGTTACTACAAGTATAGAACAGGAGTAAAAACAGCACGAAAAATAGTAACAGGTATCACTGATGAGACCATTATTCTGACCAAAAATCCCGAAATTGGGCAAGTTGAAGAACTGCTAAAAGAAAGACCTCAACAATTCAGATATTTGGTTTATACCAACTACAAAATAATTTACAGAATAAACCGAGAGAAAAACAGAATCGTAATTGATAATGTTTTCGACACAAGGCAAAATCCTCTAAAAATACAGGAAACAAAGGTAGAATAAAACTAAAAATTCCCGACCAAATCAGAGATGAGCTTTTGGCTTTGGGAATACAGCTCAAAGACTCTAAAGAGGGAACGAGTTTTAGTTATTAGAAAAACATTGCAGGAGATCAAATATTACATATTAATAAAAGCCGTTTCAATCACTGAAACGGCTTTGTTGGTATGTTGGTATATTATTATATCTTCGAATAAAGATAAATAGTAATAATTGCCAGAATCACAAAATAGATTAAATATTCTCCTCTAGTTTTTTTCATTATTGCTGACTCTTTTTTTAGAAGTAGATAATCAATTAAAATCCCTAATGCAAGAACTCCAAAAATTATTGGAAAAGAGGTTACTAGTTTTCGATAAAACGAATCACGAGGAAAAACCTCAGGAAAAAGTGAAGGCATAATAACAATTATCATAAACATAGTACAATAGACCTTAAAAAAGATATGCTTAAAACTATTGATTTGATTTTCTTTTTTCATGATTTAAGGTTGTTTTAAAAGTGTTTAGATACTTGTTTTAGGCTTAAATAAATATTTTAATCCTAATCAGACATAGTTACTAAAGAAATTTTGTGTAAAAATCTCTTTTCTAGCACAGAATGTGTTTAACAAAGCTAAAAATATTAATCTCAAAAACAAAATTTTAATAAAAAAGCATAATGAATCAACTTCTAACATTAGCCGATAAAATTATTGATTTCAACCTTAACCTAGATTTTGAGGGAACCTTACCCGATAGTTTTCAGGTGTTGAATCCGTATATGGATAATCCTGAAACCTTAGAGGTAATGCAACAATTCTATCAGAAATATTATAACGACAACCTTCAGCGGAAGTTCATCATCGGTATCAACCCGAGTCGTAATGGCGCAGGAGTAACTGGCGTTCCGTTTACAGATACCAAAAGGTTGGCATCGGTTTGTGATATAAAGATGCACTCAGCACATACGCACGAGATTTCCTCTGTGTTTTTGTATGATATGATTGCTTCTTTTGGTGGTGCAGCGGCTTTCTACAAACAGTTTTATATCAATTCGCCTTTTCCGCTTGCCATTGTACAAAAATCAAAAACCGGAGGTTGGCTCAACGCCAATTATTATGACAATAAAATGCTGTTTAAGTCTGTATCTGATTTTATGGTTGATTCGCTTGAAAAACACATCAATTTAGGCTTAGATACTTCTGAGGTTTTTATCTTAGGAAAGAAAAATGCGGAGTTTATCAAAGTACTGAACGACAAATACAAAATGTTTGGTAAGCTAACTGTTCTTGAGCATCCACGCTACATCCAACAATACAAATCAAAAGAAAAGCAATTCTATATTGACAAATATATCATTGCTTTAAACGAAAAATCTTAAAGAATTATCCAACCAGTACTCGATATACTTTCCCTTTGAGTGTCTTGCCTATGAAAGGAGTGTTTTTAGATTTTGAAAGCACGTCTTTCTCGGTAAACTCATAGCTTTGTGAAGGGTCAAAAAGTGTTAGATTTGCTGTTTGACCCACTGCAATAGGTTGATTTTTGATGCTGAAAACAGCTTTTGACAAAGTGAATTTCTCGATGAGCAATTCTAGTGGAAGCATCGTATTCAAAGCTCCAAAAGCAGTTTCCAGACCGATAATTCCGTCTGTTGCTTTATCAAACTCTAGCTTCTTGTGTTCGATATCCAGCGGATTATGGTCAGAGGTAATCATATCTATAGTGCCGTCTTTTAGTCCGTCGAGCAATGCTTCTATATCTTCTTTAGTTCTGATTGGCGGATTGGTTTTGAAGTTCGAATCAAAACCTTCTAATGCTTCATCGGTGAAAAACAGGTTGTGCACGGCTACACTACAACTTACTCTTAATCCTTTTGCTTTGGCAGCTCTGATGAGTTCTACCGACTTTTGGGTAGATATTGTTGGGATGTGTAGTTTGCCTTCTGTGTATTCTAAAAGCAATAAATTTCTGACGATATGCAGGTCTTCAGAAAGATTTGGAATGCCTTTCATACCCAGTTTTGTAGAAGACTCACCTTCATTGACAATACCTATTCCCTTAATGTTTTTATCTTGCGAAAAGGCAATGATAAGTCCGTTGAAATCCTGTACGTATTGCATGGCAAGTTTCAGCACATTGGCATTTTCGACAGGAGTTTTATAATCGCCAAAAGCAATCGCACCTGCTTTTTGCATATCGTAAAGTTCTGCCAAATTGTGAGCATCGCTGTTTTTGGTCATTGCAGCAATCGGGTAGAGCTTGGTTTGTGCTCCTTTTGATTTCTGAATTACAAAGTCGATAAGTGCTTGATTGTCTAATATCGGATTGGTGTTGGGATTGAGTGCGACAGCCGTAAAACCAGATTTTGCAGCTACTTCTAGTCCGTTTTTGATAGAACCTCTCTCTTCATAACCCGGCTCACCAAAACACACCGAACTGTCAAACCATCCTTCTGAGACATGTAGGTTTTCATAGTCTATAATCTCAAAACCATCTTCGGCTTGGATGTCTTCTGCGATTGCAACAATAATTCCTTTTTCTATTTTTATATCCAGCCTTTGTTTGTGAAAAGGACTTCTGGAATCAATTATTGTTGCTTTTTTTAGGATTGCATTCATTGGAATAGGTTGAGCTTTAGAGACCATAGATTTATCTAATCAAAAGATAGATTAAAATTAGTGATAATAAAAATAAATATACATACGCCGAGCGCAAGGATAATTTCTGTTTGATTGCAAAAGACAAAGATGTAATCGCTGCAAAGAAGACTAACGCAATTACAGGAAGCCAAACAAACTCAAAGATGGCGCCGACCCAAGGTTGGGCATAAACATCATCTATAAACTGAAGTGTTATCCAAACTACCAAAAACAAAATATTGGCAAGTAACAGCCCTAATTTTATTTTATTGTGGTGTAAGGTGGCTTTCATCAAAAGAAATTGTTATTCAAAAGGATTGTATTTGACTGTTTCCCAAGTTGGGTTGTGCAAATCGACATAATAATAATGTATGACATCATCCTTATCAAAACTACCGTTTTTGTTGATGTCTTCTATAGTTCTGAAATACAAGCGCTTTTGCACCTCTATTGTATTCCAGTCGAGAAGTTCTTCTAGTTCGGTTGATATTTTACTAAAATTATCACCGTTAATCTCGCTCAGATAAAGGCTTTTGATGTCATTCGAATCTACTTTCCCGTCTCGGTTAGTATCTCCGTCTGCAAGGGTATATACTAAAATGTTTTTGTTTATTTGTTTCGAAATTTCCTCAAGATAAGTTACGGTCTGAATTTCGATAACTTTGTTAGTTAGTGTGTGGCATTTAGTCGAATCTATATGCTGAAATCTCAGGTTACTCAAATATCCGGTTAGTTCTAAGCGATTGTAGTTGGAGATAGAATAACTCACAGAATTTGTTTTTGACGAGCCGTATTTTGACGAGCGATTACCGTACAAGCGTACATCTCCGATAGCAAAAATCAGGTATTTTGTATTTCCCATAATTATCGGAAGATCTGCGACCTTTATTTGAGTCGAATCTATTTTTACTTCGGGTGTTTCTACTTTGGCTTTAGGAGTTGGATAAGTAACCTTTGGGGTGCTTTCTTCTTTTTCTGTGCAACCAATGGTCAAAATCAAAGAGGTCAATAACAAGTAACTAATTTTTTTCATTGCTTAAAAAGAATTTGTATGATTCAAAGGTATAAAAAAGGACGGTTCAAAAAAACATTTTCCAAAAGTTTACTGCCAAGGCTTTTTAGCAATCCTTAACTCAACCGATACTCTGGATATTGTTGGCTCAGAAACTGCTCTGCTCTTTCAGGCAAAAAATAAATCATGATATACCCCAACAGATAAATCACTGTTACAGAAAAAGCAATTAGTAGTATATAGATCTGTGGTAAATTCTTTACAAAAAGCAAATATCTTCCGTTGAGCATCAGCTGTGTCAAGAGGTTAATCAATACTAGACCTGAGCCATACCCAAAGATTTTCTCTTCAAGCATCCATCTTTTGTGGTTTGATTTTAATTTTCTAGCATATATCTTGGCATTTTTGAACGCTTTGACTGCCAACACAACAAAAGGAATCAAAACCAAAAGTGACAAATAAGTATATTCTGTAGTGGTGCCAAAAAGCAAAATTTGATAAACGATATAGATTATTGAAAGGCTGATGATGATTTTCGGAATCCCAAAAAAGGACAGTATGGTTTTCCAGATAAACTTCCAATACTTCTTTTCTAATGCCCAAGAGCGCTTTTCGACGATATCAGAAAAACCAAATATCCCAAACTTCTTAAACTCATTTTGAAGTGCTTGGTCAAAACTAAGATGAGGATCTTCTTGCAGCTGAACTTCAATTCCGTTTGCCAGATGATCTACCAATTCTGTTTGTAAATCATAATGCTCAACATAGTGCTGACGCGTAAAGACATACAACCGCTGTATTTGGTCTTGAGATAGTTTATTTGTCATCAGAACTATTTTTGTGGGGTTTAGTTATGCTAATTTAGGTTTAAGGAGCTGTTGCATGTTTTGGATAAAAGTATCCAACTCTTGGAGTCGGTTAGTGGTTTCGAGTGTTCCAGACTCCGTCAGCTTATAATACTTGCGAATGCGGTTGTCCACTTTTTCGACCTCTACGCTCAACACACCTTCTGCCTCAAGTTTATGTAGCGCAGGATAGAGTGCACCTTCAGTGATGTTTAGTTTTCCTCCACTAAGAGTTTTTACCTTTTGGGTAATTTCATAGCCATACATCCTACCGTTGTCTTCAAGTAATTTCAGGATAATAACTCCCAGACTGCCTTTATATAATTGTGAGCTTTTCATTGGGCTAATTTAAAGAAACAAATATACATAAATTTCTTATACATAGACATCTTATGTAGTGAGGTTGAAGATAAAAGCGGTTTAGGTTTACTTTCTGTTATAGTTTTATTAGATTAGCGGTTTTTAGGTCTTGATTACTAATAAAAAATATAATGTAAATTTGGGTTAAAATTAATATTTTGAGATTTATTATAACAAAAACTATTACTTTTGCCCTCTACACAATGTGTCATATAATACAAACAATAGAATGAAGAAATTTATCCTTGGCTTAGTAGCCCTTAGTGCTTTAATCGGGTTTGCACAACCTCCTGCTAACTACTATAGCACAGCAACCGGAACAGGAGCACAACTAAAAACACAATTATACAACATTATTAAGGGACATAACAGTAAAAGTTATAACTCACTCTGGACACTTTATAATCATAGTGCTTATAAAGACACTTATTACGAAAATGACGGAACTCTGATGGATGTCTATTCTGAGAAACCTAATGGTCCTGACTCGTATAACTACACCATAGGTCAGGCAGATCAGTGCGGAAACTATAGTGGCGAAGGCAGTTGTTATAACAGAGAACATGTTATTCCGCAATCAGTATTTAATGAGCAATCACCGATGGTTACTGATGCTCATCATATTTTACCTACCGATGGTTATGTGAATGGCGTGAGGAGTAATTTTCCAATTGGTAAAGTAAATTCTCCAAACTGGACTTCAACCAATGGTTCTAAGCGAGGCAGTAGCGGAATTCCTGGATATACCGGGACAGTTTTTGAGCCTATTGATGAGTTTAAAGGAGACTTCGCTCGTATTTATTTTTACTTCGTTACACGTTATGAAACACAAATTTCTAACTGGAGTAGTTATGCTATGTTTGCGAACAATACTTTCCCAGCATTAAGTCCAGCATTCTTAGATATGCTTCTAGAATGGCACGAAAACGACCCTGTAAGTCAAAGAGAGATTGCGATTAACAATAGAATTTATCAACACCAAGGAAACAGAAATCCATATATAGATGAGCCAAGTTTTGTTGCTGCTGTATGGGGTACTTCAGCATCTGTGCCTGACTTCGAACCAATTTATGTTGCTCTATACCCAAATCCGGCAAAAGACAATAAAGTAAATATTGTTACGGATAGAAAAGTTGAAGAGATTAAACTTATCAATATTAACGGTCAGATTATCCAAAAAATAATCCAACCAAGCGCCCAGAACGACACCTACACGCTAGATAATATTCCACAAGGATTCTATATCCTAAACATGAATATTGACAATCAATTAATAACCAAAAAAGTAATTGTAAACTAAGTTTATTAGTTACTATCTATTATACAAAAGCAAGGAATTATCCTTGCTTTTTTGGTTACATTTGTTTCCGCAGGCAATAAAAACTTCACCACTCAATGTGACGATAACTCGTGATAACAATACCCATAAATACCTAGATTTTGAAAATCATTGTGCTATTGATATATTAAGCTATGGTTTTTTAGCTGTAATTTGTAGCTTTGCAAGAGCTCTAAAATAAAAAGCTATCAATAAAAACTGAATATAGTCAGGGTCTTTATAAGGCTTAGGAGAATTATTCTAATTAAAATGAGTAGGTTTTTTGGAACGCTAATTGAGTTATCTCTACAAAAAAACGAATTTATTATGATGAGACTGTTTATATTACCCGTATTAGCCTTTTTCTTATCTTCTTTTGTTGGGATGGATTTACAACCCAAAAAAGATTTGCCTTTTGATGTAGGAGAGTTTTTCAAATTCAAGATAAATTATAGTGGTTTTTTAAGTGCTGGATATGCAACCTTAGAACTGACTGAGGCTACCTATAACAATAAATCTGTTTATCACGCCAAAGGTTACGGAGCCAATTCAGGACTTTCAAAGTTGTTTTTTAAAGTAGAGGATCACTACCAAAGTTATTTTGACAAAGAATCGGTAAAACCCTATATGACGGTCAGAGATATCTCTGAAGGCAGTTACAAAAGAAACCAAAGAGCTTACTTTAACCACTACACCAAAAAGGTTTTGTTGAGAGATTTAGACAGTAAGAAAGACGTAACAGTTGATGTCCCGGTTGGAATTCAAGATGTAGTTTCTTCTTTCTATTACCTCAGGAACTATAAGGGAATTGATAACCTAAAAGAAGGGCAAACCATCGATATCAATATGTTTTTTGACGATGAAATTATCCCTTTTAAGTTAAAGTATATAGGAAAAGATAATTTAAAAACTAAATTTGGAACTATTCCAAGCCTAATTTTCAGACCAATGGTAATGGAAGGAAGGGTCTTTAAAGACCAAGAGAGCCTTACGATTTGGGTTTCAGCTGATAGAAATAAAGTGCCGCTAAAGATTAAAGCTAGCTTGGCAGTAGGTTCTATCAACGCTGATTTAGATCAATACAGAGGCTTGCAATTTCCGTTGATAAAAAAATAATATAAGGATGCAAATATCTTCAGAAACACAAAGACAACTCGAAGCTCTAAACGAAAAGTTTAGAGCCATAGGGCAAAACCCCAACACCCACCTAGAAGGACTGATCTGGGCAAAACCCATCACCTATTGGGATTACATACAAACGGATGCTTTGCTAAGCCTTCAGACACAACGCACAACATTGCCTGATGAAATGGTCTTTATAATGTATCACCAAGTCAATGAATTGCTTTTTAAAATGATTCTGTGGGAGATGCAGCAAGTATGTGACAGTCCTACGCTAAGCACCGAAATTTTTACTGACAAACTAAGCCGCATTAGCCGATATTTTGATATGCTAACTACCTCTTTTGTAATTATGAAAGACGGAATGGCTACTGATCAATATATGAAATTCAGAAACACGCTCACACCAGCGAGTGGTTTTCAGAGTGCTCAATACAGACTGATTGAATTCTGTTCTACAGACGTAATAAACCTTGTAGATAACCGTTATAGAGCTAGGTTTAATGCCGATAGTTCATTAGAAGAAGTTTATGACCACCTATATTGGCAAGCTGCTGGCAAGGATTATAAAACAGGAGAAAAATCATATCTGCTTAACGAATTTGAGAATAAATACAAAAAAGTGTTCTTAGAGTTTATACAGAAATATAACACATCAAATCTCTGGAAAAAATACAAACAACTTCCGGAGGCAGACCAACAGAATCAACTGCTTATTGATGCTATGAGACACTATGATTATACCGTAAATATTACGTGGGTTATTGAGCATTATAACGCAGCTAAAAAGTATATCGAATCCGTTTCAGGTCCACAAGAAGCAACTGGAGGAAGTGATTGGAAAAAATATATGCACCCCAAATACCAAAGAAGAATATTTTTTCCGGAGCTTTGGAGCCAAGAAGAACTCAGAAATTGGGGAGAGAACGTCTAACAAACAAAATTATCAATAGTTTTGAAGTACCTGCAATACACCTTTTTAATTATACTACTTTTATTAGTTTCTTGTAAAAATAATGATACCGCCACTGACCAAGACTTGTTAGCTGAGACGGAAGCCCTAAAAACACTTAGCTTCGGATTCTATCTCGAAGATTATTTGGTTGTGCACGATACTATCGAACAAGGAGATACCTTTGGTAAAATTCTATCTGAACAAGGTTTTAATCCTACAGAAATCCATAATATAGTCGAAAAAATCAAAGATTCTATCAATCTGAAAAATATCAGAGCAGGAAGACCTTATACGTTCTTCAAATCAAAACAACAACCACATCAGGTCGAAGCAATGGTTTATCAATCAGACTTGATCAATTATAGCGTGATTGACCTTAGAGATGGTATCGTAGCCTATAACAAACAAAAGCCAGTTACTATAAAAAGAAAAGTAGTAGTAGCAAATATAGAAAGCTCACTCTCAGAGACCCTTGATGCAAATGGCGTAAGCCCTGCTTTGACGCATAACCTTTCACAAATTTATGCCTGGTCAGTCGATTTCTTTAGAATCCAAAAAGAGGATGCTTTTGGTATTATTTTCAACGAAAGATTCGTAAATGACACGGTTTATGTAGGTATCGAAAGCGTTGAGGGTTCGTTCTTTTTACACAAAGGGAAAAAAATATACGCTTTCCCGTTCAAGAGAGATTCTTTGGGCTCAAGCGAAGACTATTTTGACGAACAAGCCAAGGCACTCAAGAGTATGTTCTTGAAAGCTCCACTAAAATACACCCGAATCTCATCAAGGTATTCACCAAAACGCTTTCATCCCGTTCAGAAAACCTGGAAAGCACACTTAGGAACAGATTATGCTGCTCCGCACGGAACACCAATTTTATCCACTGCAAACGGAGTGGTAGAAGCAGCAGGCTATACTTCCGGAAACGGAAATTTTGTCAAAGTAAAACACAACGCTACTTATAGCACTCAATACCTACATATGTCAAGAATTGCTGCTAAAAAAGGACAACGCGTAAGCCAAGGTGAAGTCATCGGCTATGTAGGAAGTACAGGATTAGCTACTGGCCCTCACGTATGTTATCGCTTCTGGAAGAATGGCGTACAAGTGGACGCACTTCAGCAGAATTTCCAGAGTTCTGAGCCCTTAGAGGAAAAATATAAACAAAGGTTCTTCAATCAAATCAACCCAACCAAAAAAGAGTTAGACAGTCTCTCAAATGCTAAACTGAATTTATAAAGATGGCACTCAATACTACCAACCCAACAGGTACTGTAGCTTGGAACAAACTCCGTGAGCATTTTGATCAAATTTGCTATGTTCCGATGCGAGAATTATTCGTTAAAGATCCGCAGCGAGCTGAGCGTTTTCACATTCAGTGGGAGGATTTCCTGTTAGATTATTCCAAAAATAAAACCGATCTAAACACCTTTAGATACTTCGTAGAGTTAGCTAACGAACTAGGGCTTTCAGAAGCTATACAACAGTATTTCTCAGGAGAAAAAATAAATCAAACCGAACAAAGAGCAGTACTTCATACTGCATTGAGAGCTAATAAAGAACAACAAGTTTGGATTGAGGGAAAGGATATTATTCCTGAGATTTTTGAGGTCAAACAAAAAATAAAAACCTTCTCTGAAGCAATCATCCAAGGAAAACAACGTGGTTTTTCTGGAAAAGCTTTTACGGATGTCATAAATATCGGTATCGGAGGCTCAGACCTCGGACCTGCGATGGCTGTCGAGGCGTTGAAGTTTTATAAAAACCAATTAAATGTTCATTTTATCTCAAATATCGATGGAGATGGATTATCAGAAACCTTAAAAAATATGAATCCTGAAACCACACTTTTTGTAGTTGTTTCAAAGACATTTACCACTCAAGAAACCCTCACCAATGCTGAGACTATTAAGAAATGGTTCTTAGAAGCAGCTACAGAAACAGACATTCAAAAACACTTTGTAGCGGTTTCGTCTAACATCGATAAGGCAAAAGCATTTGGTATTGCAGACCAGAACATTTTCCCGATGTGGGACTGGGTCGGAGGGCGTTTCTCGCTTTGGAGTGCCGTCGGACTTTCTATCGCATTGGCTATAGGTTATGATAATTTTGACAAACTTCTCAATGGAGCCAACCGATTAGACAAGCACTTTAAAACAGCTGCTTTTGACAAAAATATTCCTGTGATATTGGCGTTTTTATCGGTTTGGTATAATAACTTCTTTGAAGCTCAAACCCATTGTGTCATTACCTACTCTGATTACCTGAATAAGTTTGTACCGTATTTACAACAGCTTTCGATGGAGAGCAACGGAAAAAGTACTGGTAGAGATAGGAATCCAGTAAATACATCTACTGGAAATATCATCTTTGGAGGAGTCGGTTCAAATGCCCAACATGCCTACTTCCAGTTATTACACCAAGGAACAAAACTTATCCCTACTGATTTTATCGGATTTATTGAATCGTTACACGGAAATACGAAGCACCACAACATACTAATGGCAAACTGCTTTGCTCAGACAGAAGCCCTACTCAACGGCAGAGAAACGATAGAAACAGATACTTTTGAGAGTGCTTATAAAGAATTTTATGGCGATGGCCCTACCAATACACTCCTCATAAAAAAACTGACTCCAGAAAATCTAGGTGCATTATTGGCAATATACGAACACAAAACTTTCGTTGAAGGTTTTCTGTGGAATATCTTTAGTTTTGACCAGTTTGGGGTGGAGTTAGGAAAAGAACTAGCCAAAACCCTTTTAGATGATATTCGCACTAAAAAAATAAGCAACCACGACAGCTCTACTACACTTTTGATGAAAAAGTTTTTAGAACAGTAAGTCTAGAAAATATAAAAAATGCTTCAGATAATCTGAAGCATTTTTTGTTTAAAACTTATTTCTTTTTAGAACAGCGCCAAAGCGTGATTTTATTTCACCCGAAGCATCAAATAACATGCGTTCGTTGGGCGGAAAGGGAACAAATCTATTTCTTAAAAGCATTCTCTCGTCATTATTCAGTACGCGATCATCGCCTCTGAATTCCCCAAAAATATTTTCGAACACAAACTCGGTTTGTAGCGGATAAGTATTGATTTTCTGATTTCTGTTTAAGTCAAAATAATGTACCTGACCACTGATCGCTACGGCTTTATTCTGAATAATTTCTGTGAATAGTCCTTTGACTACAACTCTATACTCTTCGAGGATTTTATTGCCTCTTTGGTCTAAGATGTAATTTCCGCTTCTGTCTTTTTTGTACGCCTTTTCTGTGATTTCTCGTTCTAATGGGAACTGTTTTTCAGAAAGTCTTTCAGGTGAAATTAGTAACTCACGGAACTCTAAAACCACTTCATAATCATAGTTTAGTTTAGCCTCTTTTGATGCGTGGTATTCGGTCCAGAAATCATCTAATCCGTAGGTGTTGAAGTTCAGTAATTCGTTTTCGAGTTGTCTCGGTATAATCTGATTGGTGTTGTTCTCAATAATCACAATAACAAAATCAGTTCCTCTAAAGCGGGCTTCATCTTTGCGTTTTTCTACATCCTTATAGTTTGGATAAATCTTTAAGAGCTTGTCAAAAGTCGTATAAGCTTTGCGGTAGTCTTGTTTTTTTCCGTTCATCAAGAAAATCCCTTCGTTGTATAGCGTAGTGATATAATCTTGTTTCGCCTGAATGATATTAGTCGAATAATCTTCAAAAGGGAAAGAGGCTACCAAACCATTCTCTTTATATAGCGGAAGTAATGGAGTAATCTGTTTCTGCACCTTATCCAAGCTGACATATAAGTTATAAACCTCTTGCGTGTTGACGTTGACATCTTTTATTAAGAAATCAATCCGCTCTAAATAACTTGCTTTCATTTTATGAAAAGCGTGCTCTAGTGTGGCAATCTGCTCTTTATCTGCTTTTTTGTTTTTGTTTTTCTGCAAACGCTCTACAGCAATATCAATCGCTTTTTCGTAATCTCCTGAGTACAGTGCTTTGTTAGCTTGTTTTACTCCTGAACAAGAAGCAAGTAATAGTAGCAGTAATAGATAGGGCAGTTTTGTTTTCATAACAACTAATTTAGAATCTCTTTAGGGCGTTAATCAAAATGACTGCCAAAGATAGTAAAAGGATGTATTTAATATGAGTCATAATTCCACAGAAAATCCTTTATGTTGTGTATTTATCGATGAACTATGCAAGAAGTTTGACTTGTTTTTATAAATTTGTGAATACTAAAAAATGAAAAAATGAAACTAAACAGCATTAGTTGTCTTGTATTGACTGCCGCTTTATTCCTTGCTTGTGATAAAAACAAGTCAAAGGATACAGAAGTTAGTATAGATGACAGCTTAAAAACAGAAGAATTTCAGCACAGTGTTGATAAATTTGCAGATATTGAAGTGCTTAGATATCAGGTTCCAGGTTGGGACGATCTGAGCTTGAAAGAGAAAGAATTGGTGTATTATTTAAGTGAAGCGGGCTATGCAGGGCGCGATATTATTTGGGATCAGAACTACAAGCACAATCTAAAAATCAGAAGAGCTTTAGAGCATATCTACCAGTATTATAATGGAGATAAAAATTCAGAAGATTGGGCAAACTTTGTCGTTTACCTCAAAAGGGTGTGGTTCTCAAACGGAATTCACCATCATTATTCTAACGACAAAATTAAACCTGCTTTCTCTAAAGCATATTTTGATTTGTTGCTCAAAGAAACCAATGCAAGCCTAGACAATACTATTGCCGAAATATTGTTTAACGATGTAGATAGCAAAAAAGTAAATCTAGACTTATCAAAAGGACTTGTCAAAGGTTCAGCGGTGAATTTCTATGGCGAAGGAATCACTGAGGCAGAAGTAGAAGCTTTCTACGGGAATATGAAAAGCCCAGACCCTTTGCGACCGTTATCTACAGGCTTGAATTCTAAACTAGTCAAAGAAAACGGAAAATTAGTAGATAAAGTATGGAAAAGCGGAGGTATGTACGGATCAGCTATCGATAAAATTATTTATTGGTTAGAGAAAGCGGTGACTGTAGCTGAAAATCAAGAACAAGGCGATGCCATAAAACTACTAATTAAGTATTACCAAACAGGTGACCTCAAAATCTGGGATGACTATAACATCGCTTGGGTAAAAGCTACTAAAGGAAATATTGATTACAACAACGGATTTATAGAAGTGTATAGCGACCCATTAAGACATAAAGGCGCATTTGAGAGCGTGGTGCAAATCAAGGATTTTGATATGTCTAAAAAGATGGAAGTCATCTCAAAAGAAGCTCAGTGGTTTGAAGACAATTCGCCCCTTATTGAAGAACACAAGAAGAAAAACGTAACTGGAGTAACTTATAAGACGGTAATTGTCGCCTCAGAATCAGGAGATTCTTCTCCAAGTACGCCTATAGGTGTTAACCTCTCGAATGCAGATTGGATTAGAGCCGAACACGGCTCAAAATCAATTTCGTTGGGCAATATCATCGATGCTTATAATCAGGTCGGAGGTGCAGATAGACTAAAGGAATTTGTTCACGATGAGGAAGAATACCAATTAGAGAAAAAATACGGAGAACTCTCAGGAAAACTGCATACCGCTTTGCACGAAGTTATAGGTCACGCTTCAGGGCAATTAAACCCAGGCGTTGGTCAACCCAAAGAAACGCTTAAAAGCTATGCGTCGACCCTAGAGGAAGGAAGAGCAGACCTTGTGGGGCTTTATTATTTGTATGATGAAAAACTTCAAGAATTAGGTTTAGTAGACAATTGGAAAGAGCTCGGAAAAACCGCTTATGACGGCTATATCAGAAATGGATTGATGATGCAATTGGTGCGTTTAGATTTAGGTGCAGATATCGAAGAATCACATATGAGAAACCGCCAATGGGTGAGCGCTTGGGTATATGAAAAGGGCAAAAAAGACAATGTGATCGAAAAAGTCACTAGAGACGGAAATACCTATTTCAATATTACCGATTATGATAAACTACATGATTTGTTCGGGCAACTCCTTAGAGAGACCCAAAGAATCAAATCAGAAGGTGATTATAAAGCAGCTAAGGCACTTGTGGAAACTTATGGCGTCAAAGTAAACCAAGCTATTCACAGAGAAGTGTTAGAGCGAAATGCGAAGTTTAATGTGGCTGCTTACAAAGGTTTTGTAAACCCAATTATCACTGAAATAAAGAATGACAAAGGTGAAGTTACGGATTACAGAATCGTACAACCAAAATCATTTGAAGAACAGATGCTGTATTACGCAAAAGTATATAGCTTTTTGCCAGACGAAAATTAAGACTAAAGTCAGCTAAAACAGCCTGCAAAAAATCCCAAGTTATCTTTGATAACTTGGGATTTTTATGATGATTAAAAATTTATATTATCTAAACCTGTCAAAGTGTGCTTTCTCAAGTACTTCTCTATGGTCTGGATGAGCAATACTAATGAGTAGTTTTGAGCGTTGCTCCATGTTTTTTCCGTATAGATCTACCACGCCATATTCGGTTACTACATAATGTACGTGACCTCTAGTGGTGACTACTCCTGCGCCGTGTTTGAGCATCGGAGTGATTTTTGATATTCCTTTTGGAGTTACGGATGGCATGGCGATGATTGGTTTACCTCCTTCTGATAAAGCGGCACCTCTCATAAAATCCATCTGTCCTCCGATACCTGAGAACTGCCTCGTACCGATGGAATCTGCACATACTTGTCCAGTTAAGTCAATCTCTAAAGCCGAGTTTATGGCTACCACTTTCGGGTTTTTTCTGATGACTGCCGTATCGTTGACGTGGGTTACGTTCATAAACGAAACGGTTGGGTTGTCATCTACGAAATCGTATATTTTTTGTGTTCCGGCCACAAACGAAGTAATGGTTTTTCCGGGGTGAATTTTTTTCTTTTCGTTGGTAATAATTCCCTTTTCAACCAATGGTATAATTCCGTCAGAGAACATCTCTGTATGGATGCCTAAATCTTTGTGTGTCGTAAGGTTGCTCAATACCGCATTGGGTATAGAACCGATTCCTGCTTGCAGCGTTGAGCCATCTTCAATGAGTTCAGCTACATTCTTCCCGATTTGCATCGAGACCTCATCTTGTGAATTATAATCAACTTCTAATAGATTGGTTTCGTGCCAAACCATCGCGTGGAATTTCGAGAAATGCACTGATGAATCCCCGTGGGTTCTCACCATCTTGGGGTTGACCTGAGCAATTACTGTTTTAGCTACTCTAACTGCCGTCCAAGCGGCATCGATTGAAGTACCCAGCGAACAGTAGCCGTGTCTATCTGGTGGAGAAACATGTACGATAGCCACGTCAAGCGGCAAATATCCATCGGTAAAAAGTTTTGGTATTTCGCTCAAAAAAATAGGTACATAACCCCCGTGAGAGCTATTTGCCCATTCCCTGATATTCGCAGAAACAAAAAGTGAATTCAGATAAAAAGACTCTACTACTTGTGGCTCTCTCCAGTGAATATCACCAAAGGTACTGATAGAAACCAGCTCTACTTGACTGACTTCACCTGCTCTTTTTAGCAAAGCGTTGATCATATGTAGCGGTGTTGCTGCACTTCCGTGCAAGAAAACACGATCTCTACTTTTTATGAGTCTGACAGCCTCTTCAGCTGAAACATATAATGACATAGGATTGGATTTTATAATGATACACAAAGATATTTATTTGACCTCAGTTGCCAAATGATAACAGTCATATTATAAAATCAAAAACATCTTTTATTGGAGTAGATAAAGCAAAAATAAGGTGGGAATAAAATAGATGACAATTGTTTTTGCCCCTTCATAATCCTTGGCAATTCTTTGCCCGAAGAATAAGAATAAAAGTGTAATCAAAGAGGTAATCGCACAAATCACTGCTATTTCAGTATTGTCATTGATGAGTATTGACAAAATTGCGATAATAGCAAGAAGCCCTGATATCATTTCGAAAATCAAAACAATTGCTAAGGATAGAGGTACGTGTTTAGCGATAGGAGAGTTTGAAAAATGAGATTTCAGCCATTCTAAATTTCCTTTCCAATCAGCAATCTTGTCAATACCTGACTGTAAGAATGCAATGGCAAGCAGTACTAAAATGAATATTTCTACTAAGTTGTTCATGGTTTATTTTTTATGGATTAAACGTGTGAGTTTTATGGATAAATCAGTTAAGATAATTTTTGGGTTTCCGTTACGCTCGATGTGATAAATGGCATCAGATAATTCTTGTTGAATCTCTAGAATATTAGTGCCATTGACAAACGGAGCAAACTTCTCGAGTTTAAAACTCTCTACCTCTGGCTCTAGATATACCAATTCTTTGGCTTGGTAATTCAATAGTAATGCTTGTCTAAAAATCTCAATACAATAAGATAGAAATTTTTTCTGAGTTTCTTTGCCAATCCCAGCGATGGTTTCAGACCAACTGATAAGGCCGTGGATTGCCGCTGGATTTCCTCTTGCCTTAAAAGCCGTTCGCACCCAATCTACAAACCACTTGTCAAACGGAAACTCGTTGTCTTCATTGAGAATTTCAATGGCTTTAGTATAACTTCCTTGGGCTTGATGTGCGATTTTTTGTGCTGTATGTTCTTTGACCTGAAACTCAGCGATAAGTCCTTTGGCAATGGTTTCGTGACTCAAAGCTGAAAAGTACAAAGTCTGACATCTGGATTTTATGGTCTGTAGAATATTCTTATCATCTTCAGCAACTAGAATAATCAACGTCTTTTGAGGTGGCTCTTCAATGAGCTTTAATAGCTTGTTTGAAGTAGCGATATTCATCTTATCCGCTTGCCAAATGATCAGTATTTTATATCCGCCTTCATAGGATTTTAACGAAAGTGTTTTTAAAGCTTCTGCAGCATCGTCTACCCTGATTTCTCCTTGTTTGTTGAGGTGTCCCAATTTTTTATACCAATCAAAGAGACTTCCGTACGGACTCTCTTTAAAAAACTCTTTCCAACGAGGCAAAAAATCGATGCTTTTAGGCTTTGTTTTGACTTCTTCTGTGGTAATCGTCGGATAGATAAAATGTAAATCAGGATGTGAAAGCGTATCTAGTTTGAGGTTGCAAGAAGCATTGTCATTGCCACACAATACATAACGTGCATAAGCGATAGCCATCGGCAATACGCCTGTGCCACTCTGACCTACAAACAGCTGTGCATGAGAAATCCGACCCGAGTCAATCGTAGTTTTTAAGTGGTTTTTAAGAAATTCTTGGCCTAAAATAACATCAAAATTCATATCACAAATATATGTTTTTTAAAATTCATTTGAATGCTTTAAGCCTTTTGTTCTATACAAAATCATCCGCACTAGATTTCTGTAAGATCTATAGACAATAGACCTGTGTTTTGTGACAGCCTGAAAACCAATAAATAAAAAAATTCATAGTAGGTTGTGACAATAACAAAACACTTGAAATAAAAATATCCCTCAGAAAAACTTTGTAACTTTGTATATTATAAAAAAACGAAATGATTTTAGTTTATGGGAATGTCAGAAATTGTATTGATTGTGTTTGTTGCGCTGATGCTTTTCGGGTCTAAAAATATTCCAGAAATTGCTAGAACCCTTGGCAAAGGTATGGCTCAGATTAAAAATGCAACTAACGATATCAAGAGTGAAATTCAAAAAAGTGCAGATTTTAAAGAAATTACCGATATAAAAGATAACCTGAAAGGCGAATTTACAGGACTGTCTGATTCTATTCAAAAACAACTTACCGATGTAGAACATGCTACTAAAGATGGTTTTGTGGATGAAGTTGAAAAAATTAAAGAAGACTTAGAGCATATGGAAGGACCCATTAAGAGACAAAGATAATGGATAAGCTAATACTATTAGACAAACAATTATTGGTTTATTTGAACAACCTAGGCTCTGAAACTGCAGACCACTTCTGGATTTTTATAACTAATCAGTTCTACCTTAGCCCAATTTTTTTGTTGGTTTTCTATTTTCTTTGGAAAAAAGTAGGATGGAAGCAATTGGGAATAATTTTGGTTTTTTTAGCCCTAATTATTATGGTTACTGACCAGACCACTAATTTGTTCAAATATATCTTTCAACGTGCGCGACCTGTGAATGATTTGGAAATTAGAGACCAACTCAGGATTTTGGTGGACAGAAGTTCGTTTAGTTTCTTTTCTGGGCACGCTTCAAACTCAATGGCGGCAACAGTTTTTTTATTCTTTATCTTTAGAAAATATTACAAATTTGCTTTTTTCCTCTTCTTGTTCCCGTTGATTTTTGCTTATAGTCGAGTCTATTTAGGACTACATTTCCCTACCGATATTTTGACAGGCTATTTATTCGGAATGATTTCAGGCACAGCATTTTATCTTATTTATAGTAAGCATACTTCTGAATCTTTTGATCAACAGAAAAAAACCCTTATCATAGCAAGTTCATCTGTTTTTGTATATTTTTTGATGTGTAATATACTCACATCTTATTTAAGATAGTTAGTTATGTTTTCAATTTTTAAACCAAAAAAGCCTTTTCTAAAAGACCTCACTGTCGATTTTGTCGATATTCATTCTCATGTTCTATTTGGGATTGATGACGGAGCTAAGACGCTTGAAGAATCAACCTCTTTGATGCAGTCTTTTGTGGATTTAGGTTTTAAAAGAGCGACAACTACTCCGCATACCTATCCAGGTGTTTGGGAAAATTCCTACGAAGATATTACCTCAAAACTCAAAGAAGTACAAGAGTTATTACCTGAACTTACGTCTAAACTAGACCTAAAAGTTGCTACAGAATACCTAATGGACGATCAGTTTGTACAGCGTTTTCAGTCAGAGAAGTTATTGACACTAAAAGACAATTATGTGCTAGTTGAGATGTCGTACATCAATGCTCCGATTCAATTATACGAAATTATTTTTGACCTTCAAGTAGCTGGCTATAAACCTGTATTGGCACATCCAGAAAGATATTTGTTTTATCACCACAACTTTAATGAATACAATAAACTGAAGAACTCAGGTTGTCTTTTTCAGATTAATTTACTTTCTACTATGGGGTTTTATGGCGAGAATATAACCAAAATAGCTGACCAACTTTTAGCCGCCGGTATGATTGATTTTGCTGGGAGTGACGTGCACAACAGAACTCACATTCGTTGCTTTGAGAGTGTATTGAAAATTAAAAACATTGACCCACTCAAACAAGCTATTAAAAACAACAATTTTTTTGAATAAGTTGGTATGCACTGCGCACTATTGTAATATCTATATTAAACGACCGCGATGAAAAATTGGGAGTCTTACATAAAAGATTATCAAGATTATCAGAAAATAGAAAGAGGATTATCTCAGCATACGATTGACAATTACTCGTTTGATATTTATAGGCTTTGTCGTTTTTTAGATAGCAACGAAATCGATGTTTCGCCACTTACGATTACTGATGAACACGTACAACACTTTATTTACGAAGTGTCAAAAGAGGTGAACGAGCGCTCTCAGTCTCGGATTATATCAGGGCTAAAAAGCTTTTTTAACTTTCTGATATTTGAAAATTACCGTCAGACTAATCCGTTAGAGCTGATAGAAACACCTAAGATAGGACGAAAACTTCCAGATGTGCTTTCCGTAGAAGACATTGACAATCTGATTGCTGCAATACGTTTTGATACGCCTAATGAAGAAGCACTTCTTTTAGCGCATCGCAACAAAGCTATTATTGAAACCTTATACAGTTGTGGATTGCGTGTATCTGAACTTATCAGCCTCAAAATATCAGATTTATTCTTTGATGAAGGTTTTATAAAAATTACTGGAAAAGGAAATAAACAGCGGTTCGTACCCATAGGTGAGCAGACTCAGAAGCTTATAAGCCTCTATAAAGAGGAGTGTAGAGATAAGTTCCCTATACAGAAACAATATGGAGATACGCTGTTTCTGAACCGTAGAGGAAGGCAACTCACACGAGCTATGATATTCACCTTAGTAAAAAATTTAGCTCTCGAAATCAAGCTTAACAAAGTTATTTCTCCGCATACCTTCAGGCATTCGTTTGCAACACACTTGTTGGAGAACGGCGCTGATTTGCGTTCTATACAATTGATGTTAGGCCACGAATCTATCACTACTACTGAAATTTATATGCATTTGGACAGGAAGTTTCTTTCAGAGGTTTTGAACACTTATCATCCTCGGATTCGCAAGAAGTAATAACAAAATATTTTTGATTTTTAAAGACAAAAAATCCCGTTCAGCAATAGAACGGGATTTTTTTGAAAAATAATTATAAGTAAGATTTATAATTTCTTTTTGATCTCTACTTCTTGGAAAGCTTCAACAATATCTAATTCTCTAATATCGTTGTAGTTTTTGATTTGAAGTCCACAATCATATCCTTTAGACACCTCTTTTACATCGTCTTTAAAACGTCTTAGAGCAGTAAGCTCTCCGGTATAAATTACTACACCTTCACGGATTAAGCGGATTTTAGAGTTTCTGAATATTTTTCCGTCTGTAACCATACAACCTGCAATGGTTCCGACTTTTGAAATCTTAAACAATTCACGGATTTCAGCCGTTCCAGTAATTTCTTCTTTAAGTTCTGGAGAAAGCATTCCTTCCATCGCATCTCTAAGGTCATCGATTGCATCATAGATAATTGAGTAGTTTCTGATGTCAATTTCTTCTTTATCTGCAAGTGCTCTAGCATTACCCATCGGACGAACGTTGAACCCGATGATGATTGCGTCAGAAGCCGAGGCTAATAAAACGTCAGATTCTGTAATAGCTCCCACTCCTTTGTGAATGATATTGATTTGGATTTCGTCTGTTGATAGCTTTAAGAATGAATCTGTAAGTGCTTCAACTGAACCATCAACGTCTCCTTTAAGGATAATGTTAAGTTCTTTAAACTGACCCAGTGCAATACGTCTTCCGATTTCTGCAAGCGTAATATGACGCTGCGTTCTAACGGATTGCTCACGTAATAATTGAGAGCGTTTTGTAGCAATTGCTTTTGCTTCTCTTTCGTCTTCAAACACGTTAAATTTATCTCCAGCTCCTGGTGCTCCGTCTAATCCTAATACTGATACTGGCGTAGAAGGTCCTGCTTCTTTAATGATATTTCCTCTTTCGTCGTGCATCGCACGTACTTTACCGTGGCAAGTTCCCGCAAGGATATAATCTCCGATGCGTAGCGTTCCTGCCTGAACAAGTACTGTCGATACATATCCTCTACCTTTGTCTAAGAATGCCTCTACTACTGTTCCGGTAGCTGCTTTGTCTGGATTGGCTTTCAGCTCTAGCATTTCAGATTCTAAGAGAACTTTTTCTAAAAGCTCTTTCATTCCTGTACCTTGTTTTGCTGAAATATCTTGTGATTGGATTTTCCCTCCCCATTCTTCGATTAGGAGATCCATTCCTGCTAATCTTTCTTTAATTTTATCTGGGTTTGCGTTTGGTTTATCTACCTTATTGATGGCAAATATAATCGGTACGCCAGCGGCTTGAGCGTGTGCAATAGCCTCTTTGGTCTGTGGCATGATATCATCATCCGCCGCAATCACGATAATTGCGATATCTGTAACCTGAGCACCTCTAGCACGCATCGCTGTAAACGCTTCGTGACCTGGAGTATCTAAGAAAGTGATTTTCTGTCCGTTGTCAAGTTTTACAGAGTATGCCCCAATGTGTTGAGTAATTCCTCCTGATTCACCTGCGATAACATTTGTTTTTCTCACGTAGTCTAAAAGCGAAGTCTTACCGTGGTCAACGTGTCCCATAACGGTAACGATTGGTGCGCGCGGACGCAAGTCTTCTTCTCTGTCAACTTCTTCGAAGGCTGATTCTTCAATATCTGCTGTAGTAAACTCTACTTCAAAACCGAATTCTTCTGCAACGATACTTAGTGTTTCTGCATCTAATCGTTGGTTCATCGTAACCATAATACCGAGTGACATACATACCCCGATAATTTTGTTAATCGGCACATCCATCATCGTGGCTACCTCTCCAACAGTAATAAATTCAGTTACTTTTAAGATTTTGCTTTCTTCTTCTTCTAGACGGATTTCATCATCAACACGTTGGCGGTGCGTATCACGTTTCTCTCTACGATATTTAGCGGCTTTAGAACCTCTTCCTTTACCTTGAAGTTTTTCAAGCGTTTCTTGTATTTGTTTTTTAACTTCTTCTTCAGTAGGTTCAACCTTAACTATAGGTTGACGTTTCCCGACAGGACCACCTCTACTAACGAAGTCTTTTCTAGGACCTGCTGCACCTCCAGCTTGATTAGACCCCGTTGCTGGTTTTTGCCCTGGTTTAATGCGTTTTCTTTTGTTTTTATTGGCGTCAGAGGTTGCTCTAGGAGTAGTTGCTTTAGGCTCAACTTTTTTAGGTTTAGCCTCAAACTGGGTCAGGTCGATTACTTTTCCAGTAAATGTAGTACCTGATAGTTTTTGATATTGAGTTTTCAATGTTTCTTCTACAGGTGCAGTAGGATCCACTGGAGTTTCTTCTTTCTTCTCTGTCTTTTTCTCAGTTTTCGTTTTCTCTACCTTAGTTTCGTTTTGACTAACCGGTTTTTCTGAAATAACTTTTGGCTTTTCAACAGTAATTTTTGGTTTCTCTTCCTTAGGTTCTTGCTTTACTTCTTCTTGCTTCGGAGCTTCAACAACTTTTTCTGTAACAGCAGGCATTTCAACTTTAGATGCCTCCTTAATCTTAGGCTCTTCCTTCTTGGGTTCTTCTTTTGCTTTTTTCGGATTTAGGTCGATAGATCCAACGTGCTTAGGTCCTGAAAGTGTCGCTCTTGCTTTGATAACTTCAGCTCTTTTGGCTTCATCATCAAGACGTTTTTGCTCTTCTTTTTCTCTTTCAAGTTTCAGCGCCTCTTTTTCTTTTCGCTTTTCTTCACCTACTTCAATAGAGGCTTCCTTGCGATCTTTATCAGAGGCAAATTCATCAAAAAGAACATCATAGACTTTCCCTTCAATTCTTGTATTGGGGTTTGATTCTACTTCGATTCCTTTTTCTTTAAGATAGTCTACAGCTCGGTCTAAGGAGATATTAAACTCCTTTAGAACCATATTTAATCTTGTTGGTTTTCTTTCTGACATATAATCCTTTTTATCGATTAACCGATATATTTATTTTTTGCTTTTAATATTAACTTAATCCTCAAACTCTTCTTTCAGAATATTGATCACCTCGCGGATGGTCTCTTCTTCTAGGTCAGTTCTACGCACTAAGTCATTGATATCTTGTTTTAAGACACTACGAGCAGTATCTAAGCCTATTTTTGCGAACTCAGCGATGACCCATCCTTCGATTTCATCGACAAATTCAGTTAACTCTACGTCATCTTCTTCTTGTGCTACGCCTTCTCTTATTACGTCAAGTTCATATCCTGTTAGCATTCCTGCCAATCGGATGTTTTGTCCTGCTCTACCAATTGCTTTAGAAACTTCTTCTAACTTCAAGAATACTTCAGCTCTTTTGTTGTCTTCATCAATTTTGATAGAAGAGACCTTCGCAGGGCTCAAAGATCTGGTGATGAATAACTGTGTATTGGTTGTATAGTTAATAACATCTATATTTTCGTTTCCTAACTCACGTACAATTCCGTGAATACGAGATCCTTTCATTCCGACACATGCTCCAACAGGATCAATTCTGTCATCATAAGAATCTACGGCAACTTTTGCTTTTTCCCCTGGTATGCGTACTACTTTTTTAATAGTAATTAGTCCGTCATAAATTTCAGGGATTTCTTGTTCAAATAATTTTTCTAAAAACCTCTCTGAAGTTCTAGACATGATAATTTGAGGTTTATTTCCTTTTAGCTCAACATTCTCAATAATTCCTTTTACGTTGTCTCCTTTTCTGAAAAAAGTCTGATGGAATTTGTTTTTCTTTTGGGAGTACAATTTCATTACCTTCGTCGTCAAGCAAGATGATTGCTTTATGACGTACGTGATGTACCTCAGCTGTGTATATTTCGCCTATAAGGTCTTTGAATTGTTTGTAAAGGTTAGTGTTGTCGTGCTCATGAATTTTAGAAATTAGGTTTTGTCGTAGAGCTAAGATAGCTCTTCTTCCTAAATCTATCAACTTTACTTCTTCAGATACTTCTTCTCCAATCTCAAAGTCAGGCTCGATAAGACGTGCGTCTGTAAGCGAAATCTCTTCGTTTTCGTCTTCTAAGTCCTCATCCTGAACAATCTCTCTACGTCTCCAAATCTCCATATCCCCTTTATCAGGGTTGATGATAATATCGAAGTTGTCATCTGAACCGTATTTTTTCTTTAGAGCAGTTCTGAAAACTTCTTCTAAAATAGCCATCAATGTTACACGGTCGATGAGTTTATCATCTTTAAACTCCGAGAACGATTCGATTAGTGCAATATTTTCCATCTTTCTGTTTTGTTTCTTTTAAAATACAATAGTCACTTTTGCTTCTTTTATTTTTGAGTAAGGAACTTCAATGCGATGATTTATAGTTTCTTTTCCTTTACCTATTTTCTTGGGTTCTCTACTGCTCCATTCCATAACTACAAAGTCATCCGTAGCATCTGTAATTTCTGCCGTCACTCTACTACCATCAACTGTAACAAGCTCAAGTGTTCGACCTATATTTTTTTTATACTGTCTCGGAAACTTAAGCGGAGAACAAGCTCCAGCTGAGGCTACTTCAAGAGAAAAATCTATTTCTTCTCTATCTAAATTGTGTTCTATGGCACGAGAGATATCAATACAATCCTGAAGGTTAACTCCTTGGTCACCATCTAAGGTAACTGTGATTTTATTGTCTCCCGAAATAGCTAATTCAATTAGAAAAACACTAGGTTTCTCTTCAAGTGCGGCGTTTAATAATTCGGTTACTTTGTCCTTAAGCATCTGGAATTTCTTCTAATAAAAGAGGCACGATAGTCGTGCCTCTCATTTATCTTTTCAGTAAATAATGTGCAAATATATGGCAATTAATTTGTTTTACCAAACAACTCATAACGAAATGGTTATAAAAGAATAACGACACAACTGATTTTAAGATTTAATTATAGATACAGAAGTAAGTTATCAAAATAAAAAGGAGATCAAAAATTGACCTCCTTTTGTGTATATATTAAACTCTTGTTTATATCAGTTTTAAGACCATATCCGGAAATAGACCTATAACAATATTGATTAACGTTGCGGCAATGGCTACGAAGGTATAGACAGGCGAAATCGTCACTGCTTCATCAGTACTCTGCTTAGTGTACATCGCTAGAATCAATTTAAAGTAATATCCGATAGAGATAATCGAGTTGATCACAGCAATGATTACCAGTGTGGTATAACCAAGCTCTAGCATCTGACCGAATAAGAACACCTTACCAAAGAACCCTCCGAGAATCGGAATTCCAGAAAGCGAAAGCAAGGCAATCGTTAGGGTTAATGCCAACAACGGATTTTTCTTGCCAAGACCATTAAAGCGAAAAATATCTTCGTCTTCTTTGCCTTTCGTAATTACGACAACCACAGCAAAAGCCGCTATACCAGCAATGGCATAAGCCGTAGCATAATACAATAGATTACTAGCGCCATTTGGAATCGCAAGTAATGCCATTAGCATAAAACCAGCGTGAGAAATACCAGAGAATGCCAACATACGCTTTACGTTCTGCTGTCTAAGTGCCATGATATTACCAACAGCCATTGACAGTATAGAAATAACTATCAAAGCATTGATAAAAGCCTCAGAGAAGTTTCCGTACATTCCTTCAATCAATCTATAAAAACCAGCGATAGCGATAACTTTGGCTAGTGTGCTCATCAGTGCAGTAATCAGTGTTGGTGAACCTTGGTAAACATCTGGTGCCCAAAGGTGAAATGGTACTGCTGCAATCTTAAACAACATCGCTACACTCACCATTGCAATTCCGATATAAAACCAATCTTCTACACCTGCGCTCATTCCTGCTTGGTGAATAACCTCCATATCAAACGAACCTGTTGCACCATATATTAAGGCAATTCCGAAAAGCAAAAAACCTGAAGCGAAAGCTCCCATCAAGAAATACTTCATCCCGGCCTCATTGCTCTTTACGTCTAACGGCTTGCTTGCCGCTAAGATATATAGCGAAACAGATAGAATTTCAATTCCCAAAAAATAAGTGGCTAAATTCCCGAAAGAAACCATCGCAACTCCACCGAATAGCAGTAGTAGCTTCACGGTGATATAATCTGATAGTCGCTTTGAATCTTTGCGATAAAAATCAGCTCCCATCAATACGATAAAAATAGTAAGCAAGATAAATAACGACGAGAAACTCATCGAATATTTGTCTTCTATAATGGTGTTGCTAAAGAAAGAGGCTGGCCTGAATTCCATGAAAATTCCTCCTAGAGAAATTCCGAGTGTGGCTAACAATCCTGCGATTGTAACAGGTATGATTGTCTTTCTCGCTCCGAAAATTTCGAGCAATAAAACTAAAATTGCCAGTGAACCAATAGCTATAAGTGTATTCATATTTCTTTGATTAAGGAATTTGTTACTTGGGAATTAGGATTTGGGAATTTTTATTTACCTATTATCCTTATTCATATTCTCCTTATAACAACCTCTTTATTAACTATTATAAATTATTTCTATTTTTTTAGAATCTGCAATTTCGACTTCTTAATTGATATGTTTTAAAGTTTCTTCCAATGCAGGAATAATCAAATCATTCAAACATTTCGGATATAAACCAAAACCGATTAAAACCACCACTATAATTACGAAAACTACTTTTTCTTGAATATTGATATCGGCAAAAGGTTTGGTATTGGTCTCACCCAACATTGCGTGCTGATAAAGTCTAAGCATATAAAAAGCACCTAAAATGATAGAAGTTCCTCCCACGATAGCAAACCAAATATTAACTTGTGACAATCCGTAAAGCAATGTAAATTCTCCGATGAAGTTAAAAGTCCCTGGTAGTCCGACAGAGGCCATTACGAAAACAATAAAGATAGAAGCTAACCAAACTGCTTGCGAGCGAATGCCACCCATTTCTGATATTTTCTGTGTTCCATAACGTCTTTCAATCACTTCAGCAACGAAGAATAACCCAACAACTACAAAACCGTGTGCTAGCATTTGCAACACTGCTCCTCTGAAACCGTCAAGTGTAAGTGAATAAGCTCCTGCAGCGATAAGCCCAACGTGCGCTAGTGACGAATACGCCAAAAGTTTTTTGATGTTGTCTTGTCTTAAAGCCAAGATAGAGCCGTAAACCACTCCTATAATTGCCAATACGATAAAGAAGTTTTTATGTGTGATTGCTGCGTCGGGAGCAATCGGCAGTTGCCAGCGGATAATACTGAACAATGCCATCTTTAGCATCACACCTGATAGAAGCATCGTACCTAAAGCTGGATTGGCTTGATAGGTATTTGCCTGCCAAGTATGAAAAGGCACTATTGGAATTTTAATCGCATACGCCAAGAAGAAAGCCAAGAATATCCAGAATTGTTCTGATGAACTAAGATCTAATGCGTATAGGTCTTCTAACAAGAAACTTCCTGCTTTTTGGTAGAGATAAATAAAGGCAACCAACATAAACAACGAGCCTGCAAAAGTGTAGATAAAGAACTTTATCATGGTTTTTTGACGCTCTGCCAAGTCTCCGTTACCCCAAAGAAGTCCGATGAAATAAATCGGAATCAATGAAAGTTCCCAGAAGATATAGTATAAGAATCCGTCTGCTGCCAAAAACGTACCGACCATAGCAAAAGCCATAAACAGTATAAGTGCGTAGAGCGTTTTTTTGTTCTGAAATGAATTGCCAAAAGAAGAATAAATCACCAGCGGCATAAGGGAAGTCGTTAGTAAAACTAGTGCTAGTGAAAGTCCGTCCGCTTTGAGGTAAAACGAAATGTTCGGTTTGCTGATCCATTGTGCTACCAAATCAACCGAACTTCCCGATTGAAATTCAGACAACAAAACTCCCGTTGCCACAAGAGCAACTAAGCTTACGAATAAAGCAGTTTGACGAGCTAATTTCTCTGATGAAAAATAAGTGATGAAAGCTCCTGCAAGCAGTATTATGAGTAATATAGATACGTTCATTCTGTTACGCTAAAAATATATAATAAACAATGGTACTAAATCCTAAAACGAATACGAAGAGGTATAAACCAACACTTCCGTTTTGTAATGTTCTTCCTTGATCTGATAGTAGATTCACAGCTTTTCCTAAGCCAAAAATCACATATGAAATAATAACTTCTACAATTTGTTTGAAGAAATCTCCCATCCAATATATCGGTGTAACAAATAGTGCAGTATAAATTTCATCAACATAGAACTTATTTAAGAGCACTTTTGAGAAACCATGTACTTCTTCGTCTCTTGCTGGAACTTCTGATTTTTTGATGTATTTAGAATAAGCAATTCCGATTCCGATAAATGCACCAATAGTTGCTACAACCATCATTATATAAGTTGTAGAATCAACTAAATGAGGTGGTCTTGTTCCGATAAAAATAGGCTCTAAATATTGATTTAACCAGCTATTTTTCAGGCAAACTGATGAGTCCGCCAATAGCAGCGAAGAAAGCTAAGATGATAAGTGGAATAGTAATCAGACTTGGGCTTTCGTGTAGTTTGCTTTTTTGCTCTTCTGTACCTCTAAACTTACCAAAGAAAGTCAAGTATAACAACCTAAACATATAGAAAGCCGTCATAACTGAAGCGACTGAACCGATAATCCAAAGTAATGTGTTTTCGTGGAAAGCTACTAATAAGATTTCATCCTTAGAGAAAAAATCCTGATAGCGGGAAAATCCCTGAGATAGCAAGTGTTGAGATTAAGAAGGTAATGAAAGTGATTTTCATACTGCCTTTAAGCCCACCCATTTTTCTCATATCTTGTTCGCCTCCCAACGCGTGAATAACTGATCCTGAACCCAAGAATAGACATGCTTTAAAGAATGCGTGCGTAATAACGTGGAAAACGGCAATTTCGTAAGCACCCAAACCAAGAGCTAAGAACATTAGTCCGAGCTGTGATACGGTTGAATAGGCGAGTACTTTTTTGATATCTGTCTGCACAAGTGCGATGAAAGCGGCAATAAGCGCTGTCAGTGCTCCGATAGTGGCAATGATATTGAGTATAATAGGTGTAAGTTCAAACAAGAAGTTTAATCTTGTAATCATAAAAATTCCCGCCGTAACCATGGTTGCTGCGTGAATAAGTGCCGAAACTGGTGTCGGTCCAGCCATCGCATCGGGTAACCAGGTATAAAGTGGCAACTGAGCTGATTTTCCAGTAGCTCCGATAAACAGACAGAAAGTTGCAAAAGCAAGCCATCCTAAATCAACATACTCACCTACAGCAATTGCGTGTTTGATAGTTGTATAATCTAACGAATTGAACAAGTATCCGATAATGAAAACTCCGGCTAAGAAACCTAAATCTCCGATACGGTTCATGATAAAAGCCTTTTTGGCTGCATCGTTGTTTTCTTGAACTTTATGCCAGAATCCGATAAGCAAGTAAGAACAAAGTCCTACGCCTTCCCATCCGATAAACATAATAAGTAAGTTACTACCAGCTACAAGCGTAATCATAAAGAATACGAACAGGTTTAAGTAAGCGAAGAATTTATGAATATTCTCATCCTCGTGCATATAACTGATAGAATACACGTGAATTAGCGTTCCGATTCCAGTAACGAACAGCAACCAAATCAGAGAGAGTTGGTCAAGCAAGAAGCTGAAGCCTACGTTGAAGTTGTATAGTTCTATCCAATCAAAAAAGTGAACCGTAATTCCCTCTCCTGACTGCAATACTTTATTAAAAAGAATAACCGAAACTACGAATGAAATCCCTACTGCAAGGGTTCCGATAACACCTGAGGTAGTTTTGCTTAATTGCTTTCCGAAGAAGGTATTAAACAAGAATCCTAGTATAGGCGATAGTAATAGTATTAAAACAAAGCTTGTATCCATTTTCTGCTTATCCTTTTAAGTTTCTTAAATTGTCAACATCTATCGATTTGATATTTCTGTATATCGATACTAAAATAGCCAATCCTATAGCCACTTCTGCCGCTGCGACAGTCATCGAGAAGAAGACGAAAATCTGTCCTGCCGAATCTTGGTGATAACTCGAAAAAGCCACCAAAAGTAGATTGACTGCGTTGAGCATAATTTCAATAGACATAAACACCACGATTGCGTTTCGTCTGTATAAAACCCCGAACACTCCTATACAAAACAATAATGTCGATAAGATGACGTAGTTTCCGATTCCGATTTCTTGTAAAATATTCTCTAACATTACAGCGTGATTTTCTTTTCTCTTTTATCTCTCTTAGATAGCAATACGGCTCCGACCATAGATACAAGCAATAGTATTGCTGCCATCTCAAACGGAATTACATATTCTTGTAGTAATACTTTTCCTAAAACTTTGATTGATTGGTAGTCTTCTCCCGAAACGTAATATTCGTGGATTACTGGCTGAGCTTTCAGCAGAGTTGCTAGCAATACGTATCCAATCAAACAAAGGGATATAACTGCAGCCAAGACAATCAGGTTTTTCTTTTTGATTTTGTGTTCTTCGTTGAAGTTCATCATCATCATCGTAAAGAGCATTAGAATCATAATTGCTCCTGAATACACGATAAGGTGAACCATGGCCAAGAATTGGGCATTAAACATGGCGTAATGTCCTGCGATTGAGAAGAAACATACCACCAAATAAATCGCACTATGAATGGGGTTCCTAGTCAGGACCGTCATAAATGCACTCGCCAGCGTAATAGCTGATAAAATATAAAATAGTGTTGTTAGCATAATTAGTTAAGGGCTTGAGTGTTTTTAATTGCTTGGTCTAAAGGCATCAAAAGCTTTTCTTTTCCGTAAATAAAATCTTCTCTATGATTTTCTGATAAGACGAGTTGTTTAGATTTCGTAAGATAGATGGCCTCTTTAGGGCAAGCCTCCTCACACAATCCACAGAAGATACAACGCAGCATATTGATTTCATAAATCACTGCATACTTCTCTTCTCTATAAAGGTGCATTTCGTCTGGTTTTCGTTCAGCAGAAACCATCGAAATTGCCTCAGCTGGACATGCCACAGCACACATACCACAAGCCACGCAGCGTTCTCTTCCTTCTTCATCGCGCATAAGCATATGACGCCCTCTATATACTGGGCTGAATATTCTCTTTTGTTCAGGATACTTGATGGTTGCAGGACGCTTGAACATGTGCTTGAAAGTCACAAACATTCCTCTTACGATATTCACCAAGTAAAGTCGCTCTACAAAAGTCATTTTATTGTTAGAGACCTGAACTTTACTCCCCGATAACGATATATTTTCTATTGACATAACTTTTTCATTTTTTGCAAAACCACAAAGCCGATGATTTGCTTGTTTGCTCTTTATGTGATTTGTCTTTTTTCTCTTGACGTAATTATTAATCCTATTCTCTTTTTGGGCGTGACCCTTGCCCATTCTTCTCCCTTGCTCGGGTCGGGCTTTGCGCTTCAATCTTTTGTTTGGCTTTTTCAAGCGCCACAAAAGGATTTCCACTGCAATCCCTCACGCAACATAGATTTGTTAATACTTCCCTCTATGTTCTATTTTCTATTCTCTTTGTTCTTTGTTCTTTGTTCTTTGTTCTTTGTTCTTTGTTCTTTGTTCTTTGTTCTTTGTTCTTTACTCCAGATATTATCTAAAAACAAGCATCACTAAAGCTGTGAGTATAATGTTTAATATAGAAAGTGGAATAAGCGCTTTCCATCCTAAGTCCATTATCTGGTCATATCTAAAGCGCGGAACCGTCCAACGCACCCACATAAATAGGAATATAAAAAAGAATATTTTCAGGAACAGAGCGCCAACTCCAATTAAGTTTGCTGTATTGACACCCCAATTTTCTATAGCCCATTCCATTCCTGGATAATTATACGCTCCTAAGAATAAAACGGCAAGTATTGCTGAAGATACGAACATTGCAGCGTACTCAGCAAAAAGGTAGAATCCCATTTTCATCGACGAATACTCAAGGTTATATCCTCCTACTAATTCGTGTTCTCCTTCTGCCATATCAAACGGGGCACGGTTAGTTTCAGCAAACGCACATACTAAGAAGATAATAAATGCTAAAGGCTGATAAAATATATTCCAATCCAAGCCTGATTGTTGAACTGCAATTTCTTTTAGACTCAACGAACCTGACATCATAATCACAGATATGATAGAAAGCCCCATTGCAAGCTCGTAAGAAATCATCTGAGAACCTGCTCTCATAGCTCCCATCAACGAGTATTTATTATTTGATGCCCATCCTCCGATGATAATTCCGTAAACTCCAACAGAGAGAATTCCGAAGACAAAGAGTAGCGCCACATCGAGATCTGCTGCTTGCAAAAGTATTTCTCTTCCTCCGATAACTAGCTTGTCTCCCCAAGGAATTACAGCACTAGTAGTAAGCGCAATAGTCATCGAAATTCCAGGACCTAAAATAAATAGGAATTTGTTTGGCGTATTTGGAATAAATTCTTCTTTTGAGAAGAGTTTAAGTCCATCAGCTAGTGGTTGAAGGATTCCTCCTTTTCCTGCGCGGTTAGGGCCTACACGATCTTGCATCCAAGCGGCAATCTTGCGCTCAGCCAAAGTAGCATACATCGCCATTAGCATCGTAATCGCAAATACGATTAGGATAATAATGGTTTTATCTAAAATAAATGTCTCGGTCATTTTTTATTTATTTTTATTTTCACCTTCTTTAAAAGGAACGGCACTCATACTTATTTTTATGCGGTCTTGTTCTCTACCTTTAAGGATTTGATCCTCGGTTTTGATCACGACTGGTTTCATATTACGAGTATAATTATTTTGGTTGATTACTGACCATTTCTCGAATTTACGCGGGGCCTTCGACCACCCAGTCTTCGACATCTTTATGGTCATAACGACACTCGTTACAGATAAATTCTTCTACTTCGTGATATTCGTCTTTACGAGCCGTTACCCTTTGTATTTCGTTTCCGAACATCCAAAGCGTAGTCTTACCACAACACTTGTCACATTTTCTGTGAGCTGTATAAGGCTTGGTAAACCATACTCTCGATTTAAATCGGAACGTCTTATCGGTCAGTGCTCCTACCGGACATACGTCTATCATATTCCCTGAAAACTCATTGTCTATTGCTTTGGAAATATAGGTAGATATCTGAGCGTGATCACCTCGGTTCATAACTCCGTGAACCCTTTCAGGTGTGAGTTGTTCGGCTACTTTCACACAGCGATAACACACGATACAACGGTTCATATGCAATTGGATTTTATCTCCGATATCTTCTGGCGGAAAAGTACGTTTCTGTTCTTTGAACCGTGTTTTTTGCAACCCGTGTTTAAAGGCTAAATTCTGTAAATCACATTCTCCTGCTTGGTCACAAACCGGACAATCAAGTGGGTGATTGATTAGCAGAAATTCCGTTACAGCCTTACGAGCATCTAATGCTCTCTCAGAACTTACGCTTTTTACTTCCATACCATCCATAACATTGGTCTTGCACGAAGGCATCATCTTAGGCATCGGACGTGGATCTGCCTCGCTACCTTTTGACACTTCAACCAAGCAGGCACGACAATTACCTCCCGTATTTTCGAGTTTTGAATAGTAGCACATTGCAGGAGGAACCGATTCTCCTCCTATCATACGAGCAGCTTGCAGGATGGTTGTTCCTGGCTCGACCTCTACTGTTTGTCCGTCTATTGTTACTTTCATTTTTATGTCTTAATGTCGAATGTCTTAATGTCGAATGTCTTAATGTCGAATGTCTTAATGTCCGTTATGACTTTACAATATTACGACTTATTCAAATATTTTATAAGTCCACTCAATAATTTTGATATATCTGTTATACTTAAAAACAGTGCTTCAAATTCTTCTTTTGTTATATAATTTAAATCTAATGCCAAATACAATTGAGAACGTACTTCTGCTGCTGAACCTTTGGCTACATATAAAAAGTAAATAAACTCTTTATCTGTATTTCTTTCGAACCCTTCTGATATATTGGAGGAGATCGAAATTGATGCTCTTCTTATTTGTTTTACTAATTCAAAATCTCTTTTGAAATCTTCTTTATTTGTTATCTCATAAATACGTTTGTTGAATTCTCTTGATTTTTGCCAAGCTACAATTTCTTCAAACGTATTAAATTTTCCCATTACTCTTTTCTTTTGACTTTATGACTTTCGACATTAAGACTTTACAGACATCCTCACTTTAGACATCGGTTCATGTACAAAGTGATTTTTGTCTTTTATTTTTTCTGGGAAGCGCACATGATATTCAAATTCTTCTCTAAAGTGTCTGATCGCAGCAGCCACAGGCCAAGCAGCGGCATCTCCTAACGGACAAATTGTATTTCCTTCAATTTTTGATTGAATGCTCCAAAGTAGTTCAATATCTGCTTCGGTTCCGTGTCCGGTCTCGATACGGTGCAAAACTTTTTCCATCCATCCAGTTCCTTCACGACAAGGCGAACATTGTCCGCAGCTCTCGTGGTGGTAGAATCTTGAGAAGTTCCATGTATTTCTAACGATACAAGCCGTATCATTATATACAATAAAGCCTCCGGAACCTAGCATAGAACCCGATTGAAAACCTCCGTCAGCAAGTGATTCATAGGTCATGAGTCTATCTTCTCCGGCAGCGGTTTTATAGATTAAATCGTGGGGTAAAATCGGTACGGAAGAACCTCCGGGAACTAGTCCTTTGAGGGGTCTGTCATCCATCATTCCTCCTAAGTATTCATCTGAATTCATAAACTCATATACTGAAAGTCCGAGTTCGATTTCATATACTCCTGGATTTTTACAATGTCCCGAAGCGGAAATCAATTTGGTTCCAGTCGAACGTCCGATTCCGATTTTAGCATATTCATCCCCTGAATTTAAGATAATCCAAGGCACGTTTGCGATTGATTCTACGTTATTTACAACGGTTGGTTCAGCCCAAAGTCCGCTAATAGCAGGGAAAGGCGGTTTCATTCTTGGATTTCCGCGTTTTCCTTCGAGTGACTCGATCAGTGCCGTTTCTTCTCCACAGATATAAGCTCCTGCGCCGCAATGCACATACAGGTCAAGATCGAATCCTGAACCTTGAATATTCTTACCTAACCAACCCGCAGCATAAGCTTCTTTAATGGCTTTTTCTAGAATTTTAAAAATCCACATATATTCACCTCTGATATAAATATACGAGAGGTTTGCTTCTAGTGCATAACTTGAGGCAATCATTCCTTCTATGAGCAGGTGCGGAATAAACTCCATCAAATACCTATCCTTGAACGTTCCGGGTTCTGACTCATCGGCATTACACACCAAATGTCTTGGTTTTCCTGATCTTTTATCGATAAAGCTCCACTTCATACCCATCGGGAAACCAGCTCCACCACGACCTCTCATACCTGATTTTTTAACCTCTTCGACGATTTCGTCTGGGGTCATTTTCAGTGCTTTTTCTACCGAAGCATAGCCTCCGTTTTTACGATATACCTCGTAAGAGCGAATGCCTTCAATCCCTATTTTTTCTAATAATATCTTTGTTGCCATTACCTCAGATTTAAACTAAATTTATTTTACCTGCCTTACAATCCTCGATAAGCTGGTCAATTTTTTCTTTGGTCAAATGTTCGTAGTTAAAATCGCCGAGTTGTAGCATCGGTGCATAACCACAAGCACCTAGACACTCTACGCCATGTACTGAGAACATTCCGTCTGGCGTGAGTTCATTTTCTTTTACGCCTAATTTCTCACAGGTATAATCCATCAAATCCTCTACACCTCTAAGCATACAACAAGAAGTTCTACAGAACTCAAATGAGTATTTCCCTTTTGGTTTCTGGCGGTACATCGAATAAAAAGTAACCACTTCATACACTTCGATAGGTTGAATTTCTATGATTTCTGCCACTTTATCCATAAGCGCTACACTCAACCAATGGTCGTGTGCATCCTGAACCACGTGAAGTACAGGTAATAATGCTGATTTTCTCTTGTCAGCAGGATAATGGGAGATCAATTCGTTGATGCGAGTCATCAACTCCTCGGTTATATTTATTTCTTGTTTTATTGTTGAAATTTCCATTTATTATTTTGAATTTTAAATTTTAAATTTTAAATGTTTCCCCATTCAAAACTCAAAATTCAATGTTTATAATTCTTTTTAAGCGTCTAATTCCCCTGCAATAATATTCATACTTGCCATGGTAATAAGCGCATCTGAAAACAACGAACCTTTAACTATTTCGGTATAAGCCTGATAATAAATAAAACACGGTCTTCTGAAATGCAATCTATAAGGCGTTCTGCTTCCGTCGGTGATTAGATAGAAACCTAGTTCTCCGTTTCCTCCTTCTACAGCGTGATATACTTCGCCTACAGGTACTGGAATCTCTCCCATCACTATCTTAAAGTGATAGATAAGGGCTTCCATATTGTTATATACTTCTTCTTTCGGAGGCAGGTAATATTCTGGAACATCAGCGTGGAAACCACCTTCTTTCGGCATTTTAGCTAGTGCTTGTTTGATGATGCTCAAACTCTCCCAGACCTCTCTGTTTCTTACTGAAAATCTATCATAACAGTCACCTGTTTTCCCTACTGGAATTTCAAATTCGAAATCTTCATAAGATGAATATGGTGTAGCTTTTCTTACGTCATAATCAATTCCTGCTGCTCTTAGGTTTGGTCCCGTAAATCCGTATTCCATAGCGCGCTTAGCAGATATTCCACCCACACCCACGGTTCTATCCATAAAAATACGGTTCCGATTTAGCAAACCTTCAAACTCAGTCCAAGCCACCGGAAACTCTTCTAAGAACTGATTTAATTTTCTCCAGGCTTCAGGACTCCAATCTCTTTCAAACCCTCCAATACGCCCCATATTAGTCGTCAGACGCGCACCACAGATTTCTTCAAAGATTTCATATACTTTTTCTCTGTATTGAAAAACATATAAAAAGCCTGAAAGCGCCCCTGTATCTACACCAATAACTGAGTTACAAATAATATGGTCAATAATACGCGCTAACTCCATCACAATCACGCGCATATATTGAACTCTTTTTGGGATTTCAATACCGAGTGCTTTCTCAACAGCCATCCACCATCCCATATTGTTGATAGGAGCTGAACAGTAGTTGAGTCGGTCAGTTAGTACGTTAATTTGGTAGAAAGGTCTATTTTCTGCAATTTTCTCAAATGCTCTGTGGATGTATCCTACAGTTGATTCTCCCTCGATGATACGCTCTCCGTCCATCAAGAGAACATTTTGAAAAATTCCGTGTGTAGCTGGGTGTGAAGGTCCTAAGTTAAGTACTGAAAACTCTCTTTCATCGCCTTCTTCACGTTGGAATCTTTTTATTTTCTCGTTATAACGAATCTCCGGATTTACCAGCAGATCATCAGATATTTCAACTTTATTCTTCATTGAAAGCAGTCTTGAAATTATAAATTATGTTGGGTTCTCCCGAAGAAGCGATCGTCTTTGTCTGTACGGTTCATATCTTCAAGAGGGTATTCTTTTCTTAAAGGAAACACAACCATCTCATCCATATTCAAAACGCGTTTGAGTTGTGGGTGTCCTTTAAATTTAATTCCGAAGAAATCAAAGGTTTCTCTTTCTTGCCAGTTAGCTCCGGCGAATAATTCTACGACAGAATCAATCTCTGGATTGGTTCCGTTTAAGAAGCATTTGAAGCGCACTCGCACATTGTCGATCCAATTATGCATATGGTAAACAACGGCAAATTTTTCTCCTTCGGGGAAGTCTGGATAATGAACTCCACATACATCGGTCAAGAAATTAAAGCGAAGTTCAGCGTCTTCTTTTAAGAATTTCACGACTTCAAAGTTGTGAGCAGCTGCTACATCAAACGAAAGCATTCCGTCATTCTCGTATCTGAAATTCACTATGTTAGTTCCGAATTGCTCTTGTAGTCTTTCAACTATTCTTTCATCAGTTAATGCCATTACTCAATCTTATAAGATTCTAATAATTTTTGATATTCTTCAGAACTACGTCTTCTCACGTCTTCGTGTTTCACGAGTTCTTGTAATTTTAGTATTCCGTCTAAAATTTGTTCTGGTCTTGGCGCACAGCCAGGCACATACACGTCCACTGGGATTACTTTATCTATTCCTTGAAGTACGGAATACGAGTCAAATACTCCACCTGAAGAAGCACACGCACCCACAGCAATCACCCATCTCGGCTCAGCCATTTGTTCATATACTTGTCGTAAGATAGGTGCGATTTTTTTAGAGATTGTTCCCATCACCATTAGCATATCTGCTTGGCGAGGCGAAAAACTCATACGCTCTGCTCCAAAACGACCTAAATCATAAGTAGCACCCATAGTTGCCATATACTCAATTCCGCAACACGATGTTGCAAACGGCAGTGGCCATAGAGAGTTAGCACGTGCCAAGCCCACTACGTCACTTAGTTTTGCAGCAAAAAAGCCCGGACCTTCATATCCGGCAGGGGCTTCAGCTAGTTTTATTTTTGTTGAATTACTCACTTTCGTTTTGTTTTATAAATTAAAACTAATCCTCCCAATCAAGAGCTTTCCTTTTCATCTCATACGCCAGCCCTACAACTACAATAAATAAGAAAATTCCCATTTTCCATAGCCCATCCATTCCCATTTCTCTGAAATTCACCGCCCAAGGATACATAAAAATAACCTCAATATCGAAAAGCACAAACAAGATAGCGACTAAAAAATATTTCACACTAAAAGGCGTTCGAGCATTTCCGATGGATTCAATTCCGCTCTCGAAGTTTTTATCCTTGTTTTTTGATTTTCTTTTAGGACCTAATAAACTAGAAATGAATATTGTACCTCCGACAAAGCCTGCAGCTAAACCTAGCTGCATCAATATTGGAATAAAATCAATTTGTGTAGATTCCATAAACCTAAATTCTTTTATCTACAAATATACGTAGGCTTGTGAATATGGCAAAAATTACACTATGATTAGCAAAGACAGAGTTCTAATTTTTATTGATTCTAAATAGCTTAGTTAACTGATTTCAGACTATTTAGAACTACATATCATCCATTAAGAAAATACGTCCTTAAAAACTTCGAGAGATCTAGGTTTTTTAAAGTTTTCGATATGAAGAGCATAATAATCTAAAATAATTTCTAGCAGCTTTGCTCTATCTGCGTTACTAAATAGATTTTCTGTAGAATAAATTCTTTGTTTCAATACTGATTTAAAAAGCTCAGTTTCTGAAAACGAAAGGCAAGTTGGGGTTTCAATATCAGTGAAAATTCCTTCAGTCATTTCAAAAAAACTTTTACTGTCAGAACTTGGATAAAATCCTAAGAACTTGGTCATTTCCATCATCAATACAAGGTGAAAATTTACGTTGACTTTGTTCTGATCTAACCACAACAAAGAGGCTTCTAAAAACAGAAACAAATCTTCATTTTTGCTTTCGTCTTTGAGTGAAGTAGTTAGTATTTCTGACAAAAAAAGCACCATCGTACTCTTGAGAATATCCATCGGGATGGATTGATACACCACTGGTTTTATATTTTTGAAATGTTCTAGTGTATTTTTATTTCGATGGTCAGCTTCAATTTCTAAGATGGTCAGCACCTGAAAATATGCCGATTTCTTGCCGCCTTTTCTTGAAGTTGAAAAGGCATCTCGAACGAAATACGATTTTAGCCCATCCGCTAGCGTAAAACACTTAACAATTAATGCTTTGTCTTGGTATTTTATGCTACTAATAACTATGGCTCTGGTTTTCAAAACGAAGATATTACTACGGGTTTAGGAATTGTATTTGTAAGGAAAATGACTTATCGAATAACCATTATTTTTTTGATAGCGGTATCTGAACCATCTTTGGTAGAAATAAAAACCATATAAACGCCTGAGGCTACTTTGTATTTTCCGAAAGCCGTAGTATCCCATTCTATTGTGCCACCTTGACTTTTGAATTCATAGACAAGATTGCCTTCAATATCAGTAATTTTCACATTGGCTTCGTCTGTGAGTCCAGCGATTTTGACCGTACCTATATATTCTGGTCGCACAGGATTCGGATAGACATAAACGTCTTTTAGGCTACCAGAAGGTGCTGTGGCAGAACCTTTGAAAGAGACCATTCCCTTGTCGGTTGCAAAGAACACTTCTCCGGAGATTTCATTAATTTCTATATCTAGAATATTATTACTCGGCAATGGCGAGTTTTCTTTTGTGAAATGATGGATGGTTTCCTGACCGTTTGACGAAACTAAGAATGCACCTGCTCCGAGGGTTCCCAACCATTTTTGGTCTGCACCATTGATTTTGATTTTTTTGACCGTCTGGCGGTATAGCAATTCTTGTGGAAGCCCATCATCTATAATAATTACTGGATTGACTCTAGGCTGGGTTTCCGTCAGAAATCTATCTATACTCGGTAATATTCGAAGTCCCCAAGTAGTTCCTATCCATAGTCTTTTGTTCTTATCGACTGCCAGCGTAAATACGTGATTATATGGCAATCCTCCATCATACGAGGTATTGATAGTTATAGTTCTATTCTGATATTGTTCATTAAACCCGATAAGTCCTTGACTGAGAGTTGCTACCCATTTTGTTCCATTCTGATCCACAACCAAATCTCCGTATTGCCCTTTGACACCAATGTCATACGAGGACCAATCTCCCGAAGCAGACATCCTCTTAAGCGATTTATCAACTAAGTCATTGGTTGCCCAAAGGTTGCTGCTTTTGTCATAAGTAAGCCCCGTAACACGTACAGAAACATACGAAAGATCTTCTGGTAATATCAAACTTTGTAAACCATTTTGCCCCGTGTTGGTATGGTTGTAGAGCATTGTCGGAACATTGTCAACGACTTTAAGTACCCCACTATTTGTAGAACCGATATAAACTTCATTCTCATTGTTTGGCTTAACTGCGACAACCGCCAGATTCGTAGCTCCTAAAACGTCATTATATGGAATATCTATCCAGCCTTCAGGAGTAATTTTTGAAATTCCGTAACGCCCTAGGCTTGGATAATGAGGATTCCAATCAAAGGAATTATCACCAAAAACACACCAAACATTATCTGAATACACTTTTAATGCGTAAATTTTATTTCGTTGAGGTCCTGCGGGAATATAGTTTTGATAGGTACTAGTATTATTGTTATTTACTGCAAAAACCCCTTTTGTTTGTGTAGCAACATACACGGTATTATTCAGATAAGTAGCTGTCGTAAACCTCATTGGCTCTTCAAAAATCTGATTGATTTGTGCGATTACTGATAAGTTTTGATTTAACACATAAACCGAAGAAGGCGTAGTGACTACTATGTATCCGTTTACTGCTTTCAGGTCTATGATATTTTGGTTTGTAGTCAAAACTACTGTAGTACCTCCTGTTAGATTGTGTTTATGCACAGCATTGGTTGTAGCCGTAATCAAATTATTTTCAGTACTTGCGATAGCTGTCCAATTGGAATTTGAGAAAGTGTCCCAAGCATTAAAGTTAATGATATTCGGGTTAGACAAACTCGCTGTTCTGATGGTAAATGGCTCTTTAGTAAGAGCATAAATTTCGCCGTTGAAGATAGTGGTTTGTACGACTTTTGTTTCAGTTCCCACTTCGCTTATAAAAAAAGTATCTCCAAACTCTAAGGTTTGCAGGTTGAAAACCGAGATACCATAATCGGTTGAAATAAACACTTTGCCTTCATATTCTGTGAAGTGGTTTATTTTTTTGATGGAATGTGTAACCGGAATATTATTAATAATATCCACTTTGTTTACAATCTGGTTGGTATTGTGGTTAATGATAATCAGCAGTCCATTGATATTTCCGACAAGCGTTAAGTTATAAGCTTTGCTGTGATAAATCGAGGTAATTTGCTCACTTTTGAGTCCGTCTATAGAATTTTTAGTTTCGATTTCATTCGTAGATAAACTAATCGAAAACATGGCGTTTTCAGTTCCTGCTATAACCTTGCTATCTGACTCTGTAAGCCCGATGACATTATTATAAGAGAAGTATCCACCCCAAGATTGATTGCTCTGAGCAAATGATTTAATGCCACAGAAAAAAACTAAAACGATATAAAAATAAAACCTCATAGGATAAGTAAACGAAAAAATTCGCTCAAAATTACAAAACTATGGGGGTTTTCAGTAATAACACTATAATATTCGTTGGGTTAAGGTACAAAATGAAATAAAAACCGAGAATAAGTCTAACTAAATAGAACCTATTCTCGATAGTATTTATATATAATAATACCGCTAGAATTAGTCTTTCAAGATATTTCGTGAGATGACTAATTTCTGGATTTCTGTTGTTCCTTCTCCGATGGTACAAAGTTTTGAGTCACGGAAGAATTTCTCAACTGGATAATCTTTTGTATAGCCGTAACCTCCGTGAATCTGAATGGCTTCTGTCGAAACTTTTACGCACATCTCAGATGCATACATCTTTGCCATAGCGCCAAGAGTAGTCATCGGAAGGTCATTGTTTTTTAGGTAAGCCGCTTTGTGCAACAACAACTCAGAAGCTTCAATTTCGGTTGCCATATCTGCTAGCTTAAAACCAATAGCTTGGAAAGAGCTAATAGGCTTGCCAAATTGATGTCTTTCTTTTGAATATTTCAATGCTGCTTCATATGCACCTTTTCCGATTCCAAGTGCAAGCGCGCCGATAGATATTCTACCTCCGTCTAATATTTTCATAGATTGGATAAAACCTTCGCCTACTTCACCTAGTCTGTTGGCATCAGGCACTCTACAGTTGTCAAAAATAAGTTCAGCCGTCTCTGAGGCTCTCATTCCGAGTTTGTTTTCTTTTTTTCCGCTCGAAAAACCTGGTGTTCCTTTTTCAATAGCAAAAGCTGTCATTCCTCTTGAATCTCCTTTTTCGCCTGTTCTTACGATTACTACGGCTACATTTCCTGAGATTGCATGCGTAATAAAGTTTTTAGCTCCGTTGATAATCCAATGGTCTCCGTCTTTTACGGCTGTGGTTGACATACCTCCGGCGTCAGATCCGGTGTTGTGCTCCGTAAGTCCCCAGGCACCAATCCACTCGGCCGAGGCTAGTTTTGGAATCCATTTCTTTTTTTGCTCTTCATTTCCAAAAGTTAGGATATGATTTGTACAAAGTGAGTTGTGTGCAGCAACTGATAATCCGATTGAAGAATCAACTTTAGAAATTTCTTCTACAATAGTGATATATTCGTGGTATCCCAGTCCTGATCCTCCTAGTTCTTCTGGCACTAAAACGCCCATAAAGCCCATCTCTCCTAGCTTTTTAAACAGTTCTACCGGGAAGGTTTGCGCCTCATCCCATTCCATTATAAAAGGTCTAATATTGGTTTCTGCAAAGTCTCTGATAGACTGAGCAATCATTTTTTGAGTTTCGGATGTCTGAAAATTCATAGTGTATTTTTACTTGTTTTTTTAGAATTCCAAATATAAGGCAATTATTTTAATTTTTTCGATTGGAAAATCAGTAACATTCAATAAATCATCAGCAGTCTTAAAATCGCCATTCATGCTCCGATAAACTACTATATTTTTAGCGATAGGATATTTGAAATACGGAAAAGTTCCTAATTCTTTAATCGAAAGTTCATTGATTTTTAACTTTTTTATCTCTGCTGTATTCTCCACTTTGAAATATTTGTTCACTTCATAAATCACATCATCTGACAATCCGTACACTTCTTTGAGTTGCTCCATTGAGACGAAGGCACCGAAATTGATTTTATATCTCAAAATTCGTTCTGAAAGCGCTGAACCAATTCCACGAATTTTAATCAAATCCTCTTGAGTGGCTGTGTTGATGTCTTGAGGGATAATTGCTGCAGGAGTGTTTTTATATTTCTGGTTATAAAAATCTTTGCTGTTATTGGATTTTGGATTCGTTACCCACTCTGGAAATTTAAAGTTAGGCGAAATAATTGCCAATAAGCTATCTGAGACTTGAGTGATATGCTGAAACTCTTTGGCGGAATTGACAAATTTGTTGGCTTTTCGGAATTCGTGCAACCTGTCAATCTCCTCCACAGACATGCCGAGTTGATAACCTTTAAAGTCTGTAATAAAATTTGGATTAAAAGGATAAGGTTGATAGGCAGGTTTCTCGATTTGTTTGAGGCTGTCTATCCAACTTTGATTAGATAGCCACAAAAGTTCTTGTTCTGACTTTTCATAAAAATGTTCTTTGTACGAAACCCAAAAATAAACCGCTTGAAGCACCAAGATAGCTGTAAAAAAGAAAAGGACACCTCTTTGTTGGCTTTTGTTAAATTCAAACATTTTACACAAATTTATTGTGTAAAAATAACGAAAATTACAATCCGAAACACACAAGATTAAATAAATTTGAGCATCTAAACCACAACTATACAACTGATTATAAGCCTGAGTACTTCAAACCTAAACTTATCCATTTTGCGGGAAGCGGGATGGCACCTGCCTCATAATATGTAGTGTCAAAGATATTTTGAGCATCTGCAAAAATCGTGAAATCATTGAATTTCTGACTGATTCTGATATCATTAATCCAATATGATTTGCCATTAGCTCTTTGGTTAAAACGAGTGGCAATCAACACCGAAAAGTCTTTGTATTCATAATCGAGAGTATTTGTCAATTGGTGTTTGAGTGAGGCGATAACGTATTTTGAACTTAGCGTTGAGTTGATATTTTCGAAGGCAGCATCTAAGTAGGTATAGCCCAACATTATGTTCCAAGAAGATATTTTTGATGTTTCTAATTTATAGCTCGTATGAAAATTGATGCCATGGGTTTTAAGGTCTCCAAAGTTATTACTTTGCCAAGGCTGACTGCTATCGGTTCGAATCCAATCGATAAAGTTATCAATACTCCTATAAAAATAATTGACCTGAGCACTGAGTTTTTCTTTTCTGAACTTAAAGCCTAGTTCGGATTGAAAAGCATTTTCAGGCATAACATTCGGATTGCCGATATTGCCTGTTTGTGCCAAATATAAGTCAGTGAAAGAGGGAATTCGTTGACTTGTGCCTACATTTCCGACCACTGAAAATTCTTCAGACAACTGATATCTCAAGTCAATGCCTGGGTAGATTTGCCAATCGTAATCTGAATTATAATTCAGATAGGTTCCGATATTGATATTAAATTTTTCAGTAAGATAGGTTTTGTATTCCGCATAAAAACCAGCATTGTTTCTATTGTGTGTACCGATATTTGTGGAGTTAATATCTTCATTTCTGAGTTCAGCACCCAATCCGATTTCAGCTTTTGTCATCCGATAAGTAATATTAATTTCTCCACTTATGGCATTGGTATAATGCTGACTTCTTCCCACATCTAGATTTCCGTGATTTAGGTATCGATAATCATCATAGTTATATCTGTAGCTCAACCTCGGATTAAGCGTCCATTTCTCTGACAACTGATGCTTGGATTGTACGGAAGCCAAAGTAGTTTGTACGGCTTCAAACGAATCTTTATCTCCTGGAGCAGCATAAAAACCATTTGCTCCAAACTGATTCTGAACGTAGCCAAAAGAAGCTAAAATCTGATTAGAATTATCCAGTTGTACATTGCCTTGATAGAAAAGCTTGTTGTTTTCAAAAGCAGTATTGTATCTATATCCGTTGCTTTTGTCATGAGATACGAAAAGGGAATGTTGGTGATTTTCTTTGCTGATGACACCTCCGAGTTGTATTCCTTTATTCCAAAAAGTATCGTTAGTACCTTCTTTGTCTTTCTCGAAGTTTGAACCTGCATAAGTGCTGATAAGTATTCCAGAATCCTCAGGCTTAGTAGTGATAATATTGATCGCTCCAGTGAGGCTATTGATGCCATACACTCTAGCTGCTGGTCCTCTTATAATTTCTATTCTCTCAATAATTTCTATTGGAATCGGTAAATTGAGCATATTATGAGCCGTTTGAGCATCGATAATTTTAACTCCGTTAAGCAATATAAGCGTTTGTTCAAAACTTCCACCATCAATACTGATATCGGCTTGAGTACCAAAAGGACCTCTTTGTCTTAGGTCAACTCCGTTGGCATATTGCAATACTTCTTGAAGATTTCTAGCAGGCAGTTTTTGGATTTCTTCTTTTTTGAGAACCTGTACATTGCGACTTTGTTTAGAAATAGGTGTCCTAAAACGATTCTCGGTGATATAAACTTCTTCGATAGGAAGACTCTCTTCTGTAATTTGCGCCATGAGTTGTTGACAGGCAAGGAAAGCTAACACGTAATAAAATTTATTCATTTGATTTTTATTTTCGGCAAAAATAGTATCTTTCCGTACCATTAACTTATACCAGTTTAGATAAAATGAGTAGTCCGGTTCAAATTCCTTTTAAGAGTTTTATTCAAATTGACACCCTTTCAATAACTGCAATTTATTTACAGATAGTACACGAGTTCATCAAAGCCATCCAACTTGGTTTTCTGCCTGAGGGAACAAAACTTCCGGGTTCGCGTATTTTATCTGAAATAATTGGTGTGAACAGAAACACGCTTATCAGGGCTTTTGAGGATTTAGAAGCACAAGGCTGGATAGAAATCTTACCAAATAAAGGGACTTATATACTTTCTGATCAGAAGCAAAGCGTTCTAAACCAAACTGATTTTCATAGAACTACGCAACCCAATACAAAGGCTGGCTTTTATTTCCAGAAATCAATTATTCTGGACAATCTCATAGAACTACACTCTTGTAAATTGGAATTCAACGAAGGGCTTCCGGACCCACGATTAACGCAGGCTGGACAATTGTCAAAGCTTTATCTAGCTGAACTAAATCAGAAATACCGCAACAAAACTACTCCTCGGCAGCCTCCTGAAAATTCGTTCAGGAAACAACTCAGCAATTATCTAAACCTCACCCGAGGGATTCATTTGTCTGAAGCAAATCTGCTCCCTACAAATAGCCATCAGATGAGTTTGTTTTTGGCTACACAGCTCTTAATTACTAAAGGCGACAAGGTAGTTGTAGCTGAACTTGGGCACTACACCTCAAATATGGTTTTTCAGAATGCTGGAGCCACGATCTTACGGATTCCGGTTGATGAGGATGGAATTTCTATCAAACACCTAGAAGCACTTTGTCGAGAATATCCCATCAGAATGTTGTATTTGACTCCTTTTCATCATTATCCTACTACTGTTTCGTTGAGTCCTAAGCGCAGAATGGAGGTTTTAGAATTGGCAAATAGATACGGTTTTATCATTCTTGAGAATGATTATGATTATGTTTTTAGGTATGATAACAACTCGATGTTGCCTTTATCTAGTTTTGATTCGGGCGGAATGGTAGTGTATATTGGTTCGTTTGGAGGAGTTTTAGGACAAGGTTTCAGTACGGGTTATATAGCTGCTTCAATAGATTTGATTTTAGAACTAGAAAAACACCAGCAAATCATAGCACCCAACAAAGATTCCATCAAAGAAGAGGTACTGACAAAATGGATTAGCGAAGGAGAAATACACCGATACCTCAAAAAATCAAATAAGATTTACAGAGAAAGAAGGGATAATTTTGCTGTTTTACTCAAAACCAATCTCGACAATAAAATATCTTTTTTGGTTCCTTCGGGCGGTTTGGCAATTTGGGTGGTTTGGAAGCAAAATATTAATCTAGGAAAGCTCAAGAAAGAATGTCAAAAAAACGGATTGTTCTTACCTCAAAACATCTTATATCAAAACCCCAAAATAACGGCTATACGCTTAGGATTTGGACATTTGACTCAAGAAGAAGCAAAAGAAGCCATACAAATCTTAAAGCAATCCGTTGAGAATACCCTAACTACTTTTTAGCAAGCATTCCTTTGATATTATTGAGCTTCATCAGTGCTTCAACAGGTGTGAGCGTATTGATATCCAGATTTAGAATCTCTGATTTTATATCTTCTAGCAGCGGATCGTCAAGATTGAAAAACGAAAGTTGTAAGTCATCATCTTTAGTATTATTAAGAGCCTCGGTAGAATGGTCTCGCTCTAGCTGCTTGAGCATTTTTTGAGCTTTTAAGACAACTGTCTGTGGCATTCCCGCCATTTTGGCTACGTGAATCCCAAAACTATGTGCCGACCCTCCTTCTTGTAATTTTCTTAAAAACAAGACTGAATCCTTGGTTTCTTTAACAGATACGTTGAAGTTTTTGATACGCGGATAAATCTCCGTCATCTGATTGAGTTCGTGGTAATGGGTTGCAAAAAGTGTTTTGGCTTGTGACGGATGTTGGTGCAAATACTCGGCAATTGCCCAAGCAATCGAAACTCCGTCATAAGTACTGGTTCCTCTTCCGATTTCGTCTAACAAAATCAAACTTCTTTCTGATAAGTTATTCAGAATTGAAGCCGTCTCATTCATTTCTACCATAAAAGTAGATTCACCCATTGAGATATTATCCGAGGCACCTACACGTGTGAAGATCTTATCTACTAAGCCGAATTCTAAAGCATCCGCAGGTACAAAACTACCAATTTGAGCCAAGAGCACTATAAGCGCTGTTTGTCGAAGAATGGCTGATTTACCCGACATATTAGGTCCAGTTATCATAATAATTTGCTGCGTATCTCTATCCAGAAATAAATCATTGGGGATATATGGCATCTCAATCGGAAGGCGTTTCTCAATGACTGGATGTCTTCCTGCCTTTATTTTTAGCTCAAAGCCCTCTACGATTTTTGGTTTTGAATAGTTATTTTCAATAGCCAAGGATGCAAAACCAGACAAGCAATCGAGTTGTGCAATCAGATTAGCATTGGTTTGAATAGGCTTGATATAAACTGTCAGCCAACTGATTAGGCTGTCAAAAATCTCTGCTTCTAACCTGCCTATTTTTTCTTCTGCTCCTAGTATCTTTATTTCGTATTCCTTGAGTTCTTCAGTGATATAACGTTCAGCATTAACCAAGGTTTGTTTTCTGATCCACGCTGCCGGTACTTTATCTTTATGCGAATTTCTGACTTCAATATAATACCCAAACACATTATTAAAAGCCACTTTTAGGGATTGAATTCCTGTTTTCTCTGACTCTCTTTTCTCTAAATCCTCTAAATATTCTTTGCCTGAGGATGAAATTGCTCTAAGCTCATCGAGTTCGGCATTTACATTTGATGCAATTGCATTTCCTTTATTGATAGAAACAGGAGCATCTTCGTTTAGCGTAACAGAAATTTTTTCAATAACTTCTGTACAATCATTAAGCGAATAGCCTATTTTTTGAAGGGCTTTATTCTTACTTTGAGCAGCAATTTTCTTTATGGGTTGGATGGCGATAAGCGAGTCTTTAAGACTCACCACTTCTTTGGGAGAAGCTTTTCCAGTAGCTATTTTAGAGATAAGACGCTCTAAATCATGAATGTGTTTGATATTTTTCTGAATCGTATTCAGTACCTGCACATCAGATTTCAGCAAATCAACCACTTGATGGCGTTCTTCAATTCTGGCTTTGTCTTTTAGCGGAAAAGCAAGCCATCGCTTTAAGAGCCTACCCCCCATCGGAGAGATTGTTTTGTCAATGACGTTTAGAAGTGTCACCGCATTTTGATTCGGGCTTGCATATAATTCTAAATTTCGAATCGTGAATCTATCCATCCACACATAAGCATCCTCAATAATCCTTGCGATTGAGGTGATGTGATTGATTTTGTTATGTTGGGTTTCTGACAAATAAAACAAGATAGCTCCCGAGGCAATGATGGCATTTTGTAAATCATCGATACCAAATCCTTTTAGAGAATTGGTTTGAAAGTGCCCTGTAAGACGCTCAAAAGCATAGTCTGTTTTATAGACCCAGTCTTCAAGATAGAAGGTGTTATAGTTAGTTCCAAAAGTTTCTTTGAATTGATTCTTGAAATGTTTGGCTAGTAGTACTTCACTCGGGTTAAAGTTTTGCAACAGTTTATCAATATATTCTTTATTTCCTTCTGAAGTTAAAAACTCTCCGGTTGAAACATCTAAAAATGATATTCCTATGCTTGTTTTGCCAAAGAACACAGAAGTCAAGAAGTTATTCGTCTTGGCATTTAGCACCTCATCATTCATCGCAACTCCTGGAGTTACCAATTCGGTCACTCCACGTTTTACGATGGTTTTAGTCATTTTTGGGTCTTCGAGTTGATCGCAAATAGCAACTCTTAGTCCTGCTTTGACAAGCTTGGGCAAATAGGTGTTAATGGAATGATGTGGAAATCCTGCTAAAGCCGTTTCGCTATCGCTCCCCGCACCTCTTTTGGTAAGTGTAATCCCTAATATTTTTGCTGTGCGTACAGCATCCTCACCAAAAGTTTCATAAAAGTCTCCTACTCTGAAAAGCAAGCATGCATCAGGATATTTTGCCTTGATACTGTTGTACTGTTTCATAAGAGGGGTTTCTTTTTTCATCTTTAGGAAAGTCTTTTATAGGTTGTGGAAATCAAAAGTAGTTTATTTTATTTAGAAGCACAAACAGCTAGAAATCTTTCTTTTAGTTCGTCCCATTCAATGACAATAACTTCTGAAAATCAGCGCTATAAATAAGTTTAGATTCCTTTTTGCACAACCAAAAACACCGACAATTATGCCGGTGTTTTTCAAGATTAAACTATAATTTATTTCTTTTTGTTTTTCACGTATTTCTCTAACCATTGGTCTTGCTCCCACAACACGTGCAAGATGCTTTCTTTGGCTGCATAGCCGTGAGATTCTTTCGGTAGTAGAACAAGACGTGTAGGTGCTCCAAATCCTTTAAGAGCATTGAAATACCTTTCGCTTTGCATGGTATAAGTACCTGAATTATTGTCATCATTACCGTGTATTAAAAGCAATGGCGTTTTCATTTTGTCTGCATGCATAAATGGCGACATGGTGTTATAAATTTCTGGTGCTTCCCAATAGTTACGCTCCTCACTTTGAAAACCAAAAGGCGTAAGTGTTCTGTTGTATGCACCACTTCTAGCAATTCCAGCTGCAAATAAATCACAATGTGTAAGCAGGTTTGCGGTCATAAATGCACCGTAAGAATGACCTCCAACAGCAACTCTATCTCTATCGATATAACCTTGCTTATCTAAGGCATCGATTGCAGCTTTGGCATTTGATACTAACTGCTCTATAAAAGTATCGTTGGGTTGTTCATCATTCTCTCCTACAATCGGGAAAGCTGCATCGTCTAAAACGGCATAGCCACGCGTTACCCAATAAATTGGTGAACCATAAAACGGAAAGGTGAATTCATTTGAATTTGCAGTCGTCTGACCTGCTGAGTTTTTGTCTTTGTACTCTGCTGGATAAGCCCACATAACTAGTGGTAGTTTTTCTTTTTTCTTCATATCATACCCAACAGGCAGATAAAGTGTTCCTGAAAGTTCAAGTCCGTCTTCTCTTTTGTATTTGACGACTTCTTTATGAACGTTTTCAATCTTCTTAAACGGATTGTCAAAATGTGTGATTTGCTTAAGTGATTTGCTCTTCTTAATATTTCTGATGTAGTAATTAGGATACTCATTTTTAGATTCCATACGTACTAGTACCAATCCTTTTTTGATATCGATTATCGAACTGATATCTTCTTTTTTATCGGTCAGTTTTGATTGATATAATCTTTTTGTCTTATTAGTTTTTAGACTGAACTCATCAATAAAAGGAAACTGACCATTTGGAGTATGTCCGTCACCAATCAAGAAAATATTGTCATTCTGAATATCTAACACATAACGCCCGAATTCATTTCGTTTAGTATCAGGACTTCCTGGATCACTATACTTATCTTGGTAGTTTCTGTCCCAAATAACCTGTGGTTTCTGAGAAAAATCAGAAGGGTTGATGATGTATGTCTTCGTATTTCTGGTATTCCACCAATAATCTGAGAGCATAGCATATTGGTCATTACCCCAAGTAATTCCTGAATATCTACCGATTGTTTTAGCAATCGATTGTGGTGACGAGTTGAAAGGTGCTTCTATTTGGAAAACTTCGTCTCTAAATTCAACTTCATTTGCTGGATCTCCACCATCAAGCGCCTCAACATACACTACGGTAGATGGTTTGTCTGCTCTCCAGCTGATTGAACGTTTGCCTGTCTGCACAGCCATAAAGCCCTTAGGCATATCCTCAATCAGTGGTTTTTGATTGAATTCAGAAATTAACTTTCCGTCTTTGTCATAAATAGTGATTGTTTGCGGAAAACGTCCTAGCGGAACGATATACGAATAGGGTTTTTCAATAGTGGTAATCATCACATAGTTGCCGTCAGGAGAAAAGCTCTCGCCGGCATAGATCGCTTTGTTTTTCCAAAGCTTAGCATTGCCATTCAAATCAACTTTGTATAATTCTGAAGTAGTCAAAACATCAAAGTTATCTTCGTCTGTTTTGCTTTTTAGCAAGTCTTGATAGGTTCTATTTTGAGCTAAACTCCCGTCACTCACCGTTACTATCGGTCCTGTGGGCAAAGCTGATTCAGTATCGATAAGTGCTGGCCTGTCATTCGGGAGCATTCGCACTAGCAGAGCACTTCCGTCTTTGAACCAAGTAATCGGGTTGCCTAAATTGGCATTTGCCCTAGCCTGTGTTAATTTTTTAGCAGAAAGTGTTTTGAAGTCAGCGATCCATACCTCAACTCCTGTCTGGGTGGTATGTGTGAAAGCCATCATTGTTTCGTCAGGAGACCAAGCGAAGTTTGTAAATCTTGGGTTGTCAGGCAATCCTTTTATCTGAAGTAATTTACTGTCTTTGATGGCTCTAAACTGAATGTTATTCACATAAGTGGTCGTACTCGAAATGTTAGTTTTCGGATTGATTCGAAGACCTCCTAAACGCATTTCATCTTCATTGAGATCAACAAGTGTTTTATACGTATTGCGATACATAAAAACCACACGTTCTTTTTTGCTATCCATTGAGATGGATGGAGCTCTCTGGAAATCTACTAATTCGAGGATTTCAGAAGGCGGACTTTGATAATTAATATCTTCCTGAGCAAATCCGAAGCTTGCAGTAAGGACTAAAAGTAAAGAAAACAGTTGTTTCATTTCAAAGGATTTTGGTTATAACTAAAGGATGCTAATTTATACAATAAAAACTGAACTCTAAAGTCAAGTTGACTATAGCTTCAGATATATTTGGGCAAAAGTGAGTACTAGGATGGAATTGGCTAGTAGATATAAAAAAATAGAGGCTATCAAATACAATCTGACAGCCTCTATCCTAATTAAAAAAACCTTAAGTTATTTAGTTTTTCACTATTTTTTTAGTAATCTGACGTTCTCCAGAGAAAGCTTTTACGATATAAACTCCAGCAGTCAATGCAGATATATCTATAGAATTATTGTACACTGAAGAAGAGAATACTCTCTTACCGATAGCGTCATAGATTTCTACTTTGTCAAGAGAGATTGAATCAGCAGTCTCAAAGTTTAATACACCTTGTGTTGGGTTAGGGAAGATTCTGATTCCGAATTCTTCATCCATATTCTTAACACTTGCGTTTAGGTTTGGACCTGAAATTATCAATGAATAGTTTTGCATATTACCCATCAAAGAACCTTTGTGTGTTACCACAATTTCATAAGTACCACTTGGATTAGCAATATCAATACGCTCATAATTATCTCTGAAGTTATCAGCTGTATTTACGGCAGGATTATAAGGCACTGCAGGATCTAATGTCCAAGGAAAGTACTCTACACCATCTTTAAAAACTCTTACGTCTAAATCATTGATAAGATATAGTGTAGTAGGATCATTCTGGTTGTTATTTGGTGCTGCTGGTCTGTCTGTCCAAGAGATAGAGACCTGTAAAGGCTGACTACCTACTGCAGTTACGTATTGACTATAGGTAGCTCCGTTATTTAATACTTTCTCTTCAATAAATGAAGTGTTCTCAGATTTTTCTTTAATAATCTGAGCTGCTCTCTCTAAGTTAACTAGACCAAAACCAAACATATAATCAGGTCCAGGAAAATCACCTGCTTCATTAGCAGAATGAATCATAAGCCCTTTTAGGCTGGCTGCTCTCATAAAAGGTGTAGAAGACGTTCCGTTTATTTCGCTATAGTATTGTTGTAATAACAAGGCTCCTCCAGCAATGGCTGGAGATGCCATAGAGGTACCTGGCAGACTAGCAAAAGCTGTATTATTTGTAGCAATAGGTGATTTTACAGAAACACCTTTGGCAACAACCTCTGGTTTAATCCTACCGTCATCTGTTGGTCCCCAACTACTAAAGTCAGACATAATAACACTAGATGGACTATTGTAATTAAGTACTTGATATACCGCACCTACAGTTAGATAATTTTTAGCATTTTGCATTCCGCGGGTTAAGTTATAACCACCTTTCTCGTTGAGATAAGGTCCTAAAACTGGATTTGTAAATTCATTTCTGTCATTACCCGCAGCAGTAACAGCTAAGTAATAAGGTGCATAAAATGCAATTTCATCAAACTGAGCGGCTCTACTGTCATAGGCTCCTAGAATCCATTTAAAGAGACCAGAACCAATCCAGTACGAGTGGTTAGAAACTAGTAATCCGTTTCCAGACTCATTTGCCATCTCAGTATAATCATTTGTCCAATCATAAGATTTTACACTAGAATCAAAAGCAATACCTCTGAGGTCAATGGTAATTCCCTTTGCGGTAATGGTACCAGCAACGTGAGTTGCATGATCATCAAAAGGAGAAGAACTATTCATAAGTGTGATCTTATTATTAGGGAACTCAACGTGTGTACTTCTTACTGAGCCAGCATCCCATACAGCAGCAGTCATGCCTTGTCCTTGAATATTTATATCTAAGCTTCCTCCATTGTACAAACGATCAGCTCTTAGTGTTCTTGCAGAGTTATAATTAGAGGTAGAGTAATACCAAATTGTACCATCCTCTAATACGTCGTATATCTCTTGTATTTTAAACCCGTCTTTGGTCACACGTTCTTTATTAGGGTTAGCACGAAGGTATGCACTAATACGCTGTTCTCTCTCTAAATATTCTTTATTAAATAAATTGCCAAGAGCATTGAGTTCTTCAACATTAGTGTGCTTAATGATTTGTTTGCGTTGTGCTTCTGATTGGGCTTGCCCACTATATACAAAAGAAAGTGCAATGGTCAGCACGCTTAGTTTTAATTTATTTAGTCTCATTTTATAATTAATTTTCTTCAAATATACTCAAAAAAAAGTCTTGACTATTACGGTCAAGACTTTTTTAACATTTATATTATATAGTATTAAATACCAGTAAACACTTCAAATCCTCTGTTAAAGTAGCCTAGTGAAATCTCGTAAGAAACATAAACATTAAGTACTCTAGTGCAAGGATTGATCGTTGAAACCCCACCTGAAGGCATTGGCTTAGCAATGATATACTCTTGATACGTTGCGTGGAAATATCCAGTAGATTGCTCTGTGAAGCTTACTACAAAAGTATTAGGGTTATAGTTTAAAATGAAGTCTGGAGCAGTAATGCTATCCTCCCAGAAGTCTATAATTTTAAACTGATTTGGAGTAGCTCCAGCAGCGATTTCATTAACTGAATCACCTAACCAGTACGTATCTCCTTGGAATACTCCGTAGAAGAAAGTATCAACATCACAAGCTAAAGTTACAGTCAAAGTATAGATATCATTAAAAGCAGCAGGAGCTAAAGTAGTGCTTTCTAATTTAAAGAAACCCATTTTACCTTCTTGGCTAGCAGTATCATCATTAAATTTAATTTTAAATGTTCCGTTTTGCTCTCCAGCATTAAGTTGAACTTCACGTACAACATATTCAAAATCTACACCTTCAACTAGATTAGAAAGTTCAGCATCTAAAACTAACTTCACTGTATGTGATCCTGAAAACTGTCTTAGGATACCAAAATCAACATCTACTTCTCTACCTCCTGAACCAGCAAAAACAAATATTGATTCAGATGGACCACTCAAAAATACAGCGGCGTTTGGACCTCCTTGATCTACACTCTCACTCTCACTACAAGAAACCATAGCAAATAATGACAGAAAAATCGAAGCCAATATTAAAAAATTCTTTTTCATAATTTCATTATTTTAGATTAAATTAATAGTTAGGGTTTTGCTGAGATCTGATAAGCGGGTTTGCGTTAAGTTCGCTTGTAGGGATAGGCATAGTGAATTTATAATCAATAGGCATAGTACAAGGGAAACCTTGAGCAGAACAATCTTGTGGATCTCTATCAACACCTGCATTAGCTTTACCAGCCAATCTCTTAAGGTCAATATATCTGTGTCCTTCAAAAGCTAACTCAGCTCTTCTTTCCATAAGTATATCTTCCCACGCTTCTTGTGGAGAGTTATATACTGGCGTAGCAGATCCTGTAACTCTTTTTCCTCTTACAGCAAATACATCTTGAGCGGCACCTATTAGGTCACCTTCAGTAACTTTTGCTTCAGCACGGATAAAGTAAAGTTCAGAAAGTCTCATTGACTTAATATCTCCAAGCAAGTTAATTCCTTTAGAAGTTGCATATTTACCTACTGGTAAAACATCTGTATTTTTATAAACTCCTAAAGGCACATTAGCATAGTCAGGATTAATTACAGAAGAAGGATGAGCAATAACAAATCTTCTCACATCGTTTGGTGAGTCAACAAGGTTAAATAAGGCTCTGTTTACTTCTAAGAACGGAGAACCATTAATAGTTGCATTAGCAGAAGACCAAACTTGATAAAAGTTAGCACCACTAACGTTTGCGGCTGTTCTTACAATTTTGAACATAACTTCACCTACTTGTGTATCTTTCCAGATATCACCATAAGCAGATGGAAGTGTAATTGCTTTTCCTGAAGCAGTGATAGCATCAGAAGATAAAGTAAGAGCCTCAGTATAGTTTCCTCTATACGCAGCCATTCTAGCTTTGAATGCTAAAACTGAAGCTTCGTTAAGGAAAGATTCTCCCGAAGTACCTGTGTCATTTGACACTCCTGCATCACCAAAGTTTGCTTGAGCAAAATCAAAATCATCATTGATAACCTGGAAAATTTCTCCAGCACTTGCACGTGGTGCAGTATAATAAAGACCCGTAACCTCAGTGATAGACATAACACCTAAAGCTGAATCATCAGTCATATCAGTACAGAAATACGTCATTAACTGTAAGTAAGCAAGTCCTCTTAATGCGTGAGCATGAGCTAAGATGTGATCCATTTTCTCTTGTTCAAGTGCATCATTAACCTCAATAGTAGCAGCACCTTCGATAAGTCTATTAGTCAGGTTAATTAGACGATAGTTACCGTACCATATAGATGATGCATATCCATCATTAGCATTCAGAATACCTGAATAAAGATCAATTCCTTGTCCTCCGTTTGTCAGCCCGATTGCTGTTTCATCGGTGAAAATTGAAGTAAACTCAATAGCGCTTTCTGCCGGAATACTTATATAACAACCGTATAGTGCATCTCTCAGGTCATCAACTGATGTAAAGAACTTATCTGGTGTAAGATCTCCACTCTGATCAATGTTAATTGCATCATCACAAGAGACAAAAAATACACTTGTAAACAGCAACAATAAAAGTTTATTTATATGTTTCATATTTATTTTATTTATTTAAATTAAAATTTAACCTCAACACCGAAAGAAACAATCTTAGGAGTTGGATATTGAGCATAATCTCCTCCTCTTAAACTTTCTGCATCCCATCCTCTCCATTTAGACCAAGTGTAAAGGTTCTCTCCTTGAGCATAAACTCTTACTGAATCTAAGAAAGTTTTGTCTAAGAATTTAGTCGGAACATCATAACCTAACGAAACAAATCTCAATCTTACATAAGAAGCGTCTTTTAAGAATCTATCATGAACATCATAGTTTCCTGTATTGTATGCCAATGCAGGCACGTTAGTGTAACGATTATCCGGAGTCCAAGCATCAAATAAATCAGTTGTTTTGTTGAATTGGTGTAGCTCAGAAGGACCTGAATCAGATAATGATTGTAAATCTTGATCTATTCTCCAAACATCAGCAACATAGTTGAACTGAGTAGTCAAGAAGAAACCTTTGTATGAAGCATCAAAACCAAATCCACCTTGATAAACTGGTAGTGGGCTTTTTCCTGTTAATACTCTATCAGTATCTTCATTAGGACTTTCTGTAAGTTGACCATCAGCAGTATAGTATAAAGCATTACCATTTGCAGCGTTTACACCTGCATATCTCACTAAGAAAAACTCATTATAAGTTCTTCCTTCTTGGTTCACTTGATAAGTCAAATCAACTCTTCCGTCCTCGCTAGCAATATTCTCAATTCTATTTTTATTGTATGATCCGTTAGCCGTAACTGACAATTGGAAATCTGAAGTAGAAGGGAATAATTCATATCTCAACATAGCTTCGAATCCTTTGTTTGACATTTCACCTACGTTAGCATTAATTCCACTTGTACCTGAAGCAGCAGAAATCCTTAAAGGAATATACATGTCTTTAGTTACTTTCTCATAGTAATCAACTGTACCGCTCAATCTTCTGTTTAAAGTTACAAAGTCAATTCCGATGTTAGATTGAACTACAGTTTCCCACTGAATTTTAGGGTTACCATACTGAATTACTCCATAAGAAGGGTTATTCATATATCCACTACCTAATTGTCCGTAAAGCGTTTTGTAGTTACTTGCAGAGTTAAATATACTTTGACCGTTAATGTTTTGGTTACCTGTAGAACCGTATGAAGCTCTTAGTTTCAACATGTTGAATCCAGCGTTTTCCATAAAGCTTTCTTGATCGATATTCCATCTACCAGAAACTGCCCAGAAAGTACCCCATTTGTATTCATCGTCAAATCTATAAGTTGCATCTCTACGTAGCGTAACACCTACACCATATTTTCTATCGTAGTCATAATCAGCTGTTCCGAAGTATGAAAACAATCCAGCAGTTCTAATTGCAGAACCAACTTGTGGAACATATAATTGAGGTGTACCTCCGCTTGGATCGTGAGGCACCCAACCTTGACCATTTCCTGGCTCAGCTTGTTTTGGATCTAAACCATTTTGAACAGCAGACATTGATTTGTAGTGTGCTTTTAGATATTCTGTAAATATTGAAGCATCAATAGTGTGTTTGTCTGCAAATGTTTTATTATAATTTAATCTAGTAGTAGTGCTTAACATTACACTTCTAACTGTATTCTCAGAGTTAAACCCTAGGTATTTCTCTCCAGCACTTTGGAAATAAAGTTCAGTCCAGTTATTAGGCGCATTAAATCTTAAGAATTGTGTTTCAGTAAAATCCAATCCAAAAGAAGAACCAATTGTTAACTCGTCAGTAATTTTGTAAGAACCTTGAAGGTTACCTACTCCTTTAATCTCATTTTCGTTATTAACAAAAGTTTCGTTACGGTTCATAATTAAGTATGGGCTAATACCTAAGTTTCCAGTCATACTTACTCCTCCTGGCACTGGTATAGTTTCAGTTCCCTCAAAAACATCAACCATTTGTGCTCCGTCAATATACCAAGCTGGATCTAAGTAAGGTAATCCTTGTAGTGAAGACATTACAGGGTTTAAGTTTACGTTTGCAGTTCCTAGGTTAGTTGTTTCGTTATTTTTAGAGAAGTTAACTGTAATACCTGTTTGGTAGTTAAATTTACCATTTTCAGATCTTCCGCTATTGTTATTTCTAAAGTTAAATCTTTGTAGACCTGTATTTCTAACTAGACCATCCATTTGGTAGTAACCCAATGAAGTATATGAAGTCAAGTTTTTAGAACCTGATGACATGCTAATCGCATGGCTTTGGTAAGAAGCTGTTCTGAACAACTCTTTTTGCCAGTTTGTATTCACATCCCAAGCAGCAATTTCTGCTTCTGTCATGTTTGCTCCTGGCGTATTAGCAAAACCAGATTGATTCTGAAGCGTCAATAACTCTCTAGAACTCATTAAGTTATACCTGTGCTTTTGTAATGAAACAAATCCTGAAGATGCCACATACTTGATTGACATATCAGAGTTAAAGCTACCTGTTTTAGTTGTTACAATGATAACTCCGTTAGCACCTCTATTTCCGTAGATTGCTGTTGCTCCAGCATCCTTAAGAACTGAAATACTTGAGATATCACTAGGGTTCAAACTTCTGAAGTTGTCAGAATTCAAAGGCACACCATCTATAACATACAAAGGCTCAACGTTACCGTTGATAGAACCTAAACCTCTAAGAATAACACTACTGTTAGCTCCAGGTTGTCCAGAGTTTGTAGTAATATTCAATCCAGGAACTTGTCCTTGTAGGGTTTGGATAAAGTTAGCATTTGGTCTTCCTTCAATTGTTTCGGCAACAACTGTAGTAACAGCAACATTTGAAAGCGTTTTTGCTGTAGTACGGTGGTACCCTTCAACTGTTACTGCCTCGATGATCAAGTCAGTAGCCATCTTTACGTTAATCACAGAAGCATCTCCAACAACAATTGTTTGAGGTGCCATTCCAATAAAGCTGAAAGCTAATCTCTCTCCTTTGCTAGCTGTAATTGTGTAACGTCCGTCTAAATCTGTTTGTGTACCTTTGGTTGTCCCCTCAATCACGACACTCGCCCCTGTCAGTGGCAATCCGTCTCCTGAAGAGGTCACAGTACCTGTAATTGTTTTCTCTTGAGCAAAAGAAAACTGAATAAAAAACGCTAGAAACAGCGTTAAAATCCCAGTAAACTTTGATTTCATATTTATTTATTTTGAGTTAGTTAGACGCAAACTTCTTAATTATTTCTTAAACAAACAAATATTAATAGCAAATATGTGTGTTAAATTTAACCGTCGCTTATCATTAGTAATTACGACCACCCCTTATAAATAGTGAATTACAGCAATTTGACAATGAATATTCCCTTATTTCTTCACGTTTAGTTACGACTTCAAAAAGCTGATTTTTAGACTATTGACTTTTTATAGTATTACACAAAGCAGAATGTTTAAGTTCTAATATTTGGTCATTACCATTAAACTTAAAAGACCTGAATAATATACCTGAGTGTAGTAAAAAAATAAACCGAAAATAAAATTTGACTAATACTCACCTAGTAAAAATCACGATTTAATGGTATAAATGCTTTTTTCGATTCATTTACAGCAGGTTATAAATAATTGATTATGGCGAGGTTCGCATTTTTAAAACGGTAATAACCAAAAGTACCAACCCAAATTTTATAAATTTAAGCTATGCAGTACTCTTAAGAACTAATCATTAATAAAGATGGAAAACGCTCAATTATTAGCCTATAAGTCAATGTATTGCTGTATATTAATGTACATCTAAAATAAGTAGTTGAAATCAAGCACTCAACAAATTCATATTATAAAAAAATAATTGCTATTTTTGCTTTTGCGTTTAACCTAAAAATAACACACAATGAATCACAACATTAGGCCTGGAGTGGCTACCGGAAAAGAAGTACAAGAGATTTTTAGCTTGGCTAAGCAAAAAGGCTTTGCACTTCCTGCAGTAAATGTAATTGGATCTAGCTCTATAAATGGTGTTTTAGAAACAGCTGCAAAACTAAACGCTCCTGTTATTATTCAATTCTCTAACGGAGGAGCAGCTTTTAATGCTGGGAAAGGTCTTTCAAACGAAAATCAAAAAGCCGCTATTGCTGGAGCTGTTGCTGGAGCAAAACATATTCATACTTTGGCTGAAGCATACGGAGCGACAGTTATTTTGCATACTGATCATTGTGCTAAAAACTTATTACCTTGGTTTGACGGACTAATTGAAGCTAGCGAAAAGCACTTTAAAGAAACTGGGAAACCTCTATACAGTTCTCATATGCTAGATCTTTCCGAAGAACCAATCGAAGAAAACATTGCCATCTCTAAAAAATACTTAGAGCGCATGAGCAAAATGGGAATGACACTTGAAATTGAGTTAGGAATCACAGGGGGAGAAGAAGATGGTGTAGATAACACCAATGTAGATAACTCAAAATTATATACACAACCTGAAGAAGTAGCTTACGCCTACCAAGAACTTAAAAAGATATCAGACCAATTTACTATTGCTGCTGCTTTCGGAAACGTACACGGAGTATATAAACCAGGAAATGTTGTGCTTACGCCAATTATCCTCAAAAACTCTCAAGAGTATGTTCAGAAGAAGTTCGGCACTGATCACAACCCAATTGATTTTGTTTTTCACGGAGGATCAGGTTCTTCATTAGAAGAAATCAGAGAAGCTATCTCTTATGGAGTAGTCAAAATGAACATCGATACTGATTTACAGTTTGCTTTTACTGAAGGAATTAGAGATTACATGACCTCTAAAGTAAACTACCTAAGAACACAAATCGGAAATCCTGATGGAGCAGATATTCCTAACAAAAAATATTATGACCCAAGAAAATGGATTCGTGAAGGAGAAAGCACTTTCAATACTCGTTTAGAACAAGCATTTGCTGATTTGAATAATATAAATACACTTTAAATAGCTAAAATCGAGATTCAATATTGATTTTTCAATATGAATTTCAAAACCCTATAATTTAGAATTATGCCTTGGTTTAAAAGAACAGAAAAAGGGATTCAGACCCCAACAGAACAGAAAAGAGATGTGCCTAAAGGATTATGGTATAAGTCTCCTACTGGTAAAATTGTCGATTCAGAAGAATTGGCTAAGAATTTTTATGTAAGTCCGGAAGATGATTATCACGTAAGAATCGGAAGTAAAGAGTATTTCGAAATATTATTTGATAATAATACTTTCAAAGAACTAGACACTAAAATGACGTCAAAGGATCCTTTGGGTTTTATTGACACTAAAAAATACTCAGATAGGCTTAAAGATACTATGACTAAAACCAACTTAAACGATGCTATTCGCACCGCTGTTGGGAAGTCAAAAGGCAAGGATGTAGTTATTGCATGTATGGACTTCGGTTTTATTGGAGGATCAATGGGCTCTGTAGTTGGAGAAAAAATCTCAAGAGCTATTGAATACTCGATCAAGAAGAAACTTCCGTTTGTGATGATTTCAAAATCAGGAGGTGCTCGTATGATGGAGGCTGCTTATTCGCTGATGCAAATGGCTAAGACCTCTGTACGTCTTGCTCAATTAGCAGAACACAATATTCCGTATATCTCATTATGTACTGATCCCACTACTGGCGGAACCACAGCATCATATGCAATGTTAGGTGATATTAATATCGCTGAACCAGGAGCACTCATCGGATTTGCTGGACCGCGTGTAGTCAAAGACACTACAGGAAAAGAACTTCCAGAAGGTTTCCAAACTTCAGAATTTGTTTTAGAGCACGGCTTCTTAGATTTCATTACACACAGAAGAGACCTTAAAAACAAGATCAATCTTTATATAGATTTAATTCTAAATCAAGAGGTTAGATAACTTTATCACAGAAATTATAAAACATAAAAAATCCCGCTTTTGGCGGGATTTAATTTTTTAGCCTAGAGCTACAAATTATTGAGCAGCTTCTTCAGTAGTAGCTTCTGTAGCAGGAGCTTCTTCAATAGCTTCAACTTCGATAACTTCTTCTTGAACAGGCTCAACAGTTACTTCTTCAACTTGTGCTTCTTCAACTTGTGCTTCTGCGTTAGCATCTTTACAAGATACAACAGTTAATAAAGCAACAGCAGCTAAACTTAAAACAACTTTTTTCATCTTACTTAAATTATAAAAGGTTAATTATTAATTCGGAGCAAAGATATAATTTTTTTGATTCAAAATATTTTTATTGAAAAAATATTTTTTGCTACTTAAAAGCTGAACTTCAAATCATTAAAGCTTTAGTCCAGAAGAGTAATATACGAATTACGTGCCAAAATTTCTAAGCCTTGATTACTTTTTCTTTTTAGCCTTTTTAGGATATACTATTTTCATCTCATCAATCAGGTGTTTTGCGCCTGCATATTTGTCAACGATAAAAAGTACATACCTAATATCAACCATAATATTTCTACAAATAGCAGGGTCATAATAAACATCGCTCATCGTTCCTTCCCAAACTCTATCGAAATTAAGCCCGATTAGATTTCCGTGTGCATCAAGTGCTGGACTACCTGAGTTTCCGCCAGTTGTATGATTTGTAGCAATAAAATTTACAGGCATCTTTCCGTTTTCAGCATACGGACCAAAGTCCTTTGTGTTGTATAAATCAATCAGCTTCTGTGGTACATCAAACTCATAATCCCCAGGGATATATTTCTCGATAACTCCGTCTAGATAAGTCAAAGGCTCATATTTTACGGCATCTCTAGGCGCATAACCATCCACTTTTCCGTAAGTAATACGCATAGTACTGTTTGCATCCGGGAAGATTCTCGCCTCAGGGAACAACTCTAAAATCGCCTTCATATAAACGCGTTGCGTAGCGTTAATCCTAGTGTTTATCTCTTCATAAGGCGTATTTATGTTACTTAAGAAAAAAATACTGCCGCTTGTTTGACTAAGGCGTATCCCTTGTCATCATTGAGTTTTTTAATTACTTCTTCTGGAGTACCAGACAATACTTGTTGCAGGCCTTCATAGCTAGCAATTTTTGATTCGGCATAAAACTCAGCTGCAAGTGCCTTTGAATTTATATTTTTGAAGTCAGCCGGAAGGAATCCTTCTGGTGTTTTTTCTATATAAAGCTTGAAAACTTTCTCAAAAACTCCCTGATCAACTTGAGCATTAAAGTCCTTATAGAAACCTTCAAGTGAAGCAATTGTATTGTTTTTTCTATCCGTAAAAGATTGTTCTCCTCTTGTATTATAGACTTGTTCTAATTGATGTAAACGATAATAAGTGGTGAATAATTCCACATTACGTAGAAAAGTTTCCACAAAAATATCCCGAGATAAGCTCAATTTCTCAATAGCAGCATAATCTTTCTGGAAGTCTTGGAGTAGATTCCCGTACTTATTTTGAAGTCCTTTTTTCTTTACGCGAGTAGTAAAGTCTTTTTCGAAGTCTCTTTTGATTTGCAAAGCGTTGCTTTTTTCAAGTCCTTGCTTCTCTCCTATCCACTTTTTCCAAGCATTTGCGATACTAGCAAACTTAGAGGCATATTGAATATTGATCGCTCTTTCTGCTCTCATATATTCATCCATCACTTTTAGCGCATTATCTCTAATTTCGATTTTTGCAGGATTCAGATTAGTAATAATTTGTTCGACAGCATACGACGGAAGATATTCAGCCGTACGTCCTGGGAATCCAAACACCATCGTAAAGTCATCTTGCTCAATTCCGCTTAGAGAAATAGGCAGGAAATATTTGGGCTGATAAGGCACGTTGTCTTGTGAATATTCAGCTGGTTTGTTGTCTTTTCCTGCGTAAATTCTGAACAATGCAAAATCTCCAGTATGTCTTGGCCAAACCCAATTGTCTGTATCTGAACCGAATTTCCCTATCGAGGTAGGTGGTGCGCCTACGAGTCTAATGTCTTTAAAGACTTCTGTTACGAATAAGATATATTGATTACCTTCAAAAAAAGAACGAATACTGATGTTTTGGTGTTTTTCTTTTGCGTACGAATTAGAGAGTGCAGCAATGTTTTCTTGTATTTTCTTCTGTTTTGCTTCTTCAGTCATATCATCAGTTACGCCTTGAAGTATAGTTGTCGTAACGTCCTCAATTTTATTGATAAGTGTCACGGTCATCGATGGATTTGGCAACTCTTCTTTATAGTTCTTCGCCCAAAACCCATTCAATAGATAGTCGTTCTCTAGGCTTGAATGTGATTGAATCTCTCCGTATCCACAGTGGTGGTTGGTGAGTAGTAAACCGTTTGGAGAAATAATCTCAGAGGTACAACCTCCGTCAAAATGTGCAATTGCATCCTTAATACTAGATTTATTGTGATTATAGATGTCTGAAGCGGAAATTTTCATTCCGAGTTTTTTCATCTCTTTTTCACGTTCTCCTTCTAGCATTGACGGAATCCACATACCGCCTTGTTGGGCAAATGCAGAAAACGAAACCAAAATAAAAAGTAAACGAAATAATTTCATGGTAGATTAGTTTTATAAAAGTTTGCAAGATAGGAAAATTTCGGAAAACTTCTAGCACTCAAATTCCCTCAAAACTAAATAGATGTAACACTTATATATAGCTTGTTAATGAATTTATAAAAACAAAAGTGTTTGTTCAGTTAGAATATCCCCTCCCAAAAATTAGCTATATTTGCGCCTATAATACTATTCTATGCAGTTCGAATTACTTACGAAAGACCCGCAATCAAAAGCGAGAGCCGGAACGATAACTACTGATCACGGTACTATCGAAACACCTATTTTTATGCCTGTCGGAACAGTTGCTTCTGTCAAAGGAGTGCATCAAAGAGAGCTCAAAGACGATATCAACCCGGATATTATACTCGGAAATACGTATCATTTGTACCTTCGCCCGAAAACAGATATTCTAGAAAAAGCTGGTGGATTGCATAAATTCATGAATTGGGACAGAAATATACTAACAGATTCTGGAGGTTATCAAGTATATTCGCTTTCTGCTAACAGAAAAATTAAAGAAGAAGGCGTAAAATTCAAATCGCATATTGACGGTTCTTACCACTTCTTTTCGCCTGAAAACGTCATGGAAATTCAACGAACTATCGGTGCGGATATCATCATGGCTTTTGACGAATGCACACCTTACCCTTGTGATTATCACTATGTTAGGCGCTCAATGCACATGACACATAGGTGGCTAGACAGATGTATTTCTCATTTAGAAAAAGTGCCAACAAAATACGGTTATGACCAAACTTTCTTCCCGATTGTTCAGGGCGGAACTTATAAAGACTTGCGTGCACAATCAGCCGAATATATTGCTAATGCAGGAGCTAAAGGAAACGCCATAGGCGGCCTATCGGTTGGAGAACCCGCTGAAGAAATGTATGCTATGACAGAAGTTGTTTGTGATATTTTACCAGAAGACAAACCAAGATATTTAATGGGAGTTGGTACGCCAATAAATATCCTAGAGAACATTGCCCTAGGAATCGATATGTTTGACTGTGTGATGCCCACTAGAAATGCTAGGAATGGAATGTTGTTTACTTCTGAAGGCGTCATAAATATCAAAAACAAGAAATGGGCAGATGACTTTTCGCCTGTTGACCCTATGGGACATACATTTGTAGATACAGAATACACCAAAGCCTATCTAAGACACTTATTTGCCGCAGAGGAATATTTAGGGAAGCAAATTGCAACCATTCACAACCTTGGGTTTTATATGTGGCTCGTGCGTGAAGCTAGAAGACGCATCATTGCTGGTGATTTCGCAGTTTGGAAAAACCAAATGGTACAAAAGTTAGGGACTCGACTATAGCGGGCTGTATCTTTATTGACACAAAAGTAGAACACAGCACAAGCATAGTAAAGACTTGATAATGTGTTTAGTTTTCATTTGAAAATTATCGACTAAAAAAATAAATGTAAACAATCATTTCAGAAAACAAACCAAAAGTGCTATTTTTGCGTAGCTTTAATCAAAAATATATAAGATGAGTGTTTTAGTAAATAAAAATTCAAAAATTATCGTTCAAGGTTTTACCGGAAGTGAGGGAACTTTCCATGCTTCTCAAATGATAGAATACGGAACAAATGTAGTAGGTGGTGTAACTCCAGGAAAAGGAGGAACAACTCATCTTGACAGACCCGTTTTTAACACGGTAAAAGATGCAGTAGAGCAAGTAAAAGCAGATACAAGTATTATTTTTGTTCCACCTGCATTTGCAGCTGATGCTATTATGGAAGCCGCTGATGCTGGAATCAAAGTTATCATCACGATCACAGAAGGAATTCCTGTGTCAGATATGATTAAAGCTTATGCTTATATTCAAAACAGAGATTGTCGTCTTATAGGACCTAACTGTCCAGGAGTAATCACTGCAGATGAAGCTAAAGTAGGAATTATGCCAGGTTTCGTTTTTAAAAAAGGAACAGTAGGTATTGTTTCTAAATCAGGAACGCTAACCTATGAAGCAGCTGACCAAGTTGTAAAACAAGGATTAGGAATCACTACTGCAATCGGAATTGGTGGGGACCCAATTATTGGTACAACTACAAAAGAAGCGGTTGAATTGCTAATGAATGACCCTGAGACCAACTGTATCGTTATGATCGGTGAAATTGGAGGTCAATTAGAGGTGGACGCAGCACGTTGGATTAAAGAAGACGGAAACCGCAAGCCTGTTGTAGGCTTCATCGCTGGAGAAACTGCTCCTGCAGGGCGCACTATGGGACACGCAGGAGCGATTGTTGGTGGCTCTGACGATACAGCTGAAGCTAAAAAACGAATCATGAGAGAATGTGGTATTCACGTAGTAGATTCTCCTGCTGAAATCGGTAAAAAAGTAAAAGAGGTTTTAGGATAATCATTCTAAAACCTACAGATAAAAAATCCCATAAGGCGCTAAGCTTTATGGGATTTTTGTTTAGAGGATAAAATCTACATTTTATAATAAGACATAAATTTACTTCTTAAATATCTTAAAAGTTTGTGTGTGGCTGTCTCTTTGAACTTGAATGAAATACACCCCACTACTAAACGCGCTGATGTCTAATCGGTAGTTATTTTCGGTTTGGGAAATAGTTGTTTTGAGTTCTTTGCCCGTATTGTCAAAGATTCTAATCGAGCTGCTATCAGTAGTGTTTAAATAAACATAGTCAACAGCCGGATTTGGGTAAATGCGTAGTTGTTCTATAGTAAAATCAGTATTACTGAGAGAACTTATCTCAACCGATTGAATTTTAGTAGAGGTCTCATCACAAGCATTTGAGGTGAGGCTTACTTGGTAAACTCCATTGTTTTCATAGGTATGTGTAGGATGCTCTTCGGTAGAAGTAGTGCCATCACCAAAATCCCATAAAAAAGTAGTTGCTGTAGTATTGGTATTAGTAAATGAAACTATATTATTATCCATCACATAATCAAAACGAGTCGTAATATCATTTTCGCCTACCTTCCAGGTAAGCAACTGGTCATATACCACAGTCTTTACGATTTGTTTGATATTCTGAGCTTGTATAGGATTCAAATCTCCGTCATAAGTAATGAGACTTGGATCTTTTTTGAAAATAACCGTATAGAAGGCATAAGCAGCTGCCATAGAACCCATTAGAGAAGGGTGAGAGTTGTCACTTTGGAATAACTCATAATCTGGATAAGCTGTGCGTATCGCTCTCCAAACTCTTCCTACTGGCGACACTACAGCATCATTGTCAATTGCCATTTGCATATAACGTTGATAAATCATATCATCCATACCTTCATAAGTACATATATAGGGAATATAAGGGCAGTTTGTCGCATCACCATTCTTGTATCCCCAAGTCATAAAAAACATGACTGTGCCGCAGGAATTTGCAGATTTTATAGCATCTGAAAGTTGTGCTGCATAGTTGTACGTGTTATTCTCAACGTGATTTATCGGAAAAGCAGGCATTTGGCTTTGTTGCTGTAAAACTACATAATCCCAATTTCCTTGGTTGATAGTATTGATTACGGTCTGATTATTTGCGTGTTGCTGTAAAGTCGAACCTCCTGGTGTATGCGCTTGATAAGTCAGAATATCCTGAGTAGAATTGGCTACGTTCTGAATTAAATTGGGCAAATTGTTAACACCCATATAGCTATTGCCTACGAAAAAAACCTTTTTGGTTGTTTGTGAAAAAACAGTTGAAAAACTGGTTAAAAGAAGTATATAAACTAAAATCTTGTGCATATTCTTTATATAAATTAGAAGATTTATGTTGGTCTAATAATCAAAGTACCAGTTGAACATATCAGAGCGCAATCCGATAGAAAACCAAGTAGTATTTTGATCAAAAGTGGTGGGTGTATTGGCATGCGGATTAAAACTCCTATACGTTACATTCGCAAAAAGTTTCAGGTTCGTACTCGGGTTGATTAAATATCCCGCTTGAATATCGCCTATAAAGATATCTGTTGTATTTCCTTGTCCAGCGACAACTCCTTTATCATAAGGTCTGTTATCGTTATACGACAAAAAGATATTACCTCCGTAGTTAAAGTTATCGGTAGCCGTATTAAAGTCCAACCCACGTTTACCGATAGTTGCTTTGGCATCTACAAAATAGCGTCCTTTGAAATAACGCGCAACAAAAATTGCTTCTTTAAAGTTTCCTCCCCACTGATGCCCCATACTTTGGTTATTGTGTGCATAGTTAGTGAGTGGATTTGAGTGGGAATAAACGTACGGACGCACGATATTATATTCTGCTTGCAGAAGTAGGTTGTCTACCCCAAAAGCATCGTAATACTTTGCTCCTATTTGATAACCAAACTTATTTCTCCAACTGTCATTTCTTTTTTTGACATCTTCTAATGCAAATTCATCTATTAAGAATTGTCCGTAGAAGTTAAGTTGGTTATTCCATTTGAATTTTGAGGTCAATCCTAATAAAGCATTTCCAGCTTTTGAAGACGAATTAAACTCAACAGTCCTGAAGAAAATAATTGGGTTAGCAAAACTCATATCAAAACCTCTGTCGTTAGAATTGGTCCATACCACAGATTCAAAAAACCCAATATTAAGTTTGTTAGAAACGTTCCAGCTCAAGTAATGATTGGCCATATATTTAGTAGCATAAGTACCATCAACGGTATTCTCTGGACGCAAATCTTTCAGCCACATATAATTGTTAGAGTATTTAATCTTCCAGAACGTAGTATTGATCCTAAAGTATGGATAAGGTGAAGCGCCATCACTATGCAACAACGAGCGGTAACCATCACCTATGAAGTTTCTTCCGTAGCCCATTTGAAGGTTGATAAACTGATTGGGCGTATAGGTTAGGTTCGCATCGGCAGAAGGAAAGTCAAAAGCATCGGATTTGAATGATTTTGCAATTCCAATCCCTGGAATGACGGCTGGATTTCCTCCACTAGGTTTAATCGAAGCTGCGTATTGGTTGTAATAATCAGCAAAACGTCCTTGGCTTTCGTAAATAGTTGAAGTGAAACTCAATTCTTTTGAAAGAGCTCCTTGTACCTGCAATCCTCTAGTGTTGATGTAGGTAGATTTTTTGCTTTCTTTATCGTCACCCATGCGCAAATCTACAATTGGGTTGAGCGTAAACCAGTAATTCTCTCCTTGAATGGTCACCATATTCTCATTCCAAAGTTTGCGACCAAACCAACTTTCTTTGTTTTTATACAAGTCAACATGGCTTTTTTCTAGGTCGTAATATTTGGCAACTTCTGCATAGGTATAAGGTTTTTGAGCGGTGTGGTTATTGGCACCCACCTGATTCATAGCCCTGTCAAACTGCGCATACATACTATGCGAAAACGGAATATTCAGATGGCTTTTGTATTGTGGGTTATCGAATTTATGATAGACAATACTGTCTAATTCGTTGAGCGGAATATCTTTGGTCTTTACGAATATAGGTTTGTTCTCTTGTATCGGTGTGAGCGAAAGAAGCTCTGGCTGTTTTAGCGGAATCGAAAATGTCAGGTTATATTTGACAAATGTAGGGTTGCCGTTATACATGGCTGGAGTAGCTTTTGGCACTTCAGAAAAAACCCTATTTACCTCAGCAATTACTTCTGGATACGATGAATTGGTGTGTAATACTTTAAAAAAACCCTTATCATCAACCTGAAAAAGAACTTTTACTTCAGCAGTATAATTGTCTTTGATCGCTACTTCTGGCACTTCAAAATTCTGAAATACGAACTCTTGTATTTTGTTGTAAAAACAAATTTCTGTTTGCTTGGCATCTACCTCTTCACAACCTTGATAAACCAATGGTTTCTCTGAGTATCTGGGCTGAGCAATTGCAAATTGCAGTCCTAAAAGGGCTATAAATAGTACTTCTTTTTTCATAATCCTAATACGTATTAGTTGACAGTCCTCCGTCAGCGATTGTTTTTGCCGATGAAGTACCGATGCGTCTTACGCCTAACTTTAGCATTTGTGTTGCCTCTTCTAACGAGCGGACTCCTCCCGAAGCTTTTACCGGCAACGGATAGGCGTTTTCCATCATCAATCGCACAGACTCTTCCGTCGCTCCGTTAGGCTCTCCGTTGGGCGTTTTATAAAATCCTGTAGATGACTTTACGAAGATCTTGTCGTATTGTTTTTCGTCAAAATTAGCAATAACTACATTTTTTATAAGTGCCGATAGCTGGATAATTTGCATTGGGTTAAGGGCCGCTGTTTCGATAATCCATTTCACGGCTTTGTGATTGTCTAAGCCAAGTTTTGTGCAGGCTAAGACTTCTTGTTTAGGTTTTTGAGAATCCCCATTCTTAAATGCTGTATAGTCGATAACAAAGTCAAGTTCGTCTGCTCCGTTGTCGATGGCTTGTTGTGCTTCTTGTAATTTGTGCTGGATAGTTGAGTTTCCTTCAGGAAAATCAATAACTGTTCCTACCAAAACCGCTGATGCTGCTTGGTCAACTCTTTTTCGCGCCAAGGCAACTATCTCAGGACGAATCATAATGAGTTTAAAGTTTTCTGAGATGGCTTCTTTGATAAAAGTATCAGCTACCTCTGTATTTACCTCTTCAGATAAATTGGCTTGTTCGGGTGTTTTTAGATAGGTAGAGTCTAAGTATTGTTTAATATTCATAGGTGTTCATTCTTTTTGTTTTTATACAACCACAAGGTAATTGTTCCACAAACGGCTCCAATTGTATTTGCAAGCATATCACACCAATCCGCCATACGATGTTCGGTAAATAATTCTTGGGATATTTCCATTATTCCACCTAGTATAACTGCAACTATAACAATAGAAAAAAGTGTTTTATTTTGTATTTTTTTCTTCGAAAAGAAATAATTCCCCCACAGAAAAACAAATACAAAATAAAACACAAAGTGAATTGCCTTGTCATTGGCACCAATGGTTTTAATCATCTTTGGGGCTCCATAAAAAGAGACCATACTCAAAATGATTACAAGGGCTGTCCAGAAAAAAGCAAGACAGAAAAATATATTTTTATGCACCAATAAGTTCTTTGTACTGCGCTGCTGAAAGCAATGAATCAACCTCTGATATATCAGAAATTTTCATCTTAATCATCCAGCCTGCTCCGTAAGGGTCTGAGTTTACTGTTTCTGGCGCTGTATCAAGGTCTTCGTTAAACTCAATTATTTCACCTGAAAGCGGCAAAAACAAATCAGACACAGTTTTAACCGCCTCAACTGTACCGAAGATTTCGTCTTTGGTCAAAACTTGATCAAGTGTTTCAATTTCAACATAAACGATATCACCAAGCTCTTTCTGAGCAAAGTCTGTAATTCCGATTGTAGCAATATCGCCTTCAATAATCACCCATTCGTGATCTTTAGTGTACTTTAAATTCTCTGGAAGATTCATTTTTGTATGTAATAAAAGTTAATTATATGTTTCTTTAATTTCCGAAAGTATATCTCAACGTGAAGCCTGCTCTAATATTTGTAATCGGATAAGCCGTTGATATGACCGCTTTTGAGAACGAATGGTCATAATACAAAAGTACCGTAAAGTTTCGACTAAAAGAATAGTCAGCCATAAATTTTGCTGACCAAAGGTTTTGTCCACCTCCGAGTTCGTTATTGTCATAATCTAAATAGCGCACGATGGTTTTGTTGTTCGTAAAGTTTAAATCGACCTTAAGGTTGATATCACTCTTGATCGTATTTGTAGCATTATCTGCCAATGAAGTATTTATAACCACATCTTTAATGCGGTATCCCGTACCGATAGTATAGGTTTCTCCTTGCATCTCTGTAAGCAAGTTGTTGTCAAAACTGAGCGATAAAGCTCTATCTCTTTTGATTTCCGCTCTAATCTGAATCGAGTTTTTCATCTCAAAATCAACTCTAATAAGCGGATTGAATTGCTCGACTAAATTGACGTTTGATACAATCGTACTCGGTTTATAATTCTCAATCACACTAGGGTCTAATTGTTGATTCGGGTCATGCTCAAAATTAGAACGGTAAGCATTGATAGAATAAGTAGCTTTATATCCGTGCTGAATTGAGAATCTTCTGAACTTATCTTTAAAGAAGTTATAGCGCATAAGTCCAGTATATCTGATGTTCCATCCCGGGATTGGAATATCTCTAAAGATACCGAGGTTTACGCCTGACGAACTCTGACCTGTATAGGCTGCCATAAAAGCAGGTAGTAATACTTCTTGACTTGTCTTGCCATAATTTTTAGGGAAACCATCTGGTCCGATGTTGTTCGGGTTAGATAAATCAATGCCTCTTTGTCCAGCTAATCTATTGGCAATATCAATTCTGTTATCTCTGAAATCTTGAAAAGCCTGTGAGAAATTCTCATCGCTCTTTAAGAAAGCAGTACTGATCATATTGGTCGAAATAGAGAAATTACCTGTATTATACGGAGAACGAGAATAATAATTTCCGTCCATCACGTCAAATTGCTCTGAATAGTTATTCGAATAGTTTCTGTCTCCTGAAAGGTCAATTTTGAAATCAGAGAAGGGTTCTAACGAAGCGGTATAATTCAACATCTTGGTTGAAACCTGCGTATAGCTTTGGTTGTAATACGGATAATTGGTCAACCATCCATTTTGTGCTGCTTCGTATCGCACGTCATCTTGGCTTCCCATTACAAAACCTAAGGTAGGTCTTGAAGTTCCTAAGAATCCGATAGAAGGCAAATAACCCGGAAGTACCGTTCCGTTGTTTTCAGTATAGTTTAGTTGAACTGTTTTCAGTGTTGTTGCTACGCCAATCAATCCTTCCATAAACATACTTCTCTCATTGACCTGAGGTGTATTCCCACCAGAAATTCTTTGTCCAGGAACTGGTGCCGCACCGGGTCTTACAGGTTTTTTAGTTTGAGGTTTTTTAGTAAGCCCTATATACTTATAGAATAAATCCATGTTTAGGGTTGTATTGATTTGGTGCGAATTTGAGTTTTGAATAGTGTTTCCTAAATCATAACGGTTTAAATTGTCGTTTTCTCCTACTGTAATTGTTCTGAGCCCATCTGGTGTACGTTGCCAATTGAAGTTAGAATTATACATATAGGTTGATTTGAAGAAACTCAAAAACGGTATTTTATCAAGTGGTAAATCATAATTCGCCGTGATGCGCTGCGTGTGCTGATTCGGTTCTCCTGTGTTCCAATAGTCATCCCAAATTCCTTGAGAATTATCAGGTACATTTTCTTCATCCAAATAACTGCGTACGATATTACTGGTCGTAACATTGTAGTTTAGTTTCAGTTTTTTTGTCAAGTTATAGTTGAATCCATAGTTATAGTTGAACATATAATTGCGTCTATACATCGGATCAATCCCGATACTATTGGCATCTAAATCCACCTGACGAAATTGCTGCCTATTGAAGTTTCTAAGAATACTGGTGTTAAACGTAATACTCGATGGCAAATAGTTAAAGTTGAAATCTTGGAAAATCTTCCAATACTTATTCTTGAAAGTCTCCGATTCCTTAAATGGTTCGAGTGGTTTTGCGTCAAAGTTATAACTGTAATCAGCAGTAGTTTGCACCTGTTGGTCAAGCAGGTCTTCTACTTCATAATCATGGTGATCTGTTTGAGTATATGAATACGAAAGCGTTATGTTTTCTGGGTCATAGACTCTAGGTTTTTGCTCAGGAGCTCTATCTTTTTTGACACCAATAAAGTTAATACTTCTGACTTTCGTATATTCAATTGCTCTATCCTTAATGGCTGCTCTACGGTTTGCATCAGTCTCCGTATCTAAATACTGTTGTAGTCTGATGTCTTGGTAGAACGGATCGTATTCTGGAGTCACAAATTCTTCTCCGATTGAATAGCTGAATGGCAATCTAAAATGCCAATTTTTAGGCAATAATTTACCCAGTTGAAAAGCAGATACAATATTGTATTGCATTCGCTCTTCTCTGCTTCTTTGGTTGGGTTTGTCTTCTATACCTCCAAAACCAATGGTATTCATGTTTCCTGTAGCTGAGATATTGGCAAAATCTGCAAAGTTGGTGTCCATACTTAGCGTTGCTGCCATACCTCCTCTGTTGTCCATCTCTACTAAACGAAGTTCGTTGAACCAAACTTCACCTCTGATATCCTTGTTTTCTATTCCGTTCTTAAGTCCTAACATAAGGGTTCTGACATAACCGAAATTTGGATTTCCTTTGATACCAATTCTATGATTGCTAGTTGATGACGGGTCTAACTCTTGTACGTCTTTATAGAATATTCCGTTGTCATTTGGGTCGATATCATCCCAGTTAATTCCGATAGAAAGTATTTTTAGTTGTGTTAATAAATCCAAACTAATATCCATATTATTGGCTTCTGGCCAAACATCAGTATTGATAATTGCGCCTTCTTGAGTGACTTTTAGCGGTACTTCTACTTGATAGAAGTTTTGTGTAAAGTCATTACCAAATCGGATAAAAGCAACCATCTGATCATCTTGCAGCGGATCAACCTCTCCATTCGGATTATCCGCAGATAGTTTTGGCAATGATTCTGCGTGCAAGAACATTTTCAGCTTTTTGTATTGACGCATATCTACGTTTACACTTTTGAAAACAGCTCTTGCGTCTTTTGGTTCTAATCCTCCGTTATAACCTCCGTCAGCACTTGATATTCTCAGCGAAAGTGATTGTTCATTTTGGTTGATTAGCGTATTATTTTGGTATAATTGTTCTCTTTCTACACCTGGAGGTGTGATGTATTTAATCGGTGAGCGGTTTCCGTTTTCTTGAATATTTACGGTTTGTACGTCAAACGAAGTATTATCAAGATCATTTGTCGGATTGTCTTCTACAGGGTCTAGCGTATTGGTGTATCTTCTCCATTCGCTGCGCACCAAGTCAAGTGTTCCGAAACGCAGTGTTACGGGTTCTGTAAATCCAGTTACAAACATTCTCATAAATCGGATAGAGCGAACATCGGCAATACCGTTTATAGATTCTCCTTCAGCGATAGGCACTTTAAACTGAATCCATCGTGCTGGTGTTGTAGTTTCGCCATTAGGCCCTTGCCCTTGAAAGGTAGCCGTAGTTTCCATCACATTGGTTACATAATTCTGTCCTTCTTGCATATTAGGCAAGATATTGATGGTGTACTCATAATACGAATCGATAGTATTCATCGTATTGTCTCTATTCACATCTTCAACATCGGGTAGTGTTGTTGAACCTCTATTGCCGTCAGTTAGGTTTACGGGAGAGTTTCCTTGTGTGCCATTATAGCGTTTATATCTGTCCAGAACTGAACCTTGACCACTCATAAAACTTTGGTAATTGTCTTGAGCTGGATCATCAATTCCTGCAAACTCTGGGAACTTCATTGCTTCTTCATCGTCATTCAATCCGTCAAAGCCTAAATCTTGTGCCGCTCTATTGGCTTCACTGGTATCAAAAGCATAAATAAGTGATTGTGAAGCTGGAACTTTACCCCAAGCAGTCGAATATGTAGCTTGATTCGAACCTGCTTCTGGAAGTCCGTTTTCGTACATCTTACGACCGTCTTTGAGAATGTCTTCTGATATTTCTCCTAAGTTGATTTTGAGTTGTCCTGAGTTAAACGGATTGGCAACATCGCCTGGATTTCCTACGAATGGGTCTAACATCCAGAACTGCACATACTCTACGTTGGCTTGTTCAAAGTTAGTTGATGAAATTCCTCTCATCATTCCTCCCCAGTTGTTCTGAGGATTTGGTATCGTATTAGAACCATTTGCCAACGGGCTAAAGTTATATGGCCCTCTTTCGGTTGGGTAATACGAAAGGTCAAGCGTAGGCACCACGGTTGACTGTCCTTGTACTACGTCATTTACTGGAAATAATTCTCTGACATAAATTCTTCTGGTTTTGTTAGAAGCAAAGTCATTTTCGCTGAGTCCTGAAGGTCTTTGGCTAGTATAAAAAACAGGGTCAATGGTGTACCACGAAAATTTTGCTCTTCTAAAACCTGAGTCAATATCGTCATTAGGCACATCCATATTAGGGCTGAGTCCTCCGTAGCCGATTGGCACACTGGCAAGTGCCCACGATGATGGTGATTTGATGTCTAAGTTGGTTTGTGAGCCTTCGAAATCTTCTACATAAACAGTGGTTTCTCCACCAAACTTATCGCCACTTGGTGTGTCTGATTGCAATACGGCAAGTTCTCCTCGAATAGAAAAATTAGAGGGAACATCTGTATCGATGTTTGGGAGTTTATTTACTAATCTAGTCAAGAAAGGAACTTCGGTTGAGTAATTGAAATTCACTCCATAAATGGTATTGTTTACAGATTCTTGTCCGTAGCTAGATTTTTGGGTGAATGGTTTTTCTGACAAACGCAATAAGGTTGCTCCTACTAAGAACTTGTCATTGAATTTATGTTCTACGTTAAATCCGAAAAAACGTTTGGTTTGTTGTCCGAACATCTGATTATTTTCAACAGAAATATCAATCGGTGTTCCTGAAGCTTGTAGTGATGGGTCGAGAATATGTACTTTTCCTTGTTGGTAATCTACGGTATAATCTTGTCCTTCGACTAGCACTCTTCCTCCTGCTCTAACAATTACAGACCCTTGCGGTACGTTGAATGCTCCGATTGAGATTCCGTCTCCGGTTGTTGATTTGAATCGTCCTTTTAGTTGGAATTTATTCTTATCACTATCTTGTAATGAGCCTGCTTGTGTAGAAGAATACATTTTCGAGAAAACATATTTCTTCTGATTGAGGTTATAGGTCGTTGGGTCGTCATAATTCTCTAGTGAGTTTTCTGAGGTTTTTAGTTTATCGAAAAGATGACTACCAAAGGGTTCAACGGTTGTAAAAATAATTCGACCTAAACGCGGATCAATGGTGATTCCAGTAAAGGTGTTTGTGCTTTGTTGTTGGTTTTGTGCGCCTCCTTGTCCTGAATTTCCTCCTTGTGGCGGACGCTGATCGCCCATATTTCCGTACTGGCCTTGTTCTGAAAGTGGGTTATTACCACTTGCATTGGCTACGTAGTCAAAAAATCCGTCACCACCGGGTTGTGGATCATTGGTGTAATTCAATCTATCTAAATGGAATACTTTAAGTAAAGGTGTATTCTCAACATCTTCAGGTAGCGCAGGAGCACCCGCCGCTGCCGTAATATAATTGACCGGAGATGGATCGGTATACAGAATGTTGAACCTGAATCCGTCTTGCTCTAGTTGTGCGCCACCTGGAATTGAATAGATGTTCTTCATCATTAAATTCCATACCGGTTGACCTACATTAGTAATATTGCTCTTCAGCATTTTTAGAATCAAGGCTTGGGTGGTTGGAATGTCACCCATATTTGGGTCGGGATTCGGATTTACAACCGTGGCGTCAACACCGTCTGTACCGAATTCTCCCACTTGATACACATCGCCTCCAACTGTATATTGGTAAGCAACAGCTAACACTTCATCATTATTAAGCCTTTGATTTAAAGACACATAACCGAGTTGTGGATGAAAGGTATATTCATTTTGGTTTAGCTTTCTAGCATTTTCAATCTTTACGAAATCTGTTCCTTCGTTGATCGTGGTTTTAATATCATCCCTAAAACCGTCATTACCAGAAGATAAGTCACGAATGCTTTCTTTCAGATAATTAGTCCCGATTGCTTTTGGGTCGTATTTATTATTCTTATTATTTGAAGGCGTATTGGCCATTACGTTAAAGAAACCTCCAATATGATTCTGATTGATGGCAACCACTTTATTATCCGGCATACTCGATAGAGGCGATTCACCTAAATCCTGTAAAGCAATAATATTCCTGTTGTTGAAGCCATCCATCGGAGTGGCATTGATTCGATTGTTTTTGTTGGTAATCCAAACCTCTATACGGGTAATTTGAATTCTGCTATCAATAAGAGGATAATTCTTTAGGGCGCTATCATATTTATCTCTAAAATATTGCGATAAAAAGTAGTGACGATCTGCATCATATTCTAAAGCAAAAAGCTCAAAGTCTTGCACCATTCCGCCACCCTCAATAGTCACTCCTTTGGTTTGAGAGCGTTGTTCAGAGAAAATCCCTGTGAAAGTTGTCTTACCAAATTGAAGTTGCGCTTTTACCCCAAACAAACTTTGTGCTCCTCTAATGAGCGAGGTGTTTAGTGGCAGGCTTACGTTTCCGACTTCAATTTTTCTGATGATATCATCTTCGTCAGGCGTGTATTCTAGTTTGAAAAGATTCTGAAAATCAAAGGTAGATTGTGTGTCATAATTTGTCGTTACCTTAAGTCGTGTACCGACCATTCCCGTCAAACCAACGCTGATTCTTTGATCGAAATCAAAGCCTAAAACAGTTCTGTTTCTTGGGGATAAAGATGGGTTGTCTTGTTTAGAATAGCGCATTCCTAAGTCCATCTCGACAGAACCTGTAGGCCTGACATCGATAGTATTACTACCAAAAATACTTTCAAAAAGTTTGGAATGGACTTTATAGCTCGGCAATAAATCTCTTTGGTCTTCAGGATCTGTTGAAGTAGCTGCTTTGTTTTTATCCTTAAAGTAATTGCTGATTGATTCTCTTAGTAATAAGTCTTCGTATTCTTTGGGTGTCAGAAATAAAGGATAGCTAACCGTAAAATCACCTAGTTTTGAGTTTAGGATATACTTGTCCAGCACCGCATCATATTCATAGACATCGACAATGCTCTTTGGGTTTTTCATATAAATTTGCCCTGAGTCATAGCCAGTCTTTACGCTATCTTGTACGACGGTTTCTGGTTCTTGTGCATTAAGACTTATTCCTAAAAAAACAAATCCAAAGAATAAAGCTTTTCTAAAAAACTTTGTCACCGAGTTATTATGTAAATTTTTCAAGAATTAAAGATTTTTTAAAGCTAATTTTATGATGTTTTCAACTGTTAACTCTGAGTTATCTTTGAGAATTTTATCGATGGCTCTTTCAGCCATTTTTTTGTTAAATCCTAATACCTCTAAAGCAGATAACGCTTCAGATTTATTTGTATTGTCCGAAGCAATAGAAACTTCATCTAAGTCGTATATTTTCAGTACTTTTTCTTTGAGTTCGATTACGATGCGCTGAGCTGTTTTGGCTCCGATTCCTTTGGCTGATTGTAAGGTCACATAATCTGCGGAAGCGATGGCTTCGATGACTTGCTTTGGTTCAAGTGAAGAAAGCATTGTACGCGCTATTGAAGGTCCGATGCCCGAAATAGAAATTAATAACCTGAAGATTTCTCTTTCTGATTTTTCTATAAAACCGTAAAGTGTATGTCCGTCTTCTTTGACCTGTAGGTGCGTGAATATCTTTATGTTTTCAGTATTTGGGATCAGCGAATACGTGTGTAACGAAATGTTGATGAGATAGCCTATTCCCATACAGTCAACAACCACGTAAGTTGGTGATTTCTCTACTAATTTTCCTTGTATATGTGTTATCATTTCTTATATCTTCCTTTTTTAAAAAAGCTGAAAAATAGTCCTTTTCAATTTTTCTGTACTATACAAAATAGCCCCAAAAGTAACAAAAAACTTATAGGATATGCAACGATTCAGAAAGATTTTATCCGAAGCAAGTCAATGTGAACGAAAGTAAACTGAGGTTTGAAGCTTTTGCTAAGAGAAAAAAGAGGCGTTTGATGGCTTGAAAAGTAGTTCAGAAATCCTAACTTATCTTTACATTTTAAAAACAAAAAAGAGGAATAATCTAGTGTTATTCCTCTTTTTTGTTTAATATTTATCCGAAAAACGGTTTATTGTTTGATGATTCTCAGGCTGTGTTGCATTTCTTCTGTAAATAACTTTACGATATAAGCACCCGCAGAAAGCGTTGATAGATCTAACTGCATATCTGAGGCAGCAGTGTTTTGTGTATATACTTCTTGACCTAAAAGAGTGTAGATTTTCACTCCGCTCAATTCTGATTTATAGCTAATGTTCAAAATATCTTTAGTAGGAACAGGATATACCGATAAGGCATTGGTGTCAAAAGCATTCATTGATAGCGTACCTACATTCAAAGTAAAATCTAAGGCTTGGCCATAACCAGGAAAAGCTCCAAAACCAAAAGCATTCAACTCAATAGCACACGGATTTACCTCAGCAGGTGAATCTTCATCTCCGTATACTTTAGTGATTCTGATACGTGTAGATCCAGTTAAAGCATCCGTAGGAATGGTGATGTCAAGCGTTACTGAGCTTCCGTCATTTCCAGTAGAGCTGGCAATTGTACCCACTGCATAAACTTCGCCTGAATCGTCTAAAGTTGCATTTTGGTTCCAATCGATAAATGCTGTGATATCGTTCTCAAAGTTTCCATAAGTATTGCCTTCTACTGTGATTGTGTAGGTCTGTCCTGGCATTACGTCAATAATCGTTGAAGTTTTGTCAACCAATATGTCAGTGTCGTTTGTATTGATAATTGTTGTTCCGCCAAAAACTACAGAAGTGATTTGTTCAACATCAGTGTCTTCAATATCACAATATGGACTTGGGAAGCTCTGTGCTTGTGCACCAAAAGTTAATAAGGCAAGGGCAAGAGTAATTTTTTTCATAAGTTTTGATTATTTGATTAATCGGCAATTTAATGAAAAATGATTTAAAACATTATAAATTCTTAGTTTAATTTAGTCAATACTATGCTATCGCTAAAAAGACATTTTAAATACTCAAAAAAAGGAAGAAGAGAAATTGTTTATATGAGAATTGTATTTTGCAAAAAAAATGCCCGTGAAAATAAAAACTGAAAATAAAAAAGTATCAGAAGTCAGTCTTGAAATCTGGTTTTATTCATTTGTATGAAAATTAGACTGTTTATAGAAGTTTTACTGCTCCTTGTCCTACTTTATCTTCGATAAACTGCTTGTTATGACAAAAATCCGACAATTTAGTTTTTATAAATTCTGATACTTGTATTGCATAATGTTCAGGATACAATACGTGCACGTTTGCTCCTGCATCAAGGGTAAAGCAAACCGGGATTTTGGTTTCCTTTCTGAACATCCAAATATGATTGATTATCTCAAGAGTATTGGGTTTCATCAGTATAAAATACGGATTAGAAGTCATCATCATACTGTGTAGCGTAAGTGCTTCACTTTCAACAATGCTAATAAATTTATCCAAATCACCTGATTTGAACACAGATAATATCTCAGATAAATTCTGATGGGCTTGCGCAAAACGTTGCTCTGCAAAAGGATGATTGTGCATCAAATTATGCCCGACAGTGCTAGAAACTTGCTTTGCACCGACATCTACAAGAAGAATGCTGTCTCTGAAGTTGGTAAAGTTTGGGTGTAGTTCTTCTGCTAATGGGATTCCGAATAAATCAGAACTTCCCACAACATCTTTATGAACTCCCCAAACCACAGGATTTCCTTTGATACTTCTGCATGCGCTTCCAGAACCCAATCGGGCTAAGAAAGAAGCTTTCTGAGTAAAGAAATCATCTGACATAGGATTCATTTGTCTTTCTATATCCAGAAAACACAACGAAAGTGCAGCCATAGCTGAAGCTGAAGAAGCAATTCCTGAACTATGCGGAAAAGTATTGGTGCTATCAATTATAAAATGATAGGATTTTAGGAAAGGAAGGTATTTTTGGATACGAACAAAGAATTGTTCAATCTTAGGATGAAAATCTGCTTTAGGCTTTCCTTCAAACAAAAATTCAAACGAAAAATTAGTTGTGCTTTCCTTTTTAGAAAAAGTAACTTGGGTAATAGTCTTGCAATCTGAAAGCGTAAAACTCACCGATGGATTTGCAGGGATTTGATCTTGCTTTTTGCCCCAGTATTTTACCAATGCAATATTACTCGGTGCTTCCCATTTGACCTTGCCACTTTCTAGTGTAAAATCATAGTCCGTGAGAATAAAATTAATTCCAGAAATCATAGCTATTTTTTTAGACCAGCAAATATACTGAATTTTAGATTTAGGATTTGGGAATTGGAGTTTCTTGTTGTTTTAGCAGAATAAAAAAAACTTATATAAAAACAGAACACTATTACTTATTTCTATTAAAAACAACTTAAATAGGCTTGATTTAAAAGACAAACACAAAAAAGACATTTACAAGTATATTCGAGTGCTCAAAACGCTGTTAAATCGCATTAAAATCATTTTTTATAGTTTTTTAGCACGTATATGTGAGACGAAAACTCTTTTGAGAAGACTGCTTTGATATTTGACACTAATCCGATGAAAAAAGCTTTGATAAAATTCATTTTACCGGTTTTGTATTTCTCTGATAACATGCTCACATAAAAACTATCAAAAAGCATCGGGTGGATATTCATGAGTTGCATATCTTTTTCGGCAAAGAGTTTCTCTATTGATTTTTTAGAGAAATGCCAAACGTGTCTCGGCACATCATAAGCTGCCCAAAACTGTTTATAATGTTTAGCATCATAAGATTTGAAATTGGGTACTGCGATAATGATTGTTGCATTAGGTTTAGAAATTCGTCTGAGTTCGGTTAGTTGTTTATCTAAATCTTCAACATGTTCTAAGACGTGCCATAAGGTAACTACATCAAAAGAATTATCAGAGAGTTCTGCCAAGTCTTCTACAAACGGAACGCCTTTCTTCTTTGCTAGCTCTTTAGCTTGAGCATTGGGTTCTATCCCTACAACTTGCCATTTTTGGCTTTTGGCATACGCCAAGAAATCTCCTGTTCCAGCGCCTATATCTAATAAACTCCCTTTTTTGTTTAGGTATGAAGCAATGCGTCTTTCTTTGCTAGACAAGGTATATTGTTTTACCAAGTGATAAGCTTTCTCAAACAACGAGCGTTTGTTATCTGTATGCGAAATATAGTCCTGACTTTGGTAGTACTTATCTAAGTCTTTTGGGATGGGATTGGTTTTGAATAAATCGTATTCTGGATTATAAATCAACTCGAAATCTTCTCTTGAAACAGAATAATCTTTTAGTTTGAAATTCATTTTCTTAAATATTCGTCTTTTAATTTCTTGAGATACTTGGTGGCTATATTATAAAAAAGGGAGTTTTCTTGCAAGCAATCATCTCCGTTTTCATCTGTAATTGCAAAAGCTAAAAACTTAGATTGTGTCAAATCTCTATTGCCTTTTGTCTCTACTATTCTAGAACCGTATTGTGATAAATCTAAATATTTCTCGGTTTCTATCTTGTCTAATAACTTTATATAAAAACGTTCTTTGGCTTCTGTTGTTACCCAAAACTCTCTTACTTGAAACGAAGGTAAATCAAATTTATCTACTAAAAAATACTCAATCGCTGGCGAAGTCAAATCATTTTCAAACACAAAAACATGTAGTTTATTAGTGCCTATCGTATTGGTTATCTCTGTGGGTACAATCAAATAATCATCGATGATGTATCCACCTTGAGGAATGCTTCCGCAGTTCAAAAGAAAGAAGAAAGAGCAGAGAAGAAAGAGTTTTTTAAGGTTCATTTATGCTTTAAACAAGGAAATCAATAATTTAAAATAGTTGTTTGATATGATACAAACTTAAATAAAAAACTCCGAATAAATTCGGAGTTTTTTATTTAATAGAATATTGTTTTATCATCTGTTTTCAAGCGTTTTTTCTACAGATTTCAAATATTGGTTATAAACCTCCTCATTGTCTAATAATAGATCTAATAAACAATATTTGTTAGTTGTGTTGTTAGGAAATACATAATCACCATTTGGAAGATATCCTGCTTTACAAGCATTCGAATTAGAAGGATTCATCATTCTATTAGCACTATCACAATCTCCTACTTGAACATTATCATTAGCTACTAAAGTTTTTTGTCCTGATTCTAAATTTACAAGATATACTCTAACGTTAACAGTATAACAATCCGAATTTCCACTAATAAAATCTGTCTCAATCTTAAACGGAATTACCTTTTGACTAGATTTTTCTGTAGTTAAAGTTGATCTATTTACGATTTCCTCTTGGGCAAACACCCCTTCAGAATAAGATATTATCATTACAAACATCATAATAAGTTTCAATAAATTTGCTTTCATAATATATGTTTTTGAAGTTAATACGACTACAATATATATATATATATCTTAATAAAAACAAAAAATATTTAAAGATTAGTGTCTGCTAAAAAATCAATGCCATTCATTTCTCATTTTTTCTGTAATTCTACTGCATCTCCCTCAACCTTATAAATGTCGTAAAAAGAAAAAAATATTTCATTTTCAGGAAAAAATAATAAGCATTGTTACTTGATTGTATATTTTCTTATAACTAGTTTCATAAACCCTAATAAAACCAACACTTTACAGAAGTTGTTTCACGTGAAACATTTTTTGTAAAAAGAGGGCAAAGAACATAAGCTTTTAAAAATTCAAACTAAATCTTTGTTCTATTCTCTTTGTTCTATTCTCTAACGTCCCATATAAATCAAAAGCACTGAGATATCTGCTGGAGATATTCCGCTGATTCTAGAAGCTTGTGAAATGGTAATTGGTCGAATCTTTTTTAGTTTTTCTCTGGCTTCAAACGAGAGTGATTTCACTTTGTCATAATCAAAACTCTCAGGGATTTTAGCTTCCTCTAAACGGATTAGTTTATCGGCATTGTTTCGTTCTTTCTCAATATAGCCAGAATACTTGACTTGGATTTCTGCTTGTTCTAATACCTCTTGGTCAAAGGTATTTTCATCCACATACTGCTTAACTTTCGTGAATTTTAGCATATCCTCTAACTCTAACTGAGGACGAGAGAACACCTTAAACATTTTATCAGCCTGAGTAATCGGGGCAGAACCTTTCTCTTCTAGAATTACATTTGCCTCATCAACAGCAACGCTGGTCTCTTTAAAAAACTGAATCATTTTCTGAGAATCATTTCTCTTCTTTTCCATCTTTCTGAGGCGTTCTTCTGAAGCTAAACCTATCTCAAAAGACATCGGCGTTAGACGAAAATCAGCATTATCCTGACGCAAAAGTGTTCTATATTCCGCTCTAGAAGTAAACATTCTATATGGTTCTTCTGTTCCTTTGGTAATTAAATCATCAATCAAAACCCCAATATAAGCTTCATCTCTTTTCAGAATAAAAGGCTCCTTTTCTTGAACCTTTAAGCTCGCGTTTATTCCTGCCATTAATCCTTGTGCTGCTGCTTCTTCATATCCTGTTGTACCATTGATTTGTCCAGCAAAATACAAACCTTCTACAAGTTTGGTTTCTAGCGTGTGCTTGAGTTGTGTAGGCGGAAAATAATCATATTCGATTGCGTAACCCGGACGGAAGAACTTCACATTTTCGAATCCTACGACACTTCGAAGTGCTTTGAATTGTACGTCTTCTGGCAGCGAGGTCGAAAATCCGTTAACATACACCTCAACCGTATGCCATCCTTCAGGTTCTACAAAAATCTGATGTCTTTCTTTTTCTGCAAATCGATTAATTTTATCTTCTATTGACGGACAATATCTCGGACCTATACTTTTAATACTTCCGTTGAACATAGGTGATCTATCAAAACCTTCTCTGAGCAAATCGTGAACTTTATCAGAGGTATAGGTCATATAACAACTGCGCTGTGTGGTCAGGGGTTGTGTAATATCTAAATACGAAAACTTTGACGGATTGATATCTCCGGCTTGTTCAATCATCTTTGAATAATCAAGTGATCGTCCGTCAACTCTAGGTGGTGTTCCGGTTTTCATTCTACCTGATTCAAAACCTAATGCAGTGAGATTTTCTGTAATTCCATAAGCAGCACTCTCTCCTGCCCTACCTCCTCCGTATTGTTTTTCACCAATATGAATTAGTCCGTTCAAGAAAGTTCCATTAGTAAGTATGACAGTTTTAGCTCTTATCAGAATTCCTAAATTGGTCTTTACTCCTACTATTCTATTATTTTCAACTACAATTTCTTTAATCATTTCTTGATAAAAATCAAGATTAGGCGTTTGCTCTAGCATCAATCGCCAAGTTTCAGAAAACCGCATGCGATCACTCTGAACTCTCGGACTCCACATTGCAGGTCCTTTAGATTTATTCAGCATTCTAAACTGAATCGCTGTTTTATCCGAAACAATACCCGAATAACCTCCCAATGCATCAATCTCTCTTACGATTTGTCCTTTTGCAATTCCTCCCATAGCAGGATTACAACTCATCTGAGCTATGTTCTGCAAACTCATCGTGATAAGCAAAGTCTTCATTCCGGTATTCGCTGCTGCTGCTGCTGCCTCACTCCCTGCGTGTCCCGCTCCTACTACTATTACATCGTATGTGTTAAACATTGTTTTTTATTTATTTTGAATTTTGAATAATGAATTTTTAAATTATGTTCCACGTGAAACATTCAGTAATTAAAAATTTATCATTCAAAATAAATTACTGTTCCACGTGGAACATTTTTATTTTTTCATCTTCTTTTGAACGCATTAGTTTTTCATCTGATTCAGATTTATCCTTATAACCACAGTAATGAAGTAGTCCATGAACGATGACTCTTTTAAGCTCTTCTTCAAAAGAAACTTTAAAATCCTGTGCATTATCCCTTACCCTTTCCACAGAAATAAATATATCCCCCGAAATCAAATTTCCAATCGTGTAATCAAACGAAATTATATCCGTAAGCGTTTGATGTTCAAGATATTGTACGTTAATTTCATACAAATAATCATCATCACAAAAGATGTAATTTATCTCTCCCTCCGTTTTGTCCTCCGATTCGATAACTTCTGTTAGCCAATCTTCATATTTTTGCTCATTATCTAACTGAAAATCAGTTTCGTAATTAAATGTTATCATATAAAAGTTATGAGGTTACGTAGTTATAAGATTAGAAAATAAAGAATACTCTATCACTCCATAACCTTATCACTTTATAACTTTTTAAAATATTGTTGAACCTTCTGATTATAAACAGGCTGCAAAGGTAATGCATCTCGATTTAAAATTTCGATAGAGTTTAGATATTCTTGTAATTTAGAATCTAAGGGTTTTGCAGAGGTATTAAATTCCTTCAGATTCGTAGTAGCTTCACGCTTATCGTCCTCGCCTTGTTGTTTAAGTGCTTTGTCTAATTTCAGTAATTCGTGTTTCAGATTTTGCATTTTCATCAATACCGTATTGTCAAAACGCTTGTTGAGCAATTGCTTTTCGATGTCTTGCATCTGGCGGTTAGCATTTTGACCTATGCCTGATTTTCCTTGTTTTTGTAATTGTTTATTTAAAGCTTCGCGTAGCATTTGTTGTTCTTTATAGATTTCGTAAATCTGTTCAGCATCGCCTTCGCCGTCTTGTCCGTTATCTCCTTGCTGTCCAGAGCTACCTTCTCCATTACCACTTTCACCACCAGATTTTTCTCCATCCTTACCTTTTTCTCCTTCGCCTTTCTCGATACCCTCTTTCATTTTCTTCATCAAATCTTCTTGTTTTTTAATAATATCCGGAAGTTGTCCTTCGCCCTCTCCTTCACCAGGACTTGGTGTGCCTTGACCTCCAGAACCCATACCTTGCATCTGCATTTGCATATCATCTTGCACATTGCTCAAAAATTCAGCCAGTTTATTGGCTGCAGTAATCGTATATTGTTGGTGCGAGATTCCTTTCATCAAATTAGCGTCAGCTAATTGTTCAATTGACTTATCAACGTTATAATGGATTTCTCCGACTTCTTTATTGATGTTTTCACCAATCATCGGGTTGCGCATAGAAAGTGCAAATAGGCTATCGTCAATATGCTTAAATTGGGTTTTGAGGTTGTGTTGTGCTTTCAGGTTTTTACTAAAGGCAGGACTTTTGCGATTTAAATTTTTGAAATCAACCATCAAATCTTCTTGCAAGAACGAGAAAGCAAGCAAATTATCTAAGATTTGTCTGAGCATTTTAGCATCTTCTTGCAATTGTTGTCCTTTCATTTGCATCGAAGAAGCTTTCATCTTTTGGCTCATTTGTTTCATTTTCTGAGCTGCTCCTTTTTGTTTGGGTTTAGCTTGTTCTTGTTTGTCTTTTTTGAGTTCGTCATTTGCTTTTTGCATATCGTCTTTGATTTGCTCTTGCTCCTTTTTATCCAAAGGCAAATCCATCGGATTTTTGAGTTCGTCGTTTTCTTTCTTCAAATCCTGAAGTTCTTTCTGAAGTTCTTCAAAAGCTGTATTGAGTTCTTCTTGTTTTTCGGATGTATTTTTATCTTTGGTTTCTTCGGATAACTTATCCTGTTCATTGGACAACTTATCTAAGTCAGCTGTCAGTTTTTCTAGTTTTTTCTCTACATAAAAACGTTTCGTAAGTTCTACTAATTGCTCTAAACTCTTTTGTTGAGCTTTGGCCTTTTGTTGAAACTTTTCGATTTTATCAAAGAGTTCTTCTTTCTTGATTTTATCGGTTAGTTTTTTGAGTTCTTCTAATAACTTCTGGTTTTTCTCAGATTCTTCTTTTGTTTTTTCTAAGCGTTCCTCTAGCAGTTCTTTTTCTTTATCCTTGTCTTCTGGATTAAATTCTTCTAGGTTTTTCTTTAATTTTTCAGAATAGGATTTCATCATTTCTTCTTGCTGCATTTGGCGTTTCAGGAAATCATCAATTTTCTTTTGATCTTTAAAATCAAATTCAGATTTTTCTTTGTTGAGTTGTTTGAGTTTATCAATTTCAGAAATTTGTTTTTCTTGTGATTTAATTGACTTTGACAAACTGTTGATGTTCTCTGATTGTTGTTTTAGGTTTTCAGTTTTATTCTCCTCGTCAGTAGCTTCTCTGTGTGAGAAAACAGCTGATTTGCTGCTTTTGAAATGATGAATAGCATCATTGTCAAATACTTCAAAATAAAATTCGTAGTCTATTCCTTGCTGAATATCTACTCCGTCTGGAAAATTATAGTGAAAACGATCAAAAACGCCTTTGTTAATAGCTAAAACCAGTGATTTTAATTCTTTCGGATTTGATTTTTTATAATAGACAACTTGTAGCTTGGTTAAACCATAATCATCAGCAACTTCTCCAATTAGGATGTTCTTGTCGAGTCCTAAACTATCTGGAATAGTATTGATAGAAATAGTGGGGTAAGCATCTTTGATGACACTTAATTTATAGTTTAATTTCTCGTAATGTTTCTTGTTTTTATTAGATGTAACTATTTGATAATCTATATTTTCTATAATATTCTTAGAAAACATAAAACTATTATTCTCTTTATTAAAATTTGTTGTAATCTCTTGACTTTTCCATTCTACAACATCTGTAGTTTGTGTATTTACGTTCCATATTACCTTAGTTCCTTCTGGTAAAAGTGCATTTCCTGTGCCTTTGATAATTTCTGATTTTCTATTTAAATAGTGTGGAAAAATAAGTTGCATCTGAAAATTTGCAATTACAGGAACTTCAATTACTTCTAGTGTGTAATTCTCAGACGAAACCTTATTGGCTTGGATATAAAATTGTTGGTTTTTAGTTGGTTTTTCAAATCTGTATTGAAATTCTCCTACTCTGATATTTTCAAGATAATAACTCTCATTACCCAACGAAATAAGAGCTTGTTCAGGAATTACTTTTCCTTGGGTTTTTACGTTTAGGATATAATCTTCACCTTGATTTACTTTCAAATCTTTATTGGTAATAATAAAACTAAAAGCAGCTGGTGGCGTATAGCGTTCGCTATAATTCACTACTCTTTTCATGCTTTCTGTAAGTACGGTTGAATTTCCGCTGACAAAAAACAATAAGAACAGAATGATCGGAATTATAGCTAAGGGTAAGAATTTGTAACTTTTTTTGAAATCAACAGCTTTGCTAAACGGAACCACACTCAGATTTGTCGCTTTTTGATGGATAGAGGCTAGCAGCAACTCTGATTTATCAGTATTATCAGCGAGTTGTAAGAAGTTTGTCAGTGTGTCATCTACTTCTTTAAAGTGATTTCCGATAATTTTTGAAGCTTGGTCATAACTGATTCCTTTTTGGATTTTGAATAATTTAAAAATCGGAAAACAGATAAACCTAAAAAATAAAAATAACTCTACAACGATAAATAACCAGAACAAAACCGTTCTGCCTAAAGGTTTTAGCCACAAAAAATATTCTACGAAAAGCGTAAACAAAAAGTATAACAAACCCAATCCGATAAAGAAAATCATTCCCTTTATCAGCTGATTAGTATAATACTTTCGTATAAATTGCTCTAACTTATTATATATCAGATCGATGCTAGACATATTATTTATTTATAACCGATAAAAATAAAAAATTTAATTGATACTACTTGTTAATCCTTTGATTTTAGTTTTGGTTGAAATAGATAATCATATTTCAATCAAAACTTTTAAGTTGTCAACATCAATTAATAACACAAATAGTTTTTTAAAAATTTTAAAAGAAAAAATGCTGTGTTGTATAGAGTGTTAATACTAGCTATAACTTATTTTCAAAAACTTGCTTTTGTTGTTTATAGAGACTTATACAAAGTAATGAACATCTGATTTAGATAGATTAGTATTGTAAATCAACAGATTCAATTTTGTTATCAACAACTACTGAAAACTGATTTCAATATCAAAACTACAATAACTAAATAATCACAAATTGTTAATAATCCACCAAAAACATCCCATAATTTTTTGATAACTCTCCTAAACTAAATTAGGAAATCAATTTTGAGTTTTGGTTTAGAAATTTTTCTGATTTATCCAAAAATACTTATTCAAAATTACCTAAAGATATGAACATAAAACATCGTAATTTAAGTTATTGATTTATAATTCTTTACATTAAATTAACAAACAGTATTGTTCATAGTATCATAACTTATTTGTATATAATTGATTATCAATAATTTACTTTAGAATACGATACACTCAAGGTTTTATTCTACAATTTCGATATCTACTTTTAGCAGTCCTTTTGATTTATCGTCGGTGATATCCATAAATGCTTTTTTAGATAAATCAATTTCTCTTCCTTTGGTAAACGGACCTCTGTCGTTCACTTTTACAAAAACCCATTTCCCGTTAGCTCTATTGATGACTTTTAAGGTAGTCCCAAACGGGAGTTTCTTGTGTGCTGCAGTTTGTTTGCTGTTGCTAAAGACTTCGCCACTCGCTGTTTTTCTACCGTTGAATTTATCGTGATAATAACTTGCTGTCGCATTCTTTTTATAGGATTTTGTTTTTGTTTTGGATGCTTTCTTAGAAACACTGGTTTGGGTTTTTTGTGTTTTCTTAGCAGATCCACAGGATTGAAAAGCAAATGAGACTACTAAAAGAGCAAGTAAAGCAATTAATTTTTTCATGTTTGGTGTTTTAATCTATTAGGTTTTGGTATGTATATTTTAGCTAAAATAGTATTCTAAATTCTATTGACAGCAGAAAACGAATAATTTTCAGTAAATGTATCAAAAACAGGACTTAAAATAGCTAAATAACTCGCATAGTAAAACTAATTTTTACCTATATTTGTTTCTTTTAAACCTTTTCTTGATTATGAGTAAAAAGATTTTAGTTGTTGATGATGACGTTGCTTTTTGCACAATGTTACAGACTTTTCTAAAAAAGAAAGGATTTGAAGTCACTAGTATTTTTAGCGGAAAAGAGGCTATCGAAACGATTGATAAACATAGTTTTGATATAATTATCACTGATATCCGCCTTCCGGATAGCGATGGAATGGAAATTCTAAAAAAATCAAAAGAAAAAAGTTTAGATACTCAAATCATACTTATGACGGGTTATACCGATATCAAAACAGCCGTAAATGCTATGAAGCTTGGTGCTTATGACTATATCGGGAAACCTATCAATCCAGACGAATTGCTCAGAACAGTAGAAGGTGCCTTATCAAAAAAAGAACAAAAAAAGCAGATAAATTCAGCAGACCCTTCTAAAAAAGTCGTGAAACAAGAAATTATGAGCAATGACAAATTCGTCAAAGGCGTTAGCTCAATTTCAAAAAAATTACAAGAACATATTTCTCTTGTAGCACCTACTAATATGTCTGTACTGATTATTGGCGATAGCGGAACAGGAAAAGAATATATCGCACAATCCATACATACCCAAAGTAAAAGAAAAGACAAACCCTTTATCGCTGTAGATTGTGGTGCTATCCCAAAAGATTTAGCTTCAAGCGAATTCTTCGGACACCTCAAAGGTTCTTTTACCGGAGCTATCGGCAATAAAATCGGACATTTTGAAGCTGCAAATGGGGGCACAATATTTTTGGATGAAGTGGGTAATCTTTCGTATGAAGTTCAAATACAATTGCTTAGAGTTTTACAAGAACGAAGAGTAAAACCCATTGGTAGCAATAACGAAATTGAAGTTGATATCCGAATTATTGCCGCTACTAACGAAGATTTGAACGAAGCAGTTAAGAATGGCGAATTCAGAGAAGATTTATATCACAGACTCAATGAATTCAGTATAAAAGTACCTAGATTAGTAGATAGAGATGAAGATTTAATGGTCTTCGCCAATCATTTCTTAGCTAAAGCCAACAAAGATTTAGAGAAAAATATCGAAGGATTTGATCAAGAAGTCATCGATCTATTCAACAAATATCCGTGGTACGGAAACCTAAGAGAGATGCACAATATCATCAAGCGCTGTGTGCTTTTGACCAAAAAAAATCTGATTACCCTAGATGTGCTACCGCCAGAAATGCTGAAAGCCCCTGCCGTAGAAACAGAAAAAAAGTTTTCGCTTTATTCTAACAGAAACGAAGAACAAATCATTAAAGAAGCACTCAAAGAAACCAATAATAACAAGACCAAAGCTGCAATTCTACTGAATATTGACAGAAAAACACTGTATAACAAACTCAAATTATACAATATTGATTTGTAGAGAAAGAAGGTTAATTAAGATCTAAACTGCATATGTTCTAAGGTTTTGCCAACTAGCATTTTATCGCCTATAACCTCAAAACCTAACTTCAAATACAGATTCTTGGCACTTGGATTATTTTTCTCGACGAGCAAGCCTAGATTTTGTTTCTTTTTCTGAACATATTCTTCTATCAGAAACTTAAAAATAGCTGAGCCAATGCCTTTGCCTTGCTGGTCAGGATACACGCCTACACAATCGATATAAAATTCTCCAGCTTGGGTTTCGTCTTCTGGGTTGAAATCATTTCCAAAAACTTTTTTTATTTCCTGAGCAACGGGTTCTCTGAGTTGATGGAGTTTTGCTCCGTCATATACAAGCCCCGCTCCTACTATTTCATTCTCTGAAATAGCAACCCAACAGTTTTCATACGAATATTGATTTCCTTTTTGTTGCACGAGTTGTTCTAAAAAATCAATTGCTTTCTCATTAGAATTATTTCCTATAAAGGCATAAAAAATATCTTCCATCGCCAACATTAAGCACTTTGAAATAGCCTTATAGTCTGACGCTTCAGCTTTTCTGATCATTAGATTCATAGTCTATACTTAATTATTTTTTTTTGAGTTTTACAGCAACTGAGTTAATACAGAATCGCTCGCCTGTAGTCTCTTTCGGACCATCTTCAAAAACGTGCCCTAAATGTCCGTTACAGTTTGCGCACAAGACTTCTACGCGTTTCATCCCGTGAGATAAATCTTCTTTATAGATGACACTACCTTTAATAGCTTGATCAAAAGACGGCCAACCACAATTAGATTCAAATTTTGTATCCGATGCAAAAAGCGGATTTCCACAGCCAGCACACTCATAGGTTCCGTCTTCGAAGACATTCCAATATTCGCCCGTAAAAGGACGTTCTGTACCTTGCTGTCGCAGTACGTAATACTCTTGGTCTGAGAGTTTGTTTTTCCACTCTCTTTCGGTTAATTCTTTTTTAGTATCCATAGTTTTCTGTTTTGATTGTCCTGTGCACGACAAACTGAGTAAAGCCATGCATAGGCTGAATATAATTTTCATTTTTATGTAAGTATTAAAATATCTCTTGTCAAGCCAATTTCTGATACTTCTGCCTGCTAAAAACAGAAACAAGAAGGAGAATATTGGGTAAGGGGTTTCTCAAGCATAGAGACTAAACAGGTTTATTTAAAATTACAAAATAATCCCCATCTAGAATCAAAACATATTTTATCTTTGTAAAGGAAGCTTATTCACTAAATCTAATGTCTAAAATCCCTGTATATTTTATGCCCGGATTAGCTGCTAGTCCAGCTATTTTTGAGAATATTAAACTTGACAAAAACGAGTTTGAGGTCGTATTGCTCGAATGGAAAATCCCATTCAAAGGTGAAAGTCTCCAAGATTATGCCAAACGCATTGCAGATGACATCACTCGCTCTAATCCTGTGATTATAGGTGTATCGTTTGGAGGAATTTTAGTTCAAGAAATCAGCAAGATTATTTCTGTCAGAAAAACCATTATTATATCGAGTGTAAAGAGCAGCAAAGAATTTCCCACGACCTTCAAATTAGCAAAACTCACGTATATCTATAAAATTTTTCCCACAACTATACTTCAAAATATAGAGAGCTATATTCCTGATAGCATCAACAACAAGTACCTCAAAGGGAGGAAAGGATTGTACAAAAAATTCTTATCTGTAAGGGATAAACTGTATTTAGAATGGTCTATAGAACAAGTTGTTTTATGGGACAGAGCTGAGCCAGACCCAGATGTAATTCATATTCACGGCAGCAAAGACGAAGTTTTCCCGATAAAATATATACCGAATTGTATCGTTGTAGAAGGAGGAACACACATTATGGTGATTAACCGCTTTAGGTGGTTCAACGAAAAATTACCCGATCTTATCCGATAGTTATTTCGTTTTAGTTCTAAGTCGTATATTGTAAAACCCAACTGATTTTTAAAAACGCCAATCCTTATGAAAATATTCAAAAAAACGCTTTCGATTGTGTTTATTACTTGCATAAGCCTTTTCTTAATCCATGCTTCTTCAACGGTTATTAGCTCTGAAAATGAGTCTGATACGATTCTTTCATTGAATTTCTGTGATGAGAAAGTACCAATGCATATCGCAGATGTAGAAGAGCGCTTTGATCGTGAACTTACTATCAACAAGAGTTTGCATGCCTCTACAGAACTTGTAATTAAACGTTCTACAAGATATTTTCCAGTAATGGAGCCAATTCTCAAAAAGTATGGCATTCCTGATGACTTCAAGTATTTAGCAGTCATCGAAAGTAAGTTAGAAAATGCAGTTTCCCCTGCCGGAGCAAGAGGCGTTTGGCAGTTTATGCCTGCCACGGCCAAGGAATTTGGGCTAGAAGTCAATGATGTTGTCGACGAACGCTATCATTTAGAGAAATCTACCGAAGCGGCTTGTAAATACTTATTGGCAGCTAAGAAAAAATTCGGTTCGTGGACCTTGGCGGCAGCTTCGTATAACGGTGGTATGGCTGGAGTTTCTAAGCAGCAAGAACGTCAAAAAATGGATAATTATTATGATTTGCTCTTGACTGAAGAGACCTCTCGCTATGTTTTTAGAATCTTAGCGCTTAAAGAACTTATGAAAAATCCAGCGAAATACGGTTATAGTATTCCTGAAAATGAAATGTATAAAACCATTCCGACCAAAATTGTCGAAGTCAATACCTCCATAGAAAATCTAGCTGATTTTGCCATCGAGCAAGGAATCAATTATAAGATACTGAAAATCCATAATCCGTGGTTGAGAGATATTTCACTTACTAACAAAACAGGTAAGTTTTATGCAATTGAAATTCCGATAAGAGGTTATTAGATGGATATTTTAGGACAGGCTATTTCGGATTTTTATAACAAAGAAAAAAAACATCCGCTCTGGATTTATGATTCCTTTGGTGAGAAGACCAAAATGGATGTAGCTATATATTTCAGAACGTTTAATAAGATGCCTGAAATTGAACAAAAAGCACTACAACTTTGTTCCGGAAAAACCCTTGATATTGGCGCTGGTGCCGGAAGTCACGCCCTTTATTTGCAAAGCAAAGATATTGATCTCACAGCTTTGGATATTTCTGAACTATGTATGCAAACTGCTCGAGATAGAGGTGTAAAAAAAACGATAGTTACTGATTTCTTTGACCTGCAAATCAATGAAAAGTTTGATACACTTTTACTTTTGATGAATGGTATCGGAATTTGTGAGGATATTTATGGTTTTCCGATTTTCTTGGAAAGGGCCAAAAATCTTCTCAATCCTAACGGACAAATTATCTTTGATTCGTCAGATATAGCCTATATGTATGACTTAGATGACGAGATTTCTACCAATTACTACGGAGAATTTATTTGTGCCTATGGCTACAAAAAACAAAAAACGGAATGGTTCAGCTGGTTGTATATCGATTTTAATTCAATGAAGAAAATAGCAGAGCAATTGGGCTGGATGGTTGAGAAAATCTACGAAGATGATCACTACCATTACCTAACAAGACTAACTAGGGTTTAAATAAGCTGTATTAAGGCTTTATTCCTCGTTTTTTAGCGCATTCCATCCTTTGGCTTTGATTGGGATAGAAGTGTTGTCACGCGTGATTAAATTCACTCCTGCGGATGCGTCAGTAATATGTCCGATAACTGTAAGGTTTGGATTTCCTTTGATCTTGTCAAAATCGTTGATATTTATAGTAAATAGCAATTCATAATCTTCTCCTCCACTTAGGGCGATTGTAGTGGCATCAACGTTAAACTCTTCGCAGGTAGAGATGAATTGTGGGTCAAACGGCAATTTATCTTCATACAAATCACAACCTACGCCGCTTTGTGTGCATATATGCAACACTTCTGACGAAAGGCCGTCTGAGATGTCAATCATTGCATTGGGTTTGACGTTTAAGTCCGCTAGAAGTTGCTTGATATCTTTCCTAGCTTCTGGTTTGAGTTGACGTTCGATAAGATAAGTATATTCTGATAAATCAGGCTGATTTTGTGGATTGACCTGAAAGACCTGCTTCTCTCTTTCGAGTACTTGTAATCCCATATAAGCAGAACCTATATCGCCGGTTACGACCAATAAATCATTGACTTTAGCACCATTTCTGTATGCGATTTCTTCTAGATTAGCTTCGCCAATAGCTGTAATGCTGATGATCAATCCTTTTTGAGAAGAAGTGGTGTCACCACCAATAATATCAACGTTATACATTTTCGCTGCTAGTTGAATTCCCTCATACAATTCTTCGAGTGCTTCGAGCGGAAAACGGTTTGATACCGCAATTGACACGGTGATCTGCGTAGGTGTAGCATTCATCGCGTAAATATCAGATAGATTCACGATTATAGCTTTGTAGCCCAAGTGCTTTAACGGAACATAAGCCAAATCAAAATGCACGCCTTCAATTAAGATATCGGTAGAAACTACAGCTTTTTTGTCTTTAAAATCCAAGACGGCAGCATCATCACCTATTCCTTTGAGTGTTGAGGGATGGTTGATTTTGATGTTTTTTGTCAAATGACTAATGAGTCCGAATTCTCCTAATTCAGACAGTGATGTACGGGTATCGTTTTTATTTTCTAGCATAGGGCAAAATTACTACAATTCTATGACAAACAAAAAGGCGAAATAACCAATTAAGATTATAACGCCTTTTATTTGAAATAAAAATATGGGAAGATTATTTCAGTGTAAAGCTTTGTGAGGCTAAGAGTTGATTTCCGTCAAAAATATGTACGTGATATAATCCTTTCTCGAAGTTGTCTCCAGGAATATTCTCAGACACATTCACTGAAGAATTTTTAAAATCTACGGTTGATATAAAACTGTAAGTAAGTGATTGTTCGCCAAATTCTACAGTTTTCTTTTCGCCCAAAACATTCATTTTACTGTCAATCACCTGAACATAATAGGTTCTGTCACCTTGTTTAGCCACTTTGTTTTCTGCAATTGTAAATTGAATTTTCAGTATATCCGCTCTTCTTGCTTTTTCAGTTTCTACTTCTTTTCCGGAGTTTCTTACCTTATAAGCCGATGTTTTTAGGTTTTGAATTGTAAGCTTTGACGCTTCATCTACAATTTTAGATAATTCTTCGTTCTGACCCAATAGTTTCTGGGTGTATTCTCTTTCTTCTACCAATATAGTTGAAGTGCTGTCTATAACTTGAGTAAGTCCCTCATTGGCTAATTTTAGTTCTTCGTTTTCACGAATCAAAGCATTGAATTTTCCTTCTAATTCTTGGTAACGTTTTTTGTAGTTCCCTAAAGAGGATGAAGTTGCTTTAGCTTGTTTGACTTCTTCTATAAGTTTCACAACCTTAGCTCTTTCTTCCTTTAATTCGTCAGAAAGTTCTGTGTTTTCAGCAATAGCTTGATCATAAGTGACTTTCAGGGCTTCTAGGTCAGCAATGATGCTATCTTTCTCAGAAATAGTTTGCGTGAGTTCTGTGTGGGTTTGTTTTACATCATTCGATAGCTTAAAGATATAGCCTATCGCTCCTAAGAATAATAATGCAAGCACTACGATGACTGCCTTTAGATTCTTATTTGTTTTTTTCTCAGCATTTAACTGATCGTTATTTGTTGACATTATTAGTTTGTTTTTATGGTTATATTGTTTCTTAAGACAATTACAATACCGCTCTTTTGGTACGAGTTGTTTTTTTTGTTGTATAGTGTGAATTTCAAACTTAAGTATTTGATTAACAGTATTTATCTATTGTATTTGGGCTTTTTAGGTCTAAGGATTTTATATATAAAACAATTATTTATAGCTTATTAGCAGATTTTTTATGTGTATATGTTCCACAATACTGCCTTAATACTCTACAAAATTTTGTTTACAATACGATGATTTTACGATTCAAAAAACCCCAAACAACAGTAAGTTGCTTGGGGATTTTTACTAACTCTCAATAATTAACCGCATTTTGAAGAACCACAATCCTGACAGGTCAGACATCCTTCTTGATACATCAGATTCACAGATTCGCAGTTTGAGCATTTTCCTTTTGCTTGTGTTCCGTCTGGAACAAATCGCTTAAGAGCTCTAGCTACTCCATTCTTCCAAGTATTGATTGATTCGTTGTCTAGCTGAAGTCCGTTTGTGAGTTCGACTATATTATCTATTTCCATTCCGTGTCTCAAAGTTCCTGAGATCAGTTTTGCATAGTTCCAAAACTCTGGATTAAATCTGTGTGACAAACCTTCGATAGTGGTCTTATAACCTCTTTGGTTTACGTACTGGAAGTCATATCTTGTATTTCCTTTTTCGTCTTTATTTTTGATAATAAACCCTTCTTCTACCCAACGCGGCAATAGTATTCCGTCTTCGTCATCAGCCAGTCCGGTGAATATCTCATACGGACGGCGATTGATAGTTCCGATAAATGCAATCCATTTTTCTTTGTTGTTCTGGAAGCGCACTACTTCAGCATCTAATATTTGCGGACGCTTGGTTGGGAAAATTAGTTTGTATTCTACGTCTAAATCTTCTGGTTCTTTTTTCTTATCCACAGCAAGTAAAACTCCTGATCTAGAGCCATCGCGATATACCGTCACGCCTTTACAACCTTCTTCCCAAGCGGTCATATAAAGTCTATCCACCAATTCTTCTGTAGCATCGCTTGGGATGTTGATGGTTACTGAAATCGAGTGATCAACCCACTTTTGGATAGCACCTTGCATTTTTACTTTGCTCAACCAATCTACATCATTCGAAGTAGCCTTATAATAGGGTGATTTTTCGATAAGTGTATTGATTTCGTCATTAGAATAATTCACCGTAGTATCAATATTGTTTACTTCCATCCACTGTTTGAATTTGTGGTGAAAAACAACGTATTCTTCCCAAGAATCTCCAACCTCATCAATGAAGTCAATTCTTACGCCTTTATCGTTCGGGTTGACTTTTCTTCTTCTCTTATAAACTGGCATAAATACTGGCTCAATTCCCGAGGTAGTCTGACTCATCAGCGACGTACTTCCAGTTGGAGCAATAGTAAGTAGCGCAATATTTCTACGTCCGTATTCCATCATATCATTGTATAGTGCTGGATCAGCATCTTTGATACGCAATACAAACGGATTATTTTCCTCTCTTTTAGAATCGTAAATTTCAAAAGCACCTCTTTCTTTAGCCATTTCTACCGATGAACGGTATGCAGCTAAAGCCAATGTTTTGTGTACGTTTACAGAAAACTCATTTCCTTCTTCACTTCCATAACGGATACCAAGTGCAGCAAGCATATCGCCTTCTGCTGTAATTCCCACACCTGTTCTACGACCTTCTTCAGCTTTTTTTCTGATCTCTAGCCATAGATTTCTCTCTATCCTCTTTACTTCTTCATCCTCAGGGTCTTGATCTATTTTTTGGATGATTACATCTACTTTTTCAAGCTCTAAATCAATGATGTCATCCATCATTTTCTGAGCATAGCCCACGTGTTCTTTGAACAATTCAAAATCAAAATAAGCCTCTTTTGTAAACGGATTTACCACATAAGAGAACAAGTTGATAGCCAATAGTCGGCACGAATCATAAGCACATAGCGGAATTTCACCACACGGATTTGTAGAAAGTGTTTTGTAGCCCAAATCAGCATAACAATCGGGCAGTGATTCTCTGATTATAGTATCCCAGAATAAGATTCCAGGTTCTGCTGATTTCCAAGCATTGTGTACGATTTTCGACCAAAGGTTTTTTGCCTGAATATCCTTAGAGAATTTTGGGTTACTACTAAATATTGGGTATTTCTGGGTATAAGATCCGTTGTTTTTTACAGCTCTCATAAAAGAGTCATCAATCCTAACCGATACGTTGGCACCGGTAATCTTGCCTTGTTCTAATTTTGCATCAATAAAATTCTCAGCATCTGGATGGTTGATAGAAACCGACAACATCAGCGCTCCTCTACGTCCGTCTTGTGCTACTTCTCTAGTTGAGTTTGAGTAACGCTCCATAAACGGAACTAAGCCAGTTGAGGTAAGTGCCGAGTTCTTCACAGCTGAGCCTCCAGGGCGCACGTGTGATAAATCGTGTCCTACGCCTCCTCTGCGCTTCATTAATTGCACTTGTTCTTGGTCGATTTTCATGATTCCGCCATAAGAATCGCTTTCTCCTTTATTTCCGATAACGAAACAGTTTGATAGCGATGCAATCTGAAATGGATTCCCAATTCCAGTCATCGGGCTTCCTTGCGGAATAATATATTTGAAATCCTTAATCAAGTCAAAAATCTTTTCTTCTGACATCGGATTTGCATATCTGGTTTCGATTCTAGCAATTTCTGAAGCAATTCTGCGGTGCATATCTTCAGGAGATTTTTCATAAATATTACCTTCAGAATCTTTCAAAGCGTATTTGTTTAACCACACTTGGGCCGCCAAATCATCGCCTTTAAAATACTTTTGGGCTTCTTTCAGAACTACATCATTAGGATAAACCTCTCTTTGTACGTTAATTGCTGTTTTCATAGTGCTAGAATTTTAAAATAGAACAGAGCAAATGTACTGAAAATTAAAAACTAAAAGCAAGTTTAGAAAAAAGTCTTTTTGAAAAGTTTACAAAAAAACGCTCTCAATACGTTGCTGTATAAGGTTTTATCTTTTTTATCAACAGCAATTGTTTACAAATTAATATTTTTTACTAAAAAGCATCTAAACATTCTGTATCCTTATAACACTGAGCCGTTTGGCAACTAGTACCGATGATTTGAGCCCTAAAAATAACCTGAAAAGTTATTGAAATTCAAATATCATAAACTATTTATCAGAAAAAATAACTACATTTAAAGACTCAACTATTTTTGGTTTTTATATGTTATCCAACAAACGGAATATTTTAAAGTGGCTGCTGGTCTTAGGAGCTTTTGTGGTGGTAAGTTTAATTCTTTGGAATACTTATAGACTTTCGCAGATTGTAAAAGAAGAAGAGCGCACAAAAATGGAATTATGGGCTGAGGCGCATAAAACTTTAAACGGTTCTGATATCGGAGCTGATCTGCCGTTAGTATTAGAAATTTTCTCTAAAAACAAAAGTATTCCGCTTATCCTGACGGATAAAGCCCAAAATATTATCGACTATAACAATATTGATGAGCAAGAATTTGAAAACAAATCTAAAGTACTACTGAATCGTTTTGAAAGTCAGAACCAACCGATTATAATCGAATTTGAAGGTGAAATACAATACTTATATTACGGAAATTCACCATTATTGACCAAACTCACCTATTATCCTTTTGCACTTTTGCTGATTATCTTTTTGTTTTTAGCACTCATCACTAGCTATTTCAAAACCAATAGAATGTCGGCACAAAATAAACTTTGGGCGGGAATGGCGAAAGAAACAGCACACCAAATCGGCACGCCACTTTCCTCTCTTTTGGGTTGGGTAGAGATTATGAAGACTGATGATGTCGATGTGCAAATTACCTCAGAGATTGAGAAAGATGTTGAGCGACTACACACTATCGCTGATCGTTTTTCAAAAATAGGTTCTGAACCAGCGTTAGAAAAGATTGATGTGGTTGCCTCTACACAAGATTCGTATGACTATCTGAAGTCTCGCTTTTCGGGGCAGGTAGAATTTAGTATCACCACACCAGATTATCCAATGTATCTGATGCTGAATCCAGTATTGCACAGCTGGACAATTGAAAATCTAATCAAAAACGCCATCGATGCGATTAAAGGAAAAGGAAAAATCAAGATATCTATTTTGGATGAAGCCAATTTTGTCAAAATAATTGTAGAGGATAGTGGTAAGGGTATTCCAAAAAATAAATTCAGAAAAATATTCGAACCTGGTTTCACTACCAAAAAAAGAGGTTGGGGATTAGGACTCTCGCTCACCAAAAGGATTGTTGAAGAATACCACGGCGGAAAAATAAAGGTTTTGAGTTCTGAAATCAACAAAGGAACTACTATGCAAATTTCTTTTAAACACGAAAATTAGCAGGCTAAGGCACTGGATCATAACCGCTACCGCCCCAAGGATGACAACTAAAGATTCGCCTGATTGCTAGCCAACCTCCTTTAAAGACACCGTGTTTTTGGAATGCCTCTAATGAATACTGCGAACAGGTTGGGCTATAACGGCAAGTAGCAGGTGTAAGCGGAGAAATCACGATTTGATAAAAACGAATCAGGAATACGAAGGGAAATATCAATATTTTCTTCAGTGTGATTTTCGGTTGCCTAGAAGGAGTGTTGCACATGTGTTGGTTCTAAATCTCAAAATTACTAAAATCAGCAGAGATTCTGGCTTGATTCATCCTAATTATTAAGAACGTCTGAATCGAAAACTAGTTGCCGCTTTATATTTTACGAGCAGCTTTAGGTCGTATAACAAAATCGACAGCAGCAACACAATCGGGATTAACAGTGTTTTTTCGTGATAATTATAGGTGATTAGTGCACTTATGATTCCACCGAAAATAAACATAAAAATAATCGAAGCATTTAGCAACAGCGATTGCTTTATAAGCACGTTATTACCTTTGTTGAGAAACAACTTTCCCATTCCAATTCCCATATCAGTTATCATCCCCGTAAGGTGAGTCGTACGCACTACTTTTCCGCTGACCACAGAGACAATTCCGTTTTGGACTCCCATCGCATAAAGTAAAATAATAATCTGAAGTTCGTAAGTTTCAGGATATTTATTGAGTAGAAAGCAAGTGACAAGTAGTCCAGTTTCGATTCCGATAGGCAAGGCATAAGAGAGTTCTATCCACTTTTTCTGAAAATAATTCACTAAAACAGAAGAGGTAAAAGACCCAAAACCAAAGGCGATAATCCAGATGACTACTTTTTGAGCTTCCTTCCAATGCATGGTTTCTACAGAAAGTGATAATTCGCCCACATGTCCAGTTATATTTGTCGTAAATACGCCTAAATTTATCAACCCAAAGACATTGACAACTCCTGCAATAAACGCAAAAAACACAGCAAGTAATAGATTGTGTGTGAAGGTTCTTCGGACTCCTGTAGAGCGTAACATAGCTATTTTTGAGGCAAATATAGCATAAAAAATAAAGCAGTTTAGAGCCTTTACCTAGAAATCACAAACAAAAACCTATCTTTGCCGGCTTTCAAAAATGCAAAAGAATGGATAAAAGAGAAGTCTTAAAAGGAGTATTGCTCGTGGCTTTCGGAGCTTCGAGTTATGGGATGTTGGCTGTTTTTGTAAAAATGGCTTATAGTGAAGGCTACACAACGGCCGAGGTTACGTTTTCACAAGTTTTGCTGGGTGTTATCGGAATGGGGCTAATTAATCTGTTCCAAACCAAGGTCAGAAAAGTAGCTTCTGCCAACATAAAAAAACGAGATTTACCGAAGTTGCTATTATTAGGTACGACGCTTGGGTTTACTAGTTTATTCTATTATTTATCTGTGCGCTATATCAATGTTTCTATTGCTATTGTGCTGCTGATGCAAACGGTTTGGATGAGTGTTTTGCTCGAGGCAATTTTATCAAAAACTTTTCCGACTGCTAGAAAAATCATATCGGTTGTGATTGTATTATTCGGAACCTTATTGGCGACGAACATGCTCGGAGCAGAATTCAATTTAGATTGGAGGGGAATTTTCTGGGGACTTTTGGCCGCGATGTCATTCACCACAACTATGTACACTTCTAATAGGATTGCGACTTATTTGCCTGCTTATAAAAAGAGTTTTATTATGCTCTTAGGAGGGCTATTTGTTATTTGTGTATTTGCGCTAATTACTTATAACGGAGCCTTTAATTTTGCTATTTTCCTGAAATGGGGACTAATATTATCCTTATTCGGAACTATCATTCCGCCTATTATGCTCAATGCTGGTTTCCCAAAAACTGGTTTAGGTCTTGGTAGTATTGTAGCTTCTGTGGAGCTGCCTGTATCGGTGATGATGGCATTTTTCTTGTTACGGGAGAGCGTAAACCTGACTCAATTCGTCGGTATTGGTTTAATTCTGGCGGCAATTGTTGTGATGAATATCAATTTGACTAAAAAATAACTCCAAAAAATACAACTAATCGAAATTTTCACTAATATTGATGCATAATAGTAATCTCTAATATTTTTTTATTGCTTTAATTTTTGTCTGATGAAAAAGCGTGCACTTTCAGATTTTGACAAGGATACAATTAGTAGAATTGTCATCATTGCTCAAGAGGAGAAAAGACCTTTTGAGGTGATTAAAAATGATTTCGGGTTAGGTGAAAAAGAACTCACCGAACTGATGAAAAAAAAACCTCTCAGCTGATAATTTTGAGCTTTGGAAGAAAAAGGCACAAGCCAAAAAGCCAAAACCAAAACCCATCATTGACCTATATGATGATGAATTAGACAGCAAATATTATATCAAGAATAAGTTAGACTAATTACAAAAGCTCCTTATAAATAGGAGCTTTTTAATTATATAAAAACTAAACTAAATGAACTTGTTTTTGTGTTTGAAAACGTATATTTGTTTTTGAACAATGAAATTCTGGCAGACAATGACACAATCACATTCTAAAATCCTTTTCAAAGAAACGCAGCGTTTTACGCAATGGTGGATTTGGGCTATCAATCTAGGAATACTCATGGCACCACTTATCGCAATTTATCAGCAATTCACCAGAGGAAAAATGTTTGGAGACAAGCCCAGTGATTTAGGATTATTGGTCTCAACCTGTCTTATAGTATTAGTTGTAGTGTCTTTCAGAATTATGAATCTCAAAACAGAAATTACTAATGAGCGAATTTATTTTGATTTTTTCCCGTTTCATACCAAAAAGTACTTTTATGACCTAACAGAAATTCAAAGTATGAAAGTGGTAAAGTACAGCCCTATTTTTGATTACGGAGGTTGGGGAGTCAGAGGCTTCGGCAGTAATAAAGCCTTTAGTGTAAAGGGAAATAAAGGTTTGAAAATTATATTTAAAAACGGAGATATAAGGCTCATAGGAACTCAAAAACCAGATGAACTCCAAAAAATTATTTCACAAATCGGATTTTAAAAATCTATTAAAACAATGTATATGAAACAGTTGTCAATAATTCTCTTATTTTTATTATCCTTGAATGTATCTTCTCAGGATCAGATTTTTTATACACAAGACGTAAGAATCAATACACTTATTGACGGAACGCTCTATACGCCTGAAGATGAGAACAAAAACAGTTTGGTTATTTTAATAGCTGGATCTGGCCCGACAGACCGCAACGGAAATAATGCAGCTATGAAAAACAATTCGCTTAAATTCTTAGCACAAGGACTTGCCCGAAACGGAATTTCAGTCTATAGCTATGACAAACGATTGTTTGAATTGATGAAATCAAATAATTTTGATGAATCACAATTGTTATTTGAAGATTTCATTACAGACGCAATTGATGTGGTTAAATTTTTTAAAAAGGAAAAGAAGTATAAAAAAATTATTATAGCAGGTCATTCAGAAGGTTCGCTTATAGGGATGGTAGCTTCTAAAAAAGCGAAAACAGATGGGTTTATATCAATTGCAGGAGCAGGAAACTCTATTGATAAAGTATTAGAATTCCAAATAGCACAAAATGCTCCATTTTTATTAGAAGAAACTCGTAATATTCTGAAAGAACTCAAAAAAGGGAAAGCAGTAGAAGTAACTAATCCGAGCCTACAACCTTTATTCAGAAAAAGTGTACAGCATTATATGTGGTCTTGGTTAAAATATAATCCTCAACAGGAAATCAAAAAACTGAATAAAATTCCGGTGATGATTATTAACGGAACTGCTGATATTCAGGTGCAAGTATCTGAAGCAGAAGCACTAAAACAAGCCAAACCCAACGCAAAATATTTGATTATCAATGATATGAATCACGTGCTAAAAACCGTAAATAATTTGACAGAAAACCATAATTCGTATGCTAATCCAGATTCGCCCGTAACGCCAGAATTGATAGGTGAAATATCAAAATTCGTAAAAAACATTAAATAGCCTTAGAATATTGTAGTAAAATTATTTCAAGCCTAGTCTTTCTATAAAGATTAGGTTTCATGTTTTTCTTGAAAAAACGCCACCAGGACTTGGTAAATACACTAAATCAAAGTTTATTTCGTTTTAATATGATGTGTTTTTATGGGTACCTTAAAAAAAAGTGTTTATTAGGAATGAATATTAGTATATTTGCAAGCAATTTTTCTAAAAAAATGAAGAGAATTTTAGTTCTTTTTCTTGGTTTATTTTTTATCAACTCGGCTTTCTCTCAGATACACGAAGTAGGTGTGTTTGTTGGAGGCAGTAATTTTGTAGGTGATGTAGGCAAAGAAACCTTTATTGACCCAAACAGTTTGGCTCTCGGAGGATTGTATAAATGGAACCGAAGTACCAGACATGCCTGGAGGTTTTCTCTTATGCACACAACTTTAAAGATGGATGATACCAAATCAAATTCGACTGCAAGACCAGAGAGAGGAATGAATTTAGAGAGTAAGGTTACTGAATTTTCTGCGGGATTTGAATTTAATTTCTTTGAATTTGACCTTCACGACTTAGGTTTTAAGTTTACACCTTATGTATATACTGGAGTGGGTTATTTCTGGTATGATACTAATTATTATTTAGAAGATACAAAAGAAAATAAAAAAAAGAACGGAAGTTCATTAGCTATTCCGATGGTTTTAGGTATAAAGTTTAATCTTACACAGAATTTTGTTTTAGGAATAGAATCAGGAGCCAGATATACTTTGACTGATGATATTGATGCGAATGTCCCAGAGGAGTTCGGTAACCTAGAGAGTAATGATTGGTATATGTTTACAGGATTTACCCTGACTTATACCTTCGGTAGAAATCCTTGTTTTTGCCCGTTATAAGACATGAATTTACTAGATAATATAAATAAAGAAAGACTCCCAAAGCACATAGCCATAATCATGGATGGCAATGGTCGCTGGGCTAAACAAAGAGGAAGGTTACGTGTTTTCGGCCATAAAAACGGCAAGAAGGCTGTTCAAGTTGTTGTCGAAACTGCTGCTAGACTTGAGATCGAAAACCTAACTTTATATGCGTTTTCAACAGAAAATTGGAACCGTCCTAAGGTAGAAATAGATTCGTTGATGAAACTTCTAGTCGGCGCTATTAAAAGTGAGCTCAAAAAGCTGATAGATAATAACATACGACTTAATACAATCGGAAATCCAGATTTGCTCCCAGAATCTGTAAGAAGTCAACTTTTTGGAGCTATTGAAAAAACAAAGAATAACACAGGAATGACCCTAACTATTGCACTTAGTTATGGGTCAAGAGAAGAATTAACAAATGTTTTTAAAAATATTTGTGATAAAGTTAAAAATAATATAATTTCGGTTGATGCTATTGATGAATCGTTTATAAATCAGCACCTTTACACGCATAATTTGCCCGACGTAGATTTACTCATAAGAACAAGCGGAGAGCAAAGGATTAGCAATTTCTTGCTATGGCAAATAGCTTATGCAGAATTGTATTTCACAGAAGTATTGTGGCCTGATTTTAAAGAAAATGATTTATATGAAGCTATCATCAGTTATCAAAATAGAGAACGTAGGTTTGGAAAAACAAGTGAACAAATCAAGTAAGCTGATTAAGTTTATATTTACAGGAGTTTTATTTTTAGGCGCACTAGCAACTTATGCACAGCCTAATAAAGATTTTGATCAAGGAAGATATTATACCCTAGGTGGTGTAAAAGTAACCGGAAAAATTAACTACCAAGAACAAACGGTAGTCACTTTTTCTGGTCTTGAAAAAGGTGATAAAATCCAAGCGCCAGGAGAAGAAATCTCTAATGCTATCAAGAAACTCTGGGGTCTTGGGCTGTTTAGCGATATTAATTTCTATACAGAAGAAATCAAAGGAGATACGATTTTCTTGCGTTTACACCTGAACGAACTCCCAAAACTTAGCGATGTAAAAGTAGAAGGAGTCAAAAAATCAAAGGCAGAAGGAATCATCAAAGATGCCGGACTTACCAAAGGTAAAATCGTCAACGAAAACCTGATGACCACTACCAAAAACTACATCGAAAATAAATACCGCAAGGAAGGTTACTACAAAACAAAAGCAACCATCATCACCAAGGCAGACACAACTGATAATCAGGTGAAAATGCTCGTGGATATAAATAAAGGAACCAAAACCAGAATCCGCTCAATTAAGTTCGAAGGAAATTCTGTTTTTTCTGACGCAAAGCTTCGACGTATGATGAAGAAAACCAAAGTCAGAAATCCACTCAGAATGTTTAGACTTGACCTAAGAGCTTCTAAATATATAAAAGACGAATATAAAAATGATTTGGTCACTATTATTGATAAATATAAAGAACTAGGATACAGAGATGCCAGAATCGTGTCTGATTCTATTACCTATGATGAGAAAAGAGATAAACTTGCATTTAATATTCATATTGAAGAAGGTAATAAATACTACTTTGGAGATATTAAATTCTTAGGAAATTCTATTTACACAGATTCACAACTGAGAAAAACACTCGGAATCAGTAAAGGAGATGAATATAATGGAGTTTTACTTCAAAGAAGAATTGAGGATAATACCAAGCCTGACCCAAATGATATTACGAGTCTATACCATAATAACGGTTATTTATTTTCAAGAATTAATGCTGTTGAAACCAGAACCATAAATGACACTATAGATTTTGAGATCAGAGTAACCGAAGGACCTATAGTATATTTCAATAAAATTACGGTCGTAGGGAATGACAAAACTAATGACAGGGTTATTTACAGAGAACTACTGACTAGACCAGGTCAGAAATGGAATAAAGAACTTGTGATTCGTACGCGAAGTGAACTCGGAAATCTAGGGATTTTTGATGCTGAAAAAATCGAGCCCAAAGTGAAAAATCCTGACCCAGTTGAAGGTACTGTAGATGTAGAATGGAATGTTATAGAGAGTGGTGCTAGCCAAATCCAGCTTCAAGGTGGGTATGGTGGCGGAGGATTCATCGGAACCTTAGCACTTTCGTTCAACAACTTCTCTATCGGGAGTTTATTTGACAAAAAAGCATATCAACCTCTTCCGATGGGAGACGGACAAAGTTTATCACTACGCCTTCAGGGAAGTTTATATTTCCAGACGTATAGCGTATCCTTCACAGAACCATGGTTAGGCGGAAAAAAACCAATTCAGTTTACGAGTTCTATTTCTTATAGTAAACAATATCTATACGATTGGAGTGGTGGAGGAGTGGATAGAGACAAGAGCTTCAATATCATTTCACTGTACTTTGGTCTAGGAAAACGTCTTACTGTGCCGGATAACTACTTCTACTTGCGTCAAGGAATCGGTTTTCAATACTATGACTTAAATAATTATAACACTGGATTATTCACCTTTGGAGATGGATCTTCTAGAAACGTATATTATACTGCAGGGTTTAGCAGAAACAACAAAGGGCACAACCCAATATTCCCAACTTCAGGAGCTGAAATAGGAATTACAGGTAAGTTTACTTTCCCTTACTCATTAGTAAACGGAATTAATTACGGAAATCTAGCTAACCAAGCAGACTATAAACTCAGATATGACGCAGCTACGATGGCTGATAAGGTCAGAGAAAATGATCAACATCAAATACCTACAAGTCAATTCGACTTTATCAAAATTGTATCAACTAAAGACCAAGCAACGGGTAGAGACGTGTTTAGTCACTATGAGAAGGTAAATGATTATACACTTGCTAGTGCAGATCAAGCCAAGGTCGATCAAGAGAAATACAATTGGTTAGAATACTATAAAATCAAGTTTAATGTAGATGCTTTTACGCAACTTATTGGTAAATTTGTTTTGCGTTCTGCTGCAGAATTTGGATATTTGGGAGCTTATAACCAAGATAGAGGACTAGTGCCGTTTGAGAGATTCTTTGTAGGAGGTGATGGTTTGGCTAACTTCTCACTCGACGGAAGAGAGATTATCCAGCTTAGAGGTTATCCGAATAACTCACTTACTACAGAAGACGGAGGTACTATTTATAATAAATTTTCGTTAGAGTTACGTTACCCGATAACCATGAAACAAATGGCTAGTATCTACGGAATTGCTTTCTTAGAGGCTGGTGCTGGATACAAGAACTTTAAAGAATACAGTCCGTTTGCTATCAAGCGTTCAGCGGGAGTTGGTCTGAGAGTATTTATGCCAGCATTCGGGCTATTAGGGATTGACTTTGCTCACGGATTTGATCCTGTTTTGGGCGGAGATCGCAAGAATGGTTGGGAAACTCACTTTATCATAGGTCAGTCATTCTAAAAGTTTGGCACGGTATTTATGATACGTTAATACAGAAGAAATGAGAAAATGGTATTTAATTGTCGCTTTAGGAGTTTTTACTTTTGTTAATGCTCAATCTGCTAGAGGTCCAAAAATTGGATACTTTGATATGCAGCTTATCTTAAAGAGCGTTCCTGAATTTGCAGAAGCAAATAATCAGTTAGAAATCAAAGCTCAGGGTTGGAAAAAAGATATTGATGATCGTCAAGCAGCCATCAACTTGCTTGTTGAGGAATTAAAATCAGAACGCGTATTGCTGACCAAAGAGCTTATTGAAGAGAAAGAAGAAGAAATCAGCTTTCTGCAAAAGGAACTCTCAGATTATCAACAAAAACGCTTTGGTCCGTTAGGAGATTTATTCACACAAAAGACAGTACTTATAAAACCCATACAAGACCAGGTTTTTGCTGTAGTGAATGATGTAGCTGCCAGAAGACAATATGATTTTGTCTTTGATATGTCATCCGCCTCAAACGGTTTGGTTTTTGCAAACAGACGTTTTGATATGAATGATGAAATTATAAATGCCATTACTAGATCAACCAAAAGAAATCAAGCTGAGAAAAAGCGTCAGACTAAAGAAGAAGAACAATTAGAAGACGACAAAAAATATGACCCAGACTTAAAAGAAAAAGAAGAAATTCGCCAAGCCAAAATTGACGAAAGGCAACAAAAAATTGACGAAAGAAAACGTCAAATACAAGAACAAAGAGAAGCAAAACAAAGAGAAAGACAAGAAAAAATAGATGCTCGAAACAAAGCAATCGAAGATAGAAAGAAAGAACTAGAAGAAAAGAGAAATAACAAAGAATAACCAAACAAAGATTTAACAAAAACAAAAGAAATGAAACAGATGAAATCATTATTTATTGCAGTAGCATTGTTATTTGGTGTATCACAATACGCAAGTGCTCAAAAAGTAGCTCATATCAATGTTCAGGAACTAATGGAAAACCACCCTGACCTGCTAAAAGCTCAAAAACAATTAGAAACAATTGCTGAAACATACGATAAAGATTACAGAGGATTGGTTACTGAATTTAATACTAAAAAAGATAAGTATATCGCAGAAGAAGCTACCGTATCTGAAGCATCAAACCAAGAACGAGCAATGGAACTTCAAAATATGCAAAAAAGCATTCAGGAGTATGCCGCTAATGCTCAAAAATTATTAGGAGAAAAAGAAGAAGAACTCAAAACACCTATCGTAGACAAAGTGAGAAATGCAATTCAGAAAGTTGCCAGAGCAAAAGGATATGAGTTCGTTCTAGACTCAACTTCTGGTTCTGGAGTACTACTAGCTGATGGTCCAGATTTACTAAAAGATGTTAAGAAAGAACTTGGGATTACAAAATAATCTTACTATTACATACGTAAGAAGGGTTGGCTCTATAAGCCAACCTTTTTTTATAGCCAATTGAATACAAATGTTTTTAAAATCAAAATAAATGTTGTTTTAGCCTATATTATATTTTAACCAAGCTCCTAAGGTGTATTAAAAAATAGGAGAAGGACTCTGTATTTAGCTTAAATAACAAAACCACCAATTACTCAGAAGTAGTTGGTGGTTTTTTGTTGCTTATGCAACCTAAAATGCTATTTTAGGTTTATTTATTTTTTAATAAATCTCTAATCTCAGCAAGTAATTCTTCTTGTGAAGGTCCTGCTGGAGCAGCTGGTTCCACTGGTACTGGAGGTTTTTTCAGTCTATTAATTCCTTTGATCATAAGAAACAGAATAAAGGCAATAATAACAAAGTTGATTACAGCTGACAAGAAAATACCGTACTGCACTCCGCCCCAAATGGTTAGCTCTTCAATTTTGCTTAATCCGGCAGCTTCTAAAGCAGGATTTAGCAGTAGCGGTGTAATTACGTTTTCAATCATTGAGCTTACGATCTTTCCAAAAGCTCCACCAATAATAACCCCGACAGCCATATCGACTACATTACCTTTGACAGCAAATTCTTTAAATTCAGTAAGAAATCCCATAGTTTTATTTTTTAGTTTCAAGTAAAGTTAAAATTTTTATTTTGATTGTAAAATATTATTTCAATTTTTCGTTATTCTGATGTCGGTCGTGATCTCTTTTGGTTTTGATGTCAAGTTTTTTATCAAAAGCAGCTTGCAAATCTATTCCAGTTTGGTTAGCAAGACATAAAACCACAAAAATCACATCGGCTAATTCTTCTCCTAAATCTTTGTTCTTATCGCTCTCTTTTTCAGATTGCTCGCCATATCTACGAGCAATAATACGTGCTACTTCGCCTACTTCTTCTGTGAGTTGAGCCATATTCGTAAGTTCGTTAAAATACCGAACTCCGTGAGTTTTTATCCAATTGTCAACTTGTAATTGTGCGTTTTTAAGATCCATTTTGTGTGTTTATATCTATATGTTAAGGTGAATTTATTGGTTAATGTGCTTCAAGCCAATTGTCTCCAACTCCCATATCTACAACTAGTGGTACAGCTAGACTAAAGGCGTTCTCCATCTCGTATTTTATCATTTCCTTCAGCTGCTCAAGTTCTGATTTGTGTGTATCAAAAACCAACTCATCGTGTACTTGGAGGAGCATCTTACTTTTGAAATTTTCATCTTTGAGTCGTTTATGGATATTTATCATTGCAATTTTTATAATATCCGCAGCACTTCCTTGAATTGGTGCGTTTACTGCATTTCGCTCTGCTGCACCTCTAACCACTGCATTTTGTGAGTTGATATCTCTCAAATATCGCCTCCTACCTGAAATAGTCTGTACATAACCCAGTTCTCTGGCTTTTTCGATTTGTTCGGCTATATATTCTTTGAGTCTTGGGTAGGTTTTATAGTAAGCATCAATAAGTTCGGCACTTTCAGCACGCGAAAGGTTAGTCTGACTCGATAACCCAAAAGCTGAAACGCCATAAATTATCCCAAAGTTTACTGTTTTTGCGTGCGAACGTTGTTCTTTAGTCACCTCATCCAAAGCCACATTGAATACTTTTGCAGCCGTAGATTTGTGAATGTCCTCTCCATCGGCAAAGGATTGAATCATATTTGGCTCTCCACTTAGCGCTGCTATCACGCGAAGTTCAATCTGAGAATAATCCGCAGAAAGTAATTCATAATTTTCATCTCTTGCTACGAATGCTTTTCTGATTTGGCGGCCTTTTTCGGTCCTAATCGGAATGTTCTGAAGGTTGGGGTTGTTTGAACTCAAACGTCCGGTAGAGGCTACGGTTTGCATATAATCAGTATGTACGCGACCTGTTTCTGGATTTACTTCGCTGGGCAAGGCATCAACATAGGTGTTTTGTAGTTTTACGAGTTGTCTCCATTCTAGAATATCTGCAACTATGGGGTGATCTTTGACTAAATAACTCAAGACTTCTTCGCCTGTGGCATATTGTCCTGTCTTGGTTTTCTTTTGTTTTGCTCCGCCAATTTTTAGTTTGTCAAATAGTATTTCTCCGAGTTGTTTGGGCGAAGCCAAGTTAAACGAATGTCCTGCTGTTTCATAAATACGCATTTCAAGACTTTTAATATCCTTGTCTAGTTCTGTAGATAATGATTTCAGAAACTCAACATCAAGTCTAATTCCCTCTTTTTCCATAGCAGCTAAAACAGGTACTAAAGGCATTTCGATTTCATCGAATAAAGCTCTTGTGTGTGCCTCTTCTAAGACGGTTTCAAAAGTTTGTTTGAGCTGAAAAGTAATATCAGCATCCTCCACGGCATATTCTTTGGCTAATTCCACCTCAACATCTCGCATCGAGCGTTGATTTTTACCTTTTTTCCCTATAAGAGTTTCTATCGATTTTGGGCTGTATTTCAGGTATGTTTCTGCTAATACATCCATATTGTGTCGCATATCGGGGTTGATTAGGTAATGCGCAATCATTGTGTCAAATAACTTCCCTTTTACTTTTATACCATATCGACTTAATATTTTGATGTCATATTTCAGGTTTTGACCAATTTTCTCGATACTCTCATCCTCGAAAAAAGGTCGTAATTTCTCGATGAGTTCCTGTGCTTGTTGTTGGTCTTCAGGAAAAGGGATATAATAACCTGTTCCTTTGTCGTAGGAAAATGCAATTCCGACTAGCGTTGCACTCAAGGCATCAAGTCCTGTAGTTTCTGTATCAAAACACACGGATTTCTGATTACATAAGTTTTCAACTAGCAGTCTAATTCCTAAATCTCCTTGTGTAATTTGGTAGAAATGTGGTGTAGTTTCTATGTTTTCAAACAAAGAATCTGCGGCTTGAGAAAATAAATCAGCCTGACCATCATTGCCAAAAAGTGATGTTTGGTTTTCGTGTTGCGGTTTTTTCTTTGCTGTAGTAGTTTTATCAGTTTCATTGGGGGCATCTCCTACAACTTTAGTATCAGAATTGTTTGAAAATATTTTCTGAAACTGTTCAACCATTCTTCGGAATTCTAGTTCGTTGAACAGCTCTGCTACTTTTTCGTAGTCGGGCGTTTCTAGCTCAAACTTTTCCTCATTGAATTCCACTGGACAATCCAGCAATATAGTTGCTAGTTTTTTAGACAACATACCCTGTTCTTTATTGGCTTCAACTTTTTGTTTCAAAGCTCCTTTTAGCTTGTCTGTATTGGCCAAGAGTCCTTCCATTGAGCCAAATTCTGCCAATAGTTTTTTCGCTGTTTTTTCGCCTACGCCCGGAAGTCCAGGAATATTATCCACCGCATCTCCCATCATTCCTAAAAAATCGATGACTTGTATAGGGTCTTCTACGCCAAATTTTTCTTTTACTTCATCTACACCCCAAATCTCAATGCCATTTCCCATTCGGGAGGGTCTATAGATATATATGTTATCTGAAACCAATTGAGCAAAATCCTTATCGGGAGTTACCATATAAACCTTGAAGCCTTCTTTTTCTGCTTGTTTTGATAGCGTTCCAATAAGGTCATCTGCTTCGATTCCGGGCACTTCTACAATTGGGATGTGCATTGCCTCCAGAATTTGGTGTATATAAGGCACAGCTATGCGGATAGCTTCTGGTGTTTCATCTCGATTGGCTTTGTAAGCCGGAAACATCTCATTTCTGAAATCACTTCCGCCTTTATCAAAAGCAACAGCCAAATATTCTGGTTTCTCTCGGTTGATAACATCCAATAGAGAATTCATAAACCCCATAATTGCAGAAGTATTCATCCCTTTGGAGTTTATTCTAGGGTTTTTTATAAAAGCATAATATCCTCTAAATATCAGTGCATAAGCATCAAGCAGAAACAAGCGTTTTTCTAAAGCCATCGTAAGTTTTATTTATGTTTATGAATTTGAATGTTATAAATTCATATCTCAACAAAGATAAAACAAATACAGAATTTAGGGATACTATGTGTGCTAAACTGTTTTTTGTTGTTTAAATTTGAATGTTTAATCCTATAAATACTTCTCAACTTATGGATGATAAAATTAGATGTAGCTGGTGCGGCTCAGATACTTTATATCAAAACTATCACGATACTGAATGGGGAAGACCTGTTTATGACGATCGGTTGTTGTTTGAGTTTTTGATTCTAGAGGGTTTTCAGGCGGGACTTAGTTGGATAACCATCCTCAAAAGAAGAGAAGGTTTCAGAAGTGTTTTTGACAACTTTGACTATACAATTATTGCCAACTACGGGCAGCAGAAAATTAGTGAACTGATTACTGACGATAGGATTATCAAGAATAAACTCAAAGTAAATGCTGCCGTTACTAATGCCAAAGCTTTTATAGAAGTTCAAAAAGAGTTCGGCTCTTTCTCTAAATACATTTGGAGTTTCACCAATGGAGAGCCTATTGTGAATTACCCAAAAGTACATGCTGATATTCCAGCACAAACTCCTTTGTCAGTGGCTATTAGCAAAGACCTGAAAAAGAAAGGATTTAAGTTTGTCGGACCTACGATAATCTATGCTTTCATGCAAGCTGTAGGGATTGTAGATGATCATGTAGTAGATTGTTGGACAAAATAAAATAATTTTTAAAAAATAACGTTAATCTATTGGCATACAAATTGTTTTATCCACCCTAAACATTAAAAAGACGAATATGAAAAAATTAATTTTAGCAGCAGTATTAGTTGTCGGGATGACGGCTTTTGCGCAGGGTAAAGGTCAGAGAGTAAACCAAGTATCTCCTGAACAAAGAATCGAAAATCTTACTAAAGAATTAGATTTATCTAAAGACCAACAAGAGAAACTAAAGGTTTTGTTTGAGCAGAAAAAAGAGGAAATTGCTGAAAGACGCGCTGAGAGAAAGCAGCATATAGAAAAACGCCAAGCAGAAAGAGAAAATTTTGATGCACAAATCAGACAAGTTTTGGATGAAAAACAACTAGAAAAATACGAGGCTAAAAAGGCAGAGCGAATAGAAATGCGCAAAGAAAACAGAGAAGACGCCATGAAAGTTAGAAAAGAAAATAGAAGTAAAAGATTGGAGAAAATTCAAAAGTAACTTTCTTACTATTACTTCATCTCAAAGTAGAGGTATAAGTCTAAGGTTTTGTTTAAAGTGAGTGCATAATCACAAACTATGTTTGTAGGCGTGCCTTCGGATTCTCAAAAAACCTTACTTTTGTACCTCTAACTATTTTTATGATGAAAAATCCGAAAAGATATACTGTAACAGCAGCTTTGCCTTATACGAATGGTCCGATTCATATTGGTCACCTCGCAGGAGTTTATGTGCCGGGAGATATTTATGCCCGCTACTTGCGCCTGATGAAAAAAGATGTGATTTATATTTGCGGAAGCGATGAACACGGCGTGGCGATTTCGATGAAAGCCCGAAAAGAAGGCATTACACCGCAGCAAGTCATCGATAAATACGATGCAATTATCCGTAAGTCATTTGAAGATTTCGGGATTTCATTTGATAATTATTCTAGAACATCAAGAGAAATTCACCATAAAACAGCTTCGGATTTCTTTAAAAACCTATACGAAAATGGGAAATTTATAGAAGAAGTTACCGAGCAACTCTATGATGCCAAAGCAGAACAGTTCCTTGCAGATCGTTTTGTTATGGGAACTTGCCCGAAATGTCAAAATACAGAAGCTTATGGTGATCAATGTGAAAAATGTGGCTCGTCACTCAACGCTACTGATTTATTAAATCCAAAATCGACACTTACAGGAGAGATTCCTATTCTTAAAGAAACCAAACATTGGTTCTTGCCTCTCAACGAGTATGATGACTTTATGAGAGAATGGATTTTAAAAGGACATAAAAACGATTGGAAACCAAATGTGTATGGTCAAGTAAAATCTTGGCTCGATGACGGACTTCGCCCAAGGGCAGTTACTAGAGATTTAGATTGGGGAATACCCGTGCCTGTCGCAGGAGCTGAAGGAAAAGTGCTTTATGTATGGTTTGATGCGCCTATCGGATATATTTCTTCTACTAAAGAATGGGCTGAAAAAGAGGGAAAAGATTGGGAGCCATATTGGAAAGATGAAGACACCAAGCTCGTGCACTTTATCGGAAAAGACAATATTGTTTTTCACTGTGTCATTTTCCCAGCGATGCTCAAAGCAGAAGGCAGTTATATTTTGCCGGATAACGTTCCTGCAAATGAATTTTTGAATTTAGAAGGAAACAAGCTTTCGACTTCTAAAAACTGGGCGGTTTGGTTGCACGAATATTTAGAGGACTTTCCTGGCAAGCAAGATGTGCTGCGCTACGTATTGACCGCAAATGCACCTGAAACCAAAGATAATGACTTTACATGGAAGGATTTCCAAGCGCGTAATAACAACGAATTGGTTGCTGTTTTCGGGAATTTCATCAATAGGGTAGTGGTACTTACGCATAAATATTATCAGGGAGCTGTGCCACCGCCTCACGAATTTTCAGAAGTTGACGAAAAAGTTCTGTCTGAGCTAAAAGCTTATCCTGAAGTTATTGAGAGTTCTATTGAGAGGTATCGCTTCAGAGAAGCACTGAACGAAATGATGAATGTTGCTCGTTTAGGAAACAAATACCTTGCAGACGAAGAACCTTGGAAGGTCATTAAAGAAAATCCTGAAAGAGTCCAGACCCAAATGTATGTTGCACTTCAAATAGCAACAGCATTAAGCAGTCTTTGCGAACCATTTCTGCCCTTTACAGCAGATAAATTAAGAGAAATTCTCAATGTAGAAAGAATGGACTGGAAAACCATCACTACATCGACAGCACTTATAGAAGCAGGACATACTATCGGCGAAGCAAAATTATTATTTGACAAAATAGAAGACGAACAAATTCAAAAACAACTAGATAAATTGAAAGCCACTGAAAAAGAAAACACAGCCGAAATGACTACTGAAATCACAACAGAAGAAGTAACGATTACACCTCAAAAAGATGAAACCACTTTTGATGATTTCATGAAAATGGACATCAGAGTAGGAACAATTCTTGAGGCAGAGAAAATGCCCAAAGCAGATAAATTACTTATTCTAAAAGTCGATACAGGAATAGATGTCAGGACTGTAGTTTCAGGAATTGCAGAACACTTTACGCCAGAAGAAATCATCGGCAAACGAGTAACTGTCTTGGCAAATCTCGCTCCACGAAAACTAAGAGGCGTAGAAAGCCAAGGAATGATCCTGATGACAAATGATGCTGAAGGAAAATTAGTGTTTGTGAATCCTGATAAAGAGGGTGTTGAGAATGGAGCTTTGATTGGTTAAAAGTTTTTTCTAGCAATATATCATCTAAAACCAATAGAATCATGAAAAAATTAACCACACTTTTGAGCCTGGCGATTGGTTTATTGCTGGGCTGTCAAAATAAAATAATTGACAAACCAATAACTGAACTTATGCAAGATAGACCTGATATTTACGGATTTAAAGTAACTGACCTCTATGGTGACGACTTTGATTTTGCGGAGTTAAAAGGCAAAAAAATACTTATCGTAAACACGGCTTCTAAATGTGGACTGACACCTCAATACAAAGATTTACAAGCATTATACGATAAATACAAAGACCAGAACTTTATCATTGTCGGATTTCCTGCCAATGATTTTATGAGTCAAGAACCAGGAACTAACCAAGAAATTGCTGAGTTTTGCGAACTGAATTATGGCGTAACTTTCCCGATGATGAGCAAGATATCAGTTAAGGGAAATGATATGGCTCCGATTTATAAATTTCTGACCCAAGAAAGCCAAAATGGTTTTGCGGATTCTGAAGTGGAATGGAACTTCCAGAAGTATCTCATCAACGAAAACGGACAACTCGAGAAAGTAGTAGGGCCTAGAATTCTGCCTACAGATGATGAAATCGTTAAATGGATCGAAGGTTAAAAACATAAAAACGGACAGCAAAAAAAAAGAGCTGTCCGTTTTTTGTTAACAGTAATTTCTAATACTTACTTTAAATCTCTGTCTATGATCTTGTTGAAATAATTCTGAATAAAAGCTTCACATCTGGTTTTGATAATTTCAAACTCAGGTCGGTTATCGTTAATTAGGTTTTTAGTGAAGTTCGTATCTGATTTGTGGTAATAACCCGTTGGTTTCTGTCCGTCAAAAATACAGATATAATCACCATTCATAAACTGGTATTGATTGTTGATGTAGTTGATCACAAATGGCTCGACTTCCTCTTTGTTGAGCAGACTTCTTCCCCAACTTCTAAAAGGTTTATCATAGCCTAAAATATCCAAAACAGTTGGATAAATATCGATGTGTTGTGCCCAATCAGAATCAATTCCTTGGAGGTTATGATTGCCTGGCATATAAAATAAAATAGGCACGGCTGTACGCGTTATGGCCTTGAAATATTCGGGTTCATACACCTGATTACAGTGGTCACCTGTGATTATAAATAGCGTATTCTCAAACCAATCTTCTTTTGAGGCTTCTTCAAAAAACTTTTTCAGTGCATAATCTGTATAGCCTATACATTGGTGAATAGGCACTTTTCCTTTCGGGAATTTCCCTTCGTATTCTTTAGGTACTTTAAACGGATCGTGTGAACTCACTGAGAAGAGTGTTGCGAAAAACGGCTCTTTATCTTTAGATAACTCATCTTTCATATACCTGAAAAAGGGTTCGTCCCATATTCCCCAAGTACCGTCAAAATCATCATCATTGTTGTATTCGGTTTTTCCTTTGTATTGATTGAAACCCAAAATACTGCTATAACCCAAGAATCCCATCGAACCATTAGGCGCTCCGTGGAAAAATGTAGTCTTATAGCCCTGTTCTTTCAGTACTGAAACCAATGATTCCGATTCGGTATTCGAATAAGGAGACGACGTGTAACCATCCTTAAATGAAGGAATACCAGCCAAGATTGCAGGCATAGCGTGAATAGACTTTAATCCGTTTGTATAAGCGTTGTCAAAAATAAGTGAATGCTGCGCAAGCGAATCTGTAAAAGGCGTATAGCTTTGGTAGGTTGGGCTATTTAGTTTTGTGTTGAACGCACCGTTATATTCTCTGGCATAGCTTTCGATTATAAAAATGACAACGTTCATTTTTTTCATTTCAGTGCCTTCTGGATGGTAGTGTTTGAAAGGTTTTATCTCTTTTTCGATGATTTCTTCAGATACAAAATCAACCTTCTTAAAGCTCGTTTTTGAAATGGTTCTAATCACACAAAAAGGTGTGTTTAGAACCACATTGGCATGTGCCACGTTATCGACATTATTACTCGCATCTACGATGTTGATAGGTCGTGTGCTGTGGTCTAAATCTCCTCTGATTCCAGAAATGGCAAGTGGAATGATAGCTATAAAAATGATAATAGAAGAAATATAATAGACCTTGTTATTGGTATAGTTTTTCTCTTTAATCTTCACTAGTTTATAAAGTTTTATCCATACAAAGAGCATCACAAAAAACAATAGAAATACATACCAATAATCTTTAAAGAAGTTAAAAAACAAGGTAGATTTATTAGTTTCATTTTCGATACTTTCTGTAATGGCTATCGTACTTCTAGAGAACTGAAATCGGTAATAAATGAAGTCAATAAAGTTAAAAACCATCCCAATAGCATTGGTGCTAAAGTAGAGGTAAAACAGCAACTTCTGGAATGGCTTTCGGGTGAGTTTCTTCACCGGTAAAACCGAAAGGACAATAAAAATCGCATTGAGATAAATGATAATTACAGTATCAAATCTCAAACCGTAAAAACAGAGTTTTATCAATTGTGAAGCACTTTCTATATGAAGTGCATCATAATTAAAAGCGATAAAAAGTAGTCTCGCAATAGTATAAAAAACATAAACTAAGAAAATTCTATACAGAAAAACCTTGTATTCGTTTAGACGTATGTTTTGCATAAAAGATGTTGTTTGGATTAAACTGTATGTTTTTTGCCCATATGTTTCCAACGCTTATGGGTCCATAAATAATACTGAGGGTCTTGTTTGATTTGCCTTTCAACTCGGTCTAAGAACATTCGGGTGAGTTCATAATTCGGAATACTAGTTACATTTTCTGTAAGTACCTCAAAAGTAGCTTCATAATAACCTCTTTTTATTTTTTCTACTTTCAGAAAAAGAACATTGAAGTCATATTTTTTTGATAAATATTCTGCTCCTGTATAAACCGGAATATCTATACCCATAAACCTATCCCAATGGGTGAGTTTTTTGAGTTGAGGCGATTGGTCAGAGGCAAAACCATAAGTTCCTCTCAAACCATTTTTCTCATTTTCTTCGATGATGTCTATAGTTTCTTTGACGTGAATAAGCTCTGCTTCAAACTTACCTCTGATGTTTCTGACCAATTTGTCAAAATGCTTGTTGTTGATTTTTTTATAGATGGCAAATGCTTTGAATGTAGCAAATCTATTCATAGAAATTACCCATTCATAGCTTGCATAATGCGAAACCATCACCGCAATACTCTTTCCTTTTTTCTCTAAATCAGTATAGACCTCTTTGTTGACAAACTTAAAGCGCTTTTCGATTTCCTTTTGACTGATGGATAGCGTTTTAATCATCTCTAGAAACATATCACATAAATGTTTGTAGGAATCCTTTTCAATCTCTAGGCGTTCTTTGTCAGATAAGTGGGGTAGTGCTAATTTTATGTTTTCTCTCACTACTTTTTTTCTGTAGCCAATAATATGATAAACAAGCACATAAACAGCGTCAGAAAAAAGCATAAAAGACTCTAAACGGAAGAATTGAAATCAACCATAAGAACGGATAAATAAATAGATAAACAAGTAGTTGCATTTTTTAAAAGTAAAACTTAAGAACACAAAAGCACGTATTCTTATTTATAAAAAAGATTCTTATCAATGTATTCCCAAACTTTTTCAGCCAGTAAAGGTCTTATATTTTTTTGTTTTTTGATGTTTTTTCTTATAAAAGTAGAGGATATTTCAACTATAGGCGCATCTACTGAGTGTATCTTCGGGTGATTAGCCAGCTCATTTTCAATCTTCGTATCGATGACTCTAGGATAGATATAAATCTCGTGTCGCTCTAGGATGATTTCATAGTTTTTCCATTTATGAAAACTATTCAGATTATCCTCTCCCATAATAAGCGAAAAGGTATGCTCAGGATGTTTTTCTTGTAAATAAGCAAGCGTATCGACAGTATAATTAGGTTGGATGAGCTTAAACTCAATATTTGAAGGCTTGAGCTTCGGATAATCCTCTGTCGCTAAATGAACCATCTCAAGTCTATGATAATCATTCAATAACGAACTCTTTTGCTTATGTGGGTTATGTGGCGTAACCACAAGCCAAACTTGATCTAAGCCTGAAAATTCTGCCAAGTGATTTGCAATAATCAGGTGTCCTATATGGATAGGATTAAAAGTTCCGAAATAGAGCCCGATGTTCATTAGTTCTGAGTTTTATTATTTGCTTATGAATTCTTTGACCAATCCGTAGGCTTCTTTCTGCGCTGTTTCTAAATCGTGATTTTTGATAATCACATCAAATTGAGGAGCAGTTGCTAGCTCAGCTGATGCCTTAGCAATACGCATATTGATTTTGTCATCGGTTTCGGTTGAGCGCTTCTTTAGTCGGATTTTCAGTTCGTCAATACTCGGAGGTTTAATAAAAATAGCAAGGGTTTCTTCGGGAAATTTTCTCTTAATTCGCAGTCCTCCAGACACATCAATATCAAAAACAACATTTTTGCCCAAAGCCCAAAGCCTCTCGACTTCGCTTTTTAGTGTGCCATAAAAATTGTCTCTATAGACTTCCTCCCACTCTAAAAACGAATCAGACTTAATATTTTTTTTAAATTCATCAATACTCATAAAGTAGTAATCCTCTCCGTCCACTTCTTTTCCTCTTGGCTCTCTAGAAGCAGCAGAAACAGAAAAAGCTAGATTGAGTTCTTCGTGTTCTAAAAGGTGTCTTACAATAGTCGTTTTTCCTGAGCCTGAAGGAGCCGAGAAAACGATAAGCTTGCCTTGTTTCATTATGCAGTGATTTTTTTGCTAAAAGCAAAGGTAATTATTTTTTGATGATGTAGTAATAATCAATTCATAGAGATTGAATGTTTTGCCAGATCAGCCTTTTCAAACGCTATTTTTATAGACGAATGATGCTACAAATTTTTTACATTTGCAGTATGTTGTTATCTAAATTTTCAGACTTTCAAACAGAAGCCGGAACAGACGAAGCCGGTAGAGGATGTCTTGCAGGACCTGTGACTGCAGCGGCAGTTATCTTGCCCGAAAACTTCAAAAGCGAATTGCTCACGGATTCTAAACAACTCAGTCTAAAACAACGCCAATACCTAAGACCTTATATAGAAGACCAAGCCATTTCGTTTAAAGTTATCCACCTAGGTCCAGAAATAGTTGACCAAATCAATATTCTCAACGCATCGATACAAGCGATGCAAGATTCGGTTTCGTTTTTATATCCCAAACCTGAATACTTAATTGTCGATGGCAATCGATTTAAGCCTTTCTTAGATATTCCGTATAGTACGATTGTCAAAGGAGATGCAAAATATTTGAGTATTGCAGCAGCATCGGTTTTGGCAAAGACCTATCGCGATGATTTTATGGAACAAATCCACCAAGAATTTCCGATGTATAACTGGAAGAAAAACAAAGGATACCCAACGATAGAACACAGAAATGCCATTAGAGAATTCGGCGCTACATCCTATCACAGAAAGAGTTTTAAACTCCTACCCGAACAATTGAAACTAGAGGTTTAGACCGAAAACCATAAAACACCTATAGAATATGCTTTAAAACTTGTATTTTTGTTTCATCATATAATCCTTCATTTTGAAACAAGAACATAAGAAATCAGCACTTACTGAAGTTGACGGCATTTCTGAAATAGAAACTGTCAGCAAAACTTCTGTTGAAAGAGTAAATCGTTTCAGAAGAAAACAACCTTCAGCTCAAGAGCTTATCGATGCAATTATTAGTGGTGATAAAACTGCCCTTAGCAGAGCCATTACCCTTATCGAAAGCACCAATACAGACCATGCCGAAAAAGCCCATCAAGTAATTAGTGGTTGCCTTCCGCATGCCAATAATTCAATCCGAATTGGTATAACAGGTGTGCCAGGTGTAGGAAAAAGTACGTTTATTGAAGTTTTTGGAAAGCATCTTACCTCACTCGGAAAAAAAGTGGCTGTTCTTGCCATTGACCCAAGTAGTACAATTTCTCACGGAAGTATTTTAGGCGATAAAACCCGTATGGAAGAACTTACCAAAGACGAAAATGCCTACATAAGGCCTTCGGCATCGGGTGCTACTCTAGGTGGCGTTGCCAGAAAAACAAGAGAAGCAGTTGTTTTGTGCGAAGCCTGTGGGTTTGATGTCATAATTATTGAAACTGTAGGTGTAGGTCAGAGCGAAACAGCTGTGAACTCTATGGTTGATTTCTTTTTGCTGCTCAAATTATCTGGAGCAGGCGATGAGTTGCAAGGTATCAAAAGAGGCATTATGGAAATGGCAGATGCTATTGTAATCAACAAAGCAGATGGCGAGAATATCAAAAAAGCCAAAATGGCAAAGGTAGAATTCAACAGAGCTTTACATTTATTTCCGCCCAAAAAATCAGGTTGGACACCAAAGGTCACTACTTGTAGTAGCTATACCAAAGAAGGCGTTCCGGAGGTTTGGGAAATCATCCAAAAATATTATGAAACCACTTTAGAGAACGGTTACTTCAACTTCAAGAGACTAGAACAAAACCAATATTGGTTTCTAGAAACCATTGATTCACAGCTCAAAGCGCAGTTCTATGACAGTCCAAATGTTCAGGAATCACTAGAGATATACAAAAATCAAATCGACAACAATCAGATCTCTCCTTTTGCAGCGGCACAAGAATTATTGAAATTATTTAAGCAGTAGGCTATTCTAAAAGTATGGAAATCAAGTTAATCTAAAGTCTGTTTTTGTTTTTAGACTAGTTCCTAAAAATTTCACAAACAAAAAAGAACCTCGTCTTTGTAGTTAGTTAATTTTCAGAAAATCCGTATATTCGTAGCTTAATTATAAAAATAATAAAATACATAAAATCATGATTAAAAAAATAGCAATTGTTTCGGCTGTTCGAACTCCAATCGGAACTTTCCTAGGAGGATTGTCATCTGTACCAGCGCCTAAATTAGGTGCAGCAGCTATCAAAGGAGCTTTAGATAAAATCGGATTAGATTACAACCTTGTTGACGAGGTGATTATGGGTAACGTGGTTCAGGCTGGCGTTGGTCAGGCACCTGCGCGTCAGGCAGCCAAATTTGCTGGACTTCCAGACAAAGTGATTGCTACGACCGTAAACAAAGTTTGTGCTTCGGGTATGAAAGCCATTATGCAAGGTGCTCAAGCTATTCAGCTTGGCGATGCAGAAATTGTTGTAGCGGGCGGAATGGAGAGCATGAGCCTTATTCCTCATTATGTGCATATGCGAAATGGCGTTAAATTTGGTCCTGCTTCTATGGTTGACGGACTTCAAAAAGACGGGCTTCTGGATGTATATGACCAACAAGCGATGGGTGTGTTTGCTGACCTTTGCGCTTCAGAATATAAAATCTCTAGAGAAGAACAAGATGCTTTCGCTGTCGAATCATACAAGCGTTCTGCTCAGGCTTGGGAAGCTGGGAAATTTGACAACGAAATAGTTCCGGTAGAGGTGCCTCAACGTAGAGGAGAACCTATTATCGTAAACAAAGACGAAGAATTTACTAACGTAAAATTAGATAGAATTCCTTCGCTCTCTGCTGTATTCACAAAAGACGGAACAGCAACTGCCGCTAACTCATCAACAATTAATGACGGAGCTGCAGCTGTAGTTTTAATGAGTGAAGAAAAAGCGAAAGCTTTAGGGCTGAAACCATTGGCGTTTATCTCAGGCTATGCCGATGCAGAACAAGAACCGAAATGGTTTACAACTTCTCCTGCTAAAGCTTTGCCAAAGGCGCTTAAGAAAGCAAACCTAGAACTTAAGGATGTTGATTTCTTTGAATTCAACGAAGCTTTTTCGGTTGTAGGATTGGCAAATGCTAAAATATTAGGTTTAGACGCATCAAAAGTAAACGTAAACGGAGGAGCCGTTTCTTTAGGACATCCTCTTGGTTGTTCAGGAGCGAGAATCATCGTTACTTTGATTAACGTATTGGAACAAAATAACGCAAAACATGGAGCTGCTGCAATCTGTAATGGAGGTGGAGGAGCTTCTGCTATTGTGATTGAAAAAGCTTAATTTTTTTAATAAAATAGAGAATAGAATACAGAAAATAGACCACATCTAAAATCGTTCTATTCTCTATTTTATAAAATCGGAATATGTACACATTTATCCCTATAGGACTAACAATAGTATTTATACTTTATCTACTGTATCTTATTTTTGTAAAGAAAAACATCAAAAATAAAATGCAATCGGTTGTTTTACCAAGTTTGTTTTTCATAGCAGTTTGGGTAGTTTTATACTATTTTCTTTTAAGATAAAATTATGGAAATACGATTAAATTGGACTGAAATACTTTTCGTAGTAATTCTTTTTATTCTTGGAGGAATGTTTTTTTGGTCTTGGAATTGAGAAAAACAAAACAGTGCATTTTTTGTGTGGATTAGTTTTAGCAGGAGGAATAATCATTCTAAAAAAAAGAATTAAAGTAAAATAATAAATTTATAGATATAAAAAATAGAAACAAAAATTTTAGCTGTTCTCTATTTTCTAAAAATAAAAAATGTTCGGAATCTGTAATTTAGCCATAGTCCCTGTTCGTTTAGAAGCCAATCACAGAAGTGAAATGGTTTCTCAATTATTATTTGGAGAACATTTTTCTATTACTGAAAAGAACAAGGATTGGATAAAAATCAAAATTAACTTCGACGCTTATGAAGGTTGGATTGACCAAAAACAGTATCAACCCATCTCAGCAACTGATTACGAAGTTTTGAGTAGTTCAAAAACCATCCTCAATGCAGATCTCATAGAATACATTGTAGGCAAAGACAATTTATTGTTCCCGATTCCCCTCGGGGCTTCACTTTCTTTTTTGGATTTCCCAGAAATAAACACCTCTTCATTTGTCTTTGACGGATTAAAATCCTCAGAAAAGATGCCTAAAAGCAACATTCTAAAAACGGCTTTTATGTATCTCAATACAACTTATTTGTGGGGAGGAAAAACACCTTTCGGCATCGATTGCTCTGGTTTTACGCAGATGGTATATAAACTCAATGGATATAACCTCTTAAGAGATGCCTATCAACAAGCTACGCAAGGTGAAATTTTGAGCTTTATCGAAGAGAGCGAAGCAGGAGATTTAGCTTTTTTTGACAACGAAGAAGGCAAAATCACTCATGTAGGTATCATTATGAATGACAACTACATCATCCATGCACACGGAAAAGTCCGTATTGATAGATTAGACCACTTTGGGATTATGAATGTCGATACGATGAGGCATACGCATAAACTGCGCATCATTACAAAGGTCATTTAGACCAAAAATTCAACGTATATTTTTAGAAATTCTTACATGAAAATCATCTCCTATAACGTTAACGGAATTAGAGCAGCAATCAAAAATGGTTTTTTAGAATGGCTTACACAAGCTTCTCCAGATATTATCTGTCTTCAGGAAATCAAGGCTATGGAAGACCAAATTCCAAAACTTGAAATTGAACTTGCGGGGTATCCGTATCAGTATTACTTTTCGGCTCAGAAAAAAGGGTATAGCGGTGTGGCTATATTATCGAAAATAGAACCAAAAAAGGTGGTTTTTGGCACTGGAATAGCATCTATGGATTTTGAAGGACGCAACCTAAGAGCAGACTTCGAGGATTTTTCTGTAATGAGTCTTTATCTTCCGTCAGGCACGAATATCGATAGATTGAGTCATAAATTTAATTATATGGACGAATTCCGTTTGTATATTGACCATCTAAAAAATGAAATTCCGAATCTGATTATATCAGGAGATTATAATATTTGTCACCAAGCGATTGATATTCACGATCCTATACGCCTTGCAAAAGTATCCGGTTTTTTGCCAGAAGAAAGAGCTTGGCTAGACGCATTTATAAAAAGTGGTTTCATCGATAGTTTTAGATACTTCAACCAAGAACCGCATCATTACAGCTGGTGGAGCTACAGAGCGAATGCTAGAGCGAATAACAAAGGCTGGAGGATTGATTATAACTTAGTGGATAAATCCTTAGAATCAAGACTAAAAAGAGCAGTGATTCTACCTGAAGCCAAGCATTCTGACCATTGCCCTGTTTTGGTTGAGATAAACTCTACAGAGAAGAGTTTGAGCTAAATCCTAAAAGTAAATAAAAATAAACTGCCGTTTTATATATTGAATTTCGTCAGAAATTCGCAATATAAAACGGCAATTCTAGTATAAACCAATAATTACTGGTTTGATATAATCAGCTTATTTACTTAGGCTTTTCATCTCTTTTTCAATCATATCATAGAACTGATCAATCTTAGGAAGTACAACTACTCTAGTTCTTCTGTTTGTCGAACGGTTCTCAGAAGTTGTATTGCTCACAAGTGGTAAATACTCTCCTCTACCCGCAGCGATTAGTTGAGATGGTTTTACACCAAGCTCTTGAAGTACTCTTACTACAGAAGTCGAACGCTTTACGCTCAAATCCCAGTTGTCAAGGATAACTCCATTAGAACGGTACGGAACATTGTCCGTATGACCTTCAACCATACACTCAAAATCAGGTTTAGAGTTTACGACCTTGGCTACTTTAGCCAATACGCTTTTTGCTCTATCGCTCACTTCATAGCTTCCTGATTTGAATAACATTTTGTCTGCGATTGAGATAAATACGACTCCTTTTTCAACGTTAACCTCAATATCTGGGTCGTTGATACCGACTTCTTTCTTAAGCGAACTTACAAGTGCAAACGTAACCGAATCTTTTTTGGTCAAGGCATCCTGAAGACGGTTGATTTTAAGGTCTTTTTCTCTCATGCTTTCTAAAGATTTCTCAAGGTTTTGAGCTCCTTTAGAGGTTAGATGCGTAATATTTGTGTTGGCATCTTTCAAGTCTTTGTTGGTTTCTCTCAACAATTCGATTTGTGAATGCAAACCGTTCTTTTCGGCTAAACAGGTGTTTAGTTTAAGGGTAGTTGAATTCAGAAGATCTTGGATCTCTTTGTTCTTTCCTTCTAGCTCTGCGATTTGTTTTTTTGCCCCACAAGAAGTTAGTGTCAAAACACCAACAAGTGAAAATAATAAAAGGATTCTTTTCATAATAAAATGTAAGTTTTGTTTTGTGTAAAAATATAATTAATTAAGGATGTTATTTCTTAAAGACTTGTTATTTAAGTTTTGTAAAAACTCGTTTGTTGCTGACAAAATAATCAAGAACTATGCTAGATTTATAAAAATAGCCATTCTTTTGGTTATTTCCTCTTTTATTTAATGTTTTGCTCAAGTTAACATACATATAAATATGTGATTTTATAATGGCCCACGTATGTTTTGGTTTTAGCTGTAGCATAAAATAAACACCAGCCATTCCGTCTAAGCATAGGCGAACAAAAGTGGTGGTGAATAGACCTTTTTTGGGATGGTTTTTCAAGAGACAATTCAGCGAGTTCCGGAAGTTTAGGTATGTCTTCTCAGGACTGCCTTCTTTTAAGGTAGCACCACCTACATGATAGACTACCGAGGTGGGTACATATTTTATCGTTAGATTTTTATTTTGGATGCGCCAACACAAATCTATTTCTTCTTGATGAGCGAAGAAATCAGCGTCAAAACCACCTAGACTTTCAAATGTTTCTTTTCTGATAAACAGACAGGCGCCTGAAGCCCAAAAAACCTCTTCAATACTTTGGTACTGCCCATTGTCTTTTTCTAAGGTAGAAAAGATGCGGCCTCTACAGAAAGGAAAAGCATATTTATCGATAAATCCGCCAGCTGCACCTGCATATTCAAAATAATTTTTGTTTTTATAGTCTAATATCTTGGGTTGTAAAGCTACTGTTTGGGGTTCATTGTCAAATATTTCTAGCATAGGCTGTAACCAATTGGGCGTAACTTCAACATCTGAATTTAGCAATACAAAATAAGGTTCAGCTACAAATGCTAATGCTTTATTATAGCCTTTAGCATATCCATAGTTTTTTTTGTTTTGGATAATTGTAATGCTCGGATAATTTTTTTTCAAAAAAGAAATTGAACCATCCGTAGAGGCATTATCGGCAACATACACTTGAGCCAAGTCAGAATGCAGTAGGACTGAGGGCAAAAACTGTTCTAATAGTTTCTGTCCGTTCCAGTTTAAGATTACTACTGCGATTTTTTTCATGTGTTGGTTTTGTGATTTGTATGCAAATATAAGAAGGATTCTGTGAGTAATACCTATGGTTGTTGCCTGAGAGTTGAGTGTTGTTCGGAATTATTTTTATAATAAATGCACAGAAAGTAATACAGATGTTGTTGTTGACAAACTAAACTGATATTTTTGTAGTTCATTCTCTTGATTTAAGAGGAATTACACATTATGAAATACTATATTATCGCTGGAGAAGCATCGGGAGATTTGCATGGCGCTAATCTTATCAAAGCCTTAAAGAAAGAAGATCCTCAGGCATCTATTCGTTTTTGGGGTGGTGATTTGATGCAAGAAGCAGGAGGGACGCTAGTCAAACATTACAAAGAATTGGCTTTTATGGGATTTGTAGAAGTATTGGGAAATCTCCGTACTATTTTCAGAAACATAAAGCGTTGTAAACAAGATATCACTGAATTCAAACCTGATGTTATAATTTTCATTGATTATCCAGGCTTTAATATGCGTATTGCCAAATGGGCAAAACAAAAGGGCTTTCCAACGCATTATTATATTTCGCCTCAGATTTGGGCTTGGAAAGAAAATCGAATCAAAGCTATCAAGCGTGATGTGGATAAAATGTATGTAATTCTGCCTTTTGAGAAAGATTTCTATGAGCAAAAGCACAATTTTTCAGTTGACTTCGTAGGCCATCCGCTGATTGATGCTATTGATAACAGAACAGTAATTTCTAAACAAGATTTTATCGCTCAGAATAATTTAGAAGATAAACCAATCATAGCTTTACTTCCGGGAAGTCGAAAGCAGGAAATAACTAAAATGTTGAGCATTATGCTTTCGCTTGCAGAGGATTTCAAGGAATATCAGTTTGTGATTGCAGGCGCTCCAAGTCAAGATTACTCGTTTTATCAGGCGTTTTTAAACAATCCCAACATTCATTTTGTAAACAATAAAACCTACGATTTGTTGAGCCATTCTTATGCTGCGATGGTAACTTCTGGAACTGCTACGCTTGAAACCGCCCTTTTTAAAGTGCCAGAGGTTGTGTGCTATAAAGGAAACCGAATTTCATATGAAATAGCCAAACGCATCATATCGCTCAAATATATTTCGCTTGTGAATCTAATTATGGACAAAGAAGTCGTAACTGAGTTGATTCAAAACGATTTAAATACAAAAAACCTTAAGATCGAACTTCAAAAACTATTAGATCCAATCCATCGTAAAAGTATTTTAGCACAGTACGATACCTTGGAGCAAAAATTAGGCGGAGGTGGAGCGAGTCAAAAAACTGCCCAACTGATTGTCAGCTCTCTGAAGGGTTAAATCATTGATTTATAGACAAAATAAAAAGGAGTAGTTATTGCTAACCTACTCCTTTTTTTAGGGATGACTACGAACAGTCTTTATTCCGAAATTTCTTTCTTTTTGATGGCTATAGTTAGCTCTTCGGCTCCTTCTTTGATATCTAAGTAAATCTCATCACCTATTGCTATTTTCGAAGTGATTATTTCTTCAGCTAAAAGATCTTCTACATATTTTTGGATAGCACGTTTTAGCGGTCTAGCTCCAAATTGCTTGTCGAAACCTTTTTCGGCAATAAAATCTACTGCTTTATCAGATAAGTTGAGCGTGTAGCCTAGATCTGCGATTCTAGTATAAAGTTTCTTTAGCTCGATAAAGATAATTTTCTGAATGTCTTCTTTCTCGAGAGCGTTAAATACTACTACATCGTCAATTCTGTTTAAGAACTCAGGTGCAAAGGCCTTTTTTAGTGCATTCTCGATAACGCCTTTGGCATATTCTCCAGCTTGTGACACTTTGGCAGCAGTTCCGAATCCTACTCCTTGACCGAAGTCTTTGAGTTGTCTTGCTCCGATATTGGATGTCATGATAATAATCGTGTTTCTGAAGTCAATTTTGCGACCTAAGCTATCGGTCAAGAACCCGTCGTCGAGCACTTGAAGCATCATATTGAATACATCTGGATGTGCTTTCTCGATTTCGTCTAAAAGTATAACCGAATAAGGTTTTCTTCTTACTTTCTCTGTCAGTTGTCCACCTTCTTCATAACCGACATAGCCTGGAGGTGCTCCGACAAGCCTTGAGATGGCAAACTTCTCCATATACTCACTCATATCAATTCTGATAAGTGCCTCTTCAGAATCAAAGAGTTCTTGTGCAATAACCTTTGCTAGTTGCGTTTTCCCGACTCCTGTTTGGCCTAAAAAGATAAAGGAACCGATGGGTCTGTTCGGGTCTTTAAGTCCCGCCCTGTTGCGCTGAATTGATTTGGCAATTTTGCTTACAGCTTCGTCTTGTCCAATTACTTTTCCTTTGATAAGTTCAGGTAGCTTTGCCAGTTTCTTGCTTTCTTTTTGAGCGATTCTATTCACTGGAATGCCACTCATCATAGAGACCACATCAGCCACGTTGTCTTCTGTAACTTCGATTTTGTTATTTCGAGATTCCTCTTCCCATTGTTCTTGGGCAATAGCCAATTCTTTTTCGATGTTTCTTTCGTCATCTCTAAGTTTTGCAGCTTCTTCAAATTTCTGTCTTTTGACAACTGAATTTTTGAGTTCTCTGACCTCTTCTAGCTGATGTTCTAAATCAATTACTTGTTGAGGGACATTGATATTTATAATATGTACTCTTGAACCTACCTCATCCAATGCGTCGATAGCTTTGTCTGGCAAGAATCTAGTGGTCATATATCTATTTGTCAATTTTACACAAGCTTCTATCGCTTCAGGCGTATAGGTTACGTTGTGGTGATCTTCGTATTTTCCTTTGATATTATTCAGAATCGTAATCGTTTCTTCTACCGATGTAGGTTCTACAATTACTTTCTGGAAACGTCTTTCGAGGGCTCCATCTTTCTCAATATATTGCCTGTATTCATCCAAAGTTGTAGCTCCGATACATTGAATTTCGCCTCTTGCTAAAGCAGGTTTAAACATATTTGAAGCATCGAGTGAGCCTGTTGCTCCACCCGCACCTACTATGGTGTGAATTTCATCGATAAACAGAATCACATCATCATTCTTTTCGAGCTCGTTCATCATAGCCTTCATGCGCTCTTCAAATTGACCTCTGTATTTGGTTCCAGCCACAAGGCTAGCCAAATCTAGAGTTACTACACGTTTTCCGTATAATATGCGAGACACTTTTTTCTGAACAATTCTCAGTGCAAGTCCTTCTGCAATGGCAGATTTACCCACACCAGGCTCTCCGATTAAAAGTGGGTTGTTTTTCTTTCTACGGCTTAAAATCTGAGAAACTCTTTCGATTTCTTTTTCACGTCCCACGACAGGATCGAGTTTTCCCTCTTCAGCAAGTGCAGTTAAATCTCTACCGAAGTTGTCGAGTACAGGAGTTTTCGATTTCTTAGCTCCTTTATTGGTAACAGACATAAAGCTAGCTCCTTCTTTTGGTGAGTCATCACTAGAAGAATCACTGCCCAAGGCTTCATCTTTAGGTTGTTTTTTTATAATATCAGGGGAAATATCGTCAGAGAATGAATTCATAAAATAGTCTTTAATGATTTCGTAATCAATCTTTAATTTATTCAAAAGCTTGGTTGTTGGGTCATTTTCATTTCTGAGAATACATAGTAGTAAATGTCCTGTGCTTATCGAAGAATTCCCAAGTTGTTTGGCTTCAAGAAAAGACATCTTTAAGGCTCTGTCAGCTTGACGCGTAAGATGTAAGTTCTTTTTCTCAGGATCTAATACGGCTCTTTCGTTATACGGATTCAGCGACTCTATTTTTTTGTGTAGGTAATTGATATCTACAATTTCTTGAAGTATATTAAAAGCTTTTCCGTCTCCTTCTTTTAAGATTCCGAGAACAAAGTGTTCTGTACCGATAAATTCATCGCCCAATCGCAATGCCTCTTCTTTGCTATAGCTGATGACATCCTTTACTCTTGGAGAAAAATTATTGTCCATATATCTGTTGGTTTAATTCGTAAATTTAATAATAAACTATTTAAAGTCAAAAACTATTCCAATAGAAGTTTTGTCAGGTCTACAGGTTTTTTGCTTTAAATTTCTATTTTATTGAGTGGAAATTCTGAGAATCGAAATCAGTCATTCAATTCAAAAAATGTATTAAATAAAAAAACCACTCGATTAGAGTGGTTTAGGGGGTATTAGTTTTTGAGTTTTGCTCGGTATTCTTTTTCTTTAGCTTCCATTTCTAAGGCTCCGAAGATGTTTACCAAGTTAGAGATAGCAAATTGATTGTTTGGTTCAACTGCTAAAGCTCTCTCAAAATGAGGGATAGCACTTTTCAGTAATGCCTCTCTCTTATTTTTAAGGGCCTCATACTTCTTGTTTTCAGCGGCAGAGAAACCAGTTATAGTATTCATTTCTTCAATAATTTTTGACTCATCTGCTAAGGCAAGAGCACCAAGGTTTATATGCGCATCAGTGTACTTAGGATTCAGTTTGATTGCTTTCTGATAATACTCTATGGCTTTTTCAGTATTGCCTATTTCAGTATTGGTAACTCCTAGGTTATAATAAAGCTCTGGGTTTTCAGGGTCTTTAGTAATCACTTCTTTGATTAGTTTTTCATACTTGTCTAGCTCTTTGTCTTGGTAGTAAAAATTAGCTTGAATCAACATTAGCTGCGTGTCATTAGGGCTTTCTGCTCTAGCGTCAGCTAACAATTTCTCTGCTCTAGATTTCTGATTTACGTTAAGGTAAATCAATACCATATTTTTGAGAATCTCTGGTTTTTTAGAGGCTTCTCTTTCTTTCTTTGGATGAGTATACTCTCCAGACTTCACGGCAGCATCCATTAGTGTTTTATTGTCACCAAAGTTTTCTACCTCACCAGTACTTTTGTTTTTAGCTGTGTAGAAATCAAATTCACCTGTAAAATTCATGTCTACAAGCTCTTGATAATACTCTAAAGCAGTGTTGTAGTCAGGAACGCTAACTGCTGTAGAAGCCGCATAATATAAGTTGAGTGGATCTTTGTTTAATTCGTATAACGACTTAAAAATATCAGTAGCCTCTCTAAATTTTTTCAACTTGCTGAACTCCATGGCTTTCTGGAAAGCATGACCAATAAACGTAGGAAGAATATCTTTTTTAAGTTTGTCAGTAAAAGGTTGCCTCTTTTCTCCTTCTTCTGCTTTTATTACTTTATTAAAACTCTCAACAGCACTTGATAGTGCATCTACATTATTCGTAAGTTTTGCTTTTTCAAACTCATAGCTACCTTTATGGAAATAGAACTCTGCTTGTTCAGAAGCCGTTCCGTTAGCAATATAAGGTGTTGTGGCATCAATTATCCCTTGAAGTTCTCTATAATCAGCTTCGGTTGGCGCTTTCTTGTTGAGAATCTTTTTGATGTTTTTGATTTCATCTTTCTGTGCATACGCCCCTACTGCAAATAGGAGAGACAAAGAAGTTATGATATACTTTTTCATACTTGTCAATTATGTTTTATTTGTTTTTATTCTTCCGTTAGGGTATCTGTTTCTGATGTTTCGTCAGTTATATTCTCACTATCTTGATCAATAATAAGGTCTTCGTCATCTTCTCTCATAACCATAGCAACTGCAGCAATTGAGTCGTTCCCTTTAATGTTTATCAGTCGAACACCTTGCGTAGCTCTTCCCATAACTCTTAGGTCTGATACTTTCATTCTGATGGTTAGTCCTGATTTATTGATAATCATAAGGTCATCCTCATCAGTCACTGCGTTTATAGCAATTAGCATTCCAGTTTTGTCAGTAACGTTTAGGGTTTTTACTCCTTTACCTCCACGGTTTGTGATGCGATATACGTCTTCTCCGTCATCATCCACAAGTTTGGTGCGTTTACCATATCCGTTTTCTGTTACTACTAATATTTGAGAATCATTCACATTATCCTTATCGATAGAAATCATTCCAATTACCTCATCATCTTTGTCTGTAAGTGTTATTCCTCTTACTCCAGAGGCTGTTCTTCCCATCGGGCGTGTTTTTTCTTCTTCAAAACGAACTAACTTACCAGACTTCACAGCTATTAGCACTTGACTGTTTCCAGTAGTTAATTTAGCTTCTAGTAGTTCGTCATCCTCTCTAATGGTAATAGCATTAATTCCGTTTTGTCTAGGTCTTGAATATTGCTCAAGTGGCGTTTTCTTAACTTGACCTTGTTTTGTTGCCATAATCACATAGTGATTATCGATATACTCTTGGTCCTTAAGGTCCTGTGTACAGATGAATGCTTTTACTTTATCATCGTTCTCAATGTTGATAAGGTTTTGTATTGCCCTTCCTTTACTAGTTTTACTTCCTTCAGGGATTTCATAAACTCTCATCCAGTAGCATTTTCCTTTTTGAGTGAAGAATAACATATATTGGTGGTTTGTAGCTACATACATATGCTCTAAGAAATCGAGATCTCTTGTTCCTGCGGATTTTTGTCCTACACCTCCTCTGTTCTGAGTTTTGTATTCAGAAAGTGCTGTTCTCTTGATGTAACCCGCGTGTGAAATGGTAATCACCACTTGTTCATCGGCAATTAAATCTTCGATACTTACGTCTCCTCCAGCATATTCAATCACTGAACGTCTTGCGTCTCCGTATTTATCTTTGATTTCTATAAGCTCTGTTTTGATGAGTTCCATACGTAGTTCTTTGCTCGCTAATAATTCTTTTAAGCCAGTAATTAACTTCATGATTTCTTCGTATTCCCCTCTAAGTTTATCTTGCTCAAGCCCTGTAAGCTGTCTAAGTCGCATCTCTACGATAGCACGTGCTTGAATTTCAGACAAATTAAATCTTTCGATAAGTTTTGTACGAGCTTCATCACCATCTTTTGATCCTCTGATTAGTGCGATGACCTCATCTATATTATCAGAAGCAATAATCAATCCCTCTAGGATATGTGCTCTTTCTTCTGCTTTTCTAAGTTCGAATTGTGTTCTTCTAACCACTACATCGTGTCTATGTTCTACAAAGTAATGTATCAGTTCTTTTAGATTTAGCAGTTCTGGTCTTCCGTTTACCAGTGCAATATTGTTTACGCTAAAAGACGATTGTAGTTGAGTGAATTTATAAAGTGTATTTAGCACTACATTGGGTACTGCATCTCTTTTTAGTTCATACACGATACGCATTCCGTTTCTATCAGATTCGTCACGTATGTTTGAGATACCCTCAATTTTCTTTTCGTTGACTAAATCCGCCGTACGTTTGATCATATCGGCTTTGTTTACTTGATACGGAATTTCAGTAACAATAATACATTCTCTTCCGCTTAGTTCTTCAAAGTTGGTTTTTGCACGCATTACAATCCGTCCCCTTCCGGTTTTGAATGCTTCACGCACACCTTCGTATCCGTAGATGATTCCACCAGTAGGGAAGTCAGGCGCTTTGATATAAGTGATTAGTTCGTCAATTTCTATATCGTTGTTGTCAATGTAGGCAAGCGTTCCGTCAATAACTTCAGTCAAGTTGTGTGGCGCCATATTAGTAGCCATTCCCACTGCAATACCTGATGCTCCGTTGATAAGTAATGTTGGGACTCTTGTCGGCATCACTTTTGGCTCTTGCAATGAGTCATCAAAGTTCAGTTGATAGTCCACGGTTTCTTTATCGATATCTGAAAGAATTTCTTCAGATATTTTTTTCATACGGGCTTCTGTATAACGCATAGCAGCTGGGCTATCACCGTCAACCGAACCAAAGTTACCCTGTCCGTCAACCAAAAGGTAACGCAATGACCATTCTTGTGCCATACGTACCATCGCATCATACACTGAAGTATCTCCGTGTGGGTGGTATTTACCTAATACTTCTCCGACGATTCTTGCAGACTTTTTATGAGCTCTGTTTGATAAAAGACCTAAATCATACATACCATACAAAACTCTTCTATGAACTGGTTTTAGTCCATCTCGTACATCAGGCAAAGCCCTTGATACAATAACTGACATCGAATAATCGATGTAAGCAGACTTCATTTCATCTTCAATGTTGATAGGTATTAACCTTTCTCCTCCTTCTGACATAAAAAACTTTATTTTTTAATAGTTGAAAATCAATATTTTTAAACGTGCTAATTTACGCTTTTTTTTATAATAAAATAGAATATCGCCCTTTTTAATTGATTTTAAACAATAGTAGACCACCTGTCGATAAAATTACAAAGAGCGTTAAAAGGCTTAAAAAGCATAAATAACGACTTTTGATGAAAATCGAAATAAATAACAACTTTTTGCTCCAAGTGTTTTTTAGCCTCAAATCCATACTAAACATCAGCTTACTATCTTAAAATCAATTAAAAATAGCTTGACAACTCAAAAATATCTATATTTTTACAGAAATATCATTGATAATACAACCTGAATTATTTGAAGGAGAACTTATGAAATGGAAAAAATCGTACAGCATCGTACTCATATCGAATGCACTTTATATATTGTTTTTTTATTTGATCACAGTATTTTATTCATAGACGATGCACACGATTGATTGGATAATACTTATTGCTGCCTTATTGTTTATAGTCGTTTACGGAACACTGAAAACCAAACGCAGCAAAAACGTTAAAGATTATATACTCGGAAACAAAGAAACGCCTTGGTATATGGTTGGGATTTCTGTTATGGCAACCCAAGCAAGCGCCATTACTTTTCTTTCTACTCCAGGGCAAGCCTATCACGACGGTATGGGATTTGTTCAATTCTACTTTGGATTGCCACTCGCTATGATTGTCATTTGTATGACTTTTATCCCGATTTACCACAAACTAAAAGTCTATACAGCCTATGAATATTTAGAACAGCGCTTTGATCTAAAAACCCGTTCTTTTGCTGCTTTTTTGTTCTTGATTCAACGGGGTTTATCAACAGGAATCACTATTTATGCACCAGCGATTATCTTATCGACTATTTTAGGATGGAACCTCACCTTATTAAATATTATTATCGGAATACTAGTCATTATATATACGGTTTCAGGCGGAACAAGAGCAGTGAATGTCACTCAAAAACAACAGATGTTTGTGATTATGGGCGGAATGTTTGTTGCCTTTTTCTTGATTTTGAGCAATCTTCCGGAACAAGTTACCTTTACAAATGCACTGAAAATAGCTGGAATAAATGACAAAATGAATATAGTTGATTTCTCTCTGAATGTCGATAGTCGTTATACGTTTTGGAGTGGTATCACCGGAGGTTTTTTCTTAGCTCTTTCGTATTTTGGTACAGATCAATCACAAGTGGGTAGGTATTTGTCAGGTAAGAATATCAAAGAAAGTCAGATGGGACTTATCTTTAACGGGATATTAAAAATACCGATGCAGTTTTTTATTTTGCTCGTAGGAGTAATGGTTTTTGTGTTTTTTCAGTTTAACTCAGCACCGATTCATTTTAATCCCAATGGAAGTAAAGCCATTCAGAATACGGAATATGCGGCAGAATTTTCAGACTTAGAACAAAAACTAAATGAGATTGCACAAGACAAAAAGGACTTTACAATGCAGTATGCACACCAACTGAATCAGAATTTTGAAAATAAAGCCTTACAACAAAAAATAACAGCGTTAGGACTCAAAGAAAAAGACCTGAGGGAACGAGCCAAAACGCTCATCAAACAAGCTGATAGCACCATAGAGACCAATGACAAAGACTATGTGTTTATCTATTATGTATTGAATTATCTGCCGATTGGTTTTGTAGGATTGTTATTGGCTGCAATTTTCTCAGCGGCGATGTCTTCTACAGCTTCTGCACTAAATGCACTTGCCTCAACCACCACGATTGATATTTATAAGCGAAATGTCAAAGCAGAGAAGAGCGAGATACATTATGTGAAATCTACACAATGGTTTACGGTTTTATGGGGATTGGTAGCTATTGCTTTTGCTTGTTATGCCTCACTTTTTGAAAACCTTATTCAGTTTGTTAATATTTTAGGTTCTGTGTTTTACGGAACCATTTTAGGGATTTTCTTGGTCGGATTTTATTTCAAATCAGTCAAAGGTGAAGCATTGTTTTGGGGAGCGGTTATTTCTCAAGCTTCGATTTTCTATATTTTCTACCTTGACATCGTCAGTTATTTATGGCTGAACGTCATCGGATCAGTTCTGACTATTGCTCTTTCGCTTATCTTACAAAAGATACTGCCTAAGAAATAAGAGATTTATAAACATTATTCACCGAGCAGAATTCCTGAGACATTCCAAGCGCTAAAGCTATTGCCTTCGGGTGTTCCCTGAGGGATTTTGATTGTTAGGGTATGCGTTCCTTTTTCTAAGTTTCCTAGGTCAATAAGAATAGGATTGGTTAAGGTTCCTGGACACCAATTGGAGCGTGAATAATCAGAAGACGAAAGCCCATTTTCGAAATTACCAGATGCTGGATTATATAGTCTGTATGAGCCACAATCTTGTCTCCAAGGGGTGAATGAAAAAACTTCGTTGCCATTTAGGAGGATAGTATTTTTTTTTGGGAGAAATTCATCGCCATTTGCCCAGCCGCCATGACCTGTAGTAATATAACGCAGTTTAGCATTTTTAAGGGATTGGTCAAGATTAAAAGTCACACTCAATCCGTTTTCTGAATCAAACATCGTTGCATAGTTCTGACCTGACATCTCCATTATGTTGGTTGTATTAAAAAGCGGTAACGAAAACAAGTTTTTAGGACTTTGGGTTCTTTCGTTGTGAATGGTAATTTCAAGATTTACCTTATGTCCACCTTGGTCATAATTACCTATAAAAACGCCTACATACAATTCTTTTGAAGAAAGCTCAGGTTGCAATTCAGAGATGTCTTGTCTGTATGAGACCTTATTGTGCCAGTCTTTTCCTTTGAGGTTGATATGATTGTATTGTTTGATACCGAAAGGCGTGAAAAACCGCATAAGTTCTATTAGTGGTGTATATTCGTCAGTTCTGACTACGCCTCTATATTCTTTAGCGTTTCCGTTGGTATATAAAGGAATTTCTTTAATTCCGTTTTGTAAAGCATCAAAAAAAGACAGTTTGTTGTCCGTTGGAATTATAAAAACACTTCCGGTTCTGTCGTAAGCATCGCCATTTGACCAAGCTGTAAGTTCAACAAAAATTTGATTGCCTAGTTCAATTGCTGGGAAATTTATTTTTTTGAGGATAACTGTCCCATTACCAAAACGCAAAATACTGTCATTGGATACAGATTGGTCTGAGAAATTAATGATTTCATCTTCAAAAACGCTAATACTTACAAACCTACTTTTCCAGAGTAAATCTCTGTAAGTAACATTATCAACCCTTTTGACTTTTGAGAAATCAATGATTTTTAGGGGATTTTTCTTGGTGTTGATAGGTTCTATTTTTGTGGCTTGAATTAGATAATTTCCATTTCGGTTTATTTCTAAAACCAGACCTAAATTCATGCCTAAAACAGTAGGAGAACCTTTTATATTCAGTGCATCGGCGTACCAAATGTCAAGGGTATTCGAGTTGATTATAGCCCGTGCTTTTTTACACTTATAACCTAAGATAATGCGTTCTTCTTTAAAGAACTCAAACTCTTGACGTTGTAGAGCTAGGCTATCTAAAAAACCAAAAGTAGTACCTAAAGCAACTGACGCAATCTGTTCATAGGTATTTTCTTGTTTTCGATTTACAAAAGTTTCCTCAAAAGGGAATTCTTTTGTGCCTTCCTGTATCTGTTCTGAGGTAATATACGTGAAATCTGAACTGGTGAAAACAAGGGTTTTGTCTTGGTCTTGAATAACACTTCCGTTATAAGTCTTTTGATAAGATATTTTATAAGTGGTCTGTCCTTGTACAAAAACAAACCCGAAGACAGCTATAAGACCAATCCAAAAACGCATATTTTTTACTTAGAATGGTAAATCGTCGTTGTCCTCTTGGTTTACATTCTGAGCTGGCTCAAAAGCTTGTGGCGGAGCAACTGGAGGAATGTGACCTGAATGACTTGGTGCATCCATTGCCAATTTCTCAATTCTCCAACCTTGGATAGTGTTGAAATACACTGTTTCTCCTTGTGGATTTACCCATTCTCTACCTCTTAGGTTGATAGATACCTTCACGTCATCACCAGCCTTGAAGTTATCTAACAAACTTGTTTTGTCTTGTACAAACTGAATTGAAATGTGTTGTGGATATTGTTCTTCAGTGGTTACAATCACATCTCTTTTTCTGAATCCGTTGCTTCCTACTTCTTTAACCGTATCGACTAATCTGATTTTTCCTACTACTTCCATTTTACTTATTTTTTATAAACTATTAAATTGTATTATTCTATTTCTGAGATGCCAAAAGCAACATCCATGCTTCTATTACTTGTTCTTTGGCGAGTAAATCTTTTGCTTTTTGATATACTTTCTGGCTGTCATCACTACTCAAGACAGCTTTCGCTTCAAAAGACTGACGGACAAAGTTAGCTATTTCGTCTTGAGTTGGCAAAACTTCTATGTTGCCTAACATTCCCAAATCATTTCCAGAAAAAACACCAGATTTTTTAATGAAATCAGGAATGGCATCTACGCCTATTCCTAAGGTTACTAGTGGTTTTGGAACTTCAAAAAGCCCTCTGTTAGCTCTTGAGTACCAATTACCGCCCATACGTGAAACCAAATCGATTTTGTGTTGGTCAATAGCGCCATTTTCATCAAGCACTTCTTCACTTACGTGAACGCGAACCACTTCGCAAATCACCAAGTTTCCTGCACCACCACCATCGCCTAAAGCAATAATATCTTTTACGACACACTCAAACTGAACGGGAGATTCTGCTACTCTGAATGGTTTTACTACATCTGATGGAATAGGCGTAAGTCCTGATTTTATAAATTCATTAATACCATCAGCATATTCTGTACTCGCAAGCGATACTTGTTGTACGATGTCATAATTCACCACGCTAATCACCACTTCTTTGTTCTGTTGCACATTGAGAAGTGTGTGTTTGACCGTATTGTTTCTGACTCTGCGAGCAGGCGAAAATATTAAAATAGGAGGGTTTGAACTAAAGACATTAAAAAAACTAAAAGGAGAAAGGTTAGGAATCCCATTTTGGTCTAAAGTACTTGCTAGGGCAATCGGTCGCGGACCCACCGCACCTTGTAAATATCCTTGTAACTTAACTGGACTAACCTCTTTCGGGTCAATAGAAATCATAATTTTTTTGCTTTCGAACAAAGGTAAGTTTTTCGCTTGAAAAACAGTATTTTTTTTGAGTATAATTGTTTTGAGCACCTCCTGAAAAAACGATTTTTTAGTAAAGCTTAACAAAATTAAAAACCCATTCACGAATCTTTAACACTCAGATATTTAACTAAAAACCCATATACTATCAGAAGTAAGCCTTACTTTTGTTTTTCGATTATTTAATTTAAAGAGATGAGATTCAACCTGCTGTTCGTTTTTATAAGTTTGAGTGTTTTTGCACAACAACCCAAGACCTATACATCCAATCAGATTTATCACGAGATAGAAAAACTTAATTTTTTAGGCTCTGTTTTATACGTAGCAGCCCATCCAGATGACGAGAATACCAAACTCATTTCTTATTTTTCGAATGAAATCAAAGCTAATACTGCCTATATTTCACTTACGCGTGGCGATGGAGGTCAAAACCTAATTGGTCCAGAGATGGGAGAATTACTCGGAATTATCAGAACACAAGAATTGTTGAGTGCCCGTAGAATTGACGGAGGAAAACAGTTTTTTACGCGTGCCTATGATTTTGGATTTTCAAAACTACCCGACGAAACTTTCGAGATTTGGGACAAACAACAAGTACTAGATGATTTAGTTCAGGTTATAGAAGAGTTCAGACCCGATATCATTATCAATAGATTTGACCACAGAACTCCAGGAACAACTCACGGGCATCATACGGCTTCAGCAATGTTGAGTTTAGAAGCTTTTGACCAAGTTAAAAGCCATAAAAACGCACCTCAACGATTGTTCTATAACACTTCGCCGTGGTCATTTCCCTCTCAAGAGGCTTTCGATAAGGCAGACAAAAGTCATTTGCTCGAAATCGGAGCTAATGTGTTTTATCCTACATTGGGCATAAGCAATAGCGAAATAGCGGCAAAAAGCAGAAGTCAGCACAAATGTCAAGGCTTCGGAACTATAGGAGATAGAGCTAGTGAAAGCGAATATCTAGAAATCATCAGAGGCGATCTGTCTAAGAATTACAAAGATATTTTTGAGGGAATCAATACGAGTTGGACACGAATCCCCGAAGGAAAAGCCATAGCTGCTATACTAGATAAAATCCAGAAAAACTTTAGTTTCGAGAACCCATCCGTTCATATTAAGGAATTGACAAAGGCTTATAAGCTTATCCAAAACATTGAAGATAGTTATTGGAGGGAACAAAAATCTGAACACATCAAAGAAATTATTGCCGCGTGTGCCGGGTTGTATCTTGAAGCGATTTCAAGTTCAGAAAATACCACAAAATCAACACAATTTGACCTGAAAATAGAAGCGACCAACCGCAGTAAGGCGGCTATCACGCTCAAGGAAATAAATTTCTTTGACCAAAAAATCATCAAAAATCAAAAACTTGAGCAAAATATTCCTGTGTATAGCCAAGAAATGAATGTAACCGTTCCGGAGGCTATTCCGTATTCAAATCCCTATTGGCTAAGACAACAAAAAACCAAAGGTATGTTTGTGGTCGAGGATAAAAATCTCAGAAACTTAGCCCAGACGAGCGATGATTTCCCGGTGGTTTTCGTAGTAGATATCGAAGGTACAAGAGTTGAATACACTAAGAATATAGTCTATAAGTTTAATGCTCCAGAAGACGGAGAGACCTATCGTCCTTTTGTGGTATTGCCAGATGTTGTGATTTCCTTTGTGAATGACGTTGTGATTTTTGCCAATTCCCAACCAAAAGAAGTGACCGTAAAAGTAAAAGCACTTCATGACAATATACAGGGAAGCATACAGATTGATGTACCAAAGGGTTGGAGTATTAGCCCTAGAGAAATTCCTTTTGACATTCAACAAAAATCAGCGGAGACTTTGGTGAAATTCACTCTAACACCACCAACAAATCCGGATAATGCTATCCTAAAAGCTATTGCAGTGATTGACGGAAAAACCTTTGATCAATCTTTGGTAGAAATTGGTTATAAACATATTCCAAAACAAAGCATACTCACAACTGCACAGGCAAAAGTTACGCGTATTGACTTAAAAAAATCAAAACAAAACATCGGTTATGTTATGGGTGCTACTGACCAAATTCCGCAAAATTTATTGCAGATTGGTTATGATGTTACGGTTGTTCCTGTACACGAAATTACCGCAGAACGACTGACGCATTTTGAGACACTTCTCATCGGAATCAGAGCTTATAACACTACGCCCGAATTACTTCTGAAAGGACAGATCATCAATGATTATGTTGCTAATGGAGGCACGGTAATTATGCAATACCTAACTACCGATTACAGAGGAAAAACTACTGATTTATCAGAATTCGCACCTTATCAACTCAAAATTGGTAGAGGTCGTGTGACCAATGAAGAAGCGAAAATCAGTTTTATCAATGCAGAACACAGCGTGCTTACAAAACCCAATAAAATCAGTTCAAAAGATTTTGACAATTGGATTCAAGAAAGAGGTTTGTACTTTGCAGCAGAATGGGGTCCAGAATTCGAAACGGTTTTTCGTATGAACGACACAGGCGAAAAACCAAAAGACGGTTCGTTGCTTATTGCAAAATTAGGTAAAGGATATTTTGTATATACAGGAATCAGTTTTTTTAGACAAATTCCGAGTGGAATAGACGGTGCATATAGATTGCTCGTAAATCTTATAGAACTCTAAAATTGAATAAATCATAGTGTTTGTAGGATTCTCAGCAGGGTTTTTAAATAGCATTGACATAGAATCCCAAATGTAAATTGTACTTTTGCTCTCAAAATGTAATAAAAAAATGAAAAAGAATAAAGCTGTTATTTACTGGTTGCTCTCTGGTTGTTTACTTTTGTTTATAATGGTAATGGTCGGCGGAATTACTAGACTTACCAATTCTGGGCTTTCGATGACTGATTGGCATTTGGTTACAGATACTTTCCCGCCACTTTCTGAGGAGAAATGGGAAACTGCTTTTGAAGAGTACAAGAAATTTCCTGAATACCAGAAAGTTAATAGTCTCAAGGATTTTACATTAGACGATTATAAGTTTATTTATTTCTGGGAATGGTTTCACCGTTTTATAGGTAGAATTATTGGTATCGTATTTATTGTTCCGTTTGTTTATTTCTTAATCAGAAAACAATTGGACAAACCGACGATTCTGAAATCTATAATCCTGTTGTTTATGGGAGGTTTCCAAGGGTTTTTAGGTTGGTTTATGGTCAAAAGCGGATTGGTTGACAATCCGGATGTGAGCCATTTCAGGCTGTCTTTGCACCTAACTTTTGCCTTCATCACTTTCGCCTATACGCTTTGGGTGGCATTGGATTTGATTTATCCCAACAGAAAATCAGCTATCGTTCCGCTCAGAAAACTAGCTATTGTTGCGTATGTCATTTTAATAGTTCAAATCATCTACGGAGGTTTTGTCGCTGGACTTAACGCTGGACTTATTCACAACTACTGGCCCATGATGAGCGAAGGCAAGTTCATACACGAAACCGTTTGGATAGAACAATCAACATTATTTCTAAATTTAGTTGAAGGTAAAAGCGGTGTGCAATTCGTACACAGAACCATAGCTTATTTTGTTGTGGGAGCTATCGTTTATTTATTTATCAGAAGTAAAAAATTCGCTTTAGACACGCAACAATCAAAAAGTATCAGGTTATTGGTATATTTTGTGTTTATCCAATTTGCCTTAGGCGTTATTACATTATTATTCCATGTGCCTCTTTGGCTTGGACTAGCACATCAATTGATGGCATTTTGCTTGTTGACTGCGATGACCTTTACTTTACATAGGTTGAGTAAGTAGGGAATCGTACCTTTAATCCTATTAAAAAACAACTGCTATGAATCCAAAAATAAAAATACACTCTGATCAGAAGTTAGCTGGAAAGAGATATAGTTTCAGAGAAGTAAACTTTGATTATATAGAAGAAAGTAAATCGGCTATCAATCAGACTCGTGAGATTTTTGATAGAGGTAATGGTGTAGCGATTTTATTATATAACAGAGAACAAAAAACAGTTGTACTTACCAGACAATTTCGCCTAGCTGCTTTCTTAAACGGAACTCCTGACGGAATGCTTATAGAGGCCTGTGCCGGAACCTTAGATGAGGTTGACCCAATGGCGTGTATGATAAGAGAAACGCGAGAAGAAACGGGTTATCATATTGAAAATGCCCAGAAAGTGCTCGAAGTATATGTGTTACCCGGAGCTGTAACAGAATTGCTATACCTCTATCTAGCCGAATATACACCAGAAATGAAAAAAAGCAAAGGCGGAGGCCTGGAAGAAGAAAACGAACGCATTGAAGTGCTAGAAATGCCTTTTTCAGAAGCAGTCGAAATGGTGAAAAATGGCGAGATCAAGGATGCAAAAACTATTTTGCTTATACAATATGCACAACTTCATAAGATAATTGACTAAACAAGATAAATTTATCTTTTTTATTTGGAACAATTCTAAATTGAAGGTATCTTTGCTCAACTTTTTAAATAGTAAACTAACACCAAATATAATTATGAAAACAACTAACAAATGGATTGCAATAATGCTTTTAGTAGTAGGAACCTTGTTTACAGCATGTAGTAAAGATGATGACAACAAGACGCCAACAGTTGACCCTCTAGTAGGAGAGTGGAAAGCTGATACTATAACCTATAGCGCTGAAGGACATTCTGGTACGTATCCTTTCAATCATGAAATTTTTAAAGGAGGTTGTGCTACAGATTACCTGACAATCAAGGCAGATAACACTGTTAGTCTAAAAGAAAACAATAAAGTGGATGAAGAATGTGTTGATCAGGTGTCAACAGGAACTTGGACTGCTGAGAAAATTGTTGTAAAAGATGAGGATAGAACTATATCTTCTGTAACTGATACAGAACTTACTCTAGTTTATAACCTAAACTTTATGGGTCAAGTTCGTCCAATTACAGTTAAGTACTTGAGACAACTAGCACAATAATTTCAAGAAAAATAAAACACATCTTGTTTTTTAATCTCTGATTTAAGATATACTTTTAAATCAGAGATTTTTTTTTTGACTAAAATTGAAAATCAATATGTTTGCACAACCAAAAACGAATATACATTGAAGAAAATTCTACTACTCTCAGATACGCATTCTCATCTTGACGATAAAATACTAAAGTATGTAGCTCAGGCTGATGAGGTATGGCATGCAGGAGATATTGGCAATCTGGAGGTAACCGATAAAATAAAATCTCTAAAACCTTTAAGAGCAGTTTACGGGAATATTGATGACGCCAATGCACGAACAGAATTCCCGCTTGATCTGAGGTTTAGGTGTGAGGATACTGAGGTTTATATGACGCATATCGGAGGTTATCCAAAGAAATACAATGCTCGGGTCAAAGCAGAGCTAGATCGGCAAACACCTAAGATTTTTATCTGTGGACACTCGCATATACTTAAAGTAATTTACGATAAAGACTATAATCTACTTCACCTGAATCCCGGAGCCGCTGGTATTTATGGTATGCACCAAGTCAGAACCATGCTTAGGTTTGAGATTGACAAAGACCAAATCAAGAATTTAGAAATCATCGAATTAGGGAAACGATAATTCGCAGAAATTTTATAGATAAGCGAAGTGCAAAGAATACTCATACACACTTTTTAAAAATCCTGTTATCTGCTTAACGGGATTTTTTGTGTATAACTGTAACAAATCAAGTTAAGGCTCGTCTTATTAGGTAACCCAAAAACTTTTTAGGATGATTAAATCTATTCTTACACTTGCAGTTTTACTGTTTTCTTTTGTTATAGGTGCCCAAGAATTATCCGGTAGAGCTGTTTATCAAAGCAAAATGTCGCTCAATACTAAAGAGCCTACTACAGAAGAACAGGATAAACAAATGGCTGAAAACGCTGAGCTTATAGCGCAGATCAAAGAAGCGATGAGAAAGTCTTCTGAAAAATCCTATATATTAGAATTCAATACACACGAATCATTCTTTAAAGAAGAAGAAAAACTCGCAGAGCCTAAAGTAGGCAGCCACCAAATCTCTGTAACGATGAACTCTACTTCAAGTGGAAAGCTCTATAAGAATTTGAAGGACAATTATTCGCTTTTAGAAAACGATTATTTAGGCAAAGTTTTTTTGATAAAAGATAGCCTTCATACCTCAGGCTGGGAGTTGGGCACAGAAAGCAAAAAAGTCGGCAACTATACCGTGTATAAAGCAACCAAAACTATAAAACCAAAACGGTACATTTCAGAAGATGATCAGACTGATGTTGACGAAAAAGAATCAGGTATTCTATCAATGATTAAAAAAGAACCTCAAGACATTACATATACCGCTTGGTACACTCCAGAAATTCCAATTTCAAACGGACCTGAAGCTTACGGAGGTTTGCCTGGATTAATCTTAGAATTACATTCTCCAAAAATGGTTTATCTATGTTCTGAAATTATTCTAAACCCAAAGAAATCAATCAAAATTAAAGCTCCAAAAGGGAAAGTCATCGCTCAAAGTGAGTTTGACGAAATGGTAAAAGAGCGCATGAAACACGGCAAAAAAACAAAATCAGGAGCAGTAATATTTGAAACCATGACCATCGGAGGTTAAATCCTATAATAATATCCATTAATTAGAGACTTACTTGTAAAATAAAACTATAAAAAGATGAAAAAAATATCCACATTATTAATCCTATCATTTGGTCTTTTAGCCTTAAATGCACAAGAATTCAGAGGAGTTGCTACCTATATGTCAAAAACTTCAACTGACGATATTAAGCTAGACAGTCCGCAAATCACTCCTGAAATGAAGGAAATGATTCAGGAACAAATGAGATTGATGTCAGAAAAAACCTTTACCCTTTCGTTTGATAAAAATACTTCATTGTATGAAGAAGAGGTAGTGCTTGCTCCTGGAGGTGGCGGTATGTTTGAAGGTATGCGAATGATGTCAAATACGATGTATGGAGGTGTTTATTATAAAAACACCAAAGACAAAGTCTTTATTCAAGAGAGAGAAATTTTCGGGAAGGAGTTTTTGATCAAAGATTCACTTCAAGTCTATGATTGGCAATTGGGTACTGAAACCAAACAAATAGGTGATTATCTGTGTTATAAGGCTACAGCAGTAGTACCATTTGATTTGACTGATTTCAAGAATATGACCAGAAAAGAAGCCAAAGACGAAAAAGAAAGAGAAGCTCAAGAGAATTCGACTAACTTCTTAGATATGATTGACGTGCCTACAGAAGTTGTGATTACAGCTTGGTATACACCTCAAATCCCCATTTCTCAAGGACCTTCAAACTACTGGGGGTTACCAGGACTCATTATGGAAGTCAGCTCAGGCAAAACAACTATTCTATGTTCAAAATTGGTTATTAACCCAAAAGATAAAAAAGAAATTAAGATTCCTAAAAACGGAAAAGTTGTTACCCAAGAAGAATTCCAAAAAACAATGATGGAAAAAATGGAAGAACTCCAAAAAATGGGTAGAGGACAAGGCAGAAGAGGCAGAGGTTTCTAATCTATTTACAGTATTATCAACATCATTTAGTTCTACATAAAAATGAAAAAAACACTCATTGCTCTTTTTTTGTTTGTCTTCACAATAACTACAGCTCAAAATATCAGAGTACAAGGAATAGTAACCGATAGCCTCGGAGTAGCTCTAGAAATGGCAAATGTTATGGCTATTAACCTAGACGAAAACAAGATGGACGGTTATAGCATTACTGGCGATAAAGGTCAGTTTGTATTATCGCTCAAAACGAATACTAAATATGAGCTTAAGATAAGTTATTTAGGATTAAACCCAAAGACAATTCCCTTAACTACTGCTTCAGAAAACATCATTCTTCCTATAAAACTCGATGGCGAAGGCGTGATGATAGAAGGTATTGAAATTGTGCATGTCATGCCTGTTTCTATCAAAGGAGATACAATTGTGTATAATGCGGACTCCTTTACGAGCGGCACTGAACGAAAGCTTGAAGATTTGCTCAAAAAGCTACCAGGAGTTGAGGTAGATGATGACGGAGGTATTAAAGTAGAAGGAAAATCAGTATCTAAACTAATGGTTGAAGGCAAGGATTTCTTTGACGGAGATACTAAACTCGGAGTCAAAAACATTCCAGCAGACGCAGTGGATAAAGTGCAAGTTCTGCGAAATTATAACGAAGTTGACCAACTGAAATCTGTGACGGATAATCAGGATAATTTGGCGATGAACATCAAATTAAAAGATGGTAAAAAGAACTTTTGGTTTGGAGATATCACCGCAGGAGCAGGAAATGACCAGCGTTATGTAGTCAATCCGAAGTTGTTTTATTACAGTGAAAAATACAGCCTGAACTTTATTACCAACATAAACAATACAGGTGAGCAACCAATGACTTTCAGCGATTATCTCAGGATGACTGGAGGATTCAAAAATATGATGAGAAAAGGAGGTTCTAGCTTTTCTGTTTCGAGTAATGATTTAGGAATTTCGATGATGCGAAACAACAGAGCCAAGGAAGTAACTAACCAATTCGGCGCAGGAAACTTCAGCTTTAATCCCTCAAAAAAATGGACCCTGAGCGGTTTTGGAATCCTATCCAACAACAAAACTGATATGGAAAGTTGGAGCAGAAACTCAATCCTAAATACGGATACCGGAGATGTTGTAACCACTCAAGAAACAGATAGCCAAAGCCGCGTACGCTCTGAAATGGGAATGTTTAAACTCAGTTCAAACTATAAACCCAATGAAAAAATTACGTTTGATTATGACGTCTTCTTCAAGAAATCACAACAAAAAGAAGACAACAATATCCTGACAGAAGTAATCCCGAATATCGAGCAAAATCAGAATATTAGCTCATTCAAAAATCAAGACCCAATCTCGGTGAGTCAGAATTTAGCTTTGTATTATGCACCAAATACCAAACATGTTTTTGCTTTTGAAGCTCAGCATTTGTACCAAGATGAAGATCCATTTTATAATGCAAATTTAGGGCATACACCTTTTGACTTGGATGAATATGTGGACAACCAATTAAGACAAGACATCAACCAACAGCGTTTTCTGAAAACCAATAAGACCGACCTGAAAGCAGATTATTTCTATGCACTTACCAGTAAAGGGAACATAAATATTACCCTCGGAAATACATATTCAAAACAGAATTTCGATTCACATATTTTTCAAGTGTTGGACAACAATACCCGAAATGATTTAAATAATCCTGATTTAAACAACAATGTGACTTATGCGTTTAATGATGTATTCGTAGGATTGCACTATAGATTCATAAAAGGAAAATTCACTTTTAATCCAGGATTTTCAGTGCATCAATACATGATGGATGACAATCAGGCAGGCAGCTCAAACAAAAGAACTTTTGGCAAGATATTACCGGATTTGGACATTAAGTTCCAAATTAAAAAATCACAGACGCTAAACTATACTTTTGCGATGACTAATAATTTTACGGATATCGTTCAGCTAGCTGAGAGTTATGTTTTTCAAGGTTATAGTAGTTTGTATGCAGGAAATAGAAACTTAGAGAACTCAACGGATCAGACACACCGCTTGTACTACCAAAGCTTTAGTATGTTTAATATGCAATACATAAATGCGGGTGCTACGTATAGCAGAATGCTCAACAGTACAAACTCTTTGTCTTCTTTTGACGGAATCAACAGAACTTCTACCTCATTCAACTCTAATTTTGCTGATGAATCACTTGGAGGTTTTGCTGCCTACGGAAGAACGTTCGCCAGAAAATACAAAGCCAGTGCAAATGCCGGGATTAATTGGTTTAAGAATAATATTATGCAGACCAATCCCGTGTCTAATATCACAACAGAAAACGCCATAGAATCGTTTACGCAAAATTATAAAGTGAGTTTTGCTACGGTCTTTGATGAACTTCCGAATATAGAGGTAGGTTATTCGATGATGATTAACGATTATCAGGATGAAACTTTTTATAATTCGAGCCCTTTCGCAAAACTAGATTATTATTTCTTAAAAGGTTTTTCGCTAACGGCTGATTACACCTTTAATAATTATTCAAATGCTTCGAAGACAGTTGATAATAAATATGACTTCTTGAATGCAGGAATAGCCTATCAGAAAAAAGACTCTAAATGGGAATACAGGATGACAGCATCTAATTTGCTAAATACCAAAAGCCTGAACTCAGATAGTTTCTCGCAGTTCTATATCAATACGATGCAATACAGAGTGCAACCGAGATATTTGATTTTCTCAATCAAATACAGCCTATAAAAGTAGATTTGTTGTTTTAATTATTTTGAGTTGTTAGAACTTCAATAGTAAAATCCCCGATTGAGCAGTAGCTGAATTGGGGATTTTTTTCTGGGCAATATCCAACGATATAAGAGTTGCCTTTCGAAAAACAATTTACTATTTTTGCTCACCTACAAATTACTATTTATGCTACAATTAAATGTAAAAAATGAGACTTCAAGACTCAGGACAGTGGTATTAGGAACTGCCAAAAGCAACGGACCCACACCAACTCCTGAGGAAGCCTATGACCCAAAATCTCTGGAACACATCAAAGCGGGAACTTATCCGTTAGAGAAAGATATGGTTACAGAGATGGAAATTTTTGAAGAAGTACTCAAAAAATATGATGTAAAAGTATATCGACCAGAGATAATAGAAGATTATAATCAGATTTTCTCACGTGATATAGGCTTTGTTATTGACGATGTTTTCATCAAAGCAAATATTCTTCCCGATAGAGAACGAGAGCTGGACGCCATCAACTATATCATTGAACAACTGAATCCTGAAAAAGTAGTAAGACCTCCTGAGCACGTGCAAATTGAAGGTGGAGACGTAATGCTTTGGGATGATTATATCTTTATCGGAACCTATAAAGGCAGCGATTATAAGAACTATATCACTGCACGCACCAATATGGAAGGTGTACAGTACATCAAAGAGCTTTTTCCGCATAAAATTGTCAAAGAATTTGACCTTGTCAAATCAAAATTAGAACCTAGAGACAACGCTTTGCACTTAGATTGCTGTTTTCAACCTATTGGTAAAAACAAAGGAATTATATACAAATCTGGTTTTAGAGAAGAAGCCGATTATATGTATTTGGTAGATTTATTCGGAAAAGAAAATCTATTTCATATCACCAGAGAAGAAATGTATCACATGAATTCTAATATCTTCTCGATTTCTCCAGAAGTAGTAGTGTCTGAGAAGAATTTCACCCGACTAAACACTTGGCTTAGAGCCAATGGATTCACAGTTGAAGAAATTCCGTATGCCGAAATCGCCAAACAAGAAGGACTTTTAAGATGTTCAACTTTGCCACTTATTAGAGACTAAACCCAAGAGCTAAAACAAACACTAAACGTATATGAACCAAACTACAAATACAATATTGATGATTCGTCCGGTGGCCTTTAGGATGAACGAACAGACGGCAGTAAATAACTATTACCAAAAAGTGTTAGATAATTTATCGCCTAAAGATGCCAACCAAAAAGCACAAGAAGAGTTTGATACATTTGTAGAAAAATTACGAGCTGTAGGTGTAAACGTAATTGTGGTTGACGACACACATATTCCAGACACACCAGATAGTATTTTTCCAAATAATTGGGTTTCTTTTCACCAAAACGGTGATGTAATTCTGTATCCGATGTTCGCTAAAAACAGAAGAGAAGAGCGCAGAGAAGATATTCTTGATATTATCGAAGAAAGAGGATTTGTAATCGAAAACATAACAGATTACACGCTAGCTGAAGAGGCAAATATGTTCCTAGAGGGAACCGGCAGTATAATCCTAGATAGAGCCAACAACAAGGCGTATTGTGCGCTATCGCCAAGAGCAGAAGAGGAGTTGTTTATAGAGTTTTGCGAAGATCAAGATTTGGCGCCAATTATTTTTCATGCCTATCAAACTATTAACGGCGAGCGCAAACTGATTTATCACACCAATGTGATGATGTGTATCGGTGAGCATTTTGCTGTGATTTGTGCCGATGCTATTGATGATAAGGCAGAACGAAAATTAGTCTTAGATTCGTTGAAAGCTGACGGAAAAGAGATAATTACTATCACTGAAGACCAAGTGAATAACTTTGCCGGAAATATGCTTGAAGTCAGAGGCACAGCAAACAAAAGTTATTTGGTGATGAGCAAAGCAGCTTATGAATGCTTGACTCCAGCACAGATTACTACAATCCAAAAACATTCTGAAATACTCTATTCATCTTTAGACGTGATCGAAGCCTGCGGAGGCGGAAGCGCGAGATGTATGATGGCTGAGGTGTTTCTACCTATGGAATAATTGATCAGTAAAAAAAAGATTTGAAGTAAATCAAGAAGAAATGGCACAGCACAATGACTTAGGTAAGAGAGGCGAAGAGCTAGCCATTTCTTTTTTAGAAGAGAAAGGTTTTCTAATACTTCAAAAAAACTGGCGATTCAAAAAGGCCGAAGTAGATATCATCGCTCAAAAAGATGATTTGTTGATTGCTGTAGAGGTCAAAACCCGCAGTACAGTTGACTTTGGTAATCCACAGGACTTCGTAAACCCCAAGAAAATAAAATTACTGGTTGCTGCTATTGACAATTATGTTTGTGAGCGAGAACTAGACGTACAGGTGCGGTTTGATATCATTGCCGTAGTATATAAAAATTCTCAATTCGAAATTGAACACTTAGAAGATGCTTTTTTGTACTTTTGACCGATGAAATTCACTTACCCCAAAGCCGAAAAACTAAAAAGCCGAAAACTAATCACTACTCTTTTCACCGAAGGGAGGTCGGTTTCAAAATATCCACTTCGGTTAGTGTATGTGGCACATCAGGATACGGAGCACCCTTTTTTAATGGGAGTTTCTGTGTCTAAAAAATATTTCAAACGAGCAGTTGACCGCAATCACTTCAAGCGAATCCTTAGAGAAACTTATAGACTCAACCAATACATCCTCAAAAACCACAAAAGCGAAAAGCCCATGGCTTTTATGCTGTTCTACCAATCTAAAGATGTTTTAGATTATCAGGAAATAAATGCCAAAACAATCGAGCTTTTCGAGAAATTCATTAAAAGTCAAACCCCAGAAAACAAAAATCAAAGGCTATGATTTTAGTCATACGCCTTAATTGATTATAGCTTTTATCTTTACAAAGTTTAACAAATCAGTTTTGCTTTAGGTAAATTGATTACAAGTTTTGTATGGAAACCTTTAGGTATAAAATCGCTGTCTTTCTGTTTTTGTTGATAGCCTTTTTGGGCTACAGTGCTACACTTTATTATTCAGACACACCACAAGCTGAAGCCCCAAACCCATTGGCTCAGAAAGGCAGATTATTATGGCAAGACAAAAACTGCACATCTTGTCATCAATTCTATGGCTTAGGCGGACATTTAGGTCCTGATTTGACCAATGTATATGCCAAAAGAAGTCCTGAGTATATTGCTGCTTTTCTAAAAACAGGAACACTCGTTATGCCTAACTACAATCTATCTGACGCAGAAATACAAGCTTTCTTAGCGTTTTTCAAATATACAAATACCACTGGCATCGCCGATCCTACATCCTTTTCAAAAAACTTAGATGGCACAGTCTCACAACCCGAATAAGCATATCAAGATCTTTATTGCATTAGGACTGCTACTCTTGCTCTCTGCACTGTTCTTCGGACTTGCAGCTGCTTTTGAGTATGTGCTCCCTGGATTTTGGAGAGAGCGTTTTTCTTTTCAGAAATTGCGTCCTCTTCACGTGTCTTCTGCTGTTTTCTGGATTCTTAGCGCAGCTATAGCTAGTGTGTTGTATTTCTTGAAAGAACACAACAACCAAGAACTAAAAAACTCAAAATTGCTAAAGTGGCTATTTTATATCTTCGGATTTTCATTTGTAGGCATTCTTATATCCTATTGTTTTGGGGTTTTTGGAGGTAGAGAATACTGGGAATTTCATCCATTATTTTCAATTCCGATTAGTATCGGATGGATTATATTTATACTGATTTTCATATCCAATTTCAAAAGTCTAAAAAGCCAACCTGTCTATATATGGATGTGGTTTACGGGCGTTGTATTCTTTTTATTCACTTACTTAGAGTCGAATGCATGGCTGCTTCCCTCAGTCAGGAATCACTTGGTCAAAGACATGATGATTCAATGGAAGTCCTATGGCTCCATGGTGGGTTCTTGGAATATGCTGATTTACGGAAGTTCAATTTATCTCATGGACAAGATTGCGGGTGACAAGAAATACAGTTTTTCGCCTATAGCTTTTTGGATTTATTTCTTAGGACTTTTCAACCTGATGTTTAATTGGGGACATCACATCTATACCCTTCCGACCATGTCGTATGTCAAGCACATTGCCTATGCGGTGAGTATGACTGAGCTTTTGCTCTTTGGCCGAATCATCTATTTATGGAAATCGTCTTTATCTGTAGCCAAAAAGAATTTCAATAGTACGGCGTATCGTTTTTTATTAGCTGCTGATGTATGGGTTTTTCTAACCTTAGGATTAGCTATTGCGATGTCAATTCCTGCACTGAATATCTATATGCACGGCACACACGTTGTTGTTGGTCATACGATGGGTGCGACTATCGGAATCAACTCTATGTTGCTGCTGTCTTTTGTTGTGAATATCATCGGATATGATGATACCTCAAATAAAAAAGGCATTAAACAAGGCTATTGGATAGCTAATATTTCGCTATTTATATTTGTGCTATCGCTTATCATTGCTGGATTCTATAAAGCCTATTGGCAATTTAATCACCCAGATTTAGCTTACGGAGCAATCATTAATGAACTGCGTCTTTGGTTTTATATCTTCTTTATTTCAGGAGTTGCACTAGCCGTAGGACTGACGATGATTATCTTGCCTTTACTCAGAAAAGTGGTTCAGAAATAGCAAATGATTACTCTACGATATCCAGTTCTACTTTAAGGTTTTTGATGATAAATTCTTGGCGGTCGGGTGTGTTTTTACCCATATAAAACTCCAATAATTTTTCGATAGAAGTACCTTTGCCCAACATAATCGGGTCTAAACGCATATCTTCTCCGATGAAAAACCGAAACTCATCGGGCGATATTTCACCCAATCCTTTAAATCGAGTGATTTCTGGTTTGGGTTGCAGTTTAGCGATAGCATCTCTGCGCTCTTCATCTGAATAACAATAGATCGTTTCCTTCTTGTTGCGGACTCTGAAAAGTGGTGTTTGCAAGATATACAAATGTCCGTCTTTGATAAGTTCGGGGAAAAATTGCAAGAAGAAGGTGATCAATAGCAATCGGATGTGCATACCATCAACATCGGCATCGGTAGCAATTACGATATTGTTGTAGCGTAGGTTTTCCATATCCTCCTCTATGTCCAACGCAGCTTGTAATAGGTTAAATTCCTCGTTTTCGTAAACGATTTTCTTACTCATTCCGTAGGAGTTCAAGGGTTTTCCACGCAGCGAAAATACGGCTTGTGTCTGTACATTTCTCGATTTCGTAATCGACCCACTTGCCGAATCTCCCTCGGTAATAAACAAGGTGCTCTCTAGGCTTAATGGGTTTTTGGAATCGGTTAGGTGAACTCTACAATCGCGCAGTTTTTTGTTGTGTATGCTGGCTTTTTTGGCCCTTTCTCTCGCTAGTTTTCTGATTCCAGAAAGCTCTTTTCTCTCGCGCTCGGCCTGAAGTATTTTTCTGAGTAATGCATCGGCTACTTCTGGGTTTTTATGCAAAAAATTGTCAAGATTAGTCTTGATAAAATCTCCGATAAACGTACGTACGCTAGCCAAACCTGGACCCATGTCGGCAGAGCCTAATTTGGTTTTGGTCTGTGACTCAAATACGGGCTCGATAACCTTAATGCTGATAGCACTAACAATTGATTTTCTGATGTCAACAGCCTCAAATGGTTTATTGAAAAACTCGCGAATGGTTTTGGCAACAGCTTCTCTGAAGGCGCCTAAATGCGTACCTCCTTGAGTTGTATTTTGCCCGTTTACAAACGAGTGGTATTCTTCTGAGTATTGTGTCTTGCTATGTGTAATGGCTAGTTCTATGTCGTCTCCTGAAAGGTGGATAATAGGATAAACCATATCATCGGGATTGATGGTCTCTTCTAATAAATCTTTTAGACCGTTGTCAGAATAATATTTTTCGCCGTTATAAATTATTGTTAAACCTTGGTTGAGATAACAATAATTCTTAAGCATTTTCACTACATATTCATTTCTGAATTTATAGTTTTTGAATATGGTATCATCGGCTATGAAGCTGACTTTTGTACCTCTTCGTTTTGTAGATTCGATGATTTCTTCTTCTACCACCAAGTTTCCGGCTGAAAACTCAGCGGCTTTAATCTTATTATCTCTAACGGACTCAACTCTGAAAAAAGTAGATAAAGCATTCACCGCCTTAGTACCCACTCCGTTTAATCCGACAGATTTTTTAAAGGCAAGCGAATCGTATTTACCACCCGTATTCATCTTAGAAACCACATCGACCACCTTTCCTAGCGGTATTCCTCTTCCGTAGTCCCTAACCGAAACGGTTTTATCTTTTATGGCAACTTCGATTGTCTTACCTGTTCCCATCACAAACTCATCGATAGAGTTATCGAGTACCTCTTTTAGAAGAATATAAATTCCATCATCAGGCGAAGAACCATCTCCGAGTTTTCCGATATACATACCCGGACGCATTCTGATGTGTTCTTTCCAATCGAGTGAGCGTATGTTATCTTCGGTATATTGTGTTTCTGACATAAAAAATATAGTTTCCACAAAAATAGCAAAAAAAGAAGAACATCCACCATAATTTAGAACCTGAATAGCTTGCAGATCACCTTGTTTTTGTCTTTTTTAGAGATAAAATTGGTTATATAAGCAGTTACTAATTATATTTGCAGAATTTACATTAACAATACAACCTAAAATGAAATACAAAAGAATCCTTCTGAAGTTGAGCGGAGAGGCCTTAATGGGTGATCATCAGTACGGAATAGACCCAAAAAGACTTTCTGAATATGCTGATGAAATCAAAAAAGTGCACGACAAAGGAGTAGAAATCGCCATTGTGATTGGAGGAGGAAATATTTTCAGAGGTGTTGCCGGAGCAAGTAATGGGATGGATAGAGTACAAGGAGATTATATGGGAATGCTTGCCACGGTCATCAACGGTATGGCACTTCAAGGCGCTCTAGAAGACAAAGGAATGCTTACGCGTTTGCAAACAGCACTCAAAATCGAAGAAGTAGCAGAGCCTTATATCAAAAGAAGAGCTGTGAGACACTTAGAAAAAGGAAGGGTTGTTATTTTTGGGGCTGGTACCGGAAATCCGTATTTTACTACGGATACCGCCGCGGTGCTTAGAGGAATCGAAATCAATGCGGATGTCATTCTCAAAGGAACACGTGTGAATGGTGTATATACCTCTGACCCAGAAAAAAATGCTGATGCGATTAAATTTGAAACCATTACATTTGATGAGGTACTTAAAAAAGGACTAAACGTAATGGATTTGACTGCTTTTACGCTAAGTCAAGAAAACAAACTACCGATTGTAGTTTTTGATATGAATGAAAATAATGCCCTACTCGATGTGTGTGAAGGCAAGAAAATAGGAACTGAAGTAACCATTTAAAACCTATAACCTGAATAAATATAAAAAATGGAAGAGTTAGATTTTATATTAGACAGCACTAAAGAATCAATGGAAAACACATTGGTTCACCTAGACAGGAGTTTTTTAAATATTAGAGCCGGAAAAGCCTCGCCTGCCATGTTGGGTAGCGTAAAGGTTGATTATTATGGTTCGCAAACGCCACTTTCTCAAGTAGCCAATGTCAATGTGCCAGATGCTAGAACCCTTACGGTAACGCCTTGGGAAAAAGCTATGCTACACCCTATCGAAAAAGCAATTATGATCGCTAACCTTGGGCTCAATCCTACAAACAACGGTGATACAATTATTATCAACATTCCTGTGCTGACAGAGGACAGACGTAAGGATTTAGTAAAGCAAGCCAAAGCTGAGGCAGAAGACGCTAAAATCGGTATTAGAAATGCGCGTAAAGATGCCAATAACGACATCAAAAAACTAGACGGAATATCTGAAGATACTCTAAAAGTAGCAGAACAAAGCGTACAGGACCTAACCGATAAGTATATTAAAAAGGTAGACGAATTAATGAATATTAAAGAAATCGAAATCCTAAAAGTGTAACCCCAACGGTTACATTTTTTATTTAGAAATGAAAAAATATCTTGCGACATACCGCCCTTTTATTAGGTTTTTACTCGTGTTTTTTGTGAGCTACGGAGCATTGTCTTTTATGTATAATCTATATTTAGCCCAATACGAAAACCTAGAATATCCAGTAGATTCATTTACGGTGTTGCTTTCTGACCAGATCAAATATGTGTCAGATGTGATAGGAGTAGATATTAGTATAGATAAGATTGCAGGCGAACAATGGACCCGATTGGTCTATAAAAATCATGCGGTGGCCAGAATTGTAGAGGGTTGCAACGCAATCAGCGTAATGATTTTGTTTGTCTCTTTTGTGATGGCATTTGCTAGAAAAGTAGTGCCTACAATTGTGTTTTCAATGGCGGGTATTTTAATGATTCATATTCTAAATATCTTTAGAATCATCATCATCGGTATGTTGATTTACTATTATCCTCAGCATATACATTTAACACACGGCGTATTATTCCCGTTAGCTATTTATGGATTTGTATTTGTACTATGGATTTTATGGGTCAAGAAGTTTTCAGGATTTATCACAACCTCAACGGGTCAAGAAGATGAAAAACGCTAAGATGATTTTATGGGTGGCTCCGCTAATTGTTGGGCTAGCTTTGATCAGGACCTATGAAGGCGATTGGTTTTATGACCCTTTTCTAGACTATTTTAAGGGCAATTACCAAAAGCAAGTGTATCCGGAAATTGACGGACTTAGAATGTTTTTCAACTTGTTTTTACGTTATTTTTTAAACACTATACTGTCTTTAGCAATCATTCAGGTCTTGTTCAAGAAAAGAGAATTCTTGCAGCTAGCTTCATTTTTATACGGGGTGTTTTTTATAGTATTAATCATTGCTTTTTTCTATATCGTTTACTTTACTGAGAGTTCTAACCTCACTCTGTTTTACGTCAGAAGATTTCTGATTCAACCGATTTTTATTTTACTGTTCTTACCTGCATTTTACTTACAGACCAAGAGCAAACAATTGAAATAACTTGGCGCCTGAAATCTTTCTTTTATTATTAAAATAAATTTCATTATTTAGCCGTTCTATAGAAGCCTTAAGGCCCTTAGTTATTATCTATGAAGAAAAAAATACTCATTACCGGTGCAGCCGGTTTTTTAGGTTCTCACCTCTGTGACAGGTTTATCAAAGAAGGCTATCACGTGATTGCGATGGATAACTTAATTACAGGTGAACCTCAGAAATATCGAACACCTTTTTAAACTCGAAAACTTTGAGTTCTACCACCATGATGTGTCCAAATTTGTTCATATTCCAGGAGAACTAGATTATATATTGCACTTTGCATCTCCAGCATCACCGATTGATTACCTTAAGATTCCTATTCAAACTCTAAAAGTAGGTTCTTTAGGTACGCACAACTTATTAGGCTTGGCTAGAGTCAAGAACGCCCGAATTTTGATTGCCTCTACCTCTGAGGTATATGGTGATCCGCTTGTGCATCCACAAAATGAGGATTACTACGGAAACGTAAATACGATTGGTCCGAGAGGAGTTTATGATGAAGCCAAAAGATTTCAAGAATCTATTACGATGGCGTATCACACCTTTCACGGACTTGAAACAAGGATTCTTCGTATATTCAACACCTATGGACCTAGGATGCGCCTGAATGACGGACGTGTAATTCCGGCCTTTATCGGACAGGCATTAAGAGGAGAAAACCTTACTATTTTTGGTGACGGAAGTCAAACACGTTCATTCTGTTATGTCGATGATCAGGTAGAAGGGATTTTTAGGTTATTGCATTCTGACTATCATTTGCCAGTGAATATTGGCAATCCAGATGAGATTACAATCAAAGACTTTGCAGAGGAAATCATAAAACTTACGGGTACAGACCAAAAAATCGTTTATCACCCACTCCCGATAAATGACCCGTTGCAAAGACAACCTGATATTACTAGAGCTAAAGAGATTTTGGGCTGGGAGCCAAAGGTGTCTAGGGCAGAAGGAATGAAGATTACGTATGAATATTTCAAATCTTTGTCTAAAGAAGAACTTTCTAAAGAAGAACACAAAAACTTTAAGGATTATATCAAGTAGGTGAGAGCAAAAACAGGTAGATATTCCGGTTATATTCGTCCGTTTTCGTATTTAATTGACTTAATTACGATAAACGTGTTGGCTTATTATATGCTAGCGGATAATCTAAATTCTGTTTGGTATCACCTCTATATCACTGTCTCATGGGTTTTTATTGCTTGGAATATTGATTTTTATGAGATTTACCGCTATACCAAAGTCACCCACATCACCGGAAAGATCTTTCAGCAGTATGTCGTGTTTTTTATACTCAATTTTGCTTTCATAGGCTTTTTCTTAAAGTTTTCTAGACCTACAGACATTATTGCGTATGTCAGTGTTTCTATAGCAATTATTGCCGTATTCAAGTATTTCATCTATTATTTTTTAAGGAAATTTAGAGTGGTTTTCGGGGGTAATTACAGAAAAGTAGTGATTCTAGGAAACGGGAAATCATCTGAGCAACTTGCAGCGTTTTTTACGGAAAATCCCGATTATGGCTATAATCTGGTCAAGATGTTTAACCTCAAGAAAAACAAACTCCAAGAGATTGAAATCTGTTGTGATTTTGTGCTCAAAAACAACATAGACGAAATCTATTGCTCACTCTCTAATATGAGCAATGATGACATTAACGAACTGATTGATTTCACGGATAACAACCTAAAAACCCTAAAATTTCTTCCAGATAACAAAACCCCGCTGGCTCGGAATATGATTTATGATTATTACGGTTATATTCCAATTTTATCGCTTAGAAACGCGCCGCTAGACAAAAGACTGAACAAGTCAATCAAAAGAGCTTTTGATATTGTGTTCTCAGCTTTTATCCTTATTGGAGTGTTGTCTTGGCTTACGCCGATTATGGCTGTGTTCATTAAGTTAGAATCTAAAGGAAATGTCTTCTTCAAACAAAAGCGCAACGGACTGAACTACAAAGAATTTGATTGCTATAAATTCCGCTCGATGAAACCCAATGCGGATGCTGATACGCAACAAGCTTCTAAAAACGATATAAGAATTACGCGCATAGGTACGTTTATGCGAAAAACAAGTATTGATGAGCTTCCGCAGTTTTGGAATGTCTTCAAAGGCGATATGTCAGTGGTAGGTCCTAGACCGCATATGATTGTGGAAACCCAGCGCTTTGCGAAGAAAGTAGATAAGTTTATGGTACGCCACCTGATTAAACCAGGTATCACCGGACTAGCACAAACCAAAGGCTACAGAGGTGAAGTCGAAACAACAGCTGACATTACGAACCGAGTAAAGTATGATATTTTCTACCTAGAAAACTGGTCGTTCTTACTCGACCTGAAAATCATTTTGATGACAGTGTATAATGCCATAAGAGGCGAGAAAAAGGCGTATTAGTTTACAATCCTTTTATAGCTGAATCTAAAACGGCAAACTGCTGATCAAAAGAAAAGCTTTCTTTTGCTATAGCAGTTATAGACTTTTTGGTTTGAATAGTTGTCTTCGTTAGGTTGCTCAGAAGGTTATTCAAAGATGCATAATCTATAGGATTAACCACACTTCCCAATTCGAAATCATTCACGATATCCTCACCTTCACCACCTCCCATATAAATTACAGGAAGCCCGATATTAGCCATCTCAAAGATTTTAGAGGGAACTGAACCATAAATCCTATTTACTAAAGGAATGATAGCATAATCAGCCTTTTCGGCAAGAACTTGATGTAGTTCAGTACGCGTTAATTCGCCGTGATACAGAATATTATTTGTAGGATTCTTTTTGATGAATTCAATGAGCTCTTGTTTCTCTGCTCCGTTGCCATAAATGTCAAGCACTATGTTTTCAGGTAGAGAAATATTTTTACATAGCTCGACAATTCCTTGTGCAACACCTAATAAACCTGCGTAAATGATATGAACTTTATTGGTAGTAATGTTTGAAAGCTCTCTGTGAATACGAAATTTAGGATAGTTTCTATAAAGGAAAGTTTTCGTTTCTACTTTCTGACTGACGTGCTCACAAATTTCTTTTGATTGACCTAGAATGAGATGAGCATTCTTATAATTAAACTTCTCTATTTTTTCAAGAAGTTTATAGCTCATTCCTTCTTTCATTACGCCAAGCTCTTTCCCTGCTAACGGCCATAGGTCAGATACGTTTAGGATTATCTTCTTCCCTTTAAGTTTACAAACTAAAACAGCGAAAAACGCCACAAAAAGTGGGGGAGATTGGATGATTATTTTCCTCGGTATTTTCTTGAAAAGTAAAAACATACTCATCGAAAATGAGAACGATAACATTGAGATTAACCGAACTATTTTGTTTTTTGAATTACTAGGATAAATCCAAGTACGGAAAATATTAATCCCATTCTCAGTAGAATAATGTTTGATTTTCCCTTGATATTCAGGTAATACCTTCCCGTTAGGATAGTTTGGCAATGGGCATACAACAGAAACGCACCATCCTTTTTCGTGTAATCCTTGTGCTAGAGTTGCAATGCGATTAGGTGCTGCGCCAGTCTCGGGCGGGAAATAATTCGAAACAATTAAAATCTTCTCCTGCATACTTAGAGGTTGAGTTTAAGTATTTCATCTATAATTCGCTCTGCAGTTTTTCCGTCCCATAATTCTGGAATTTGTATATCTTTCCAATTATTATCAGCAATTTTTTGGATGTTCTTTTCTAAGGCTTCAAAGTTATTCCCTACCAAAACATTACTACCAAGAGTACATGTTTCAGGTCTTTCAGTATTTTCACGCAAAGTAATACAAGGTACATGTAGATAAGTAGCTTCTTCTGTAATACCTCCAGAGTCAGTAATAATCCCCGAGGCGTGTTTGAGTAAATAGATAAACTTCAAATAAGATTGTGGTTCAACAACCTCAAGATTGCTATACTCTTTATTTATTGCCTCAAGAATAGGTTTTGTTCTAGGGTGTATAGGGAAAATAACAGTGAAATCTTTAGAGAAACTAGTGATGTTATCTAGGTGTTTTTCTAAACTCTTTTTATCGTCAACATTTGCGGGTCTGTGCATCGTTAAAACAAAATACTTCTTTGTCGATAGTTGTAACTCGTCAAATAGCGCTGGTTTTTCGATACGAGTAAGATTGTTAACGAGTGAGTCAATCATTATATTTCCAACAAAGAAAATGCGCTTGTCTTCTATACCAGCATTTTTCAGGTTTTGATTGGCAAATTCAGAAGTAGTAAAAAAATAGTCTGTGATACTATCTGTTACCATACGGTTGATTTCTTCGGGCATAGTCAAATCAAAAGAACGAATACCCGCTTCGATATGTGCTACCTTTGTGTTTGCTTTTTTAGCCACGATACTACAGGCCATAGTTGAAGTTACATCGCCAACTACAATAACTAAATCAGAAGGATTTTCATTGAGTTCTTTTTCAAATCCAATCATAATCCCAGCTGTTTGTTCTGCTTGTGTTCCGCCTCCTACCTGCAGGTTTGAATTAGGTTTAGGAATATTGAGCTCCTCAAAAAAAGTATCACTCAGGTTCTTGTCATAATGTTGCCCCGTATGAATAAGTCTGAAAGAAAGCTCTTCTCCTTCTTTTTGCTTCTTTTGTATTTGGTGAATAAGTGGAGCTATTTTCATAAAATTGGGTCTGGCTCCAGCTACTATGGTGAGATTTTTCATATTGTTAGCGTGAAAATTATAACAATGACTTGATTATTTGTGGTTTTCCAGAAGGAGAATTAGGTATAAAATCTGTTACCTCAAATATGATTTTTAGAGAATTATCTGTCAGTTTATTTATCTTTTGTTCGATTTCTTTTAAAGTGTTTTGTTTTAATGGGATTAAATCATCAACAATATATTTGATGGTAATCTCACTTGTATTTTCCTGAATGACTTGATATTGTCTGATATCTGGAAAATATTCAATAATTCCCGTAAAGCTATGCACAATAAGAGTTTTGCCATTAGGTGTTTTGATAACATCTGTTTCTCTTCCTACAATTCTTTCCAATAAAGGATAATTGAATTTTCTGTCTTTAGGGTATTTCTCCCTTGGTAGTTTTATGGCTAAATCGCCTAATTTATATCTGATAAAGGGTTGAGCTAAATTAGTAAAACAAGTTACAAGTACATTTCCTAATTCGCCATCTTCAACTTCTTGACCATTGTCATCAACTATTTCTATATATACGTGAGGTGCAGAAATGTAATAATAAGGAGTGTCATATCTGCAAGCCATCAAAAAACCTTCGGCACAACCATAAGTATCTATAACTAAAGGATTGTCAAAAGCTTTTTTGAAATTATCTTCAAAATGACCAAAGAGTTTATCCCCTAGTGAAATTATTGTTTTTATAGAATGTTGAAGATTATTTTTATTTAGATATTCAGCTAATTGATTGATAGCAGAAGGATAGCCAATTATAAATTCAGTTTTATCTTTTTTGAGGTCATTATATATTCTCTTGTAATCATTATCATTAAGTGCAAAAGCTTCTTGATAATTTACTCTAAAGAAAATATCCTTCAGTTTTTTTGGAAGTGTTCTATTTGGCGACATACCAAATTGTAGAACAGAGCTACCAAATTCAAACCCTCCCCACATATACCAATGATAACTCAGACCTTGAAGATAGAAGACATTTTTCTTTTCTGAATAACTAAAAGATTGAACACCACTACTACCACTACTAAAATTTTTCCTTAAATTATCTATCTTAAACTCTTTAGAAACAAGGTTTTGAGAATGTTCTCTCAAAGTGTTCTTAATAAGAATAGGAAATTCCCTTAAGTTCTCTATTGCAGAAAGAGAATTGTCGTACTTTATATTTTTATAAAACTCAACATTTTTGATTGCGTACTTAAGTATCTTCTCTAATTCTTCTTTTTGTATACCCAGCAAGGTAGACTCTGGCAATGTGTCATACGTATTCCATTTTTTTAGAGACTTTAAATAATTTCCTCCAAAAATAATATCACCTAACGGTAATACAGTGTGTCTTAGGATAAATGAATATATTTGCAATTACTTTTATTTTAAATATTTAGATAAACGAATTATAGATAAACGAATTATACATTTACTTGCAAAAGTAATAATATAATAGACCGGCAGCAAAATTATTTTTATTGAATGAATTTTTAAATTGAATATAAACATTAATTTTTTAAATTATATGAATTTAAATACAAAATCCTTTGTAAAGAAGATTAAAAACATCTTGTTAAGAAATGATGGGGATTATTTTTGGGAATTAAGAATTAAGACCTTAAAAGCAAGTTCAAATCTAATAAGATTATATTATCAATATAGATACTCTAAATTAATGAAAGAGATGGGAAGCGCTATTCCTCTTGAAACTATCATTCTAGGCAAACCCTACCTACCACATGGGATTTATGGAATATTCATTTCTAAGAAAGCAAAAATCGGTGAAAACTGTACTATTTATCAACAAGTTACTATCGGTTCAAATTATGTTAAAGGGAGTAAGGGATATGGATTTCCTACTATAGGAAATAATGTCTTAATTGGAGTTGGAGCTAAAATCATAGGAAATGTGATTATCGGTAATAATGTTCGTATTGGTGCAAATGCTGTTGTAACTAAGAACGTTCCTGATAATTCTACGGTTATCATTGGTGACATAAAAATATTAAACAGAGTTAATCAATAGATTTATATCAAATGAAAAAAGTAATCTTAATGATCTTAGATGGATGGGGAAAATCACCTGACCCAAAAGTTTCTGCAATAGACAATGCAAACACGCCATTTATAGATAGTTTATATACTAAATATCCCAACGCCTCGCTCAGAACTGACGGGCTTAACGTCGGTTTGCCAGAAGGACAGATGGGCAATTCTGAAGTCGGACACACTAACCTCGGAGCAGGTAGAATTGTGTTTCAAGACTTGGTGAAAATCAATCTAGCCGTTCAGAATAAAACCTTACAAGAACAACAAGCGCTTATCGACGCTTTTACATACGCCAAAAATTACAACAAAAACGTCCATTTCTTAGGTTTGCTTTCAGACGGTGGCGTTCACTCGCATATCAGTCACCTCAAAGGTCTTATTGATGCTTCGGAGGCTTTCGGGCTAAAAAAGGCATTCATACACGCCTTCACAGACGGGCGTGATGTTGACCCAAAATCAGGAATTGGGTTTGTACAAGATATTTTAGATTATACCCAAAAAACCAATGTTAGATTAGCTTCTGTTATCGGGAGATACTACGCAATGGATAGAGACAAACGCTGGGAAAGAATAAAACTCGCCTACGATTTACTCGTAAATGGTTTGGGAGAACATTCGCAAGATGTTATAAAATCTATCGAAAATAGCTATGACAATGACATAACCGATGAATTTATCCAGCCCATTGTAGTAGCCGATGAGCAATTAAAATCTATGACGACTATTTGCGAAGAGGATGTTGTTATTTTTTTCAATTTCAGAACAGACCGAGGACGCGAACTGACTGAGGCACTCTCGCAACAAGATTTCTTAGAATTTAACATGCGTAAAATGGATTTGTATTTTGTAACTATGACCAGTTATGACGATACGTTCAAGAATATCAAAGTTGTTTACGACAAAGACAACCTAAACAATACACTAGGAGAGATTTTACAAAATAACGAAAAAACACAAATCCGAATTGCAGAAACCGAAAAATATCCTCACGTTACGTTCTTTTTCTCCGGAGGACGAGAAGAAGCTTTTGAAGGAGAAAAACGAATTTTGTGCCCTTCGCCAAAAGTGGCGACCTATGACCTGCAACCTGAGATGAGTGCTTTTGACCTTAAAAATGCACTTATTCCTGAACTACAAATCCAAGCTACAGATTTTGTGTGCTTGAACTTCGCCAACGGTGATATGGTAGGGCACACAGGAGATATGCAAGCAGCTATCAAAGCCTGTGAAGCGGTTGACCAATGTGTCAAAGAAGTGGTTGAAGCCGCTTTAGCTAATGATTATACCACTATTATTATCGCCGATCACGGAAATTGCGAAACTATGATAAATCCTGACGGAAGTCCGAATACGGCACATACAACTAATCCCGTTCCGATTATTTTGGTGGGAAATGACGATACTATCGGAATCAAAGACGGAATTTTAGCCGACATCGCTCCAACCATTTTGGATTTAATGCAAATCGAAAAACCCGAAGTAATGACCGGGAAGTCTTTGTTGTTAAACCGTTGAGTTGTTGAATCGTTTAACCGAAAAAAAACTAAAGTAGTTGACGATGTTACGCAATCACAATTATATAATACACGATTAAACAATTTAACATTAAAAAATGAACGAACTCCACAAAGAAAGCAGTCCGTACCTTTTACAACACAAGGCTAATCCGATTTTCTGGAAGAGTTGGAATGATATTTCTTTAGCACAAGCTCAGAAAGAAAACAAACTGATTGTTATTTCGATTGGTTATGCCGCTTGTCATTGGTGTCACGTGATGGAACACGAATCTTTTCAGGATAAGGAAGTGGCGAGTTTGATGAATAAACACTTTGTGAATATCAAAGTCGATCGAGAAGAACGCCCCGATATTGATGCCGTGTATATGCGTGCCGTGCAACTAATGAACAAACAAGGTGGTTGGCCACTGAATGTAGTAGCGCTTCCGGGTGGCAGACCTGTTTGGGGTGGCACTTATTTCCGAAAAGACCAATGGATAAATGCCTTAGATCAGCTTGCGGTAATGTGGAAAGAAACGCCTGAAAAGATGTTAGATTATGCAGAGAATCTCAAACATGCCCTAGACAATCTTACTGAACTTGTGGCGAAACCCTTGGATAAGGATGCACACCTTTTACCTGCACTTATAGAAAAATGGTCTCGAAGTTTTGACTTGGAGTTCGGAGGTATGGCAAGAGTACCTAAGTTTATGATGCCTACTAATTATCGTTTGTTGATGCGTTATGCCCACCAACAAAAAGATGAGAAACTCTTGGCGTTTGTCGATCTCACTTTGACTAAAATGGCTTACGGAGGTGTTTTTGATGTGATTGACGGTGGCTTCTCACGCTATTCGGTAGATATGAAATGGCATGTGCCGCATTTCGAAAAAATGCTATACGACAACGGACAACTGCTAAGCTTGTATAGCAATGCTTATAAACGCACTAAAAACCCTTTGTACAAAGAAGTTGTCGAAAAAACCGCTGCTTTTATAGAGAGAGTTTGGCTTACTGACCAAGGTGGTTTTTATGCCTCTTTTGATGCGGATAGTTTGAATAAGAATAACATAAAAGAAGAAGGAGCATTTTATGTCTGGACCAAAGAAGAATTGAAAGCTATTTTTAAGGCTGACTTTGAGCTGTTTTCGGTTATTTTTAGCATTAATACTTTTGGTCATTGGGAAGATGGCAACTATGTGTTGATTCAAGAACAACCTTTAGAGCGCATCGCAGAAGAGAATAAAATTTCTTTGGAGGATTTGATTACAAAGAAAAAACACTTCGAACAAAAACTTTTTGAGCTTAGAGAACACAGACCAAAACCAACTTTAGACGATAAGGTAATTACCTCTTGGAATGCCATCACAAGCCGTGGATTTATCGAAGCCTATAAGGCTTTTGGAAACCCGAAGTACTTGGCATTGGCCATCAAAAACATCGATTTTATCAAACAAAACCTCTGGTCTGAAAACGGAAACCTTTACCGCACTTATAAAAATAAAACACCAAAAATCAATGCTTTTATTGAGGATTATGCCTTTGTTATTGATACATTTATAGGGCTATATGAAGTAACTTCTGAAGAAAAACACCTGACCGATGCCAAACAACTCACGGATTATGCCATTGATAAATTCTATGATATACAAAGAGGATTATTCCGTTATACCTCGGTTGATGATACGTCATTAGTGAGTGAAAACTACGAAATTGAAGACAATGTGATTGATAGTCCAAACTCAGTTATGGCATCAAATTTATATACTTTATCCATTTATTTTGAGCAGTTGTATTATCAGGATATCTGTAATCGAATGCTTCAATTGGTGATGCCTAACATAGATTACCCGAGTGCTTTTTCAAATTGGTTGAATGTCTATATGAACTTTCGTACAAACCACAAAGAAATAGCTGTTTGTGGCGATACAGCTTTGACACATCTCAAAGAAATTAATAGTCGCTACAATCCCGACTTAACAGTCTCAGCTACAGTAAAGTCAAGCCATTTACCTTTTTTAAGGAATAAGTCTACAGTCAATATTTCACAGTTCTTTATATGTGAAAATCAAGTTTGTGGGTTACCTTTGCAGGATATTAAAGAAGTTTTAAAACGATTAGAAGTATAAAATGGAAGAAGAAGTAACTAATTTTGAGTTAATTTTACAGCGTTATTTTGATGCTATTCATAGTTTTTCGGTCAAGATAGTATCGGCATTAGTTATTTTATTAATAGGTGTCTTACTTATCCGATTTCTAAGAGGTTTTGTTAGAAAAATAATCGAAAAAAGAGAAGTTGACCCAACGGTTTCTAGCTTCTTGACTAGTATGATTTCGTGGCTACTCAAGCTATTATTGTTTATTGCCGTAATCTCTAAACTTGGCATCGAGACCACTTCATTTGTAGCCGTTTTAGGAGCCATCGGTTTAGGAATCAGTTTGTCTCTTCAAGGCTCGCTTGCTAACTTTACTGGAGGTTTACTGATTATTATGTTTAAACCTTTTAAACTAGGTGATTATATCGAAGCTCAAGGTGTATCAGGGACGGTTAAAAACATTCAAATATTTAATACTCAAATCAATAACGATAACAACCAAGTAGTATTCATCCCTAACGGAATTCTCTCTAACGGAACAATTATCAACTACTCTAGAGAAACTATCCGTAGAGCTAACCTCAAGATTACTGTTTCTGCTTATAATGATTTAAGCAAGATTCACCAGATGTTTATGGATATCTTATTGAAAAATGATAAGGTGCTAGGCACTCCTGCGCCAGTGGTTTTCTTGGCTGAAGTATCGGGAGATGTCGCTACATTTTATGTAAGACCATGGTCAGAACGCCCTAATTTCTTCGCTATGAGCTCGGAAGTTTTATTAGAAATTAGAGATACACTTGATAAAGAAAACATCAAATTGCCACACCAACGTATGGAAGTGGTCAACCAATCATAGCTAAACAGCAATTAGAGCATGAAACACTACGATATAGTGATTGTTGGAGGCGGAGCATCAGGCTTTTTTTCTGCAATAAACATAGCAGAAAGAAACTTTAAACTTAAGATTGCTATACTCGAAAGAGGCAAAGAAACCCTTGCTAAGGTTCGTATCTCAGGTGGCGGACGCTGTAATGTGACACATAATTGTTTTGAGGTGCCTGAGTTAGTAAAATTCTATCCGAGAGGTCAGAAAGAACTCCGCGGTTCTTTTTCTGTTTTTTCTCCTAAAGATACCATTCAATGGTTTGAAAGGCATAATGTCAAACTCAAAACCGAAAACGATAACCGTATGTTTCCGACCTCAGATTCTTCACAAACAATTATTGATTGTTTTGTTGAAACTGCCCAAAAGCTAAAGATCGAAGTACTCACTTCTCAAAGTGTACAATCAGTTTTTAAAGCGGAGGATTATTGGAAAATTGATACCCAAGACCAGCAGTATGTATGTGATAATCTTATTGTTGCCACAGGTAGTAATCCCAAGATTTGGGAACTATTAAAAAGCTTTGGCCATAAAATAATTCCACCTGTTCCTTCACTTTTTACGTTTAATATCAAAGACAAAAGAATCAAAGACCTGATGGGGTTGGCAACGCCTGCCTCAGTCAAAATCATCGGATCAAAACTTCAAGAGTCAGGACCTGTGCTTATTACCCACTGGGGACTCAGCGGTCCTGGAATCCTCAAACTCTCTGCTTGGGGCGCTAGGGAATTATTTGACAAGAACTATCAGTTTTCGATAGAGGTCAATTGGTTAGACACACTCAGTTTTGAGCATTGTGTTGCGGAGCTAAAAACCATAAAAGTAACTGAGGCAAAAAAATTGGTCAAAAACCGAAAAGCTTTTGACATTCCCACTCGTTTGTGGGAAAAATTGATTGAAGCAGCTGAGATCTCAGATGACCTGAAATGGGCTGATTTGAGTAAGCAAAAATTAAACAACCTCGCGAATCAACTTACCAATTGCCAGTTTTCTGTAAACGGCAAAAGCACTTTCAAAGAGGAATTTGTTACCGCTGGCGGAATTGAACTCAAAGAAGTAAACCTCAAAACTATGGAGAGCAAACTTCATAAGAACCTTTATTTTGTTGGTGAAATCCTGAATATTGATGCCTTAACCGGAGGCTTTAATTTCCAGAATGCTTGGAGCGGAGGTTATATAGTAGCACAGAATTTTTGATAGTAACAATATATCCCACCTGACAGGCCTCAAAAACCTGTCAGGTGAATTCTTTTATTCCTCCATCAAAATCTCTAAAATCGTAATGGCTGCTTCTGCTATTTTCGTACCAGGACCAAAAACTGCAACTGCTCCTGCATCAAACAAATATTGATAATCTTGCGCCGGGATAACACCACCCACGATTACCATAATATCTTCACGGCCATATTTTTTTAGTGCTTCGATTACCTGAGGCACAAGCGTCTTATGTCCTGCTGCCAATGAAGATACCCCAAGGATATGAACATCGTTCTCAACCGCCTGTTTGGCTGCTTCTTGTGGCGTTTGGAAAAGCGGTCCGATGTCCACGTCAAAACCTACGTCTGCATATCCAGTAGAGACGACTTTTGCGCCTCTATCGTGTCCGTCTTGCCCCATTTTGGCAATCATAATACGAGGTCTTCTTCCTTCTTGTTTAGCAAATGCATCTGCTAATTGTTTTGCTTTTTCAAAACTCTTGTCGTCTTTTATCTCTTTGCTATACACACCACTAAAACTTCTAATTTGTGCTTTATACCTTCCGTAAACGCTCTCTAAAGCGTCGCTTATTTCTCCTAGAGTTGCCCTATGCTTTGCTGCTTCAATGGCTAACTCTAGTAAATTTCCTTTACCTGTTTTGGCAGCTGCTGTAATATTGCTCAGGCATTCTTTTACTTTGACCGTATCACGGCTCGATTTGATTTGGTTTAACCTCTCGATTTGTTGTTTGCGCACCATCCCATTATCCACATCTAGGATATGAAGTGGATCTTCTTTTTCTAAGCGGTATTTGTTTATGCCTACAATTATATCTTGTCCGCTATCGATTCTGGCTTGTTTTCGTGCAGCAGCTTCTTCGATGCGAAGTTTAGGAATTCCCGTTTCGATGGCTTTGGTCATACCACCTAATTCTTCCACTTCTTGGATTAAAGCCCAAGCTTTATCGGCAATTTCTTTGGTAAGATTTTCTACGTAATAACTTCCTGCCCAAGGATCGACTGTTTTGGTGATTTTAGTTTCTTCTTGAATGTATATTTGGGTGTTTCGCGCAATTCGTGCGGAAAAATCCGTTGGTAGTGCAATGGCTTCATCCAAAGCATTTGTATGTAAAGACTGTGTCCCTCCAAGTGCTGCTCCCATCGCTTCGATAGCTGTTCTGGCAACGTTGTTAAAAGGGTCTTGCTCGGTCAAACTCCAACCTGAAGTTTGGCAATGCGTACGTAAAGCCAATGATTTTTCGTCTTTCGGGTTGAATTGTTTCAGGAGTTTTGCCCATAACATTCTAGCGGCTCTCATTTTGGCAATTTCCATAAAATGATTCATTCCGATAGCCCAGAAAAACGAAAGTCTCGGAGCAAAGCTATCTATGTCCATACCCGCCTTAAGCCCTGTTCTGACGTATTCCAATCCGTCGGCTAAGGTATAAGCCAATTCGATATCATTGGTACCGCCAGCCTCTTGAATGTGATAGCCTGAGATCGAAATCGAGTTGTATTTTGGCATGTTCTTACTCGTATATTCAAAAATATCCGCAATGATTTTCATTGATGGTGTAGGAGGATAGATATAGGTATTTCTAACCATAAACTCTTTTAGAATATCATTTTGGATGGTTCCTGAAAGTAGTTTTTTATCTACGCCTTGCTCTTGAGCGGCAACAATATAAAAGGCTAGTATTGGAAGTACCGCACCATTCATCGTCATCGAAACCGACATTTCATCAAGTGGGATTTGGTCAAAGAGAATTTTCATATCCTCCACTGAATCTATAGCAACACCTGCTTTCCCGACATCTCCTTCTACTCTTGGATGGTCGGAATCATAACCTCTGTGGGTAGCCAAATCAAAAGCAACAGAAAGTCCTTTTTGACCTGCCGCTAAATTTCGTCTGTAAAAAGCATTGCTTTCTTCAGCTGTTGAGAATCCTGCATACTGACGAATTGTCCAAGGTCGTCTCACGTACATTGTAGAATACGGTCCTCGTAAATTCGGAGCAAAACCAGCTGCAAAACCTAAATGCTCCAAACCCTCCAAATCCTTTTCGGAATAGGACTTTTTTGCTGCTACTCCCTCAGCAGTCATAAAAATATCGTTTGACTCTTCAGATGAAGTAGGCATTTCTACAGTATCTTTTTGGTTGTTGATGCTCAGGTGTTGTATGTTTTTTCGCATAAAATATAGTTCTAATTCTTTGGGAACGAGGTGGTTGATTTTATTTGATTGTTCTGCCCTAAAAAAACAAAATGCTTTGTAGCAATCCGTTTATATAAAGTCATTTATAGTCTGCTAATTTACTAAAAATATATAAGCCAAAAAAGCAACATTTTATACGGATACATAAAGACCTTCTTAGTTTCTAAAAGTGGTAAGGATTGATTTTTATTTCAACAAAGAGAAGTGTCCTCTCACGGTTCTGTTAGATAATCTCAATACAAACCAATAATCAGAGGCGGGTAGTTTTCTAGAATTAAACGTGCCGTCCCAACCGGTTTCTTGTGCTGTAAATTGATAAAGAAATTTTCCGTAACGGTCAAAAACCTCTACTTGAGCCTCTGGGTATATTTGCGAAAGCTGCGAAATCCTCCAATAATCATTAAAACCATCGCCGTTAGGAGTAAAGAACTTTGGATAGCCCAAAACTAAAATGGATTGAGTAACCACACCACAATAGGTGTCTTTTACGAAAATCAGATGTTCGCCAGGAGGGATATTTGTAAAATAATTACTGTCTTGATAATAAATTCCGTCTAGAGAATATTGATAAGTGCCGAGTCCGGTTACGTTGATCAGAATACTATTGGTTCCTGTATTTAAATCATCAACATCAACAGAAGTAATAGTCGCTTTTGATGAAGCCTGAACGACAAATGTTTTGTTTGCTTGACAGCCATATTCATTAAAGAAAGTCACGGTATAACTTCCGCCTTCGGTAATTTGTATGTCTTGTGTAGATTCTCCGCTCGACCAACTGTAATCGTAATAACTACCTGGTGCAGAAAGCATCAGTAAGTTGCCTTGGCAGATCACTCGGTTTTCAGTAGATAAATCAATATCAAACGAACGAACAAGAAGTTCAAACCAGATAATTCCGTAACAGTTTCCGTTATCTAGGATTTTGACGTAGATGATTGTATTATTACTAGCTTCGTAAGAGGTCAAATCAACAATCGGATTATTACTGGTAAGAGCCCTTTCGAGGCTGTCAAAATATTCAAAAGTCATATTTTGTGGGATGACTTGATTTATCTCGGATTGATTTTCGGTTAGGTCAAAAAAAGCAAAGCCGTCACGGTCTTCACAACGTTCTAAATCAGAAGGATTTTGTAGCGAATTGTCAGATGTTGTCAAGATAATTTCTGCAATTGAATTACAACCAAATTGATTTGTGGCTCGTGCAAAAACAATTTGCCCAATAGTTAGACTCAGATAATTTTCAGGATTTATAATCTGATTCTGATTGTTTAGTGCATCGGTGTATTCTTCAAAAAAAGTATAGGATAAATTCTGATTTTCCGTATCCATCTGATAGGTAGAAAGAGTCAGGTTAAATGTAAAATTGCCATTTTCGTTACTACACTGCACAAGTGTAATGTCATTTACAATAGGATTTGTAGTATATTCAACTTCAATTTCCCCTGATATTTCACAGCTACCTTCGGCAAATTCTATACTAATGCTATAGATTCCTGGAGTTGATATTTCGTAGGTAGGATTTGTTGCGCCTACTATAACTTCTCCGTTTCTAAACCACTGATATGTATTGGCGTTTGGTGTGGTAGCATCTACTAGTAGCGTTTCGCCTTCACACAACGGATTGTCTGTAGCGATGAGCCTATCATCTCCTAAATTCTTTTTGGCATTACCGAAACTTCCGCCTTTTAGGAATACGGCAGAGTCATAAAGATTATTTCCTTGGTCAGCGATGACAAGTTTGATGTGATAAGTCTCTCCTGGGATAATTTCTGTTTGAGCGGTGAGAACTTTGGTTTGCCCGTTGTAGTTTGTAGGATGTTCTTGTGCGTTGAAACTCCCAAAATACTGTTCATTGGCACTCGGACAAACGCCTACTCCTCTAACAGTATTTACGGTTACAGGAATATTCGTATTAGGCACAACAGCTAGATTTGTATAGGCTTCGTTGGTATTTACTCTTTTGATAAGAAAAGCAAAACCATCGGTGTAATTACATTGATTGGGTGAGTTAATGCTGGTTAAATACTGTTCAGAAGAGAAAATATATTCAAAACTAATTTGATTTGTATTGGCTACAAAGTCAAACTCAAGCACAGTAGCATTATAGGTATTGCTCATATTAATGGCTTGCTCTAGGTCTTGATCTCCATACCAAGAATTAGGACCATCACTCAAGATTGAATCATTCGGACCTATAGCAGAAACAGCTCTTCCAGTCGTAAGTAATACGCCTTCGCTTATATCGAAGTTGCTGTTGTTGCTATTGAAATAACCAAAACTAAGGTTACCGCCTGCAAAGCTATAACCACTGACATCTACGTTAGAAACCTGAATACAACTACTGTTTTCGGCTCCAATAAAAATATCTTCAACTAATTGTTGTGCTGTGTAACTATCATTAACGACAATATATTGGGCTTTGGAAACAAAAGAGACGAATAGGAAAAAAACAATCAATAAAGATGGTTGCTTAAAAATCCTGTGGCACAATCGGAAAATAAGAGTAGTCATTGTTTTTTTTCAGGAAGACAAAGTTACGAAGTAGAAGTCTAGAGTGCCTTTTTTTAATGTAGGTTTAACAAAATTTAAGGTTCTCTAAATCAAGTTTTTGTATAAAAAATAGATTTGCTTAAAAGGTCAAACGCTATCTCCTCTGAGAATACGATATTCTTTTCGGGCTTCAATAAAATAAATGCTGTCTTGGTGTTCGAAGATAATGCGCTCGTATAGTTCTTTAGCAAGTTCTGGATTGCTCAAGTGATTGTTATAAATTTCTGCTGAGAAAAACAGCGCTTCGTCCATATAAATACTGTCAGAGAAATGTTTGATAATCAGCTCGTAATAGTGCAAAGCTTGTTTATAGTCTTGTTCTTTTTCTGATAATTCTCCAATTCGCAACAGCGTAACGGCTTCAATTTCTTCGCCTTTGTGTTGCTCGAGTAGGGCTTTGAATTGCGTTATCGCTTCTTGGTTTTTCTTTTTATACACTAGAAAATCAGCTTTTGAGAATTTCTTCAGCGCTGTAAAGGTCGAATCACTCTGGCTGTTGTCATTAATGAGCAGATATAAATCAAGCGCATCATTGGCGATGAGTTGTGAGAATGAGGTTTTCAGCACACTCACTTGTTTGATTGCCCACGGAAAGTCTCCTTTATAATAACTTGTTTTGGCTATTTTTAGGTTTGCCAAATGCCCCATTTCGTGGTTTTTCAGGTCATTTTCAATCTGGGAATAATAAATAAGCGCTTGGTTGAATTTCTCTTCATACAAGAACATATCTGCCAATTCCATTTTGATAGATGCTTTATCGAAATTATTTAGGTTGTATTCTAGTAATTTGTTCAGTATCTGCTGTGCTTCTTTCGGATTATCTAGGTTAAATCCAATGAATCGAGCATACAACACTTGCAAGTTGAGCGTTTGCGAGTTAGTGCCGAATTCAGCTAAAATCTCCTTAAAACGCTGTTTGATAGACGGATATTCTTTTGGTATAGCTGTGTCAATGCTGATTTGCATTTGTAAGCTATTGGCATAAATACGAGTTTCAGTATCTGGAGCATTCTCCAAAACGAAAGTGATTATTTCTTTAGATAAATTGTATTCGTGTTCCTCAGAAGTAAGTTTTACTAAATTTAGGATACTGCCTAAGGATTCTGGATTTCGTTTGTAAATTGCTTTTTCTTGTACGAAGGCTCTGTCGTATTGTTTTTGTTGGATAAAAAACCAACTCAAATATTCGCTCCAATAAATGTCTTGTGTTTTCTGAGCTCTAACAAGCAAAGCTTTTCGTAGTAAGGGCGTAAACACCTCAGAGGCGTCTTCTTCTATAAACCGATTGAATTGATTCTGAACGGATAAAGTTACGCCTTGGGTTCTGTAGGAATAATCTAAGAAATACTCAATCATGAGTTCCATATTTCCGAGTTGCCCATAGATGCGTGCTTTCTGAAAATCAAAGTTGAAACGCTCGTCTCTTTGACTTGCCATATCATAAGCGGTCAATGCTTTTTCAAGTAGGTTTTTTTGCTCAAAAGCATAGGCGACATTACTAGCGAAGTGAATGTTTTGGTCTAAGTCGGTAATAGCTGTTTTATAATATTCCTCTGCTTTTGCAGTGTTTTTTTGCAGTTGATAGTTATAACCCAACTCTACCCATAAATGCGGTTGATTGGTTTTTTGCTGGCGTTCTACTATTATTTTTTCTGCTTTGTCGAATTGTTTTAGTTCCTGATAAGTGGCAAGTAGGTTGGTGAAATAGATGTAATTATTAGGATTCTTGGCGATAAGATCTTCATAAGCTACGACTGCTTTTTCAAATTGTCCTTTTTCGAAATATTCTTTGGCTAAGATATCATTCTGAGCAAAAACTCCTTGAGAACACAATAACCATACTAATAAAACTACAAAAACACGCATCTTCAGAGTATTAACATTTCAACAAAAGTACTTTAAACAAAGTTTAATTTTTGTTAAATATAACTTTTTTGTATCTATATACGTCTTAAATCAGAAAAAGCTTCCTAAATTTGCTGCATAACTTACTTCGAGAGGAAGAATTTGACTGATTGCAACCTCTATAAAAAAAATGCTAAAGCAGTAATTTCTACTCCTTTTTCAGCTTTTTTATATTGTTTTCTTCGAGAAGTCTTTAAAATTCAATTTTTATGGCTTATTTATTTACATCCGAGTCTGTTAGTGAAGGACATCCGGATAAGATTGCAGACCAAATTTCAGATGCACTTATAGACAACTTCTTGGCTTTTGACCCTAGTGCCAAGGTAGCTTGCGAAACTCTAGTGACCACAGGTCAGGTTATTTTAGCTGGTGAAGTCAAATCAGAAGTCTATCTCGATGTACAACAAATTGCACGTGAGGTAATCAGAAAGATAGGATATACCAAAGGCGAGTATATGTTTGATGCGAATTCCTGTGGCGTTTTATCGGCTATTCACGAGCAATCTCAGGATATCAACCAAGGTGTAGAGCGTGCAAAACCAGAAGATCAAGGTGCTGGAGACCAAGGAATGATGTTTGGTTACGCTACTAACGAAACGCCTAATTATATGCCTTTGGCATTGGATATTTCGCACAAACTTTTGCAGGAATTAGCAGATATCCGCCGAGAAAATAGCGAAATTACCTACTTAAGACCCGATGCAAAATCTCAGGTAACTATGTTATACGGAGACAGGAATACACCTATAGGTATTGATACAATTGTGATTTCTACGCAGCACGATGAGTTTGCCGATGAGCAAACCATGCTTGCTAAAATAAAAAAAGACCTTATTGAGATTCTGATTCCGAGAGTGATTCAGAAATATCCTGCCTATAAATATCTTTTTACTGATAAAATAAAATACCACATCAACCCAACCGGAAAGTTCGTTATTGGTGGTCCTCACGGAGATACAGGACTTACGGGGAGAAAGATTATTGTAGATACTTACGGCGGAAAAGGAGCTCACGGTGGTGGTGCTTTTTCAGGAAAAGACCCAAGTAAGGTAGATAGAAGTGCGGCTTATGCGACGCGTCATATCGCCAAAAACTTAGTAGCCGCTGGTGTAGCAGATGAGATCTTGGTTCAGGTTTCGTATGCTATTGGTGTAGCAGAACCAATGGGTATTTTTGTAGATACCTACGGTAAATGTAATATAAAAGGCTTGTCAGACGCAGAGATTGCAAATAGAATCTCAACATTATTCGATATGCGTCCTTATTTTATCGAACAAAGATTAAAACTGAGAAATCCGATGTATTCAGAAACTGCTGCTTACGGACATATGGGACGTGAACATCAAACGGTAACCAAAACTTTTTCAACACCATCGGGAAATACCGTGACTATGGATGTCGAGCTCTTCACTTGGGAGAAATTGGACTACGTAGAGAAGGTAAAAGAAGTTTTCGGTCTGTAAGAGCTATTTTATACAATATTAAAGAGTTCTTTCATTGGTTTGTTATTTTAACGAATCCTTAAGAGACATAAAAAAATAGAATTATAGATTTGTAGATACATAATCATAAACGAATAAAAATTAAACATACAAAATGAAAAAAATAATCACCGGAATTTTTTGTCTAGCAACTCTTTTAGGTTTTTCACAAAATAGAGGAGGAGCAGAAGTAGGAACAGGAATAACGGGTCAAGTTTTTAATTACGGACACAAAGCTGAAGAGAGACATGACATTGTAGGGAGTCCTTATTATGAACCAACCATGAACTTAGCATCAATTTCGAATTTTGAGGAAGGCAATATCTCTTTGAGATACAACGCCTTTCAGGATGAAATGGAATTCAGAAATAAAGGAGAGATTTATTACATTCCTAAATCAGAAAATTTGACTGTAAAGTTTTTGTATCCTGCAAAAGAATACCGATATGAATCTTATACTGATAAAAACAAAGGATATAAAGGCTATCTAGTAGTTCTTTCAGATACTAAAGTAGGTCTCTATAAAAGAGAGCAAATAAAATTTAGTCAAGCAAGAGAGCCTCAAAACAGCTATGACGAATACAGACCTGCTGAATATACAAAAGCAACAGATACTTATCTTATCAAAGTAGGGTCGATGATAGACAACTTCCCTAAAAACAGAAAAGAGTTGATTGGATTATTTCCTGATAAGAAAGCTGAAATTACAGCATTTTTGAAAAAAACAAAGATTTCGTTTTCAAAAGAAATAGATTTGATTAACTTAGTGCACTTTTTAAGTACTATTTAAAAACTATTAATTATTATATTCTAAAAAGGTTTGGCTATTAAGTCAGACCTTTTTAGTTAAATCAAAAAACACAAACCAACCATGATTAGAAAAAGTGTATTGTTAGGACTTTCAGTTGTATTGCTTTCTTCTTGTGTTTCTAAGAAAATTTACAACGATTTAGAAAAAAAATATGATGACCTAAAGGCTGAAAAAGCATTAGCTGATCAAGAAAACACAGATTTATCGCTACAGAAAAATCAATTGGAGTTAGATAAAAACACACTTCAAACTGAACTCGATAAGCTGAAAGCATCCTATGCCGCTTTACTTGCCGATTGCAATACTTCAAAAAGTACGCTTAAAAACCTTCAAGGTGCTTATGATGCACTTGAGAAGTCAAGTAGTGCATCAATACAAGCTAACTCTGAGAAAAACAGAGATTTATTGGCACAGCTTCAGTCAAAAGAAAAAGCACTTCAAGCAGAACAAGACAGGTTAGAGAAGCTTAAAAATGACCTGCAGAAACGCTCAGAAAGAATTACAGAACTAGAAAGTCTGATTGCAGCTAACGAAAATAACCTTAAAAGACTTAAAGACAAACTCTCAAATGCACTATATAGTTTTGAAGGAAAAGGACTTACGGTAGAGCAAAGAGACGGTAAAGTATATGTCTCTATGGAGAATAAATTGCTTTTTGCTTCTGGAAGCTGGATTGTAGGAGCAGAAGGGAAATCAGCTGTGGTTGAAGTAGGTAAAGTATTGGCTGATAATCCTGATATTTCTGTCCTGATAGAAGGGCATACAGATAATGTGCCTTACAACGGACAGACACAGGTGCAAGATAACTGGGATTTATCAACTAAAAGAGCTACTTCTATTGTGAGAATCTTAAAAGAAAACCAAAAAATAAATCCGTTGAATCTAACGGCTGCCGGTAGAAGTGAATACGCTCCCGTATCGAGTAATGAAACCTCAGAAGGGAAATCTAAGAATCGTAGAATAGAGATTATACTTACACCAAAATTAGATGAAATTTCAAAAATGCTTAATGACATCTAAATTTATATTACTTTTGCAGAATTATTAATTTATCAAATATTCATGAAAAAAATAATCTTAGCCGCAACCTTCGGACTATTCTTAATCTCTTGCCAACAACAAGGACAAAGCACACAACAGAACAACTCTTTGAGTATAGTTTATATTGATTCATCAAAGCTCTTGAATGAATACGAAGAAGCAAAAGATATCGAAGCAAAATATAAAGCAAAGTCAGAACAAATGGACAAAGAACTCGATGCTGAATTGAGTAAGTTCAAAGCTGATATCGCTTATTTTGAGAAAAATGCACAAGCTAAAGGACAACAATGGGCACAACAAACAGGAGCGGTCCTTCAAGAAAGAGAGCAACGTTTGGCTTATACACAACAAGCTATGATGCAAAAACTGCAAAATGAAAGCGGAGCAGAAATGGATAGCCTTGTAAGTCAAGTTAGAGCATTTATCACAGAATATGGCAAAGAAAAAAATTACGACTATATTCTATCAACTTCTGAGAGAGCAAGCACTGTGTTGTATGCAAAACAAGGACAAGATATTACATCTGAAATTGCAAAACTCCTTAACGATAAATATAAAGCTAAACAGTCAACGGATGGTGGTTTAGAGGTTGAGGAAGCAGCCAAAAACACTGATTCGTCTGAGAAATAAAGTATATCTCTTTTGGGAGTAATTCACAAAAACCTAATAGTTAATCTATTAGGTTTTTTGTTTTCTGTAGGTCCAAATGAGTTTGAAAAGTAAAAGGACTATATTGTGAACAAATCACTTCTATATGATTTCGTTAAAAGTATTCTCTGAAAGAGAATATTCGTTATCTTTGTTTGAGTTTATTTTTATTTAAGCTAATACATGCGTTTACCTAAGTCTCTTACTGCGTTGTTGTTTGCGATTATTCTGATATTTTCAAATGTCGGATTAGCCTTGAATGTACATTTCTGTGGAGACGATCAAATAGCCTCTACGGTTATTTATGCTGAGGCAATTGAAGATTCTTGTGGACACACTGATAACCATGCACATACGCAACTAGACGAGATATGCCAAGATGTGCAAACCTGCTGCGGTGACACAACTGATGATCATTCAGAGTGTTGTAAAGACCATACCATCACCCAAGACAATCCAGATATACTTATTGCAAAATCATTTTCATTCAGCTACGATGCTTTCGTACTTGTTGAGGATAACTATTCAATTGTTTTCTTCACTACTTTAGAAGATTTCAATCAAGACCACTTTGAGTACTGTTTTCAATCAAACGCACCACCTTTTTACAAACTTTATTGTAGTTTGATCTATTACGCTTAATTATTGATTTCTATTATATTTCTTGCTCGGCATACAAGCTTTGAGCAGTAGTACTATATCAATCAATTAAGTTTTAGAAATGAAAAAATATTTATTTTTACTATTAATCCTTATCGGATCAACTAGTTATGCCCAACAAAAAATCAGAGGTATTGTTTATGAAAACACCGCTGACAACAAAAACATTCCTTTAATTGGGGCTTCAGTTGTGTGGGAAGGCACCACAGAAGGCACTCAAACCAATAGCAACGGTAAGTTTGAGCTCACCTTGATAGAAGGAAAAAATCTAGTTATCTCTTTTATCGGATTAACTACTGAAGTGGTAATTGTTGACCCAAAAACCGAAGTTTCTGCAGTGTTATTCCCAGATAATATGGTAGAGACTGTCGTTATCGAAAGAAAAAGACAAGCACTATCAAGACTAAAATTTGCCGCAGCTAATATTACCAACATCTCTAGCAGCGAACTCTTAAAAGCCGCTTGTTGTAACCTTTCTGAGAGCTTTGAGACCAATCCATCCATTGATGTGAACTTCTCAGACGCTGTGACAGGCAACAAACAAATCAAAATGCTCGGACTAAACAGTCCTTATATTATGATGACTGAAGAGAATATTCCTGCTGTAAGAGGTGCTGCACAAGCTTACGGACTTTCGTTTATTCCAGGAACTTGGGTCGAGAGCATCCAAATTACCAAAGGAGCAGGAAGTGTCGTCAATGGGTATGAAAGCATTTCAGGTCAGATTAACTATGAGCTTATCAAGCCTGTTGATGATTTACCACTTTTCGTGAATGCCTATGCTTCTACTGATTCTCGTTTTGAATTAAATACACACTTAAACCAACAAGTGTCTGATAAATGGGCTACTTCTTTGTTCTTACACGGAAATATGCGTGATTCAAAGAACGATATGAACAACGATGGTTTTTTAGATAATCCACTCGGAAAGCAAGTGAATATCCTCAACAGATGGCAGTATTTAGATGCAGAAAAAGGTTGGGTAGGTTTTCTTAACTTGCGTTATATGAAAGACGACAAACAAGCCGGAAGTGTTGATTTCAACAAAAACCGAGATAAACTCACAACTAATTATTGGGGTTCAGAACTCCTTACAGAAAAGTTTGATGCGTCAAGCAAGATAGGTTATGTATTTCCAGATGAATCTTGGAAGAGCTTTGGTTTTCAAAACTCTTTTAGCTCACACAAACAAGATTCTTATTTTGGTTTAAGAACATACGATATCCATCAAAAAAGTTTTTATTCTAACCTATTGTACAATTCAATTTTGTCAAATACATTGAATAAATTCTCAACTGGAGTGAATTTCACTTATGACGGCTATGATGAAATGATTGGTAAAGTTGACGGTTCTTCGATAGATGATGTGGGCAGAACAGATACTTCTGTCGGAGCATTTTTTGAATATACTTATGACAATATGGATGACTTTACTTTAGTTGCTGGAGTTAGAGTAGATAACCACAACCGCATCGGCACTTTCGTTACGCCAAGAATCCATACGCGTTATGCGCCTTGGAAAGGCGGTACAATTAAAGCCTCCGTAGGTAGAGGAGTCAGAACAGCTAATGTGTATGCTGAAAACCAACATTTATTTGCTTCTTCACGTGAGTTCAACATACGAAGCACCAACGGGAAAATTTACGGGCTAGATCCTGAAGTAGCTTGGAACTATGGAGCGAGTCTTATGCAAGACTTTAGAATATTCGGTAAGAAAGCAGAGATTATTGCTGATTTCTATAGAACAGATTTCCAAAACCAAGTGGTAGTAGATTTGTATGATTCACCACAGGAAGTTGCTTTCTATAACCTCGATGGCGCTTCTTTTGCAAATAGCTTTCAGTTGGAGTTTAACTTAGAAATCACGCATCACTTCAATATTCGCACCGCTTATAAGTTTTATGATATCCAAACAGATTATCAAGGAGGAAGAGACATCAAGCCTTTGCAAGCAAAACATAGATTCTTCGCCAATATTGGATACGAAACGCACGTTACTGAAAAAGGAAAGCAATGGAAGTTTGACTGGACAGCTAATGTCTTAGGTGAGCAAAAATTGCCTTATACAGCAAGTAATCCTGCGCAATATCAAACCAGAGAATTCTCGCCAGTATTGACTTTGATGAACGCTCAAATTACACATAGTTTTTCACCTGTTTTTGAAGTGTATGTAGGTGGAGAAAACTTGACTAACTACAAACAAAAAGATGCAGTTATTGGTGCTGACAATCCTTTTGGTGCTAATTTTGATAGCTCAATGATCTACGGACCAGTTTTTGGTTCGATGTATTATGCAGGACTGCGTTTCAAAATCAAAAGAAAAGTAAATGAGGATTACTCAGATTATATGCTCGACTAAAATCAAATTATAACCCAAAAAAATATAAAAATCATGAAACAGTTATTTTTAATTATTGCCTTTGTATTTGCTGGATTCACTGTGCAAGCACAAGAAAAACAAGCCAAGAAAAAAAGTGTTGAAGTAGTCATCCCGGTTAATGGGAATTGTGATATGTGTAAAAAGCGTATCGAAAAAGCAGCTTTCTCTGTCAAAGGAGTGAAAAAAGCAGAATGGCATGTTGATTGTCAGGATATTCACGTAACAATCGATGAAAGAAAAACCTCTGTTGAAGAGGTGAGCAAAGCTATTGCTAAGGCAGGACACGACACAGATAAGATAAAAGCAGATGATAAGGTTTATGAAGAACTGCACCATTGTTGCCAATACGGAAGGATGAAATAATCTCGAAGTTTTTAATCACAAAAAAGGGGCGTTTTCTACTGTAGAAAACGCCCCTTTTTTTGATAAAGTGTGGTTAGGTTGAATTAGCTACAATTCCCGTCCGCATCACAAGACACGCCGTCGTTTGTATTCTCTAGAGTAATTCCAGATTTACCTGTCCATTCCGCATAGGTTTTTCTCAGCGTATCTAAGAACACAGCTGGCGGTTGTGCTCCTGAAACACCATATTTTCTGTCAAATACATAAAACGGCACCCCAGAAATTTGAAGATTGCCCGCTTCTTGAATATCTTGCTTTACTTTATAAGCATATTGGTCATCTGATAGTGCTTTTTCAACATCTTCTGAGCTAAGTCCTACTTTTAGCGCTTCTGCTTTCAAAACTTCTTTGTTACCTAGATCTTTTGCCTTTATAAAATAAGCTGCTAACAAAGCTTCTTTTAATAGATTCCCTATGCCTTTTTCTTTGGCTAAGTGAAGCATGCGATGTGCATCAAAAGTATTGAATTGAACTGCGTTGTCAAGATCAAAGTCTAAGCCTACCGCTTTTGCAGATGAGGTCATTTGCTCGATCATTGCATTGATTTCTTCTAACGAACGACCATATTTCTGAGCTAGTCCTTGACGGTAATCGTGCTTTTGTGCACTGTCTTGAATAAAATTAGGATCTAATTGGAAGCTTTTAAACTCCAATTCCACTTTGTCTTTATGTTCAAATTCTGCTAGTGCACTTTCGTAATTCCTCTTCCCGATATAACAAAACGGACAGACGATATCACTCCAAACCTCTACTTTTAATTTATTTTTCATAGTTATATTCTTTTCTGTCTATAATTTCTCTTTCAGGTATTTGCCTGTTATAGAGTTCTTGTTTTTTGAAACTTCTTCAGGCGTGCCAAAAGCCATGAGTGCACCGCCAAATTCACCACCTTCAGGACCAATATCAATGATATAGTCAGCACATTTGATAAGGTCGAGATTATGCTCAATAACTACAACCGAGTGTCCTTTGTCAATCAGAGCATCAAACGAAGCTAATAGCTTTTTGATGTCGTGGAAGTGTAATCCGGTGGTAGGTTCGTCAAAGATGAAAAGCACTTTGTCTTTGGTAACTCCTTTGACTAAAAATGAAGCTAATTTTATCCTTTGTGCTTCTCCTCCAGATAAGGTAGAAGACGACTGCCCGAGTTTTACGTAACCCAAACCCACGTCTTTTAGCGGTTGTAGCTTCTGTACAATTTTGGTTTGGTTATGCTTCTCAAACAAATCAATAGCACCATCAATGGTCAACTGAAGCACATCACTAATGTTCTTACCTTCAAAGTTGATTTCTAAAATTTCTTTTTTGAATCGCTTGCCTTTACAAGCTTCACAGGCTAAGTGTACGTCAGCCATAAATTGCATTTCAACTACTACTTCGCCATCTCCTTTACATACTTCACAACGTCCGCCTTCTACGTTAAACGAGAAATGCTTGGCTTGATAACCTCTGAGGCTGGCTGATTTTTGTTTGGCAAATAATTCCCGAATATCGTCATACGCCTTGATATAAGTCACAGGATTTGATCGTGAACTCCTTCCGATTGGGTTTTGGTCAATATATTCTACTGATTTTATATGGGAATAACTTCCGTCTAATCTAGAGAACTGTCCTGGTTTTTCACCGTGTCCTACCAATTGTTTTTGGAGCGCTGGATAAAGGATTTTTTTGACTAATGTACTTTTTCCACTTCCTGAAACACCTGTGATTACGGTCAAACACTCTAAAGGGAAGGTGACATTTATATTTTTGAGGTTATTTTCTCTAGCGCCAATAACTTCGATATGATTCTTAAATTTTCTACGGCTTTTAGGAACAGCAATAGACATTGCACCACTCAAGTATTTTGAAGTAAGCGAATGCTGTGTTTTGATTTCATCAAATGTCCCTAAAGCGACCACTTCACCTCCGAGACTTCCCGCCTCAGGGCCGATATCGATAATATAATCAGCTTCCTTCATAATATCTTCATCGTGTTCTACGACGATTACGGTATTGCCTAAATCGCGCAATTCTTTGAGTACCACGATTAGTCTTTCTGTATCTTTCGGGTGTAGTCCGATGCTTGGTTCATCTAAAATATACATTGAACCCACCAAGCTACTTCCTAAGGATGTGGCTAGATTAATACGCTGAGACTCACCTCCAGAAAGTGTTGCTGAGTTTCTATTTAATGTTAGGTAATTTAAGCCTACATTCTCTAAGAAGCCTAGGCGACTGTTGATTTCTAAAAGCAACCGCTTGGCAACTTGCTGGTCATATAGATTGAGTTTCAAAGCATTAAAAAACAAGATCAGTTTGCTAATAGGCATTACCACCAAATCTGAAATTGATTTCCCGTTTATCTTGACATAATTAGACTCTTGCTTGAGTCGTCTTCCTTCACACACATGACACTTGGTTTTTCCTCTATAACGAGAAAGCATCACCCTGTTTTGTATTTTATAATTTTGAGATTCTAGTTCTGTAAAAAAGGTGTTTAGGCCGGTGAAATATTGATTTCCTTTCCAAACTAAATCTTTTTGTTCTTCTGTAAGTTCAAAATAAGGCTTGTGAATAGGAAAGTCAAACTTATAGGCATTATTTACCAATTGATCTCTGTACCAACTCATCGATTCTCCCCTCCAAGCAGCAATGGCACTTTCATAGATAGAAGCAGAGGTGTCAGGGATTACAAGTTCTGGGTCAATTCCGATGATGTTTCCGTAGCCATCACAAGAAGGACAGGCACCATACGGATTGTTGAAACTAAAGAAATGCGTATTGGGCTCAGTAAATGACATGCCGTCTAAATCAAACTTATTGCTGAATTCAAACCGAGCATTATCGGCTAGTCGTTGTAAAAACAAAACGCCTTTGCCTTCATAAAACGCTGAGTCTAGTGCATCGGCAAGACGGTTATAAAAATCTTCGTCGTCTTTAGTAACGATGCGGTCAATGATAATAAAGAGCTCACTTTTGGTGTCTTCATCGTCATTCGCCGTAATCAGTAGGTCTTCGATTTTTTGGGTTTGGTTATCCACCAATATTCTTGAAAATCCTTGCTGTAAAAGAATGTTTAATTTCTCTTTTAGGCTTCTACTTTTCTCAATACTAATTGGCGCTAACAACAACCACTTTTCTTCAATATTTTGAGCTTTAATGAAGTTTATGGCATCTGAAACCGTGTTTTTCTTGACCTCTTGTCCTGAAATCGGAGAAATGGTTTTCCCGATTCTAGCATACAGCAATTTGAGATAATCATATATTTCAGTCGATGTACCCACAGTTGAGCGGGCATTGGTTGTATTTACTTTTTGTTCGATAGCTACCGCAGGAGCAATTCCCTTGATGTATTCCACCTTTGGTTTATCCAGCCTGCCTAAGAATTGTCTAGCATACGAAGAAAGACTCTCTACATAGCGTCTTTGTCCTTCTGCATAAAGTGTATCAAAAGCTAATGAAGATTTACCTGATCCTGAAAGCCCAGTGATAACTACGAGTTTATTGCGGGGGATGGCAACGTCAATGTCTTTGAGATTGTGCAATCCGGCACCTTTGATGAGTATGAATTTTTTTGGGTCTAGTGCAGAAATATCTATGTTTTTCATGCTGAAATTTAAGACTACAAAGGTACGGTTTTTAGAGCAATGACCAAAGCTTCTACTGTTGGGAAATAGAAGTGTAAATAAAACAACACATAGCAAAATTCATCCCGTTTATGTGGATAAAAGCTGTTTTTATGAGATGAAGTTGGAGGTGTTTTATAAAATTTATATTTGAGCTATATATATTTATAACTCAAATATCTTTTTGCAGTCTAAAACTTCACATCGACAATATTTTTAATCGGAATAGAAACACCTTTTTTAAGAGTAATAAAATCTTCGCCAGCAACCCAAACTGTGGTTTCAACCGCTTTTAGACCTTCAGAATCCTGAAAAATAATTTTGATTTTAGAGTGATGTACATTCCCTAAAGTCATTGCTTCATTAAGCTTTCTTATAAGGGCTTCTAGCTCACCTTTAGCTCTTGTAATTCCCTGTTGCGGAAATTTCATGTGTTCAATTTCTTCTTTGTCTATTAGTTTAGGAGTGTCTGTAGGCTGTAGCATATCCATGATTGATGTGTTTTGTTTAGTTAATTCAATAATGCTAATGTACACATTTTATGAACTTCTAATTTAAAAATCATGAAATTACATAAAAATTTTACCGATAAATTACAAGGTACTTTTGCAATTTGTTTTTTCTGAAGTAACCTCTTGATAAACAGCGTATATTTTTTCAGTTACACTGCTAAAAGAAAAGTTTTTTACGGCGTAAGTATATGCGTTTTGCGTGATATCAGCCACTAATTGTGAGTTTGTAAGTAGTCGAATTGTTTTCTCAGCTAAGCAATCAGCATCTCTTAGTTCACAAATAAAACCTGTTTTTCCATCATAAACTAGATCTTCGGATCCTCCGTTTTTAACTGTTACGACTGGTCTTTTGGCAACAAAAAATTCAAGAATTGTTGAACCTAAACCTTCTTTAGTCGAAGTAAACAGCAACACGTCAATCTCTGAAATAAGTCGCTGTGCCTCAGGTATGTATCCTAAAAACGAGATTTTATGTGTTAAGTTGAGTTCAGCTGCAATTTTTTTGATATGTTCTTCTAAATCTCCTGAACCTGCTAATACAAAATGAACCTCTGGATAGGTTGCGCTAATAATTTGTGCCGCTTTTAGAAAGCTATAATGGTCTTTTTCAGGCGTAAATGCTGCAAAATAGCCAACAATTTTCTTGGATACATCAATACCTAGTTGCTCTAAGACATGTTCGTTTTTATAATCATAGCTGATATCAACCATTGATGGGGCAATAGTAATATTGGTGTTGTGTGTGGTTTCTCTAATTACTTTTTCTCCTTGGGTACTGATACAGATGACTTTATCATTATACTTAGGAGAATATTTAATCAACTTGCTTATCAAGCCCTTTATAGGGAAAACTACATGTCTATGCAGTATGATTTTCGCTTTGTTTTTGAATACTATTCTTGACCAAACTGAAATTCCTAATCCTTTTGATTCGTTGCAATGAATAATATCAACATTATTTTTACGCACAAACTGGGATAGCTTTTGGGCATTGAATAGCCCTCTGAAAAAACTAGGTTTTAAGCTTAAGTAATTGAAGTTATTGTCAATAGCAAACTGCTCTAATAAACTACCTTTTTTACAAATCAAGGTTTGTATAATCGGTTTTTTCTTTAGTTCTAACATCAGAAAAGACACTTGTAATTCTCCGCCTCTCCAACCATCTTGAAGATTTATATGTATAACATGCATCTTGTGAGTTTTTTTAGATAGTTGCGTATAGTCTATGGGTTTGTGAAGCCTGAAATACTACGAAATATATTTCTGTACAACTGCAATAATGGATTCGGCATCAGATTCCCCTGATAGTCTCCATACCATTTGCCCATTTTTATAAACCATAAACGCAGGAACACTATTTATGCGAAGTGCCTCTGCTAAATCTTGGTTTTTATCGACATCAATTTTTACGACTTTGGCTTTATCTCCTAGCATAGCTGCAATATTTCGGACAACCGAATGCATGACCTCTGAAGACTCGTTCCGATTAGCATAAAAATTAATCAAAACAGGAACATCTGTATTTATAATCTCTCCGAATTTAGACATTTATCCTTAGTTTAATTAGCACAAAAATAGCATATTTCACGAACATTTTAACTTTTATCGGTTTTTTTAAGCTCCAAAATCGTAATTTCTGGCCATATACCGACTCTTCCTGAATAAGCATGGAAGCCAAAGCCTCTGTTTACGTATAAAAACTTGCCTGAATCTCTATATAATCCTGCCCAATATCTATATACATATTGTACTGGACTCCATTTTAGAACAGCGGGAATTTCTACTCCAAATTGCATACCATGAGTATGTCCTGAGAGTGTAAGTTGAAAGTTTTTAGGGTGATTTTTGACCTCCAAATCAAAATGCGAAGGATCATGAGAGAGCAATATTTTGAAATCTTGTTGAGACAACCTCTCAGATGCCTTGTTTAAGTCACCTGTTTTTTTGAAGTTATGTCCCCAGTTTTCGACACCTACTACGGCAATTTTATCCGTGTTATTTTCTATATAAACATTTTCGTTCAAAAGGAGTTTAAAGCCTATTTTACCGTGTAGATCTTTGATTTCCTGGAAGTTTTTTTCTTTTTCGGCTGTTGAATCCCAAATGGTGTATTCTCCGTAGTCGTGGTTGCCAAGTACAGAGTATTTTCCGTATTTAGGTTTTTTTATTTTGTTAAAAGTCTCTATCCAAGGATGCATTTCGCTTGCAAAATTGTTGACCATATCACCAGTGAAAACCAGTAGATCAAAATCTTGTTGGTTGATAAGCTCTACAGCATATTCTATTTTTTCTTTATTGTCAAAGCTCCCGCAGTGCAAATCTGAGATTTGTAGTACTCTCAAGCCATCAAAACTATCAGGTAAATCATCAAAGAAAACGGCTTTTTTGATGACTTTAAAGTTGTATTTCCCTTCAAAAATTCCGTACAAAATAGAGAAAAGCGGAATAGCAGTAATACCCAACGCCATTTGACTGATAAATCTTCGTCTAGAGGGCATCATTTGCGTAGTACTAGAATTGGCAAAGAAATTAAAGATGGTTTTTAGAGCTCTATACAAGTCCTCTATCAGTAGTGGCAAAGCCATAAAAAGCTTGATTGCTAGATACAATACCAAAAGTGAAAGTAGTGTAAGCGTGTATTGTGTTTGACCAACTCTTCTGTCAAAACTGAAGAATTCGTAGATGAAAAAGCCATGGATAAGCAAAGAAATGATAATAGAGATAATAAAAACCTGCTTGGATTGAAAAGCTACCTTCAGCGCCAAATTAGCATATATCTCGATGACTAATAATAGGGTAATTATAAAAAACAATTTATACATAAGAATAGTAAAGTACAAAAATAATTAAAAATAAATCAAGACATCGGTATTATCAACGCTATAACATGATTTTAAGAACCTTGTAACTTTATTTTCAAGGCATCAGAATGGTTAGGGGATTAAAAATTTGTATCTTTGTGGGTCTCAAAAAACGAATACAATGCAAGGGATTTTAGAACAAAACCAAGGAAAACAACCAAAACCAAAATGGCTTAGAGTAAAACTTCCGACCGGAAAGAAATATACTGATCTTAGGAACTTGGTTGATAAATATCAACTCAATACTATCTGTACTTCAGGAAGTTGCCCGAATATGGGCGAATGTTGGGGAGAAGGGACGGCTACCTTTATGATTTTAGGAAATGTCTGTACCCGCTCGTGTGGTTTCTGTGGTGTGAAAACCGGAAGACCCGAAACTGTAGATTGGGATGAACCTGAAAAAGTAGCACGTTCGATAAAGTTAATGAATATCACCCATGCCGTTGTGACAAGTGTGGATAGAGATGACCTCAAAGATATGGGAAGCATTATATGGGCTGAGACTGTGAAAGCCATCAGAAGAATGAACCCAAATACAACCCTAGAGACACTTATTCCAGACTTTCAAGGAATCGAACGCCACTTAGATCGAATGATAGAAGTAGCACCTGAGGTGATTTCTCATAATATGGAAACAGTCAAAAGACTAACACGTGAAGTGCGAATCCAGGCAAAATATGAAAGAAGCTTAGGCGTATTACAATACTTAAAAGAGCAAGGAGCACATAGAACCAAATCGGGGATTATGCTCGGACTTGGCGAGAGAGAGGATGAAGTTATCGAAACACTGCATGATTTGAGAAATGCAAATGTAGATGTAGTAACCATCGGACAATATTTACAACCAAGTAAGTTGCACTTGCCTGTTAAAGAATTTATCACACCTGACCAGTTCAAAAAATACGAAGAAATCGGAAAAGAATTAGGTTTCCGTCACGTCGAAAGTGGTGCACTCGTACGTTCTTCTTATAAAGCACAGAAACATATTCTTTGATATAATTGAATTGTTGAATCGTAATTATAACAGCTAATAAAAGGATAAAAAATTTACTCTATGAAAACAAAATATACTTTGCTAGTTATAGTAATTGGTTTTATACTGACATTGATTGGAGCATTGTTTAAAATTATGCACTTTCCTTATGCAAATCTACTTTTGTTGGTGGGAATGTTTTGCGAAATTTTTGGTGGGATTTTATTTTTATATAAACTTTTCACACATCCAAAATTCAAGGATTTTCTAAACTCCTGAAAACAAATAAACGGTTTAACGATTAAACGATTAACCCATTGAAAATAAAAATCGCCATAAACGGTTTCGGAAGAATAGGTCGAAATTTATTTCGTTTGCTATTGAATCACCCGACTATCGAAGCAGTTGCCATAAACGATATTTCAGACAATCGTACGATGGCTCATTTGCTGAAGTATGACAGCATTCACGGAATTTTGCCTTATGAAGTTTCGTATGATAGTTTTCATATTTCGGTTGATGGAAAGAAGATCCGTTTTTTCCACGAAAAGAATATTGCTGATTTATCTTGGAGAGAATTAGATATTGATTTTGTAATTGAATGTACCGGAAAACATAAAACCTTTGGACTTTTGTACCAACATATTTTGGCTGGAGCTAAAAAGGTGATTTTGTCTGTTCCGCCAGAGGATGACAAAATCAAAACCGTTGTTTTAGGTGTCAACCATACTATTTTAGACGGAACTGAAAAAATCGTTTCGAATGCCAGTTGTACCACTAATAACGCAGCACCGATGCTACAAGTGCTTGATGAGTTGTGTGGTATAGAACAAGCCTATATCACAACTGTCCACTCGTATACCACAGACCAAAGCCTGCACGATGTGCCGCACAAAGACTTGCGCAGAGCAAGAGGAGCTGCACAATCCATCGTGCCGACAACTACAGGGGCAGCCAAAGCATTGACTAAGATTTTCCCTAGTTTAGAAAATAAAATAGGTGGTTGCGGAATTAGAGTGCCTGTTTCTAATGGTTCACTCACGGATATGACTTGTCACGTAAGACGAAAAGTGACCATCGAGCAAATCAACAAAGCTTTTAGAAATGCCTCTGGAAATGAACTAAAAGGAATTCTAGGTTATACAGAAGACCCAATTGTTTCGGTAGATATCATCGGAAACAGACTTTCGTGTTTGTTTGATGCTGAACTGACCTCGGTTATTGATAATATGGTGAAAGTGGTGGGCTGGTATGACAATGAAATTGGCTATTCTTCGAGGTTGATTGATTTGATTACCTACATGGGCAGAAAATAAAAGTTGTCCAGCTGCTTTTGTTAGCGCATATTATAGTAGCTGATTTTTTCTGTATCTTTGACCATTAAAGTTTTGCTAGGAAGATGAAAAATCCATTTAAAAAAAGTGTGAAAAAATATCCGTTTCTGAGGTTTTTCGGAAATCGGTATTTTGTATTATTGCTTTTTTTTGGGATTTGGATTTTGTTTTTAGATGACGCATCATATTTGCAACACAGGGTTTTGAATAAAGAAATCAAGACATTGGAGTCAAATAAAAAATATTATCAGGACGAAATCAAAAACGATCAAAAGCAGATTAAAGCGCTCAATAATATTGATAAAATCGAGCAGTATGCCAGAGAGAAATATTATATGCACAAGCCTAATGAAGATGTTTATATCATCGAATACGAAAACGATACTATCAAATAATGAAAACAAAACTATTCCAAGAATTCGATTCTGTCTCTTCTAAACAATGGAAGCAAAAAATTCAGGCTGAACTCAAAGGAGCTGATTATAACCAAACCCTAGTTTGGGAGTCTCCAGAAGGTATCAAAGTAAAACCCTTTTATCATACAGATGAATTTAAAAATAATATATCAGTTGATATAAAATCCTCTGAGTTTAAGATATTACAACCTATCTATGTCTTTGATATTCAGAAATCAAATGCTAGAGCCCAAGACAGACTCAACAGAGGAGCTGAAAGTATTTATTTCATTATCGAAAAAGAAGAAACGGACTTAAGCATCTTGTTTGCTGCACTTCCGAAAGAAATACGCTATTATCTTAAACCACTTTTCTTGTCTGAGGATTTTGCAAAGGCTACAAATGATTTTGCCAAAACAAACGGCTATCAAATCTCGCTGCTTCTCGATCCTATTCACCAATTAGGGAAAGACGGCAACTGGTTTGAAAACCTAAATACAGATTTTGCTAAGCTTAATAATATAAATTCTAAAAGTGAAATTCCGTTTTTGAGTGTTAATTTGGGTTTATACCAAAATGCCGGAGCCACTATCGTACAGCAAATCGCCTATACTTTAGCACACATCAACGAATATTTCAACAGAATATCAAAACTTAAAACTCAAATCACGATTGAAGTAAGCGTTGGGTCAAATTACTTTTTTGAAATTGCTAAACTTCGTGCTTTACGTATGCTTATTGAGGTTCTAGCCAAAGAATTTGACTATAAACTTGAGCTAACTATACTAGCTCAGCCAACCAAGCGCAACAAAACGATTTATGATTATAACGTGAATATGCTCCGCACCACAACGGAATGTATGAGTGCTATTTTAGGAGGAGCAGATGTAATAGCCAACTTGCCTTATGATGAGCTGTTTCACAAAGAAAATGAGTTTGGAGATAGAATTGCTAGAAATCAATTGCTAGTTCTCAAACACGAAAGTTATTTTGACAAGGTTGACAATCCTGCGGATGGAGCTTATTACATCGAAACGATAACCGAGCAATTGGCTGAAAAAGCATTGGAGTTATTCAAGGATATTGAATCAAACGGAGGTTTAATCACCCAACTTATCGAAGGAACCATTCAAAGAAAAATCACAGAGAGTGCTGATAAAGAACAAAAACTTTTTGACCAAGGAAAAGAAATCTTACTCGGAACAAATAAATACCCAAATAAAAACGATAGGATGAAGCATGATTTAGAGCTCTATCCGTTTGTGAAACAAAATCCGAGAAAAACACTTATTACGCCTATTATCGAAAAGCGTTTAGCTGAAAAAATAGAACAAGAAAGACTAAAATCAGAATAAAATTTACTCGTAAATAAAGCCCGAAGAGTGGTCGTGTGTTGCTCCAGTGACGCTCGACAGCACATTAAATATGTTTTTCAACCTCAAATAGCCCAGCAATCCGAAAATCAAGGCTTCTTTGTATTCGATAAGTGTTGAAGATGGAATTACGATTTCAGTTTTCGGCAGGTAATGTCTGATTCGGTCTATTAAAAACGCATTATAAGCACCACCACCAGTAATTAGCAACTTCGAATTATCCTTCGTAATATTCAGGCTAATTTGATAGGCTATGTGTTCAGTGAAGGTTCTGAGCACAGTTTCGGTGGTGTAATTTTCTGTAATAGGGAGAATGACTGTTTTCACATACTCATAACCCAATGATTTTGGATGGGGTTTTTGATAGAATTCAAGCTGGTTGAGATACTCGAAGAGTTCTTTATCAAAATAACCTTTTGCTGAAATACTGCCTTTATCATCATAGGCATAACCTAGTTTTAGTGCATAATAATTCAATACCGTATTCACAGCACAAATATCATAGGCAATTCTTTGTCCGTTTTTCTTAAACGAAATGTTTGAAAAACCACCTAAATTCAAACAATATTCATATTCAGAAAAAAGCAATTGATCTCCGATTGGCACTAATGGTGCGCCTTGACCTTTGTATTGCACATCTTGAACTCTGAAATCACACACCACTTTTTGTCCTATAATTTGAGCGATTTTAGGCAAGTTGCCGATTTGCACAGTAATGCCATTATCAGGTTGATGTAACACCGTATGTCCGTGAGAGGCAACGGCAGTGATGTTTTTAATGTTGTTTTCTGAGATGAAGTTTTTGATGATTTGCCCAAGAACTTCTGTGTAATCTTGGTCTAGGATTTCAAGTTCAGCAGGAGAATAATTGAGGCTATTGCTGAGTTTTTCGATCCAATCAGGTGCATAGAGAATGGTCTGCGTTTGGAGAATTTCAAAACAGATGTTGCCCTCATTTTCAGTGAAAACAAGCTCTGCTATATCTACTCCATCGAGTGAAGTTCCTGACATTACTCCAATTATTTTTGTTTTTTGTTCAGGCATATAGTTTTATTCAGAGGGAGTTGATACGTTATTTAAGCAACGAATTGAGATAAGCTTCTCTTACTTTTTTGAATAGATTTGACGAGTAAACAAAATCTACCACAGCTTCGTTGTCTGTTTTATAGATTTCTTCGCTATTTCCAGTCCAAGCCAAAACTCCGTTTTTAAGGAAAATAATACTTTCTCCAATTTCCATAACCGAGTTCATATCGTGTGTATTGATAACTGTGGTTATGTTGTATTCTTTAGTGATTTCTTGAATTAGCTGATCGATTACGATAGCTGTTTTCGGGTCAAGCCCTGAGTTTGGTTCGTCACAAAACAGGTATTTCGGATTGTTTACGATAGCTCTTGCAATGGCAACACGTTTTTGCATTCCTCCCGAAATTTCAGAAGGTTTTTTCTTGTTTGCATCTTCAAGTTGCACCCTATCAATCACAAAATTAACACGTTCTCTAATCTCCTTCGCTGTTTTCTTAGTAAACATTTTCAGAGGGAAAGCGATGTTTTCTTCAACTGTCATCGAGTCAAAAAGAGCGCTTCCCTGAAAAACCATACCAATTTGGGTGCGCAACTCCCTTCTTTGGTCTTTGTCCATGTCTGCTAATTTTTTTCCTTCAAAAGAAATGGTGCCGCTATCTTTGGTATGAATACCTAACATGGTTTTCAGTAAAACAGTTTTTCCAGATCCGCTTTGTCCAATAATTAGATTGGTTTTGCCTGCCTCAAATTGTGCCGAAACTCCTTTGAGAACTTCAGTTCCGCCGAAAGATTTCTTTAAGTCCTTAATTTCTATCATTAGTTTAGGAGTAAATGTGTTAGTAAATAATCCACCAGAATAATTACCACACTGGTCCAAACGAATGATGTAGTACTGGCTTTACCTACCTCAAGTGCTCCACCCTTCATATAATAGCCGTGATAGGCGGGGACAGTGGCTAATATGAGTGCAAATATGATTGTTTTTATGAAGGCATAAGCAATGTGAAATGGTATAAATTGGTCTTGTACCCCATACAAAAAGTCATCCATGGAGCAGTAGCCTCCGTAAACTGCGGCTAAAAATCCACCGAAAATTCCCAAAAAGATGGCAATAGCAATTATGAATGGATAGAATAGCATAGCGATGATTTTAGGGAAAACCAGATAGTTCAACGAGTTGACTCCCATAATCTCAAGTGCGTCAATTTGTTCTGTAACACGCATACTTCCGATGCTTGAGGTGATAAATGATCCTACCCTTCCGGCCATAATAATCGAGATAAATGTTGGTGCAAACTCTAAGATTACAGACTGACGTGTCGCAAAACCGATAAGGTATTTGGGTATAAGCGGATTGGTGAGGTTTAGCGCCGTCTGAATGGCTACAACCGCTCCTACGAAAAACGAAATAAACATCGTAATTCCGAGAGATCCGATAATCAAATCATCGATTTCTTTGAGTATTAGGCTACGCATAAACTTACCTTTTGTAGGTCTTACGAAGATTTCTTTCAGCATCAAAAAATACTTGCCTATATGGGTGAGTATTCTTCGTGTGGTGGGTAGTGTGAATATTTTTACCATATTTATGTAAGAAGTTTATAAGTCGAAGCCTATGTCTTCTCTATAATACATATTTTCAAAATGTAATTTATCAATGTTTTTATAGGATGTTTTTAAGGCTTCTCTGAAGTCATCTCCAAAGGATGTTATAGTTATTACACGTCCGCCATTGGTCAGGATTTTATTGTCTTCTGATTTTGTGCCCGCATGAAAAACCAATGAATCCTGTATGCTTTCGATGCCCGTAATTTTCTTTCCTTTCTGATAGTCTTCTGGATAGCCACCTGAGACAACCATTACTGTCGCGGCACTTCTTGGGTCTATCGTCAATGTTATTTTATTTAATTCTTGGTTGTGTAAACTCGCAAATAATTCGACTAGATCGGTCTGTAACCTCGGTATTACCACTTCAGTTTCAGGATCTCCCATTCTGACGTTGTATTCGATTACGAAAGGCTCGTTTTTGACGTTGATAAGTCCTATAAACACAAAACCTTTGTAGTCAATATTGTCATTTTGAAGTCCCGCAATCGTAGGTTTTACGATTCTCTCTTCTATTTTCTGCATAAGTACTTCATCGGCAAACGGAACTGGAGATATAGCTCCCATACCTCCGGTATTTAGCCCTTTGTCGCCTACGCCAATGCGCTTGTAGTCTTTTGCAGTGGGTAATATTTTGTAGTTTTTGCCATCTGTAAGCACAAAACAACTGAGTTCTATCCCGTCTAAAAACTCTTCGATAACCACCTTGGCACTTGCTGAACCGAATTTTGCATCCACCAACATTTTTGATAATTCGTCTTTGGCTTCTTGTAAATTTTCTAGTATCAAAACGCCTTTTCCTTGCGCAAGTCCGTCTGCTTTGAGGACATAAGGAGGATTTAACGAATCTAAAAAAGCAAATCCTTCAGCAATATTTTCTTTAGTGAAAGAGCCATATCCGGCGGTGGGAATATTGTTTTTAACTAAAAATTCTTTTGCAAATTCTTTACTTCCTTCGAGCTGTGCTCCTTTTTGTGAAGGACCTATAACCTGAATGTGCTTTAACGAAACATCGTTTTTGAAAAAATCATAAATTCCGTTGACAAGCGGATCCTCAGGACCTACAACCACCATAGCAATGGTGTTTTGTAAGCAAAAGGCTTTTATTTTTTCAAAATCATTCACTCCGATAGCTATGTTTATGGCTATGTTTTGTGTTCCTGCATTTCCAGGAGCCACAAAAAGCGCTTCACATTTCTCGCTTTGTACTAGCTTATGAGCCATGGCGTGCTCTCTTCCACCAGAACCTAAAAGTAAAATTCTCATCCGAATATTTTTAGCTTTCAAAAGTACTGTTTTTATTTTTTAGACCCAATTCAAAAAGACTAAATCCGTGCTAAGTACTTCTAAAACTGATTTTAAGAGTTTTAGTAATTACTCATAACGGATGTTTATGGGTTTTGTTGTTATTTTAGACTCTTCCTTTCAAGGCATTAAACACCCATGCATTGGCTAGAAAACCTACACCCACAGCACCGAAACCCCATCCTGAGACTTCACTGTATTTAAAAAGTCCTAGTCCGATAAGAATCAAACCTATCACAATCATGATAAAGGTAGCCCAAGCCAGAACGGTGTTTTTATTCATCATAGTTTTTGTTTTTATATGTTTTTTAGGAAAGTCAAAAGAGCCTTTCTAAAAGAGATTTTACATCTGTTTTAAACTTATTTTATTGTATAGGTTTTGTGCTATAAAGGTAAGTAAACCACTTTTTTAGTTTCAAAAAATGCATCATCAAAAAACACAGAGATATTATATTCGACTGCTTTCGGGAAGTCTTGTAACTCTTCTGTTAGATCGCCTCCTTTGAGATAAAGAATACCATTTTTCAGAGCGTGCTTGCTTTCTCTTTTGTTTTTACCTTTGATCCAACCTACAAAATCAGGCATATTGGTTACCGCTCTGCTGATAATAAAATCAAATTTACCCACCACAAGTTCAGCTCTTTTTTGTTCTGCTTTTAGGTTTTTGAGTCCGATAGCTTCAGCTACTTCATTGACGACTTTGATTTTTTTGGCAATCACATCAACCAAATAAAACTGTGTATCCGGAAATAATATAGCTAGTGGAATTCCTGGAAAACCGCCACCTGTTCCTACATCGAGGATATAGGCACCACTTCTGAACTCTTGAACCTTTGCAATAGCCAAGCTATGTAGTACGTGTCGCGTATACAGCTCATCGATGTCTTTTCTGGAGATGACATTTATCTTTGAATTCAAATCGTTGTATAGATTTTCAAGCATTGCAAATTGCTTGATTTGAGTTTCAGTCAGATTGGGGAATTGTTTAAGGATTTCTTCCATTTTCATTGTCTAGATTGAAACGCAAATTTACGATATATTCTGGAGTGTTAAAGAATAAATTCGGTTGTATTCTTGACCTCGCCTATCGAGATGCTACTCTGGGTATTTCCTATGCTTTTGATGGCGGTGAGTTTCGTGATTATAAACTCCCGAAAAGCATTCATATCTGATACTTGGACCTTCAGGATATAATCATAATCGCCACTTACGTGAAAGCACTCCATTACCTCAGGTAGCTTAGCCACTTCTTTTTCAAATTCTAAGATATGTTCTTTTTCGTGCTTGACTAGTTTGATATGGCAGAATACCGTAAAGGCTTTGCCTATTTTATGCTTGTCGAGCAGCACCATGTATTTTTTAATCACCTTCATTTTTTCTAACTTTCTGATACGTTCATAGACGGCTGTTACTGAAAGATTTGTCTTTAGTGAAAGCTCTTTAGTGGTTTGCTTTGAGTTTTGTTGAAGTAGTTGAAGAATTTTAGTGTCGACAGAATCTAGTAACATTTTAGTAGAAATTAGTTTTAAGGACTTTGTGTAGATAAATAAACTATATATTTGTTCAAATGTAGGTAAATAATCTAATTTTACTTATTTGTATTGATTTTTAATTTATGATTCAGTCTATTTGTAGACAATAAATAATCATAAAATAACTTAGCTATGTTTAATCCAGCAGATAAAATTCAAGATCTTCAGTTTTTCGGAGAGTTTGGAGGTGTAAATCCTTCTATTTCTGACTCATCGACCTATACCTTTATGTCGGCAAAAACCATGTTTGACACTTTTGAAGGCAATACAGATGGTTGTTATCTTTATTCAAGACACACCCACCCAAGCGGGCTCAATCTAAGTATTGCCTTGGCAGAAATGGAAGGTACAGAAAGTGCTACCGTTGCTGCCTCAGGAATGGGAGCGATTACTCCAGTCTTATTACAACTTTGTGATGCAGGTGAACACATCGTATCAAGCAGAACTATCTACGGTGGTACTTATGCTTTTATGAAGAATTTCTTGCCAAAATTTAATATTGCTACTTCTTTTGTTGATATCACTAAATTAGACCAAGTTGAAGCGGCGATTACTTCAAAAACTCGCGTATTGTATTGTGAAACTGTGAGTAACCCTTTATTGGAAGTTGCAGATATAAAAGCACTCGCTAAAATTGCTAAAAAACACAACCTAAAATTAGTTGTTGATAATACTTTTTCGCCTCTTTCTGTTGCTCCAGCTTTATTAGGTGCCGATGTAGTGATTCATTCACTTACTAAATTCATCAACGGAAGTAGCGATACCGTAGGCGGTGTGATTTGTGCTTCGGCGGAGTTTATCAACCAACTAAAAGACGTAAACACAGGAGCAAGTATGCTTTTGGGTTCTACTATGGATAGCTTAAGAGCAGCAAGTATCTTAAAGAATCTCCGAACATTACACCTTCGTATGAAACAGCACAGTCATAATGCGATGTATCTGGCTGAGCGTTTCGAAAAAGACGGACTGAAAGTCGTTTACCCAGGTTTGACCTCACATCCATCACACGAGATTTATACCTCAATTCTAAACAAAGAATATGGTTATGGCGGAATGCTTACTATTGATGCAGGTTCGCTTGAAAAAGCAAATGCACTGATGGAACTCATGCAAGAAGAAAAGTTAGGTTACCTAGCAGTGAGTTTGGGTTTCTACAAGACTTTATTTTCTGCTCCAGGAACATCGACCTCTTCTGAAATTCCAGCAGATGAGCAAATCGAAATGGGGCTTACAGAAGGACTTATCAGACTTTCAGTAGGTCTAGATAACAATATCGAGAGAAGTTATCAATTGATGAAAGACTGTATGAAAAAATTACAAGTCATCTAATTAGTATATAAATTAAAAAGGCTGTGTTTTAAGTAAACACAGCCTTTTTAATTATCTATAGATTTTGTTATAAAGATCTTGGTATTTTGCTAAGATTACTTTTCGCTTGAGTTTCATCGTAGGCGTAAGGTGTTCTTCTTCAATAGACCAAACGTCAGGTGTAAGTTCAAATCTTTTGATTTGTTCCCAACTTCCGAACTCTTTGTTCCCTAGGGCGATTTCCTCACCAATTCTCTCAATAACCTTTGGGTTTGAAGCAAATTCTGCATTGGTAGTGCCGATGTTATATCCTTTTAAGGCAGCCCAATCTCTTAAGAAATCAAAACTTGGTTGAATCAGTGCTGCTGGCATTTTTTCACCTTCTCCGATAACCATAATTTGGTCAATAAAACGAGATTGTTTCATGATGTTTTCAACCATCTGGGGCGCTACATATTTACCTCCAGAGGTTTTGAACATTTCTTTCTTACGGTCTGTAATGCGTAAGAATCCTTCTGCATCTATTTCTCCGATATCTCCTGTATGGAAGTAACCTCCCTCCATAGCTTCTCTGGTTTTCTCTTCATCTTTATAATAACCGAGCATAACGTTCGGACCTTTACATAAGATTTCACCATCTGCAGCAATTTTCACCTCTACGTTATCAATGGGTTTTCCTACAGATCCTGGTTTAAAGCCTTTGTTGTTCATGTCGTTGACAGAAATAACGGGAGAAGTTTCTGTCAGTCCGTAACCTTCCATTACTGGAATTCCAGCCGCAGTAAACACTCTGGTTAGCCTTGGTTGTAGTGGAGCACTTCCAGAAACTAATAGCTTTAGGTTTCCTCCTAAAGCTTCTTGCCATTTGCTGAAAATGAGTTTTTTGGCAATTCCTAATTTAAACTCATACCAAGCACCATTTCTTTTATAAGGTTCAAAGGCAAAACCTAAATCTAAAGCCCAGAAAAACAGTCTTTTCTTGATTCCAGTAAGATCCGCTCCCTTGGCATAAATCTTATCATATACTTTCTCTAGAAGTCTTGGCACAACGGTCATTACTTGTGGTTTCACTTCTTTCAGGTTTTCGCTGATCTTCTCAATACTCTCAGCAAAATGAACCGATACACTATAATATTGGTATAGATACACAATCATCCGTTCGAAAATATGACAGATAGGCAAAAAGCTCAAGCTCCTGTATTGACCCACTTTAAACGGAACTCTATTTGAACTATCTAAGACATTCGATATAATGTTTCTGTGTGATAGCATTACCCCTTTTGGTTTTCCGGTAGTTCCTGAGGTATAAATAAGTGTTGCTAAATCATTGGTTTTGATGCTGTTTTTGCGCGCTTCGACCTCGTCTTGATTTGAAGTGTCTTCACCAAGTTTAAGAAGTTCTTTCCAGCTTTTGCAACCGGGTATATCATCAAAAGAATAAATTTCTTTTAACGTCGGAATCATCGCTTTTACACTATTGAGCTTATCAAATACCTCTTTATCAGAAACAAAGCAATAGGTTGATTCTGAGTGATTAAGGATGTATTGATAATCGGTCTCAGAAATGGTTGGGTAAATGGGTACGTTTTGAGCTCCTGTTTGCAGAACACCAATATCTACAATATTCCATTCTGTTCTGTTGGTTGAGGATATAACCCCAACTTTCTGGTCTTTTTGTATGCCTAATTTCAGTAAAGCCCTTGATATAGCGTTGGCTTTATCAATATATGCTTGAGTAGAGGTTTTCTCCCATACTCCATTATGTTTTGACACTAATGCATCTTCAAGCGGATAATTCTCTAACTGAAAATACGGGAAATCGAACAATCTTGTAATCTCTCTCATAATTGTTATCTGTTTTTGTTTATTGGCATGCAAATTAGTTGTTTTTTGAAACAAAAACAATTTTAAATAAATTAAAATTATTTGAGTTTAGAGATATTGTTATTACAAAATAATTATTGTAATTTAGAGTTTAATATTTTCGTTTTATGACAGAGCAGCAGATAGAAGAAGAAAACAAAGCGATTGCAAAGGAATATAAAGAGCTTTTGCGAATCAGTTATCAGACCTTAACCGATGAGGATAAAAAACTCATCAGAAAAGCCTTTGATGTTGCTGTTGATGCCCATAAAGATCAACGACGCAAATCAGGTGAGGCTTATATTTTTCACCCTATTGCTGTGGCCAAAATTGTAGCTTCTGAGATTGGTTTGGGCGCTACGTCAATTGCTGCGGCACTTATGCATGATGTGGTCGAAGATACACCGATTACTGTTGAAGATATTGAGCGCATGTTTAACCCGAAGATTGCAAAAATCGTAGAGGGATTGACAAAAATTGCGCAAGTAAAAACAGATCAGGATATTTCGCTTCAGGCAGAAAACTTCAGAAAAATGTTGCTTACACTCAATGACGACGTACGCGTTATCTTGATTAAAATAGCAGATAGGCTCCATAATATGCAAACGATGGATACTATGGTAGATTACAAACAAGCTAAAATTGCCTCTGAGACGCTGTATATCTATGCGCCTCTTGCACATCGTTTGGGGTTATATAATATCAAATCTGAACTAGAAGATTTAGGGTTAAAATATACAGAGCCAGAGGTTTACAAAGATATTGTCAGTAAAATCAAAGAAACCAAACAAGAACAAGATGAGTATATCAAAACGATTTCTGGAGTGCTAAAAGAGTCGTTAGATAAAGAAGGAATTGACTATACAATCAAAGGTAGGCCAAAATCTATTTATTCTATTCGCAGAAAAATGGATGCTCAAAATGTTACTTTTGATGAGGTCTATGATAAATTTGCTTTGCGTATCGTATATAAGAGTGAACCCAATGAGGAAAAGTTTTTAGCTTGGAAGATCTACTCCATCGTAACGGATTATTATAGACCTAGTCCAAATAGATTACGAGATTGGATTTCTGCCCCTAAGTCTACTGGATATGAAGCCTTGCACATTACTGTGATGGGGCCAAAAGGAAGATGGGTTGAAGTACAAATCAGAAGTGAGCGTATGAATGAAATTGCCGAAAAAGGATATGCGGCACACTATAAATACAAACAAGGAGCAAAAGAAGAAAACAGTTTAGACCTATGGGTAAACCTACTTCGTGAAGCTTTAGAAAATCACGAAACCAATGCTGTTGATTTTGTGGAAGACTTCAAGTTAAATTTATATTCTAAAGAAATTTATGTTTTTACGCCAGTAGGAGAAATTCGCTCCCTGCCTAAAGGTGCAACAGCTCTAGACTTCGCCTTTAGCATCCACACGGATATCGGAACAAGAACCAGAGGTGCTCGTGTGAATGGCAAGCTAGTTCCGCTGAGTTATGTACTTAATAGTGGAGATCAAGTTGAGATTATTACTTCTGTCAACCAAAAACCAACAGTAAACTGGCTAGATTTTGTAACTACCTCAAGAGCAAGAAATAAAATTAAGAATGCTCTGAATGAAGATACTAAAAAAATTGCTGAGGAGGGAAAGGAAATTCTAGAAAGAAAATTACGCCACCTAAAAGTTACACTCAACACTACAACTATAAATGAATTAGTAGTGTTCTTCAAACTAAAAACGAGTTTAGACCTGTTTTATAGAATGGGTATTGGAGGGATAGATAACCAACAACTAAAAGACTTTGTAGCGCAGAAGAACAATAGTTTTATGAACTTCTTCAAAAAAATGAAACGTTCTCCGACTATTAATCACGAAGATATCGGGAAGAACGAACTCAGCAAAAACTATGATTTATTGGTTTTTGGTAAAGAAGAAGAGAAATTAGACTACAAACTATCGACTTGTTGTAACCCAATTCCAGGAGATCCTGTATTTGGTTTTATAACTATTAATGAAGGCATAAAAGTACACAAGACTGATTGTCCAAATGCGATAAGTATGCGCTCTAACTATGCCTATCGTATTATTTCTGCTAAATGGATTGATTCATCTCAACAACAGTTCAGAGCTACGCTGAAAATTACAGGTATGGACTCCCTCGGATTAACTAACGAAATCACTAAGGTGATATCAAATAATATGCACGTAAACATACAGAGCATCTCACTCAGTAGCGATGATGGCATCTTTAAAGGTCAGATTTCTGTTATAGTTCCGAATATAACCATACTCAAAAAGCTTATTGATAATATTAAAAAGGTAGATGGCATCGATAAAGTGATTCGTATTTTAAATTAAATCATCAGATTTTATACAAATAAGACGTTGTATTTGACTGTTTTCTAGATATATATATATTAATAGTATGGAAGCTATAGAAAATCACAAGTCTTATTTTGGGTTTATTTAACAAGATAAAACTTATAATTGTTTTGCAGGACAAACTATTTGTTGTATATTTGCACTCACAAATCGCGGGATAGAGCAGTAGGTAGCTCGTTGGGCTCATAACCCAAAGGTCACTGGTTCGAGTCCGGTTCCCGCTACTAAACAGGACAAACGAAAATAAATTTCATTTGTCCTGTTCTTTTTTAGGCGTAATTCGTTGTTAATCTGAAAGATATGACTTGCAATTACATTCATTCTGGCGGTTCGATACGTTTTTCCGTCAAACTCCAATTTTTCAGGGAATATCGAACCGATTATCGCCCTCTTTGTATTGATTTCTCCCTCTCTGTACAGCTTCGGGATGTTTACGATATTTTGTAACGCCCTATCTAAAGACTTATCAATATTGATTTTCTTAGAGTCAGAATCGTCCTTGCTCAACTGTTCTTCCAGACTTTCAATTCGTTCCTTACATTCCTTTTTTATTTCAAGATAATCCTCATCATCAATCGTCTCCGACAACAGTTTGTTTCTCGCTACCGATAGTCTTGCATTCAGTTGGTCGATCTCTTGGGAAATCCGTTTCTTTTCATCAAATGGATTTTGTACGAATTTCTTATAATTGTCTAACAGCAGTTTTTTAAGAATGTTATTGATGCCATCCTTTAGCTCCAATTGATTCAATTCGTTTTCAAAAGCTTCGTTAGCTATTTCGGCTTTCTGGCGAAAACCACAAGCAGAAACGCAATGGTAGTAGTAATAGCGGTTCGTTCTGCCTTTGGAAGCACTTCCTGTCAAATTACGACCACATTCAGGGCATGACAAGAAACCACGTAGGGGCAGGTTCTCATCTGAAAGTATTTTGGTATTGGGACGTTCTGCCCTTTTATTGCCATCCAATACCCATTGAACTTGATCAAAGAGTTCTTTGCTTATCAATGGTTCGTGTTGACCTTGCACTAAATGAGCTTCTTCATCCTGAAATTTGGCAATGAATATTTTTCCGCAGTACAACGGATTACGAATAGCCACATGAAAAGCACTTCGGCTTAATTTTGTAGGACTTTGAGTGTTCATCTTTTGTCGAACTTGATCAGCAGCAAGTATGCCTTTTGCAACTTCATTGAATGCCCAACGCATTGCCGATGCTTCGGGTTCTTTAAATGCAATATATTTTCTACCGTCCTCTTTGCTTCTGTTGATATACCCGAACGGAGCTTTTCCCATCAATCTGCCTTCTTTCCTTGCTCTACGCATCCCGTAAAATGTATTCAATGCTCTTCGGTCGTTTTCCACTTCGGGTGCCGCCAGATAAATTGCGAGCATCATTTTATTTTCGGGAATGGAAAGATCTAAGGGTTGTTCTACTGCCTGCGGTTCTACACCGAGTTTGTTGAGCGTGCTGATCATCTGATAGGCATCACCTGCATTACGACTGAACCTGTCCCATTTGGTGAACAGGATAATGTTGGTCTTTGAACTCTTCTTTTTAAGGCTCGTCAGCAGTTTTACCCATTCGGGGCGGTTAAAGGTTTTTGCGGAATGGTCTTCGTAGATAACCTGACCAACGGTAATCTTATTGGTCGAGCAATACCTTTTCAAACGCTCTTCTTGGTCACGTTGTGAATATCCTTTGTCCGCCTGTTCATCGGTAGAAACACGTATGTATAAATCTGCTCTCTTCATCGCTAATCGCTTTTAATGGGTAACATTCCTTGGGACTAGCTAATTTACGAAATAAATCACTCGACATCAAAGCATTCCCGAATAACGATCATCGTGAGGTTATAAAGAAATTCCATGACCAGTTCGGCTTCTTCCTTCCCCATGTCGATACCGCTTTTGCGGAGAAGCTCCATTGCTTCCTCGATCGGTATTTTCTCTATTTCTTTTCCGTCCTGCATCGCCAAACTATGTTTGTTTCGACTAAAGTAGGCAGATAAGCAGATCGGACTTCTGATGTTGAAGTTAGAGGTAGCATTTGACGTGTAGTTGCCAAATTGAAGTTTTAAAAATATATTCAAAAAAGAACAAAAAGGTAGCAAAGATAAGGCGGACAGCCACCACACCGCCCAACCAAAAGCTTACGGCATAATGACAGGGCAAATAAGGTGGCTTCGCCGAGTAGTTGTGTTGCCCTGCCACCCTTCGGGACTTATTCCGTTTCCTTTTGGTTTTTGCGCCTGTCCACCTTGTTAGAATGGCTTTCTTTTTTTTCTGTTTTTTCTTTTGAAAACAATTTTAAGGGTAGGAGCTTATTCACTCCGAGCAACTGTACGTACGTACATACGACCATATCTAGGTACGCCTTTACGTAAAAACATACCTACGCAGAAACACAGGTGCTAAATTATGCACTTAGGTATATGCAGTCTTGCACCAGTACTCCCCTTTTTCCTGTCTACGTCATTTTGATTTGGGTTTAACCATTTTTCATTTCAGTATGGTAGTATTTGGCGTTCAAAGGAATTGTTTGTCCTAGCCTCCAATGTTTGTAAGTTCTTTATTTTGTAAAGGGACGGCGGGGATATTTTTTGAGAAAAGTAAAAATTATCGGTTAACTACAATCCGTTCCACAGGACGGATTATTGTGTTCAACGGAACACGGCAAGTTGTGTTTTGAGGCACTCGAAATTAAAATAGTGCCTCAAACTACTTGCCCTTACGCAGGGAGCTAAACCATTTCTCCGAAGTCGAATGGTTGAATTTTTAAAATTGGATTTATTATGGAAGAGAAAATTAGAAAACAGAACAAAGGGGGACGAAAACCAAAGGCCAACCCCAAAGCAAATCGTTATGTTTTTCGTCTTACGGATGAAGAAAGTGCTGAATTTTTAGCTCTTTTTGACCAATCAGGAATGGACAATAAAGCTAAATTTATTGTCTCCATGGTATTTGGAAAAGAATTCAAATCTGTAAAAATTGACAAAGGAACAGTTGATTTTTATATGAGACTGACTTCTTTTCATAGTCAATTTCGTTCCGTAGGTGTCAATTATAACCAAATCATAAAGCTTTTATACAGTAGGTTTTCAGAGAAAAAAGCATCGGTTTATCTCTATAAGTTGGAAAAACAAACGGCTGAAATGGTGCAGATATTTGAAAAAGTGATAGAATTAATGGAGGAGTTTGATGAGAAGTACTTAAAGAAAGAGCGTTGACCTATGCTATTACAAACGTTATCAGAAAAAAGGGGATAGTCAAATTTACACATAAAAACAGTGTCTTATTGCACCGAAATACAGTATATTGCAAGACTGTTTTTATAACAGAATAATTTAAACTAACTTTCTATAATTCACCTGAATGAATAGGATTAAAGAGATATTGGAACAAAAGGGTATTAAACAAATCTGGCTCGCAGAGAGACTCGGTAAAAGTTATAACATCGTAAACGGTTATGTACAGAATAGACAGCAACCTCGTTTAGAAGTGTTATATGATATTGCAAAAATATTGGATGTTCCAGTAAAAGAATTATTGATTGAAATTAAAGATGAAAATAACTGATTGATGAGTACAAAATTTTTCACAAATACAGAAGAAAATACAGTTTTTCATAAATTCAAAGGTATACTTGAAAATATGAAAGATGTCTTTGCTTTTCATGCCGTGGTAGGTTATTTTCGTTCCTCAGGATATTTTGCATTACAACCTTATCTTAAGGAAGTTAAGGACGTAAAAATACTGATCGGTATAAATGTAGATCAAATGTTTGCAGATGCTCAGAAAAAAGGTCTGTTATACTTTAGAGATGAGCAAAAGACGAAAGAAGAATTTTTAAATTGGTTTATACAGGATTTAAAAGAAGCTAAATATTCCAAAGAAGTAGAAGAGGGTATTTTACAATTTATACAAGATATTATCGATGGTAGAATAGAAGTACGAGCGCATAATTCTAAAGCCATTCATGCTAAGTTCTATCTGTTTTTACCAGAACTGCATTCCGAACATTCCGACGGTTGGGTGATCATGGGATCTTCTAACCTGACCGAAGCTGGTTTAGGCATTAAAAAATCCCCTAATTACGAATTGAATATTGCACTAAAGGATTTTGATGATGTTGAATTTACCAAAATAGAATTTCAAACACTTTGGCAACAATCAACAACTATTTTACCAGCCGATATTTTGGAGTATAAAAAGAAAACTCATATTGGACAAGTCTTTACGCCATTTGAGATTTACCTCAAATTATTAATCGAGTACTTTGGAAACAATATTGATTATGACCCAGATACTGTAGGAGATTTACCTAAAAGTTTTAAAAAACTGAGTTATCAGGTAGATGCTGTTAACCAAGGGTTTCAGATGTTAATGGATCATAATGGTTTCTTCCTAGCCGATGTCGTTGGTCTTGGTAAAACTGTAATCGCTTCTATGATTGCTAAGCGCTTCTTGGTTGCGAATGGTTCTTTAAACACTAAAATATTGGTGGTTTATCCACCTGCTTTGGAGAAAAATTGGAAATCGACATTTAGAATGTTTGGTATTGACAGGCATACTAAATTCGTTACTAACGGACGACTGGAGAAAATAGCCAATGGGGAAGATGTAAATTATTGGGCTAAAGAAGATTATGATTTGATTTTGGTTGATGAGGCGCATAAATATAGGAATCATACTTCACAAGCCTTTGGCTTTTTACAACGCATATGCAAAGCTCCGAGAAATGGAGAGGGATTAGTTACAGGAAAAAACAAAAAAGTTATACTAATTTCAGCCACTCCGCTTAACAACAGACCGCAGGATCTTTATTATCAATTATTATTATTTCAGGATGCGAGAAGAAGTACGCTTCCCGTTACTAATCTCCAATCGTTCTTTGGTCCCATCATTCGAGAGTATAAAGATGTGATGAGAGAAGACGAACCCAATGTGGAAAAAATTCGTGAACTATATAACACAATCCGTGAGAAAGTTATTTCTCAAATTACGGTTAGAAGAACAAGAAGAGATTTAGCAAGCTACCCAAAATACCTTGATGATTTAAAAGAACAAGGCATTGTTTTTCCTGAAATAGCACCTTTACGGACTGTCGGTTATAGCTTGGATACTAAATTGAGTAAACTTTTTTACCATACGATATTCTATTTGACCGATGATGACAAGGTTAATTATTATCGTTACCAAGCCATTCGTTTTTTAAAAGAGGATTTACAGGACGCTTATTATGACCAAGCTGTGTTGATTTCTAAATCTCTAGCTGGAATTATGAAAACATTAATGGTTAAACGGTTGGAAAGTAGTTTTCATGCATTCCAAATCACGCTCAATAATCTTTTGGTATCCACACAAAGGATGATTAAAATGTTTGAGAACGATAAAGTCCTAATTGCTCCTGATCTTAATATTAACGATTTGATCGAAAAAGGCTTTTCTATGGACGACATAGAAAGTCTTATTATAGAATTAAGCATAGAGAAACCCAAGAATAATATTTTTAAAGCTGAGGATTTTGAACCAGAATTATTGACAGGTTTAAGGAAAGACGAAGCCTTATTACAAGAATTAAGTAAAATATGGTCTAAAGTAGAAGAAGATCCAAAGATTGAAGAATTGTTTAACGCTCTTAAAAATGACCTATTAAACAAAGACAGAAATCCTACAGGGCAGCTGATCTTATTTACGGAAAGTAATGACACAGCAAACTATTTGGCAGAGGAATTAAAAAAACGCATTGGTAAAGGAGTATTAAAAGTTTCTTCGGCTAACAGGAATAAAATATTTGAAACTATTCAAGCGAATTTCGATGCAAATTACATAGGTAAAAGAAAGGATGACTATCAAATTTTAATCACAACTGACGTGTTAGCAGAAGGTGTAAACTTACATCGTGCCAATGTTTTGGTCAATTATGACACACCTTGGAATGCAACAAGGTTGATGCAAAGAATCGGAAGAATTAATAGGATTGGGAGTGTTGCTGGAGTAGTATATAACTATATATTTTATCCGTCACAGCAGGGAGATGAAGAGATTAAGTTGTATAAAAATGCCTTATTGAAACTACAAGGATTTCATTCCGCTTTTGGAGAGGATGCACAAGTGTTTACACACGAAGAATTGGTTGAACAATTTGAGCTTTTCAAAGAAGGAATGCCCGATGAAGAAGATAAACGATTGTTGTATTTACGATTTATCAGAGAATATAAGGACGCTAATCCAAGAGAATTTAAACGGATAAAAAATTTCCCTTTAAAAGCACGTACCGCTCGAAAAAATGATAAGGCAGTATCAGAAGATACAAAAGACGGCACCTTGATTTTCTTAAAATCACCCTATAAAATGGAGTTTTATATAGTTTCTAAAGAAAATGAAGTAAAACCTTTGACTTTTTTAGAAGCGGTTGAACGCTTTGAAGCAAAAATAAACGAACCAGGTTATGATGTTCCATCAACTCATTATGATAATGTGCAAGCAGCATTAGAAGAGTTTGATAAGGATTTTTTAGGAGCAACAATAGACACAGTTACTACAACGGATAAAGCTGATGCTATTTCTGCACAGGCAAAGAAATTTTTGCGTGATTTTAAATCTATTACGAGAAAAGCTGATACTAAAAAAGCTTGTGAAGTATTAGCAGACTTAATTGATAAAGGGACATTTACCCCTTTACCTAATGAAATAAGAAAATTGAAACGAAGATTAGACAAGAAGGAAACATCATACGGGCAAGCAGACAATTTAATTATTGCCCTTGCAAAAAAATATGATGTGTTTAATGATGGTGAAGATGATCAATCTTCAACCAACGATATAGATCTGAATATCACTCCTGAAATAGTAATCACTGAAACATTTATTGACTAATGGACAGAGCAACCTTACATAAGATATTTGAAAAAGCATATAATCACCGAGATTGGATTGAAGTGCTACAATCTGTTTTTGGAGCAAGACAATTGTATGCACAACCCAAACCTATTCTACTACCCAATAATGAGCGTGCAACAGAAGCTTTTGAATTGGGAAGTTTTACTACTTCTGACGATCGGATTATCGGTCTATATCGTATCAACGTTAAACCTGATGTATGGTTAGAACGAAATAAAGTCAGTCTTCGTGAATTGCTTAGGAACGTTTACAGATATGATGTGGACGGTGCTATTGTTGTTTTTGTTCAGGACGAAAAATGGAGGTTATCATTCATTTCGGAGATAAAGGTACTTAACGATGAGGGCGAAATTATCAAACAGGCAACTGAACCAAAGAGATACACCTATCTGTTAGGTAAAGACGAAAAAGTAAGAACGCCATCTGACCGCTTAAGTAAGCTGACAAGCAAAGCCGTATCCTTACAAGACATGCTGAACGCCTTTAGCGTAGAGGCCCTAAACGAAGAGTTTTATAAAATTGTTCAATCGTTTTTCTATGAATTGGTAGGGGGAAAAATTGACAAAGGAAAAAAAGTTACAGAATATGGGAAAGGCATTTTACAATTGCCCCATACTTACCATAACGTTCGACAGGAATTTGCCGTTCGTTTGATAGGGCGTACTGTATTTTGTTGGTTTTTAAAAATGAAAAAATCGGATGATAATATTGCATTATTACCCGAAAATTTGCTTTCATCAGATGCAGTAAAACACTACAACAATTATTACCATACTATTTTAGAACGCTTGTTTTTCCAAACGCTTAATACGCCAATGGACGAACGCTTAAGCAACTTACCAGAAGGGACAAACACAATTCCTTTCCTGAACGGTGGCTTGTTTGAACCCAACATAGAAGATTATTATAAATCAGATAGCAAAGGGAATAATCAAAACCACTTTGATATAAGTGACGATTGGTTTTTGAGATTCTTTGGAGAATTGGAAAAGTACAACTTTACCATTGACGAAAATTCAGTTACCGAAATCGAGGTAAGCGTTGATCCCGAAATGTTAGGACGTATTTTTGAAAACCTCTTGGCAGAAATCGATCCCGATAGTGGAGAAACGGCAAGAAAGGCAACAGGTAGTTTTTATACGCCAAGGGAAATTGTGGATTATATGGCTACTGAAAGCTTAGTACAATATCTGCATAACCAAACTGGCATTGTACAAGAGAAAGTCCGTCCGATTTTTAAAATGTTGGAAACAGCCGACCCAACATTTACCGATGCCGAAAAGAACAATATTTTAGATGCTTTAGACCAAGTAAAAATATTGGATCCTGCTTGTGGTTCTGGTGCTTTTCCTATGGGAGTATTACAGAAAATCGTACAAGCTTTACAGAAGTTAGATCCTGAAGCGGAATGGTGGAAAAAAAAGACAAATAGACAGAATCAAAAATCCAACAGTAAAAAAGCTTCTAAAAGAAAAACTGTCTTCCTCGGGTGTAGAATATGCCCGAAAAATAGGCGTGATACAAAACAGTCTTTATGGAGTGGATATACAACCCGTGGCTGCTGAAATATCTAAATTACGTTGTTTTTTATCTCTTGTGGTAGATGAAAATATTAATGATAATAGACCAAACCGAGGAGTTGAGCCACTACCTAATTTGGAATTCAAATTTGTTACAGCCAATACACTATTAAATCTTCCAGATGGAATTAATCAAAGAAATATGTTTGATAATTTCGATGAGCTGCAAGAGTTGGAAGAATTACGGAATGAGTATATTCAAAGCTATGGAAAAACAAAGAAAAGTATAAAAGATAAATTTTTAAAAGTTCAGCAAAAAATTGCTAAAGACCAGAATGGTTTATGGGGAGATTCAGAAAGCAAAGCATACAAATTAGGCAATTGGGATCCATTTGGTAATAGAAAATCAGATTGGTTTGACTCAAAATGGATGTTTGGCGTGGAAAAATTTGATGTGGTAATCGGAAATCCGCCTTATGTGGAACACAAGAAATTAAAACACATTGCAAGCAAATTAAAACCGCTTTATAGTGTTTATACTGGAAGTTCTGATTTAAGTGTTTACTTTTTTGAAAGAGGATTTGATGTACTGAAAGAAAATGGAATACTCAACTACATAAGCACAAACAAATTCTTTAACACAGGATATGGAAAGACTTTGCGTCGTTATTTAGTTGATAAAACTATTCACAAAATTATCAATTTTGAGCAGGTTGAAGTTTTTAAAGGAATTTTGGTTTCGAGTGTAGTTTATTTGTCTGAAAATAAAATGCCAAAAGAGGAATCCGAATTTTCTTTCTACGAATTTAAAAATGAAACAGGTTGGAAAATTCGTTTTGAAGATAAACTAAAAGCAAGAAAGCGAAATTACAGCCATACCGTTTTATCTGAGGCAGAATGGGTGTTTTTGCAAGGAAACGAATCTGAAATAAAAACCAAAATAGAAAAAAATGGGAAACCTTTAAAAGACATTGCAGGTGTTGATATAAAAAGAGGTGTTACAACTGGTTATGACCCTGCTTTTATTGTTACTGATGAGAACTTAGGATTTTTTCAAAATAAAGATTTTGTGAAACCTTTGCTTAAAGGAAAGGAAATTAAAAAATACTTTTTTAAGAACAGTAATTCATCTCTACTGTTTATTCCTTGGCATTTCCCATTAGAAAAAGATAGTACGATAACTGGTGCATCAACGGTTGCAGAACAAAAGTTACAAAATTTATATCCTGAGTTATATTCTCATTTGAAAAATCATCACAAAGGATTAAGTACAAGAAATCAATCTGAAACGGGCATAAGGTATGAGTGGTATGCTCTTCAAAGGTGTGCAGCATCCTATTTTGAACAATTTGATGAAACAAAAATAATTTGGCCACTTACAGCTGATCAATGGGGTTTTGCTTTAGATAAAAACCAACACTACTTAACAAGTGGTGGTTTTTTCCTAGTTTCAGAAAAATATTCACTCAAGACCTTGTTGGCTATTTTAAATAGTAAAGTTTTAGAGTATTATTTCAGATTTATTGGTGTAATGACTGCTGGCGGTGCTTATACACTAAAAAAGGCAACTATAGAATTATTACCAATTGCTACAATCAAAAACACAAAATCTTTTGAAATTCTGGTTGATTATTTACTTTTTGTTCTTTCCAACAAAAAAGAAATCAGCGATCACGTTCCAAACAGCCATATTGCACAATTGTTTGAAGAAGTAATAGACGCAATGGTAATGGAGTTGTACTTTAAAGAGGATTTTGAAAAAGCAGGCATTGAATTTATAAAATATGTCGAAAGAGATTTTGAGAGTGTAGAAGGAAAAGAAGGACCTATACAGATAGAAATCATTCATAATGCTTATCAAAAACTACGTGAGAAAGATAATGAAATCCGCAACAATTTAAAGTTGATGGACATTAAACTGGCAGATATTGTAATGCCGATAAAAACTGTCAAGTAATGAATAAGATTAAACAAATAAAACTTAAAAACTTCAAGTTTTTCTATGGAGAAGTTTCTATTGATTTAGAACGGAGCAATGTTTTAATTTTTGGTGAAAACGGCAGTGGAAAAAGTAGTTTATATTGGGCGTTATACACTTTCTTGCAGAGTGTGTTCAAATCGGATATTTCTAAGGTTCAAAAATACTTTCTTCCCGAATACGAAGCAAATTTACGAAATCGCTTTGCTGATGATGCAGAAGAAAGTTTTATCAAATTAATTTTTGAAGATGAACACAAAATAACTACCGATAGGCAAATTTCAAACACAATCGTAAATACTAATGCGGGAACGCTTATAAAACAAACCATTCAAGGTAGTGAACTTATCAACTATAAGCTGCTATCTAAAATTCATGATTTTAAAAATCCACAGGAGATAAATTTATTTCCTATAATGGACAAAGAAATATTGCCTTTTATCAATTTTAGGGAAGTTTTAGTTCGTCATGATGCTTTACCTACAAATGCTAATGCACAGGAATGGTGGGATTATATAAAAAATGGATTACATCCGAGAGGCAGGATGCATGATTTGGCTTATCGAACATTTACGACAGCTGTCGATAAATTCAATATAGAACTTAAATTTTATTTAGATTCTATTGTAGAATCGGTAAATGATTATTTGAAAAAATTCAAACAACCTTTTACGATAGGTTTTGAATTTAAAAGCTGCTCGTATGATGCGTTTGTAGAAGGGAGTACCACGCAACGTAATCACAAAACCATTGCACCGCAAATTATTGTTCACGCAAATTTCGACCACGTAAGTATTCCTGCTGACAAACAAAAAATTACTCGCCCACATACATTTTTGAATGAAGCCAAACTAACTTCAATTGCTCTTTCTATTCGTTTTGCTATGCTCGATCAAAAGCTGAGTGGAGCAATGGCAGGTGATACACCAAAATTTTTGATTTTGGATGATGTGCTGATTAGTTTAGATATGAGTAATCGGGAAATTGTATTGGATATTATTTTGAAAGAATTTACCGACTATCAATTGCTCATTCTTACACACGACCGAAACTTTTTTGAATTGCTTCGTCATCGTATAAAGCGTTTCGGGCAAGAAAATTGGAAATACATTGAAATGTATGAATGTGAGAAAGATAGCGTTCCTCAACCTTTCATTAAAACTTCTGATACATACCTTGAGAAAGCGGAGTTATATTTTCATCAAAAGGAATATGAGATAGCGGGTAATCTTCTGAGAAAAGAAGCCGAAGCATTTTGTAAAGATTTTCTACCCAAGAAACTGCATTATACAAGCGAATATAATCTCCACAATTTAGATGGTTTGATTACGCAATGCAAAGCATTTGCGGAGAATGCAGGTTTAGACAAAACGCTTTTTGAAGCGTTAGATAGCCATAGAAAATTTGTGTTGAATCCGACAAGCCATGATAGTTATGATGTGCCGAAATTCAACAGTGAAGTTGGATATTGCCTGAACACATTGAAAGAACTGCGAAAAATAAAAAATGAACCCTTTCTAAAACGTGGTGAACAAGTTGAATTTGAATTGTCGGACGGAACAGACACTTACAAATTTGAAATTAAATTGGAAGATGACTTTCGGTTGCTCAAAGAACCAAACCAAGCCAGTGTAATTTCAAAAGGAATGGTGAATTACTGGGTTTACAAAAACGGAACAAAAACAACAGTAGACATTCAACACAAACAAGATACGCTGCAAAAAATGTATGACGGTTGTTACAATAGTTCAGACAAAACAAAAAATGCTGACTTTTGGGAAGAAGTTATTTTATCTGAAGCAGCTGAGCAATTGAAAACTTACAGAAAATTTTGATATAACAAATATGTTCAGCTATTATAATTAGTATCTTTACCCTGTAAACAAATAACGTTTTTATATTACAATATGCCAACAGCAGTTTTTGAAAAACATATTCAGGAGCTTAATTTTTCCTTTATTTCTGATAGAGGAACAAGTGGTGTATTATTAACTGCGAACTACGAAAATCTTACCGAGGCAATTGCCAGTCCGGATATTCTGTTTGCATTAGAAACAGCATGTAAGTTTGAAGCAGATGCTGTTTATTTTCGTTACTTTCAAGATGGGAGGGCTGCTGTTCCGCAGTTATATATTTTTGATTATACACAAAACTCTTTAAGTACAGAAGACCGAAACCGTATCCATAGAAATATGTGGAACGGCTATCAGGTTCCCGTATACATCATTATCGAAAAATCGGTTGTTAGTGTTTTCGATGCAAGGGAAAAGCCTAAAGAAGATAAAGAACACTATGCAGAGGAAATCATCAGAAAAACAGGCGATGCGATAAAATCGTTCAATGCTCAAAGTTTTGATGATGGATTGTTTTGGGAAGAAGATATTAATAAAAAACGATTCCAATTTGAGCAATCGGCTACCCGAGATTTAATACGAGGGCTTAAAAACGTTTATGAGGGATTTCAAAAAGAATCCAATTTGGATAAACACGTAGCCTTAAAACTTTTAGTACAGAGTCTTTTGATTAAATATCTGGAGGAGCGTGATGAAGATGCTAAAAGTGGCTATTTTGCAGGAACATACTTTAAAAATAATTTCCAGTGTACCGATTTCTGTGATGTAATCCGTAAAGGAAAATTGCTTCTTTTGTTAGACAAATTAGCAGAAGATTTTAACGGGAAAATATTTGAATGGCATAAAAATAATGAAGCTGATGCACGAGAAGCCATTCAAAAAAGTGAGGTGCAAAAATTAGCAGAATATTTAGATGGTAACGTTCAAAATGGAAGCTATGTTCTGTGGAGATTATACTCGTTTTCGCATTTACCTGTAGAGGTTATCAGCTCAGTATATGAAGAATTGCTAACCGACAGCAAAGATATTGTCTATACTCCTGAGATGATCGTTTCAACTCTAGTAGATGAGTGCATGCCACTTAAAGTTCCTCAAAAAAACTTTAAGCTGATTGATGTAAGTTGCGGTTCGGGTATTTTTTTAGTCAAAGCATACAAACGAATTGTCCAATGGTGGCGTTATGAACAATGGCAAAAAACAGGGAATTTAGAAAAACCGTCCCTTGCTGTTCTAAAAGATTTATTACTAAAAAGCATTCATGGTATAGACATTCAACAAGATGCTATACGACTATCTGTTTTTAGTTTGGCTTTAGCCATTTTGGATGAAGTTAACTTAGATCCACCTACATGGGGAAAATTGAAGTTCCCCGATATGAGTGATAATATTATCACTAAAGACTTCTTTGAATTTATAACGGATAATCCACCTAATGATTTTTCATTGGTCATCGGGAATCCTCCATTTAATCCTCCACAAATAGGAGATGAGAAAAAGCAAACGAACAATGGAGAGTATATTAAGTTTGTAAAAGAAAAGTATGAATACAAAAGTGAAATAAAAATTCCTGATGAGAACCTTGCTCTTCATTTTTTAGTACAATCTATGAAGATACTAAAAGAAGGAGGTCTATTATCCATGATTCAACCTTCTGGTCCTTTGTTATACCAAAAAGATATAAAATTTAAAAAAGACATTTTTTCTTCTTATAACCTTCTACAAGTAATTGATTTTACTAAACTTGCAGATAAGCTCTGGGGAAGAAAAAATGTTGCAACTGCGGCTATATTTTTACAAAATACCAAACCAGACTCGGAGGCTGTTTTACATTTAATAGCAAATAGAACATTTTCCAATACAAACAGGTTATTTTTAGAATTTGATTATTACGATTTTCACTTTTTAAATAAATCGGATCTTATTTATAATCCATTTATCTGGAAAGTAAATTTATCTGGAGGTGGAAGGCTTGTGGAATTGATTAACAGGTTAAGTGCATTACCTACGTTAGGAGATTTCTTAAAAAATAAAAGACAAGTAAATAAATGGGTGTTTGGCGATGGGTTTATTAAGGGTAAGCCTGATGATGAGTTAGTTACCTCTGATTTTGAAAAGAAAAAGGGTGGATATTCAACAGCTGAATATCTTACGAGCTCAAAATGCTTTAATCCCGAGGACTTTGATGAAGAGGGAATAAAAAGAACATTTATACTAACAGATAAATATTTCCAATGGCCAAGACAGGAAAATCTATTTCGGGCTCCTGCTCTTTTAATTAAGAAAAATATAGGAAAAGAAAGTATTCCTGTAGTTTTAGTTCATGAACCGCTTTCATATAGGAATGAAGTAATAGGAATTCATGCTCCAATAGAAGATATTGATGAATTAAAAGAGCTTGAAGCCACTTTAAAAAACAATCAAGTTTTTAGAGCCTATCTTATGTTGACAAGTTCTCGTTCTGGAATTAGTCGGTCGAATTATACTCTTTTACAAAAAGATATAATGAACCTTCCCTATTTAAAGGGAGATAAATTATCAGAAACAGAATATATCGCTATTTATGATTTACTCTCATTGATAATCAATAATGAATTTGGATTACATATCAATGTGTCAAAAACAGAATTGGATAACTTTTCATCGATTTTTTGTAAGACTTTAAACAGCATTTATAGGATAAATAATAAGCAATTTCAGTTATATAAAATTCTAGACGTGGGTAATTACTTTGCTGTGCATTTTGAATATAGCGAAGAAACTATTATTCCTATAGAAGAACAAATCCTAGATTTAGAGCAATATATTCAAGAAGCTATTCCTCAAAGGGATACAAACCAACAACACATATACATTCAGAAAATAATGAAAGTATATGGTAAGGATAGTATTATTTTGGTAAAACCGAAACAGTTACGCTATTGGTTACCCTCTATTGCCCTACGAGATGCCGATGAGGTATTTGCTGACTATGTAAAAGCCCGTTATTAAGATGCTTAGAGATAGTCTGCCTCCATATCAATTACCCAAACCGAATGATTTATCTGTACCGAATAATCATGAGGTAGAACAGATTTTGTTGTTTGTAGATAATTATGTGTCTGAGTTTCCTGCTTATTATAAAACCATTAAAGATTCAGATCAAGAAAATAGGATTAGTGATTTCTTGGTGAATCATTTTCAACTTTGTAAAGTTGAAAATGATCAGGATTATTTCCCATATGATTTTAGAAAAAATCCTACCCAAAAAAAATCGGGAAAAGAAACAGATATTGGTGTTTTTGTATTGACAAGAGGAAGGAAACCGTCGCCCCTTATTGAATTTGAAGCTAAGCGTTTTTCAGAAAGTTCCAGTAACGAGCAATATGTATATGGTAATCGTGGCGGAATCGAACGTTTCAAAAGAGGACATCATTCTTCACATCTTAAAGTATGTGGAATGTTTGCTTATGTACAAAGCCGTACTATCGATGAATGGTACGCGAAAGTAAATGGTTGGTTAACAAATCAATTCAATACGAATACAGATAGTTCAATAGATTGGTTGGAGACAGAACAACTCTCGAAATATACATCGTTTATTTCAGTAGAAAAATATTCATCAAATCACACAAGAAAAACACTAAAAGATAGTATTTCACTTTGGCATTATTTTATTGATTTAACTTCATAAGCTTTCGTGTATTGTCAATCGCTCCAAATCTTCCAAAAAATGTTTCGAGATTTGTTCGGTTCCCGCTACTAAGCAAGGCTTAAATACTTTTTTATAAAGGGTTTAAGCCTTGTTAATTTTACTTCACTGTGTCAAATTTGTGACGCAATTTATCTACAAAAGTCTTTTGTGGATAAATAAAAAATGCAAAATCTTCAGAAATTAGAATCCCACAACAATAATAGAGCAAGCTTATTCATTGAATATGTTCCCGCAGAGTTAACAAGAGGCGTTGATTGTTTAAGTCTCAATTTTGTATCTTTGTTCAAGCGTTAAGTGTCCCATACTTTTTGTAGTGTCGTAACCACAAAATAAGGTGATTTTTTTTCGCCAACCAAAGGATAGTTTTTAAACATATCCTTTGGTTATTTTTAATGCTGTTGCATTTATTAGTTGAATCTATGCTTTATGCTCACACCAAACCAAATGTACCAACAAAATAAAATAGCAATGAGAACCTATAAAAGAAAAAACACTTGCAAAAACGTTTTTGCAAGTGTTTAATTTAATTATTTTTGTCTAATAACCTGTATCGATTATTTAGGACGGGACATTATCGTTTTAATGAGAAGTGTGCTCTAAATTCTTTTCTATTATTATTTTCTGTGTATATGACTTTAAACCAGTAGTCAGTTGCTGGTAGTTGGTTTCCGTTTAGGTTTCCGTTCCATCCTTCGCCTTGCGGATTGAGCTGTTTTAGCAGTTTTCCGTGACGGTCAAAGATATAAATTTCTGCTTTATGAAAGTCTGTTAGACCTGTAATATTCCATAAATCGTTATATCCATCTCCGTTTGGCGTGAAGAACCTTGGGTAATCTATGATTTGTACATCACTAATTACTAGTGTTCCACAACTATTAGTGGTATTTATATTTCCGTTAGTTGTATCATATACTGTTACGGTATGCTCACCAGCTGTTACATTCGGGAAGTATCCTGTTTGTTGGATAGGTCCGTGGTCAAGTTGGTAAACGTATTGTCCGTTTCCTTCTACTATTACTGTAATGGTTTGGTTGTCACTAAAGGCATTTTCTGTAATTATATCCACTAGTGTTGCTTGTCCTGATAAGAATACTTCGAATGTATTGCTCACCTCAGACACACATCCCTCAGCGCTAGTTGCAATCACATAATAGCTTCCTTCTTGTCCTTTGGAAGTAATTGTATAAGTGCTTTGGTCTGCTCCTGCGATTAGGGTTCCGTTTCTGTACCATTCAAAGCTATAACCAGCAGCAGTAATATTGCTGTCAAGCACAAGCGGATCATTTGCAAGCGTACTTCCCCAATCCACACAAATGGTGTTTAGTGGCGAAGTGATTATTGGCTCTGCCAATTCCTCCACAATATATTCCATCTGGGTTACATCATAACAAGGGGCATTGCTGCTTGAGTTTTCTACTCTAATATAGATGGTTTGTCCTCCTGCAACTGTATTAGTGAAGTTCTCAGGGTTTGTGATTGCATCTACAGCATCGTGTGCATCTTGCTCGGTTAAGTGATAGGTCACGATGAACTGTGTTGGGTTTTGCATACCTAAGATTTCAGTTTCATACTGCGTAAGATCAGTATTTGTAAATCCGTCGTTTGTCCCGTCATAGTCACATTCCGTAATCGGTTCTGCTGGCTGATTAGCCACTGCACCTTCTTCTGCATACAATGTAATCTCTGCAATACGAATACAACCTGTGTCGTTGTTTACAATACGTGTCCAAATTACTTCAGCAAACTGGGTTTGGTTTGTATATGGCGTTCCCTGCGGGATATGTGCCGTACCACCAATAGCATCTGCTTGCGTAAGGTGATAACTGATTGTAAAGTCAGCTAAGTCTTGCGTTGGTCCTAATAACTGCGGATTGAAGTCAGGGAAGAAGAACTCTGCATAACCCGAAGAATTCGCTTCACATATTTCAAACGAGTTGTCAGCGACTATCGGAAGTGGGTTTACAATGAGTTCTAACTCTAAGATAACTGCACAACTCATACCACCATTAGGTTTGTTTGCTACGCGGATGTAAATCGTTGTAGAAGCAGACTCATACGCTGTTGGGTCAACAATTGCGTTGGTTCCTTCTTGCGCATCTTCTGGAGTTGCGTGGTAAGTGATAATTACGTTGCTGTCTCCGTTGCGGATAAAGCTTTCGTAAACTGTTAGGTCAAAGGCTTCGATTAAATCATCGTTGGTATTGTCACAGACTTCTAACGGGTCAAGAGGCACGATAGGTATGTTCGGTATTGGTGCACGTCTGATATCCATAATTGCATAGCTTTGACATCCGGTTGTATTGTCTGTCACTCTTACACCTAAGGTATATACTGCTCCACCACCTAGCTCAAGGTTAGAGAAGTTGGTTGGGTCGGCAATTAGGTTAGTCGTGTTTCCGTTGATTGCATCGGTATAGGTATAGAAAAACTCTACGGTATAGTTGTTCGGGTCACTAGCATTTGCTAGAATTGCATTTAGACGAACGGTCAAGTCAAAAGTAACTTCTAAGTCTCCGTCTTCATCACAAAGGGTAATAGAAGGGATAGGCATTGGCACATCCAAAGGCAAGTTCACAACCAAATCAAAGGCAGCGATGTCAAAACATCCCGTTAAGGTGTTTTCTAACACCACCCAAATAGTTTGTGGATTAGAAATATTCGGGTAATTTGTCATATTTCCGATAGCAAGTGCTCTGTCTATTGCATTCTGCTCAGAGATATAATAAGTCACCTCTAGGTTTGTAATATCCGTTTGCTGGTCAAGGATATATGCTGTTTGAACTGTCAAGTCAAAATGAGTAAGTTCGTCCTGATTGTCATCACATAACACTAAATCTGGCAATGTTCCGTCCATTTCTACTGGAAGCACTGGAGCACTTACTATTTCAATGTTGATAGGATAGATATTATAACAACCCGAACCTAAAGTGCTTTCTACTCTGATGTAAATCACTTGGTTGAAAGGATCGATGTTGTAATATTCTTGCGGGTTGTCAATACTATTGGCATTGAGTTCAGCATCTGAATAGGTCTCGTGAAAGCTAATAGCAAAGTCTGTTGGGTTGGCTCCGTTGAGCATCTCTTCAAGAATCTCTTCTAAGTTAACTGTACCATATCCGTCACCATCGCCATCACAAGATACGATTGGGTTGGTAGGCGTAGAAAGAACCGGAAGCGGGTCAACTACTAAGTCCATAAGAGTGACCACGAAACATCCTTTTTGAGTTTCTACTCTTACGAAAATGGTTTCTACATACTGCTCTTGGTTTTGGTACATCAAATCAGTAATCGGTTGTACGCCATCAAAAGCATTGTCGTAGGTTTGGTAGAAGCTCACTGTAAGACCTGTTTGTCCGTCTAGGATAATTTCTACTCTACTGTCAAGGTCAAAGATTTCATAGCCATCTTCACCAAAATCACACAGGCGGTATTCCGCTACGTTTGGCATATCTACCACTGGAAGTGGGTTTACGATAAGCACCAATTCTTTGGTGGCAAAACAACCAGTGTTTATATCCGTAACCCTTACCCAAACACTGTCTTGGTTAGCCACGAGGTTAGTGTAGTTGGTCGGATTTGCAATGGCATTTGTATTCAGAATTGCATCCTGTTCTGTTGGGTAATAACCGATAGTATAGTCTGCTGGGTTTAATCCGTTTAAGATTTCTGTATTTCTTATGGTCAAGTCAAAGTTGGCAAAACCATCATAATCATCATCACAGGTTTCGATTGGCGTAGGCGCAGTAATCTGTGGTAAATTATGTACGATTAGATTCACCTGAGTGATAGACGAACACGCCTCTCCAGAAGCTGGAGTGATAGCGATATAAATAGTTTGCGTATAGTATCCGATGTTGAAATAGTCTTCAGGACTATCGATGATATTTGCCAAGAACTCTGCATCTTCGATCGTCTCGTGATACGTAATGGTCACAGGATTTGGATTCGCGTCTATAATGATTTGCTCGATTTGAGTCAAATCAAACACGCCCCATCCATCGCTGTTCGGATCACAATAGGTTAAGTCTGGTAAGGTTGGAGCGATAGTGCTCTCCTCTAAAATAAGTTCAAGAGTTTGGGTGGTATTCACACATCCAAACGGACTCACCACACGTACATACAGTATTTCTTGGTGCGTTCCTATATAAGGTGAAGTTTGAGCATTATCTCCATTTTCGGCATCAACTAAGCTGGTGTGGTAGGTAACTATAACGCCAACGGCTCCACCAGAAATAGCATTATTTCTTGAGTTTAGGTTGAACTCTGCTTGCCCTGTTCCGTCATTACATTTTGCTAGTGGCTCTGGCGTATTGGCTACAGGAATCGTGTGTAAAACTAAGTTGAATGATTTGATTGTATAACAGTCATTTGCATTCTCAGCTCTTACCCAAATCGTAGCACTTGCTGACATATAAGTAGCAGGCGTTGTAATCTCATCTATTTTACCTATGGCATTCGCCTGAGAAGTATAGTATGTAAGTGTAGCAACAGTAGCACCTAAGATTTCAGTTTCTTTTGAAGTTAGGTCAAATTCTGCTTGTCCTGTTCCATCATCACATAGTTCATAATTTGCGATAGTTGTAGCCAAGACAGGTGAAGCTAGTTTCACTAGATTCACACTTGAGATAGCAGGACAGATATCAGGATCTTGCGAAACGATGCGTATATAAATAGTCTGATTGGCAGTGGCTACATAAGCATTGGCAGGAGTTATGGCTGCTGTTGCTGTTTGTGCTGCTGCTAGTGTTTGGTGGAACGTCACTACATCGGTAGGAGCTCCCATCACATCGCCCAAAACAGAGGTCAAGTCAAAGGTAACTGAGGCTGCATTGTTGTTGGCACATACCTCGATTGGTGCTGGGCTAGGAACATTACCCAGTGGTTTTACGACCAAAAGGAATGAGGTAATATCAAAACAACCGTCAGCTGTTTCTGCTCTAACCCAAATTGTTTCTCCAGTAGAAGTACGTGGTGTAGCTATACCATCTGTACCTGACTGCGCATTGGCTTGCGAAGTATAGAACGTAAGTGTAGCTGTTTGTGTACCTAAGATTTCTGTTGCTTTAGTAGTCAAATCAAACTCCTCTTCGCCACTGCCGTTTTCATCACAAAGCTCGTAATCAGTTACGTCTTGTTCGATTTGGAAGTCGTCATTGATTACCAGTTCAAAAGAAGTAATCGAATAACAGCCGTTAGCATCGGTGGCTCTTACCCAAATAGTTTCGTTGCCTGTTGAGGTATATGTCGTAGGTGTTGTAATAGCAAGAGTGCCGTCAATATCAGCAATAGCATCCGTTTCAGAAGTATAGAAAGTAAGCGTTGCAGTATCAGCATCCAAAATTTCAGTTGTTTTAGAGGTAAGGTCAAAGTCAGCCTGTCCTGTACCACCATTATTACATTCTATTAGCGGAGTAGGTGCATTGACAATAGGTGCAACGTGTGTCACTAAGTTGAATGATTTGATTGTATAACAGTCATTTGCATTCTCAGCTCTTACCCAAATCGTAGCACTTGCTGACATATAAGTAGCAGGCGTTGTAATCTCATCTATTTTACCTATGGCATTCGCCTGAGAAGTATAGTATGTAAGTGTAGCAACAGTAGTACCTAAGATTTCAGTTTCTTTTGAAGTTAGGTCAAATTCTGCTTGTCCTGTTCCATCATCACAAAGTTCATAATTTGCGATAGTTGTAGCCAAGACAGGTGAAGCTAGTTTCACTAGATTCACACTTGAGATAGCAGGACAGATATCAGGATCTTGCGAAACGATGCGTATATAAATAGTCTGATTGGCAGTGGCTACATAAGCATTGGCAGGAGTTATGGCTGCTGTTGCTGTTTGTGCTGCTGCTAGTGTTTGGTGGAACGTCACTACATCGGTAGGAGCTCCCATCACATCGCCCAAAACAGAGGTCAAGTCAAAGGTAACTGAGGCTGCATTGTTGTTGGCACATACCTCGATTGGTGCTGGGCTAGGAACATTACCCAGTGGTTTTACGACCAAAAGGAATGAGGTAATATCAAAACAACCGTCAGCTGTTTCTGCTCTAACCCAAATTGTTTCTCCAGTAGAAGTACGTGGTGTAGCTATACCATCTGTACCTGACTGCGCATTGGCTTGCGAAGTATAGAACGTAAGTGTAGCTGTTTGTGTACCTAAGATTTCTGTTGCTTTAGTAGTCAAATCAAACTCCTCTTCGCCACTGCCGTTTTCATCACAAAGCTCGTAATCAGTTACGTCTTGTTCGATTTGGAAGTCGTCATTGATTACCAGTTCAAAAGAAGTAATCGAATAACAGCCGTTAGCATCGGTGGCTCTTACCCAAATAGTTTCGTTGCCTGTTGAGGCATATGTGGTTGTGGTGTCTAGCTCTGTACCATCAGCACCTGCTTGTGCAAGAGCTTCAGAAGTATAGAAAGTAAGCGTTGCAGTAGCTCCATCCAAAATTTCAGTTGTTTTAGAGGTAAGGTCAAAGTCAGCTTCGCCACTAGGATTTACAAGACACAGTTCATAATCAGAGACGGTTTGTAAAATTTGAGGTATTTGGTTAATGCTAATATTAAACAGTTCTGTGTAATCAAATCCAGTATCGTTGTCTAGTACTCTTATATAAACAGTAACCGTGGTTCCAGTTGTTACAGCATACGGAGTACTGTGGTCTATTATGTCTGTAGTACCATCGTTAGCCCCACTTTGAGTGCTGTGGAAGGTAATGGTAGCGTCGTCAATACCAGGAGCGATATCAGCTATCAAAGCAGCTAGATCAACTGACTCTGAACCATCTTCGTCTTGGTCACACAAAGCAATGTCTTCTGGAGCAGTAACATCACAATTGACAATAGAAAGTGTAAATTGTCTTACGGCATAGCAATCACTTCCGTTAGCCACATGTATCTTTACAAAAATATTTTGGCTACTACCCGTTATTACAAAAGCAGAAGGGACAAAATAATCACCATTATCATCCATATTCCATTCAATAGGGACTCCTGCTACTAAATCATTCATGTTTAAATGGAAAGAAATTTCAGTGTCATTAGAGTCTAAATCATCGCCGTAAATTTGTTGTAATAGTGCTGGATCTGTAAGGTCAAAGGTGGTATCATTCTCATCTTCACATCTTGTTAGGTTATTGGGTTGACCTGCTGGTATTTCGTCAAAAATCTGAATAATTGCGGTACCGGGCTTTAGAGAACACTCTGTTGTGATTCCTGTTCCTGATCCAGTTAGAGTAATTGTTGTTTCAAGTGTGTAAACACCTGTTTCAGTAACGTGGTATTCTTCAGCAGTAGCTCCATTAATTGCAACACCATCTTTATACCATTGGTACTCATAGTCAATATCACAAGTAGCATCAACTGGTGGCAAACCAGAGCTAAGGATAACCTCTTCATCAAAACAGGCAGCATTACCAAGAACTTCAAGTTTATCCTCTCCTAAGTCAAGTGCGCCTATATCAAAACTTCCTGCCTCTAAGAATACTGCGGAGTCCCAACCTGTATCACCCCAGTCACCAATAGCTAGTTTGATTCTATATTTACGACAAGGAACTACAGCGCCTGAGGCGGTCATTTTTACTGTATTTCCCTTCATATTAATTGCATCTCCAGCAGTATTCATCTGATCAAAAAATTCAATATTTTCTGAACCACAACTAGAGTTATAAGCACCATCTTTGATGGTTGTTACTGCCACACGTACAGGTGGATTAGTGCCAGGGATTACGGCTAAGTTTGTAGATACGCCCGTAGTAAGGTCAGTCAATATAAAAGCAAAGACATCTCCATAATCACATTGATACGTTCCGTATTCATTAGATGCAAATAAGAAATTAAACTTAAGTTCATCAGTGATTGGCGTAAAATCAAACTCTATATAGCTCACGTCACGAAGAGTGCCTCCTCCAATTGCGTTAAGTTGTGCGTCTGATATGCCAGAACCGTTAGTTGCGCCGGCACCATTAGAATAAGGTCCAGCAACAGTGCTTATAGGTCCTGTTTTGATTACGATTCCTTCTCTAATAGGAAAACCAGAGTTATTTGCTTTGAAATAGCCCATCGTATTGTCAGTAGAGCGAAATCCTTGAGCTGAGATATTCTCTACTAAAGAACAGTCCATATCAATGAGTACGTCTTCGACCAATTCTTGCACTGAATAAAGTGTAGGATAAACCTGCAGATAAGGTGATGCAGGAAGGTCTATATCAGTTATCGGTTGAGTTTGAGGATTAGGGTCTAAGGTAGGAGTAGTAACCCAAACGCTGTTAATAAGGTTAAAATTCAAATCAAAGTCTTCAGGCACAAATATTTGAATGTTAAAGACTATAGTTTGTCCGTTTTCTAATACAGGAATCGTCTGATCAAGTGATCCTATACCTGAAGCTCCGTTACTAGTCCAGGTCATTTGTGAGATTCCTGAGGGTATAGCATCATTTACGTGTACGTCATAAGCATCGTTAGGTCCTTGGTTAGTTACGGTTATGACATAGTCTACATAAGTTCCTCTGATATATTCTTCTGAATTATTGGTTTTTGTGGTTACTAGATGTGCTCTTGGCTCTTGCGGACTTGCGTAATGTGAACACGTGAAACATAAGACATCAACTAAAGCATTATCAGCAGTAATATTCACATTATTATTAATTGTTAAATCATAATCAGCAGGAATAGGTAGCGTAATAGTATAGGTAATTATAGCCCCAGGTGCTAACGTAGCAATGGTGTCTTCTAGGTTTCCTGTACCTGCTGTTCCGTTACTTCCTGTCCATACGACAGAGGTCAAATCCATATCAGTAATCACAGGAATGATATCTTGTACCACTACATCAATAGCATTGGCTGAACCTTGGTTTTCAACCGTTATAGTATAAACCATATTTGTACCTTTAACATAGGTGTAATTGGTAATATGATGTAACAAATTGGCTGAGAGTGTCGGGTGCGTAGTAACTACAGAAGCAATCAAGTTTGTTCCTTGCACATAGGTTGGTGGAATAAGAACGGTGATTTTATAAACCACTACTTCTCCGGCATCAATATCAATTGTCTGAGAGATGACCCCTGTACCTGTTGACCCGTTGGGTGCTGTCCATTGCACGTTAGCAGCATTAACACTAGGATGGTATGAAATAGTAACTGAAGTGTCTAGTGCATCAGTAGTAGCAGTATTCCCTATCTGTACAAAATAGGTAATAGATTGATCCACATTAAAATAATAATTAGGCATAGGGCTAGTCTTAGAAACGACAAGCGATCCTAATAGTTCTTGCGGGCTTGCATAATGTGAACACGTAAAACAAGTAACATCAGCTACAGCATTATCAGCAGTGACGTTTACAGTGTTGTTTATGGTTTGGCTATAGCCATCAGGAATAGGTAGAGTTAGGGTATAGGTAACAACATCTCCTATTGGTAACACAGCAATAGTGTCCTGAAGATTTCCTGTCCCCGTAGTTCCGTTACTACCTGTCCAACTTACAGAAGTTAAATCCATACCTGCAATGCTCGGGATAATATCTTGTACTACTACGTTTATAGCATCGTCTGGTCCTTGGTTAGCTACTGTAATAGTATAGACCATATCTGTTCCGGCAACAAAAGTGTAATTAGTAATATGGTGCAGTAAATTAGCTGAAAGTGTCGCGTGCGTCGTATCAACAGAGGCAATCAAGCTAGTGCCTTGAATATACCCTATCGGAAGAGTAACTGTAATTTGATAAACGGCTATTTGACCTGCATTAATATCAATGGTTTGAGAAATAACTCCTGTACCTGTGGTGCCGTCTGGAGCTATCCAAGCTACCGAGGTCAAATCAACACTAGCGTGAAAAGGAATTTCAACCAATACATCTTCAGCATTAGTTGCCGCGTTATTTCCTATTTGTACAAAATACGTAATCGTATTATCTACACCAGGATAATAAATAGGCGCTGGGCTAGTCTTAGAAATAACAAGATTTGCAGTTTGTGCGAGTCCTACCAAAGAGAAAAATAGACAGAATAAAAGAGTAATTTTTTTCATGTATGTGCTATTGAAAATCAATAATATAGTTTGTTTTGTATGTCTTGTTTTATATACTCAAAAGTTATAAAAAGTATAATAAGTTCCAAATATACAGAAAACGATAAAATCTTCAGTAGTTTTGTTGGAAATTATGACAATACAAATGATAAAGACCGTATCTACTTCGAATCCAGCTATTTTAAAGTTTGAATTTGATCGATTTATTGTAGAACAAAGCTATGAGTTCAGCAATATTGACCAAGCAAAGCCTTCTTTGTTAGCACAACAACTATTTTATTTACCTTTTGTAAAGACCGTATATATTTCGGGGAATTTTATTGCGATCGAAAAGTACAACATTGTAGAATGGGATGATGTGAGCGAATTAGTAGTCGATCAAATGACCGATTATGTCAATTCTGGACGAAAAATCATCACAGAAACTACACCGTCAGATATGTTTAAGCTCACGGTCAACGCAGAGAGCAGCCCCAATCCGTCAGTAATGAAATTTGTGACCAGCAGAAAATTAGTGACTCAACTCATTGAATATACAAGTGCTGATCAAGCTACTGCACCTAGTTTGGCACAAGCACTTTTCAACTTTCCGTTTGTAAAAGAGGTTTTCTTGGACGAAAATTATGTTTCTATCACCAAGAATGACACGACAGACTGGGCAGACATCGTCTCTGGGCTTTGTGATTTTATTCTAGAATATATTGAAAAAGGAAGACCGATTATTTCTGCGGATGAAAAGGAACAGATAAAAAGCAAAGATGGAGCTAGCTCAGAAGAACCTCAAGTGTATGACGAAACTTCACAGAAAATAGTAGCTATATTAGACGAATATGTCAAACCAGCAGTTCAGTCAGACGGCGGTAATATAGCTTTCAAATCATTTGACCAAGACTCCAAATTAGTAAAAGTAATCCTTCAAGGTGCTTGTAGCGGATGTCCTTCTTCAACGATGACACTCAAAAATGGTATCGAAAGTATGCTTAGGAATATGTTGGCTGATAACGGCATTCAAGTCGAAGCCATCAATCAATAAACAAAAAAGAGGAGTTTACTCCTCTTTTTTTATTTCTTTTAGTTGCTTTACTATCTCGGGTATTTTTTTGATATTAGCTAATTCCTTAAGTTTTTCTCTTGCTTCATCAACTGGGTATCCAAAGTAAGTTTTTCCACCTTCTAGAGATTTTGTAACACCTGTCTGCCCTAAAACAATAGCTTTTTCTTTAATAGTAATACCACTGGTAATACCGACTTGTCCCCAAAGTGTAACTTCGTCTTCAATTACTACGCAACCTGCAATTCCTGTTTGAGAGGCAATTAGGCATTTTTTGCCGATTATCGTATCGTGACCAATCTGAATCAAGTTGTCTAGTTTACTGCCTTCGCCAATGGTTGTATCTCCTGTAACGCCTCTATCGATAGTGCAATTTGCTCCGATACCAACATTGTCTTGAACCACTACACGTCCGCCAGAGAGCAGCTGGTCAAATCCTTCAGGGCGTTTTTTATAGTAGAAAGCATCTGCTCCTAGCACTGTGCCTGATTGTATGATTACATTATTCCCGATTTGGGTATTGTCATACATAATTACGTTGGCGTGAATCAAACAGTTTTCGCCGATTACCACGTTGTTTCCTATAAAACAGTTGGGCTGAATCACCGTTCCTTTTCCGATAATTGCCGATGCAGCAATAGATGCATTGGCTGCTATAAAAGGTCTGAAATGCTTAGTAAGCGTATTGAAATCCCTAAATGGGTCATCAGAAATCAGCAGTGCTTTGCCTTCAGGACATTCCACTTCTTTGTTGATAAGTACAATAGTTGCTTTTGATTGCAGTGCTTTGTCGTAGTATTTAGGGTGATCTACAAATACGATATCGCCTTGTTCAACCACATGGATTTCATTCATTCCCAAAACAGGGAAGTCTTTATCGCCTATAAACTTACAGTTGATTATTTTTGAAATTTCCTCTAACGAATGGATTCTGCTGAATTTCATTTTTATCTTTTTTAGATAAAAAAGCCCTCTATCATAAGTGGGCTTTTTAAAAACAAATTATATTAGTCTTTAATACGCTCTAAGTAATTTCCGGTAGTCGTGTCAATCCTGATTTTATCTCCTTCGTTGATAAATAGCGGAACGTTGATGATAGCTCCCGTCTCAACAGTGGCAGGTTTGGTAGCATTAGTAGCCGTATTTCCTTTTACTCCTGGTTCTGCATAAGTAACTTCTAAGGTAATAGAAGCTGGCATATCTACTGCTAATGGTAAATCTGTCTCAGTATTGATTTGAATGATGACATTAGTGCCTTCTTTCAACAATTCTGGTGCGTCTAATGCACTTTTATTCAATGTGATTTGGTCAAATGTTTCGGTATTCATAAAGTGGTAATTTTCGCCTTCTGCATATAAAAACTGGAAAGTATGTGTTTCTACACGCACGTCATCAATTTTATGCCCTGCTGAAAAAGTATTTTCTAGAATCTTTCCTGAAGTTAAACTTCTGAGTTTGGTCCTCACAAAAGCAGGGCCTTTACCTGGTTTTACGTGTAAGAACTCTACTATTTTATATATGTCGTTGTTGAACTTAATACACAATCCGTTTCTGATGTCTGATGTACTTGCCATTTTTTTTGTTTAATCGTTTATCTAATATTATTTTACTGTACTTGTTTTTATCTAAAGTGTTGTCGAACCTCCTGCATATCCTTTCATCACACCACGAGAAGAGTTTCTGATAAAATCCAAGATTTCATCGCGCTCAGGACTTGCTTCCATTTCTCCTTCCACAATTGATAGCGCTTGAGTGGTATTATAATTCTTTTGGAATAAGGTTCTATAGATATTCTGAATTTCTTTTATCTTTTCAGAAGAAAAACCTCTTCTTCTAAGCCCAACCGAATTGATGCCTACGTAAGAAAGTGGTTCTCTTGCTGCTTTTACGTACGGAGGAACGTCTTTTCTTACGAGCGATCCACCTGTTACAAAAGCGTGATTGCCTATATTCCCGAATTGTTGTACGGCTACCATACCTGCTAGAACTACGTAGTCACCTACGGTTGTATGTCCTGCTAAGGTAGTTCCGTTTGAGAAAATACAGTTGTCACCCACCACACAATCATGTGCTATATGACAATAAGCCATTATCCAACAGTTTTTACCGATGACGGTTTTCATCTTATCTGTGGTTCCACGATTAATCGTTACACATTCTCTGATGGTTGTGCCATCGCCGATGATTGTGACTGTATCCTCGTCTTGAAACTTCATGTCTTGAGGAATAGCTGAGATTACAGCACCTGGAAAGATGTTACAATTCTTACCGATTCTTGCTCCTTCCATGATGGTTACGTTAGAGCCTATCCAAGTTCCTTCTCCAATTTCCACATTATTATGAATGGTAGTAAAAGGGTCTATAACTACATTTTTTGCGATTTTTGCTCCTGGATGAACGTATGCTAAAGGTTGATTCATAATTATTCTTTTGATTTTACAATCTGAGCCATAAGCTCCGCTTCTGTTGCTAATTTTCCGTTTACATAAGCATAGGCTTGCATATGGCAAATCCCTCTTCTTATTGGGCTTAACAATTCTAATTTGAATATAAGCGTATCGCCTGGTAATACGGGTTGTTTAAACTTTACGTTGTCTATTTTCATGAAATAGGTCAGATAATTCTCAGGATCTGGCACTGTACTCAGCGCTAGAATTCCTCCAGCCTGAGCCATAGCTTCAATCTGGAGTACACCTGGCATTACTGGAGCTCCCGGGAAGTGTCCGACGAAAAACGGTTCATTCATAGTTACGTTTTTCAGACCTACGACGTGTTTGTCAGATAATTCCAGAATCTTATCGACCAATAAAAACGGTGGCCTATGCGGAAGGATGTTCATAATCTGAACTGTATTCATCAATGGCGGTTGGGTCGGGTCAAAATTAGGAACTTTATTTCGCTCTTCGATTTTGATAATTTTTGATAGTTTCTTGGCGAATTGTGTGTTTACGAAATGCCCTGGTTTATTAGCGATAACCTTTCCTCTGATTCGCGTACCTACAAGCGCTAAATCTCCGATGACATCCAAGAGTTTGTGTCTAGCAGCTTCGTTAGGGTAGTGTAGTGTCAGGTTGTCTAGGATCCCGTTTGGCTTTACAGCAATATCCTCTTTTCCAAAAGCTGTTTTAAGGCTTTCCATAGTCTCAGTAGAGATTTCTTTATCTACATAAACAATGGCATTGTTAAGGTCTCCTCCTCTGATAAGTCCATTGTTTAAGAGTGCTTCTAATTCGTGTAGAAAGCTGAATGTTCTGGCATTAGCAATCTCTGTTTTGAATTCAGATATAGATTTGATAGATGCGTTTTGAGTGCCAAGTACTTTGGTTCCAAAATCAACCATCGTGGTGATTTGGTAGTCATCACAAGGCATTATTAGTAGCTCACTTCCGGTCTCTTCGTCGGTATAAGAGATAACTTCTTTTACGATATATATTTTTTGTTCTGCATCTTGCTCAACAATTCCTGCTTTCTCGATTGCTTCGACAAAATACTTTGACGAACCATCCATAATTGGAGGTTCTGAAGCATTTAGCTCTATAATAATATTGTCTAAATCACAACCAACACAAGCAGCCAAAACATGTTCTGAGGTTTGTATCTTGACGCCTCTTTTCTCTAAGTTTGTGCCTCTCTGTGTATTTACGACATAAGTAGCATCTGCTTCTATGACAGGACTCCCTTCTAAATCAACTCTGACAAAAGTAAAGCCATTGTCAATAGGAGCTGGTTTGAGAACCATAGTAACTTCTTTTCCTGTATGTAGTCCGACACCTGTAAGCGTAACAGCTTCTTTGATAGTTTTTTGTTTAGCCATTATAATTTCTTTTCCTATGATTAAGAATTAGATATTTCTCTTTTTTATTTCTTCTAAATCGGCTACGATTTTTGGGAAATTTTTGAAATGTACGAAAGATTTTGCAAAGTCCCCGTATCCGAAGGCTGGACTTCCCTGAACTACATCTCCATCAGCCAGACTTTTGCCGATTCCTGATTGTGCCTGAACCTTCACTCCGTTTCCTATTGTGACGTGCCCTACGATTCCTACTTGCCCTCCGATGATACAATTCTTGCCAATTTTAGTAGACCCTGCAACTCCGGTTTGTGAAGCGATTACAGTGTTTTCGCCTACTTCGACATTGTGCGCAATCTGAATTTGGTTATCTAATTTCACTCCTTTTCTGATTATCGTACTTCCGAGCGTTGCTCTATCAATGGTTGTCACGGAACCTATCTCAACATTATCTTCGATAATCACGTTACCCGTTTGAGGTACTTTGCTATAACTCCCATCTTCGTTTGGACTAAAACCAAAACCGTCAGAGCCTATAATTACACCTGAGTGCAGAATACAATTCTTTCCGATTACCGTTTCAGAATAAATCTTCACCCCAGCGTGCAAAATCGTATTATCGCCTATGCTTGAGTTATCACCAATATATGAGTTAGGATAAATCTTTACGTTGTCACCGATAACTACATTTTGTCCGATATACGAAAAAGCACCTATATAGACATTCTCTCCGTAAACCGTACCTTTGGATATAAAACTAGGTTGCTCAATTCCTGATTTTACAGGTTTGACTTGGTTGTAGTATTCTAATAGCCTCGAAAAAGCTTTGTAGGCATCCTCTACTTTTATGAGGATTGTAGCCACAGGATTTTCTGCTACAAAGGTTTTGCTCACTATTGTCGCAGTAGCTTGTGTAGTATATATATGGTGTTGATACTTCGGATTCGCCAGAAAAGTAAGCGATCCGTCGGTGCCTTCTTCTATCTTAGAAAGTTGATGAACTTCTGCTTCTGGATTTCCGATAATCTCACCTTCAAGAATATCTGCTATTTGTTGTACGGTAAATTTCATTCAGACAAAAATATAAAAAATTTCAAAAAAACATTAAGACTTTCGTCTTATGACCTCTGGGTAACATATAAAATATTTTGTCACCTCTTCAGAAAGGCTTCTCAGGTATGATTTATCTGTAGCAGAAATCATGTCCTCAACTTTTCCGGTTTTGTGTAAAATCAAGATGGGCTCAGAAGATTTGTCATAAGCCTTGTTGCTTATTTTACCTTTAAAGACAAAGAATTCACTCTCCTTAAGTGTGATATTTACTTGGTCAGCATAGGCCTTTTGCAATTGGCTAAGTCTCTCTTTTGTAAACCTTTCAGGACTAATCTCAATCTTAAGTAAATCTCTATTAATAAGCATAGTACTCAAACTACTCAATACATAATCATCTGATTTCCGCCATTGTTTCAGCGCAAAAAGCACATCTACATCATCCAACAAGGCAAATCTCTCTAGAATCGCATCATCAAAATTATGCACATCTATTTTCTTTTCTAAAAAGAAGCTAAGTCCCGAACCACTATTAAGATCCTTCCCTTTCTCGGTCAGCTCTTTAGCCCTCTTAAGCGTATTCATAAGAATCTGCTCAGCTACAATACTGGTCTTATGAAGGTAAGCTTGCCAATACATCAATCGTCTTGAGACTAAAAACTTCTCAACTGAATAAATGCCTTTTTCGTCGATTACTAGCTCATCATCTACCACATTAATCATCTGAATAAGCCTTTCAGAGTTGATATTTCCTTCTGCAACGCCCGAATAAAAACTATCTCTTTTCAGATAATCCATTCGGTCCATGTCAAACTGACCTGAGATGAGTTGGAGCAAAAACTTACGTTTATACTTTCCTCTAAAGACATCAATCGCCAAAGAAAGAGCTCCATTAAACTCAGTGTTTAGCTTTTCCATAAACATAAGCGAAATATCTTCGTGGTGTATGTTTACGATGCTGTGCTCCATTGCGTGAGAGAATGGTCCGTGACCAATATCGTGCAATAAAATAGCTATATACAAGGCTTGCTCTTCTTCTTTTGAAATCGCTACATTTTTCTGTCTAAGAACCTCCACTGCTTTTTGCATCAAATGCATACAGCCTAAGGCATGGTGAAATCTAGTGTGTGTTGCACCTGGATACACCAAATAAGACAATCCCAATTGTGAGATACGACGCAGCCTTTGAAAATAGCGATGTTCAATCAAATCATATATCAACTCGCTAGGAATAGATATAAACCCATAAATTGGGTCATTAAATATTTTCAGCTTGTTTGTATTACTCACAGATTGATCTAATTTGGAGCAAAGATAGATAAATAAGCTATTAGACTTTAAAAAGACTTTAAAATTGTTGGTTTAGAATATTTAGGACAACTAGTTAGAAGCTATTAAAGCAGAAGAGCAGAGGGCTATAAAAACAAAAAACCGAAGATAAATTCTTCGGGTTGATGTGGTAGCATATAGTAAAGTGTAAACTCAAAAGTTTATTCCGTTAATGCTTTTTTTACTCTGCTCAAGGCTTCTTTAAGTTCTTCTTCGCTGGTAGCGTAGGACAATCGGATGCAATTTGGATTTCCGAAAGCCGAACCCGTTACCGTTGCAACGAAAGCTTCTTCTAGCAAATACATGGCCAAATCCTCACTGTCTTTGATTAGTTTTCCTCTGAGTGTTTTTCCGAAATACCAAGAAACATCTGGGAAAGCATAGAATGCTCCTTCTGGAATTGTGGTTTTAAGGTTAGGTATATCCTGCAGCATAGTGGTTACTAAGTCTCTTCGTTTATGAAACTTCTGAACCATATAATCGATTTCTTTCGGGTCAGCTAGTAAAGCTGAAATCGTAGCGCGTTGAGCAATTGAATTGGCACCACTTGTGATTTGTCCTTGCATTTTGGTACATGCTTTAGCAATAAATTCAGGCGCTCCGATGTATCCAATCCTCCAACCTGTCATCGCAAATGCTTTTGAAACGCCGTTTACAGTTATAGTTCTGTCATACATCCCGTCGATTGAGGCTATCGAGCAGAAGCTTCCCGTAAAGTTGATATGTTCATAGATTTCGTCAGATACGACAAAGATATTAGGGTGCTTTTTGAGTACCTCAGCAAGCATTGTAAGTTCTTCTTTGCTGTAAACTGATCCGCTAGGGTTGCACGGCGAGCTAAACATCACCATCTTGGTCTTTGGAGTAATGGCTTGCTCGAGTTGTTGTGCTGTAATCTTAAAGTTAGAATCTACTGATGTCGGCACCACTACCGGTACTCCATCAGACATCTTGATAATTTCGAAATAACTCACCCAATAAGGTGCCGGCAGAATACATTCATCGCCAGGATTTAACAACACTTGAGCCACATTAAACAAAGATTGCTTTGCGCCCGTAGAAACTACTATCTGTGATGGTTTATAGCTCAGTTCATTATCTCTTTTGAATTTCTCACTAATGGCTTGACGCAACTCTAAATAGCCGTCAACTGGAGTGTAACTACTATAGTTTTCGTGAATAGCTTTGATAGCTGCTTCTTTGATGAAGTCCGGAGTGTTAAAATCAGGTTCTCCTAAGCTTAGGCTGATGATATCTTTGCCTTCTGCTTTAAGTTCTCTTACTTTTGCTGCCATCTCAAGGGTTTGAGATACAGCTAGGCTGTTTATTCTGTCAGATAATAAGTGATTCATAAAAATTACGCTGTTTGAGGTTCTACTCCTAATTCTTTTAAGTGCCTGAAGTGAGAAGCTATTGCCTCACGAGTAGTTTTGAATTCATAGTAAGGTAGGTTGAATTCTTTGGTGGTTTCCTTTACTATTTCAGCTATTTTTCCGTAGTGTACGTGACTGATATTCGGAAAAATATGGTGTTCTATTTGGTGGTTTAATCCGCCTGTATACCAGTTGACAACCCAGTTTGTAGGTGCGAAGTTAGCAGTAGTGTATAATTGATGTATAGCCCAAGTGTTTTCTAATTCCCCATTTTCGTTCGGCTTTGGGTTGTGTGTCTCTTCAACAACGTGTGCAAGTTGGAACACAACACTTAATATAAGTCCTGCAACATAGTGCATCACAAAAAATCCGATAAGCACTTTCCACCAGGTTATACCCAATACCATCGGAATAACAAGCCAGATAGAGAAGTAAAGTATTTTGGTGATGACTAGCACTGTCCATTCTTTTCTTGGGCTTTTTGGTTCTCCGTAAGACAGTTTTCTCTTTAGGTAGCTTCTCATCTGTTTGAAGTCAGTAGTGATTGCCCAGTTGAAGGTCAATAGTCCGTATAGGAAAATGGAGTAATAATGCTGGAATTTATGAAAGCGAAGCCATTCTGCGTCTTTTGTGAATCGGATAATTCTTCCTGCATCAAGATCTTCGTCGTGACCGTGAATATTAGTGTATGTATGGTGCAGCACGTTGTGTTGTACTTGCCAGTTATATACGTTTCCTGCTAAAATATAAATACTAGACCCCATGATTTTGTTAATCCAAGGTTTTGTAGAATATGCGCCATGGTTTCCGTCATGCATTACGTTCATTCCTACTCCTGCCATTCCGATACCGATGATTACGGTGAACAATAGCTTCCACCAATCAGAAATATCAAGAGTTAATATTAAAAAATAAGGGGTCAAGAAGATAGCAAACATGATTATTGTTTTGACGTATAGCTTCCAGTTACCTGATTTCTTGATGTTATTATCTTTGAAGTAGTTGTTTACGCGAGTGTTAAGTGTCCTAAAGAATTTGAGCGAATCTTGTCTTGAGAAGGTTGGTGTATTCATTAAAAGGTTTGTTTTCAATTCATTAGTTGATTAGGATGCAAATATAATGAATAATAACTAATGCTTATATGAAAAAAAACATCAATTTTTTTTAAATAATTATTTGAAATAACCAATATATATGTATATTTGCACTCTCTTAATCGGGGAAAACAAATTTCAGCGGGTGTGGTGAAATTGGTAGACACGCCAGACTTAGGATCTGGTGCCTCACGGTGTGAAGGTTCGAGTCCTTTCACCCGCACAAATATAAAGCCTTAATCTATTGTAATTCAATATTTTAAGGCTTTTTTGTTTTCTAAACACCCCTAAAAACACCCCCATTTTTCAAAACACCCACCAAATAAACTCTATTTAATCTAAATGAATAGCAACTAACCCTACATAATTAAAACAAGAAAAATACTCATTATTTTAACCCGTTGGGTGAAATTACTTCAAATCGTCACTTCGAGTGAAATTTCTGTAACGAAGTGAAGGGAATTTTGTATCGAGAAGTATTTTTATTTAGTTCTCGATACAATTTTTCTTCGTTTCACTACGAAAAATCACTCGAACTGACGGAAAAATCAATCTATTTTTAATTTCACCCAACGGGTTCCTTTAATTATAATATCTTACATTTTATCAATGTTTCTTCAAGAACTCGCAAAGTCAATCAAAGGTTTGTAGTTTTGGTTATCCGCTTCTTTTAGTGATTTTATATATTTCTCTCTTACTTCGTTAGCTTTAATAAGATTTCCACTTCCCCAAGAAAAATATTTATCATTAAACAGTTTTTCTAAAATTAAATCAGCCATTAAACGGGAATGTCGTCCGTTTCCATTAGCAAAACAGTGAATGCTTACTAATCTGTGTTTGAACCTAACAGCTAATTCTTGTTTTGGGTATGTTTCGTTTTGATACCAAAACAAAGCATCATCAAGTAAATTCTTTAATTCAACAGCTATTCTATAACTCGGAATCCTTATATTCTTTTCTGATTTTCTGAATTTTCCTGCCCATTTCCACACGTCATTATACATTCTTTTGTGTAAATCAAGTACAAACTTTTCAGAAAACAACTGGTCGGGTTTAATTTTTAAGCGTATTGTCCACTCAATAGCCTTTTCTATGTTTAGTTGTTCAAATTCATCAAGTTCACTTCGGGTTGAAATTGAAGGGATTTTTAATCCCTCTATTTCTTCAATACTTAAAGGAGTTTGTCCGTCAATATACTTTATTTCTAATCCCACAAGTATTTAGGCATTTCGTATTTTATTTCCTTTGATTTTTGCTCTATTGCTTTTTTGATTCGTTCTTTAGAGTTTTGCTGGTCTTCCAAAGTCATAGTAGTGTTTGTTCGAGATACAATTTCTGTTGCAATCTCTTTAGCTCTTTTTTCAATCATTTGTTCAATAGAGCCATCTTTTGGTATAAAACCATATACAAAACGCATATCCAAAGCAAAAGCCAATTCTTTTAAAGTATTTAAAGTGATTGTTCCCTCTGCTTCTCTTTTCTCCATATTTCTAACAGCTTGAGGACTTATGTTTAATCTACCTCCTAATTGCCTTAAAGACATTTTTAAAGCGGTTCTAATTGATTTTATCCACCCAACAGATGGAGAAATAACATCTTCAACTTCTCTAAAACACATCAGCTTTGAATCTAATTGCTCTATCAATAATATTCTTTTCTTATCTTTCATCAGTCTATAAGTTTAAAACACAGCACAAAATTAAATCTATAAGTTTAAAAAAACAAATATTTATAAACTTATAAGTTTAAAATATGAATATTTTATCAACCTATAGGTTTAAAAAATTAAGGATTTGTCGATAACTGTCTTTCCCAAAGTGCCTTAAGCCTTAAAGCATATTCTTTTGGGGTTATTTTTATATAATTTAAAAATTGTCTTTCTGTAGCGTGACCCGTTATCTTCATAATCGTCATCGTATCAATCTGTCCGTAAAGATTTGTAGCAAAAGTTCTTCTACAAATATGACTTGACACCAACTCATATTTAGGATGTTTTTTGTTTAATTTTCTGTGAAGAGTTTTTTCTTTATTGTTTTCAGTGATTTTAACCTCGTCCATCCTAGAACCATCAACCATTTCAATTATACCTGCTTTTTGAGCTACAATTTTTATATAATCATTGAACTTTTGGTCGCTAATTTTTCTTGGAAAATCTCCGTTTCTTTTTTGAAGTATTTTTCTAACTTGGTCGTGTATTGGTATAATTATAGGATATTCCGTTTTTATAGTTGTTAAACAAATAAACTCATCATCCTCAACAAAGCTTTTATCTAACTTAAGTAAATCAGAAACCCTTAAGCCTGTTCTTAAACCAATAACAAACCAATCTCTAGCATTATCAAAATAATCTAAATCTAAATCACAATTGAATATATTAGTAATCTCATCTTCTCTTAAATAAATATCATTTGTTTTGTTTTTAGGAGTATAAAAATCGGAAGATTTAACATCGGTCGAAATTTTTAAACCTTTTTTAGAAGCGTTATTACAAAACAACTTAATATCATCAATATATCCTCCGATAGTGTTGTTATTTAACCTTTCTTCATTCTCAAGATAGCTAATGAATTTATTATGAAAGTCAAGATTAATATCTGTTATTTTAAGTATTCTATTTGTAAAATCTTGATAGCTATTTATTTTATTCAAAGTTGTTTTATAATGTTGTATAGTTCGTTCTTTTATTGGATTGCCTAAACGATTTCTTTTTGTTTTAGATTCCTCAATGAAGCTTAAAATATAATCAACAAAAAACAACTTTTTCTTTTCTTCCTCATTAACATTTTGCTTGTTGAAGAAATAATTGATTTTATCCTTTAACCAATTGTTATTTATTATAATTTCATCTTCATTTGTTTTAGTGCTTTCGTATTCATTTTTAAGGTAAACCTTAAATTCATTTAGTTTTTTATTTACTTCTTTATATTTAAGCAAAGGAGTAGATAAAACCTCTTGTTTGACTTTACTCCATCTTTCTACTGGACATTCTAAAGATGTTGTTGCTTCTGTATCAAATTGATTTCCTTGCTTAAATCTTACATAAATAGAAGCCCATTCAGAATTTGAATTTTTTACCCTGTAACTTACCGAAGCCATTTTAATAAATTCTTTTAAAGATAGAAAATATTATTTTTTACCCCCAGTTTTACCCCCAAAAATTTAAAATCAAGTTATTGTAATTAAATTCAAATAAGTTTAAAATAAATTAAACACTTGTTTTTTAGTGATTTAATTATTAAAAATACATTGATTGGTTTTAATAAAATAAAAGGTTATACTTATTTCACCCGCACAACATAAAAGCCTTAAAACATTCTAAGTTAATGTTTTAAGGCTTTTTTTATTCTGATGGTTTTTGTTTCTCTTCTGCGGCGAATAAGCAGGTTTCAGGTTCTCTTTGTTTTCTTTCTATTGGTAAACAAGCGGATTTTTAACATCACATCTGAATCGAAGCCTGAATGTTCAAATTTGCAAAAAGTTTCAAATGAGGCATTTAACACGCTCTCTTGCAAAACCCTTGCTACAGGAGGTTCTTTATTTGACAATTATCTTTTCTGTTTGTATTCCTTTGTCAGAGACTATTTTTAGGATATAATTTCCTTTTTGCAGGTCTGAAACAGAGAGGTTGTTTACTTGATTTTGCTCCAAAATTTTTCTGCCCGAAAGGTCAAATATCATTATTTTTTCTATTATAGTATCTGCTGCTTCAAAATACAGCATATCAGAAACTGGATTGGGGTAAATGCTTATTTTCTTTTCTTTAAATGAATTTACGTTTAATACACAAGCTTCAACATCATCAGTATAGCTGTATGTTATATACCAAAGAACAACTGTCCAATCCGAATAAGGAGATTGATTGTTTTGAGCAGCCACTGCATTATCAACTTCTATACAGACATTGGGATAAGGAGGCTCACCCGGCTCTCCCCAGCCCCAAGGCTCAAAACCTATTCTAATAATCATATTCGGATTATTGTTCCCGTTTTTAAGATTAATTTTATTGAAAATTAGATCCATATTTAAAGCGTCAAAAGTGTGTATCAAAGGATTATTACTTAAGTTGATTTCTATAATTTCATTAAAAGGACCAACATCTCCATCATAATTTCCGATATATAAAACTTCTAATAATGTGTTGGAAGAAACGTCTATTTCAGTAAGCAAGTTATTACCGCAGTTCAATTCTTTTAACTGCAAATTCTGACTTACGTCTAATTCTGTTATTTCAGAAAATGTAATTGACAATTTTTCCAATGAGATAAAATCCTGAATTCCTGTTATATCAGATAATCCGTAATAATCATATCCAAATATTTCAAGTTCTACGACATTCTCCACATCACTTGTCAAAACTTGTCCGTTTACAATTCCGTCACTATCAATTTCCAAATTAATAAGTGCTTGTTCAAAAGCCGAGTCAGGAATATAGGTTATTTGTGCTGTTACTTTATAACTAACCGTTATAAAAAACAAAAAGTATAGTATATTTTTCATAATCAGATTATTTGACAATTATCTTTTCTGTTTGTATTCCTTTGTCAGATACTATTTTTAGAATATAATTTCCTTTTTGCAGGTCTGAAACAGAGAAATTATTTATTTGGTTTTGCTCTAAAATTTTTCTGCCCGAAAGGTCAAATATCATAACTTTTTCTATTATTGTATCTGTTGCTTCAAAATACAGCATATCAGAAACTGGATTGGGGTAAATGTTTATTTTATTTTCTTCAAAAGAAATAATATTTAAAGCACAGTTTTCAGCGTCATCAGTATAGTTGTATGTCATATACCAAAGAACAACTGTCCAATCCGAATAAGGATATTGATTGTTTTGAGCAAGCTCAACATCATCAACTTCTATACAAACGTATCCTGTTTCAGGTGTAGAACCTAGAACGGGAGCAGATATTTTTATATACATATTTGGGTTGTTATTCCCATTACTTAAAATAATTTTGTTCATATACCCAGTAGTTCTTACAGTGTGTATATTTGGGTTATTGCTCAGGTCTATTTCAGTAATATTATTTATAGGATAAACATCTCCTCCGCTTTTAATCTCAAGATACTCCAATAAAGTATTATTGGAAACATCAATAGAGGTAAGCATATTATCTACACAATTCAAATATTTTAAATTTACTAAAGTGCTTATATCAAGTTCCTCTACCATAGTAAGACTTACAATAAGCGACTCCAAGTTTATAAAAGCCTCAAGCCCTGTTAAATCGTGAATAAGTCCTTCATAATAGTCATCCGCAGGATAAGGGTAATTTGGAAGAGCTTCAGAAATGTTTAACTCTGTAACATTTAGAGCATCGGACATTAGTATTTGTCCGTTTATGATACCATCACTATCAATTTCCAAGTCTATAAGTGCCTGTTCAAATCTATAATCAGAAATTGTAACCGTTTGAGCTTTTAAAGTTCCGAAACCTAAAAGCAAAAAGAATATATATAATAAATTTTTCATTGTGTTTAGTTTTTAATTATTCGTGTTATCTTAACAGTGTTGTTGTTTGTTACTTTTAAAAAGTAAACACCTGATGATAACCTTGTCGTGTTTATGTTGTCAGAGGATTTGTTTAATTCCTGAACAAGACAAATCTTCCCCGAAATATCATAAATTTCTATTTTTAAAGGAGTTGTTTTGCTTTCAATGTAGATAAAATCTTTTGTCGGATTGGGATAAATTCTAAAATGTAATTCCTCTATATCTTGAACAGACAGTGAAGTATTATAATAAACTACCTGATTGTTATTATTTCCCGTTATCACTAACTTTTTAAGGTTGTCGCCTTCTCCCGTAATTGAATAATGAAACGAATATGTTGAATTATCCCAAATAAAATTAAAGTAAAGTCCTTGATAATAATTATTTTCTGTTATTTCACAAGCCATAGCGGGAGCATAAAAATTATCTATTGTGAAATTGTTGTCATCAGGAAAAGAAAGTCCGTCTGCCATTCCTCCATAGCAAAAGTCTATGTGAAAAACAGAATTAATACTGTCAATTTCTAATGTTGATTCATTAATCTCTTCATTTTGAGGTAAAAAATGGTCTTCTCCATTAATAACCAATTTTTCTAAGTACCAAGTATTTCCAACAAAATCGTCCTGCTGTGCCAATAAAATAAATGTACTCATAAAGACCAGTACCGAGCAAAGTAATTTTGATTTCATAGTATAGTTTTTTAGTTAATATACTTTAAATTCTCAGATAATATGTGATATGTAAGAGTTCTATTTTGAAATTTAATAAATAATTTAAATATTGATGAGGAATCAAATATACAAAACCTTCTTAATAAATAGTTAAAAATGACTGTGTTTTGTCTTTCAGGCTAATTTTGGTTTAGAGTTTTCTGTAGCATTAATATATAACTTAGAATCCACAACTCTTTTATGTACTTTTGCAGCTTGTTTATCTATGTAAAATGTCAAGAAAAAATAAAAAAGAAAACATTGTTTTCGAGAAGGTAAAGGTTTTGGATGCAGGTTCCAAAGGAGTTTCAGTGGCTAAATCTCCTGAAGGGCAAGTTATTTTTATTCCAAACGTGGTCCCGGGAGATGTGGTTGATGTCAGAACAACCAAAAAGCGCAAAGCTTATTTTGAAGGCAAAGCCATTCGTTTTCACGAATACTCTGCTGATAGAATTGAGCCAGTATGTGAACACTTTGGTGATTGCGGAGGTTGTAAGTGGCAGAATATGTCTTACGAAAAACAACTTTTCTACAAAAACAATGAGGTGTATGATCACTTAAAACGCATTGGTAAAGTAGAATTACCTGAATTTGAACCTATCTTAGGAAGTGCAAAACAATTCTTTTATCGCAATAAAATGGAATTTTCTTTTTCCGATGCCCGATGGATTACCGAAAAAGAAATTGCAGAAGTTGAAAACATCGACAGAGGAAATGCACTCGGTTTCCACATCCCAAAAATGTGGGACAAAATATTGAATATAGAAAAATGTCACTTACAACAAGACCCATCGAATGAGATTAGAAATGAAGTACGTGATTTTGCTACTAAAAACGGCTTGACCTTCTTTAACGCAAGAAACATGCACGGTCTTCTTAGAACAATGATGATCAGAACTACTTCTATCGGAGAAATCATGGTTCTTGTACAGTTTTTTGAGGATGACAAAGCAGGGCAGAAATTACTTTTAGATTTCTTAGCCGAGCGTTTCCCTGAAATTACCTCGTTATTATATGTTGTAAATAGTAAAGCCAACGATACCATTTATGATCAAGATGTCATTCTCCATAAAGGGAGAAACTATATCTTAGAAGAAATGGAAGGATTAAGCTTCTCTATCAATGCAAAATCTTTTTATCAGACCAATTCTGACCAAGCGTATGAGCTGTATAAAATTACTCGTGACTTTGCTGGACTTACGGGCAACGAATTGGTTTTTGATTTATACACCGGAACAGGGACTATCGCTCAGTTTGTGTCAAAACAAGCTAAAAAAGTAATCGGAGTAGAATCTGTGCCAGATGCCATCAAAGATGCTAAAATCAATGCGGAAAGAAATAATATCACCAATTGTGAATTCTATGTAGGAGATATGAAAGACGTGTTTAACGATGCGTTTATTGCTACACACGGCATTCCAGATGTCATTATTACTGATCCACCACGAGATGGAATGCACAAAGATGTGGTGCAGCAATTATTGAATATCGGCGCTCAGAAAATAGTGTACGTAAGTTGTAACTCGGCTACTCAAGCCAGAGACCTCAACTTATTAGACGAAGTGTATAAAGTAACACGCGTACGCCCTGTGGATATGTTCCCTCAGACGCATCACGTGGAAAACGTAATTTTACTAGAAAAGAGATAAACTCCGCTTTTTAGTTCTCGAACTTAATTTCAAAAATAGTAACAACCTGATTTTCGACTACATGCTCAAGTACGAAAATCAGGCTTTTTGTTTTTACGTCATAAGAAACGCTCGGGTTCTCTAACGGATAATAGCCTGCTTTGCCTTTGCAGTAACAAAATACACCAAAGAGCGATTGTGTAGGTTTGATATCTTTGAAAGATTTCTTTAGCATCGAGTTATCGAGTTCAAAGACAATTTCCTCGTTATAGTGTCCGTCGATATAACTCTCTTCCATGTTTTGCTTGTAGTGGTAAATGAAAACCGTTTTGTCTTTGTCTTCCTCTAACTTGTAATATAGCTGCCCTGTATCATCTTTTTTAATTACAAGTCGTTGACCTTGATGAATCTCTGAAGGACATTCTACACCTTCTGGACAAGGCGGAACAAGAGTGGTCATTTTTTGAGTGCTACAGGATACAAGGACAAAACTAAACAGCAGTATAAAATATCTCATAATCTAATGGTTTGATTCGGGTTCTATGACATCAACATCTATTCCTTGTTTCTTAAGAATGCTCTTCACCAATATAGAAAACAAAGCTAAATACAGAAAACAAATGACAGCAATAATATACGAATGATGAATGCCAATGATATCGGCTAATTTTCCCTGAAAAGGAGGGATGATTCCTCCACCTAAAATCATCATCACTAAGAAGGCAGAGCCTTGAGAGGTATATTTCCCTAATCCTAAAAGCGATAGATTAAAGATGGCAGGCCACATAATGCTACAAGCCAATCCGCCAGATAAGAAGGCATAAATAGCTAAGGTGCCGGTTGTGAAAAGCCCAATCAGCATAGCTATAATCCCTAAACAAGCAAATATGAATAAGGTGCGAGCAGGTTTGTCTTTTGAAATAAAAAAAGCAATAATCTGAATAATTATACAGAACACATAATAATATAAAGGTGTCATATCGTGACCCGAAATGATATTTACAGATAAAATGACTGAGAAAGCAATCAGCGGAACAATAACCATTGCAATTATTCTCTTGTTCTTACTCAAATTAAAAACAGATACAGCTCCTGCCCAACGTCCAATCATCAAACTCCCCCAATACATAGAAATATATTTAGCCGTTTCTGAAACTGCCATGCCGCCAAAAGCTTGCTCTTGTAGTAATTCGCCAAGATTACTTCCGATGGATACTTCTACACCAACATAAATAAAAATAGCCAACATCCCCAAAACCAATTGTGGATATTGTATCGCTCCCCAACCTTCTTTACTCTTTTTAGAGCTGATATAAGCATAGACAAGTCCGCCCACTACAACAATCAACGCTCCGAAAATCCAAAGCATTCGTTTTTGCTCTAAGGGATGCTTAAGTTCGAGTATGTTATTCTCTAAGATTGTTATTTCTGAAATAGTGTTTGTAGTTGTATTTGTTTTTAAGCTAGTTATCTCCGTTTGATAATCTTCAATTTTCTGAGCAACCTCACTTTTATAACTGCTAAATATAGGTGTAAACATCACTGCCAAAAGAACAGTCATCACCACTAACATCGTCAGTGCTTTTTTTGAAGTTTCTACTTTCTCGTCAGAAATACCACTGGGTAATTTTTTTGAAAAAGCAAAAATTCCAGCTGCAGTAACAAATAAAATGCCAACACAGATGTATAACCAAACCACTTTATCCAAGCCTAAACTAGCGATTTGTTCATCAGATACAGAAGCAGCTGTGCCAAAAAGCGCTAAACCAACGATAATAGGCCCGATGGTTGTCCCAAAGGAATTGATTCCGCCGCCTAGATTTACTCGACTTGCGCCTGTTTTAGGATCTCCAAGCGAAATTGCAAACGGATTAGCAGCAGTTTGTTGCAGCGAAAAACCAAGTGCAACAACAAATAACCCGACTAACATTGCGGCATAGAGGTTTACTTCAACAGCAATAATCATCGCCACTGCTCCTAGGGCAGAGAATAATAATCCATAAATAATACTCTTCTTATATCCCCATTGCCCGACTACGTCTTTTCCGCGGAGCGTACCTAAAGCAAAGAGAAACAATGCACCGAGATAATAAGCTGTATAAAACGCAAAGTCAATCAGTTGTGATTGAAACTGATCAAGTTTGAAATAACTTTTGCAAAACGGAATAAAAATACTATTCCCTGCAGCGATGAAACCCCAGAAAAAAAATACGATAACTAGGGTGTATAAAGCGGGATAATTGGTTCTAGTAGATGCGCTCATAGAATATAGGAAAATAATTGAAATGGATAAAAGTAAGATAAATTCAGCTAAAGAGCTTTATCATCCAAAATAATTTTAAGTATAGTGTTGTAGGATATAAAAATAAGAGTAAATTTGCACTCATATTCAGGAAACACCTGAATACTACATAAAAATCATTAAAAATAATATTGGCATGTATCTTACAAAAGAGTCAAAAGCAGAGATTTTCACTAAACACGGTGGTTCTGCAACAAACACAGGTTCTGCAGAAGGACAAATCGCATTGTTCACTTACAGAATCAATCACCTTACTGAGCACTTAAAAAACAATCGTAAAGATTTCAACACGGAGCGTTCGCTAGTGAAATTGGTAGGAAAAAGAAGAAGCCTTCTTGACTATCTAATCAACAAGGATATCAACAGATATCGTGAAATCATTAAAGAATTGAAAATTAGAAAATAATCATTTGGGGGCTTTGTGCCCCTTTTTGTTTATACATATTTGATTAAAAAGTTTGGTTTTTCATTGGGGTAACACAACAACTACTATTACAACTACAACAACACAACCCTAAGTTTAACTTTTATTTTAAAAACAAGTTTATGGTTCCACAAGTAACCCAAGAAATTATCAAATTAGAGGACGGTCGCACCATAACTATCGAAACTGGAAAGCTTGCTAAGCAAGCTGACGGTTCGGTGGTTGTTCGTATGGGAGATTGTATGCTACTTGCAACAGTTGTAGCTACAAAGACTGCAAAGCCAGGCACAGATTTCTTGCCACTTACGATAGATTATCGTGAGAAGTTTGCTGCTGCGGGTCGTTTCCCTGGAGGTTTCTTCAAGCGTGAAGCACGTCCGAGTGATCAAGAAGTATTAACTATGCGATTAGTGGATAGAGTTCTTCGTCCGCTATTCCCTTCAGATTATCACTGCGAAGTTCAGGTAATGATTCAGTTGATGTCTTTTGACGATCAGGTAATGCCAGATGCACTTGCCGGATTAGCTGCTTCTGCTGCTCTTGCTGTTTCTGACGTTCCGTTTTACAACTATATCTCTGAGGTAAGAGTAGGTAGAGTAAACGGACAACTTATCATTAACCCAACAGCTGCACAATTAGAGGAATCTGATTTAGATATGATGATCGGTGCTTCTAAAGACTCTGTTGCGATGGTTGAAGGTGAGATGCTAGAAATCTCAGAACAAGAAATGATTGAGGCAATTAAGTTTGCACACGAAGCTATTAAAGTTCAAGTAGAAGCTCAAGAGCGTTTAAGAGCGAAAATAAATATTACTTCATATAGAGAATATGAAGGTGATAAAGCAGATGAGAACATTAAGTCAGCTGTATTCACAGCTGCTTATGACAAAGCTTTTGCTATTGCTTCTGAACCAAGTGCAAAGCACGAAAGAACAGACAAATTTATCGCTCTAGAAGAAGAAGTAAAAGCCCTTTTCTCTGAAGAAGAACTCGAAGAGAATGCAGATTTAATTCATATGTACTGGCATGAAGTACAAAAAGAAGCTGTTAGAAATGTCATTCTAGATAAAGGTATGCGCCTTGACGGAAGAAGAACAGACGAAATCAGACCTATCTGGTGTGAGGTTGATTATTTGCCTTCTACACATGGTTCAGCACTTTTCACAAGAGGAGAAACTCAAGCTTTAGCTACGGTTACTCTTGGTACTTCTCGTGAAGCAAACCAAATTGATTCGCCTTCTCAACAAGGAGAAGAGAAGTTCTACTTGCACTACAACTTCCCTCCATTCTCAACAGGTGAAGCTAGACCTCTAAGAGGAACTTCAAGAAGAGAAGTAGGACACGGAAATTTAGCACAAAGAGCACTTAAAAACATGATTCCTGTTGAGAATCCGTACACCATTAGAATTGTTTCTGAAGTACTGGAATCAAACGGTTCATCATCAATGGCTACTGTTTGTGCAGGAACACTTGCACTTATGGATGCAGGAGTACAGATTAAGAAACCAGTGTCTGGAATTGCAATGGGACTTATCACTGACGGAGAGCGTTTTGCAGTTCTTTCAGATATCTTAGGAGATGAAGACCACCTAGGCGATATGGACTTTAAAGTAACAGGTACTAAAGACGGTATCACAGCTTGTCAGATGGATATCAAAATCGACGGACTTCGTTATGATATTATGGAGCAAGCCCTAGAGCAAGCTCGTGTAGGTCGTTTACATATCTTAGACAGAATTATAGATACATTGGCTCAGCCAAAAGAAACAGTTAAGAAACACTCGCCTAAGATTATCAAGATGACTATCCCTAAAGATTACATCGGAGCAATCATAGGTCCTGGAGGTAAAAATATTCAGGCACTTCAAGCTGAAACCGGAACTACTGTAGTAATTAACGAGGAAGATGATTTAGGTATCATCGAGATACTGGGTGTTTCTCCAGAAGGAATGGAAAAAGCAATCGCTTCTATTCAGAATTCAATCTTCGCTCCAATCGAAGGAGAGACCTATACTGTAAAAGTTGTGAAGATGCTCGACTTTGGTGCAGTAGTAGAGTTTGTCCCTGGTAAAGAAACATTATTACACGTGTCAGAACTAGATTGGTCACGCGTAGAAAATGTAACTGATGTGGTAAATATGGGTGATATACTCCAAGTGAAGTATTTAGGAATTGATCCTAAGACCAAAAAACCAAAAGTGTCTAGAAAAGCTTTAATGCCTAGACCTCCTAGAGAAGATAAGAAATAAGAATACTGATTAGCGTCTTTACGCCACGACAAAAGCCTGAAACTATATCTTTAAGTTTCAGGTTTTTTTCATGACGAAGTGATTTAAACTTTTTTGATTGAAGCGAAAAATGAATATTTTTGTTCTGTTTGAGGACTTTTTTGCACTGCATAGCAGAGTTACGGAGTAAGAAAACTTCGGCTTCTAATCCTAGTGAATTAGACTTCTTTTAGATAATTGATTAGCCCATAAAAAAACCCGTTCAAAGCTAATTGAACGGGTTTTTTAGTAGGATTATAAAAATCAATTTATTATTTGAAATCAGCGTCAGTTACGCCTTCATTGATTTTAACTGCACTCATTTTTAGCTCTAAATCAAACCCAATATTCTGAACGATAGTGTGCGGAATTTTCACTCCTTTGACATCTTTGTAGTCTTTGTAGTACGTCATATTAGTTACTTTCTGTCCCATCATTTCTGAAGTCTCAGATGAAGCAACTTTCAGTCCTGAAGCTACGTCATAGTAGAATTTAGAATTGCCATTTTTCACAACATAAGCGTCTTTTCCGTCAACTGCTTCGATAGCTTCAACAACTACATCAGCTTCTTTTCAGTAAAAGTGTTTCAGCAAACGGGGCCAACTCCATTTTAGCATCTTTCAGCTCTTCAGCTGTAAAGTCATGTTTTGGAGCACCTTGTTGAGTAGAATATCCTTTGCTTGAAGTGATTACTTGCTTCTGTAAAGAACCCATTCCTTCCATTGTAATTTCTTGTAAAAATTTACCTTCAGCTCTTTTGATAGTAACAACAATAGGAGCAGGTGCACCAGGGATAGTTGCACTTCCTACCATAGAGAGTGTTTTCACTTTAGCTACTGCAGTTTCACCACCAATAGCTTTTATGTAAGCATCAATAACTACTTTTGGAGTAATACTTGGGTCAACAGCTTTTGCTTGTGGCTTATCAGTTGGATTACCGAATTTGTCAAAATAGAAAATAGGAATATTTAGTTTCTCAAGTGGTGCAATAACTTCGCTTCCTTTTCCTACAATCACAATACGTGAGTTATCATAAGAAAAATACTTGTTAGCTACTCTTTGTATATCTTCAACTGTTACTGCATTGATGTTTGCGATATAGTTTTCGTAGAAGTTTTCAGGTAGGTTATGTAACAAAGCATTTAGAGCTAAACGTGCAACAGTCTGTGGTTTTTCGATACTCATTACAAAGTTTCCGATGTATCCCGCTTTGGTGTTTTTCAACATTTCTGGGTCAACTTTTTCTGTACGGATTCTTTTGATTTCTTTCATAAATTCAACTACTGCACTATCCGTAACTGAGTTACGTACAGATGATGAGGCTGAGAAAGTAGAGATATAACGCGTTGCTCCGATTCCAGAACGAGCGCCATAAGTCCAACCGTGAGCCTCACGTAGGTTCATGTTAAGATATGAGTTGAAGTCACCTCCTAAGATTTGGTTTGCCAATAAAACAGCAAAATAATCTTTATCGGTCATTTTCATTTTGTTCAAGTTTATAAGAGAAATCTCTGACTGAACTGCGTTTGGCATATCAACAAAGTTGATTTGAGTATACTGTACATCTTTAGGATCAGTATAGTCAATCTTAGGAGAGTTCCCTTTTTTCCAAGCACCGAAGTTTTTCTCGATAAGTTTTTTAGCGTCTTTAAAGGTGATGTCTCCCATAACAATCATATAAGCGTTGTTAGGAGAAAAGAAGTTAGCATAGTGCTGTTTTACGTCTGCAAGAGAAACATTCTTAAGCGTTTCTTCTGTAACGAACTCACCAAATGGATGGCTTTTTCCGTATGTAAGTACGCTTTTCACTCTAGAAGCCGCACTTGTTACACTCTTTTCGTCAGCCTTAAGACCTTCGATATATTTATTTTTTTCTTTTTCGAATTCTTCTAAAGAAAATAGAGGATCAATAGCTCCTTGAGCCATTAGTTCTACAATTCTAGGGAAGTATTTCGTAAGTGAACTGGCATATCCTCCGCTTGCATACAAACTTACGTTTGCTCCAAGGAATTCAATTTCTTCGTTATAAGCGTCTTTTGAGATTTTGCTGGTTCCGTTACCCATCAAGCTACCTGTAAGGTCAGAAAGACCTGCTTTGCTACCTTCAGCATACGGAGCGTTGTCAATGGTTAGAGAAACAGAAACTCTTGGTAGTTTGTGGTTTTCTACCACCAATACCGTAAGACCGTTCGGGAGGGTAAACTTTTGAGGTTTCCCTATGTTTATTTTTGGAGCTGGTCCAGGTTTTGGTTGGCTACGATCAACTTGTGCCTGCATCGAAACAGTCAAAAACAAACCGAATATAATTAATATTTTTTTCATCTTTTAAAGTCTTTTAAAATTATTTATTATCCTCTTTAGGACCAACATAATCAATCACTACCCTTTGATTCGGGTTAAGGTATTTCTTAGCTACGTCTCTGATTTCTTCACGTGTAATAGAACGGTAAATATCAATTTCTGTATTGATAAGGTTTACGTCTCCATAAAGAAGGTAGTATTCAGCCAAACTATCTGCAATTCCTTCGATGCTTGAGTTCGAGCTTACGTATTGGTTTTCATAGATGTTTTTAAGCTTCTGGAAATCTCTTTCTGAAATAAGGTCTTTCTGAACTTTAGCAATTTCTACATCCACTTCGTCAAGTAGGTTTTTTAGTGTAGTACCTGCCATCGGAATTCCATATACGATATATGATCCGTAGTCTTCTTGACTGTAAGCAAAAGCTCCAATTTGCATCGCTTTCTTTTGTTGATCAACTAGTTTTTTGTACAATATAGATGTTTTTCCTCCAGTCAAATACGTAGAAATCATATCTAATACTCTAGCTTCACGAGTTTTCATAGATGGTGTTCTATACGCAGTAACCATCATCGGAAGCGTTACGTTAGGGTCTTCCCAGGTAGAGTTGATTTGCTCAGTAATAGGGTCTTCAACAAATACTTGACGCTTTACTTCAGGTCCTCTAGGGATAGTTCCGAAATAATCTTTGATCCATTTGTTTGCATCGCTAAATTCGAAATCTCCAGCTACAACTAAAACAGCGTTGTTTGGCGAGTAGAATCTATGGTTAAAATCTAAAAACTCATCAAGCGTAGCAGCATCAAGGTGCTCCATCTCTCCGATGGTAGTCCAACGGTAAGGGTGTTTTGTAAATAGTTTTTCTTTGATTGCTTTGATAATATTACCATAAGGTTGGTTATCGATACGTAAACGTTTCTCTTCTTTAACGACTTCGTTCTGAGTATCAACGCCTATTTGGTTGATTACCGGGTGTAACAAGCGCTCGGATTCCATCCAAAGGCCTAGTTGAAGATTATTTGAAGGGAATACTTCGTAATAGTAAGTTCTATCATCTGTAGTGTTTGCGTTATTAGTTCCTCCGTTTGCAGTAACTATCTTAAACCATTCTCCTCTTCCGATGTTTTTTGTTCCTTCAAACAAAAGGTGTTCAAAAAAGTGAGCAAATCCTGTTCTTTCAGGGTGTTCGTCTTTAGCTCCTACATGATACATTACAGATGTAATGACCACTGGAGCTGATTTGTCCTGGTGTAGAATAACATGCAGACCGTTGTCTAAAGTGTACTCCTCAAACTTAACATTTTGAGCAGAAACACTTCCGATAAGTGCAAATGCACTCAAAGCCATTATTGTTTTTTTCATAATGAGTGGGTTAATTGAATTTGGTTTCTATAAATAAGTGTAATGAAATTCAAACTTGTTACAGCAAAAATACATTATTTTTAGACAATTTTCGGATTTAACGATTTATTGGCTAAAAAAGACCGTTGATTTCAGCGTCGATTTTATTGATGATATTTCCTAAATCCTCTTGGGTATCTACAAAGTTGATGTTGTCAACATCAATAATGAGCAGTTTGCCTTTGTCATAACCTTTTATCCAATTTTCATATCTTTCGTTGAGGCGGGATAGATAATCAATCGAGATAGAGTTTTCGTATTCTCTACCTCTTTTATGAATTTGCCCTACTAGATTTGGAATTGAACTTCTGAGGTAAATCAGCAAGTCTGGTGCTTGAACGGTGTTTTCCATTAGTTCAAAAAGAGACGCATAATTATCAAAATCACGTTTGCTCATCAATCCCATATCGTGTAGATTCGGTGCAAAAATATGTGCGTCTTCATAGATGGTTCTGTCTTGAATGATTTTCTTGCCGCTTTCTCTGATTTGAAGTACTTGTCTAAACCTACTGTTTAAAAAATAAATCTGAAGGTTAAAGCTCCATCTATCCATTTGATGGTAAAAATCGTCTAAATACGGATTGTCAACCACATCTTCGTAGTGAGGTTCCCATTTAAAGTGTTTGGCTAAGAGACGAGTAAGGGTAGTTTTTCCAGCGCCTATGTTTCCGGCAACAGCTATGTGCATTATGGTAATTTTAGGTTGTAATTCTCTATATTATTTTGTGTACTCAGCATTAAAACTCCATTCTTGAAATCAAAGCTTTTGATTTTCTGACTATGCGAAAAAAGCAATAAAGGTTCAGTATCGTTGTTTTGGTAAAGATATAAATTATCATTTAAGCTAAAAATAATTTGCCCTGAATCAGTCATTATAATTTTGTCAAATTCAGGCAGAACTCCCTTTAGCGAAACTTTACCATAATTGTCATAGGCATAGATTTCGTTTTTTGCTGTAATCCGGTACCAATAATTGTAGTTAGATAATACATAAATAAAATCTCCGGCAAAAGATTGGTTGATAGTATGTGTCTTTCGGTTGATGTAATTAAGCAGCAGTAGTTTGTTGGTTAAGCTGTCATAAATCCAGAATTGGTTTTGTGCAGCCATACTACAGGTTTGGGCAATAATGCCAAGGTCAGTAAGTGCCATCTTTGAAATTTCAGATAGTTTATTATCCAGAAGAACAGCAGTATTAAAATCTTTATAGAAGACCAAAACCTTTAACGGATTTATAAAATCAATACTATGAATCTGCCCTAAACCAAGGTTTTTATATTCCCATGTAGCAGTTTCTTTTTGTTTATAAAGCACATTATTTTTAGCAAAATAATCAAAGCCTAAAACATCAGTACCGAAATATACATCCGCATCTAAGGGTTTTGAATCTAACAAAATTACGTTGTTTTGAGCGAGAGCCCATAAACCAAATAAAAACAAGAAGCTTATACAGAGTCTTTTTAGCATCGGATTGATTTTTGAGATAACTTTGCACCAAAATAAATAAATGCTCTGCCCTCATGGAAAATTTAAAACCAAAAGTAGCTGATATATTCTCAAACTCAAAACTTTCAAAAGAAAATAAACTACAAAACCTCTGTGATTTACTTCGCCAAGAAGTAGCACATTACGATTGGGTAGGGTTTTATTTTCATAAAAAAGATGAGCAAGTTTTAGAGCTAGCACAATTTTCGGGAACACCTACTGATCATACTATAATTCCGTTCGGGAAAGGTATTTGTGGTCAGGTAGCGCTATCTAACCAGAACTTTGTAGTGCCTGATGTCAAGGCACAAGACAATTATATCGCTTGTAGTCTGACTGTCAAATCTGAAATTGTCGTACCGATATTCGTCAACGGAGAAAACATAGGTCAAATTGATATTGACTCAGAGACCTTAGATCCGTTTACACAAAAAGATGAGCGTTTCTTGGAATGGGTTTGTGCGCAAGTAGCGTTGCTTTTCTAAATACAACCATAACTCTATCTATTTTCAGAACCTAAAAAACAACTCTCAATTTGGAGCAAAATAAATCCAAAACTAGTTATTCAGTACTGTTTGCAATTGCAATAGCGCATTTATTCAACGACTTACTACAAGCTGTAATTCCGTCAATTTATCCGCGTTTAGAACAAGAATTTAATCTTTCGATGGCTCAAATCGGAATTATTACCCTTTGTTTTCAGTTGTCGTCATCGATATTCCAACCCTTGGTAGGGAATTATACCGATAAATATCCCAAACCCTATTCTCAGGTTTTCGGTATGCTGATTACTTCTGTCGGGATAATTGTGTTGGCTTATGTGCCTAGCTATCAATGGGTATTAGTAGCGGTGACCTTAGTCGGAATAGGTTCTTCTATCTTTCATCCAGAATCCTCTAGAGTAGCCTTTTTGGCATCAGGAGGCAAACGAAGTATTGCGCAATCTATTTTCCAGTTGGGAGGGAACACCGGAACGGCATTAGCACCTTTACTTGTGGCTTGGATTGTCATCCCAAACGGACAAAGACATATATTATGGTTTTTGCTATTTGCGGTAGCTGCCAAAATCATACTTTTTGGTGTAGGGAAGTGGAGAAGCAATGAACTCAAACGCACTCAAAATACTGAGAAAAAACCAATTGTACTACCTGATTTAACACAGCGTCAGATCAATAATTCAATTTTTATTTTGTTGGTTCTTATCTTCTCAAAGTATTTCTATGTTTCTGGAATCACCAGTTATTTTCAGTTTTATACGATTGATAAATTTAATTTAACCGAAGTTCAAGCACAGGTATATTTGTTTTATTTCTTAGGAGCCACTGCAGTCGGAACCTTGCTCGGAGGTTATTTTGGGGATAAGTTTGGACGAAAGTACGTGATTTGGTTTTCGATAATAGGTGTGGCTCCGTTTACGTTAGCACTTCCGTATGTTGGTTTAGAACTCACAGCCCTTTTTGTTGTTGTCATCGGGCTTGTCATCTCATCTGCTTTCCCTGCGATATTGGTGTATGCTCAAGAGTTGTTGCCTAAAAAAATCGGAATGGTTTCAGGACTTTTCTACGGATTTGCCTTTGGTATGGGAGGGCTCGGCTCGGCTGTATTAGGCTATGTGGCTGATCTCACCAGTATAGAATACGTCTATAAAGTCTGTTCCTTTTTACCACTTATCGGACTTATCGCTTATTTCTTACCTAATCTACACAAAAAAGATAAGTAACCTAACAATCGATGAAACACAACAATAAAGGCTGCTTGAGGAATCAAGCAGCCTTTATACACTATTAAAAAAGTTGTTATTTTTTAACTATTTTTGACGCCATAATAAGTGCGTTGTAGGCGTTTACTATTCCACCAGAAACAGAGAACTCTGAGAATGATTTGTTTAGTTTTGCACCAGAAACACCATCAGTAAGCATTACGTCATGCGTTGGTTTGATCGATGAATCAATAAGTATTTGTTTTACCTGTGCCGCAGTAAGACTAGGATAGTATGAGCGAATTAGTGCTGCAACTCCAGCTACATTAGGTGAGGCCATTGAAGTTCCTTGCAGGTATCTGTATGAGTTATCAGGGGCAGTTGCATAAATTTTTACTCCAGGAGCAAAAACATCAACGTTTCTTTTGCCGTAGTTCGTGAATGTAGCCAGCATTTTGTTGTCATAGCTGTAGTTTAAAGCACCCACAATTACTACGTTGTCAGAATACTCAGCATCTCCGTCATATGAGTCGCTAGGGAATTTATTGATTTCGTCTAAGTTCTTCGCGTCGTTTCCTGCTGCAATCACCACCAATACATCTTTTTCAGCTGCATATTTCATCGCATCGATAACCCACCCTCTGTGTGGAGAATAATATTTACCGAAACTTCCGTTGATTACTTTTGCACCATTATCCACAGCATATCTGATAGATAGTGCGATGTCTTTGTCATACTCATCTCCGTCAGGAACGGCACGCAAAGCCATAATAAGTGCATTGTTAGCAACTCCGTCACCACCAATTCCGTTGTGACGCACTTGAGCTACGATACCCGCAACGTGTGTTCCGTGAAGAGACTCGTCTAATACTGGACCAATAACATTGTTATTCCCGTAATTAGTATCTGTGATGTCATCAGGATTATCACCGATGATTTTTCTTCCGTTGAAGTTTTTGTTGAAGTGGTAATTCATCTGAGTATCAACTTGATTCTTAAACGGCTCTAATCTCTTTTTAAACTCCTCAAGTGTGCTCATCGCTAGAATTCGCTCAAGAGTTTCTTTAGCCTCAATGACTTTTTCGTCCTTAGATTCAATAGATTTTACGTCTTCAAGCGTAAAGCTGTCTTTCTTAAGGTGAGCTTGAATAGTTGGTTCTAAGCTCATAAAGAAGTCAAGCTGTTGTTTTCCGGCATTAGCTTCCATCATTTTCTCTTCAAACTCTTTTTCTGCTCTTTTGTAATCAGCAGAACCATCGTTTCGTTTTTTTAGCAAACGAATGAACTCATAGTTTTCGTGAACGGCATCTCCTAAGAAGTTCCATCCGTGTAGGTCATCTATAAATCCGTTTTTGTCGTCGTCTTTGCCGTTGTTTGGAATTTCTTTAGGATTAGTCCATACCACAGGCTTAAGGTCCGGATGATTAATATCAATGCCTGAATCAACAATACCAACTATGACTTTAGCTCCTTTGTGGTCTTTGATCAGTTCTGTGTAGGCTCTATCTACACTCATTCCAGGTATGCTATCTCTGACGATATCCAGATGACTCCAGCGTTGTAGGTCTGTTTCTTCTATTTTAGCACTTTTCTTAACAGCACCTTGAACAGATATAGGCTGGTGATGCGTAAGGTCTAAGAAAGCTACTTTGTCTTTTGTTGTACTACATCCGGCTAACGCCAATGCCAATAAAGCGGATATAAAAACAGGTTTTGTAAATCTCATGTTGTTCATTTTTAGAATAAGTTAGTACAAATATGTGTATAATTTTTCAGAATAATAGCAGGGTTAAACATTTTTAGAAAACTTTAAAACAATTCCTCACAGCTGAAGTTCTCTTTGAGTCGCACCCCTTTTTCGGTATGTTGCACGGTGATGATTTGGTTGTGTGCGTCGTGTTCTAAGAACAAATACAGATTTTCATCTGCAGCTTTGTTTAGGAATTTCTCTTTTTCGGCCAAGGTCAATAAGGGGCGCGTATCATAACCCATCACATAAGGCAAAGGCAAATGCCCAACTGTTGGCAATAAATCAGCCATAAAAGCGATGGTTTTGCCTTGGTATTTGATCAGCGGAATCATCTGCTTTTCAGTATGTCCGTCGGCATAAAATATTCCAAAGCCCAACTCTGAGTCAGTCTGTATATTCGTAGGGTGTGCTTTTTGGATAAAATTCAGTTGTCCAGCTTCTTGTAACGGGAGAATATTTTCAGACAAGAAAGAAGCCTTTTCTCTAGCGTTAGGCACAGTTGCCCATTGCCAATGCTCTTCATTGGTCCAATATTTTGCATTCTTAAAAGCAGGCACATAACCTGTTTTGTCTTTGTTCCAATCTACGCTTCCACCGCAGTGGTCAAAGTGTAAATGCGTCATAAATACATCGGTAATATCATCTTTAGAAAAACCGTGTTTCTTGAGGGAATTCTCTAAAGTAAAATCTCCAAAAAGCGAATAATAGCCAAAAAACTTGTCAGATTGCTTGTTTCCCATGCCGGTATCAATCAGTACGAGCCTGTTGCCACCTTCAATCAAAAGACAACGTGTAGCAAGGTCAATCAAGTTATTGTTGTCAGCGGGATTGGTTCTGCTCCAAATGGTTTTCGGTACCACGCCAAACATTGCGCCACCGTCTAATTTGAAATTCCCACTCTCTATCGAATATAGTTTCATTGTGTTGTGTGTTTTTATTGTTTGTTTGCCTTTTTATTGCCCATGAATTTTTTGAGTACAAAGACATCGAGCAACATCATAAAAAGTCCAAAAAAAGTAGTCTGAATTAAAGAGGTTTTCAGGCACTCCCATTCTCTAAGGTCTTCAAAACACATGCTAGATATTTTAAAAAAATAGCTGATGATGAAATACAAAATTGAATAGACTAAAAAACCAACGATAAAACGTATTGCCTTCTTGTTCATCTTATTATAATAAAAATTTCTTGATTGCGAATAACAGCGCTATAAAACCTAAAAAAGCCACTAATACCCATATTCTACCTTTATAGAGCTGGTCGTGCATTTTTCTGTCTTTGATGTAAGAGTAAATCATTATACCTATAAAAACGATTAGGAATATAACTCCAAAAGTGATCTGATTTTTCGAAAACATGGTGTGTGTTTGAAATAAATGTAAAAATACGGATTATAATTAAAATAGCTACTTCTAGCCAAAGGCTTTTGTGCTTTTATTTTCTAGCCCTAAGCCCAATCGGAATAAGCACTTCTCCTTTTTCGTAGATATTCAAGTAAAGCTCAATTGGTTTTGAATTTCCCTCCCAAGTGATTAAATAGATATCAAGCATACCACTACCCAGCTGACTTTTGTCTGTGGGGAACGGACAACAATTTCCGTTGTGTGTATAAGTTGTCTTTTGACCTTCAGGACCTTGAAGTGCATTTAAGAACTTTTCTTTATTAGATTCTCGCTGATGTAATAATCCAAAACCAAGGTTTACAGGATAATCCTGATCAAAACCATATCTGGTGTCTTTTGCCTGTTTTGTGAGTTTATACGTAGTGTTGTCAAGCATTTCTGGTCGAATAGCCTTGTCATCAATATTTTTAATACTGAGTTTTGTACTGATGCACGAAGTCAGGAGCAGAAGTAGCACTGCGGTAAAAAGCGATTTTCGGAACATAATTCGTCAGATAATAAGTAGTAAAATTACTGATTATGAAGAGTATTGCCAAAAAGCAGTAGTGTTTTTCTACAAAAAGAATAAAAAATTATTTCTGCGAATTGAGCAATGATTGTTTCGCCACTGAATCAGCTATAGTTCGTTTAGGACGTTTGACCCGCAAGCTATCTGCGTTGTATTTTGTTTTCTCTTCGTTTACTTTTGCGATAACCTTGTCAAGCAATTTTTCGTAGTTATCGACATCGGTAATATAATACTGATTGCTTTCTGCAAACTGCAAACTGTCAATGCTGTATTTCTTGTAAATGTATTCTTCTGGATTGATGTTTTCTTGAGTATATACGGAGTAGTTTGTATTCCTGAGTGCTTGAAGTAAATTGATGTCATAGAGGATTTCTACCATTTTATCCTCAGGGATAAGCTTGGCAGGTTTTTGGTTTTTTTCTTTAGTACAGCCCAAAAGCAAAAGTATAAGCAGCGAAAAAGTAAGTATTTTTTTCATCTATTCTCTATCAAATAATAATCTTTTTCCGACGAGTTCTTTTTTGAATTTTCCGTTTTGGTACACGTGAGATCCGTTTACGAAAGTATGCATAATTTTTGATTTGAAGTTGGTTCCTTCAAACGGAGACCATCCACACTTATATAAAACGTTGTCTTTAGATACATTCCAAGGTTGGTGTGTGTTTACAATCGTAAGGTCAGCATAATAGCCTTCTCTTATGAATCCTCTTTTATGGATTTTGAAAATCACAGCAGGATTGTGTGCTGTCTTTTCAACTATTTTCGCAATTGAAATCTTGTCTTGCAGATGCGCTTCAAACAGCGCTACCAATGCGTGTTGCACGAGTGGCCCTCCTGAAGGAGCTTCTGAATATTTTCTTGATTTTTCTTCTAATGTATGTGGTGCGTGATCTGTAGCAATCACATCAATACGTCCGTCTAGTACGGCTTTCCAGAGTTCGTCTCTATCTTTTTCTGATTTTACGGCAGGATTCCATTTGATGAAGTTTCCTTTCTCGGCGTAGTCTTTATCTGAAAACCAGAGGTGATGTATGCAGACCTCAGCTGTAATTTGTTTTTTATCTAACGGAATTTTATTAGTGAACAACTCCGTTTCTTTGGCTGTCGATACATGAAAGACATGCAGTCGAGCACCTGTTTTTTTGGCTAGTTCGATAGCTTTGGATGACGATAGATAACAAGCTTCTTCACTTCGTATCTTCGGATGACAAGACACCGGAATATCCTCGCCATAGGTTTCTTTGTAGTGGACTAAATTATTTTTGATAGTCGTTTCATCTTCACAATGCACAGCAATCAGCATTTTTGTTTTTGAAAAGATGTTTTCAATAATCTCAGGATTATCGACTAACATATTTCCGGTAGATGAACCTAAAAACATTTTTATTCCTGCTACATTCTTTGGGTTTGTCTTGAGTACTTCTTCTAAGTTGTCATTGGTTGCGCCTATCATAAACGAATAATTCGCATATGACTTTTGAGCGGCAAGCTGATATTTTTGTTCGAGTAATTCTTGGGTTACTGCATTCGGAACCGTATTGGGTTGTTCGATAAATGAAGTGATTCCTCCGGCGATAGCAGCCTTGCTCTCTGAAGCAATATCTCCTTTGTGTGTAAGTCCGGGTTCTCTGAAGTGCACTTGGTCATCAATCATCCCTGGGATGAGATAATTTCCTTCTGCATCAACGATTTTCCATTCTGAGGATTTAACACTTATTTGATTGGCAATTTCTGAAATGAATTCTCCTTGGATAAGGACATCTCCTTCAAAAATTTCTCCTTCGTTGACAATCTTCGCATTCTTAATGAGTAGGGTAGGCATTATTCTAGTTTATTTTTGACAAAGGTACACTTAGTTTTGATTGCGATAAAAATAATTGTTTTTTTTTGAAGCAGACAATACTAATTAAACATCGAATTATACGAGATGATTAGAACTACTAAGCTAAAGTCTTTTCGATATTTTGAGCTACTTATAAAGTGTTGTTTTCACAGTAGTTTCACAGTATTTTTTTAATAAATATAGTTAGATTTGTGTATTTATAAAAATTTAACTATTTTGCAATTGTTTTTATTCTTTTCGATCCAATTAAAAAATAAATTCACAAAAAGTATCGTAGTTTTTAATTTTAAAAAATGAAGAAATGAAAAAATTTCTACTCATTTTATTTACAATAACAGGACTTCAAGTCGTGTTTTCTCAGGCTTACCAAAGAGATTGGTCCACTTACTTTGGCGATAACAGTCTTTCTATAGTGGGTTGTACTGAATTTAGAGGTGATGTATATATAGCAGGCAAAACCACAGATAGCCCTAATACAACACAAAACCTCATCAGTCAGTTAAGTCATCAATCTGACTACGGAGGAGGGCAGTGGGACGGATTTCTTGCTAAAATATCTCCTGAAGGACAGTTAATTTGGTTTACGTATTATGGTGGTGATGGGGACGACGTAATTAATCATGTTGTTGCAGATGAATCTTCTGTATATGTAGTAGGTAAAACATCCAGTCAAGCTATGGCAACTACAGGAGTGCACCAAACTTCAATGAACGGAGCAACAGATGGTTTTATTGCTGCTTTCAGCGAAGACGGAAGTCTGCAATGGCACACTTATTTTGGAGGAGAAGGTACAGATTCGATTGCTTCATTAACAGAATATAACAATAGTATTTACCTGTATGGCAGTACAACAAGCCATACAAACATTGCTACTACAGGTGCTTTTCAGCAAACTATAGAAGCGAGTGGAGCAAGCGGAAATTACTCCAATGACTTTATTGCAGAGTTAAGCAAAACAGGACAACTTATTTGGGCAACCTATTACGGAATTGCCACATTTGAAAACTCTTCTAAAACCACTTATATTACTGGTGTTGCTATAAATGAAACGGGTTTGTATGTGTCTGGATGGCAGACAGGAAATAATGATGAACAAGCCAGTACTAATTACTTTGGTACTCTGGGAGCTTATCAGGAAACTACTCCTATTAATATGTCAGGAATAGGAATGAGTCTTTATCTTTCTAAATTCTCTTTTGATGGCAATCGTTTGTGGAGCACTTATTTTAATGCTTATAACAGTATAGGAACTCCAACTAGTATTACTCCTTCTATAGGAGGTGGGAGTGTGATATTTGCCAGATCATTAACAGCTACTTCAAATGGAGTTTATATGTCAGGTCGAACTGTTGGAACTCAAGGAGTAGGCACGATAGGGGCTTTCCAGCCTACAAAAACAGGAACTTCTGCATACTTTGTAATACATTTTTCAGATGTGGGAACACGTATATGGGGTTCTTATTTAGGAAATGGTTTAGCAGGGTCTGAACCGGGTATTTATAGTGGTTTAAGTTCTGATGCTTTAGGTAATATTTATGTTTCAGGTTCTACTGCTACTGTATCAGATATTCCAACAACAGATGCCTATCAGGTTCAAAAAAACGGCAGCAGTGATTTTTATTTTGCTAAAATATCGGCAGATGGCACGACCAAAATATATGGCACTTATTATGGTGGTGATGACAAAGAAACAGATGGTTGGGGCATTCCTATTAGTAGTGGTGATAGTTTTTATTTGGTTGGAACTACCTTAAGTACGAGCGGTATGACAACTAGCGGTGCATGGCAAGAAGATCTTATATACATAGATGAAGAAGGGCTTGCTAAGAAGAATATTCTTATAGCTAAATTTACCGTTGATGATTTAAGCATACAAGATAGTATTGAGAATCACTTTGCTTTATATCCAAATCCTGCCCATAATACTATTTATATCGAGAGCAATCTCAATTCAGATTTTGAAATTAGTATTTTTGATGTTGTTGGAAAGAAAATACTTCATAAAACAGGTAATCAAAACATAGAAAGCCTTGATGTAAGTCATTTATCAAAAGGAGTTTACTTTGTTAGAATAAGAGATATTAGAAGCAATCTAACTCAGACTAAAAAAATAATCAAAGAATAATCAGGTTGTTTTCTCAAAAGTTCTAGTCTTATAATACTCCAAAAAGTTTTCTGATTCGCAAGAGAATTACACCAAACACAGCTTCGGTTATAATATTGCTACTCATCTTAGAAGTGCCGTGCGTACGGTCTGTGAATATAATCGGCACTTCAACTAATGAAAAACCTTTGGCGAAAGCCCTATATTTCATTTCAATCTGAAAGGCATAACCCACAAATTTTATTTTGTTTAGATCAATACTTTCTAAGACTTCTCTTTTGTAGCATACAAAACCAGCGGTGGTGTCGTGTATTTTCATCCCGGTTATAATCCGCACATAAACCGAGGCAAAGTAAGACAACAACACTCTTGAGAGCGGCCAATTCACGACATTCACGCCCGTAAGATATCTCGAACCTATAGACATTGCTGCGTTTCGCTCTGCACAAGCGCGGTAAAGTTTGTCTAAATCATTCGGATTGTGTGAGAAATCAGCATCCATCTCAATAATATAGTCATAGTCTTTGGCTAAAGCCCACTTAAATCCGTGTACATAAGCCTTTCCTAATCCTGATTTCTTGGTTTGAATTTCTAAGAATAAGTTGCTTGGGAATTCCTTTTGTAGCTCCTGAACCTTTTGGTAAGTACCATCAGGAGAGCTATCATCGACAATCAAAATATCAAAAAGAGTATCCAGACCCAAAACAGTCCTGATGATGTTTTCGATGTTTTCGATTTCGTTATAAGTGGGAATTATGACAACTTTCCTGACCATTCAAAAGATAGTTAAGCAAACAAAAATAAGTTTTTTGACCCAAAGAGGTGCTAATGAAACTATAAAAATTATAAAAGAGAAACACCTAAGCAGTGCTTCTCTTTGTTTTGGGGTATGTTTTGTCGTAAAATCACTGGATTTTATTTTCCTTTAAGATTTTCGAGCATCACTTCTGTCATTTTATTCAGGTCAAATTCGTGCTTCCAACCCCAATCTTCTCTGGCGTGGCGATCATCTATTTTAGCAGGCCAACTATCGGCGATTTTCTGTCTGAAATCAGGTGTATAAGAAATAGTAAACTCGGGAATGTGTTTTTTGATTTCAGTGGCAATTTCTTTAGGCGAAAAAGATACAGCAGACAAGTTATAAGATGATCTGATTTTTATTTGCTCTGCTGGAGCTTGCATAATTTGTATAGTAGCTTTGATAGCATCATCCATATACATCATCGGGAGTCCTGTATCTTCTGACAAGAAACAATCGTAGCTTCCTTCTTCTAAGGCTTTGTGATAAATCTCAACAGCATAATCTGTGGTGCCACCACCCGGAGGTGAAGCCCAACTGATAAGCCCAGGATAGCGAATGCTTCTCACATCCACACCATATATATTGTGGTAGTATTCTGCCCAACGCTCACCCGCTTGTTTGCTGATGCCATAAACCGTAGAAGGTTCCATAATAGTATATTGAGGTGTGTCTATCTTTGGTGTAGTCGGTCCGAAAACAGCGATACTCGATGGCCAGAAAATCTTTCTAATCTTCTTCTCTTTGGCTAAGTTTAATACATGAAAGAGCGAATTCATATTCAAATCCCAAGCAAAAGCAGGGTTTTTCTCCGCAGTAGCCGATAATAAAGCTGCCATCAGATAGATGTCTGTGATTTTGTATCGCTCTACTAGTTCTTGAATTTGGTTGAAATCTAAAGCGTTGACTACCTCGAATATGCCGTCATTCACAACAGCGTTATCTAGTTTTCTGACATCAGAAGCTACTACATTGTTTACTCCGTATGTTTTTCTTAGATGATAGGTAAGCTCGGTGCCAATTTGCCCGCAAGCGCCAATGATTAGAATTTTCGTGTCCATTGAGGTGTTTTAAAAAGAGGTATAAAAGTACTTAGTTTCGGTCATTTTCCAAGGTGATTTAACATGATTTTTTGATTGCACAACCCAGTATCTGTTAAAAAAAGTTTCTAAGAGCAGTGTTGGTAGCTGTAATTCAAATTTAATCTTTTGGATATGAGTCTATTCAGGCAAGGTGAATGATTGTGTATCTAATTTATTGTACGTAAATTTGTGGTCCGTTTTTTATGTAAATACTCATGATAAATACACCCAAAAAAGTTGCTTTTTATACACTTGGTTGCAAGTTAAATTACTCAGAAACCTCTACTATTGCCCGAAAATTTGAAAGTGAAGGCTTTGACAGAGTTGAGTTTGAAGAAAAAGCAGATATATATGTCATCAATACCTGTTCAGTAACCGAGAATGCAGACAAGCAATTCAAGCAAATTGTCAAGAAGGCGCTCAAGAAAAACGATAAGGCATTTGTAGCAGCCGTAGGTTGTTATGCTCAACTCAAACCTGAGGAATTAGCTGCTGTTGACGGTGTTGACTTGGTCTTAGGTGCTACTGAGAAATTCAAGATTACTGATTACCTGAATGATTTATCTAAAAATGATTTTGGCGAAGTACATTCTTGTGAGATAGAAGAGGCAAACTTCTACGTAGGTAGTTATTCTATAGGCGACAGAACTAGAGCTTTCTTGAAGGTACAAGACGGATGTGATTATAAATGCACCTATTGTACGATTCCTCTTGCAAGAGGAATTTCACGTAGTGATACCTTAGCCAATGTACTTCAGAATGCCAAAGAAATTTCTGAACAGAACATCAAAGAAATTGTACTTACGGGAGTAAATATAGGTGATTACGGCAAAGGAGAATTTGGAGATAAGAAGCACGAGCACACCTTTTATGACTTAGTAACAGCTTTAGATAAGGTAGAAGGCATCGAGCGTCTTAGGATTTCGTCAATAGAACCAAACTTACTTCAAGACAAAACAATCGAGTTTGTAGCCCAGAGCAGAACCTTTGTGCCGCATTTCCATATCCCGTTACAGTCAGGGAGCAATGCTATTCTCAAGAAAATGAGAAGACGTTATTTGAGAGAATTATATACAGAGCGTGTCAATAAAATCAAAGAAGTAATGCCAGATGCTTGTATAGGAGTCGATGTGATTGTAGGTTTTCCGGGAGAAACTGACGAACATTTCTTAGAGACGTACACGTTTTTGAATGCGATGGATATTTCATATTTGCACGTGTTTACTTATTCTGAAAGAGACAATACGGTTGCAGCAGATATGGAAGGCATTGTGCCGATGAATGTCAGAAACAAACGAAGCAAGATGCTCAGAGGATTATCAGTCAAAAAACGAAGAGCATTCTACGAAAGTCAAATCGGGAAGACCAAGACAGTGTTGTTTGAAAACGAAAATCACAAGGGATACATCCACGGTTTTACAGAGAATTACGTCAAAGTCAAAGCACCTTGGAATCCATATTTAGCGAATACACTTCAACCTATCAAGCTCGAAAAAATTGATGAAGACGGGCTGGTCAGCGTAACTTTGCTGGAAGCTCCTCAGATGGTTTAACCCAAAATAATACAAGGGCGTTACTCAGATGGTAACGCCCTTTTTGTTTGTAGGTAATATAAAGTAACGTCTTTCTACGTCAACATCCCGCCATCGATATTGATGGTTTGTCCGGTGATGTAGGCGGACATATCTGAAGCTAAGAATATACATAGGTTAGCAACATCTTCTGGTGTTCCTCCTCTTTTTAGAGGAATGGCGTTTCTCCAACCCTCAACTACTTCTGGACTGAGCTTGTCTGTCATTTCAGTTTCAATAAAGCCTGGTGCGATGACGTTACATCTAATGTTTCTAGAACCTAACTCCAAGGCTACTGATTTGCTAAAGCCAATTACTCCTGCCTTTGAAGCAGCATAGTTGGTCTGCCCTGCGTTTCCTTTTACTCCGACTACTGAACTCATATTAATGATAGAACCTGCTCTGTTTTTAAGCATAGTGCGTTGCACGGCTTTGGTCATGTTAAACACAGATTTCAGGTTGGTTTTGATAACTTTGTCAAAATCGTCTTCTGAAATGCGCATAAGCAAGTTGTCTTTAGTGATGCCCGCATTGTTGATAAGCACATCTACAGTGCCAAAACTAGCCACAACTTCATCTACTAATTTTTGTGCTTCATTAAAGTCTCCTGCATTTGATTGATATCCTTTTGCTTTGACGCCAAGCGCTGTAAGTTCTTTTTCTAATTCGTCGGCAGCTTGCACTGACGAACTATAAGTGAAAGCCACTTGGGCTCCGTGTTGTGCAAAAGCTAGAGCAATTCCTCTACCAATTCCTCTTGTTGCTCCAGTGATAATGACTGTCTTGCCTTCTAATAATTTCATAATAAAGCTTTTTGTATGATGTAGCAAATATACTTTTATTGTTGTAAAGTACAAAAGAAGATAGATATAGAGAATGTATCTATAAACATATGGTTTTACGGTGAGTTATAATAGTAGCAGTATTCAATATGCAAAACTTATTGTTAGGAGAGTTATCTTTTTTATGAATATAAAGGAGTTGTATTTGAGTGTCTGTAAAAAATTAACTATCTTTCGATTGTTTTTATATAACAACTACGATACTTTGTATTTAAGGCTGGAAAAAATGGTTCAAAAACAGCAGCCTTTAAGCAATAAAGCACTGGAACCACAGAATGTTATGAAAATAAATTTTTTAATAAATTCTATTTTAATGATCTTCTTGTCTGTTATACTTTTTTCGTGTAACACTGAAGAAACAAAGGGTGTAACGGAAAACAACAGCTCTGTTACTTTTAGAGAAAGATTGGTTACTTCCGAAAAATTACGCACGGAAGATATGATTGTTTTCAGAACTAAACTTCATGAAGCAAATCAGCATAGACTCAACATAAATCAACAGCAATACGAAAACATGTTGGTTGAAGCTTCTAAAGAATATTTAGACTTTAATAAAGTAACCTATGACAAAGCTATAGGTAATTCTGCTGTTTTTGGCAAAGCACTTACTTTATACTCTGAAAGAATGAACGAATTAAACACTCCTGAAAATTAAATTATTATGAAAAAGTTTCTTATATTATTATTAGCATTATGTTTCCCTTTAAGTTACGGTGGGAACATAGAAATTCACAACAATTCCTCGTATAATTTAGGTTTTAATATTATAGCTATAAATAGCGTTTCAAATCCATATCCTATGGTGCAAACAAGCGGAACTTCAACCTACACAATAGTGGGTTCTGGGATATACACCTACTCAACATCCACAGGCTTTCCTTTTGATTCCGGATTTAATATGTGGCAGCGGATGGCAACCTCATCATCTCCTTGGATTCAAACAACACCTGCATTAGCCCAAACTTTATTTGGAAGCACACATATTCTTGGGGAATTCAAATTCAATTTTGAATCTACTTCCTTTTCTGGTAATGTAGGAGAGGTTGGGTTTGCTGATTTTATGTATATCTATGATGTGTATTGGGGCTTGTCTGTTGAGTATTTTCCGATTGGAGACACTTATTACATTATAGCCGATTAATAATCATTTTTAATTAACATGGTATCGTAGTGTTTTAATTATTCAAATGATTGAATTATGAAAAAGATTTTATTTATACTTATAGCCCTAGGAAACCTGCATACTTCATTTTCTCAAAATTATATCCGAGAATGGGCCACCTATTTTGGAGACGGTGGCCTTTGGATATCTGGTAGCACTGAATTTAGGGGGAATTTATACTTAGCAGGAAAAGCGAAAAACAGCACCTTTATAGGAACTATTATCAATCCTGACAACTATCAGTATGCTTCTGGAGGAGGAGAATGGGACGGTTTTATAGCTAAATTTTCTCCTGAAGGACAATTGATATGGTTTTTTTATTATGGAGGAACAGGAGATGACGAGATTACAGACATAGGAGCTGACGGAAATGCTGTATATGTGGTCGGAAAAACGAATAGTAGCGGAATGGCTACCACAGATGTACACCAAACTTTTTTGAATGGGACATCTGATGGATTTATAGCTTCGTTTGATGAAAACGGCAACAGAAATTGGCACACCTATTTTGGAGGAGAAGGTGAAGATGAAATAATTTCTTTAGCGGAATACAACAACAGCATATATCTGTATGGCAGAACATTAAGTAAAACAAATATTACTACACCTGGAAGTTTTCAGGAAACGATTACAGAAAATGTAGAAAACAATGAGTCCTATATAAACAACTTTATTGCTGAGTTTAGCAAAACAGGATATCGTATATGGGCAACTTATTATGGTATTGCAGAAATTGACAATGTATTAGAGTTAGGATACACTCCGATTACAGGCATCTCAATAAATGGAACAGGATTATACATATCAGGCTGGGATCGAGGAGATCTACAACAAATCAATGTTACTTATTTTGGTACTCCGGGATCTTTTCTAGAAGTTAAACCTACATTAGTTACTGGCTTAGGAATGAGTCTTTTCCTCTCTAAGTTTTCTTTTGAAGGAAGCCGCTTGTGGAGTACTTATTTTAGCGCCTATAACAACACAGGAGACGTTTCCAGTATTACGCCGTTTGGGGGTATTGGGGGTACTAATAGTATGGCCTTCAAGGCTGTGACTGCTACTTCTAACGGTGTATATCTGTCAGGCAGAACAGCAGGTATTAATGGTATAGGTACAGAGGGTTCTTTTCAACCCACTAAAACAGGAGGAAGTGTAAATTTTGTTGTGCATTTCTCAGATTCCGGTGAGCGGCTATGGGGTTCCTATATAGGTAATTCCCTGAATGCAGATTCGGGAGGAGGTTTTGCCGGAAAACAAACGAATGGGCTTAGTCATGACTCCTCAGGAAATATTTATATTTCAGGTGCTACAAATGGGATAAGCGACATTGCTACCAATAACGGTTTTCAAATTGAAAAAAATGCTTATATTGATTGTTATGTTGCCAAAATATCCTCAGATGGAACTACTAAAATATATGGCACCTATTATGGAGCAGATGAGAATGATAGTGATGGTCATACAGTTCCTAGCGGTAATGGAGACAGTTTTTATCTTATCGGAACATCCGCAAGTCAAAACAATATAACAACAGAAGGAGCTTGGCAGGAGGATTTCGTTACTACAGATGAAGACGAAATGATAAAAAAGAATATTTTTATAGCTAAATTTACTGTTGATGACTTAGGTGTACAAGACATTGCTGAAAATAACTTTTTGATTTACCCAAACCCAACACAAGATATCATTCATATAAAGAGTACTATTTCACAAAGCTTTGAAATTAGTATTTATGATACATTGGGTAAGCGCCTGATTTATGCAACTTCAAAACAAAGTATAGATATTAGTTTATTGCCAAAAGGAATATATTTTATAAGAATTACCGATGGAGAAAAGAGCCAGACCCACAAGATAGTGAAACAATAAGCCCCAATAATATCTGATTACTCATTGATACTATCTTAGATACTTAAGTTTTCTGATTAGTAGCCCAACAAAGTCCGAAAACTCTTTTTTCGTTTGTATCTTTGTCAGACATTTAATGTTTAACAGCCTTCAAATACGATATAAAGATGTTAGTTCCCTTTAATACACTACCAGAAGACACCCGCGTTTGGATCTATCAATCCAACAGAAAGTTTACAGACCAAGAAGTAAAAGAGATAGATGCAGCCGTCAAAGCCTTCGTCGAAGACTGGACAGCACACGGCGATGAGCTACAAGGCTCCTATACTATAAGGTATAATCGTTTTATTGTCTTGGCGGTCAACCAACAGATATACGAAGTTTCGGGTTGTTCTATTGACGGATCAGTTCGGTTTATACAGTCGCTTGAGCAGAAATATGGCGTTGATTTATTAGACAAGATGAATGTAACCTACAAAACAGGAGAGTTCGTTGCCTATAAATCACTGCTTGACTTCAAGAAAATGGCGAAAGAAAAAGCCGTAACCAAAGATACAATCGTGTTTAATAACCTCGTGAATACACTCGGAGAGTTTCAAGATTTCTGGGAAGTTCCCGCACACGAAAGCTGGCACAACCGCTTCTTTTAATATAACTCAAGGCTTTGCTTTGTTTACTGATGGCTTCACTCTAAGTGAAGCCATCAGTGTTTTTGGAGGAAGTCATCCGTATGTAAGGCAAGGTTAAGGGCTGAATTATTAACCTTTTCTGGCTTTCATTTTTATAATAGTTTACTTACATTTAGCCTCGTTTAAATTAAGAGGAGAGAGATGCGATACTTTTTAGGGATTATAGGTGCGGTAGGATTGTTTTTGCTTTTTGGCTTTGGTGTAATCAAAACCAACGATAAACGGAGCAAATCAAACCAATCAACTATAAGCATCCCAACAGATTCTATACAATATTCAGCGCAAGCTTTACAGAAATTCTTCCCTACAACCGAGGCACAAAGCCGTTGGGTCGATAGTTTATATAACCAAATGTCACTCGACGAAAAGATAGGTCAGCTGTTTATGGTGGCTGCCTATTCCAACAAAAATGAGGCACACGCACAGAGCATCGACTCACTTATCATCAATCAAAAGATTGGCGGAGTGATCTTTTTTCAGGGCGGACCTGTCCGACAAGCGCTGCTGACCAACCGTTTTCAGGCGAATGCTAAAGTACCTCTATTCGTAGGGATTGATGCCGAATGGGGATTAGCCATGAGGCTAGACTCAACCTATGCCTTCCCGTGGAACATGACTTTGGGCGCTATTCAGGACTTAACACTTATAGAGGAAGCGGGCGCCCATATGGCGAAGCACAGCAAACGCATGGGAATCCACTTCAATTTTGCTCCGGTGGTCGATGTGAATACCAATCCGTTGAACCCGATTATTGGCAATCGCTCGTTTGGAGAAGATCCGGAGAACGTTGCCCAAAAAGCCATTGCTCTCACAAAAGGACTCCAAAGCAACGGAGTATTCGCGACGGCGAAGCACTTCCCCGGACACGGAGATACCGATAAAGACTCGCACCATACGTTACCATCTATCAACCACAGCCTAGATAGAATGAATCAGGTTGAGTTGTATCCGTACAAAAAACTCTTTAAAGAAGGTATCGCAAGCGTAATGGTGGCACACTTAAGCGTGCCTGCTCTCGAAGAAAGACAGGGCTATCCCTCTTCTATATCGAATAAAATCGTAACAGACTTGCTGCAAAAGAAGCTACATTTTAAGGGACTTATCTTCACCGATGCGCTGAATATGAAGGGAGCAAGCGCTTTTAAGAACCCCGGCGAAATCGATCTGGAGGCATTCTTAGCGGGCAATGACATTCTGCTCTTCCCAGAGAATGTACCTGTGGCTATCGAGAAGTTCAAAGAAGCCTTAGCAAACGGCAACTTATCCGAGAAGAGATTAGAGCATTCTGTTAAGAAGATTCTGAAGTACAAATACAAAGCAGGGCTGTCGGACTATACGCCTATTGACCTTGACAATCTGTACAATGATTTGAATACTGCAGCAGACGAAGCCTTGCACTATAGGTTGATGGAAGCTTCGCTGACCGTACTCAAGAACAAAAATAAGCTACTTCCGATAAAAGAACTCGACAAAGAGAAGATTGCTTATGTCAAGCTTGGAGATGATGACGGGAGTGATTTCGTTGAAACGCTCCGCAAATACACGGAGGTTATTGTCGTAGAAAGTAGTCACTTAGACGAGTTAATCACCCAACTCAAAGGCTATACTACGGTAATTGTTGGCTACCACAAATCAAACGCAACGGCTTGGCGGAACCACAACTTCACTACCAAGGAGCTCACTTGGCTCTATGAAATCGCTAGGACTAACAATGTAATCTTGTCTGTCTTTGCGAAGCCTTACGCACTTTTGCCCATACAAAGCTTTGAAAACATAGAAGGACTTATCTTAGCCTACCAAAACTCTAAGGTCGGACAAGAGGTTGCGGCACAACTTATCTTCGGAAGTAATGGGGCGAATGGCAGGTTGCCTGTGTCCATCAATCAGGATTTTTCGGTTGGCGAAGGGCTAAAAGTTAAGGAAATCAACAGGTTGGGCTTTGATATTCCTGAGAATGTCGGGATGAGCACAGCGGTATTGACCAATATAGATATGATTGCCCAAGAGGTAATTTCTAAGAAGATTGCACCCGGAATGCAGGTGCTTGTCGCTCGAAAAGGCAAGGTGATTTACCAAAAATCTTTCGGTTTTCATACCTACGACAACCAAGTAGCCGTGCAGAACAGCGACTTGTATGACTTGGCTTCTCTCACGAAAATCTTAGCGACCTTGCCTATACTTGTCAAAGACATCGAAAGTGGCGACCTCAATCTCAATTCAAAGTTGGGCGAAATGTTGCCTGTCTTTGCACAATCCGACAAGAAGAACATCACGCTCAAAGAGCTGTTGACGCATAACTCAGGCTTTTTGCCGTGGATAGCCTTCTACAAGTCCACCTTGGATAGTCTCACGAAGTTGCCTAGCGAAAGCTTTTATAGCACCACATACAGCGAAGACTTTCCTGACCAAGTTGCCGATAATCTCTTTCTCAGAAAGGGATATTCAGAGGTAATGTTGCAACAAATTGCCGACTCTAAACTCGGTGCGAAGGCATACAAATACTCTGATTTTCCGTTTATTATCCTTAAAGAATACCTCGAAAGAGAGGCAAATATGAGTCTTGATGCGCTAGTAGAGAAGCAATTCTACAGCAGTCTTGGGATGAATAGAACCACATTCAACCCCTTACGGAAGTTTGATATAAGCGAAATTGTGCCGACAGAAGTGGATACATATTACAGACATCAACTCCTCCAAGGCTATGTTCACGATATGGCGGCAGCGATGCAAGGCGGTGTTGGCGGGCAGGCGGGCTTGTTTTCAAACGCACTTGATGTGGCGAAGATGATGCAGTTATACCTACAAAAAGGCAACTATGGAACGGAACGTTACTTTTCTGAAAATACTTTCGAGACGTTCAACCAACTCTATTATGACGTAAAGAAAAACCGAAGAGGCTTAGGTTTTGACAAACCCACAGGCGACAAAAACGGACCTACTTGCGATTGTGTGTCTATGGACAGCTTTGGACATACTGGTTTTACGGGTACGATGGCGTGGGCTGATCCCAAGACCGAGACCATTTTTGTGTTCTTATCCAACCGAACTTTCCCCGATGCTAACGCTCCTAATCTCCTGTCGAAAGAGAACATCAGGAGTAGAATTCAGCAGGTTATCGCAGAGGCTATTTACTAAGATAATTGTCCTCTGTAAGCCTTGTCGTTACTGGGCTTAAAAAACCACGCGTGAAGTTGGTCAACTTCACGCGTGGTTTGGGTCAACTTCACGCGTAGTTTTGGTCAACTTCACGCAAGGTTTTTAGTGACTTCACACAAGGTTTATTCTACACGTTGGAAACCAGCGTTTTTAATGGCATCGGAGATGCGCTTTCCTGGTCGGTAATTTACCTTGGTTCTACGGATATTCGTCTTGGCATTGAAGTCCTCTTTTTTGTCCGTTCCTGAGCTACTAATTCCCGGATACAGGCTTCCGAGTTTCTCCAAACGCACAATCTTGCTATTTGCCAATGCGTCTTGAATTACATTCTCAAGGGCAATAATCACACCTCTGATGTCTGCTTCGCTTAGTGCGCTGAACCTTTCGATAGACTTTGTAAGGTCATCAATAGTCAACTCACCGTCAGTAGCCATAGTAGCATACCATTTCTTTGTACCGCCGCCTCGCACGCCGGGCTCGCCTTTTTGGGTTAATTTGTACTTAATTGACATAATAAATAAAATTAGGGTTAATAATAAAATTGTTTAGATTTAAGTTATCCTTTGGTTAAGGAATTGTATTGGTTTAGAGCAGTTTAACGTGATGAAAGTACACAAGTGGCTACATACTACCAAATTACAGATATGTATTTTCGTGAATTTTCCTATGCTTTAAATATGAATATTACCTTGTTTTAGTGAAGTTACGCCGTGTTTTTACAATTTATTAGGTTAATTTTTTATTTAAAGTAAATGAAGATTTTATTGGTTATTTATTATATTTATTTAATATCTTTAGCGTGTCTTCCAACTTTATAGGCTAATGTCAAGAAAGAATTTGGTTATTATTGCCCAATTACTAGCGCTGACTTTACTACAAGCACAGCCTACTGACAGGCACTATAAGGGAAATCTCACACAAAATATTGAGGTTCGTAGCCTACTCAACATACCAAAAGACACACTAGAAGTGCTTCGTTTGTTAGAAAAATCCAAGGAAGTCGCACGTCAATCCTCCCAACACAAAGACTTAGTAGAAGCTTATACGCAGTTGGCATATTGGTCTGAAAATCCTGAGAATCGCTTGGTTTATATGGACTCTGCGCTTGTTGTGGCTCAACAAACCGCTGATAATACAATCATTGGTAACGTGTTTTTCGACAAAGGAGAGTTGTATCAGCTGGAAAATAATTGGAATAAAACCCTAGAACATTACTTACAAGCCTACGACTATAGCCATACAACCACTGACGAATACCTTAAAAACAAAGTGAAATACGGCATAGCTTCAGTGAAATTATTGCTTGAAGATTATGAAGAATCACTAGAAATGGTGTCAGAATGTGCTAACTTCTTTAAAGAACATCCTCACGAGAACGCATACAAATACTACTTAAAATCCCTATACTTGACTGGGTTATGCCACAATCAACTAGGTGATTTTGACAAATGCACGGCTATAAATACTAAAGGTATTACTACTGCAAAAACACTTCTTTTCGATGAATTAGAGGTGTTTTTCGTTTATTCGGAGGCGGTGAACCTCTATGACCAAGCACAATATAACGAGTCGATAACCTATTTGCACCAAGCTTTAGCATTAGAAAAGACCTATAAAAACAAGAATATACAGCTTTCGGCGTATGTGTTGTTGGGAAAGAATCACTTACAATTAGCCCAATACCAACAGACTTCTAACTATTTTCTTAAAGCCGATTCGCTATCAATAGCTACCTTAACTGTGCTGCCTGACCTGAATGAAGGCTATACTTACTTGGCAAACAAAGCTAAAGAAGAAGGCAAGTTTGATGAGAAACTCTATTATCTAAATAAGATTATTAACAACAATAGCCTATTAGACAAACAATACAAACAGCTTTCAAACAAGGTTTATAAGGAGTATGACAATAAGAAACTCTTACTTTCCATCCAAGAGAGCGAGAAGTCTTTGGCTGAACAACACAAAATACAACATTATGTAGAGTGGATAGCAAGTATTATTATAGGTATATCCATCCTACTTATCAGTTTTGTATCATACAAAAATCAGCAATTACGACGTAAAAATAGAGCTTCTATGCCTTTGCTGAATGCCTTGAGTGTAGTATATAGTGCAGGAAATCCACAGAAAAATACGGCAGAAACTAACAAGATTGTTGTGAATGAGAAGGTTACTAATCATATATTACAACAACTAGAACGCTTTGAATCCAATAGGGATTATTTGAAAAAAAACATTACTTTAACGTATCTTGCAACTAAGTTTAAGACCAATCCGAAATACATTTCAAGTGTAATCAAAAGTCATAAACACAAGGAGTTCATCCAATATCTGAATGAATTGCGGTTCGAGTACCTGACTACTATGCTAGCCATAAACAAGTACCGACATTATACTATAGAAGCTTTGGCGGGAGAACTGGGTTTTTCCTCTGCCAAAGGTTTCGGTCAAGCCTTTTACAAATCGAAAGGAATCAAAGTCGCGGACTTTATAAAAGAGTTTAGAAATAACCCTACTTTAGAACAATGATACAAATGTTTAAGTCTAACAAAAGCACACAGAACTCCCTTATGCTATTATCTCTTCTTCCTTTTTTAGCTACGGCTCAGAAGTTTAATACTGATGAAAAGGCTATTATCTTGCGAGGAGATCACACAGAGAAGATGTATGTACTCCAAACTAATGTACCAGAAGACCTTAAAATTTTGCGGCTAGTCTCCAAAGACATCCTTCCCACAGCTAAGTATCTAGATGTACTTATTGATCGAATGCACGCAACAGTCACTGACCTGACGCACGGCGGTGTAGGTTTGGCTGCGCCACAGATAGGCATCAACAGGAATATAATCTATGTACAACGCTTTGATAAAAAGGATGAACCCTTCGAGGTATATCTCAACCCAAAGATAGTTTGGAGCTCAAAGCTCCTCAGAATAGGAGTCGAAGGTTGCTTGTCTATGCCCGAAATAAGAGAAAATGTGTACCGAAATTACACCATCGAAGTAGAATACATCACCAGAAGAGGACAGAAACGTAGCGAGAAGATAGAAGGCTTTACGGCAGTAATCTTCCAACATGAAGTGGATCACCTCAACGGTATTCTCTTTACGGATAGGTTTGCTGAACAAAAAACACAGGAGTTTCTACCGATCAATCCAGAAGTTGATCTGTACTTAGAGAAGAAGTTATTCCGACAATAGATTAGTCTTTTGCGTTTCTTCCTTTGGCTTCTGGGTCATAAGAGACAAACATGTTAATCCATAAGTTTCTTGAAATACGCATAATCAGACCATAAAACACGAAGAGAGTTCCTGTAATGGCAAGCACAGCGGTCGTTACTGTTGAGTTTAAGATGAGTTTCGATACGATAAAAGCTGCTACACCAAAGGCGATGCCTACAGCATAACTTACGTACATTGCGCCATAAAAGAAGCCGGGTTCTATGGCAAACCTCAGCCCGCAACTACTGCAATGTGGCTTCATCTTGGTCACAGTAAAGATATTAAAGATGTTTTTGCTGACGTACATTGACTCTTCTTGACAGCGAGGGCAGGTTCCCTTTACGATACTATTGAGTTTAGTTCCCTTTTTAAACATGGTTATTGCTGGAATAGAATTTATTGCAAAGGTAAAAGATTATCTTTGCGCTTTCTCTAACTTTTATAATATTAATAATGCTGAACATACACAATCTATCCATTGCTTTCGGTGGAGAGTACTTATTTGAAGAAATAACCTTCAGGCTCGGAGCAGGAGATAGGGTCGGACTTGTAGGGAAGAATGGCGCAGGAAAGTCAACAATGCTAAAGATATTATCCAAAGAACTACAGCCAGATACAGGTGCGATTGCCGCAGAAAAGGAGATAAGCATCGGCTTCTTAAAACAAGATATTGACTTTGTTAAAGGTCGAACTGTGCTGGAAGAAGCCTACGAAGCCTTTGTGGATATCATCGCTGCTGAGAAGAAAATAAAAAGTCTTAACGAACAACTCACCACAAGAACGGACTACGAGAGCCAAGCCTATATGGATATTATCGAAGAACTAAGCGATGTTTCGCATCACTTTGAGATAATTGGCGGCTATAACTACGTAGGAGAAACAGAGAAAATACTCTTAGGATTAGGTTTCAGAAGGGAAGATTTCGACAAACTCACCGATACTTTTTCGGGCGGATGGCGTATGCGTATTGAGTTAGCCAAGCTACTTTTGCAGAACAACGATGTATTGCTACTGGATGAACCTACCAACCACTTGGATATCGAGAGCATCATTTGGCTTGAGAACTTCCTTAGGAGTTACCCCGGAGTTGTCGTAATTGTCTCTCACGATAAAATGTTCTTGGACAATGTGACCAATAGAACTATAGAGATTTCTTTGGGTAAGGCGTATGACTTCCCGAAATCTTACTCTGAATACCTAACGCTCCGTCAGGAGATTAGAGACAAACAGTTGGCTACCCAAAAGAACCAAGAGAAGAAGATAGAACACACCGAGAAGCTGATAGAGAAGTTTCGTGCGAAGGCATCAAAGGCATCTATGGCGCAATCACTCATTAAGAAACTCGACAAGACCGTTAGGATTGAGGTCGATGAAGACGATAATTCCGTGATGAGTGTGTCATTCCCAACATCGGTTACCCCAGGGAAGGTAGTCATAGAAGCCGAGAATGTGTCCAAAAGCTACGGAAGCAAACAGGTGTTAAAAGATATCTCTTTATTGATTGAACGCGGAAGCAAGATCGCTTTCGTGGGTCAAAACGGACAAGGGAAGTCCACTTTAATCAAAACTATTGTCAACGAATTTGACTACGAAGGCACAATAAAGTTAGGACACAACGTGCAACTCGGGTACTTTGCTCAGAACCAAGCCGACTACCTCAACGGAGAAATCACGCTATTAGAGACCATGGAGAACGCTGCTACAGACAATAATCGCTCTAAAGTACGCGATATGTTGGGTGCTTTTCTCTTCAGAGGTGATGACGTACACAAGAAGGTTAAGGTCCTCTCCGGAGGTGAACGCAACAGATTGGCGCTTTGCAAAATGCTCCTTCAACCCATCAACGTACTCGTAATGGACGAACCTACCAACCACTTAGACATCAAGTCGAAGAATGTTCTTAAGGCAGCATTGCAGAACTTTGAAGGGACGTTATTAGTCGTTTCTCACGATAGGGACTTCCTCCAAGGCTTATCTAGCGTGGTATATGAGTTCAAAGACCAGAAGATTAATGAGTACTTAGGAGACATCAACTACTATCTAGAACAACGAAAACTCGACAACATGCGCGAGATTGAAAAGAAAGAAGTAGTTCAGAAAGTGCAACCCAAACAAGAAAAGAACCTTTCCTTTGAAGAGCAAAAACAAAAGAAAGCACTCCAAAACAAGTTGAGTAAAGTAGAGAGCAACATCCAACAACTAGAAAAACAAATCGTACAAGACGACCTCAAGTTGGCACAAAACTATGAGAAACTAATGAATGATTCGTCGTTCTTTACTGCATATGAAAATAAAAAGAAAGAACTAGAACAGCTCCTTGAAGACTGGGAAGCCATACAACTAGAGTTAGAATAAATAGTCAATAAAGTCACTTGTTGTGAATCCCTTAATGGTATTCGAGGTATGCTAGGCTTGCATCATACAAGATTGTCAGAGAATTTCAGTAACTTTAGACTTTGTTTTAAGAGGCTGTTTCACCAATATATAATTCACAAATACTATGTCAAAGATCCTAATCGTAGAAGACGAAGCAACTATTCGCAGAGTACTTAGCAAAATCCTTTTAGAAGAAAACGAAACCTATCAAATTGATGAGGCAGCTGACGGATTAGAAGCTTTAGAGAAATTCAAGAAAGAAGACTATGATTTGATCATATGCGATATCAAAATGCCTAAGTTCGATGGTATAGAACTACTCGAAGCTGTCAAGAAAACTAAGCCTGAAACACCAATGATTATGATTTCTGGTCACGGTGATCTTGAGACGGCGGTACAGTCTATGCGCTTAGGAGCCTTTGATTACATCTCTAAACCACCAGATTTAAATAGGCTACTCACCGCTGTCAGAAATGCGTTAGACAAAAAGCAACTCATCACAGAAAACAAAATCTTAAAACGAAAAGTCAGCAAAAACTATGAGATGATTGGTGAGAGTGAAGCGCTGAAACACATCCGTGAAGTGATAGAAAAAGTAGCCCCAACCGATGCCCGCGTACTCATCACAGGCGCCAACGGAACCGGGAAAGAGTTGGTTGCACATTGGTTACACGAGAAGAGTGAGCGCCTTGCAGCGCCATTTGTAGAGGTAAACTGCGCAGCAATCCCCTCAGAACTCATCGAGAGCGAACTCTTCGGACACGTTAAAGGAGCTTTTACTTCCGCAGTAAAAGACAGGGCGGGCAAGTTTGAAGCAGCGCACAACGGCACATTGTTCTTAGACGAAATAGGAGATATGACTCTATCGGCACAAGCGAAAGTACTCAGAGCTTTGCAGGAAAACTCCATTTCTAGAGTAGGCGCAGACAAAGACATCAAGGTTAATGTGCGTGTACTTGCAGCAACCAACAAAGATTTGAAGAAGGAAATTGAGAAGGGACGTTTCAGGGAAGACCTCTACCACAGGCTTGCGGTAATCCTTATTCACGTGCCATCTCTCAACGACAGACGCGATGATATTCCACTTTTGATAGAATATTTTGCAACAAAGATAGCCTCAGAACAAGGCAATGCTAAGAAAGAGTTCTCGCCCAATGCGATAGCATTACTCCAAGAGTTAGACTGGACAGGAAACATCAGAGAACTCCGAAATGTAGTGGAAAGGTTGATTATCTTAGGAGGTCAAGAGATCTCTGAAGAGGATGTAAAGAAGTTTGCCAACAAATAAACCCGATTAGTTACGGGTATCTTCACCCCAAAGGAGTTTCTTACGCAGGGTATTCAAGAAGGTATTGTCCTTAAATGAAATCATATTGATGTCAAAAGGTTTCTTCTTGATGGTGAGTTCGTTCTCGTTAGATATGGTGAAAATCCTAGAATCTAACGAAATTAAATATTGTTCTTCCCTACCTGACACCTTGAGTTTAATCTCTGTCCCCTGCGGAATAACGATAGGTCGAGAGTTTAGGTTGTGAGGTGCAATAGGCGTGATGATAAGACTTTTAGATTCAGGTAGTAAAACCGGACCGCCACAACTCAAGGAGTAACCCGTAGAACCCGTAGGTGTTGAGATGATCAAGCCGTCTGCCCAATATGAATTTAGGTATTCGCCGTCTAAGTAGGTCTCAATGACAATCATTGAGGTAGTGTCTTTTCTGTTGATACTGACTTCATTTAATGCAAAGTTGATGTCTTCTAACTCAGGAATGTTGATTGATGTCTCCAATCCTAAAACCGTACGGTTAGATAACGTGTACTCTTTTTTGAATACCAAATTAAGATAGTGCAGTACTCTTTCTTTAGGGATGCTCGCCAAAAAACCCAATCGTCCAGCATTAATCCCCAATATCGGAATACCAGAATCGCGGACAAAAGTGGCAGCTCTGAGTATAGTCCCATCCCCACCGATGCTGATAAAAGCATCATAAGAAGTGTCTAATTCTTCGTAGGACGAAAAGGTGTGTGCTTCAAAAGGTTTTTGCGCACATATAAGTTGGTGAAAGTTTTTTTCAAAGATGACTTCAATGCTCTTTTCTTTAGCGAATGAGCGTATTTCAGACAAGATACTGTCGTAGTTTGGTTCGTAATATTGTCCGTAAACGGCTATTTTCATAGGGTGCTAAATGTTGAGGTATTTCTCTATATAGTTAAGTCTTTCTTTAAGACTTTGGATGTATGAATCCTCAGGATGTTCGGATATAATCTCATAATCGTAGCGTCTAAAGCTCTGCAAGAGTTCGTTTAGGTTGTCTGCGTTTACTTTTATATACACCTGAATAATGTCATCAATTCTAGTAATAAACATTCCCAAGAGCTTGTAGCTGCTGTTCTCTACGATCTGAGCAATTTCACTAGCGGAGTACTGCGAGGTGTTTTTCTCGAGTACGATAATTCCTCCAGGTTCTCTCAAGAACGGGGTTTGATTCAAAACCTGAGCTACATCAAACAATCTGTAGTAGCCCAAGTAGGTGTTTTCTTCGCTTAGTACAGGCATAATATCTGTTTCGTTTTGAGCGAATTTCTCAATGACTTCAAGCCAATTTGTTTTTCCTCTGACAAAAAAAGATTCTAGTACATACTTATACTCACCAATGTTTTTATCAGCGTCTAATGTATGAGCGTCTTCAGCCGAAAGGCATCCTATATACACTCCGTTTTCAGTAACTGGAAAATGTGAAAAGCCTTTACCATCAAAAAAACCTTGAGCTGACAAAATACTTTCATCTGTCCTGAAAGGAGGTAGTTGCGTGTTGATATAAGTATCGGTAGTTGTCATAAGAACAAATTTACGAAAAATGTAGGTATGCTACTGCTTCTTTGAGTTGATATTTTTCTTTTGTAGGATGTCAATGGTGGTATAAAACGCAAAAACGGAAGAAGAATTGTTACATTCGACTTCCGTTTTGTACTCGAGGCGGGACATTTGTTGAACCATTTTTTAGATGATTTAAATCGTTTGTGCAGTCTAACAGGTTGATTATGAGTGTCTAAATCTTCAATCTCAAATTTTCCGTTTTCCTGCGATGGGGTTAAAGGTAAGATTATTTTCATTAGCTATTTATGTTTAGGGTTATCAAATTCAAATGCGGTAACTGTATTTTCTTTTAGGATGATAGATATATGCCTTTTAATATGTCTGTATCAATATTTCTGCCAGAATATGTAGCTTTTCTGTAAGTTTTCGTATCATCGTAAGGTAGTTTCCTTTTTCCAGAGAGGATTTCTAATTTTATCTACCTGTAAACCAATATCTTGGATAACTCAGATCGGACATATTCATCTAATCCACCCTAAATTTGATAACTTCCAGGGATTTGGTTATGGAACAGGATAATGTTCATTCTCATATTCTTTGACTTGAATAGAAAGAATTTCTAACTTGTCAGATTCTTTGGAGTCCGGCTTAATATCTTTCTGCATCAGCATATAAATCCTTGCCAGGGCATCCTCATACTGTTGCTTATTTTTTATTGGTATTAACATAACTTTTAGTGTCTATTTTATTCTTTATATGTACCAAACGATAAATACACTTTTAGTCGGTAAATTAACCATTCCCGTGGATATTAAAAAACTACTCTTATTCCCTATTCATTGTAGTAAAAAGCCCAATATCTTCTGCTAAAAATAAACTTTAGCTTTTGGTTTTATGGGGTTATGCAATATGTATATTTTGTTCCTTGGAAATTCCAGATGCAGATTGGAACAATATTGAAGTTTCATAATTTCACTTTTTTAAGCATCTATCAAAGGTATTGAAAATTAAAAGAGGTTTAATGCAATCATTTGACTAATTTAGTTAACTTAATTTTGTTAATATAATCTCTTATTTATTTTGCTGATTCTAATTGTCTCTCTCCAAGGCAATAATTTTAATAGTTTATTATCAGCTATTGCGTTTGCAGGTGACACAAATTATTTTTACAAGAGAAAAACTAATTTAAGAGGGATTTTGTTAAAATCAATTTAAATAAAAAATGTTCGTTATTTCAAACAAATGAACGGTTTCGTATGAAATAACGAACAAAATAGTGTGGTGTAAAATTTTGAAAGTAAGTTATTTTCTTTCAATTAATGCTTCATAAATTAGATATCTCAGATACTCTTTAGCTTCAATTTCTAACCCTTCTAAAAGCATTAGTTTGTTGAAAGTTTCCAAAAGTTGTGTTGTAGTTTTAATATCTTTATAAAGTAGTTTTATTAACTCATCTCTATATTTCTTGACCTCTTCAGTATTTGATTTTTCTATTTTACTTTTAACTAAATGAACGATTTGATTATGGCTCTTTATTTTGGTTATACTCTCTATTTCTTTTGAAAGTTCTTCAAAGATTTCTTTCGATTTCACAAAATCTTCTAAATTTTGAAATGCTTTTTTAGGGCCAGTACCGTGAGTTATAGAAAGAACTCTTGATTTTACATCTTTTGGTTTTATAAATAAATTTTGACTTTCGTTATTTGAACTCGTAAACCAAATAGAACAGATGTTTGAAAATCTCAGAGCTTCTCTCTTTATCTCATCATTAGATATCTGTAATATATTTTCTAGAAAACCAACTCCTTTTAATTCTTTAGTTTCAGAAGTTCTGAAATACATTCTAATAAAGGATTCATTATATTCACATAAATATAGTTCGTAATTTATCTTTGATTGTGTTGTTTCAAAATGTAATTTTAATAAGGCGACAACAAACGCTATACTATTGTTATAATCAAAATACCTATCTTCCGAAATAATCGCTCTTAGATAAAATATATCTTCTTTAATATCGTGAAGTAATCTATATTTCCGGATGTGTTTTTCTTTAGATTTTAGTAATTCTAAATTTTTATCTAAAATATCATTATACTTATTAGCAATCAATTTTAAGGCATACTTGTCTATCTCATACAGGTTAGAAAAGAAATCCCTTTCTGCAGAATGTATGGGAATCGCAACAAGTTCTTCTTGTGTAATTTCGTTTAAATAATCATTTGTGGATAAATCGCTAAATCTAATAGAAAAGCCTTTGGTGTAATCGAAGTAAATGTCTTTTAGATCACTTTTTAAATCTATTTTTATATAATTTTCATCTATGGATTTTAATATTGCATAAAGAGTTCTAGCTCCTTTAATATTAATTTTTTCTTGAGAATTTTCATCTATATTAAAGTAATTTAAAATATCCGAATAATACTCGTGACCCTTTACAAGTGTCAATAGTTTATTAATCTCAATTCCGTCATCATTAGAAAAAAAACTTTCCTGTTTTAATTCCCTTTTTTTAAATTTTTCCATAGATTTTAAATTTTAGTTTTAATAAGTATTATCTCTGTAAATTCACTACTAAGTAATATGGTGATTTTTAAGAAGCGTATTCTGGTTTTAAATTAGTGTTTTTTTAGCCACGCTTTTAAAGGATAAATTGTACTCTGTCCATTTTTGTCTGGATAAATAACATAATAGCCTTTTGGTATATAAGCTCCTCCTGTATATTTTGTAGTACCATCCTGATATTCAATTCTAGGATAAATATTCAAATATTCTGCTCCATTGAATGATTGATAATTTTTATTTATTGGGAATAAAGCTATATGTTCAATATATTTTGCTGCGTCGCCCAATCCTAGCTCCCAATTACACCATTTGGAGTTAATAGCATTTGAAGTTGCTACTAAAATAAATTTATCAGCTGTTCGTATTTTTTCTTTTAATCTTAAAGCTGTTTCATTATTTGTGTAAGCGGGCATACTCTCATCCAGCCAGTCAACATATACATCCATACCTTCTTTTTTTAAGAAGGCTATAACATCTTGCATAATTGAATGTTCGTCGTGTTTATGAGACAGGAAAATAATAGGTTTACTACTATCTCTATATCCCACTAAACCCTGAGCACTTTCTGTACTAAACATTTTTTTTGTGGGTCTATATCCTGACAACTGTGATTCGGAAATATAACTCATAATTACCTAATAGTCTTTGTTAGTTTAAATTCATTTTTTTTGTCTCTTAATTCAGCAGCTTTGTTGATATATTTAGTGGGATTTTTTATAAAGTCTTCCCATTTTACGGATTGTATATAAGAACTATTTCCAGAATAAACCCAAGATCCGTTACACAATCTTCTATCAGGTTCTTTCACATTGAACATATTATCACTTAATATATTAAACAGAAAATCAGTTTTTAATGTTCTACAATTACATTCAACATCTCGTGTTATATAATATTCATAGCTACCAAATTGATCAGGTAGAACTACTGCAATTAAACCATTAGTTTTACTACTTCCATAATTACGTGATTGCTCTCTTAAAGAATAAGAAATTTCCCAGGGAATCCATTGTTCATTTTCAGGTAATGATGAATTTTTCATACCTTTTGATATTAGTATAATTGTTATGCTACTATCAAAAATTTTGTCACCAAGTTTAGAAGCTATGGTTGAGTCTGATAATGAATCCATACTTTCCTCATCGTCCTCTCCTTTGAAAATATGATCTTCTTCTTCAAGAATTTCATCTAATTCATTTACATAATGCCTTGCTGTTGTTTGAATCTTAGTTTTATATTTGGTTCCTAAAAATTCAAATTCCTCATAAACATCAAGATCTTGAACTTGTGTATCAGCGTATTTATATGAAACAAAAATTTTCCTTCCCATATTTTTAATATTTACTTCTTACTTTAATAGCTTCTTCCACCAAATCGGCAATATTATTTTTAATGTCGTCATATATATATTTACTTGATGAATAAGAAGATTCAAAAACAGGAATAAAATTAGACAACGGATTTACACCTTTAGATGATTGATCGCCATTAGAATCTTCTAGTTTATGTATATAAACACCACATACTGCTTTACCTAATTTCCAAGCTCTTTCTATTTCATAAAGAACCCATTTACGCTCACTGGTTTTTTCTCCAATCAATACTACTAAACAAGATTTATCTTTTAGGTTATCATCAATCCAAGCTTCTATTACAGAATCACTCTTATTTTTTACTTCTTCCCATTTATTGCCATTAACAGGTTTATCACCTTCCACAACACCAATATTACGAACTTGACCTGCTCGCCAATTATCATTATCAAAATGAAAACTATAAAATACTTTTCTAGCCATAAACTAAATTTTATCCATTAAAAATTTTTGAAATAAAGACATATATCCATAATCTTTTACAAGACGTTCGTTTTTGAATTCTTCCGGTAAAAGGTTATCATAAACTATTTTTGTTGCTGCTCCCGTACTGGCAATCGGTAATAGAAGAGCATCAGGATGATATTCTCTAAACATATTGTATTCTACTTCAATACCATCCATACCTCCGATAAAAATAGCAGCTGAAAATTTATTATCGTAAAATATTTTGCTTCTCATCAATTGAATACTTGAATGTATATCTCCTGCATTTTCAGTAAATACAATGTTTTCAAATTTTTCATTGTCTTCTGGGAAACGATCTTTGAAATACATTGATTGATATAAAGTTACGTGATTTTGGATTTTACCTTTAAGTTCTTTATTGACTAGCTCTTTTTCTCTTTCTGATAATGGTAGTTCCCAATTCTCTCTTTCTAGATTATTAATTATCGTTCTTTCAATAACATAATATATCAATGGTGTAATAGATGGATGACCTCCCCAAATAATTCTGTGTTGTGGTAATGCAATAGAAGCTAATGCTATTACGGCATCCCTTATAGCTATAATATCTGCTGTTTCATAATATTTAAGATGTCTTTCTGGCAGAGGAATACTCGCTGATAGAAATATGTTTTTCATAATATTTAAAATTTTGAGAACCAGGTATTAAAATTCTGTTTTTTTATAGTCTGAATATCAAGGTAGTTATTTAGCCAATCTAAATGCTCTAACCAGTAGTTTCTTATTGACATTTCATCATAGATTAAATAGATTGACTCAATTTGATTTTTTTCAATTTTAGATATTAATTTTTGAGAATTATGACAATTAATTGATTGTGGGACACCCACTGTTGGTATATAAACAATTCTTTTGCCATTAGATAGATCTTGAGTTATATATCTGCTATACTGGAGATTAACATCCATTTTGTTATTATGAGCGGCTTGAGTAAAATCAGTTATTAAAGAATCCTGTCTTGAAGCTAAATTTCTTGCTCTGGCTCCTTCTATGAGATTTACAATTTCTTGTAATATTTCGCCTTTTAATCTTCCTTTGATTAAATCGGAAAAAATCGGTTTATCAAAATCTCTATTTAATAGTTTTTTAGAATATGCTAAATGGGCAAAATCTTCAAATTCGCAATCTGGCCAAATTAGGTGTACTATTCCTATCCTTTTTATATGTGCTTTTTCTAATTCTTTATTACACCATTCACTTTTTAAGAATTCTTTTGTATTAAGCATTAAAATAACATCACAGTCCGTCATTCGATGCCATAACTCTTCTTGGAAGTCTTCGCCTTTGTCTACAGAATGAGTATCAAGGAAAACATCAAAATTATTTTGTTCTAATGCTTCATATAATTGAATGGCAATATTGCTAGATTCGCTTCTCTTATATGAAATGAAAACTTTTCTGTTTTTTCTTAATAATTCAAATCCTTCTAAAACTAGATTGCATATTTTTTTTATATTATCATCGAATTTTAATCCATTTTGATTAGATAGAAAATCAGGTATTTCATTCTTAAAGTTATCTAAATAAACAGGTAAAATAACATTGCCATCTAGCTTTTGGCTATGTAAAATTTCTTCAGTCTTTTTATCTAATTTGTCCTTATGTCCAGAATAAATTACATAGGCTGGCTCTGCCCCAGTATAATCTTCTATACTATCCTTTGTAATTATTTTGAGCATATCTTGGATTAATTTTAACTCATCAAACCTATCTAATAATTCAAGTTTTACTTTATTGAACAAATCCTCATTTTCGCCTAATAAAATTAATTGGTATTTATATTTCATAGTTTAATATTTTCATTAGTTTCTTGCTTAAGAAAGTGGAAAGTTATATACTTCTTAATTATATCTTCTACGGGTTTCCGTAATTCATAGAAAAACTTTTTATTATTTACTTTTTAGAGTTAACCTTATTTTAGCGACTGATAAGTTCTTTTCCTTTAAGCCATTCACTAAAAATTATATATTTAGTTTCGTTTTCACATATCCAAAGAGCATCTTCATTAGTTTCTGAAATTTTATCTTCTGAAACATAAGGATATATCGCTAAATATTCTGTTCCTACATAATGATTTGATTCTTTTGAGGAAATCGGCAAAATGGCTACTCTTCCTTTGAAACCATCAAAATAACCTAGTTCCCAAGGCATCCATTTAGAGGATGAGCTATTTTCTGAAAATGCATAAAATAATGATCTGCAATTTTTCATACGCTTTCTAATTATAAGAGCTGTTTGCTTATTTACCGCTTTTCGATTTAGTGTTTTATCATCTATCCAATCTACATAAACAGTTAAACCAAAGTTTTCAAGGTACACTTTTAAACTAGCAATATCCTCTTTATCCATATAACTGTGAGATAGAAACACATCATATATCTTCTTAGGATTAAAAGACTCATTAAGAATATCAGGCGTACCTAATCCCTTAGAAAAATATTTTGTTCTGTATGATGTTACATTTTTGAGTGTTTGCTGAGTAATTAATCCCATATATCATTTATTTTACTTTATTCTTAATAATATTAAAATGAACTTTAATTAGACAGATTGTTATCAGTATTGATTCTAACTTCTTCTCTGATTTTAATATTAGAGTGTAAAAAGTTTCTTGCTTCCAAAAGCTGAGATACTTCATTATATATGTTATGTTGACGTTTATTATCTCTAATTGTTATTATCAATGTAAAGTCCTGATTTAATATTTCTCCATCCTGAAGTGCTAAGTTCTCTGCAAAATCACGATAAGCTCCTATGATTTTTACATACCAACTGCGACTGGCTTCAAGATAATAGATTTTGTTAGAAGGAGTCATTTCTTCGAGATTAACAGAATATTTTTTGATAGGTTGGTATTTGTTCCCATAGTTTAACAATACCCGTTCTCTAGCATATTCACTTTTTGTATCTTTTATAAAGCTACTTTTATAGTTAGAATCACGTAATATGTTTTGTGCATCCTCCGGACCGAATTCATTTAAAATATTTGTTTTATCAATATCTCTGTTTTTAATTTTTTCGTAAGTTCCAAACTTGACCTCAAGATTTGATTGACAATATTCAGCTCCTTGCTTTTCTCTTAATACAGGTTGAGCAACTATAGTTACTTTTATTTCTCCATAAAAATGACCTTCATCATCCACCAAAGATTCAGGAAAAGGAAATTCTAATATTTCTATAAACTCCCCTTTTACTATGTTTTCTTGTAAAATAAGTGTTATTTCGTGAGGATCATTATAAATAATATTATCAGCCGAATCGGGGACTCCAAATCCCATTTGATGTATTCTTTCACTGATAGGGAGGTTTAAACCTTCAGGATATTTTGAAGAATGTATAGCCAACGCTTTTAATAGTGTAGGATTAAAACTTTCACTAATTTTTAGATTTAACTCTGATAGTAAAGCTGTAACTCTAGGAGTAGCAAAGCTTGTCCCGATAAATTGTACAATTTTTCCATCAGGCGAAATCGCGTTAACTCCATTTTGTACTAATTTAGAACCATTCATTCCCGCATTGCCTCCAAAAGTTACTAAATCCGGTTTAATACTATTTGCAGGTCCTGGACCTATTCTTGTAAATGGAGAAGGATGGTTTATCTCTGAAATATCATAACCATTTTTAGAATGTGCTAAAGAGCCTACAACTAAAGAGCGTATTGAGTCTGCTGATTTTGCAATTCTTCCTTTAGGACGGCCATTCATAAAGTTTTTACAATTACCTGACGACTTACAAATTATAACATCATAAGACTCTTGAATACTGTCTAATGCAATTCCAAAATCAGAAAAGTCATTTGTATCGGCTTCAAGGTCAGTACCAAGAGAAAGATTCCAAATTTTAATATTTTTGTTATTCTTTATAGCTTCCCGTATATTTTCAACTAATTCATCTTCATAGACAGTTTCTTTATTATTGTCAGGAAACACCGTTGCATCAAAAATCTTACATCCCGTATTGCCTGAAAGTATCTGCCCTTGTAACTTGTCTCCATACAATATAATACTAGAAACTGCTGTACCGTGAGTAGGATTTATTAAGTCATCGGGATATGATGAGAATTTATTATCAAGTACCCAAGGTTTCAAATATTTATTAGCTGATATCCCTGTGTCCAAAACTCCTATTACAGGATACTCCATTCCTTCGATAGGAGTAGTTATTTCTAAATCATCATTTTGGGCTGACAGAGTATCATCTAATACAATCTTATATTTTGGCATAAAAGTTATAGCTTCTAATGCTTCAAATTCAGAGAGTTTATCAACTGTAACTTTTGTTCCGTTTGATACTTTAAAAATTATTAGTCCTGTAGAATATCTTGTTTCCTTTATTTCAAGATTTAACTCACTACAAAATTGTACAAAAGCGGTTTTAACAGCATTATTCAATTCAAAATTGAGATAATCTATTAACGAAACCTTTAATACGTCCTGTTGATCAAGATTTGTTATATAAGGTTTAAATACTTCAACAGATTCTATTGCGGAGATTGACTTAGCATTTTTATTAAGATTAAGGAAGTTGTTTCGAATTTGTTCTCCTTCTTCCAAACTATCGACTTTAACTAACAGACTATTAGAGTCAATAAAACCAATTATATTGTTTTTAGATTGCTTTCCATCAAAAAGTTTTTGAATGTCTTTTCTATGACTTTTAGCAATTGCATTATCGTCTATATCAACCTTTAAGGTGGCAGGTATAAAGTTTCTCTTTAAAGGTCGAGTTTTAAAATCATTAAATACCTCTTCGAAAGGTTCTATTAAGCTTAATGCTCTTTCTTCCAATTCAGCACCATAAAGTTGCCATTTAGGAGGGGTATTATTGCCACTTCCTTCTGTTCTTCTTTCGTCTATCCTTCTCTTTTGGAAAAGTTTTATCGGTAAATTCTTTTTCATTTTATTCCTCGTTTAAAGCGTTTCTAACTTGTCTCAAAGAAATGTTCATATAATTTGAAATTTGTTTTTGAGAAATATGATTTTCGTTTAAAAATTTAATTAAGTCTTCCTGTTTGAAATGATTATTTGTTTTGTATTTTAAATATTCGGAAAAAATTTCCTCATAACTTAAATCCTCATTTTTAATTATTGAGTTGTAATATGCGTTGTTAAGAATTTTGATTATTTCCGAATGTGCATATCCATTTAAATATTTAGATAGCATTTCTGTTTTTTTGTCGTCAGATTCTATATTAGTTTTTATCTTTTGGAAGTATGTTTTTATCAAGGCTTCTATTTCACTATTGTTAGGGATATCAATATTTATAATTTTCTCGAAACGTCTCCAAATAGCACTATCCAATAACTTTTCGTGATTAGTTGCTGCTATTAAAATTCCTCCTGACTCACTATATTCGTCAATATTCTGAAGAAGGCTATTAATTACTCTTTTCAACTCTCCTGTTTCTTGACTGTCGTCCCTTGCTTTGGCTATGGCATCAAATTCATCTAAAAAAAGTATACAAGGTTTATTTTTAGCATAATCAAATAATTTTCTGATATTTTTAGCCGTGCTACCTAATAATGAAGATATTAATGAATCAAATCGAGCAATTATTAGAGGCATTTCTAATTCTTTTGCTATATGTTTAGCAATAGAAGTCTTCCCGCATCCAGGAGGACCATAAAGCAACAGAGAAAGATTAACATCTAATCCCTTATCTTTTATAATATCTCTCGAATTAACCAAGGTTATAAAATCTGTTATAGAATTTTGTGTATTTTGGGACAAAACAACATCAGCATTGTTATTTTTAGGAAGAATTATATCAGCAATATTTAATCTAGTTTCGTTATCTACGGGAGCTTCAAATAATTGATCTTTGTAGACAGGAATACCACCTGTTCCTTGAAGTATTTTAATTATTTTATCCGCTAATTTATCAGAACCATCTTCTTTAAGCTTTTTAGCCAAGTGTTTTGAATAATTAATTACTTTTTGAGGATTATTAGTAAGTCCTCCTTCTATTATCTTAATAAGCTCTGTGTACATTTAATTTGTTTTTATGGTACAAATATACGGATAAATGTAATTTAAAAACAAAAAAATGTAATATTTAACACAAAAAACGGTTTATAAACATGTTTATTCGTTATCAAAAACTATATTATCGTAATCAACAAGTGGTTATATTGTAATATTTAAGCTCTCTTATCCCAATTTCTTTATCAAAAGCAATTAGATTTACCGTCTCTAGCCATACTTACCATAATGTTTTTGATTATGTCAACCGCAGCATTATACACCAGAGTCAGTACAGACGAGCCGGCTGTCAAAGGCTATTCACAGAGAAGTCAGACAGACCAGTTGGTAAAATTGTGAATTGAATAATATTATTATACACATATCTTTGAAAACATTCTGTACCTCTGGATAAATTTCTCTCAGCAGTGTCGAGAGTTTTGGAAAATCCTTGTAGGTTTCATAGAATTACTTCATTCTCCAAAGATTTTTATCTGAAACATCTTTGAAAATCTACGAGAAATAGTGCTAATCTTGAAAATATAACAAATACATTATTCATATGAAAACAGCTTATTTATATGTCCGCGTAAGCACGGATGAGCAAAAGAGAAAGGGATACTCCTTGCCGGAACAGGAGGATCGGTTATTAAAATATTGTGCGTACAACAATATAGAAGTCAAGGGAATTTATCGTGAAGACTTCTCAGCCAAGGACTTCAACAGACCTGAATGGAAAAAATTAATTACGACGATCAAAAGTAAGTCATCAAAAGAAGACAAGAATATACTATTCATCAAATGGGATCGGTTTAGCCGGAATATTGAATACGCCTATGAGATGATAGGTATGCTTCGAAAATACAGGACTACGGCAATGGCCATTGACCAAAACATAGATTTCTCCGTACCGGAAAGCACAGTGATGCTTGCCGTTTACCTATCAGTACCGGAAGCGGAAAACAGTAGAAGAACCCTGAACACGGCAAACGGAATCCGTCGGGCAAAACAGATGGGCAGGTATCCCAATAAAGCTCCTATAGGGTACATCAATCTAACACTAGTAGATGGCAAAAAAATCATTGCACCTAAGCAACCCGAGGCAGGTATTATAAGATGGGGCTTCCACCAGCTTGCCAAAGACACCCATACGATAGAGGAAATCCGAAAGATGACCTATGACAAGGGGTTGAAATGTTCCCGGTCACATTTTTTCAGGATTATACACAATCCTGTCTACTGTGGTCTTATACCCATAAAATTTAACTCTGAAGAACAACAAATGGTAAAGGGAACCCACGAACCATTAATCTCTGAATCATTATTTTACGAAGTTCAGCACATTACCACTACAAAAAGGAAGATTACCACCAAAACAGACAACATGAAAGCAATGTTTTTTCTAAGGGGATTTTTGGTGTGCCCTGTTTGTAACAGAAAACTCAGTGGAAGCTTTTCCCAAGGATCAACAAAAAAATACCCGTATTACCATTGTCAAGGAAAATGCAAGACAAGAATCAACGCATCCTTTCTCAATGATTGTTACCAACGTAAACTTCAGCAACTGGTACTTTCAAATGGGGCAATTGGACTATTTAAATGTATTTTAGAAGAACGGAACACAAACACACAAAAAGCACAGTATGTACAGAATAGAAATATCGTGGTGAGAAAGTTGAATGAGCAAGAACTAATTCTTTCCAAAGCCAGGAAGTTATTCGTAGCAGGCATACTAAAATTTGATGATTATAGTGAATTAAAAAGAGAATACCAGGTCAATTCCAAATATTTGAAAAAGGAGTTACGTAGTATCAATGCTAAATTAAAGGATATTGACAAGCAGAGTCAGCTGGGAGAGAGGTCACTTGTAAACATTTTTGAAAGACTTTCAAGTTTGGATGTGGCGGATAAAAGACATCTTGTCAATCTGATTCCACCACTTGAGGTTGATTTCCAAACAGGGGATACTTCTTTGGAAATGAACAGTGCGCTATCAAAAATATTATTAATGAAAAGACAACCAAAAAAACAATAAATATGAATTTTATCAATAAAAAGGTTTCGATTAAGCAAGCAATTACTACATTAGCAAAAAATGGTATTGAGATAGATGATGACGAAGCGATTGTTATACTAGACTTTCTTTATCTTATGTCAAAAAATTGCAATAAGCCTAAAGAAGGGAAAACGCCGAAACGCTAAGGAGAAATCGAATTTCAAAAAAAGTCATAAAAACGTCCTGAATCAAGGTTTTTAAGCAGTCTTCTATGACTCTAAAGATTTTGGTTAGTGAAAAATCGAACTTAAATGACCTAATGGTAACATTTTGGGTTACAGGTTTTTATTGCCATAAAAAAAGGAGATAACTGCTAATCAGTATCTCCTTAAGTACAAGGCGGGACATTTCTCGAACCATTTTTTAGAAGATTTAGAGCGCTTATCTCGATTAACAGCATGATTTTCGGTTAATCTTTTAGTCAAGATCCTTTATATAATTACAATATAAAAAATTTACTCAAAATCTGAACGGTGTAACATTAATGATTCCACTTATTAGATTTTGCTTTAATTGTTTTACTCAACTGAACTACGGAAAAAAACTTTCTATGTGGTTGGGAGTGAGGGATTTTTTGTTCATGTATTATCGTTGTTCATTATTCGTGAACAAATAAAAAACATGAACAAACTAATAAGTAGTTTTTAAATATTTGAAGTAGTAATCTATTGATTTAATACAGATAATATCATTTCCATTAAATTGAATGATTCCTCTTCAATCCACATTTCGCTTTGGATTAAATCATTTATGAGAATTAGTTCTTTCTTTGAAAAGAATTCTACTGGCAATCCTGATAATTTTTTTGACAAATCCCAGTGACTATAATGGTAATCAATATATGTACTTATTTTTTTATGAGGTTCATCAGGATATAAAAGAGAAATGTCCTTATTTCTGGTCCTAAGTTTTGCTTTTATTCTTGAATAAATTTGTAGTCCTGCTAAATCCCAATCACAAGAGTAATAGATTGGTTTAGAAAGCTCCATCTCATCAATATCGTCAATTATTTTTATGTTGTTTCCTCCAACGTGCCATAACTTAACTTCAGCATTCTTAGCTACCCAAGGTTGTTTTAAAAAGGATTTGTTTTCACACAGTACAACTGCCTTAGGGTTAGGATAGTCAACAACTATTCTCCATTGATTCTCTTTCTTATCTAATGGAAACTCTGTAATATCTAAAATTTTGAATACTGCATTTCTTACACTTGACTTATTCTTCAGGTATTTTGAAGTATCAAAAAACTCATTGGAAAAATCTTCTATATTGGTTGGGTTATTTTTTAACTCCGTTTTATTCTCGGCAATAAGCATTAAGGTTTTAACATCTTCAAGTGTAAAACTCTTTTTAGCATTGGGCTCAATACCATTTTCGATCAGAAAGCTCTTAGCTTCATCATATGGTAATTTGAACGTCTCTTCATAGAATTTTTCAAAGTCATCTGTAGAAATAATAACCTTATTATTTTCCGGTTTTCTATCGAGAATACATTTGTCCTCCAGTAAATATTTGATATAAGGATGCTCTTGAATGCTTGCTTTTGTTTTTTTTAAACGGAACAAATCATCAAGTGCCTTTAGCTCTTTCCAAGTAATATTTTTATTCAATGTCAGGCATTGTGTTTATGTAATCAGCTATATCTTCCACAACTATATCTGAAAAAATTCCCAAAGGAGGAACATACGTATCCATATCAGCTAAGTTATTTTCATTCATAATATAGATATATTGTCCATCATTCGTAATTTCTCCTGCCGTTTCGATAGCCATTGTAATGATTTGATATTTTTCCGTTTTTGCTAATTCGTGCAACATATCATAATTACTACCCAACCCTTCAGCTTCATCTATCGGCATTATTTTTAAACCTCCTTTTCCTTCTTCCTCAATCAAAGATAATCTTGCTAAACATAATAAAGCATTAGCGGTATAAGTTTGTCCATTACTTCCGGAATTACTCTCATCGTTGTCAAGTTTTAAATCAAACTCTAGATCGAAATAAGATTTGGGGTTCATTAAATCTTCAGTATCAACTTTAGCACTGCCACCAAATTGTTGAAAAGCTTTTATCATCATTACGTTGATGTCTATTTCTTCTCGGAGATCACTAAATAATCCTACATAATTCATTTGATTATTTAATTGCTTTCTAAAATTGAAAAGCCAACTTGTAGGGAAATGAATTGACGGTTTAGACAACAAAGAGGCTCGATTACCTCCAGTAATAACTTTATTTTTCTTTTTGAGATAGGAATCGATTTCACTAATCTTAGTAAGGTAATTATTGTAAACCCTGTATACCTCATTGAAAATGCTTCCCAATATCTCAACTTTTCTTGAACCAATTTCCTGAATGTCCTGTGTGAGTTTATTCAGTCTTTCTGCGATATTATAGGTAATCAGATCTTCATCAATTGTAGAGGTATTGAAAACCGTTGGTAACAAATGATTAGCAAGTTTACCAATAGAAACCGATTCATCATAAGGAGTATTTTCAGTAACGATTTTTAAATATTCATCGAAAACAGTCTTTGACCGTTCCGCTTTAGATTTCAGAGAATTTAAACCACCACTTTCAGGATTAATTAGCTCTTCTATATCTTCTGCAAAATTAATTTCTGATCTAAATAGATCTTCGTTCAGCCTAATTGTTTCATCCAGCTCTTGATTTGCTCTACTATGATTATCTTCTTTTTCTCTTTTATTATTTTCAAGATTGTTTATTGTTTGTTTAAGGTCAAATTTTATGCTTAATATTTTTGATTCATTATTAATCTCTTTAGCGTATTTTTCCTGTAATAATTCTTCGTCTTTTAATTCAGATAAACTACTTTTAAACTGCTCAATTTCGTTTTCAACAAGTCCAATCTCAATTACTGAATCTTCTTTAAAAAATGTAGTTTCTAACTTCTTGATTCTTTTGTTATGTCCATCAATTAGAACCTTTTGGTGTATAAAATCTTGATATTCTTGCTGAATTGAAGCGAACTCTGCATCAATACTTTCTTTGTTATTATACAATTCAATGCTTTGGGCAAAAGTTTCTTCGGAAACTCCTTTTGAACTTTCTTCAACATTGAATTTGGCAAGCTCATCCTTTCGTTTGTATAAATCAATATGTTCTTTTAAGTTACTATAGGCAAATAGAATCTCTTTTAATTTTTGTTCTTTTTGTTTTTTACCATTAAGAATTGACAAACGATTTGCAACACCTTCTTTTAATTTTTGAATAGGCTCAATGAGTAGTTTTGGTTCGCCAACGTTCAAAACTTGGTTGGGAGAATGTTCAATATATTCATAAACACCATCAAGATCTAACCAGAAGCCTCGATCTGTTTCTTCTTTAATTTTAGTCTCTATGTTTTCAAATAAGTCCTCTGGAAAAGAAACATATCTCTCTGCATTTTTTTCAGATGGCTTTACTTTACCATATTTTTGGAAGTAAATTAATGTACTCTCAATTTTATGTGAGATTGGGAATTTCAAGTTTTCTATAGCCCAATTTAAAAGAGATTCTGGATTATTAATATCTGTAAACTTAGAGAACGACTGAAGTTCCATTATTTCTTTTTCAAGTTGCTGAATTCTCTTGGGAAATTCGACGCTTTCTTTGTCAAAGTCAATTAACCAATTAGACGTTTCAAAATCACCCAATGCATTATTTGTTCTAAGGTAATTAATAAAGCTTTGTAAGGCTGTTTTATTTTCATCTTCTTTCTTTTGAAAAGAAAACCATTCTTTAACCTTTTCTAATTGATTATCGTTTAATTTCAACCAATTTTCAACCTTTTCTATGGAAGCTTTGGACTGACTTATCTTTAAAAATTTGTCTTCAATATCATCTTTAGATTCTTTCTGGCTTTCAAGTTTAATCACTGTTTCTTTTAAACCGTGAAGTTCTTCCAATTCTTTAATTTGCAAAGTGATTATTTGATTTTCGATGAATTTTAATTCGATACTCTGTTTATCTATTTCATTGGTAATCTTTTGTTGTTCTTCAAGGGATTTTTTCTTCAGTGTATTCCAGTAGTTGTATCGTTTAATCAGATATTCAGAATACGTTGATTTATAAACCTTACTTTTTTCAAGTACATTTTTTAATAAAGTTTGTTTCTCGTTGATTAGTCGGATTTCATCTAAATATCTTTTATGTTCGTGAAAGTCATTCGTAATATTTCTTACTTCTTCATCATATTTTGCCTTAATAACATTTTTGTCATCGTCCCCAAAGAGAAATTTTTTAAGATTTTCAGATTCTTTTTTAAAACCTTTTCCCCTTGAGAATGATCTTAATATACTTGCATAGGCTTTTAATGTTTCCTCTTTAGTCAGGTCTAAAGAGAGTATTTCATTGTTGTAAAGGATTTGATGATAGTTTTTTCTTCTGAATGACTTCACTCTTGCAAACTCAATCTTCTCACAAAGACTATTTAACGTCTCAACCTTATCATTTATAATTAAGTCTTTCGTAAAAATAGGACTATTGAGCGGTGTTAGCACGTCCCAATCATATCCATTTTGGACAACGAACATCTCAGCCACATTGCTGGTACTTTCAATATAAGCACCTATCACAATATATTGTTTCGGCTTTACTTCAACGTTTAAAAAAATATAACCTCTGGAAGATGTTTTTCCTTTAGTTCCCAAAAGCATTCCTTTGACATCTCTATCTTTATTACCATCTGTCGCTGACTGAAATTCGCCTGATCCGATTAAAATCAACTGAATCATATCTGCAATCATACTTTTTCCGCTACCACTTTCGCCACTAAAATCTGTTCTGTAGGGATGAAATAAATAGTCTGCATTAAAGTGTTGTTTAATGCCTATTGTAGATAAACTATATATACGTGGAAAATTATTCTGCATTTTTCACTTCTTTAATCAGATCATCTAGTGATTCTATCTGTGGTTGATACGCTACTCTTAACCGTTCAAAAGATGGTAAAATTTTGAATTTATTTTTCTCGCTTTCATCGTCCCACATTAACCATCCTAATTCACCGAACTTGATAAAGGATTTTCTTACAATATCTTCAAATCTTTGATCAGTAGTATCTGTTCCTTTGTCCGAAGAGTTGTCATTTATTAATTTTCTCAAAGCGTTCTTCTCTTCTTCGTATTCTTCATAAAAAAGACTTATAAAGTCAGAAATACTGTCTAACTCAATATTACCATCCAGTTTATACATTTTCAGAAAGAGCATTCCGATAATTATAAACTCACTTTTTAAATAATCTCTGTGATCAGAAGACACATTGCTTTTTCCATCTTCATTTAATTCCAGATAATAATATTGATTAAATTCATTTCCTTCTTTTCTCAGGTTGAGATTGAAAAAGTCTTTATAATATTCTTTTAAAGATTTAAAATTCTCATTTTCATTCAGAAAACGAAATAAATTTACATCAAAAGGATATTCTCTCTGGATATGAATACCACTTCTAAGCGTATAGTCCAGTTTAGCAAAAACATTCATTGCTTTCTTTTCATATAGAAAACTATATTTTACCTTATTTTCTGAATAGTCATCTGCCATAATGAAATACTTTTGATTGCTGTATGATTAACAGCATTTTGGTCAATATCAATTTTATATTTGAGCTTGAACTTTGTAGCTCTTCTTAAAATATTGTGTGCGGTTTTAACAGCTATAGATAATTTGTCTGTATCTATAATTTTAAAGAAAAGTGGAGCAAAAACCAATATATCATTTTCTTCTAATTCCTTAAAAGCAATATTCGTCCAATATAATATTCGCTCTTTATCCTGCTTCCATTTATTCGTTTTATCTAATAACTCTTTTCGTTTGGAGAAGTCAATTTGTCTTTTCGAAATCTCAATAGGCAGCTTATAGCTTATCTCTCTGATCGGAACAATATTAAATGTCGGAAGATGTTCTGTTAATTTCACTTTTAGACCTAAGAGATTATTTGGAAATTGAATTCTTTTTATGCTCCCTTCTTTTTTTACAAAAGAATTTTCTAATAAATAATCAATGAATTTATTTGTTTTTCGGTCAAAGTCTTGTTTGTTGAAATCATAAATAAACTCTCGTATACGAGGTTTTATCTTTTCAATTCTTTTGCTTACCTGTTCTAATTGACTTCGAGAATTATCGTGGAATTTTTGAACCTTTTGAATGTTTTCAATATAGTCATAGCTATCTGGTTTTTGGAGAATTCCTGTTAGAGCTTCGTCAATTTCATACGAAACCTGAAATGCATTTTTTAGTTCAGAGGCTTGTTCCTTAATTACCTCTAAATGAATTTCTATTTCTTTCAAAACATCAATAATATTCTGATTTTCAGACTTAATATTGATTTTGAAATCATTTACTGATTCATTCACTTGCTGATCAAGTATTTCAATTTGAGAAATAAGTTCGGGCATTCTTAGATTAAAATGATCTTCTATCCACTCATTAAAATCTTTTTCTTCTTCAATATTTTCGGTCAAACTCTTATGTAATTCATCAAAAAACCGCTTTATCTTGGCAGGATTATATTTTTCAATTAGACGCTTTTCAATATTTTGACAAAGCTCTAATCCATACTTTTTGAACTGGTAGGTTCTCTTCGTTTCATTACGCCATAAAAACGATTCTTGTAACCTTAGAATTATTGTATTATTTCTATTATATTCAGTTCTCGAGCTTTCATTTCCTTGGTCTTTGAATACCTTATTGATAATTGTGATGATGTTTTCTTCGGTAAAGTCTTTGTCCTTATACTTGGCATAAAGAGATAGGAGAATCAATCCGTCATTCTTCTCAGGGATTAATTTCTCATATTGGCTTTTTGCTTCTCTGTATAGGTTAAAGCTTTCCATATTTATAATTTTTTTAGGTGTTAGCTCTCACCTTTCCAAAGGTTTCCAATTCCATAAACTTCGATTTGAAAAGGTTTGACGGAATCTTTTTCTTTAAAAGATTATGAAAGTTTTCATCATGTGTTGATAATATTATTTGTTTTTGCTGATTGGCTATAATACTTCTCAGCAGGTCAATGGTAGATAAGATATTTATACTATCCATTGACTGAATAGGATCATCGACGAAAATACAGTCAATAGAGTTTCCTTCATCGTCTTTAGCATTTAATGCTTTCGCTAAAAATATACATAAGCTCAAAATATTTAATTGAGCTTGGCTGAAATATAAATTAGGAATTATGAATTTATCATTCTCATCCTCTTTATACACACAGACATTGAGTTTAGGTTTGTTATCCTTAAAATCAGGAATAAATTTTACTTTTTTATAGTCAGGATGGGGATCTATCCGCTTATACAAATCGTTTATTAAATCTTCATAAAAGAATGATTTTATTTGTTTCTCTATATGCTCAGAAACGCTTGTAATCTCTTCTTTTAGTTTTTTGTTGATTTTATCTTTTAATGATTTACTGGTTTTTAGATCACTTTGGATTTTTTTATTCTCTTCAAATTTTAAATAAGGCAACACGTTTTCTTTTAGCTGAGATAGTAAGTTTAATTCTTTTACTTCAGTTCGATAACCTGAAATCTTAGCGTCATATGATTTTTTTATATCGTTAATGATTTTATTAAAAGCTTCCTCTTCAACTGTATCAATATCTAAATCAGTATATTTTTTTACTTCTATTTTATATGTTTCAGTTACTCGAGATATTGTGTCAATGTTGCTATTTAATCCTTCTAATTCTTGTTTTAAAGAATCTTCATTAAAACTAACTAAATCTTTTTCTTTTAGTTCAATGTCATTCCTTAATCTTTCAAAATTGGATTGATACTCTTTTTGAGTTTTGGCTAAGCTTGACAAATCCTCATTAATATATTTAGAGTCTAAATCTAGATTTGGGTAATTTTCCGAAAAGAAATTTCTCACCTCATTAACAACCTTATCATTTTTAAGGGCTTCTATATCTTTATTCGACAAGTCTATCTTTGTGATTGCAATTTGAGATTGCTCCTCGTTATTTTTTATTTTGTCTTTTAATGACGTTAAATCCGATTGGTATTCCTTTATTTCTTCACCCAATTTGTCTAATTGTTCTTTAGCCCATTCATTATATTCCTTAATAGATTTATTTAGAATTGAACTTCTAAGGTCAGCTAACCTCTTTGATTCATTCTCTACTTTAGTTTCAAAGTCAGTTATAGATTGTTTGAGATTAAGTACTTGAGTTTTTAATTCCTGTATTTTTAACTCACTTTCAGAAATATCCTTTTTAATTGAGTCTACTAGTACTACAGTAGTTTTAGTTATATCTTCAGAAATACCATTAACATTATTCTCTATCTCATTTTTTTTGCTTAATAATAAATTAGATTTTTCAGATAGCAATTTATTGTTTGCCACTTTATCAGCTAAATCAGTATAAGATTTATATTCCTGACTACATAATGGACAGCTATCTGTTTTTTTATCGTTAATGATTGATAGACCCTTTGAAATAAAGCTTTCTAACTCAGCTTGAAAGTCATCGTGTTCAAGAATTTCTTGTTTAACTGAGTTTAAACTCTTATTTTCTTCCTCTAGTTTTGTCTTTAATCCATCGTGGATCCGTAACATATCTGAATATTTTACAAAGTTTTTATCGAACTCTGAAGGAAAAATGCCATTTTCAATATTTAATAAAGCACTACTTAAATCATTGATAAAAATCTCTAATGAGTCTATATTTTTGGACTTCTCCTCTAATTCGTCTTTTTTTAAGTCAGTCTCCTTGTTTAATTGCTTAATTTGATTTTCAGAATTGAGGATATTTTGTTCTATTTCAGGTAATTTTACGGTAATTTGATTAATGCTATTAATCTCATTTTGATTCGTTGAAATCTGAACTTCAAGTTTTGAAATTTGTATTCTCTGATCCGATATTTCCTTATTTATAGTATCTTGTGACGATTGTAAAGATTTAATTTCTTCATCTTTGTCTTTTATACGTTTAATGGTATCATTATATTTACTAAATAGACCTAATATCGTTACCTTTTGTTCTTTTTCCTTTGTCAGCTTTACATTATGGTTCTGAGTTGAAGCCAACTCGTTTTTTTTCCTTTTTAAATCCTCAAATCCAGTTAAAATCAGATTCAATTCCTTTTGTTTTTCTGCTAGCTTTTTTAGATTATCAGAATGCTCTTTAAATTGCTTAAAACCAATCAATGCTTCGTTTCCAATGATTAGTCTATCTAAATCTGAAATAAGATCTTGATGTCTTACAACTTCAAAGTCAATATCGCTTAATCGTTCAGTTATGGAATTAGTAAGATCAAGTATATCAATTTCAGATGTTTGAGAATCTATTCTATTGAACAACTTTATATTTTTATTCAGAAGCTCAATTGTATCATTAACTTTAGAAAGAATATCCTTATCCCCGTCAAATTTGAGTTCCAACTGAATTCCTTTAAGTTGATCATTTAACTTTTTTATTTCTTTCTCATTTTGAGAAAGAAGTGCCGTAAGCGTATTGTAATACTTATCAAGCTCCTTGTCACCGAAATATTCAATAAATGTTTTATATCGATCTTCTGGTTTGTCCTCTTTAAGAAATCCACTTATCCAATCCTGAGATAAAATAACTTCTCTAAAATACTTGTTCTCAGTTTCTTTTTCATCAAATTTAAAATCAGAAGCCCCTTTTCTAGGAGTAGAAATATTTCTTACTATATCTGCTTTATTAGTATGTAGTTTTACGAAGCTATCCAAATCAGAATTAGAATACCTATTTCTTAAAATATGCTGTTTCTCATTATTACTAATATTTTTCTCCGATTTTGCTATATCCTTGTTATTCTTATTTTTTAAAAGTCTATCAATATTGTTTGTGTAGCTAAACTCTACGGCGTCATAGAAGGAAGTCTTGCCAAATCCATTTGGGGCGTATAAAGAAATAAAATCTGCATATTCTTCTTCATCAAGCTTGAAGTCAAATGTTCCATTTTCAACTCTATCATATGCCCTAAAAGCCTGAATTTCTACTTTCTTAATTTTCATTGCTTATTGATTTTTCAAGGTGATTCAATACTTTTAACAGATTTTCTTCCTTTAAATCATTTGATTTATTAAAGGAACATGATTTGAGAGCTTCATTGATAATTGCATTCTTTGAAAAAGATTCCACATTTTTGCTTTCAACATTAAACTCTATATTGTCGTTGATAATATGTTCAGATAATATGCTTTTTATCGTGTTGTCATCAACAGCTTGATTTATAGATTCTATTACAATTTTTCTGGTACTAAATTTATTGTTTTCGATCTCATATTTTAAAGGCTTTTCTACAGTATTTTCAATGAGATAAAAAACATAAGAATTCCATTTAGAAAAATCATTTTTTAGTTTTGTTAGATATTCAGCAGTAATAAAACTGTTAAATTCTTTCCAGTATTTTTCCAAATCATTTAAGTCATTAAACTGGATGAAAATAACAGGAACATTATCTCCAAATATCAAATTTCCAATAATAATATTTTTAATATCAAAGGACTTTCTGATTTTATTATAGATTTCCTCTTTATTGTCTATTTCTTTAAATAATTCCATCCGTTAATTCTTTAATTGTAGTTTTTGAGTTTACACCATTTATATTTGCCAACTGAATTGTATTGTTTATAATATGGTGCTGAAATTTAAAAATATTGACCAGTTTTAGGTCACTAAAAGGATTTTCAACAGTATTACTAATGTTCATTTTATCCAAAGGCGTAGAGATGTCAAGGATGACAAGTTCTTGTGTCGAAATTTCGGTTTTACTTGGTTCTGATTCATTTGTGGCACAAATAACTATGCTTCCTCCTTTTTCTATTTCAGATAAATCAGACTTATAAATTTCTTCTAATTTCTTAGTCCAATTATCCGTATCAACTATTAGCATTTTTCTTTTTTTATGAATATTTATAAAATCATCAAGATCAGTCGTTTCTTCATACAGCTTGATTATTGTCAAAAATTCAAGTAGAGATTTCCATAAAGATTTGTGATAAATAATATGATCAGGAGTCCCATTTACTAAAAATTTTTGACCATATTCTTTAATAATTTTGTCTGGATTAGTACCTTGACAGATATTTTCTGAAATGGATAATAGAGTATTTCTAACCAACTCTTGCTTAACAAGCAGATTAGGGAAATGAAAAATCTCTTGTAGTAAAATATTAAATGCACCGATATAGGGAGGAAAAAGCGGAGATAAATTCGTGTTATTTTCCTCAATTATTTCATCAAAAAATGATAACGGTGCGAAATGAATTCTTGAAAGAGTTTCTTCTTCATCTTCAACAGCCATTTTTTTCTGTATACCTACCAAAAGAAAACAAGAATTTTCATGTTTAATTATCCCGCCGCCTGATTGTCCAACTATCTCTGAATGATTTACATTTCTTTCGATTTCCCCTTCAATATATAGTTCTACAGGATTTTCTATGTTAAGTCTATTCTTTCTATATGAAAAGCCATTATTTTCTCTTGAATTTGGATGTCCACACAGATACCAATTTTCTCTTTCTAATGAGTTTAAGTCTGATCTAAGCAGAGATTCTATGCCATCTATTTTTCTTACTTTAATTATCGCTGCATCTTTATCTGGACTGGTATGTAAATACGGAACTTCTAGTATTTCAAGCTGTTCATCTACTCTTGTTCCATCTTCCCGAATATATTGTCTGACTATTTCTATATTCTCAACATCTTCAATAACGTGTTTAGCTGTCAAAACGTAACTATAATCACTATTTAACGGTTGAAATAAACAACCACTCCCGCTGGCTACTTTTACAGTAAAAAATTGTAAATCGTCTCTCATAAATACACTTTATAATGATTCAGTTCCTAGAAATTCAACAGTTGGATAGTCTGCTCGATCTTCCTCTAAAATTAATTTGGAAATTAACTTTGGATAATTGAAATATATTTTTGCATTTGGATTACTCCTAACAATGCGAGCAATAGTAGCCTTGTCGGGATGATTATGCAATTCACCATTTGTACTCACAACATAGTTATTTGTCTCTATTAAATTCAACAATCCAGTAGAGGTATTCTTTTGGCTACCGTGATGGGATAGCTTGAATAGTTCTACATTGAGCTTATTATCCTTATTGTAACCTAGATTTTTTAACGCTACCACTATTTCAGAAGGATGTGAATCTCCTAGAAGCAAATAATTTTTGCCGTCATTTTTCAAAATGAAAGCAATAGAACTTCCATTATAAGCATCTTTATCTTCTTCAAAAACATCTTCTTCTATAAGCTTTTTTAGTGTTTTTTTATAATCGTCTTTTCGGGAAGTATCTAATAGAGATTCTGGTGCCTTCTTTTTCCATTCTTTGAGCAATTTTTTTAATTTTTCTTCACCAGGCGACAACATTTGAAAAGAAATTCCATTCCAATCAATTATATCACCTTGTTTGATTACTCTTTCATCCAAAATTTCTTTATCACGAATATAATTTTCAAAGTCAACACCTTGTGGCACACTTGTCAAAGTTGTTTCTTCTTTAAATTTTAGAGACTCAATTTCTGATTCTGTATCGTTTAACATTTTTTTGATTATTCTTCCAGAATTAAACCAAATTTCTTTTATATTGTGAATCGCTGTTTCATCTTTGCTAAACCATTTTAGAAATCCGTCTATATGATCATCATCTATATGAGTTAGGATTACTAAATCTAGTTTTTCGTCTTTAATTTTTATATAATCTATTAATTTCTTTAAGTCACCATCCTTTGTTTTCCCGTCTTTCTTGTCTTTATAGGAATAAGTTGTTGATGTTCCTCCATCAATTAAAATATTCTTATGGAGTCCTTCGCCATTCTGAAATGAAACCCAAATGGAATCTCCATTAACTGCTTGTAAAAATTTTATTTTCATGATGATGGCGTTTTGTTATTATTTCATTCTTTCTCCCAATTCTTTTAACCTTTGAATTACCTCATCAAACTCTAAAGATTCCCCATAAAACATATTCTCTCGCATTGTTTTATAATCTTGTTCCCAAAGAGCAATGACTTCTTGGGGTGGAATGAAGTTCAATGTTTTTGGTGAATGCCACTCATAAGATATTCCTCTTACAGGTGTGTACTTTTCACGATGTACGACTATTGTTTGAAATAGTTCTTTATCAGCTAAAGCCTCTTTACCAAAAGAATGATCCATCAGTCTTTCTAAATCATATAAATGTCTTATTTTATCTTTTGGTTTGAGAAATTCTTCGTGCAAGAGAAATATTTTTTCCAGAAATGTTCTTGTAGGTACTACTACCTCTACTTGAAATGGTTCTAATGTAAATTTTTGATCAGGAAAAACACTTCCAACAATAGATTCAATTTGTTTTGATTCCGAAGGTTCCATCAGTGAGCGAGAACCAATTTCTATCAATACTCTTTGCGGAAGATAATCCCCGGATTCCACAATGGATTGATACTGCAATTCAATCGTGTGGGGATCGCTAGTATCATCTATTTCAGTATCTGTTACCAGATGATATTCTTCATCAGGAATACCTAATTTTTGCAATTGCTCTCTTAGCTCATTAAAAAAGTCTGAAACAATAAAAGTACCGGAAGCCTTTCTGAGTTTCTTGATTTGTGTTTTAGATAATTCTCCTTCAAATCCTAAAAAAGTTCTGTCAATAGCTAAATCAATATCTTCGGAAAACCTATCAATTAAGTGATATGCTTTGCTTAATGAAGTTCCTCCCTTAAAGACAAAATGTTCTGCATACTTTGAAGAAAATATAGCTTTGAGAACTATGGTAACCCACCAATCTTTTTCGACTGCCTGTACAGGTAATCCTAATTGATTATTCACTTGCTCTATAATCTCAAGTCTTCTTTTTTTAGATAATTTCAGCCATTCATTCATATTGTTCCATTTTGTAGTATTGAAATCTCATTTCTTACCCATACAGGAGCATTTACAATTTCTTCCTTTAGTGTTTCTGTTGGAATTTTTTCTAATGCTATTTTTATCTTTTCTCTGACACTATAATCAATATTATCTTTTCCCAATTCTTTTAATCCCTGCACAACATTTGATAACAGTTTGTTTTTTATTGCCAAATTTTTTGGGGCTGTTTTCTTAAAAGTAATCGTTCTTTTTCCCACCGTAATTTTTCGTGCAGCACCATTTGTAAGATATACTACGTTCATCGGTATCTGTGTAGAAATTCCTAACTGTTGTAAAGCAAAAACCCCTGTTGGGATAATTCTTGTTTTATCTCTTTTGGCTATTGCTTCAGCTATGCTTTCTGTTGAAGGAAATAATACACCTAGGTCTTTATCGATTTTTGGATATAAATATATACCGTGCGCTAATCGAACTAAAACCTGTTTTTTCTCCAAACGTAACAATACTTTCTTTACATTTTCGACCGTTCCAAAATCAGCAAAATCAGCAATAAATAGTATGGTGCCTTTTTTTAGATTTGATATTTTATTTTCTATTTGATTGTGAATTGATTGCATCTCTTTTTAAAAACTTATTTTGTCCCAAATTTAGTAAATATTTGGGACAATTTGTTTTTTTATTGATGGTGATTGTCAATCTTCTATTTAGAAAAATTTTAATTTATTTTTTTAAGTATGTTCGCTATTTCATACATAATGCATAATCCTCTAATAATTTGATTGAAAATCTGTCCTTTTATTAATCGTTGCATTGTTCCGAGAAATCCTTTCGAATAATTTCAAATTGGATGAGAACGATTCCACTACTCACTGATTTTCATATGTTTGAAAATCTACAAGAGATAGTGTTAGCCTCAAAAATAAAACAAATACATTATTCATATGAAAACAGCTTATTTATACGTCCGTGTAAGCACGGATGAACAAAAGAGGAAGGGATACTCCTTACCGGAACAGGAGGATCGGTTATTAAAATATTGTGCGTACAACAATATAGAAGTTAAGGGAATTTACCGTGAAGACTTCTCGGCCAAGAACTTCAACCGCCCTGAATGGAAAAAGTTAATTTCAGTTGTCAAAGGCAAATCAAAAGAAGACAAGAATATACTATTCATCAAATGGGATCGGTTTAGCAGAAATATTGAATACGCCTATGAGATGATAGGCATGCTTCGAAAATACAAGACTACAGCAATGGCCATTGACCAGCCTATAGATTTTTCCATACCGGAAAGCACGGTGATGCTTGCCGTTTATCTATCAGTACCGGAAGCAGAAAACAGCAGAAGAGCCCTGAACACGGCAAATGGCATCCGCAGGGCAAAACTAATGGGCAGGTATCCCAACAAAGCCCCTTTGGGTTTCATCAATCTGACAACAGTAGATGGCAAAAAAATTATTGCCCCCAAGCAACCCGAAGCAGAAATTATAAAATGGGCTTTCCACTTGCTTGCCAAAAATACCTATACGATAGAAGAAATCCGAAAGATGGCTTATGACAAAGGATTGAAATGTTCCCGTTCACATTTCTTCAGGATTATACGCAATCCTGTTTATTGCGGGCTTATACCCATAAAATTTAACTCTGAAGAACAAACAGTAAGAGGAACTCACGAACCATTGATTTCTGAAGCGTTATTTTCCGAAGTTCAGCGTATCACTACTACAAAAAAGAGGATTACCTCCAAAAGAGACAATATGAACGCAATGTTTTTTCTAAAGGGATTTTTAGTGTGCCCTGTTTGTGACCGAAAGCTCAGAGGAAGCTTTTCTCAAGGGTCAACAAAAAAATACCCGTACTACCATTGTGAAGGAAGATGCAAGACAAGAATCAATGCGTCTTTTCTCAATGATTGTTACCAACGCAAACTTCAACAACTGACACTTTCAAGCAAGGCGGTTACTCTATTCAAATGTATTTTAGAAGAACGGAATACGAATACACAAAAAGCACAGTATGTACAGAATAGAAATATGGTGGTAATGAAATTAAATGAGCAGGATTTAATTCTTTCCCAAGCCAGAAAGCTATTCGTGGCAGATGTACTAAAATTAGATGATTACAGAGAGTTAAAAAGAGAATACCAGGTCAATTCCAAATGTTTAAAAAGGGAGTTACGTAATATCAATATTAAATTAGAGGATATTGACAAACAGAATCAGTTGAGAGACGGGTCGCTTGTAAATATTTTTGAAAGATTCTCAAGTTTGGATGTGACGGATAAAAGACATCTTGTCAATCTGATTCCGCCGCTTGAAGTTGATTTCCAGACAGGAGATATTTCTTTGAAAATGAACAATGCGCTGTTAAAAATATTATCAATGAAAAGAAAATCAAAAAAAATATAATATGAATTTTATCGACAAAAAGGTCTCGATCAAGCAGGCAATTACTACATTAGCAAAAAATGAAATTGAGGTAGATGATAACGAAGCGACTGTTATACTGGACTTCCTTTATCTTATGTCAAAAAATTACAATAAACCTGAAGAAGAGAAAAAAGCCGAAACCCTAAAGAGAAATCGAACTTCGGAAAAAAACACCATAAAAATGCCCTGAATCAAGGTTTTTAAGTAGTTTTATAGATACCTAAAGATTTTAGTTGGTGAAAAAATCGAACTTAAATGACCAGACAATAACAGTTTGTGTCACAGGTTTTTATTGTCATAAAAAAAGGAGATAACTGATAAACAGTATCTCCTTAAGTCCGAGGCGGGACATTTGTTGAACCATTTTTTAGATGATTTAAATCGCTTGTATAAGTTAACAGCTTGATTATCATTTTATTATTTAAAAATTAAAATTTATAGATGGTTCAAGAATTGAACACCTTTAAGAATTTCATTTTCTTTTGGCAAAGATACTATTATTTCTTTTTTATTTTACTATTTTCGAATTGAAAAGAGCTTTCCATTTTATCGTTAAGAACAATATATGCATCGAATTTTTTCCCCGATTTACTTTTCATTCCCTTGATAAGAGAGGTCCTACCTTTGATAACCAAACTTTCTATATCTGCTATATTGATTTGAACATTACATACGTTACGGAATTGTACCCAATTACAGGTTTCATCAGGACATTTCACAATTTTATCTCTGATAATTAAATGTTGATTTTTACATTTAGGGCAAACTAACTCGGACAGATTTTCTTTTACAACAGATGTTTGTAACAGTTCTTTGGTAATGGAAGCTGCATAGGTTTCCATTTCTTTTTGAAAAACAGAAACATCAGCTTCGTTGTTTTCAATCTTTTGTAGAGTCAGCTCCCATTCAGCAGTCATGGCTATATCGGCAATTTTTTTGTCTTTAACCAAATGATAAACTTGTAATCCTTTTTCAGTAGGAATGAGGGATTTATTCTGTCTTTGGATATAATTTCTTTTAAACAGAGTTTCAATAATAGCCGCTCGTGTGGCGGGCGTACCAATACCAATGTTTTGTAAAACCTTTCGTTCCTCTTCGTTTTTTATTTCTTTTCCAGCATTTTCCATAGCAGACAGTAACCCTGCTTCGGTATAAATAGGCGGTGACTGGGTTTTCTTTTCTAAAGCTATAGCATTCCTGATTTTTAGTTCATCACCTGTATTTAGTTCCGGTAAATCAGGAATCGGTTTATTATCTTCGTCAAAGAAACTTCCCTGAATAACTCTCCATCCGGGTTCAAGAATTTTAATTCCTTTCGAGGTAAAATCATAATGTAAAACCTGTAAAATTGCATCGGTGATTTCTTTAGTACAGGCTTGTGAAACCGCTTCCAGTAAACGAAAAGCAATCATATTATAGACAGTATTTTCTTTAGCTGATAATGCTGATGGAATTCTACCAGTAATAAGTAATCCGTGATGGTCAGTTACTTTGAGGTCATTAACAATACGTTTGCTAAACCTTCCCCATTTCAGATTGTTTATTGCTCTTACAAAGGCTCCTCTGTTCTCCAAAGTTCTTATAAGACTGGGTATTTCCGGCCACATATCTTCGGGTATATAACGGCTTCCTGTTCGTGGATAAGTAATAAACTTTTTTTCATACAAGCTTTGGGCAATATTGAGTGTTTCTTCAGCGGAAAGGCTCAGCTTTTTGTTGGCTTCTTTTTGTAATCCCGTTAAATCAAATAAAAGCGGGGGCTGTTCTGTAACGGTTTTACTTTCGATGCCAGTTATAGCAGCAATGCCTTTTCGTTGAATTGCTTTCAATATGTCCTCTGCCGATTTCTTATCATTCCATTTGTTTTTGGAAAGGCTTTTAAATTCAATAAATTCTTTGGAGTGTTCTAACTCTATCTGCCAATATTTCTGTGTGGAAAAATCCTTGTTTTCCAGATAACGCTTACAAATCAGAGAAAGTGTCGGTGTCTGCACTCTTCCGAGCGAATAAACACCATTTCCTGCTGCAATGCTTAAAGCCTGTGATGCGTTAATGCCTACTAACCAATCTGCACGGCTTCGTCCTTTTGCAGCAGAATACAATCCGTCAAAATCACTGCCGGGTTTCAGATTCTCAAAACCTTGTTTAATGGCTTTTTCTGTAAGTGAGCTTATCCATAATCGTTGAAAAGGCTTACTGCATTTTAGATATTCATAAATGTAACGAAATATTAATTCGCCCTCTCGTCCGGCATCCGTAGCCACAATAATACTGTCACAGCGTTTTATTACCTGTTCAATGGTTTTCAGCTGTTTTAATGCACCTGTATCAACAGCATAACCTTTGTCTTTTTTTATTTTCCGTACTGTCAGTAAAAAGGGATTCGGTAATATAGGCAGGGCTTCTTTTTGAAACCCTGCAATTCCATAATCCTCCGGCATTGCTAATTCTACCAAATGACCGAAAGCCCACGTAACACAATAGCCTCCTCCTGTCAAAAAGCCGTCTTTTTTTTCAGAAGCTCCTAACAGAGAGGCTATTTCACGTGCTACACTCGGTTTTTCTGCAATAACCGCTTTCATAATTCAGCTTTTTAAAGGTTACACTTTTCTACCTTTGGCTTTAGTTTGAGCTTTAGGTTTTTCTTGCTGTTCCTGCTGTTTCTTGGTTTCCGACATTTTTTGCTCGGATTTTGAAGACTCTTTCACGTCGTCTGTTTCTTTTTGAGCCTGTTTCATTTTCGGGTCATTATCAAATAAAAACTCGACATAACGTTTATCTGCATTGAATTGCACTTCAGCACTAAAAGGAGTTCCTTTTTTAGAAATCATGCCTTCAATGTAAAGAGGTTTGCCTTCCTGTAAGGTTTGTTTTTGCTCATCATTGAGGGTTACTCCTTTTATTTCGTTAGGAATTTTTATCCACTCGGCACGTAAAGGCACCAATTGGTTGGTTAAACGATCCACACTGATAATAGACGGGATTGGCTCTCCTGTTTTTGAATAGGTAAGATTAACTACACGTCCCATATTACCTGTCTTCAGCAAATTTTCTTTGTCCTCTTGGGTAAACTCATGACCAAAGAAAGGGAAATTAAGTGGGGGCTCTTTCCTAATACCGTGAATGTTTATACCTACTTTCCCGTCTGCGTTTTGCCGAAGAGATAATCTTGCATCCATGTAGGCTGCTGTCTGTTCTGTATTAAAACTTAATGAAATCAGATTGGTTTTATAACCTTTTAATAAGGGTTCAAGAATCTTCATCTTTTCAAGTTTTTCTCTGTTTAGTCCCAAATCAGACATAGCTTTCCAGTCGATTTGTTCCGGTTGATAACGATACTCTTTCGTTGTTGCTGTTGTTTCCATACTATTTTGAATTTCTTGTTTATACTCTTTTATAAGTTCACGTCCTGTTTTTATAAGCTCACCTATGTTCTCCTGCATTATTTTAGCAATATCAACTGCAAAGATTTTGGGAACACGGAAAAAAGAAAAACGAGTGGGATCTTTTAGCTGGCTTAAAAAGTTGGAATAGAAATTGGAAAACATATCTCCGTGCTTATCCACTCTCATAAATTGATTTTGGTTTTTCTTATCGGCATCAACAGTTTCCAACTCTCCTTTTTTGTTAATACCTTTTACCGCCTGAACTTTCTTTTTTTTTCTTGTCCACTACCAACAAGGTTTCTGATGATTGTTCTTGCTCCCTGGACTCCTGTTGATTTATATTTTGGTCACTCATAGTCCTCTGTTTTATTCTCTTGCCCAAAAGTAGGAAGAGGACTGTTCCTTCTATATTTATTGTCTTTTTTGGGCATTACTTGTCTTTTGCTGTCCTATTTCTTTGAGTGGTTGCTGAGAAACTTTCCCTGATAAACTGATGCACATCCGATAACTTATAATAGAGCTTACCACTGATAGTATAATAAGGGAGCTTACCAGAAGAACGGTAACGTTGCAGGGAACGGGAGCTCACCTTTAGCATCTGTAATAAATCCTGATTGTCGAGTAGCTCTTCCCCGTCTATACTGTTCAGCTGGTTTTGGGTGTTACTGATATGTTCGTTAAGTATATCAAAACGGGACATAATCTTTTCCATCCAAGCTATAAATTCCATTCTGTCTATATTCATCGCACTACATATTTACATTCTGTTAGTTGTGATGTAACCACGGGACAAAATTGCCTGTATTGGAGTAGATTGTCTGCCAAGCTCCTGCTATGAGCTGCCAATCAAAAATGAAAATTTTTAAAATTTAACATTTAAGCGTAACACTATGATTTTCAAATATTTTGATAATGTGACTATATAAAATAAAAAAGAAGTCAAATGGGTATATATTGGTATAAGATTGCAAAAAAGCAGTGCTCAACAGCACTGCTTAAACAATAATAATAGCTTTTTGGATTTACAAGTCTTTGTTCATATATTGCTCCAGACTGTTCTTCAGGTGATCTAAAAATACTGTTCTGCTATCGACTCTATCTTTCATTCGGTGAAAGGCATGGTGTAAATCTCCTAACTGAACACGAAACAGTATCTGGAAAACATGACTTATTTTCGTGATTCCGAGTCTTCCGTTTGAAATGGCTCTTGAAGCATGTAGGGCATAAATCAGTTCTATTAGGGCATTTTTTGAGTCTGTCCAAAATACATCTTTGATATTTGAGTTTGGTAATGAAGGTGTCGGCTCAGACTCGTCAGGATTGAGCCTTATTAAAATATAATTATAAAGCAGGTCATTTGCAATAATGCGTGATATTTTATAGTCGTAATACGTAGAAAACTGAGGGTCTGTTTCAAAGACAAAACTATTAAGACCTATATGCAAATTTATTTTTCCTAATTGAAAAAAATCATGATCGTGGTCTGTACGTCCAGACTTGTAATATCGATAAAATTCAGAATTATATATATGTTCTTTATATTCCTGTTTTAATTCCTGAAGCTCATCAGAAAAATACTTATAGTACATTTTACCTATACTTGCAGGACAAGAAGTTTCAATCCTGAAAACTTTATTGTAAAAAATGAGTTTTCCAAGAATTTGTGGCTTTATCGTTTTAAAGAATTCAATTTCTTCACTTTCGTCTGTAAAACCATTTTCCAGTACGTGTCTTTTTATGTTTGACAATAAATTCCTAAGAAATATTATCATATGATAGGATTCTTCAATCACAGACTTCAATTCTAAGCTGATTTTTTGTTCCTCTTTCCTTATACTCATAAGAGTATCTCTGTAAATAGATTGTATCATAACAAACAGTGTTAAGTTGAGTGAAACAACTATCTTTTTAAAAAGGTATAATACCTTTAGTTTGAATATCAAGAGTAATGTGGTTATGATTAGACTCCTGTAATGGTCGTAATATTCTGTTTTTAGCCTTTAATTGTTCATTGGTTAAAATTTTAGCTTTAACCGATATTCAGTCGGAGACATGAAAGTGTGTTTTTTAAAAAATTTACCGAAAAACGAAAGATCTCCGAACTCTAACTCTTCAATAATTTCAGAAATAGTCAGGGTATCATCCTGAAGAAGGATTTTAGCTTCTATAATAATCGCTTCTTCAATAAGCTGTTTTGCTGTTTTCCCTGTTACTTCTTTGACTGTCCTGTTAAGATGTCCTACAGTTATAAATAAGGTATCGGAATAAAATGTAACCTGATGTTGTTTCCGACAATTCGGCTCCAAAAGTTTTAAAAAACGTAGTACAAGCTTTTCTTTTTTGGTATGTTTTATGCCATCAGTGTTTTGAACTTTCTTAAAATATATTCCGGCTATCTCGTACACTAACAAATTAAAGCTAAAGAGTAATTTTTCCTTTTGGAATAAATGGCTTGTATCTTTACTGTTATTGTCCAAAAATTTGAATAAATTGGTCATAAAAAAGACCTCTTTATTTTTGAGAGAAATTTTTTTTGGAAACCTCATTATGAATAATTCAAAATACCCAATATGTGATTTTCTTATGCTGTTTTTGAAAGCAAACTCCGAAGTAAATAATGTTACAAGAACTTCTGATTCATTATCTATATTGAGAACTTTACAAAAAGATTTTACCGGAATTACTATAAGTTTATGTGCTATAAGCTCTTTTTTTGTTTCATTTATTTGAATAATTACAGATCCTTTTCTCACCAATAATATAGAGAAATATTTGATATTAGACAGGATATCAGACAAAACTTCCACTGTACATTTCTTTAAAATGTGGACTCTCAAATCTTGATGATATGTAGAATTTGTATTTGCCAAAACAATAGTCTCTTTAATTAGATGCAGCAGTAAACCTTACTTTATGCACTTATCAGATAGCAATCGGGACATCAACAAAATGACAACAAACAGTAAGTTGAATATGCTGGTTAGAAAAAATAGAAATGCCAGACTCCTGGTATTACAACTTTTCCTTTTTCCGTCTAAGAGATAGCCCACTATTTCATCATAGCTTAATAAGTCTATGATGAAATAAAGGCTAATCAAATTCAGGATTATGAGAAGTACCGATAGTATAATTATGAGCTTTTTCTCAATCCGTATAACCCCCCAATACATTTTTAATTTGTAAAAAGGGTACTCAAGCTTATTTCAGTTACCAGTGCCATGTTAATCGCAACTAACGGATCGTATAAAGCACCACTAACTGTTGCTACAATATTCCCAACCAAAATCTCCCAGTCTTTGTCTTTTCGTCCCTTTTGATAGTAGGAAGAATATCTTGCTATTGAAGTCGTGGTAAGTATGATTCGTTTATCTTCGCTATTGAACAAGGTATTTTCAATTACAGTAGTTTCATATAATACTATAAATTCATATATAGCTGTATAATCTTCATCTTCTAAAAGCAATAATGAATTAATAAAATTTGAAAGGCTTGTCTTTGCACTATTTGAAAGATGTGAGTTTAAAACAATTCTGTTAAGACTGGTCTCAGGAAAATTGATAATATCAATAATTAATTCAATTGGTATAGTTGCAGAAATACCTCTCAATTCAGTGTTTCTATAATCATAAATAAGATGTTGTATTTCATCATTTATATCTTCTACTGTTGTATGATTATGGTTTTCTGACAAATAAATTTCCAGAATACTGTTATGGATTCTTCCAAGAGTGTCGTATTCGTTTTCATTATTTTCAGGAGGCAATAAATACCGCTTCAAAACATTCTCATTTTTAAATGAGTTAGTTTCGGGTATTCCTGTAAATTCATCTGTGCTACAGGAGATAAATAAAATCGGAAAGGATAATGTAATAATCCATAATGCTATAGTTTTCATGATTAAATTGTGTTAAAATGTTACTGATTACTTTTTTTCGTCAGTTCATTTTACCCGGGATAGCAGAACTAAAATTTAACACAAGGCTAAATTTTTTCGCTTTTGAATTCGGGACAAAGCTATGGGCTTACATATTAGAAAACAACGCGTTATATGTGGGTTTCCAGTATTTCGACTATGGATTTCGTGGAAATCCATACAGTTATTTTTTGTTAAATTTGCATCCTTTACACATTGTTTCTGTGACTTTGAACGTTCTTAGTATTTGCAAGGTTCACAGAAAATAGCTGTACCTTTGAGAATGTTATAGCCCCATTTCTTTATATGATTAAAAAGTGCTTATCAATAATATGTTTATGTATAGGGCAACAGATATACGCAGAGGAAGCAGTACTCAAAATTCCTGATTCACTCAGGACAAAAGATTATGATTACTTATATGACAGAATTGAGGATCATAGTGAGAACGGTGTTATTCAGTCAATATATCTCAAAACCTATTTAAAGAAAGCCCAGTTAGAAGAAAACCGGGAGGAAATTGTTAATGGCTATAAAAATTACCTACATTATTCATCCGAAAACTTAAAGTTGATATACGCTGACAGTATGATTTATACTGCAAATATGTCAAAAAATGATGCCCTGATAGGCTCTGCTTATCTTACAAAGGGTGCTGTTTACTATGGTAGAAAAGATCATATTCGGGCATTGGACAACTACCTTATAGCTAATGAATATATTTCTAAGACACGTGATGATTACCAAAAGTATAAGGTACAATATACTATTGCCCTTACAAAATACTATCTTGGGTTTTATGAAGAAGCTATTGAGTTATTTGAAGAATGCTTAAAATACTTTAAAAAAGAAGAAACCAGACCTTATTTCAACACCATTCATTCTCTAGCACTTTGTTATAACAGGATCGGAGATTTTGGATTAAGTTCAGAAATGAATGAATTGGGACTCGCTGAAGGTGAAAGACTTTCAAATAAATCAATGGAACCTTATTTTATACATCTTGAAGGTATCAACCATTATTTTAAAAGTAATTATGCAACTGCAATTGAAAAGATAACAGCATCAATACCTCTTATCAAGAAGAACAGAGACTTCGGAAATGTTGCTGTTGGCAATTTTTATATTGGTAAAAGTTATTGGTACTTAAAAAAACCGGAGATAGCGATTACTTATTTTAAAAAAGTCGATAAGACTTTTGATGATGAAGGATACATCCGTCCTGATCTTCGGGAAAACTTTGAGATACTTATCAATTATTATAAGGCTGAAGATAATCCGGAAGCTAAACTTCATTACATAAAAAAATTACTGAAAGCAGATAGCATTTTAAATACTAATTATAAATATCTGTCTGGGAAAATACATAAGGAATACGATACAAAAGAACTTCTTAAAGAAAGGGACGAAATACAAAAACTCCTCCATAAAAGGAAGCAGAATGACATTTTGTTCATTTCAACAATAATATCTTTATTCTTTGTAGTGATATTTCTTGCTTACAGATATATAAGAAATAAGAAAATTTATAAGCAAAGATTTGAGGAGCTTATGAAGAAGAATAAGAAAACTCAACCTGTCACTGAAATAAAAAATGCAGATAAATCAGGTTTAGATATAAATTCCGATGCCGTCGCATCAGTTCTAAAGCAGCTTGAAAAATTTGAACGCGATAAAAAGTTTCTTGAAAAAGACTGGACATTGGTAAAATTGTCTGCGGCATTTAATTCCAATACAAAGTATTTATCAAAGATAATTTTTCATTACAGGGGTAAAGGATTTGTAGATTACATCAATGATTTAAGAGTTGATTACATAGTTGAATTACTAAAAAACGATAAGAGAATCAGAAATTATACAAATAAAGGATTGGCTGAAGAAGCCGGTTTTAGCAGCACACAAAGATTTACTAATGCTTTTATCTCACGAACCGGAATTTCTCCGTCTTATTTTATTGAGGAATTAAGAAAACAGACAGATTAGTTATTTACACCTGCTTCCAATAAAACTTCCAAAATCAAAAGAGGAATTTGATATTATAGTCATATTTTTTTCAGGAATCCTGATTTGTATAGAGAGAAAGAAAATGTAAACAGAAATTTTGATTTAGTAAGTAATGTTATTGATTCGTTGCTGTTTGTTTGGGTTTAAAAAAGTCATAATTAATACTAAAGCTTATCCAAGGTTTGTCATTGTAATAAAATCCATTTCCTAAGTTGCCAAATCCCTTATCCCAGCCAATTATAAAGCCAGGAGATACGTCTCCAAATTTAAGCGAAATTCCTATCCCGTAAGTTAATCCAACACCATTTTCATTTTGTTCAGAATCTGTTATTTTACTATTGTTTGCCGAGCTAAAACTTAATGTCGTTAATCCTGTAAATCCAAAAGGAGCGACATAATAAGGACGTGATGAGGAAACTCTCCATTTCCATCCAGCAAATGGAGCTATATTAAAATCTCCGTCAATTAATGCTTCAGGAGCATTTCCGGTTTTAAGTCTGTATTTAAAAGGGGCTGTTAACAGACCGGAAAAAACATCATTGGCATATTTGTAATGTTCTGTTTTTGTCTCTTTTAATACTTCCGTTTCAATCCAAAAATTGACATCATAGTCTTCCTTATTTACAGTTTTCCCGATTCGTTCATTTGTTGAACCAATAAGAGATTGTACACCTTTATTTTGATTCTGTTTTTTACTTGACCCAGGAATTGTTATAAGCCGATATTTTTTACCAGCAATTTGTTTTTCAGGATACTCTATTATTCTAAAATAAACCCGAGAATTTATTTTTCTAAAGTCATTAAAATTAGGATTTAGATTGTTATCAGCGAAGATTAAATAATCTTTCCCATTTTTAATTATTCTTAATCCTAATGGAGCATCTATTTCAGATACGGTTGTTTCATCTTGTGCAAATACACCGGAAAAAGGAGATATAGTTACAAGTAAAAATAGTATAAGCTTTTTCATATCATTTGTAGGTTTTGATTTTTAAGAAATTTAATTAGTTAAAATATAACTCTAATCTCAAGGAATTATATCAAGATAAAAGTGTCCTATCTTTATTTACAGGATGCCGTTAATAATTTGCTTTGCTTTGTCTTTAGCTGCATTTGTAACCCTTGCAGTCAGGTCAGACGATTTGTTTATTTCGGAGTACACTGACTTTACAATATCTTTAACCGTTTCAGGCATTGTTACAATATCATTTAATGCTCTTTGTAAATTTCTTCCGTCCTTAATTTTTTTGAGTGCATAAGCAATGGCAACCGCATCTGTCATAACTTTTTCTTCTTCACTTTTAATAGTTCCGAATACTCCTAAAACTGATGGTGTAATTGTGGTAGCAGTATCCCATATTTTACCTTTTATTTTTTCAAAAGCATTCTTTAATTCTACATATGTATCTGCTTTTAAATCAACGTTTGTAGGTAATAATTCTGTTATTTCACTTGAGGAGATACCTATAACCTCAAATCTCACTGATGCACTTAAATTATTAAATTGTGCTGAAGCCGTAACCATTGGTAATGATGAAACATTTGCTGAAGAATTTAATTTTTTTATATTGACAATCCAGCGAATGCTTATGCCGGCATGTAAAGTTTCATTTCCTTGTGTTATTTCTTTATACTTTTTGTATTCCTGGATGTAAACTCTCCTTGATAGCTTGTTATCGGTCGCCCCAAATGGGATTCTTAATGCCAATGCCGTATCAACTGATAAATCTATAATATCAACTGTTTCTCTATCTAATTCACTTAGAGTTGTTGGTAATTGTATCTGATTGGAGTTAACAGAATTTAATAAATTTTCTGATTCCAATTCTATTTGATCCTTTACCTGATCAAGATTTGCAATGAAACTTGCGGTTGCTCCGCTGAATGGAATATATTGGCTCATGATATTTTAATTAAAAAAGTGGCACTACTATTTCGATATTCATCGAATAAGCCTCAATTATATCTTAATAACAAATTTACAACCTATATGAATTTGTGTCAATGCGGGAAAACCCGTATTTTAATAGTTAAAGAAATCATTATTCGTTATAGAAGTTGGATTTGTATCGTATTATAAACATTTAGTTTTACTGTAATACTATGTCGGATTATCAGTATAAGATACCCTGGTAATATAAATTAATTTACCCATCTTTGGTATCACTGTAATAAAATTATATGGAAATTAAATTCTAAACTGTAAGTTTTTCTCGTTTTTTCCATACTCCCAAAGTTAAAGAGTATAACTTTTTTGCCCGAACAAAGGTAGCAACTCCAATAGTACAATCCCTTAACTTAATGACATTGTGCTCGCACCAGCGGGGGTTAAGCAAACGGGAAGATTCCCCTTCGGAGTTCATAGATTAAACTCTTTTATTCCATTCTTCCTGTGCAGATTTATAATTTTCAAATGGATATTCCCGAAGTTTTGAAAAATACATCAATACATCTGTCTTATGATTAAAATAAGAATTAACTAACGGTACATCTCTCTGTTTATCTAAGATTTCTGTTTCTATTTTTTCAGCTAACTCAATTACTCTTTGAACTAAATTGATTGGAACTATATTGATGCCTTTATTTATTAAAGCCGAGCTTTGTCCCAAATAGTCTGAAATTATAAGTAAAACATTCAAAATCCTAATTAAAGGATGAGGATGGGATTTCTGTTCAAAATAAATATTCGTGTCTGCTCCCGAAAAAGACAAAAAATACAATAAAACCGTGGTGCTGAATAATTCGACCAGCAATTCCATTTTTTGAGAGTCTATTTCTTCACCGAAAATCTTTAAACCATATTGCTGAATGTGAGTTGCAACAGCTATCGCACTAAAGCTGTCCGCATCCATTTCGAGCTTGTGCCTTATTAAGGAAAAGTTGTTATCTGTATTATTCTCTTCCCACCATTGCATTGTTTCGTTAGAATTTGAGAGCTGAATTAAATGTCCTAACTCGTGGTAAAAAGTAGAATGCTGTACCTGCTGATACATTAGTACGTGGATAGGATTATCTAAAAAAGGTATAATAATCCGAAATCTTTCGCTAAGCTTTTCATCAATATCGGGTCTGTTTAAAAAATTTTCAATCTGGTACATCATCAGACCAGAAGTAATGCCTATAATACCCTTACCATCGTATGTTTTTGCCCTTGCATTACGGGAAAAATCATTTTGAAAATAAATATAAGACGAGGTTATTCCAAATCTCTTAGCCCAAGTCAATATCCCTCTATAAAACTGAAATGTGCCTTCAAAATCACTTTCTTTGGGAGTTTCTCTATAATTAAAAATGTCAGCTTGAGGAATATCTGTATTATTTATGATTTTTAGTATTTCATCTTCATAGACCATTACTTTACTTCTCTTTTTGTATTTGTAATAAGCTATAATTAGAATAGTTACTATTGCCAATAACAGAAAGATTATCTTCATCATAAGATTAAAAAACTAATATATACCTATTTTTAAAATAGGTGCAAATTTAAAGAATATATCTAAAGTTAGATATTATCATTTTCAATTGATTTCTTTATAAAGTCTTTTAATGATTTCCTTTCACTTGGTAATGTTTTTCTCGAAAATCTAAATTAATATTTTAAAGTCTCCATAGTTACCGGAAAATTTTAAATCATATGGGTTAAATTAGAATTACCAATATAGAGTACCTTGATAATCTAAATATAATTTACCTGTACCTGTATCCATTATATGCTCATACCATATTTTGTCCAAACTTAAATTTTCCCCGATATTCTGAATCTTACCGTCAACAATATTGACCGTCATTTTTTCTTCTTCATTTAATAAAAGGAAGACTTCATTTATTATAGCAAATTCAGAGTATATGCCACTTGTTCTTTTATCCCAAATTAGATTACCGGTTTCTAAATCAATTATGCAATAACGCTCTCTTGTATTTTCTTTCTCCATTCTTTTTTGTTCCTCAGTGTTTGCAGGAATCACTCCCGTATCCTTATAATGTGAAGATTTTATTATCAATCGATTGCCTGTCATATAGGCTTCGTCTATCGGGTGTTCATTGGTAAAACTCCATATCAGACTGCCATCTGTCTTATCCCAAGACTCAATAGTATTGTGGTATTTTACGATGAAATTATTGTTATAGTTATAAAAATTAAAATCATCAAAATCTCCATACTTAATAGGTGGCAATGCTTTCTCCCATTTTGTATTACCTTTATCATTTATTGCATAAAGTGTGACAATTCTTTTAAATCCAGATTCAGGTTTAAATGTACCGGAAAGCAAATTTAATTCTGTATCAATCGGATAAGACATCGTGCTGTGACCATTGCCAAGAACGATGGTTACCATTGACTTTCCTTTCAATGTGTTCAAATCGACCACGGTGAAGCCATAAACACTTTGAGTCATAAACATTTGATTTCCGTTAATATCAATTCTCCCAGATCTGTTGGCACTTTTATCAAATTGCAGATGCTTTTTTACCATCTCAAGAGTATGGATATTAACTAAATAAATTTCATCCCGTGTTAGCATATGGGTAAAAAGTAAAGTATCATCATCAAATAAATCGAAAATTAAACCAATATAATCCTTTACAGGATCTTCTATGGTAGCGATGAGTTCTTTGCGTTCAATGTCAATTATAAATATTAGGCTTGTATAATTAACTGAAGTTCTTTCTTTATTTCGTCCACCTTGAATAAGCAGCTTCCCATTTTTTATTTTATAAGACAGCATATAGTTCTCACTGCCTATAAGATTTTGAATATCAAGACTATCGATACAGTATTTTTGCAGTAATTCTTTCATCTCTTTGTTGTCTTCATTATTATCATTCTTTTTCTTTGTGCAAGAAAATAAACACACTGCTATTAGTAAAATGTATATATACCTCATATCAGTACTTCATTTTTTTGTTGTAATACTCCCGAATCGCTTTGTTTGCTTCAAAAATTTCATTCATCTGTTCTTCTGTTAGCTTCTTACCGATATTTGGACTGTGGGTAAACGGATACAACATCAGTAAGGGAAGATGATAACGACCTAATGCTCCAAAATTATCACTCCAAGAATTTTCCCCTTTCTTTTTATTGATACTAAATTCAAAAGTAGCAAAACTTGGGATAAAATTATCTGCAAATAAATCAGCTAATGTCCCTCTAACCCCTTCTTTTCTTGCTATCTGATTCATTAAATCCAACTCTTTTGTACCTTCATATCTTTTGTATACTTCAGGTGCTACTTTTGTTACTTGTTCGTCTCTAATAAACCTCATATCCCATTCATACCAACCTTCTTTGGTATCCTCCGGTAAATCTCCATCATAAAGTATTTCTTTAAATCTTCCAATAGCATAATCTGCAATTCCCTGATTCAATTCGTTGAGTAGTTTTCCTAATTTTGGAAATATTCCACCTGATGTAACTCCTTTTTGATAAGTTTCAACCAGCTCATCTACCAAATAAGAAGCTCCTTTAGCCCATTGTGTTGAATAACCTTTTTCATCTATCTGATGTTGTATCCAATTATAGTAATCTCTAACAATATCAAATGCATACTTATCAGTTGGTGAATTTACTTTAAAAATACTTGATTTATCTATATGCCTTGTAAGCATACCCTTTTTCTCATTCATAGTAATATACTCCATAGCATTTGACCACGTTGAATTTTTTTTCTTTCTATCAGATTTCAACCAATGTCCATCGCTTCCCATTTTATTTCTTGGAAGTGCTTTATCTCCATGTGCTTTTTTATAAGCTTTATATGATTCATATTCCTGCATTCCGGTAGGGTCATTAAATCTAATGGGATTATTAGCACCGTAACAATAAGGTGTGCGTCCTGCATACTTACTCTCTAAAGCATCGACCGCTGTCCACCTTGCTAGCCACGGTATATAATACCTCGCTCCGTGATAATACAGTCCGCTTTCTTCATCTCGTTCCTTCCCTGTGTAACGGTATCGTTTGGCTACAGCATTGATACTTGTATTATTGGCCTGGTAAGAAGTAGTGCCGTAAGGATGATACTCCTCATAGCTTATAATAGCTGCATTTTCATCCAACTCCAATGATGCAGATTGTAAATGGTTGGAATATATATACCTTACCAATGAAGCAGGGCTTGGATCGGTACCCTGTGTCCTTACTTCCAGCATCGCAATACGTCCGGTATCATCACTAACGTGTACAGTTGTTCTTTCTATATCCAATACACCACTTACATATTTCCTGTATAGTTCAAAGTTCCCAAGGTATATACGCTCTTCTTTGATAAATCCCTTATTCGTATATTTTCTTACTCGTTGCCCACTTGAGTACTGGTAATAGGTTGTATCGGTACCCCAGGTTACCTGATGCAGTTCATTCTGCATATTCCATACCATTGCAGATAAGTGAGGCATATTTATCATATTGCCTCTGACATCATAACCATAAGTATAAGTATCACTTCCAGATTCAGTGTTAAGCATTCTGTTGCTTGCCGTATCTATGGTGTAATCCCTTGTATAGCTTCCTGTTCCAGCTATATGCTGTAATTTCAGTATGTTTCCTACATTATCATAGGTATATTTTTGCGTATATTTTCGAGTAGCATCACTACCCAACGGCACTCTATAGCTTGCATCCGTCCAGTTGTCTTCAGGTGAGGAAGTATTATCTCCTATCTGCTCCCTTCCTTCCGCTTCGATCAGTCTATATAAGGCATCATAAGTAAAGAATTGAGTAGGGTCTATAATGGCATTGGCATAATAAAGGGTTTGCTGTGCTTCATCATTTATCCGGGTAATATTACCTACAGGGTCATACCAATAATTCAAATCCTGAAACAAGATAGCTCCTTTGGTCGTCAATAACCGCCTTAATCTGAAGGTTTTTTCATCATAGTCATATTTTGTTTTAGTACCGTTACCATACCATATCGCCTGTCGCTGCCCTTTGGCATCATAATGCAGATCCTGCACGTACACCACAGTGTTAAGTTTTACGGTCTTTAATATACCGCCTTTGTCGTAAAAGTATTCATTTATATTTCCTCCAGGGTCAGTAATAACCACCGGACGGTTTAAAGCATCATAAATCACCGTACTTGTAAAACTGTCTCCCAATGCAGGAGCCGAATACCAGTCGGGGTCTGTAAGTTCAGGGTCTTCCAATAAAATGGTTACCGATTCTTTGGCATTTCCTTTAAAATCATACCCCTCAGGAAATGCAGACTTACCACTACTATCGTACAGCTCATAAATCTGCCCCCGCATATTTAATTCCTTGTCATCAGGCAGTCCTTCTCCATATACATACAGATCCAGTGTTTTGGCAACAGTACTTTCGGTTGCTTTGCGTTGTAAAGGTCTTCTCAACACATCATAAACCATCTCCGTTTTTCGGTCGTCTGCATCCCAAAGCACTAAAGGTTGCCCTGAAGCATCTAACAAGCTGCGTTGGGTGCCGCTATCCATACTATGCTGGTAGCAGGGAGAAGCCAACATATTGTACCGGTATTGCAGGGCAACAAGCTCCCTGCCGTCTGTTACTGAAAGACGGTTGCCTTGTATATCTAAGCTTTCATAACTATGAATATAATGGGTCTGGCTGTCCTGCTGTACCGTATAAAAGCCCCGTGCCAACGTATCGGTGTGAACTACCGTAGGCGTACCGGCATGTGCCGCAGCTTTTTGTGCTGCCTGCTGTTCCTCGACTCCCATTCCTCCTCCGATACGGGCTGCATACCAACCACTTTCCAATACCGTATCATTATTATCCCAGATTACCTGTTTCCAAGGAGTCCACTCTGTTTTGGTAAACGTATTATCGGGTAGATCGGTACGGTAGTTCCTGTCAAGAGGGTCGTACCACAATATAGGAGTAACTCCCTGCTGTGATGCCTGTTCAGAAGTATCGCACAGGTGGGTATCACTAAAATACGGCTCGTACTGCATAACAGGATTACCCTTGTTGTTGTAAATCGTCCTGCCACTGCCTATCCATTTTTTGTTATCATTAGAAGACGTTGGCTCACACTGGACTTTTTGCATAATGTCCCTGCCAAAGCTGTCTGAATAATTGAATTGTACCAACAAAGGACTGTCAGGATTATCCGTATAGTGCTGCTCTCTGACTATCATAGCTACAGCCATCGGAAGCTGTGCCAGATTATAGATACAACGCCATGTAGCTCCTTGGAGCAATTCGGAAGCTGTATCATCAGGATCTTCCCAAAAATCTTCCTGTAAAGCAATATCTCCGGCACTGTCCGGATCCATTCCCTGTAAAGTATCTCCTTCGGGATTCAAAGGGTTGTTTTTCCCCTTCAATGCCATTGCCACAGGCATACCCAATGTATCATAAAGTATTTCGCTGATATTGTCATTGTGGTCTTTGTGACGTACCGGCTGTAAAAGCCTCCAGTCATATTCTTCAATACGGTTCTGATTGCCTGAAGCATCTGTTGTACCTTCGGGAAGCATCCAAAAGTTATAGTAATTTAAAGCGTTTCCAAAACTGATTTGAGTGGCATTGCCCCACGGATCCAGATAAATTAAAGGAGTAAAGAACTGCTGTAAGGTATCGGAATATTCATCAGTAACGTAGCGTATTGTTCCTGACGGAATCCATAGATTACCGTCATTATCCATATCAATATAGCCTCCTTCTTCCGGCATTGATTGAGTTATCCTGTCATCGTAACAAACATCGATTATTTCAGGTGTAAATACAAGCTGGTATTCCTCGTGTGGTATAGCTCTGGATTGCAGAACACCTAAAGGAAGAGCAGCAGGAGAAGCCATATTGTCTTTAAACAGAATACGGCTGTGCGAAAGCAGTCTTATGGCCCTTATCATTGGAGCCGTATTGGTGTAATCAACCTGCTCTGCCGGTAGTATAACAGGAGTCTGCCCCGGCTCTGTTCCGTTGATCATAACATATAATTCCTGTACAGTCCAAAAGTCTGAAGTGGGTATTCCAAAATTATATGCTTCAAAGGATTGGGTTTCATAAACCTGCGGAAGTCTGTAATGCTCCTGAGAGCTTGTGATATCGTTCGTATATTGGGAAAATGAGCAGGTAATATGCATCTTTGCCTGTTCTTCCGTTACTTTTACAGGAAGCCCCTGTTCTGTATTTTTTCGGGGATAGGCTACTTGTGCCTGTTGTAAAACATTCCCGTATTTGTCGGTTTCAAGAGTCAGGCTGTGTACTACTCTCGGGTCAGATGAATTTCTTTCGCAACTGAACGAAAGCTGTTGCTCCTGCAAAGCGATGAAAGAAGCATAACGGTTCTCTCCCTGATGCTGAATCAGCTGTACCAGATAGGCATTGGCAGTCACAATATAAGGTATTCCGGATTGCGGTGAATCATCGGAAGCATAAATTTCCTCTCTTAACGGCAATCCTTTTAAAGCCCTGTGTGCTTCCCGAAGTTCCTGTGTGGATAATCCGTCAGGAAGATTTGCAATCAGAGTAAACTCATCCCAACCTTCAACAGGAAAATATTCTTCTCTGAACTTTTCAATAAGGGTAAGCTCCCGTATCCAAGCTCCGGTATGAAACCATTGTTTGGTAATTACAGGAGATTGATCCAATTCACTATTATCAGACACAATGGCTTTATCTGTATCTGTGGTTTCTGTATAACCAAATCCACGGTATTCCCGTTCTTCGTGGTCGTAGTAGCCGTGTCTGTATCGGTAAGTTTGTTTAAATCGGGTTTGGCTTACACTGTCATAAGTAGTAACTTCACTGACACAATGCACAGGAAAAGGCAGTTTGGTTGCCCATTCGATTCCGTTGAGCTTATCTTCCGTATAATATTGCGAAGAGCTTTTATATACCAACTGTCTTGAAAGTCCCATACCGTTATCTGAAGATTTCAGTAAAAACGGCTTTTTACTTCCCATAAGGTCAATATATCGTACAGGAGCTCCCGAATGCTGAGGCAGGGGACTGCTCCACACCAGACAGGCTGTACCGTTTCCTAAAAAATCCACAACAGCTATTTTGCTTAACAGATCTGTTGCGGGGAGAGGACTTACCTGTACAGGGTCTGACCAACCGTTACCCGAAAGGTTTAACCATATTTTACAGGTACCATCTCCTATATACACAAGGTCTGCAACACCCGAACCTGTAATATCTGCCAAAGAGAGATATACAGGATTGTATATATCTGGATAGATAAAGACAGGTGCATTACTCATAGTAACTTTGGCTCCGAACCTGCCGTAACCCAAATTAGGCCAGTAACAAACTAAACCATTGGTAATTCTTACAAGGTCAGTAAGACCGTCTCCGGTCATATCAGCCAGAAAAATACTTTGTATAGTATCTCTGAGTAAAAGAACGGGACCTTTATCTTCATCTGTAAATACTGGAACCTGACCACCGGTAATAAAACCTTTCTTTCCTGTGTTTTCATACCAAGTCCATACCCTATCTTCGGTAATCAGCATATCTGCTTTTCCATCACCATTCAGATCAAGAAATTTACAAAACGGACTGTTATGGTCTATATTAGGTTGGTTATCAAAAGGCTGAAAAGAAATCCATTGCTGATCATCATCCAGTTCCCAAAATCCGCTTACGGGTTTATCTGAAACAACCTGCCTTCTCCCGTCCGCATCAAGGTCTTCCCAAGACAGTCTGCCATCTGCCATACCCGTAAAAGAAGGCTTTTGGGCAATCTGTTTTTGGGGAGTAAATCTCGCTTCTCCAAGATTGTTCTTATAAAACCACCCTTCGCCCTGCTCGGTAAAAATTCCTGAAATACCTTCTCCTTCAAAGTCAAGCCACTGATACGGACCGGTAAGTCCCTGCGGGGCTCCCTGTATATTTTCTTCGCTTACCGTATAAACATTAGTATCCCACTCAATATCCTGATAATTATAGGTAACGGGTGGTAATGAGGCTTCGTGCCAGACTCCATTTTTGAATTGATAGCCTTTCTGTCTTACCGATACTATAAAATCTGCCTTTTCAAGTTTTTCGGGGACATCACCATCATGTAGGTATTCAAATTCCGTACTTCGAACCAAATCGTTTCCTCCCTCAAAGGGAAAACGATGATACATCAGTACCCGTTTGCAACGCCTATAATTCCTGATTTCAAAACCTGCACGATAACTTGAAAAGGCATCGTTTCTCGCAGCCAACTCTGGACAAGAGTGGGGTTATAAATATCTGCCTGATCTCCGTAATCAAAAACAGCTTCCATCTTAAAATCTTCAGTCGAAGGAAGTTCAGGAGTATAAGGATCATTACTGTTTACATAATATGCGTGTTCATTACAATAGCGGACAGTCTTCAGGTAACGATTGGTAAACAGTGAATTACCGTTTAACCTCTGGCTTTCGTGTATTTCATGTAAAACACCATTGATGTTTTCCGCTTTATATTCTAAAAGCTGAATATTTCCGTTGTTATCCAATACCATATCGGGAAGCCAGGAAAAAATACGGGTGTTGTCTTCAGGGTCACTTATCCTGCTATTGGAAGACAATCCAAAATAAGTAGTGATATTATCTGCTGAAATAACCCGCCACCAAGATTCTCCGGGTTTATTGATATGTTTTATGTGTTCTATTTTTGCAAAAATCCCTTCAATACGGGGACGATACCTCTTTATGATATATCCCTCAGGAAAATCTGGAACGTTCTCTCCTGCCTGATATTCGTAAGGTATCAGGTCTTCTGCTCCCGAAAATAAAAAAACATCACTCTCTATGGCATCCTGATATTTGGGAAGGCTTTTGTCTGTCTTTCTCTGAATGGAAGGAAGCGATAATGACCAACCCAGTCCAAACTCGCTGTTGCCCGAACCGGAATTATAAGACAAGGACAAAGCAGGTGTAAAACCGTTTCGCCCTGGAGAAAAAGGTAAAGAAACCGATAACGATGCTGTTCCGTTGGAAGCATTCACTGAAAATTTTTCATCAATACCCTTAACAGAACCACCACCTTTAGGAAGATCAATATTCGGGGATGTGGGTCTGTAAAACGGATCCCCCGAACTATTGCTTCTTGAAATGGAATCCTCCGAAAATCTGCTGAACAGATTGGAAGACTGCTGACTCTCATTTGTATTATTTAGGGGATCTTTAGACTCCATACATTAATGCTTTAAATGACAGTTTTTTAATAGATCATTTAAAATAATAGTACTCAATAAATGTAAGCTACTTACTATTATATTTTGACGATGGAGTAAAAAAAAGCCAGCCCCTCACGGGGCTGGCAGCTGATTAAAAAAATATTATACGTCATTCCACTCGTTTTCTCAAACTACCTTTCCTTCCGCCTAACACCTAAAACCAACAATATTACCCCAAAAATACTATATTTTATTTTATTATCAAAATTTATTTTATGTTTTTATGCTTTTTCAAAATGAATAATTAAATAGGCATTTTTTAAATGATTTGAATCCAGAGGTACTCCTTCTGAAGACAATATTTTTAACCTCCAAACACCTTTATGGTCTGTTCCTGACAGTCCTCCCAAATCTGTATTATAATAACTTAACTCTCCATAATCGTTAGGCATTTTTGCCCATACATTTGGAAGTTGTCCAACAGGAGATTCCATTAAAATATCAAAATCCGGTGTTGTTGTATTACCTTCTATAAACAAATCCAGTTGTTTAAACTTTAGATTCTTATTTCTGAAAAAGAATGGAAATAATTCATTACTTATATTAAGGATCATCTCATTTGTTCCTAAGTTTTCAGGTGCCAGATTTTTATACCACTCTGCCGGAAATATTTGTTTAAGATTAAGACATAATGCTGCATAATTTGGTAAAACATTAGTATTTATATTATCCCAGGCTGCATTTATAGAGTTTTGGTCTCCCTCTAAAGAAGTATAGCTTAAGTGTAATATAAAATCATTTAATGTTGTAAAATCAAATTGATTTGTTTCAAGAGGTAATGAAATTTCCCAGGTACTAATTGCTCCTGCCCTTCAAAAGGAAGAAAACGCTCATCATTAAAATTTACTTGAAACATTCCAAAATCTCCCTGAGCATTACTTGTAACAATATGTTGCTGAGAGGCATATTCTCTATAAATATTTGTTTCATCATCACGTTCTTTGGAACGGCGGATAGAAGAAGAACTCATAGATAGCTTACAGTTAACCGGAGTATAAGGACCGGCAACACAAGGAGCTGTAACTGATACTGATTTAATTCTTCTTTTATACTGTCCAGGATAATCCAAATCAAAGAACCATTCTTCTAAATTAATCTCACATTTACCTGTAGTTTTTAACTTCATAAATTCAACAGGAAAATATTGAGCCAACGATATATGTCGGGTAATTTCCAGTTCACGCTTATTCTGTTCTAAGTATGAAACTTCCATACGTCTTAAGGATTGAGAAAGCTTTTCACCTGCCAATAATCCTTTTCTCAAATTATCCCAGTAACCATATTCTATAAATGATACATTATGATTACCCAATTCATACTTATAACAGTCTTCAGCTTTATGAGCCATATCATAAGCAAGCTGATAAGCCTGAAAATACGTATTTGTCACCTGAGTAAGCATCCAATTATACAATGCAGCATTGGAAAACTTATTATTCATAAACTCCAGTTCAGTTTTTGATTGCTCAATTCTCTTATTATGATCTCTAAGGTCTTTTTCAGCTATCTGCTTTCTTATTTCAGCACTTGTAATCTGAATATTAATTTGTTCTATTTCGCGTAGTGCCTGTTCTGCCTGAAACTTATTATCATCATTTCTTCTGGTATAGCCACCTTGTGTCTGAAGCATACTGCCCTGTGAACGAGCTACCCCGCTTGCGATTTGTAATACAGATGCAAAAGTATTCATAGAGCTTCCGATTCTTGGTCCGCTAACGACTTCTGTGATGGCAACCGGGCTTCCCATTGCTCCGGCTCCTCCAACTGTCACAGAAGGTATCAACGTCATAGTACCGGAAATTGAGGAAATAACACCTGATGCTACATCCATAGCTGTTGAAGCATAAAGTAATGCTTCTCCAATCTTTTCCTGGTCATTCATTCGTGGAATACTCTGAAAATATTCCAGTTTAGCTTCAGTCATTTCTAAAGCAACCTGTAAACCAGCTATATTTTCATCTGCTTCCCTGATTTGCAATTCTTTAGTTTCAGTAATCAGATCCAATAAATTTAACTCATTTGTACTTCTTAAAACAGAAAGATTTTCTGCATCGAGACGTTCTATAATACTTAATAATCTTTCCCCTAAATTTCTAACTTCTGAACAATATTCTATTGTTTTTTGAATCAGAGTACGGAAACGGTAGTTCGGTGCTGGAGTATTTAAGTTAAAGAAAAGAGAACTAATACTAACCCCTTGTGCTCTTGCTCTAACAAGCAAAGCCGGATCTATAGGAGGTTCAAACAAAGGTAATTGTCTTACAACTCCTTCTATATTCATACAGTGCCTGATCTTAAATAGTCTATCTTCAACCAAAGCCCAATAGGAAAGGAGTTTAGGATTATCTGGTATGCAAAAATATTTTAGTCGTAAATTTGGAATTATATTGGTATATGCAATTGGTAAATCTGTAACTTCATATTCAGAACTACCTGTATAATTAATCAGATAGTTCTCTAAATCTACTGATGCTCCACCAAAAATATCAACAAAATTTCCTGCTGAGGGACTAAATATCTCACTGAGATTTAGAGATTGTCCTTGAATACCCGGAACTTTTTCAGGTTTTTTACCTAGTATCTGATATGCTAATAAATATAAAGTAATAGCTTCATGAATGGTTTCTAAAGTATCCATTCGGAAGAGGTTATCTCCCCATGCTATTAAATTATCTATAAATTTCATTACAACAGCTTTCTGATAAGCCACAGGTCTTCCGGATGCTACTATATGAGGATTGAATGGATCATTCTTCCAAGCTGCTACCTGACCTGAGTAAGAACTTATGTTTGAAAGGATATAATTAATCCTTGATCTGTTATAATCATTTTCCGACATCTGGAAGAAAGGTTTGGTAATCCAAAACCTCTTTGGTTCAGAATAATTATCAGAACTGTTTGGATCAAAGATATATTGATACCATTTCATTGCCTCTTCAAACCTTTGATTCTGTGAAAGTTTATTGGCGATATAAAAAGGTATATGAAAGAACAATTCCCAATTGTATAAAGAATAAGCTCCATCACTAGAGAAATCAGTTATGTCCTTTCTTGCATTTTCTTTTATACTTACTACTCCATTTTCAGGAAGGTAAGTTGTCTGAAAACTAAACGTATTGCCGGGATAAAAATCAGTAGATTCAGGTTCGGTTTGTAATCTACGGTTATAAAGTCCTTTTAGCCCAGATTTATTGAGTTCCTGAATAAACACCTGAGCATAAGGGTGATAAAAGTTACTAAATTCATAGATATACCTGTCTATCACTGATGACCAACTACTGGAGCGGGAAATAACATCAATAGATGTCAAGAAGGAATAATGAGGTCTGATAAAGAAACTTCTCATTGAATCCTGATAAAAGAATGGTCTTACAGTATTAAAGTTGATCTGCTGATCCTGTAAGGAAACAGGCAATTTGAATGTTGGTCTGGCTTTCTTTAATAACCTTTTAGTATTACCTGATTCAAGTGTATTAAACTGATAAGTATTGATGTTTTGAGATATATTGTTTCTCAAATAAGTGTACTCAAAATGCATTCCCCAAGGAAGATTTATCTTAGGCTGTATGTCACTTGATAAATGTTTGATAGCTCTACCGGCATCTTCAAAGTTCTTATTTACATATTCATAAGAGTTTGTTCCGGCAAAAACTGAGAAATTTCCATACATTTTTCGTAGTCGTAATTCCTTAACTTCTCCGTTAAAAACAAAGGATGATGAATGCCAAGGTCTGAACCGCTCATCAAATTGTGCTTTAGCAATATGATTAAATGTACCTGTATTTTGATTATAAAATCTGGCAGGCCTGTTAAACTCACGAGAAGTTGTAATATAAAGATCAATCCACAAAGTATTATCAAGAGTCTTAAGTCTTGGACGCAGATTGTAACTATATTTTGGTCTTCCCCAAGGATGTATCATACGTTCATTTGAAACTTTCTTCTCTGTCCATCCATCCCGGTTACGTCTTATCCAACTCAACCGAATTTCATATAATTTAGGAGATTCAGGGGCATCTTTAGGTGTATTGCTTAATTGAGAAGCCGGAACTTTTTTGACTTTATCTGCTTTTTCTTCAAACAACAACCAGAACAAATAAATTTTCCCATTGTATTTAGTTAGCAGAGGATGCATACCTGTAATATCCGCTGAAATCTTTTCCCATGCAGTCCATTTTTTCGTTATCTGATTAAATGAACGATAATAAAAGTTTGATGGATTTGCTTTTGTCTTTCCTATTACGTGAAATACATTTATGCCTGGTTCTACTTCATGATAAACACTTACTATATCTAGTTGTGCAACTTCCTGAAGTTTATTAAGATAATTATTTAAAACCGTTTCTGCGTAATCATCAGTAACATCGGCTTGTGATAGCTCCTCTGTTAGTTCTTTAAAGAAAGGACTCATATCCATCCTTAATTCCGGTTCTATCCAGTTTTCAGGGTAGAGGAATATTTGACGATTAGCATCCCATAGGCGGTAGTATTTCATCCATTGCCATTGTGCCCAGTTGTTTGCTCCATTTGGTTGTGCATTTATATTAGGAATTTCAATATGCAATTTTTCAAGGCCTAGAAAACATCTTTGAACAAAAACCTGAACTGATAAACTAGCCTGTCTGATTCGTGAGGTTAGTTGACAAGAACTCATATCCACATCCAAGAGGAAATAAGCGTAAAGATCATTATGATTTGACCAGTATTTTGTATTTACATAAACAGGTTCCGGAGGAGCAGGAGCAGGATAAGGTACAGTAGGATTTTCATTACGCATTGAATGTTCAATCAAAAATGCTACAAGTGCATCACGTTTTTTCTCACGTAGTATGTCCTGAAAAGGTTGAACTACCTTTAACCATGACTCAAGAGAATATTTTGCTTTAGATGCTTTAGTTACATCGTTGCTAATAGTTTCTTCTACTACCGGATCATTATTTTTATTCAGCCAAGAAACAAGAACTTCAGGATCTGAACCTATTGTATGATAATTTTTCAAACAATCCAATATTCTGTTCCAGATAGATGCATCTGTAAATTGTAACTGTTCAATGTCCAAATGGGTAATAATATAATTTACAACATCAAAACTCTCACCAGATAATGTTGCAAAAAGCTGTGCCATTTCGCTATCCGAAATTGCTTCAAGAGATATGGAATTATTAAGTAACTCAAAAAAGCTATTCGTTTCATCTTCAAATTTGACTCTTATCTTTTCTAGTTTAATCCAGTTTAATAACTCAAATAAATTTGATGATGGAGAACTTGAATCAACAGGTAATTTTGACAGATTTGTAATCCCTAATAACATAGGAGCCCCACTCGGATAATTGGTTATCAGTTGTGTCTGGTAATCCATATATCTTTCTAATTCATCACTGGTCATATCGGGAAAGAAATTTAATGTCACCGATATTTTATGTAGCAGTAAATAAATTTTTCTTAATATATCAAATCTACTGTCTTCCAAAGGAAAGGTATAAGAACCGTCAGATTCCTTTGCGGTAAGATCATCTGTCAACCCAAAAAGTTGGGCAATTATATTGTTATTTACCGAAGACGGTAATTCAATATCTACATTTTGGAATAAAACACTTAAAATATCCTGATTTATATTGAGCTGTTGAGAAATTATCTGGTTATATGACAATTGTAATGCGAATGAATGTAAATGTCCAAATAGATACTCATAACGCTCATTTATCAATTCTTCAGGTAATCCCGAAGAATTGGGAGCTTGTGCAAATTCTACATTAAGTGCATTCTCCCATTCTGATTTTGGGATAAATAATGAAAAAAATTGATTAAAAAATTCTTTTCTAATATTTTCTGGAGTTGTCGGATCCGGATATTGTGGTGGGTCTGAAATTGATTTTCCTTCAACAAACTTTATTGCCATATCAATTTGTCCCGTGTTCTCAAACTGAGGTAATCTTTGGAATAGTAATTCGGCCTGCTCTCTGTTACTTCTGGAAGGGTTAACAATATCAGTAATTTCTGAATTGGAATTACTGATGCCAATTCTTAACTCTTTTAAAAACGATGAAAGCTGAGTAGCATTTAACGAGAGTTTATCATCTTCATTATCTCTTTCTAAAACATAATCCCAAGTGTTGAAATTTTTTGATACTGACTTCATAAATTCAATAGTATCAACAACATTTTTTACACTCTCAACAGAGTCAAACAGGTTATTTATATTTGAGATTTTTTTGAAGGTTAATAAATCTTCAAAACTAATTTTTAATTTATCAATCAGTAAAATATGACGATAAACATAAGCAATAGCTTCTAAACTGAATGTAACATTTTCAGCACTTCCGTTTTGAGGATTATCATAATAATCTAAAATTTTTCGAACATTTACTTCAGAATAACTTAATGAGGCACTTAAAAATGTAATTCGTTCTTTATTAAAATTTGAAGAGGGTAGTTCCGAAGGATCATATGCTAATTTATAAAAATCATCCGCTACAGGATTAACAAATGACATATTCAGGAATAGTCTTTTATATAAGGAAGATATTTCTTTTTCTGCTGTGCGGAAATTTTCAGTATTGATATTACCCCAAAAAGTTAATAGTTCTTCTACAGATAATTTGAACTTCTTTTGTAGCTCAGCGAAGAGCATTAAATTAATAATGGTATTTTCATTGATTGGGTCTGATGTAGTTTCAGTAACAGAAATTACACCATTCTGCAATAAAATATCAAGTTCCCATATTGTCCATGTTGAATGCCTCCAAAGTCTTAAAAAACGTTGAATTCTATTATATCTGTCTATGGTTAAATTAGTAATTCTTTGTGTTGAAGTACTACAAGGATCCCCATTTAAAGGAATCTCAATTTTTATATGATTTGCCGGAGGTGCAACATTTATATATTCACACGAAAGCAGTATAAGCAATTCATCATAACTTAATTTTGTAGATTTTAAAAACCAATCAACTTCTACTGAAGCATAACTTACTGGTGAAAGTGATTCAAAATCTATATTCCACATTATCTTTAACATCTGTGGTAAGCTTATTCCATTGGCAGACAAATATGAATTGTCAATTATAGATGCTTCGACTGAAGAAAATCCAAAATATTCTGATGCAATTAAATAATTACTCGGGTATGATTGAGAACTTTGTCTTTGCCAAATCTCCATAAATTTCCACCAAGAACTACCTAAATGAGATAAAAAGAGTCGTGTATTTTCTTGCCATAAGTTAAACACAGGACTGTGTAACGGGTAGATTTGTTGTGAAAGATAATTGTAAGAATATTTATTGATATATTCAGGAAAAGCTCTTAATTCTTCAGCGGTTAATTCAGTCTGATATTCATTGTAATCAGGATCTGGTTGCCCAGCAGTTTTTGATACCTGATTCTCTAATACTTCACAAACTATGTCAATATATGGTAAGGCTGTATTAGTATTGGTACAATTTAATTTAATATAATCTATGTCTGGTCTTCGTTCAAGCAGAACATCTTTAACCGTAGTAGTATAACCAGGTATAGATGGTTTGGCAATTCGGGATTTCAGAAAGCGTATAATATCAACTAAATATGCAGAGGCTCCTACAACTGACTGACACTCGGAACAAGCACATGAATCTAAAGAACCGAAAAGACTTTCAAGATCCGGAATAGTGCTGTCTAAACGTAAACTATGCATATTCCTTGCTTCCGAATTGTTATTTAAGACATATAATGGCGTCTGATTTGTTTGCGGACTAAACTCACTAAAGAAGGACAATAATGTAGCGTAGTTAGATTCTGCTTTTCTAAAAATCTCTTGTGCATCTGATTCAGAAACTTGTTCTGTAGTCATTGTCGCGACAAAAGTATCATATGTATAATTTACAATTTGCGAAGCAGAGTGAAATTTGTTTCTTAATAAAGCATTACCGGTTGTACCTTCAGGAGTATAACTTTGGAGTCTTTGTACCAATAAATACTGCTCTTTTAACTCCTCTCCGGCTCCAATTTCTTTCAGGAACGGATCAAGCTCTTGGGCTAACAGATTAAAATGAGGATTTTGAACTAGTACCTCTTTTATTCTTCCAATATCCGGTAATCCTGGTGAAGGGGTTATATGGCTTACAAAACTTAATGAGGGATAACGTTGAATTGTTTTTAGATAAAGTTCATTTGCATATAATTCGACAGGTCTTTTATCTTTTTCTTCAGGATAATCTGGGACTTCAAAGTCATATTCTGTAATTGCCCTTTCCCAATCCTCCTTAGAAAATTCTGCAATTCTGTAAGCATTATCCAATTTTGAATCTACAAGTCTTGTAGTTACTATATTCGTGTTATGTTCATTGAAATCAACAATATATCCGTATTCAACGTTTAATTGTAATTTATTAAAAGTCTCTTGAGAGACCCTAGGTTTAATTTCTGTCCAAAAATCATCATTAAAATCTTTATTTTGTATAAAACTATGAGATAGAATACCCATATCCTGAGATTTAACACCAGACATATTAAATAAAGTTCTGAATGATGCATTAAATTTTTCAGAAGTATTTGCGGTCATTGGAACATCAAGTATAACCTGGTCGCCAAGACGAGGAATGATTTCTCCACATAATTCAGGGATTTTTGTTCGGTTTTCGACAGTGCTGATTACGTTACCTCTAATTGCTCCCTCAAAAATGGTTTTAAGGGTTTCAGTATTCATAAGTGAAAAACCTCTCATTATGGTTACTTCTATCTCTTCTATCCAATGATTCCAAACATCATCACTATCAGGAAGTATATTGTCAGGAAGAATTGTATTACCAGCATAGATAAGAGCGAAAATAATTTCCGGTGTTATAATATTTTGAGGGATGAAAGAATTATATTCATTATTAATCCTCCGGCTTACTCTATAAGCTAAAAACAACTTCATTAGTGTATTGATCTCAACTCCAATTTTTTTGGATAGATTAGTAAGACCTTCACTGTCATCTTCCCTTAACTCTAAAAACCAATTTAAAGAGCTTTCATCCTCATAACCTGAAATGTTTTTGAGTTTTCCGTTAAGGATGCCAAATAAATTTTTACCTAAATAAACTTTGGCTTCTTCCCCAATATTAAAACTGAACCAATGAACCGGTGCTACATTATTTATTATTTCCTCTTTAATAACAGTACTATCTACAGTTACTTTTATCAAAAGGCTATTATTTTTGGGATCCACCTTTCCATTGTCTCCAATTTTTGGTGTATAAACTATATCATAGAATCCTGTTTTATAAGTTTTTCTCTTTTTAATAGGAACAGGAGCCTCTAATATATTATAGTGAAATATCTCAACTTCACAATTTTTGATTGGGGCAAATTTATCGTTCAGAATACTACCTCTTACTCTATATTTAGTCTTTTTATCTACCAGACCAGGATTTTTTTCATCAATTAATTTATTGAGTTCCTGAGCAGTTTTTGTGTTAAGCCGACCATTAATACCAATACCAACATTTCGTTGTACCTTTTTTACAGCTTCGACTGTTGATCTCCCATAAAATCTATGATTATATTCAGGTATTTCAACCAAATAACCTAAAGCGGAGAGCGATTCGTGCAGATTTCTGACTTTATTTCCTTCACTGCTATAATCCAACGAACACTGTAAGCGAGCAATCTTATTCTTTGGTGTAAAACTAAAGTATTCCGGAAACTCTTTATCTTTAAAGTAATTTAAGCGATTTGTTGTATGAGTATCAAAATAACCAACAGTATCAATTAACATCCTTTTCTGAAAAGCTCTTATTGATTGTGTCATCTGCAAATCGATCATTCCTTTAGAAAGAGCGGTCTGACTAACATTATAACCAATACGCTTAAGTATGCGAAAAAGTTCGATGGTTTGTTCCGGAGAAGGGTTATCTCTGTTATAAATTTTGCCGTTTATTAAGTTAGCAGTAGTCTCAGTTAGAGTACCTGGTCTGGCACTACTTATATCAATCTTGTTCTCCTGCTGAAAACTTGCAACAACACTTTGGGTGTATTCACCATAAACCCTTTCTATATAATCCTCGCTTCTGGTATCAAAGTCAATACCAATGTAAATTAGTGCTTCATGAATTTTGGAAACCTGATCAGGATCAAATGTATTTGGCTTCGCTGGAAGATATCTAGCCATAACTATAAATTTAAATTAATATATATTTAAGGTGTTTTTTGAAATAAAATCAATTAAAACGAACCTCCTGAGAATTTCATACTAATGTTAATTCTTTCTTATTAAGAATAGTACATACTTTACTCGACAACAAATTTACAATCCATATAGATTCCTGTCAATGCGGGAAAACCCGTATTTTTTATCTGTTTTTAGTCAGTTGAGGTTAAATTATATAGATTTGTGTAGTTAATATGTACTTTACGTTATAGTGAATAAGCAATATTATAAGATGGTTATTTAGTTGAGATCTTCCTTAAAAATATCTACAGTTGTTATATGTAATAAAAAAAGATACCTTTTTAAGGCATCTCTTAACTTTGTGGTATTTGTTAAATTAGTTCTTCTAGTGCTAGGTTAAGAGTTATGTTTTTCTCATTTACAACATATCTTTTGGGTCAATCACAGGTAAAATAATTCCTTGCAGGCTTGTGTTAGAAAGATAATTCCTCCTGTTGCGGAAAAAAATAAAATACAAAAAATTGATAATCAACAAATTATAATAAAAATAAATTTCGTCACGGATAGTCGTTACTACTTTTCCATAGTCATAGAAACGGACGATTTCGTCAATTTCTTCTTGTTCTCCACGTTCTACAATACGAACGATTACCGTTTTATACGTTTTTTGATAACCATTTTCAGCAAAATTAATTATCCTTATTAGTCTTTAACCATTTGAAATCTTTTATTCTATCAGCAATTAAATTATCTTTTATTTTAATATTTAATACGTGATTAAATGTTCTAAGAAATTTATACCCCTTAAAATTTGATTTATTTGTATAGTCTGATATTATAAGATATAGATCTAACAGATTAAAAAAATTGACTTTTTGGTCTTTTAGGCTTTGTTCTAGCTCTTGTAGATGACTTACATTTATAATACATAAATCTCTAATATTATGGTCTTTTGATTTTTTATTAATATGTTCTTTTTCAAGCAGTTCGTTGAACTTTCTTTTTAGCACAAAAGTTACGATACTAGAACTTACAATAGGGTCATTTACAACAATTACCGGATAAATTTGAACTTTCCTTTCTGACTTAAAGTTTGGATCGTTTATTTCTTTTTTATAGAGGTGAAATTTTTTTATTGTTTTTTCTGCTAATTGTGTTAATCCGTAATCTCCATTAAATCTATCAAGATCAAGGTTTCTGTAATCATCAATTGTTGCAACCGTTTTATAACCATGATCCAATGGAATAAAACCACTTTTTAATTCAAACAAAGCAATATTTTGTTTTTCTCTAATATAAAAATCAGCGTACTCTATTGGAGAGCCTTCAATACTGAATACTAACTGATTGGTAGATCTCAAAATTACCTCTGGAGAATTTAAAAAAGACTCATTTAAAATTTCTTCTATAAATGGTTCATAAAATTCTGAACCGATAAAATTACCCCAATCTTTTCTGGTACAAATTTCATTAGGTTTTAAATAATCGAACCAAAAATCATTAATGAAAATTGAATAAACTTTTTCTATGTAAAAACCTTCATCCATCACAAGATAACTAACTATTTCTTTCTCCTCTTTTTCTCTGCATTTGAATAATGGGCTTTTCTTCAGAGGGAAGAAATCAAATGTTCTCAAATCATTTTTGTTTGGAATATCATATTCAACTTTTGAGCTGAAAGTGTCAAGAATTTTTATTACATCTAAATTTTCTTTTGGGACATTAATATATCGCAATAGTAAATTTTCGTCAAAACTTTTAATGTACGTCCAGATGATATGTTTTAAAAACTCATTTGTACTTTCAACTTTATAGTACCAAGTTATATAGTTTTTAAAGTGCTGACTAAATAAATGATGATTCTCAATTTTATTGAAAAGAGAAAATGATTTGTAAAAAATATTTATAGCATTGGAGGTTTCATTATACTGGTTATGGTGTAGCTCCCGAAACATGAAATATTCAAAAAAATCATTTCCTAATTGATCATAGCCTTCATCCTTATAATTTTTATCTCCTGTTAAAATTTGCTCGTTAGCAACTAATAAGAATTTGAATATTCTTTCTCTGTTATCAAAATTATATTCAGGCGTTTCTATTACAAAGCCATCATAGTTAATAATTTCCTGTAAAGCATAAAGGCAAGTAACCCGGGAAAATAAATTATGATTTATTGGTTTCTGAACATATTTTTGAATTAATGATAAGCAAAAAGATTGCTGAATAGGGTTATTATTATCTAAAAATACAGTTCTTAAACATTCTATTTGAGTATCTCTGGAATCATCAAAGTGATTTGAAGTTAGCGGTTTTAATCGGGTATTTACTGCAACAATAGTAGCTATAAGTTCTTCTTTGGGGATATTAAGAACTAATTCAATAGGATTGTCAGGAACAGGTGTTCCATAAAAATCAGAATATTTAATTAGGTAACCCCACATATAGAAGTTGAATAGTATTAGAGATTATTTATCCATTCTAAAACTTGGCTATTGATTTTTATTCCAATATTTTGTATTATCATATTGTTGTTTTATTTTGCAGTTACAATGTTGTGTTGATGTTTGAGATAAGAAGAAGAAGCTCCTAGCTCTTCTGGAACATACATATTCATAAAGAATCTTGAGAATACCTCAAATGGCGTTAATGTGTAGTCTGGATTTTTTGTATGCTCATGGTATTCGTCTAACATTTGAAATAGATTCATAAGTTGTTTTGAGAAATAGTCTTCCCGAATTTCAAAGAAATTTAAGTTAATAAAGGTTGCATTCTTAACGACAACATTTTGAAGATTCAGTTTTTGAATTTCAAAAATAAATTTTTCTTTAAATTTCTTGTTTACTCCTTCTACTCCAAATGATGAATCAGTATAAACAATTACAGGGTAAATCTCCAAGCCGTTTTCCGGAACGGAACTGTCAAAGGAAACAAAGTTTGCATCTATGTCTTTTATGGCATTTATTAATTGAGTTATGCCTTTAGGTTTATTTGTTTGGTTCGCAACAAACTTTTTATCAAATTCTGCGAACAATTTATCTTTATCCGCACTGTTTTTCACTACTGCATTTAACAGTATATCTTTAAATTCAATTAGACATATTTTATTTGATTCTCTCAAATAAACATCACATAGTTCTTCTTTATTTGAGTTAATACAAGAATCTCCATAAAATCTAATATAATGGGGAAAACAAGTGTTTAAAACCGAAGGTAAGTAAATGTTTTCCATAAATTTTTTCCCCTTTTCCGAAAGAAAATCAACTTTAATACCTTTGAGTTTTAAAAAAGCATTGAATGAAAAAATTTGTGCCTTGTAAAATTGGTCGAGTAAAAAATTGACATCCAATATTAAGAATTCATATTGATTTATTTTATAAAGAAATTTACTTCTTAATATACCAAAACTCTCGTCAACTAAATACGTCGCAATTTCTGAATTTATACAAAGCGTTTCGATGTATGCCAAATCAACTTCTTCGCTTACATAATATTCTTGTAGGTTTACTAATTGGTTTCTTTTGTCTAAATCTTTTCCTATGTTGATTTCAGAAAAAAGAACCATTAAGTTTTTGAACATTCTTAGATAGCCACTGACATTCTTAGTTTCATAGTATTCTTTAACTAACGTTTTATATTTTTGATCATTTTCTAAATATTTAAAGAACGTTATACCTCTTGTAACTTGGTTGCTAAAATCAGTAGAGGAGATGTAATCCCTTTGATAAATGAAATTTGGCATTGTTATCTCTTCAATCTTTTCTTCTTCTTCTGCCTTTTTAATAATCTTTGTTTCTATTTGGATTTTACTATTTGCAATACCGTTGATAATCAAATAAGCATCAAATACTTTTTTGGCTTCGTCTCCTGTTAAATCTCGTGATGAATGATTGTTGAATGTTTTAAAAATCAAACCATAAAATAACAAATTTGAATAGTTCCAAAACATAATTGGTGCAAACCCTTTTTCGGCTTGCTTTTTTACTTCGGCAGCCCATTTTTGTTGGACTGATGAGTTGCACTTACTCAACAAACAATTAACAAGCATAAACTGTATTTTGCCAGTATGTTCGGTATTGTCATATAAATAAAGGTTTACACCAAATCCTGAAAGATAATTTAATAAAGTAACAGAAGGAATATCTCGAATTAATTCTTCGGCATCTTCAATGGTCTTGTCAAGTCCATAATACTCTTTGTAGTCAAGCAGTAAAAATATTCTAACTCTTGTATCCATTATTTCGGGTATGATTTATCAAATTTATCTCTAACTTCAAGAGCTTTTGAAGCTAAAAAATCCAGTGGATTAATGTCTGTTTTATTTCCTTTAAATTTTTTTCCAAAAAAAGACAAGTCTGGTTGTAATGGATGAACATTCATTTTTGCCAATTTGGTATCTGAAATTATTTTTGCAAGCGGATCATTTATATCTTTTTCAAGTATGATATTTTTTGCGTAATAAGCAAATGAACTCCCTATTAAATCGGCAAGCTGAATTTGAATATTATTTTTTGAGTCAACCATCTCTATTGAATCTATTTGTAAAGGATATGTAATTTTTCTTTTGTCAAATCCAACCTCTGTTTTTTCTTTAACAATGTCTTTGGATAGAAACTCAATGAAATCTTTCCAAAATTCTACTTGTTTTGAATCATCATGAATAATACTGATTTTTTGACTTTCCTTTTTCGACCAAATGTCACTTAATATTACTAAAGATGGTAATGCCAGGTCAATTGAAAATTTATTTATACCTTCTAATATTCCACCGATATAATCTTTGCTTTTTAATATAGGGAAGAAAAAATTTTTATCGCCCTCTTCAATAATGCTATCAAAAATTTCTTGGGCTTTTATATAAAAATCATTGACAGAACCTGAATCTTTAGTTCTAATCATTTTTTGAAATCTAAATAAAAGGTCTGTGTATTCTTCTTTTGAATCAAAAAATTCACTTTGTAAGTAAAGTGTTTGTGCAAATAGGATATTTAAGCCTTCTTCATAATATTCAAAACCGTGATTATAAAAAGTTGTTTCTACCAATTGATCAACTAAATGTGAACATAAAGCATATTTTTTATCATAATAAGCTATTTTGATTCTATCATAGTTAATTGCCTGATTATTTAGGATTTTTTGAATTGGCTTTTCGTACTTCTTATATTTTTTTATTTTACTAAAGTGAATTTCTTCGGATTCCGTTTTTAATGGACTTAAAATGGATTGGGATTCTTCAATAGAAAAATTATGAGAGACCAATACATAAATAGGCTGATTTTCATCAAGCAAATTTTGACCAGAATTTCCAGCTTCATCAAAATAGATATTCATCTCTTTTATGTGTTTAATTTATACTAACGGAAAACGCATTGGTAAAGTAGCGGAAAACGAAACTGTTATTAACAATTATTCATTAAAGCTATCATATTCATAGTGCTCATCAAAATCACCTTTATCTCGATTATCAATTAATAAACCTTCTTCAATCATTTTATCCACAAAACCAGGTGCGTCTTCAGTTAGACGGCTTCCGTCTTCACGTTCAATTCCATCATTGTTTCTAGCCCAGACTTTTGCATCAAAATATTCAGTAAAAAATTCGATTGTAGCTCTACCTAATCCTTGACCTTTTATTGGGACATACATTCTTGCTAAAAGATATTTATAGGGATCAAATTCATCTTCAATAAAAACGAAGTCATCATAATTACCTATTTCTAATCCATTTTCAAGATATGAAATTTCAGAATCATCATTAATCCGAATTGTTATAACCCTTCCATTGGGAAGTTCGTAGGTTCTCTCATTATCGTTATCCTCTAATAATTGTGCTCTTGCCATTTTTTAAGTAAAGTTGTTTTAATAATTGTGCTAGACTCTTGAGTTTATGTTATTACTATTACTTAGTAAATAAGTAAAAAACAATTAAACGTTTGTAATTATTTATAGTAAATTTTCCAAATCTACAACTTATATTAAATGCTGTCAATGCGGGTTTTCCCTACTTTTTTTAGGGAAATGATGAATCTAAATTATTTTAGTTTTTAATAACTTTAAAAGTTTGATTACTTCCCTGATTTGAAACCTGAATAAAGTATAGCCCTTTAGAATAGTCCGATAAGTCTATCTCTTTTTCTATATAGTTTTCTTGGAGTAATTGACCTGTGGTATTATAAAGTGAATATTTTAAATTCTCTGAAGTAGAATTTTCAATAAAAACCAAGCCATTAGTAATAGTTGGATAGAGTTTGATTGCAAATAAATCAACCAAATTTACATTTAATACATTCCAAGAATCATCAGCCTGCGGGCCATTCCATATTAAAGTAGCCAAGTAAGGGTTATCAATGAAAGGATTTCTGTTTCCTTGGTTGGCTGCAATAACGTTATTGCGGTTAATTTCAAAATCAGACGGTGGGTCTATGGCATTCCACTCTAATAAAATATCAGGAATATCACCTAATGGGGCAAAATCAGCATTACCTGTAGCTACATTTATTGCAGCACATTGTGTAGGATAACGCAAATACATATACATAACAATGCGGGCAACGTCACCAATCCATTCATCGCCGGGATACCAGGCATTTGAGTCGATTGTATGTGATGGAATACTCGGGCTTGCATTCCCGAATAGCCTGTTACCTCTGGTATTATTCTTTTGAGAATCAATTGCTCTTAGGTTATGAGCATCAGAACCAGCTCCTTCACTACCCAAATTAGGCGTTCCTATAGACCTTGGAAATACGTGTTCTCTGACCCATTTACCGTTACAACTGCTTGTATGGCAAGATTCATCGACATCACGGCTACGATGTTCAGATACTGTGGTAGAATCATCATCCCATCCATATATTAAAAGAACGTTGTTTATATTATCTAAATCCAAATCACTTTGTTTTAAAACAGTCCAGGTATCTAATAACCCTGAACTACCTGAAGTATAAACCAATTCTGTTGTATGGGTAGTGGTTATTAAAGTAGCTAGTTGATTTTTTAGGTTTTCTCCATCTTGGGAAAAATCTATTGTATTGTAATATTCGGGAACTTGTCCAAAACAATTATATGCAATTAAAAATAACAGTAATTTTAGTTTCATTATATTGAATATTTAATGCTGGTTGATACAATTGGTCTATTAATTATTTACTCCATCGTTTTGCCAGACTGTTAGTTATACATTTTTTGACAAATCTGTTATCGCTGCTTTTAAAACTTGCCACGAAATTTTTGCTGTTTCAATATCAGGATTAAATCGAGAAGCCATTTGTTGATATGGATGAATATAGTTTCTGAAATCACGCAAAGAGAGACTATATTTTTTTACATCCAATCCAATTAATCCAAGTTTGTGCGAAACATCAATAAAGTTTGATAATGTCCAATCATTAAAAGCCAAAACTTTTTGAGTTTCTTTATTCTTTGGACTAATTTCACATTGATTGAATTCTTTCATTTTACTTGACGCAACTCCCAATAAGACCCCTTCTAAAACACTTCCACATAAAATGACACAGGATAAAGCTGATTTTGATTTAATTGAATTTTTAATTTCGATTATTCTTGAATTCAATATATCAATAACAGAACTGTCAATCTTTAATTTATCTAATGAAACTTCTTCAAAATCTTTGTTCAAAAAATCATCAATCGTTTCTTCAGTTTTAAATGTTTGATTTTTCACCCCTAAAAGCTTATTAGCGATTTGTTTACTTTCATCTTGTAAGGTTTTGTCATTTTCTGTTATTATTTTTCCTTTTAAAACTCGCTCAGTTCTCCAGACTTCTAATAATTCTAATATTAATTTTCCTACGGTTTGATTACTCTCCAAATGCCAAAAAGCTCTTAAACGATTAGCTTTTGATTCCCCATAAATTGAATACTTATCAGAATAAATGTCTATTTTAAAATTATTGAATACAAATTGTTGGAATTTTGAATTTGAAAATTCTAAAACGTAACCACTTTGCATTTCGAATAATTTTTCAAGAATTAGTTTTTCAGATTCTTTCAGCTCAGCCATATTTGTTTCATTGGGTTTTTAGGGATGTGTTTAGTGGCAACAAATTATTTTTGTTTAAAGGAAAATCCTTTATCCTTTATATTCTACTATTTTTCTATTTACATCTATCATAATAACAAAGAACAAAATTACGAAAGTAACATAAGTATTTTACTCAACTTATTTAATTTATAGATGACCATCATTTATTAGTAAAATAAAAAACGTAATAAAACCCTACCTTTGTTAAAAACTAAAACCCTATGCCGACTCAAATTGAACTTATTGGAGACCATCCATTTACTCCAAATATTTTCGCAAAATGGTTAACAAGTACTGATGTAGCTGTAACGACTACAAAAAACCATCGCTCATTAACCACATTACCAACCTGTGATAATGATGAATTGATAGAATGGCTAGGACGCACTTTATTTAACCACCACCATACTGACTATAGAATTGAAAAATTAAAAGAAAATTATGCAAAATTAGGATTTTCCGAGTATGCTATTTACGTTGAAGAGCGTAGAAGGCTTCCATTAGACCATAGGGTAAAAAAAGGGAATGCTACGGAAATTATTTTAACAGAATACATTGAAAGTTGCTTGGACAAAAAGCTTATTAAGGTTTTTAAACTTAAATACAATCCAAATGTTGACCAAGCCATAAAAGGCGATGATACTTTAATGGTTGATGTATTTAATGATGGAAAACAAGATCGAGTAAGACTATATTTAGGTGAAGCAAAATTCAGAGCAAAACCGACTAAACAAATTGTAAACACCTTAGCCGAATCTCTTGCAAAAGAGAAACTTCCATTATCTTACACTTTTCTAATAGATGAGCTGGGACGTGATGCTATTAATAAGCCTATAGCTGATCTGTTAGACAAAACGATTATATCCCAAATTAAAGGTAATGATGATTTAATCTACACTGGAATGCTTTTAAGTGATACAAATACTTTTTCAGTAGTAGAATCTCATCTGAACTCTGATAATCCTCAAATGATTTTAATATCCATTGGAATAGATAATCCGGAAGAACTTATTAACAAAGCCTTTGAAAAAGCTGAATTTTATGTCCTTAATCCCGACCAATTATGAGTATAGAACAGAATCAAAATCGGCTAAATAACATCAATGAAGACAAGACCATTCAGAACTTCATTGCTCAGGCAAATGCAAGATATATTTTATTCAATACAGCAGAAAACAAAGAAAATTTTCCACCTTATACAATCAGGGATCATAATTTAAATATCCTCGCTTTTTATTATCTGAACATAGGATGTGTTTTTGGAGAGAAAGATGATTTGGAAAATGCTCGTGAACCATTAGAAAAGGGGGCTTCTATTCTGGAATATGTTCATGGTTCAGAAAATAATAAAGGTAGGCTCAGCAATTATTACGGGCTTATTTCAGCTTTGTCCTATTATGTTAGCTTTCAATATTCAAAATCCTACATACTTGTCAGTAAAATTGAATCGGAAAGTCTTATTTCAAAAATGATTTCTTTATTTCTAAAAAGAAATTTCAATGAACTTATCCATACCGTAGAGAGAATAATCATAGATGAGACGTATCAGGATAAATATATTGCCGAAAATGGTGGTGAAATGGAAGGTGGTGATAAGATATACATATCGATTATCGCAAAATCCCTAGATACATTTGTTAAGTATTTTCAAACTGGCGACGAGAGATTGCTTGTGTCTGCAAAGAGCAATCTGAAGCTCTTAAAAGAAATTGCAGAATTGAAAAACGAACCCAGTATCTGGTGGGTAATCCGGTTGTTAATTTTAATTTCAGAAGGTTTTAATCAAGTATCTTTATGGAGAGCTCTATATGGTTTTTTTGATATTCAATCAGACTTATTACAAAAATACATAAAGTCTTTGGTCTATCTTTCCCCACGAGGGATCTATGAACTTTTCATTACCCAAAGAAAAGCTCTTAATAAAGTTTTAGATGTAAATGACAACGGATGTGTCGTTGCCATTCCGACAAGCAGTGGTAAGACAAGAATTGCAGAAATAGCAATATTGGACAGTTTTATTAAAAAACCTAAAGGGAAAGTTCTTTATATAGCTCCCTTTCGTTCTTTAGCTTTTGAAATAGAAAATGACCTTGGAAGAGTTCTCGGTAATGTAGGGATAACAATATCTCATTTATATGGAGGGAGTTTATTCAGCAAACTGGATGAGATGATGATTGAAGAATCAAATGTAATCATTGCGACTCCAGAAAAAGCAAAAGCAATTATAAGAGGAAATCGGAGTATAGCCAACCTGCTTAGTCTAGTTATAATTGATGAAGGGCATCTATTAGGTGCAAATCAGAGGCTTATAATGAATGAAATCTTTTTCGAAGAACTACGATATTTTATTACGAAGAATGCGGGGCGGTTTTTACTTCTTTCAGCAGTATTACCTAATGCAGAAGAACTTGCACATTGGTTGACAGGGAATCAGAATTCATTGTATAAAGATTCCTGGCGTTCAGCCGATGAACGTTTAGGCATATTGGAGTGGACGGGAAATCAGATAAACCTACATTGGTTAGGAAGTAGTCAAGAACACTCCTCGTTTAACAATCGTTTTATTTTTCAGGAAGAGTTGCCATTAAAACCAAGACAGAGACGTGCTCATTATTTTCCTGAAAACAAAAATGATGCTATTGCGGCTACGGCATATAAATTAAGGAACTTTGGAACACTATTGTTATTTGTAGGACAGAAACGTTCTGTTTTTACAATGGCTAAAGCATATTTAAAATGCCTTGAGGTACATTCAGATACTGAAAACTATATGGATACTAATTCTTTAGACTGGAAAACATTTGAATTAGCCTGTGTTGAAACTTATGGTGAAAATAATCTTTGGTTAGAATTTGCAAAAAAAGGAATACTATGTCATCATGGGGCTTTACATTCCGATGTGAGACTTCCTATGGAAAGGCTAATGAGAAATGGTAAACCACGTGTAATTATCGCAACGTCCACTTTGGGTCAGGGAGTTAATCTAGGCGTATCAACAGTTATCTTTACTACTTTATATCAAGATGGTTTTATTTCCAAAAGAGATTTCTGGAATATTGCAGGGAGAGCAGGAAGAGCGTTTATAGACCATGAAGCAAAAATATTAGTGGCACATGATAGGTCTAACACATCCACATTCAAAGCAAGACGGAAGAACGAATGGATGCAGAAACAAATAATGAGCTATTTTAATAAAGAACATATGGACATTGCATCTAGTGGAATATTAATGCTTGTAGATGTTCTTAAAAAAATTACAACAGAAAATGACATTGACTTCGAATTCTTACTAGAGCTTATATCTGAAAACAAACTTGAAGATATAAACGAAAAAATTACCGGTATAGAAAATGCCTTAGATTGGATTGATGACACTCTTCTTGCTTTACACTCTTTACACAACAATGATGTAGATAAAAATAATTTTGATTATGAATGGATAGAATCTTTTTTTAGGAATTCATTAGCTTATATTCAGTTAAAAAATAAGGATAGTTTATCTGAAGACGAGTTTGTTTCTTTTGTAAAAGCAAGAGTAAAAGGAATCATAAATCGTGTAGGAACAAGTCCTGATAAATGGTATTCCATTATAAACTCTGGAATCCCTTTGAACAGTGATTTATTTTTAGAAGATAGATTATTCGAAATTATTAATATTCTTGAAGAATATAAAGATGATGAAAAGAGTACTGCTATCAAAGTAGCGATAGCACAAAAAATTGTGCAAGCCATACAAGATGTGTCCGTCTTGGAAGAAAATAAAAAAGAAATTACAGATGAAAATTTCGATAAAGTCATTTCTTTATGGATAAATGCGAAACCTATATCTTCTCTAATGGAATTTGAGCTATCGGAAAAAATAATTAGTGATATTTTTTCATATAAACTACCTTGGGTTCTCAATGGAATTGCAAAAAAAATCAGAAATCTTGATCTGGAAGATGAAGCTGAATTAATAGAGGAAATAGCTTTACTTGTAGAAACGGGGCTTCCTCATTTGAAAGCAATAAAAATATATCAGGCAGGAATACGGTCAAGAACATACGCTAACGAAATTTCAGACTTATTTGAAGATGTGGTATGGGAAAAAAGTATAAAGGAATATCGTTCAGAAATCTTATTTGATAAAGAATTTTTCAAAGAAAATGTATCAGAAAAATGTAAAGAATGGATTGATCTATTATCTAATATTTCAAATATAAAATCTATCCAAGTAAAGAAGATCCCCGATTTTACGTTTGGTAATGCTCATAAAAGCACTTCTGTACTTATTGCTAAAGAAATAGAAGGAAAGCAATATTTAAGAAGTCCGGATTTATCATTTATTCAAGATGTTTCAGGAGGAGAGATTGACTTTTCTGAAATCAATAATATTTCAGGTATAACATTTATATATAACCGTGATGAAAAGGTTTGGAAGATGAATGTTGAAAATCCCTATGTTTCTGTTATAGATTAGTTTTGAAGATGGTGAACTCCTTGATAAATATGCTTTCTTTAGAAAATCTGATGACTAAACGTATTATTAACCATTTATCTTACTTTTTAATGAAAACTTTATATTGAATAGGCTTCATCAATATTTGTTCTTCTACATTCCCGTTGATTTCAAAAAATTCTCCTGAATTGTTTTCTTCGTCATAATTAAATACTCTATATATGCTATAGGCATTTATATTTAATTTCATAAATGCAACTTCATTTTCACTTAAATAAAATGGAGTTAAATCGTTTCCGGTAGTTGTTTTTACTTCAATATACTTTTCATTTCCCAAATCATCAAAAGAATATACATCATAACCTTCTCCATCTTTTACTATTCTAACTTTTTCAGATTCCTTATACATTCCTTTTTGCTTCAGATAATTTGTTTCATATTGCTTAACTAGCTCCTCTCCAACATCTCCTAAGTCTTTTTGTGCTTTAGCTTTTGATTCAAAATCTACCTCTATACCTTCAAAAGTCCTGTTGTTTTCTGGAATTTCTTCAAAACCATTTTTGGGTCTATCTCTTTTAAGTAATTGATTAGGAATTATAATTTCAGTATTAAACTCATTATATATCAGCCAAACGAAGATATTCCTCCATACTAATTTTTCTAAGTCATTATTCGTTTTTTCCTGTAAAATTTCTTGTAGTTCATCATCTAACCACTCGGTTAATTGTTTATTAGCTACAAACCAACTGTAATTATGTTCATTTTTGAATTCAAAACTATATGATTTCTGTACAATATCAATAACTTTCCAAAATTTCTGGCTATCTACTGTAGAGCTTAAAATTTCGGGATTACATGCCGCAAAAGCTCTATTAATAAGTAATGGTCTATTATTTATTAAATCATTTTCATACCACCAGCTCGTAAATGTAGTATAGTTTTCAAGGTTAGGTTTGAGAATTATTGCTTTTGAAAATAGTTTGAAAACATCATCATTAATAATTTTATTAAAATCATTTGCTGATAATATACTTCGTCCACGTGAAGAAATTCCGTTTGATTTATCCTTGAACCATTTACGCATAAAATTTTCGTAACCTCTGATAGATTCATGTAAACCAGAATACAATTGATTGCTATCAATTGGTAAGGTTGGATTTTTCTCGATGTTCTCCCTGAGAATTTTTATATTCTTGATAAAGAATAGATAATCGTTTTTCCATTCTGTTACCCAATACTCCTCTTTCTCTATTAAATTGGTGAATAGATGAGAAATCGTTTTTTGTTTTGACTGGGGTAAATGGGCATAATTTTCATAGTTACTGTCGTTGTTCCAATATTGCCTGCATCTTTCCGCTTCAGAAAAACCGTACAAATCATCTTTAAGTTTTTTAAAACTTCCTTTACCCAATTGTTCTGCTAATTTATAAAATCCATCTCCATGATCATTTTTGTTTTTATCTTTATAAATAGCTAATGAACTTATTAAAGGTCTTGGAATAGGCTGGTTATGTTCAAAGGCTGAGACTTCACCTAAAACATCTTTGAGCTGTTTTCTTCCACTCTCAGTAGTAATGTCAATATTAAGTTCACAATCTTTTACTACATCACTATAATAAACGAATTTATCTTTTTGCCTTGCAGCTTCAATCAGGTACATTCTAACTTTTTCATTCATATTTTCATAGTCAATTTAGATATGGATCACTCTCTTATTCTACTCTATGTAGAAGTTGAATACAATGCAACCGAAAATAAAATAAAAAACCTGATAAGTTTTGAAGACGGTGAACTCCTTGATAAGTATGCTTTCTTTAGGAAATCTGATGAATAAGAAAGTCTTATTCCTTATCCAAATCAATCTTAAAATCCACTAAATTTTTAATTGAGTGTTACCGTTTTTTTTGAAATAAATTATATTTTTTTGTAATTGTTGCTTTCAGAATATTATAATATTCTCTTTTCTCTACGGTAAGTTTATCTTCAAGTTTGAAAGATTTTTCAACGATTGATAGTAATTCATCTTTACTCCTTAAAGTAAATAAATCACAAAAGTTAACATCTAATTGCTGACTTACGGAATATATCTTATCCCAACTACTGATATTCTCAAATCTTTCAATTCTTCCAATCATAGTTGGATTGGAACCTAATAATAAAGATAAGTCGTGTTGAGATAAACCCTTCTTTAATCTGGCTAATCTTAACATACATCCAACTTGAATGTTCAATAATTTTATTTCTTCTTCATCATACTTTCTCATTCAGTAAAATTTGAGAAAAAAGATTAAATTATTCGATACATTTTTGTATTGAATAATTTATTTACTATATTTGTCAAAGCATTACATCTAAAAAATGTAATTTTGCGATACTTCGAATAGAAAAAATATTAGAAGCTTTCGCTTTGAATCTCAGACTGAAAACTGGCAATTTTTCGCACACGAGATGATAAGCAGATTGCTCACGACCCGGGCGTGGGCTCTCTTATCTGTGTGCAAGGTATGCCAGTACCCCAGTCCGGTAAGTTGAGTTCCACGCCTTTTTTATGGCTAAAACTTTCCTATACTTCAAGGCACACTTCACTATTTACAAGGTTTCGCAATCAGATGTTTAACCTAAATCTGCTATGCCTATGGAAAAACCTTACAGTATTTAATGCCTGCCCTGTCTCATTACTATTTGAGTTAGTCAGCACAGAGGCAGGTTATTAAATAAAAAGCCCTCTATCTCGTCGGCAAACCAGTATAGAGGACTCGAATAAACAAAACTAATGTTTCATTTAACTAACCAATATTATGAAAAATTTTTCATTAATAAAAGGGTGGGCTGTACTTTGGTATTCATTAATAATAGTCATATACCTAACACCCCCACCAACCTATGCTAATAATGCTGCTATAACCACGCTTCAAATGCAGCAACAAACCATCACAGGAACCGTAACTGATGCTTCAGGAGCTTTGCCCGGAGTGACTGTTACAGTAAAAGGAAAACTCTCAGGAACTATCACAGACGAAAACGGTTATTTCTCCATTGCGGCAACCTCCGGTGATGTCCTTGTCTTTTCCTTTATCGGTTATAAAACCGTTGAAATCCCTGTAACTGACCGTTCGGTCATAGGTGTTCAACTGGAAGTAGATGCCGCTATGTTAGACGAAGTGTTTATCAATGCGGGATATTACTCGGTAAAAGACAGGGAAAGAACAGGTAGTATTGCAAGAGTAACTTCAAAAGATATTGAAAAACAACCTGTAAATAATCCGTTGGCGGCTATGCAGGGTAGAATGTCGGGAGTGACCATTACCCAAAATGCAGGTACACCCGGTAGCGGATTTGATATTCAAATCAGAGGTATTAACAGCTTACGGGCAGAAGGAAATGAGCCTTTATATGTTGTTGATGGTGTACCGTACAGTTCTCAATCATTAGGTGATACTCAAATTTCCGGTGGAATATTGGCTGGGGCATTCAGCCCGCTAAACAGCATTAACCCTTCAGATATTGAAAGTATAGAAGTTCTTAAAGATGCTGATGCAACTGCTATCTATGGTTCCAGAGGGGCAAACGGAGTAGTATTGATTACTACTAAAAAAGGCAGAGAGGGTAAAACCAAATTTAGTGTTCATAGTTATACAGGAATTGGAAACGTTACCCGCACAATGAAAATGATGAATACTGAACAATATTTGTCAATGCGGAGAGAGGCATTTGAAAATGATGGTATTACAGTTTATCCTCCCAATGCGTATGATGTAAACGGAACGTGGGATGAAAACCGCTATACTGATTGGAGAAAGGAACTTATTGGAGGTACAGCATATTATAACAACTTACAGGCTACTATGTCCGGTGGTAGTTCTTCTACTCAATATCTGGTTAGTGGTACATATCGTAAGGAAACCACAGTATTCCCAGGTGACGATCATTATGATAGAATAGCTGTACATACCAACTTAACACATCGTTCTGATGATGATAAATTTAATTTAAGTCTTTCCGTCAATTATTCCAATGATAAAAATACTATTCGGGCAAGCGATTTGACTTTTCAGGCTTATGTATTACCGCCTAATGCTCCTGCATTATACGACGGTGAAGGAAATCTAAATTGGGAAAACGGAACTTTTGAAAATCCATTAGCTAATTCTTTAAGTCAATTTGAAAATCTGACAACTAATCTTATTGCCAATTCAGTCATATCATATAAAGTGCTGAAAAATCTCGAACTAAAAACCAGTTTAGGGTATAATGATACCCGTTTAAAGGAAACCCGAACGATGCCTTCAACTATGTATAATCCTGCTTATGGTATTACCAGTGCCAATTCTATGCTTTTTTTAAATAACGGAGACCGTAGCTCTTGGATTGTAGAACCACAATTAAACTGGACAAACCAATGGTCAGAGCATAAACTTAATATACTGTTAGGAACAACTTTCCAATCCCAAAAAAGCTATAGGCTTTCACAGATGGGAATGGGATTTGCCAGTAATAGCTTGATAAATAGTATTGGAGCTGCTACTACCGTACAGATTAGGAATAATCAGATTTCAGAGTATAGGTATCAGGCTCTTTTCGGCAGAATAAACTATACTTTTCAAGACAAATATATTATCAACCTTACCGGAAGACGTGACGGTTCCAGTCGCTTTGGCCCAGGAAAACGCTTTGCTAACTTCGGTGCAATTGGTGCAGCTTGGTTGTTTTCAAAAGAAAACTTTATGATAGAGAATATTTCCTGGCTAAGCTTTGGAAAGTTACGGGGAAGTTATGGAACTACTGGAAGTGACCAAATAGGTGATTATCAATTTTTAGATACTTATTCTATCAGTGGGAATACCTACAATGGGGTTACGGGCTTGCAACCAACACATTTGTTTAATCCAAATTTTGGATGGGAAACCAATAAAAAGTTAGAGTTTGCTACTGAATTAGGTTTTTTAGATGACAGGATTTTCCTTTCTGCTGCTTGGTACCAAAACCGTTCTTCTAATCAACTTGTCGGGATTCCGTTACCCGCTACGACAGGATTTCCTTTAATACAGGCTAATTTGGATGCTTCTATCCAAAATACTGGTATAGAAACAGAACTACGAACAGTAAACTTTAGGAATAAGGACTTTTCCTGGGTAACTACTTTCAATATGACCATACCGAAAAATAAGTTACTAAGATTTGAAGGGTTGGAAGGTTCATCTTATGCTAACACATACGTTATTGGAGAATCGGTTAACATTTTGAAGCTATATAATTATTTAGGTATTGACCCTGTTACTGGTACATACCAGTTTCAAGATTATGATAACGACGGGCAAATTAGTGCTCCATCAGACCGTCAATATATCAGTGATATATCCCAAAAGTGGTTTGGTGGTTTTGGTAACCAAATAAGTTATAAAAACTGGGAACTGGATTTCTTATTTCAATTTGTAAAACAAGATGGTAGAAATTATCTGTATTCGTCGAGTTGGGCTGGATCAATGGCAAATATGCCCGAATATGCTCTTAACCACTGGCCGGATAACGGGGCTAGTTCTGAAATTCAAATTTATACTACCGGAGCAAATGGTAATGCCCTAAATGCCTATTTCAGACATATTGATAGCAATGCAGCTATATCTGATGCTTCTTTTATCCGGTTAAAAAATATTAGCCTGTCTTATAAAATTCCATCGTCCTGGTCTGAAACCTTTTCAGGAATTGTGTATTTGCAAGGACAAAATCTATTAACTTTTACTAAATACAGAGGTGTTGATCCGGAAAACCAATCTCTTTTTTATCTGCCTCCTTTACGTCAATATACTATAGGCGTACAACTTAATTTTTAACCAATAAAAAAGAATCCTATGAAAACAATACAAAATCTAAAAGTTTTACTTGTGTTATGCAGTGGTATAATGTTCTTCTCCTGCGAAGATTTTACAGAAGTGGACTTACCTCAAACACAATTAACAGGTGTAACTGTTTATCAAGATGAAGTAACAGCTACGGCAGCTTTGTCAGATATCTATGCCCGAATACGTGAAAATGGGGTAATTTCTGGAAATGTGGATGGTCTTAGTATGCTAATGGGACTATATACAGACGATTTAACCTATTTTGGAAGTGGAACTTCTCCAATGGACAGCTTTTACAATCATACTATTATTCCCTCTAATGAGTATGTATTATCTCTTTGGACTAACAGTTACTCTCAGATTTATGCTGCCAACGCATTTTTAGAAGGTCTTTCAAATTCTACGGACATCACTGGGGAAATTCGTAATAGATTACAGGGAGAAGCATTATTTATCAGGGCTATGCTCCACTTTTATCTTGTAAATCTATATGGTGATATTCCATACATCACTACTACCGATTATCAGGTTAATTCATCCGTTTCACGTATGCCTCTTAATATAGTATATGAAAAAATCATTGCAGACTTGCAGGAGGCTAAGGAATTGTTACCCAATAATTATCCTGTTCAGGATAGGGTTAGGGTAAATAAAGCTGTAGTACAAGCACTATTAGCGAGAGTGTATCTATATCAGGGGCAATGGTCATTAGCTGAATTGGAAGCAACTGATATTATCAATAATACCGCTTTATATGACCTTGAATCCGAATTTGATGGAATCTTTTTAAAGAATAGTCCATCTACAATTTGGCAGCTCCATTCAGGGTTAGCCGGAGTTAACACATTGGAAGGTCGGTTTTTTATTTTTAGCAGCGGTCCACCGGCTATCGCTGCGGTAAATGAAAACCTGATAGAAGCTTTTGAAAACAACGATTTACGAAAACAGTATTGGCTCGAAAGTGTAACTGATGGTTCAAATACTTGGTATCACCCTTATAAATATAAATTAAATGGGAACACCGGTGTTTCACAAGAATACTCCATTATATTCCGACTGGAAGAACAATACCTTATCCGGGCTGAAGCAAGGGTACATCAGGTTAATTTAACAGGGGCTCAGGAAGACCTTAACAAAATAAGAAATCGTGCCGGATTGGGTGATACATCTGCCGCCACACAACAGGATTTATTATCAGCTATTCTTCAGGAAAGGAGGTTGGAGCTTTTTACTGAAATAAGTCATCGCTGGTTTGATTTAAGAAGAACTGGGCAGGCTCCTGTGATTTTAGCCCCAATAAAACCGGCATGGCAAAACAGAAACCTTCTACTCCCAATACCAGAAGCGGAACTGACTTTGAATCCCAATTTGCAACCACAAAATTCAGGCTACTAACAATGAAATCGTTTCTAATAAAAGCTATAATATTGTGTGGGATGCTATTTTTCTTGGAGATAGTATCAGGTCAATCTTTTCCTAAAACTAAAGTAGAACAAGAAGATTATGATAACTGGAGTACACTAATGTATGAAAACTTGTCTCCTAATGGGAAATGGATTACCTATAAATTGATATATGATTCCGGAATAGATACCTTGTTTGTAAGACATACAACTACTTCAAAGCAATACTACTTTCCAAAAGGGAATAATGCCACTTTTAGTAATGACGATCAATGGTTAACTGTAAATCAGGAAAATATTGTATTACTTCAGAACTTGATAACAGGAGAACAAAAAATTATTGATTCTGCTATAAAATCTGATTTTATTAAGGAAGGAAAACAACTTATTGTGCTTGTAAAAAAATCAGAATCCCAAGATTTGCATGTTTTTGACTTAAAGAATGGAACCGATAACAAAATCCAAAATGTTAAGGAATATGTAGTTAGTCAGGATCAAAAATCGGTAGGATATATCACTCAGGATAATACAGTACAGTTGTTCTGGGTTAATAAAAAATTCACAAACAAAATCCTTATGAATGCGAGCACACTTTCAAGAGAAAATCTTGTTTGGAATGATGCAGGTAATTCAATAGCACTCTTGGAAGAAATACCAGTTAAGAATTCGTCTGATACAAATCATAAAATATACTTTATAAAAAATGTGAAAGAAAAGGAAGAAATACATTGTCTTAATCCTACTGAAAAAAAAAAGTATAGCTGAAGGAAAAATGATAATGAACCGTCTTACTTTTACACCTCTTTTAATATCACCTGATAATAAAAAGGTATTTTTTTACATTAAAGAGGAAGTAGAAAATTATGATGTTAAAAACAGTGTAGAGATATGGAATAGTAGCGATAAACTTGAATATCAAAGAAACCTTAGAGAAGGAAACCCTAAAAACAGACCAAAATTAGTTGTATGGTATCCTGAATTAAATAAGATATTTGAAATTAGTAATAATCAACACCCTTCTGTTTATCTCACTCCTGACAGGAACAAAGCTATTGTATTTGATCCTCATCAATATGAGCCACAAAAGGAAATTATGGGAGATTCTGACCTATGTCTTACTGACTTAGATACGGGAGAAAGTAACTTGATTATAGAAAAACAATCTCGTAAAATGGGGAGACTGGGAGTATCTCCTGACAGCAGATACTTGAATTACTATAAAGATAAAAACTGGTGGGTATATGATATAGATTTAGGAGAACATACATTGATAACTGGTAAACTTTCTGATATAGAAGATACAAGTTCATACCCTGGTGGTGAGCCTCCTTCTTATGGATTTGCAGGTTGGTCTTCAGATAGTAAATATTTAATATTATATACACGTTATGATGTATGGCTTGTTAGTGCAGATGGCAGAAAACAAAAGAGGTTAACCAATGGACAGGATAATAAAAGACGTTACAGGGTAAGTACCAATCTTACAGGGAACATTCAATATTTTAAAATTTATGATATAATCGGAACAAATTTTGACCTAAACAAAGGATTAGTGTTAGAAGCTTTTGATATGACCAATAAAGCCAGTGGTTATTATAAATGGACTACTGAAAATAAACTTACTAAAATGATATTTAAAGATGCTAAACTTAATCGTATTAAAAAAGCATCCCAAAAAGATGTTTATATCCTAATTGAACAAAAAGCGGATATGTCACCACAAATTGTATATTTAGATAGTTCACTAAAAGAAATAGTATTGGTTAGCACTAACAGTCACCAAGACAGGTTCGAGTGGACAAAATCAGAATTGATTTCCTATAAGAATAGTGAGGGAGTTCAACTGCAAGGATTTCTTCATTATCCTGCCGGTTATAAAGCTGGGAAAAAATATCCGTTGATTGTTTATATTTATGAAGACCAATCACATTTACTACATCATTATTATAACCCTACCCTTTATAGTCCGGAAGGTTTTAGCCCTGCAAATTATACAACAGACGGTTATTTTGTATTATATCCTGATATTGTCTATAAAGAGGGTAAGCCAGGATTTTCGGCTGTGGATTGTGTTGAAGCGGCAGTAAAAAAAGTATTGGATAAAGGTATTGTAGAAGAAAACCGTATTGGGCTTATCGGGCATTCCTTTGGGGGTTATGAAGCATCATTTATTGTAACCCAATCAAAGATATTTGCTGTTGCTGTAGCCGGGGCAGCTTGTACTGATTTAGTAGCTCACTCCCTGACTACGGACACAGCAGGTCGATCTCAAATGTGGCGTTATCAAACACATCAGAAGAGGTTAGGAAAATCATTGTATGAAGATTATAAAAGTTTTGTTGAAAATTCACCCATTACGTATGCCTACAACATTAATGTTCCGTTACTAAGTTGGACAGGGAAAAATGATTATCAGGTAGATCCTCAACAAAGTATTGCATTACATATGGCTATGCGAAGTTTGAAAAAACATCATATATTACTTTTATACCCTGATGAAGGACATGTATTATTACAACATGAATTTCAGAAAGATTTAACTAAAAAAATCAAAGATTGGTTTGATTATTATTTAAAGGACATCCCATTTCCTGCGGATACAAAACTAAAATAAAGAACAATGCTGAATATAATAAAGATATTCAGCATTGTTTTTTCAACATCTTACCTGCATTAAAGCTTTCTGTATAAAGGTAATGGGCAGGCAGTCCCCTCTAAATTAAAAAGTACAGTAGCCCCGGATGTACACATTTGAGGGTTTTCAATGGTTGTACAAATGATTGATGTAGGAATACAGTCTAATCCGACTTTAACATGTCCTATTCTATCAGCCAAAGCAGCCTTGTCTTGGCGAGATTGATTACTTGCAAATGCTCCGGCTATAGCTATTAAAGCCACGACCATTGGCAAAACGAATTTTCTAATTTTAGTTTTCATATCCTTAAAAATTTAATAATTAGGCTTACTCTATTTACAGGTTTTCAGCCTTAACCCTGAAACTACAATAAATACATGATAAAAAACAATACTGGATATAATGATAAGTTTGTCCAGTACTGTTAGTTTTAAATTAAATTTTTCTGTATAGGGGCATAACACAATCGGTTCCATTCCAATCAAAAAGTATAGTAGCCCCTGAAGTACACAGTTGAGGATTAAAAATGTTTGAACAAACTACCGCAGTTGGGATACAGTTGTTACCATCTTTAGTATATCCTATTCTATCAACCAAAGCCACCTTGTCTTGGAGAGATTGATTACTTGCAAATGCTCCGACTATAGCTATTAAAGCTACAACCATTGGCAAAACGATTTTTTTGATTTTTGTTTTCATATTCTTAAATTTTAATAATTAGGCTTACTCTATTTTACAGGTTTTCAGCCTTAACCCTGAAACTACGTAGTATATTGTTTTTCTTTATTAATTACACTTATTATATTTTTCTATATAATGGTATAGGACAATCTGTTCCATTAAGATCATAAAGGATACTACTTCCACTTGTACACAATTGAACAAAGACATCTGTACAAATAACATTAGTCGCTATACACACTTCCCCTAACTTGACATAACCAATCCTATCAGTTAATTGATTATCAACTTTATGTGACAGGTTGCTTGCAAATGCTCCGGCTATTGCGATTGAAACTACAACCATTGGCAATACAATTTTTTTGATTTTCATAATCTGTAATATTAAAATGTTAGATTTATATTAGTTCTTAATAGTAGTGAAACCAAAACGATCAATATCTAATTTATAAGTCAAAATATATTCTCCAACTATACAAACTAATCTGTCTCCGTAAATATAAAATTCAGACATACGGTCTTTACCTCTATGCGGTATATAAAAACTAAATGCATAGGTGTTTTTTACCAAATCATAGACATCAATTACTGAAGCTTTTCTCCACGTATCTTTGGATTCAAATTGTCCCATTAAACCGGAATGTACAAAGAGATAGTTCCCATAAGTAGCCGTTCCTTTATTTACTACTAAAGGGGGAGCTGATAATTTGCTTGTTTTCTCAGAAGAAACATAACTCACTTTAATTTGTGCCTGACTTATAGTATCAATGGTTTTTCCATTATATTCAAGTTTTAATGTATTATCAGTAACGATAAATTGATTACGGTAAAAGTAGGTGTAAATTATTCTGTCAAGTTGTTTGTTATATAACAGCATACCATCAGTATCAAAAACTCCGTCAATCTGTTTAACCAATAAATCCCGCGATAATTCTATAGAAGAAGAATCACCTATTTTGAGAATCCCAAGTATATTCTCATTAGTTCTGCTATCACGTGCCCGGATTACAAATGTTACAGAATCTATTGGAGCAGCTAAAGAAAAGAAAGCTACTGCCTTATTTTCAAATGTATTTTTCCATTTGTTTACTTTACCATTAAAAATGACTGGAACAGTACCGTCCATAAAGTAAAAATCAGGAGAAGAAACACGAACTGTAGGCGAACGGAAAGGTAAATCCAGGTTAGAAAGTGATATTTCATTTTCTTCTACTGTGTTCAGTTCATAATCTAAAACTCTTATATGAAGTGGAGCAGTAACATTGCTTAGATAAATGTAATCTTTATTTAACCCTGCTATATAATACGAGTTAAGCTTTAAATCCAGTTGATGCTCTATAGTAACCGGGTGCGGTGGAAACCGTCTGACAAAATTATTACGTTTATGTATAATATCTTCTGATAAGACAAATAATAAGGTAACAAAACCAACACTTAGCACCAAAGCAGTAGATAGTATTATAGTTGTCTTTTTATTTGTACTATCGGTTCCTTCTTTTTTTTTCTGTACTCAGAAAAATCCCGAGAGCTGCAAGTAATAAAAAGGATATATTAAATATTAGATGTTCTGTCCATCCCATTTTTTCCAAGACACCTCCACAGGAACAGGGTACAAAAGGACTAAAATTCAATATGATGAATATATAGGCAGTGAACATAGCCATTAAAATAAAAGCAATATAAAGACCTATACGCCTGGTTTTGTCAAACATCAATAAACCGGCAATAAATAATTCGATTAGTAGTACTCCCCAGGAAACCCAACCCGCAAATGCACTTAAAAGAGGTGATTGACCTAACTGAACCTGAAAATTCTCAAAGTCTAAAAACTTACTTACAGCAGTATAGATAAAAAGCAGCACATAGAGGTAACATATTATTGTTACTATATTGTTCTTTATGGAAGTGCTGAGTTTCATTTTTAGATATTGTTTTGTTATATATCCTGAATTGCATATTTAGATAAATGAAATAATTACTTTTTGCTTGAATTAGATAGGGCAAAGTTAGAGGCTACTTTCCTAAGGGTAGTGGTCAAAATCGTGCATTGATTGGTAGTATTTGACAAAAAACTGTTAAAGTTTATAGTTTTTCTCTATCTAATTTTGGAAAGAGACATAAGTAAAGTGAGAACGTAACATCTCTAACAAAAAAAGAGGGTGTCTTTTGAGATACCCCCTTTCAAATTAAAATTCTTTCTTTCAGAATAAGTCTTTCCCTTTAGTAAATATAGCACCAAAAGGAGCTAATTTATTATTTTTATACTTAACAATGTATTTTTTTTTGGTTTGAGTATCAACTTTTGCATCTACTTCTACAGCATCTATATTAAACTCTATACCAATATCAACCCCTGAATCCTTTTCAAGTTCAATCTCAAAACTTTCAGCATAGAACAAGGCTTCTGCTACATAGTCATTTTTTATATACTTTCTATACATACGGGTCTTATTCTGTGCGTACAAAGAAAGTAATGATGCTATTTCAATTCCCAGTTCATCTATATTACTAAGCCGGGTACGCTTTATACCATTAACCTTTACTGAGAGCTCCTTGGCATTCTTGATTTTTCCTGTAAAAGACAGGTCGAATAAAAAAGGTAATTTTGCTTCAGCATCAATGATCTCCTGTTTGGAAAATTCAAAATCAGGAATCATAGCATTTATCTTTGGAATGTTCTTCAGTTTCTCTGTCAGTTCCTGAATTTTTGTGCGGGAAGCAATATAACCTACAATGTTATCATGCTTACTACGCCAGTTTCGTCTTTTCCATTCAAATACCTCACCAAGTAACGTATCTTCCGCCGCAATGGGGAGTAACTCAATATCATGAATTTTAAAAACTTCTTTTGCATAGGGTCTCCTATTGATAAACTTGACTCCTAAATCAAGAGCCAACTGTTCTGTTAATTGTTGATTTGTTACTGCCATGATTGAAATTTTGAATTAAATAATTATACAGGTTTCTGTTTTTAAAGCCTGTCTGCTTTAAAAGAACCTTCTGTTATATTATACGTTGTTCCTTCCCAGTCTTCTGCCGTAAAATGAAATGTACCCTCTATAAAGTCGGCAGTAATTGAGGTAATAACCAAAGTTCCGGAAATGGCATCCGCAGTTTCGTCTCCAAAAGTGAAACTTGCATTATATGCATCCTCATCCCAAGAATCAGTAATTGGGTGGCTCCCAAGTGCATAATCTGTCGGCATTAACAAGGAAATAGCTCTGTAAGTAGCATCCATTCCCTGTTCGGCACCTATTTCAACCTGTAGTGAAGCGGCGGTATAGGGTTCCATAGTATAGGTAGTCCCGTTCACTTTGAAAGTGATAAATATATCATTACCACCATTGTTGGAACCTCCGTCATCATCACTGCTACAGGCAAACAATACAAATACAGCGAAAACGCTTAAAATCAATCTTTTCATAGTCATCATTTTTAAATTATTATTAAATTATTAAGAACGTAAATATTTAGAATGTGTTTTTATACAATTATATTTCAATCCAGTCATCTTCATTAAAGATGGTGAGTATATTTTCCTCTATGCTGAGCATTCCGGCAGTATTTTCAGCAAGCACTTTAAAGTGGTGATAAACCGTATTTCCGTCATCGTCAACCAGCTTTAAAGTATCTGATTGCAGGTCAGTATCAGCTAAAGATAGTTCTATCTCATCGTCATTGGTCTGGAACTGATAAATTTCTGTCCAGTTACCCTGACTGTTCATCTTATAAACGTGATATTTGGCTTTATAAGCTGTTTTTGACCACTTCAATGAAATCGAATGGATTTCGTCATTGGAATCCGGTTCGGTGGATATGAACTTCAATACAGGTGACTGTGGTGCATTGGCCTCCATCATTAGACTGGCTATTATCTTTGAAGCCTGAGAAGGAGCATATTCAATTACAGTGTTTCCATCAGCATCGGCATACCTTACCTCTCTCGATGCAGTTACCCTGTAGAACAACCCATCTCCATAAGGTATTTCAGTCAGTTCTTCAAAGTTATCTGTTACCGTCCATATCGGTTCGCCCAAAATATTTTCATCTTCAAGGTCAACGATTTTTACCAGCTGCATTGTCTGTACAGACTGGGCATCAAGGAAACTTTTTGCCCTGTATATAGTAACTTTTTTGACATTCTGAACTATCGGGAATGCGTTTACTTCCAATTGTATATGCGGTGATATTCCTAAAACGGGATTCTCTAAAACCGGAATAATCCTTTTGATTTCAGGTGCTTCAGGAGCATTGGTATTCACCAGTTTTATAGGTCCTAAAAACTTACTGAAAGAACTCATATTCATTTGTGTGCTTAATTCCTTTACACCATAGAAATACAGGTTATTTGATGTTCCGTCAAGCTTAAAGTCCGTAAACAGGGTTTGATGGACAGGAGCACCACTTATAATCTTCATCATAGGAGCCATTTCAAAATCTTCACTACCAGGGTTTAAAGTATGCCCGTTCCTGTCCCTGATTACCTGTGGCTTGTCCACAGGCTGATACTCAACACCATTCAGATACTGATATAAGATAGGCACTTCTGTTAAGGATACAAAAGCATTATAAATAGCTCCTTTTACAAAATTGATAATTTTAGGATCACCAACGGTTAGCGTACCAGGGTCATCAGTAATCAAAGGCTCTCCCAATTCTGCCAGTATATGGTTCGCCCAGTCAAAGAAAGCCTCTTTATCAGGGTTAGGGAATTTATAACCGTCCGGTGAAACACCCACAGGCGGATATACTTTATAATCCCCGTCAGCAGCCAATTCTTCAAAATCCAGGAAGTTTTCCCATCGGTTGGTCAGGTATTCCTCATTATTACCTCCTAAAGCTTTAAGACTCTCCCGTATCCCCTTAACAGTATCTTTTTCATATAAGGCATTTAAAAGAGCTTCATCATTACTTCTATAAAACAGGACTCCATGAGGTTTATGCTGATACTTTGTTGTCAGGGTATAGGTAGAACGCCCGAAAAAGTCCGGTCTGGTAGCATACAGAGGTCCTTCAGGCTGTTCAGGAGTCTTAGCTTCAATAAGCTCCTGTGCAAACATCAGGCATGGAACACCTATTTTGGATAAGCAGCTACCTGAAACAGGGTCACAGCCTCCGTCAGTATCACGGCTTCTGAATCCGAATATACTGTAACGTATTCCTTCACCTTCAGCAGGAAGTATATTCTGCTCATTGATACCAAACGGTGAATTTTCATAAAGATATACCTTATACCCCGGATAGAAGTTGACCATAATATTGCTTCCCGTCTGTATTGGGTCATAATCCGGATCCGGTTCCTCGTCATCAAGGTTAAAAGAGGGGTCCTGAACAATTAGTGTAAGATTATTTGTCCCTATATTTTCTATTCTTAAAACAGGAAGCACTTTCCTTGTGTCGTTCGGAACAGGTCCTGTTACGGCACTTTGGGTAAAGATTCTGACGATTCCTTTGTACCATTCCACAGAAACACCATCAGGATTGTATTGAGGATGCTGTGCAAATGGCGTATTATTAAATACTACCTTATAAATACCCGGTACCTCATTTTCATCTTCATCCTCAAAAACACTAATTTCTGCTTTCCCCCAAACACCTCTTGTTTTTTCAACTTTTCTTTCCACCTCTCCGTCATCATCTATAGTTTCGATAACTTCACGGTGTATAGCCCAGTTATTACCAACTTTTACTTTGAAGTTAAGAGGGTTGGGAGTCCCCCACGAGCTTGTGTTTTGCATATTCTCCACTACCATAAAAAGCCCGTCAGTAACAAGTACTGGTGATTCCAGTTGTCCAATTAGAGGGTTTGAAGGTATGCCGCCTCCGTTGACGATAGATTCACCTACTTCTTTTTTATAAACCGTAAACACAGGACCTTGTGCAGCTTGTGTTACCTGATGGATAATATATTGATTATCCCCTGAAATAAACATGCCTCCCACATAGTTACTTTCAGTTCCCGGTGCTATGTGCGGAATCAGTGTTTCACCTGTGCTTACAACTTCATAATTCCCAGTACTAATAACAGACAATACCTCTATTGAACTGTGGTCTGCAACTGTAAGTGCTTTTCCTGTAACGCTGTTTGGTACATAGTTCCTGAAGAAAACATCCACTTCATCCGCAAATATTTCCTCATTGTCAGGGAAAAGAATCAAAGGGTCATCTGCATTTATAGGGTCTGTAAAATCATTATTTGTCCACGGAGAATCCAAAGGGATGTTATAATTTTTTAGCTCGTGAAAAGAATGATAGTCATAAGTAAGTCTTATTAAGGTCTTGTCGCTGCCATTGATAGCTGCTAAACGAACTTGCTCTTCTGCTGAAGTCAAGAATAACGGACTTTCCTGTCTTATCAGTAAAGCATTGGTGTTCGTAGGAGGTATTAACGGGTTTTTCTGCTTTAAAAGTGTTTCAATACTGATTTCAGCATCTCCTACTTTAGCTCTTGAAAACCAGTTAATACCATAAGACCTGTACCGGTGTATTCCATTCACTGTCTGCCTGTGGGTATAGAACGGGCGAAGCGGTTCCGGAATTAAAATAAAACGGGTTTCATAAAAAGCATTTCCCTGTGGGACAAGATTATAATATCTCGGATCATTGGACAATTCCGGTTTCTGCCAGCTTCCGGCATTTAACCTGTATTTTAATCCCCCGTAAACAGGAGTTGTAATCAGGCTGAGGTCTATTTCTTCATTAGCAACAAAGAAAGGTGTATTTACATCATCTTCCGGTAACTGCTCAGTATAAAGGCTGACATAGCGTGACATCCCATCATGAGAATAGCCATTCTCGTCTGTTAAAGAGGAAGGATCACCGTTTTCTTCATCAAGGAATACTCCCGGAATTATCTGGTCAAGCTCAACGGGAACGGGCAGCCTGAAATCCTTATTAGAGGTCGGAAGGCTCATAAACAAGTGCTGAACCTCCCGTTTTCCCTGACCATCTTCTAAATCCGCATGGGTAAAGTATTCGGCTACATAAACCCATTTTATGCTGCCGTCTCCCTCCAGGTCAAGAATCCCTAACCCAAGCATACGGGCAATGTGATAATCATTTGCCGAGAAGTTCAGCATATCCAAATTGGATATTTCCAAATAATCTTCCGGATCCGAAGGGTCATTTTCCAAAGAAATATTTTCAATGGCCAGTGGGTTATTTATATCTTCACTAAGCTGGATATACTTACTAACTACTTCTTTGATATTTCTGTCTCCCGGCTCAGGAGCAGCATCCCATTTGTGATGGTAGTTTTCGATTTTGACTAATCCTTCTTCGTTAAAACGATGCCAGATTCCATTTACATCTCCCGAATTTGGTTCTAATTGTTTAACTGCTTTTTCTGTTTCTAATGTCAGGGCATAATCTCCGAGTTCAATCCAGCCGGTTGTAGTGTTGATTTCCCTAATGGTTTCGGAATAAAACTCAAAATCAAGTGAATCCAATTGTGCACTAAAAATCCGCCATCTGACCGATCTTCCGTTTTCAAACAGTAATTTTAAAGGTTCATCCAGTTGAGTTCCCGAGATAGTTTTCCTGTTGGTGACAACTTTATTTGCAACCAAAGCATTTGTACTGACAGAAAGAGTTTCTACCCTAAATTGAGAGTTGGGGGCTACTGATGAAAAATTACAAGTAACTTTAAAAAACAACTCCTTAATATTTTCGACTTCAATAAGCTCACTTCCGTAAGCTGAAATAAAATCTGAAGGATTTATAATCGGGTTTATGGTTTGCTTAACCTGGTTATACTTTGAAGTATTACCAAAACGAATATAAAATTCTTTTTCTTCAATTTTATAAATCCACAGGTAGTTGGTATGGTCAACTACTTCAGGTATATCCGTAAGGAAGTTAAGTGTGATTATCTTTTTTGTATATGCTGCTTTGTAAACCCTTACATAATCTTTAGGTTTATTAAAATTCACATAGTTGGAAGCATAATCTCCTTTAGGCAGGTGTTTTTCTCCCAATATCCCACGTAAAGCCCAACGGAGATGTCTTCCTTTAGTACTGTCCTCACCTATGGAGCCTGATGACTGTAAATATAAATGTGGAGACTGTATTGCTGTGATTTTTGATATATCAACGGTTATTCCGGGCTTTACAAAATCAACGGTTGCCGTATCTGCTCCAGTTCCAACACCAACTACTGTAAAAGTCAGTAATGCTGTTTGAATTTGAGTGGATGATGTTAAGACAGCTACAAAAGTTCCATCACCATTATTAGTAACATTACTTAAATTTCCGATTCCCTGATTGTGTATAATAACGGTATAATTATCACTCGGATTGATTATATTGCCTTGATCATCTCTCAAAATAACAGTAATTAGAGAGGTTGAGCTGCCGTCGGCTGGTATTGTATCAGGGTCGGCTGTGATAGTACTTAATTTAAGATCCGGTTTTGGAGTAAAGGAAGAACATACTTCTCTTACATTGAAATCTATATCAGTAACAATAAAATTACTAGAAATTGTCAGTCTGTAGTCCGGAGAGATTATTATGTCTGATGGGGTTAAATCTCTAATTTCTTGAGTAATTTGAAGATTGTGATTTTCTGTAATACAGGTATTAAACCCTTCATCACATAGAATTAATGCATTTCCTGTATGCAGAAGAAGCGGGTCGTTTGAGCCAAAAACAAAATCATTTAAAGACAGTTGACGGTCATTAACATCTAAAACACTTGATGCCTGAATATTTAATCTCTTTGTCCAAATTAAATTAAAATTGGTATCAAATTTTGATACGGATGTGGACTTGGTTGTTTCATTTAAATCTTTTACCGAAACATATATGTGGTTTATACTAGTACATATTTTTTGGTAAAACAACTGACTTACATTATGAATTTTGGTAATCGGGACTTCAGTAACAGAACCAAATTGATTAAAATTAAATTTTGCCAACTCAATATATCCTCCGTCAGTACTGTGTACTCTGCTTACTATAAATTCATTCTCATTGAGAAATGTACAATAATTAAAATAGCCATATCTTAAAGTTTCTTTTTTACTTATTATATTTAATGAAGAATCAAGACATAAAATATCTCTGTTTGTAAGAATTACAAGCTTGGTTCCGGAAGGGTTTATACATATGCCTCCGTAAGAGCCTATTTCATTTCTATTATGATTCCAAGAGGAAATTAAATTTCCTGAAAAATCAAATTTATGTATTAGATGCTCTTTTTCATAGTATTGGGTTATAAATAGAAAATGATTGTCATCTAACACTATTAAGTTTTTCTGATTGATAGGTCTGCCATAACTTGTAACTCCTGAAAATGTCCTATTCCAAAGCATCGCTCCAGTTTCGATATCTATCCCACATACAAAAGTTTGCTGATTAGAAATCATATCAAAACCGCTTATAACTAATCTCCCTGAAGATGAAATAATGGGGTTTACAAATCTGGCTGTCCATTCATTAACATTATACACTTTAGAAAATATAATGTTCCCGTCAAGATCTGTTTTTATTAGTAACGCACCTTTATCACGCCCTGAAGACCTCCACCCTATACAATATATATTACCATTATACTCAATCGAATCTATAAAAGTATAATGAGCAGCTGAACCAATATATTTTTTAAAAAAAGCCATCTTCTAATATTTTTAACCGTTAATAATAATTTCCTGTGCTGTTATTGTGTCTTCTATCACATATTTGTTTTGGTTTCCATTCCAAATGAAATAATTAAAGGTAAAATCTAATTTTTCAGCAGTAATTTTTGCACTGGTGTGCATAATAAGTGCCTGTGAATAATCCTTACTATACAACACCCTGTAAGTGCTGTCAACTTCTCCGTCATTTGTAACGCTAATCATTTCTTCCAACCCTTCCAGTTCTTCCAATGATATTTTCGGAATGTTGAAAGGTTCAGGGTTTTTAATCAGTACTGCAACCACATCACCTGTATGCAGGTTCATTATTTTATGGAACTCTGTTCTTATAGGAGGATTAGCAGGAGGTATTTCAAATACTCCCTCAATAACCCTGTCAAAAAGATGCTGATAGCTGTTTCCTAACGGATCATTTATTTGACTATCCGGATCAGAAACAATATCCAGTGCTTTAGCTACAACAGCATTATCCAAATTAAGCTCTACGGTAAATACTGCCTGCCTCTCAGTTTCAGTTTCTTCATCCTGTATCAGGTAACTGTTTACCTGCTCTTCAAAATTCTCATATCTTGAAGTCTGGAAGACGAACTCATGCACCGGTTCACTTACTACGTTATTATTGGTAACTTCAAAAGCATTATAAAGTAAGGCTGTGTATAGCTTCTGAGGTCTCAGATTCATAAGCGTTACGTTAAAGTAAGAGCTTGCAGGAACAATAGGTTCTCCCAAATCAATTTCACAAGGCAACTGCCCGTTTTCAATCATATTATTTATAACCTGAATATGAGCAGGAAGCTGAGGATTATCATCTCCGTCCCATACATAGCCATTTTCATCGGGTAATGGGACTGTTTCGTCATAATCCACAGGTAAAGGATAAGGAATAATTACATCCGTAACCGGGTCTTTAATGGCAATATGCAACTGACCATCCAATTCAGGCAAATTGAGGTACTCCTCCCATGTTTGGAACATATGGTATGTTGAAGGCTTATTAAAAAACACTGAAATTTTACACTGTTTATTTCCGTAGAACAGCGGTTTTGCCCTCAGTATATTTCCGTCTGCATTAGGGTACGAACGGTTGTAATCAATATATGATCTTAGTGAGGTTAAGGTGTATTCATCTGCATTACCTCCTGGTGGTATATACCCCGACGCAGGATTTTTATGATAGTGCCCTACAGGTCCGACCGTTTTAAAACCATAATAATAATTGTAAATACCTGATGGCTTTTGTCCGTCATCAACATCATCTTTCAGCTGTATCCTGATATAATAATTTGTATTAGGTCTCCATACTGGCTGTGCTACTTTCTGCACCGCTGCCGTCATGTCTTCAAAATCTTCCTCGATAGCTTCCGAGCCTGGAACGGTAAGATTCCATTGGAAATCTTCAAGGCTTAACCAACATATCTGCTGTAAGGAAGTAGTACATCTTAGATCAGGCTTATCATCACATTTACAGTTTCCTAAAGTATTCACTATAGTTAAAATATGTTCGGCATATTCTTTTAGCCTGTAAAAGCGTAGTATCTGCTCATGATGACCTACCATACTCTGAATTTGTTCAAGTAATCTTCTATACAAATTGTCATAGTAAACTAACTCCTCATCAGTAACCAGTTCAATGACTTGTGAAACGATAGTTTGAAATTCCCTAAAACACGGGATATTTTTATCAACCTGAGCGCTGTTTTGTACCGGTATAAAGCAGCTGTTATACAATCCGGTCAACTGATTGTATAATGCACATATTTTCGGGTCAGATGAGCATCCGCAGTCACCGGTTTCTTTAATATTAAATATAACATCAAGTGCACTTTTCCTATAATCGTAATATGCATTAATGACATCTTCATCACTTGCTTCTTTCGGATAGACAGACATCAAATAATTGAACTTTTCAGAGTTACTCTTATAAATATCATAGATTTCGCCTAAAGATTCAATCAAATCGCATTCGGGATTTTCTTTATCGAATAGTTCTATTTTATTGAAAAACTCAATAAAGTATTCCTTTCTTTCTATCAGTTCGTCAGCTTTTCTGACAGGATAAATGAACTGTTCATTAAACAAGCTTGAAAGCTCATCATACAATTCACACAGTTTTGATTCACAACTAGAATTATCACATCTACCGATTTCTTTGAGATACTTCAAAACCGCCATTGCACTTTCTCTGTAATCATAATATGCTCTGATGATTTCTTCATCACCTGCCCCTTTTGGATATACAGATATTAAATAATTTAATCTGTCAAAAGTCTTAACTAAATCTTCATAGAGTTTTCCCATAGATTTTATCAGGAAGCAATCAGGGTTTTCTCTGTCAAATATTTGTATCTTTCTAATAAATTCAATGAAATAGTTATGTCTGTTTATTACCTCTTCAGCTCTTCTGACCGGATAGATAAATTGCTGATGAAATAAATTAGAAAGCTCATCATATAATTTACATATTTTATAGTTACAGTCAGAATCTTTTATATCTGCTTGTCTGATATAGTTTAAGCTTTCAATAGCATCTTCTCTGTAATCGTAATATGCTCTTATTATTTCTTCATCTTTTCTTCCTCTCGGATATTCAGATATTAAATAATCTAATTTGTCAAAATCCCGTACTAAATTTTCATAGATATTGCCCATAGATTTAACCAATCGATATTCAGGATTTTCATTGTCAAATTCCTGTAATCTCCTTAAGAAGCTAGAAAAGTACTCACGTCTGATTATTATATCTTCAACTGCTTTTACAGGATAAATAAAGTGGTCATAGTATAATTCTGACAGCTGATCATATAATTCGGTTAATTTAGGGTCAGGTTTGTCTTTTCCTCCGGAACAGCCTTTGCTTTTCAGCTCTTCCAGCTTTTGAATCAGCTCTCTGTATAATTTTATATTAGAAGGCTCTGTAATGCTTACTTCTCCAGAAACACTGTCATAAGTTGTTTCAAACAACTTGGCTATCTGTTCTGAAATCTGTTGTATGGCAATTAAATCAGCATCATCAGGATTTATGATTACCTTAGCTATCGGTTTATCTTCATTTATATATTCGATTACATTATTATTGATCTCGGAGGCAGTCTTATATACCTGATGTATCAGTTCGTATTGTACAATACTTGTAGAGTCGTCTATAAGAGATTTGTAATAACTGATAGTAGCACCTTGTGCATTGGTTGTAAATCTCAATTTTACTTTTACTGAAGGTTCAGGAAGGATAATCACCATACCATTGCTGTTATTGAATGATAGTGATTTTACAAAACCATGTAAGTTTTCAGCATTTGTTACCTCCATATATTCACTCATATCATACGTAACTTCTCCGTCCTCAAACTCAGGAAGCGGAACATTTAAGAGTGTAAAGTAAGCCCCGTTTATGTATTGTCCGACATATTGTGTTGGGGGATAATAAACAGTGCCTAACGGTTTGTTCAACACATTGACACATGTTTCTTTACGTAGCACTTCCTGACAGTACAAAGTAGAAGGTGTAATACCATATACTTCCGGAATATGCCAACCTGGTTCTCCTGCTTCCATATAGGTAAACGGAGTAGTTGCCAATATACGGATAGTATCATACTGTTTTTCTTTAATCTGCCAGTAACCTATACGTAATCCTGCTACATTTGGACGATTTTCTGGATCAACAACTGCTTCAAAAGGATGATAATCCTGCCAGCTAGTACCATTCCACGCTTTTATTTCGATTTGCTCTATGGAATACCTGTGTTTTACCTGTCTTAACTGATGCCCGCCACGAACTACTTTTTTAGGAGGAATCAAATCCACACAGTTTTGAGGAGCAAATGTATAGCCTCCGATTTTTCCGGAGACAGCTCCGGGAACCAGTCCTTTTTCAGCTTTAATTTCGATATACGTGTCTAAAGGAATTACTTTATCAATCTGTCCTACAGTAGGTGGAGCGGTGAAAAATTTCAGATCGAAAGTATCATTGGTGAGCATGTGAATACCTTTTACCAATTCATTAGCTCTGTTTACGGTACCTGAAGACGGAAGTGGAGAAACTGGAGAGTAATCCACGACTTTGCTCTTTTCCCATTTCAGTTTCACTGTAAATGATTTACAAACCCTGATAAAGCCTAACTTTGCACAGGCTCTGAATCTTACCTCTGCATAGATCAGGAATGGCTTGGCTGCTTCAGCAGATAAGATTGCGTTTAGTGACAGAGATATTCCAATAATCCATATATCTATATCAATACCACCTCCGGCAGCAACATAACCACCCATTTGTGGACGTTCAAAGCTTATATTCCCACCTATTTCCAAATAAGCATACAGATGGACTTTGGCCGGACCAAACCGTTTTTTCAATTCAAAGTGTACCCGTGCCCCGGCTTCGATACCTTGGGCTGAAAGCATCAGGTAAGACTGGGCTGTTACCAGTGTTAATACTTTGGCTGTTATAGGGTTTTGTTTGGTTCCTAAATTGACATACCAGGCAGAGGGTGAATTGAAGAAGAAACCTGCCTGTACTTCGGCATATAATTTAAGTATCCATCCGTTACTTGTAGGCATTTTAAAGTCTGCCCCCATACCCATTTCGATAGAGTTGTCACCCCAGGCAACAAACGCAAAGAACGGAGGTTCTTTTGTGCTGTCTAACCCCAGACGGGCACTTAATATGGAAGCCCTACCGTCAATCATAAACAAAGTAGGCAGAGATAATACCAGCATTATCCGGGCAGAAATTACCGTACCACTATCAAAGCTGGTACCTATTACTGCTCCAGCACCAAGGGCCACAGGAGCCGTATAATCTAAACTATGTGGCGGTCCTATGAATTTACTATGGTGAATACCTCTCGGAGGATATACATAATAGTCGTACCAACGGTCATCAGAGGTCAGTCCTACAGCTTCTTTGGTTGCTACATACCTGTAACCCAATAAACCTCTAAAACCATATATTCCCACCGGTCCGATAGGAATAGGGGCAGGAAGGTCTATAAAGGCATCAATCAGGAATGCAGGATAACGGGGCTGCATTTTCATAGCTACACCACCTGCTATCTTAGCTTTAGGAAGTTTGAGAGATACTTCCCCAATATATTCCGGTGATTCTCCCGGTTCAGGTAACGACAACATACCGTGTATGATGGCAACTGCTGCTTCAGGACTTGCCGTACCTGGTATAATTAGGTCTATCTCTAAAGTTTTGATATGGATAAATGAATCTCCGTTACCTCCATATTCGTCGTTATCAGTAGTATAATAATATTTTATACCATCACCCCGTACATCAATACCAAGAGGATCTATACTGATAGCCCCGTCAAAGCCCCAGTAGTTATACTTACGCATGTCATTACCGTATTTCAACTGGGTAGAGCCGTAATGAACTCCTGTTACTGCCATGTCGATTGGCCCGAGATTCAATGAAATATTGAGAGGGATAAACCCATTACCTCCCACGATTTCTATCGTACCGTTATCATAGACACGTAATCTTGGTATTTCAATGATCTGATCTCCGATAAGTTTGTTCATTACCGAGTTCTGAAACCAAATCTGACAGGAAGTCCCTATATAAAACTTGTTGTTTTCACGACCCAACTCTAAAGTAAGGAAATTGAACGTAACAAAATTAAAGAGCGTAAGAGGAATACCTTCCGGTTCAGAAGCTGTTAGGTTGAAATCACCTGCTTCATTGAGATGACCTGTAATGAAAATTTCTGCTTCATTACCATTTGAATCTTTAAGTTTAGGTATCTTTAATCGTCCGGCAATATTGGACTGCGTGATGGTATTTTGTTTAAATGTAAGGTCAAAATAATTAAACCCTAATTCCCAACTACCAATATTTACGTTCATATAGGCACCACCGTCATTGGGTTGTCCACCTACAGTTTCCAGAGCAATAGTACCAGAAACCCCACCTGTTCCTATCAGTAAATTTCTTCCGACAACCTGAAGTGTCGTATTATCAACATTATTAAACCACTTTTTAGGAAGGGTAATAGCAACCAAATCCGTATAAATACCCTGAAATTCTGTTGGACGACCATCTGCATCTGCTTCAGGAATATTTTTATCAGTTCTAAAATCAAATTTCAGATTGTTAATTTGTATTAATAACCCTGTATTTCCTATTTGGGAAGGGTCTAAATCAAAACTGTCAATATTATTAAATTCAAAACCGTATTCCGAATCATAGGTCATACTACCAACATTGTATGTAAGCATAGATCTTACATTTTCATCTTCAATAACATTTCCCTGACTGTCAACAGGCTTTAGCCATGTCCTGGGAAAAGCAAGGGCTAATTCAAGAGCTTGAATTGATACGGATATTTTTGGTATGAACAGTTCAACAATGGTATTCATATCAAAATCACCCATCCACCTGTTAAAAAGTATTGACATATCATCAAAACCTGCTGATATATTACTTTCGTTTATATAAGTATTCAGTACATAAAGAGTAGTGTCAATATTTCTATCCTGAAGCTGTGACATTAAATCAATTACATCAGTATAATACTCTCCTGTTGATGGATAAGTAAGGGGTGGATAGCTGCTATAATCAGGATTTTGATTAAATTGATCTACAAATTCTTCTACCGGATTGTCATAACCATCAAGAAAAACATTTATAGTCTCAAAAAAAAGTTCTTCTTTAGAAAGATTAAACATCTTTATAATCAAGTTGAAATAATCTTTAACAGAGCTTAAACTATCTAATCGAATTTGTCGTACATATTTTAATATTGGAAGACTATAATATATGGATAAAGGTATTTCTGTTGTTCCTGGAGTACTTCCCGGATTAAAAAGTAATTTAAACCCTTCCTCACCACCGAAAAAATTTAATCCAACCTCACTATTTAAAACCAAAACAATGTGGTGGTATGCAGATTCGCCATACACACTCTTTTCTACATAGTATGATTTATAGAATAACTTGTTTGATACGGTATCAACCGCAGTTTTGACAGGCTCAGGCAATCTGCCTGTACTTATCAATTTATTTAAAGCCGGATAAAATTGTGGTGCTGACATTATATACCTTTTTTAATTAATCTATACTCATCATTAACTTTTACTATTTCAAAACTTTCAAGAAAAAGAGAAGTATCTCTGTAATTTCCTGTTATATCAACCGAAACCTTTCTTTGTAAGACGGAATATTTTTTATCAACCAAAGGGTCAAAAAACTCTAATTTGTTCAACTTCCATTCTACTGTATCTAAATGATAAATTGGAGGAAAACTTTCAATATACTCGTCCTGTTTTGGAAGAAAAGTGGTAATAAAATACTCTCCATTATAATACCTGAACATTTCCGGTCTGAACTCAGAAGTTTGCCCCTTATATATGGTGTACTTAAAAAGATCTTCCTCTTTTAAAGTTGTAATTATATTTTCCTTGTTATCAGAATATGAAATAATCTCTATTTTATTTAACTTCTTATAATCTAAATATGCACTATCAACAGGGTCTAAATAGTAATAATAATACTTGTACTTGATACTAGTTGTTTCTCTTGTATTACCAATATTTTCTTCCCAAAAGCTTGTATTATCTTTAAGCAATCCTATATGATTAATTTCAGTAAAGTTTGGAGTTAGCTCAAAATCTTTTCCCTTTTTTTGAGACTCAAATGTGGCACTTACCCAATAATATGATTGATAGTTATCTATTGTGTCTTTAGCAATAGTAATTATCGCATTGACTTTACTATAATCAAATCCTGAATTACTTTCAAGAGGAGGATGAACCATATAGAAATCTCCCTCTATATTAAAATGTTTTTTGATACTACTGATTATTTCTTTATCAGGAGTTCTTTTAACCTGAACCATATTACCTCTGATAGTATCTATTTTAGAAAAACTTATTATTTTATCTATTTTATATGAATCAGAAATGTTTGGAGTTGAAACAATATTTGGAAATAGAGCTGAGTATTTTGTTTTTCCAAAATTTCTTAAAAGAAAAAAATAATTATCATTTTGCCTTATAACTACAGAATTCGAATAATTACCAAGACCTCTGTCTAAGTGAATGAGTAAAGTATCATTTTTATAATTTCTAAGTATATAAAGGCAGGAGTCAGTTGTTTTATTATAGTGTATTGAACCAAATAATGATCCATCTCCGTGAAGGGAATTATCAATAGTATTCCCCATCGGTACAGTTTGATAATTAAGATTGTATTTACGGATGGTTTCAGCAACATTAATACTCTCATTATGTGAACAAGAATAAATTAGCGGAATAATCCACGATACATAAAATATTATATGTATAATCTTAATCTTCATTAGTACTACAAACTAAATTTACATAGTTTCTTCCATCGTTATTAAGTGGATTGAAAACCCAATTAGGTTTCCCTCCTGTCCCTGTTCTTCTTGCAAGATAATGACCTCCTCCTGTAGCTCCGTTATAATACTTTAAAACTGATGCATCAAAGAAACATTTTATAATATTTGGCTGATTATTAGTATCATTAAAATAATTATTGATTACATTACTTAAGTTTGGTAATGTAGAGGGTACATTATTAAATGTAATATGTCCTTCTTCTCTGGAAGCAGGTCTTGTAACTAAATTGTTAGGATTATTATTATTCCAATTATTTATTGCGTTAATTGATGTTTGATAACTAGTATTTAATTCATTTTTTTTCAAATTTATTAATTGCATAGCTTCATCTACATTCTTCTTCCAGTCCCATACTCCTTGATCCGTAGCTACTTTTCTTGTATATCTTTGACCGTCATTTATATAGCTTCTTGTATAATAAAATTCGTCAGATATTTTATATAATTCAACACCAGTTAGTGCATCTATTGCATTTCTATCTTGTTGAGATAAACTGTTATATAGAACTTCTCCATAATTATCTAGTTGAAATAGGCCATATCCTCTAGGAGCACCAAAATTTGGAAGGCCTATTTGATTATTATTAATCGAATAATTTGTGCCATAATTGAAATGTTGATATCTTCTATTCGCTTGGTTTCCGTTTCCAGAATTCAAATAACCCGCTCCAAAACTGTGAGATTCGTGTTTTACTACTCTAATCAAAAACCAATAATCTTCTAAATAATTTGAATTAGTCAAATAATTTACAACATTATTACGAGTCGGATTTTTACCTCTGATATAAAATTTAAACTTAAATAATGAATTCTCATTAGTTTCCCAATCAATATTCCAATTTAAGCTTTCAGGTATATATTCGATAGTTGCAATTCCTCCTCTTATTTTATTGCCAAAATCAATATCTCGATGTGCATTAGCATTTATAATAATTGAATGATTATTTTGAATTGGCGGCATGGGGTAACCCGTTTCAGGGAAGTAATCCAGAAATCTTCTGTAAAGAGTTCCTGTCCCATTAGCATTTCGTGTTTTTTCATAATCTACTTTCAATCTTACCCTTATTCTTTCATTAGAATTATTTTTAATTCTAACTGTTGGCATAATAGGGTCTGCATTTTGACTTAGATTAATCATTAAAAATCTTTGAGTATTTTCATTCCTGAGATTTAGAATATTTCTTGAATTATTTATATTTGATAAATCATTGAAAGAACTATTTGAGTTTGAATTGCTGAATACGGTTATATAATGTAGCTTCTGTAACCCACTATTTGCCATTGCTCTTATATCATTTGCTTTTTTAGCCCAACTATTGTTATGAAAAGCGTTATGAGCAATGTCTTGAAAATTTGTATATTGATTCAAAACATTTATAATCATATCAGTACCAGCATCTAATGCTCCAGTATTTGCCTGAAAAAATAACATACCATTTTGACGGTAAAATCCAACTCTGTTGAACATATGGGAAATTCTACTCATCAGTGAGGCAGGTTGTAAGTGTAAACCATTATAGATTGATTCATTACTGATTCGGATTAACAGGTTTTTAAAAGCTGTAGTTATTGCCGTGTTCACAAATGCATTAGAACTAATCAATGTTTGAATGTCATCTTGGGTAGGAATAAGTAAGCCAATACTAGCCCCCACATGGTCTAAATCTGAATAAGCCGAAATATCTGTTATTGCAATCATAATACCTTAATTTATCTGTTGTAAATCACTTTAAGAGCTCTCTTTGTAAACTATATTCAATCAATAGTTCTTTCTTCTATTAATTTCCCTTTTTTATTATATCTACCAATTTTGTATGCTTTGTTTTTTCTGAAATGTTCTTTCATTTGAATAACACCGGATTTTGAGTATGTTTCTCTGGAAATCAAGTTACCCTCTTCTACAACAGTTCTTTTTTTTATGATGTTATTATCATAATATTCAATTATATACCCATCTATTGCACCCTTGTGATATGGAGTTTCTCGTCTTTCTCCATTCTCCTGATATTCCACCCATAAGCTATCTTTTAACCCATTTTTTATATAAGATTTTTGTGCAAGTTTATTATCAACATAAATTCTGTATTCTCCATCAGGAATATTTTCTTTAAGTCTAAAACTTACATAATAAGTTATCCCAAAATCCCCTGAATACTTAAAATCTATATAGACTGAATCTTTAGCACATACCAAATCATAATCAAATTCAAGATTTTTATTTTCACTTTTTATCTTGTTTAGATGTATTTTATGAGCTTCTTGAGCCCCCCCTTTGATATGAGAACAAATAATCACAATTATTATAAATAAATATTTTAAATATCTTTTCATAATTTATAATCCTATTACCGCATTATTGAATGCATTTTTCACTATATTTATGAGAGCCTGAGTATCAGGACCGCTAAAATCATCTGTGCCATTCTGAATTTTAGAAATATGAAAATGCCCTGTTGGAAAATCAGATGAAAAAGCAACCCTTAATTTTGCAACTCTATAGAATATTTCATTAGATAGATAGTTTCCTCCTGGACCACTGTTCATTCTTTCTCCAACAACTGGAGGATCTAATCCGTCAATATTTACATGAAAACTATTATTACTATCATAATATTCAAAATTATACACTACTCCATCAGCTATAAACTCATCAGGTAAAGTTGTCTCAATCCATTCTAAATTAGAATTATCTATTTCAATAGACCTGCTAAGCCAAACCCTATTTTCATTCAAATTATCTGGGGTAGCACCTCTTGAAACAGTAGCATATCTATCAATATCGTAATGTCCCGGTAATGACTGACTTATTGTTACTATCATATCAACTTGACTTAATAGAGGGGCGATATGTTTTTCTATAATACCTTCACCTGGACCACCTACGTCAGTAAGACTACTGTCAAAATCTCTAAACCTTACAGGAACAACCATAGCTTGAATATACCCAAGAGTGTTGTTAGTGGTACTGCTGTGTAGTGATAGTGCAACACAGCCTGATGGATTACTCTGAAGAATGTTCCCTGTACTTGGATTTAAGAAAAACGGATCAAACCCTGTGATTAAAACTTTCTTAGCTCCGGAAGGAGCTCCAGAGAAATCAACCCCTGTATAATTTCTGCTCTTTTCTTCAAAAAGTTTAATAATTTCATCAAGTTGGGAACCGGTAATAATATCTGAATTAGTATCTATATCTCCTCTAAAATAGGCATGTTTTTTTATAGCTACTCCCATCTTTAACCTACCCCAATATAATGGTCGGTCATCCGGTTGGCTTGGATTAGCCTGAACTGTTTGTACAGCAATTTGCCATAACTCTGCTCCTTTACTACTGACTAATGCTCGTATTGCTTGATATACCTCACCACTTGAAGAGTTAATATTATTTATTTTATTGATAAAGTCATCAACTACATTTCTGACAGGGTTCTGTTTATTAATAAAATAATCTTCATTATTTATGTTAGTATCAAGATCATACCCAATTCCAATAGTTTCTTCATAATTCCTTGAATATTCTGCTCCAGATATTTTCTTGTCTGTATATAAAGTTATTGCAGGGGATGGGATTGCAGAATGGCTGATAATATTACCACTGCCATCGTCTTTAAGCCCCGTTAATATACAATCAAATTTTGTATAAGAGTTTCCGTTATCGTCTATGTCATTGTCAATATTGTCTAAACTTAAGTAAACTTTATAATCATCCGGAAATTCCTGATTCTTTAATTGTAATAATTCCTGATATTGCTGGTTTGTCAGTGAAAGAATACTAACATCATCAAAAGTGTATTTTTCAATTTGAGTTTCATCAGGATAAGACTGCTCGATAAATTTCAAATATCCATAATCAGTCCCATTTATTAAAAAATTACTCTGAACTAACTTTACAGACTCAACTCTTTTATCTAATTCAAGCAGAAAGAGGCTGTTTATTGTCCCTTCCATACCGCTAAGAGGTATTTTATCATCAATATTTGCTCTGTAATTCAGATTATATTTATTAGGAAAAGCGACAAAACTAACAGAAATATTGTCTTTCGCAATAGCAATATTCGCTGTAGAATTAGATGAATTTATATAAGTTTTATCAGCAAAATTTGCATCGTAATATATCTTTAAATAGCTTTTATTTGTTGAACTATTAAAAGGTATCTGCATGTCAAATATTGGGAAAAGAGCATCTAAAAATGATACTCTTTCAGGAGGAAAACCATTTGTTGACTGACTATGTGTATTGTCAATTTGCTTGATTAACTTAACCTGATAATAATTTGAAATTAGTCTGTCACTTGACTTCGGAACAATAAAAGCATCAGTTTTAATTAAGTTATTTTGAATAACGGGAGTTAGAAAAATATTTTCCCTTTCGGGTAATTCTAACCCTAATTCTTCTTTATATGCTTTTTTATAATAGATTAATGGATTTTCATTGTCCCCTTTAGGAAAAGCAAGTTTTATAACCTTTTCGGTATTATTCGGGTCAAACTCGCTATTAGAAGAATCATCATTGATTACTAAAACAGGCCATCCATGGTTGCGATAATAGTTAACATTTACTAAAGTATCTGTATTATCCAAACTCCATTGAATAGTATTATCATAGTTTTCATAATAATTGAGTGAATCATCATATCCATTTCTTATATCAAGGTACAGTTTATTTTTATTTAGGAATTTTGAAATGACCTCACTATATAGGTCGTCTCCTTCTTTTAGTTCAAAATCACTCCCCTCATGAACATTAATTCCAAGATTAAAAAATGAGCCAAAAAAAGCTGCGGCATCAATAAAACAAAGTATGTCTTCCTTTTCGTTTTTTCTCTTGAAAATATCAGCATCGGTCGCACCTGGGTCTAAAGGATCAAATTCCAAAACAGATTCCAGTTCTCGTGCAAGCTGAAACGTGGGTTGAAAACCTATTTTTTCAAATATTATAATAATTCCAAAGTCACCTGTTTTATCAAAATCGCCTATATGATTTCCCGAAAACACAAAAGGGAGTGTTACCGGGTTATTTGAATAAAAGGCTTCATTTAAGCTGTCTGTATCTTGTAGCTGATAATCCTGATCCGAAGCACTTGCATCATATATAAGCCCTAATGATGTATCAGCTGCGGGTTCAGTACCTGGCATTGGTATTCCTTCATTTTGATACCATAATTGAGCACTTTCGTGAATTGACTTTGTAAGGTCATTATTGTTTTCATCAGCAACTTTAGTTCCGTCTATAATACTATCTTTTTTAATTCCCTTATATATAATATAGTCAATCTTAGGAAAGTTTAAATCCGGTTGCTGAGTAGGTTTTATAACAATATTATATTTATCAGCCCCATTGATTTTTTGAACAAGAATTAAACCATCTGTAATGGCAAAAGCTTTTGGGTCTTCAGTTGCACTTGAAGAAAACATATTGCCTAAACGATATTGATTTTCATCAATTGCTCCAAACTCCTGCCCTGGAGATTGAGTATCTAATTTTGAATGTTCTGTAAAAAAATGCATATAATTAAGGGATTATAGTAAATAACAATAGAGTTTTTATACTCCTAAATTCTAATATGAATTACTAAAAAAATCAAACACTCACTTGATAGTCGGACGCTAACAAGTTAACAGTCTATTAAAGAGTATTTCAATATTCAGAGTTGAGAAATCAAGTATTTAGCTTTCCGAAAATTATTACTCTATACATTTATTTCAAGAACCCTATATAAGAGGGTTTTCCGTCTAATGAGCTACTCATTTATAATGAGTTAATTTAAGATGTTTCAAAGTTCAGGCTTAAAAATGAAAAAGTCAATGCGGGAAAACCCGTATTTTTTCAGGAATTTTAGCCCAATAATGAACTTTTTTAAATCAAACAGTTTTTAAATAACTTTTTCTGTAAAATAAATATCCAAAACAATGCCATATTCAGAACAAAGTAATAAGCTATATAAAATGATATTATTAATGTAAAATACGGGTTTTCCCGCATTGACATTTTAAAATCTAAATCAGACCTTTGTGAGTTGAATATATAAATATTATTTTTATGGCAGTAGACAGAAATACAGGAGAAGTAGTTACTCTTGATTCAGCAGTAAATTACACGCATTCTTTCCAAAATGAAAACCCTGAAGCAATCAAATCCTTTTTTGTAGGTTCAGAGAAACTGAAAAGTATTCTGAAACAGGAAGGTTGCATAGGAGTACGTATTTATAATGGAAATGATGCTGCAACAAATAAAGAAAACAGGGTATTAGTGGGAGTTGATGCATCTGGTGAAGATATAAGCGAAGGTGTAATTGTGGAACATCTTGAACCGTGCCCTAAAAGCTGCCCTAAATCAAGCCCTTTGATAAAAGGATAAGTTTTGTATCAAATTATTTTTTATACTGCCCTGTTTATTGGGGTGGTTCCGTTGTTAGTGGTATTTCTGCTAAAGAAAAAAGAAATCTACTTAAAACACCCTATGTTTCCATTGGTAGTGCTTACTGCTTTGGCAACACTGTATGAATTTGTGGGATCAAAAATTCTAGAAATCAATACCGTGTATTGGTTTCAGCTATATCCTTTGATAGAATTTATCACACTCTATTATTTCTTTTCCCGCATTCTTCCGGAATACAGAAAGTTTTTGAGGATATTTTTACCTCTTGCGGTTATTTTTTATAGTGCCTCATTTTTTTATCTGGATGAAGAAAACAAATTTGTCTCATTAGCAATAAACAGAAATTTTATTGCGTTTTTTGCCCTTGTTTTTTCTTCAATATGGCTCAAAGACCTGTTTAATAAATTAAAAAACCTTAACCCGTTTGAGAAAATTGAGATTCCTAATATATGGCAAAATGATATATTTTATTTTGTAACAGGAATAGCTGTTTACCATGCTGCCACATTTTCTTTATTTTTGTTGAGCAGTTTTATCTTTAACAGTAATCTTTATTTTTATAATTACTGGCTGGTAAACTTGTTGGCAACATTGTTTTTTAGAATATTTCTCATTATCGGAGTATGGAAAATGAAGCAGGATTAAAATTAATATTTTGGATTAGTACTTTGGCAATGCTGTTGCTTGTACTGGCATTATTTTCATTTGCCTTGATTTATCGTAAAAATACCTATAAGCAAAAGCAAAGAGAATCCGAAAACCTGCTGAAAGCTTCATTAGAATCCGAAAAAAGAGAACGGAAACGTATTGCGACTGATTTTCATGATGGAGTTTCGGGAGATTTGAATGCTATCCGTAATTATATTACCATCTTGGATCAGCAGGAAGAAAGTCCGTTCAATAAAACCATACTGTTGGAAATAAAATCGGCTTTGGATAATACATTAAACAATATACAGCACATAAGTTACAACCTGATGCCTCCAACGCTAGAAACTTTGGGGCTTATACCTACACTATACGGCTATTTTGAAAGAGTTAAAACGCTAAATAATGTTAGTATAACTTTTCGGCACGATCAAAAAGATATATCGGTTTCTTCATCAGATGCTTATGAGCTGTACCGTATTATCCAAGAGCTTATTTCCAATATGTTCAAACATGGGAATGTCAGTCATATAGATTTCTCCATTGAGAAGAAAGGAGAAATTATTGAAATTAAAATTACAGATGATGGAATTCCTTTCGATTTATATCAAAGTTTACGTGATACTTCAGGTATGGGATTGAAGAATATCATATCAAGATCCAAACATATAGGAGCTTCATTGATACAGGTTTTTGTAGAGAAAGGAAACACAATAATAATTCGTTTAAAAAAATAATAGGTTATGTTACGTATAGCTGTTGCAGATGATCATATTCTGTTTAGAAAAAGTCTTAAACTCCTGATAAGCAGTTTTGGGAATATGGAGGTGGTTGCCGGGGCTTCCAACGGGAAAGAGCTTTTGGAAAAGCTGGAAACCGTTTCCGCAGATATATTGCTGCTTGATTTACAGATGCCTGAAATGGATGGCTTTGAAACCTGCCGGAGAGTAAATGAGTCATATCCTGACATAAAAATACTGGTAATTACTCTCAGGGATGATGCAGAAACTATAAGGGAGGTAATGAAACTGGGAGTGCACGGGTACTTTACTAAGAATACAGACCCCTTTGAACTGAAAAATGCGATCCTGAAACTGAATGATGACGGGTTTTATTTCGAGAAAAGTCTAACATCAATAATAGAGGACATCCTGGATTATCCCTCTCTGGAATTAGAAACCGAAGAACCTCTGGTTTTTAGTGATCGGGAAATGGAGATAATCCGTTTAACCCTGAAAGAATACAGTGGTTCTGAAATAGCTGTTAAATTGAGTATTAGCCCAAAAACGGTAGAAAAGCACAAGAGAAACCTTATGGGGAAAGTCGGCTCCAAAAACTTTATAGGTGTTATTACGTATGCTTTGCTCCACGACTTGTTATCTCTGAATGAGTTGAAAGGTTAATAAAGTTTTAATTTCTTTCGTAGTATAAGAAACGAAACTTAAATTCATTATATTTATATATTGGTTTATAAAGCTTTTTGTATTTCTTGATATTCAAGAGAATCAGGTTTAAGAGAACTCAATAGTTTTTCCTTTTTAATCCCGTTTAACTTTCCATCTACCATAATTAGTGAATCTTTGTGATTTTTGAAAATTTTCAAAGCCGTATTTCTCGAAACTCCTAAATTTTGGAGTGCTATAACAATTCTATTTTGAGTTCCATACTCTAATAATGTTGCCCAGTTCTCACCTGCGTTTTCTTCTCCTAATATCTTGATAAGTATTTGATAATAATGATTAAAATATTTTTCTAATAAAAATCGTAGAAGAAATTCAATATCATCTATAATTTCTTCTATTTTTAAATTTATATGCTTTTTATTATGCTTGTCAAATGGAACAAATTCATTGTAAGTAATTTTAATGTTGAATTTTTTATCATAGGTCCAGTCAATAGCCTGACTTATAATTTGACTTAAAGTTAGACCATTAATCCATTGATTTATTAAAACAGCATAATATTTGAGACTGTTTTTATTTTGTAACTTTTTTTCTGCTTTATCCCAAGAATATAGAGAATAGAAATACTCTAATACAGCTAAACAGGTTTCATATTTAATGTCTTTAGATGGAAGTAATATATTTTTTTTATTCCTAACCTTTTTAACTAATTCCAAATAAACGCTATTCTGAACTTCAAAATCTATGGTTTGATTATAATTTAGTATAAAACTTGGAATTTGATAATTTTCAGTCTTGTTCTTTGCTAACTCTATAATTGTGTTTTTGTTTTTTTCAATTAGCTTATTGATTACAGGACTTTTGTAGTTCGATTCGGTATCCAAAGAATCAACTTTAATTATGTTAGCAATATATTTTAGAATTTCTTTTTCTGTTTCCGTACCAGATACGTTTTGATTATTTAAAATCTTCTCTATTTTTTGAAGATTCCTATCTACCTTATTTAATATTGTTGGTTTTAATTCTATTTTCTCTTTTTTTAATATTTCTTTGTTTTCCCAAACTAAGTTGTCATACTGAACACAATATATATTACCTTCTAATTCTTTAGATAATCTACCTGCACGACCTGATAAGTTCCAAAAATCAATAAGATCGAAGCTCGTTCTATAATTCTTGTTATCAAGAATAAAAATATTTTGAGTTGGCATATTCACGCCTTCTAACAAAGTAGAAGTACAGAATACGTTTCTAATGTCCTCTTTTTTATATAAATCTTCTATTAAATTCCTAATAAGTTGAGGTAATTTACCGTGATGATAAGCCACTCCTTTATTTAGGATTTCAGCAAGATAATAATCAGGGTGAATATATTCTTTTATATTTTTTATTGCTTTTGATACATCCTTTGAAACAGGATATTCCTTTACTAATGAAGCATATTCAGTTGCCTTTTCTACAGATTTAGATTTATAATTACAATAAACTAAATTGTTTTGGTCTTTACCAATAAATTGTATCAATTCTAATTCAGTTGAAATATTATCAAGGTTAATTCCTGAATTAAGATTAATGACTTTTTCTTTTGTGTGTAACTCATAGTTTTTATTTATCAAATCAATGAAATATAAATTTTGAGATACGGGAGATTCATCTGTATTGTAAAATTTGTTTTCTATATTCCGGTCAAACAATTTCAAAAACACTTCCGGATTAGAAACATTTGGAGAAGAAAAATAAAGTTTAATATTACCGTATTTCTTTTGAACTTTCTCTATTGCTGTATAAGTCGTTATACTTCTTGCATCAGTAGAATTAGCAAGCTTATGGGCTTCATCCAAGAATAAAAAACCAATTGGCGGATTATTTTCCTGTGATAAATAACTTATTAATCTTTCAGGTGTTAAAACGAATATGAAATTATATTTTTCTTCTAGTACTATATCTGATACATTGGAATTGATGAGAACTTTATATTTATAGTCATCTAATAGTTCCGATAATTCAGTTTTTAAATCTATTGAAAATTGATTTATTAGGGCTCTTGTAGGGACAATAATAACTATATTTTCAGGAGGGCTATTTTTTATTACTTTTTTAATGAATGATTTGATTAAAAAAGATTTACCCATCGAAGTCGGACCTGAAAAACTAAATTCAACACTATTACTGAGCTTTGTAAATAGTTCAAATTGAGAATCAGTAAAGAATAAATTCTCACTATCAGGAACTTTTTGAATTAGTTTTTTTGATTGAGCTTCAACTTCCCGAAATAAGGGTAATTCTGCATTATTATAATTTTTGTTTTCTAAATAGAGTATTGCAGGAAAATTTCCAAGTTTACTGAAAACAGCTTTAGATATAGTTTTGTATATTGGATCTGTACTATATTGATGGTTCAAAGAAGTTATAATTTGATATGCTTTATTTCTATTGTTGGGTTCCATAGAATTTGATAAAATATCAGCAAACCTTAATAAATCAATAAATTCTTTATTTGTAATATCTATTAAGTTTGATGCTTTCAAATTAAATCCGGCAGATGAAAGCATACATTTGTCGAATAATTCTAGGAAATAATCATCATTATTTATATCATATGTAAGTTTGTCAATTAACAACATTCCCTTTAGTTTTGTAGTTCCTCAATTACTTTTTTTCTAATATTAACCAAATCACTAAAAGGAATAACATATACATAAAATGAATACCCTGTAAATTCTTTCTTTTTAATTTGAAAATTAATAGAATTGATATTTGATAGCACCTCCGTCTTTATCTTTTCTCGGATTGTATCTCTAAAATCCTTATTGCTTAATTTTTTATCATCATCTGAAACAACAATATTATATCCTAAAAAAATTGCAAACGAATAATCTAAATATATTTCGTCTTCTTTTGCACTTGGTATAATAATTCTCTTTAATATTTCATAATTTGATTCATCATAAGCTTCTTTCACTAACTCACTATTTATCAAATCAATTTCAAACTTTACTTTTCCTTTTTCATTTAAAAATTTATTTATAGAATCAAATGCAGAATAAATTCCATTTGTTATTTGGGATTCTAATTTTGATTCTCCGAAAACTAACTGATATTCTTTTTCATTTAATTTTAAAAGATGTACACCATCACTTCCTTTCACATAATCGTTATTTGAAGTTTTTAATTCAAGTTTTGTCAAAATTTTTGGTGCATTCAAATGGGATTCCAATAAGCAATAAAGTAAAATTTCCCCAAGTTCTCCTTCATTCGAAGAATAATTTCTGAGCTTTGATTTAGCTGAATCAATTAAGTCTCTGAGTTTGTCTTCTTTCTTTAGCTTTTTAATCTGTTGTCTGGAAAGAGCAAAATAGTGAAGTTTATTTCCAAGCTCCTGAATTAATTCTTCGTATGAAAAAGAATTATTCCGAACTTTAAGTGTGAATAAATTTAAACGATTTTTGTTTTCTAAACTTTCATCTTTTAAATCATTGTAAAATAAATTTAGAAAATCTTCTTTAATGTTTTGTTCAAGCATTCTTCTACATTTTGATTAAATCAAACTTCATCGTAACTATTAAAAACAACAAATCTACAGTTTAAAAATATAATTATCAATGCGGGTTTTCCCTACCTCGTAATTTTGTTCTTTATAAAATTATTTTACAACAATTTAAAGTTAATATGAACAATAGCTATTTAGCAGTTTCAATTTATTGAAATTAATTTTATTTGATAACAATTCAAGTTGAGTTGGAATGTTGTTAAATTTTCTTATCTCAAAATATGCCAATTAAAGCCTCTCACAGTCAAATAACGAACTAAAACCAACCCCGTTTTCCCGCTGCCTATTTTTATCACGGCTTTTTCAATAAAGGAGCTTATCACATTATTAAATACTAAAAGAATTATGGCAGAAAAAAAAGACTTGTCTTACTACGAGTTAAGACTACAGGAACTTCTTAATACAAGTTTTCCTGAACTGGCGGGTGATAAAACATTCATTACTCAACGCTCCAATCGGGCAGTAAATGCCTATGAAGGAGCATTTATCGCGGGCAACGGAATAGAACAATGTAATGAAATAGCCGACTATATTTTATTTGAAGGGTTGCATTTTTCAAAATTTGATACCGTTTTCAAAGTCGTATGTAATGAGTTTGATACGATTATGGCAGACGAGGAACTTCATCCTTTTGCCCTGAAAATGCTTCCTATATGCGAACCTGTTTTTAGGCAATACCAACTCACTGACGATTTTGCATATCAAGTTGAGTTTGATTTGCTCTATACCGAAATGACAGGAGCCATAGCAATATGGATAGAGAAAAATGGGCTACAATAAACGGGAACATCTCAAGCAGAATATTGAGGCGTTACGTATTGTATTTATCTTAGAAAGAGAGAAACGCCAGGCTACTGAAACCGAACAACAGCAGCTAATGCTGTATAGCGGTTTCGGTGGTCTTAAATTCGTGTTGAATCCAATAGAGAACGAAATAGACATTAACCATTGGAGAAAAACAGAACACGACCTTTTTCCGATTACGCAGGAACTCCACCAATTACTCAAAGAAAACTCCGAAGACGAAAAGCAGTACCGCAGGTATGTGGACAGTATGAAAAGTTCTGTACTTACTGCATTCTATACACCACCGCAAATCATAGATGCCATTTCCGCAACCTTGCGTGAAAGCGGTCTGAACATTCAGAAATTCCTGGAACCCTCCGCAGGTATCGGCTCATTCATACAATCCTTTTCAGAAAATCAAAAAGCAACGGTTACCGCCTATGAAAAAGATCTGCTGACAGGCAAGGTTTTAAAGCAGCTTTATCCCGAAAGCAATATCCGTATAAGCGGTTTTGAGGAAATACCCGAAAAGGAACAAAACAGCTATGATATTGTAGCCAGTAATATTCCGTTTGGCGATACTTCCGTTTTTGATATTTCTTATTCCCGAAGCAAAAACCCTGCAAAAGTGCAGGCTGCCCGAAGCGTACACAATTACTTCTTTCTGAAAGGAAACGATATACTTCGTGAGGGCGGTTTGTTGGCTTACATTACTTCACAGGGAATTCTCAACAGCCCCAAGAATGAACCGATACGCAGGGCATTGATGCAGAATAATAACCTTGTTTCAGTTGTACGGTTGCCCAATAACCTGTTTACGGAATATGCAGGTACGGAAGTCGGAAGCGACCTGATTATCCTGCAAAAGAATACATCAAAACAAAGCCTGACTGAAGCGGAAGAATTATTCTGTCAAAGCAGGCAGACCAAATACAACACTCCAAGCAATGCTTTCTTTCGGAATGGTACAAGGGTAATACATACCGAAAGGAAATTAGATACCGACCCTTACGGACAACCTGCTCTGATTTATACACATAAAGACGGTGTAGATGGCATAGCCAAAGATTTGAAGCGAATGCTGACAGAGGATTTTTCTGTTCATTTGGACAAAAAACTGTATAAAGGAGAACGCAATGACGAACCGGTAGTACAGATTCCTGAAGCACCAAAAATTACACCTCCTGTGCCAAAACCTGAATCGGTTATTGTAAAACAGGAACCACAGAATTTATCTACGCCAACAAATAATAGCATTGTAACAGAAGAAAAACAGCTCAGCCTGTTTGACTTCTTTGAAAATCCGGAACAACCGGCAGCAGCTGTTATTACACCTGCTAAAGCCTCCAAAACAAAAAAACAAACAGCAAAAAGGAACGGAACCGTTACCGGACGGCAGCCAAACCTGTTTAGCAGAATACCACAACCTTATACACCTCCGGTTTCTGCTACGGCTAATGAAAATAAGACAGATAGCGGAAACAAACAGACAATTACGGGTGATTTGTTTGCAGGTACGGGCGAAAACGGACAGGCTGTACAGTCAGCCGTTCCTGAACCTGCTCCATATAGTAGCGAACTGCAACCGTTCCACCGTAACGATTGCCTTGTCGTGGATAAGGGTTGGGTTGGTCATCTGCAAGATGTAGGTACGAAAAACAGTAGGGCTGTTTTCCACCCTTTACAACTACCATCCCTGCAAAAAGCAAGAGCCGAAGCCTATATCGCTGTACGTGATACTTACCTTGACCTGTATCAAAAAGAAGCCGAAAAGCAAACAGAACATAAGGAAGAAAGGGAAAAGCTCAACAGTTTGTACGATGCTTTTATCAAAAGGTACGGAAATCTTAACAGTGTCGATAATATCAAACTTATCAAAACAGATAGTGCAGGTAAGGAAATCCCTTATCTGGAACGTGTTGTTGGTGGCGTAGTACACAAAGCGGATATATTCCATCGTCCTGTAAGTTTTTCAACAGCCGTATTAGCTACAGATAATCCCGATGAGGCACTGGCAGCTTCTCTGAACAAATACGGAAGTGTGGACTTGAATTATATGTCTGAAATCAGTAGTATGACTGATGATGATTTGAAAGAAGCGTTACATGGACGTATTTTCTACAATCCTTTAGAAAATGAATACGAAATTTCGGAACGATGGTTATCGGGAAATGTAGTCGAGAAAGCCGAAGAAGTAAAAAAATATCTTGAAAATCATCCTGATGACAAGGAGGCTGAAGCCAGTCTGACAGCTCTTGAAGAATCCCGGCCAAGACGTATCGAATTTGAAGAACTTGATTTTAATCTTGGTGAACGTTGGATTCCGACAGGGATTTACAACCACTTTGCTTCACATTTATTTGATACGGATGTCCGTATTTATTATGCCGAAAATACAGATGATTTCTCTATTTCCTGCGGTCAAAAGAATATCCACATTTGGGATAAGTATGCCGTAAAAGCTGAGAGCCGTACGTTTGATGGTATTGCTTTGTTCAAACATGCTCTTGTCAATACCACCCCCGACATCACCAAAAAGGTCTGGATAGATAATAAAGAGGTTAAGGTACGCGACATGGAAGCCATACAGATGGCAAATACGAAGATAGATGAAATCCGTACCGCATTTACCGACTGGCTGCATGCCCAGAATGATGAGTTCAAAAAACGACTTACGGATCAGTACAATGACACCTTTAACTGTTTTGTCCGTCCGCAATACAATGGAAGCCATCAGGAATTTCCCGGTCTGGACAGAAAAGCATTAGGCATTGAAGACCTCTATCAAAGTCAGAAAGATGCAGTCTGGATGATTAAGCTCAATGGTGGTGCCATTTGCGACCATGAAGTGGGTGCGGGAAAAACACTCATCATGTGTACTGCTGCACAGGAAATGAAGCGTTTGGGAATGGTACATAAGCCTCTGATAATGGGTTTGAAAGCCAATGTGCACGAAATAGCCGAAACATATCGTAAAGCTTACCCACACACAAAAATACTGTATCCGGGCAAAGAAGATTTTACACCACAGAAACGACAACGGATTTTCGGTGATATTAAAAACAACGACTGGGATTGTGTGATATTGACCCATGACCAGTTCGGAATGATACCACAGTCTCCCGAGATGCAGAAACAAATTCTCGAAGCAGAACTGGACAACGTGGAAGACAATCTTACAGCTTTAGAAGCACAGGGCAATGAGATTTCGAGGGGAATGCTCAGAGGCGTTCAGATACGTAAACAGAACCTTGAAGTTAAATTAAAGATACTGGAACACGATATTGAGAACCGCAAGGACGATGTGGTTGATTTCAAAATGATGGGTATTGACCATTTGCTGATTGATGAAAGTCATCGTTTCAAGAATCTGATGTTCAATACCCGCCACGAGCGGGTTGCCGGATTGGGAAATCAACAGGGAAGCCAGAAGGCAATGAACCTGCTTTTTGCCATACGTACCATACAGGAACGTACCGGCAAGGATTTGGGGGCAACTTTTCTCTCAGGTACTACCATCAGCAACTCGCTTACAGAATTGTATCTACTGTTCAAATACCTCCGTCCGCAGGCATTGGAAAAACAGGGTATCAACTGCTTTGATGCCTGGGCAGCTATTTATGCAAGGAAAACTACCGATTATGAATTTTCGGTAGCGAACAACATTGTACAGAAAGAACGGTTCCGTTATTTTATCAAAGTACCGGAACTGGCACAGTTCTACTCGGAAATTACCGATTACCGGACAGCAAAAGACATCGGTATTGACCGTCCGGAGAAAAACGAAATATTGTATAATATCCCGCCGACACCCGACCAGGAAGTGTTCATCAAAAACCTGATGGAATTTGCCAAAACAGGCAGAGGAGAACTACTCGGAAGAGCTCCTCTTTCCCAAAACGAAGAAAAAGCCAAGATGCTTATCGCTACGGACTATGCCCGTAAGATGTCATTAGATATGCGGATGATAAGCAGTAAGTACGATGACCATCCTGATAATAAAGCTTCACATTGTGCCGCCAATATTGCGAAATACTATCAGAAATTCAATGCACAGAAAGGAACACAGTTTGTGTTTTCCGACTTGGGAACCTATAAGCCCGGTGAATGGAACGTATATGCGGAACTTAAACGCAAGCTGTTAGAAGACCACGGCATACCCGCCCACGAAATACGTTTTATTCAGGAAGCCAAGACCGAAAAGCAACGTAAAGAATTTATAAAAGATATAAATGAAGGCAAAATAAGGGTCGTTATGGGATCTACGGAAAAGCTGGGAACCGGAGTAAACGGACAAAAGCGGGCGGTTGCCCTCCACCATCTGGATATACCCTGGCGGCGAAGTGACCTTGCTCAACGTGACGGAAGGGCTATCCGTACTGGTAATTATATTGCCAAACATTTTGCCGACAATAAAGTGGATGTCTTTATTTACGCCGTAGAAAAATCATTGGACAGTTATAAGTTTAATATCCTGTATAACAAACAGCTTTTCATCGATCAGTTAAAATCCAATAACCTTGGTAAGCGTACCATTGATGAAGGTGCTATGGACGAAAAAACGGGTATGAGCTTCTCGGAATATGTAGCTATCCTGTCAGGAAATACCGATCTGTTGGATAAAGCCAAAATAGAAAAGCAGATTGCCGGATTGGAAAGCGAAAAACAAGCGTTCAACCGTTCCAAATCAAGTGCCAGATACAAGTTGCAAGACTTTACAGAATTACTGGAAAGTGCACAATCCCGTTTTAACAGAATGAGCCTTGATTGGGAGAACTTACAGCAACGCATACAAAAGCGCTCGGACGGTACTGTTGCAAATCCTGTACAGTTGGACGGCTTATCTTCCAATGCAGATATAAAACAAATCGGGACAAAGCTCAATCAGATTGCAGATAAAACCCGCACCGGAGGGCAATATGAAGAAATCGGTACATTGTACGGATTTACACTTCTGGTAAAAACTGAAATGTCTGAAAAGGAAGGGGCTGATATACGGGTAAACCGTTTTTTGGTACAAGGTGAAGGCAATATCAAATACACGTATAACAATGGTATCATCGCTAAAGATGAGAAACTGGCATCAATGAATTTCCTTAACGCATTGGAAAAACTACCCAACTATATCGAACAGGAACAAAAGAAAATAGCCGAAATACAAAAGGATTTACCTATTCTTCAAGAGGTGGTAGGTGGTATATGGTCTAAAGAAAGCCGATTGAGCGAACTCAAAACGGAACTGGCTGCTGTCGAAAGGAAAATACAAATGTCGATTACACCGGAATCTGAAGAACAAAATCAGGATGTAGAAGATACTAAAGTAACAAAACTTAATGAAGATTCAGGAATAAGACGTAAAGCGATTTGACAGAGTTTCTTTTATTAAAACATCTACCGTTTAAGCTTATATGTATATACTAATTATGCTACTATTGTATTTGCTAATTTTACAACATTATAATTTACTAATTTTATCACGATTGTATTTACTAATTTTAGTACATTTGTATTTACTAATTTTACAACAGTAGCATTTACTAAACTTAGTACTAATATTATAAGTAAAGTTAGTAAGGAAAGAATTAGTTTAAAACTAAAATTGTTTATTATGGCAACACCAAGAGAAAGATTCGTAGAAGCACTTACTTTCCTGAAAGAATTACAGGATAAAGGTGTAGTTGGTATTTATACCGATGATATGCCCAATGCAAAGTACCGTCAGTTGCTTGTGAAAAACGGATTTATTCGTGAAGTAACCAAAGGTTGGTATATAGCCACAAATCCAAATGAAAAAGAAGGTGAGACAACTTCATGGTATAGCTCGTATTGGGATTTTATTGTTAGATTTCTTAATCATAAATACGGTGAGAATTGGTGCCTGTCTGCCGATCAGTCATTGCTTATTCACGCCGGAAACCGGACTGTACCCCAACAATTGCTCGTCCGTTCGCCACAAGGCAACAACAAGCCTACTCCGTTGCCATACAATACATCGTTGTTCAACCTGAAGACTGATATACCGCAAGGCGAGCAGATGGAGATACACAATGGTATCAGGATATATAATTTACAGGCGGCACTTATTTATAGTACTGCTGCGGTCTATACCCATAACGCTATTGATGCACGTACCACACTTTCAATGATACGGGATGCATCAGAGTTATTACCTATATTATTGGAAAACGGACATACGACACTGGCAGGACGCCTGGCAGGTGCGTTCCGGAATATCCAACGGGATAAAATAGCTGACCAGATTGTAGAAACATTCAAACAAGCTGACTACGATATTAGAGAGGATGACCCATTTGAATATAAACTTGATGTTAAGTTGTCTGCCCGGGAACGTTCACCTTATGTAAACCGAATTCGTTTGATGTGGATACAGATGCGTGAAACAGTCATAAAAAACTTTCCCGCATCTCCGGGACTTCCTGCGGATCACAATTTATATTTAAAGGGTATAGATGATATTTATGTAACAGATGCCTATCATTCCCTTTCCATTGAAAGGTATAAGGTAACCCCCGAGCTGATTGCTAAGGTAAGCAGCGGAGAATGGAATATCAAGGAGAATGAAGAAGACCGTAAGCAGCGGGACGCTATGGCTGCAAGAGGATATTATCAGGCTTTCCTCGAAGTGAAAAAGACTATTGAGGTTATATTACAAGGTGCTAACCCAGGTACACAGGTAGATAAGGATCACTCCAAATGGTACAGGCAGTTATTTGACCCAAGCGTGGTTGCCGGATTATTAAAGGCAACAGATTTAGCCGGATACCGAAATAATCAGGTGTACATTGGTAATTCTAAGCATGTACCTCTCAGTGTAGATGCTATGCGTGATGTTATGCCCGTATTATTTGAATTATTAGAAGAGGAAACCGAGACCTCGGTAAGAGCTGTACTGGGACATTTTATCTTTGTATTTATCCATCCTTATATGGATGGGAATGGAAGAATGGGACGTTTTCTGATGAATGTAATGCTGGCTTCAGGAGGATACCCCTGGACGGTAATTCCTGTGGAAAGAAGGGATGAATATATGCAGGCTCTTGAAATAGCAAGCATTGAGCAGGACATTACCCCTTTTGCTGATTTTCTTGGTTATCTGGTTGACCAGGGATTAAAAGGGAGAGTAGTAGCTAAATTGCCTGATAGATAAAAAGGGAATTATATTCCCTTTTTATATTTAATCTCCTTGTACTAAATGCTGTAAATCAGGATCGTTCTTAATCCGTTCCATCTCACTTTCAATAATCCGCACAATGTCTTGTTTTATCTGACGGTAATTAGCCTCAATTTCTGTTTTCATAGCATCTTCTTCAAAAGACAGGATTTGCGGTATTTTTTGATAGGCTTTGGTTTCGGTAGAAACTTTTTCATTGTCCACAACTATTTCAGCGTGAAATATTTTCTGCTCAATACGTTCATCAAAATTATCCGATACTGCCCCGACAAATACTCCCTGAGTGAGTGTGGAGATCTTAGCTGCGGGAATCAGGCTGTCCAGTTGAGTGGATATGGAAGTGGATTTGTCGTTACGATTGATTGTAATACTTTGGCGTTTTTGTAACACTTTACCAAAACGTTCGGAAAGGCTTTTGGCGGTTTCACCTACAACTTGCCCGGAAAAAATATTACCTACGGTATTTTGGATAACCTTACTTTCTTTGTCGCCATAATCACGGGTTAATTGAGAGAAATCCTGAAATCCCAAACAAACGGATACTTTATTACTCCTTGCCGTTGCAATTAAGTTGTCAAGCCCCCTAAAATAGATCGTTGGTAATTCGTCAATGATTACAGAACTCTTTAATTGCCCTTTTTTATTAATAAGTTTTACAATCCTCGAATTGTATAATCCTAATGCCGCAGAATAAATATTCTGCCTGTCAGGATTGTTTCCCACACAAAGGATTTTCGGCTCCTTAGGATTGTTAATGTCTAATGAGAAATCGTCCCCTGTCATGACCCAATACAATTGCGGGCTTATCATTCTTGACAAAGGGATTTTAGCCGATGCTATTTGCCCCTGCAACTGATCCTGTGCTCCGCCCAACCAGGCATCCATAAAAGCTGATAGATAGTTTTCCAAATCAGGATATGAGGTTAAAATAGTAAAGACATCTGCGTATTTTTTATTCAATAACTCGATAGCGTGCGGAAATGTACAATACTTACCATTATCGTAAATTTTCAGAAACCATATAATAGCAGCCAGTAATATAATGGGGGATTCTACAAAGAAATCCCCCTGCTTCTGTATCCAGCTACGGTTCAGATTAAGCATAATGGTATAAGCTGCTTCGTAGGCATCGGATATATCCGTCATAAAATCGGGATTGAGCGGATTACAACGGTGGCTCCTGCGTGGATCATCAAAATTAATGACGTAAAACTTTGGCTTTACCTTATACTTATCTGTATGCTTCAGCAGGTGATTATAAGCGATAGTGGAAAGATCATCAAACTTAAAATCATAGATGTACATACTAAAACCTTTCTCGATATGCTGTTTGATATAATTATTCACGACGGCATAGCTCTTACCTGATCCCGGTGTTCCCAATACAATGGTCGCTCTGAAAGGATTTACCACGTTAATCCAACCATTGTTCCATTTCCCTTTGTAATAAAACTTGGTAGGTAGGTTTACTGAATACTCATTTTTCATCAGTTTGGTTTCCTGCTGAAAACTTTCATTTTCATTATTGAAAACATCATCCATCAGGTTGTTCTTCAGCAATCGGCTCATCCAAACGCCTGCCATGAGCAATGCTATATATCCCAAACTGATTGTCAGGATATAAGAGAAAGCTGCCACATTCGTAGGCAATCCCAATAAAGGTGTGTTCAGGAAAAAAAGTACAACCCCGATGGCTAAAGCTGTAATGATTTTACTCCAGGTAATTTTCTCGTTCTTTACTCCTTTTGTTCCCAAACAGCTTAATGCCAGAAGGACAAAGGCAAAAAGTTTGGTATATAAGGTATGGGAAAACAATCCTGCCGTACTTTGAAAATTCCCCAATATTTTATCGATGGTTTCCTGTGTCCATCCCTTGTCGAGAAAGAACCCGTAGCAATACCAATAGAGGTGCATCAGTACCAGAATGATACTTACAGCCCGCATAAAAGCCATAATTTTAGCGAGTCCTCTCAAGTCATCTTCTCCCTGCATAATTTTATATTTTGAATGTTATTGTTTCTTTTTACGTTTTTTCTTTTTCTTCATTTGGTTGATAAAAGCCTGTTCTTCGTAATCGTCCCCCTGTGCATCAGGAAGCAGTCCTCCGAATCCTTCTATCAAGCCTGAATCGTCTATAGTATTGATTTGGGTCAGGAAATCGAAAAGCTCGTGAGGTTGTTCGTTCTTTTCCACAGGCTTATTATTATTTATCACAGGTGTTTTATCTTGTGTAGCAGTATTTCTTTTTTCAGTATTCTGCTCACTCCACCAATCATTGAATACATTAGCAGATAGATTTTTACCTAATTGTGAACCGTTCCAAACCGTTCTGGACTGGTGGTCTATAAAGGTCATTCCGTAAATACGTCCCTCATCATTTCTCCGTACAACGGTATTGATGCCCTGATTTGTCAGTTGTTTTTTAAAACCGGTTTCATCAGAGACAATATGCATCGTTGCCTCAATAGTATTTTTAAGCAGGATTCTTGCAGGATTTGATTTCATTTGCTCTTTCGATTCCGCAAAATGTTTTTGAAGCTGAACAAATCCTGCTCCTTTACCAAAGAGAGATGCCTTGAACGGATTGCTTACTTTTTCACCCTGCTTATTCAGTGCAAAATAAACCAGTCCTTGTCTGGGCTGTCCTTGCAATTCACCGCTGACTTCTTCAGCCCTGATATTGAATAAGGACAATAGAGCATTGTAAGTACCTAAACTCTGAAACCTGTAATATTTAGGGATATGACGAATTACCGAGGCAATCTGGCTTTTTATATCGCCTGCCCGATAGTTTACCGGACTGAAAACCTTATCGTTCTGGCTATGTTCCTTATCCGTTGCGGGTATCAGTAGGTGTTTTTTTTCGAGCTCACGGCAGATATTCATAGACCGCATTTTCTCAAATTTATCCGAAATCTTTTTACCTGTTTCGTCCACACAAACCGAAACAATATGGATATGGGTACGGTCAATATCCGTATGCTTGAAAACCACAAAAGGTTGCTGTTCGTAACCCATTTCCCGCATATATTCTTCCGCCATTTCCCTGAACTTGTCATCACTTACCTTGTCTTTCGGGTCGGGATTGAGTGAAATATGCAACGTATGATATTGCGTATTGCGATTTGCGATGAGGTAAGGAGCAAAAGATTGAGCTAATTGAGCAGTGGTATAACCTCCGTTGAGAGATTCTACCATCTTATGGGCAAGCAATACCTTTCCGTTTTCCTGTTCCACTTTTAGCTGATTGTAGGAAAGAACTCCTGTCAGATTTTTTTCCTCTACCGATTTTAGCTATCATTTTTTCCCTCCTTTTTCAAGTATTTTTCTTCAAATTCCTGTGTCAGACGAATCATTTTTTGACATAATACCGCCATTTCAGCTGTCTGTTTTTCCAGCTTAAAGAGATAAGCACCCGCTTTTTTCTCTGAAAAATTGCGGTAAAGTATCTTTACTACCTGATTATAATTCACACCTACTGCACGAAACTGACCGTATAAAGTGGTCAAACGCATATAATAATCCATTGTCGCTTTATCTATTTTTATGGTTTTAACTGTTTTCCGGAAAATACAGGCTGTGATAAAATGAGCCATAACATTCATTTCTGATTGCTCAAAAAGTGACAGAAAACGTGCGTTATCTTCTGCATTCAGCGATATGGAATAACGGAATACCGCAGGATCTTTTTTAGGATTGCGGCCTCCTTTACGTAATTGTTTGTTTTTATCTTCCATCATAAATCCATTTTAAATTCAAAAATCCCGACTTCGGAGGGATTTTCAGCCCCCTGCAAGGGCAAGTTGTTTTGAGCTGCGGAATACTTTCCAAGCAGCTCAAAACACAACTTGCTCTGTTCTGTTGAACAGAAAATCCGCCCTTCGGAACGGATTAAAGTCAGCAGGGAAAAACGGCTCAATGCCGTTTCTGTTACCCTCCGATTTGTCAAAAGACTTTCGCATAAATCTGTTATAAAAATCACTTTACAAAGTAAAGTACTGTTTATGAAAACATTGTGCTATACCGCAGTGCCAAATACTGCTTTTGAGTACCAAACACTGCCACACATCAATCAGCAGGTCAATCATTCGCTTTATTTGCCGTACAGTTTTAGTGCAGGCAGTAAAAATTGCATTTAAACAAAGAAGAAAATCAGGTTTGCAGACAAGCAGTTTGGAATAAAAGCATAAGGTTTTAAAAGCATAAAACTATAAAAGCGGTAAAGCAATTTACTTTCTGTACGGCTTACCGTTTGCCAAAGAATATAGCTGACAAGGCTGTAAGAAAAGCAAAAAACTGTACAGGAAAGTTCCCAAAAAGTAATGCAGAAATATTCAAATAAGCAAATATTCAAACCTGCGAAACAGGTAAAGTGTGTAACAATAAATTTTTAAATAATGGAAACAAAAAAGAAAACTTTAAAAATCAGCTTCTCCACCCAAAAGGGCGGTGTGGGAAAATCTACGATGACTACCTTTCTGGCAAGTGTTCTTCATTACCGGTTAGGTTTTAATGTTCTGGTAATGGATTGCGACTTTCCGCAACACAGCCTGACCAATATGCGTGAACGGGATAAGAAGACTATCATGCAGAATGAGTATCACAAAAAGGTAGCAATGAAGCAATTTCAGACTATCAACAAAAAAGCGTATCTGGTTATCAAAAGCAAGGCTGAAGAAGCTTTGGAAAAAGCATCGGAATATGTAAAACAATCGGCAGTTGTGCCAGATGTTATTTTCTTTGACCTTCCAGGAACAGCCAATACCAAAGGCGTATTGACTACCTTAAAAATGATGGATTTTATCTTTTCGCCCATAACGGCAGACCGCCTGGTGGTGGAAAGTACATTGGGCTTTACCAAAGCCTTTCTTGAACTTCCAAAAACTATTGAGGGAAATGAAAATCAAGAGTTATGGCTGTTCTGGAATCAAGTGGACGGCAGGGAAAAAACAGGATTGTATGAGGCATATCAAAGTGTCATCAAAGAACTCAACCTTCCCATAATGGAAACAAGGATAATGGACAGCAAGCGTTTCCGAAAGGAAACAGACGATACCGAAAGCTATGTGTTCAGGTCAAGTTTACTGCCTGCCGAACCACAGCTAATGAAAGCAACCAAAATGGATTTGTTTGTCGAGGAATTTTTAAAAATCACTCATCTGTAAAAGTATTAAATTATGAGTTCAGATAACAAAAACAACGATTTTAGAAAGCCTGATGTTGATGAGGATTATTTGATGAATATCATAAGCGGTGATGAACCTGTTTCTCCACCTAAAAATAATCAGCAATCGGACGCACCAAAGGAAATCAAAACCAAGTCCAAAGAAAAAGCCCGAAACAGTTCGTCCAAGAAAGCGGACTATGAGGAAACATTTTTAGTTAATCGGTTTCCGTCAGGTCGTAACGGTAAGGTTGTTTATATACGTCCCGAATACCACGAAAGGCTGCTTCGCATTGTGCAATTAACAAGGGAAGAAAAAACAACGCTCTACTCATACATTGATAATATCCTTGAACACCATTTTAAGGAGTTCGGGGACGATATTACAGATTATTTCAACGAGCGATTCAAACCCATTTTATAAGCTATGGAAACAATAATTGTAATATGTCTGCTAATAATTATTGTTCTGCTTGTGCAGGACAAGATTGTAATCAGAAAAAGACAGGAACAAAAGCCGAAAGAGGAAAAAGCTAATCCTGACCTGCCCGATATTATGGGTCAGCCCAAGCCAATAAGAAAAAGACATACAATGTCAAACAAGGCTATTGACAGTCAGGAGAATAAAGCAACGACAGATAATAATAGCTTTGATTCCGAAAAACAAAGATTTAACAGACAAATTCCGCAGGAAGATCCGGATAATGTTTTCAGTGAGGTGCCTGATTTTGAAGAGGAAGAGGAAGAATGGCACCAGTACAGAGAGCCCAACGGCGAAAACGGTTTTGCGACAGGCGTTACCTTTGACGAACTAAGCACCGTGGGGGTACTGCTCCAAAAGGAAGTATTGGAGCCGTCCCAACAACAAGAAGTGGTGGATATAGTTCAAAGAATACAAGGAACCGAACTTTTCAGCTTATTGGATAGCTCTTTAGAAAGTGCTTCACGGAAAATAGCAAAACTATTAGACCACAGCCTTTCTGACCAAACAGATTCCGGTTCTTCCACTTTGCGGAAAAATGATCTTGATGATTTCGATATTAAGGAATTTATCTGAAAAGTAAAATAATAAAAAATATGGAAAGAGAATTGCCGGAAATTGAAATTGAGGGAACAAAATACCTGTTCGACATTGACCAACTTGCGTTAATTGAAAAGGACAGATCCGGAAAGCAACTGTTTTTTGAGGATATGACAGATTACGGTACACATTATGAATTTGTGTACAATCTTAACTCCAAACGTCTTGACCGATTAAGAACATTGGAGGGAATAGATGCGTATATTTCAGGCAAACACAGCTTTGCTACGGTCAAAGTACCGAGAATCGGTGAGATAGACCCGGAAGGTATGTGCAGGAAATATGGCTGTTCCCTTGATGACATCCGCCAAAAAAGTGATTTCGAGATAATAGTTGACCAGGAAAAATTTCACAAACGGTTGGAGGGAGAACTCGTTTCCATAGATATTGCCGGGAAAAAGTTCGACGTGGATATAGCCAATAATCTACTCCGTCCGCAGGATGGTATTGGAAAGGGAATTTCATTTGATGAGCTAAGCGAGACTTCTTTGTATTCAAACGAAGACAATGCTTACTTGGTTATATACAATCGTATTAAAACCGAACCCGAGCCCGAAGTTGAATTAACAGAATTGTTCTCTAAACCACAAGATTATATAATTGTAGAAATTCTACTTCCACAGTTCTTAGACCCGATAGGATTTAATATTGAGAACGGCTATGATCCCAAAGATGGATTGATTGTTGAAGACTGGCAATTTAATCGTAAAGCTACATTTGTTCCGTGGGAAACTTATGGTCAGAATTTTGACAATCATTTAAAAGCAGACACTTCGTTGCATTGGGGAGTTTTAGCACCATTGATGGAAGAAGCCCGCTTGTCCAACAGGGAACTGCCTGTTATTAATATTGAAGGTACTGATTTCATAGTTGATGTAAACAATCTGCAACTTACGCAAAAATCAAATCCTGAAAATGTTATTCCTATATCCGAAATGGATGAAACTAAAAATGGATATACCTTTCAATATGACCGGATGTCGAGAAATATTGCGATTTTCGACATGTGGGAAAACATTACGGTGAAGATACCCGAGTTTGTTGTATTAGATCCCGTTGGGATGGCTCAAAAGTATGGACTCAATGTGGAAGAAGTAAAAGTCAAAACCGATTTTGACCTGATGATAGACCAGGAAGCATTAGATAACAGAATAAGCGGTCAATTACCCTCTATTGACATTTCTGGTCATATATTTTATGTAGATATAAAAATGGGTAAATTACGTCCCAAAGATGATTTTGAATCTAAAGGAATTGTATTTGACAAAATCAGTGAGTATTATGATCAGGATAGAAGAGTTTATGCTATTCCTTATAACCCGATTAAACATGAGTTCCAGGAAATAGATTATTTAACAATTACAGAACTTCCCAAAAATCTGATTGCTGTTGAAATTCCTACTGACAGGCTTTGGATCGAATTGGCTGGAATAGAAAATATGGGTTTAGTGTAACTGATGGACTTAAACAAGTAGGCGGCTTAAAGTTACATTTCAAAGCTAATAATATTCCCTGGGAGAAAACCTTTCTGCCAGAAATCATTGAGAGAAATATTGCCTTACAAAAAAAGCAGGAACAAAAAGCAAATCGTGATACCAATAGAACTCCCATTAAAAAACAAAATAGGAAAGGACACAAAAGATAGTAATAATCATTTCCGGAAATTTATAAGAAAAGGCGTTTAAACCTGATAGGTCTGAATGCCTTTTTTCATTTGGATATAAGTTGAAAAGTCTTTAAAGACCAAGTAATTCCTCTAAAAGACACTTCATCCCACTCTTTTTTATTTCTATCCAATTTGCTGCTTATGAGAGAAAGAACAGCAAAACCATTCTTGAAATGGGCAGGAGGAAAATCACAACTGATAGATCAACTGACTATCTACTTACCTGAAAAGGTAATGAATAGAGAATTTGTATATATCGAACCATTTGTGGGTGGCGGGGCAGTTTTGTTTTGGTTACTAAATATATTTCCCTACCTAAAAAGAGCAGTTATTAACGATGTAAACCAAGACCTTATAAATGCTTATAGGGTTATAGCCGCCAATCCCAAGGAGTTAATATCAATACTGGAAATATTTCAGTTCGAGTTTCATTCTCTTAAAGACGATTTGGATAAGAGAAAAGCCTATTATTATAGTAAAAGGGCTATGTATAATGAACGTAAACAATGTTCTGTTACTCATGCAGCACTTTTTATTTTACTTAATCATACGTGTTTTAATGGTCTATACCGGGTAAACCGTAACAATTATTTAATGTATCTCTTGGCTCAAAGACAACACCGACCATCTGCAATAATGAAAATATACTGGCTGTAAGTGATGCTTTGCAGGGAGTAGAGATACTTTGTGGCGATTTTGAACAGACATTTACCCATATAGAAACTAATACATTTTTCTTTATCGACCCACCTTATAAACCTTTGAATAAGACTTCCAATTTTAATTCCTATTCAAAATACAAATTTGATGATGAAGAGCAAATACGGCTTAGGGATTATTGTATCAAGTTGGATCAGTCCGATTGTAAATGGATATTGTGTAACTCGGATATAAAAGCCCATAACCCTGAAGATAACTTTTTTGATGAGCTATACAACGGCTTTAATATTTACAGGGTAAAAGCAAAAAGAAATATCAATTCAAAGGTTGAGGGAAGGGGGGAGATAAACGAGTTATTGATTACTAATTTTTCCCCTACAGCCCTTCTGATTCTTTCCATTATCGGACTCTTTTAGTCAAGCAATGCCACTTAGTGCCACTTTTACAAAGCCGCTTTACATCTCAAATACTTTTGCTCCATAATCTCAAAAGAGTAGAAAGTATTAATCATTTAATTTTTTAAAATCATGAAAAAACTAAAACAGAAATTACTGTTTTCAGGAGTAATGTTCCTGGCAGTATCAGGAGCTTTTGCCCAAGGTGATGGAGCCGCAGGTATAAACGAGGCTACACAGATGGTAACTTCCTATTTCGCACCGGCTGTACAACTCATCTACGCCATTGGTGCGGTGGTCGGGTTAATCGGAGGTGTTAAGGTGTACAATAAATTTAGCTCGGGTGACCCTGACACAAGTAAAACAGCGGCATCATGGTTTGGAGCATGTATCTTCCTGATTGTTTCAGCTACAATCTTACAGGCATTCTTCCTATAAACTATGGCAACCTACAATATCAATAAAGGCATTGGAAGAACAGTGGAGTTTAAGGGATTGAAGTCACAATACCTGTTCATTTTTGCAGGTGGCTTACTCGGTATCCTTATCCTGGTGATGGTCTTGTATATGGCAGGTGTCAATACTTATATCTGTTTGGGACTTGGAGCAGGTGGTGCATCAATGATTGTATGGCAGACATTCTCTTTAAACAAAAAGTATGGTGAGCATGGTTTGATGAAAATCGGAGCAAAAAAAAGGCATCCACGATATATCATTTGCCGAAAGTCTATACGCCGGTATGTATCAAGAAAATCAAATAAACATTAACGTCCACACTTTATGGAACAAGAAAACAGAAAATTACCTGTAATCAATATTGCCGGAGCAGAATTTTACGTAGATGCTCTAAAATATATGTTGATAGACACACAGGACAATAGGAATACTATTCAGGTGCGTAATATGGATCATATAGGCAAACATCTGGAAATGGTTTTCGATAAATCGACCAGAAATATAATGCCCAATAATTGGAAGCAACATTATCCTGATGATGATAGGTATGAGCGTGTTTGCCTGTACCCATTAGAATATTACGATAGAGAGGGAGCCAAAAAATTATGGCAGTATGAGGGTGTGTTTGCTCCCGATATGATTGAAATTGAAATCGAGGGTGTAACGTTTCTTTTCGACCACGAAATTGCTCTCTTTAGGGAGAAAGAATGTCTATACAATACCATCAGCAGGGCTGATATGTTTTGGGATAAAAAAGAGGTATATGGCTTTTACTTTGACACGAAAAGGAAAGCAACACCTTTTACACACGAGAATATCAAGTATATGAAAAATGGAGAACGACCTCCCCATATAGCTTTTATTGACCTTCAGGAAATAGGAAAAAAGATACGTGAAGAAAGTCGCAAACTAAGAGAAGCCAAAGCCCCACAAAAGCAGGAGAAAAAGGTTACCCGTCCAAAACTCCGGTAAAAGTAGTTCAATAACATTTTTCAAAACTAAATACAAAATGAGAAATATATCTAAAACAACAACATTGGAAAACAAATTTCCTCTGATGGCAGTAGAGAACAACTGCATTCTGTCAAAAGACGCAGACATTACTGCCTGTTTTGAAGTACGTTTGCCGGAACTATTCACAGTAGCTTCTGCGGAATATGAAGCTATTCATTCTGCGTGGCACAAAGCCATCAAGACCTTACCGGATTATACAGTCGTCCATAAACAAGACTGGTATATAAAGGAGAATTATGCTCCTGATATTGCGAAAGAAGGATTGAGCTTTCTGGGTAAATCTTATCAACGGCACTTTAACGAGCGTCCTTTTTTAAATCATTACTGTTATTTATTCCTGACCAAAACAACCAAAGAGCGTATGAGAACGCAAAGTAACTTCAGTTCACTTTGTAAAGGTACTTTAATTCCGAAAGAAATCAGGGATAAAGAAATCATCCACCGCTTTATGGAAGCTGTAGATCAGTTTGAACGGATTATGAATGATTCGGGATTTGTGGCACTTACCCGCCTGACGGAAGACAATATTATCGGGACTGATGAAAAGCAGGGATTATTGGAACAATACCTGACCCTTTCCAAAGAAGCGGAAACTCCTATGCAGGACATTTCACTCGGTGCTGAAGAAGTGCGTATTGGAAATAAAAGATTGTGCCTGCACACTCTTTCTGATACAGAAGATTTACCCGCATCTGTATCGGCTGATACCCGTTACGAAAAGCTGTCAACTGATAGAAGTGACTGCCGTTTATCTTTTGCCGCTCCTGTAGGCTTACTGCTTAGCTGCAATCACATTTACAATCAGTATTTGTTTTTGGATAACAGTGAGGAAAACCTGAGAAAGTTTGAAAAGTCAGCCAGAAACATGCATTCTCTTGCACGTTACAGCCGTAGTAATCAGATTAACAAGGAATGGATTGAAGGGTACTTAAATGAAGCCCACTCGTTTGGTCTTTCCTCTATTCGTGCCCATTTCAACGTAATGGCGTGGTCGGAAGATCCAAACGAGCTGAAGCAGTTAAAGAACGATACCGGTAGTGCTTTGGCACTTATGGAATGTAAACCCCGTCATAACACTACCGATGTGGCTACACTTTATTGGGCGGGTATTCCCGGAAATGCAGCAGATTTTCCAAGTGAAGAAAGTTTTTATACTTTCATTGAACCGGCATTATGTTTTTTTACGGAAGAAACAAATTACCAGAACTCGCCATCACCTTTCGGGATAAAAATGGCTGACCGCCTTACTGGAAAACCAATACATCTGGACATATCGGACTTGCCTATGAAGCGGGGTATTATCACTAACCGGAACAAATTTATTTTAGGTCCGTCAGGTTCGGGAAAATCGTTCTTCACAAATCATCTCGTGAGGCAGTATTTTGAGCAGGGTGCTCATGTACTGTTAGTTGATACCGGAAACAGTTACCAAGGCTTGTGTGAACTTATAAAAGGAAAAACCAAAGGTGAAGACGGGGTTTATTTTACTTATACCGAAGCCAATCCGATTGCGTTCAATCCTTTTTATACCGATGACGGTGTTTTCGACATCGAAAAGCGAGAGAGTATCAAAACACTTATACTGACCTTATGGAAAAGGGACGATGAGCCTCCGACTCGTTCAGAGGAAGTAGCTCTTTCAAATGCCGTATCGGGCTATATCGAACGCATCAAAACGGACGATATTCATCCGTCATTCAACGACTTCTACGAGTATGTTCAGAGTGATTACCGTAAGGTACTCGAACAAAAACAGGTAAGGGAAAAAGACTTTGACCTTGCCAATTTCCTGAATGTTCTTGAACCCTATTACAAAGGTGGAGAATACGATTATTTACTGAACTCGGATAAGCAGCTTGACCTGCTTTCCAAACGCTTTATAGTATTTGAAATTGATGCGATAAAAGACCATAAGATACTCTTTCCGATAGTCACTATCATCATTATGGAAGTTTTCATCAACAAGATGCGTCGCCTGAAAGGGGTACGTAAACTTATCCTGATTGAAGAAGCGTGGAAAGCCATCGCCAAAGAAGGGATGGCTGAATATATCAAATATCTCTTTAAAACGGTTAGGAAATTCTTCGGTGAGGCAATCGTGGTCACACAGGAGGTGGACGACATTATCCAGTCTCCCATCGTCAAGGAAAGCATCATCAACAATTCCGACTGTAAGATACTGCTCGACCAGCGTAAGTATATGAATAAGTTCGATGGCATTCAGGCTATGTTGGGGCTTACAGACAAGGAAAAAGCACAGGTACTTTCTATCAATATGAACAATTCTCCCAGCAGACTTTATAAGGAGGTCTGGATTGGGCTGGGCGGTACACACTCCGCAGTTTACGCCACGGAGGTATCGCTCGAAGAATACCTGGCTTATACTACTGAAGAAACCGAAAAATTAGAAGTAATGCAGCTTGCCGAAACACTTGGTGGCGACGTGGAAATGGCTATTAAGCATATAGCTTCCCGAAAAAGAGAAAATTAATTATTAACCCTTAAATATTAAAAAAAATGAAACAGTTTATTTTATTAGTGTGTACGGCTATGTTATTGGCTGTCACACCTGCAAAAGCCCAGTGGGTAGTTACCGACCCTACAAACCTGGCACAAGGTATTGTCAATACGGCACAGGAAATTGTACAGACTTCCTCCATTGCAACTAACATGATTAACAACTTTAAAGAAGTGCAGAAGGTGTATAATCAGGGAAAAGAGTACTATGACGCTTTGAAGGCAGTCAATAACCTCGTTAAAGATGCCCGCAGGGTACAGCAAACGGTGCTTATGGTTGGTGATATATCTGAAATCTATGTTACGAATTTCGGAAAAATGCTCAATGACCCCAACTTTAATGATCAGGAGCTTTCCGCTATTGCTTTTGGATATTCCCGATTATTAAATGAAAGCTCCGAACTCCTTAATGAACTGAAGCAGATTGTCAATCCCTCAACACTATCCCTAAACGATAAAGAGCGTATGGATATGATTGATCGTATATATAAGGAGGTAAAGGAGCATCACAACCTTGTGAGATACTATACCAACAAGAACATATCTGTAAGCTTTCTTAGGGCTAAAAAACAGAATGATACCGAGCGTGTATTGAAACTTTACGGAACGGCAGAACAAAAATACTGGTAGGCTATGGATTTTGAAAATCTTCATCAGGTTCTCCGGGCATTGTATGACGAAATGCTACCATTGGCTTCTGATATGATCGGAGTAGCCAAAGGTCTCGCAGGGTTAGGAGCCTTATTTTACGTAGCCTTAAAGGTGTGGCAGGCATTAAGCCGAGCCGAGCCTATTGATATGTATCCATTGTTAAGACCTTTTGCTTTGGGACTATGTATCATGTTTTTTCCAACTCTTGTATTGGGAACTATCAACACGGTTTTAAGCCCCGTTGTTAAGGGTACTCATAGCATATTGGAAGGACAGGTACTTGATATGAACGTGTTACAGGAGCAAAAAGATGTTTTGGAACGAGAAGCCATGTTACGAAATCCCGAAACGGCGTATTTAGTGTCCCAAGAAGAGTTTGATAAAAAGCTGGACGAATTAGGCTGGACTCCTTCAGACCTGGCAACGATGTCGGGAATGTACATAGAAAGAGGAATGTATAACTTTCAAAAAAGCATTAGGGATTCCTTCAGGGAAGTACTGGAGGTTCTTTTTCAGGCTGCCGCACTTGTGATTGATACTATCCGAACATTTTTCCTGGTTGTGCTTTCCATACTTGGGCCTATTGCTTTTGCGATAGCCGTATGGGATGGCTTTCAGTCAACCCTGACCCAATGGATTACGAGGTACGTCAGTGTCTATCTCTGGCTACCGGTAGCTGATTTGTTCAGTGCCATACTTGCCAAGATTCAGGTATTGATTTTACAGAAAGATATAGAAAGTTTATCTGATCCCAACTTTATCCCGGACAGCTCCAATACGATATATATCATTTTTATGATTATTGGCATTATCGGCTATTTCACGATTCCCACAGTAACAGGATGGGTGATACAGGCTGGCGGTATGGGTAATTATACAAGAAACGTAAATCAAAGTGCCCAAAAAGCAGGAAACATTGCCGGAGCGGGAGCCGGTTCTGTGACTGGTAACATTGGCGGGCAACTGCTAAAAAAATAATGGAGTACTAATTAAAATCGTAAGACAAAAATGGAATTTAAAACACTTAGGAATATTGAAAACAGCTTCTGGCAGATCAGGCTTTACGCAATTGTTTTTGCAGTGTTATGTATCAGCATAGTAGGTTATACTGTATGGAACTCTTATCAGTTTGCTGAAAAGCAAAGGGAAAAAATATATGTTTTAGACAACGGAAAATCCCTAATGCTGGCACTTTCACAGGATATAACTACTAACAGACCTGTGGAGGCAAGAGAACACGTCAGACGCTTTCATGAGCTATTTTTTACACTCGCTCCTGATAAGAATGCGATAGAAAGCAATGTGAAGCGGGCTTTCTTTTTAGCGGATAAAAGTGCTTTTGACTATTACAAAGACTTGTCGGAGAAGGGATATTATAACCGTATAATTTCGGGAAATGTACAGCAACGCATCGAGATAGACAGTGTAGTCTGCAATTTTGACTATTACCCCTATACGGTAAAAACCTATGCGAAACAGTATATCATTCGGTCTTCCAATGTAACTCACAGAAGTCTTGTTACATCCTGCCTTCTTATAAATTCAGTTCGCTCAGATAACAATCCTCAGGGATTTACCCTTGAAAAATTCAGCGTAATTGAAAATAAGGATTTAAGGGTAATTGAACGCTAAAAATTAGACAGGGATGAAACAGTTACTTGATTTAGACGCATTTGCAAAAATCCTTACCGATAAAGGATACAACGGTTATTTTCATACAGAGAGCTGCTGTGCAGGCAAAATAAAGGATAGTATCAGTGAATTTTTGGAGGCTTGGGACAATGGTAAAGAAGCCCCATTATTAGCAAATCATCTGCATTTATCTACTTACATCGAATGGAATGGTGATGATAAACCAAATGTTATGTGCAATATGTGGGTAAAGTATGAGAACGGGAAATTCGATTTACAGGAAACAGAAATGTATATAAGAAGAACAGACCGTTACGGGCAATTATTGAAGCAATCTAAACTGACAAACCTTACAGCAAACTCAGTTCCGACAGTAAAGGAGGCTATTGCCCAAGTGTCCGATACACCTAAACAACAGTTATCTTCCCGAAGCAGGCGGTTTAAACTGTGATAACCGATAATAATTTAAGGTATGAAAAAATTAAGAACAAAAATGGACAGGTACTTTGACAGGATGGACGAACGCTGGCGGGCATTTCCCGTGAAGAAACAGCGTAAATATATGCTGTACCTTTTTTCGGGGTACTTGCTGCTTACTGTATGTATAATTCTGAAAGTATGGCATGACATAGGTAATCCTGACCGGGGTATGGTTATAGAGCATATCGAAAGCCCTGTTTTAAGAAAAGAGGAATCCGCAGCACCTATGCAGGATTCATTATTGATAACCAAAAAAAATAAATGATATGAAAGAACACGAAAAAAAGAAACCGGTTATTTCCGTTACGGAAAATAATCAAAAAGGAGACTCCGATTCCTTACTGGACAATCCGTCCGGGAAAAAGGAAGGGTTAAAAAAAGCCGTGATTTTCGGGCTTATGGCAATCGTATTTTTAGGATGCCTGTACCTGATTTTCGCTCCATCCGGTAAATCTCAGCCGGAAAGCATAGGGCTTAGTGATATTGTCCCGCAAGCCTCTGATGCAGGCTTGCAGGCGGACAAGCAAAAAGCGTATGAGCAGGAGCTATTTGAGCAGAAGCAACAGGAAAAACGAGCGGCTTTAATGGATCTGTCCGATTATTGGAATACTGACAACAATGAAATGGACTATTCTGATATTGAAACTGAAGAATCCGAAGAAGAAGCTATAACCAACGCCTATGGTTATGGAAGAACTCAAAGGGCAAATCCGGCTTTGAACAGCTACCGCAATATACAGAGTAGCTTAGGAACCTTTTACGAAGACAACAATGAAGCGGATGCTTTACGCAGGGAACTGGACGAATTAAAAGGACAGCTTGAACAAAAGGAATCCAACGGGAACCCAATGGAAAGCCAATTGGCGTTAATGGAGAAGTCATACGAAATGGCGGCTAAATATTTTCCGCAAAACAATAATGATGAGGAAGCCTCCGATGAAGAACCGTCCGCCTTTGGAAAAAATTTTCAAAAAGAGATTTTAGAACCCCTTTCACCTGCTAAAAAGCAACCTGTATCTATTTTATACAGGAAACAAACCGATGCGGAATTTTTAGCTGAATGGAGTACAGAACGAAACTGGGGATTCCATACTGCGGGCAATGAGCCGGAATCCATTTTTCTTAAAAACAGCATACGAGCCTGTGTTCACAATACGCAGACTGTTACTGTTGGTAACAGCAGCAGTGTACGCTTGCGTTTATTGGAGCCTGCCCGGGTGGGAAAAAAAATAATTCCGGTTAGGACTCTATTGACAGCTTCGTTAAAAATGCAGAACGGAAGATTATTGCTTCACATTACCTCTATGGAAATAGAAGGAGCTATTATACCGGTGGATGTATTCGGCTATGACCTTGACGGACAACAGGGATTAAATATCCCTCATTCACAGGAAATGAGTGCTTTGACGTCAATTGCCTCAAATATGGGTAATACTGCCGGAACTAATATCATGCTGACCTCATCAGCAGGTCAGCAGGCAGCGGCAGATTTGAGCCGGGGTGTTATACAGGGTACATCAGGGTATTTTTCCAAAAAGATGAATACACCAAAGATAACCTTAAAAGCGGGTCATCAGCTTTTCCTCGTATCTAAAAAATAATTTATTCACTTTAATATTTAACACTATGAAACAGATTTTTAAAAATGTACTGACCTTATGCCTGATAGCAGGCTGTACAGTATTGTCCTATGCCCAGGAAAGTTTTACATTAGAAAAGACCGCACTTGGGAAAATTGAGCCTTATCAAATGGAAGTAACCTATGATAAAACTTCCCATATTATTTTCCCTACTGCCATACGGTACGTGGATTTGGGAAGCGGAAACCTTATTGCGGGAAAAGCTGAAGATGCTGAAAATGTTTTAAGAGTTAAAGCGTCTGTAAAGGATTTTCAATCCGAAACCAATCTTTCGGTTATTACGGATGACGGACGTTTTTACAATTTCGATGTAACCTACACAGATCACCCGGCAGTCCTTAATATTGACTTGGTTAAAATGAGAAATTCTGCAAGCAGGAATACAGAGAATGAAGCCTTATTTGAGGATTTAAGCGATTCTCCTTCTCTTGTAAACCTTTTAATGGAAACCATTTACAAGCAGAACAAGAGAAATATTAAACACATAGGTTCCAAAAGCTACGGTATTCAATTCTTACTGAAAGGGATATATACCCATAACGGGAAATATTACTTCCATACGGAGCTAAAAAACAAGACCAATGTACCTTTTGTGTTAGATTTTATGTCTTTTAAAATCGTCGATAAGAAGATTGCCAAGCGTACGGTTATTCAGGAAAACTTGTTATCACCGCTTCGTACCTACATACCGTTAGGGCATGTAAGCGGAAAAGCAACCGGACAGAATGTTTTCCTATTGGATCAGTTTACCATAGCAGACGATAAAGTATTGCTTATCGAAATTTTCGAGAAAAACGGGGGCAGGCATCAGGTCTTGCGAATTGAAAATCCCGATTTGGTAAGGGCACAGCCTGTTAAAGATATGCACTTAAAATTCTATTAATTCCATAAACGATGAAAAAGTATATATACACCCTGATATTCCTGTTTACAGGTATCACTTGGGTACAGGGACAACGAATGATTCCGGGACAGAAAGGATTGGAGGTAAATGCCGGAATCCTTTCTGTCGAAAATACCGGGAATTATTATCTGAATATGGGATTGACCATTAACGGAAAAAATGGCAATTACCAATTATGGACATTGGAATACATACAAAGGTATTCAACATATAAAACATTGAGAATCCCGCAGGAAACCTATACCGCAGAGGGTGGTTACAGTTTGTACCTGCTGGGAGATGCCCGAAAGAATATCACTTTAAATGCAGCTTTAACCGGTGTTGTCGGTTATGAAACGGTTAATCGTGGAAAAGATATTCTTTATGACGGTGCAAAAATACTGAACGAGGAAGGCTTTATATATGGTGTAGGTGGTCGGTTATCATTGGAAACCTATTTGTCTGACCGTCTTACCTTTCTTATTCAGGGAAGAATAAAAGTACTGTGGGGGACTTCTCTGGAACAATTTCGCCCCTCGGCAGGACTTGGATTAAGATATAATTTTTAACATTTAAAACAAATCAAGATGAAAAGCACAAATTTAAAAAGCAGAATCAGACTCTTTTCGATAGTATTATGGGGTCTTTTGGGAGGATTATTTTTTACCTCTTGCAGTAATGATGATTTAGATACTCAAACGGATTTTCCTTTTGAAGTAGCTGTAATGCCGGTTCCGAAGGAAATTGCCAATAGGCAGACTGTGGAAATGCGGTTTACAATCAAATCACAGGGAAATTATCAGGGAACGAATTATTTTATCCGTTATTTCCAGTTTGACGGACAGGGAGACTTACGTTTATTTAATGATGCTCCTTTTCAGCCCAATGATTTATATCCGTTGCCGGGAGAACAATTCCGACTGTACTATACATCACGATCTAATGTAGTAGAATCTTTTGATATTTGGGTTTTCGATAATTCAGGACATGAGCAGAAGCTGAGTTTCCGCTTCAACAATAAAGATACCAGAACTATTATTGGGAATTAGTTGAGTTAGAAAAGAGCCTGTTTAAACTTAAACAGGCTCTTTTTTATGCTATTACCGGATATTTACTTAAATTTACCACATTCTTTACAGATACCAAAAGTTATGGAGATAATAATGTTAATAATGGGTGTACTGGCACTTTCCATTTCGGCAGTATTGTTGTTCTGGATTGGTAAACGACGTTTCAAAAGACGGAACTTTGCCGGGTTAGAAGGTTTCGCCAGTTATGAAAAATCTTTGGTTATTCCTTTTTTAGAACGTATCGGGAAGTGGTTAGCTTATGCTTTGATCCTTGTGGGTATCTTCTTCGTTTGGATATATTTAAGTGAAAGTAAACGTAAAGAAGCTAAAGAAATCAATACTACTACGGAAATAGAAATATCCAATGAGTAAAATGTTATTTTGTTTTAACTACTGCTGGTACTTACTCTATTATGACCTTTTGGGTTATGACATTACTATTTCCTGTATTGACAGTAAGTAAATATATTCCTCTTCCTATACCCTGTATATTGATTTCCTGAAAATTATTATAATAGGATCTTATAGCTTTACCTGATATATCCAAAAGTTGTACATTTTGGATGTTTATATTGGTATCATATTCAAGGTTTATTTTTTCTTTTGCGGGGTTTGGGTAAACTTTTAGTTTTTTTTTTTAATTCCGAAAGATTGACAGATAAGCCTCCTCCATTAGTGGATTTATACAACATACCATTTTTACCATATAAGAAAATAACATCACTATTGTTATTTCTGGAATAAATACCTGAAGGAATGTCTGTTAAATCTTCTTCTGAAAAAATTTGCCCTCCGTCACTGGTACTATATATTTTTGAGGTAATTCCAAAGAAATTATATGCCAAGTATCTGCTATGATCTATAAAATAAAAATATATACCGTTTAATCCTTGATCAGTCGAAGTCCAATTAATTCCGTCTGTGGTTTTATGTATAATGGTTGGATATTGAGTAACAGCAACCATATTATTAGTTCCGTTATAATAGCTTTGATAAGGACCCGATGTAAGCCCTGATATCATAAACTGATGCTCCTGCCAAGTAGCACCAAAATCATCAGAACTATAAATTATAAGTGAATTTGTTGCCCAAATATAATTGTCAGATACTGCAAATTCTTCTACTACAAAATTTGAAGGAGCACTTCCTCCTAATAGTTGATTTACCTTAAGTACGTCCCATATTTCATTATTCCAAAATATCGGTCTCATTGGTAATATACCAATAGTGTTTTTAGTAAAATTAAATGTACTAAGCAGTGATTGGGATTTCATTGGTGTTCCGTTTAAATCTGAAGCATACCAAAAAATACTGTCGTTGGTAATAGCAAGTTGTCCTGATATTAAATCAGTATCCTGATGTATAAGCTCCCAATTATCACCACTATCATGTGAATGAAAAATTTTTCCTGTATTGGTGAGAAAAAAACCTAAAGAGTTATCCTTAAAATAAACATCTATGATGTCATCTGTAGTATTAGTATTTACTAAAGCCCAATTTTGAGCCCTAAGAGTAACAGGAACTATAATGAATATGAGATATAATAACTTTTTCATAGCACTTTATATTAAATAACTACATTGCTTTGAAAAGCTAGCTTTCAAAGCAATGTAGTAAAATTAAACATTTATTTAATTGACTATAAGGTTTTTAACATCTCTCGCAACCCCGTCACACATTAAAATTACACTATATACTCCTGTTGAAAGACCAGAAACGTTAATACTGGTTTCATTCAGGGAAGTATCTAACAGGTATTGGTTCTGAACAGAAGAATAAGGTTGGGTCAAAATCAGGTAAGCAGAACCCGCACTTTTTGCGTTATAAGTAATAGTTACATTGCTGCTTGCCGGGTTTGGATACATCGTAAAGAGTTCGTAAAGTTTTACCTTAACTTCTACCTCGTCATAATCTTTAAATCCGTCGCTGGTAGCAATTACTTCCAGCTTATATTTTTCGGTAATTTCTGCCGAAACAGTAAAATCCTTACCTGTATATATCAGGTTTCCGCTCTGGTCATACCAATTATATATGGCAGGCTCTCCAATATCTGAAGCTTCCAAATCTACATTTGTATATTGGGATACTAATTGATCTCCTCCTGCATCAGCATAAAAGCCCTCTCTTCCTGGTATTTTTATATGGAAACGCTCACCACCTACAGCATCATTAGTTAAGCTTACTCTTTGAATTGCCTGAAAATCAAAACGGGTTTGTCCTGAAAGCTGCTTAACCAAGAAGTTGAAACTTAAATGTATCATGCTTATTTCGTTAGGCTCAAACATAAGATTTTTGATTCTGGCAGGGCTTCCAGTAACAATAATTTGATTTCTTTCTTCACGTGATATTTCGACATTAGTACCCTGAAAACCTCCATTTGCCCATTTTTCCCAAACAGGTGCATCCAAAGTTATCCTAACTTCTGCCTCTGCTGTTACAGGGTTACCCAGATATATATCAGGATTTTTAAACTCGAAATCAAACAACCCTCCTGTATGACCACCACCTACTGAAATGATAGCTCCAACAACCTTATCATCTCCGGGATTCCAACCTCCGGGAGGGATATTGTTTGGTACTAAATCCACTACCGTTAGGTTTTTCCATATAATATTGTTATTTTCCTTTACATTCTGATTCAAATTAGTTGTTTCCGTAAAAGTCATTTGGTCTCCTGTTGCTATTACCCTTGCCAACAGACAAAAATGCCAGGGTTCGTCTGCCCAAAATATAGGGTGTGACCCTAATCCTACATAATCAGCCGGATTTGGCGGTTGCCATGCAAATTCAATAATTTCAGATGAGCCAGGTTGGATTACAGGTATGGGTTGAGTAGAAATCAAATTTCCCATAAGAGCTGGAGAAGTAATGCTTCCATTCCAATGATTAGGCCAAGTTAGGTTTGTTCCTGCTTTTGCCCAGCTTAATTGCAAATTTTCTGTACCCGTATTAGGCACACAACCTCTGTTTCTTACCTGAACATAAACATAATTGTAATTTGAACCAGTCACATACTCTGGATTCTGATGCTCTCTGTTTGTATGCCCGTCATTTGAAGTTCTTACCCATATATCCTCGCTTTCCCACATAGGACCATTATCTATATTAGGTTCTTCTCCTCTGTCTCGTTCACTTTTTACTTCATCATAGGTATCTTTCATATACAAATCAAATGTACCGTCTAACCCTGATTTAGAACAGTTACATTCCCACGTTTTCCATACATCATCAACATAGGCATGCCATATCCAAAATGCAGGTACTGCAGGTGAACGAAAATTTTGCATTACACCACCCATTACTACATGAACTCCATCGTGCCAAGGAGTTTCAATACGGCGACTTAATCCATTTGGAGCTACATTTCCTTGTCCATTAGAACCAGGGTCTGGAAAAGTAGGATCCATATTAAAATCACAAAGGTCATTGAGTGGTCCAGGTTGAACAGTTAAAGATAAATGTGAGGGAAAAGAAGCACTGGGACACCAATTTATAGGAAGGCTACAACTAGCTGTAGAGCCCATTACACAGGAAAAGTTGGGGCAATCAGGGTCAATTACCTGAAATTCAACAGGAGCACAAGTAGTTGGATCCCATTTTGGCAACGGCACAAAAATATGATATGCTGTTCCTTTACTTAAAAGATAATCTTCCATTCCTTCTAAATAAGTTCTGTGAAAAGGAAGGAAGTCAAAGTCACTGTGAATATGACCACCTGTTGTCATTGCATGGTCACAATGTCTTTTCACAACATCTGCATCAATATACTCCATCATAGCATTGACGAGCATCGTTCGTTCAGCAGAAGTAAAGTCGTTAATAATGTCAGGTCTTACCTGAGCAAACCCTTGAATAGCTGTAAAACTAACAGCTATTAGTAGTAGTGTAATCTTTTTCATTGGTAGTTGGTTTTATAATTAGACAATATTCTTTGACTGCAAAGTTGGGAAGGTTTTACGGTTAAAATTTTGTAGGTTTTTACAATTCTATTGTAGGTTTTTACATTTTTTTAAGATTATGTTTTGAACTGGGTGGGAGATATACCTGTTTTCCTCTTGAACCAATTTGTAAAATGTGCCGTGTCACTAAACCCTAATTCATTGGCAATATCCCCTATATGCAGGTTATCTCCCTCCTGTATGATTTTCCTTTTAGCTTCTTTTAATATTTTATCCTGAAGGAATGTACGAACATTATTACCAGAGGTATCTTTTATCTTTCTTGTCAAAGTGCGTAAAGGAATATTCAATTTGTCTGCGTAAAATTGTAGTGATTTATGCTCGTGATAGTGTTTGTTGATAAGCTGAAAAACCTCCTGAACTATAGGGTCTGAATTATGAGGAATATGTATTGTGTCTTCAAATGTATGGGCTATTTTAGATAAGAACGCACCGATTAGACTTAATGTATAGAGGCTGTTTTGATTATTATCCATCAGTTCCCTGAACAAGAACTGAAAATCCTTTGTTTCGTTATCGGTAAGATTGATAACTCTGGATTCTGAAAATATTTCTGTCAACCCGTCTCTTTTTGTAAACTCTTGTAACTTAAATAAAAATTGCTCTTTATATACTATTGCGAAACCGTGTGAGTCCATACCTCTCTCTACTAAATGTAAATCATTGGCTGCTAACAAGTGGATAGAATTATCCCTTATGGTATGTTCATGAAAATTGATGTTGTGAACACCGCCTCCCTTTAAGAAAACTAAAATCTCATTAAATTCATGAGTGTGTAAATTGTCAAACGGATAACTTTCGGGGTTATCCAGTCGTATATACCTGGCTAAACCGCTGTTAGCATCTGCCTCTGAGTATTTGTGTTTCGGATATTTTATCTTCAAAAGGGGGCTTTTTTTAAGTTTTATATCAAGGCGTTCCAAAGTTACTTTTTGTTCTTATTACTGTCAATGCGGGAAAACCCGTATATTTTGAATTAAAGTTTTTCGGTAAATAAAGCCAAACATAGTCACAAAGAGCAGAGCAGAGAAACACAGGGAACACGGGATAAACCTGCTTCTACTTTTACTTTATCAATAGTAAAAGCAGATGAATTATATCGGTTCAAAGCTCCGTCTTTCCTCATTTATTTATGATACCATAAAGCAAGTAGCGGGAACAGATTTATCCTTATGTACATTCTGTGATTTGTTTGCAGGAACAGGTACGGTCAGCCTGTTATTTAAGAATGAAGTAAAGAAGATAATAGCTAATGATAGGGAATATTACAGTTTTGTCCTGAATAAAGCACATTTGAAAAATAGTGTTATTTCTTTTTCCGATTATTGTTTATTAATACAGGAACTAAATTTTTTGAGTGGAACCTCGGGATTTGTTTTTCAGCAGTATGCTGAAAACGGCAAAGCCGGAAGACTCTACTTTTCAGAACGGAATGGGAAAAGAATTGATGCCATCCGCCTGAAAATAGAGCAATGGAAAAATTCGGGGACAATTAATGAAAATATGTATTTTCTATTACTGGCATCACTGATAAAAAGTGCCGATAAAGTAGCTAATACGGCTTCCGTTTATGCTGCTTATTTAAAAAATTTCAAACAAAGTGCCAAACAGGAAATCCAGCTTTGTCCCGTTTCTTTTGAAAATTCAATCAATACAGAATGTGAGGTTTATCAGGAAGACAGTAACCAGCTGATAAATAAAATTGAAGGTGATATTCTCTACCTTGATCCACCATACAACCGTAGGGAATATGCTTCTAATTATCACTTATTAAATACTATTGCATTATACGATACTTCTTTTATTCCTAAAGGGAAAACAGGGATGCGTCAATATGTTACCTCCCGTTATTGCAGAAAGCCTGAAGCTGCCACAGCTTTAGAGGAATTGATCGATAAAGCCCGTTTCCGTTACATTTTTTTGAGCTATAACAATGAGGGCTGGATTTCACCTGATGATATTCAGATGATGATGAAAAAGTACGGTAACTATTGTAGATTTACTTCTATATATAAGAGGTTTAAATCCCAAAAGAGAACTGTACCGGATAATAGTACTACGGAATTTATACACGTATTGTTAAAGGGATAGAAAAAACTATTCTTCTTCAACCATTTCTTCCGTATTACAGGTATTATGTTCGCGATATAATTTTTCTCCGATTATACCCTGATCACCCAATGCCCTTCCTTTTATCAGCCAAGCTGTACCAAACATAAAAAGTGACAATGCTTCAAAAATCAATGTGGAATATTGAAATTTTGCCATAGGAACCATAGCAATAAAAACTATTATTGAATATCCACAAAATCTGTATATGTTATTTTCATTGATTACGCTCATTGGAATATCAGTATTGCATTCCTGACCAATGGTAAAAACATTGATAGCTAATAAAGAAAAAATCAGAAAGAGTATAGCTGCAAACCCATAATGTAACCATTCCAGATCAAATGGGATTAACGTATAAAATTTGTCTGTTTCATATATAGGTGATGTTGGTATAAGGGCAACTCCCAAAGCCATAAATCCGGCTATATTGGTAAGTAAGTTGTCGTTTTTCCAGATGGATTTATTCCCATGCCCCTTATAGCATATCAGGAAAAATGCTACGGCACATAGAGTGCCGGTAAATATTTCTCTTAAATTGGTAAAATAATAGTGGCTTATTGATGGCTGGACTTCAGTATCAAAAAACTTAAAAAGAGATAATACAACAAGAATTACCGGAAGAAAAATCCCCAAATAGCCTATGGTTCTCCGCAATCTTCTATAAGCAAAGACATTATGACTTTCAATTTTAATTTTTTTAGCTCCCATACGATTTTTATAGCTTTTAATCTTAATACTAAATTGTTTCAAAGTTACTTTTTGTTTTTATTCCTGTCAATACGGGTTTTCCCGTATTTTATCTTTTAAGATTAGGAAGCAACCTCAAATATTTTAAAACTTTTTTACCCCAAATAGTCCGGATGATAAGAAAAAGATATTCTATGTTCAGAATAAATCCAAAGACAAAAAGGCGGCATTCTTTTGCTTCTTTTCTTTGGTCGCTTATGTGGAAAGAAAAGAAGTCATTTTCAAAACCAATCATTGGGATACTGAATATCCCACGAAAAAAACTCGCAACCTGTTTGGTAAAATGCAAGGGAGGGGATTGTGGAACGGTGTATTTTGGCAAAGTGGTTGCACCGCTTAAATGCAAAAAGACTGCCCCGACCATCGGGAGGGAGTGTCTTTTTGCCGCCCGATTTTTGCTGTCAGGCGACTTTTATCGGGTGGGTACGGAAGTCTTTCAGATTGTGAAAAAATCCTTTGTATTCGGTCATTCCCCTGCGAAACAAGTTCCACAATAAGGAGCAACCCATTTGGGTCAATGATGAATTGATAAACAAGTCTTGGTGTTCCAACGCTTCGGCAAGTGAGCAACTTGGCGTGTTGTCTTCCTGTTCGGATTGCTTCAGCAATTCGCCAAATTCATCGGTAACAAATGGCAGGTTTGCCACCGTTTGGTATTTCTCTGAATTGGGTTGCTGTATCTCTCCGATGGTAGATAGTAGCACTTGCCCTGTGTGTTGGCTGTTGCCAAAGTCCAACCAATATTTGGGGTCATCTTGATAGTGTCTGCGATTACTCATTGCTTTAAGTATTTCGGCAATGCCAAACCTCGCTTGTACATTGTCCACACAAGTAATGGTAATAATTGCCCTTGCTTCTTCGGGTATTCTGCCCAAACTGTCTTTTTCCAATTTTACTGTTTTGGCTTTCCAATTTGTACCGATGCAACGGTTTACACGGTTTATTAAGGCTACGGATTTATATAATCCTATTTCACATTCAAAAAAACGCTGTCTGCCTAAATTGGCACTTGTGATAATATCATCATCCCAAAGGCGGACTTGTAACCCTGCGTGTCCTAACGCTGTCAAGCTCTCGTTTATTTCCATTAAAGCGGTCAATACCTTTGAACCTGTGCCACCTGCTCCGATAAGGTTTATCGAAATCGGATTAGTCGGATTGAGCAAATAATTATCCGTAAAATGTACTTTTTCTTTCTCTGTATTCATCACAATAGATTTTTTAATGTTTTGTTATTCTTCTTCAACACCTCTTTCGGAAAGGGTTTATCTGTACAGATAAGGTCTTTCCATAGGTTTACAATGTTTGCTCTTGTCAAGTTTGCACACAATGAATGACTGAAATAGCTGTTAAAAAAATAATCTTCCCAAGCCTGTATAAATTCCGAAACCGAAACCGAATTTTTGATGTCGATACTGACAGTACCCATACATACATTGCCCTTTTCATAGATATTGAAAAAAGGTGCATAATGCAAAGGCGTTTTCTCGGTGGGTCTGCGGTTTGTGGCAAGGGCAAAAACAGAAAGACTACTTTTATCTGCTTTCCAAAGCATTGGCGGTACTTGTGCCGTTCCGTTGGGTATGCCCAAATTATTTACAAAATACAACTGCCTTTTCTGTGCCTTTGTGTACCATATTACCGCACCTTTTTCACTCGGATTGATATGCAGAACGTTGGTAGGCAAAATTCCCTTTGGTTTTAAAAATGCTCTGCTTCTTTCTTCATCGGTCTGTAAAGCCTTTGCCAATATTTCGACTTCCTTTATGGTCAATGGGTGTGCATTTATAGGCGTTCCGTTGCTGTCCATATCAAAATGCTCCACATACATATCGATTTCCGTTCCTATGGTTTCGTAGAAAACCAAAGCGGATTTTGGATAGTACAATGTTCCGAAATTGTTGGTTATATCTTCCATATTATTTGTTTTCTTGTCGTTCGTAATCATATAATAATCCGCTCAAATTGTCCAATACATTGAACAAACGGCTTTCAAAATCAAGATTGGTTTGATTGAGTTCCCTGCCGTCGAATGTTTTACAAATGGTTGGTTCGTCCATTTTTCCATACTCGTTAAATTCATTATTGATACAGTCCGTAACGCTGTTGTACAACCAACCTTTGGTTTCGGCACAAAAGGAAATGTACTTTTCCATTCCGATGGTTTGATTTTCGTAATCATCTTCATAAGGGTCTTGCTCGGGAAATGGTGCGTTTCTGAAAATACGTTCATTGGGATATTCGTTATACAAAGCAAACGTATCACAAGCCACCTGCCAACATTCGTGGTCAAATGTATTTCGACTTTTAAATTCTTTTAAACGCTGTTCAAATACCTTTAGATTGATATGATTAAACAGTTTTTGCTCTATTTTGTCGCCAATTTGTTCCGCTTTCCTCAACTCACTTTTTTGCATTTTGTTTTCTTCGGTTTCGTAATCGTCTTCAACCCAATCTTTGTGCATTTCGTAAATCCAATACAGATAGCTGTCTTCCTGTCGATAGTAGGGAATATCTGCAATATAGTACAGATAACTGCAAACCGAAATGAGTAACTGTGCGGTCTTTTTACGTTTTTTATCCTGTAACATTTGGTATAATGGCATAATGGGGATGTAATACAAAGTTGTTCCTGTGTCATATCGTTCCTCACTTTGCAAAATGGTTTTCTTACTATCCTGTAACAAATGCAGACTATCCCAATTCCTGTGGGTGCGTTTTAGCTTTGTTTCCATATCCCACATACCCAATACGATATTGTAAGGGAAATTATATGCCTGTGTCGTCATCGGCTCAACGCTGTAATGCTCGGCAAGTTTGGAAAGGGACTGATAAAAATCCCTTTCCATTTTGTGACAAGCCTGTACGGAATCCGCTATTTTCAGTTTAGGCAGAAACGTACATTTTAGAATACCATTGGTAGCATTGCTATTGGTACGGATTTCTGTTTGTCTTTCCGAACTTGATTTGCGTCCTTTGGTCTTTGCATCCAATTTGCGAACTCGCCCAACTGTCGGTGTAACTGTTGTTTTCGTTTCTGTTCGGATATGCTGATAATTCCCGATATGATGTTGCGTTGCATAATTCATCGTTTTATAATTTTGGTTTAACCTTTCGTACCCATTACGCTCTCAAATTTGTACTCTACCGCATCATCTTTGATTTGCGGTGCTGATACTTTTGCAGTAGTCAAAATCGGGTACATATTGGCGTAAAAATTCATTACTGCCTCTACACTCCAACGTGGTTCGGGGTCGGTCAGTCTGATGTCCTGTCCTTTATCTTTGAGTACAAAAACTCGTTCTAATGGTGTTGCTAATAACATAATGCTCGTTTTTAATGGTTAATACTCGTTTTCGTCTTTGTCCGTTGTTTCCAAAGGGCAACAATCGGCAGTAGCTTCTTCCGTTTGTGGCTGTTCGGGTGCGGTTTCTTCCATTGCTCCGAAAAGATTAGGCTCAAACTTTGCGGACAAGTCAGACCTGCGTTTACTTAACTCGTCTGCTTTTTCGGGAAACTCCTCTCTATTGGGGACTTTTATCCACGCTTCACGAAACTTTCCCTCTTTTTCCAACTCATCCACCTTGTCCATAGCCTGTTTAAACTTCTTGTCTTTGGCTTCTTTTTCCTTTTTATCTTTCTCGGTTTTTTCTTTTTCCATTGCGGAATACTTTTTGACTTCTTCAAGTTCTTTAAGGAACTTTTCCATATCTACCATTAAGCCCGATGTCTTTTGGACTGGTGTGGTTATCTGCTGAAAAAATTCCTCATCAAACTCTTGGGGTGTAGCGTTAAATATCAATGGGGAAATACGATTTTTGGCACTATCTCCACATTGTTCGTTGTGAAGCATTACTGATACGATTAGGTTGCTTTCTGCTCCTTTTGAAATGTTCAGTTGTAAAACTCCTGTAAAGTCCAACTTCTGTATTTGATTAAAAAAATTTGTGTTCATAATTTCATAATTTTAAAAGGTTCTTTTTACTGTTTCTGTCATAATTGATTTTGTATCCATTGGATTGTACAATACCCTCCAATAAGTTTCTTGCCTGTGTAACATCCAAATCGTCTGTTTTGGTCATATCCAAATAATGTAGCTTTTCAAACTGCTTTACCGCTTGGGCAATAATGTTTAAGGCTTTGTATTCCGTTTTATCTGATAGATTGCTCATTTTCTTTTTGATTTTAGTTCTAATAATTTCTCGTACATATTTCTCCAATAAACCTGTCTGACTATGTCAGAGGGAACAGGTGGAACGTGGTGACAATCTTTAAAATAATATGCCTGTTCTATTGCTTTATCAAGGTCAGTTACTTTAATTTCGCAACCGTTTAAATCCGTTATTTTCATAGCTGTTCAATTATTGGGGTAATCGGAAATTCCTCTGTATAAAATTCTTCACTTGTGTGTTTGCCATAGGCTTTGTACATAGCTGTTCCTGTTTTATACAGTACAAGTCTGTAACAGTCCAATCGGTTTTCGGGTACGGAAAGGGTTTCCAATTCGTCTTTATCCACTTCCACAAATACCATTGGTTTTTCTCCCAACCATTTCTCCAAATCGGGGTTATCTTCATCATCAACCGTATAAAAATCGACTACCGTATCATAGTAGTTCATTGATTGGAAATAGTAGTCATCCTCAAAAGGCTCTATGGCTTTGAGCCTTTTTTGCTGTTCTGTTTTCCAATTTTCTGTGATATGTACAATAGCAAAATCGCAATTGTCCCATTCGCTGTTTGTTCCTGCTCTAAGCAGTATATATGCTGTCGGTTTATCTAATAATTTCATATCTCTTGATTTTTAGTGTTGTTAAACTGTTCAATTTTTTGCTCTAAAAGGATTTCGAGTATTTCATAGTCGCTTTCGTAAGTTTCTCCCTCGAAATGGTAGGTATCGGTTTCTTCATCAAACTGATATTTTTCAAAATCTTCATCTTCCAAATAAATATCTGTGAGTAGCTTGTCAGAGAATGTTGCCCTGCCATATACCAAGCAACCTAATTCTTCGTAATCCTGAACAAAATCTACTTTGTAGTATTCTGCTATTTTTTGTACCACTTCAATATTAGGCGACCACTTTGTTTCATACTGAAATATGCCTGTAACATCATAGTCCTGATAGATTTCAAAGAAGTACCCACCATTGTCGTCTGTAACAAAGTCAGGTAACTGTCCGCAGTTTTCCTCCTGCTGTTTTTTTGCCATTGTCTTGAATAGCTGTTGTATCTGTTCGATTACTTCGGGCTTCCCCTCGAAAACAACCGTATTGTTGCACCAATTTGCCATAATCAAATATTTTTATTGTTAATCTTCTTTTCTTCAGAGGTATAAACTCCATTTACATAATAGCCGATAAGCTGTTCCCACAACCGAATTAGGCTATTGGTATCTACATAGTACATCTCTGTTCTGTTACAGTAAATAATGTATAATGCCACGTCTTTGTACTCTTCATTATGGCTATATGCTTTAGCCAATTGTTTCGCTTCGTTCTTTGATTTTGTTTTCATATCTCACGGATTTTTATCGTTATCAATCTTTATTATATCCACAATCGCACATTCGGGGCAACCCTCTACGATTGTTATCTGCTCTATCGCTCCTTGTTTCCCGTTTAGTGATACCACTTTGAGCGTTACTGTTCCGTTATCGTGCTTTACGGTTGCTGTATAGGTTTCCATTGTCATTGCTGTTGTTTATAGTAGGCTACCACCGATTAAGGCGGTAGCCTGTTGTTATTTAATTAAGATTTAGGATTTCCGCACCGTCTAATGCAAAGGCAGTACACAGGTCAAATGCTTTCTGTGATTTCGCTTGTGCTGTTCCACCTAATACAATGCTTTGTAGTTTGGCTTCGTCATCTCTGTAATTGCGTACATTCTGATAGTAGCCTGTTACAGCATTATACGCTCCGAACAATGTGCCTTTTGTCGTATCCATTAGTTGTGTATCGCTCATCATAGCATAGCCAAAAGCGTCATCAACAACATTTTTAAACACGGTAGAAACTTCATCTTCCGCACCTTTTTTGATAAGGTCAAGTGTTTCCTTGTTCGGGCAGAGTGCCAACTGTATTAACTTTCTAACTTCTCGGTCTGTAACTTTTACCTTTGTCCACTCATTGAATATACTCTCTAATTGGTTGCTCAAAGTGTTTGCTAACCCCATAATCTTGTGAGCGTTTTCGATACGCCCTTTTGCTCCCGATGTATGTTTGATACGGACTACATTGGTCATACTCCGTAATGAAGCGTTTAAGGTATTTTGACAAACTATCCTAATGGGTGTAAATGCGGCTGTAATACTTCCGCTACCATCGTGCGAAGTGGTTAGGAAAATATACTTTTCTGTTACATCATCGCCATTTCCTACACGTATATAGTCTGGTAGTTTGGCTGTGATAAAAATGCGTTCCCCTTTGCCCAATGCTCCTGCGGTCTCATATAGAATGCCCTCGCCACCGCCTACAATAGCATCAAAGAAATTAAAGGCTTCACGGTTTTGTACGATGTGATAATCCTTACCGACTACACCCAATACTGCATTGTTATCGGTGCGTATGTTGGCGAAATAGTTAGGTACTTCCAATTCGCTACTACCTATCTCGATACCCTGTGTGGTTTCGATAATTCCCGAACCTTTGGTAAACAGTGGGGATTTTTCGACTTCATAGTCTAACCCTGCGTGTATGATAGCTTCTTCGCTTGTCGGATACTGCTCCACGATTTGCCCTAATCCGTGCCACGCTTTTTGCTGAACGCTAAAAAATGAGTAACGTCCTGTTTCCTTGTTGAAATTGATGTTGTGTGCCATAATGCTTAAAATTTTGATGTTAAAAAATGATTGAATACTCGTTTGTTAAAATGGAAGGTCGTCCGCTGTTTCCTGCGGTACTGCCTTGTCAGTAGCCTGTGCGGTTTTGGTTTTCTTGATACCTCCGTGAAATTTGATGTTTGAGGTATGGAAATTCAGTCCTGCTTTTGGCTCTCCGTTATTACCTGTCCACGCCCTTGTGCTTACCCTGCCTGTGAGTTCTACCAAAGTGCCTTTGGTGAGTAGCGTTGCCACCTTTGCAGAAATCCAATAGGCACAATCGAAGTAGGTTGTTTGTTCCACTCGTTCGCCCTGTTTGTTTTTGTAGCTGTCGTTGGTCGCTACTGAAAAGTTCACTACCTGTTTTTCGTTCGACAATATGCGTACTTCCGCATCCCTTGTCAGTCTTCCGATGATGTTCATAATCGTTCTTGTTTAAAATGTTATACAATCCTGTTACGCTTGTCTTTCTTCCTGCTCCGCCTTGCTTCGCATAATTTTTTTCCAAAAGAAAAAACGGAAAAAAAGAAAGCCATTAAAAAGAATGGGCAATGCGAAAAACCAAAAGGAAACGGAATAATTGGAGGGTACCTTTAGGGAGGAAACCGTTTATGCCGTAGTCTTTTGGTGGGAGGTGCGGTGGCTGCCCATTACACCTTTGCTTCCTTTTTATCCGTTTTTATTGGAGGAAAATATCCTTCCGTTTTTAAACCAATATTTATGAAGTAATCGGATTTGTTATAATTATTCTGTCCTGAAAAGCCAAGTTGTTCCATTTAAGGACACTCCATTAAAACAAGGGGTATATGGTTATACATTCGCTGTATAATCTTTTAAAACAGATAATTATGAAGCATGGGGCTGCTGAAAATATCAAAATAAAAAAGATACCTATTGAAAAAGTAATGGAGCTATTAAAAGAGGATGGAATAGAGGTAAGTTATGAAGAGGCCGAGCAGATAATGGATTTCTTGTATGATTTAACAAGATTACTCATCAAAGAGTATGTTTTGTAGTCATATTTTTGTACTTTAGCAGACAGATAAGGAGAAGAAGAAAAAACACTACAAGATATAACATACCACTCCTTTAACACAGGCTTTTAGTACCTGAAAGCCGAAATGTTAAGTATAATAAGAGAGCTACTCTCTAACTACCCAAAATTTTAAACCTAAATTTAATCGCTATGAAAATTGCAGATTTATACATCCGTGTATCAACAGATGAACAAGCGGATAAAGGCTACTCGCAACGTAACCAGGAGGAGGTATTAAGAAGATATTGTGAATTAAATAATATCCAAATCGGAGATGTAATATTTGAAGATCATTCGGCAAAAAATTTTGACAGACCGAAGTGGGGGCAACTGATGTTGAAATTAAAAAAAAGAAGGTCAAAAATTAATCTCATACTTTTTACCAAATGGGATAGATTCAGCCGAAATGCTGGAGATGCCTATCGAATGATAAGCATCCTATCTAATTTGGGGATTGAACCACAAGCTATTGAGCAGCCGCTTGACCTTTCTATACCTGAAAACAAAATGATGCTTGCATTTTATCTTGCTGCTCCGGAAGTGGAAAATGACCGCAGAGCATTGAATGTTTTTCATGGTATGCGTAGAGCAAAAAAAGAAGGGCGTGTTATGGGAAATGCTCCTTATGGTTATATTAACCGAAGTAGAGAAGATGGAAAAAAGTACATATCCATTAAGGAGCCTGAAGCTTCTAATTTAAGATGGGCATTTAATGAAATATCAAAAGGGGTTTATTCTGCTAATGATATCAGGGCAAGAATGAAAGATAAAATTAGCAAGAGTCGATTTTATGTTGCTTTACGTAATCCTATATATTGTGGTAAAGTTTTTATTGAAAAATACAAAGACGAAGAAGCTCATCTTGTTCAGGGACAACACGAACCTTTGATTAGTGAAGCTCTGTTTTACCGGGTACAAGATATATTGGATAAAAATGTAAAAAAGGTACGTCCCAATACCAAGATGTTTTCTGAAGACAATCTGCCTTTAAGAGGTTTTTTAGTATGTCCGAAATGCAATAGAAACCTTACAGGAAGTGCTTCTAAAGGAAGAACAAAACACTACTACTATTATCACTGTATTCCTTCTTGTGGTTTTCGTCATAGAGCAGGTGAAGTAAACAACCTGTTTGAAAAAGAATTACGAAACTACGAGTTTCCTCCCCAAATTAAAAAAACATTATCAAATCTGATTATAGATAGTTGTAAGAGTTTTATTCTCAATACAGGTAATAAGAAAAAGGAAATATCTGATCAAATTGATGAGTTAAATGCTAGAATGTCTAAAGCAAGAGATTTGCTCTTGTTGGGAAAAATAGATGATGAAGATTACAGAATGATAAAATCTGAAAGTAAAGTGAAAATTGACCAGTTGGAAAACGAATTAAGCAGACATTTGGCAGAGAGCAAAGAAGTAAATATTAATGTACGCCTTGAAAAAGCATTAATGGCAATTACAAATATATCTTCAATGTATCAAAATGCAGATATTGAACTCAAACGTTTTATTATTGGTTCAATATACCCTGAAAAACTTGAATTTGACGGCACCACCTATCGAACCGTACGCAGAAATGTAATTGCAGAGTATATATTTAAGGTTAACAGAGAGTTACGAAATAAAAAAAACGAGAACTATGAAAATATTTTTCATAGTTCCCGCTTAGTACTCGAGGCGGGAATTGAACCCGCACAAGCATTACTGCTTACAGGATTTTAAGTCCTGCGTGTCTACCAATTCCACCACTCGAGCTTGGAAAGACTTCCAAAAATTTTAGAGCGAAAAACGGGGCTCGAACCCGCGACCTCAACCTTGGCAAGGTTGCGCTCTACCAGCTGAGCTATTTTCGCATTTCCATAAACAACACAAAGTTGCCTTTGATTATGTTTTCGGTCTGCAAATGTAATATATTTCTCAGAACTTCCAAGGGGTTTTTAAAAAATATTTCTAGTGTTGAATTTAACCTACTGCATAAACCAAGCGTTTGTCAAAAAATACTATCTTTGTGTGTTAATCAATTATGAATTTCTACATCTGGATTCACTTCCAGATTATATATAAAAAGAAAGCTAAGATATGGCATGTACAGGTTGTTCAACCGATAACGGCACTAATCCTCCAAAGGGATGTCAGAGCCACGGGAGCTGCGGGACAGACTCTTGCAATAAACTGACGGTATTTGACTGGCTGTCAAATATGTCAGCAGTAACTGAACCTAAGTTTGATGTAGTTGAGGTTAGGTTTAAAAACTCACGTAAAGAATTTTTCAGAAATGCGGATAATATTTCGCTTAGCATAGGAGATGTAATCGCAACAGAAGCCTCTTCGGGTCATGATATTGGGGTAGTTACCCTTACGGGAGAATTGGTAAAAACACAAATGAAGAAAAAAGCAGCAGGTCCTAAAGACCAGTTGCCAAAAGTGTACCGAAAAGCCAACCAAAAAGATATCGATGTCTGGACAGAATATCGTCTGAAAGAAGATAAAATTCAAGTAAGGGCTAGAGAAATGGCTATGTACTTGAAGTTAGAGATGAAGATTTCTGATGTTGAATTTCAAGGTGATGGTTCTAAGGTAATTTTCTATTATACCGCTAACGAAAGAGTCGATTTCCGTCAGTTAATCAAAGACTTTGCCCAGGAGTTTAGAGCAAAGATTGAGATGAAACAAATCGGTTTCCGTCAAGAGGCATCTCGTTTAGGTGGGATTGGCTCTTGTGGTAGAGAATTGTGTTGTTCTACTTGGCTTACGGATTTCAGAAGTGTAAATACATCTGCTGCCAGATACCAACAACTGAGTTTAAATCCTCAAAAATTAGCAGGTCAGTGCGGAAAATTAAAATGCTGTCTAAACTACGAATTAGATACTTATATCGATGCGCTAAAAAACTTTCCTAATACGGATACGCTGCTGAAAACTGAAAAAGGTGATGTGCTCTGTCAAAAAATAGATATATTCAAAGAAGTAATGTGGTTTGCCTATAAAGAGAACGTAGCCTATTGGCACGTGCTTTCAACCAAAAAGGTAAAAGAGATTATTGAGATGAATAAAAAAGGAGTCAAGGCTGTTTCGCTAGAAGACTATGCAGAAGATATTAAAGACAATAATGAGACTGAACTCAAAGATATGGTCGGGAAAGAAAGTCTTACGAGGTTTGATACTCCGAAAAACAATAGGAATAATAAGAAGAAGCCAAACAGAAATAAGCCAAACGCTAAGACAAGCAACACTGCAAACACCAACAATAATAACAAGAATAGACCACGCAAACCCCAACCAAAAAAGAATGAAGAGTAGTCATAAATATTTCCTTTTGTTAGTCCTTTTCTTTGTATTGGTGTCTTGTGATAGCAAGCAAGTTTTTGATTCGTATAAATCGGTAGGGAAATCTTGGCACAAAGACAATATAGTTAGTTTTGAGTTTGAAGCTACTGATACAATTGCAAATTATAATATGTTTTTGAATCTTAGGGCTAATAATGATTATCCGTTTAGTAATATCTTTTTGATCACCTCAATTGAGAGCCCAAACTCTACGATTAGAGTCGATACGTTAGAATATATTATGGCTGCACCTGACGGAAGAATGCTCGGAAATGGTTTTTCTGACATCAAACAAAGCAAATTGTGGTATAAAGAAAATTTTCGGTTTACAGAATTAGGCATACATACCATAAAAATAGAACAAGCCCAAAGAGCAAGAGGAAAAATTGAAGGTGTAGAAGAACTTGAAGGTGTTTTTGACGTTGGATTTAGAATAGAAAAGGTAAAGTAAGACATGGCTAAAAAACAAAAACCTACTACTGACTTCTCAAAATACCTTAAGTGGTTCTGGCTTTCTTTTGCAGGAATACTTACCACTATAGTGCTTGTGTTCTTACTGGCATCTGCAGGCGCTTTTGGAGAAATGCCTTCGTTTGAAGAGCTAGAGAATCCGTCATCAAACTTAGCTTCAGAGATTATTTCTGCTGATGGTAAGACCATTGGTAAATTATATCTGGATGAAAACAGATCGCCAATTCGTTATGAAGATCTTCCGCAAGACCTTGTAGATGCGCTTGTTGCTACAGAAGACGAACGTTTTTATAGTCATTCAGGTATTGATGCTAGAGGCACCATCAGAGCCGCAGTGTTCTTAGGCTCAAAAGGAGGAGCGAGTACTATTAGCCAACAATTAGCAAAGTTGCTTTTCCACGAAGAGGGTTCTAAAAATATTTCTGAGCGTATGCTTCAAAAAGTTAAAGAGTGGATTATAGCCGTACGTCTCGAGAAGCAATATACCAAAGAAGAGATTATTGCTATGTATTTCAACAAAGTTGATTTTGTCAATAATGCCGCAGGTATCCGTTCTGCTTCGCGAATTTACTTCTCAAAAGAACCCATAGAATTAAACAAAGAAGAATGTGCAGTATTAGTGGGGATGCTGAAAAACCCATCACTATTTAACCCGAGAAGAAGACTAGAGATGGTTACAAATCGTAGAAATACGGTGCTGAGTCAGATGTATAAAAATGACTTTGTATCTAAAGCAGAAAGAGATTCCCTTCAAGCACTTCCGTTAATACTTAGGTATTCACCCGAATCACACAACGAAGGTATCGCAACTTATTTTAGAGAATACCTTAGAGAATATATGCGTGGCTGGATCAAGGACAATCCAAAATCAGACGGCAGCTACCACAATATGTATAGGGATGGGTTGAAGATTTATACTACTATTGATTCTAGAATGCAATTCTATGCTGAAGAGGCAGTAGAAGCACATTTGTCTAACTTACAAGAAGAGTTTTTCAATCAATTCAAAAATCGGAAAAATGCACCTTTCGTAGATTTATCTGACGAACAAACCGATAGAATACTACTTCGTGCCATGAAGGATTCGGAGCGTTGGAGACAGATGAAAGCCCAAGGAAAATCAGAAGAAGACATTAAAAAATCATTTAACGTCAAGACAGAAATGACCCTCTTTACTTGGAAAGGAGATAAGGACACTCTGATGACTCCACTAGATTCCATAAGGTATTACAAGCATTTTTTGCGCACAGGAATGATCTCTGTAGAGCCACAAACAGGGCATATTAAAACTTGGGTAGGAGGTATCAATCACAAGTATTTCAAATACGACCATGCCAAACAAGGAGCAAGACAGGTAGGTTCTACTTTCAAGCCGTTTGTGTATGTGACTGCGATGGAACAATTACATAAATCACCTTGCGATAGCATACTCGATGCACCTTTTACTATACCAAGAGGAAAATGGGGTGTGTCTGCAGATTGGTCACCTAAGAATGCTTCTAATAAACACATCGGGATGACCACTCTAGAAAAAGCATTGGCAAACTCAATAAACACCGTTTCAGCCAAACTTATGGATATGGTAGGACCTAGAGCTGTGATTGATATGACGCATAAACTGGGTGTAAGCGCAGAAATTCCTGAACAAGTATCAATTTCACTAGGAGCTGTTGAAATCACCGTTCACGATATGGTTGCTGCCTACAGTACGTTTGCCAATCAAGGAGTGTATATAAAACCACAAGCTGTCTTGAGAATAGAAGACAAGAATGGGAAAGTTCTTTTTGAGAACAGACCCGAACCGAAAGACGTACTCAGTAAAGATGTGTCTTATGCTGCTATTAAACTTCTGGAAGGAGTTACGCGTGGCGGAAGCGGTGCTCGATTGAGAACTACTGGTTCTGGAGGACCCGCTTATAAAAGGGTAACCGGGCATCCATGGGCTTTTACCAATCCAATTGCGGGTAAAACTGGAACGACTCAAAATCAATCTGATGGTTGGTTTATGGGGATGGTTCCTAACTTAGTAACAGGTGTTTGGGTAGGTAACGAAGACAGAGCAGCCCATTTCAGAGGAATAACTTACGGGCAAGGAGCTACGATGGCGCTCCCTATTTGGGCAATATATATGAAGAAATGTTATGCAGATCAGACGTTAGACATTTCTAAAAAAGAGTTTGAAAGACCTGATAATCTCAGTGACTGGGTAGATTGTTATAGATCTTCTAAAGATTCTTTGAGCATTGATACTAATACCGATGAGTTTGGATTCTAAAAAACTATAAAATAATGGCTTGGATTTATTTGTTTATTGCTGGTTTATGTGAAGTGGCGTTTGCGGCTTGTTTAGGTAAGGCAAACGAAAGTTCTGGAGCAGTAGCTACGTATTGGTTGGGCGGCTTTTTAGGCTTTTTAGCTTTGAGTATGTTTTTGTTATACAAAGCAACCCAGACACTTCCTATTGGAACGGCTTACGCAGTTTGGACAGGTATCGGAGCGGTCGGGACAGTATTGGTGGGGATATTTATATTCAAAGAGCCTATAACTTTCTGGAGAGTGTTTTTTATCTCTACTCTTATAGCTTCGCTCATCGGATTAAAATCAGTTTCTTAAGAAACTGATTTTATTTCCTTACTTCTTCTGACTAGGTAGAATCCGAGGATAATAAACGGAATACTCAACCACTGTCCTGTTGATAACAGCGGGTCAGCTCCTTCAAATCCGCCTTGGCTTTCTTTGATGAATTCTGCAAAGAATCGAATAGACCAAAGCAAAATCATAAATACACCAAAGAGATAGCCTTGTTTGGCTCTAGCATTGGTTTTCCAATATAAATAATAGAGAATAGTGAACACAATAACATATCCGAAAGCTTCGTAAAGTTGTACGGGATGTTTTGCACTGATGTTTTCGATGAGTGGTGCAAATTCAGGATTGTTGATAGCGGCACTATAGGCTTGTTTGTAGTTGGCAATTCCTGTTTCTTGCGTTATTTGATAGTGGCTGTATTTATCTTGAATGAATTTGATTCCCAAAGGAGAATTAGTTGCTCTACCCAGAATCTCAGAATTTATAAAATTTCCGATACGGATAAAAATTGCACCTATACTCACTGAGAGTACCACTCTATCTAGCACCCAAAGTACTGGTTTTTTGATGACGTTTCTGCTATAATAAAACATAGCAATAATAATTCCGATGGCTGCTCCGTGGCTAGCAAGTCCAGAGAAACCAGTGAACTCAAATTCTGGATTAGTGCGTATAGGCAAGAAAACACTCAAAAAATCCTCTCTAAATAACTCGGATTGATAAAAGATTACGTGTCCTAATCTTGCGCCAAACATAGTGGCAATTATGGTGTAAAAGAATAGCGAATCTAATTTATCTAGCGATTCTCCTTCGCGGATAAATATTTTTTTCATCACATAAAAACCTAAAGCAAAGGCAACTACCCACATAAGGCTATAGTACCTAATCATAAAAAAACCTAAATCAATTCCTTCTGAAGGATTCCAAATCATGGTTAAAGCCTGTGTCATGTATGAAAGTTTAAAAGGTAAAGGTAAAAATTTGTGTCGATTTTAAAATTTATTTGGCTATTATTTAACCGCAAATTCAAAATAAAGTGTAATTTTAGACCTTTAAATAATAGAATATAATTTTATTAGCTTATGGCATCAATAACGCTCAAAGGCAGTCCTATTCACACAATAGGGAACCTGCCTGAAACAGGAAATCAAGCACCTGATTTCTCATTAGTAAAAACAGATTTGTCTGAGGCTAGTCTTGCTGATTTTAGAGGCAATCGATTGGTTTTGAATATCTTCCCGAGTATAGATACGCCCACTTGTGCTGCGTCAGTAAGAGCTTTTAACCAAAAAGCAGCTGGTTTAGACAACACAAAGGTTTTATGCATTTCTAGAGATTTACCCTTTGCTCAAGCTCGTTTTTGTGGAGCTGAAAACCTTGACAATGTAATCACATTATCAGATTTTGACAGCGGCAACTTCGGTCGTGAGTATGGTTTGACAATTGTTGATGGTCCGCTCAAAGGATTACACTCAAGAGCCATTGTTGTAGTTGATGAAAACGGAAAGGTAATTTATACTGAACAAATTGGTGAAATTGCAGACGAACCGAACTACGAAAAAGCATTAGCAGTTTTATAAAATAAATAACGTACAATTAATAAATAATGAAAAAAGACAATTCGTTTGTTACTGGCAGAATTAAAAGTGTCAAGTATGCCGTAGTAGGTGCTTATAAACTAATTACGACTGAACACAGCGTCATGGTTCAGTTCTCAGTAGGGATTCTCATTACGATTCTAGGATTCGTTTTCGGTATCACTAAAACAGAGTGGATGTTTCAGACGATAGCTGTCGGAATGGTACTAGCAACAGAAGGAGTCAATACAGCTGTTGAGAAAATCGCCGATTTTATCCATCCAGAATTTCATACTAGAATAGGCTTTATCAAAGATATTGCAGCAGGAGCAGTAACTTTTGCGGCAATCACTGCTTTCACCGTTGGGGCTATCATTTATGTGCCTTATTTCAAGGCGATGTTATAAGATTATTTGTAGAAACAAGGTCTTAACAAACCTATCTCTGAAATCCTGAATAAAATCCCTATTTTTGCTTAAATTAAATTTAGATGGCAAAAAAAGTCAAAAAAGAAACTAAATCACCTGGAAATCAGATAGAAAAGAAGCCGTTTTGGAATCCTAGAAACAAAATGTTTGTAGGTGCCCTCTTCGTGTTGTTTTCGGTTGCGATGCTTCTGAGCTTCGCTTCTTATTATATATACGGAGCAACAGACCAAAGCACGCTTTCAGATTTTGCAGACAGGAACGAAAAAGCCAATAATTGGTTGGGTAAATTCGGAGCTTTTTTGGGAGATGTATTTCTCTATAAAGGTTTCGGAGTTGCCTCTTTTTTGTTTGTGCGTCTGTTTTTCGTAACAGGAGTTTATTTAATTCTAGATTTAAGCCTTTCAAAACTAAAGAAGACTTGGTTTTGGGACTTGTTTGCTGTTGTAGTGCTCTCTGTTTTATTTGGGTTTTTTCATGAGAAACTACCTGAATTGGGTGGTGTTATCGGTTTTGAAGTTAATGCGTACTTACAAGATTTCATCGGCAAAGCAGGAACTATACTTACCTTGGTATTAGGTATCGTTATTTATCTGATTTTTAAGATTAGAATCTCTCCGGATACCATCAGAGCGTTTGTCAAAAAACATAAAAAGGAAGTTTCTGAGGAGATGCAACAAGCCATCGATCAACAAAAAGAAGCTGAATTAAAAAACCAAGCTGTCTATTCCTCAGAAGTTTCAGATGCGGTTTCTATCCCAGCTCCTGAAGAGGAAGAGGATTTCGGAGAAATTACGCTTAAAACTGTCCCTGAACCAAAACAAGAAAACAAGGATGAAGATGCTGCACCTACAATATCCAATTACTCAACCATTCGACTGTCAACCGAAATTCCTCCAAAAGTAGAGGAAGAAGAAAAGCCTATAACTGCTATAGATAGTACGGATGACTTTGTGGTAGAGATGTTTGAAGAAGACACCATTGAGATGAACGCTGCTCGAAAATTAGTAGAAGACTTTGGCGAATTTGACCCAACTCTAGATCTTTCTAAATACCAATTCCCTACTATCGACTTGCTGAAAGACTATAAGACAAGCGGAATTACAATCAATCAAGAAGAGCTAGAAGCCAATAAAAACAGAATTGTAGATACGCTTAAAAACTATAAGATTGAAATTGCACAGATTAAAGCAACGGTAGGGCCTACGGTGACACTTTATGAAATTGTTCCGGAAGCAGGAATTAGGATTTCTAAAATTAAGAACTTAGAAGACGATATTGCTTTATCGCTTTCGGCTTTGGGTATTCGTATTATCGCACCAATTCCAGGAAAAGGTACTATTGGTATTGAAGTGCCAAATCAGAATCCAGCAATTGTACCGATGCGATCAGTCATCAGTTCAGCTAAATTCCAAAACGCCGAAATGGAACTTCCGATAGCGCTAGGGAAAACAATTTCGAATGAAACCTTCGTAGTTGACTTAGCTAAAATGCCCCATATGCTTATGGCTGGAGCAACAGGACAAGGAAAGTCAGTTGGATTGAATGCTGTGCTAACTTCTTTGTTATACAAAAAACATCCAGCTGAAGTAAAATTTGTATTGGTCGATCCAAAAAAAGTAGAACTGACACTTTTTAATAAAATTGAAAGACATTATCTAGCTAAACTTCCTGATTCTGGAGAAGCCATCATAACAGACAATACTAAGGTAATTCATACACTAAATTCACTTTGTATTGAGATGGATAACCGTTATGAATTGCTGAAAGACGCTTCGGTCAGAAATATCAAAGAGTATAATGTTAAATTTAAAAATCGCTCTCTAAACCCTGAGCTCGGACATCGTTTCTTACCTTATATAGTGCTTGTGGTCGATGAGTTCGCGGATTTGATTATGACCGCTGGGAAAGAAGTAGAAACACCTATCGCTCGATTGGCACAACTTGCTCGTGCTATCGGAATTCACCTAATTATCGCTACGCAACGACCATCGGTAAACGTTATTACGGGTATTATTAAAGCCAATTTCCCGGCTAGAATCGCCTTTAGGGTGACTTCAAAGATTGACTCTAGAACTATTCTAGACAGTCAAGGTGCAGACCAACTTATCGGAAGAGGAGATATGCTGTATACTCAAGGTAATGATTTGACAAGGGTGCAATGTGCCTTTGTAGACACGCCAGAGGTAGAGAAGATTTGTGAGTTTATCGGTAATCAAAAAGGCTATTCAGATGCCTATCTATTACCTGAATACGTAGGTGAGGAAAGTGGCATAAGTCTTGATAATAATATTTCAGATAGAGATCCTCTGTTTAAAGATGCTGCGGAGGTTGTGATTACGGCTCAGCAAGGCTCTACTTCTTTGATTCAAAGAAAATTAAAACTAGGATACAACCGAGCAGGAAGACTGATCGACCAGCTAGAAGCAGCTGGAATTGTAGGTCAGTTTGAAGGAAGTAAAGCAAGAGCCGTACTTATACCTGATTTGTCAGCTCTAGAAATATTTTTAAACAACGAGCAAAACTCCAACTAAAATGCGACTTATAAGCACTTTTCTACTTATTTTATTATCAACTCTTACTTACGGACAAGAAGCTCAAAAAGCAAAAAAGCTTTTGGATGAGGTTTCTACTAAAGTAGGTTCGTATAATGATATTTCAATCGAATATAGATATACCATCAAAAATATTAAAGAAAACATTTCGCAAGACAGCAGAGGTGACGTGACTATCAAGGGCGATAAATACGTATCGAACTTCTTGGGAACTACTGAAATGTTTGATGGAGCTAAAAAATATACCATCATCCCAGAAGATGAAGAGATTACGATAGAGAGCTATAACCCAAAGAAAGACAATGTGTTTTCTCCTTCAAAAGTATTGACTTTTTATACTAAAGGATATAGTTATAGTTGGGATAAATTGCTGTTGATATCCGGCAAGAAAGTGCAGTTCGTGAAACTTGTGCCAACAGACCCTAAAAGCGAAACCAAAGAAATACTTCTAGGAATTGATAACTTGACCAAAAACATCTACCAAATCATACAAGTTAGCAAAGACGGTACACGCTCAGAGTTAAGCATTATTTCTTTCAGGACAAACCAAGCTTTGTCAGAAAATCACTTTATCTTTGTTGAGAATAAGTATCCAAATTATTACATCAACCGATTGGACTGATTTTTTGTAAGTGAAAATAATTGACAGATATATTCTAACAAGCTTTTTGAGTACATTTACAACCGTATTTGTAATCCTATTCTTTATCTTTATTTTGTATGCTCTATGGCTCTTTATCCCAGATTTGGCGGGTAAAGGTCTAGAGATTTGGCTTGTGGTCAAATTTCTTTCGTATGTAATGCCTACACTTATTCCCGTGATTATGCCACTCACAATTTTGCTAGCTGCGATTATGACTTTCGGTGCTTTGGGCGAAAATTATGAGTTTGCAGCTATGAAATCAGCTGGGTTATCGCTCAGAAGAATCTCTAGGAGTCTTCTCTTTTTCATTGTGTTACTTTCAGGGTTCACTTTTTTTATTGCCAATGATGTGATTCCGTATTCAAAATACAAAGTGAGTAACTTTAGGGCTAATCTCAAAGAAAAACCTTCGATGGCTATTATAGCAGGACAGTTTAGTGAAGTGGGGATTTATAACATCAAAGTAGATAAAAAAAGCGGTAAAGACGATCGGCTTCTAGATGGTGTAATTATACATAAAAGAACCAAATACGGCAAGAACACTACCGTGACTAAAGCTAAAAGCGGAGAGCTAATCAGTAAAGAGAACTCTAATATCTTACAACTAGTCTTGTATGACGGGCATCATTACGAAGATATTATCTCAACTAAAATAGAAGATAGAAACAGGAAACAATTTGCTAAGGCAGACTTTGAAAAATATATTATCAATATAGATTTGTCAGGTTTGCTGGATATAGATTTAGACTCAAGTAACGAAAACGAATCTAATGATCTGTTGAACGCTTCAGAACTCATATATACTATTGACTCACTGAAAGTGGCGTTGTCAAAAGAAAAAAAATCATATATAGATAATACCCACTACAGGACTTCATCCGCTTTTCAGACCAATAAAGAAAGAAGACTTCTCAAAAACCCTTCAAAAAATAGTGTGAACGAAGTTGTTTTTGAAACAGAAAATATAGCAGATATACTGCCTCCAGAACAAAAATCATTGATATTTGAAGCTGCTTATAATAACTTGTTGGGTTCAAAATACAATATTTCTGAGAGTAGATACAATTTAGAGTATCAAGACAAAAACCTGAAATCACATCAATTTGCCTTGCACGAAAAATTTGCAATTGCTTATTCGTGTTTGCTGATGTTCTTTATCGGTGCACCATTAGGAGCTATTATTCGCAAAGGAGGATTCGGTATGCCGATTGTCTTTGCTATGATTGTTTATGTAGCTTTTCACTTCACCTCTACATTTGGCAGGAAAGTTGCACAAGACGGAACTTTAGATGCCTTTTTAGGAGCTTGGGGTTCAGCAATAGTACTTACGCCATTGGCAATCTTACTGACCTATAGGGCAACTAATGACAAAGGAATGAGCGCCGATAAGCTTACGGCACCTATTCAAGATTTTTTCAAAAAAACATTCAAAACAAAAAATAAAAAACAAAATGTCTAATACAAAAACACAGCTCAACACTATAGAAGAAGCTATTGAGGACATCCGTAAAGGTAAAGTCATTGTTGTAGTTGATGACGAAGACAGAGAAAACGAAGGTGATTTTATTGCAGCAGCAGAATTAGTGACACCGGAGATGATTAACTTTATGGTTACTCACGGTCGAGGTCTTGTATGTGTGCCTATTACTGAAAGTAGAGCCAAAGAATTAGACCTGAAAATGATGGTTGACAACAATACGGTGTTGCATCAAACTGCATTTACGGTATCTGTAGACCTAATCGGACATGGTTGTACAACTGGAATATCGGTTCATGACCGATCAAAAACAATTAAAGCCATTACAGACGAAAACACTAAGCCCGAGGAGCTCGGAAGACCAGGACATATTTTTCCGCTAGTTGCCAAGAAAGGCGGCGTGCTAAGGCGAACAGGACACACAGAAGCCTCTATTGATTTGTCGCGTTTGGCTGGACTGAAACCTATGGGAATACTCGTTGAGATTCTAAACGAAGATGGCTCGATGGCAAGATTGCCTCAACTGCTTAAGGTGGCTGAGAAATTTGACCTGAAGATCATTTCGATAGAAGATTTGGTGGCTTATAGAATGAAACACGACAGTCTTATTTCTAAAAAAGAAGACTTTATGATAACCACTAGGTTTGGAGATTTCAGACTGAGATCCTATTTGCAAAAAACAAATAAACAAGTGCATATTGCCTTGACTAAAGGTACTTGGAATAACGACGAACCGATATTGACCAGAATAAATTCGACCCTTGTGAATAATGATATCTTAGGTACACTCACCAATAATCCGGATGAGAAATTAGCCAAGATGTTTGAGGTGATTAACAAAGAAGAAAAAGGAGCGGTGATTTTTATTAATCAAGAATTACAATCGCTTAATTTACTGACACGGCTAGTAGAGTTTAGAGAATTGCAAGAACAAGGAAAAATGAGAGCACCAAAAGTGCCGATGGATTCTAAAGACTTCGGGATTGGAGCACAAATTCTACATGATTTGAATATCTCAAAAATTAAATTATTATCAAATTCTGAGCAAACCAAAAGAGTAGGAATGGTGGGTTACGGATTAGAAATAATCGAATATATAGGTTACTAAAAATCTGTAAACCGAATAAAACAATAAGTGATGAAGGTAGCAGTGGTCATGGGAGGCTATTCAGGAGAATGTGTGATTTCTCTTAAAAGCGGTCAGCTTATCTTAAATAAGTTAGACAGGAATAAGTATGAGGTTTTTGAAGTGCATATTCTTAGTGAAGGTTGGTTTTTAGTAGATAAAGATAATAGATACGAACTTGACCGCGGCAGTTTTTCTGTTAAAATCAAGGACAGACAGATTTTCTTTGATGTAATTGTCAATACTATTCACGGAACACCTGGAGAAGACGGATTGTTGCAAGCCTACTGGAAACTCATCGGAATTCCGTTCACAGGTTGTGACTTCTATCAATCTGCCTTGACTTTTAATAAAAGAGATACTTTGTCTGTTCTAGCTAAATTCGATATCCCAAAAGCGGATTCGGTTTATGTGACTAAAGGAGAAAAAGTAGATAAAAGCAAAATTATGCAACAACTCGGACTTCCGATGTTTGTCAAAGCAAACCGCTCTGGAAGTAGCTTAGGTGTATCTAAAGTGAAATCCGAGAAGGACTTTGACAAAGCACTTGTAGCTGCCTTTGAGGTGGATGACCAAGTATTGATTGAATCCTTTCTGGAAGGAAGAGAAATATCTGTAGGAGTGCTTAAACTCAACGGAAAAACAACGGTTCTAGGCTATACTGAGATTATTCCCGAAAATGAATTCTTTGATTACCAATCAAAATATTCAGGCAAATCACAAGAGATTACGCCAGCAGATATCGACAACCAGACTCAGAAAAATATTGACCAAATATCCACAAAGATTTACGACATCCTAGATATGACTGGTTTCTCACGAATTGATTATATAGTCAAGGGAACAATTCCTTATTTTATTGAGATAAATACCAATCCAGGATTGTCTTCACAGAGTATTTTCCCACAACAGGTAGATTACAAAGGATTTGACTTTTCAGACCTATTAGATTCTGAAATTCAATTGGCTCTTAATAGAAATCAAAAAAGAGTGTAGCTTTGTAATTCAATAACTAATAAAGATTAGGATATGAGAAGAGCAGTTTTCCCTGGTTCTTTTGACCCAATTACCCTCGGGCATTACGATATTATCAAAAGAGGTATTTCTTTGTTTGACGAGGTAATAATCGCTATTGGAGTCAACGCCTCAAAAAATTATATGTTTTCGCTAGAAGAGCGAGAGCAATTCATCAAAGAAGCTTTTAAAGATGAACCCAAGATAAAAGTAGTGACTTACGAAGGACTTACTATCGAACTTTGCAAGAAGCTTGACAGTGATTTTATCCTCAGAGGACTCAGAAATCCAGCCGACTTTGAATTTGAAAAAGCAATTGCACATACTAACAGAACTTTGTCAAGTATAGAAACAGTTTTTCTGCTTACTGCCGCAAGTACTTCCTTTATTAGCTCGAGTATCGTTAGAGATGTGATTAGAAACAAAGGAGATTATAAACAATTAGTACCTGAATCAGTTGTGTTAAAGAAGTGATTTCACACAATTAAATTATTATAGTATTCTGTTTTTACATATATTAGCCGTTCTTTTATATAAACAAACAAATAATACTAATGATGAATACAAAAATACTCAAAACGATAGTATGCGGCGGATTTTTTGCAATGACAGCACTTTTTGTTAATGCACAAGAAAAACCTATTATTTTTGGGCAACATGTTCACTCCGTTTCGCCTGACGGAAAAATAAGATGTGCTGCTACAGAATATAATAAATATGTGTTTGAGAACTTCGCAGAGGACGATAAAAACAATGTTTCTGAGACTATATACAGAACAGCAAACAGCACCAATCAAGTGCTTACGATGCCAGTGGTGGTGCATGTTATTCATAACGGTCAATCAGTAGGAGTTGGACCAAACATTGCAGACGGACAGGTTTTGTCTCAGATTACGGTCTTAAATCAAGACTTTAATAGAATGCCAGGAACTCCAGGTTTTAATACTGATCCTGTAGGAGCAGATACAGAAGTTCAGTTTTGTTTAGCACAAACAGATCCTAACGGAAATGTAACTAACGGTATTAATAGAGTAAACTTAGGTGTTGCTTCTTGGAATTCTGATAATCAAATTAGAAATCAAGTTCAAGCAGTAGTGCAGTGGGATCCTACAAGATACTACAATATTTATGTAGTGAACTTTGGAGGTCAGATGTACGATACATTAGGATATGCTACTTATCCTTACCAAACAGGCTTGCCAGGTCTTTATCCAGGAGCAGGTTCAGCAGTTGATGACGGATTTGTAGTAGGTTATAAATACTTTGGTTCTAGAGCTTTATTCCCTTCTGGAAGCTATGAAACAGGTTATGATAGAGGACGTACTTCAACACACGAAATGGGTCATGCCTTAGGTTTAATCCATATTTGGGGAGATGTTAATAACTGTATCGTTGATGACTATTGCCCAGATACGCCGATGCAATCTACAGCAAATTTTTATTGTAGTGCAAATTACAGCTGTAGTTCACAAGATATGTACAGAAACTATATGGACTATACGCCAGATTTGTGTATGAATATCTTTACTCAGAACCAAAAATCAAGAATTAGACAAGCACTTCAGAACGGTATCAGAAGAGCAACATTACTTACCTCAGGTGTATGTTCGCCTCCTGCAAGTACTGAGAAACATGATTTAGGAATGGTCTCTTTATATCCTAACCCAACCAATGATGTGCTGAATATTTTTGTACCTGATAGCTATGACTTCTCAGGAGATGTAACTATTTATAACACTGTAGGTCAACAAGTATTTACTGGAAAAACAACAGAGACAAATCTTTATAGTATTGATGTTTCAGGATATACACAAGGGGTTTATTTTGTAAAAATCAATAAAGGCAGTCAGACTAAAACACTGCAATTCATCAAGAAATAATCAGAAAATTTTATCTTTCAAACCTCATAAAAAATCCCTCTCATCCTAATGGTTTGAGAGGGATTTCTATTTAGTCGTATTTTTTCTATTTAGCTCTTGTTTGCCAATTGCCCACAGGCGGCATCGATATCTTTTCCTCTGCTTCTGCGTACTTTAATAACGATATTTTCTCTTTCTAGTGCTTTGATATAATTGTCAATTGCCTCAGAAGAAGCTTGCTGAAATCTATCGTCTCCAATCGAATTATATTCGATAAGATTGATCTTACAAGGCACGTATTTGCAGAATTTAACTAAAGCATCAATTGATTTTTGGTCATCGTTTATGTCTTTCCAAACTACATATTCAAAAGTAACCCTGCTTTTTGTCTTGGCATACCAATACTGAAGTGCTTCTTTCAATTCGGTTAACGGAAAGTCTTTGGTGAAAGGCATTATCTGATTTCTGATTTCTTCTATAGCCGAATGTAACGAAACGGCTAGTTTGAATTTTACGTTGTCATCAGCCATTTTTTTAATCAATTTTGATATACCTGATGTAGAGACCGTAATTCGTTTGGCTGACATGCCTAATCCTTCGTCAGAAGTTATTTTATCGATAGCTTTCATCACGTTGGTATAGTTCATAAGTGGTTCTCCCATACCCATAAACACGATGTTTGAAAGTGGTTTGTTGTGGTTTTCTCGACTTTGTTTGTCGATAGTGACTACCTGATCGTAAATCTCATCGGGATTCAGATTTCGCATTCTTTTGAGTGTAGCCGTAGCACAGAAATTACAATCCAAACTACAACCTACTTGAGATGAAACACAAGCTGTGGTTCTGTTTTCAGTAGGAATTAAAACAGACTCCACAATTAGCTGGTCAAATAACCGCACGGCATTCTTGATGGTTCCGTCTTCACTTTTCTGCATCTGCTGAATCTCGGTATGATTAATACTGAAGTTTTCTTCAAGCATCTCGCGTGTTTCTTTTGACAAACTTGTCATTTCATTGAAATTGTGTGCGCTCTTGTTCCATAACCATTCATAAACCTGTCTTCCTCTAAAAGCTTTGTCGCCATTAGCGACGAAGAAGTCTTCTAGTTGTTGTTTGGTTAAACTTCGGATGTCTTTTTTGTCAGTTTGCATTTGACAAAGGTACAAAAATCCAAATGCTGTTTTGCAAACATATTTATCAGTTTTGGGTTACTTTTTAAAAAATAAAAATACGTAGTAACTCCATTCTATGAATACAGTTTTTTGCGTTATCTTTGCCTGTTATTTGCGCAAAATTATGTCTAAAAATATTACGCCATACAAAGGTTCTGAGTTAGGCAAAAAACAACAGGTTGAACAAATGTTTGATACTATCTCTGAGGGTTATGACAACCTGAATAGAGTGATTTCTCTTGGTTCAGACATGAAGTGGAAGAAGAAAATCGTCCGTATGGTTGAGCGTAGCAATCCGTCTAAAATATTAGATGTAGCTACCGGAACAGGTGACTTAGCCATTATGCTTTCAGATTCTCAGGCTACAGAAATTATAGGTGTTGATATCTCTGAAGGAATGCTGAGTGTGGGTAGAAAAAAAGTAGCAACTAAAAATCTTTCTGAACGTATTGAGCTCATCCAAGCTGACTCTGAAAAACTTCCGTTTGAAGACAATTATTTTGATGTAATTACCGTAGCTTACGGAATCAGAAATTTTGAAGTGCTCGAAAAGGGACTCTCGGAAATGCTTAGAGTGCTTAGACCCGGAGGTCAATTCGTAATATTAGAAACATCAGTACCTACAAAATTTCCGTTTAATTTAGGCTATAAAATATACACCAAATTAGTCCTGCCACTTATCGGTAAAATCTTCTCAAAGGACAAAACAGCCTACAGTTATTTGTCAGAATCTGCCTCAAATTTTCCTTTTGGAGAAGAGTTGAACAATATTTTGCGAAAAATCGGGTTTATAGAAGTGGAAAACAAACCTCAGATGTTTGGTGCTGCCACTATTTATGTTGCATCGAAAAAATAAAATGAAAAAACTCAGTCTCTTATTGCTCCTTAGTGTCGGATTTCAGCTACAAGCACAGTTTAATGTCTTTAGTAAAGATCCAATTGTCAACATGGAAAATTTCCAGAAACAACGCCTGCATTGGGGTTATTTCTTAGGTTTTAATATGTATGACTTCAAGATAGACTACAAAGAAGATGCACCTGAAATTCAAATCGAAAGTCCGTTGAGCTTCAATGTCGGTTTAGTGGGCAATTTGCGTTTACACGAATATCTTGACTTGAGACTAGAACCAGGTTTATATTATACCCAAAGAAATCTCACTTTCCCTGGACTAGAGAACCCAAGAGATCGACTCAGAGAAGTGAAGTCTACGTATATTCATATTCCGCTATTGCTGAAGTTTTCTTCGCTTAGAGTCGGAAATCTTCGCCCGTATCTGACCGGAGGTTTCTCGGCTTCGTATAATTTGTCGAGTAATTTCAATTCCCAAGAAGACAACTACGAGCAGCGCTTTAGAATGGAGCAGATGACCTATAACTACGAGCTTGGCTTTGGTGTTGATATTTTTATGGAGTGGTTTATTTTCTCACCTTCTATTCGTGGCGTTTTTGGACTACAGAACGAATTGATCCCAGACAACAATCCTAATAGCCCTTGGACAGGAAATGTCGAAACTATGCGCACTAGAGCCATTTTTGTGAACTTTACTTTTCACTAAGTAAGTATATAAATATCAGGATGTTAAGAAGTTTCAGGGCTCATAAGTAAACTTACTTATGAGCTCTTTGCTTTTTAGATTGTAGCAGAATATCTTCTGTTATATTTATTGTAAACTTGTTATTTTGACATTTATACAACTTTTTTTACGGTTTAATATTCGTATATTTGTGAATTATAATCCCCTTAAATTTAATGTTATGCCAAAAGGATTTTTTAATGTTCCTAAAGCTGTAAACGAACCTGTAAAAATGTTTGCACCTGGAACTCCAGAAAAGGAAGCTGTACTTAAAGCTTACAGAGAAATGTGGAATGCTCAGGTTGACGTTCCTCTATATATAGGAGGAAAAGAAATCAGAACAGGAAACACTAAAAACCTTTCTGCTCCTCATGATCACCAACATATAGTAGGTAAATATCACCTAGCCGAGAAATCACATATCGAAGAAGCTATTTCAACAGCTTTAGAAGCACGTGAGAAATGGGCAAATATGCCTTGGGAACACCGTGCAGCAATATTCTTAAAGGCTGCAGAATTATTGGCAGGGCCCTACAGAGCTAAGATAAATGCTGCTACAATGGTTGCGCAATCTAAAACTGTTCACCAAGCAGAAATCGATGCTTCGTGCGAATTGATTGACTTTTTGCGTTTCAACGTAGAATATATGACTCAAATCTATAAAGATCAACCTCTTTCGGATTCATCAACTTGGAACAGAGTAGAATACCGTCCGCTAGAAGGATTCGTATATGCAATTACGCCGTTTAACTTTACTGCAATTTCTGGTAACTTGCCTGCAGCTCCAGCACTTATGGGTAACGTTGTGGTTTGGAAACCTGCTGCTACACAGATTTTCTCTGCTAATGTAGTGATGGAAGTATTTCAAGAAGCAGGAGTTCCTGCTGGTGTTATCAATATGATTTACGGAAATTCATCGATGATTAGTGATGTTTTATTAAACCACAGAGAGCTTGCAGGAGTTCACTTCACAGGTTCAACAGGCGTATTTAACAGCATCTGGAAAACCATCGGAAATAATATTTCAAACTATAAATCATACCCAAGAATCGTTGGAGAAACAGGAGGGAAGGACTTCGTTATCGCTCACCCGTCTGCAAACGTAAAACAGGTAGTTACAGGTCTTGTCAGAGGAGCATTCGAATTCCAAGGACAAAAATGTTCAGCTGCTTCAAGAGCCTATATTCCACAAAGTTTATGGCCAGCTGTTAAAGAAGGTATGTTAGCTGACCTGAAAACCATCACTATGGGTTCACCTGAAGACTTCAGTAACTTCGTTACCGCAGTTATCTCAGAAGAGTCATTTGATAAATTAGCAGGATTCATCGATAGAGCAAAACAAGATGCAGATGCAGAAGTGATTGCTGGTGGAGGCTATGACAAATCAAAAGGCTACTTTATTGAGCCAACCGTAATCTTGACTACAAACCCTAAATACGTAACTATGGAAACTGAGCTTTTCGGTCCTGTACTTACGATTTATGTATATGAAGATAGCAAGTGGGAAGAAACTTTAGAATTAGTTGATTCTACTTCAGAATACGCGCTTACTGGAGCTGTTTTCTCTCAAGATAGATACGCAATTGACGTTGCGTCTAGAAAACTTCAAAACTGTGCTGGAAACTTCTATATCAACGATAAACCAACTGGTGCCGTTGTAGGAAATCAGCCTTTCGGAGGAGCTAGAGGTTCAGGTACTAACGACAAAGCGGGTTCTGCACTGAATCTTATGCGTTGGGTATCGGTAAGAACCATCAAAGAAACACTCGTGCCGCCAACAGATTATAAATATCCGTTTTTAGGATAAAAATATTTTCATACTCAAGAAGGCTTTCGGATACGGAAGCCTTTTTTTATGACTACTTAAAAATAAGCTTTGTATCTTTGCTTTTTCTAAGACCAAATCATGATAGAACTAGGTACATATAATATATTGAAAATTGCCCGAGATACTTCGGTAGGATTGTTTTTGACTGATGGCGAAAACGATGTGTTGTTGCCCAATAAATATGTACCTAAAAAATTTGAGATTGGTGATGAAATGAAGGTTTTTGTCTATCTAGATCACGAAGAACGCATCACGGCTACGACTCTAAATCCGTATGTCAAACGCGGTGAATTTGCTTACCTAAAAGTAAATTATATGAATGAATTTGGTGCTTTTCTGGATTGGGGATTAGAAAAAGATTTGTTCTGTCCGTTTAAGGAACAAGCCAGAAAAATGGAGGTCGGTAAGCGCTATTTGGTCTATGCATATTTAGACGAAAAAACAAACCGATTAGTAGCTTCGAGTAGGACTAATCAGTTCTTAGAACTAAAGAATATCGAGTTAGAGGTCAACGAAAAAGTAGATTTAATCGTCTCTCATATCACGGACTTAGGGATCAACGTGATTATCAATTCAAAATATAAAGGATTACTTTATAAAGACCAAGTTTTTGCTAACCTGACACCAGGAAAGAAACTCGTGGGCTATGTAAAGAATATTAGAGAGGACAACAAGATTGATGTGTCTGCTACGCAATCAGGTATTGAAGGAATTCAAGACAATGCTGAAATCATATTAGATGAACTCAAGTCGTCAAACGGCTTTTTGCGACTGACAGATAATTCACACCCAGAGGAGATAAAAACGGTGCTTAAGATGAGTAAAAAAGCCTTCAAAAAAGCTATAGGTACGCTTTACAAAGAAAAGGTAATTACCATCAAAGAAGACGGTATTTACCTTAACTAATACACTTACATTTTATTTTTTATTTAAAAAGTCAAGACTTTATCGCTATCGATAATCCAGTCTGCTAACTCTGTCATGGTAGAGTGATGTGCACCTTCGAAATAAGCTTCGTTTTTGTGAATGCCACATCGCGTCATACAGGTGCCGCATACTTTAACCATAACGCCGTTTTTAATGAGTTCTCTGAGCATCTCTGATAAATCTTGATCGTATTCAGGTGTAGGTCTATTGGAATCACGAGCTAAATCTACCGCGTCATTCATCAAGAAAATTCTGACTTCTTCCCCTTTTTTGCGCAAGGTTTTGGCAAGTCTCAGGCTATTCCAAGTAACATCAGTGTCGTTGTATGGAATCTGGTTTAGGATAAGTAGTATTTTCATTTTTGTAGTTCTTCGTAAGTAATTGTTTCTGGTTTTTTATCGGTCGAAGTTTGTTTCGGTACGGCGCAACCTGCGCTACCACAACCTACATTCAACAGGGGCATTAGTGTGAATAGACCTCCCAAGACAACAAATAACCACTCTTGGTTTATGAATCCTTGGATTACAATAAATAAGCCCATCACAAGGCGTAAGACTCGGGTGAGGTTCCAGTTTTTCAGATAGTTTGTCATGTTTTTATTTTTTGATAGCATATATTCTGACTACAGAAGCTATTCCTATATGTCCGTTTCCTTCATTCAATTTCTCTTCTGATTGTGTAGCCTCGATAAACTCAAAACCTTTAAAATCGGCTTTTAGTTCTTCTAAATCAAACAGCATCGAAGCCTCTTTAGGTCCGCCAGCATTCAGATTGTTTTTCTGAAATTCAATGTGTGCTTTGCTAAAGCCCTCTAAAATAAGCACTCCTTCTCTCTTGAGAAATGAACTCATCTTTTGGTGGTAGGCTCTTCGCTTCTCCGCCGGAAAATGCGCGAAAACAAGTGCTAAAACATCAAAAGACTCAGATTTATAAGCAACATTTTCAGTGGTAAAGATACTGTAATCAATTGACACTTCTTTTCTCTTAGCCAGCATTTCAGCTTTGTTTTTGCCTTCAGTACTTTGGTCAAAAGCTGTAGTTTGCCAACCTAACTTAGAAGCGTAAACAGCGTTTCTGCCTTCTCCTTCACAAGGAAAGAGAATGCTACCTACGGGTATATCTTTGAGTTTTTGTTTGAGGTACTCATTGGGCATTTCTCCATAGACGTATTCCTTTTGAGCATACCGCTGATTCCAATATAAGTTTGACATTTTAGATTTTGTTTAAGTGTATAGCTTCTTAGTGTTTTATCGGTATTACTCAATACACTGATTGATGCTATTGCAGTTTCTGCCGTTTATTACTTTGGTGCAGCCACTTCGTTCTAAGATTGATTTTGCCTGAGCGCTTCGCATACCGCTTTGACAAAATACAACGATACAGGCCTTGCCTTTTAACTTTCCAGCCTGACTAGAAATTCTGTCTAGCGGAATGTTTACCGCTCCTTTTACTGAGCCTGAGCTAAATTCTCCTGGTGAGCGTACGTCAACTAAGTACGCACCTTCTTTAAGAGCTTGTACAAGTTCTTCGTTTCCTGAACTTGAAAATATATTTTTGAATATTCCGAACATAATTATAAGTGTTTTTTTAAGGTGTGTTATATATTATTTGATTGTAGGGTGTAAGTTAACCTCGGTTTTCATAGAGTTTGTTACTAAGCAGTTATCTTTTGTTTTCTGTATAACGCGCATAGTTTTGTCTGTATCTTTTTCTGGATTGACTAGTTTTACTATCGGATGTATTTCTGCTTCCGAAATAATATATTTTCTGTCGATAACTTCTAATTTGATAATGGTTTTACAGTCAAAACTCTCGAAAGACACTTTGAAGTTTTCGGCTATAGCCAAGAAAGTAGTCATAAAGCAACTGTTGATAGCTGCGGCATAGAAGTGTTCTGGAGACCAGATATTAGGCACTCCGTTTGCAAATTCAGGCGGCGTTGCACATTCAATTGTAGTATCTAATACAGGAGATGACAATTCACCGATTCTTCCGCTTTTCCAACTAAGGTCTACTTGATAGAAATGATTTTCTGACATAATGTAATGGTTTAAAGTATATGATGCAAAATTAGCTTAATAGAACTAGTTACACAGCTACTTTGGTTACACAAGTCAAGAATTAAAACCTTAAAATATCTTTATTCTTTTTGATTTATTCGGGTGAGGTTCAGGTCTTCAATTGGGTTTAGAATCATTGGGAAACGCTCGACAGTTACGGCACTGCTGTCCAAGCCAAAAGCTTTGTCTTTGGTGAGTGAGATCTTTTTGAGCAGTTCATAGAGGTTCAGAATAATTTTCTCACTTGCTGGAAGATCGCTATCATACGACAGTTCTTTTTCAATTAATACATATTCAAAATCGCCAATAATATTATTCTTGCTCAGGGATTCATACCTGCTGGTAACATCCACTTCGCCAGACAACACTAGCTCGGTTACTACTTTTCGCATCAACACATTGATACGCGGTTCGTTTCTAAACCCAAGGTAGAAGTCAACTCGAATTATATTATTTTCATCGCCAAATTTATGCACTTTGTACTCCATCTTATAAGGTTGGTCAATGACGTTTACGTGAACAAACCAATAGTTATCAGCTCTCTTGGGCCTTCTGTAGATAATAGAGTGCATGGCTTTGTATTCTATCTTTGAAATGGCATAGCTATTGGTCAGATATACCAAATTCGTAGCATATTTCGGGATAGAATGATCTTTGCTTAAATCTTGGAGTACACTCAAAAAGTCTTCTACATTGACAAAATTGGCATAGGTGTGTCTGATTTTCTTTGACATATAATTTACAATCATCACACTGGCGATAAGCCCAGCTATAATAACACTAACATAACCACCGTGGGAGAACTTCTGGATATTTGAGATGAAAAATGAAATTTCTATACTTAAATACACAGCTACAACCAAGATGATATAGAACATATGAATTCTTTTGATCACCATATAATAACCTAAAAGTATAGTAGTCATAATCATACAGAGCGTAATTGCAAGACCATAAGCTGCCTCCATGTTTCCTGATTCCTTGAAGTGCAGGATGACAAAAATACAACCCGCAAAAAGCAACCAATTGATGGAGGGTATATAGAGTTGTCCTTTGACATTCGTAGGGAATTTCACCCGCACTTTGGCCAGAAATTCAATCGAATTGCCTCGTTGATTAGCGTAAACGAACCGCTAATAAGTGCTTGCGAGGCAATAACAGCCGCCAAAGTAGCAATACTAATACCAATAGGCAAAAACCAATCAGGCATAACTAAGTAGAAAGGATTGGCTAAATTATCGGGATGTGCTGATAGGCTCACGAGTGTTTCTCCTGTGTGCTGAATCAAAAAAGCTCCTTGTCCGAAGTAGCTTAAGACTAGCATCAATTTCACAAATGCCCAGCTGATACGTATGTTTCGAATGCCACAATGTCCTAAATCGCTATAAAGCGCCTCTGCTCCTGTAGTACAGAGGAATACAAATCCCAACACAAAGTAACCTTCGGAGTGAATTGACAACAAATGAATAGCATAATACGGATTTAAGGCACGCAAGACACTGAGGTTATCGAAAAGTTGAATACTCCCTAAAATCCCTAGCATCAAAAACCAAAGCAGCATCATCGGGCCAAAAAACTTGCCTAAAATTTTGGTTCCAAACTGCTGAATTGTGAATAATACGACTAGAATAGCAACCACAATAGGCACTGTCTGAAGGCTAGGTTGATATATTTGTAAGCCTTCAATAGCTGAGGAAATAGAAATAGGAGGGGTGATGATTCCGTCTGCTAGTAACGCGCTACCACCGATGATTGCAGGGATAATAAGCCAGGGCTTTTTTAGTTTTTTGACTAAGGTGTACAAGGAGAAAATCCCCCCTTCGCCATTGTTGTCTGCCTGTAGGGTGAGAATCACATATTTGATAGTGGTCTGCAGTGTAAGCGTCCAGAACACACAAGATATAGCTCCCAAAACAATGTCTTCTTGGATGATTTCTCTACCCATAATAGCTTTCATCACATACAACGGCGAAGTTCCGATATCTCCGTATATGATGCCCAGCGTTACAAGTAGTGTTCCTGCTGATACTTTGCTTAAATGACTGATGTTTGGCTTCGCACTCATCTTTTAAAGATGTTTTGGTTAGTATTTTGCCATGTATTCTTTTCCACAAAAGGCTTAGACTGTCAGTCAAAGTCTTGCTCAAAAAGGATGCTCAATAGGTGTATCTGTTAAATATACTGTTGCTCAATTGTGTTTAATCAATGATATCAAAACCAGTATATTTTCTGAGTACTTCTGGAATTACAATTCCCTCTGGAGTTTGATAATTCTCTAATATCCCAGCAAGAACTCTAGGCAATGCCAGTGAACTTCCGTTTAGTGTATGGGCTAATTTATTTTTTCCGTCTTTATCTTTAAAACGCAACTTCAAACGATTGGCCTGAAAGGTTTCAAAGTTTGATACAGAAGAAATTTCTAACCACCTGTCTTGTGCCGTTGAGAATACTTCAAAATCGTAAGTAAGTGCAGAGGTAAAGCCCATATCACCACCACAAAGGCGTAAGATTCTGAAAGGTAACTTTAATTCTCTGAGAATGCCTTTCACGTGCTCTACCATTCCGTCAAGAGCTTGATATGAATTGTCAGGATGCTCGATACGCACGATTTCTACCTTATCAAATTGGTGTAAACGGTTGAGTCCTCTTACGTGAGCACCGTAACTCCCTGCCTCTCTGCGGAAACAAGGTGTATAGGCGGTAGTCAAAATAGGCAAATCTCTTTCTTCGATAATGACATCTCTATAAAGATTTGTAACGGGAACTTCTGCTGTGGGAATCAGGTATAAATTATCTACTCCGCAGTGATACATCTGTCCTTCTTTGTCGGGAAGTTGTCCTGTGCCAAAACCTGAAGCTTCGTTGACTAAGTGCGGTACTTGTACCTCTTGGTAGCCTGCTTCTGTGTTTTTGTCTAAGAAATATGAAATGAGCGCACGTTGTAGTTTTGCACCTTTTCCCTTATAAACAGGAAAACCAGCGCCGGTAATTTTAACACCTAATTCGAAGTCGATAAGATCGTATTTTTTGGCAAGCTCCCAGTGTGGTAATGCCCCTTCGTGTAGGGTTGGAATTTTTCCCTCTTCGAATACGTTTAAGTTATCCTCAGCATCTTTACCTGCTGGAACGAGGTCATTAGGGGTATTGGGTATTTTGTATAATTCTTCTTGAAGTTGTTCAATATATTGGTTGAGTTCAGCCTTTAAGGTGGTTTCTTTCTCTTTTAGCGAAGATGTTTTTGTCTTTAGGATTTCAGCTTTTGCCTTTTCTCCCGCCTTCATTAGCGCACCGATGTCTTTAGAGAATTTATTTGATGCTGCTAAGATGTCGTCAAGCTCTACTTGAGTCGAACGTCTTTTTTCATCTAACTCGATTGCTTTTTCTACCAGAGTCGTAGCGTCAATATTTCGTTTGCTAAGGGCCTTGATAACCGCTTCTTTGTTTTCTCTAAGCTGTGCTATTTGTAACATTTCTATTGGATTTATGAAGCCACAAAATTACATTTTTTATTATAACTATCCGATGAGATAGGCAAATAAAACTTAAGGTGAGGGTTTGTAGATGTATGTCTTAATGCAATGGTATATTTTGATAATTTCTTAATATGTCTAGCTCAACCTTGAATAAATTGCATTTTATAAAATATCTTGTATGTTTTTCTCCATCATTTTCTCACCCTTAAAACACAATCTTCACATCTTCTTTATAATGCTGCAACGTAGCGTTCAAACTCGCCGTCCAGCCGTCGATAAAGACTTTTCCGCTTTTGATGGCTTGGGACAAATCTTCGTTGCTCACTTTTTCGGAATTCGTGATGTAAAAATGATTTTCTATTTTATAGATACAATTTTCTACTATGCATTCTATTTTGGCTGTTGGATTATCAATTCCGACAGAAAAAATCATATTATAAATACGAGAAAGTGCATCATTATTGGCGTTTGGAAAAGCGATTTTACCGTCTTCCAATGCTAATTTTGGAGCATCAACGGTATCGAAAACTTTAAAACCAATGTCTGGAACTTGTTTTTTGTTTTCTTTAAACAAACCTGTTTTACTGTTTTCTTCTTCTATTTCCGTTTTTATTTTTTCTCCTGCTCTGCGCAAACGCTCAATGGTAATGCTGGAAATAACAGGTTCTAAATTATTGTCTATGCAAAATTGATAGGCAGGTTTGTCTTTGGCAATGGGTTCGTCTATTTGACATAAAATGAATTTTCTATTTCCGCCATCTTCTGCGTTTAATTGCATTACGGCGTGACCTGTGGTGCCAGAACCAGCGAAGAAGTCGAGGATTATATCATTATTATCTGTAAGCCATTTAGAAATTCTGTTGATAAGTTCTACATTTTTGGGATTGTCAAATAAAGATAATTCCAATCTAACTAGTTCGTTCGTGCCATTTATTTGTAAATCTGTCCATAAATTGTGACCATACTTTTGATTTGTAGGTGCAATATAATGTTCAGGCTTTCCATTACTTGAAAGCCTTAATAAATCAATTTCTCTATCCTGTTTTGAATACCAATTATCAATATCTAACTGAGAAGGATTTTCACCAATTTCAGAAACCATTTTATTGTAATTTTCAATTGCTTTCAAACTTCTATCTACAGACCATCTCCATTGACCTTTTTCCGGTATGATATCAAAAATTTCATAACGCATCGAAGGTCTATCCGTACCTCGCCAATGATTATTCCAAGAGCCGTCTTTCTCTTCGTCTAAATCGAAATAAAAATGAGGTAATTTGTAAGCTGATCTTTCTGAATATACTAATAGATATTCATAAGCAATTCCTAATTTATCAATGCTTTCAAATTGAGCCTGTACACTTTTAGTTCCTCTTCTTACAGCAATGGTATTTCGGAAATTCTCTTCCCCAAAAATCTCATCACACAACAGCTTCAAATTTGCTTGTTCATTATCGTCAATGGAAATAAAAATCACGCCATCTTCTCTCAACAAGTCTCTTGCTAAAAGTAGTCTTGGATACATAAAAGACAACCATCCGTTATGGGATTTTTTCGTTCCAAAACTAAATTCCAAACGATCCATATCGTCTTGACTCAAATTAGCTAATCCCAATACTTCCGCTTCTTCTTTGTCGAATTTATCGGGATAAACAAAATCATCGTTGGTGGTATTGTACGGCGGATCGATATAAATACATTTTATTTTTCCGCTGTAATGAGATTTTAAAAGCTTTAAACTATCCAAGTTGTCGCCTTTCAACACCATATTTTGTGTGGTGTCAAAATTTTTGGATAATTCGTGATTTACCTTTAATTCCTTTTCAGTTTCAGAAGCATATTTGGAACGTGCTACATTTCTGCCGATAAAATTCAACCCGTAACCGTTTACTTTTTCATCAATGGGCAAACCCAACACGGCTTTGAGTTCGTCTAATTTTATCTCGTTATCACGGATAATATTGGGATGATTTTCTTTAATAAATTCCAATAATTTATTCGGCATTTCTGTTTCTACCACCGAAAAGCCTTCTTCTTTAAAAATATCTTTTTGTGTTCTCATTGTTCTAAATTTCAGTAATTAAACTTGCTAATTGTGCTTTTCTAATGCGTTCGGTATAGCGAATTTGGATGTTACTATTTTGGTTTTGATAATATGCGTTAAGCTTTTCAAAATAAATTTTAGCAAACTCAATTTTCCGCTTTTCATTTTCTGGAATATCGGTTGTGGTATCATAACCTTTGGCTTCGACCACCAAAATCAATTGCTTTCCATCTGTTTTTTGAATCGTATAACAGAAATCCGGATTGTATTCTCCAAGCGGTGTTTGGATTCTCAATCTGGGCAGTTTTCCAAAAATTTCAATAGCCGTCATATTCGGATCTTGTTCAATAATTTCTACTTCAAATTCCGAATCAAACTCGATGACTTCTTCAAAAATCCACTTTTCTTTTAGCGAAAATTCTTGCTGGCTGATGTCTTTTTGGAATTTTCCGACGCTCCCTTTATCGAGATAGGTTTTTCCATTTTCCGTTCGGAATACATCGGGTAAAATACTTCCTTCTATTCCGTCATATTTTACCTGTGTGCGAATGGCTTTTACCAAATGTTTTTGAATAATTTTCACCATTTCAGCCAAAGCCAATTTTGGATTATTGACTAGCATCGTATTTCTAAAATCGTCGGAAATATTGTTAAACACCTCAATCACAAAAGATAAAGGCGTTTTTGTTTCGGTAGCTAAAGTTTGAACAAAAGTTAGATAATCTACTTTATTCTGATGCGTTAAATTGCCGATAACTTCTCCGTAAATGGCATCTGCTTCTTCCAATCGATCCATTTTCAATTCCTCTCGAAGGGTTTGAAGGATAATTTTTTCAATCTCTAAATTTTCAATCTCTACTTTTATGCTTTGAAGTAAATCACTTTTTTGTATTGCATCCAGATTTTCGACCGTATAAAAACTCTTTTTATTGAGTTTATTCCACATTTGTCTAAAATTCTCTAAATGCTGGTTTTTGATATATACTTTCTTCTTTTCCTTCTTTTGATTTCCATTTTGCGCATAGCTGTTTCCATCAAAAGCAAACAAGTTTTTCAAAGCAACTTGTTCATTTTTAGGTAAATCCTGTTCATTAATCAATAGCGAATAGTCGGGAGATTTTTCATAAATATCCTGTCCATCCACTATTTCCTTGAAGAGAATTAGCTCTTTGTTTTCCAATACTTTAAAAAGACGACGAACCGTTTGGTCATCAAAATTATTTTTCTCTTGCAACAATCGTTTCAATTCCTGCTCAGAAAATACATTATTGATAAAGAATGAATTAGCCAAAATTTCATTTTGAATCGCCTGAACAAAACCTTGCTCTTTACTTGAAACTACCACATCCAAATTATTGACATTCCAAAATTCTTCTTGATTTCCGTGAAAACTTTGTAAGGTTTTTCGTTTCAAATTTTGACCTACACAAATCCGTAAACCACGACCAATTTGCTGTAATTTAGAAATTTCACTTCCTTGATTGGACAATTTACAAATGGTAAAAACATTCGGATTGTCCCAACCTTCCTGCAATGCCCAAATAGAAAAAATGAAACGGGTAGGACTTTCAAACGAAAGCAATTTTTTCTTGTCTTTTAAAATTTCATCGACTCCTGCTTTGATTTTTGCGTCATTCGTTCCCTTATCTCCTGAAAAATAGCCTTTGTGTACGTGTAAATTTCCGTCTGTGTCAAAGTCGTTTTGAAGATACTTTTTGTAGTTATCATCATTCGCCAATTGACCATTAACAATTAACCATTGCTTTTTATATTCCTCTTCAAAAATGGTTTTAACCACTGGATTTTCTCCTCGAAACAAGGATGTATCACTTTTTATAAAGAACAAAGTCAAGGCTTTAATTCCGTTTTCAAAAAGTTCTTTCTCTTTTTCAAAATGAATTTCAATTGTATTTCGAATCATCGCCCGAATAGCATCTTCGGACAATTCATAATCCACTTCCACTTTTGTATCATCGCTTAAAAACAATGCCGATTGCAGAATTTTCCGAATGCTTTTTCCATTATAGACATCGCCAACACCCAATTCTCTTTTTAAAGAAATGCCATTTCGCAAACTTTGAACAATTGCTTTGTCTTGTTTCCCTACTTTCTTGATTTCAATTAAAGTATCGGTGTTTTCCAAAACATCTTGGGTATAAACCACAATCTTTTTCACCAAATTCTGTCGAAAAGAAGAAATGCTATCCAAAGTAAAAGCGACATTGGAAAGCGGAATGTTGCTCTTGTTCTTCTTTGGAAATGTAGCTCCAAAACGTAAATAATAATTGTCGAAACCTTCAAAATAATTTCTAAAAGCATCGCCATTAAAACGATGTGGTTCATCCATTACTATGATGGGATTCAAACGTTTTAACGCTTCTAAATAGGATTTAGGCGGTGTTTTTTCTTCTTGATACAGTTCTGGCGAATGAATTTCTTTTTCTAAAGGACGGTTTAAAATATTCTTCTTACTGCTAAAAGAAGCAGGCGTCATAATCAAAGCCGACAAACGATTTTCATTGATAAACTGCGTTACTTGACTGGTATTTCCGTCCTCATACACATAGGTTTGAATTTCTTTTTCACGCTCGTTGGCATAAATCGTCTTAAAATATTCTTTGGTGTCTTGAAGATTGGTCTTCGTTCCTTCCCGAATGGGCACGGTCGGAATCAGAATAATGAATTTTTTATAACCAAACTGTTTGCACAGCTCCAACATCGATTGAATAAACGTAAACGTTTTTCCTGTTCCCGTTTCCATCATAATGTCGATGTTTTTATTTTCAGGAATAATCGGAAAAGGATAGTTGTTTTTCTGGTGATGTACTTGCATCACTTTCTCAAAAGCTTGATCTTGATGCAAATCTCCAAAAATGCACACTATATTTTGAACGCATTCTTCTTGGAAAGTCTGTTTTTCGTATTCGAATTGTTTGGTCATTTACTACGGTATTAAAAAAAGGAGCGTGAGCTAATTCCAATTGCCTTGCTCCTGCGGTGGTCGAATACCTAGTAACAAAAAGCAAAAAGGAACGCCCACGCTTTACCGTAGACGTTTCCACTTTTACTTTCCCTTGTTACTTGAAATTTTCGACCTTTCAGGAGCGGGATTTTTAAGCGAAACGCTAATATTTTATATGTTTTTAAATCTTATTTTTTTAGATCATTTACTTAAGCCTATTAAATTATTTTCAATTGCTATAATGCGAATAAACTTCATTTTTATATTTTTCTATAATTATAGCTAATTCACTTGTTATTTTATAAATGTTTTGTTTGTCTAAACAATTAGTAATATATATAGAAAAAACGAAATTAGGATTTGAAGCATTTTCATCAGCAGAATCTGACTTAAATTCAGGAAATTCTAAATTCAGGATAAATTCTCCTCTTTCCAATCCTATGTCAAAATCATATCTTATTTTAATACCGCTAATTAAAATTTTTGAGTAATAATTGATATCATCTATAAATGGGTGGCTATCTAAATTATCACCTTTGACTTTCATATTAGTAATACTATCTAAAAGTTTATCAAAACCTTTGTGATTGTCTTGATATTCAATATCTAAATCTATTATAGATTTATATTTAATTTTATTATCAGATATATTCTTAAATGATTTTAGAAATTCTACTCTCTTATCATTATCAAAATCATTAAATCTAATGGTTACAAAATCATCATTTTTATTTATATATTGTTCTTCTTTTAAGTACTTCCTTACTTTTTCTACTACAAAATCAACAATTTCTTTAGTTTCAGGCGATGTATAACTTTTATTGATTATTAAAACATCATTTTCTAAAATTACATCTATTTTAGCATTTCTCTCTATTGTAGTTGAATTATAATTTTCTAATTGGTCTTCAATTTCCACTTCTATATCTAAAGCGATTTTGGTTTGGTTCTTGTTTGAAGAATCATTGTCAATATAAAATTCAGGTACGTTTTTCAAAGTATAACTTAACTTAAATTCGTTTTTCTCAATTAAATCAGTTTGAAGATTTAATTTTAAATCACAAAGTTGGTCAAGCTTGAATTCTTTATTAACTTTAATAGATGCGTTAGTAAATTTCGGTTGTTTTTCTCGCTTCACTTCATTATTTTCAATCAAACCAAAAAGTTTAGCATCTATAATTGTTTTAAGGTAAAAAGGTAATGTAGATTTTTTATTTCTTGATTTTACTAAAACACCTTTAGACTTTAATACTTCTGAAAGTAATGTTGTACTAATTGAACTTTTCAATAGATACTGCCTTAATAAATCACCTTGTGGAATCCTTTTCATTATAAATTTTTTAGTGTTTGAAAATATCCTGTAACTTCTATATTTTTAGGTTTTGTAAATTGCTGATATTCCATTAAAATTCTATCAGCATCTCTCTGACTTTCTGATTTTACGTAATCTTTAAATGAAAATATAATTTTATCAATAGAGTCTAATTTGTCAAAATCTATCGCCAAATCAATCATTCCTCTAAAAGCATTTTCTTCAAATTTAGAAATATAGAAAAACTTTAATATAACCTCTTCTTTAATAGTTATTCTTGTAACCAATACCTCTGAATACAAATAATAAAGAGGTATGACTTTTCCATAATAATTTTGATTGGCAGGGTTTAAACCTGAATTGTGATATACAAATTTCACATTTTCTTCTCCATAAGTATTTTTATCTTTTAATATTGTTTCTATGAAAAAAGACAATTTCCTATTATCTAGCAAAATAATGCTGTCAAAATCTAATGTTGAAGGAATATTGTAACCTTTCACATATTCTTCTAAAGATTGGTATATATCATCTAAATCTGAAAACCAAATTAAAATTCCTACTAGTTCAACATCTTTGATATTATTATACTGTTTCTTATAATCAGAAAATGTTTTACTTTTCTTAAAACACTCTATTCCTAGAGCAATGTCTTTAATGTGTTTAGACAAATCCGTTTTTCTATAGCCTACTTTTTCTGTATGTTTTACGGAAATATAACCAACATCTAAAGTTCTGTTTGAAAGTTCACTTATGTTCCCTATTAAAGCATCTATTCCGTGAGATGTACGATCCGATTTCGTGGACGGCTTTTTATGTTCTTTACCATTATAACAATCTATATTTAGATTTGTCTGAATATTTACATATCCTAAAACATCTTGAAAGATTTTTTTAACAACTTCTTCCCCTTTTTCGCCTATAGATTTTGAAATTTCTCCTGCCATTTGAAAATTTATTAAGTTTTTTGTTCTTGAATTTAGAATTTAACTTGCGTTAATTTATATTATTTTCCCGTTCATCCCTCTCCAAAAAATATACGATTGAGGTGAGGTAAAGTTTTCTATAAACTCAATAGGGTCTATTTCATTTTCAAACTTTACAACCTCTTTAATAACAATGCCAAAGCCTTTTTAAAACCACATAGTGACATAGTTCTTTTTTCTATGTATCTGTGTGGTTAAATTTCGCAATAAACACCATCTAGTATTTTACGAATATAAGAAACTTTATTGTTTACGTAAATGTTTTATTTGAGATTCTGCCGAAAACAAATAACTACACCCTCACCAATCGCATCAATGGCTCAAAGGAATACATCGCAGCTCTGCGTCCGGCGGCTTCTTCTCTTAAAACTAAATAGTCATTCTCTAACAATTTTCGGATAATTAGTACTGCGGTAGCACTCGGAATTTTGGTGGTACTGACACTTATTGTTTACAAGAAATAGGCAAATCTTGTAAGTAACTATTTTTGTTTACAATTCTTGAATACAAAATTGTTTGTTTACAATAAACGGTCAAATTTTGTAATCAAACTGTCTTGATGACATCTTTTGTAAATAACCCCTTTCTTTTTTAACCACATAGTGACATAGTCATTTTCTATGTATCTATGTGGTTGTTTTCATACTAAATTCAAACTCATCACATACACAATCAATGCGGTTATTGCTGTATAGACAAGTCCTCCAAAAATAATATAGCCGGTTTTTTTATGGAAATTAGAAAATTTTCCGGGCAGTTTTTTTCGGTAGGCGAAGTTGGAAACTACAATCAGAATGGTCCAAATGAGGTAAGTTAATATGGCAACGATAATGTGAGAATATAAGGTGTATTTAAAAATTGGAGAATCATAATATACACTTTTAGAGGCTATACTCCCTGAGCCTCCTAAGGATTTAATGAGCATTTCCAACGCTAAAACCCCCAACACGCAAATAGCAAAAATTGTGTTTTGGAAAACGCGATGAGAATTGTAGTCTTTCTTTTTGGCTAATTTCACGGCATAATAAACCCCAAAAGGAGAGAAAAGCGTGATAACCAATACGACTGTCATAATGATAATTGGAAGATTCATTTTCTTGTTTTTGTTTAATTACTTAAAGTTAATGACTTTTTACACTTGACCTTTTATTTAACCACACATAGTGACATAGTTTTTTCTATGTATTTAGGTAGTTAATTACAATCTCCCTCCGTTGTTTTAGCCGTTTTTAAAATCTCAACCACTTCATAAACGCTTTCATAATCAGCAGCAAAACCATCGTCTGATTTTCCTTTATCTATGATTTCAATTTCAACGAAAATAGGCGTATAAGGTTTTTGGTCTACTGTTAATTCATCGTGCAAATTTTTTAATTTCTCTGTTTTGCCCGAAATCCAGATTTTTTTATCACCTCCGCATGGTGAAAAACTCCTTACTTCGTGTCCATAAATATAATGTCCTTTTAAAACAGTAGTTTTGGATGCTTTTTTATAGGTAGAAACCAAATTATCTCGTTTTAATACCAATTGATTTTCATCGAGTTGCTGTATTTCATAAACCATTGTGTCGATAGAAGAAACACGGTTTCCAATACTTTCTGCTACTAAATAAAGTTGGTTATTTTTCACTTCCCATCGCTGGTAAACCAACGTTTCCATATTGTCGGATTGGGCAGTACCATCTGAGAGTAAAGAAAAGTTTAAAGCACTTTCTGATTGGTCTTCCCAAGAACCGATAAGGAGATTGGTGTCAATAGTTGATGTTTGTTCAACCAAGTTTTCTTACGACTTTTTTCCAACGGAGTTACAAGAAGCGAAAAGCATTCCGCTTAGGAAAGCTATTGTAAAGATGTTTTTGATGTTCATTTTGTTGTTATATAAATATTTGTTTTTGATGTTTTACAAAAAAATAGTCAGCCACACCTTCATCAATCGCATTAAAAGCTCAAATGAATATATTGCAATTCTACGTTCAAGGCTTTTTCTATTTAAGTTTAAAATAGTTGTGGTTTCTCTCAATCCCTAAAATAAAATACAGTGGCTAATAGTACTAATAACAAGGCTATTCCCAACAAAACATACTGAAAAAGACTGTCTTTAAAGACAGTGGTGCTAGATAGCGAGGCAGCAAAGGCACCTAAAAAATAAAGTATAATTGGCTTTCGTTGTAATAGTGCTATTGCTCGCTTACTTAAAGAAGCTGGGTTTTGATTGTTTTTCATTGCTTTAACCTTTAAAAGGAATAGCTAAAGTAATGATATTTAAACTAAAAGTAACACATAATAAGCTAAAAAAGCTTTGCGGCTGTGTTGTAAAAACAGCCTCAAAGCTTATAAGTATGGGTAAAACTGCAATTATTAGTTGCTTATTTTTTTGGTCAATATTTGGTTGTCAGTAAAAGTCACTTAATAATCAATAATTGCTTGGACTTTATAGTCTCTAAATTATGGCTAGAGGCATATATTCGTCACTTGGCGAACTATTCTGCCTCAAATAATATAATCATCACAGTTGCCGTATAGACTGCAAGATTAGTTTCAAAAAAAGGTTCATACTAAGCTTAGTATGAACCTTTTTTTAAAGTTTAATAAAACTTGTTGCTATTAAAGCAACGAGTCAATTGAGTCTGTATAACTTTTTTTAGGCGATACACCAACGTGTCTTCCTACAACTTCACCGTCTTTGAATACAAGTACAGTTGGGATATTTCTAACGCCATATTTAGCTGCAAATTCTTGGTTTGCATCAACGTCAACTTTTCCTACAACCGCTTTCCCGTCATACTCATTACTGATTTCGTCAATCACTGGTCCTACCATTCTACATGGTCCACACCAAGCTGCCCAAAAATCTACCATTACTGGTTTGTCTGATTTCAAAACTACTTCTTCGAAAGTAGCGTCTGTTATTTCTAAAGCCATAATCTTATTTTTTTATTATAGTGGATTGAATATTCTTAATTGCAAATTTACGATATTATTTTTAACCAATTCTTGTGGCTCTATTGGATTTTCCTATAGTTGCATTTGTGATTCAAATAGCATGCCAAGTTGCTATAAGAATAATGCTTTGAGTTCTTTAGCTTCAGAAGGTTTCAGCTTACCTGCTAATATAAGGCTTAACTGTTTTCTTCTGAGTGCTGCTTCAAATCTTGATTTCTCAAGTTCAGTTTCGGGGATAACCTCGGGAATTTGCACAGGTCTGCCCGTTTCATCTACAGCTACGAAAGTATAGATAGCTTCACTAGCTTTGGTTTTATCTCCTGATTCTCTGTCTTCAATCCATACGTCGATATATATTTCCATTGATGAGGAGAAGGCTCTAGAAACCTTTGATTCCACCGTAACTACGCTTCCTAGCGGAATAGCACGGCTAAAAGAAACGTGGTTTACTGATGCAGTGACACAAACTCTTCTAGAGTGTCTTCGCGCAGTAATACTTGCCGCCCTATCCATTCGAGCCAGTAGCTCGCCTCCAAAAAGATTATTCAACGGATTGGTCTCTCCGGGAAGCACCATATCAGTGAGGACAGTAAGTGATGCAGAGGGTGTTTTTGGGTTCATTATGCTCTAAAGTTATTTCTTCGTTCTCTTGCTAATAAGGTGTTTTTCATAAGCATTGCAATAGTCATCGGACCAACACCACCAGGAACAGGTGTGATGTATGATGCTTTTTTGCTGACATTCTCAAAATCGACATCGCCTCTGATGACATAGCCTTTCGGATGATTTTCATCGGGCACACGTGTGATTCCCACGTCTATTATTACCGCATCATCCTTGATCATTTCTGCTTTTAGGTAGTTCGGGACGCCAAGCGCCGTGATGATAATATCTGCTTGAGAGGTGATTTGAGTGATGTTTTTAGTGTGACTGTGCGTAAGTGTAACTGTCGAATTCCCAGGGAAGCCTTTACGTCCCATTAGGATACTCATCGGTCTGCCTACAATATGACTTCGTCCGATGACCACTGTGTGTTTACCTTGTGTGTCTACGTTGTAACGCTCTAATAACTCTAGAATTCCAAATGGAGTTGCAGGAATAAAAGTGCTCATATCTAAAGCCATTTTTCCAAAGTTTTCAGGATGGAAACCATCTACATCTTTACTTGGGTCGATAGACATGATTACCTTCTGCTCATCGATTTGTTTCGGAAGCGGAAGCTGAACAATAAATCCATCGATGTTATTGTCTTGGTTAAGTTCTTCGATCTTTTTCAGGAGTTCTACCTCTGAGGTGGTATTCGGAAGTCTGATTAAGGTAGATTCAAAACCTACCTGTTCGCAAGCTTTTACTTTGCTAGCAACATAAGTGAGGCTGGCTCCGTCATTCCCGACGATAATAGCTGCCAGATGAGGTACTTTTTCGCCTCTGCCTTTGATTTTTTCGACAATAAGAGCAATTTCTCTTTTGATGTCGTCTGATGTTTTTTTTCCGTCTAATAGTTGCATTTTGTTTTAGGTTTATTCTTTTTTCTCAAAAGAAATAATTCCTGCCTTTTCTGAATCCAGAAAAGGCAGGAATTATAATTATTTTTTTATCACTTTTACAACTTGTGCTTTTCCAGATTCGTTTGTTATTCTGACAATATAAATACCTGTTGTTAGATTTGTGAAATCTAAAATGGAATTGTTTTCAACAGTAGAAATTAGTAATCCAAGGGTGTTATAGATCTCAACTTTGTAATTTTCGCCACTATTTTTAATATATAATAATGAGCTAACAGGGTTAGGATATACGGTTATCGGATTTAATTCTGGTTCAGAAACATTCAGAAAAGAAACAAATGTTGTTGTAACCTCGTTTGTTATAATCGGAGGATTATAGTCAAAATATATATCCGCTTCGGCACTAATTGTATCATCTACTACAACCGTTGATTTTGGTTTAATCTTGAAAGCAACAAATCCATTCGACCCTTCTTCATTTGCAGTAACTGCAGGAAGATAAATGGCATCAAAAATAAAATTAACTATGCTGCCGTCTATTATTTCAACACGATTTGAATGGCTAAAAGATTCTATTTCTATTGTTTCCCAATCAAGTTTTTCGTCGAGTATAGTGGTAATCAATACTCGTTCTGCAAAATAATTTCCTGTGTTTTGGAATCGTATGATATAGTGTAAATAGTCGCTACTGTTATCAATATGAACTTCTTCCCCTTCTAAAACCAACATATCATTAGGGTCATAAGAACCAACTATTGTTTGGTTATATTGAAATGAGTTGTTATTTGGAGATATATCATCTTGAAGATTATTTTCAATATAAAATACTATTGTTTCACCTAATGTTACTACAGGAATTGTATTTACCTGAAATGAAAGGGTTGTTTTGTAGGTTGCAAAAGGTTGCAAATTTTCTATGTTAAACACTAATGTATTAGAAGTTTGTGATAAAGGATTAGGTGCTGCTTCAATAAAGTTTATTTTCTGATGATTATATTGCATCTCAACAGTTGTACTTACCGGATTTGTACCTTTATTTTTTACTACTATTTGATATTTTGCCTCAAATCCCGGTCTTGCATCATTTAAAGGATAAAAACTAACTTCCAAATCATCGAAAAACTGGCTCGGAATCAAACAAAAATTAGCAATAGCATCTTCGTTATTATTATCAAATTGATTACTAATTGCGTTAGGACTTGGAGTAAAATAAGGGAATGTTGAAGTTATAGAGGTTGAGTAATTTCCTGCTTCAACTTTGAAAGAGTAATTTCCGTTTGATGCGGTAAAGGTTGAAACGGAAGAGTTACCATCAGCCAATGTTATCAATACTTGTTGAGCAACAATACTATCCTGATTACATTCGTTTAACGCTACATCTAAACTTACATTTCCTTTGATTTGGTTCAGACTAAGTCCTAAATTTTGATACCATACTATCTCGTCTTTACTTGGGTATGTTGTTACAAAATCCGGCTTTCCGTCTGCATTCATATCTTCTATAAAATTAAGAGCACCTACCTGAGGAATGAATTCCTGAATAAGATGATAAGTAAAAGAATTATTCCCTAAATTTTCAAGCCAAAAGAAAAGATTATTATTTCCTATACCTAATTTATATTCGGAAAGAATATCAAAATCTCCGTCATTATCAAAATCAACTATTTTTAAAAGTCCAAAAGTACCATGCGTGATGATAAATTGTGAACTTTGTACTAAATCAACAGGAGTGCTTAAAGTACCATCGGTATTAATAGACACCATTCTTATATTTTGACTGCTACTTTGTTGTGGTTTGTGAGTATAAATAATATCTGTTAAGCCGTCTTCGTCAAAATCTCCTGTTGCAAAATGTTTTGAAGATACAAGCTGAAGATTAGTTGGATGAATAACCGAAAAATCACCAAGTCCGTTGGTGTTCTCTATCCAATACAAACCTTTTGGATGTGTTGGAGTATTGGTCGCAAAATAAACCAAAAGGTCTAAATCCCCATCATAATCCATATCTACTGCTTCAATACTTTGAATGTTCTTTGTTGTATAATTGAAAGTAACCGGCAAATCAAAACCGTTTCCGTTATTAATTAACACATTAATACTGGTTTCCGATTGGTTTCCGAAGCTATAATAGGCTATAACGTCTTCTTTTCCGTCATTATTTACATCTGCGGCAAACAGTAAACTATGTTCTGAAATATTGACTGACTGTTCATTCGTAAAATTTCCTTGCCCGTCGTTTGTGAGCCACCCTATTTTTTGGGGAGTAGTATCATTCCATTGAGTGGAGCTGGCAACAATATCTTTATGTCCGTCATCGTTAAAATCTACAAGAAGAGCAGAATCAATTATTCCTAAACTTGTGGTGATGTGGTTCGGAGTTTCCGAGAAGCTTCCAAATCCGTCAGTATTTCTAAGCCAAACAAGTTTTTCTGTATTAGACGAGCTAATCAGAGCATCTCTAATTCCATCTCCATCAATATCTCCTATATCTGACAAATAAGCCATACTTATATAACCGTCAATAGTGTGTTCTTCAAAAGACAAAGCATCTCCGTCAGTATTATCAAACCATTTAATTAAACTGTTCGTAAAATCAGCTGTTACGACATCTAAATTGTTATCACCATTTATATCAGCAATAAAAACATCTTTATTGTTCATTACCGAATCAGATATGACTTGTGCCGAATCAAAAGTTGCCTCTCCGAGATTTTTATACCAGGTAATGCTATTAGTAAAAGAGTTTTGGGTAATAATATCTATTTTTCCGTCATTATCCAAATCAGCTAATCTTAAAGTGAAGTAATCATTACTTGAAGAGCCATTGCCTGAGGGAGCGTCTATTAATATCTGGGAATTTGCAAAAACATTATCGTCATTTCTGAACCAACGAATGTATCTAAACGCTCCATTTTCATAAATATGTACAATATCTGTATCTCCGTCGCCGTCAATATCTCCGCCTACCACATTCCCTCGATTCATAATTCCTGAACTCATACCATTAACGGTAGAACCCATATTTTCTGTTGGAGTAGTTGGAAACGTTCCGTCTGAATTTTGTTGGTAATATGCAACAGCACTTTGAGTTTCATAAACGAGGTCAGGTAAATTATCACCATTTATATCCGTTAAAGTAAAGCGTTGCACAACCGAACTTGTTTTAATAAGTTCAGGTGGAGCAAAAGTTCCGTCACCATTATTCCTGAAGACCTCTATACGATAAGAAGGAGAAGAAGTCAATCGGCAGTGTACTATGTCTAAATCTCCGTCATTGTCTATATCTATTACTTGCAATCCAAAGGTTCTGAAAGTTGTAGTGCTCAAGGTAATTGGTTCTCCAAAATTTCCGTTGCCGTCTAAATTCCTTAGCCAATAAGCTAATGTATTTACATAAACTACATCATTAAATCCGTCACCATCAATATCAGCAATAAAAACATCTGTAATGCCATAAACAGCATTTCCTATGGCAGGTAGATTTGCTACAAATTTTGAATTACCAAAATTTCCATTGCCGTCTATATTTTTAATCCAGCTTATTCCACCACCCCAATAATCTGCAGTAACAATATCAGGAAACCCATCACCATCAATATCGCCTACGCAAACAGACATAGGGGCAGATTTCCCATAATTATCGTGTATGGTGTTTTTCTCCCACTCTATTGGAGATTGCGAAAAAGCATTGTTAAATAGTAGTAAACAAACTGAAAACCGAATAAGCAGTATATGTAATTTCATAATAAGCTGTTTTTGTATTCTTCAATACGGGAACAAATATATTTGTTTTAATCTTTTTATTGTTAAAAATGTTTTAAGGATTGAAAAAACAATGTTGTGTGTAAGAGATTGGTTTACATGCCTTACAAATTTTTAAAAACCTGTAAGGTATTCGAACCTAAAAATAACCTGAGCCCTGAAAACAATTTATCGCATTCCTTTAGGCATACCTCCCATCATTCGCATCAAGTTTTTTGCGCCTCCACCTTGCATCATTTTCATCATTTTGCTCATCTGATCGAATTGTTTCATCAGTTGGTTGACCTGTTCAATTTTTGTTCCAGAACCTTTAGCGATTCTGATTTTTCTTTTATGATCAATGACTGCGGGTTTGGTGCGTTCTAAAGGGGTCATCGAGTGAATGATTGCCTCGATGTGTTTGAAGGCGTCGTCTTCAATCTCTACGTCTTTTAAAGCTTTTCCAGCACCGGGAATCATGCCGACCAAGTCTTTCATGTTCCCCATTTTTTTGATTTGTTGTATCTGTGATAGGAAGTCGTCAAAACCAAATTCGTTTTTGGCAATCTTCTTTTGGAGTTTTCTTGCTTCTTCTTCGTCATATTGTTCTTGAGCGCGTTCTACTAACGAAACTACGTTACCCATTCCCAAAATTCTATCTGCCATACGAGAAGGGTAGAACACGTCAATCGCCTCCATTTTTTCTCCGGTACCGATAAATTTAATCGGTTTGTTGACTACGGATTTAATCGAAATTGCCGCACCACCTCTAGTGTCTCCGTCGAGTTTGGTTAAGATTACACCGTCAAAATCAAGTCTGTCGTTAAATGCCTTGGCGGTATTTACGGCATCTTGTCCAGTCATGGCGTCCACCACAAATAGTGTTTCTTGTGGTTGGATGGTTTTATGAATATTGGCAATCTCGTTCATCATCTGTTCATCAATAGCCAAACGACCTGCAGTATCGACAATTACAGTATTAAATCCGTTTGCCTTGGCGTATTTGATAGCATTCTGAGCAATCTCAATTGCGTTTTTATTATCAGGTTCTGCATATACTTCAACCCCAATTTGTTCTCCCACCACCTGCAGCTGGTTGATGGCAGCAGGACGATAGATATCACAGGCGACCAAAAGTGGTTTGCGCTGTTTTTTTGTCTTGAGGAAATTAGCCAATTTACCTGAGAAAGTTGTCTTACCAGAACCTTGTAGTCCTGACATAAGGATAATAGTTGGTGTCCCTGAAAGGTTCATTCCAGAAACATCTCCGCCCATTAGTTCAGTAAGCTCATCCTTGACAATCTTAATCATCAATTGCCCAGGCTGAAGCGTGGTTAATACATCTTGACCTAACGCTTTTTCCTTTACTCTAGTGGTGAAGTCTTTGGCAATCTTAAAGTTAACATCGGCATCGAGGAGTGCTCTACGCACTTCTTTAAGTGTTTCCGCAACGTTTACTTCAGTTATCTTTCCGTGACCTTTCAGTACGTGAAAAGCCTTGTCTAATTTTTCGGTTAAATTGTTGAACATAAGTATTTATGTATCTTTTTGTTTTTAGCTGACAAAGATATGACATTAAACCTAATCACGAAATACCCAATTTGAGTTTTGTTGGGTTTGTATTTATGAGGCTAGAGAAGTGCAGTTTGGCTAGGAAAGCTTTAGCTTTATACAATAAGACAAGCTCAGCGTTTATAATGAAGTCTTGTTTTTCTAATTTCGATGTAATATGTTTTTATTTTGATTCCGCGAAAATCTTATGATATATCTTGCTTTTCTTAAAAGGTTTGCGGAATTTTGGGGAATTTACAAATACGCTTATAAATGGACAATTTCCACTATATATCATCAGAAGTACTATCGCTTCGAAAGTTAGCTAATATACTCTCTGAGAATAAAAAAATCGCTTTGTCTGAAGAGGCAATTGCGAATATTGAAAAATGCAGAACGTATCTCGACAACAAGATGCTAACGCATGATGATCCTATTTATGGTATTAATACGGGTTTTGGGTCTTTGTACAACATAAAGATATCTAACGAAAACCTTTCGCAACTACAAGAAAACTTAGTCAAATCCCACGCCTGTGGTACTGGGGATTTAGTCCCACAGCATATCATAAAAATGATGTTGTTTTTAAAGATTCAGTCTTTGAGTTATGGCAATTCAGGTGTGCAGCTCATCACTGTTGAACGCCTCATTGACTTTTATAACAACGATATACTTCCGGTAATTTATACGCAGGGTTCTTTAGGGGCTTCTGGTGATTTAGCACCATTAGCACATTTGTCGCTACCGCTTCTCGGATTAGGTGAGGTATGGTTTAAAGGCGAACAAAGAAGTTCTAAGGAGGTGTTAGCTCAATTTGGCTGGGATAATATCATCCTAAAATCAAAGGAGGGATTGGCGCTTTTGAACGGAACTCAGTTTATGAGTGCTTACGGATGTTATATCCTTATACAAGCACATAAATATTCGTATTTAGCTGATTTAATCGGTACGGTTTCTCTCGAAGCTTTTGACGGTAGGATAGAGCCATTTAATAAGTTGATTCACTTTGCGCGTCCGCACAAAGGACAAATAGATACTGCAAAACGAATTTCAAGTTTCTTAGAAGGGAGTCAAATTATTGTACAGGCAAAACAACATGTACAGGATCCGTATTCTTTTAGGTGTATGCCGCAGGTGCACGGAGCCACCAAAGACACTATTAACTATGTAAGTAATGTCTTTAAGACCGAAATCAACTCGGTTACAGATAATCCAAATATATTTATTAAAGAAGATTTAATTATCTCAGGAGGAAACTTCCACGGACAGCCTTTGGCTTTAGCTTTAGATTTTTTAGGGATTGCTTTGGCGGAACTAGGGAGTATTTCTGAGCGCAGAACCTATCAGCTCATTTCAGGGTTGAGAGGATTGCCTGCTTTTCTGGTGAATAATCCAGGGTTGAATTCTGGATTTATGATTCCGCAATACACGGCTGCGAGTATTGTGAGTCAGAGCAAACAATTGGCTACCCCAGCAAGTGTAGATAGTATTGTTTCGTCAAACGGACAAGAAGACCACGTGAGTATGGGGGCAAATGCTGCCACCAAATGCCTTAAGATTCTAGAGAATATCCAACGCGTACTTGCTATTGAGTTGTATAATGCCGCTCAGGCAATTGAATTCAGAAGGCCTTTGAAGTCAAGTGAGTTTATAGAGTCTTTTGTAGCGTCGTTTAAGACCAAAATCAATTTTGTTGAAGACGACCGAATTATGTATTATGACATTGAGAAAAGTATTGCTTTCTTGAATCAATATCAAATTGAAGGAGAATAAAAGTTAATTCTCTTATAAACTAACCTATAAATAAAAATAGTTTCATTATTTTTATATCCTGAAACACACCAGCTTTAATGAGGTATATTACTACGCTTTTACTGTTTTTTGCCTTTGTATGGGGATCTGCTCAAGACACCAGTGCTACAGAGGTCACTGTGGGAGGTACGGTCATCAGTTACAAAACCAAGCTTCCGATGCAGGGCGTAACCATTATTAATCTCAACAAGGTAAAAGGAACTACCTCAAATATAATGGGTTCTTTTCAGATTAAAGCTGGGGTGAACGACACGCTACATCTTTCTTATATAGGTCATGAACCACTAAAAATAAGAGTGACCAGCGAATGGGCAAGATCAAAAACTACAGTCATCGAGCTTATCGAGAGAGCTATGGTTATTGAGGAAATTGAGATTACAGGCGTTGTGCTCACTGGTTTTTTAGAGGTAGATACCAAGCTTATTCCGTTGAGAAGTGATTATAGATATAGTATATCAGGTTTGCCTCACGGATATGAAGGTGGTCGTCAGAAGCCAGGTGCTTTTTCTAGGGCGATGAGTTCTATCTTTAATCCTGCCGATGCACTCTATGGGTTGTTTGGTAAAAGACCTAACGAGCTCAAGAAGCTTCGCGAGATGAAAAAAGACACTACTGTCAAAGAAGTCTTGGCTTCTAAATTTGATAGAGAAACTCTGGCGGCACTTTTGGGCGTAACCAAGAAAGATATTGAAGACATACTGATGAACTGTAATTACTCAGAGACTTTTATCAAGACCGCCAATGATCTTCAGATCATGGATGCTATAAGCGAATGCTATGAGGAATATAAACTCATAAATAGGAAATAAGACTTTCCTAAATAATATCTAAAAAACTTCTTTTTTATTTTACATACATTTGCAATTCAAATAATTAATTGTACTTTTGCACTCCCTTAATTGGGAATGGAATGTTTAATTTAAAATTTTTATTGTGAACACATTAAGCTACAAAACAGTTTCAGCTAACAAGGCCACTGTACAAAAAGAGTGGGTTGTAGTTGATGCTGAGGGACATAACTTAGGTCGTTTAGCTTCAAAAGTTGCAATGCTTTTGAGAGGTAAATATAAACCAAGTTACACACCTCACGTTGACTGTGGAGATAACGTAATTGTTATCAATGCAGAGAAGATCAACCTTACAGGGAATAAGCTTGCTGATAAGACGTATATTCGTCACACAGGCTATCCAGGAGGACAAAGAAGTTTAACAGCACAGCAAATTCAAGGGAAAAACCCTGCAATTCTTATTGAAAAAGCTGTAAAAGGGATGTTGCCTAAAAATAAATTAGGAGCACAGCTTTTCCGTAATTTGAATGTAAATGTAGGTGTAGAGCACAAACACGAGGCTCAACAACCTAAAACAATTAACCTAAACGACCTGAAGTAATGGCAGTTATCCACAAAATCGGTAGAAGAAAAACCGCAGTTGCTCGTATTTATCTTTCTGAAGGATCAGGAGCAATTACAGTAAACAAAAAAGCTCTTAATGACTACTTTCCAACAGCTACTTTACAGTACAAAGTTAAACAAGCACTTACACTAACAGGTAATGCTGATAACTATGACGTAAAAGTAAATGTTTATGGCGGGGGTATTACAGGACAAGCTGAGGCAGTACGTATGGCTATCGCTCGTGCAATTTGCGAGGTAGATGTCGAGAACAGAGCAATTGTTAAGCCAGAAGGTTTATTGACAAGAGATCCAAGAATGGTAGAGCGTAAGAAATTTGGTCAGAAGAAAGCTCGTAAGAGATTCCAATTCTCGAAACGTTAATACTACTTTTTTACAAAACAAGATTAATTTATTATTTAAAATCAAATCAGGTTTTTGTTGCTTCCTGAGAGCATCAGGACTTTAGTTTAGCATCTAAATGGTTAAGACCATTTTCTCGAAGTTTTTTCAGAGAGAAGCTACTTAATCATTGCTTACTACAACAGAACGTAAACTATTTAGACAAATGGCAAAAAAAGTTGAAGTTAAAGAATTACTAGAAGCAGGTGTGCACTTTGGACACATGACTAGAAAATGGAACCCGAATATGGCTCCCTATATTTATATGGAGCGCAACGGAATCCACATCATTAATTTATACAAAACAGCAGCTAAGATCGAAGAGGCTAACGAAGCCTTAAGAAAAATCGCTGCATCGGGTAGAAAAGTACTTTTCGTAGCTACCAAAAAACAAGCAAAAGATATCGTTGCTGAAAAAGCAAAAGCAGCCAACATGCCATACATCACTGAGAGATGGCCAGGTGGTATGCTTACTAACTTCGTAACTATCCGTAAAGCTGTTAAGAAAATGGCTACTATTGATAGAATGAAGAAAGATGGTACTTTTGATACACTTTCAAAGAAAGAAAAACTTCAGGTTGATCGTCTTCGTGCAAAATTAGAGAAGAACTTAGGTTCTATCGCTGATATGACAAGGCTACCAGCTGCATTATTTGTAGTTGATATCATCGCTGAAAATATCGCAGTAAAAGAAGCTCAAAAATTAAACATTCCAGTTTTTGCGATGGTAGATACTAACTCTGACCCACGTCAGGTTGAGTATGTAATACCATCAAATGATGACGCTTCAAAATCTATCGATAAAGTTTTATCTTTAGTTACTAATGCAATAATCGAAGGACATGCTGAAAAAGGTAGTTCTACTGATGCAGCAGAAACTGAAGAAGGAACAGAGACCAAAGTAGCCCCAAAAGCTAAAAAAGATGAGGCAACTACTCTAGAAGCTGAAGTAGATACTACATCGGCAGAAGAAACAAAATAAATAAAAACGAAAAATTGAAAGCTTCTGATGATTAGGTAACCGTTGATTTAGATTTAAATTATACTCAAACCCAAATCAAGAATCTTTCAATTTTTTAATTTTCAAATCATTTAAAACAAAATACTATGGCAACTATTAGTGCTGCAGACGTAAACAAATTAAGACAAATTACAGGTGCCGGAATGATGGACTGTAAAAAGGCGCTTGTTGAAGCAGAAGGAGATTTTGACAAAGCTATTGAAGTGCTTCGTAAAAAAGGACAAAAAGTAGCTGCAAACCGTTCAGATAGAGAATCTACTGAAGGTGCTGCAATTGCTTTTGTAAATGCAGACAATACCTTAGGAGTAGCAATTACACTAAACTGTGAGACTGATTTCGTTGGTAAAAATGAAGCTTTCGTTGCATTAGCACACCAATTTGCTGAACAAGCAATCAATTATACTACTAAAGAAGACTTTTTAGCTTCTGATTTTGGTGGAATTACGGTAGCTGAAAAACTTATTGAGCAAACAGGAGTTATTGGAGAAAAAATTGAAATCGCTTCTTTCAAGAGGTTAGAAGGTGCTTTCGTCGGAAGCTATATTCATGCTGGAAACAAAATCGCTACATTAACGGCACTTTCTGCTAACGTAGAAGGAGCTGAAGAAGTTGCTAAGAACGTATCTATGCAAGCTGCTGCGATGAATCCAATTGCACTTGACGAGTCAGGAGTTGATCAATCAATCATCGATAAAGAAATCGAAATTGCTAAAGAACAATTAAGAGCTGAAGGAAAACCTGAGGCTATGCTTGACAATATCTCAAAAGGGAAAATCCAACGTTTCTACAAAGACAATACTTTGGTTAACCAAGACTACATTAAAGACAATACTATGAGTGTTGCTAAATATGTTCAGTCAGTTGACAAAGGTCTTACTGTAACAGGATTTGTAAGAGTTTCTTTAGGATAATTTCCTCTTCAAAAACCTTTTGAATATACCTATAAAAAACTGCTCTTTTAATAAAGAGCAGTTTTTGTTTTTAGTGCTGTCAGATGTGTATCGATAGCACTCCTTATTTATAAACTAATTAAACTATCTAATCAGTTTCTTGTATTTAATTCTTGTAGGCATCAAATCACCCAAGCGTTTCTTGCGGTTTTCTTCGTATTCAGAGAATCCTCCCTCAAACACATAGACCTCTGAGTTTCCTTCAAAAGCCAAGATATGCGTACATACTCTATCTAGAAACCATCTGTCGTGAGAGATCACTACAGCACATCCTGCGAAGTTCTCTAAACCTTCTTCTAAGGCTCGAAGTGTATTGATGTCTAAGTCGTTTGTAGGCTCATCCAGAAGCAGTACGTTTCCTTCTTCTTTGAGTGTCATCGCAAGGTGTAATCTGTTTCGTTCTCCTCCTGAGAGCGTGGCTACTTTTTTGTTTTGTTCGCTTCCGCTAAAGTTAAACTTGCTCAGATAAGCTCTTGAATTCACTTGTCGCCCACCCATCATAATCATTTCCTGGCTATCACAGAAGTTCTCCCAAATCGTCTTTTCTGTATCGATATTAGAGTGCGTTTGGTCCACATAAGCAATCTTCACTGTTTCTCCGATTTCAAAACTTCCGCTATCGGGTTGCTCTTCATTCATAATCATCCTGAAAATAGTAGATTTACCAGCACCATTTCGCCCGATAATTCCTACGATTCCGGCTTGAGGCAAAACAAAGTTTAGGTTGTCATAGAGTAATTTGTCTCCAAATGATTTGGATACGTTCTTGGCTTCAATCACATTAGTTCCTAAACGAGGTCCGTTCGGGATATAGATTTCTAACTTTTCTTCTAATTGTTTTTGATCTTCGTTGAGTAGTCTGTCATAGTTTTGCAAACGAGCCTTTTGCTTGGTTTGTCTTCCTTTGGCTCCTTGTCGTACCCAATCTAGTTCTCTTTCTAATGTTTTTCTGCGTTTTGAAGCTATTTTTTCTTCTTGAGCCATACGTGTTGATTTCTGGTCTAACCAAGAAGAGTAATTTCCTTTCCACGGAATTCCTTCACCTCTATCAAGCTCTAAAATCCAACCTGCAATATTATCCAAGAAATACCTATCGTGAGTTACAGCGATAATGGTTCCTTTGTATTGTTGTAGGTGTTGCTCTAACCAATGTACTGATTCTGCATCCAAGTGGTTCGTAGGTTCATCTAGTAACAATACGTCGGGTTGCTGCAATAACAATCGGCATAACGCTACTCTACGTCTTTCTCCACCCGATAATACTTTGATAGGCGTATTAGGATCTGGCGTACGGAGTGCATCCATCGCAATCTCGAGTTTAGTATCGATTTCCCAAGCTCCCAAAGCATCGATTTTGTCTTGTAATTCGGCTTGTCTGTCCATCAGCTTTTGCATTTTGTCTGCATCTTCATAGACTTCTGGAAGGCCGAACATATCGTTGATTTTGTTGAACTCGTCAAGGACAGACATAGTTTCAGCTACACCTTCGCGAACTACTTCAATTACGGTTTTGTTTTCGTCTAACTGTGGCTCTTGTTCTAAATATCCAACGGTATATCCTGGTGCGAATACCACATCACCTTGGTAGTTTTTATCAACTCCGGCAATAATCTTTAGCAATGATGATTTTCCCGATCCGTTTAGACCTAGGATTCCAATCTTAGCACCGTAGAAAAAGCTTAGGTAGATATCCTTAAGCACTTGTTTGTTGGTCGAAGAATAAGTCTTGCTTACTTTCGACATCGAAAAAATTACTTTTTTATCGTCTGACATTTTTATTTAGGATTAAGTGAATTAGGATTTAGGTATTTTGTTTACTACTAATACGATTGTATCAACACTTCTGACGGAATTCCGAACTTTGAATTTAGCTTTCTAATCATTTCGAGAGATAATTTTCTTTTTTTGTTCAGAATTTCACTTGCTCTGCTTTTTAGCCCGATTAAGTCTGCTAAATCATTTTGATTATAGTTCATTTGCTCCATTCTGAATTTAATTGCCTCAATCGGGTCAGGCATTTCAATTGGGAAATTTTCGTTTTCGTATTTTTCAATCAAAATCCCTAAAATTTCCAATTCATCGCCTTGTTTTGTTCCTTTTTTGGCATCAAATATTTGTTCAAGCCTTTCCAAAGCCTGAATATAATCGCTTTCTGTTTTTATAGGTTTTAGTTTCATTGTTGTCTGATTTTAAATTGTATTTACATCAATTTTGTCATAATCTGCGTGTGTCCCCACAAATCGTATCCAAACCATTTGATAGTCGTAATTTATTCTGACTATCAACCTGTATTTGTTTCCTTTTATATCAAAACAGATTCTGTTGTTTTTCAGAATACTTGCACTCGGATAATCTGATTTTATTTCGTTCGAGTTTTTCCAAGCTGCATTTTCTACCTCTCGATACCAAGCCTTTAACTGTTGTTCGCAATCATTGTGCTTTTCCCAAAACTCCCGTAATATCTTTTTTGAAATTACCCTCAAGGTTGATTTAATTTTGTCAGGACAAAGGTAAATAAAAAATTCCCAATTCGGGAACTTTTTTGCTTTTATTTAGATTTTTTGGAATGGTTACCCGAAAACAGCCTCCATTCTCATATAAATATTGATGATGAAAATAACGGAAGCCAATGAAAACAAAATAAATTTTGGAGATTTGTATTGTTTGTTTTTAGCTAATACCACAAGCTGAAAAACTGTGAGTATCAAAATAAAGCTAAAAAAGAAAAAGAATATTTTGTCGATGTTCATAGTTAAGATGTTTATTTTTCAAAGTTACGGAAAACTATTATATACTAACCACAAGAAAGGATTCGTGTGGGAGCGGGGGTTATAAATCTGCTTGAAGAAGTTTATCTAACATCAAACTTCAATAAGATATTTATTACCATTATAGACCAAATAAATTTACAATAAAAATTATAAACATAACTCCAAATGCTATCCTCATCCATAGAACAAAATGATTAGTAAGTTCATCTTTTTCTGTATCATTAATATCTTTTCTTGAATAAATAAAAAATGCAGGATAAAAAAAATGTTGTAAGTTCAAGTCATAAGTTTGTTGCACTTATGAGTTGAACACAGCCCTAATAAAGATATGTAAATCATCAAATACTTAATTTAAACATGTCAAATATAAAAAATATTTTAACATTTATTTGATAAAGAAAAATTGTGATTATCTTCAATCTACAAAAGTGGTTCTGTTTTTTCAATATCAACACTCAATAAAAAATCCGTTTTGTTACAATTTTACAAAACGGATTCTCTGTTTTTATTTAAAATACGATAAATCGTGATTGTCTTCTATTTTTAGAAGTGTTTCGTAAATCAGCTTGATTACGTTTTCCACATCATCACGATGTACCATCTCCACGGTAGTGTGCATATAACGAAGCGGTAACGAAATCAGTGCAGAGGCTACTCCTCCGTTACTGTACGCAAAAGCATCCGTATCAGTTCCCGTTATTCTGGATGAAGCCAAACGTTGGAAAGGTATTTTATTGTCTTCAGCAGTTTTAAGAATAAGTTCTCTCAGGTTATTTTGAACCGCTGGAGCATACGTAATCACTGGTCCTTTCCCGATTTGAGTATCACCCTCAATTTTTTTGTCAATCATTGGAGTGGTAGAATCATGACAAACATCGGTTACGATAGCCAAATTCGGACGGATGGTTTTGGTAATCATCTCGGCACCGCGAAGACCTACTTCTTCCTGTACAGAATTGGTGATGTATAGCCCAAACGGAAGTGTCTTTTTATTTTCTTTGAGCAGTCGTGCAACTTCAGCAATCATAAATCCTCCCATTCGGTTGTCTAGGGCGCGACAAACAAATCTATTTTCGTTCAGAATCATAAAATCATCCGGATAGGTAATCACACAACCTACGTGAACGCCTAATTTTTCTACCTCTTCTTTCGAAGAACATCCCACATCGATAAAGATGTTGTCTAGTTTTGGTGCCTCTTCTTTTCCTCTATTTCTTGTATGAATAGCTGGCCATCCGAAAACCCCTTTTACGATTCCGTTTTTGGTATGTATGTTTACGCGTTTTGAAGGTGCAATTTGATGGTCTGAACCTCCATTTCTGATCACGTATATATGACCCTCGTTAGTGATGTAGTTTACGTACCAAGAGATTTCGTCTGCGTGCCCTTCGATGACAACTTTATAAGGAGCCTCAGGGTTTATGACACCTACTGCAGTTCCATAAGTATCAGTAATAAAAGTGTCAACATAAGGTTTTAGGTAGTTCATCCACAATTTCTGACCTTCAGATTCGTAGCCGGTAGGAGAGGCATTATTCAAGTATTTTTCTAAGAAGTCTAAGGATGATTTTTTGAAAATAGATTTAGGCATAGGTGTAGTTTTTTAAATTTGCACTAAAATATAAATTGTTTAGCATAGTTATAGTTATATAATTCATAATTTTGAGGTTGAATGTAAGGTTTCTAGGTATGAATCGAGCTTTAGTACTAATTTTTTCTTGCGTGTTTTGGGCTTCGGTAAGTGCTCAAGTGGATACGGATTCCCTTGAGGTGATTACTAAAGATGCGACTATTGAAGAAGTGTATATCACTAACGAAAAACTCACTTTAGAAGAGATTGAATCTAGGAAACAATTTTTGATTCTCAAAAACCGTGTGTATAGAACTTATCCATTTGCCAAAACTGCTTCAGAGCGATTAGAACTTCTGAACCAAAATCTGGCAAAACTCACTAGAAAGAAAGATCAAAAAAAGTATTTGAAAATAACCGAAAGCTATATGGAGAATGAATTTGAAGCTCGACTCAAGAAATTATCCAAAAAAGACGGGCAAATCTTAATGAAACTCATCCATAGACAAACAGGGCAAACCACTCATGAATTGGTCAAAGAATTGAAAAGTGGTTGGAGTGCATATTGGTACGGAAAAACAGCAAAAATATTTACTATAGATTTGAAATCTACCTACAATCCGTATAGTGCCCTTGAGGATTTCTGGATTGAGGATATTTTGATAGAAGCATTTGAAACCCGAAAGCTCGTCGAACAAAAGCCCAAAAAACCGATTGACTATGTCAAATTAGCCAATATTTGGAGGGAAGAAAAAACCCGTAATTAGCAATTTTCTCTATCGGTTCAGTCTTTTAATTTATTTTATAACACCTGCAAAACCATACCTACTTTTGCTATACATTTGCAGCACTAAAAACACATATCTTTTTCATTGCTACCCTTGTCTTTGCAAAACTGGTTTATTGATACATTCGGCTTTGCCTCAGAGCAGGTAATCAGCTGGTTTGTGTATGACCCAAAAGCACCGATGCTCTTCAGTAGCACTTTGTTTTTAGGGATGTTTCTGGTTTTTTATTTGGTGTATATTACCACCAAGAAACACAATGATTTCCGTACTGTTTTTGTGGTATTATTCTCGCTTTTTTTTTACTACAAAGCGGGTGGTTATTATTTTATTCTCTTAATAATATCTACTATTGCTGACTATATACTGGCTAATCTCATTTATAAGAGCCAAAAAAACACTATCCGAAAACTCTATTTGGCGGTTAGTGTCAGCCTCAGCTTAGGCCTACTCGGTTATTTTAAATATACTAATTTTCTGATTGATAGCTTTAACAATCTCTTTACGTCAAACTTTGCACTTCAGGATATTATCTTACCAGTCGGGATTTCGTTCTATACCTTCCAGACGATGAGTTATACAATCGATATTTACAGAAGGGAAATCAAGCCTGCTAGGACTTTATTAGATTTCGCTTTTTTTGTCAGCTTTTTCCCTCAGTTAGTAGCTGGACCGATTGTGAGAGCCAAAGAATTTATCCCACAGATTTACCAAAAAGTACAACTCACTAAAGAAGATGCGAGCATGGCGCTTTTTCTGATTATTGGTGGGTTGCTCAAAAAGGCAGTCATCTCTGATTATATTTCGCTCAATTTTGTGGATCGGGTTTTTGATGCGCCCAATAGTTATACTTCGTTTGAGAATTTAATGGCTGTTTATGGATATGCCTTGCAAATTTATTGTGACTTTTCGGGCTATTCTGATATGGCAATCGGATTGGCTTTGTTGATGGGCTTCACACTTCCTGCGAATTTCAGAACGCCATACCAATCGAAGAATATTACCGAATTCTGGAGAAGATGGCACATTTCGCTTTCGTCTTGGCTAAAAGATTACCTCTATATTTCTGTGGGCGGTAACCGTAAAGGAAGTTTTTTAGGCTATTTCTTTCCCACGTTGTTTTTTGTAGGAATGCTGCTCTGGTCAATATCTATCGTTAGCTTGTCAATATTACCGCTTATCGGTTCACTGCTTGCTATCGGGATATTTGTGCTTAGTTTTGTATTGTCTTCAACACCTAAAAAATCGATGGTTACTAACTTCAACCTTATGACTACTATGCTCCTCGGCGGATTGTGGCACGGAGCGAGTCTTCGGTTTATACTTTGGGGTGCTTTTCACGGAATAGCATTGGCGATTCACAAGTTCTTTATGGAGTTGTTTCCAAGTAAAAACACAGAGAATAAACTACTTAAAAAATGGTTTTTGAATGCTTTTTCTATTCTGTTGACTTTTCATTTTGTAGCTTTTTGCTGGATATTTTTTAGGGCAAAAAACTTTTCTGTCGCAACGGATATTATTGCTAATATTGGTGCTATTACTTTTGATTTCAATCAATGGATGGTTATTTCAGCCGTGTATAAAAATGTGTTCTTGTTGTTGCTAATTGGGTATGTATGGCACTTTTTTCCACAAAGACTCAACGATAAACTCTATCAAATATTTAGTCAAACACCTTTAATTCTCAAAGGACTTGTGGTTGCCTTTGTATTTTGGATTGTTTTTGCAACGGCCTCAAGCGGAACCCAACCCTTTATCTATTTTCAGTTTTAATCAGCTGAGCTTCTTTCATTAGTTAGATTATTGTTCTATTTTTGAGGACAACATAAAAATAAAATCAGTTATGATGCAATGGGAACGCTTGTTATCACTCAAAAAACAAGGAGATACACAGCCTAGAATCCGAAAAGATCAAGATCAAAGTCGTTTAGGATTTGAGGTTGATTATGACCGAATTATATTTTCTGCTCCGTTTAGAACCCTACAAGACAAAACGCAAGTTATTCCGTTGTCAAAAACAGACTTCGTACATACTAGACTTACCCATAGTCTTGAGGTTTCTGTAGTGGGACGATCGCTAGGTAGAAGTGTCGGGAAGATAGTGCTAGAGAAGTATCCATACTTAACTGAAATGGGGTATGAGAGCAATGATTTTGGTGCTATAGTAGCTGCGGCAGCCTTGGCACATGATATTGGGAATCCGCCTTTTGGTCATTCGGGAGAGAAATCAATAGGAGAGTATTTCAAGACAGGAAAAGGAAATAAATATAAAGAATATCTTACGCCCAAAGAATTTGAGGACCTTGCATCCTTTGAAGGCAATGCAAACGGACTTACTGTTTTGTGTTCGTCTATGTTTGGAAATGAAGGAGGACTTCGCATTTCGTATGCCACACTTGGCGCATTTATGAAATACCCAAAAGAGTCACTACCGATAAAACCTACCAGTAATATTGCCGATAAAAAGTTTGGGTTTTTTCAAACAGAAAAAGATTTCATTAAAGAAGTAGCTGAGGAACTAGGACTCATCCCGAATAAATCAGGTGGTAATATTGGTTTTGAACGCCATCCTTTAGCTTATTTGGTCGAAGCAGCAGATGATATTTGTTATACAATCATTGACTTTGAAGATGGTATTAACCTTGGCTTGATAGATGAAGAATACGCTTTAGAATACCTTATAAAGCTAGTAAAAGACAACATCAGACCAAAGTACTACGAGCTCAGAACCAAAGAAGATAGAATCAGTTACCTCAGAGCCTTGGCTATTTCTAGGATGATAAATGAGGTGGTTGCTGTTTTTAAAGAAAATGAAACAGCTATTTTAAGTGGAAATTTTCCACACTCGCTCACAGACAAAAGTAGGTTTAAGGCACAATTAGATGATATTATCCAAATATGTGTCAAAAAAATCTATCAAAGTCAAGAAGTTACTGAGAAAGAAATTACGGGTTATAGAGTTTTGACAGTACTTTTAGATGCTTTTATTACAGCCTACAACAATCAATATGAAGCGAAGGCAAGTAACTATGATAAGCTTATATTGAGATTGCTTCCTGAAAAATATAGAGTAGAGGAAGTAGATTCTCTGTACGAAAGACTGTTGCAAATCTGTCATTTCGTATCGTTATTGACAGACGGAAATGCCTTGCAGTTATTTCAGATTATACAAGCAGGAAGGGTCAATGCTTAAGTTTCTTTAAGCTATCTCGAGGGTTTTACAACCAGCGCATCTGTATACTTTTCTCTGATGAGAAGACGGTTTCTGTCAGCCTCAATTTTACTTTTATAGTTGCCTACTTGCACCTTATAATTAGGCGAACTGAACACAATAGTAGCATCTGTATCAGGAAAACTCTTTTTGAAATCTGTTAAAGTTTTTCGCGCTCCTTGACTGTCGCCATAGAAAATTTGGATTTTATATTTGTCGGTAGCTGTGATAGAGGTGTTCATTTTTCGCTTTTCCTGAAGAAGATTTTCGAGCTTTGAGTCCTGATTTATGGTGATTTGAGCGGTTAAATTATTAAGACTCAGCAGTGTTATAGAAAGTGTAAATAATGTTGATTTGAGTGCGTGTAGCTTCATAACTTATTATATTTTAGGCAAATGTACTATTTAAATTTTTAGGGTAAAGCACCAAGTCTATTTAGAACAATTATAAATTGAGCTGAATAGTAGTGGTTGGGCTTTGAGAATATCCTTTAAATCGTATTTTTGTACAGATTTTTTAGTTAATAATCGTTAATTGATTATTTGAAATAGTATAAAAAAGTGTGCCAAATTTAAGCGACAATCGTTTTTAGATATGAAAAAAATGGGAAGCCATAGTTCTGTATTTAGATTTTTATTACTGAGCCTATTCTTTGTGTTTAGCGCCTCTATTAACCTTTCTGCTCAAGAAGGAGACCCTTCAAATGGTAGATCTATATTTAATGCAAATTGTGCCGCATGTCACAGTTTGGATAAGCCAATGACCGGGCCGCCACTTAGAGGTATGTCAGAACGCCTTGACAATGAGTGGTTGCATAAATGGATTAGAAATAGCTCCGAGTTGATTAAATCAGGAGATGCTTATGCCAACAAAATTTTTGCAGAGTATAAGAACTTACCGATGACTCCGTTTCCGCAGCTTTCTGATCAGGAAATTGATGATATCATTGCTTATACGGCTCAAGTAAAAGAAGCCCCTGCAGTTAGTGTAGCTAGTGGTGCAACTGGAGGAGCAGGTGTTGATTCTGATACGACAAACCAGTTGATATTAGGTGCGCTGATTTTAGTGCTTATAGTGTTGGTTTTAGCGCTATATGTAGTTAGAAAAGGACTGAGAAATATCGCTGAGGTAAAGGGTGTTGATCTAGAAGAAGCAGGGAAACTTACGTTATGGCAGGCATTTCTTAAGAATCAGTTTATGGTTTTTGTAACTGTGATATTCTTATTGCTTTCTAGTGCTTATTTCGGATATGGATATTTAATGCAGGTTGGGGTTGATAAAGGTTATGCGCCAATTCAACCTATTCATTATTCACATAAAATACATGCTGGAGACAATCAAATTGATTGTAAGTACTGCCACTCTTCAGCTAGAACAAGTCAAACTTCAGGTATTCCGTCTTTGAATGTATGTATGAACTGCCATGAGACCATTTCAGAATACACAGGAGAAGAGGATTTGTCAAACGGATATACCAAAGACTTCTATACTGCTGAGATTCAGAAGTTATATGAAGCTGTCGGGTGGGATGAAACTACGCGTGAGTATTCAAAACCACAGAAGCCAGTGAAATGGGTTCGTATCCACAACTTACCAGACTTTGTTTACTTTAATCACTCACAACACGTTTCTGTTGCTGGGTTAGAATGTCAGACGTGTCACGGAGAGGTTCAGGAAATGGAAATACTTGAGCAGCACGCTACCCTTACTATGGGATGGTGTATTGACTGTCACAGAACAACTAATGTCAAGACAGAGGGTAACGATTACTATAAGAAAATGCACGAAGAACTCGCTAGCAAATATGGAGTTGAAAAACTTACAGTTGCCCAAATGGGAGGTTTAGAGTGTGGTAAATGTCATTATTAATCAAGGTTTAAATTATTTTATACAAGAAATATGTCAACAACAAATAAGAAATACTGGAAAAGTGTTGAGGAGCTAGACCAAAATAGCTCTATTGTTGAGACGCTTAGAAACAACGAATTTGTTGAAGAAATCCCTACCGATGAATTTCTAGGGGATGAGAAGACGCTTTCAGCTTCTTCTACAACAAGACGTGATTTTCTAAAGTATGTTGGTTTTAGTACTGCTGCTGCTACTCTTGTGGCCTGTGAAGGTCCAGTAGTGAAATCAATACCTTATGTGGTGCAGCCAGAAGAAATCATCCCTGGGGTGGCTGATTATTATGCTACAACTATGGCTGATGGTCATGACTTTGCCAATATACTCGTAAAAACAAGAGATGGTCGTCCGATTAAGATAGAAAACAACAACCTTTCAGAGTCGAAAATACATGCTAATGCACGTGTACATGCTTCTGTATTGTCAATGTATGATAGTTCTAGACTTAAGAACCCAATGATTGACGGTAAAGATGCTGCTTGGAACGATGTTGATGCTAAGATGAAAAAATCATTAGCAGAAGCACAAGGTTCAGAAGCACAAATCGTCTTGCTTACTAATACTATGGCAAGCCCATCTACGGATAAACTAATTGCGGAATTTATTGCAAAATATCCTACAGCAAAACACGTTTCTTATGACGCGGTTTCAAGCTCAGAAGCTCTTGATGCGTTTCAGCAAGTATATGGAGTGAGAGCTTTGGCAGGATATGATTTCTCTAAAGCAGATACAGTAGTTTCTGTAGGAGCAGATATTCTTGGTGATTGGCAAGGTGGAGGATATGATGGAGGGTATGCTAAGAACCGCATTCCGAAAAACGGAAAAATGTCTAAGCATATTCAGTTTGAGGCTAATATGAGTATGGCTGGTGCTAATGCTGATAAGCGTTATCCAATGACTGTAGCTCAACAGAAATTAGCTGTCGCAAAAATATACGGAATTGTTACAGGTAATGCTGTTTCTGTTTCTGGACTCGTCAATGAAGAGGTTGTTGTCAATGCAGCAAATGAACTGAAACGCGCAGGAAGTAGAGGTGTATTTACCACAGGATTAGACGATATAAACGCGCAGTTGCTAGCTATCGCTATAAATACTGCATTGGCAAGTGAAGCTTTTGAGCCAAACAAACCTAGAAATATCCGTCAAGGAGATGCCAAGATGGTTACTCAATTAGTAGCTGATCTTAAAGCAGGAAAAGTGCATACCCTTATTATGAACGGAGTAAATCCTGTTTATTCACTTCCTGGTGGAGGAGAATTTGCAGAAGCGCTTAAAAAGGTTAAAACATCTATTGCCTTTACGTTGAAATTAGACGAAACGGCAATCCATACAAATATGGCTGTCGCACTTCCACATTACTTAGAGTCTTGGGGAGATGTAAGCATCGAAAAAGGACATTACGGAATAATTCAGCCAACTATTCGCCCGCTATTTGATTCGAAACAGTTTCAAGAAGCATTGCTTTCTTGGACAGATAATTCAACTTCATACTACGACTACCTAAAATCTTTCTGGACTACATCAATACTTTCAGGAAAAACTTGGAATGAAGCCGTTCATGATGGATTGTTTGTATCTGAAGAGAGCTTTACAGCTACTGCTAATCTAGACGGATTGTCAGAGGCAGTAAGTGCACTTTCAAGAGCACAAGCTGTTGCTGATTTTGAGCTTGTACTTTATACCAAAACTGGTATGGGTGACGGACAGCAAGCAAATAACCCTTGGTTGCAAGAGTTCCCAGACCCGATTACTCGTGTATCATGGGATAACTATGCTACGATGAATAGGCTAGATGCTGAAGATGTTGGGGTTAAAAACTATAATGTTGCAAACGGTGGACTGAACGGAAGTTATATTACTATTGATGTTAATGGTACTAAAATCGAGAATGTTCCCGTAATTATACAACCAGGTCAAGCAAGAGGCACTATCGGACTTTCACTTGGCTACGGTAGAAAAGAAGGTCTCAAATCAGAAATGCAAGTAGGAGTGAATGCTTACGCAGTATATCACAACTTGAATGGCGTTCAGTCGGCTAAAGTTACTAAACAAGGTGGTGCAGATCATGAGTTTGCTTGTCTTCAGTTGCACGGAACCCTAATGGGTAGAGGTGATATTATCAAAGAAGCCACTTTAACTGAGTACAACGAAAAAGACGTTAAAGATTGGAATATCGTTCCAATGGTTTCATTAGACCACAAAGCGATGCCAACTAGTCAAGTTGACATCTGGGAGTCTTTTGATAGAAGTATAGGGCATCACTTTAAACTTTCTATTGACCTAAACGCTTGTACAGGTTGTGGAGCTTGTGTGATTGCATGTCACTCAGAAAACAACGTACCAGTAGTTGGTAAATCAGAAGTTAGACGTTACCGTGATATGCACTGGCTGCGTATCGATAGATATTATTCTTCAGAAGAAACTTTCTCTGGTGATGTTACCAAAAAACAATCTGCTAGCGGACTATTTGATAATGTTGAGAAGTATGGAGAATTAGAGCACCCAGCTGATAATCCACAAGTGGCTTTCCAGCCTGTGATGTGTCAGCATTGTAACCACGCTCCTTGTGAAACAGTTTGTCCAGTTGCGGCAACTTCACACGGTCGTCAAGGTCAAAACCATATGGCATATAACCGTTGTGTGGGTACTCGTTACTGTGCTAACAACTGTCCGTATAAAGTAAGACGTTTCAACTGGTTCTTATACAGCCAAAATCCAGAGTTTGATTATAATATGAATGATGATTTGGGTCGTATGGCACTAAATCCAGATGTTGTAGTTCGTTCGCGTGGAGTTATGGAGAAATGTTCGTTCTGTATCCAAAACACACAAGCTGTCATTCTTAAGGCCAAGAGAGAAGGTAGAGAAGTTGCTAATAGCGAGTTCCATAATGCTGCTGCTTGTGCTGCTGCTTGTGGAAGTGGGGCAATGGTATTTGGAGACGTAAATGACAAAGAAGGTCCGGTGGCTAAATTGTACGAAGACGATAGGAAATATCATTTATTAGAACATATTGGTACACAGCCAAACGTGTTTTACCACGTAAAAGTAAGAAACGTATAACTCAAATAAGTAACTAAAAGTATATAAATAAGGATTATGTCTCATTACGAAGCACCCATAAGAAAGCCTTTAGTTTTAGGAAATAAAACTTACCATGACGTTACAGTAGATGTAGCTCGTCCGGTGGAAGGCAAAGCAAATAAACAATGGTGGACTGTATTTCTGATAGCGTTAGCTGCCTTTTTGTGGGGGATAGGTTGTATTGTATATACAATCTCTACCGGAATCGGTACTTGGGGATTAAATAAAACCATCGGATGGGCTTGGGATATCACCAACTTTGTTTGGTGGGTAGGTATCGGTCACGCCGGTACGCTTATCTCAGCCGTACTTTTGTTATTCCGTCAAAAATGGAGATTTGCTATTAACCGTTCAGCCGAGGCCATGACTATCTTCTCGGTAGTTCAGGCAGGTCTTTTCCCAATTATTCACATGGGTCGTCCTTGGTTGGCGTATTGGGTTCTCCCAATTCCGAACCAGTTTGGGTCACTGTGGGTGAACTTTAACTCACCACTACTTTGGGACGTATTTGCAATTTCAACCTATTTGTCTGTATCACTCGTTTTTTGGTGGACAGGACTTCTACCTGACTTTGCAATGATTAGAGACAGAGCAATTACTCCTTTTAATAAAAAGATTTATTCAATACTATCTTTCGGATGGAGCGGAAGAGCAAAAGACTGGCAGCGTTTTGAGGAAGTTTCATTGGTATTAGCAGGATTAGCTACGCCACTTGTACTTTCTGTACACACAATCGTATCTTTTGACTTTGCTACTTCAATTGTCCCAGGTTGGCACACGACAATTCTACCTCCATACTTTGTTGCTGGAGCTATTTTCTCTGGATTTGCGATGGTAAACACGTTGCTTATCATTATGAGAAAAGTGTGTAACTTCGAAGACTATATTACAGTACAACACATAGAACTTATGAACATCATTATTATGATTACTGGTTCTATCGTGGGTATTGCCTATATCACAGAGTTATTCGTAGCTTGGTATTCAGGAGTAGAGTATGAGTCATATGCTTTCTTAAACAGAGCAACAGGACCTTACTGGTGGGCTTATTGGATGATGATGACTTGTAACGTACTTTCTCCGCAAATTATGTGGTTTAAGAAAATTAGAACAAGTATTATGGTATCGTTTATTATTTCTATAGTAGTAAACATCGGAATGTGGTTTGAGCGTTTTGTAATTATCGCTACTTCGCTTCACAGAGATTATTTACCGTCATCATGGGCTATGTTCCAACCTACATTTGTTGACATCGGATTTTTTATCGGAACAATAGGATTCTTTTTTGTGTTGTTTTTATTGTATTCTCGTAGTTTCCCTGTAATTTCACAGGCAGAGGTGAAAACCATTCTGAAAACTTCAGGGGATAACTACAAAAGAGAAAGAGAGCTAAAAAGAGATCATTCACATAACCATTAATTTCAGAGATGAGCAATAAAGTTATTCACGTACTATACAACGATGATGATGTCTTGTTAGATGCTGTACACGCTACACGTTCTGCAAATCATCATATTGAAGAGATTTATACCCCTTTTCCAGTACATGGTTTAGATAATGCTATGGGGCTTGCGCCTACTAGAATTGCTATAACCGCCTTTATGTATGGATTATTAGGTCTTGCTACAGCTACAATGTTGATCAACTACATTATGATTGTAGATTGGCCACAAGACATTGGTGGAAAACCAAGCTTTAGCTTTACTCAAAACTTACCTGCTTTTATACCTATTATGTTTGAGCTTACTGTGTTCTTTGCAGCTCACCTTATGGTTCATACATTTTATATGAGAAGTAAGTTATGGATTGGTAAAAAAGCAGAAAACCCAGACCCTAGAACAACAGATGATCACTTCTTGATGGAAGTTGCCGTAAATGGTGATGAGCAAGAAATGCTTGACTTTTTTCAAGGTACTGGAGCTGTAGAAATTAAAATCGTTGACAAGCACTAATTTTAGATATGAAAAATTTATATAAGATAACGGCTTTGGTAGCTCTTTCTGCATCAGTAGTGTCGTGTTTTAATGACAAGAGCCCAAACTATCAGTTTTTTCCGAATATGTATGAGTCAGTAGCTTATGAAACATATTCTGAGTCAGATGCATTTGCTAATGGAAACTCAGCACAGTTACCAGCAGAAGGATCAGTACCCAGAGGTTTTACGCCTTATGAGTATGCAAACACTCCAGAAGGACTTGAAGATGCAAGAGCTAACTTACAATCTCCATTAGCAGAAGCAGATTATAATGCTGAGAGTGCAAAGGGGCTGTATACAATTTATTGTGCCATTTGTCACGGTGATACGGGTGACGGACAAGGTACTTTAGTTAAGAGAGAGAAGTTCTTAGGAGTACCACACTATAACGATAGAGCTCTTACAGAAGGAAGTATCTATCACGTAATAACTTACGGATTGAACTCAATGGGGTCTCACGCTAACCAACTTTCACAAGCTGAGCGTTGGCAAGTATCTCGTTATGTAATGAGCTTAAAAGCAGAATAATAATTTGTAGAACATTATTTTTTAAGATATGTACACTTTTACAGGCAGGCTAAAAATATTTTCTATCGCTTTGATGATAGTCGGGGTTTTAGGCATCGGATATGGTTTTTTATCCGTACCTAACTCAACTCAAGAGGTAGAACAACTTCTAAAACAAGAACACCAAGACCATTTGGCTCATGGTGGTTCTAGTGTAGAACATGACGCTATGACAGCGGTTGATCACAAAGAACACGTAGACCATGTGTACCATCAATTGACAAACAAACCATGGTCAGCTGTATATGTTGCTGCTATGTTTTTCTTTATGATTGCTATTGGAGTATTAGCATTTTATGCTATACAACACGCTGCACAAGCAGGATGGTCTCCCGTACTTTTCAGAGTAATGGAGGGTATCAATGCTTATGTTTTGCCTGGAGGTATTATCATATTTGTTTTATTATTGCTTTCAGCAACACACTTTAATCACTTGTTTGTATGGATGGCTGACGGAATAGCTGATCCAACTCATGAGAATTATGACGCTATAGTTGCAGGGAAAACAGGTTACTTAAATATTCCTTTTTTCTTGATTAGAGCCTTTATATTCATCGGTGGGTGGACACTATACAGTACTTTGACTAGAAAATATTCTTACCAACAAGATATAGAGACTGAACACGATAAGAAAATACTACTACACAAGAAAATTGTTAAGGCTTCTGCTGCATTCTTAGTGTTCTATATCATTACAGAATCAGTTTCATCTTGGGATTGGATTATGTCACTTGACCCACACTGGTACAGTACACTATTCGGCTGGTATGTATTCTCAAGCTCGTTTGTGAGCGGAATTACGGTAATTACCCTAATCACTATTTATCTGAAATCTAAAGGACTTCTTGAATTTGTGAATAAGAGTCATCTACAGGATTTAGCTAAATTTATGTTTGCTATCAGTATTTTCTGGGGTTACCTTTGGTTCTCTCAGTTCATGCTCATCTGGTATGCAAATATTCCTGAAGAAGTAACTTACTTTATTCAGAGAATAAATGATTATAACTTACCATTCTTCGGGATGTTGGTATTAAACCTTATCTTACCGTTAGTTATTCTAATGAGTGCTGATCACAAGAAAATAAATTGGATTGTTGTGTTTATCGGGTTTATCATCCTATTCGGACACTATTTAGACTTCTTCAATATGATTATGCCTGCAACTGTAGGTGACAGATGGTTCATCGGTATTGCAGAGATTGGATCAGCAATGTTCTTCTTAGGATTGTTTATATATGTGGTATTTAATGCCCTTTCTAAACACCCTCTTATTGCTAAGAACAACCCGTTAATTGAAGAAAGTAAACAATTTCATTACTAATATTAAATTTTAAAAATCCATGACAAGTTTATTAGTAGTTATCGTCTTAATTTTATTGGCAGTTGCTGTTTGGCAAATTTCCAAAATACACAGCCTGACTCAAATAGGAGCAGGTGCAAGACTCAACGATTCACAAGTTGCAAATCACAAAGACAATAACATTAACGGTTATTTAATGTTTGGTTTCTTAGTGTTTATATATGTATTGAGCATTTATTCACTTTACGAATGGGGACATTTAGTTCTTATTGATAATTCGGCATCAGTTCACGGAGACGAGATTGATAACCTTATGATGATTTCTTTTGTAATGATATTAGTGGTGATGTTTATTACTCAAGCATTACTTCACTACTACGCCTTTAAATACAGAGGAATAGAAGGTAGAAAAGCTCTATATTTTGCTGATAATAACAAACTTGAGGCTGCTTGGACGATTGCTCCAGTAATTGCTTTGAGCATCTTAATCTTATACGGTCTTTATACCTGGAATGATATTATGTTTGTCGATCCTGAGGAAGAAGAAGTGATGTATGTTGAGATTTATGCAAAACAATTCAGCTGGGAAGCACGTTATGCCGGAAAAGACAATGCTCTAGGAAAAGCGAACGTTCGACTTATCGAGGGTATTAACACGGTAGGTTTAGACTTATCTGACCCGAATGCTAAAGATGATATTGTTACTAACGAACTTCACCTGCCAATTGGTAAGAAAGTAGTATTTAAGATTCGTTCTCAAGATGTTTTACACTCTGCTTATATGCCACACTTTAGAGCGCAGATGAACTGTGTTCCAGGTATGGTGACACAATTTGCTTTTACTCCGTCAATCACCACGGCTGCATTTAGAGAATTGCCTGAAACGGTTGAAAAAGTTGCCAATATCAATAGATTAAGAGCTGAAAAGAGTATTGAGCTTTTGGCAAAAGCAGAAGAGGCTTTAGATCCGTATGAGTTTGACTTCCTTTTGTTGTGTAACAAAATTTGTGGAGCTTCACACTACAATATGCAAATGAAGATTGTCGTAGAGACACAAGAAGAGTTTGATAAGTGGATGTCAACACAACAGCGACTCTATTCTAAAGTTATGTATGGAGGATAATCCTTCAGAAGTCTTTGCTGATTGTCAGCAGTGCACTTTTAACAAGAGGAATATCCGTTATTAAATAGTTTAAATAATAGTATTACATATAATTACAAAAAATATGTCAGCAACAGGACAACAAGAACATCACCATAAAGAGACTTTTATTACAAAGTATATCTTTAGTATTGATCATAAGATGATTGCAAAACAATACCTTATTACGGGTATTATTATGGGAGTCATCGGAGTTATGATGTCTATATTTTTCAGAATGCAAATTGCATGGCCAGAAGAGTCTTTCAAGATTTTTGAGATATTCTTAGGTGAGAGCATGGCTCCTGGAGGAGTGATGAAAAACGACGCTTATCTTGCATTAGTGACTATTCACGGTACGATTATGGTTTTCTTTGTACTTACAGCAGGACTCAGCGGAACCTTTAGTAACCTACTTATCCCGTTACAGATTGGAGCTAGAGATATGGCATCAGGATTTATGAATATGATTTCATATTGGTTGTTCTTTATTTCTGCTGTGATAATGTTATCGTCTCTATTCGTTGAGTCAGGACCTGCTTCAGCTGGATGGACAGTATATCCGCCACTTAGCGCCTTGCCACAAGCAATTCCAGGTTCTGGAACAGGAATGACACTTTGGTTAGTAGCTATGGCAATATTTATTGCTTCATCACTTCTAGGTTCGCTTAACTATGTTGTTACAATCATCAACCTAAGAACAAAAGGGATGACCATGACAAGATTGCCGCTTACTATTTGGACATTCTTAGTTACAGCTATAGTAGGTATTGTTTCTTTCCCAGTATTATTATCAGCAGCTTTATTGTTGTTGTTTGACAGAAGTTTCGGAACATCATTCTTCTTATCTGATATTTTTATTGCAGGAGAAGTTTTACATTACCAAGGAGGTTCACCCGTTCTATTCGAACACTTATTCTGGTTCTTAGGTTACCCTGAGGTTTATATTGTTATTCTACCAGCGATGGGAATTGTATCTGAAGTATTAGCTACAAACTCACGTAAACCAATTTTCGGATACAGAGCGATGATTACTTCTGTACTTGCTATTGCTTTCTTATCGACAATTGTTTGGGGTCACCATATGTTTGTGTCAGGAATGAACCCTTTCTTAGGATCGGTATTTACTTTCACGACACTTCTTATTGCTATTCCATCAGCTGTAAAAGCATTTAACTGGATTACGACCATCTGGAAAGGTAATATTCAGATGAACCCAGCAATGCTATTCTCAATCGGAATGGTTTCTACGTTCATCACTGGAGGACTTACAGGAATCATCTTAGGAGACTCTGCACTTGATATCAACGTTCACGATACGTACTTTGTTATTGCTCACTTCCACCTTGTAATGGGTATATCTGCTCTTTACGGAATGTTTGCAGGAGTTTATCACTGGTTCCCAAAAATGTACGGGCGTATGATGAACAAAAACTTAGGATATATCCACTTCTGGGTAACTGCAGTTTGTGCGTATGGAGTCTTCTTCCCGATGCACTTCGTAGGACTTGCAGGTCTGCCAAGACGTTATTACACTAATACTGCATTCCCTTTATTTGATGACCTGCACGATGTAAACGTTATCATCACAATGTTTGCTATTGTTGGAGGGATCTTCCAAATAGCGTTCTTATGGAACTTCTTCCACAGTATATTCTTTGGTAAGAAAGCTCCTCAAAACCCTTGGAGAGCTACAACTTTAGAATGGACAGCTCCGGTAGAACACATTCATGGTAACTGGCCAGGAGAGATTCCTCACGTACACAGATGGGCTTATGATTATAGTAAGCCAGGTGCAGAAGATGACTTTATCCCTCAAAACGTACCGATGGCTGAAGGAGAAGAAAAACTTCATCACTAAGAAAATATTTTTAAGTATATATAATCCCGAACACATCTGCTGTTCGGGATTTTTTTATGTATATATTTGAGGTATAAATCTGTGTTATGAAAAAACTATTTACTCTTTTTTGCCTACTCACTTTTGTTTTGTCTTTCTCTCAAGATAAGCCTGCATACCAATTGTTTGATAAAAACGGAAAAAGAACGTCATACAAAAAGTTGCTTAAAGCTTCTGTTAATACAGATATACTCTTGTTTGGAGAACATCATGACAATCCTATTTCGCACTGGTTGCAATTAGCATTGACAAAAGATATACACAAGCAGCACAAATCGGTTGTTATGGGTGCAGAAATGCTTGAAAGAGACAATCAAGAACAACTCAATCAGTATCTTTCTGATGAGATCGATCAAAAAGGACTCGATAGTCTCGCAAGATTGTGGAGTAACTACAAAACTGACTATAAGCCTTTGGTTGATTATGCTAAAGAAAACAAGATTCCGTTTATTGCAACCAATATCCCTAGACGCTTTGCGAGTATGGTTTATAGAGGAGGATTTGAATCCTTAGATACACTTACATCCTATCAGAAAGCTTGGATTGCACCACTTCCGGTGAAGTATGACGCAAGTCTCTCGCAATACGAAAAGATGCTTGAAATGTCTCAAGGTCATGGAGGTGACAAGCTACCTAAAGCCCAAGCGATCAAAGATGCTACTATGGCACATTCAATTTTGTCGAATTTGCCTAATACCAAAACTGTTTTTATACATTATCACGGCACTTATCACAGTGATTTTTATCAGGGAATTTATTGGTATTTGAAGCAGAATCAACCTGATTTAAAAATCGTTACTATTGCTACTGTATCGCAATCTCAACTAAGAAAATTAGACAAAGAGCACCTGCACAAGGCTGATTTTATTTTGGTTGTTGATGAGGATATGACAACTACCTATTAGAGATTGAAAGATTTTAGACAATCGCTTTGCAGTCGTAGTTATGCTTCTTTAAGAATTCCAGAGTTTTTGGCAGCGCATATTCCAACCTAGGGAATGCTTTTAGGCTGTCGTGAAAAACGATGATGCTTCCGGGTTGAATGCTTTTGATTACATTCTCTAAACACTTCTCTTTAGAAATCGATGCTTTATAATCTACACTCAATACATCCCACATAATAATTTTGTACCCTCTTTCTCTAAGCAAAACAGATTGAGAGGGTTTTATTTTTCCGTAGGGAGGACGAAACAGAAGACTTATATTATTTGATGTTTTCAGACCCTTAAGAGCCACGTCTATAGTCTCTTGACATACTTGGGTGTTGTAGATATATTCTTGTTTTGTAGTGCTCCAACCGTTGCGATGGTTGTGGGTGTGATTGCCTATGCTATGCCCACTTTTGATTATTTGGCGGAAAATCTCTGGATGCTTTTGAATATTATCCCCTATACAAAAGAAAGTGGCTTTGGCATCATGCTGTTCTAATTGCTCTAAAACCCAAGGAGTTATCTCAGGAATCGGGCCATCATCAAAGGTTATATATACCGAATTACCAGCTGGGTTATAGCTCCAGTGGTAATTCAAGAATATTTTGCTAATGATCTTTGGTGTTTTAATCCATTCAAATTTCATTGTGTTTGGGTTTATTTAACCTGATCTAGTAGCTCTTCTAACTCAGTATAACCTTCCAAAGAATCCAGTAGTGAATCTTTCATTATTCTTTCGTCTTCTGAGTCTGAAGGCTCGTCTTCAGTGCCAATTCTTGCTTTGAACTTAGCGTTGTAAGTATTGAAAATAGGATAATACTGCTGATAAAGCACTGTGTCATTGGTTTTCAGTACAAGCAATAAGCTTCTGTACAGCTCGATATTTCTACCTGCTTCATACAATAACGGAAACTGCTGATTGAAATCTAAACTAGCTATATAATCAATTTCTTCTTGGTGTTTTTGAATCAGTTGGTCCACAAGTTCGCGCCCTTTTTCTTTATCACCTAATTGATAGTAGGCTTTTACGAATGGCTCTACCATATAGTATTGACCAAAGTGTTTTAGTGGGAATTTCTCCATCGTTAAGTCAATCAGCTTTTTAGCTTTGTCGTTCTTTCCTTCATTCAAGAGTTCTTCAACGAGTCTGGCTAACTGTAATCGGTAGTTGAAGGCATTTCTTCGGGTCTCTACATCGTGATAAATATTATCAGTACCTATGGCACCCCAAAACCAACCTTGGCGATTGCCACTCTCATATTCGTTGTCCATAATCATAGCATACATTTTATCTGTATCAATATATCCCATATCTATTGAACCGCCACTTTTCTTGTATGGCGTATAGATTGGTACAAGTTTATAAACAAGCCCTTCTAGCTGTAAATAGTCTTTCATCCATAAGAAATCTTCATCATCCCAAGCACCTCCAGAGAAATATATTGGGCGTTCCCATTTGTTTTGAGCCACGATATCAAGCATAATTAGCCTATGGATTTGCATATAACTGGTTTTGATATCTACATCCACATAAGGCAATATTTTGTCAGCGTCTTTTTGCGCTACTAGCCCGTTGTTGAGTACTACATCTTTATCCACAGGAATTCTGATTTTGTTGCTAAAGAAGGTATGAATTTTCTGTCCGTTTTGAGCAGTTTCATACGTACGTGGATCATCCAGATGAATATATTCCATAAATTGCTCTATAGGCACACGCTCATTGGTCAGACCTCTGTAGATAATATCATTCAACTTTCCGCCAGAATATTGGTTGTGCGAAAATGATATAGGTAGTCCTTCAGCCAAATGTGTTTTTCTTTTCATCTGGTCAATATACCAATCGGTAACTAATAAGGCAGTACACACGATTTTCACGTCAGTTCTATAGCCTTCGACTTCCTGTAAATACCAAAGAGGGAAGGTGTCATTATCTCCGATGGTAAAAATAATCGCATTCTCATCAAGCGAATCCATATAGGCTTTTGCTTGAACAAGCGCTGTGTCTTTGCCTGAACGGTCGTGGTCATCCCAGTTTTGAGCAGCCATAATAACAGGAACAGCCAAAAGTGACAGAGCAGGGACAGCATAAGCAGTCACATTCGACTTGAGCTTCTGACTGATGCCTTCATAAATAGCATATACACCAAAGGCAATCCACATTGCAAATACATAGAAAGCTCCTACTACGGCATAATCTCTTTCTCTCGGTTCAAAAGGTCTTTCGTTTAAGAAAACCTTCAAGGCTAGTCCCATAAATAAGAACAAGACTAAAAGCACATAAAAACTCTTCCAATCTTTTCTGGCATGGTAAATCATTCCTATAAGGGCAAACAAAAACGGCAACATATAATAGACGTTTCTACCTTTGTTCTCTTTCATATCAGTAGTGAGTTGGTCTTGATTTCCCAAACGTATCTCGTCAATGAATTTTATACCGCTAATCCAGTTTCCGTTTTGCAAATCGCCTTTGCCTTGGATGTCATTTTGACGACCAGAGAAGTTCCACATCAAATATCTACCGAACATATAGCCGAATTGGTAGTCAAACATAAACTGCATATTCTGCATAAAACTCGGTTTCTCAACGATAATTACGTCTCTCATTTTTCTTAAGAACGCATCATAATCTTCTTCATCAACCTTGCCTTTTTCGTAAGCTGCTTTAAACTGATTGATGTTCTCTTGGATGTTTTGTTTCAACATCTGCGTAACCTCATAAAACTCTTCGTCAGAGAGCGAATCTATATCAATCCCCAAGTCGAGGTTGTATATATCATCTGAAAAGTCATACCTCGGATTGAGTTTGAAGTCCAAAACGCCGGTGTATTTCATGTAATTTATAGGGTGATCTCCGTCGGTGCTTCGCATTCTCGGAAGAAAAGCCTTGTGGTCATTATCAAGGTTCTGGATTGCTCCTTTATAGGTATTTGTAATGATGTATTTCTTGGTTCTATAATCCCTTTCGTAGTTGGGTTTAGCGTCTAAATAAGGTTCGTTTTTATCTAAACCGGCATATTTCTCTGAATACAATTCGCCGTAGAACGTCTTTTGTTCACCATATTGCTCACGGTTGTAGTAAGCCAATAATTCAGTGGCATCAGTAGGTGCGTTTTCGTTAATTGGCGTATTTGCATTAGACCTAATAGGCAGCATCAACCAAGAAGAGAATCCTACAAAAACAAATAAGATACACAAGATGAATGTGTTTGTTTTGGGATAGTCTTTCTTTTGGGTATATTTTAATCCAAAAACAAAGAAAGCAATGAATAGCAACGCGACGAAAATTGTCCCGGAGTTAAATGGCAAACCTAAAGAGTTCACCATGAATATTTCGGTTTTGGCGAAGAATGCCATCGTGTACGGAAGCAAGAATCCGAATACAAAGAACAGCACAGCTACCACAGCGACATTCGCCAAGACAAAGTTCTTTATAGTTATGGTTTTATAATGTTTGAAGTAATACAACAACCCGATCGAAGGGATCGTAAGTAGCGCCATAAGGTGAACGCCAAACGAAAGTCCGACAAACATCGAAATTGCCAACAGCCATTTATTGCCACCAGGCTTGTCCATATCTTGTTCCCAACGCAGTCCTAACCAGAACAACACAGCTATAAATAGTGATGACATAGCGTATACCTCAGCTTCAACAGCGTTATACCAAAAGGTATCTGAAAAAGTAAAGGCTAAACTAGCAACCAAACTCGCTCCTAAGATTACTTTTAGGTTGTTTGTAGTAGGCGCAGATGTACCAGACGTAACTCTTCTGAGTAACATTGTTAGTGACCAAAACATAAACAAAATAGTAAATGCACTAGACACAGCTGATACCATATTTACCATCAAGGCTATCTGCGAGGCATCAGTAGTGAAAGTAGAGAAAAATGCCCCGATAAGTTGGAATAAAGGTGCACCTGGAGGGTGACCTACCTGAAGCATCGCAGAAGTGGCAATATACTCAGGACAATCCCAAAAACTTATGGTTGGTTCTACGGTTAGTGTATAAGTAACTAGTGCTACAGTAAAAGAAACCCACCCCAATAAGGTGTTCCATTTATTGAAGTTGAATGAATGCATACCTAAAATGTTTTAACTCACAAAGAAAATACTTTTTTAACTAAAAAACAGATTTTAACGTCTTAATAACTGTTTCAGGTGTATAACGGAAAAAAACCAGAAAACATATTCAAAAAAAAGTTGCACTAAAACAAAAATAGTAGTAATATTGCAACCTCTAAAACGGTCCAATAGCTCAGTTGGTTAGAGCACCTGACTCATAATCAGGTGGTCCCTGGTTCGAGCCCAGGTTGGACCACAACAAAGAAAAGCACTTACAGCAATGTAGGTGCTTTTTTGATTCTATATTAAATTCTTTTTTAAGTGGTTTACCAACTACCTGAGGCACCACCTCCACCAAATCCACCTCCACCAAATCCACCTCCGAAACCTCCTCTGCTGCTTCCGCCAAATCCACCACCGCCAAATCCGCCAGAGCCAGAGCTGCGTCCAAGACTGCTAAGAAGTATGAAGTCGGTAAGGTCAAATCCGCCGGATTGTCCACTGTTGCCGCCGTCTTTTCTTTTCTTAGATAGAATAATAAATAAGATAATCACAAAAACGATAACAACCAGAATCATTCCTGAAAAGTCTTCCTCTTTCGGATTGGATTTATATTCGCCACTCATAACTTCCATAATAGTAGTAGTGGCTTTGTCTATTCCTGCAAAGTAATTTCCTGCTTTGAACTCGGGTTTTATCTGGGTTTCTATAATTCGCCTAGACAGTGCATCGGTGAGCAAATGCTCGGTTCCGTAGCCGTTCTGAATGGTTACTTTTCTGTCATCTATCGCTACTAGTACTATAATTCCGTTGTCTTTTCCTTTTTGTCCGATGCCCCATTTATGCCCTAAATCAGTGGCATAACGCGCAATTTGCTCGCCACTGGTAGTAGGAACTAGGATGACTACGATTTGAGTTGAAGTAGAATCGGCATAATTGATGAGTTTATGCTCAATATATTTTCCTTCTGCATCGGTCAAAGCCTTGGTACCAAAATCATAATAAGAAGTTTGCTTAGAGGGTTTCTCAGGTATGTTGTGGTTTTGAGAGAAGCCAATAAACTGGAATAGCAATAGGAATAGTGCTAGAAAAAACTTGGTCAGTCGTAAGATGATTTGTATCATTTATCCTTTTGAAATTTCATTAGGAAGTTCGTTGGTATCGGTATCGGCATTGTAAGGGAAGAGGTATTTCAGTTTCTTTCCTGCCTTTAGTATTCCTTCGACCAATCCTTGTTTGTATTGTTGGTTTTTGAAGTGTGCGATCACCAGATTTTTGGTCGTGTCCCAAAAATCACTTTCGACAGCATTGTTTATGCCTTCGTCACCAAGGATGACAAAGTTATGATTGGTGATATCTACATAAAAAAGAACGCCATTTCGGTTTTTGGTATGCTGCATCTCTAAAGCATAAAACACCTCTTGCGCTCTGTCAAAAGGTGTTTTATCACTTTGTTTTTCAATATGCACTCTGACTTCACCCGAAGTATTTTTCTCTGCCTCAATAATGGCATTGACAATTTCTTGTTCTTCTTGTGGGTTCAAAAAAGTGGTTGGGTCAGTCATGATTTTGTGTGTAAAATATTAGAATTTAACTTCTGGAGCTCTCTCAGCACCTTGATCTGCTTGGAAAAGTGCCATTTCATTAAAACCAAATATACCTGCATAGATTACGTTTGGCATAGTTTTAATTTTCTTGTTATACGTATTTGCCGCTTCGTTAAATCGGTCCCTGGTTACGTTGATTCGGTTTTCTGTTCCTTCTAATTGTGATTGGAGTTCTAAGAAGTTTTGGTTGGCTTTCAGGTCTGGATATTGCTCTACAGTTACTAATAATCTACTCAAGGCTCCTGAAACTCCAGATTGTGCTCTTTGATATTCAGCCATTTGTTCTGGAGTAACATTTGATGGGTCAATAGTGGTTTGCGTAGCTTTTGCACGTGCTTCAACCACTGCCGTGAGCGTTCCTTGCTCGTGTGATGCAGCTCCTTTTACGGTTTCTACAAGATTCCCGATAAGGTCGCTACGTCTTTGATAACTGCTCTGAACATCAGCCCAAGTTTTTTCTGCGTCAGCTCTTAGCCCTACCATTCCGTTATACGAAGTGAAAGCGAAAATGACTACTAAGGCAATAATTCCTATGTAAAGATACTTTTTCATAAATTAATTGTTTTGGTTAGATTTGATTTTAAGGTTATAGTGGTTTTAGATTGAGTTTTTAAGGGCTACTAATTCTGATTTTATAGCTTCTAATTTGGATATAATATCATACTTATTCAATGCTTTTTTCTTATTGTCTTTCAGATGTGCTTTGGCTCCGTCTAGCGTAAAACCTCTTTCTTTGACCAAATGATAAATCAATTTAAGGTTTTTGATATCTTCTGGAGTGAACATTCGGTTACCTTTGGCGTTCTTTTTTGGTTTGAGGACATCAAACTCTTTATCCCAAAACCGTATTAACGACTGATTGACCTCAAAAGCTTTGGCAACTTCACCGATGCTGTAATATAATTTTTCAGGTAATTCGATTTCCATTAGTCTAATGATTGGTTTTCTAAGTTAGCTTGTTTAGAGATAATCTCAAACTCTTCGGCAGAAATATTTCCGTAATAAAAGTTTATAGGATTTACTACTTTTCCGTTGATATGCACTTCATAATGCAGGTGTGGTCCTTCTGATCGACCTGTGTTTCCTACATAACCTATCAGGTCACCTCTCTTTACTTTCTGACCTACTCTCACATTGTATTTGCTCAAGTGGGCATAGTAGGTTTCATACCCAAAACCGTGCCTTAGTATGATGAGGTTTCCGTAGCCTGACATGGCGTTGTTGGCTCTGATCACCGTAGCATCTCCCGTAGCGTAAACTGGCGTTCCGGTTTTTGCAGAGAAATCCATCCCGGCGTGAAATTTCCTGATTTTTGTAAACGGGTCATTTCGATAACCATAACCCGAGGCCATTCTCTTTAAATCTTCATTTTTTATGGGTTGTATGGCAGGAATCGCCGCTAATAGCTTCTCTTTTGACTGTGCTAATTTATAGATTTCATCCAATGATTTTGATTGAATAACCAGCTCTTTGGTGAGGATATCCATCTGCTTTGAGGTGTTTATCAACAGCTCGGAATTGTCAAATCCTTCTAGATCTTTGTATCGGTTTACTCCTCCAAAGCCTGCTTTTCGTTGCTCTAGCGGAATTGGGTCTGCGTTAAAATAAACCCTGTATAAGTTATTGTCTCTTTCTGCTATTTCGTTCAGAACCTCATCAATCTGAGCCATTTTTTTGTTTAGAAGGCTATATCTGAACTTGAGATTCTCAAATTCTCTTTTCTGAATTCTGTCTTTTGGTGTATCAAGAAGAGAAGAGTTGATCAGGAGCCAGAATCCCAGAATCCCAAACAATGCCGAGGAGGCAAACCACAGAGCGATATAACCGACTTGCTTGCTTCTCTTAGGCAGAATTTTCTTGTATGCTAAATTCTCTGAGTCGTAATAATATTTTACTTTGGCCATAATATCCTAAAATATCCTACTTTTGCATCTTAATAACAAACAAAGATATAATTTTTTATTTAGGAATTGAGAATTTTAGACGCTATGCTAATGACTCATTTTTCGGATAATTATATACACCCTATGAAATCACAAGACATTCGCACACAGTTTTTGAAGTTTTTTGAAGAGAGACAACACCTTATTGTTCCTTCAGCACCCATTGTTCTTAAAGATGACCCGACTCTTATGTTTAATAACTCAGGGATGGCGCAATTTAAAGAGTATTTTCTGGGCAATGCCACGCCAAAGCGAAACAGAATTGCAGATACGCAGAAGTGTCTTCGTGTTTCAGGAAAACACAATGACCTAGAGGATGTAGGTTTTGATACATATCACCACACTATGTTTGAGATGCTGGGCAACTGGTCTTTCGGTGATTATTTCAAAAAAGAAGCAATAAATTGGGCTTGGGAACTATTAACAGAAGTGTATAAAATTCCTAAAGACATTCTTTATGTAACTGTTTTTGAAGGAAGTGAAGAAGAGAATGTGCCTTTTGACCAAGAGGCTTATGATATCTGGAAGACACTTATCGCTGAAGATAGAATTCTGCTGGGAAACAAAAAAGACAATTTTTGGGAGATGGGAGACCAAGGACCATGCGGACCTTGTTCAGAAATCCACGTAGATATACGTACTCCTGAAGAAAAAGCATTGGTTGACGGAAAAGATTTAGTCAACTTTGACCATCCTCAAGTAGTTGAAATCTGGAATAATGTGTTTATGGAGTTCAATCGCAAAGCTGATGGTTCTTTGGATAAACTTCCTGCCAAGCACGTAGATACCGGAATGGGTTTCGAACGCTTGTGTATGGTGCTTCAAGGTGTTAAGTCAAATTATGATACCGATGTATTTGTGCCACTTATCCAAAAAGTTGAAGAAATCTCAGAATTTAGATATGTTGCAGGTACTAAGGCAACTCCAGAAGAAGAAAGGATAAATATTGCTATCAGGGTAATCGTTGATCATATCAGAGCGGTCGCTTTTACTATTGCCGATGGTCAGCTTCCGTCGAATAATGGTGCGGGTTATGTTATTAGAAGGATTCTCAGAAGAGCGATTAGATATGGATTTACATTCCTAAACCTGAAAGAAGCTTTTATGTATCAATTAGTAGATGTGTTGGCTGAACAAATGGGCGACGCATTCCCTGAGATTAGAACTCAGAAAAATCTAGTTGAAAATGTTATTAGAGAAGAAGAACATTCGTTTTTGAGAACTCTCGAGCAAGGATTACACCTACTAGAAAGCATCGTCAAAGATACTAAAGGACAGATAGTTTCAGGAGCAAAGGCTTTTGAACTGTATGATACTTTTGGTTTTCCTAAAGATCTTACGGCACTTATCCTAAAAGAAAAAGGATTGTCGTTTGACGAAAAAGGATTTGATGAGTCGATGCAACAACAGAAAAACCGCTCTAGAGCTGCTTCTGAAGTTGCCAAAGACGATTGGGTTGTTTTGATACCAGGAAACATAGAGACTTTCGTAGGTTATGACCAATTAGAGAATCAAGTAAAAATCACACGATACAGAAAGATAGATTCCAAAAAAGATGGAATTATCTACCAATTAGTGCTAGACAATACGCCTTTCTATCCGGAAGGAGGAGGGCAAGTAGGAGATAGAGGTTTGTTGGTTTCTCCCAACGAAAGCATAGAAATTATCGACACCAAAAAAGAGAGCAATCTGATTTTACACTTTGCTAAAAAACTCCCGGAGAATTTAGAAACTAATTTCACAGCGAAAGTAGATGTGTTGTTGCGTACTGATTCTCAGAAAAACCACTCAGCTACGCATTTGTTGCACCAAGCATTACGTAGCGTTTTAGGAACACACGTGGAGCAAAAAGGCTCGCTTGTAGCGCCCAATTATTTGCGTTTTGACTTTTCGCATTTTGCAAAAGTTACCGAAGAAGAATTGCAGCAAGTAGAGGATTTTGTCAATCAAAGAATTGAAGAGCAGTTGCCACTAATTGAGAAGCGTGCTATTTCGTTCAAAGAAGCTTTGGCTGATGGTGCAATGGCTCTGTTTGGCGAGAAGTATGGCGATAGCGTAAGAGCTATACGCTTTGGCGATAGTGTAGAGCTCTGTGGAGGAACGCACGTAAAGAATACAGCGGAGATTTGGCATTTCAAGATTACGTCTGAAGGCGCTGTGGCTGCGGGAATCAGAAGGATTGAAGCCATCACAGGAGATAGCGTCAAAAGGTTCTATAAAGAACAAGAAGAGCTGCTGTCCGAAGTAAAATCAACTCTCAAGAATCCACAAGATATATTGAAGTCAGTACATTTGCTGCAAGAAGAAAATGCAAAACTCAAAAAACAAGTTGAGCAACTCATAAGAGATAAGGCCAAAAACCTTAAAGGAGAACTAGTCGGAGAGGTCCAAGAGCTTAACGGCGTAAACTTCCTTGCCAAAAAAGTTGATTTAGATGCTAACGGCGCTAAAGATTTGGTTTATGAGTTAGGCAATGTGGTCGATAATCTTTTTGTAGTTATTGGCACCATTACTGATGACAAACCTATGCTAACTTGTTATATCTCAAAAGAACTCGTTGAGAGCAAAGGATTAAATGCTGGACAGGTAGTTCGTGAGCTCGGTAAATTCATTCAAGGTGGCGGAGGAGGACAAGCCTTCTTTGCTACTGCCGGAGGTAAAAATGCAAACGGGATGGATGAAGCAATTGCGAATGCTAAAAGTTTTATAAAATAATAATCGTAAAAGCAGTGTGGTTTTTGGGATAAATAATTTCATTATATTCGCATGAAATCCTTTAAAAATAAACAAAATGAAAAACTATTTTTATTTGTCGCTATAGCAACATTTGGATTAACAACTTCTTGTTCAAGTGATGACGACAAAGGAGGAAACGGAGGAGGGAACTCTGGATTAAAAGTAACTATTGACGGAGTTCAGAAAGCTTTTAATACGATTGTTGTTAATGAAATTCATTATGATGATGAGTGAGCTAATTTAACAGTAACTGCGACTATTAACAATGACCCGTCTGAGATGATTACATTTTTGTTAGAAGAAGGAAGTTTAGGAGCTTCTGCTGTTTGGAGTTTTAACTACATCAAAGATGGGAAAAGTTATAATTTAGATAATCAAGGAGCTACCTTTTCTTCAGTTGTTCAAATAAATAGCAACAAAAAACTTAAAGGTACTTTTATAGGAAAATTGATCTATAAAGATTATGATGATAACTGGGAAGAAATTATAGAAGAAGTAAACTTAACTAGTGGCTCGTTTGATATTTTTTACTAAGAGAAATTATAGATAAATCAATCAAAGAATCGTCTTAAAAAACAATGCTGTTTTTTAAGACGATTTCCTTTTTTTATCTTATCCGAAGTTTGTAATGGATTTTAAAAAATAATTAAGGTTTTTTTGCCATAATATATTGTAATTCAAAAATAATATTCTTTACATTTGCCCGCAGTGAAAAGATTAAAGAATCATATCAATACCCCCTTTGTGAGTAGGCATTTCAACGCTTTTAGTAAGTTGTTGAGATATTTCTTTATAAATGCCAAAGTGATTATAATGAGTGTATTGTGTCTTGGTGATGATTTAAATAAGGAACTAGAAATCGTTTATGCAAACATAAGAGTTTGAGATTAATCATGTTTTCGTAATTATTTCTTAGTTAAAACAACCTTTTAAATAGTCAGAAAAATGAACACTAAATACTTCGACCTTATAAATCAAACCTTTTACTTTCCTCAAGACGAGTTTACGCTTGATGCCAGTAATAACCTACATTTTCACCAAATTGACCTAATGAAATTGGTCGAGAAATACGGCACGCCTCTCAAGTTTACGTATTTACCTGCTATCTCTAACAATATCAACCGCGCAAAGAGTTGGTTTAATAAATCAATGGAGAAGTTGGGCTATGAAGGTGATTATTTCTATTGCTATTGTACTAAAAGCTCTCATTTCAAATTTATTATGGATGAGGCTTTCAAAAATAAAATCCATATCGAAACTTCATCAGCCTATGATATTAATATCGTAGAGAAATTGATTGAAGAAGGAAAGATAAATAAAAACACCTATATCGTTTGCAACGGTTTCAAACGCGATCAGTATATTGATAATGTTGCCAACCTAATCAATAGCGGACACAAAAACACGATCCCGGTAATTGACAACTTCGAAGAGCTAGATTTATTACTAGAGAAAACGGACAAGAAATTCAAAATCGGAATCCGTATTGCTGCCGAAGAAGAGCCGAAGTTTGAGTTCTATACCTCTCGTTTAGGGATTGGATACAAAAACATTGTTCCGTTTTATAGAAAACAAATTCAAGACAACAAACAGCTGGAGCTAAAGATGCTTCACTTTTTCATCAATACAGGAATCAGAGATACAGCCTATTACTGGAACGAACTCTTGAAATGTTTGAAGGTGTATATCGCTCTGAAAAAAGAATGTCCAAGCTTAGACAGCCTGAACATCGGAGGTGGTTTTCCGATAAAAACCAGTTTGGCATTCAACTATGATTACCAATATATGGTGGAGGAAATCCTAAACCAAATCAAAATTGCGTGTGACGATGCAGATGTTCCGGTGCCACATATTTTTACTGAATTCGGTTCGTTTACCGTAGGCGAAAGCGGTGGTGCTATTTATGAAGTATTGTATCAAAAACAGCAAAACGATAGAGAAAAATGGAATATGATTGATTCGTCTTTCATTACTACTTTGCCAGACACTTGGGCTATTAACAGGCGTTTTGTAATGATGGCTATCAATCGATGGAATGACACCTATGAGCGTGTGCTTCTAGGAGGAATGACTTGTGATAGCGATGATTATTACAACTCTGAGCAACATATGAATGCAGTTTATTTGCCGAAGTACAACAAGGACAAACCACTCTATATAGGATTCTTTAATACAGGAGCTTACCAAGAGACCATCGGAGGTTTTGGCGGAATTCACCACTGTTTGATTCCGCAGCCTAAACATATCTTAATCGATAGAGATAGCAACGGAATTCTATCTACAGAAGTTTTCTCAGAAGAACAAAGTGCAGAAGATGTGCTGAAAATTTTAGGTTATAACAAAAAATGATTTATTTTTGAAAATATAATATATATACAAACAATAAAAGATAAGGAAATGAGTAAAGGATCTGTTAGAAAATTTATCGAACATCATTATAGACACTTTAATGCAGCAGCTCTTGTTGATGCGGCTAAAGGTTATGAACAACATCTGTTAGAGGGTGGGAAAATGCTTATCTCTTTAGGTGGAGCAATGTCAACAGCTGAGTTAGGAGTTTCGCTAGCTGAGATGATTCGTCAAGACAAAGTACATATTATTTCTTGTACAGGTGCTAACCTAGAAGAAGATGTAATGAATCTTGTGGCACATTCACACTACAAAAGAATCCCAAACTGGAGAGATTTAACTCCGCAAGATGAGAGAGATCTTTTAGACCAACACTATAATAGAGTTACAGATACATGTATTCCTGAAGAGGAGGCTTTCAGACGCCTGCAAGTACATTTAGAAGATGTTTGGCATGCAGCTGAAGCAAAAGGAGAAAGATATCTTCCGCATGAATATTTATATCAAGTAGTAAATTCAGGAGTATTAGAGCAGTACTACGAAATTGACCCTAAGGATTCTTGGATTGTAGAAGCGGCTAAGAAAAACTTGCCAATTATATGTCCAGGATGGGAAGATTCCACCACTGGAAATATCTTTGCATCGAATGTAATTAGAGGAAAACTAAACGTATCTACGGTGAAGTCAGGTATCGAGTATATGATTTACTTGACCGAATGGTATCGTGCGAATTCAGACGGAAAAGGAGTGGGCTTCTTCCAGATTGCTGGAGGAATTTCAGGAGATTTCCCTATCTGTGTTGTGCCGATGATGTATCAAGACTTAGAGTGGACTGATGTTCCGTTCTGGTCATACTTCTGTCAGATTTCTGATTCTACTACCTCTTATGGCTCTTATTCTGGAGCAGTCCCTAATGAGAAAATCACTTGGGGTAAATTAGACACAGACACACCGAAGTTTATGATTGAGTCAGATGCCACTATTGTTGCACCGCTTATTTTCGCTTATTTATTAGATTTATAGAATTATAGTCCCTGTATAGTTTATGAAACGAGTTATAGTTGATTACGCAAAATTAACGAACGAAATTCTGACTTTATTAGTCGAGAAATTTCCTGACGGATATGATGATACTGATATCATCCGGTTTAAAAATGCCAAAAACGAAACTGTAGAAGCAGTTGAAGTACGCACTGAAGACACTATTTATCTAGTAAAAGTAAGTCTAAAGTTAGCGGACAGAATTGAAAACTTTGAAGATGAGGATGATGATTTAGTTGTAGGTTTAGAGGTTACTGCACCTCCAATTAAAGACATCGAAGACGAAGTAGAAGACGACGACGATGAGGATAGTTACAGCAATGACAAACCCGAATTTGACGAAGACGAAGACGATGAAAAAGATAGTTTGGACGAAGACGACGATGAGTAAAACTATAACTTTTAAAGCATAGTTTAGTTGACTTTTCAGTGTTTTTAAAACCTATTATAATTAAGAAAATCAGGAGTATCTCCTGATTTTTTGATTATATAGATAAGGCTAAAGTTATAATAAGTTCAGACAGAGAGGATAAAGGTCAAAAATCACAAGCCAAGACACTATCCCCTAAAGTGTGTAAGTTGAAAAGTTGAGGCTTTAGTTTTTTATAACTTTAGTTTTTCTTCAAATATAAGTATAAATTGGTTTAAAATAATTCCCTAGTTCTAGATTGGTATTGTCCATTTTTTGGTCGCTTCTCTCAAAGCCAGAAAAACAGACTTTAAAACCGCATCATCAGTAGGAAAGGACATTTTTTTTAGGTATATTTTCTTATTTTTCCATTTAGAATAACTTTTCAAGTTACACAATTAATAAGATATTACCTATATGGTACAAAACAGGCTTTCTGTCTTTTGTCCGTGTGTTTTTTATTTTGCTCTACACGAACATTCGTGATGCTCGCTAATATATTTTATTGATTCTATGCAGAGTTCTTTTAGAACCGATAAATTGATGTCAGAAAGCTTTTTCACATAGATACATGCTTTACCCATTTTGAATTTACCAAGGTCTGTTAAAATTGCCTTACTTCTTTCCGTGTCTGAATAAACATAAAGTGAAAATGCTGTTTTTCTAGGAGAAAAGCCAAGAACTGGTGCGTCTCCTTCGTGTCCGCTGGCGTATTTATAATGATAATTTCCAAACCCGATAATGGTTGTTCCCCACATTTTAGGCTCGGTGTCAGACCACTCTTTCATAAGTTCAATTAGCTGAAAACTGTCAGTCTTTTTTTGCTCATTGTCAACGGATGTATTTATAAAATCTATTACATCTTGCTCTGTATAAGTTGTTTTTGTCATAATTCTAACCTTAACTACGTTCTTAAAATCTTCTCTATTTTTCGCCCTTTTGCCAATTCATCCACTAGCTTGTCTAAGTACCTAGCCTGCTTAGTTAGCGAGTTTTCGATTTCTTCTATGCGATAACCACAAATTACTCCTGTGATAAGTTGTGCGTTCGGGTTCAGTTTCGCCTGTTTGAAAAATGTTTCAAATGTAACCTTTTCGTCAATGAGCTCTTGTAGTTTTTTGGCATCAAAACCTGTCAGCCATTCTATGACTTGATGTAATTCTTCTGTTGTTCTGCCTTTGCTCTGAACTTTAGTAATGTAGTGCGGATATACCGATGCAAATGTCATTTTTGCAATTCGTTCGTTGTGTTCAGGAGTTGTTTTCATAGCCTAAGTTTCTAAAGAGGTTTTATTTATGTTTTTGAAGATTGTTTTTTGAAATAATGGGAGTGTGTGGTAGTTACAGATGTAGGTTATTGGCATTATTTCTGTTTTATTAACCAGTTAATTAATTCGAGATTATCTACAATACTCCATGAATGTGGGTGCCTATCGTTGTTGGGTTTTCTATAACCTTTATTTTCTGTTATTATCAATTCTGCATTATTATTACCCAGTCTTTTTAGTTCATTAATCATTGCAGAGCATTCTGTTGCATTCATATTTGTCAAATCAGCATTTCTTTCGTTTAGCCACCAATTTATATCAGGCTCAGTGTATAGTCTTATAGGAATATTGATGAGTTTTTTTATTGCTCCTTGGTGAACGTCTGAGAAAGAGTAGGGTGATAGTTTATAATACTCTTTAAGATGAGTTATTGGACTTCCGCCTGTTTCTTTTTCAAGTCTATTAATCATGAAAATGTTTTCTTGATTAGCTTCGTTATGCTTTGAGAGTCTGATATCTCTTTTCGCTGAATTATAAAACCTTTCGAAGTCGAGAGGTGGGTCAATTGCAAAAACTGCGTATGGTTTAATTGAAGCACTTTCCACGTATTTTATTGCACAACTTCCCCCAATAGAAAACCCTCCGATATAAAAATTTTGATCAATAAGCTCGTGTTTTGAGGTTACATCTTTAATTATTCTATCAAGAGTTTGTTGGCTTAAGTTGTCAACGCCAAAAGATAAAACACCATCTTGAAAAGTTGGAATAATTGTCAATATACCATTTTGAGCTAAATTGGTTGGTAGGTCTGTTTGTTCAAAAACATTTTCTGCTGTTTCTCCAAAGCCTGGAATCAGAACTAAGTATCCCTTCCAAGGAGATTTTGGTGGATAAATTATGGTGTAATAACTCTTTGTTGTGTCTGTTTTGTCTAAATATACTTTTTCAATTTTAAGGTTTGTTGTTTGAGCATTACAAATAATTATAAAAATTAAAAAACTCAATGTTGTTAAAATAACTTTTCTCATTAGTTTGCGTTTTTTTGTTTTATGAAGTGTGATTCACGCTTGCAGCCAACATCAAACAGCAAACCCCACACATTTTAATTGCATTAACAAATATAGCAAAATAGCTATAAGAAGAATATAAATTTAGCGTTCTTAGGAAAACAACGCATCCGAGGAATTTTTTGTCATCAACTTATTAGTCTTCAAAAATCCGATTATCAGCCTCCAAATTAGGCTTTAACTAAAAGAGGTTTTGTTTATGTTTTTTTTGAAATAATGGGAGAGTACTGGTTGTATGTCGCTATTCCAAGACGAGACAATGCTCAATAAAAAAACCGTCTTAAATTCTATTTTGAGACGGTTTTTGTGTGATTGATTCTAAAAACTTGATTCTATATTTCTTGAAACAAAAGCCAAGCCTCTGGATTTGTTTTTCTGATTTCTCTGGATTTCTCTTGAGCTTCATCATAGGTTTTGTAACTCTGATACACTACTGGATAAAGACCAAATTTATTTTTATCAAGCACTTTCGCTTTGTAGCCTTGTTCTTTCAGACTCAGTACCTCTTTTTCAGCATTTGCCTCATCTCTGAAAGCGCCTGCTATGACGTGGTAATATAATTTTTCTTCTTTTATGATAAGCGTAAGTGGTTCGCTTTTCGGGAGGTCTAATACAAAAGTAGCTTCTTGAATTCTTTGCTGAATCTTTTCTTGAACGCTGTGTTCTACCAAACGGGTTTCCTCAGTGATGTGGTCTTTATAAAGATGGTCTGCGAATAATCCGCCAGCAATTAGCAATGCAGCAGCCACACCATATTTCACAAATGAATAGGTTGGTTTTTTAGTAGGTGTCAACTGAATCGGAGTGATTTCTTTCTCGGTTTCTGTTACAACTGTTTCTGTAGTTTTTTCAAGGTTTTCTAAAGCAACACTTCTTCTGATAATGGGCGATACTATAGGGGCTAGACCAAAGGATTCTGTCAGATAATTGGTGTTTTCTGTAGCGGTGAATACTAAGTTGTTCTCGGCGTTCAGTCGAATTTCACCAATATTTTTAAGTTCAAGAATAGTGTTGTCATTCAGCGTTTTCTTCCAGAGCGACACTTCTTCTTGAATAAGTTTTACGGCGTCATCGTACGGAATTTGCAAGTATTGCGAAATATGATGCACCAACAAGCCATCATTTTTCTTTAGAAGAGCGTTAAAAGAAACGGTCTTTCTCGGAGGATAAAATGTACGAGAACTCGGATGTAATCGTGCCGAATGAGTTTCGGTCAAAAAAGAACCAAACTCAGGCACCGTAACACATTGGTAACGATACAAAAGATGTGATATGTATTGTGCTAACTTCATAAACACAAAAATAGTAATTTTGAGTGTCGATTCATATTATTGTCAATAAAGTTTTTAACAACCAAAAATATTTAAGTTGTAGACTTCCCCAAAAATAGGACAGTTTTTAATTCAAATTTAGTAACTTTAAATTTAAACTGTCATAATGAAAACAAGCAAATTTAGCGAGAGTCAAATAATAACAGCTCTCAAGGAAAATCAACAAGGTAGATCTGTTGGAGAACTCTCCAGAGAATTAGGTATTGATAAAAGCACTTTCTACTATTGGCGTAAGAAATATGGAGGTATGGAACATCAGGAGCTAAAGCGTTTAAAAGAGTTAGAAAACGAGAATAGCAAGCTCAAACAGATGTATGCAGATGTTAGCCTAGACAATAAGATGTTAAAAGATCTATTGTCAAAAAAGTTTTAAGGCCTTCCGACAAAAGAGTTCGTGCCAAGTATCTCATTAAAGAATATGTAATTCCTGTTGTTCGAGCCTGCCATATTGTTGGTCTTAGTCGTTCAATGTGGTATTATCAGAGTAAAAGAGATGATAGTGCAGTTATTGATAAATTGACTGAACTGGCCGAAGCATATCCTACAAGAGGTTTTGATGAATACTATCTCAAGATCCGTCGAGAAGGTCTAATATGGAACAGAAAGCGTGTATTACGAGTATATCGTGATATGAAGCTCAGTCTTAGACGTAAACATAAAAAACGCTTGATTAACCGGGTTAAACAACCTTTAGAAACCCCTTCAAGTCTGAACGAGTGTTGGAGTATGGATTTTATGAGCGATGCGCTTACAGATGGCAGAAAACTACGTGTATTTAACGTTATAGACGACTCTAATCGTGAAGCTATTGTAATCGATGCAGGATTGTCATACCCAGCTAGAGCAGTAGTTGAAACACTTGAAAACCTTAAAGAAGAAATAGGATTGCCAAAATATATTAGATGCGATAATGGACCGGAATTTACATCAAAAACTTTTATGAACTGGAGTGCAAAAAATAATATTGAAATCAAGTATACCCAACCAGGTAAGCCAATGCAGAATGGGTACATAGAAAGATTTAACCGATTCTTTAGAGAAGATATATTGGATGCTTTTTATTTTAATGACATTTACCAACTTCAAAAGTTAAGTGATAAATGGAGAGAAGACTACAACTTTAATCATCCTCATAAATCTTTAGGAAATAAATCCCCTAAAGAATTTTTGCCCAGATTTGATGAAGAATTTAAATTCTTCATCAAATCTGAACTAAATAATAATTATTTGTCTAATTTTAAAGTGTCCTAAAAGAGGGAAGTCTACAAAGTATCTTGAACCAATATTTCTGCTATGGATTCTAACCAACTATTTCATACGCTAGCCCTTATCCGAACAGAGGGTATAGGCGATGTTTTTGCCAAAAAGCTACTCGCACACTTTGGCTCGGCTGAGCAAATATTCGCTGCATCCAAAAAGGATTTTAAGGGGATTTCGAGATTCAATAAATCATTAGCAGAAAACATCCTTAATAAATCCACTTTCAAAAGAGCAGAACAAGAAGTGCTTTTTATCGAAAGAGAACAACTCAAAACCTATTGTTTCCTAGAAGATGATTACCCTGAAAAGCTAAAGCACTGCCCAGATGCACCAATTGTGCTCTTTTCGTCAGGAGATTTTGATATGAATAATAGAAAAGTGTTGAGCGTAGTAGGTACTCGAAAATCAACCCATTACGGAGAGACCTTTTGCAAGGAGCTCCTCGGTGATTTGGCAAGTCTGAATCCGATAATTGTGAGTGGATTTGCTGCTGGCACTGATATTAGTGCACATCTCGCTGCTTTGGATAACGGACTTCAAACCGTTGGCGTGCTAGCTCATGGGATGGATAGAATCTATCCAGCACAACACAAGAGATATATAGCAAGGATGAATCAAAACGGAGGTTTCTTGACTGAGTTTTGGAGTGAATCAACGCCTGTCAAAGAGAATTTTATCAGGAGAAATCGCATCGTAGCAGGACTTTCAGAAGCCACAATCGTTATTGAAAGTGCCTCCAAAGGTGGCTCGCTTATTACAGCTAATTTGGCAAATGATTATTCAAGAGAAGTTTTTGCCGTTCCAGGCAAAGTGACGGATTATTATAGTCAAGGTTGCAATGATTTAATCCGAACACAAAGAGCCAACCTGATTACCTCTGCTCAGGATTTACTTTATATGCTCAACTGGGATTTGAAACTCAGGAAGCAAAAAATTGTTCAAAAAGAGTTATTCCTAGATTTAGATGCTGAGCAAATGAAAGTGTATGACCACCTTCAAGCCCACGGGAAAGACTTGCTAGATATGATTGCAAGAAGCTGTGAAATACCAGTTTTTAAGGTAGCTTCTGTGTTGTTTGACTTAGAGCTCAAAGGCTTGATAAGACCTTTGCCGGGCAAAATGTTTGAAATAATCTCTTGATTTATAATTCTGTTGGCAATTCAGGTTTTTAATTCCTCTAATAAAGCCTTATTTTTGCCCTTAAAAACTACGACAATGTCAAATTTCTACAAACTCGCAATCAAAGAAGTCAAGCGCGAAACCCCAGAGTCTATCTCTGTTGTATTTAATATTCCTCCAGATTTAGCACCTTTTTTTAAATTCACAGCGGGGCAGTATGTCAATCTGAGACTTACTCTTGATGGACAAGAAATTAGAAGAGCTTATTCGATTTGTTCTACCCCCAAAAGTGGCGAATTGCGCATCTCGATAAAGGCAGTGCACGACGGGTTTTTCTCTGTTTTTGCCAATAGAGAATTAGCTGTGGGTCATCTGATAGATGTTGCTGCACCTGAAGGTCGCTTTACTTTTGAGCCTGATGCAAGCAGTCAGAAAAACTATGTTGCTTTTGTGGCTGGTAGCGGTATTACGCCAGTGATGTCTATACTACAAACTGCTTTAGAGGAAGAACCAAGAAGTAGTTTTGTACTTGTTTACGGAAATAAAACGCCAGAAAGCACTATCTTTTATGACAAGCTAAATGCACTTCACGATAAATATGTCGGGAGGTTTTTCTTATATTATGTGTTTAGTCAAGCAAGGTTAGAGGGTAGTCTTTTCGGGAGAGTTGACAAGCCTGTAGTAAACTTTGTCCTAAAGAATAAGCACAAAGAATTTGATTTTGAAAACTTCTATTTATGCGGTCCGAATGAAATGATTTCTTCCGTGAAAGATACATTAAAAGAAAATAAAACGCCTGAAAATAAAATCAAATTTGAGCTTTTTACGACTACAGCAAAAGAAGCCAAAATAGAACAGAATATTGAAGGACAATGCAAAGTCACTGTGCGTTTAGACGACGTAAATACTACGTTTTATATGCCAAGCGGAACAGTAGTTTTGGATGCTGTACTAAAACAAGGACTTGACGCGCCTTATTCTTGTCAAGGCGGAATTTGTAGCTCTTGTATTGCGAAGGTTACAGACGGCACGGCACAAATGAAAAAGAACTCAATACTTACGGACAAAGAAATTGCCGATGGATTTGTACTTACCTGTCAGGCTGTTCCCACTTCAAACGAAATATTTGTAGATTATGACGAAGTTTAACTATCTTAGTAGTCTCATACATACTCACATAAGATTTTGAAAAAACAAAGTATCTATAAAGATATAAACATACACTATACTGATTCTGGAAAGGGGTCGGTAGTGGTGTTGCTTCATGGGTTTCTAGAAAACCTCTCGATGTGGGATTTTATAGTAGGTGCGTTGTCAGAGAAATACCGTGTTTTTGCTATTGACTTACTCGGTCATGGCGCAACTGACAACCTAGGTTATATCCACACCATGGAAGACCAAGCCGATATGGTTTATAGTATTCTCAAAGAAAACAAAATCAGAAAAGCAACTTTTATAGGGCATTCGATGGGCGGATATGTGTCGCTTGCGTTTGCAGAACTTTATCCAGATTATATCAAGAAATTGATTCTTCTGAATTCTACTTCAAATGCAGATTCTCAAGAGAAGAAGATCAACCGAGATAGAGCTATCCAAGCTGTGAAACAGAATTTCTCCACTTTTGTGAAGATGTCAATTACTAACTTGTTCTCAGATAAAAACAGACAGCGTCTCTCCAAAGAAATTGAAGAGGTTAAGTCTCAAGCGCTAAAGACCTCGCTTCAAGGTGTGGTGGCAGCTCTAGAGGGTATGAAAGTCAGAAACGACAGGGAGGTGATGCTTCACTTTGCTCCTTATCCTATCATGCTTGTTTTGGGCATAGATGATCCGGTATTGGATTTTGAAATATCTAAAAAACAAGTCGAAAACACTACGGTAGAATTTGTCGCTTTAGATGGAGGACACATGAGTCATCTTGAAAATACCGAAGAGCTTTTCTCAAACCTTATGTCATTCCTAAAGAGATAGTTAGTCTAACTTGTCCGTTAGTTTGTTAAAGGTTTTTCGAGGGTCTTTTCCTTCGTATAAAATCTGGTAAACTGCATCAATTATTGGCGTTTTAGCACCAAATTTTTGATTGAGTTCGTAGGCACATTTACTAGCATAATAACCTTCAGCAATCATACTCATCTCTGTAATAGCAGACTTCACAGTATAGCCTTTCCCGATCATATTCCCAAACGTACGGTTTCTAGAAAATAGCGAATAACCTGTAACTAACAAATCGCCTAAGTAAGCAGAGTTGTTGATGTTGCGTTTCATCTTATGCACTTTCTTGATATATCTTTTCATTTCTCTGATGGCATTGCTCATCAGTAGCGCCTGAAAGTTGTCTCCGTAACCCAATCCGTGTGCCATACCTGCAGCGATGGCATAGATGTTTTTCAGCATAGCGGCATATTCTGTGCCCGCTATATCATCAGATATTTTTGTCTTAATAAAGTAGCTCGCAAGATATTTCGCCACTTCTTTCGCCACTTCTTTATCTCCTGAGGCAATAGTCAGATACGAAAGTCGCTCTAAGGCTACTTCTTCGGCGTGGCAAGGTCCTGAGATAACTGCAATTTTCTCGTACGGAACGTTGTAGTGTTGGTGAAAATGCTCACCTATAATCATTGAAGTTTCAGGAACGATTCCTTTGATAGCAGAAATAATTACCTTTCCTTCTAGAGAAACGCTTAGTTTCTGAAGTTCGGTAGCCAAAAAAGCAGAAGGCACTGCAAATATGATATAACCAGCATAGGTAATAGCCTCATTCAAGTCTGTTGTAAGTACTAATCTCTTCGGATCAAACTCTACAGAAGTCAAGTAATTAGGATTGTGTCCGTGAGCTTTGATGTGTTCTATAGCTTCTACACTTCTCATATACCAAGCCACTTCCGGAAGGTTTTCTTTCAGCATTTTTACTATTGCCGTAGCCCAACTTCCTCCTCCTATGACCGCAAATTTTGGGTAATCACTCATCTCAAGTCTAAAATATTTAACATACAAATATAAGACAAAAAACAAAGTGGCTCTATTTTTTAATTTACCTTCGTGCTAATTCTCTGTGAGCTAAAGTGACTTCTTAGCTGTAAATTCTTAAAATTTGAGAGTTAAATTAGAACGTATCAATGTATGATAGAGTTATTTTTATTAACTTGCTAAATAAAATTATTTTATGAAAAATTATATTGTAGCCTTTATCTTCGGATTGGCATTGGTGCTGTCTGCTTTTTTCTTGTCAGACGCCATAAAAAATAGAAACTCAAGTGCTGATACTATCAGCGTAACGGGTTTAGGGAGTACAGATTTTACCTCAGACTTGATTGTCTGGAACAGCACCTTTTCAAAGAAAAATACCGAGCTAAAATCAGCTTATGCCTCACTCGAAAGAGACCGAGAGGCCATTCGTAGCTATTTGATTTCAAAGGGAGTAAAAGAGAATGAGATTATCTTTTCGTCTGTGAATATCTCTAAAGACTTTGAGAATACGTATGACCAGAATTATAATATACGCTCTCAGGTTTTTACGGGATACACCTTAACTCAGAGTATTCAGGTTGAGAGCAAAGAGGTCGAGAAAATAGAAAGTGTGTCGAGAGAAGTGACTGAGCTGATTAACTTAGGAGTTGAGTTATATTCTGAATCACCACAATATTATTATACCAAATTAGCAGAACTGAAACTCAAAATGATTGCTCAGGCAACACAAGATGCCAAATTAAGAGCAGAGCAAATTGCTGATAATGCGGGTGCTAAATTGGGTAAACTGAAGAAGTCAGACTTAGGTGTATTCCAGATTATTGCCCAAAATTCATCAGAGGAATATTCTTGGGGAGGCTCGTTTAATACCTATTCAAAAAAGAAAACAGCCACTATCACCATCAAGCTGATTTATAACATCAAATAGGTTCTACTATCAAACATACAAAAAGAAAAAACCCCAAAGAGCTAACTCATCTCTTTGGGGTTTTTTTCAATAAAGTAAGAATGTATTTTTAGTCAATCAAGGTTTTCTCTTCAGAAATTTCATCGCTGTTGAATAGTTTCCCCAGTGACATCAATTGGTCTTCAGCTAGATCAGATTTCCCGATCAGGCTCATAAAACCCATTAGATTGCCGAGGTTCATGTCTTTTCCTAGAAGCCTTACGATAACAAAACCTTGGTCATTGTGGTTGCCAAAAAAGATAGCCTCGTTGATGTGATCTGTTTCGCCAATAGCATAGGCCGTTATGCCTTCTGCTCCTGAACCCGCTCTGAAAAGCTCTTCATACTGAGGGTTTTCTTTGAGGATGGTTTTTACTTTTTCTTTCTCGATGGCATACGTAGCTTTGTTCTGGTCTGTCAATTTGAAAGCCAATAGGTTTAGTTTCTTGAATGAATCTAGCGCTTCTTTTTCCTCAACACTCAGCGAATCTGTAGTGTTTGACAGCAGGCTTGCTCCAATATCTAAGGCGAAAAAATCAGGTTCTTCGGACTTTGATACCATGTATTTCTGTAGGCTAGGCTTGCTGTTGCAACTCAGTATAAACAGAAACAGCAGCGGGAGGTATATAAACTTTTTCATAGGTATAGCTTTTACAGATTATTTTTTAGATGCCTTTTTTAGTTCTTCGCCACCAGGGAGGTTCATTTTGTCAACTAAGGCTGAGATGTTGTTCAGGTCAAAGTTTCCGGTGAGCGATATGATTGTAGTTTCCTTGTCAGTCTTACCGTCAATAAACATAAGTAGTTCTTTGATTTGCGTAGCGCTTCCGCCCGAGTTGACATAGATTTTTACGTTGCTAGACGAATCTGAAACGCGCATGAGTTCTTCGAGTGCTTTAGAACTTAAATAGCTGTTTATTGTGGTTCTCATATCCGCTCTGTATTTTGTGTCTGAGGTAGTGAATACCTTTAGGTTGTCTAGTGTTTTTACTAAACTCAAGAATTGTTGAGAGTCTTTGTTGTTGGTTTTTACGTTACCCATCATCTCAAACATTTTTTTGCTTACAACAACGGCTGTAACTTCATCCAGACCATCGTATTTGTCAAAAACAGTTTGTGCAAAAAACAATGAGGGTATAAAAGCCAGTAGTAGGGTGATGATTATTTTTTTCATGATAGTATAGTATTAGGACTTAATTATTTGAATATTTTATTTTTAGCAACTTCGTATTCGTTTAGATAATTTATAGACTCTTTAGCTTTATTTAGATTTTGTCCAATCAGTGCTAAGGCTTTCTGTGTTTCAATAAAGGCTATTTCAGGGTCGTCAAAACTTCCTAAATCAGTGTTTGCCTCAGGTTGGGTTTTTAAGAGCATAAATCCGATGCCTACAACCACCACCACTGAGGCGGCAACACCGAGTACTTGTCTGATATTTGCTTCTTTTTTTATGGAGAATCCCCTTGTGCTAGTGTATTTTTTCTCAGTTGCATAAAACCCGAAAAGGTCTTTGTATGCAATAAATTCCGATGCTACGGTATCTGAAGAGAAATAGTCTTTTAAGATTCTTTCATCTTCTATAGAGGTTTCTCCATCAAAATACTTCTCTAGAAGTTGTCTTATTTTATGAGATTCCATAGTTGTTTATTTTAGTCATTTGTTCTCTAATTGTTTTTCGTGCTCTGGAGAGGGTTACTCTCACATTGGTCGGGTTCATTTGCATTATTTCTGCAATTTCGTCGTATTCTAATTCTTCTATTTCCCGTAGCTGAACTACTATCTTTTGTGCTTCTGGCAGTTGATCGATAATTTTCCTGACCCAAGCCAACCTGTCTTTTACTTCTGTATGTTTCTCTAAATTATCTCTGTTTGAATAGTTGCTGTGCGTGAGTTGCAAATTTGATGCTTGTTTTGATTTGAGACGGTCTAGGCAGTAATTCTTAGTCATGGTCATCATCATTGCCTCTACGCTGTTGTATTTTTCTATATCCTGATTTTTATGCCATAATTTGATAAGTACTTCTTGCGTAGCGTCTTCTGCCTCTTCGGTGCTCGTCAACAAACGTTTGGCAAGCCGAAACACCTTTTGCTTATAAGGAAGTACTAACGCTAAAAATTCTTTTTGACTCATCAGATAAGGAACTACAAATAGTAAGACGAATGTCATCAGATTTTGTTACAAATGAAAAGAAAATCCTATTTATAAACACCTTATTACAAGAGGTTGTAAGCTTATTTATCGAAAATTGAAATTATAACTTTTTTAGTTTATGAGCTTTTTTATAGGCTGTTGATGATTGAAGTCAATGGTGGCTTACTTATTATCTTGTTTTACTGAGGGGGGGTCAGTTGACTGTCCTGAGAGGTAGAGTAGGATGGTCGTTAAAGTTGTACAGCGGTTGCAAGATAGGCGCTTGTGAGTGCTTTGAATATATTGATTTTATGAGCATATTCATATAAATCTTTAGTGTTAAATACTGTCACATCTGCGGTTTATCAAATAAAAGTAGGCGGCGATTATTTTTCTTAAAATTAATTTTGAAAACTGTTAATTTTTGTTAATATTTGCAATCGTTACTTTTTCAGGAATGTCTTAAAAATATACATTATGATACAATTTATTTATAAAATAACATTAACGATGCTATTCGCTTTCTATTGCTCAGAAGGTTATTCGCAGAAAATGTTATGGGAACAATCTTATGGAGGTGTTCATGCAGAATATCTTTTAGATGCTATCCCGACCGCTGATTATGGATTTATCTTAGCTGGCAGTTCTGTTTCTGACAAGACAGGTAATAAAGCTCAAAAAAACTCTGGAAATCTAGATTACTGGATTTGGAAAATGGATGAACATGGCAATCAAGAATGGCAAAAAAGTATTGGTGGATCAGGTAGAGATTTGTTGTATAGTATTGCCAATACTTTTGATGGTGGTTTTATTTTGGGAGGCTCGTCTGATAGCAATGCTATAGAAGGTATAAAAGCTGATGACTGTCGAGGTAATGAAGACTACTGGGTTGTGAAACTTGATGCCAAAGGAGGTATAGAATGGGAAAAGACCTTAGGAGGAAAAGGTCAGGATGTATTAGTGAAAGTAATTCCTGTTAAAGGTGGTGGTTATATTTTGGGTGGTTCATCTAGTTCTGACAAGTCTGACGAAAAGGAAAGAGATTGCCAAGGAGGTTTAGATTTCTGGATTGTAAAATTAGACAGTAAAGGAGAAATTGAATGGGAACGCACTTTGGGTGGTAAATATCAAGAGATATTAAGAGCTATGGTAGCTACAAAAGATGGTGGTTATTTGTTGGGCGGCTATACTAATTCACCTAATTGTTCGGATAAAAGTTCAGATAATCTTTCAGGTGATTTTTGGGTAGTAAAATTGGATAAGCAAGGAAGTGTTGAATGGGAACGTACTTATGGGGGAGATGGGAATGATGACCTTTATGTCCTATTGCCTACACAGGACGGAAATTATATAGCGGGAGGACATACCAATAGTTCTTTTGCCAAGAATGGTTCTGATGTTTTACTGATTAAGATTGATGAGGTTGGTGCTACCTTGTGGCAGAATAATTATGACATAGGGCAAATGGATTTACTGACTTCACTAATAGAACATACAGACGGCTCTCTAATAGCAGGTATAAACTCAAAGAGTGGTGCTGGTGCTGCTATGAAAACAAAGAAGAAAGAAGGAGTTGATGACTATGTAATTATGAAATTATCAGAAGAGGGTCGTGATGATTGGAAGAAAAACATTGGCAGCTCTGGTGTAGATATCTTAAAGCGCGTTATAACCACTAGAGATGGAGGTTATATTTTGGCTGGTATGTCTGATAGCGATAAACCCTCAAAAGATAGAAATAGTGCTAAGGGAGGAAATGATTTTTGGGTTGTGAAGCTTGCAAATGAAGACAATACTAAACCTGAGAAACTTGCAATAGAGGCCTATCCTAATCCTGCGGAGACTTTTACGAATGTGATTGTAGGCTATGATTATGAGAAAGGCACGGCAAGGGTATTTGATATAGGAGGACGGGAGTTACAGAAGGTTGAACTTACGGGAAGCAGAACAGTACCTATAGACCTAGGGGGCTTGCCTATGGGCGTGTATATAGTACAGATAGAAACAGATGTACAAAAAGATGGAATTAAGATAATGAAAAAGTAAAATATAATAGACAGTAATAATAAAGTTCTAATTATGATAAGTAATAAAATAAATATAAATCTCAAATTAATACTCACCTGTTTTCTAGTGTTAATTTTTAGTTGTGTAAAAGCGCAAGATAATATTCAAAGCAATTTTCAAGAAGTCTCACCTCCATCACCTACCGTAGCAAGTCTAATGAAGTTTGAAGAAACTCCTGTAAATAATTACACTGGAATTCCTGACATTTCTATACCAATTTACAATATAGAAACTATTTCTAAAGATATTTCTTTAAATCTGGCTTTGAACTACCACCCATCTTCTATTGGGGTCGATGAGATTGCAAGTCAGACTGGTTTAGGTTGGAACTTAATGACAGGGGGAACAATATCTAGAACTGTAAGAGGGGTTCCTGATGAACTAGGAAACTCATCAAGTACTCTTAGTAATTCTATTTATTTAGGAATTTATAATCCCGCTAATCCTTGTGAGTATTTAATTAATAAAATGAATGATGGGAATCTTAGTTCACAAGATCATGGGCTGATGAATGAATTTTTATGGTATACTTATAAAAAGGGTGGAATTGATACTCAGTATGACTTATATCAATTTAACTTTATGGGAAAAACGGGTAGATTTTATATAAAGAAAATAAATGGTGTTCTGCAGGTGGTGCCTTTATATGATGATAGTGTTTTGGATATCAAGCTTACGTATAATACATTGTCTTATTCAGATAAGCTTTTTGACTTAATAAGTTTTAAAGTTTATGATGAAAAAGGATATGAATATACTTTTGATGTGAAAGAAATGACTAATGTTACCAATACTCAACATGCTGTTTATTTTCAAGCTGGGGGTAGTAGTATGTCATCTAAATCACAGCCAGCTTATCCTAGTGCTTTCCATTTAAGTAAAATAAGAGATAATAATGGTAATCTAATTCTTGAATTTGAATATGATGAGTTAAATAAGAATTATCCTGAAATAGTTTCAGATAAAACGCATACCCAAAGATATGTTACGAGTAACGTATGGTTTGATCTTTTAAATGCCCAGATGACTGATCAAATATTTCTTGCTAATGAATATAAAAAGATTTTCCCTAAAGAGTCAGTTCATATGACTGTAAGAGAATCTAATACTAAAAAGGTACAGCAGATTAATATAGTTAATAAAGGGTATATATATTTTGAGTACGAGCAAGGAAGATTAGATACAGATTTAAATTCTAATACATATAAACTTAGCAATATTACAGTTAAAAATAATCATAATGAAAGAATAAAATATTTTGAGTTTGGATATGAATATTATAACAACGGATTGAGCAACAGGATGATGTTGAAATCAGTAAAGGAGTTTAATTCAGATATTAGTAAATCTAATGATTATAATTTGACATATAAAGAGGTTTCTGTTACCGGAAATGATTATTGGGGATATCCAAAAAGAAAATGGGAGAAAAAATTAACTGATCCTGAAAACTGTAATGCTGGAGTTTTGGAGAGTATGACTCTTCCGACAGGTGGCATGGTTGTATATAATTTTGAATCTAACACCTACTCTCATGTAGGTGGTGAGCCTGTAGGTGATTTTTATGAAAATCCTTATAATTGGAAATACTATGAAGAAGATACTATTGTATTAGAACTGCCTGCTGGAACGAATATATCTCCTTACGTGAACTTATATGATTATATTGGAATTAATAATCTATCTACTGGTCAAGGACCACCCCCAGACTTTAAGTATCACTTTTCTTTTAAAGTTCCTTGCAGTCTATCATCGCCAGATGTTAATGCAACTATCAGGATTTTTGAAAAAGTTGGCTCAAATTATATTGACTTAGGAAGTTTATCCTGTCAAGCATTTAGTACTAGCTCGTTTAATATAATTAATATGGTCTTATATTCTAATAAAGAATATTTTATCAGATACGAATGTTTGAATGTTGGATACCCAGGATGCTCATCCTCTGTTGTATTTTCTTATGAAGTGAAACATAAAAAGCCTGAATATTTAATTGAAAAATGGTTATATGGAGGTGGTGTACGCATTAAGGAGGTTAAATACTATGACCAGACTTACAATCTAAATAATATCAATGAAAATGATTTAAATTCATATACTAAAAAAACAATGTATAACTATTCATTTCCTAATGAGGGTGGAAAAAGTAGTGGATCTCTGGTATTTGGGAAGCCTGTTTATGATTATCAAGAAAGCGGGGAGTTTTTAATAGAAATTAAAAATAAAAAAGGGTTGGTTGTAAATTCATATACAATTGATTTGGTTTTTAAGACTATTACCACAAGAAATAATACTTTATATCTAAAAACCCAAGGTACTGATGTTGGCTATAAAAATGTCGCTGTATTTCAAATTGGAGAATCTTTATTTGAAGTAAACGGGAAGTCTCAATATGAGTACACCTCTCCAATAGATGTTCCTGAAGACGAAAGTGCCTATGCCTTAGGGGCACCATTTTTTCCATCAAGAAATTATGACTACAAAAGAGGTTTGTTAAAAAAAGAAACTCATTTTAATCATAATAATAAAATTCTTTCCGAGAAATATCTCGAGTACTATCCTAATGTAAATCATGAATTTGTAGATTTTACAGGTTTGCATATTCACTCTAATGGTTGTAAATATTTATTTAAATACCACCATTATTCTCAATATTTAGCAATGGTCAACCTTCCAAGTAATTTTGAACATTGTTATCTGCCTATAACTTTTATATCATATTTAGACTTAAGAGAAGCTCATGGCTGGTCTAGGCTTAAAAGCACAACCACTAACAATTATTTCTATCAAGGTAGCAGTCAAAATATAGTGCAAACTGTTGAGACTTTTGATTATAATACTACGAATAAAAAGCTAAAAGAGCATACGGTGACTAATAGCCTTGGGGAGGTTTTAAAGACGAGTTACTCATATGATGGAAACACAGCTGGTCGTAACCGTATAGGAGTTATAAAGAGGATAGACACAAAGAGGGGTAATATGTTATTGGAGTCCAAAGACATTAGTTATGTAAATACTTTTGCTGGGAACACGGCTTATTTACCTCAGAAGATTTCTGTTTCCAAAGGCGATAACGTATTTGAAAGTAGAATAGAGTATTTGAAGTACGATGAGTTTAGTAACCCTCTTGAGGTTAAGCAAGAGAGCGGTATTCATATTGTTTATTTGTGGGGTTATAATAAATCTCAACCTATTGCTAAGATTGAGAATGCTACTTATGCTCAGGTAACAGGTGCTTTAGGGACTACTACAATTAGCGAAGCTAACTTGGGTGCTATAGATAATTTAAGAACCAATCCTATTTTTTCAAATGCGATGATTACGACTTATACATATCGTCCCTTGATTGGTGTGGCAAGCGTAACCGACCCTAGGGGTTATAAGACTACTTACCATTATGATGCTTTTGGCAGGTTAGAATTTATAAAGGATATGGATGGTAATATTCTTGAAGAGAACTCGTATCATTATCGCACCCAACAATTTTAGAGGCTATGAGGAAGTATATTTTTAGTTGTTTGTTTTTTCTGTTGACTTTTTTTGTTTTTGGTCAGAGTCAGGATCAGAATTATGTCAGGAGTACGACCTATAGAACGAATAGTACAACTGCTTTACCACCTAGTCCTAATATAGAAGACGGCATTGTGACTATCAGTTATTTTGACGGTTTGGGACGACCTATCCAACAGATTGCACACAAACAGTCCGCTACGGGTAAGGATATTGTTACACATATTGAATATGATTCTTTTGGCAGACAAGCAAAGGATTATCTTCCTTATCCCTCTACACAATCTAGTATGGCTTATATTGATGGGGTAAGTGCAGCCTCAGAAACGATGAGTTATTACAGCGGAGTTTATGGAGATTATTATCCTTTTGCTGAGAAGGAATTTGAAGCTTCTCCTTTGAATCGGGTTTTAAAACAAGGAGCTCCAGGAGCTGACTGGCAGATTACAACCAGTGGTACTGACCATACTATAAAGTTTGATTACCAAACTAACAATCAAAGAAATGAGGTAAAACGCTTTAAGGCTATCAATGGCTTTGTTTCAAGTACTGGGGTATATACTACTACTTTAGTGCAAGATAGTTTTTATGCTTCAGGACAACTTTATAAGACTATTATTACGGATGAAAATGGTCATCAAACAATAGAGTACAAAGATAAAGAAGGCAGAGTTGTAATGAAGCGTGCTATTAATGGACTTATTCCACATGATACCTATTATGTTTATGATAGTTACGGAAACTTGAGTTATGTCATCCCTCCTAAAGCAGTTGATTTAGGAATTATTGATGGTATAATGTTGGATAATCTTTGTTACCAATACCTTTATGACTACAGAAACAGACTAATTGAAAAGAAGCTACCGGGCAAAGCTTGGGAATATATCGTATATGATAAATTAGATCGGGTTGTCGCCATTGGTCCTGCTTTATCTCCATTTAATGATTCTTCTGCTACGGGTTGGCTTATTACAAAATATGATATTTTAGGTAGAGTAGTTTACACAAGTTGGATTGAAGGTATTGGTAGATTTTTGGTAAATTCTTTGGGTAGAGATGTTTTACAGAAAACTGCTATTACTAATAATGAGCAAAGAGGGAATACAACGCTTAATGGGGTTACTTTTGGATATACTAATACTTCACAGATTACAGAACAACATATATTAACCGTAAATTATTATGATGATTATAGTTATCCTAACCCTCCCGCTGTAATTCCTACAATAATTGAAGGAGAATCGGTTACTACTAAGCTAAAAGGACTGTCTACGGGAAATTGGGTAAGAGTACTTACGACTCCAAGCGAGACTTTACACGAAATGACGCATAGTTTTTATGATAAGAAAGCCCGACCACTACGCACTTACCAAAGCAATCATCTAGGAGGATATACCCAAACGGATGTTAAGTTAGATTTTATAGGGACTACACTATACACGGTAACTAAACACAAAAAGACGAACACAGACGCAGAAATCACCGTACTTGAAGGTTTTGATTATACCCCAGAAGGTAGGTTATTGGAGCATACACACAAAATAAATAACTTAGCTATTGAAACACTTTCGCATAATGAATATGACGAATTGGGTCAATTGATAATTAAGAGAGTAGGGAAAATACCTAGTACTCCCTTACAAACAGTAGATTACAAGTACAACATCAGGGGTTGGCTTACGGATATCAATAATGTAGAGACTTTGGGAGATGATTTATTTGCTTTTAAGCTGAGTTATAATGATGTTAAAAATTCAGTTTGGGGCTTGGTCAAGCCTTTATATAACGGGAATATTTCAGAGACATTTTGGAAGACCTCTACGGATAATCAGATTAGAAAATATGGCTATATTTATGATGACTTGAACAGGCTTGATAATTCTATTTATCAAAAAGCTCCAACTGTAAACGCTCAAAATAGCGCAATAACAAGCTATGATTCTTATAGTGAAGGGAATGTAATTTATGATAAAAACGGAAACATAATTCAGATTCGCAGAAATGGAGATTTGGATTCTGAGGAATTTAATATCCAGATAGACTGGTTGTTTTATACGTATGACTCGGGCAATAAGTTATTAAGGGTATCAGATGGTTCTAACCACCCTGAAGGCTTTAAGGATGGAGCAAATACTACAATTGAATATGGTTATGATGCTTTTGGGAATATGACACAGGATTTAAACAAAGGAATACCTGCTAATGGAATTAGCTATAACCACCTTAACCTACCTAAACAAATTTTGTTTAGCGGCACACCCACTCGAGAAATTAATTATCTTTACAATGCTTTAGGACAAAAAGTTCAGAAGAAGGTTACAGACGGAACAGCTATTATAACGACTAATTATATTAGTGGTTTTCATTATGAAAACGAGGATCTTAAATTTTTCGCTACGGCTGAGGGATATGTGAATGTTATTATAATGTCTTTAGGTACTCAGAAGTTTACAAATTTCAACTATGTATATAATTACACTGACCATTTAGGAAACATACGTTTGAGCTATACCGCAAACAGAAGTATAAATCTTCCTCCAGTTATTATGGAAGAGAACCATTATTACCCTTTTGGTTTGAAACATAAGAAATACGGTTCAGTTGATAAGGATTTGGTTTGTGTAAATGAAGATTGTTATGAGATAGGTATTGATGTCGTACCTCCACAAGCAAGAAAATCATATCAGTATAAAATGCAGAATAAAGAGTGGCAGGATGAACTTGGTTTAAACCTATATGACTTTGACGCAAGGCTTTACGACCCAGCAATAGGAAGAACACCAGTACAAGACCCTCTTTCTGAAATGTTCTATTCAATATCACCCTATTCATTTTTGAATAATTCGCCACTCCGTTACATCGACCCCGACGGCAGAATGGCGGTTGATTTTGACACAGATTTATATAATACAGACGGTAAAAAGATTGGAACTGACGGTGTTGATAATGGAGTTAAAATGGTGGTTACTGATAAAAAAGAAGCAAGACAAATATCAAAAACAAAAGGTAATGTTGATTTAAGTACTGTTCAGTCAGGAGTAACCTTACCAAGCGATGCCACTTTACAAGAAAGCCTAAATGTTTTAGATAGAACTATTGCTAATGGTGGATTGAGAGAGGAATCTTCAATAGTTATGAATGACGGTACTGTTATTCAAGGTCAAACAGGTTCTATGCCTACTGTTGTTAATGGAGTTCAGACAGCTACCGCAAGTTTACCAAACTTACCAGCAGGAACAACACCCGCAGACGCAGAAGCTACAATCCATTCCCACCCTACAACGGTACAGCAAGTAGGTAACCAAATATTTCCGCAATCGGCAAGCACTCCTTCAGCAACAGACAGGGGAACTTTTAGTCAATATAATACAAATATTATAGTTGGACCTTTGGGAACTGTTAATAATGCTACTACAAACCCTAATGGAACTTTAAATATTCCAAATAGACCAAATGGGGCGGTTATTTATGATAGGAATACAACACCGCAAGTAGAGCTTACAAAAAAAGCTATTCAAAACATACTAAAAAATTAAAGATTATGAAAAAGTGTGTTTTTTGGGTTTTATGCCTATTTATATATCAAGTTTCTATGGCTCAAGAAAATAGAAAAAGTTTTGATTTTATAATTTGTGTTGATGAAGAAATTGCAACATCATTATCCAGACCTGTAATTATAGCTAAACAAGGCACGAACGTTTTGAAAAGAATAGACATAAGTTACCACGCAGGTAATTTATCAATGAGTTCCGAAGATTATAATATGATTTTTTCAGAGCAAGGAATTACCTTGTTTCTTCAATTTGATTATTATCAATATTCATCTAAAGGGAAACAGGAAATTTATAATTATGAAATCGAAATAGGAAAGAATTGGTTTGAACAGACGTTTGTTATTCTTAAAATTTACAATTTGGACAAGAAGAAGTATAGGAAAAAATTAGACCCTTTATCAAAAGACAAAAATTATACTTTTGATTTAGAAACTTCCGAAGGACAAATGATAAGAATTAGAAAAAGGTAATATGAAAGCTCTGCAAAATTGCAGGGCTTTTTTTCTGTCTTGTTCTACTTCGCAGAACCAAAAAAAGAGGGGCAAAAAATGGAGTGCTGAAAGCACGATAAAATTATAATTGCTTCGCAAAATTTGCTTTTATCCGTTCAAATCGTCCGTTTTTAGCCCTAAAAATCAGGCAAAATCAAAAAGTTATCAACAATCAGGCAAAACCGTTTCAATCCCTTTTCTGTCGGGGCTTTCCGCTGTTTTCCGCTCTCTTTTTCCTTTCGCCCTATCCGCTTGCATTTGGGCTGTTTTTCAGAGGGCTTTTTTGGTGGTTTTCTTTGGGATTTTTTGAGGTTGGTTTTTAGTTGATTTTGACGTTTTTTGCTCTTATTTTTCCTTTTTTTTCGGGGCTTTTTTCGGACTGTTTTCAGTCCGATATTTTTAATTTTATCGTGCATTTGGCACTCCTTTTTCGGGGCTTTTTTCTTTTCTTTTTTTTATTCCTGCTCCGCAGGAAATCGGGGCTTTTTTTGGCGGAAAATCCGCCAATATTTTTTAAAAATTATGCTCTTAAAAGTCGCTTTTTCGCTTTTTAACCGATGATTTTTTTACTAAAAACAGGTTTTGAGTTCCGCAAATTGCGGACAAAAATTTTTCGGGGCTTTTTTCACTGCAAAGCAGTGATGTTTTTTTGTTTTTTAATTGACTGAAAGTATTGAGAATTTTAACATTTCGGACATTTTGTCGGTTCTTGTTTTTCGCTGTTTTTAGTTGTGGGTTTGGGTTAATTTCCGACTGATTTTTTGCCTAAAATCGGCAAAATTCGGGGTTTTTTTGCTCCGAAATCGGAGTAATTTTTTCGGGGCTTTTTCTTTTTTACCGCCTTTGGCGGTTTGGGGCTTTTTTCTTTTTCTTTTTTTATTCCTGCGAAGCAGGAAAAGGGGCTTTTTTTCGCTCCGTTGGAGCGATTATTTTTGTTTGTAATGGTTCATTTTGTAGGGTTGCTTTTCGGGATTTTTAGCGGTTGTTTTCGGCTCTTTTTGGTCGGTTCTGTCGGCTGTTCTGATTTTTGGTTTTTCGGGGCTTTTTTTCTTCTTTTTTGCTGTTTTTTGCTTTGCTTTTTTGGGGTTTTCTTCCCTCTGAAAAACAGCCCAAATGCAAGCGGATAGGGCGAAAGGAAAAAGAGAGCGGAAAACAGCGGAAAGCCCCGACAGAAAAGGGATTGAAACGGTTTTGCCTGATTGTTGATAACTTTTTGATTTTGCCTGATTTTTAGGGCTAAAAACGGACGATTTGAACGGATAAAAGCAAATTTTGCGAAGCAATTATAATTTTATCGTGCTTTCAGCACTCCATTTTTTGCCCCTCTTTTTTTGGTTCTGCGAAGTAGAACAAGACAGAAAAAAAGCCCTGCAATTTTGCAGAGCTTTCATATTACCTTTTTCTAATTCTTATCATTTGTCCTTCGGAAGTTTCTAAATCAAAAGTATAATTTTTGTCTTTTGATAAAGGGTCTAATTTTTTCCTATACTTCTTCTTGTCCAAATTGTAAATTTTAAGAATAACAAACGTCTGTTCAAACCAATTCTTTCCTATTTCGATTTCATAATTATAAATTTCCTGTTTCCCTTTAGATGAATATTGATAATAATCAAATTGAAGAAACAAGGTAATTCCTTGCTCTGAAAAAATCATATTATAATCTTCGGAACTCATTGATAAATTACCTGCGTGGTAACTTATGTCTATTCTTTTCAAAACGTTCGTGCCTTGTTTAGCTATAATTACAGGTCTGGATAATGATGTTGCAATTTCTTCATCAACACAAATTATAAAATCAAAACTTTTTCTATTTTCTTGAGCCATAGAAACTTGATATATAAATAGGCATAAAACCCAAAAAACACACTTTTTCATAATCTTTAATTTTTTAGTATGTTTTGAATAGCTTTTTTTGTAAGCTCTACTTGCGGTGTTGTATTCCTATCATAAATAACCGCCCCATTTGGTCTATTTGGAATATTTAAAGTTCCATTAGGGTTTGTAGTAGCATTATTAACAGTTCCCAAAGGTCCAACTATAATATTTGTATTATATTGACTAAAAGTTCCCCTGTCTGTTGCTGAAGGAGTGCTTGCCGATTGCGGAAATATTTGGTTACCTACTTGCTGTACCGTTGTAGGGTGGGAATGGATTGTAGCTTCTGCGTCTGCGGGTGTTGTTCCTGCTGGTAAGTTTGGTAAACTTGCGGTAGCTGTCTGAACTCCATTAACAACAGTAGGCATAGAACCTGTTTGACCTTGAATAACAGTACCGTCATTCATAACTATTGAAGATTCCTCTCTCAATCCACCATTAGCAATAGTTCTATCTAAAACATTTAGGCTTTCTTGTAAAGTGGCATCGCTTGGTAAGGTTACTCCTGACTGAACAGTACTTAAATCAACATTACCTTTTGTTTTTGATATTTGTCTTGCTTCTTTTTTATCAGTAACCACCATTTTAACTCCATTATCAACACCGTCAGTTCCAATCTTTTTACCGTCTGTATTATATAAATCTGTGTCAAAATCAACCGCCATTCTGCCGTCGGGGTCGATGTAACGGAGTGGCGAATTATTCAAAAATGAATAGGGTGATATTGAATAGAACATTTCAGAAAGAGGGTCTTGTACTGGTGTTCTTCCTATTGCTGGGTCGTAAAGCCTTGCGTCAAAGTCATATAGGTTTAAACCAAGTTCATCCTGCCACTCTTTATTCTGCATTTTATACTGGTAGCTACTACACACATTTTTTTTACTCTTTTTAGAGGTCAGTATTTTTTTACTGTGTATTAAACGCAGTTCAGGTAAATGGTCGGTATGTAGTTTTTGACAACCCAAGTTTTGTAAAAGATTTTTTCAAAAGTACAAAAAAAATAGTCTGATTGGGTTTAAAGTAATAAAGATTAAACGATTATCGGTTTACAATATGGGTGTAAATCTGTGTGGTATGTAGCGAGCTATGCCCAAGAAAACGGGCAATACTTTCAATGCTCATTCCATTTTCAAGCAAATGGGTTGCAATGCTGTGTCGCAAAATATGAAGTGTTAAACGCTTGCTTTGTATGGCTTTATCTGAACAGGATTTTTGTAGGTTTTGCAGTTCATCGTTGAGCGTTCCCGTAGTGCTGATAAAAAGCCTTTGATGTCCTGTTTTTTGCAGGTTTCGGAAGTTGTAAACGTAATGCTCCAACGCTTTGTAAATACCCCCGTTCATTGGGATAATGCGGTCTTTGTAGTTCTTTCCCTGCCTGATAAAAATGGTTTTGTTATCAAAGTCAACATCATTTAATTGCAGGTTGTACCCCTCTGTTCTTCGCAAGCCACAACCGTAATACAAAACAAAAATCAATTTTAGTTCTTCCTGTTTTGCCTGCCTGTGCATAAAAGAAAAATGGTTGTACATATCGGGTATTTTTGCCTGTAAAATCCTGATTTCTTCCTGTGTAAAAGGAACGATTTTACTAATGCGTTCTTCTTGGTTTACTCTCAACTTAAAACGGGGTGGTATGGGTGCATTGTTCATTCCCATTTGGTGCAAAAACTCCAGTAACAAATCTATCCCCATAAAATTCAAATTCAGGTGCGATACACTTAATCCGCCTGCCCTGCGTTTGTTGGGGCGTTTTTGCAGGTAATCAATATACGTGCTGACGTGTTGCCCGTTTAAAAACGTAATTTGTAATATTCTTTGTTCCTGCAACCACTCAAAAAAGTAAGTAGTGGAACATTGGCAGTTATATATGGTAGCAGGGCTAAAACCCAACGTGTCAAGCCATTTTATATACTCTTCCTGTATCTTGCTGTAATGTGAGTTAATCATTTTAGAATGGGTTAAACTGGCTGATGTCGTTGGTAAGCTGTTCCAAGTCGTTAGGCAAATAAGCTTCCGTACTGATAATGGTTTTATGCCCTGCGAGGTATTGGGTTTTTCTTAATCCCTCTGTTTTGAGCCATTGGGTAATGCGTGAAGCCCGTATTAGCTGTATTTTGGTAAAATCGGGTGCAAGGGTTCTTAACTGTTCTGCAAGCGGTTTAAAAATTCCTTTTAAAGAAGTAGATGTTGTACTTTTCTGACCGCTTACAGGCAAGGCAAAAAATAGTCTGTCGCTTTCTTTGCAAAAGTTTAAAAACTGTGGTCGTATGTTTTGGATATAGTGCATTAAAGCCCCGATTTGTGAAGCGTGAAGCGGTAAGGTTCTGTCTTTTGCCTTTATCCTGCCGTGTATTCTTACCGTTGCTTTTAAAAAATCAATATCGGCAAGGTTAATACGTTCAAACTCACTTGTAACAAGCCCCTGATATATCAAAAAGCCCGTTATTACATAATTTCTTTGTCGGCTTAACTCGTTTTGCAAGCGTTGGTTTTTCGGGATATGATTGTTATCAAAGTTCTTGACAAAAACAGTGTAATAATCATCATAGAGCTGGTCAAGCTGTTGCGGTGTGTAAATCTTATGTAGCTTGCGGGGGTTTGCTCCTCGTATTTTAATAAAAGTAGTAGGATTAGAAGCTATGTTATTGCTTTTGTATAAAAAATCGAAGTAGTGATGTAAAGCGTAAAGTTGATTTTTACGGGTAATGTTTGCCACCCTTTTATGGTCTTTGAGGTATTCCAAGTAAGCCAAAATGTCCTTTTTCCCGCAATTTTCAATGTCTTTGCCATACCATTGTAAAAACTTGTTTACATTAAACAAATAGGCTTGTTGTGTGGATTGGGTCAGGTCTTTGGCTTGCAGGTATTGTATAAATTCTTTCATTGTTCAATTTTTAGTTTTTGTGTCGTCCTACTGTTAAAGCCTTATGGTTGTTGGGTTTCTGTGTCGGTCATCGGGTTTTGGCTAACTGTCTTACTGCTGTTCGTTGCAAGGGTGTAGTAATATTTTCGATTCTTCCATTCTCGGTTTAGTTTTCCTTGTTCCCAAAGCGTTTTCAGATGTCGGGTTTCTGTTACTATACTTCTTTTGGTTATAGCGGTTATGTCAGTTGCTAAATACTCTTTTTGCGGTTCTTGTTCTTCCAGTTCCAAAAGGATTTTTAATGTATGTTCTTCTTTGTCGTCTATTCTTACACGTTGTTTATGTGCTGTCGGTTCTTCCGTTTGGGGTTCTTGCTGTATTGGTTCTTCTGTCGGCTGTTGCTGTTGTTCTTTCGGAGCTTTGCTTTTGTGGTATTCATTCCACACGTTTTTTAATGTGGCTTGCATATCCTGTTCAATGCGGTTTTGTATATCTGTTTGACTGCCAAAGCCTGTGAGCTTGTAAATAAATCCCTCTCGGTGTTTGTTTCCCCCGACAACTTGGATATAGCTGTACAATTTGAGTTCCTGCAAATAGCGGTTTAATGTTCTTGGATTTATCGGCTTTGTTTTGCGTATGTCAAGGGCTGTAAATTGGTTGGTCTTTGCTTCTGCTAAAAACTTGGTAAGCCAATGATAAAAACCTCTTACCGATGTGCTAAGCTCGTCCGCTCTGCGGAACAGGTTATTTTTAAGGAACTTAAAAGCCAATTCAATATCGTCAGGGTGCGTTTTTATAAAAATCTCGCCTGTTTCCTTATCTGCGGTTTGCTCTCGTTGGTATTGAAAAAAATAGGTAATTACTTCAATGAAGTTGAGCAATAATAAAAACGATTTTCGGGGATAGGCTACATCTTTGGGTAAGTCTATCAAAGTTGCATAAGGATTGATAACACTAATGTTTTGAAGCGAAGCAATCGCACATTTTAAAAGGTGCTGAACCTGTGTTATATCTTCGGTTCTTATCTGTCCTGCTTTGCACTTTTTTTGATATTCCATTATCAAAATATCTTGGCTGGGCGTGTGGTTCAAGTGCAGGCAAAGGAAAGGCAAACTTATTTCTTCAAAATTTTTGTCGCTGTAAGCACACGCAATCAAACAGAGCTTTGCAACGACTTCAAAGGTTGTACTGTGCAACATTCCGTCTTTGTCCTTTGTGGCTCTTGTGTTTACCAATCTGCCTTGACTTTGAAGCGTTGCCAATGGCGATAGCATTTGTGTTGTCCATTCCAAATCTTCAATTAAAAGGGCTTTGTTTTGTATCTCGTTGCTGTCAAAATAATAGAGTGCGTTTGCTGATATTCTCGTATGAAAACTGTATGTATTTTGTGGCATACATTCCGAGAGCTTTTGTAAAATGTAGCTTTTACCGATACCCGATTTTGCAAGGCACAAAACGGAAAACGGATTGTTGAATTTGTAAGAAGCCAACGCCAAAAAGAGAATAACAGCGTTTTCATCTTCGCCCAAAATCCCTGTCGTGTTCAGGCTCTTAATTAGTTCGGGAAGCAGGTTTTTGTTTTTTAAAAACGCTGTTGCTCTTTTTGTGTCGTCTTGGCTCGGTTTAAATGGTTGTGTCCTTTGCTTTCCTGTAAATTTCAACTCTTGCAATCGGTAATCTTCTAACTGCAACGTCAATGCGTGTAATGTTCGGCTTACCTCAATCAATTTTAGTTCCCACTTGTCGCAAAGCGTTCTTTGCAGTTTATCGGTTTGGTTGTCGTTGTATAAATCCAAAGTCGTGCGGAATGGTGGATAATTTTGGTAAGAAATCCGAAGCGTGCAAACCATTCTTTCCACTTGTGATAAATCCACACCGCCCAAAATATCTATCGTTAAAAAATCATCTTTGTAAGTAATAAATCGGGCGTTGTTAATCTGTAAATTTTGCATATTAAAAAGACTTTTTTACAGGCAAAAAACAGAAAAAAACAAAGGCAAAGAAAATTGAATTATTAACAATGAAGAAATGAGAAAACGCCCTATCCGCTTGCATTTGGGCTGTTTTTCAGAGGGAAGAAAACCCCAAAAAAGCAAAGCAAAAAACAGCAAAAAAGAAGAAAAAAAGCCCCGAAAAACCAAAAATCAGAACAGCCGACAGAACCGACCAAAAAGAGCCGAAAACAACCGCTAAAAATCCCGAAAAGCAACCCTACAAAATGAACCATTACAAACAAAAATAATCGCTCCAACGGAGCGAAAAAAAGCCCCTTTTCCTGCTTCGCAGGAATAAAAAAAGAAAAAGAAAAAAGCCCCAAACCGCCAAAGGCGGTAAAAAAGAAAAAGCCCCGAAAAAATTACTCCGATTTCGGAGCAAAAAAACCCCGAATTTTGCCGATTTTAGGCAAAAAATCAGTCGGAAATTAACCCAAACCCACAACTAAAAACAGCGAAAAACAAGAACCGACAAAATGTCCGAAATGTTAAAATTCTCAATACTTTCAGTCAATTAAAAAACAAAAAAACATCACTGCTTTGCAGTGAAAAAAGCCCCGAAAAATTTTTGTCCGCAATTTGCGGAACTCAAAACCTGTTTTTAGTAAAAAAATCATCGGTTAAAAAGCGAAAAAGCGACTTTTAAGAGCATAATTTTTAAAAAATATTGGCGGATTTTCCGCCAAAAAAAGCCCCGATTTCCTGCGGAGCAGGAATAAAAAAAAGAAAAGAAAAAAGCCCCGAAAAAGGAGTGCCAAATGCACGATAAAATTAAAAATATCGGACTGAAAACAGTCCGAAAAAAGCCCCGAAAAAAAAGGAAAAATAAGAGCAAAAAACGTCAAAATCAACTAAAAACCAACCTCAAAAAATCCCAAAGAAAACCACCAAAAAAGCCCTCTGAAAAACAGCCCAAATGCAAGCGGATAGGGCGTTTTCTCATTTCTTCATTGTTAATAATTCAATTTTCTTTGCCTTTGTTTTTTTCTGTTTTTTGCCTGTAAAAAAGTCTTTTTAATATGCAAAATTTACAGATTAACAACGCCCGATTTATTACTTACAAAGATGATTTTTTAACGATAGATATTTTGGGCGGTGTGGATTTATCACAAGTGGAAAGAATGGTTTGCACGCTTCGGATTTCTTACCAAAATTATCCACCATTCCGCACGACTTTGGATTTATACAACGACAACCAAACCGATAAACTGCAAAGAACGCTTTGCGACAAGTGGGAACTAAAATTGATTGAGGTAAGCCGAACATTACACGCATTGACGTTGCAGTTAGAAGATTACCGATTGCAAGAGTTGAAATTTACAGGAAAGCAAAGGACACAACCATTTAAACCGAGCCAAGACGACACAAAAAGAGCAACAGCGTTTTTAAAAAACAAAAACCTGCTTCCCGAACTAATTAAGAGCCTGAACACGACAGGGATTTTGGGCGAAGATGAAAACGCTGTTATTCTCTTTTTGGCGTTGGCTTCTTACAAATTCAACAATCCGTTTTCCGTTTTGTGCCTTGCAAAATCGGGTATCGGTAAAAGCTACATTTTACAAAAGCTCTCGGAATGTATGCCACAAAATACATACAGTTTTCATACGAGAATATCAGCAAACGCACTCTATTATTTTGACAGCAACGAGATACAAAACAAAGCCCTTTTAATTGAAGATTTGGAATGGACAACACAAATGCTATCGCCATTGGCAACGCTTCAAAGTCAAGGCAGATTGGTAAACACAAGAGCCACAAAGGACAAAGACGGAATGTTGCACAGTACAACCTTTGAAGTCGTTGCAAAGCTCTGTTTGATTGCGTGTGCTTACAGCGACAAAAATTTTGAAGAAATAAGTTTGCCTTTCCTTTGCCTGCACTTGAACCACACGCCCAGCCAAGATATTTTGATAATGGAATATCAAAAAAAGTGCAAAGCAGGACAGATAAGAACCGAAGATATAACACAGGTTCAGCACCTTTTAAAATGTGCGATTGCTTCGCTTCAAAACATTAGTGTTATCAATCCTTATGCAACTTTGATAGACTTACCCAAAGATGTAGCCTATCCCCGAAAATCGTTTTTATTATTGCTCAACTTCATTGAAGTAATTACCTATTTTTTTCAATACCAACGAGAGCAAACCGCAGATAAGGAAACAGGCGAGATTTTTATAAAAACGCACCCTGACGATATTGAATTGGCTTTTAAGTTCCTTAAAAATAACCTGTTCCGCAGAGCGGACGAGCTTAGCACATCGGTAAGAGGTTTTTATCATTGGCTTACCAAGTTTTTAGCAGAAGCAAAGACCAACCAATTTACAGCCCTTGACATACGCAAAACAAAGCCGATAAATCCAAGAACATTAAACCGCTATTTGCAGGAACTCAAATTGTACAGCTATATCCAAGTTGTCGGGGGAAACAAACACCGAGAGGGATTTATTTACAAGCTCACAGGCTTTGGCAGTCAAACAGATATACAAAACCGCATTGAACAGGATATGCAAGCCACATTAAAAAACGTGTGGAATGAATACCACAAAAGCAAAGCTCCGAAAGAACAACAGCAACAGCCGACAGAAGAACCAATACAGCAAGAACCCCAAACGGAAGAACCGACAGCACATAAACAACGTGTAAGAATAGACGACAAAGAAGAACATACATTAAAAATCCTTTTGGAACTGGAAGAACAAGAACCGCAAAAAGAGTATTTAGCAACTGACATAACCGCTATAACCAAAAGAAGTATAGTAACAGAAACCCGACATCTGAAAACGCTTTGGGAACAAGGAAAACTAAACCGAGAATGGAAGAATCGAAAATATTACTACACCCTTGCAACGAACAGCAGTAAGACAGTTAGCCAAAACCCGATGACCGACACAGAAACCCAACAACCATAAGGCTTTAACAGTAGGACGACACAAAAACTAAAAATTGAACAATGAAAGAATTTATACAATACCTGCAAGCCAAAGACCTGACCCAATCCACACAACAAGCCTATTTGTTTAATGTAAACAAGTTTTTACAATGGTATGGCAAAGACATTGAAAATTGCGGGAAAAAGGACATTTTGGCTTACTTGGAATACCTCAAAGACCATAAAAGGGTGGCAAACATTACCCGTAAAAATCAACTTTACGCTTTACATCACTACTTCGATTTTTTATACAAAAGCAATAACATAGCTTCTAATCCTACTACTTTTATTAAAATACGAGGAGCAAACCCCCGCAAGCTACATAAGATTTACACACCGCAACAGCTTGACCAGCTCTATGATGATTATTACACTGTTTTTGTCAAGAACTTTGATAACAATCATATCCCGAAAAACCAACGCTTGCAAAACGAGTTAAGCCGACAAAGAAATTATGTAATAACGGGCTTTTTGATATATCAGGGGCTTGTTACAAGTGAGTTTGAACGTATTAACCTTGCCGATATTGATTTTTTAAAAGCAACGGTAAGAATACACGGCAGGATAAAGGCAAAAGACAGAACCTTACCGCTTCACGCTTCACAAATCGGGGCTTTAATGCACTATATCCAAAACATACGACCACAGTTTTTAAACTTTTGCAAAGAAAGCGACAGACTATTTTTTGCCTTGCCTGTAAGCGGTCAGAAAAGTACAACATCTACTTCTTTAAAAGGAATTTTTAAACCGCTTGCAGAACAGTTAAGAACCCTTGCACCCGATTTTACCAAAATACAGCTAATACGGGCTTCACGCATTACCCAATGGCTCAAAACAGAGGGATTAAGAAAAACCCAATACCTCGCAGGGCATAAAACCATTATCAGTACGGAAGCTTATTTGCCTAACGACTTGGAACAGCTTACCAACGACATCAGCCAGTTTAACCCATTCTAAAATGATTAACTCACATTACAGCAAGATACAGGAAGAGTATATAAAATGGCTTGACACGTTGGGTTTTAGCCCTGCTACCATATATAACTGCCAATGTTCCACTACTTACTTTTTTGAGTGGTTGCAGGAACAAAGAATATTACAAATTACGTTTTTAAACGGGCAACACGTCAGCACGTATATTGATTACCTGCAAAAACGCCCCAACAAACGCAGGGCAGGCGGATTAAGTGTATCGCACCTGAATTTGAATTTTATGGGGATAGATTTGTTACTGGAGTTTTTGCACCAAATGGGAATGAACAATGCACCCATACCACCCCGTTTTAAGTTGAGAGTAAACCAAGAAGAACGCATTAGTAAAATCGTTCCTTTTACACAGGAAGAAATCAGGATTTTACAGGCAAAAATACCCGATATGTACAACCATTTTTCTTTTATGCACAGGCAGGCAAAACAGGAAGAACTAAAATTGATTTTTGTTTTGTATTACGGTTGTGGCTTGCGAAGAACAGAGGGGTACAACCTGCAATTAAATGATGTTGACTTTGATAACAAAACCATTTTTATCAGGCAGGGAAAGAACTACAAAGACCGCATTATCCCAATGAACGGGGGTATTTACAAAGCGTTGGAGCATTACGTTTACAACTTCCGAAACCTGCAAAAAACAGGACATCAAAGGCTTTTTATCAGCACTACGGGAACGCTCAACGATGAACTGCAAAACCTACAAAAATCCTGTTCAGATAAAGCCATACAAAGCAAGCGTTTAACACTTCATATTTTGCGACACAGCATTGCAACCCATTTGCTTGAAAATGGAATGAGCATTGAAAGTATTGCCCGTTTTCTTGGGCATAGCTCGCTACATACCACACAGATTTACACCCATATTGTAAACCGATAATCGTTTAATCTTTATTACTTTAAACCCAATCAGACTATTTTTTTTGTACTTTTGAAAAAATCTTTTACAAAACTTGGGTTGTCAAAAACTACATACCGACCATTTACCTGAACTGCGTTTAATACACAGTAAAAAAATACTGACCTCTAAAAAGAGTAAAAAAAATGTGTGTAGTAGCTACCAGTATAAGTACAACGGGAAAGAGTTTCAGGATGAGCTTGGTTTGAATTTTCACGATTACGGAGCGAGAAATTATGACCCAGCTTTAGGACGTTGGATGAATGTTGACCCGTTAGCGGAACAAGCTCCTGATTGGACACCATACAGATATGGGTTCAACAATCCAATCCGATACACAGACCCAACAGGAATGTGGGAACACGACTATAGGTTAAATAACAATGGTTCTATGACTTTATTAAGATACACTGATAGTGATACGGATACTATTTTTAACGCAGATATGACCAGTTCTATAGAGGTTGATAAAAGTTTTATGTCATTTCAACTGACTGAAACATTATTTAGTTCTGGAACATATAATTCAAATTATAGAAAAGGGGAGTATAATTCTTTTTATATTTCTAACACAAGTAAGGGAAATAGTATATTCAATTTTTTTGCAGACAATACAAGTTTAGAGTATTTGTATAAATCATTTGAAAATGGAGGGAAAACGTGGGGAGAATTAGTTACTTCATATGAAAGTGGTCGAGTTTCAGGAGATACAGGAAGAACAATTTCAATGATGCAAGCAAATAAAAATATAAAATTAACATCTCATACTCACAGTCATCCTGGTAATTACTATCCTGAAGATTATCACTACCCTGCATATCCATCTGGATTTTCTGGATATGATATGCAATTATGGACAGTGAGGAACTATGTTGATGAAAATGGTAATAAAATACAAAAACCAGCAGGGGATAGAGGTGTTTATGATACGTATTTAAATAAACTTGGTGGAAATAGAATACCCAAGTATTTTAATATTTATATACCTGCATTACCTAATGTTAAGATTAAATACAATAATTATGATGCTTTTAGAACAGGTTTACCTAAAAAATAGATTATTTACTTATTTAATTTGTTTTATTTTCTTCTTCTCTTGTAAGGATTTGGAAAAAGAAAGTTTATCATTTATTAATAAGGATTTTGAAAACAAGTTAAATGAATTTATTGAAAAATCAGAAAAAGATGATTATGTATTAGTGTATATTACAAATATACACGATGTGTTCGATAAAGAAACATATCCAGATGAAAATGGGGTTATTATTCAATTTTATGAGACAGTTCCGTTTTCTTGTTCAGGGTTCTATAAGATAATTTCTTATAAAAAGAAAAAAATCATTTTCTACTCTCAAACAGATAAATTAAATTATGATTCATTGGTTCAAATAAAAGACTCTCTTCAAATAGATTGTAATGATATAGTAGTTACTGAACAAGATGTTGATCTTCCTTACCAAATGATATATGTATATAAAAAAGAAGTATTATATAAATTAGGAGAATAACTAGTAATGAGTAATGTTTCAGAAGTGTTGATTTTAAGTTTTTAGATATTTAAGTTTCTGTAAATCAGCGCGTGCAGTGTGCTTGTTCTAAGATTTAATGGTGTCCTTTGGCATGTTGTTTCTAGTTTTGAGATCTTACAATCTCTAAAAATGGCTTTTATTATGACCCCGTGTATCAGATGTGTTGATGAGGTGAATTTAACTTAGCGGTATCCCAAACAGAAAGATTAATTATCTTTATAACGCTTTAGGTCAGAAAGTAGAGAAAAAGATAACCAATAATTTAACCGAAACCATGACTAATTATCAAGGAATGTTTCATTATGAGAATAATATTCTTAAGTTTTTTGCTACGGCTGAGGGATATGTGAATGTGACAACAGGTGGGAGACAAGGTCCAGATGGTCCTAGTTATGTTTTTAGTTATATTTATAATTACACTGACCATTTAGGTAATATAAGAGTTAGTTATACTAATAACGGAATTAATGCTGCTATAATAGAAGAAAACCATTATTATCCTTTTGGCTTGAAACATAAGAAATACGGTTCAGTTGATAAGGATTTGGTTTGTGTAAATGAAGATTGTTATGAGATAGGTATTGATGTCGTACCTCCACAAGCAAGAAAATCATATCAGTACAAGGTGCAAAATAAAGAGTGGCAAGATGAGTTAGGGCTTAACTTATACGACTTCCACGCAAGGCTTTTTGACCCTGCAATAAACAGAACACTAACTATTGACCCGAAAAGTGAAATGTTCTACTCAATGTCGCCTTATTCGTTCTTAAACAACTCACCCCTCATAACTATAGACCCAGATGGAAAAATGTCAATAGATGGATTAGATGATTGGATTAAAAACCTTTCAACAGGCGAAGTTAAATGGTTTTCAGGAATAGGCAATGAAGCTATGATGAGTGCACAAGCTCATTGGAATATGTACGGAAGTCAGGAAAATCTACAAAATTTAGGACGTAGTTTTTTCGGCACGACTTCTAATAATATTTCTGATAGTTCTCAAATGTATGAGCAAAGAATTTCTTATTTATCAGATGTTGCAAGTAGGTTAGATAATAACACTACTTTGAATGTTGAAGGAAGAAACATATCCTTTCCTAATACTGTAACCTTTGAATATTTATCAAATAAATTTTTAACCACTACTTATGACAAGATAGAACATAAAAATTCTTTTGGGAAATTAGCACAAGATTTATGGACTCTTGGAGGTGGGGTGTATTTTGATAATTTAGTGCAAAAAAAAGTCCCAAATTCTTTTTTGAAATTAGCAGTTCCTAATGTCTTAGATGCTCTATTAACTTCAGAGACATTAAACGGAGGCACAAATAGAATGGCAAAAGAAAAAGCCATAATTAATCATAAAAAAGAGGAACACCTCAATAATATTACTAAAAAACTTTTAACTTCAGAAACTTTATTTTTAATAGGGTTACGTAAATTTTAACAAGAAATGGTAAACAGTATTTATTTATTAAAACTTTCAGGTTTTTTATGGTGGGTGTTAGTCCGATTTTGTAAAACAGACTTAAAAGAAGAACAATCAAAAGAAAAAGCGGGAAGAAATTTTCTGTTTTTGGCACTAATAATATTTATTCTTGTATTTATAACAACTAAATTAAGATAATTATTATGGAAGATATTTTATTAAAAATATTAGTAGCTACATCTATCCTTTTGATAGGTTTAGGTGTGAGGTATTTGATTCTTAAAGATAAATTAAAGTTCTCTAAAATATTGAAAGAATATTACTATTTAACCTATATTGTTGGAATAACAGTAATCATCGTATTGTTTCTTATAGTTAAATGGTTGAGCTCATAATTAGGGTAATGTTTCAAAGTTAGTGATGATAGTTTTTTTAACAGTAACTATCTTTGGTAATGTTTCAGATGTGTTGATGAGGTGAATTTAACTTAGTGGTATCCCAAACAGAAAGATTAATTATCTTTACAACGCTTTAGGTCAGAAAGTAGAGAAAACAGTGAAAAACAATACAACTGTTACTACTACTAATTATATTAGTGGTTTTCACTATGAAAACGACGCCCTTAAATTTTTCGCTACGGCTGAGGGATATGTGAACCATACTCTTTCTCAAGGGATTAGTTTTTATAATTATATCTATAATTACACGGATCATTTAGGAAATAACCGTTTGAGCTATACTTTAAATCAAACATTAGGTAATGTGGTTATTTATGAGCAGAATCATTATTATCCTTTTGGGCTTAAGCACGAGAAATATGGAGTTACTGCCAAGCAGTATATAGGAGACGAAGATACAGGTTATTATACAGGAAATGTTGGGTTAACTGGGCGTTACAGGAGAAATGAGTATCAGTATAAATACAACGGTAAAGAATACCAAGATGAGCTGAATCTGAATGTTTACGACTACGGAGCTCGTATGTATATGCCTGATATTGTTCGTTGGGGACAAATCGACCCGCTTGCAGAAAAAGGACGAAGATGGTCACCTTATGTATATGCTTTTAATAGCCCCGTCTTTTTTATTGACCCTGACGGAATGTGGCCAGACCCACCAATTGGCTTTAATGCAAGTTTAATGGTTGGCTTTGGCTCTAATGGTTGGAGTTTTAAAGCTAATGCTTCTATAGGTGTTGGTGCTGGTGGTTCTAATCTTCAAGGTGTTGGTTTTGCAGGGGTTAGTGTTTATGCTGGTCAACAATTGGGAACTTCTTCAATGACAAGAGGACTTCAATTCGATGCCACAGTAGGTGCTTACGCAACTTTAGGAAGTGGAAATGGAAATAGCCACGTAGTTAATACATTAAATGCTGATACTCCATCTGGAATTACTAATGATTTTCGAACATCAGTTACATATGGTCAAATGCTTACTTTTAGTTCTGCAATAAATACTCAACGAGATATAAACGATGGTGGAGCTGTCCAAAGATTAGGAATGATTGGAGTTAAAGCTTTTGGAGATGCTTCTTTTACAACTTCAAATGATACTGGAATAATGGGAGGAGGAGGAACAGATAAAGGACAAACAGGAAACGGTACTTTAAATCTTGGAGGTGCTAATGGTTTTTCTTTATCATATATGAACTATACAGGGGCATACGACATTAGTCAGCACGATAAAACTAGCCCAAGTTTTGTAGGGTATGGTAGTTTTTACCAACAAACGCCTTACCAACAATCTTTAAATCAATCTGCTTTTAGGATAGATGCATTGGGTTCAAGTGTTATAGGTGGCACAAGCAATGGAAGTATTCAAAATGCTATTCATTCTGTTACAAATACAGGACAATTTATCTATCCCAATACAACGACTGACTCTAGTAATTTATTCAATTTATTATATAATCGATAAAATTAAATAATATGAAACGTATTTTATTAGTTCTTTTGGTATTGTCTGTAAGTTCTTGTAGATTAACACAACATTACACAAAATATATTGATGTAAATTACTATGGCAGAGAGAATTTGAAGGAAATGAAGTTTAAAGAATCCTTTAATAAAGAAATGTCTAATACGATTGATACTAATGCTGTATATTTTAATATTTATGAAAACATAAATATTAATTTTAAAGGATATAGTTATATTAGATTTTTCAATTCAGGTCAATATGCTATTTTCCATAGTAAAACAGAAGGTGGTGTTGATGTAAATAATCTTTGGAAAGCAAATGTAGTAGGCTATTATAACATAAAAAATAATATTTTATTATTAGAAGTTCCAAACACTTCATTCAGCAGGGCTGGAAAAAGAGTGATTGTAGAATATGAAATAATAGACAATAATACATTAAAGGAAAAAAGAAAAAAGAACCAAACAGAAAGGGTTTTTACCAAAATAAAAGTAAAAGAAATAAAGCCAATATATCCTGACTGGTAAGAATTTATAAATTTAATGTTCGTTATAAACAACAAAATCCCAAGCTATAAAACTTGGGATTTTGTTGTTTTATAGTGTTGCTACATTTTTCTGAAAGAAGTCTTTAAATTTTTTCTTGGTAAGCATTGTCTCAATCATTCCGAAAATAATAGATTTATCTTTTTCGTCCAGCTCTGCAATTAAACGAACCTGTTCGTTAGCGGTTTTATCTTCGAGCGGGTAATGTTCCAGATGTGTTGATTTTTAATTTTCAGACATTTAAGTTTCTGTAAATCAGGGCGTGTAGTGTATTTGTTTTTAAGATTTATTGATAACATTTTGGGATGTTCTTTCTAGTTTTGAGGCCTTAAAATCTCTAAAAATGACTTTTATTATGACCTCGTGTTTCAGATGTGTTGATGAGGGGAATTTTATTTAGCGGTATCCCAAACAGAAAGATTAATTATCTTTACAACGCTTTAGGTCAGAAAGTAGAGAAAACAGTGAAAAACAATACAACTGTTACTACTACTAATTATATTAGTGGTTTTCACTATGAAAACGACGCCCTTAAATTTTTCGCTACGGCTGAGGGATATGTGAACCATACTCTTTCTCAAGGGATTAGTTTTTATAATTATATCTATAATTACACGGATCATTTAGGAAATAACCGTTTGAGCTATACTTTAAATCAAACATTAGGTAATGTGGTTATTTATGAGCAGAATCATTATTATCCTTTTGGGCTTAAGCACGAGAAATATGGAGTTACTGCCAAGCAGTATATAGGAGACGAAGATACAGGTTATTATACAGGAAATGTTGGGTTAACTGGGCGTTACAGGAGAAATGAGTATCAGTATAAGTTCCAAAACAAGGAATGGCAGGACGAGCTGAATTTAAACGTATATGATTTTGGTGCAAGGCAGTATATGCCTGATATTGTGAGGACAACTACATTAGACCCGCTTGCTGAAAAGTTCTATTCTTTATCTCCGCATTCGTTCCTTAACAACAACCCGTTGTATTTTATAGACCCGACAGGAGAGTCGAGTCTTGGTTTTGATTGGAAACCTGATGAAAATGGAAACCTAATAGCTGAAAAAGGAGATAATACTGCAACATTAGCCACATATTTGAGTACTACAACCCAAGATGTTTCTAATAGATTTACTCTAAAATCTACAGGGGAGAAACTCCCAGAAAATCATCAATTTAAAGAGGGAGCTAAAGTTACTTTAAATAATAATGCAACACGTGCTATAAGTAGGTCGAATGGAGGAAGTGTTGATGAAATTAATAGTGGGAAAGCAAAAATGGACGTTAAGAATGATAATTATGTTTGTGATGACTGTGCCCAAATGGCTACTAACGGAGAAGAAATCACCCCACAAAATGCTACTAAATATAGTCAGTTTCCTAATCCAATAAGTAGTAATCCTACACCAGGATTTACACAGGTTGATAGTTTTGAGGGAGTAGCATTTAATAAAGGGATTGCATCTATAGGAGGTGAACATACTGTTTCTTATTATGGGACAAGTAATGATGGTACAGTCTATGTGCTTTCAAAAGATGGTAGAAGTGCCAAACCGAGAGTTGCCTCTCTTACCAGTGTTATAGAGGCATACAATAAAGACCAACAAAAACAAGGTAGGAATATTAATTTTACAATGGATAATGTCAGATATTACAAAAAAAATGAATCTAATTAGACCACTTATTTTAGTATTATTTATCCTTTCATTTAATTCTTGTCAGAAAAAAGGAGGCATTACTTCCAAAGTTTACAAGAAAGATAATACTATTGAAATTTTTAACGGAGATTTTTATACGACAAAATATGGAGGATTGAATTATCATATTCCTAATAAGAAAGAGAGAGAACTTTTTTTTAGTAATAACAATATTGATAGCATTATATTTTTTATTGGAAAAAATGAATACATATCAAAGCCTTTAGTCTTTAAAGCTTTTTCCAGAGAAAAAAATAACTCGGATTTTAGTTTTTATATAAATGAAAAGGAACACACAATACGTGTCGATACAATCAGTACAGGTTTAGAAACAATGCTTATTTTTTCTGAAAGAACAGATGTTGAAAAACTGAAGGAGATAGGAACGATAAAAACTATTTTTATTAAAGAGTAACAAAGATTGATGGGTAATGTTCTAGAAGTGTTGATTTTAAGTTTTTTAACATTTAAGTTTCTGTGAATCAGCATGTGTAGTGAGTGAGTTTGAGGTTTAATAATGTTCTTTGGGATGTTTTTCTAGTTTTGAGGTCTTACAATCTCTAAAAATAACTTTTATTATGACCTCGTGTATCAGATGTGTTGATGAGGTAAATTTTATTTAGCGGTATCCCAAACAGAAAGATTAATTATCTTTACAACGCTTTAGGTCAGAAAGTAGAGAAAAAGATAACCAATAATTTAACCAAAACCACGACTAATTATCAAGGAATGTTTCATTATGAGAATAATATTCTTAAGTTCTTCGCTACAGCTGAGGGCTATGTGAATGTGACAACAGGTGGGAGACAAGGTCCAGATGGTCCTAGTTATGTTTTTAGTTATATTTATAATTATACTGACCATTTAGGTAATATACGATTGAGCTATACTAATAACGGAATTAATGCTGCTATAATAGAAGAAAATCATTATTATCCTTTTGGCTTGAAGCATAAGAAATACGGAATGGCAGACCCTGTACCTAAATTAACCTATCAGTATAAGTACAACGGTCAGGAAAGACAAGACGAGTTAAATTTGAATTGGGATAGCTACAAATGGCGAAATTACGATTTTGCTATCGGACGCTTTATGTCAATTGACCCAATCACAGAAGAGTTTGTATCTATTTCCCCTTATCAGTTTGCACATAATAACCCTGTTTGGAAAATTGAGTTAGAGGGATTAGAGGGAGTTCCCACCACAGGTAGGGATATTATTAATGAAACACCCCTTTTAGAGAGATTGACAGGATTTGATATTTTCAGAAACAAACAAGATTTAAAACATGCTGAAACTCCACAGGAACGTACTGTAATTGCTGGCAGGATAGAAGGTTCACAAGCAAGACTACAAGGAACATCCACAACTATAGAATATATGACTTATGCTGTAGCAGCGGGAGGTTTGGGGCCATATGCAGCTTTGGGAGCAGTTTATGCAGCTCCTTTTGTTGGGGGAGCATTAACAAGTGGATATGGTTCATATTCAACTTGGTTTGCAGGAACACAGTTAAGCTCTTATATTTCTACAGCAGGTTATAGTGGATTGGTTTATCAGGCTTTTGGAACTAATTCTTTTAGAGCAGGACTTGTTAATGCTACTGCAACCGCAGGAGGAGATTATATTACGGGAGGGTTTAATCTTAATAATGTAGACCCTTTTAAAACAGCTTTAGCATTTAGATTTAATGGAATAGGAGCAAATGCTCTGTCATCGTCTTTTCAAACTTCTTTTGAAGATTATAGTATTAGACCTTCTACATTTAGTGAATTTACTTTAGATTTCTCTTTGAATAAAGTCAGTGGAAAAATGGGAAATCAAATAAATAGTTTAGGATTATCAAAATTTAATAGTAGTATGGGAACATTTCTTGAAACAGTACTTCAAACAGGAAATCAGACCTTAAGTAAGTCTGTAAGAGAACAGCTAGACAAAGAAATACAAGAAAAATATTTTAATGAAAACAAATAATGATAGTAAAAAATTAGTGAAAATTATATTTGGTATTTTCATAATATTTATGATATATAGGTTCGTTGAACACAAATATTTTATTAACTCTGATGATACAGAAGAAACTATAGCCAAGACTATTGAGTATTCAGGTAGTGGGGGGACTCGTAGATTTATTAGATACAGGTATTTTGTAGATAATAAGAAATATGAGAGAGCAATCAGACGAGATTATGACCTTAAAGACCCTCTAAACAAATATTACATTGTTAAATATTCAAAAGATAAGCCGAAAGTCAGTGAGCTTGATTTAAGCCAAGAAGTTACAGACACTTTAAAAATACGAGAGGCAGGGTTTACAAATTTTGGTAAATAATTAATGATTTTGGACTTTCAAAATTTAATTAAAGTATGGAACTTATTTTGAATCGGGGTAATGTTCCAGAAGTGTTGATTTCAGTTTTCTGAATATTTCAGTTTCTGTAAATCAGTGCGTAGTGTGTTTGTTTTAATATCCAGATAGACTGGTTGTTTTATACGTATGACTCGGGCAATAAATTATTAAGGGTATCAGATGGTTCTAACCACCCTGAAGGCTTTAAGGATGGAGCAAATACTACAATTGAATATGGTTATGATGCTTTTGGGAATATGACCCGTGATGATAATAAGAGTATTACAAGTATTACTTATAACCACCTTAACCTACCTAAACAAATCTTGTTTAGCGGTATCCCAAATAGAAAGATTAATTATCTTTACAACGCTTTAGGTCAGAAAGTAGAGAAAAAGATAACCAATAATTTAACCGAAACCGTGACTAATTATCAAGGAATGTTTCATTATGAAAATCAAGTTCTTAAATTTATTGGTACGAGTGAGGGTTATGTAAATGTTACAAGTGGCAGGCGAACAGAAAATGGTCCTAGTTATGTTTTTAATTACGTCTATAATTATACTGACCATTTAGGTAATATAAGAGTTAGTTATACTAATAACGGAATTAATGCTGCTATAATAGAAGAAAATCATTATTATCCTTTTGGCTTGAAACATAAGAAATACGGAATGGCAGACCCTGTACCTAAATTAACCTATCAGTATAAGTACAACGGTCAGGAATGGCAGGACGACAAATTATTTTTAGGAGGTGTTCTTTATTAAATTCTAAAAAGAAATCCAGTGAAAAAATAAAAGTGGGGTGGCAAAGTCTCCATTAGCATGATGTCCCACCATAAGTATATCTATCTTCTAAAAACTATTGAATAGAGCCTAAAAAAGAATCCGAACTACTTCTTAGGGTTAGCTAAGATGCAATTCGGACTCAAAGTGTTTGTGTTAATCTTTTGCTTCCCGAGGGTTGCAGTTTAAAATAATATAAATGAGAAAATTATTTTACAATTCCAAAGATCATCACCGTCCTATCTCCATCGTATAGGTTTAGTGTCTGATCAGCTACGTCAAAACGCAGTTTCTTGTCAGAAATTGCCTTCAAGAAGGCATTTTCAATTTTATTTGTTTCAGCATCACAAGCTTTTTTTGTAACACCCATCTCATTAAAGCTGATAAAGTCAGGCTCTAATTTAAAGCCTCCGAAGAAGTTGTTGCAACCTGTGTTGCCAGTAACGCGATGTTCTTTGAGGTCAAATCTTATAGAAGCATCACCATAATCTTGACCTTCTCCGTTGAGCATAATTAGCTTCCAATGGTTGTCAGAGATATATTTTAGTATAGATTCTGGGGTTTGGATCTGAAATTCCATAATTGTTTTACCCCACCAATTTCTGAAATATACTTTATTATCTTTTGTCTTTACTCTGAATTTTCTTTCTTGGATAGTTTTCATAAACTCATCTTCGAGTTTCATCTGTGCTTCATCACACGCCATCATTGTTGACATTCCAGAGGCTGTAGTCACGCAAGAGTTACCTTTCTTTTCAAAACTTAGGTTAAAGGTATTACAACCACTTTTGCCTGAGATTTTCTTTGCATCTTCGTCTATAGTTATATAAACAGAACCGTTAGTGATTGTCTTTCCGTTTAGTTTAGTCAAAATCAAACGCTCACTGTGTGGGAAGTTGATCGAAAATCCTAAAAACGAAATTAACAGTAAGACTAAACTCAGTAGGCTTTTCATCTTCATTGTTTCTTTTGCTTATATCTCAAAGCAATATGTTTGCCAAAAGTAGCCTAAACAACAAAACAGATATCTTAATTATAACCTAATTATCAAACCCTTAACAGTCTCAGAAGAGCGTTATCTGTCCGTTGTCCTCTGTTTCTGAGTCGTTTGAGAGGTTTTCAGCGTCATTGACTTCTATTTCCTCAGCGGGTAGTTCTTCTTCTATTTCGTACGGAAGTGGTTCTAGAAGGCTAATTTGTTTCACCTTGTCAGCTGTGAGTTGATTCCCCAATGCCTTGATTCCTTTCACAGCTATAAACTGCTCTAGGTCAATAGTGAGATTTTCTTTCTGAACGCCTTTAACTTTTGAGAATACTACTTCCGCCACAGGTCTGTAGTCAGTCGATACGATTTCAAGTTGAGATTTCTCGTGTTCTGTAATGAATATTTCTTCTTTGTTCTCATTGTCAATCAAGAAACGCTTCACAAAATAGCGCTCCTTCTCGCCGTCGTAGTAAATTGCTGAGATAGGTTTCTTTGGCACCCATTTCTCAAGCACAATCATATCTTGATCAAAATGCGTAGTGAGTTCAGGTATAATAGTCTTTATTTTACCGCTTTGTGTAGCAATCAGTAGTCGGTCATTCGGGCGGAATTCCCCAAGTAATTCACCTCGACCATCTACATTTAATCGCTGTACCGAATCATCAAACCAAATCTTGCGAGGTCTGAGTGTAGAGATTCCCTTTTCTTTGAGTTCGATTTTCTTTATCGGATGTTTGGTAACGGTATTTCCTTTAGAACTTCTCCCTTTGATGGCGATATCAGCGAAATCTAAATCAAATTTCAGTTTTTTGACACTGCCCACTTGTCTGAGCAGAATATTCACTATTTCTGCTTCACCGTTGGGATTATGAGAAAAATAGAGCACCATTGAACCCGGTTTTCCTTGGGTCATTTCATATTCTTTGTCTCTAGTTACACCCGATACGTTAAATCGTTTGACAAATGAAGTGCCTGATTTTCCGTCGCGGTAAATAAGGTTGTATATGGTACGCTTGTCATTTCTGTCAAAAATAGAAACGTGAATAATATCTTTTCCGATGAACTTCTTTTCATCAACCTTAGTGATGATTACTTTTCCATTTCTCAAAAACACAATCACATCATCAATATCAGAACAATCAGCAACGTATTCGTCTTTTTTGAGTCCTGTACCGATGAATCCTTCTTCTCGGTTTACGTATAGCTTTGTGTTTCTGAGTACAACTCGAGTTGCTTCGATGGTGTCAAAACTTCTGATTTCGGTTTGGCGCTCTCTGCCTTTGCCGTATTTTTCTTTTAGTTTGACAAAATAGGCAATCGCATAATCAATTAAGTTAGCTAGGTGGTGTTTTACTTGCGCAATTTCCTCTTCGATTTTTGCAATTAGCTCATCGGCTTTATAAGAGTCAAAACGGGTGATTCTAATCATCGGTATTTGCGTAAGTCGTTGCAAATCCTCATCTGTGATGGCTCTGATAATATCTTTGGCGAAAGGCTCAAATTGTTTGTGTAGGTACTTATAAAGTCCTTCTTTATCAGAATAATGTTTGAAATCAATATACATTTCCTCTCTAATAAATATTTTTTCTAAAGATGCAAAATGCCATTTTCCTTCCAGTTCTTCTAATTGAATTTCAAGTTCGCTTTTCAGCAATGCCACTGTTCTTTCAGTAGATATTTTCAGCATATCTGAAACCCCTATGAATAGCGGTTTGTTGTCTTGAATCACACAACCAAGCGGAGCGATTGATGTTTCACAAGCCGTGAAGGCATAAAGTGCATCAATAGTCTTGTCGGGAGAAACTCCCGCGGCCAAGTGTACTAAAATCTCTACCTGAGCAGAAGTGTTGTCTTCAATTTTCTTGATTTTAATCTTCCCTTTTTCGTTTGCTTTTAGAATACTGTCAATCAGCGTTGAAGTATTAGTCGAAAAAGGAATTTCAGTAATGGTCAGCGTATTTTTGTCCAGTTGTGAAATCTTGGCTCTAATTCTGATTCGTCCACCTCTAAGCCCATCGTTATAGGCTGATACGTCAGCTATACCAGCAGTAGGGAAGTCAGGAAAAATAGTAAAGGCTTTTCCTTTGAGGATTTTTATCGAGGCATCGATAAGCTCGTTAAAGTTATGCGGCAATATTTTTGTCGATAGTCCTACGGCGATTCCTTCTCCTCCTTGGGCTAGCAATAAAGGAAATTTTACAGGCAAGTTTATCGGTTCATTTCTACGTCCGTCATAAGATGATTGCCATTGGGTGACTTTTGGCGAATATAAAACCTCAAGTGCAAATTTGCTCAGTCGTGCCTCAATATATCTCGAAGCAGCGGCACCGTCACCTGTTAATATATTTCCCCAGTTTCCTTGGGTATCTATAAGTAAGTCTTTTTGCCCGATTTGCACCATCGCATCTCCGATACTCGCATCTCCGTGTGGGTGATATTGCATCGTATGCCCAACCACGTTGGCGACCTTGTTGTATCTGCCGTCATCGAGTTCTTTCATCGAGTGCATAATCCTACGTTGTACTGGCTTAAAACCGTCTTCGATAGCTGGAACAGCACGTTCTAAGATTACGTATGAAGCATAATCCAAAAACCAATCCTTATACATACCACTTACTTTGATGATTGTATCTTGATTGTTTTCGGTATTTTCTGAATCTTGGGTAAAATTGTCTAGCTGGTCACTCATAGGTAAAAGTAGAATTTCCCACAAATATAAGCGTTTTAAAAGAAAAATAAAACTTCTTGAAAATCTGCGGTTATATTGGTGAAATAGGCTGTTTCTGCAATAAAAAAACCGTTAATCTGATTTTTCATAGTATAAATCAGATTAACGGAATTCTAGGAGTTATTACTTGTATTTTTAAGAAGCAGAAGCAGTTTGTGCTTCTCTATCAATTTTCTTGATGAGTCCTTGCAGCACATTTCCAGGACCTACTTCTGTGAATAAAATCGCGCCGTCAGCAATCATTTGCTGAACAGATTGAGTCCATCTCACGGGAGCTGTAAGTTGGATAATAAGGTTCTTCTTTATTTCTGCTGGGTCAGACACAGCCGTTGCAGTTACGTTTTGGTACACCGGACAAATAGGCGTTGAGAAAGTAGTGTTTTCAATGGCTTTGGCCAATTCTTCTCTTGCGGGTTCCATCATCGGTGAGTGGAAGGCGCCTCCTACGGGAAGCAGCAAGGCTCTTTTCGCACCGCGCTCTTTGAGCACTTCACATGCCTTCTCAACGGCTGAGGTTTCTCCCGAAATTACGAGCTGTCCTGGGCAATTGTAGTTCGCAGCTACGACAACTCCGTCAATCGATGCACATACCTCCTCAACGATAGCGTCTTCTAAGCCTAATACGGCAGCCATAGTTGATGGGGCTACTTCGCATGCTTTCTGCATTGCCAAGGCTCTTTGAGAAACCAAGCGCAAAGCGTCTTCAAAAGACAAGGTCTTGTTGGCAACGAGTGCAGAGAATTCGCCTAAAGAGTGTCCTGCCACCATTTCTGGCTGAAAAGATTCGCCTAAAGTAGCAGCTAGAATTACCGAGTGTAAGAAAATAGCAGGTTGCGTAACTTTGGTTTGTTTGAGCTCGTCGGCAGTGCCTTCAAACATAATATCAGTAATCCTGAAACCGAGGATTTCGTTGGCTCTTTCAAACATTTCTTTGGCTAATGCCGATTGGTCATAAAGATCTTTTCCCATCCCGGTAAATTGAGCGCCTTGCCCCGGAAAAACATATGCTTTCATCTTGTGTAGATTTCGTTAGAATAACTATAAAAAAAAACAAATATACTGAACTCCATAAGAATTCAAAGATTCACAATACAACTTTAGCACATAAGAAAATCCTAAAACCAGAAATAGATTGGGAAGTTGTAGCTAAAGCATGTACTTTTACACGTGTTTTTATGTAAAATAAAACGCCAAAATAAGCTCGAATCGCGCGATTCGCACAAGAGTCCGTATGATGCAACTCAGGTTTTCTGAAGCAGAAATACAGCTAACTTTTTGAGGTTAGATTGGTTAGAGTTTGTTTATCAGAAAAAAATACAATCCGAAATACAACAATAAAACAATATATAATATGACATCAACAACACCGATTCATACGTTCCATATTCCAGTTATGGGGCTGTCATATACCATAGACAGTCCTATCAGGGTGGCACACTTTGGGATATCATCGGTAATTTCGATTATTGATGACGATATTCTCGAGAAGATGAATAATTTTTACAGCAAAAAATTCAACTTTTCGTATGAGAGTATTTCCGCCAAAGTTGAGGATTATCGCGCCAAAAGAGTGACTGCTTATTTGGATATGGTCAATGAAGTCGTTCACCAGAAGTTTGAATCGTTCAAACACGAGCTTTCAAAAAACAAAGAGCTTCTCGACAGCTACACGCAAATGCTCCCAAACAAATCTGATCTTAAGAAAAAACTCCAAGGTCTTTTAGAGCAAAAAGAGCATTTTGTGGATAACGTCAAAAACTTCTTAGATACTCATTTGTCTCCGGGGAATATCGACGTAAACATTATGACCAAAGTGGACAAAGACAACTTCATAAAAGACGAGCAACTGCCCGTGATTTATAACGATGCACACGCTTCTTTGAGAGGTTTTGCCAATAGCGGTTTGTCTTCTTCTGTGGTGCTGTCTGCGGGTATGAACCCAAGGCTGTACAGCTATTTTGAGAGTTTTGAAGATTTCTACCCGAATCAAAAGGGAGAACTCAAGAAGAAAATCGTTATCAAAGTAAGTGATTTCCGTTCTGCGATGATTCAAGGGAATTTCTTAGCCAAGAAAGGATTGTGGGTCTCTGAATACAGAATCGAATCAGGACTAAACTGCGGAGGTCATGCCTTTGCGACTAACGGACTTTTATTAGGCCCGATTATGGAAGAGTTCAAACAAAAGAAAGAAGAGCTAATCGCCTCTGCTTTCGGACTGATGACACAAGCCTTAACTCAGAAAGGGAAGTTCGTCCCTGAAGAGCCACTTGAGCTGAAAATAACCGTACAAGGCGGTGTAGGAACGGCTGAAGAGCACGAATTTTTGATTGATAACTACCACGCAGATGCTGTGGGTTGGGGTTCACCGTTTTTATTGGTTCCTGAAGCTACCTCAGTTGATAAAGAAACTAGATCACTATTGGCAAAAGCCAAAGAAGACGACTTTTATGTGAGTGATATTTCGCCTTTAGGGGTGAAGTTCAATGCCATCAAAGGCTCATCAAACGAGCTTATCAAAGCAGAGAACAACGCCAAAGGAAAATACGGAAGTTCATGCCCTAAGAAGTTTTTGGCGCTGAGCAAAGAGTTTTCGCCTAAGGGAATTTGCACCGCTTCTAAGAAATACCAAGACATCAAACTCAAGGATTTACTCGAAGAAAAAGAGACGATGAGCGCTGAGAACTACCAAAAGAAAAAAGACAAACTCATTGAGAAATCTTGTCTTTGTGTAGGTCTTGTCAATTCTGCTTATCTAGATAGCGGGGTTCCTATCAAAGGAGAAAAACAAGGCGTGGTGATTTGTCCCGGACCTAACCTAGCTTATTTCGACAAAGAAGTTTCGCTTTCGGATATGGTCAAACACATCTACGGAAATGCCAACATCTTGCCCGATAACAACCGCCCGAATATGTTCGTGAAGGAGCTAAAACTCTATATCGATTTCTTCAAACAAGAACTCCATGAGTTTTCAGATAACCTGACTAAAGCGCAAGTCAAAAAGTGGGATACGTTTAAAGCTAACTTATTAGAAGGGGTTTCGTATTATGAGCAATTATTTGAGAAAGGTAATTACTTCAAGACTAAACTCGAGGAGATCCAAAGTCAGCTGAAAGCATATAGACAAGAAATCCTTGCTATAGCTATACCAATTCTAGAGCCAACAGAGGAATTATTGAGCGTTTAGTACTGCCAACTGCAATCAAAAAAAGCGACTTCTTAAAAAGGAGTCGCTTTTTTGGTTTTATAAGGTTGGGTTGTTGTTTATCTGACGTCTTGCATTAGCTTTCGGATAAGCGGCGAAAGTGCGATTAACACGACACCTGCAATCAAGGCATAGATAGCTAGTTGTTGGTAGCCGTCCGTATAGGCAATTAGTTTCTCTGTTTTGGTTGCTTCTTTATCGGCTAGTGTCATTCCTGCGCCGAGTATGCCCGCTACATATTGCCCGTAGGCAGAAGCCAAGAACCACATTCCCATCATAATTCCCTGTAGTCTAGCGGGTGATAATTTGGTCATAATAGACAGTCCAATTGGAGAAAGACATAATTCACCTAACGTCATCACGAAATAAGCGAACGTAAATATATCTAGAGAAGTCATTCCGTTTTCGTCCACAAACAATCGAGTTGCATACAGTATGTAGAAAGCGGCTCCTAAGAACAAGAACCCTAAACCGAATTTCACTACCGTATTAGGTTCGATTTTCCGTTTGGCCATCGCTACCCATAGTAGTCCGACAACCGCTGCAAAAGCAATTACGAAGAACGAGTTGGCTGAGTTGTTGACTCCGTTCGGGTCGAGTTTGATGGTTCCTAACAACGTGTCGTTTAAGTTGTTTGCGGCGAATAAACTCAGCGAACCACCACTTTGCTCAAAGAATGCCCAGAATAAGATGGAGAATACGATAAACACCAAGGCAGCCAAAAGTTTTTTGACCTCTGATTTGTTGTGTTTTGTCATTTCATAGCCCAAGTAGATCAACGTAAGCGGACCTATGGCATACATAAAATAATCTGTGTACTCGGTTTTTGCAACCATTTTCATAATCACCGGAATACAAGCCAGTCCTCCGATATACACCAAGATTTCATAGATAGAACGCTTCTTAGCAGCCATTTCTTTTAGCGGAGAAAGCCCGATTGGGCCAAGGCTCTTTTTGGTAAAAACAAACGTAATTAAACTGATGGTCATCACTACAGCCGCTAGACCAAAGGCTATGTTCCAGTGTAAGTTTTCTGGTATAATATCTCCGAATAAACTTCCTTTTCCGATAGAGATACACGCATATCCTCCGAGTAGTGCCCCGAGGTTAATCCCTGAATAGAACAATGAGAATCCAGCGTCTCTACGTGCGTCGTTTTGTTGGTATAAAGCGCCTACCATCGTAGAGATATTCGGCTTAAAGAAACCTGTCCCGACAACGGTAAATGAAATTCCTAAAAAGAAAAACTCTTTTGGGTCTATGGCCAAAATCAAACTTCCTACAATCATCAGCAATCCTCCCCAGAAGAGTGACTTTCTGAATCCTAGTATTTTGTCAGCAAAAAGTCCTCCGATAAAGGTAAAGGCATACACAAAAGCCTGTGTAGCTCCGTATTGTAATTGGGCATCTTTTTCGTCCAAAAACAATTGGTGCACCATAAAGAAGACGAGCATTCCGCGCATTCCGTAGAAACAAAAGCGTTCCCACATTTCTGAGAAGAATAAATACCAAAGTTGTTTGGGGTATTTTCCTTTAAAATTTTGAATTTCTCTTAATTCAGCATCGAGTTCCTGAGTGTTTGTATTCATAGTGCTCATGATAAGGAAGGTTAATTTTTCGTGCAATACTATTCAGCCACTTCATATTTAAGGTAGCACGAGTCAAAAGTAAAAAAATAACTACAAAAAAATGCTTTTGCAGTTATATTCCTTGAGGTATATAAAAAACAAAGTCCCTTTCTCAAAAAAGGGACTTTGAGCATTATGTTTTATAGACAAAAGCTTAATTGATTCCGTGCATTTTCTTTTTCAACATCGGATTCATCAACACCAAAATAAGTGCTACCGTAATTGGCATTACAGCAATAATCAAGAAGAATGTTGACAAAGAATATTCAGATGAAATCTTGTCGATCATTCCTCCCATCATACCCGCTAATTTATTTGAAATTGCCGATGCCAAGAACCAAAATCCGAAGATTAGTCCGATGAGTTTCTTAGGCGATAGTTTGCTCACATAAGATAAGCCTACCGGAGACAAACATAGCTCTCCCATAGTTTGGAAGAAATAAGCCAAGACCAACCACAACATACTTACTCTCACCGCTCCAGCTACTGCTCCTTGAGGGATATCCATCGCTCCATAAGCCACGACCACAAAGCTGAATCCTACCAAGAATAATCCTAATGCGAATTTGATTGGTCCTGACGGATTCCAATATTTTTCCCATAATTTACTGAAAGCCGAAGCGAACATTACGATAAAAAATGCGTTCAGGATTTGGAACCAAGAAACGGTAACTTCTGTTTCCAACGAAGTGAATTCTCTTTGTACTTTCCATAATCCTAAAACGGTAATCGAAGCAAAAGAAATAAGGGTAAATATAATAGTTAACGGATATTGTTTGAATATTTTTTTGGCTAGAGAAATCAAAACTATAGTTACTACTACTATCGGGAAAATTGTGAGAATAGCGTCAATCCACTTAAATGAAGTAGCCGCATTTCCTTCTAATACTCTTTGAGTAAAGTCTTTAGCGAAAATACTTAACGAACCTCCTGCTTGTTCGAATGCCAAGAAAAAGAAAATACTGGCAATCATAAGTACAGCAACTACAAATAATCTATCTTTTACAACGTTTCTCGGAAGTTCTTCCTCTTCTTTGGCTTTTTCGGCATCGGCTTTTAATTGTTCGGCTTTGTTCAGAGGTTTATTTCCAATAACTCCGAATATTTTTTGTCCGAAATAGAACTGTAACATTCCGAAAAACATAAATATTCCGGCTAAACCGAATCCGTAATGCCATCCGATTTTTTCTCCTAAATATCCGCATAATAACGAACCTAAAAACGCTCCAGCGTTGATTCCCATATAGAAAATCGTATAACCTGCGTCTTTTTTAGAGCTTGTATCCGGATAAAGTTGTCCTACCATCGAAGAAATATTCGGTTTGAACATTCCGTTTCCTAAAATCATAAGCCCAAGACCTACATAGAAGAAATTCGCATCAAAACCTTCCAGAGCCATCGAAGCGTGTCCTAACGTCATAAGTAGCGCTCCAATTAAAATAGCTTTCCTGAATCCGGTGAGTTTATCGGCAATCATACCTCCGATAAGCGGAGTGGCATATACCAAACTGGTGTACCATCCGTAAAGCCCCATCGCATCTGCATTTGTCCAGCCCCAACCTCCTTTACTGATTTCAGAAACCAAAAAGACGGTTAATAAAGCTCTCATTCCGTAGTAGCTGAAACGCTCCCACATTTCGGTAAAAAACAATACGAATAAAGCAGCTGGATGTCCGAAAACTGTTTTGTTGCTCGCACCTAATTTATCTAAATGTGGCTCTAGGTCTGATTTAATTTGATTCATAAGTAGTAGGTTTAATTTGAGTTGGTTTTATAATTTTTCAGTGATAAAGTTTTTGATTTTAGTATAGAGTTGCAAACGTGTTGCTCCTCCGTATATCCCGTGGTTTTTGTCTGGATAAATAGCCCATTCAAATTGTTTGTTGTTTTGGATAAGTGCTTCAACCATCAGCATTGTGTTTTGCACGTGTACGTTGTCATCTGCTGTTCCGTGGATTACCATATAATTTCCTTTTAAATTCTTTGCGAAAAATAAGGGCGAATTTTGGTCATATCCGCTCGGATTTTCTTGTGGCGTTTGCATAAAACGCTCGGTATAAATCGTATCGTACAATCTCCAACTCGTCACCGGGGCAACTGCAATGGCAAACGAAAAAACATCGTTTCCTTTCAAAATACAATTGGTTGACATAAATCCGCCATAACTCCATCCCCAAATTCCGATTCTAGATTTATCAACATACGGATAATTTCCGATGACTTTGGCGGCGTCGATTTGGTCTTCTACTTCGTATTTTCCGAGTTCTTTGTAAGTGCATTTTTTGAATTCTGCTCCTTTATAACCTGTACCACGTCCGTCAACCGTTACGATAATGTATCCTTCTTGCGTGAGCATATAATGAAAATAATCATCTGAGCTATTCCAAGCATTATCCACTTGTTGTGAACCCGGACCAGAATATTGGTGCATCAACACTGGATATTTTTTGTTTGGATCAAAGTTTTTAGGCTTAATTATCCAAGCATTGAGCTTGTGTCCTTTTTCGGTGGTAAGTTCGAAGAATTCTTTTTCGGGCAAATCATATCTTTTTAATCGTTCTTTTACATCTGAATTATCAACGATAGTTTTGATTTCTTTTCCTGATTTTACTTCGTTCAAAGTATATTTCGGAGGTGTATTTGCAGATGAAAATGAATTGATGAAATACTGATAATTCGGACTGAAAGTCGCTTTGCTAGTTCCGTTTTCTTTGGATAGGCGGACTTTATTTTTTCCGTTTAACCCGATTTTATACACATCTCGGTTGGTCGAGCCATTTTCTACTGATTGGTAGAAAATAGTTTTTGTTTTAGCATCAAATCCGTAATACTCAGTTACTTCCCAGTTTCCTTTTGTGATTTGGTTTAATGGTTTTCCGTTTTTGTCGTAGTGATAAATATGATTAAATCCGTCTTTTTCGGAAGTCCAAATAAAACTGTTATCATCCAAAAAAGTAAGGTTGTCGGTAATATCAATGTAGTATTTGTCTTTTTCGTTCAGAATAATTTTTGAAGTTGCAGTTTTTGCATCTACAAAATGAAAATCCAAATTGTTTTGATGACGATTCATTACCTGAACGCTCAACAAATCAGCATCATTTGTCCATTTAATTCTCGGAATATAAAAATCGGTGTAATTTTCGAGGTTGATTTTTTTAGTGGATTTCGTACTTATATCAAAAATATGTAACGAAACTTCTGCATTTTTTTTCTCCTGCTTTTGGGTATTTAAAAACCTGTTGTGTAGGATATAATTCCTTTCCGTAAACATCCATCGAAAATTCTGGAACCTCTGTTTCATCAAATCGGATATAAGCTATATATTCTCCGTTTTTACTGATGTCAAAAGCTCTTACAAAAGCAAATTCTTCTTCATAAACCCAATCGGTAATTCCATTGATGATATGATTTTGTTTTCCGTCTGTAGTAATTGGAGTTTCACTTTTACTATCTAAATCATATAGATAAAGATTATTCTCAAAAGCATAAACAACCGATTTTCCGTTGGGCGTAAATAGTGGTTCTTGAATTTTCTTGTCGGATACTTTTTGAAGTTTTTTGGTCTGAATATCATACACGAAAAAATCAGCCGTAAACGAACGTCTATAAATATATTCGGAGTTCGATGCAATTAAGATTTTCTTTTCTGAAGTATCAAAAGAATAACTATCAATGGAAGAAAGTTCTGTAAAATCACGTGTCGAAAAAAGGGTTGATTTCTTCTCGAGTGTAGCAAAATCATACAAATCGATAGAGAACACTCTACTGCTTCGGTCATAATTCAGAATGGTGTATTCATTGGAGTTATTCATTGACTGAAGCTCCTGCATTTGTTGGGTTCTGAAGTATCCTCCCCAGATGTATTCTAAGCTGAGTTTGTCTTGCGCCACAAGGCTACTAGAAAGTAGCAAAAACAAGAATGAAAGTGTTCTAAAAGCCATAGTTATGTCTTGTATATGAAAAAACGTTCAAGTTTAAGCAAAAAAAATCAATTTGAATGGCTTTTACCGAAAAACCCTCAATATATTATACAGTCGAATTGCAGCATATTTTGTGTTTTTGTGTTTTATTTTTGATATTAAAGTTTTGGAAATTAGTGTTTTAACTGGTTTTTGAATGCTGTTTATTTACTCGATAATAGCTCTCTTAACACCTCCTTATCTTTTGAAAGAGCATAACTAAGATTAAAAACAGTAAATTTGCATTTCAAAATCCGTTTACTATGAGTTCATTCAATAAAGACACATCTTCTTTAGAGCATTATTTTAGGCCATTCAGAGCAAATATTATCGGCATGGATCAAGAGTTTGATTCGCCTTACGGCAGAAAAAAAATCATCTATGCAGATTGGACTGCTTCAGGAAGATTATATCGTCCGATTGAAGAAAAACTGATGAATGAATTTGGTCCTTTTGTGGCTAATACACATACAGAAACCACTGTTTCGGGTACGGCAATGACTTTGGCATATCACAAATCTAGAGAAATCATCAAAAGACATGTGAATGCCTCTGCTGACGATGTGTTTATTGCGGCGGGTACCGGTATGACGGGTGCCATCAATAAATTCCAGAGGATACTCGGAATAAAAGTCCCGGAGAATTTACAAAAACACACTCAAGTTCCTGAAGAAAAAAGACCTGTGGTTTTCATTACGCATATGGAACACCACTCAAACCAGACCTCTTGGATGGAAACCATCGGTATAGTTGAGGTGATTCCTGCCACTGAAGACGGGCTTATTTGTTTGGATAGTTTTAAAGCTTTACTCGAAAAATACAAAGAGCACACCCTAAAGATTGCTTCTATCACAGCTTGTTCAAACGTAACCGGAATTCAGACGCCTTATCACGAGATTGCCAAGATGATTCATCAGTACAACGGAGTTTGTTTTGTAGATTTTGCTTGTTCTGCACCTTATGTAGTTATTGATATGCATCCGGACAATCAATCTTATTTAGACGCGATTTTCTTTTCTCCACATAAATTTTTGGGAGGACCAGGCACCTCAGGCGTGCTTATTTTTAATAAGAGTTTGTACAAAAATATGATTCCAGATCATCCTGGAGGAGGAACCGTAAGCTGGACTAATCCTTGGGGCGAACACAAATATTTAGATAATATTGAGGATAGGGAAGACGGTGGAACACCTGGTTTTTTGCAGGTAATCAAAACTGCTTTGGCTGTGCAACTCAAAGAAGAGATGAATGTCGAGAAGATGATGCAGAGAGAGGAAGAAATCCTCGAGTATATCTTTGAAGAACTCAACCAAATTTCAAACCTACATGTCTTGGCAAACCAGCATCAAAACCGTTTGGGTGTGATTTCTTTTTATGTGGACGGATTGCATTATAATTTAGGTGTAAAACTCTTGAACGACCGTTTTGGCATACAAACCAGAGGCGGATGTAGTTGTGCCGGAACCTACGGACATTATTTGCTTCACGTAGATCAAGTAACATCAAATTATCTTACCGATAAGATTTCGCGTGGTTTTTTGTCTGAAAAACCAGGGTGGATTAGAATGTCGATTCACCCCACTACTACCACTGAGGAGGTTGAATACATAATAAATGCTATAAAGGAAGTTGTTGAGAATTTTGAAGATTGGGCAAAGGATTATGAGTACAACAACCAGACTAATGAGTTTACTCATAAACACAGTGCTACTTTTGAAAAAGATTTAGTTGAGCGGTGGTTTAACTAAATCTCCTAGAACCGATATCCGATAGAAAATTCAAGAGCTTCAGCTTTTGCCATGTGGGTTTTCAAACCAATTCCTGTAAACATTTTCTCTGATATACGGTACTTTGAGCCCAAACGCTGATACAAATCTGCCTCTGCCGAAAAAGGAGCATAAACATAACAGCCCATTTGAGCTTCTATAGAAAGCTTATCGAAATGGATTTCATAACCGCCAAAAACACCTACTCTTTTGTAGTCGATAGCAGTAGCATTCTCGTTGCCTTCAGGATAAGCCACTGATAAGAAGTAAAGATGCTCTTTGACGTATTCCATCAAAAATAAATCTGCACCAAGCTGGAAGGTGCTTTTCTCTGAAATTCGCTTGTCTGCATAAGCTGAAAAAACATAAAACGGATACTGCTTTGTGCCGACTACAGCACTAGAGCTCACACCACTTCTGAAAGCGAAATTGTATTTTATCGGTTCAGTGTATTTTGTTTTTTCGTAAGTAATGTAATCAGGATTTTTACTGTCAAAATCATAATTCAAACCAAAGTTAAACGCAATAGTATTTGTGCTGGTGTTGGGTGCTTTCATCCTCGCATTGGAATAATGGTGTATCCCGAAACCCGTGTGTATTCCTATGCCTTTATAGATGTTTTTCTTTTTGTAATTCACTAAGAAATAGGTCGAAGGCATAAAGCTCGTACCGTAAGCAGTATTTCTAAAGTTCGTTTCCTTGTCATACGGATTGGTGTTATATGTTAATCCTTGCGCTACCCTAAAGGTCAGATTTCGGTTCAAGAAATAAAAAGTCAGATGTCCGTAGAGCGAATAATGTTCGCCTAACACTTCGTTTTTCATATCCTGATAAGTAAACGAAAGTCCGTAGTCTGGATAGTTGTAGAGGGCTTCCCACTTTTTTGCGCCAAAAGTTTTTTTATTGAGTGTCAGCATAAATCCTTCAGGATGTCCTTTGATAAGGTGCTTAATGCTTGCACGGTGTTCTAATATATTGCCATAGGTATAATCAACTTCTAGCTCTAATGGTAGGTTTTGAGTAGTTTCTTGACTCAAAGAAATTAGAGGTGAAAGTATACACAGAATAAGGAAATAGCGCATCAGACGTATAGGATTCGGTTTATAAATTTCCAAAAGTATAAATTTTGTTTGGAGTAACACAAAAATCTAACGGAATATCCTGTTCATACACATCATCAATTGTCGTTTCCGCTTCAAAGAATGAAAGTCCAACCTTTATAACATCTGGATTGCATTTTTCTAAAAATTTATCATAGAACCCCTTGCCGTAACCCACTCGATGTCCGTTGCGGTCAAATGCCAACAAAGGCACAAAAACCACTTCAATTTTATTGGGAGGCACTTCAATACCACCGACAGGTTCTGGAATGTTGTATAGGTTCTTTTTGATTTTAGTGTTTTCTGTCAATACATAATGAATCATCTCTAGCTTGTCAAAATCTGTTTTAGAGATAATGATTTCCTTGTCTTTGCCCATTAGTATTTGAAGAATGAATTCGGTATTGACCTCGCCTAATTCGGTTATCGGCAAGAAGAGATGGTAATAGGTCTTATTCCAGATATCTAGCTTTAAGAGCTGATTTGCAATAGCGAGGCTTCTGTGTTCTTTTTCGTCTTGGGTCAATGTATTCCGAAGATTTTTGTAATAAGTTCTGAGTTGTTTCTTATTCATTTTGTGTCAAGGTTTTTAGAACGAAAATTAATACCTACTTTTGCAGAGTTAAAAATAAAAAAATGTCCTTAAAAAAAGCTTATTTGCTCGTTTTTTTAGTGCTTCTTGCTGATCAAGTGTCAAAGATATACATTAAAACAAACTTCTTACTTTACGAAAAAATCGAAGTTTTGTCTTGGTTCGAAATCTATTTTGTAGAAAATGACGGAATGGCTTGGGGTGCTACGCTTCCGTTTAAAGACGGAAAACTCATCCTGACACTTTTTAGGATTTGTGCTGTTTTCGGTATCGGATATTGGCTTTGGGATAGCTTTAGAAAGAAAGCCTCTAACTATTTGACTGTTGCTATTGCTCTTATTCTGGCGGGAGCTTTGGGGAATATCATCGACTCTGTTTTTTACGGAATTATCTTTGATCACTCCGAAGGACAAGTCGCAACTTTGTTTTCAGACAAGCCCTACGGAACGCTTTTTCACGGTAATGTAGTAGATATGTTGTACTTTCCGATTATTAGAAACGGAGTTTTTCCGCAGTGGTTTCCGCTGGTCGGAGGTCAAGGCTTTAGTTTTTTTAATGCTATCTTTAACGTGGCTGACGTAGCGATCAGCACAGGAATAGGGATTCTGATTGCATTTAATAAAAAAGCTTTTGCCAAATAAGCAAAAACTATCTGTCTGAAAAGCAATAGGTTGTATGCTTGGCTTTTTGTTTTACGACACAAGATTTAACAGGCATATTTGATTTAAAAGAAATTAATAATTGTACATTTGTACTCTATATAACAATTGGTCTAAAGAATAATTTAAATAAAAACATACTGTTATGGGAAAGTTTGGTATGACTGAAATATTGCTAATTTTGGGTGTTGTAATCCTTCTGTTTGGAGGTAAGAAAATCCCTGAACTCATGAAAGGTCTAGGTAGCGGAATCAAAGAGTTTAAAAACGCTGCAAAGGATGACCAGCCAAGCAATACCAAGAAAGAAGAAGAAAAGAAATAACCCTGTTTCTTAGTAAAAAATTAACAGTAGGTTGACTTATCTATAAAGTAAGTTAAACCTGCTGTTTTTTTGTTTTCAATCATTTGTTATGTATCTTTGTCTAGATTTATTCTAAATAAAAACTAATGCTTTTAAGTCAGCTCCAAATAGGTGAAAAAGCTGTTATTAAAGACCTTGATATACAGTTTGTCCCGATAAAATTAGTCGAATTAGGTTGTTTACCCGATAAAGAGGTCGAGCTTATTCAGATTGCTCCACTTGGATGCCCATTTTATTTTTTGATAAACGATACGCGAGTAGCCATCAGAAAAGAAATGGCAGCACTTATAGAAGTAGATCTAATCAATTACTAGACGATGCCTAACAACTTAAAAATAGCTTTAGTCGGAAATCCGAACACCGGGAAAACCTCTATTTTCAATATCCTTACTGGATTGCACCAAAAAGTGGGTAATTATCCAGGGATTACGGTTGATAAGAAACAAGGGAGCTTTCATCTAGAAAACAAACAAAGAGTTGATGTCATTGACTTGCCAGGTACTTATAGCCTAAATCCAAGTTCGATTGACGAAAGCATTACTACAAAATACCTTTTAGATAGGTCTAATAAAAACTATCCTGACTTAGTCGTCGTAGTTGCAGAAGTTGAAAACCTCAAACGTAACTTATTGCTGTTTACACAAGTGAAAGACCTAGGTATTCCTACTCTTTTGGTTTTTAATATGGCGGATAGAATGTCTAAAAAAGGAATTACTATTGATATTAAACCCTTAGAAGAGAAGTTAGACACTAAGATTATTCTCGTTAGTACACGCAAGAAAACAGGAATTGCTGAACTGAAAACTGCGATAGGTCAAGCAACTCACAAAGAAGGTAATCCCTTGTTTGTTGAAGATGCGTTAAAATATAAACAATGGCTTTCTGAAACCTATGAACTAGGCTTTCAGGAAGTAGAAGATACTGCCAAACAAAACCAAACCAAAAGAGAACAACATAAAGAAACCATCAAACGCTATCAGTTTATAGAAGCAGTACTCAAAGGCAACTTGATTATTGACAAATCAAAAGCAACTGATTTTGATTCAAAACTCGATAAAATATTGACTCACAAAGTCTTTGGGTATTTGATTTTCATGGCATTGTTGTTAGTGATGTTTCAAGCCATTTTTGCTTGGGCAGAACCGGTGATGGATTTCATTGATAATGGTTTTGCCAGTTTGTCTGAATACTTGGCAGCACTCATGCCAGAAGGGAAACTCAACGATTTAATCAGTCAAGGAATAATCCCAGGTATTGGAGGAGTGGTAATTTTTATACCTCAGATTGCTATCCTCTTCATGTTTATAGCTGTATTAGAAGAAACTGGTTATATGAGTCGAGTAGTGTTTTTGATGGATAAGATTATGCGAAAATTCGGATTGAGCGGAAAAAGTGTAGTGCCACTTATTTCGGGTAATGCTTGTGCTATTCCAGCAATTATGGCTACTAGAAATATTGAAGACTGGAAAGAGCGCCTTATTACTATTTTAGTTACGCCATTCACTGTTTGTTCGGCTAGGCTTCCGGTGTACACCATACTTATTTCGCTTATTATTCCTCAAAAGAAACTCTTGGGCTTTATCAACTCTCAGGCATTAGCACTTTTGGGAATGTATGTATTGGGAGTTGTCTTGGCAGCAGGGTCAGCAGTTATCTTAAACAAAGTTATCAACTTCAAGAGTAAATCTTATTTTGTTATTGAGATGCCTTCTTATAAATTGCCATTGCTCAGAAGTGTGTTTTTTACAGTTATCGAAAAGACAAAATCATTTGTGCTTAACGCTGGTAAAATTATTTTAGCAGTCTCAATCATACTTTGGTTTCTAGCCTCACACGGAGGTAAAACTTTTGATATTGCGCAAGAAATTATAGAGGCTAAATATACAGAAACGCCCATTTCTGATCATCAGCTTGAGGCAGAAGTAGCTTCTTTTCAACTAGAGAATTCGTATGTAGGGATGATGGGTAAAGCCATTGAACCTGTTATCAAACCTCTTGGCTATGATTGGAAGATAGGTATAGCAATTATCACCTCTTTTGCAGCCCGAGAAGTTTTTGTAGGTACGCTTGCTACTATTTATAGCGTAGAAGATCCTGACGACCAAGGCACTATCAAATCAAGAATGCAAGCAGCAACTTATGCCGATACAGGCGAAAAAGTGTTTACGACTCCAACCGGAGTTTCGCTTTTGTTGTTTTATGCGATTGCCTTGCAGTGCGCTGCAACTGTGGCTATCGTAAGACGTGAAACCAACTCATGGAAATGGCCTATCATTCAGTTTATCGGAATGGGAATTATGGCTTATGTAGCTGCCTTTATTGGCTATACGGTTTTTAGCTAAGCTTTTAATTAAATTCAATTATGGTACAAGAAATAATAGTATATATTGCCCTTGGATTAGCCGCCTATTTTTTAGCTCGAAAATATATTTTTAAGCGCAAAAAAAAGAATTGTGGAGGTACAAATGGCTGTGGTTGCTAAATAGATTTGCAATAAATATCTTTGGCACAATACCCACTTTGACTTTATTTCGACAATAAAAACTCAAATCTAAACTACTGATAAAAGATGAAAAACCTGATTATAGCCTCAACCTCAACCTTGCACAGCGGCAACTATTTAGATTATCTTTTACCTACGCTCAAAGTACATTTTAGCAACATAAAGACACTTGTTTTTGTGCCCTATGCTAGACCAGGCGGAATCACTCACGACGAGTATACTTCTAAAGTAAAATCAGTTTTTTATAAAATCGGAATTGAGGTTAAAGGACTTCATGAGTTTGAAACCCCAAAAGAAGCAATCAAAAATGCAGAGGCTATTTTCACGGGTGGTGGAAATACATTTTTACTTGTATATCAGTTATACAAAAATGACGTGATGGATGTTTTAGAGCAGGCACTCAGAAGCGGTACAGCTTATTTAGGCACGAGTGCAGGAAGTAATATCACAGGACTTACCATGCAAACCACCAATGATATGCCTATTATTTACCCACCGAGTTTCAAGACTTTGGGTATATTGCCTTTCAACTTAAATCCACATTATCTAGACCCTGATACTACGTCTACCCATATGGGAGAAACCAGAGAAACACGTCTGAGGGAATACCACGCTTTTAATACCGTTCCAGTTTTAGGACTTAGAGAAGGGAGTTGGCTTGAAGTGAAAGATGATGCCATTCTACTCAGAGGTACACTCACAGCGCGTTGGTTTACTCAAAACAACCCAGCCATAGAATTAGAATCCAATACTGATTTAGCTCGATTTTTCTAAAATATTATTTAGCCCCTCAAAATAAAAAACACCCGATACTTATATCAGGTGTAAGATGATGATAATGCTATTGGCGATTACACTTAAGATAAGTGCGTTGACCATAGTCTTGTGACTCAATTGTGCTAGAATGGTAGCGTTATACCACATAGCAGTTGCCACAGCAATACAAAGTTGAACAAGTTCTAATGGGTCAGGTAGGTTTCTTAAGGCTAAGGTTGCAGCAATAGATCCGATACAGCTAGAGGCAAGAATACCTAAAACAATTACTAAATAAAACTTGTCTTTGCTTTGGGTCAGAAGTTGGTTATATAAGCGCATAATTAGAATGATTTTAAATTATGAGCTAAAGTAAGTGATGAAGTCAGTATGTGTTTATGACTAAAGTCATAAAACCATCAAATTACAACCTCTAATATCTGTATGGTCAAATCTTCCTAAGACTTCAAAATCGCCATTTGTGAATTTTTTTCCTAAATCTTGCGTGGCTATAAAGCTACAAGAATTGATGTTTGCTAAATCGATGACATTTATGCCGCCCGTTCGCTCAGATTCTAAATAGGTTAGCGCATCTTCTGGGTCTCTGATTAAGATTTGCATCCATTCAGGACAACTAAAAACACCTTCACCAAGAGAATAGGCTTGAGACAATAATTCAGTCATACCATATTCTGAATGTATTGATTTGACTCCGAATCCGTTTTGAAGAATTTGATGCAATTCTTCTCGTATCATTTCTTTCCGCTTACCTTTCATACCTCCTGTTTCCATAATAATAGTGTTCTGAAGTTGGAAGTTTTGTTTCTCTACAAGGTCTAATAAAGCATAGGTAACGCCAATAAGAATAATATTTTGCCCTGAGTTGTCAAGAGCTACCAGCTTCTCTATTAGCTCGTCATAATTGTGTAAGTAGAAACCACTATCTGGATTATTGCTCTTTTCGATTAAATCTTCCACCATATAAATAAGCGAAGAGCCTTCTCGTTCTAAATACGAAGGAAGCAAAGCCAATATAACATAGTTTTCTATATTTCCGTAGAAGGAGGCAAAGGCACTCAAGTAGCTTTGCTCATAAATAGATACGTTAGTTACTAGATGCGAACTGGTTTGGCTGCCCGTAGTTCCGCTACTAGTAAAGGTGATTTCAATCGGATTATCGGATGATAAAACCCTTTCAGACTTAAAGAATTCGATAGGCAAAAAAGGAATTTGCTCTAAGGTTTTTACCTGAGCAATATCCGTATTTAGGAAATCACAGAATTTACGATATACCGAATTATGCGCATACTGATACCTAAAAACCTTCAGAGCTATTTTGATAAACTCCTTATTGTTTTTAATAGAAAAGATGTCTTGTGGATTCATAACAGGCAAAGATACTCCTTTTGACTAGACCAATTCGCCGCTCCAAAGAGAAATCCCTCCAAGCAAGTTATAGGTTTGTGCAAAACCTTGTTGGTCCATATATTGACAAGCATTGGCACTTCTGGCTCCGGCTTGACAATAGATATAGTAGTTTTTTGTCTTGTCTAATTTGCTGACTTCTTCTATGAAATGATTAGTGTCATAAATGTCAATACAAATTGCATTTTTGATAATTCCACGGTTTTGTTCTTCAGGAGTTCTCACGTCAAGAAGTACAGCATTCGTGTCTTGGGCTAGAAGTTCTTCCCATTGTTGTTGGGTAATATGTTTCATTTTTCAGGGTAAATTAACAGCTATGATTCTTTGGATATTAAAATTCAAAACGAGCTATTCGTTTCTTTTCACTTTCAAATTCGGATAATAAATCACTAAAAATTTTTGTAACAGGCTCCACCGAATGAATCAGTCCAGCTACTTGACCAATTTCCAACTCACCTTCATCAAGGTCGCCTTCAAACATGCCTTTTTTTGCTCTAGCTCTGCCTAGCAATTCTTTTAATTGCTCAGGAGTCGGACATTTGGCATATAATTCGACCAAATCATTAAAAAATTTATTTTTGATGAGACGCACAGGTGCTAGTTCTTTGAGCATTACATAGGTGTCGCCGTCTTTGACTTGGGTAATGGTGTCTTTAAAATTTTGATGTGCTGATGATTCAACCGATGCTGCAAATCTGCTTCCCATCTGAATACCATCAGCACCTAAAGTCATTGCGGCGAGCATTCCTGCTCCTGTGGCTATTCCTCCTGCTGCAATAAGCGGAATACGGAGTTCGTTTTTGACCATCGGAATAAGCGTAAATGTGGTCGATTCTTCTCTACCGTTGTGACCACCCGCTTCAAAGCCTTCTGCAACCACAGCATCTACGCCTGCTTCTTGTGCTTTGAGTGCGAATTTTACGCTACTCACTACGTGTACGACCGTAATGCCTTTTTCTTTGAGAAATGATGTCCAAGTTTTCGGATTTCCTGCAGAGGTGAATACGATTTTGACTTCTTCTTCGATGATAATATTTATGATTTCTTCAATATTAGGGTAGAGCATCGGCACATTTACTCCGAAGGGTTTGTTGGTTGCTTTTTTGCATTTCTGTATGTGCTCTCTGAATACCTCTGGATACATTGACCCAGCGCCGATAAGTCCTAAACCCCCTGCATTACTTACGGCACTCGCCAGTTTATATCCCGAATTCCAAATCATTCCTCCCTGAATAATCGGGTATTTGATTCCGAAAAGTGTTGTGATTTTATTTGTCATTTCTTGAGTATTTTCCCTGTTTTTGTATAATTCTCTGTGGTGATTTGATAGATATAGATTCCTTTCTCTAGATGATGAATGTCTATGTCGGTGTTGCTTTGCAGTGCTGTATCTATAATTTTCTTGCCAGAAACATCATATAATCTAAGTTGATTTCGAGCTGTAGAACTTCCGTAGAAATAAATAATTCCAGTAGTTGGATTTGGATATATTTTCCATTCGCTTGTTGCAAATTTATCTGTGCTCAAGGTCTGATATGCCTGATAAAAATCGGGTATGCCGTAACCTAGCTCAGCTGTGGGTGTATTGTATAAATGTGATGCTTCTCTGATAAATTGCGTGAGCTCAACAGCTGTGAGCTCTGGGGAAGCTTGCCACAAACAAGCTACTAATCCAGCCATGATAGGTGAAGAAAATGAAGTGCCGTTGGCTATTCCGATAGTTCCGTTCTGAAGTGAATTTACGGTAGATACGCCTTGAGCCACTACATCGGGTTTGATTCTATTATCTGCGGTTGGTCCGATAGAACTAAAAGAAGCATAAGCACCAGTGTTATTCACTGCACCGACCGTAAAAGAACCTATAGCATCTGCAGGAGCAGTGATGTATTGCCAAGAAGTAGCACCTGAATTTCCGGCTGCCGTCACACAAATTATTCCTTTAGAGAACGCATGATTTGCTCCTCTAGAAATAAAGGTTGTGACACCATCCATATCGGCATAAGTGTAGTTGTAGCTTGGATTGTCAAAAACACTATAACCCAAAGAAGTATTGATGATATCTACGCCAAGGCTATCAGCTAATTCGGCAGCTTCGACCCAAAGCGATTCTTCGAGGGGCGTTTCGCTGGTATTGTCTTCGGTTATAAAAAGATAATACTGCGCATTGGGTGCCGTTCCGATAAGTTCATCTTCTTGAAACGCACCGATGGTTGACAAAACCCTTGTGCCGTGATTGCCACCTGTATAAAAGTTCTCATTTCTGTTTACAAAATCATAACCGCCTAAAATCAGGTTCTCCGTATGTAATCTCTGGAAGGGCAAAGCTGTATCCACACCTATAAAACCATTGTCGATAACTGCAATTATCTTTCCTTCTCCCGTAAATCCTTCTTGATGGAGCAAATGCCCGTTGTGTAATTGAATCTGACTCTCAGAATTTCCGTAGGCATATACCTCAGAAGTATCGAGTTGTTTGTGTTGTATAGGAAAGCTTGTTGCTGTCAGAGAAGCAGCTTGATTATTCAACGCCTTATTAGCAAAAGAAATGCTTTCTACAAAGGGTAAATTTAGTAAAAGCGAAACATTAGCTTCAGTTCCTCTAACGTGTAGCGCATTCATCCACTTAGATTTTGCCTTGACCTCAACAAGTTCAGCATCTATGATTTGGTCGATATAGGCTTGATGAATCGGAACATCTGTAAAATCAAGAGCGATATTCTGTGCTGTTCTTCTATCTAAGGCTCTTTGCGAGAGCATTTCTAGTGGATTAGCAAGATAATAGTTGGCTTGTGGTTTGTCGTCGAAGTATATCCAAGCATCTTCAATTTGCCCAAAGGCAACGACATTCCATAGAATAAAAAGGAAGAAGATTATTTTTTTCACAAGTATAGATTTCTACAAATATAAAACAAAAATAGCGGTAACTAAACCTAGAGTCTAGCTGTTCTTATTATCTCAAAAAAACAGTGTTTTTAAAGTTCTTTATTAAAAGTAGTGTCAAATATATTTATGAAAGTCTTGTTTATTTTACCGTTTTTATTAACTATTGTAGCACGGGTAATATTGGTTACAGCCCATTTGCTTTTTAGCGTATTGAGATCCGCAGGCCAATAATGTTGAATCTTAGGATTGATGTTGGCTTTATTTTTCTCTAAGAAAACTTTTTGGTCTTCAACATCTGAGTCTAAACAAATACCTATAACTGTGATGTCTGCTCTTTTATCGAGTAGTGCATTTAGCTTTTTATGTACGGCAAAAAAGTGATTTTCGTAGCGTTTTGACCAGAAGTAAACAATCGTTTTTTGGGTAAAAATAGTATTGCTTGAAAAAGATTTTCCGTTTATATCTTTTAGGGTTTGTTCTGGTAGATAGCCTGTTTTGTTTAGAACTTCTATAGCTTCTACTAAACGTTTAATTTCGTCCTTCTTATCATTGTCAGTAGAAATCTTATAATAGTTTTCTAAAAACACTTTGTCTGTATAATTTTCTTCTTTTTCGGTCAGGTATCGGATAGCGATAGTATTGGTTATCTTATTTTTTAGAGCTTGATTATCCGTGATAGAATCGGCTATTTTTAGTTTCTTAATAACGGTTTCAGAATCTATAAAGAAGCCTTTGTTGTCTTTATTAGCTAAGTTGTCAATAAAGGTGTTCATGTATTGAAAGTAAGGCCAGAATGTAGATAATGAGGGGTTGTCAAAATCCACTTTTTTTCGGTGGTCATAATAGCTGCTTGAGAGCTTGTCGTAATTCTCCTTTTGGTTTCTCCTTTTATGAGCTATCGGATAAAACTCCTTTTTTGTGTAGTAGGGATAATCTACGCTTGCTTTGGCAATCAGATCAAAATCTTCACTCCACTGGATGATTTCTTTTTGTGAATTATAAAAGTCGAGTATAGATTGATAGAAAGCACTTGCTTTGTGCGTAAAACCGCTTTCATCTAAGTCAAAACTAGGAAACATTTGGCTTTTGTCCTCTTGGTTTTTGAGGTAAACTTCAATCAGAAAGTTGTTTTTTTCGTCTCCTTTGCCACAAAAAACCACTGATTCGTCAAAGTTGTAGGTATTCAGCCGAACCATTATACTGTCGTTTTTATCGAAATAGACGTATTGAAATTCAGGTTCGTGCTTAAAGCTATAAAGTCCAGGTTTAAGAGAATCAAATTTTTTGAAAAATCGATTGTCCTTGTCAAGCGGAATGCTGTCTAGGAGCTGATCTCCTTTATAAAACAACATCCATTTGCTTTTAGGATTGACTACTTCGCCACCAAAATAAGCCGAATAATCATCACTTTTAGAATCGTAACACGAATTGAACGCTAGCCCTAAAACAAGGAAGAAATACAATCTATATGAAAAAAGAATACCCATTTAGTTGTGTTTGGTTAATAACAAAAGTACTGATAGCTAAATTATTAGGCTGTTAATAGCTAGTTAAATAATAGTGTTAGCGCAGTAGCTTCAATTTTCAGAATACATTTAGCTTCCTAAAGTAGTTATAAATTCTTAATTTTATGCTTTTAAAAAATAAAAAGCCTTGAAGGACACGCCCAAACATAAAGGACTTAGGAATCAATTGGTTGATACGCTAAAGGAAAAAGGAATCACAGACACTTCTGTACTCGAAGCCATCAGAAAAAATTCCGAGACACCTGTTTTTAGACTCAAGTTTTGAGAATTTTGCTTATCAGGACAAAGCTTTTCCAATTGGCGCAGGTCAGACGATTTCGCAACCTTATACTGTTGCATTTCAGAGTCAATTACTCGAGGTTAAAAAAGAAGATAAGATATTAGAAATCGGTACTGGCTCAGGTTATCAGACGGCTGTGTTGTGTTTGATGGGCGCCAAAGTATACAGTATTGAGCGTCAAAACGAACTCTTTAAGAAAACCTCACTTTTGTTGCCCAAAATGGGCATTCGCCCTAAATATATGTCGTTTGGGGATGGCTATAAAGGATTACCTAATTATGCTCCTTTTGATTCGATTATCGTTACCGCTGGTGCTTCATTTATTCCACAAGCCTTGATGGCTCAACTCAAAGTAGGAGGAAGATTGGTCATTCCGTTGGGAGAAGAAGAGCAGATTATGACGATGCTTATTCGCAAAAACGAGACCCAATTTGAAAAACATGAATATGGAACTTTCAGATTTGTTCCGCTTTTAGAAGACAAAGTATAGCCACATCAATCAGAAATTTGATCTTACAACAGGCTAATCTACACTTTTAGTGGAGGTTCTGTAAGTTCTATTTCGATAAATATAGTAGAGTTGCTATAAAAATAATTACTTTTGGGCTGATAAATACCTATATATTTCATGAGATTTTTGAAAGTAGCTTTACAATTTTTATATAGACTCTGGTTCTATATTTTGCTCGGCGTGCCAATTTTAGTCATGTTCCCGATTCTGTTACTTTCTATATCCAAAGAAAAATGGTATCCGTTTTTTATGAAAGTTGCACGCGTTTGGGCAAAAATCATTCTTTTTGGAATGGGTTTCAATATTTCAGTCAAAAGAGAACAGCAACTAGAAAAGCGAAAAAGCTATATGTTTATCGCTAACCACACCTCGATGACTGATATTATGCTGATGTTATATATCATAAAAGACAATCCGTTTGTATTTGTAGGCAAACAAGAGCTAGCAAAAATTCCGATTTTTGGGTTTTTCTATAAACGCACTTGTATATTGGTGGATAGAGGGAGTAACAAGAGTAAAAAAGATGCTTTTGAACAAGCTAAAAACAGATTGGACAGAGGTTTGAGCATCTGTATTTTCCCTGAAGGAGGTGTGCCTTCTGATCGCAATACAGTTTTAGATCCGTTTAAAGACGGAGCTTTCAGACTGGCAATTGAGTATCAAATTCCGATAGTTCCGATAACTTTTTATGACAATAAAAGACGCTTTTCGTATGATTTCTTTAGCGGAAGTCCAGGCAAGATGCGAGCGAAGGTTCATAAATTCATCGATACAAAAGGAATGATTTCTGAGGATAAAAGAAATCTCAAAAACGAGTGTTATCAGGTGATTTATAATGAGCTTATACAAGATTTCAACAAATAGGTTTTACCTATACCTACCCTCTTAACAGTAGAGCATAGATTATTAGAAGTATTTTTTTATATTTTTATCGAATTCAATTTCAACACCATGCAGATACATTATTTATCACAACAAAACAGTATTCTTACACACTTTTTGTCTCAATTGCGCAACGTAGAAGTACAGAAAGACAGTATGCGATTTAGGCGAAATATAGAACGGGTAGGTGAGATTATGTCGTATGAAATCAGCAAGACGTTAGCTTTTGAACCCGTAACTGTACAAACACCCTTAGCTCAGAAAGCCACTTTCCAGCTGCGTGACAAGATTGTGCTTTGCTCGATTCTCAGAGCTGGTTTAGCGCTTCATTATGGTTTTTTGAATTATTTTGACGATGCTGAAAACGGGTTTATCTCGGCTTTTAGACATCATTATAATAACGATGATGCTTTTGAAATTAAAGTAGAATATCAAGCCGTACCTTGTGTAGATGATAAAGTCCTGTTGCTTGTTGACCCAATGCTCGCCACCGGAAAATCTCTAGTAGCCGTGTTCAACAAATTGATGTCAGACCAAAACCCGAAGGAGATTCATATTGCTGCAGTGATTGCTGCACCAGAAGGCGTAGAATATCTGAAGCAACACTTACCATCACATTGTCATTTATGGATTGCCACGCTTGATGACAAACTCGATGCGCATAAATACATCGTCCCAGGTTTGGGTGATGCTGGCGATTTGGCTTATGGAAGTAAACTATAAAACCTTTGTTGACCCCTATAAATAATAATTCTAAAGTTGTAGTGTAGCCTAATGGAGAAATTAGAAAATATTACTGAGTTTAAATCCTCACCCGAGCTTATTGCCAAATTATATAAGCACGGTATTTCAAAACAATACGATGCCGGAACTATTTTGATGGATGAAAACTCCTATATCCGCTCCATCCCGATTGTGATTAGAGGAAGTATGAAAGTCATCAGAACAGAAGAGGACGGAAGAGAAATATTGCTCTATTATATCAAAGCAGGTGAGAGTTGTATTATGTCTTTTTTGGGCGGATTGCACAACGAAACAAGTAAGGTTAAAGCAGAGATAGAAGAAGATGCCGAAATTTTGTTTTTACCGATGGATAAAGTGTCGTTGTTTATCAAAGAATATCCAGAATGGCTGGACTATATCTTTAGATTATACCACAAAAGATTTGAGGAATTATTAGATATCGTCAATGCTGTTGCCTTCAAAAAAGTAGATGAACGCTTGCTGAAATTACTTCGAACAAAAGCAGATCTCAATCAAACCAAAATTATCCTTACCACTCACGAGCAGTTAGCCAACGAATTGGGTACGGCAAGAGTAGTAGTTTCTAGACTACTCAAACAGCTAGAAGAAAATGGATCGGTGATTTTAGGTAGAAATAAAATAGAATTATTAGACACCTAAAACCTAGATTTTGATTAAAATAATAGTGACCTCTTCCGTTTTTTGAAGAGGTTTTTTATTTTCCGTATTGTGAAAAGTGGTTTAGCGGCGTTACATTGCCCAGCTTTGAAAACAAGAATTTGCGGAGCTGGTGATACTCGGTAACTTCTTTTAGAAGGTCAGAATTGTCTGTCTGGCTATCTATGTTTTTGGTTTGTTCCATCATCTCGCCTATCAGTTTATAAATCAGGTAACAGCGCAAGTTGAGCACTGTTCCTTCAATGTTCTGCACAATCACATCGTCTTGTTCTTTGGTGCGAGGAAATATACTTTTTGACTCCCAGTTGTCTAATCTATATTTTTCTTCTGAGAAGTATAAATCACTGATTTTGCTGGCTAATTCCTGAGGAATACTTGCGATATATTTTTCTTTGTCAAATTTCTCGACTGTATTAAGGTGTGTGATTAGGTGGTTGTAGATTTCTTTAAAATGTGGATTTGTAAATTCGATTTCATCATCCTGCAGGCTGAGATATATACGTTCATAGACTTTGTATTTTTTATTAACTACCTTTTGTTCAATGACTTCATCATCATTCATCACAAGATGGAAATCCTCAAAAGTGAGTTCTTTGGTCGGGAAGTTTAATAATATTTTAAGGATGTTTTCTTCGATTACTTCTAAGAAGTCCACTTTTTGGAGTTGTGCTTCTTCTCTTTTGACCGCTTCTAGATTTTTGGTTTGTTCAATGTTTTTCTTTGTGGAATCAAAGCTCTCTTTGCGAAGGATTTGCGCAAGCGTATTGGCAAGCACATCTTCAGAGATATCCATTATTCGGGAAGTTTCTTTTATATACACCTCGCGTTTGATGCGATCGGGTATTTTAGAAATACTATTGACCATGTCTCTGATAAGTTCTGCTTTTTTGACAGGATCATTTTTGGCGTCTTCAACTAAAAGTGAAGCTTTAAACTGGATAAAATCTTTTGCGTTTTCTTCTAGGTGTAAGCTGAGTTCTTCAAAAGATGTTTTTCTGGCAAAACTATCGGGATCTTCGCCAGCTGGGAAGGTACATACCTTAACGTTCATGCCTTCTTCTAGAATCAAGTCAATTCCTCTGATAGAAGCGCGAAGTCCAGCGGCATCTCCATCAAAAAGCACTGTAATGTTTTTGGTCAAACGGCTAATAAGCCTAATTTGGTCAGCAGACAAAGCAGTTCCTGATGAGGCAACAACGTTTTCTACGCCTGATTGATTAAACTGAATGACATCAGTATATCCTTCGACCAAATAACAGTTGTTGTACTTAGAAATAGCTTGTTTTGCTTGAAATATTCCGTAAAGGATTTTGCTCTTGTGATAGATTTCACTTTCAGGCGAATTTAAGTATTTTGCCGCTTTTTTATCAGCCCCAAGAATTCGCCCTCCGAACCCAAGCACCCTTCCGGACATACTCTGAATAGGAAACATTACCCTACCTTTAAATCGATCAAACTTCTTATCATCTTTGACTACTGTAAGTCCTGTTTTGTCAAGAAAATCTAGACTATAACCGCTCTTTAGTGCTTCATCGGTAAAAGCTGTCCAATGGTCAGGAGAATAGCCAAGGCTAAAATTCTTGATGGTCTCAGAAGTAAAACCACGTTCTTTGAAATAAGAAAGACCGATGGCTTTTCCTTCTTCGCTAGTGAGAAGTATTTTATGAAAGTAATCTTTGGCAAACTCAGAAACCAGATACATACTTTCTTTTTCAGAAGCCTGTTCTTTTTCTTCGGAACTTTGCTCGGTTTCTTCAATTTCTATATTGTATTTTTTTGCCAAATAACGAATGGCTTCTGGATACGAAAAGTGCTCGTGCTCCATCAAAAAGCTCACTGCATTCCCGCCTTTTCCAGAACTAAAATCCTTCCAGATTTGCTTTGAAGGTGATACCATAAAAGAAGGTGATTTTTCATCAGCAAAAGGGCTTAGTCCTTTCAGGTTGCTACCTGCTCGTTTGAGTTGCACAAATTCGCCGATGACTTCCTCGACGCGAGCAACCTCAAAAACAGTATCTATAGTATGCTTTGAAATCATTTTTTATAGGAAACACAATTATCTTGTCTGTTCTGATTTGAGCAAACAAGATAATGCTATTTACTGTGAAGTATAAATAATATGTTTTATTTTTTTGAAATTACTTCGAGTACTTTATTTTGATAATTCTGTAAAGTATTTATAGAATAACGGAATAGTTTCGATTCCTTTTAGGTAATTGAATATCCCGAAATGTTCGTTTGGCGAGTGTATGGCATCTGAATCTAATCCGAATCCCATTAAGATGGTTTTAGACTTCAGTTCCTCTTCAAATAAAGCTACAATAGGAATACTTCCGCCTGAACGAACCGGAATAGGCTTTACCCCAAAAGTATCTGAATAAGCCATACTTGCTGCTTTGTATCCGATACTATCAATAGGTGTTACGTATCCTTGTCCGCCGTGGTGTGGACTTACTTTTACCGTTACAGATTTCGGAGCGATACTCTCAAAATGCTTTTGGAATAGCTCGGTAATTTCTTCCCAATCTTGGTTAGGAACCAATCGCATGGAGATTTTAGCGAATGCTTTGCTTGCAATCACTGTTTTTGCTCCTGCACCAGTATAGCCTCCCCAAATTCCGTTTACATCAAGTGTCGGACGGATAGAATTACGCTCGTTAGTCACGTATCCAGCCTCACCATACACGTCTTGAATATCCAATGCTTTTTTGTATTGGTCAAGTGAGAATGGCGCTTTTGCCATTTCAGCCCTTTCTTCTGTAGAGAGTTCTTCTACTTTAGCATAAAAACCTGGAATCGTAATTCTGTTGTTTTCATCGTGTAGCGACGCAATCATTTTTGTCAATATATTGATTGGGTTTGCTACTGCTCCTCCGTACAGCCCTGAGTGCAAATCTCTGTTAGGTCCTGTAACTTCGACCTCTACATAACTAAGTCCTCTCAGACCTGTGGTGATAGAAGGTTGGGTGTTAGAAATCATTCCAGTATCAGAAATCAGGATAACATCGTTGCTCAGTTTTTCTTGGTTGCGTTTCACAAACCAAGAAAGACTCGAAGAACCTACTTCTTCTTCTCCTTCAATCATAAATTTCACGTTACACGGAAGGTTGCCATTTTGGTTCATGTATTCAAATGCTTTGACGTGCATATACATTTGCCCCTTGTCATCACAAGCACCTCGGGCGAAAATAGCCCCTTCAGGGTGAATAGGTGTTGTTTTGATGATGGGTTCAAAAGGAGGTGAATCCCACAGTTCGATTGGGTCTGCAGGTTGTACGTCATAATGTCCGTAAACCAAAACAGTAGGTAGGCTTTTGTCGATAATTTTCTCAGCATATACAATCGGGTATCCTGGAGTTTCACAGATTTCAACTAGGTCACAACCAGCTTTTTCGAGGCTTATTTTCACCGCTTCAGCAGTGTTTATGACATCCTGCGAGTAAGCCGAGTCAGCACTTACGGATGGGATTTTGAGGAGTTCTATAAGCTCATCAATAAAACGTTGTTTGTTCGTCTTGATGTATTCTTTGATATTGTTCATTTTCGATAGGATTAAGCATCAAATATACTGATTTTATTGATAAAAAGGCTTTGTGGAAAAAAAACTATATATTTGGGAACTTAAAAACACAAACAAACACAACACAAAAATGAAAAAATCAGTATTAATCCTGTTCATGGGTGTGTTCTTCTTAGGGGCACATTCACAGGAGAATTTTTGGTTAAAAACCACACACGAAAAAGTAGCCCATCTAGAAAAAACAGACCGCGGTTCTGAGGTTACACGCTCAGAAGTATTTCACTTAAACTTCTCTCAACTAAAAGCCACTTTAGCCACCGCTCCCAATAGGGATTTAGGCATAACATCCGAACTAATTCTGACTTTCCCGAGTGCAAATGGTGAACTGCACAACTATAGCGTTTATGAAGCTCCAGTGATGCACAAAGAACTGAGCGACAAGTACCAAGATATTAAATCTTATGTAGGTATTGGAGTCAAAGACAAGACCAATATGATTCGTTTTAGCACAACACTTTTTGGTTTTCACGGAATGATATCCTCAGGTAATTCTCAGACTATTTATATTGACCCATATACTAAAGATTTGAATAATTATATCGTCTATTTTAGAAACAATGCGGTATCAGATAATTCATTTGAATGTCATACAGAAAGTATAGGCCCTGAGATGGCTCCAGATATGCATTATCAACCTTACGGAACTGGTGAAATTCAATTAGAGGGCTCGCTCAGAAAATTCCGCTTAGCCATGGCTTGTACTATTGAGTATGCAGCCTTTCATGTGAATATGGCTGGGTTGAACTCAGGTACTATTGCTCAGAAGAAAAAGCTGCTGTGCTAAATGCAATGAATGTTACGATGACCCGAGTAAATGGTGTGTATGAGAGAGATTTGTCAGTGACTATGGAGCTTGTTCCAGATAATGAAAATATTATTTTTATTACCTCTGATAACTTTAACAACAATAATGCAGGGACTTTAATTAATCAAAGTCAAACGGTTATTGATAATATTATTGGTTTCAATAACTATGATATCGGACATACCGTAAGTACTGGTGGCGGAGGTTTGGCACAATTATATTCTCCTTGTTCTAACAGTAAGGCAAGAGGGGTTACTGGACTCAATAGCCCTGTTGGAGACCCTTTTGATATTGACTATGTAGCACACGAAATGGGACATCAGTTTGGTGCCAACCATATTTTTAATAACAGTTGTAGCGGAAATAGAAATAACAGTACAGCCATAGAACCAGGAAGTGGTTCAACTATTATGGGTTATGCTGGAATTTGCCCTCCAAACGTTCAGAGCAACTCAGATGCCTATTTTAATGCCATTAGCTTAGCTGAAATAAGAACCTTTATTCTAGGTTGGGGAAACTGTTCTGAGAATACAAGTAACGGAAATACAAAACCGACTATTACCCCTATACCAAATTATACTATTCCTAAAGGAACAGCTTTTGTCTTAAGAGGTAACGGAGCAGATGCTGATGGCGATGCACTTACCTATACATGGGAGCAAACCAACCAACAGACTTCAGTACAACCACCTACTCAAAATAATTTGTCAGGACCAAACTTTAGATCTTTAGCGCCTTCTGCTTCTCCGGATAGATATATGCCTGATTTTATGAGCGTACTTCAAGGAAATTTGACACCTACTTGGGAAGTGGTTCCTAACGTGGGTAGAACGATGACGTTTGCGCTTACGGTTAGAGATAATAACCTGAATGGCGGAGAGTATGCTAGAGCGAATATGACAGTAACCACATCTAATGTTGTAGGGCCTTTTGTGGTTACCTCTCAAGACACAACCGTAAATTGGGAAGCCAATTCAACACAAACTGTTATTTGGGATGTTGCTGGAACGACGAGTGCGCCTGTAAATACGCAATTTGTAAATATTTTGTTATCTACAAACGGAGGTGAAAGCTTTGATTATGTATTAGCCTCAAACACGCCAAATGACGGTTCAGAAATTATTCAGGTTCCGAATAATATCGCGACTTCAAATGCAAGAATTATGATTGAGGCAGTCGGTAATATATTTTATGCAGTGAATACCTCGCCTTTTACTATTGGTGATTGTGTCGTTTTTGCAAATACTACCACTCAGGCTATTCCTGATAGTTTTGGTTCAAACGTGCCAGGCGCTCCATTGATTTCTACCATTTTTGTAGAAGATGATATTACTATTCAAGACTTAAAGGTTTCTTTGAATATCAACCACAGTTGGAATGGCGATTTAAACATCCGATTAGAACACCCTAACGGAAGTCAGATTGTTTTATGGAACAGAACCTGTAATAACGGAGCTTCTGGAATCAACGTGCTGTTTGACCAAACAGCATCTAGCATTGTCTGTAGTTCTCCAACAAGCGGCGCCTTTAAACCTATTGGCAACCTGAATAACCTCAACGGACTTTCCGCTCAAGGCGAATGGAAACTGATAATTACTGATAACTGGAATGGAGATACCGGAAGCTTAAACTCGTGGTCACTTGATTTTGGATGTTCTGCGACTGCAGGAACCAATACCTTTGAGTTAGCTAACTTCAAACTCTATCCAAACCCAAACAACGGAAACTTCACTATCGCTTTTAGCTCTGATTCGACTCAGGATATCAATATTGCAGTATTTGATATAAGAGGCAGAAAAGTAGTGGAGAATACCTGTCAAAATACAGGTGAGATCAATCAAAACATTAATCTTCAGCCTGTTCAGCCAGGTGTGTATATGATGGTTATTAAAGACGGTAATATCACCCAAACCCGAAAAATAATTATCCAATAAGGATAACCAAATTACATTATTACCAACCAAACCCTAAATCAAGAGTTGACCTAGTTGTCAGCTCTTGATTTTTTTGTAAGAATAATTAAACATCTAATTATACATTATTTTTTTGCCTGTTCAGTTAATGGCAAGTATCTTTGCTAAAATTTTTAGAAAATGAAAAATCTTGTAGAAGAGCTTAGGTGGAGAGGATTAGTCCACAGTATCATTGACGGAACTGAAGAGCAATTACTAAAAGAACCAACCGTCGCATATATAGGCTTTGACCCAACTTCTGATTCGCTTCATATTGGGAGTCTAGTGCCAATTATCTTATTGGTTCACCTAAAGAATTACGGGCATACGCCTATAGCTCTCGTAGGAGGCGCAACAGGCATGATTGGTGATCCTTCGGGGAAATCAGATGAGAGAAATTTGCTTACAGAAGAAATCTTAGCCGATAACGTTGCAGGTATCAAACGCGTGTTGTCAAGATTCTTGGACTTTGATTCAAAAGAAGCTAATGCTCCAAAACTAGTGAACAACTACGATTGGATGAAAGACTTCTCGTTTATTGATTTTGCTCGTGATGTCGGAAAGCGTATTACGGTCAATTATATGATGGCAAAAGATTCTGTGAAAAAGCGTTTTGCAGCCGATGGCGCAGGAATGTCGTTTACAGAATTTACTTACCAATTGATTCAAGGATACGATTTTTATTATTTGTATAAGAACTACAATTGTATGTTGCAAATGGGCGGTTCTGATCAGTGGGGAAATATTACTACAGGAACAGAGCTTGTCAGACGTATGACGCCTGGAGAAGAATCTAAGGCTTATGCAATGACTTGTCCGCTGGTGACTAAGGCAGACGGGACTAAGTTCGGTAAATCTGAAGGTGGAAATATATGGCTAGACGCAGATAAAACATCAGTCTATAAATTCTACCAATACTGGATTAATACCTCAGATGCCGACGCAGAAAAATACATTAAAATCTTCACATTCTTAGATAAAGAAACTATTGAAAGTTTGCTCTCTGAGCATAATGATGCACCACACTTACGCATATTACAAAGGCGTTTGGCAGAGGAAATCACAACTTTTGTACATTCTAAAGAAGAGCTAGAAAAAGCGATTGCTGCTTCTGGTATTTTGTTCGGGAATGCGAATGCAGATGATTTAAAGAAATTGGACTCTCAAACCTTTTTAGAGGTTTTTGACGGCGTTCCACAAGCTGAAATTCCGTTATCTGAACTTCAATCCGGTATAGATATCGTCGAGGTTTTGAATGCCAAATCAGGCTTTTTGAAATCCAACGGAGAAGCGAGAAGAGCCTTAGGAGAAAACTCGATTTCGGTAAATAGAGAGAAGGTACAAGAAGGTTTTATGTTGACCGAGAACGACCTTATCAATAACAGATTCGTACTATTGCAAAGAGGTAAGAAAAACTATTTTATCTTAGATTTCGTATAAGACAGACAACTCAAGTTTAAATCACTTCATTAAAAAAGGTTCAAAATCAACTGATTTTGAACCTTTTTTGTTTAGGGTATGTTTTTTTATTTTTTCTTAACCAATTCAGTTGATTGGATTTTAGCATATAATTCTTTGTGATACACTAACTTTTCAAACTCAGCCTCTGTAAGTACTTCTTTGATTTTGCTGATAGTATATTCTACAAGATGTGTTTTTCTTTCGTTTGATAAAGTCGGATTTTGTACCAACATATCGTTCTTTTCTTGAAGTACATCTTTGATAAGGTGAAAGTGCTTGTCATCTAGACTTAAGATTTCGGCAATCTCTTTGGCTTGCTGATTTGTGTTTTGCTCAGCTGCGCGATACAATTCTTTACTATCAACTCTGTTTTGAGCAGAAACTGTAATGCCAAAAAGAGCTAAGGCGATAAATATTATCTTTTTCATATTGTTTTGGTTAGGTGTTAGTTAATTTTGATTGTTCAAATCTAGCAAAATAAATTTATTCTACAAACGAACCTTTGAAACTTGTTTGGTAAGCGGTCCACTTTTCGGGTGTATCAAAGCTTTTGTAATCGTCTTTTGCAAAAACTTTCAGATAGATTTCGATTTGTTTTGGTTTATAAAAACCTTTGAGAGGCTGTACCAAATTGCCTTCTTTGTCAAAGAATAACATCGTAGGATAAGCATTTACTTTTAGTGCTTTTGTAAAATCGTGAACGGCGTTACGCCCTGATTTCCCTTCTACATACTGCGGATTCCCAAAGGTATGCCCTTGATAAGTAATTGTTTCTTTGCCTTCTCCGTTGAATTTTACGGCGTAGTAATTATCGTTGACAAACTTTACCACATCAGCATTCTGAAAGGTTTGTTTGTCGAGCATTTTACAAGGACCACACCAATCTGTATAAACGTCCATAAAGATAGGTTTCGGATTCTTTTTCTGAAGTTCTATTGCCTCGTTAAAAGTAACCCAGTTGATGGTTTGAGCCTGAGAGACCACTCCAAGACTTACAAATAATAATATAAAAAATATCTTTCGCATTCTTACTGTTTTTTTAAAGTGAAACTATTACTAAGCAAATGTTGCACCAATTCAGTCGTCTAAGATATAAAATGTTTTAATATTCTAGGTCGAGTAGGTTTGTTAAATTATATATTCAGATAAAATTTCCTCAAAAGTTAGATCTAGATTGGTTGCAAAACCACAATGAGGTCTTGAGGTCTGAATGCACGAGCTACGCACAGCACTAAGCCATCGAAATCTCTCTGACACCTCTAATAAGGCTATTGGTCCAGCTTCTTTCTCAGCTTGGGCAATTCTTAGAAATGAATTTAAATTGATTTTGAGTTGGTCAAGGTCTAACTCTGTGGGATAGGTTCTAAATCTGTTCTGGTCTAATTTTATTTCAGCACGCAAATATTTCTGTCTTTTGCAAAATAAAAGCAAGCCTACATTGATGAATTCGTCACTTTCCACTCTCGGAAATACACGAATAATTGCATATTCATATAAGTGTTTTTCGTGCATCTTGTGCTTGTTTTACAAAATTATCAGAGTGAGCTAAACGGGTTCTTAGAAACTCAAAATAGGTATTTCTTATTTCTGAAGGATTTTCATCACTTCCTTCCCACATCAGCCATTCATCAGGAATAAGGTCAGTAATATCTCGCAATACTTCTTGGGTAAGAATCGCTCGAAAAGCCTCATCAACCTTGGCTAATTCTGAGGCAAAAGGCAATAAAACATGGTCTTTGATAAGAGGAAATCCAGTCTTAGCGCTTTCGGTATGGTTGTTCCAAGAATGATGAAAATAGAATGAAGCTCCGTGGTCGATGAGCCAAAGTTCTTTGTGCCACAAGAGCATATTGGTATTTTTGAAAGTTCTATCTACATTGGTGATAAAAGCATCAAGCCATACAATTTGAGAGGCGAGGAGCTTCTCACAGCTATTTACAGAAACATCAAACGTAAGTGCACCAGACAAGAAGTGCATAGCGAGGTTGAGTCCTTTGCTGCTTTGTAGCAAATCTTGGATTTCTTCATCTCCTTCTGTCTGACCAAATGCTTCGTCTAAATGGGCAAATACTAGTTCTGGTACTCGAAGTCCTAACACACGTGCAATTTCTCCTCCGAGAAGTTCAGCAATAAGTGCTTTGACTCCATGGCCTGCTCCTCTGAATTTCAAAACATATTTGAATCCGTCGTCTGCATCAGCCAAAGCGGGAAGCGATCCTCCTTCGCGAAGTGGCGTGATATATCGGGTAACGGTTACCGTTCTTAACTTTTCCATTCAATTGTTTTCCAGACACAAAAATACAAATGTTTTTCTGATAATGTTGTTCATAAAAAGAGCCGTATTTCAGGCTCTTTTATAATTGTATAGGGTGTAGAAATTACTTCACTCCGTGCATCAATTTCTTGAGTAATGGGTTTAATAACATAATTAGTATTCCTGCTATCGTAGGTACTATTGTGAAAATCAAAAAGAAAGTTGACAATGAATATTGTTGGGTAATATTATCAATCTGACCTCCAAGTAAAGCTGCAAGTTTGTTTCCGATTGCAATAGCTAGATACCACATACCAAACATAAAGGCAATCATTCGGGCAGGTACTAATTTAGATACATAAGATAAGCCTACAGGAGACAAACAAAGTTCTCCGAGGGTATGGAACAAATATGCTAAAATTAGCCAAAGCATAGATACTTTTACGCCTTCTTCGATTCCGTGTGATCCATAGGCTAATAGTCCGAATCCAATTGCCATTATGATAAGTCCTAAACCATACTTAAAGGCTGCTGGTGGGTTGTACTTTGAATCCCATATTTTTGAAACTGATGAAGCAAAGGCAATAATAAAGAAAGAGTTCAGGATAGAGTACCAAGACGGATCAATTTCTGAAGCTTCTTTAGAAAATTCATTAGTAAGCATCCATAGAGCCACTCCCCAAACAATCAAGAAAGTTATAGCCAATACGATATTGGTTACTTTCGCCTTTTGCCACGTTTCTTTGGCAAGTAAGTACAATACGTAAGAAATGAAAATCAAGGGCACGATAGTGAGCAACGAGTTGATTACGTTAAACACAGTCAACGAAGTACCAGCTAAGCTTCTGTCAACGCTGTCTCTAGCAAATAATACTAACGAAGAGGCGGCTTGTTCAAAACTCATCCAAAAGAAAATAGTGAAGAATGCAAAGATAATTACAGCAATCATTCTGTCACGAATGACTTTTTCGTATCGCATTAGTCTTGAAATTATTAAGAATAAGAAAGCAATAAGCCCTGCAAAAACTAAAATATACATCCCTCTAATGGTGTCTTCTCCAGAACCAAAACTCGGTAATAAATCAATTTGCCCGATTGTGTATAGTGGCGCATCAAAAGCGAACAATAATCCTGCAATAGTGGCAAACGCAATGAGTATGTAGTCTAAGGTTGTAAACAAGTTTCTTTTTTCTATGATTTCGCCCTCTATTACAACTTTATTGTTGTTTGAGTCTCGTTTCTTAGGCACTTCTCCGATGCTTCCGAATAAAGGTTTGGCAAGCCAGAATTGAAGTGTTCCTAAAAACATAAATATAGCTGCAAGCCCAAATCCGTAGTGCCATCCTAGATTTGATGCTAAATAACCACAAAGCATCATCCCAAAAAAGGCTCCTGCATTTACTCCCATATAGAAAATGGTATAAGCGCCATCTTTTTTCTCTGGGAAAGCTTTGTACATTTCAGATAAAATAGAAGTCATATTAGGTTTGAAAAAACCAGTTCCGATTACCAGACATCCTAGTCCGAAATATAAGGCGATTTCAGAATTAAAGAACATAATTACGTGACCAAGAGTCATAATTATAGAACCTATCACCACAGCCCAACGATAACCTATAAATCGGTCGGCTATAATCCCTCCAAAAATAGGAGTGATGTATAAAAGCATGGCATAAGTAGAGTATAAAGCTCCGGCATGTTCGGCAGACCAACCCATTCCCGGATTATTCCCTGATAAAGCAGCAGTTAAAAAGAGAACCAATAAAACCCTCATTCCGTAGAAAGAGAAACGTTCCCACATTTCAGTAAAGAATAATACGAATAATCCTGATGGATGTCCTAGTACTTTTGATTTAAAAAAGTCTGGATTAGCTGTTTCTGTCGCCATTCTGTCTAATGATTTATTTTTTTCAAGCCCGAAAGATAAACAATTATTTTGATTTGATTTCTAAAAAAGTATTTGATTATTAGCGTTGAGGTTTTGCTTCAAGTGGCTTGATTACATATTTGTTGTATATCGAAAGTGAAATAATAGAGAACACCCCGATACTGAAAATCACAATCCATAATTTGTTTGGTTCATAAATCTCCCAAAGCATATTAGTCATTTCCCAGTGAGACATGCCTAGTTTTTGTCTGTTTCAGATAAAGACCTGTGGCAAAACCAATAAATTCTCATTGATGATCATAGCAAACATTTTATAGTATTAAAAACTAAAACAATCAAAAAAAGCCTCTGAGATAGAGGCTTTAAGTTTTATTGAAACTCAGTTTTTTAAATTGAAAATATTATAATAAACCCAATAATTATGACGAACCAAGCAATTATCTTGTTTTTTCTTGATGGAGGGTACTTCTGATCATATAGCATCTTTAAAATAAAGAGTGGAAGACATATAATTGCAGATATAAGCATCATAGTATTTGCAGGAAATGTTTCTGTTATTTTATCAACAAGTAAAATGGTGATAAAACTAAATAATACTGCTATTACAGCTAATGTTATATAGGCTATTTTTATTAGTTTATAGTTTAAATCCATAGTAATTAATCTTTACAGAGTTTATAAGAATCAGAGCGATTAACCTTTACAGAGATCATAAGAATCAGAGCAATAGTTTATATCTGATTCATAAAATAAACCAGAACTTGCCATGCATAATGGCCAAGTAGCTGCGCCCGAACCTCCAGTGAATACTGCAGCAATAACAGCAACCGCTGTACAGCCTACTATTCTAATGTTATGATCTCGCAGTGCTTTTTGATTGCATAATTTAAATTGTCCTGAACAATTTGAACTTGTAGAATACTCTATATCATTTAAGAACACATAAATCAGAATGTGTTCTAGATATTCTATTCTTTCTTCCTTAGAAGAGTTAATATTGAATAATTTTGAACTGATTATTTGGTTAGAAAATTCGTATAAATTAGCTAGTTGTACAAAATATTCTCTATTGTAATCTTCTCCAAGCGCTTCTTCATAATTGATGATTTCTTTATCATCATATTGACTAAGTTTTTCTATTGTTGCTCCATAATTAATTGTTTCTTTACCAGGATTTGTTATTATAGAAAAATTAGTGTTGTTAAATTGTATTAATGCTTGTGCTTTAAGAATCTCCAAGTTTTCTTCACTTATAACATCTGGATTTGCAATAATTCTCTTGTTTGTTTTTGAGTTGTCCTCTATATTATCACTTGAACAACTTGATATTACAAATACTCCTAAAACCATTGCAGCAAAAGCTGCAAAAATTACTTTATATGTTTTCATTTTTTAAAGTGTTTAAAATTAGTAAAAAAAATTAAATAAATACAAACTTTTCGCGAAAAAGTTTTTTGATAAGGCAAGATTCAAAAATGTTTCTATAGAAGCCTATTCGTATAAAAATAAATTATATTGTGTGAAATAAGTTATTTCTGTTATCTTTATACCAAAAAAACAATGAAAGTAAAGGAAAAATTGGTCAGAGATGCTCGTTTAAAAAAGGAGTATTCGCAGGAATATGTAGCTCACCTTCTAGGAGTTTCACAGTCAAAGTATTCTCGATTGGAAAAAGGAGAAATTACTTTTGATATAGAGGAATTAAGTAAAATCATTGACTTATTAGATTTAAATCCTTTAGAAGTCATTGATTTTACAGAAAAACAACAGATTTTTATTAACTCGTCTTATTCAGGCAATAGTAATACTACAATAAATGAAATTGATACGGAGACTATAAAGAATATTATTCGTGAAGAAATTAAAAAACAAGTCAATTTGTGAAAAATTACATTTTGCTTATTTGAAAGCTGATTTTTTTAATTTTTTCCCCGAAATTTGAGAAGAATTTTTATCCCATAAATGGAGAAACGTTCCCACATTTCAGTAAAGAATAATACGAATAATCCTGATGGATGTCCTAGTACTTTTGATTTAAAAAAGTCTGGATTAGCTGTTTCTGTCGCCATTCTGTCTAATGATTTATTTTTTTCGAGCCCGAAAGATAAACAATTATTTTGATTTGATTTCCAAAATGTATTTGATTCTTATTTCAGTGCTTGTGCTTTCTTCTCAAGAGGCTTGATAATGTATCTGTTGTAGATCGAAAGTGAAATGATAGAGAAGATTCCGATGCTAAAAATCACGAACCAAAGTTTGTTTGGTTCATAAATCTCCCAAAGCATATTAGTCATTTCCCAGTGTGACATGCCTAGTTTTTGTTCTGCAAGTGCAAAGTATTCGCTCTTAGAAAACGGCAGGTTAATAGTTGAAATGTCAATTCCTTTTTCAGTTGCAAATTGGGTGAAATTCTGCCCGATGGTGGCGTAATCCAGGTCTTTGTCTTTGAGGTTAAATTGGTTTTCAAAATCAGTGATGCTCATCCCTAGACTTGCTGCTCCTTGTTCTATAAACTGTTCTTTGCTCACAACCTGAGGCATATCGATGGCCCTTTTGCCCATTTCGTTTTGTAAAAGCGAAAGTTTATCTGACCATTTTTGGTATAAGTCTCCTGAAATGAATTTGGTGATTGCATAACTTGCTGCAACAGGCAAGAAATAGGTGCCTTGGTACAAGCCTTCTTTTCCTTTAGGTGTGATAAGTGCAATAAATGAAGAAACCGTAGGGCTTGACATCATCTCTCCAATAGCAAAAATCATGGTTCCTATTATAGTAAACATGACATTGTTAGTATAAAAAGTAAGTCCCACTCCGATAGAAGCAATGATTGCTCCTCTAATAACGGCACTGATATGACTCATTTTTATTACAGCAAACGAGATGAATACTTGTAGCATTATAATCATAAGTGCATCGATATTTGTAAACCATTCTGGCTTTACTTGCCCGTTTTGTGTAAAGGTCTGCGCTAAAAACGGAAGGTTCTCATGAATACTATTGCTTAAAGCAGAAGAATCTACCCAATCTTCGATAAAGTTAGGCAGTGTGTTGAAAAGTTGGTTGAACATGGTCCAGAAACCAATCATCAGCACCAGTAGAATGAGCAATCGTTTATCTTTCAGCGCTTCGAAAATATTCAGTACAGAGTCTTTGATAGCTTTTGCTATAGAGTCTTTTGGTTTTTCTACTTTTGGTTCTTTATAGAAGAGCAGTAAAACGACTAAGTTAATGGTAATGACCAGTGCCGCTTGAATGAAAATAATTTTCCATCCATATTCTGTTCTAAGGTGTGATGACATTGACGGACCGATAAACCCTCCGACATTCACCATCATATAAAAAATACCGAAGCCCATCGTGCCAGTAGTTTCATCAGTATTTCGTGCAACTATAGCAGAAGCAACAGGTTTAAAGAAAGCTGCTCCCACGGCAACCAGCAAGAAAACAGCATATACACCATTGAATGAACTTACTTCCCCTAACATATAATACCCAACAATCATCAGGATATATGCGATGGTCAGTGAACGCTTATAGCCAATTCTGTCGGCAATCACTCCGAAGAAAAGAGGTAGGAGATATAGTATGGCCACGATATTACCCATAATGCTTCCTTTCTGGATGTGGTTGAAGCCTAAGGCACCTTCATCTGTAGAACCCACAAGATATAATCCGAAGAGGGTATAAATCCCGTACCAACCCCAACGCTCCATCAGCTCCATAAAGCTGGCGAGCCAAAAGGTTTTATTGAAAGATTTTATAGTCTTGCTTAGTTTTGTAGTGTTCTCTGACATAAGTAGGCGGTATTATAATTAGTTAAGTGGTACAAATTAAAATAATTTATTCGGATAAAGACTATTCAGAGGCTAAAAATCTAATTCTTGTAGTTTTATGTGAGTTTTGTCTTGTTTAAGGGTGTAATATAAAACAAAAAAAGCTGTCAATATAAATTGACAGCTTTCTGTAAGAGGTAATAAAGATAAGTTTTTTTGTAATAAATTACATTTCACTTTCATCATCTCCACCCGTATTACCACCACTAGAATAGCAATCTAGCCCCGCTCCATAAGAATCAGCTTCTTCTTGGGTGATACATTTATTAGCTAAAGCTTTATTGATAACGTCTACAACGGCTAGACAGTCTGCATTGCTTCCACTAGTTAGGTACTTCTCAACTGCCGCTTCAAATTCAGCTTCTAGAGAATCGCAATTAGTGTAGCAAGGTAAGTCCTTTCCATAACTATCAGCTTCTTCTTGGTTAATGCATTTGTTAGCTAAAGCTTTTTTGATAACATCAACAGCGGCAAGGCAGTCTTCGTTACTTCCAGTTTCTTTGTACTTCTTCTCTGCTGCTTCAAGTTCAGCTTGAAGAGCTGCTTCGTTACAGCTAGATCCTCCACTATCGCTGCTACAAGCTGCGAATGCAAATAACACAGCAATAATTGCTGATTTTAATAAAATCTTTCTCATTTTATTTTTTTAATTTGTTAAACACTGCGCAAAATATATATTTAATTTTTGTTTTAACAAATAATAGTTGAGTTTTCTGATAAATTAACACGTATAAGTTGTTTGGTTTAACTAAATTTAGGCCATTTAAGTCTCTTTTAGTCAGTTGATTAAGACTTAAGTTGCTAGGTTAAAATATTTTATAAAATTTTTAGCAATTAAATCTCATTTAGTGAAATTTTAGTGCTATTTTTATTCAATTTGTAGAGGTTCTAGTAGTGAACTAGCATAGAGATTTAATCTGCTTTTTAGGTTACTTTAATAGAAAATCAAATGTTATAGCATAAAAAAAAGGAGTGCAATTTCTGGCACTCCTTTTAGATGTTGTGTTTTTTCTAATACTCTAAGGAGAATCAGTTTATTTTCATTTCTGGAATATCACCTTCAATGATTAGGTCTGCTTCAGTGGCTTTGATAATGTCTTCAACTGATACGCCTGGAGCTCTTTCTAGGATTTTAAAGCCTTTATCGGTTACTTCTAGTACGGCCATTTCTGTAACGACTTTCTTAACACAATTTACTCCTGTAAGCGGAAGGCTACATTTTTTAAGAATTTTAGATTCGCCAGCTTTATTCACGTGCATCATCGCTACGATAATATTCTCAGCTGAGGCAACTAAATCCATCGCGCCACCCATTCCTTTGACCATTTTCCCAGGGATTTTCCAGTTGGCTATATCGCCATTTTCAGAGACCTCCATCGCACCTAGGATAGTAAGGTCAACGTGTTTCCCTCTAATCATCCCAAAACTAGTAGCAGAATCAAAGAAGCTAGCTCCCTTCAAAGTTGTGATAGTTTGTTTCCCAGCGTTGATAATATCTGCGTCTTCCTCTCCTTCAAAGGGAAAAGGTCCCATACCGAGTACGCCGTTTTCACTTTGAAATTCAACATTGATTCCCTCTGGGATATAATTTGCGACTAAAGTCGGTATGCCGATACCGAGGTTTACGAAATAGCCGTCTTTGAGTTCTTGTGCGATGCGTTTTGCAATTCCTACTTTATCTAACATAATCTATGCTCTTTTTCTAACGGTTCTTTGTTCAATTCTTTTCTCGTATATCTCTCCTTGGAAGATTCTTTGTACGAAAATCCCTGGTGTATGAATCTGATTTGGGTCAAGTTCTCCTGCTGGCACTAATTCCTCTACTTCAGCGATGGTTATTTTTGCGGCACCACACATACATGGATTAAAGTTTCTGGCAGTTCCTTTAAAAATAAGATTTCCTGCGTGATCACCTTTCCAAGCCTTTACGATAGAAAAATCAGCTTCAAAAGCATGCTCTAATATATGAGGTTTACCATTGAATACTTTAACTTCTTTCCCTTCTGCTACTTCGGTTCCGTAGCCTGCGGGGGTGTAAAAAGCTGGTATCCCCGCTTGTGCTGCACGACATTTTTCGGCTAATGTGCCTTGTGGAGTGAGTTCGACATCGAGTTCTCCGCTAAGCATCTGACGTTCAAATTCTGCGTTTTCGCCTACATAAGACGAAATCATTTTCTTGATTTGTTTTTTCTGTAATAACAGCCCTAGCCCAAAATCATCAACACCTGCATTATTCGAAATACAAGTCAGCTCTTTGACATTTTTGCGGACAAGCTCTGTGATTGAGTTTTCTGGAATTCCGCAAAGTCCAAAACCTCCAAGCATAATAGTCATCCCGTCTTCAATCCCTGAGAGGGCTTCTTCCGCAGAATTTACTTTTTTATTTATCATAAATCTAGTATTGTTTGTTTCAGTCCATAAAAATAAGACTTTTTTTAGTATTTAATCTTTTTTGGATAGAGAATAATCTAAATGAAGTTTTTAATAAATATCCAGAAACTCAGTGATAGCAGCGGTTGAGTATATCTATTTTGCTCATAAAGAGTTGGTTTTTTACTTTAAAGATGTGTCGTATTGTCAATTGATTTTGAATGGTGATTTCTACTGCTTTCAATAATTTATAGCATTTAGGTAGGTTTTTTAGTGAGATTACTGAGAATTACATCTCTAAAATACTGCTTATTCACTTCTGATTCGTAAATTTGCTAGTTACAAATTGTCTTATGAGGTATTTGTTATTGGTTTTATTTCTTTTTTCTACTGCTTTAGGGCTTTCACAAGTGCCTGATGAAGAGGAACTATATATACCTGCTAAGGTAGGAAAAGATACAGTTCAGGAGCGTGAATATTCTTTCTTGAGAAAAGATAACGACACGATGGTCAAAACAAATGATTTGCTGTACAGAGAAGATCAATTTTATCTTGCACTGACCTATAATTTACTTCAAAATCGCACCCAAGATATTTCGCAAAGTGCTTTCTCTGCAGGACTTTCCCTCGGCTTTCTTCGTGATTTCCCGATTAATAAGGACAGGAATATTGCTTTGGCGGTCGGAGTTGGATATTCTTATAATGACTTCCGATCTAATCTTTATATCGCAGAGGTAGGCGATGAAATCATTTATCAGATTGCAGAGAGTTTTGATAAGAATCAATTCACACTACATTACTTTGAAGTCCCACTCGAATTTAGATGGAGAACATCAACACCCAAAAACACTCGTTTCTGGAGGATATATACGGGAGTAAAGTTCAGTTATCTCTTTTATGACCGTTCTCAAATTATAGGAGAAGGTTTTTCTGAAAGAGTAAAAAACAATCCTGACTTTAATAAAGCCAAATACAGTATGTATCTTTCTGTAGGTCACGGCGGATTTAACTTCTATATCAATTATACCCTAAATCCTATTTTCAAAAATGCTTATTTGAACGGAGAGTCTATAGAACTCACCTCTCTAAATTTAGGAATTATCTTTTATTTTCTATAAATTCAAGAAGGCATGCAAACACCCCTTGATGTTTTAAAGCAATATTATAGGTTTGAGAATTTCAGAGGTCTTCAAGAGCCTATCATCAACTCAGTCTTAGAGGGTAATGATACTTTTGGACTTATGCCTACTGGCGGAGGAAAGTCTGTTTGTTTTCAGATTCCAGCATTAATGCAAGAAGGTATATGTTTGGTCGTCTCACCGCTCATTGCATTGATGAAAGACCAAGTACAAAGTTTGCAAAAAAAGAACATCAAAGCGATGGCGATTATGGGTAATCTCAGAACAGACGAAATATCTGATTTACTTGACAACGCATTGTATGGCAATTATAAATTCCTGTATCTATCTCCTGAGCGTTTACAACAAGATTGGGTCTTACAGCGCATTACAGCACTCCCGATAAATCTTATAGCTATCGATGAGGCTCATTGTGTTTCTCAATGGGGACACGATTTCAGACCTGCATACCTGAATATAAAACAACTCAGAGTACATTTTTATAAGATTCCGTTTTTAGCACTTACAGCTTCTGCTACGCAACACGTAAAAGATGACGTCATAAAGCAATTAGAACTAAGGCAGCCAAAGATATTTCAATCATCCTTTGAGAGACCTAACATAGTGTATAGCGTAATTGATACGCAGGATAAGTTCTATCACATTGAGCAAATTTTACGCAAACAACCCAACCCGTCTATACTATACGTCAGAAATCGAAAATCTTGTGTCGAGGTTTCAGCTAATTTGAATGCTGTCGGCATCAAAGCTACTTTTTTTCATGGTGGTTTATCACTTTCTGACAAGGATAAAAATATGAATCTATGGATGGACGAAAAAGTACAGGTTATTGTAGCTACTAATGCTTTTGGTATGGGGATTGACAAAGCGAATGTTCAAAATGTCATTCATATTCAATTGCCCGAAAATCTAGAAAGCTATTACCAAGAGTCAGGTAGAGCAGGGAGAAACGGAGAAGTAGCCCAGGCAGTTTTGCTCTTAAATAAGAATGATATAATAAGAGCAAAACATCAATTTATAGAGGTGCTCCCTGATAAAGCTTTTCTCACAAAAGTGTATATCAGACTGTTTAACTTTTTTCAGATTGCTTATGGTGAATTGACAGAAGAACAGTTTTCGTTTAATTTCAACCAGTTTTGCTCAGATTATAATTTACCTATTCTAAAAACCTATAATGCGCTCAACTTCTTGGATAGACAGAGTATTATCACACTGTCTCAAGAATTTTCTCAAAAGTTAAGTGTCCAGTTTGATATTCCTAGCAAAGAAGTGATTCGCTACATGAGTCTCAACCCAAAAGATGAGCCTATAATTATGGCTGTTTTACGAAGCTACTCAGGAGTATTTGAAGTAGAAACTTCTATAAATACAATACACTTAGCCAAGAAAACCGGGCAATCAGAGCGAAAAATAATCGAGCTATTCGAGAGATTACACCAGCAAGGTATTATACTCTATAAGTCTCAAAGTAATGATGCTTCGATTTTATTCAACGAGGTCAGAGAAGATGAATTGACGATTAACAGAATATCGAGATATCTCAATGACCAGAACCAACTCAAGGTTTCTCAACTCAATGCGGTCATCAATTATGCAACCGATGACAAAACCTGTAAAAGTGTATTGCTCCTTAGTTATTTTGGAGAAAAGAATTCGCAGGAATGTAAGCAGTGTTCGGTTTGTATGTCAAAACAGAAGTCTAACTTTGATAAAAAATTAGCCTTTAAGAAAGTTCTAGATTTTCTTGCCGAGAAGCCAGCTACTTCAAGGGAAATCCAACAGACAACGGAATTGTCATACGAGCAAATGGTTGCAGTGATAAAATATTTGTTAGAAGAAGAGAAAATAATTATAAATCACAAAAATGAGTATCTACTTGTAAAAAGGTAATAGGCATTAATCAAGAATCGGTTGATGAACAAAGTGCTGTCTATACTATGATTTTCATTCAAAATGATTAGTTTTGTAAAAATAAAAAACAGAAATTATGAGTTTGCAAAATAAAATAAACGAAGAGATAAAAATGGCAATGAAAGCCAAAGACACACTTGCTTTAGATACGTTAAGAGCAATAAAATCTGCTATTTTATTGGCTCAAACAGAGGCTGGAGCAAAGCATGAGTTATCAGGAGATGATGAGATAAAATTACTGCAACGCCTAGTGAAACAACGCAAAGAATCAGCTCGAATTTATACAGAACAAAACAGAGAAGATTTGGCTGAACCAGAGTTAGCTCAAGCAAAAATCATAGAGCGTTTTCTACCTTCGCAATTATCGACAGAAGAAATTCAAGAGATTATCGCACAGATTATTGCTGATACAGGAGCAAACGGAATTGCCTCAATGGGGCAAGTGATGGGAGAAGCTAACAAGAGAATGGCTGGTCAGGCAGACGGAAAAACGATTTCGACTGTGGTTAAGACTTTACTTACATAAACAACATATTGGCTCCGTAGTTCAACTGGATAGAATATCAGATTTCGGCTCTGATGGTTGGGGGTTCGAACCCCTCCGGAGTCACAATGTTTTTTTGAGGAATATGCCTAAAAGTAAAAAGCCTTTTGCAACTGCAAAAGGCTTTTTTGAATGTATGATATACTTAGAAGCTTAAGCGTTTTGTGCTTTGAAAGCTTTTAGTTTTTCGATTAGTTTAGGAACTACTTCAAAAGCATCTCCTACTATTCCGTAATCAGCTACCTTAAAGAAAGGCGCTTCAGGGTCAGTATTGATTACAACTTTTACTTTAGAAGCGTTGATTCCAGCGATGTGTTGGATAGCTCCTGAGATTCCGATAGCGATATAAAGGTTGGCTGCTACTGGTTTTCCGGTTTGTCCTACGTGTTCTGAGTGAGGTCTCCATCCAAGGTCAGAAACAGGTTTTGAACAAGCAGTTGCTGCGCCTAAAACACTTGCTAAATCTTCGATTAATCCCCAGTTTTCAGGGCCTTTTAGCCCGCGTCCTCCAGATACTACAACTTCAGCATCAGCGATAGTTACTTTTCCGGTTACCTTCTCAACAGATTCTGTTTTGATAGCAAAGTCAGCATCTCTTAGTGATGGAGCAAAGCTTTCTTCTGACATACCCACAGCGTTTTCAACTAATCCAAAAGAGTTTTTTCCGATAGCTAGTAATTTTACATCCGTAGAGATTTCAGTATAGCTAAATGCTTTTGTCGAATAAGCATTTCTCTTTACAACAAACGGAGAAGTAGTTTCAGGAAGTGCAACTACGTTAGAAGCGTACCCTGCCTCAAGTCCGATTGCTAATAGTGGAGCTAAATAAAGGCTGTCTGTAGTAGAGGCTACCAAAACAATTTTTGAAGCTTCTTTTTGAGCAGCTTGTTTGATAGCATCAGCATAGGCTTTTGCGCTAAAAGCTTTTAGTTTATCATCGTTTATTTTAAGTACTTTGCTTACACCATGTGTTGCTAAAGCGGCTACGTCGTCTGCGTTTACGGTAATAGCTGTAACGGTTGTACCCGTTTGGTCAGCTACTTTCTTAGCATAAGAGGCAAGTTCTAAAGCTACTTTTTTTAGTTTTCCTTCTGCTGATTCAGCATATATTAAGATTGACATAATTTGAAATTTTAATTGTGAATTTGGTTTTTTTGAAGAATTCAGACTAGATTACTTTTGCCTCGTTGTGAAGTAAGTCGATTAGTTCATCCAAGTTGTCAGGACTGATCAATTTCACTGCGGATTTAGCTGCTGGTTTGTCAAAACGCACTGTTTTGGTTTGTTGAGGAACACTTACTGCTTCCACTACATTGATTGCCTTAGTACGTGCAGCCATAATTCCTCTCATATTCGGGATTCTCAAATCTTTTTCTTCCACAATTCCTTTTTGACCTGCTACTACAAGGGGTAATGTTGCTGATAGCATTTCTTTTCCACCATCGATTTCTCGGGTTACTTTAGCGGAATTTCCGTCCACCTCGATACCTGTACAAGAGTTTACGAAGTTAGCGCCAATCATTGCAGCTAGCATTCCTGGTACCATTCCGCCATTGTCATCTAGTGATTCTTTACCAGCGATAATCAGGTCGTATCCACCGTTTTTGGCTACTTCGGCAATTTGTTTTGCTACGAAGAATCCGTCAGTTGGGTTTGCGTTTACTCTGATAGCATCATCTGCTCCGATAGCTAACGCCTTGCGGATAGTAGGCTCGGTTTCTGCTTCTCCTACGTTGATAACAGTAACCGTAGCACCTTGTTTTTCTTTGAACCAAATAGCTCTGGTTAGCCCAAATTCATCATTTGGGTTTATAACGAATTGTACACCGTTTTTGTCGAATTCAGTATCTCCGTTTACAAAGTTGATTTTTGAGGTAGTATCCGGAACATGACTGATACAAACTAATATTTTCATAGATATTTATAGTTAAATTATGTAATGAACAAAATAGGATACGAAATTACGGTTTTTTTATTAAACAAAAAAACTATGCTTGCATAATAGATTTGATTTATCTCTCAGTTAATTTAAAGTATATTTTTACAGGTCTAGGAGTGGTTGAGAAAAATGTACTTTTAATATTTTGAATATTATTTTGTGATGTGTGTTTCGATTATTCTTTTAAATCATAAAACCTAGAAAGCTTGTGTTGTTTTTACCCTATTCTCATAATGCGCTCAATAAAAAATCAGCCCAAAAGCAAATAACTTATGGGCTGATTCGGTCAATAAAGTTATTGATAAATTATTTTTTGAAAACAGATTTGCCTTCTTTGATGGCTTCAATTACTTGAATTTTATTGATGTCTAGTGGCTCTATTTTAAGTGGGTTTTTGTCTAGGATTACAAAGTCCGCAAGCTTCCCTTCTGAGATACTTCCTTTGGTATCTTCTTCGAAATACTGTTGCGCTGCCCAAGCTGTTAGGGTTTTTAGTCCTTCATAGGCAGTTAAGCGTTGGTCTGCGCCTAAGATTTGTCCAGTTCTGGTGATTCGATTTACGGTTGCGTCGAGCACGCGCATTGAGTTGGGCATGGTCACTGGCGCATCGTGGTGTGAGGTCAAGTTGATACCAGCATCTAATACATCTCTACACGGTGATATGTATTCGGCTCTGTTTGCTCCGAGTACAGATTCTTTGTGCCAGTCTCCCCAGTAAAATGTGTGCATCGGGAAAAGGGAGGCATAAATACCCAAGCGTACTAAATCAGGAATTTGGTCTTTTCTGAGGGTTTGTCCGTGGATGAGTACTGTTCTGTGGTCTGGATAGCCGTAGTCTTTCTCAGCTGCCTCAACTGCTCTGATGTATTGCCCGATTGCGGCGTCTCCGTTGCTGTGACACAAGACTTGCCATTTATTTTTAAAAGCCATTTTTACGTACTCAGTAGCTTTGTCATCATCCATAATTGCATAACCTTCATAACAACCCGAACGACCTGCTGGATTTACGTGGTAACATTTGGTTAGCCAAGCAGTCTTTCCTTGTGGCGAACCGTCTAAGGTAAGCTTTACGCCACCTACTCTGAACTTGTTTTTATAGCTATGTGATGGGCTGTATTCGCCTTCTTTGATAGCTTCTTCACCTACGGTCACATCGGGATAGGCAACGATATCCATATAAAAAGCGGCGTTGTTAGCTCCTGCTTTAAGCGCGGTGAGTTGTTCGCCAGTAGTTCTTCCGTCTTGCGCTGTCAGGTAGCCATTTCTGGCGTATTCGTCTTGACCCTTTTTGATACAAGTCATTGCTACTTCATCATCCATACGTCCTAATAACGGCATCATTATATTGAAAAATGCCGCTTCTTCTAAGACGCCATTTGGGTTGCCATCTTTGTCTCTTCTGATGACACCTCCTTCCGGGTCTTTTGTAGCTTTGGTAATGTTCATCAGTGCGAGTGCTTTGCTGTTCATTGAAGCCAAGTGCCCTGATTGATGCATAATAACAATAGGTTGGTCAGTGCTAATCTTGTCTAAATCGCTAGCCTTTAGGTGGTCTTTTTCGTCGAGTTGTGAGTCGTCATAACCACTGCCGATAATCCAACCCATTTTCTGAATCATGTATTTTCCGTCTTCGCTAGCTGCGTAGTTTTTCATGGTTTGAATAATTTCTTCAAAGTTCTTCCCGGGTCCGTCAGGCGGTGGAAGTAGGTTAGCGCAAAGTGAAGCGAAACCAACGTTGAAGAAATGTCCGTGTGCGTCTAAGAATGCTGGGAGCATGGTTTTTCCCTCTAAGTCCACTTGCTTAGCTGTTTCTAAATATCGTTTTAGTGCCTCTTCTTTTGTACCTACGAATATGATTTTTCCGTCTTGTTGCACAACTGCTTCTGCATAAGTAGGTATATCGCCATCCATTGTGAGAATGTCACCACCAAAATAGATGGTCTGATTTGAGGAGGAGAGATCGGGTTCAGAGGTAGGCTTGTCCTTACAAGACCAGAACAGCAAAAGTGAAAAGGCGATAATAGAGAGTTTTTTCATAGAGAGTTTTTTTGAGAGATTGTACTTTTTTTAAAAGAGGTTATATTGTTTTAAGCGTATTTTGACGGCTAATGTATAAAAAATCCACAAAAGACAAAGAGTGTTAATGTGTTTATTTATAAAAATAACAATAATACTTATGATTAATAAAATTCATTGTACTTGAAATATTTGACAATAGAGAACTAGTTATACTATATATAGGTGTGAGCTAAAGTGTTAATAATTGCGTTCGTAGTATTTCAAAGGCTTCCTCTTTCAGCAATTGGTTTAAAAATCTTACTTTTGCTTGCATATAAATAAAAAGAAATCTTTGAGAGTTTTTAATCATATTTCAGATTACGAATCTGATCTGCCGTCAGTATTGACAATAGGAACCTTTGATGGAGTGCATATTGGTCACAAAATGATCATTGAGAAGGTCATTAAGAATGCCCACAAAGAAGGTATGTCATCAGTGATTTTGACTTTCTTTCCGCATCCGCGAATGGTGTTGAGTCAAGATTCAACCATAAAACTACTGAATACTATCCCAGAGAAAATTTCACTTCTCAAAGAGACAGGTCTAGATTCGCTTGTAATTCATCCGTTTGACAGGGCTTTTTCGGAGCTTTCAGCAGAAGAGTTTGTCAAGCAGATATTGGTCAAAGGCTTTCGTCTAAAAAAAATCGTAATTGGCTATGACCATCGTTTTGGCAAAAACAGAACGGCAGGATTTGATGACTTGGTTGGTTTTGGTCAGAAGTATGGTTTTGAAGTTGAACAGATTTCAGCCCAAGAAATTGATGAGGTCTCAGTGAGTTCGACCAAAGTCAGAAAAGCTTTAGAGTCTGGAGAGGTCGCTTTGGCTAATTCGTATTTGGGCTATGATTATTTCTTTAGCGGAATAGTGGTCAAAGGCAATCAATTAGGCAGAACCATCGGTTTTCCGACAGCGAATTTGAAAATCACTGAGGATTATAAACTTATTCCCAAAAACGGCGTATATATCGTTGCGGTAAATTGTAACGGAGTGCAACTGCAAGGTATGTTGAATATCGGCACTAGACCGACTGTTGATGGTACAACTCAAAGTATCGAAGTCAATATTTTTGATTTTGATAAAGATATTTATGGTGCGCAACTCACACTTACGGTGCTAGAACGCATTAGAGATGAACAGAAATTTGCTTCTATAGAAGCGCTTCAAAAACAACTTCACCAAGACAAGAAAGTAGCTACAGACTATTTTCAGCGTACCGCAAAATAAAAGCTTTAGCTTTTGGCAAGAGTCTCTAAGATGCCGATATAATCTTCTTGATTCTCTACAAAATCTTTGTCTGAGACGTCAATTACTATGATGTTTAGGTCTTTTTGTTGTTTGATATATTCCAAATAACCCTTGTTGATTTTATCTAAATAGTCTGACGGAATTTCCTGTTCGTAACTTCTGCCTCTTTTTTTAATATTTGCTAGAAGTTGCGCAGTGTTTTGGTAGAGATAAACATATAAATCCGGTTTTGGAATCTCCTTATACATAATCTCAAAAATCCTATGATACAATCTGTACTCATCTTCCTGAAGGGTTACTCTCGAGAAAATTAGCGACTTAAAAATATAATAATCCGATACGATAAATTGCTTGAACAAATCGAGTTGTGTCAAGTCCTCAGAGAGTTGCTGGTATCTGTCTGCCAAGAAAGACATCTCTAACGGGAGGGCATAGCGCGCACTATCCTCATAAAACTTAGGCAAGAACGGATTGTCAGCAAAACCTTCTAAGACTAATTTCGCATTAAAATTCTCCGCTATTTTGGTCGCTAAAGTCGTTTTTCCAGCGCCAATATTTCCTTCGATGACAATGTTGTTAAACTGCTCTAATCTATAGCTGTCTATTGGGTTTTCTAAGGTTGAGACAATCTCATATCTATTGCTATCAGGGCATTCTTTAATAAGTTCAGCTATATTTCTCTTTAGAATAGGATGTATGTAATCGAGTTGCAAATCCAGTAGTGGCTGCAATACAAAGTGCCTTTGGTGCATTCTTGGGTGTGGCACTTCTAGACTTTCAGTCTTGATGACCTGATTGCCGTAAGCGATGATATCAATATCAATTTCTCTTGAGGTATAAGTAGTGGTCTCCGTTCGAGTCCTGCCCAATTCTTTTTCGATAGTTAAGACATCCTGCAATAATTTTTCAGCGGGTTTATGCGAATGTACCAGTAGCGCTGCATTATAAAAAGCCTCTCCCTCAAAGCCCCAAGCTGGAGTTTGATACAGGCGAGAAGTCTTGATAACTGTAGCTACCTTTCTGTGAATTAGCGCAATACATTCTTGGATGTTCTTGAGCCTATCGCCTTTGTTGCTTCCGATGGATAATATGATGCTGGTCTGTGTCATAAAAAAGCAAAGTAACTAAAAGATTTTATATTTCACGCGCTTTGTTTTCTAAAAACAACCTCTCAGAAATAAGAGTTTTTTGTAAGCTATATTTTGGTATTTTTGTAGGGCATAGTTCTTAAATACACTAGATATGAAAATAGTTATTGCGGGTGGAAGCGGTTTTATCGGAAGGTATTTGGCGGCTTATTTTTCAGAAAAAGGAAATGAAGTGATTGTATTGTCAAGAGGAACTTCTGAGTCTAAAGGAAAAATCCGTTTTGTGCATTGGGATGGCAAAACACCCTCAGGTTGGGAAAATGAATTAGAAGGAGCAGATGTGCTTATTAATTTGTCTGGAAAATCAGTTGCTATACGATATACAGAAAAGAATAAACAAGAAATTTATAACTCTAGAATTGACAGTACAAGAGTACTAAATAAAGCAGTATTAGCCTGTGAAAATCCACCGAAATATTGGTTTAATTCCTCAGGAGCTTCTATGTATAAAACTTCATTCACTCAAAGCAGAGATGAGTATTATAAAGAATGGGAAGATGAGTTCTTAACTGAAGTTGTGCTGGATTGGGAGGATGAGTTCTTTAAAAACTCTACTGCTAAAACACATAAAATTGCGTTGCGAACCTCAGTAGTTCTGGGGAAAACCGGAGAGACTTACGAGAAACTAAACCTACTTTCAAAGATAGGCTTAGGCGGCGAACAAGGCAGTGGTAAACAAATTATGAGTTGGATACATCTTGAGGATTTTGCGAGGATAATTCTTTTCTGTATGGAGAAAAACCTCGATGGCGTTATCAATATGGCTAGTCCGAATCCGGTTAGCAACGCTGTGATGATGAGGACTTTTAGAGAAGTTAACCGTATGTCTGTCGGTATTCCGACACCTGCTTTTCTACTCAGGATTGGTGCTAAAATAATGGGTATTGAACCAGACTTGGTTCTCAAAAGCTATAATGTGGTTTCGAAGCGTTTGGACGAAAACGGCTTTAGTTTCCGATTCCCTAACATCAAACAAGCCTTGGCCGAATTGTCTAAATAATATAATATGAGGGTGTAAGAAGGAGATTTTTACATTCAAAAAGTTTCTCTAAACCGTTAAAATTGTTATTTTTGTCGTTTTATACAACACATCTAAAAAAACCATTAAATTATGAGTCAGAATCTTTATGAAAAGGAGCTTTCGTTTCAGACAGACAGAAGAAAAGCAGGAGTTGAGCTTATCAAAATTATCAGTGATCTTTGGTATGATAAGTCGATAGAATTAATATTCTTCAGAAACCAACTTGTGGATCGCAATGTGAGTGACATTCTTAATCTACACGAATATGCTTGTGAATTTGTCGGGAAAGCTATTTCAGTATTTGATACAGTAGAGATTGCAAGAGAAATTCTATCACTTGACCTTCCGCACTCAAAGCTTGATATCGGTAAACTTACGTATGAATATCACTTAGAAGACGGCAAATACAATGATGCCAAAGCTTTTGTGATAGACAAGCTAAAAGACGCTAAGAAATTCGTTGAGAACAAACCAAAAGATGTAGTGCTATACGGCTTTGGTCGTATCGGAAGATTATTGGCTCGCGAGTTGATGAACAAGATGGGTAAAGGCACCCAATTGCGCCTACGTGCGATTGTTGTCAGAGGTGAAGTTGATGCTACAAACCTTCAGAAAAGAGCTTCGTTACTACAACAAGACTCCGTACACGGCGAGTTTAACGGATCTGTTGTGGCTGATATAGAAAATAAAGCCTTACTTATTAATGGCACTACAGTGAATATTATTTCTGCTAATAGCCCAGAAGATATTGATTATACGGCTTATGATATTGAAGATGCATTAGTGATTGACAATACAGGAGCTTTTACAACAGAAGAGGCGTTAGCAAGACATATGAAATCAACAGGAGTTTCAAAAGTATTGTTGACCGCTCCTGGAAAAGGTGTTCCAAATATCGTTTATGGTGTAAATCATTTGGATTATGACCCAGACGTAGTTGATATTTTTTCGGCTGCTTCGTGTACAACCAACGCTATTACGCCAGTATTGAAGGTTATCGAAGATGAATTAGGTGTAGAAAAAGGACACTTAGAAACCATTCACGCCTATACTAACGACCAGAACTTAGTGGATAACTTCCACAAAAAATACAGAAGAGGACGTGCAGCAGCACTAAATATGGTAATTACCGAAACAGGTGCGGGAACGGCAGTTGCCAAAGCAGTGCCAAGTTTAGCTGGTAAATTAACTTCAAATGCGATTAGAGTACCTGTGCCAAACGGTTCGCTAGTGGTGCTAAGCCTACAGGTTACTAAGCCTACTACAAGAGAAGGACTAAACCAACTGATGAAAAAATACTCACTAGAAGGAGAATTAGTTGAACAAATTAAATTCTCAATAAATAATGAGTTGGTTTCTTCTGATATTGTTGGTACTTCGGCACCTGCAATCTATGATAGCAAGGCAACTATTGTCACTGAAGACGGTAAGAATATGGTGCTATATATCTGGTATGACAACGAATACGGATACAGCCACCAAGTGATGCGATTAGCGCGTCATATTGCAAAGGTAAAACGATATACCTACTATTAGTAGCTGTATATTTCAGTATATTGTATAAAAAGGGTAGCTATAATAGCTGCCCTTTTGTGATTTTAATAACAGTTTAGAGAAGCCTTAAGTTTTTTTGGATTGGTTTTTGCCTTATTTTTGCACAAATCAAAATTATATTATGAAAAAAGCAGTAAAGTGGGTCGCCATCGTCTTAGGAGTTATTGTTATAGCTCTGGCTGTAACTCCTTTTTTATTCAAAGACAAAATCAAGAACTTAGTAATCAAAACCATTAACGAAAACCTAGATGCTAGTGTTGATTTCGATGATGTGGATTTGAGTTTGTTTAGAAATTTCCCAAAAGCTAGTGTGAGTATCTCTAAATTGAGCGTAATAAACAAAGCTCCATTTGAAGGAGATACCTTAGTGTATGCAGAGAATATCAGCTTGAGAATGTCTGTAAAAGAACTTTTCAAATCTGAGGGAGAACCGATGAATGTCGAGAGCTTCTTAGTTGAGAATGCCTTGGTAAATGTAATATTCAACAAAGAGGGTATTGGCAACTTTGATATTGCACTTAAAGACGATGACCAATCTGAGGATGATAATAAGCCTTCTAGTTTTGCGATGTCATTACAAAAATACGAAATAAGCAACCTGAAATTCTCTTTTTGGGATAAAGCCAAAGAGATGAAAATGGTTTTAGACAATATCAATCACAAAGGAGCGGGGGATTTTACCTCAACAATTGTTGATTTAGACACCTATACTTCGGCAGTTGCTTTTGTTGAAATGGCAGGAACAAATTATTTGAATAATGTCGATTTGACTTTAGACGCTGTTTTATCTTTAGATTTAGAAAACTCAAAATATACATTCAAAGAAAATATGGCTAGAATCGGAAAACTACCTTTAGAGTTTGACGGGTTTATCCAGATGAAAGAAGAAGGACAAGAATATGATCTTACGTTCTTTACGCCTACTACTTCGTTTTCTAATTTCTTAGCGCTTATTCCTTCTGCCTATTCAGGTAGTATTGAGAATATCAAAACAACAGGAGAATTTTCTGTCAAAGGTTTTGCCAAAGGAATGCTTGCCGAAACGACTATTCCACAGTTTGATTTAACGATGACTTCTAACGATGCTTCGTTTAAGTTCCCAGAGCTCCCGAAAACGGTTCAGAATATTAGTATTGACCTGAAAGTCAAAAACGAAACAGGTTTTATGAAAGATACCTATGTGAATTTAGATAATCTGTCGTTTAAGATTGATCAGGATCTTTTCCAAGCTTCGGCAAAGCTGAGAAACCTAACTGAGAATATGTTGGTAGATGTTAATCTTGATGGGGTGTTGAATTTGGCTAATTTGTCAAAAGCTTATCCTATTAAATTAGAACAAGAACTCTCAGGAATTATTAAGGCAAAAGTAGGATTGAACCTAGATATGCTTTCTGTAGAACAAGAAAAATACGAAAATGTGAAAGCACAAGGCAGCCTGAATCTTACTGGATTCAAGTATGAAGGTGATGAATTGGCCAAGCCACTTGTGATTACAGAAGCTGATTTGAAGTTCAATCCGTCGCATGTGGCACTGAATAAATTTGATGCTAAAACAGGAAAGTCAGACATACATGCCACAGGTACTTTGGATAACTTCTATGGTTTTTTATTTAAAGATCAAATCCTAAAGGGGAACTTTAGTCTGAACTCAAACTATCTTGAAATCTCTGATTTTATGACTACTGCAGCAGTGGATACAACCACTGCAACCGATAAAAAAGCTGAAGAAGAGGCTGTTAAGAAAGAAGAAATTAAGATTCCGTCATTTTTAGACTGTACGATTTCAGCTAAAGCAACTACAGTGGTTTATGACAACCTAAAACTCAAAGATGTTTCAGGAAAACTGGCAATTAAAGATGAAACTGTTTATCTGCAGAATGTGATAACCTCAATTTTCGGAGGTAAAATTGGATTTGACGGAAGTGTTTCTACAAAAGAGGCTAAACCAAACTTTGATATGGGTTTGAAATTGATGAATCTGGATATTGCTCAATCTTTTACAGAACTTGATATGTTAGCTAAAATTGCTCCGATTGCCAATGTGATTTCAGGGAAATTTAACTCGGATATCAAACTCTCAGGTAATCTAGATGCAAAAGAATTTACGCCAGACCTAAACTCGCTAACGGGAGATTTGTTTGGACAGTTTTTAGAGACTAAAGTCAAAGCAGAAAACTCAAAACTACTTTCTTCGTTAGATGCTAACTTGAAGTTTATTGACTTTAATAAAATCAACTTTGATAAACTAAAAGCCCATCTTACGTTTGAAAACGGAAAAGTAAGCCTAAAACCGATACATCTGAACTACCAAGATATTAAAGTGCAATTAGACGGAACGCACGGTTTTGACCAAAGTATTAATTACGGCATTTTATTTGACGTGCCTGCAAAATATTTAGGTGCAGAAGTTACAGGGCTTTTGGCAAACCTAAGCGGAAATCAAGCTAGTACTATGGTAGTACCTATTAAAGCTCTTGTTGTCGGTAGTTTTGACAATCCGAAAGTACAAACGGATATGAAACAAGCAATTACAGTTCTTACGAATCAAATTATTGAAAAACAGAAGACTGACTTAGTTAATAAAGGTAAAGACGCACTAAAAGATGCCATCGGAAATAAAATAGGCAATGATAGCCTGAACATCCCAACGACTAAAGAAGATATCGAAAAGAAAGTAGAAGAGAAAAAAGAAGAAGTCAAAAAAGATATCGAAAATAAAGCCAAAGACGCCCTGAAAGATCTTTTGAGGGGCAATAAAAAGTAATAGATTTTATACTACAAATGATTAACCTTATTAACTAATAGAACAAGGCTAGAGCTGAGTTGTATGGTTTATAAGGTTTTTTTATATATAGATAGCGTTTGGATGATGAGTTGGTATTAAGTTAAAAATAGTAAACTAATTTTTTCTGTTTAAGATGTATATTTTAGACATCATTATTACTAGATTGTAAGGTATATTTTTTATATTTACGTGGGTTTTTAAGAAGCATAAATTTAATTAAACTAAAATTTTATTATGTTGATAATAGGTTTGTTATGTTTCTAAACTATGTATATAATATTCGAATGAAGAAACTATCGCTACTCTCTCTTGCCTTTGCCCCTTGTTTTTTGCTAGCTCAAGAAAATTATTTTAGCCATACAGTATCAAAAGGGGAGACCTTATATCAAATCTCCAGAAAGTATAACGTCAGGATAGGCGAGATAAATCAACTTAATCCGAATATAAATACAGAACTGATTTATCCAGACCAAATCATTCGCATCCCAAATCAAAAAACTACTCCACTAACTTCTAATGAACAAGACGCCGATTATATCTATTATACCGTAGAGGTAGGAGAAACTAAATTTGGCTTACAACGAAAGTACGGAGTATCAATTGCAGATTTAGAAAAAGACAATCCTCAGATTGTCACTATGCTTAGAGCAGGCGAGCGTATAAAAATTAGAAAGCCAAAGAGCATGCCGGTTGAGTCTGTTGTTAGTACAGACCGTCAAAAAGAGGAGTCTACACACCAAGTAGTTGCTGGCGAGACCCTTTATGCTATTTCTAGAAAATATTATATCACGCTAAACCAACTCCTAGAGGCCAATAAAGGAAAGCTAGGTGAGTTTTTGCAAATAGGCCAAATACTTATAATTCCTAAAGAGGCTGAAATGCCTTCAGTTTCTTCAGAAACCAAGAACATGCATATCGTTGAGCGTGGTGAAACTAAATACGGACTTTCTAAGAAATTCAATACAACGATTGCTGAGCTTGAACAACTAAACCCACATATCGTGCGAATGCTTATGGCAGGAGATCAAATTATTCTTCCTGCACACAACACAGATGTGGCTACTACTTCAGTGCATTCAGAACCTGTTCAAGTAGAAAAGAAACAAGAAGTTGTGAATGAAAGGCAGAAGCCTAGTGTTGCTTCTAGTGATAAGTATTCAGATTATATCATTCAGCCAAAAGAGACGCTTTATAGTTTGTCTAAAAAAGCGCAACTTTCTCAAGAGGAATTGGTAGAGTTAAACCCAATATTGAATAATGGGGTTCAAGCAGGTATGCTTATCCAAATGCCTGATTTTATTGCGCAAGAAGTAGAGCTAGCACAACAATCAACTACAGTACAAGAAAAAGAGAGGCAAACAGAAAAATCAGTAGCTATTAACCCTGAGAAATCAGCCGCCCAATTTGCCGATTTGTCTAAGACTATTCAAACAAATCAAACTAAAAAAGTGATGTTCTTGCTGCCTTTTACATCAGTTGATTTTCAGACCTATCAAGACACTAATGTCGCCAAGGAAAATAAAGATTTTATGCAATTTTATTCTGGTGCATTAACAGCACTAGATTCGATTAAAAAGTTAGGAGTTGATATAGAGTTAGAATTTGTAAGTTCTACAATTGATATAAACTCAATCAAAAGACAGTTTTCGATCCATAACCCCGATGTTATTATTGGTGCCTATCATCTAAACCAAATCATAGCTGATAATTCAGTGCCCTTTATTTATCCTTTTTCCGAAGATTTTGAGGTTGATGTTCCTTCTTTTTATAGAGCTATACCAACGGCGCAACTAAAGACTAAAAAGCTGTTAGAGTATATCCACTCTAAAAATGGAAACCTCATTGTTGTCAGTGATATCGAAAAAGCAACTGACAAAGAATTAATTGCTCAGGTTTCGCCTGAGGCTAAATTTGTTCATCTAATAGATAAGACTAATCCGGATGTTGATAATCTAAAGTCGTTGTTAGATAAGAATAAGAAAAACTTTATACTTCTAAATACGAGCAGAACAGCACTTTTCTTGAATCTAACAAATGTTTTGCTGAACGAAACAAGTGATTATGACCTTCAATTAGCCATAGTGCAAGAAGCACCAAAAGATATAGCTCCGATTCGGTTGAGGCTGCTGAAAACCTTGTATGTCGCTTTGACTGACCAAAAAGAAGACAACACGAGCTTTCACAAAAATTATCTCAAAGAAAATAAAAAACAAGTAACACCAGACATCCTGAGGGGTTTTGATGTCACTTATGACGTGTTGCTCAGAATGACTCAAACAGAAGGTTTTGAACAAACTCTAGAGAAATACAAGACAAAACAAATCGAACTTGAGTTTGATTATATCAAAGATAGCAAAGGAAATTTCAATAATACTGCCGTCCGAATCTTACATTATGATACCGACTCAGACACCAAAAAAACAAATTAACTACACTTAAAAAACTACTCTTAAACGACTGGATTGCCTTTATGAAACTACTCTCTCTAAAACACTTTATACTACTTATACTGATTTTTGTAAATTCAGTAGGTGTTTTGGCTCAATGTCCGGATGTTATAAACGCTAATCAGTCTTTTTGCGATTTAGAGGCACCTACTATCGCTAGTCTCCAGGCAGTGGATAATGGCGGTGGAGTAGCATGGTATGCTTCGCCAACGAGCACAATAGCCTTGTCTCCGGGCACTTTACTTTTGAATGGGGATGTTTATTATGCCGATGATAGCTCAGGACAATGTGGTTTGCGCGCACAGGTTAGTGTAACAATTTATACGATGCCAAACGCACCTAGCTTTCAAGGAGTATGTGTTAATGATACTACTGAGGCGACTATTGCCGACCTCAGTGCAAATGGAAATGCTATTAAGTGGTATCTCACACCCTCAGGAGGTGTGCCGTTAAGTTCAGATACCCAGCTTGTGAATAATATGATGTATTATGCAAGCCAGGCCAACCCTCATACGGGTTGTGAGACTTCTAGACGTCCTGTTTTTGTGAGTATAATTATCTTAACCGCACCAGTAGGGGCTCATGATCAGTGGTTTTGTTTAGATCCACAACAAACAGCGCCTACTCTAGCTGATATCGTGCTGAGCGGTAGTGTACATAATTGGTATAGCAGTGAGAATTCTGTCCTTCATCTTCCGCTATCAACGCCGCTTGTCGATGGATATACTTATTATGCCTCTTCGGTCGCAGGACCTTGTGAGAGTCAGAATAGATTGGCAGTAACGGTTCATCTAGAAGGTCCAAATGATGCTGGTTCATCAGATTCATTGGATATATGCCAAACTGATATTGTCTTGTTGCCTATCCTGAATTTATTTGATTATTTAGGCGGAACACCCCAACAAACAGGCAGCTGGGCAGGAGCGCTCCCAATCACAAACGGATACTTAGGGACTATTGATTTGAATCTTCTCGTGCCAAATACCTTATATACTTTTACGTACACGGTCAATAATTACAGCAGTTGTCCTATTGAAGAAGCAACGGTATCGATTAATATTATTCCTTCTGAATATATCGGACAGAATGGTACTTTAAAACTTTGCTCTACTGATGTGCAACTCTATGATTTGTTTGATTACTTAGGCGAACCACTAGATGCTGGAGGTACTTGGTCACCAGTGCTTTCAGGAGGTAACGGTATCTTTAATCCTGCTTTAGATAGTTTTGGGGTTTATACATACTCGTATAACGATGGCTGTACAACTTATACAGCTAGTGTAAATGTTTCTGAAATTCCAACACTTGATGCTGGAACAAACGGCAGTTTAGAGCTTTGTTCAACTGACACTCAAACCTATGATTTATTTGATTTACTAGGCGGCACACCCGATTTAGGTGGAATTTGGTCACCTACTTTGGCTAGTGGTGGAAGTATTTTCAATCCTGCTTTGGATACTTTGGGAGTCTATACTTATTCGTTTAACGACACTTGTAGCACGAGTTCAGCAACTATAACTATTACGGAAATTCCAACACTTGATGCTGGAACAAACGGCAGTTTAGAGCTTTGTGCAGACGACGTTCAAACTTATGATTTATTTTATTTACTAGGTGGAACACCAGATTTAGGTGGAATTTGGACACCTACTTTAGCTAGTGGCGGGAGTATTTTCAATCCTGCTTTGGATACTTTTGGAATTTACACCTATTCGTTTAACGACACTTGTAACACGAGTTCAGCAACTATAACTATTACGGAAATTCCAACACTTGATGCTGGAACAGACGGCAACTTAGAGCTTTGTTCAACTGACACTCAAACCTATGATTTATTTGATTTACTAGGCGGCACACCCGATTTAGGTGGAATTTGGTCACCTACTTTGGCTAGTGGTGGAAGTATTTTCAATCCTGCTTTGGATACTTTTGGAATTTACACCTATTCGTTTAACGACACTTGTAGCACGAGTTCAGCAACTATAACTATTACGGAAATTCCAACACTTGATGCTGGAACAGACGGCAGTTTAGAGCTTTGTTCAACTGACACTCAAACCTATGATTTATTTGATTTACTAGGCGGCACACCCGATTTAGGTGGAATTTGGTCACCTACTTTGGCTAGTGGTGGAAGTATTTTCAATCCTGCTTTGGATACTTTGGGAGTCTATACTTATTCGTTTAACGACACTTGTAGCACGAGTTCAGCAACTATAACTATTACGGAAATTCCAACACCTGATGCTGGAACAAACGGCAGTTTAGAGCTTTGTTCAACTGACACTCAAACCTATGATTTATTTGATTTTCTCGGCGGTACGCCTGATGTAGGCGGAAGTTGGTCACCTACTTTGGCTAGTGGTGGAAGTATTTTCAATCCTGCTTTGGATACTTTGGGAGTCTATACTTATTCGTTTAACGACACTTGTAGCACGAGTTCAGCAACTATAACTATTACGGAAATTCCAACACTTGATGCTGGAACAGACGGCAGTTTAGAGCTTTGTTCAACTGACACTCAAACCTATGATTTGTTTGATTCACTAGGCGGTACGCCTGATGTAGGTGGAAGTTGGTCACCTGCTTTGGCTGGTGGCGGAAGTGTTTTTAATCCTGCTCTTGATGCTTTGGGTGTATATACTTATTCGTTTGCTGATGGATGTAATACGAGTTCAGCAACGGTAACTATCTCTGAAGCTCCAACGCTTGATGCTGGGACTAATGGCAGTTTGACGCTTTGTGCCAATGATACTCAAACCTATGATTTATTTGATTCACTAGGCGGTACGCCTGATGTAGGTGGAAGTTGGTCACCTGCTTTGGCTGGTGGTGGAAGTGTTTTCAATCCTGCTCTTGATGCTTTGGGTGTATATACTTATTCGTTTAATGACCCTTGTAATGGGTCTTCTACAGTAACTATTTCTGAAATCCCTACACTTGATGCTGGGATTAATGGTAGCTTGACGCTTTGTGCCAATGATACACAAACCTATGATTTGTTTGATTTACTAGGCGGCACACCCGATTTAGGTGGAATTTGGTCACCTACTTTGGCTAGTGGTGGAAGTATTTTCAATCCTGCTTTGGATACTTTGGGAGTCTATACTTATTCGTTTAACGACACTTGTAGCACGAGTTCAGCAACTATAACTATTACGGAAATTCCAACACTTGATGCTGGAACAGACGGCAGTTTAGAGCTTTGTTCAACTGACCCTCAAACTTATGATTTATTTGATTTACTAGGCGGCACACCCGATTTAGGTGGAATTTGGTCACCTGCTTTGGCTAGTGGTGGGAGTATTTTCAATCCTGCTTTGGATACTTTTGGAATTTACACCTATTCGTTTAACGACACTTGTAACACGAGTTCAGCAACTATAACTATTACGGAAATTCCAACACTTGATGCTGGAACAGACGGCAGTTTAGAGCTTTGTTCAACTGACCCTCAAACTTATGATTTATTTGATTTACTAGGCGGCACACCCGATTTAGGTGGAATTTGGTTACCTACTTTGGCTAGTGGTGGAAGTATTTTCAATCCTGCTTTGGATACTTTGGGAGTCTATACTTATTCGTTTAACGACACTTGTAATTCTAGTTTCGCAACGGTGACTATAATTTCTGTTGATTGTATGGATGATGTGCTGTTGATCCCGGATGGGTTTTCTCCGAATGGAGATGGTATAAATGATTTCTTTGAAATAAAAGATATTCGTACCTTATTTCCGAATTTTAGAATTGAGATTTATAACCGTTACGGAAATATACTTTTTAAAGGAAATAAAGACACCCCAGATTGGGATGGAACTTCACAACAAGGACTACGAATAGACGGAGGTAAAGCTCCTATTGGCGTGTATTTCTTTATATTAGAACTCAATGATGGAAAAAAATCGCCTATACAAGGAAGATTATACTTAAGCAGATAATGAAAGAAACTATAAAGACTTTCCGTTTTTTATTGCTGGTAAGCATACTGCTTCTTACTAAGTTTATCTATGCTCAACAAGACGCTCAGTTCACCCAATATATGTATAATATGAGTGCAGTGAACCCTGCTTATGCAACTGATGATTCAGATGTAATAAATATTGGCGGACTTTATAGAGCACAGTGGGTAGGTTCGGTTGGAGGACCGAAAACAGGGAGTTTCTTTGTACATGCACCGTTTTCTAAGAAGGTAGAATTAGGACTTTCTGTTATTAATGACAATATCGGTGATGTGGTGAATGAGACGAATGTTTATGTCGATTTTGCCTACTTATTGCGTTTAGGCAAAAACAAATTGTCATTAGGGCTTAAAGGAGGTTTAACTTTTTTTGAAACTAATTTTAACGGCTTCCAGTTTACAGACACTACTTTTGATCCTGCTTTTGCGGATAATATAAGTCGTATTTTTCCCAATGTAGGTGTTGGAATGTATTATTTCAGCGATACCTATTATGTAGGACTCTCCGCTCCGAATTTACTCCAGACCAAACACTTGAGCAATACAGACGGCATTTATGCTACTGGAGTAGAAGACATTCATTATTTTTTTACGGGAGGATATGTGTTTGAACTTTCTGATAACCTAAAACTAAAACCAGCATTTGTAGCAAAAGCTGTAACAGGCGCACCAATCTCGATGGATTTAACTACAAACTTATTAATCAATAATGTTTTTGAATTGGGCGTAGCTTATAGGTTTGAAGATTCCTTTAGCGGATTGGCAAACTTCAGGATACTTCCAGATCTCAGAATAGGCTATGCTTATGACCACACGCTGTCAAACTTAGGTAGGTTTAATTCGGGTTCACACGAGATCATGATCTTGTTTGACCTGTCTCGGAAAGGGAAAAAGCACATGCAGGGCTATGATAAATCACCTCGATTTTTTTAATTATTATTTAGTATGAAAGCAGTTCTGAACCTATTTTTCTTTTTAATTGTTGCAAGTGTTTTCGGACAAAAGGCATCCCTGCGAAAGGCAAACCAATTGTTTGAGGCAAAAGCCTATGTCGAAGCTGCACAAATGTATGTGCAACTCAAACCTAGCCAAGAAATGCTACAAAACTTAGGGGATTGCTATTACTATAACAGCCAAATGCACGATGCGGTCAAGATATACTCCCAAGTGCAAGGGATTCATAAGGCAGGAATAGACAAAGAAGTCGTGTTTCGGTATGCGCATGCCCTAAAAGCAATCAACAATTACGAGAAGGCAGACCAAGTGCTCAAAGCTTATTATGGGTATGAAGTAAATACGCAGAAGTTTATTGAAAACCTCAAAGAACACGCTTCTTATCAGTATGCGCTTAAGAATATTAGCAAAGAAGGGCAATCTGGTGATTTCGGACTTTCGTTTTATGGCGATAAAGTGGTTTTTGCCTCTACGCGAAATCAGGCGAATCCTGTTTATACTTGGAATTCAAAGCCCTATTTAGACTTATATGTAGCAGACATCAACAAAGAGGGTTTTCTAGAAAATACGATGCCTTTTTCTGATCAAATCAATACGACTTCACACGAGAGTTCGGCTGTTTTTACTAAAGATGGCAAGACGATGTACTTTAATCGTACGAACGACAAACGAGTTAAGGTAGGCGATCAAGAATTTGCAAGTGTCAAGTTGTATAGAGCAGAGCTTATAGATGAGCAGTGGACAAACATAACAGAGCTTCCTTTTTCAAGTGATAGCTATTCAGTGCAAAATCCAGCTTTGAATGCAGGTGAAACTAAACTTTACTTTTCGAGTGATATGCCTGGAACTTATGGTTCTATGGATATTTTTTATGTGGATATACTCGCTGACGGTGACTTTGGTCTCCCGATAAACCTAGGTGAAAATGTAAATACAATCCATAGAGAACAATTTCCCTTTTTATCCTCAGATAATAAATTGTATTTCGCTTCTGACGGTCACGAAGGCTTTGGCGGTTTAGACCTATTTATGAGTGAAAAAGACCTAGAAGGCAACTATAACCTCCCGATAAACCTAGGAGAAAGCATCAATAGTGGATACGATGACTTTTGCTATGTGCTAGATGAAGTAAGCGATACGGGCTACTTATCCTCTAATCGTAAAGGCTCAGATAATATCTATGCTTTTAAGCGTCAATATGTAAGCAAGAAGTTCACTATCGAAGGTATTGTCAAAGACTTGCATACCAAGAAATTATTGCCCGGGACAACTGTTACGCTCTATGACGATGCACAAAGACTAGTGGCACAAGTAGTGGTGGATGCCAATGCAAGATATATTTTTGCTACCCAACCTAACACAAAATACAGGCTCGAAGCCGTCAAAGATTTATACATTCCTTTTGAAGAAGAAATAAATACCGATGAAGAAGGACGCATATTCAGAGATATCGAGTTGCTTTTAGAATCCTACGAAGATGCAGAAGAGATTATCAATAAGAAAGACGACGGACTGACCTATATTCAGCTTGAGAACATCTACTTTGAATTTAATAAATGGGATATATTACCCGAAGCCAAAGAGGTGTTAGATGTGCTTGTTCGTTTGATGAAGAAATACCCAAAAGCAGAAGTCGAACTACAAGCGCATACAGATTCTAGGGCATCGGAACGCTATAACCTAGATCTGTCTAATAAAAGAGCACAATCAGCTGCTGCATATGTCATCAGCAAAGGCATTGACAAAAGTAGGTTACAATGGAAGGGTTACGGAAAGTCTAAACAACTGGTGAGGTGCGGTGATCAGTGTACCGAAGAAGAGCACGCCATCAACAGAAGATGTGAGTTTGTGGTACTTAAATAACAAGATTAACATTTCTAGTGTTATAAATACTTTCAATTTTATACCTTTGAGGATACCCATCTGTTAAAAACTAAAAAATGGAAATGCATTTGTAGGAGAGGTGATAAATTTGACCATTGAGAACAGAGCGTTTATTGTTATAATTGTGGAAACGAATTAGATGAATAAAAATACACTTATTATAGTTGTAGGTACTACAGCTATCGGAAAAACAGCAAAAGCAATCGAACTAGCACAGCACTTCGGTTGTGAGATTGTTTCTTTTGACTCCAGACAGTTTTACAAAGAAATGAATATTGGTACAGCAGTGCCTAGTCAAGAAGAATTGGCAGCAGTGCCACATCATTTCATACAACATAAAAGTATTTTTGATACTTATACCGTTGGCGATTTTGAGCGAGAAGCTATCGAGAAACTAGACGAGCTTTTTACTAAAAATCCTGTTCAAGTAATGGTAGGTGGCTCAGGACTATATATGGACGCTGTGGTGCGGGGATTTGATGATTTTCCGGAGGTTGATGTGCAGGTCAGACAACAGATTCGTGCCGAATATGAGAAAGACGGCATCTCGCACCTGCAATATTTGCTAAAACAAGTCGATGGCGAGTACTACAAAAAGCTAAAAAAAGAAAATCCACAGTCGCTCGAGAACCCACAGCGATTGATGCGATTTATAGAAGTTTCTATGTCTAGCGGAAAGCCCTATTCTTCATTCTTGAATCAAAAGAAAAACAGCAGAAACTTCACCGCAGTAATTGTAGGATTAGAAGCTGAGCGCCATATTGCCTATCAGAGAATTAACGATAGAGTTGATTTAATGGTTGCTGATGGATTTATAGCCGAAGCCAGAGCACTGTATCCGCACAAAGCGCTTAACGCCTTACAAACCGTAGGTTATAAAGAATTATTCGAATATTTTGACGAAAAGATGTCTTTAGAAAAAGCAATTGATACGATCAAGATGAATACCCGAAGATTTGCCAAACGTCAGCTTACGTGGTTTCAACGAAATCCAGATACCATTTGGTTTGATTATAAAACTCCTGTTTCAGAAATTATCCAGAGCATTGAGATGAAAAAAGATTGAGTGCTTTCTCTTTGTAAAACACTCGCTCTTTAGTGATGATTTTATTTGTTCTGACCAGAAAACAAGTCGTAGATCTCTTGTGTCTCTAACATCATTTTTTCAGAGTCGATATTGAGGTCGATGAGTTTTCCGGTGTGGATGTCGAATACCCAGCCGTGGACCTTGAGTCCTCTGTGGTAATAGGCTTTCTGTACAACAGCCGTCTTGATAACGTTCAGACACTGCTCTTCAACATTATATTCTACTAATTTTTTGTAGCGATCCTCTTCGTTGTCTATTTTGTTTAGATTGTCTTTGTGCAGACGATATACGTCCCTCACGTTTCTAAGCCAAGGATTGAGTAACCCGAGGTCTTTTGACTCCATTGCCGCTTTAACTCCACCACAGCCATAGTGTCCGCAGACTACTATTTGCTCGACATTCAGCGCCCCAACTGCATAGTTGATAACAGACATTACATTCATATCAATGCTGATGACCATATTGGCGATATTCCGATGTACGAAGACTTCTCCGGGAGAGGCTCCCATTAGTTCTTCTGCTGTTACGCGAGAGTCAGAACATCCGATATATAGAATTTTTGGGTTTTGTCCTTCAGATAAATTCTCAAAATAGTTGGGGTCTTTTTGTAGTTTATCAGCAATCCACTGTTGGTTGTTTTTGAATATTTTGTCTATTTGCATCAGCTTCTAAAATTAGTTTTCTTCTTTGATTATCAATAAAGGTACTTCTGGTTTTGCGGCTAGTTTTTGAGAAAGGCTCGACCCGAACAAACGTTCGAAAAAAGTTTGATTTCGTTTGACAATAGCCAAAACACTAATGTTATGATCTTTCACAAAATCAGAAATGTGCTCTTCTACGGTTTGGTCTCCAAGCGGTTCGATGATAAATTTTAGTTTATCTGAATGATAAATTCTTTTCCAATCTCTAATATTGAGCTCGATAGTAACATCGTTGATGTCTTTGGCAATATGGAAACACCTTACTTTAGCATCAAATTCTTTTGCTAGCTCTAGTATATCAGCAAGTGGTTCCATGTCAGAATCCTTAAAAATAGTAGTAAAACCTATCTTTGTAATTCCCTTGAATTTTGCAAAATGTGGGATAGTCAAAATTGGGATGTCAATAGATTTGATAGCATTGACGGTGTTTGACCCAAAAAACTTTCTTTCAAATCCTGAGATACCTGTTGTACCCATTATAACCAAGTCGATGTTTTCTTTTTTGACAGCCTCTAAGATGTTGAATATCAAGTCGCCTTCCTGAAACAAGAAGTTTAAGCGAACATCGCCTAGGTTAAATTCATCGGTAATTAGCCTTAGTTTAGCTGCTTCGTCTTTGTATTTCTCAAAATGTGTAAGCTCTACATTCTGAAAAACTTGTTGTACGACCTGCGGATTTTCAACTCCTAAACTCGTAACAATCGGAATCTCAAAAGTATGTAAAACGTGTAAATTCGCATTAAGACTCTTGGCCAAATGAAGGGCATATACAAAGGCATTCTCAGCAGTTTCAGAGAAATCAGTAGGGAATAAGATGTTTTTCATAGTAGGTTTTGTTTACTATGATAAAGGTACAAAAAAGCTTAACAGAAAAGCAACCTTTATTTTGCATAGTTATTTCAAGACTTAGAATATGAAACTAAATCATCTGATTAGGTTACATCATCTTTGATAATACAAATAGGAATATCGAGGTTTTTTATTAGTTTACTCGAGAGACTAGGATTTAGCAAACGCCTGAAAAAACTAAAGTTTTGTCTCAGCATACAGAGATAATCAATTTTATATTCCTTGACAAAATCTAAGACAACGCGCTCTTTAGAATTGTCTCCTTTGGCTTTTACTATAAATTCTAATCGGTCTGAGTTTAGTGATTTTTCCCAGAATTGGATCGTGTCTGTCAAAGCATCGTTGTTGACTTTATTTGTGATATGCAAGCATTTTGTATCAGCATCAAAGTATTCTGAAAAACGGATCACACGCCTAAGTGTCTTGAAGTCTGTCAATCTGAAAATAGTCGTAAAACCAACATTTTTAGCTTGTTTAAAGTCTGCTGCTAAAGGAATGGCTAAAACGGGTACCTTAATTGACTTTATGATATTGAATACACTTGCTTTTGAAAATTTTTTGAATAAGTCTGATTCAGTATCAGTTCCAATAATTACAAAATCAATATTGTCTGTAGCAATGATTTTGCAGGTTTCCTTCATCAGTTTTCCTTTCTTAATCTGCATTGTAAATTTACAATCCTGGCAATTGGATGTTGATGCTAGTTTGAGTAGATGTTTGACTTGGTCTTGAAATTCCCCAAAAACTTCAAAATTAGATTTCTGGTTAATAATTTGTTTTAGTCGCACAGGTTTGACGTCCAAAGAATGATTGTACACGTGCATTATACTTAATGCTGCATCAGAATTTTTGGCTATGTTTAGTGCATATACAAAGGCATTGTCTGATGTTTGAGAGAAGTCGGTTAAAAAAAGAATATTTCTCATAATTTAGTTGTGTTTTGTACGAAGTTAACGAAAAACAATATGTATGATTAAAAATAAAGGTTTTTTTTAAAAAAAATTATCGGCGATAAATGAATATTTACAACTCGCCAAAAAAGCTTATTTTTGTATAAATTACTTTAATGAAAATGTTGAATCAAGATACTATAGTTGCTTTGGCGACTGCCTCAGGGGCAGGAGCTGTTGCTATTGTCAGGGTTTCAGGGTCTGAAGCTTTGCCGATGGTCAATGGGATTTTCCGTTCCGTTAGCCAAAAAGACCTGACACGCCAAAAAACACATACCCTACATTTGGGCTTCATAGCCGATAACGAAAAGATCATTGATCAGGTTTTAGTTTCTGTTTTTAGGAACCCAAACTCTTATACAGGAGAAGATGTTGTGGAAATTTCCTGTCATGGCTCTACTTTCATCCAACAACAAATTATACAGTTGCTCTTGCGAAGGGGCTGTCGTATGGCGCAAGCAGGAGAGTTTACGTTGCGTTCATTTCTGAATGGAAAAATGGATTTGTCACAAGCCGAAGCTGTAGCGGATTTAATCAACTCTGATAACGAAGCTTCACATCAAATTGCTATGCAGCAAATGCGTGGCGGTTTTTCGAGCGAAATTGCCAAACTTCGTGAAGAACTCCTAAATTTCGCCTCGCTTATCGAATTAGAATTAGATTTCTCGGAAGAAGATGTGGAGTTTGCAGACCGAACGCAATTCAAGGAATTACTCAACCGAATTGAATTTGTCCTCAAACGCTTGATTGACAGCTTTGCAGTTGGAAATGTCATCAAAAACGGAATTCCCGTAGCGATTGTCGGAGAACCCAATGTCGGAAAATCAACACTACTCAATGCACTCTTAAACGAAGAACGTGCGATTGTATCTGATATTGCCGGAACAACAAGAGATACTATCGAAGACGAATTGGTAATTGACGGAATCGGTTTTCGTTTTATTGATACTGCAGGAATCAGAGATACAAAAGATGTAGTCGAGAGCATCGGAATCCAAAAAACTTTTGAGAAAATCGAGCAAGCACAAGTGGTTCTGTTTTTAGTGGATAGTTCGCAACTAACAATTCACACTACAGAAAACTTAAAAGTTGAAATCGAAAAAATCAAAAACAAATATCCTCAGAAGCCTATAATAGTAGTTTTAAACAAAATGGATTTGGTGAATGAAAGCCAAATCTTAGAGCTCAAATCTCAAGTCGCCAATCTTTTGCCTATTTCAGCCAAGCAAAAAATAGGTATCGAAGAGCTCAAAAATATGCTTTTATCTTTCGTGAATACTGGAGCTTTACGCAACAACGAAACTATCATAACCAATACCCGACATTATGATTCGCTCTTAAAAGCTTTAGAAGAGATCCAGAAAGTACAGTGGGGATTACAATCAGGTATTTCAGCCGATTTGATGGCAATAGATATCCGACAAGCATTGTATTATTTCGGAGAAATTACTGGTCAAGTATCTAACGATGAGTTGCTTGGGAATATTTTTGCAAATTTCTGTATCGGGAAGTGACACTATCCCCTAAAGTTTGAAAAATTTAAATCTTATTCCTTCATTAAATTTAAAACCTCCAAAGCCCTTTTAGCCGTCTTGATATTATCAAACGAAAGGAACAAACGCAGTCCGTTACGGGTTTCTTTTTCTTTCAAAAACAGAAAAGCTTTCATTTCGTTACAGAGTTGAAAGGTTTTTGTTTACCATACGAAAGGATTTGTGAGGGAGGACATAATATAAGTTAAAGATTATGCTCCCAACATCCGTGAATATTTTATTTTCCTTCGTCTTCGCCTGATTTTATAATTTCATTACAATGTCAAATAGTGCTTCTTCTTTTGATTTATGAAATTTCGTAAACTCTCTTTTCAAGATAAAGACACATTCTCCTTCATAAGGTTGTGTCAAAGAACTTGAAGGCTTTATATCATATTCGTATCCTCCTTCCAAACTATATCTTCCTTTTACCCAATCACCTCCAAGCAAAAACAATTGTTCTCTAGAATTTTCATTAAAAGAATTAAAATAGTCTTTTAACAACTCTTCAAACTTGGCAACTACATCATTGTTTTTAAGTTGAAAAGAAGATAATAAAATAAACACAAAAAACACAAATATTTTTCTCATATCAAACTAAAAGTTAGGTTTTACATTACATACCTTTTCTGTTAAAAGAAAACAGGCATTGGGTTAGTAGCACTTGAAAAAGGCGAATTGAACGAAGATGAAGCGGTAAAATTGTTGATTAAGACTATAGAATCATACACCAATGGAGGAATAATTTTGATAAAGGAAAAACTAGAAGAAACCCCAAACTGCTTTATTCAACCAACATCATTTTTGAAAATGATTTTGAAAGTAAGAAAGGTGTAATTGCAAATTCAACGAATTTAATTTTAAATCCTCTACACTCACCTCCTTTCTTTGTCTTACCTAAGCACTCTATCGATTATTTATTTTCTGTATCTTTGCTCCAAAATCACAACAACAAATCAATTTAGAACTAAGTCACTAATGTATATAGCCTATCATTTCACCATTACTCCTACAGAAATAGGACGTGACATCCTACTTGCCGAACTCGAAGACACGGCTTTCGAAAGCTTTGAAGAAACCGAAAACGGGCTGTCTGCTTATGTTCAGCAGGATTTGCTTACCGATGATATATTGGTAGAAGTCAGTATTTTGGATAATCCTGAATTTGCGATTTCGTACGAAATTGAAACCATAGAAACGGTAAACTGGAATGAAGAGTGGGAGAAGAATTTTTCGCCCATACAGGTCAGAGAAGACTGCTATATCAGAGCTCCGTTTCACGAAGCCAAAAACCTAAAGTACGAAATCGTCATCGAGCCCAAAATGAGCTTCGGTACGGGGCATCACCAGACTACACATCTGATGCTTGAACATCTTTTAGAAACTGATTTGGCAAACAAAAAAACCTTAGATATGGGTTGCGGAACTGCCGTCTTGGCAATCTTAGCAGAAATGAAAGGTGCCAAACAAATCGATGCTATTGACATTGACAATTGGTGTTATCTGAATTCGCTAGAGAATGTAGAACGCAACAATTGCAAGCAGATTTCGGTCTATGAAGGTGACGTGTCGCTGTTAGAAGACAAAAAGTACGATGTGATTATCGCCAATATCAACAGAAATATCCTACTGAACGATATGCAAGCTTATGCTGCTTGTTTAGATAAAGGAGGTTTGCTATTTTTGAGCGGATTTTATCAAGAGGATATTCCGGTGATTGACAAAAGCTGTGTAAGCAACGGATTAAAGTTAGAAAAACAACTCGAAAAAGACAATTGGGTTGCTTTAAAATACATAAAACAATAAAAAGATGAGTATCAAAGAAGAAACGCTAGAAGAGACTATCACACAAGAGGTTACTACTAAATCATACCAGATTATTTTGTATAATGACGAAGTAAACACCTTTGATCATGTTATTGAGATGCTGATTAGAATCTGTGACCACGAGCCACTTCAAGCCGAACAATGTGCACTATTGGTGCACTACACTGGAAAGTGCGAAGTAAAAACAGGTGCGCTTGACGAACTTACGCCAAAATGTTTGGCACTTCTGGACGCTGGACTTTCTGCCAAAATCGCTTAACTTCAGTACAGATAAAATACTCTGCCTAAAATTTCAACTTTAGCCTTCAAAGAGCTATCTTTGCCAAGTTAAAAATTCAATGAAAGCAGCCTTGAGTGCAACTAATTCAACTTTATCACTAAAAACCATCATTTCTGAGTTTAAGGAGGTTACTAAATTTCGCCTATCAGCAAGTGTGGTTATTTCGTCTATTGCAGGCTATTTATTAGGCATGACGGAATTCAACTCGAACAGTTGGGTGATGCTTCTGATGCTTGCTGTGGGTGGTTATTGTATGGTTGGCGCCTCAAACACCTTCAACCAGCTCATCGAGAAAGACATCGACCTGAAAATGGACCGCACTAAAAATCGCCCGATTGCTGCCAAACGCATGACGCCCATGACCGCTTTTATCATCGGCTCGTTACTCACCATCGCAGGACTTATTATCTTATACAACATCAACCCCAAGACTGCAATGTTTGGGGCTATCTCCATATTCTTATACGTAAGTGTATATACGCCACTGAAAACCATGACACCACTATCGGTATTTGTGGGGGCTTTTCCGGGTGCTATTCCGTTTATGTTGGGTTGGGTCGCTGCAACGGGTCAATTTGGCATTGAGGCTGGAACCTTATTTATGATTCAGTTTTTTTGGCAATTTCCGCATTTCTGGGCTATTGGTTGGTTTTTATATGACGATTATAAAAAGGCAGACATCTTTATGCTACCTAACGGGAAAAAAGATAAAAGTACCGCTATACAAATAATCATGTACAGTTTCTGGACAGTGCTCACCTCACTAATTCCAGTTTTGGGGTATTATAAACCAGGTATCTTGGGCAGATTCTACATCACACCTGTTTCAGCAGTTATAGTACTTGGATTGGGAGTTTGGATGATTATGTATGCCTTTAAGCTCTATAAGAAGAGAGACGCAAAAACCGCCCGTACGCTTATGTTAGTGAGCGTTTCGTATATTACACTATTGCAGTTAGTATATGTTTTAGATAAATTTATCAGATAAGAATATGGAAAATCAATCCGTTTTTAATACCTATCAAAATAAGTCAAAGACGTATAAAACCATGCTTTGGATCGGGATGATCAGCATGTTTATGATGTTCGGAGGGCTTACAAGTGCTTATATCGTGAGCAAATCAAGACCTGACTGGATGTCTGATTTTGAGTTGCCATTCGTATTTAGTTTAAGTACTTTTGTGATTATTACGAGCAGCATCATATTTCACCTTGCAGTGAAGGCTATAAAGAGAGATAACCGAGCACAAACCTCATTATTTCTTGGCTTAACGCTTGTATTAGGAATTATTTTTATAGTTTTACAGTTCGTTGGGTTTAATGAAATCATCGAAACGGGCTATTTTTTCACAGGTCCGGAGAGTAGCGTGACCACTTCATTTCTCTACATTGTAGTGGTAATGCACTTGGCACATTTATTCGCAGGGATTATTTCCCTTTTAATCGTAATTTATAATCATTATAAACAAAAATATAACTCGTCTCAACCGCTTGGTATAGAGCTTAGTGCACTGTTTTGGCACTTTCTGGATTTCGTGTGGTTATACTTGTTTTTATTTTTATATTTCTTCAAATAAGAAAAAAAATATACATTTGAAAAAAAATTTATTTTAACACAAATATGGGAACAACAGCTACTTCAACAGCTAAGGACAATCTTTGGGATGGTGACAATGAACCACTAAAAGTAAGCTACGGAAAGCTTATGATGTGGATTTTCATCTTATCAGATTCTTTAACTTTTACGGGTTTTTTGATTGCTTACGGATTTATGCGATTCAAGTTCATCGACATTTGGCCAATCGCTGATGAAGTGTTTAATCACTTTCCGTTTATGCACGGTCAAGACTTGCCAATGTTTTATGTGGCATTGATGACCTTTATCCTTATCTTCTCTTCTGTGACGATGGTATTAGCCGTTGACGCAGGTCATCAGATGAAAAAGAACAAAGTAGCAACCTATATGGCGCTTACTATCTTAGGTGGACTAGTATTCGTAGGTTCACAAGCTTGGGAGTGGAAAAACTTCATCACCGGAACTTATGGCGCGGTGGAGACGAAAGGCGGTTCAATGTTGCAATTTGTAGATACAGAAGGAAACCGACTCAGCCTTGACCAGGTCGCTAAACCAATGGATTCTGAACGTGTACGCAAAACAGCGAACAAAGGAATTTGGTTTACCAGTGAGGCAAAGAGAGTGCCTTATACTACTGAAGAAATCATCGAAGGGGTAAAAGCTAATCCGAACGTATTAGTCAGAACAGAATTTATCTATAGAGCTACGCCAGAACAACTAGCAGACAAGACACTTCACCCTACGCTAAACAAAGAAAAACACAAAGTTGTATTGACGCACGATGCCTCTGTTGAGCGTATTAAAGATGCAAAATACTTAGTCAAAGGAGCTACGCACGTACGCAACGAATACGGAAATAAATTATTTGCCAACCTGTTCTTCTTTATTACTGGATTCCACGGATTCCACGTATCGATAGGGATCTTACTGAATATTATCATATTCATCAACGTCTTGATGGGAACTTATGAAAGAAGAGGTTCTTACGAAATGGTTGAAAAGGTAGGTTTATACTGGCACTTTGTTGATTTAGTTTGGGTGTTTGTATTTACATTCTTCTACCTAGTTTAATTTTATAAAATATTCTATCTAAAATATATTATGGAAGCACACGCTCACACATCAAACACTAAAAAAATATGGGTTGTATTCGGAATACTTTCTATACTAACCATAGTTGAAGTTGTTCTAGGAATCATAAAGCCTGATTCACTGCACCACGTACACTTTTTAGGCACCTCGCTGTTGAACTCAATATTCATCATATTAACCATCATAAAAGCTTATTATATCGTTTGGGCATTCATGCATATGGACGGCGAAACGGCATCACTAAGATGGTCAATAGTAGGCACAACGCTATTTCTAATCATTTATATCGTAGTACTCTTCCTTATCGAAGCTGAATACGTACACGAAGTATTAAATGGTCCGGGGTCTATCAGCAAATGGATTTTCTAAACAAATAAGATTCATAAAATATTTATAAAAAACCGTCTTGAACTTCAAGACGGTTTTTTTGTGGACTAAACACAATATACATTAAAGAAGTGTTTAAAGTCTGCTACCGAGTATCAATCCTAAAGAATCATAAGAAAGCTAGCCAAATCAATTCTAAGACGGCTTCTTTTTTTGTATATTTGCTCGTAGTAAAAAAAACATCCAACTCTATGCGCTGCCCTAAGAAGCATACACAGTTAGATAAGATATACAGAAAATCAGTTTACTTAAAAAACCATTACATACATGAAAAAGGCAATTGTTGTTATCTTCTTATTTGTACTGCCCATATTAGCCTATTTATTCTTTGCTTCTGGCGTGAATTCATTCTCTAAACTCCCCACCATAACTGAACACGTAGCTGAGTTACCCAATTGGGAATCTTTAGATGCTGAACAGGTTAAACTTCAAGACAAAATTACCGTTCTTGGATTTATGGGGACAGAAGTGTTGGAGAATAAAAGCAATGCATTCAACCTAAACCAACTCATCTATAACAAGAATAAAATGTTCTTAGATTTCCAGATTGTGATGGTTGTCCCGACCCAAGCCAAAAGCCAAGTTGAAGAACTCATACACGAATTTGAATGGGCGAAACTAGAATCATTTTCGGGCTGGAAATTTGTCTTTGCACCTGAAAAAGAAATCAAAACTTATTATGAAACACTTGGGCTTGTCAATCACTTAGACCAATACACAGGCACACCTTATGTCTATATCCTAGACAAAGAACGCAATCTTAGGGGTAGAAAAGGCATGAATAAAAAAGGAGTAGAGGAGTACAAAGAAGGCTATTCTACGATATCCCCTGCCGAATTGAAAAATGAAATGGAAGATGATTTCAAAATTATCTTATACGAATACCGCGCAGCATTCAAAAAAAACGAACATAAAAGACAAATCTAATGAAAAGTAAATCATATATAGGAATTTCTCTTATACTACTTGTTTTTGGGATACTTGTCATCCCGGAGATCATCGAGAGATTTAAAACAGACACTATTGTGGAAGGAGATCGCCTAAACAAAGTCGAAAAACCCAAAAAGGACAGTGGCCTTTTTACTATTGGTAAGGTGCCAAGTTTCTCTTTGACTAATCAAGATAGCAAAGCACTATCTGACAAAGATATGTTAGGAAAAGTTTATGTGTTAGAATTTTTCTTCTCTACTTGCCCTAGTATCTGCCCGGTTATGAATAGAAACCTAGTTGATATAGAACAGAAATTTATCAACCAAAATGACTTTGGTATCATATCGATTACGATAAACCCAAAATATGATACGCCAGAAGTACTTAAGAATCACGCTCAACAGCTGAATGTTATGTCTGATGACTGGCATTTCCTGACTACAGAAGACCAAAACTATATCCATAACTTAGCCAAGGAATTTAATATGTATGTAGATGAGAACATAAATGCACCAGGAGGATTTGAACATTCAGGGCTTTTTGCGCTTATTGACAAAAACGGAAAAATAAGATGCAGAAGAGATGCTTACGGCAATCCGATTATGTATTATACCGCACTGAATTATTCTGATAGAGATGGCTTTGAAGAAGATTATAAAGGAAAATTCAGACCAGGAGTAGATGCCATTATAGAAGATATCGAAAAACTTCTAAACGAATAAAAAAAACGTTTTAAGCATAGAAATGACAGCAAAACCAAATAACGCATTAGAGAAGAAATACAATAAATGGGTAATTATATTATCTGTACTAATTCCGATAGTAGTAGCCATACTCTTCAAAGTAAAACTAGCCGACTTCGGGATAGAGGTTGAACCACTTGGGTTCTTACCTCCTATTTACGCAACTATCAATGCTTGTACAGCCGTGTTATTAGTATTGGCTGTTATGGCTATCAAAAAAGGAAATCGCGATTTACATCAGAAATTAGTCACTACGGCAATTATCTGCTCTATCTTGTTTTTAGGCATGTATGTCGCTTATCACATGACCGCTGATTCTACTCCGTTTGGAGGTGAGGGTGCAATACGATATATCTATTTCTTTATCTTACTCACGCACATTTTGCTCTCTATCATTGTTATTCCGTTTGTGCTGATTACATATATCAGAGGGATTTCAGGCAACTTTATCCAACACAAGAAAATAGCTCGAATCACTTTTCCGTTGTGGTTGTATGTAGCTGTTTCTGGCGTAGTTGTCTATCTTATGATTTCACCTTATTATGCGTACTAATATGAAAAAAGGAATCACCTTTGCCACAACTATCCTCTTCGTATTGATGAGCTCTATAAGCCTAAACGCACAATGCGCAATGTGTAGAGCTGTCTTAGAATCTGAAGAAGGTGGCGTAAAAGCAGAAGCTATCAATGACGGAATCGTCTATTTGATGGCAATACCCTATATATTAGTGGGCATTGTGGGCTATGTCATCTATAAAATGAAGATGAAGAAAAAGCTGTAATTCGGCAATATTTAGCTTATAACGCAATGCTTTATTAACCCGTTGGGTGAAATTAAAAATAGATTGATTTTTCCGTCAGTTCGAGTGATTTTTCGTAGTGAAACGAAGAAAAATTGTATCGAGAACTAAATAAAAATACTTCTCGATACAAAATTCCCTTCACTTCGTTACAGAAATTTCACTCGAAGTGACGATTTGAAGTAATTTCACCCAACGGGTTTTATTATATTAAAGTTATATAGTTATGGACTTTGTCTGAGGCAGTGGAGGTCTTTTGTTTTTAGCAGATCAGATTATGTTGTTTTACTGAAATAAATGATTTAGAAAGTTATAGATTCTAGCAACAAAATAAGACTTCGCCTTGAGTAAGGTTCTTGATTATTCCTTTACTTTTCAGCAGTAATACAAACCCTGACTTCACCTAAAGAATTAGAATCACTACTAAAAGCCCTCAAACAAAAAAAGGCAGCATACGTTGACGTACACTACCTCTTTTTTTATAAATACTAAGGGTTTATTATATCTTGAAGGTCACCACTGGTCTTACGGCGCTGTTCACGATGTCTTCGCCGATACTTCCGTTGAGGTAGTGGTTGATTCCGGTTCTACCGTGTGTTCCTACCCCGATAAGGTCAGTGTTGACGCGGTTAGCGAAGTTTAGTACGCCTTTCTCAACACTATAATCATTATAGACGTGCATAGAGTAGTTTTCTAACTCTGGGAATTCAGTTAAGAAACCAGTAATTTTTTTCTCAGCCTCATCTGTTGATAAGAAACGCCCTGGGGTGTTGATCATCAATAGTTGCATATCTGCTCCGAAAGCTTTTGCAAAAGCAATGGCTTTCTTAAATGGAGCTTTGATTTCTGAGCTAAAGTCAGAAGCAAAAGCAAATTTGTTTATATCTTGAATGTTGAGTTCTTTTTTGACAACTAGTACAGGCACGTCAGAGGTGCGCACTACTTTCTCAGTGTTTGACCCAACGAAAAAGCCTTGAACACCAGAAGCTCCGTGTGATCCCATAACAACTAAATCAATATTGTGTGATTGGCTAGCTTTGATAATACCGTCAAAAGCTCTCTCAAACTGAATCGCCTCAGTAATAGGAATTCCTTCTAAGAACGAGCTTGCTTTTACTTCGTCAAAACGCTCTCTAGTTTTTTTAAGAAAAAACATTACCTCAGGAATATCACCTCCACCACCAGAAATTTTGTCCACCACTTGAGTTGGTAATTCTAACATGTGAAGTAGAATGATTTCTCCGTTATTTTTTCTAGCGATTTGTGCAGCGGTCCTCAGGGCATAGTCTGCGTGTGTCGAAAAGTCTGTAGGTACAAGGATTTTTTTCATATTCGAATAAAGATAGTTTTGATGTATAATTTTAATGCACTAAAGGTAAGGAAAAAACTTATATATGCCATAAGTGTATAGAATAATTTTATTATTGGTTAGAATAATATAACTATTAGTTTTTGTTTGCTTATTTTTGCATCAATTTCTAAAAAAACGATTATGAAACCAGATTTGTTCCAAGCACCGGATTATTATTTACTTGACGAATTACTTTCAGATGAACATAAATTAGTGCGTGATGCTGCCCGTGCATGGGTAAAGAGAGAGGTGTCTCCGATTATCGAAGACTATGCTCAAAGAGCTGAATTTCCAAAACAACTAATCAAAGGATTAGGCGAGATTGGAGGTTTTGGTCCATACATACCTGTTGAATACGGAGGCGCAGGATTAGACCAGATTTCTTACGGATTGATTATGCAGGAAATCGAAAGAGGAGACTCGGGCGTGCGCTCAACTTCATCTGTACAATCTTCACTTGTGATGTATCCTATTTGGAAATACGGAACTGAAGAGCAACGCATGAAATACTTGCCAAAACTAGCCACAGGAGAAATGATGGGATGCTTCGGTCTGACCGAGCCAGACCACGGATCAAACCCAAGCGGAATGACCACCAACTTCAAAGATAAAGGCGATCACTACTTACTCAACGGAGCAAAAATGTGGATATCTAACGCACCTTTTGCAGATATCGCTATAGTGTGGGCAAAAGATGAATCAGGAAGAATTCACGGACTTGTGGTAGAAAGAGGTATGGAAGGATTCACAACTCCAGAAACACACAACAAATGGTCGCTGCGCGCTTCAGCAACAGGCGAACTTATTTTTGACAACGTAAAAGTGCCGAAAGAAAACCTATTGCCAGGAAAATCAGGACTCGGAGCACCACTTGGCTGTCTAGATTCTGCTAGATACGGTATTGCTTGGGGAGCTATCGGAGCAGCAATGGATTGTTATGACACAGCACTCAGATATTCTAAAGAACGCATCCAATTTGATAAACCCATCGGTGCAACCCAATTGCAACAAAAGAAATTGGCTGAGATGATTACAGAAATCACCAAAGCACAGTTATTGACTTGGAGACTTGGGGTACTTAGAGAAGAAGGCAAAGCAACCTCAGCACAAATCTCAATGGCAAAACGAAACAACGTAGATATGGCACTCAACATTACTCGTGAAGCACGTCAGATGCTAGGTGGTATGGGAATCACAGGCGAATATTCGATTATGCGTCATATGATGAACTTAGAATCAGTGATTACCTACGAAGGAACGCACGATATTCACTTGCTGATTACGGGTATGGATGTTACCGGTTTCGCGGCATTCAAATAACAAAAATATTTTGACTAAAAACCTCGGATAGCTACTTCGAGGTTTTTTGTTAGCTATAATTTTAATAAACGAAACAATAAAAGGAATGAATTGTATCAAAATATATCTATTCATATTTTTTATCACACTTATAAATTTTCCTATTCAAGCACAGGATATTGATTACTCAGTCAATGAAATAATTTTATCGGAACTTCCTGATAATGTGCAAATTATTGGACTCGGTGACCCAACACACCAAGAAAGCACCATCACAAAATATAGAATTGATTTAATTAAAAAATTAATCGAAGAAAAGGAATTTGGAATTATTGCAATTGAAGGGAATATCTATGAGCTTTATAAAGGATATCAAAACTTTATTAAAAGCAACAACATTTCCGATATCGAAAGAGCGATGTATTCGCAATTGAATTTCACTGAAATGGAAGAACTTTATGAATACGTTTATCAACAAAACCAAAAAGGGAATCCTATTGTGATTACTGGATTTGACGTGACATTTTCTGGAAGCATATTTGTAGAAAATATGAAAAATGATTTAAAGAATATTGATTTTTTAAGCGATATAGAAAAACAAGATTTTATCAAATATATAGAGAAAGCTTCGATTTCTAATTTAAATGCTTTGTTTAGAAACAATAAAAAAGTGAAGGCTAAAATTGTGTATTATTCAAAATTAGTATTGAGTCAATACATCCCTGAAAGTGAATCCGATTACTTTTTTGAACAAGCTTTAAAAAACTTTGTATTTCGCTATGATGCTAATCAAACCGATACCTGGGACAATTTGCGGGATATGGGAATGCAACAAAATATCGCTTTTTTGAACAAGATTTACAACAATAAAAAAATCATTTTATTTGGATCCAATTCGCATTTATATAAAAACCCAAAGGAAATTAACGACCCTTTTTTTCAAAACAATAGAAAAACTTTTGGAGACGAATTAAATCAAAAATACCAAGATAAATATTATTTTATTGCCTATTCGGCTATTTCAGGTAAAAAACTCAACACTTTTTTCAAACCTGTAGATTTACCTGAATTAATTGAAAGCTCAATAGAATACCAGAGTAAAAAATCCAATTCCATTTATCCGCTTTATTTGAACAAACACAATTCAAACGAGGAAAAAACTTATAGTCGATTTATGGGACATTCTTTTTTGGAAATGAATATATGGAGCGTTATGGATGGTTTGGTATTGATTGAAAATATTGTTCCCGCTAAAATTAAAAAACTGTAGCTAACAAGCGTTTGGCAAAAGTCGCCACCTTCGCCAAACGTCAAGACGTTAACTAGTATTTATAAACGGATACTTTCTTAGAGTAGCGTTTTATAATATATTTCTGATAATGAAACAAGCTTTAGCTCCATACGTACCTGAATTTGCCTTAGATGCGGTATTTGAACTCATTAAGAGCAATCATGTGCATCTAAAGATTGTGAACCAAAGAAAAACGCGTCATGGAGATTATCGAAGACTACAAAACGGATCGCACCAAATTACGGTGAATGCAAGCGAAAACAAGTACCGATTCTTCATTACCTTAATTCACGAAATTGCACATCTAGTAGCCTTTGAGAAATATGGCAAAAATATACTGCCTCATGGACCAGAGTGGAAACACACTTTTCAGCAACTGATGCTTCCGTTTATCAGACCAGAAGTCTTCCCGAGTCAATTATTGCCTTTGTTGGCAAGGCATTTCAGAAATCCGAAAGCCAGTAGTGATACCGATGCAACATTGGCTTTAGCTCTAAAACAATTCGACCCACCCAATGACAAAAGCTATGTGTTCGAAATTCCGTACGGCAGTGTTTTTAGGATTCACAATGGCAAAATATTCAAAAAAATAGCTATCAGAATCAAAAGGTATGAATGCCTAGAAATTGCCACCGGAAAAATTTACCTCTTCAATCCGAATGCAGAAGTAGAGCTTATCAAAGGCTAAGATTGAAATCTCCAGAAACCACAGCCTGTGGTTTGCCAATATTCTGTACCTTTGTGCCAACGCAATACAATAGGTTATGAGCAGAAGAATAAAACTAATCTGGGACTTCAGAGGGCCAGATGCCTTACATACAGCAGAGCATCACCAAATACATTTAGACGAGTTTGTCGCAATAAAAAAAGTACTAGAAACCCAATCAGGTTTTGAGGAAGTATCAGCATTTTATGCCATTGCTTTTCTGACCGTTAACCAAGAAGACATGCTCGCCGTTAGAGACGCATTACGACCACACAGAGGAGAGGTAGGCTAATGCTCAAAAGTCTTTAAGGAGTTATTATTTCGAATTTTTATACTATGGAAGAACTGAAACGCATCAACAAATACATCTCAGAAACAGGCTTTTGCTCCAGAAGAGAAGCCGATAAGCTCATCGAGCAAAATCGGGTAACCATCAATGGCAAAGTGCCAGAAATGGGTACAAAAGTCGCCGCATCTGATGAGGTAAGGGTAGATGGCAAGTTGGTCTCTATTGGCAAAACCGAAAATGTATATTTGGCTTTTCACAAACCCGTAGGTATTGAGTGTACAACCAATCAGAGTGTAAAAGGGAATATTGTAGATTATGTGAACTATCCCACCCGAATTTTTCCTATCGGGCGTTTAGACAAAGATAGCGAAGGACTTATCCTGATGACCGATGACGGCGATATTGTCAATAAAATCCTGCGTTCTAGAAACAACCACGGCAAAGAATATATCGTAACAGTCAACAGACCCATCACAGAGCGTTTTATCAAACGTATGAGTGCTGGCGTGCCAATCCTAGATACCGTAACCAAAGAATGTGAGGTAGAGCAAATCAGCAAATATGTATTTCGAATTATCCTCACCCAAGGACTCAACCGACAGATTCGAAGGATGTGTGAATACCTTGCTTATGAGGTTACCGCACTAAAGAGAATCAGAGTCATCAACATTTCACTTGATGTACCCGTAGGGAAATACAGAAAACTAACCGAAGCAGAACTCACCGAACTCAACCGAATCATAGAGCCGTCTATCAAAACAGAAGAAGCAAGTAGGTAAATCCGAAAGTATATTATCCTGTTATTCTTTTATAACTAGCCGATATAAGTGTATATTTGCACTGAGTTTTTTGGTTGGATGTATTTTGTATATGTCCATTAAAAGGGAATCAGGTGAAGATTATATAAAATCAAATTCCTGAACTGTACCCGCAACTGTAAGCTATACACTTGTTGTTATTTCTACAAACCACTGCCTTTTTAGGTCGGGAAGGTCAAACAACAAGATGCAAGTCAGGAGACCTACCAGAAACAGTACTAACTAACAAGATGAATCTTCGGGAAGCAAGGGTTCAGTGGTCTATGAAATTATTCAGGTTTGGTGTTGTTTTATGTATTGTGTTGCCCCTTTCGGTTTGGTCACAAGATAGTCTTTATGTGCAAGTTCAAGCAATTGAAATCTCTGATCATTTGCTCAGAGACTATTCTCAATCTCAGAAAACAAAAACACTAAGCGACAGCGTTATCAAACGAAGTCCGGGTTTTCTGACCTCGATTCTCAACTATAACTCACTTATTTACTTCAAAGAAAACGGTTACGGAGGTGCTTCTTCGCCTTCGTTTAGAGGAACGACTGCCTCACAGACTGCGGTAATCTGGAACGGCATCAACATCAATTCTCAACTCTTAGGACAAACGGATTTCAATGTCTTCAACACCTCAAATACGCAAAACATTACTATCAAATCAGGTGGCGGAAGCGTGCTTTACGGCAGTAGTGCCATTGGCGGCAGTATTCACCTGAACAATGATTTGTATTTTTATGAGCGTTTTGATACCGAGGTTTCGCTTTACTACGGGAGTTTTCAAACGCTCTATAAACAGCTCCAGACTAATCTTGCTTCTGAAGCGTATAGCCTCCGCATCGGATTGACACATTCTAGCTCTGATAATGACTATGAATGGCTGAACAAAAACCGAAAAAACCTCAACGGACAGTTTGAGAATGTCAGCTTTAATGTTGATTTTGGCTATAAAATTAATAAACATAACACACTAAAATTCAATACTCAGTATTTTGATGGAGAGCGTCATTTCTCACTTATACTTCCGTCAGAAACGCCTACTAAGTATCACAATACCAATATCCATAATCTGGTAACCTGGACCAGTGTGTTGGGCAAGTTTACCTCCAACCTCAAGTTAGCCCATTTGCAGGAGGAATACAAATACTATCCGGATATTGACAGCAAACACTTCACATTTGGTAATGTAGAAAGCTTTATAGTCAAATATGATTTGGGGTATGATTTGTCAGATAAGATAAAACTAAACACAGTACTTGACTTTACTCAAAACCAAGGTAAAGGCTCTGATATTCAGAATGAAAAACGCCAGATTGGAGCGACAAGTATAATGATGAAACACCTGTTGTCAGATAATTTGCTGTATGAAATTGCCTTTAGAAAAGAAACTACAGATAATTATAACAGTCCGTTTTTGTATTCGTTTGGCGTGAAGTATAAGGCGAATGATTTTTATAGCTTAAAAGTAAATACCTCAAAGAATTTCAGAATTCCTACATTCAATGATTTGTATTGGGCAGATAGCGGAAATCCGACACTCAATCCAGAGACTTCGTATCAGGCTGAGCTAAGTCATATATTTCGAGTTGGAGCCTTAGAAACCACACTTACGACCTACTATAACCACATCAAAGATATGCTGCGTTGGATTCCGAGTAGTTCTATTTGGGAGCCTGTCAATACAGCTGAAGTCGAAGTTTATGGGTTAGAAATAGGCGTGTCATATTTCAAATCTTTCGGCAAGCACTCGGTTAGCCTTCAAGGAGATTATGGTTATACAGTATCAAAAGACAAGCAAACAGATAGGTTTTTGGTGTATGTGCCTGCACACAAAGCTAATGCAAGTATGTCGTATGCTTTTCAAGGGCTGAATATTTACGGAGAATTCTTGTATGTAGGTGGAGTCTATACCCGATCTGACAATAAGAAAAGATATAACCTAAAGGCATACCAAAGCCTAAATATAGGAGCAGATTATAGACTTAGCAAGCACTATACTTTAGGGATAAAAGTGCAGAATGCCACAAATGTTTTTTATGAAAGTGTAGAAAATAGGGCTATGCCAGGCAGAAATTATAGAGCATATATCACTATAAAAATATAACTATACACCATCTAAAAATCTGAATTATGAAAATGATAAACAAACTGTTCTGGGTACTTTTTGCACTAATCTTAACTCTTAGCTCGTGTAGCACTGACGATAGTTCAAGCGGATATACCTCAGAAGGAAATTTTGAAAAAGGTTTTTTTGTGCTCAACGAAGGCAACAGCAATCTGTCTTCAGCCTCGATTACTTTTGTTGGCGATGACCATAGAGTAGAAGAAGACATTTTCAGAACCATCAACCCTCAGGCGGATGAAATGGGCACTTATTTGCAAAACATGTTTTTTGATGCGACTAGGGCTTATATCATTTCAGGCAGTTCAAATGCGATTACGGTAGTGAATAGGTTTAGCTTTGAATACGTGAATACCATCACTACGAATCTGACAAACCCTAGGTATGGCGTTGTGTCTAACGGAAAAATATTTGTGACCAATTTGGGTAATTACAGCGCAACAGGAGGTTTTGTAACGGTGATTGACTTGGCTGATCTCTCGTCTTCAAAAATCATGCTCAATACCACAGCAGAGCGAATTCTAGCAAAAAATAACAAGGTCTATGTCTCTAACGGATCTTTCGGTAGTGGGAATACGATTACTGTAATTGATGCCTTATCTGCAAATGTAGAAGCGACAATCAACTTAGGACAAGCTAAAATGCCTATCTCGATAGCCCAGCACAATGATGTATTGTATGTATTGACCAAGACTGAGGTTATTAAAATTTCTATGGCTGATTATTCGGTACTTGCAAGTCTTGAAATACCGCCAAGTATAACTTCACCCAATCATTTAGCCATTGATGGAAATAGCCTTTATTTCACTGCGAATGGCGTTTCTGTTTACTCGTTCACTGTTGATGCAACTGAGATTTCAAGTACACCTTTGTTGACACACCAGTCAAGTGCTTCTTCTTGGGGAGCAATCTATGGCTTTGCGGTAAAAGAAGGGAAAGTATATATTGCAGATGTCTTTGGCACGGGAGATTCTGATGGCAAGGCTTATGTGTATTCAGCTTCAGGAAATTTGCTTATGGACTATAGTGTAGGTGTAATTCCGAATGGGTTTTATTTCAACGAATAAAACTCTCCTCCAGAAAAATAAAAACCCCGATTGAAGTTTTTCAGTCGGGGTTTTTTATATATAAAAAAACAGGCTTTTATTTGACAACTACTTTTTGTGTTGTAGTTCCTTTCTCAGTTGCAATTTCAACGAGATAAAGACCTGAGGTAAGTTGGTTTGTAAATATAGTTTCAGAAGTGTTGTTTGCTTTTTGGCTAGCAACTTTTTGTCCTGAGAGATTAAATATATTGATGTTTGTAATAGTGCTATCAGAGGTTATCGTAAAGAAGTCTGTAGCAGGGTTCGGATATACTGATAGCGTTATAGTACTAAAGTTGTCTGTGCTTGCGTTGTTCTCAGGAGCAGGAATGGGTAGAAAGGGTCTTCTTAGATCATCTCCAGCAGAAACCCCAAACCATTGGTTATCTTCAATTTCAGTGGTAAAATCACCTACTACCCAATCAGAAAGGTTGGTTCCGTTGTAGGCAGTCCAGAAGTTTGCAGCTAATGTTCCGTAGGTAATCGTAGTGTTCTCTCCATCAAAAATCACATCAAAGTCAGCATTGTTATCCGCGATTAGTTGTAATGCCGCTTGCGGAGTGATATTTCCGTCAAAATTAATTTTCCAAGCAAACGAAACCTCATCTGCACCTACAAAATCAATAACTATAACAGCTGAATCTGTTCCTTCTCCGATAGCGTATGTAAGATCTGTTTCTGTAAACCATTGTGAGCTGTATGCAGGATAGGTAACCGTAGGTTGCACTGCTTCAGGGCTGAATCCGTAAGAAACGCCATACCATCCTCCGTCAACGAGTTCTTCTCCAAGTCCTCCGTTCATCATTAAGTCTGTCAAGCTCTCGCCACTCCAGGTGCTCCACCAGTCTGGTTCTCCAGCTAATTGGCTGTGTTGATTATATATCACGTCATTCAAGAAAGCTCCTCCGTAGCCTGTAGCTACAGTAAGATTGGGTTCAGCAGCGTCAATAGCCAACATCATATCACCAAAGGTCTTTTCGTCAGCTGCATTAAAGCGGTATCCCCAAGCAAATGAAGGGTCTGAAGTGCCATCTCTGAAGTCGATAACTAAGACAGCCTCTGAGTCACCTTGACCTACCCAGAAAACAACGTCTGAGGCTGTGAATTGGGCATAACTAGTGTTTACTACGAGTAGTAAAAATAAAATTGCGGTAGTAAATTGTTTTTTCATTCTTTATTGGTTTTAAATTAGATACAAATTCAAAAACGCATAAAGACATAAGGAAGAACAACTCTTTGATAATTCATAGAGGTAAATTCAACGAAGAATTTAATTGTCCGATGCTTTTGTCCTGAAAGCGTTAAACTATATTCGGATAGGCAGGTCTTCTGGCTTGCTCTCAAATCGCGCCTTCCCATCTACGGACAGTGGCTTGTTATACGATTTGCTTTTTTTAGAGCTTACAGCTGCAGGAACAGCTCAGGAATAGGATTGTCTCAACAATCCGCACCTGATTCCCATTTGATGTTGTAATTAACAACCTATCTTAAAAGTGTTGCAAATTTAGTTGTATTAAAAGGAATAAAAAAACAAAATGCTGTAAATATAAAATTACCTAAGATATAGGTGATTGTGGGTTTTGCAACGGATGAGAGAATACTTAGAAACTATATTTGAGTGTAAGCCCCAAGTGGTTTCCGGTATTTAGGTCATCTCTATACCAATCTGTATTTAGCGACAACTTATCACTGACATTAAACTGTTTTAGGTGTGCCGCTACGTTTGCTTCAACGATGTTTAGGATATAAAAACCAATGGTTATCATCATAGATAAATCTCTGTTTCGTTGGAATACTTTCTGAGCATAGACCAGTCTATCGTTATCTAAGTATTTGTCACCTTGAAATTCATCATCGTTAAATCCGGCGAGCCTTCTTTTGTAAGCATCTCTATATCTGTGGTATTCGTTGTTGTTTGTGATATAAAAATAGGTGCTGGCTCCGATGGCGGCATACACAATAGGAACTTTCCAGTAATCCTTGTTGTAGGCTTGCCCGAGTCCAGGTACTAGTGCAGAATAAAAAGCCGCTTTTGATGGCTTCAGAGGATCCTGATCAATAACAATAATAGAATCTTGAGCAATTTTCAGCTCGCTTATTTTCTCTTGAGAATACCCAAATAGGTTTCCCACAAGCAGTATAACTATTACTATGTATAAACCTCTTTTCACTTATTTTTCTATAAGTTTTAACAGTCTGTTGAAGTCCTCTTCTGAGTGAAACGGAATGGTAATTTTTCCTTTTCCGTTAGCTGTTGTTTTGACTTCTACTTTAGCTCCGAAATAGGTGGCAAATGATTTTTTGGAAGTTTCAGGCACTTCAAAAGTTGCTGTTGTTTTCTTAGCTGTCTTTGGTTTCAGGCTATCTTGATAAGCTTTCACCAAGCTTTCAGTTTCTCTTACAGACAAGGCTTGTTTGACTACTTTTCTGTAAATATCAATCTGGCTGTCATAATCATCGATATTGATCAGCGCTCTTCCGTAACCCATAGAGATAAAACCATCTCTTATACCGGTTTGGATGATTGGGTCTAGCTTTAATAGGCGTAAATAATTGGTGATTGTAGAGCGTTTTTTTCCTACTCTATCACTCATTTGCTCTTGTGTAAGACCGATTTCATCAATTAATCTTTGGTAAGAAATAGCTACTTCAATTGGGTCTAAGTCGTGTCTTTGGATGTTTTCGACCAAAGCCATCACAAGCGAATCATTGTCGTTTGCAATTCTGATATAAGCCGGAATAGTTGTGAAACCCGCTAGTTTAGAAGCACGCAATCTGCGCTCTCCTGAGATAAGTTGGTATTTGTTGAAATCTAATTTTCGTACAGTAATAGGCTGAATAATACCGAGTTCTTTGATAGAAAGCGCTAGTTCCTGAAGGTTTTCTTCGTTGAAGTTGCTCCTAGGCTGAAACGGATTTATTTCAATTGTATTCAAATCAAGCTCAATGATATTCCCTACTACCTGATCAGCGTTTTTGTCGTTGATCGATTGTATATCGTTTGCAGGATCTTTCAGTAGTGCTGAGAGTCCTCTTCCCAAAGCTTGTTTTTTGGTTGCTTTAGCCATTTGTTTCTTTGCTATTTTTCTTGATTATTTCTTCTGCTAATTGTAGATAATTAACGGCTCCTCTGCTAGTTGCGTCATAACTGATGATGCTTTCTCCGAAGCTTGGTGCCTCGCTTAATTTCACATTTCGTTGGATAATAGTCTTAAATACCATATCCGAAAAGTGTTTCTGAACCTCTTCGGCTACTTGGTTAGAGAGCCTTAGACGAGAGTCAAACATAGTGAGCAGTAGGCCTTCGATATCTAAATCAGGGTTGTGTATTTTTTGTACGCTTTTGATGGTGTTCAGTAGCTTTCCTAATCCTTCTAGTGCAAAATACTCACACTGAATAGGAATAATAACAGAATCAGCAACTGTGAGTGCATTCAAAGTCAAAAGACCCAAAGACGGTGCACAATCAATCAGTATATAATCATAGTCATCCTTTACTTGTTGGATGGCTTCTTTAAACATATACTCTCTGTTTTCTTTATCGACAAGTTCGATCTCGATAGCTACTAAGTCAATGTGTGATGCGATGATATCTACGTTGGGTGCATTTGTTTTTAAGATAGCTTCTCTCGCAGTAACGCTGTGTTCAAGCACTTGATAGGTTCCTTTCTCTACTGTATTGATATCGATAGAAAGCCCTGAACTTGCATTAGCCTGCGGATCTGCGTCTATAAGCAGTACTCTTTGCTCTAATACACCTAAAGAAGCAGCTAGATTAACTGATGTAGTAGTTTTACCGACACCTCCTTTTTGGTTGGCTATTGCAATTATTTTACCCATTTGTATGTTCTGAAATTTAGTCGGTAAAAATACAATAATTTTATGGGTTTTAAAAAAGTTAGTGTAGCAACAATTTAATAATTGCTTCTATCTGGTGTGTGGTTATATTCTTTCGTCTGAGCTTTAGTTGGATAGATGATGCCTTCCATGAAATATAAAATTCGAAGTATTTAAGAAGTTTGAACGCAAATATAGCCGTTTCTATGTAGTTTATTCTGTTTGATTATTTGACAATAATTTATGGGCTAAGACTGATGTATTACAACGGTATTTTGAATCTTTAATAATTGTTTGTCAGTTATTTATAATATTTAGCAAGTATAAAACAGTAGGAGAAGAAGCCTTCAAAAGTCTTAGCTTTTTTATTGGACTAGTGGTAAAAACTAAAATTTTAACTTTTGTAAATAGTTAAATCTTACTCATATTATCTATATTCGTCTATAATTGCACGCAGTGACCTGCGTTCTTAAGTCGTGTAGATGAATTGTATTTATTATAGATTTGTATTTTTTTTATTTTTAATCCTTACAAATATTCAGCATCTCAGCGCTCAGTATGAGGATTTACATACCGCATTAAAATTGCCTAATACAGCAGATCGTTACCGAGTTTTTTCTGGATATATCGATCAGCATAATATTAAAGGTGAAGCACTGATTTCATTTCTTGATTATTTTGAGAAAGAGGTACGAAGCAACAATGACTTAAGAATGCTCAAAGGCATTGAATTTCTCAGGCTCAAAGAAAAGGCAATGACAAGTCTAGGCGATGATCCGTATAACCAAAAAATAAAGGCTTTATCTCAACTCATCACTAAATACGAACAAGAGGATGAACCCTTGTTTGTCGCCAATTGTTACCGAGCTATTGCTTATACTCAATTTGAACAAGAGAACTACGGATTGGCATTTGAAAACAACTTCAGAGCTTTAGAGATATACAAGAAAACAGGATTTGATAACGTGCCAGAAATTGTGAAATTTTTCCATGAAATGGCACTCAAACACTTTTACTTCAAGGATTATAAACAGGTAATCACACTGATGCACAAAGCCATTAAACTCCCTAAGTATAACGATGTTATTGAAATACAATGTTATAATAATTTGGGATTGGCATACAGTAGGATTCAAGAGCGAGACAGTGCTGTTTTTTATCTCAACAAAGCTTATACGTTGGCAGATAAGTACGAATCAGACTCTTGGAAAGCTATTGCTTCAGGCAATATAGGCACGATTTATTATGACCTCAAAGAATATGACCAAGCCTATGAGCATTATAAAAAGTTATACCAATATGGCAAAGATCAACCGGATCATATTATCAGACTTACATCTTATGTGTATATGAGTAAGGTTTATCTAAAGCTTGATTCTATTGCATTGGCTAAAGAATATATCCAGAAAGTAGATATTTCACTAAAGCAACTGGCATATGAACTCTCTCAAGGAGATGTACAACAATTCGAAGTATTGCGGGTTAGGCATCTGCAAAACAAAGAGAATTATTATAAAGAAATCAAAGATTTTAAAATCGCTTTAGAAGTAAGTGATAGCCTACATAAAATCACTGAATCACTAAACAGCAAATACAATACGGCGCAGATAAAGATTGCTGCAGATAGATTAGACTTGCAAGAACACCAGCTCAAAATTTTTGAAAATGAAAAAAAGCGTGCCAAACAACGACTGATTTTTGCACGAATAGTTCTGGTCTTACTGTTGGTAGGTGGCGGTATTTACTTTAACCTTTACCGATCTAAAGTCAATAAGAAAAGGCAAAATGAAAAACTATTGGCAGAAAACCGAATATCGATTCTAGAAAAACAACAACTAGAAAGAGAACTCAACATAGCTAAAAGTCATATTAGCAACTACGTATCTAAGATTAACCAACAAAATCACTTGGTTCAGAAGTTTGAAAACGAACTCGAGAAACTAAAAGAAATCCACCAAATACAAGGCAATGACGAGGATGATATCGGGAACTTCAAAACCATAAAAATCCTTACGGACAAAGATTGGCAAGACTTTCAGTACAACTTTGAGAAGGCTTACCCAAGGCTTATGTATGGCATCAAACAACATTTGCCTGTATTCACTGTCTCTGAGATGAGGTATCTTATGCTCACTTGCCTAGGTCTCAAAAACAAAGAAATGGCACGAGCCATCGGTGTTTCTGAAGGAGCAATTCGGGTTACACTCAGCAGGGTTCGCAAGAAAATGAACAACTTGCCTGAGGAGGTTACGCCTGAGAATATAAAAGAAGCTTTAGAGCAAAATAATCTAGAGGGAACTCATCTGAATTAGTTGATTTAATAAAGCCATACTCATAATTAGTATCTCTAATAATGAATAGAATAGCACAACAGTTTTTCGTAATACTCTTATTTCTTTTTTGTTATACACAAAATGCAAGTGCTCAGTATGAGGACCTTGTAGATACCCTCAAAAAGTCTAATCAATCTGAGAGAAGACGTGTTTTGATTGGGTTTTTAGAATCTCATCGAATAAGAATTGGAGGTGACGTACTTACTTATTATAAGGTGGCTGAGGACTATGCCCAATCTATCAATGACAAACAACTGCTCAAAGACATAGACTTTCAGTTGACAAAAAAAAACAGGGTTTTTAATAAACCTAAAGCTGAATGGCAGGCTGAGCTTCATAAGTTAGCCAAAGAATACCACAAGAAAAAAGAATGGTATTATGAAGGAGGTTGTTATCACGAGTTGTCTCAATTTCAATTCCAGCAGGAACAATACGACTTGGCTTTTCAGAATGCAATTATAGCATTGGATATATTCAAGAAAAATGGCTATGAGAATACGCCCAGTATCGGTAAAGTACTTCATGAAATAGCACTCAACTATTATTTTTTTCAGGACTATCAGGAGGTTATCAAACTCATGAGAGCCTCCATTAAGTTACCAGCTTTTTCTAGAGGTCTAGATATGCAACGCTATAATAATTTGGCTATGGCTTACTTGCATTTGAATAAAATGGATAGCACAAAGTATTTCTTAAACAAAACCTATACATTAGCAGAAAAGTATAATTCTAATTCTTGGAAATCAATTGTTTCAGGTAGTTTAGGAAATATCTATTATGACGAAAATGACTTCCAGAAGGCACTTAGATATTACAAAATACAAGTAGAGAATAGTGAAGGACAAGAAATACCTCTTATTAGAGTTTCGAGTTATGTGAACTTGGCAAAAATCTACCTAAACCTTGGTTTTATAAGATTAGCTAAGCAGACTATTGAGAAAACAGAGGATTCCCTAAATCATCAAGGAGTCATGTTTTTGGGTGATATTCAACAAAATGAAAAATTAAAGAAGGCACATCTTGAAAATAAATTTAGTTATGCTTTAAAGACCCAGGATTATAAAAATGCCTTGATATATAAGGATAGTCTGAATAGCATCTCCGGCAGATTAGAAGAGAAATACAATACCTCTCAAATCGAGCTAGCCACAATCAAACTCAGAATTCGCGAACATCAGCTCAGGGTTGCAGAATCAGAAGCCGAAAAACTCAGACAAAGCTTTGGGTTTGTTTTGTTGTTTGTTTTGATTTTAGTTGTATTAGGTTTCGTCTTGTTTAAAGGCTATCACTCACGAATAAAGAAGAAAAAACAGAATGAACGATTGCTCTCTCAAAGCAAAATCGCAATCTTAGAAAAATCTTATACACGCAATGAATTAGACCATGCCAAAGACCAAATCAGTCAATTTATAGATGAAATAAATCAACAAAATAAGTTGGTTCAGAAGTTTGAAGAAGAATTGATCAGAGTCAAAAAAGTACGCCAGCAAAATCCAGAAATTATTGAAAAATCCTTAGAACATCTAAAAGACATAAGAATTCTTACAGAAGAGAATTGGACGAACTTTAAATTCAATTTCGGAAAAGCCTATCCTGAACTTTTGTACCATCTAAAAAAACACACCCCCGCTCTTACCTCGTCAGAAAAAAGATATTTGATGTTGGCTTCGTTGAGTTTATCTGATAAAGATATGGCAAATGCACTTGGCGTTTCTGAAGCAACTATTCGGGTTACACGAAGCAGAGTGCGCAAAAAAATGAGCAACTTACCTGAAGAGGTTACGCCTGAGAACATAAAAGAAGCGCTAGAACAAAACTACCTAGAGGAAGCACATTTAAATTAGAATATCTAAAAGACATAAGAATTCTTACAGAAGAGAATTGGACAGACTTTAAATTCAATTTCGGGAAAGCCTATCCTGAACTCTTATATAGTTTGAAAAAATATACACCCGCATTAACCTCTTCAGAAAAAAGATATTTGATGCTGGCTTCGTTGAGTTTATCCAATAAAGAAATGGCAAATGCACTTGGCGTTTCTGAAGCAGCTATTCGTGTTACGCTAAACAGAGTACGTAAAAAACTCCATGCCAACACTGATGAATCTCCAAAACAATTACTTAATAGAATAACTCAAGTATAATTCAATACTAATTCCAATTTCAGATAAGTAAACACATAATAGAAGGATAGTTTACAGCACCTCCGAATAAATTTTCTGCCATTCTTGGGCAATATTTTCATCCGTAAACTGCTGTACAAATAAATATCCTTTTATTGATATTTCATCTCGCTTCTCGGGATTATTTAGTAAGTATTCTATTTTTTGCTGGAGTTCAATCTCATTTGTTGGATCAACATATAAACTATCAGGGCCTCCAGCTTCTGGGAAAACACCTGAGTTAGTCGTAATCACAGGAGTCTTAGAAAACAAAGCCTCTATAATCGGAATGCCGAAACCTTCAAATATTGACGGATATACAAACACAGTAGCAAGCTGATAAACAATCGCTAATTCTTGCTGAGAAAGGTTTTTCAGATAGATAATTTTATCCTCAAAACCATTTTGTCTTGCATAGGCTTCTGCCTGCTCAAAGTACTTCGTTTTTCTGCCGACCAACACCAATTTTGTATCGATATCTTTGATAGCCTTGATGATCGTAAGTGCATTTTTGCGCTCTTCTAAAGTACCGACATTGAGCACAAAGTCTTTCGGTAGTTGAAACTTTTGGCTAACTATATCTTTCTGTTCTGCTGAAAATTCTTGTTTAAATACTTCTGCACAGCCTTGATACACCACTTTTATTTTATTGGGATTTATCTTCAAGTACTGAATGATATCTTTTTTTGTTTGTTCGCTAATAGCAACTACGCAATCTGCTTTTCTGGCAGCATAACGGAATTTATAGAAATGAATTTTTCGGTCAAAAAACGAATATAAATTAGGATAACGCATAAAAATCAAATCGTGAATGCTCACAACTGATTTGATGTGTTCAGGTAAACCCATCGGAATTTCACCAGAAAGCCCGTGATAAATATCGATATTGTCTTTAAGGATTTGTTTTTTGACCCAGAATGTTCTCCAAAGCCCTTTCAGCTTTTTGCTAAAGAAACTAACAGGGAGTCTCTCATAAGTATTCTTAGGATTGAGTAGCGCCGCACGTGCCACATTGGGTTTGGTATTGTATAAGTAATAAGAATCATCGGGGAAGTTCTGCGATAAGATACGCACCAAATCCCGACTGTAATTACCAAGACCGGTATTGTTGTGAAAATACCGTTTTGCATCAAAACCTATTTTCATCAGTTCTTGTTTTGTTTTTGTAGTTCTCTAATCTTAACGTATTTCAAGAAAGTGCCAGAAGCGTGAAACTTGGCTATCACATAACCTTGAAATCCGTCTAAGAAACCTCTTTTGATGATATACGACTTGATAAAATTCCAAGCAGGGTTGATGATAATTTTGTGTAATCCTATTTTCTTATTGACGTTCAGCACATAGAATTTTGCCGCAATAGAAGTAAAGTTATCAATTTTCAGATAATGCTCTGCATAGGAGTCATACGCCCAATGCAATAAATCGCCGCTTAAGATTTGGTGGCTTTGCGGGTCGTCTAATTTAATGATTTCGTGTAAGTTTGTCGGGCTATACCAGCGTGCTTTCTTGCGGTTGTAAAGTCTGATTTTTCTGTCTGGATACCAACCTGAATGTTTGATCCACTTACCGCAATAGTTATTTAACCTATTGAATGAATAGCCGTCAAATGCGAGCTCTTTCTTTGCTTCGAGTATAGATTGCTTCAATTCATCTGTTAGCGCCTCATCGGCATCTAAAGAGAGTATATAGTCGTATTCTGCCTGATTGTTGGCAAAGTTTTTCTGGTCAGTATAGCCTACAAACGGATTTTCTATAAAACGAGCGCCGTACTTCAAACAAATTTCTTTGGTTTTATCGGTAGAAAAGGAATCGACAACTACGATTTCGTCCACCACATCTACCAATGATTTCAAGCAGTTCTCGATGTATTGCTCTTCGTTAAACGTAATGATAACCCCAGAAATTTTAGTCATATACTATGTACTACTGATCAATTTTTATAATGCGATGTCAAATTCAGACTACCATCTGATAATCACGCTTCCCCAAGTAAATCCACTCCCGAAAGCAGCTAATACAACTAAGTCTCCTTCTTTTATCTTTCCTTGTTCCCAAGCTTGTGTGAGGGCGATTGGGATTGAGGCAGCAGTTGTATTTCCGTATGACTGGATGTTGTTGAAGACTTGGTCATCCGTCAGTTTGAATTTTTGTTGAATGAATTGAGAAATCCTCAAATTCGCTTGATGCGGAATCAACATATTAATATCTGAGACTTGTAGGTTGTTGGCTTCCAAGCCTTCGTTGATGACTTCTGAGAAACGAACCACGGCATTTTTGAATACAAACTGCCCATTCATATGTGGGTAATAACTCTCGTCATCTGGGTCGTTGTCTTTGATAATATCGGTTACCCATCTTTTGCCCATTCCCGGTGCAATAAGTACTAATTCCTCAGCGTGTTCTCCTTCTGAATGCAGATGTGTAGAGAGAATTCCCTTGGTCGTGTCTTCTTCTCGAGAGAGAATGGCAGCACCAGCACCATCGCCAAAAATCACCGAAACCGCTCTTCCTCTATCTGTGAAGTCAAGTCCTCTTGAATGTACTTCTGAACCTATCACAAGGATGTTTTTATACATACCTGTTTTGATAAACTGATCTGCAACTGATAGGGCATATACAAAACCCGAACACTGGTTACGCACATCGAGTGCTCCGACAGTCTTTAGTCCTAAATCTCTTTGTACCATCACCCCAGGACCAGGGAAATAATAATCCGGACTTAGCGTGGCGAAGATGATAAAGTCAATATCCTCCTTGGCTACTTTTGATCGCTCGAGAGCAATTTCCGCTGCCTTTACTCCCATTGAGGTAGTGGTGTCTTCGGGTGTAGAAACATGGCGTCTTTCTTTGATTCCGGTACGCTCTTGAATCCACTCGTCATTGGTGTCCATTAACTTTGATAAATCATCGTTGGTCACAATATTATCAGGAACATAATACCCTAAGCCAGTAATTTTAGAATGATACATAGATGTTTTTTTTTGACTGTTCACTTAAAAATCAAAAATAATAAAATAAATGCACATAGCGCTTTTTTAGGCTTTCTAAATGCGGATAGCTATTGCTAAAGCCCATTTATGGTTCAAAATCAAAAAAGGCTCGAAGCAGAGTTCGAGCCTTTTTAGCATTTGTATAGGGCTATTGGATTGATTTATAGGTCAAACTTTATGCCTTGTGCCATTGGCAATTCAGTACCGTAGTTGATAGTATTGGTTTGTCTTCTCATATAGGCTTTCCAAGCATCAGATCCTGACTCACGTCCGCCTCCAGTTTCTTTTTCTCCACCGAATGCTCCACCGATTTCAGCACCTGAAGTTCCGATGTTTACGTTTGCAATTCCGCAGTCAGAACCAGCCTGAGATAAGAACAACTCCATTTCTCTCATATCGCTAGTAAAGATTGAAGACGAAAGCCCTTGTGGTACGCCATTTTGCATAGCGATAGCCTCTTCGATAGTTGAATATTTCATGATGTACAAGACTGGAGCAAAAGTCTCATCCTGTACGATTTGGTATTCGTTTTTAGCTTCGATAATACAAGGTTTTACATAACAACCGCTTTCGTAACCCTCTCCTTCTAGAACGCCACCTTCAACGATTACTTTTCCGCCTTCTGCTTTTGCTTTCTCGATAGCATTCAGATAATCCTGTACAGCAGCTTTGTCAATTAGCGGTCCAACGTGGTTGTTTGCGTCAAGTGGGTTACCGATTTTTAGTTGTCCGTATGCGTTTTTAAGCACTGCAATAGTTTTGTCATACACACTTTCGTGAACGATAAGTCTTCTGGTAGAAGTACATCTTTGTCCGGCTGTTCCGACAGCTCCGAAAACAGCTCCGACCAATACCATATTGATGTCGGCGTGTTCAGAAACGATAATAGCGTTGTTTCCTCCTAACTCAAGGATAGTACTTCCGAAGCGCTCAGCCACAGTTTTCCCTACGTGACGTCCGATTCTAGTAGAACCTGTAAACGAAACTAGCGGAATTCTTGGGTCGTTGTTGATAAGGTCTCCACATTCGTTACCTACAACTAGTGAACTTACACCCTCTGGGATATTGTTGTCTTTTAATACTTTTCTGATGATGTTTTGGCAAGCGATTCCGCAAAGTGGCGTTTTTGAACTTGGTTTCCAGATACAAACATCTCCACATACCCAAGCAATCATCGTATTCCAGCTCCAAACCGCAACCGGGAAGTTGAACGCAGAGATAACTCCAACAACTCCTAAGGGATGCCATTGTTCATACATTCTGTGCATAGGTCTTTCTGAGTGCATCGTAAGTCCGTAGAGCTGACGTGATAATCCTACTGCAAAATCACAGATGTCAATCATTTCTTGAACTTCACCTAATCCTTCTTGTAGTGATTTTCCCATTTCATACGAAACAAGTTGTCCGAGTGCTTCTTTGTTTTTGCGAAGCTCTTCTCCCATTTGTCTTACGATTTCACCTCTTTTAGGTGCAGGAATCATTCTCCAAGTTTTGAAGGCTTCTTCTGCTTTTTTCATAGCAGCTTGATAGTCTTCTTTGGTCGAAGCTTGTACTTTCCCGATAAGCGTTCCGTCAACCGGAGAGTATGATTCGATGATACGTCCGTTTGCAAAACTCTCCTGACCTGTTGAGGTTCCGAGGTTTAAATCTTTAATTCCTAATTGCTCTAAAGCTTGTTTTATTCCAAATTGGGTAGAAACAGTTGTCATTTTATTTTGAATTTGATGATTTTACAATTTGTTAAGCAACAAAGTTACAAATTTTTAGTCGTAGTACATTACAAAAAAACACTAATAACCCGCTAGTGGGATAGACCTATCTAGATAGCCCATAAGTAAGGGTTTTATAGGTATAACCTGTTGACTATTAGTTGTTTTTATAAAAAATCAACTTTAGTTAAAGTATCTGTTACTTCGAGTGAAATTTCTTTGCCTAGAACCAAAGCCCTGTTGTCCGGAAGATGTCCTGCGGGGAAATCAAAGCAAATAGGGAAGGTGTATTCTTTAGTAATATCTAGAATTATTTGATATGCATCCATACCAAACGGAATTGAATTGTCGTGCATATCGGTCATACCGCCTACGATCAGTCCTTTTAGGTTTTTGAAATAGCCATTTCTCTTGAGGTTCATCAGCATCCTATCGATGTGGTATAAATATTCGTCTAAATCTTCGATATACAGAATCTTATCCTGCGTATCTAAACAGGATTCAGAGCCCAATAAACTATACAAAATGGATAGATTTCCGCCCACCAAAACTCCTTTTGCTTTTCCGTTTTTGTTCAGACTTGAACTTTCTATGGTATAAGATATTTTTTCTCCAAACAGCGCCTGTCTAAGACTCTCAATTGCTTTTGGATCAGCTTTCGGGATGCTAAAAGGCATAATGCAATGCAGCGAAGCCACGCCCAAAGTATGAATATGACTGTGCAAAACCGTCACATCGCTAAAGCCCATCACCCACTTTGGATTTGCAGTAAATCTAGAGAAATCAATTTGGTCAATAATGCGAACAGTTCCGTAGCCACCTCTCGCACACCAAATCGCCTTGATGTTTGCATCATCGAGCATCGCTTGAAAATCTACAGCTCTTTCTGTATCTGAGCCGCCAAGCTGGAAGTTATCCAACCCGATGGTATTGCCTAGCTTTACCTTTAGACCCCAACTCTCGAGTAGTTGTAGGGCAGGTTGGGCTTCTTCAGCAGTGAATTTTCGGGCAGTACAAACCAGACCGACGCAATCACCTTTTTTGAGGTAAGGAGGAATAATCATTTTGTCATTAGATTTATAACGGTTCGGGGCTTGGCGTAGTGGTGGAAAATCGAAGACGAAAGTTTCGATTTAGACGGAACGTAGCAAAAGCCAATTTCTATTTGCTAATTTATGAAAAAAGCCAATAAAATTGGCTTTTGCGGATTAAAATGTACAAACTTTCAATTTAGACTTAACCCCGCCATTTTGCAAAACCCTTGTTAGCCGTTCGTACTTTTTTCAGTTTCTGTTTTTTCGATTTCGCTCGAATTTATTTTCATTACTTTTTCAATTTGTTCTTTCCAAATTTCTCTTTTATTGACAACAAATTCTTCCATCATATTGTCTTTAGTTTTTATAAAAATTCCGTTATTTATTAAACCCATAGTTTTTCTAAAATCAGTTTTGTCAATTTTATTCAGTTCAATTATTTTTTGGTGTCTTTTAGCAAAATTTATAGCATTTGTTTGAAAAATTATTTTGTTTTCTAATAAATACAAAGTTCCACCAACTGCAATATTGTCTTTAAAATGATTTGCTAAACCTGAATAAATAATTGATTTTTTGTCAATTTTTTCAAATTCTGTACTAAAATCTATTTTTGAAAATAATTTGAAATATGAAATAATACTAAAAGTTATAAAACAGAAAATTGATAAAACAATTGCAATTTCTTCTTTGTCGGTAACGTAGCAATAAATTCCAATTATAATTCCAAAAATTAAACCTGATAAAAGCGAATATTTAAGTTTCTGCATTTAATTTTTTATTTTTTTTCAATGTTTTAGTTCGGTTTTCTAGTATGACGGCTAACTTTCAAATATAGTTATTTTCTGTAAGCTACTTTTCGTATTTTTGGCTGAAAACTATATTTTGATACACTTCAGAACTTTTATTGCGGTACTTCTAGGGGGATTTTTATGTTCGTGTGCAACTTCTAAGAGCCAAACACCTTCAAACATTTATCCGAAAAACCTTAAAAACGGAGATTTGATATTTGTGGAAGCACAACTAGACAACTTATCAGGAGCCATCAATAGAGTGACGCAACAAACACCGGTGGCAAACTTTGATCATATTGGTTTGGTTGAGATTTCAGGAGACTCCATCTTTGTGTTGCATGCTTCTACCAAGCTAGGATCTAATAGAGAATTGCTGTCTGATTTCTATTCTAAAAATAATAACAATCAACAGCAAATGCTGATTTATAGGCTTCTCAATGAATACCAACATTCTATCTCAGAGGCAATAATTCAAGCAAAATCTATGCTCGGTAAGCCGTATAACTTTAGTTATATCCTTGACGAAAATGCGTATTACTGTTCTGATTTTATTGAACGCGCTTTTAGAGCGGATGCTGTTTTTGAACATATCCCTATGAACTTCAAGAATCCTACGACCCATCAGATTGATGATTTTTGGACAGAATTCTATAAAAAACAACAACTCGAAGTGCCGCAAGACCAACCTGGAACCAACCCAAATCAGTTGGCAGCTTCAGAGAAACTCCTACGCCTAGGACAACTCAAAATGTCTTCGGCGGAATAGAGAATTGGAGTTGTTTTTACCTACTTCTCAAAGATTCACACCCATTTACTAAAAACTTCCTAAAAATGCACGGTGTCTTTAAGATAACGAGATGTTTAAAACCAAGCTATCAGAATATATTCTAATAACCCGTTGGGTGTAATTATTTGAAGTAAAAAATATCGATTGGATATTGCTCAAGATACTGAAATTCAGTATCTTGAAGTGGCAAAACAAAAACAATATCCATTACAAATATAATCAAAAATTATTTAAGAGTTTTAGAAGTTATCAATTCTTTGAACTTAGACTTGGAACATCAACTAGGGGATGGAAGAAAGCCTAAAATGACTGATATAGAGGTTATTGCATTGAGTTTAACAGCTGAATATATGTCAATTGATAGTGAAAACTATTTATTTAAGCAGATAAACCAATCAGAAATTCCTAACCTAATTGAACGAAGCCAATACAATAAAAGGCGTAGAAAATTATTTTTATTTTCTGAGTTGATTCGGACAAAATTAGCTTCACGTTTTTTAGAGTTTGAGAATTATTTTATAGTAGACAGTATGCCTCTTGAAATTTGCAAGTTCTCACGGCATAATAGAGTGAAAATCTGTAAAAATGAGTTAGAAACGGCGCCTTCTAAAGGTTTTTGTGCTTCGCAAAACAATTGGTTTTATGGCTATAAACTACATGGAGTTTGCTCTATATCTGGAGTTTTTCATTCATTAGATATTACAAAAGCAGAAGTGCATGACATTCATTTCTTAAAAAATATAAAACAACAAATGTCTGACTGTGTGCTACTTGGGGATAGGGGTTATTTATCTGAGAGTATACAATTAGATTTGTTTCAAACAGTTAATATAAAGCTAGAAACCCCAAAAAGAATAAATCAAAATAACTATAAACCTCAAGCTTATATTCTTAGAAAGTCAAGAAAAAGAATAGAAACACTATTTTCTCAATTATGTGACCAATTCCTGATCAGAAGGAATTATGCGAAAACTTTTGAGGGTTTTAAAACAAGAATATTAGCGAAAATAACAGTCTTAACATTAGTGCAATATATCAATAAATTTATCTTTGAAAGACCAATAAATAATATCAAAAATCAAATTGTTTAATTACACCCAACGGGTTATACCGAGTATATTCTCGCTACTGCGATTTAAGATTTGACTTGTACAAGAATAGATTTAATTGCATAAAAACATATCAACAGCAAAAGTTGTATGACTTCTGTGCCTAGTTCTATATCTTTGCAACCAATAATTTTATAATAAATAAAGAAAGATGGAGTTCTCTTTAGGTTTTAGTTGGAAAGAAATAGTAACGGTAACGATGATTCTGTTTGCTGTAATTGACATACTAGGCAGCATCCCGATTATTGTTGATTTGCGTACTAGAGTAGGGCATATCCAATCAGAAAAAGCCTCGATAGTAGCGTTTTTTATTATGATTTCTTTCTTATTCGTAGGCGATGAAATCCTAAAACTCATTGGGCTTGATGTAAATTCCTTTGCGGTAGCCGGAGCTTTTGTATTGTTTTTCTTGGCACTCGAAATGATTCTCGGCGTTCGGCTTTATAAAGACGAAGCACCCAACACAGCCTCCATCGTTCCGATTGCCTTCCCGCTGATTGCTGGAGCAGGGACGATGACGACCATACTCGCACTTAGAGCTGAGTTTCAAAGCATAAACATCATAATCGCAATATTTATAAATACAGTAATGGTCTATGTCGTTCTTAAGATGTCAGGCAAAATCGAGCGCTTTTTAGGTGTCGGAGGACTAGGTGTTATCCGTAAAGTCTTTGGGGTAATTCTACTAGCTATCGCTGTTAAATTATTTGCATCTAATGTTAAAGGGCTTTTTATGTAGTCTTAGGAGGCGTAGTTTTGTTCAAAAGTTTAAAAGATTTCAGACATGAAAGTTTTAGTTTATACACTTATGATAATGGCTTTTGCTCTAGTTGTGTTTAACATTACCCAACTGAATTTTGACAATATATTCTCAGGGAATAGCCTTATCGCCCTTATCGGAATTGTTGCTTCTATTTGTGCTATTTTGATATTGTTTATCTTCACCACTTCCAAAGCGATTCAAGATAAATATAAAAGTAAATAAGCTATGTTTGATGTGTTGATTATTGGAGGCGGAGTAGCAGGAGTTTCTTGCGCTTTAGTCTTAGGTTCGGCTCATAAAAAACCTTTTGCACAGGACAAAAACATCGGTATTCTCACCCATCAAAGAGGCGGGAACCTGCAAGATGCTGTGCTCAATAATGTCTATGGTGTGCCTTTCGGCAAATTAGGCTCGGAGGTGCTAACAGAGAGTATTGAACACCTCAATAACTACGCTCATATTGAGCAAATCCCCAACGAAAAAGCAACCAAAATAGTCCGAAACAATGATTTCTTTCAGGTTTATACCACAGGAAATATCTATGAAACTAAAATCCTTGTCATAGCTATTGGTGCTTCTCATCTTTTTGATATCGATGGTTTGAACCACTATATCATTCCCCACAAAAAATCTATTCCCGCCAAAAACAGAGTGCAACTCACTAACGATGATCACAAGGTCATAGACGGAATTTATGTTGCAGGAGTTTTGGCAGGACACAGAAGTCAAGTCGCGATTGCCGCGGGCAGTGGTGCCGCTGTTGCCACCGATATCCTTACCCTATGGAATGACGGTACCCAATCTCACTCTCACGATAGCTTGAAGAAGTAGGGTTTTCTTTTAGAGTGATAAAAACATAATCAATTGATTGTTACAATCATCTAATAAAAAATGTCAACTAATTGATATTCAAATCAGAAGGCGGAAAAGCTCATGGTAAAATAAGCAATATTTTAAATGAGTTCTTTAATATATGCGTAATTCACTACTTCTTCTTTGTACATTAATCGGAATATTGAACTATCTTTTAAAATATAATTTTGAGTAGAAATTTCTAATACAGAGCTATAATTATGATCTGTAAAAAGTATCCCTTTTTCAGAAGATTGTGTTTGGATAATTGAGCTTATTTTTTCGGTCAATAATGGAGAAAGCCCACTAAATGGTTCATCAAGCAGACAAAAAGGTTGAGAGCTATACAGAACAAGTTTTGTCTGTAAATACTTTTGACTTCCGAAAGACAAATCAGAAACCTTTTTATTTAAGATGTCTTTAATCAAATCATCATCAATAAAAAGTGGGTCTACTTTTCCTAAAAACAACTTGATAAGATTATAAACCTTCATCTCAGGTAAAAAAATAAATTGAGGACAAAAAGAAAACGCTTTTTTAAAATGATATCGGTTTAGAATTACTTTTTCATTGTATTTTAAAAAGATAGTATCCGCAGGAATTACTCCAAAAAGTATAGAAAGGAGTGTTGATTTTCCAGCTCCATTCCTCCCAAATAAGCCTATTACATCTCCTGTTTTCAGATGCATACTTCCTCCCGAGATAATGGGTTTTTCCCCAAAAGACTTAGTTATGCTGTCAATATGAACCTGTTCCATTCAATAAGAATTTAGAAATACTAACAATAAGAATATTTATTAAAAGGCTATATAGATATAATTTGTGTATACTAAAGCCTTTATTCAGGTAAAAATAGAAAGTATTTTTTCTAAATGTATATCTAAACAGATAGTCAATTCCAATTGGAATAAAAGCAATAAAAAAAGGAATAGGTAAGGCTTGGACAAAAACAACTATTGCACAAAGTAAAAGCAATATCAAAAAGATACTTTTATAAAAATGTAATAAAAACTTTATTTCTCCCATTACTTTTAGTTAGTAATCATTTAACCCGTTGGGTGTAATTAAACAATTTGATTTTTGATATTATTTATTGGTCTTTCAAAGATAAATTTATTGATATATTGCACCAATGTTAAGGCTGTTATTTTCGCTAATATTCTTGTTTTAAAACCCTAAAATCCTCTCCACGAGTTGATTTATTTTAGCATTTCCGATAACTTTTATGAGGGCTAATATTTAGCTTTTCTTTTTTAAAATCTCAAACAAATATCCCCAATTCGGTTGGGTGTGGAATCCTTCAAAACCTTTGTAGGAGGCTGCTTCATCCAGCATACTAAGACTGAAATCCTCTTGGTTTGCATAAGGTGCAATCTTCTGTACTTTGAGTTTCTTAGCCAAATATTCCTGTTCAGTCTGTCCAGGTGTGGGTACAAAAAACGCTTTTTTCTCTAGCCGAGCCAAATCTAAAACTGTTGTATAACCCGACCGCGAAAGTACCATCGCACTTTGGTTGAGGAGTTGCTCTAGCTCTGGAGTTTGCATAAAGTTATAGAAAGTGGTGTTGCCAATGCTTTCTGATTTTTGCTTGTCTTCGATTATTCCTTTTACGACAACCGTTTTTAGCTTAGAATTATCTAATTTTTTGGTGATGATTTCCTCGAAAATACTACGCTGAGGCTCAGGGCCAGAGAGCACTACGGCTAAATCATACGTGTGTTGCATTTCCTTTTTCTCAAACCTGCTAATAGCGCCGAGGTATCTCAAATCGAGTTTTGTCTTTTGGAGATGCCCTAAGAAACCCGAAAGGTTTGGTTTTTCATACACATCCGGGATCCAACATTGGTCAAACTTTTTAATCAAACTTTGATGGATATAACTGGTGAGTTGGGTCGTAGTTCCTGAAAGCACATTGAGTTGGTGCGTCATAAAAACCGATGGAATATGTTTGCTATAGACTCCAAATCTATTGTCAGAAATAATGCCGCTGATGTTGTGTTCTTTGATTATTCGCTTGGTTACGCGTTTTTCTTTTCTCACGGCACCTAACATCTTAAGGGCGCTAAAGGTGAGTTTTAGTCTAAGGTGTTTTCCACTTCGACTATATTTTACCTCATACGACGGAAGTTCTAGTGCGATGAGGTTCGGGAATTCTTTTTTGAGTAGTGCTAATGAGGCTCCGTCAGAGGCTAAAATTGGGTTGAAACCAGACTTGATAAGATTGTTAATGATAGGAATACAGCGTGTTGCGTGTCCTAAACCCCAATTCAGCGGAGCAACTAATATGTTTTTTGATGCAGCCAAGGCGTAAGTTTATTTGTCATACAAAGTAACAGAAATTTTTTGTTAAACGATTATTCTTTACTTTTGTCAGAAAATTAAAGATATCCAGTGGGAAGTAAAAATAAACTAAAGCGATTTAAAGAAAACCTAACTTTTGAGAATGTCTTTCAGCCAACGAGAGACGAAGTTGTTTCAGACGAATTTAAACTCAAAGGGAAATGGAACCAAGATTTCTTCAAGAATGACCACCCGATTGTTGCAGAACTCGGTTGTGGTAAAGGAGAGTATAGCGTTGCACTCGCCCGAAAATATCCAAATATAAACTTTATAGGAATCGATATCAAAGGTGCACGCTTTTGGAGAGGAGCCAAAACAGCACTAGAAGAAAAACTACACAACGTGGCTTTTGTCAGAGCGCAAATCGAGTTGATTGAGAATATTTTTGCAACAGGAGAACTATCAGAAATTTGGATTACTTTTCCAGATCCGCAAATCAAATACAAGCGTACCAAACACCGCCTGACCAACGCAGAGTTTTTAGCGCGATACAAAAAAATCCTCCAACCCGAAGGAATCATCAACCTGAAAACCGATAGTGAGTTTATGCACGGTTATACCCTTGGGCTCTTGCACGGGGCAGGACACGAAGTGATTTATGCCAACCACGATGTTTATACTAATGCGGGTTCGCCTGAAGTGGTGACATCTATCCAGACCTTTTATGAAAACCAATACTTAGAACACAATAAGCCCATAACCTATATTAAATTTAGGGTTAAATAAATGAATTATGTAGCCTCGTTCTCCATCGGACTAGTAGTGGCTTTTACTACGACTCTTTTGCCAGGTCTTATCAATATGACTGTTGCAAAAGTCAGCCTGAATGAGGGTAGGTCAAAGGCGTTAACGCTGAGTCTAGGAGCGAGTTTCGTGGTGTTTTTTCAAGCTTTTATTGCCACGCTATTCGGAAGATTTCTTGACCAACGCGCGGATATTAGTCACCTGATTCAGCGTGTTGCGATTGTTATATTCTTGTTGATTAGTGTGTATTTTTTCTTTTTTGTAGGTAAAACTAAGGTGGAAGACAAGCCTGTAGTGCTTAAAGATAAGAAAGGTTATTTCCTGTCAGGAATGCTGCTATCGCTAATCAATTTGTTTCCGATTCCGTTTTATGTGGTGCTCAGTGTGACGTTGAGTACGTACAATTGGTTTAGCTTTGAAAAAATGTTCATAGGTATGTTTGCCCTAGGTGCCTCTTCTGGGGCGATGTTGGCTTTTTATGGCTATACCGTTTTTATCCAAAAGATAGAATCTAGAACAGACTTTTTTATGAAAAATGTCAATTACCTCATCGGGAGTATTACTTTTATTATTGCGCTAATTGGCGTAATCAAACTAATATAAAAAATCAAATGAACATACTTTTGTTGGATAACTATGATAGTTTTACTTACAATCTAGTGCATTACTTAGAGCATCTTGGCGCAAAGGTAGATGTTTTCAGAAATGATGAAATAGAAGTAGAAGATATCCAAAAATATGACAGCATTGTACTTTCTCCTGGTCCAGGAATTCCTGATCAAGCGGGAATACTCAAAAATGTAATTAGCACATACGCCTCAAGCAAACCCATTTTAGGTATTTGTTTAGGACAACAAGCTATCGCAGAAGTCTTTGGCGCAACACTGATAAAGCTAGATGAGGTGTCCCACGGTATCGCTACACCTATTGAAGTGATAGTTGACGATGAGATGTTGTTTAAAGATGTACCTTGTAGTTTTGAGGTCGGCAGATATCATTCATGGACAGTAAACCCGTTGAATTTTCCCAATACACTAGAAGTTACAGCCATTGATACCAAGGGAACAATTATGGCACTCAGGCATAAGGTTTATCCTGTTAAAGCAGTGCAGTTTCACCCAGAGTCTATAATGACACCGTTCGGTATGAAGATACTGGAGAACTGGTTCAATACTTAATCAGTACCAAAAAAAGAAAACCAATAAATATATTTTGACTACCGATGTAACATTTACAATAAGTCTGCGACTTATTGGTTTGTAGTCAATTTTTAAAGTCAACAACTATGAAATTTCTAAGTAATATTTTATCTACTATTGTAGGATTGTTTCTGTTTTTTGCTATCCTATTTTTCGGACTCTTCTTTGTAGGAGTCATCATCGGAAGTAGTTCGGACGACCCAAAAAAGACAGTGGTTAAAGACAACACAGTTCTTGTACTTGATATCGAAAAGATTACTCAAGACCACGCTTCAAATATGATTATAACTGATTTTCAGTTTATGAATAATCAGAATTATAATGGACTTGTCGATGTGCTCAACGCTATCGAAAATGCTAAAACTGATGATAAAATCAAAGGAATATCGATTCTAAATCCGGCTTCTCGCCTTGGTTTAGCACAACTAAGAGCACTTAGAGAAAAACTAATAGACTTTAAAGATTCCGGAAAATTTGTAGTTGCTTATGGTAATACCTATTCGCAATCAGAGTATTACTTAAGCTCAGTATCGGATACTATTTATCTGAACCCAGTAGGAGCAATGGATTTTAGAGGTCTTTCGTCTGAAATACTGTTTTTTAAAGACTTCCAAGAAAAATCAGGAATCAAGATGGAAGTTATCCGCCACGGAAAATATAAAAGTGCAGTAGAGCCATTCTTAGAAAATAAAATGAGTGATGAGAATCGCTTACAAATGCAAGAGTTATTAGGTTCTGCCTGGAAAACTATCGTAGATGACATCTCTAAAAGTAGAGGTATTTCTATCGAAGAACTCAATAATATTGCAGATAACCTTTTGGCAAGAACACCAGAGATGGCACAGAGCAATAAGATGATTGATAAAGTTGCGTATCTTGATCAATACCACAACGGGATCAAAAATGCTTTGGATGTGAAATATGACGAGGATTACAATACTATCGAAGTTGCAAAATATGCAACTAATGTAGGTGCTAAACTAAGTAGTAAAAAAGCAGAAGATAAAATTGCTGTTATTTATGCACAAGGCGACATCATTGACGGAGAGGGAAGTGCTATTACCATTGGTGAGGGATATATGATAAAATCTCTCAACGATGCAGTCAAAGACGAAAAGGTAAAAGTAATTGTGCTTAGGGTAGATTCTCCCGGAGGAAGCGCACTAGCCTCTGATATTATTTGGAGAGAAATTGAATTAGCTAAAAAACACAAGCCAGTGATTGTGTCAATGGGTAACTTAGCTGCTTCTGGTGGCTATTACATCTCGTGTAACGCCGATAGAATATTTGCTGAGCCAACAACCATTACAGGGTCTATTGGAGTTTTCGGAGCTGTGCCGAACTTTACAAAACTTGCTAACAACTGGGGGATTCACTCAGATATTGTTTCGACACATAAGAATTCTGCTAATTATAGCCCATTCCAACCAATGACTGAAAGTTTCAGAGAAGTGACTACGGCAAGTGTTGAGAGTATTTATAATATCTTTTTGAGTAGAGTAGCTGAGGGTCGAGGAATGACTGTAGAGGCAGTAAACGAAGTGGCACAAGGGCGTGTTTGGACAGGTTCAGACGCATTAGCATTAGGCTTAGTAGATGAAATTGGCGGTCTTGAAGACGCTATTGCTTATGCAAAGAATTTAGTGGAAATAGATAAATATAGCGTTAGAAACTTCCCGGTATTTAAAAAGTCATTTGAAGATTTCTTGTCTGAAAACATGCCTTTCCCTTTTATGAAAACAAGAGAAGCGATGATCAAAGAAGAGATTGGAGAAGAAAATTACCAAGTCATCCAACAAATCAAAACTATGAATTCGCGTAAAGGAGTTCAACTTAGAATGCCTTACGAGATTATAATCAAATAAAATGTCAAGAGACGCACAATTAAAATCAAGATGGGAAGAGCTTGTTCGGTTTTTATCGAACAAGTTTGCCGATCTCGAAGAACCACTAGACCTAGACGGGATCATCTTCCTGATTGGGGTTCAAGAGTTAGGACAACCCCATAATACCTACAAAAAAGACGAGAAGCTCAACCTAATGCATATTGCTATTTGCAAACTTCTAGAGCCGTATGGCTATTATGAGTTTGACTATTTTGATGCTGACGGATGGCCACACTACATAATAAAAGAAGAGCTTCCGATGCTTAAAGCAGGAGAACAAAGCCTGCTGATGAAAGATGCTATTGTGAATTATTTTCTAGAAAAAGGAGTCATAGTATAAACCTTTTTCAAAACAAATTGCCTAAATTTGCCCCTTACGTAGTTTTAATAAAGGGTAATGATAGATAAGATTAAAGCTCATATTCAAGAAGCTAAGGCTTTTTCGACACAGAGCAAAGATGAGCTAGAGCAATTTAGAATTAAGTATCTGAGTAAAAAAGGAATTCTAAACGAATTCTTTTTAGATTTTAAGAGTGTACCAAACCCACAAAAGAAAGAGTTTGGACAAGTGGTCAACGAACTGAAAAAAACAGTTGAAGACAAAGTTAAGGACACACTTGATGCACTCGAGAACAAAGAAGAACTCAAAGGTGTTTACGGAGACCTCACCAGAACAGGCTATTCGTTAGATCTAGGTGCACGTCACCCGATTTCTATTGTCAAGAATCGAGTAATCGAGATTTTCTCAAACATCGGATTTAATATCTCAGAAGGACCTGAGATTGAAGATGATTGGCATAACTTCACAGCACTAAATTTGCCAGAATACCATCCTGCTAGAGATATGCAGGACACTTTTTTTGTGCAAACCAATCCAGATACATTACTCAGAACCCACACTTCGTCGGTTCAGATTAGGTATATGGAGAAAAACCAACCCCCGATTAGAACTTTATCGCCAGGGAGAGTTTTCAGAAACGAAGCTATCTCATCTCGCTCTCACTGTATCTTCCATCAGGTCGAAGGACTTTACATCGACAAAGAGGTGTCTTTTGCTGACCTAAAACAAACTTTATTATATTTTACTAAAGAAATGTTCGGTAAATCTGAAATCAGATTGCGACCTTCTTATTTCCCGTTTACTGAGCCAAGTGCTGAGGTAGATGTCTATTGGGGACTCAATACGCCAACAGACTATAAAATAACCAAAGGAACAGGGTGGCTAGAAATTATGGGTTGCGGTATGGTCGACCCAAATGTGCTGGAAAATTGTAATATAGATTCAAAAACCTACTCTGGTTTTGCCTTCGGAATGGGAATCGAGAGGATGGCTATGTTGTTGTACCAAATAGGAGATATTCGTATGTTTTATGAGAATGATGTCAGATTTTTGAAACAATTTGAATCGAGCCTGTAATCTAAACCCACTTTTTTTGGGCTAACTGTATAATAATTAGGCGTTATGTTTGTTCTTATATAGTAGTTAACCCTTTATTAACATTAAAATAAACCTATATAATTTTTTTATTTCGGTTTAAAATATAAATTTGTGGTTCTTTTTTAGAAAGATTTTAAAGTAGCTTTATTTTTAAAGCAATTACTATTAACCCAAATTATAAAAAAAAACAAACTTAAATTTTTGAAAAATGACAAACGAAGCAAATGTATCGGTTGAAAACAATTCTAAAGCAAAAGGCTCAAACGTAGTTGCAGGAATTATTATTGTAATCTGTCTTATGGTGGGATGGGCGATTTGGGAATTTGTAATGGGTCATCCAGATAATTTTATTGGAGGAGATCCTGAAAATGGTCAGCCGAAAGAAGGAAGTATCCTAGGGATGGTTTATAAAGGAGGATTTATCGTTCCAATCTTAATGGGGCTTTTATTAATGACGATCGTATTCTCAATAGAGAGATTCTTTGTTATTTCTAAAGCAGCAGGAAAAGGAAGCTTAGATAAATTTGTTGCCAAAGTGAAATCAGAAGTTGCTTCAGGAGACATCAATACAGCTATTGCTACTTGTGATGAACAACAAGGTTCAGTTGCAAACGCAATCCGTTCAGCTCTTGTGAAATACCAAGAAGTGAAAAAAGAAGGTTTCGATAGCGAAAAAGCAGAAGAAGCAATCCAAAAAGAAATTGAGCAAGCTACCTCTCTTGAGATGCCAATGCTTGAGAAAAACATGACTATTCTTGCTACATTAGTATCAATCGGTACGCTAGTCGGACTTATCGGAACAGTATCAGGGATGATTAAAGCGTTCTCGGGGTTAGCATCTGCTGGAGCACCAGACCAGGCTGCACTTGCAAACGGTATTTCTGAGGCACTTATCAATACTGCTACAGGTATTACGACTTCAACTATTGCTACAATTACTTATAATTACTTTACTGCTAAAATCGATACGCTTACGTATTTTATCGACGAGGCTGGTTCTTCTATTACACAAGCGTACAGAAGAGCTAGAGGTAAGAGTAATAACTAAAACTTAAGTTTTCTTTCTAGAAATACATACGTGTGTTGCAAAAGAAAAATTTAATTATAAAAAAATAAAGAGAGAATGGCTAAAGTGAAAATGACAAAGAAGAGTACCAGAATCGACATGGCAGCAATGACTGATATTGCTTTCTTGTTGCTTACGTTCTTCATTATGACGTCAACAGCTCGTTTGCCTGAACCTGTCGAAGTAAATACTCCAGCCTCTACGGTCCAAATCAAATTGCCCGATACTAACCTTGCAACAATTACTGTTGCAGGTCAAAGGGCTTACTTCGGTACGGTGGGGCAAGATACTCGCGCTCTGATGCTTGAGAAAATGGGCGAGAAATATGGACTGACCTTTACTGAAGAAGAAATTAAACGTTTCTCTTTGATAGAGTCGTTCGGGGTAGATGTAAGAGAACTTAAAGGCTTTATAGCTCTTGAGGGATCTAAACGTATGGAGCCAGGAGTGCAAAAAGGAATTGTGTTAGACTCTGTTGACAACCAACTTTCTGATTGGATTCAGTCAGCACGTGAGGCAAACGCAGAACTTTTGATAAAAAATGATGTTCCTAAAAAAGACCAAAGAGATATAGATATCGCTATCAAAGGTGATGCTGGAGAGGATTTTCCGACAATAAAAAAAGTTATTGATATTCTTCAGAAAAGAAATAAAAACAACTTCTATTTGGTTACAGGACTCAGAGGAGAAGATTTTTAATCATATAAAAATATAGACCATATAAAATGGCAGAACTAAATACAGCCCCAAAGGGCGGTGGTAAAAAGGGTAGAAGCAAAAAACCAACCCCAGCCGTAGATTTAACTGCGATGGTGGATTTGGCATTCTTGTTGATTACATTCTTTATGTTGACCACCACTTTGTCTAAGCCACAATCTATGGATTTGGCTATGCCAGACAAGGATGAAGTGATTGACGAAGACAACAAACCTGCAGAAACACCTGCTTGGAGAACACTGACAATTGTATTGGGTGAAGATGACAAGGTAGCTCATTATATCGGAAGCCTTGATAATCCACAACCAGGAGGAGAGCCTACAATTACCACTTATGGTAAGAATGGCATTAGACAAGTAATTCTTGACAAAGCAAAGTCTGTTGAGTCAGATCCTAGACGCACAAAAGCTGATGAAGGTTTGGTGGTTATTATCAAACCAAGTCAGAAAGCTAACTACAAAAACTTTGTTGACATACTTGATGAAATGGCTATCACACAAGAAAAAAGATATGCTGTAGTAGATATGACTGATGCAGACGTACAGATGTTAATCGAAAAAGGAGCGTACTAAGTGTGAGTACAGAATCTGTTTCTTTAATCTAATAAAAAGAAAATTATGAACTTATTTAAAGACACTTGGGTCGATACAGTCTTTGAAGGAAGAAACCAAGAGTACGGAGCATATACTCTACGTAAAGAAAACGGAAAGGTAACGCTACTGGCACTATTGATCGGAGCTTTGATTTTTTCGTTAACTATAAGTGCACCAGTTATCTCAAAGATGTTATCCAAGGATGAAGTTGTAGAAGATAAAGCACCAATAGATACCAAAATCGTAATGATGGATATATTGGAGCCTATAAAACAACCTGAAGAGATTATAGAGAAACCTATAATCCAGAAAGAAACCAAGACTGTTCAAGAGGTTGTCAAGCACGTACCTCCTGTAATTGTCGAGAGAGAAACTGTCGAGCAAGAAATTACAAGCGTTGATGATCTTAAAGACAAGATTGCAGGGAGTAGAAATATCGAAGCAGATATTGAAGCAGGCGAGGTCGTTATTGAAGGACTTATTTCTGATAAAAACGTTGATGCAGAGGTTATTGATGATAAAAAAATCTATACTGCTGTAGAGGTTATGCCAGAATATCCTGGAGGAATCAACGCATTTAGAGATTATGTGATGAAAAGATACATTGCCCCAGAAATCGATAGGGACCTAAAAGGGCAAATTATTGTAACTTTTATTGTAGAACCTGACGGAAGTTTATCAAACATCAAAGCAGTACGTGATTTAGGATACGGAACTGGTAAGGAAGCTGAACGAGTGATTAAAAGCTCTAAGAAGTGGAATCCAGGTGTTCAGAACGGACGTAAAGTAAGAGTAAACTTTACTTTCCCTATTATTCTTAATGTTAGAGGAAGATAAAAGTATAGAATTTGCGCAATATATCAGATAAAATAAACAAACAAAAATCGCTCCAACAGCGATTTTTGTTTGTTTTCGGAATATGCTTCTTTATGCTTTATCTGTTTGTGGGTTTAGCGATAATTTTCTGGGAAGACTTCCCGATAAGTATGAATAAAGAATATAGAATAGCATTCGGTATAATCCTTGTTGTATATGCTTTCTTGAGATTTTTAAGAATAATTAAAAACAGAAAATTATGATACGAAAAACAACCCTATTCGCAGTCTTTTCTCTATTGTTACTAACAGGGCTTAACTCTTGCAAAAAGGATAAGTCTGCTCAGGATGGCGTTCCTAAAGAGACCATGCTTAGTGGAGAAACAGCAGTATTTGTTGACGAATCTTTATTTCCGATAGTCGAGGATCAAGTTAATGTCTTTGAGAATACCTACAAAAAAGCCAAAGTAAATATTGCCTCTGGCCCTGAGTCTGAAATAATCAATGCTTTTTTAAGCGGTAAAGATACTACGAAACTAGCTGTACTAACTAGAACGCTTACTTCTGATGAGGAAGCTATGTTCAAACAAGAAGGTATTAACCCAAAAATCAACCGATTTGCAATTGATGCAATTGCGCTAATTGCTAATTATAAACAAACAAAAGCAACTCTTGATCTTGACGATATTTTAGCTTATATCAAAGGCGAGCCAAGCAGCATCAAAGGTTTGGTATTTGACAATCCGAATTCAAGTGCCTATAGGATTTTGCACGAGAAAGCAGGAGTAGAAAGAGGCTCAAATAAGAATGTTTTTTCTAGAGAATCCTCTGCGGAACTCATTAGATTTATAGCAAATAACGAAGATTATATCGGAGTTATTGGTGTGAATTGGCTTACACAGACACCAGAAAACCTGTTGAACGATACCTCAAAAATCGTATTACTGAGCCTAAGAAATGTTAAATCTGATGGAGATGACCCAACCTATTATCTGCCTACTCAAGCCAATATAGGCAAGAAAACCTATCCACTTACGAGAGATGTCTATTTGTTAAATTATCAAGGTTCTACTGGTTTGGGCATGGGATTTGCGTCTTTCATAGCGTCAGATATCGGACAAAAGATAGTCCTTACCTCAGGATTGGCTCCTGTAAAAGTGGAGCAACTTAAAGTAAATGTAATCAAAAACAATAACTAAATTATCATATAATGAGACGTATTATTTTTTCAAGCCTACTTTTAGCAGGTCTCACAATTCAAGCACAAGACCTGGATGATGCTAAAAATGCAATTAATGCAGAACAGTATCACAAAGCTAAAACTATTCTTAAATCACTTGTAGTTTCAAATGCAGACAGAGGAGAAAACTTTTTCTATTTAGCTGATATCTATCTTATTCAAAAGGAAGAAGATTCTGCAAAAATCTATTTGAACCAAGGTCTTAACGCCAAAAATAATTCACACCTGAATTACATCGGATTAGGACATATTGACCTGAATAATAATAACATTCAAGGAGCAACTACAAAGTTTAATACGGCTACCGAAAAAATACGTAAAAGAGACACTGAAGAGCTAATCCAAATTGGTAGAGCTTATTTAAATTCAGATAATTCAGACCCTAAAAAAGCAATTGAGTTTTTAACTAGAGCAAAAAATGCAGATGCGAAGTCAGCAATTGCTCTTATCTATCTCGGTGATGCTTATTTGGCAGACGAAAATACTAACGAAGCATATAGAGCTTACAGAGATGCCCTGTCATTGGATAGAGACCTAAAAAGAGCGAAGTTACAAATGGCTGTTATTACTAAAAATGCCAAGGCTTTCCCAGAAGCTGTTTCAGAACTTAAACAAATTATTGTTTCAGACCCAAACTACGGACCTGCGTATAGAGAACTTGCTGAGACCTACTATTATTGGGGTACAGAGGATATTCAAAAATATAGAGAATACAACAAAACAGCAATTGAAAACTACAGAAAGTATATGAGCTTAACCGATACTTCGTTAGATTCTAGAATGCGTTACTGTGATTTCCTTATCTTGACTAAAGATTTTGCTACACTTGAAATAGAAGCTGAGAAAATGAAATTAGAAGACAACGTAAACCCAAGAATTTATAGATATTTAGGTTATGCTTCTTTTGAGAACAAAAACTATGAACAAAGTATCCAAGCTATGGAGAACTTCTTTGAAAAAGGGAAGAAATTCATCGGTAAAGATTATGTAGTATTAGCAAAAGCTAAATTAGAACTGGCAAAAACAGATGCAGAACTTATTGATATGGCAAAGTTTGACGAAGCCCTTAAAGACTTAGAGGTTGCTATAAATCAAGACCCAGAAGTTGCAAAAGAACTCAGCCAATTAGGAGAGGAGTTATATAAGAGTAGAGCTTACGAAGCAGCTGCAAAAGTGTTTATGCTTGCAACAAAAGATCCAGAATCGCCTAGCTTTGCCTTGGATAATTTGTATTTAGGAAACGCTTTGTTATTCCATACTTCTTCACTTCAAAATGAGAAGTTAGAAAACAAACAAGAGTTTACAACAGAAGAGCTAGAAGAATTTGCAGCTCTTTTAGAAAAAGGAGATCAAGCCTACGCTCACGTAATCGAATTTGCACCCACAACTCAGGATGCACACTTGAATAAAGCTAAAATCAATCGTGTAAGCGGAAGTGACCAAGCAATCGAAAAGGCAATAGAGAGCTACGAAAACTATATTGATATAGTAACCAAAAAAGGCGAAGCCGAACTATCAAAAGACAGAACACAAAGAGAACTCTTAGCAGGATATACCTTTTTAGGTTCTCAGTATTCTAAAACTGATAAAGCTAAAGCAATTGAATACTTCAACGCAGCCTTAAAACTTAACCCTAGTGAGGATGTAGCAAAATACATCAACGATTCGATCGGGGTGTTGAGAAATAGATAACAGACCATAAAGTAATTAAAAAAGAGGAATTATATCAGACAGATGTAATTCCTCTTTTTATTTTATATTCAGCTTTCTAAACGACTATATTTGTAGTATTATTTTTATAAACTAAGATGATGGCTAAAGTAAAAACAGCATTTTTTTGTCAGAATTGCGGCACGCAATCTGCTCGTTGGCAAGGACAATGCAATTCGTGTAAAGAATGGAATACAATAGTAGAAGAGATAATTCAGAAAGAAGAAAAACAATCTTGGAATATTGCCAAAACCAGCGATAAAGCCGCCCCAAAACCTCTTAGAATTGACCAGATTGACGCAACTCAAGAGGTGCGCCTTGATACTAGTGATACCGAGTTTAATCGGGTTTTAGGAGGAGGACTGGTAGCAGGGTCTTTAACCTTACTAGGCGGAGAACCCGGAATAGGGAAGAGCACACTACTTCTTCAAATCGCTCTAAAGTTGCCTTATAAAACCTTATATGTATCAGGTGAAGAGAGTCAAAAACAAATTAAGATGCGTGCTGAACGTATCGAAAACATCAGTCAGGACTGTTATATCTTGACAGAAACCCGTACACAAACTATCTTTAAACATATCCAAGATACAACGCCCGATGTAGTGATTATCGATTCGATTCAGACTTTGCATTCTGATTATATTGAAGCAAGTGCCGGTAGTATTTCTCAAATCAGAGAATGTACAGCAGAGCTAATTAAATTTGCAAAGCAATCAAATGTCCCAGTCATTCTTATCGGACATATTACCAAAGACGGCACTATAGCTGGACCAAAAATTTTAGAACATATGGTAGATACTGTTCTTCAGTTTGAAGGCGATAGAAATCATGTATATAGAATCTTGCGTTCACTCAAAAACCGTTTTGGTTCTACGGCTGAACTCGGAATTTATGAAATGCAAAATACGGGTTTACGACAAGTAAGTAATCCGTCAGAAATATTGATTTCTCATAAAGAAGAAGATTTAAGTGGAACAGCGATTGCTGCAACGGTAGAAGGTATGCGACCACTGATGATCGAGATTCAAGCATTGGTGAGTTCAGCCGTTTACGGAACGCCGCAACGAAGCACTACCGGATATAATGCCAAAAGGCTGAATATGATTTTGGCTATTTTAGAGAAAAGAGTAGGCTTTAGATTGGCTCAAAAAGATGTTTTTCTAAACGTAACAGGCGGAATATCAGTAGATGATACTGCTATTGATTTGGCTGTAGTAGCTGCTATACTTTCTTCGAATGAAGATATTTCTATTAAAAAAGACTTTTGTTTTGCAGGAGAAGTGGGGCTTTCAGGTGAAATACGTCCTGTAAGCCGTGTAGAACAACGCATTCAAGAAGCAGAAAAACTTGGGTTTTCAACTATTTTTATATCTAAATACAACAAAATATCACTCAAAAACACCAAGATAGAAATTAAGTTTGTTTCTAAGATTGAAGATGTTGTACACAGTATTTTTAGTTAATATTCTTATTGTTTGGTAATCAAAAACTCTACTCTTCTGTCGAGTCTAGGGTCTTTACCTAAAGGTTTTGATGTGCCGTAGCCTTTAAAGGTCATTCGGTCTTTTGGGATTTTCTTTAATAATAAATATTTATAGACAGCCTCAGCTCTGTTTTTAGACAATTCTCTTTTGCGAGTGTCTCTATCAATTGCTTCGGTGTGGTAGGGCGGTGTACAGCAAACATGACCTTGAATTTCAAAGTGATAATTCTTGTATTTATGCAGTAGTTTAGCCACCTTAGTGAGCTCTGATTTAGAGGTGTTTGTGAGTTTGCTGCTTCCGCGATCAAATAGTAAATTTTTGAGGTGGATTCTATCGCCAACGATATTATTTTCAGTCAAGCTTTCATACATTCCAGGAATGGCAATAGGCTCTTCATCTTCAATTTCTTTGAGGTTGGCAACTACATCCACTCTTCTGTTTTTAGAACGTACCTCAGGCAGGTTTTCAACAATATCATCATCGATTCTGATCTTTCCTTTACCTTCAATAGAAACAATTATTTTTTGTTTAATGCCTTGCTCGATAAGCGTTTCTCTTATGGTATTTGCCCTTTTTGTAGATAGTTTAAAGTTGTAATCATCTTTACCTCTATCATCAGTATATCCATAAATAGAGATGGATTCGACCATAGTGGTGTCAAGTGCCATTATAAATTTGAGTGCTAATTCTTTTTGATCTTCTTTTAATTCGTGTTTATCAAAATCAAAGTAAATAGAATGTACAATTTCCTCCTGCGCCAGAATTCCTAAAGGCATTAGAAAAAGGAGTGCTATGTAATGAATTCTGTTCATCTATTTCTTGAGTATTCGATTATACTGTGCTTTGTCATTCAAGACCTGAACTGCTTTTTTGATTTCAGTATTGTTCTTAAGGTAGTAATTATAGAGTCCTTCTCTGTATTGATATCGTATGATAAGCTCATCGACCAGCAGGCGTTTTATTTCCTCTTTACTTTTATTTAATTCAGTTTCGTTGCTTTTTTTTAGTGCTTGCAAAAGTGCTTCGTATTGCGTGATAATATCTTTGTCAATTTTTTCTTTTTGAGCAGCTTCAAGGGTTTTCTCTAAAGCTTTTTGCGTTTCAGTACCGTAAGAGAAGTTTTCTTTTTTCAGCCAATCCTTAAAATCCTTAAAATCTGAATCATTGATATTCGGGATTTTATCTCCAGTATTCGGGTTTTTATAAAAATAATCTGTAGCAAAATTAAATAACTCATCCTGAGCAATTATTGCTTGCGTAATAGGGCTTAGTTTTGACTCCTCAAGTTCTATGTCGGGTGAAATTCCGCCACCGTCATATACCGTTCTTCCTTTTCTAGTTTTGAAAGCATTATAGTCTTTAGCATCGGTGCGTATGGCTTTCCCTTCACTATCTCTATGTGAATAATCCAAAGCTTGAATGCACCTTCCAGAAGGTGTGTAATATCTAGAAATAGTGACTTTTACTTGTGTTCCGTAAGGTAAATCGATGGGTCTTTGCACCAATCCTTTTCCGAAACTTCTACTTCCGATAACTACGGCACGGTCTAAATCTTGTAAGGCTCCAGCTACAATTTCAGAGGCTGATGCGCTTCTGTCGTCTATGAGTATTGTCAACGGAATCTCAGTATCTACAGGCTCACGCATTGTAATATAGGTGTTGTTGTGTTTGTCAATTCTAGACTTGGTGGTGGTGATAATCTCTCCTTTAGGAACAAATAGGTTACAAATATTTACAGCTTCACCCAAAAGTCCACCAGGATTGCCTCTTACATCTAAAATGATTTGTGTAGCACCTTGTGATTTTAATTCTTCTAAGGCAAATTGAGTTTCGCGACTTGCTTTTGCATTAAACTGAGAAAGCACGATATAACCTGTGTTTTCATTGATTTTAGCATAAAACGGAACTGCTTTTAGCTCAATTGCATCTAGGGTAATGGCTGTAGTATAGCCTTTGCCCTGTCGGTTGTATTTGATGGGAATTACAGTGGCTTTAGCTCCTGAAAGTAACTGAGAAGTATCTTCTTTATAATCTTCAAGATTGATATCGCCTACGTGAGTGATTTCGTCTCCCGCTTTGAGTCCTGCTTTGTCAGCAGCATAATCCTTAAAGATTTCTTTGATGGTTATTTTACCGTCTTTTCTGCTGATGGATGCGCCAATTCCAGTATATTCTCCTGCACTGTTTATTTTGAATTTTACTACATCAGCCTCGTTGAAATAAACGGTATAAGGATCTAACTCTTGAAGCATATTCTTCAGTGCTTTATCCATCAAATCTCCAGGATTGGTCTGATCGACGTAGTTAGTGTTGATGGTCTTGAAGGTAGTTGTGAAGATTTCTATTTGTTTGGCAATTTCAAAAAAATCATTCTTAAAGCCAACTCCAACAAAAAAGAAGCCAACTAAAAGAGAGGTGATAATATATTTTTTCTTAGGAACGAATTGCATAAGTTAGTTTTCTGAGGATTAAGTAATCTGATTAACAAAGTTAAAAAAAACATCTACCAAAACCATTCATTTCTAAAGTTTAATGTTTTTGATTAAATAAGAGGTGATGTTAGACATGGGTTGACAATCAAAGTATTAGTTTGTAAGATATGTGTTGGTTCAAAAATTATTGTGATTTTTATTGTAAAAAAGGACTAATTAGTGTTTTAAATGAAGTTCATTTGTATTATATTTGTTAGTATACTTTAGAATTTAAGAATGATAAAAAAAGCAATAACACCTATACTATTCTTTTTTATAACCTTTTCCTTTGCTCAAACACCTCAAGAATTAAATAGGAAATTTGATAGCATCTATTTTGATACAGCTACAACTGTTGCAGGGCGTGATGTAGGTAGAGCCTTCATAATTGCTGATTCGCTTTATGCGAATAAAACTACAGCACTTCAAGGTGTCAAAGCACTAATGCTGTCTGCTTCTTTGAATTCTCAAGTAGGAAATCCAGTAGAAGCAATCATAATCGCACTTAAAGCCAAAGAAATTGCGGTTAAAGCCAATGAAACAGATTGGCACGCGCGTATTCTGGGTTTTTTATCTACACAATTCCGAAATATGTCTTTGTTTGAAAAGTCAAAAGCTTATCTAAAAGAAGGGGTTGAGGTAAGCAAGAAGATTAAGGATGAAACTAGGAAGAACGTTTTCTTAGGGCTTGTTTCTCAAGAATGGAGCTATGCGAGTATTGCTGATAAGGACTTTAAAGAAGCTCTTAAATGGACCGATCTAGCACAAAATCACCTGGTTAATATGCCTGATGGTGCTCAAAAAAAGTATTTGATTGGTACTAATTATTATTTGTATGGTAGAGCCTATCTCTTTAGCGGAAAACATGAGCTTTCGATAGAAAATTACAATAAAGCAATTTCATTATTAAATGAGGAAATTGCAGATAGAGAGTTGCTCTTAGGATTTATATACGGAGAGTTAGGCGCAGCATACCTAGCTATAAAAGACTATGCAAAAGCCAAAGACTATCTCGATAAATCAGAAAGTATTGCCATGGCATCCGATGCTGTGAACCTTAAGATAGAAACTTATACAAGCTTATCTGAATACTATAAAACGATAGAGGACTATAAGAACTATTCTGCCTATCAAGAAAAACTTATCAGCACTACCTATGCCTTTAATAACCTTCAGAAAGCGGCTATTGACAAGATGATTAAATACCTTGATTCAGATGTTGAAAAAATGTCTAAGAACGAGTTGATGCTTTTGTATAGCCTTGGTGGCTTAGTGATTATAGGTGGAGGAACTTTATTTTACAACAACCAACGAAAAAAGGCCACTCAGCGGTTTAGGCAAATTATTAAAGAACTGAGAGAAAGTGAACGAGCCTCTCAGCAGTTTATTACTACTCCAGAGGTAGAACCAGTTGTACTTGATAATAAAAGCGAAGAGGTCTCTACTAGCGGTGAATCCTCTAAAAAGTCAATCAATATCTCTGACAAAAAAGAAAAGGAAATTTTTGAAGGACTTAAAGAATTTGAGAGAAGCAATGGCTTTATCGATAGAAATATCTCTTTGGCAACGCTTGCTGGACAAATCAATACCAATACGATTTATCTTTCACATATATTGAATAATGTGTACGGAAAGGATTTTAATCTGTATATCAATGAGTTGCGTGTTAAGTATGCGATATTGAAATTGACAACCGATAAAAAATACAGAACCTACAAGATTAGTTATCTAGCAGAAGAGTTTGGTTTCTCATCGCACAGTAAATTCTCATCGGTATTCAAGGCAATTACTGAGCTTACGCCTTCCGTGTTTATTAGTCACCTCGAAAAAGAGGAACAAGAAGCGTAGATTGCTGTATTCTTAAAAACCATTTATAGGTCAGCGATGCTGCCTTTTCCTTCTCTAATAACAATTGGGTCGCCTTGTGATAAATCAATCACGGTCGATGCTTCATTGCTTCCGTAACCACCATCAATTACGATATCGACTATGTTTTGCCATTTCTCAAAAATAAGTTCAGGGTCAGTGGTATATTCTAAAACCTCATCCTCATCATAGATTGAGGTCGAAACGATAGGATTTCCTAACTGACGCACTAATTCTAAAGCGATATTGTTGTCAGGAACTCTAATCCCCACGGTAGTTTTCTTCTTAAATTCTTTGGGCAGGTTATTGTTGCCGGGCAGAATAAAAGTATAAGGACCTGGCAAAGCCCTCTTGAGTATCTTAAAAGTAGGAGTGTCAATCTGCCTTACATAATCAGAAATGTTTTTCAGGTCACAACACACAAAAGAAAAGTTAGCTTTCTCTAGCTTAATGCCTTTGATTCTAGCGATTTTCTCTAAAGCCTTGGTGTTGGTAATATCACAACCAAGTCCATAAACCGTATCTGTTGGGTAAATAACTAGACCTCCGTCTCTAAGAATTTTCACCACTTTGGCTATTTCTTTTTCGTTTGGATTTTCTGGGTATATTTTGATGAGTTGTGCCATAATTGTCGGTTTTACTAGTGAGTAGGTGAATCACTAAGTTACAAAAAATAGCTCACATTAGTTGTAGCTAAATAAATGTCGTAATTTTTCTGTTTTTTTATACTAAACAGAAGGAGAAATCAGCGGCTAGTATGCCTAATATATAACTTCAGCTTCGTCAGTAGTTTGTTGCTGAGGTACAGCTATTGAATTCAGTAGCTCCATTTCTCCTTCTTCTTTCTGGATTTTATTCTTGATCAAGATAGTTGTCATTCTGTTTACAATCGACTCTATTTCGGTATTGATGGCACTGATAATCTCAGTTGTTTCCTCCATCGGAATAGTATCGAGAGAGAGGTAAGTCTTCAACATTTTCAGCTTTGTATCTAATACCATAAAACGACTTTGAATCTGTACGATATTAAAAATAGGTGGAATTGTACTGTGTAACGAATATGATAAATCGATCAACGTCTTCGTCTTTCTCTGAAAAGCGCCTATATCGGTTTGTGGTTTTTGAAGCAGCTCGTTGTAAAACGTATTCCATTCTGACCATTGCTGAACGATAGCATACGTTTCCTCAGTAAAATCAGCAGGCTTAAACACCCATTTTTCAGAGAGCGCACTGAAGATTTCTTGTTCTTTTTGGGTTGCCTTCTTAGCATTTTCTTTGCGAATAGCATCGTTGTCTGTGCAAGAAGCAGTGAGTAATATAATAATAAAAAGAAAAAACGTTCTCATTTTTCTGATTTTCGAAACACAAAGATACTGCTTTTGAAGATTCTAGTAGCTAAAGAAAAATTATTTAACCTCGGTTGGTTTTCTCAACAGTGCTAAAGCCCTTTTGAATTCATTTGATAATTCTGCTTTGATATGTACAGGACTATCAGTGTGTGGGTGCGTAAATAAGAGTTCAGAAGCATGCAAAAGCATTGTATTCATCTCAAACTCTTCGAGCCAAAACTTATTTTGTTTATTGCATCCATAAGGTCTATCCCCAATTATCGGATGAAAGATGTGTGCAAAATGTTTTCGCAATTGGTGCATTCTTCCCGTTTCTGGACTAGCTTCAATAAGTGAATACCTCGAGGTTTTGTGGATGCCGAGCGGTAGATCTAATTCAAAATTCTCTAAAGTTTTGAAATGTGTCACTGCTTCTTGAATCGTAAAATCATCTTTCTTTAAGGCGTAGTCAATGGTCATCTTGCTGGGTGCATAACCACGAACAAGTGCTAAGTATTTCTTTTCTACTTCTTTGTTCTGAAACTTCTGCTGCATCAAGCTATCAGTTGCTTTATCTAACGCAAATAAGAGTGTTCCAGAGGTTTTTCGGTCTAATCGGTGTGAGGGATAAACTATTCTTCCGAGTTGTTTTTTTAAGCTTTGTAAGGCGAAAACTTCAGCATCACGAGCAATTGCAGAGCGATGAACGAGCAACCCGTGAGGTTTATTGATTGCAACGATATATTGGTCTTGGTAGAGGATTTCTAACATGAGTTTTTATAAGAAAGTAATTTTAAAAAGAACATTTATACCCAGATAGAAGCCAAAAGGAGTTGAGGAACGACCCCAATGAGGCTGCCTAAAATAAGCTCTTTGGCATCGTGCGCTTTCATAACTAATCGTGAGCTAGCTACTGCTCCACAACAGAATATCAAAAAGGCTATCAGATAAATAAAGTTGTATTGGGTATGTAAACTAAGTGCAATTGCAAAGGTGGTAAGACTAGTGATTCCCAACATATGTAAACTTGCTTTTTGTTTGAAAAAAAGCAAAACAAAAGCTAAAAATGTACTGAGAATACTCGCTAAGAAACAAAAATATAGTTCGTTAAAATACTCTGGTCTGATAATTCTCTTGATGAGGTAGAAAAACAAAGTAATCTGAAACATCAATGGGATTTTTCGCTGATTGATATCTGCTACCATCAATGAATCAATACGTCTAAAAAGGTACAACAAGAAAAATATCAGTATCGGAACAATAACGGTGATAATTGTTGTCTGAAATATAATTAAGTAGATATTAGAAAATAGCGAATAGCTAGTTCCGTAATAAAAATACAGCAACGTTGCCATTATCGGGATAAACAACGGATGAAAAAGGTATGAAAACAGCCTAAGAAATACTTTCAATGCAGAGAGTTATTTTCAGATTATATTTTTTTTCGCATCCTAGCCACCGGAATGTCTAATTGCTCGCGGTATTTAGCAATAGTTCGTCTTGCAATCGGGAAGCCTTTTTCTTTCAGAAGCTCAGCTAATTTGTCATCTGGATAGGGTTTTTGCTTGTCTTCCGCCTCGATAATGTCCTGTAGATTCTTCTTAATCTCAATAGTTGATACGTCTTCGCCTTGATCGTTTTTCATGGATTCAGAGAAGAAATCTTTGAGTAATTTAGTTCCGTAAGGAGTTTCGACAAATTTGCTATTGGCTACTCTAGAAACCGTAGAAATATCAAGTCCTACCATATCGGCAATGTCTTTCAGAATCATCGGACGCAACTTGGTTTCGTCACCTTCAAGGAAAAACTCTTCTTGGTAGTGCATAATAGCATTCATCGTCACAAAAAGCGTTTCTTGGCGTTGTTTGATGGCATCGATAAACCATTTGGCAGAATCTAACTTTTGTTTGATGAATTGCGCCGCATCTCTTTGTGTAGTTGATTTTTCTTTCGAATCTTTATAGGTGCGCAACATATCTTGGTAATCTTTAGATACGTAAAGCGATGGTGCATTTCTTCCGTTTAGCGAAAGCTCTAACTCGCCATCTACAATCCTAATAGTAAAATCAGGAACAACATGTTCTGTAACACGGTTATTTCCAGCATAAGATCCTCCAGGTTTTGGGTTTAATCGCTCGATTTCGTCAATCGCCTTTCTGAGCGTATCTTGTGGGATAGCATATTTATGAAGTAGCTTGTCGTAATGTTTTTTGGTAAAAGCATCAAACTGGTTTTCGAGAATATCCATGGCTAGCTCGATGAAGTCTGTAGGTGTTTTTCGGCGTAGTTGCAAAAGTAGGCATTCTTGCAAATCACGTGCGCCTACACCAGCCGGATCAAGCTCTTGCACAGAAGTCAGTATGTCTGTAACCGTTTTTTCATCGGTATAAATACCTTGGGTGAAAGCCATGTCATCTACTAAATCTTGAATACTACGTCTGATATATCCTGTATCATCAATACTTCCGACCAAAAATTCGGCTATTTCTCTTTCAGTATCTGATAGAATAAAAGTGTTGAGTTGGTGAAGTAAGTCTTGATGAAAGCTCATCTGAGAGGCAATCGGCATTACTTTGTCATCGTCATCAGCACTATAATTATTAGAGTGTAATTTATAGTCTGGCGTTTCGTCATCGCTCAGATATTCATCTACGTTGATGTCTTCTGATTCAATTCTTTCGTTGTCATAATCGTCATCAAAATCATCTTCTTGGTTGTCGAATTCATCAGCTGTTTCGTATTCTTCTTCCGAACCCTCTAACGCGGGATTTTCTATCATTTCCTCTTTTATACGCTGTTCAAAAGCTTGCGTAGGCAATTGAATCAACTTCATCAATTGAATTTGTTGAGGAGATAGTTTTTGAGATAATTTGAGATTTAGATTTTGCTTGAGCATATAGGTTACTTAAGTACAATTACAAAAATACACAATTTTGTGTCTTGCTACAAGTTAGAACAGAAATAGAAGATTTTTTAATTTAAAGCTCTGACACCTACGTGTATAAGTGGCTTAAGAAATAGAGTTTAATATAAGTAAAACGAGCTGTTTATAAAGGTAAACAGCTCGTTTCGTAGGTTTTAGTGCTAAGCCTGAGATTAGTAGCCCAAAGTCAGACGAACTCTGTTTAGTACCCCGTCAGCAATAACTCTTGCTTTTTTAGCGCCATTTAGCAGAATTTCTTCCACCTCATTAGGGTTGTTGATATAATAATCATATTTCTCTCTAATCGTATCAAATCGTTCTTTAATAAGTTCAAAAAGAGCTTGTTTGGCATGACCATAACCATAATTTCCTCCGAGGTAGTTGGCTCTCATCTGGTTGAGTTGTGTTTCAGAAGCCAGTAAACTATAAAGTGCAAACACATTACAAGTATCCGGGTTTTTAGGTTCTTCTAGTGGTGTACTATCTGTTTCTATACCCATTACTTGTTTGCGAAGTGCTTTGTCGTTTTGAAAAATATCAATGAAGTTATTTCTGGATTTACTCATTTTATTTCCGTCCGTTCCTGGAATAATCATAGCGTCTTTTTGGATACTCGCTTCAGGAATAACAAAGGTTTCGCCCATCTGATTATTGAATCTTGCTGCTACATCACGGGTGATTTCTAGGTGTTGCAATTGGTCTTTTCCTACCGGTACGAGCTCAGCATCATACAATAATATATCGGCAGCCATAAGCATCGGATAAGTGAATAATCCAGCGTTTACGTCTGCTAAATAGTCTTGTTTGTCTTTGAATGAATGCGCTAGTGTCAATCTCTGAAAAGGGAAGAAACAGCTCAGATACCACGACAATTCACAGGTCTGAGGCACATCACTTTGACGATAAAAGGTAACGTTGTTTACGTCTAGTCCGCAGGCAAGCCAAGTGGCTGCAACACTCAAGGTGTTTTGCTTTAGCAGTTTTGCATCCTTGATTTGGGTAGCAGAATGTAAGTTGGCGATAAATAAAAATGTTTGGTTTTCGGGGTTTCTAGACATCTCAATAGCTGGCAGAATTGCCCCTAACAGATTTCCTAAATGTGGTGTTCCTGTGCTCTGAACTCCTGTCAATATTTTTGCCATTTCTTTATTTTGGATTTATACAAAGGTATTTTATTACTATAGAAGTTCAAAGTAAAAACGTATTGACAACTAAAAATCAATTTTCAATCGAGTCAAAAAAACATTTTTTAGCCAATTAAAAAAAGTTTAAATCACTTCATAATGCTTTTTTGTAACTTTGTTCGATAAACTACTTAAAATAGATGTCCAGAATTTTAGCTATTGATTACGGAAAAAGAAGAACAGGATTAGCCGTTACTGACCCGATGCGCATCATCGCCTCTGGATTGCAAACCGTAGAAACAGATAAGCTTTTTGTGTTTTTAAAAGACTATTTCTCTAAAGAAAAAATCGAGATAGTAATTGTTGGTGAACCCAAACAAATGGACGGAACTCCCTCTGAAAGCGCCGTGATGATTGATGCATTTGTGACGAAATTCGCAGCTGAATTTCCGCTGATAAAAATTGAGCGTATAGACGAGCGTTTTACCTCAAAAATGGCAATAAAAGTACTCATTGACAGTGGTGTCAAAAAGAAAAAACGCCAAGACAAAGGATTGCTTGACGAAATTTCTGCTACTATAATCTTGCAAGATTACCTGAATAAATACTAATTGGTATTGGGACGAATCTCTGCAAGTACTTGTAATTCTGTTCTGAAAGCCAACATCTTACTCCCGAAAAGCCTTAAACCCTCTTCTCTCAAGCGCGGTGCATCTTCATTGTAATAGCTGTCTAACTGTTGTTTGCTTTCTGCAAAATATTGTACTGAATAAGTGATGCCACCCATTTCTTCTTCTACTAAAACCTGTACAAACAGCGCCTTAAAGAATTTTCCAGTAGATAAAACTTCGTTGATGTGTTTTTGACGCATCCACGTAAACCACTCTTCGTGAATACTTTCGTCGATATTTACAGTTACGTTATATATAATCATGATAATATTTTAGTATTGTTTAAAATTCAGCACTTTTTGGTGTTCTCGGAAAAGGAATTACGTCTCTGATGTTGGTCATCCCCGTGACAAATAATACAAGTCGTTCAAAACCAAGTCCGAAACCACTGTGGATAGCTGAGCCAAAACGTCTTGTGTCTAAATACCACCACATTTCTTCTTCAGGAATATTCAGTGCTTTCATCTTTTCGACCAATACGTCATAGCGCTCTTCTCTTTGAGAACCACCTACGATTTCACCAATTCCAGGGAAAAGTATATCCATCGCACGTACTGTTTTTTGGTCTTCGTTTAAGCGCATATAAAACGCCTTGATGTTTGCTGGATAATCAAATAAAATCACTGGGCATTTGAAGTGTTTCTCTACCAAGAATCGTTCGTGCTCGCTTTGCAAATCAATACCCCATTGGTCAACAGGATATTTGAATTTCTTGTTTTTATTCGGTTTTGAGTTTTTCAGAATATCTACAGCCTCTGTGTATGAAACGCGTTTGAAGTTGTTGTCTAATACAAAGTTCAACTTTTCAGTAAGCGTCATACCACTGCGTTCTGATTGAGGTTTTTGTTTTTCTTCGTCAGCTAATCGTTGCTCTAAGAACTTCAAATCAGTTTGGCATCTGTCTAAGGTATATTTAATCACGTATTTAATAAAGTCTTCTGCCAAATCCATATTGGCGTCCAAATCATTAAAAGCAACCTCAGGTTCAATCATCCAAAATTCTGCCAAGTGTCTCGAGGTGTTTGAGTTTTCTGCTCTGAAAGTAGGCCCAAAAGTATAGACTTTGCCGAGTGCCATCGCGTAGGCTTCGGCTTCTAGCTGTCCTGATACGGTTAGGTTAGTTTCTTTACCAAAGAAATCTTCTGAGTAATCAATTTTCCCATCTTCTGTTTTCGGAGGATTTTTTAGGTCAAGTGAAGTTACCTGAAACATTTCTCCTGCACCTTCTGCATCTGAACCAGTAATAACGGGCGTATTGACATAAAAGAAACCATTTTCCTGAAAATATTGGTGTACAGCAAATGACAGCACAGAGCGTACTCTCATAATAGCTCCGAAAGTATTGGTTCGGATTCTAAGGTGTGCATTTTCTCTTAAGAGCTCTAAACTCGGGCGGTTTTTGAGCTGAATAGGGTAGGCATTGATATCACAATCTCCGAGAATTTGAATATCTTCCACCTGAATTTCATAGTTCTGTCCTGCTCCTTGGCTTTCAACTAAAACTCCTTTTACAGCAATAGCTGCACCTGTGGTTATTCGCTTTAATAAATTGCTCGGAAGCTTCTCAAAATCAACTACACATTGTATGTTTTCTAAGGTAGAACCATCATTCAGTGCAATAAATTGATTACTTCTAAAACTTCGTACCCAACCTTTGGCTATTACGGTGTTTAGTAATTTTGTGCCTGTTAAAAGCTCTATTATATTGGTGTGTTTCATTGTTTATAGGTAATAAAAAGTAAAACGTTTTATCTAAAAAGACGATTTAAAAAAAATCAAGACTGCAAATATACGGCTATTATCAAATATAGAGAATATCTAAAGTGGATTTGATTGCTTTTTGATGAATAAGTGAATTAGGTGTAGTATAATTAGTACTTAGCTTTTTTTGTATGTGTTAGGATTTATCATTCTTTAGAGTTGTATTTCAAAAGTCGTAAAGCATTGAGCACAACCACCAGGGTAGAACCTTCGTGAAAGACTACGGCAGGACCTATGGCAATAGTTCCCCAAATGGTAAGTGGTACTAAGATAACCACCATACCTAAACTAATGATTAAGTTCTGTTTGATGATACTTTTGGCTTTTCTGCTTAGCCCTATGGCAAAAGGGAGGTTGTCTAGCTTGTCTGCCATTAAGGCTATGTCTGCTGTTTCTAAAGCTACATCCGAACCTGCTGCGCCCATCGCAATACCAACGGTGCTTTTTGCCATGGCAGGAGCATCATTTACACCGTCGCCGACCATTGCTACGCCGCCTTCTTGTGCGATTAGTTTCTCGATGGCTTTTACTTTGTCTTCTGGGAGTAGGCTACCAATCGGGTCAGTGATACCGATGTTTTTGGCAATAGCATTCGCTACGAGTTGGTTGTCTCCGGTGAGCATGACCATTCGTTTGATGCCTATTTTTTTGAGTGCAGCTAAAGTGCTTATGACTTCTGGTCTTGCAATATCCATTGCGGCTATGATTCCCAAGTATGTATGGTCTTGGTGGACAATCATTGCGGTGTGTCCGTCGGATTCTAGCGCAGACATTTGTTGATCGATTTCTGTGGGTATAGGTGCGCCAGTTAATTCTTCGAAAAGGCGTCGGTTGCCGATATGTACTCTGGTTTGGTTCCAATCTGCTTGGATGCCTCGAGCGATGAGTGCTTTGAGGTTTTCTGCTTTTGGGATGTGTATGTCGCCTAATTCTTTTTTGCCATCCTCAACAATTGCTGTAGCTAACGGATGATCACTCAAGGCTTCTACTGCTACAGCAACTTTAAGTAAATGTTCTTTGGTTGTTGCCCCAAACGGAATGCTATGGGTGAGTGTGGGTTTGCCTTGGGTAAGTGTTCCTGTTTTGTCAAAAGCAATGGCACTGATACTGCTTAAGTCTTCGAGCGGACGACCGCCTTTTATCAATACACCTTGTCTGGCAGCTCTTGCGATTCCGGCTAGGACTGCACTGGGTGTAGAAATTGCCAAAGCACAAGGTGAAGCAGCAATAAGCACCGACATGGCGCGGTAAAAACTCTGTTCAAAGGTTTCATTGATTACAGTAAAGGCAAATAATAAAATAATGACTAATATTAAAACCGAAGGCACATAATACTTCTCGAATTTATCGGTGAGGTGTTGCGTGGGTGACTTTTGAGTTTCGGCTGCTCTTACTAAATAAATGAGTCGGGAGAGAGTGCTGTCTTTGGTTTCTTTTAGGACTTTTATCTCTAGTGCTCCGTTGCCATTAATTGTGCCGGCGAATACACGGTGCTCAGGCGTGAGTTTAGTGATTTCGTTGTCGTTTTGCCAATTGAGGCTAGGACGTTTGGTGACTGGCATACTCTCGCCTGTGATAGAAGCTTGGTTAACCGCACTCGTGCCACTAATTACTACGCCGTCAGCGGCGATTTTGGAATTGGGTTTTACTGTGATGATATCTCCGATTTGAAGTGTCTCGATATGTACTTCTATGAGTTCGCCGTTGCGGTTGACTAGAGCGGTTGGCGGTGCTAAATCTGAAAGTGCGGAGATGGATTTTCGAGCGCGTTTCATAGCATAGTGTTCTAGGGCATGCCCGAGGCTAAACAAAAAGAGGAGCAAGGCGCTTTCACTCCACTTGCCCAAGATTGCCGCACCGATAGCTGCAAAAAGCATGAGAAAATCGATTTCAAACTTTCCTTTGAGAAGGTCTTTACCTGCGGAGAGGAAGGTAAAGACTCCACCGAAGAGTGCTCCGATAATATAAAGACTTGTTACTAACGTGTCAGAAATACTGTCGATAAAGGACAAAGTAACTCCAGATATCCAGAAGACACCGCTGATGATGGCGAAATAAAGTTCGGTGTTGGGACCTAGAACTTGAAGGTCAAAGTGTCCGTGGTGGCCATTGTGTTCGTGCGAATGCTTGTCACTTGTCTTAAAGGATTGTATTTTCAGCCCTGTTGCTTTAACGGAGGTGATAATAGCGTCTTGGGTGGTTTGGTTGGCATCCCATTCTACTTGAATCATACCTGTAGTGGATACAGAAACCGCAATGATGCCCGATTTATTCTTTAGGTGGTGTTCAATTCTTCGAGCTTCACGGGTATGGAGCTTGGTTCGTATTTCAATTTGCAGTTTGCTTGTCATTGGAATTGATTATTAAGAACTATCAACGCCTAATTAATAGGTAAGTGTATAGACGGAGAGTTTTAAGATTTTTTATTTATAATATTTTTTGAAATTGTTTGATAAAGCACAACGCAACCTATTATTGTAAAGATAATCAGACTTGTATCAAGAACTAATTCAGACTTTATATATGTTTCAAAATGTGGTCTAATTAGCCCGCTGATGCCCATGCTAAAGAATAAAGAAAGTATGATTGTTATAATTTTCCGGATCATCTTAGCTTAATGTCGTTTTGTAATGAATATTAGTACACAAGTTTACTACTTTTAACTGAATAGTTAGAATTTAATTTCTAACTACTTCAAATCTCTTGTCATTTGCTCGACGACCTCAAAGGCGGCAGGGCAGATGAGGGTGTTTTTGAGGGTTAGGTTGTTGATTTGGTAAAATTTTTTGCGGTCTGTATGTGGGTATTCGCGGCAAGCTTTCGGACGGTCTTCATAGACCATACAATAATTGTCGCTGCTCAAGAATGGGCAAGGTACGCTCTGCAAAACATAGTCATTGTCTTCGTCTATGCGGAGGTATTTCTCGATGAATTGCTGAGGTTTGAGCCTGAATACACTGGCAAGTCTTTCGATGTCTTTTTGGGTGAATAGTGGTCCAGTGGTTTTACAACAATTAGCACAAGACAAACAATCTACTCTTTTAAAAACGTCGTCGTGAATCTCTTGCATTTTCTGGTCGAGGTTCTTGGGAGGCTTGTTTTTGAGCTTGGTCAAAAACTTCTTGTGTTCGACTTGTTTGACTTTTGCTTTTTTTTGGTAATTTTCTAAGTCCATTGTGTTGCAATAAAAGGCTACTACAAAAGTATGGTTTTGATTGGTTAGAGAAACATAAAAAACCATAAAAAGCGAAAAGCTGCTTGCTTAAACAAACAGCTTTTCTGAGAAAAAATTTAAGGTAATTAGTCAACGTTGTCGTGAAGGAATGAATTATTGCTTCTGAGTTGCGGATCGTTATTGCTATCCACACTTAGTGAGGTGCGCGACTTTGCAAAACCGTTGTCGGGTTGGCTCAGTTCGATGTTTTGACGTTTGTATGCCGGTTCTTTTTCGAGTTCCTCAATCTTTTGTGCATTGTTATGAAACTTATAATTAAAGTCCTTCATCTTTTGTCTGCGTTCATCTGCTCTTGCCTTTAGCGCTTCTTCGATGGTCATTTCTGTAATCGAAATTTCGTCGTGCTCTGTATGTAGAGCAGTGTCAATGCGCTTTTCTTGTACTTGTGTTACAGTCGCTTCTTTTTTTAGCGTAAAGTTATATTCGGTTTGAACTTCTACTTTTTTTTCTTCCGCTTCTGGTTTAGAGCTGGTCAGCGAGGATTCCACTTCCATATAATCCTCTAGCGAATATCTTTTGATACCTGATTCATTGACTTCGGTCATCGGCACTACCTGTACTGGGTCTTTGACTTTCATGTCTTTAGTCTCTTCTGAGATTTGAAAAATGGTGTTGTCTTTTTGTTCTTTTTGATTGTTTAGCGGCGCATCAAAACCAAAGACTATTTTTTCTTCTTTAGGTTCTTCTACTTTATTCTCTACATAGGTTGTTGTGAAATTCTCTTGTTTCGCAGAAACGATTTCGAAGGTTACCTCCATGTTTTTAATAAACTCAGAAGTAGGGATTAGATTGGCTTCGAAAATCTGAAAAGAAGGCGCTTCAGTTACCTCTGGGATTTGCTCAGTTATGGGTTCAGGCGTTTCGTCTTCGAGTTTGAAAACCACTTTTTTTTGGTCTTCTATTTCTGTTTCAGCTAGGGGAGATGACTCTGCACTTAGGGGAGTATCCGTGAATCCAAGAATTGGAGCGACTTCTTTTTTCAAAAGGTTGTGCTCTAATTTTTGCTCATCCTCTAAGGGGTGAATGATTCTTTTTTGTTCTGTATTGACGATTTCGTCTTGTTGCTCTACATTAAAACCCGTAGCTATAATGGTCACTGCAATAGCTTCGCCTAGTGATTCGTCTTCACCAACTCCCATAATGATATTAGCGTTATGCCCAGCCTCACTTTGGATATAGTCGTTGATTTCACCGATCTCGTCTATGGTGATTTCGTTTGTACCCGAAACAATTAGGAGTAACACGTTTTTGGCACCTGTGATTTTGTTGTCGTTTAGAAGCGGAGAGTCTAGCGCATTAGTTATGGCTTCTTTTGCACGGTCTTCGCCAGCTGCTGTTGCAGAACCCATAATGGCAGTGCCACTATTGGAAAGGACAGTTTTGGCATCTTTAAGGTCTATGTTTTGGGTATAGTGGTGCGTGATTACTTCGGCAATTCCTCTTGAAGCGGTTGATAATACCTCATCAGCTTTAGAGAATCCTGCTTTGAATCCTAGGTTTCCGTACACTTCACGCAGTTTATTGTTGTTGATTACAATCAGTGAATCAACTTGCTTGCGTAGTTTTTCGATACCTAGTTGTGCTTGCTCCAGACGTACTTTTCCTTCGAATTGGAAGGGCATAGTTACGATACCAACAGTCAGGACATCTCTTTCTTTCGCCAATTGTGCAATCACAGGAGCAGCACCTGTACCGGTTCCTCCACCCATACCAGCGGTAATGAATACCATCTTGGTATTAGTATCAAGCATTTTTTCTATCTCAGCGATACTCTCAATGGCTGATTGTTGCCCCACATCGGGGTTTGAGCCTGCGCCCAATCCTTCGGTCAGGTTCAGCCCTAGCTGAATTTTGTTGGGTACCGGGCTGCTTTGAAGTGCTTGTGCATCGGTATTACACACGACGAAATCTACACCTTTAATGCCTTGTTTAAACATGTGATTTATAGCATTGCTACCACCTCCACCAACACCAATAACCTTAATCACATTTGATTGATTCTTTGGTAAATCAAACATTATGTTTCCTAAATCTATATTCTCTGCCATAGCTCTCTATTTTTATTCTGCGTTTTCTAAAAATTCTTTTATTCTCTCGATGTATTTATCAAAGAAATTCTTTCGGATTATCTTTTTAGATTCTCCTTCATCTGAAGCTCTCGGAGCTTCTTGTTCCGTTTCAGTCACTTCGGGTTCTGATACAGCTACAACGGGTTGTTCGATAGCTGCTTTTTCTCCTTTGATATCAATCTGATAAATAGGAGTAGCGCTTCGGGTATTGTTCTTCAGGCTATTCATAACAAGCCCTACAGCTGTTGCATAGACAGGGCTTGACAAATCAGTTGAAGAATCCCCGGCCAAGTACTCATTCGGATAGCCGATGCGGGTATCCATTCCGGTGATGTATTCTACGAGTTGTTTGATGTGCTTTAGTTCTGCACCGCCACCTGTGAGCACAATGCCACAAATCAGTTTCTTTTTAGGTTCTTCGTATCCGTAGGCTTTGATTTCGTTGAATACTTGTTGTATGATTTCAACCACTCTGGCGTGGATGATTTTTGACAAGTTTTTTAGCGAAATTTCTTTAGGTTCACGTCCTCTTAGTCCTGGGATAGATACGATTTCGTTGTCCTTGTTTTCGCCTGGCCAAGCCGAGCCGAATTTTATTTTAAGTAGTTCTGCTTGTTTTTCTATGATTGAGCACCCTTCTTTGATGTCGTCAGTGATGACATTGCCACCGAAAGGAATCACTGCCGTATGGCGAATGATACCGTCTTTGAAGATGGCTAGGTCTGTAGTTCCACCTCCTATATCGATAAGTGCTACACCTGCTTCTTTTTCTTCTTGCGAAAGCACCGCATCAGAGGATGCTAGGGGTTCTAAAGTCAATCCTGATAATTCTAGTCCAGCACTTTTGATGCATCTACCAGCATTTCTGATAGAAGCTGCTTGCCCGACCACTACATGAAAGTTGCTTTCGAGACGACTTCCGTACATCCCGATAGGTTCGTTGGTCACTTCGTAGCCGTTAATTTTGTATTCTTGCGGCAATACGTGTATAATTTCTTCTCCGGGTAAGACGGTAAGTTTATGTACTTGTTCGATTAGTAAATCGATGTCTTCTTCGGCGATTACTTCTTCTGCATTGGGTCTGCTGATATAATCACTATGTTGAATACTTCGTATATGTTGTCCGGCGATACCTACGACAACATCGTTTATTTTGTAACCTGAGTTGTTTTCGGCTTCTGCTACTGCTTGTTGTATAGAATTGATGGTTAGTGTAATGTTGTTTACGACACCTCTAGCAACTCCCAAACTTTTAGCTCTACCGATTCCTAGAATCTCGAGTTTACCATATTCGTTTTCTTTGCCTATCATAGCTACAATCTTTGTTGTGCCAATGTCAAGCCCTACTGCGATGTTTTCTTTTCCCATACCTACTCTTATTTTTTTGTGCAAACTACTTGTTTTGTGAATATTAAATTGATCTCACTATATTGTTCTAACCATGAATCTTGAACTGCTTTTTGATAAAAAGCTTTGTAATTGTTGAACTTTCGTTCGATGTCTGTTATTTTGCCGAAGTTGATGTTGAAATCATAGTTTCGGTTTTTCATCACTAGGCTATTATCGTCCTTAACCTCCATTGATATGATGTTTTTTGCCAAGAAATCATCTTGGTAAATATACCTTAACAAACGCACCAATTCAGGTTTGTTTTCGGGAGTAATTCTAGCGGTAACTAAGGGTACACGCGCTGAGAAATTGGTTGATAAGGGCATTTCAGTTCCTTGATAGTCAATATAAAAAGAACGATTTTGTTCAAAAACACGCGCTATAGGTGTTTTTTGTTTTACCCATACTTTTAGTTTGCCTGCAGTGGTTACAAATACTTCAGCGTTCTCGATAGCGCCATTATTTGTAAGCACATTTTCCAATGCATTCAAAACTAATTCATCTTTTAGAATTGTCTTGCCCTTTCCTAATTTTTCTATCAACAAGTTATTAACGTTCTCTTGTGTGATAAACAGCTTGCTTTCGCCCAGAAACTCCACCTCTGGTTGCGATACTTCTCTCTTGTTGTTTTTGTCTAAACTAAAGGCATACAGAAATACTATTGCTACTAGCATTAGTAAGAGTCGTATGTTATTCCATTTCAGTTTTTTCATTATTGTTTAATCGTTTGATTGTTTGTTTTGTAAATATGTTTTTAGAGGCATTACCATTTCGCCGATATTTCCTGCGCCAGCGGTGATAATAATTTGAGCATCAGCATTTAGAACGCTTTGGTTTAGTGATTCTTTGGTTGCCAGACTTTTCTTTTTACTGCTTATTTTGCTCAGCAAATATTCTGAGGTTATTCCCGGAATTGGCAATTCTCTTGCGGGATAAATATCCAATAACAAGACTTCGTCAAACTGCGATAAACTCTGTGCGAACTCGTCTATAAAATCTTTTGTTCTGCTGTACAGGTGTGGTTGAAAAACAATCAGGTTTTTTTTGTCTGGATACATTTCGTGTATTGCATTATACACCGCATTTATTTCTGTTGGATGGTGTGCATAGTCATCGATATAGACAAGGCTGTTGCTTTTTATCTGATAAGAGAAACGTCTTTGGATTCCCTTAAAACTACTTAGTGCTTTTTTGATATTTTCGTCTGAAACACCATAGGTTTTTGCCATTGATAAAGCCATGAGTGCATTGCTCATATTGTGTCTTCCAGGTAGATGAAAAGTTATGTTTTCTATTTTTCCTTGCGACGTTTTTACATCAAAAACATAAGCTCCGTTTTCGATTCTGATATTCTGAGCTGTGAAGGCATCGGTATCAGAAAAACCTACTTTTACGGCTTCCATCGGAAGTGAGCTAGGCGTGAAGAGTTTTGTTTTATCCGTAATTTTATCGGCAAATTCATAGAATGATTTCTCGAAGTTTGCTTGGTCTCCGTATATATCTAAATGATCTGCATCCATAGAGGTAATACAAGCCGTATCTGGATGCAGTCTCAGGAACGAACGGTCAAATTCATCTGCCTCTACGACTGAAACTGTTTTTCCGTTACCGATTAAATTAGAATTATAATTTTCTACGATTCCGCCTACAAAAGCAGTGACATCTACGCCTGATTGGTGCAATATATGTCCTAAGATACTCGAAGTAGTTGTTTTTCCGTGTGTTCCTGCTACTGCAAAACAATACGTATCTTTCGTAATCAATCCTAAAACTTCAGAACGTTTTTTGATTTCAAACCCGTTGTCGATAAAATAATTCCACTCCAAATGCGATTTCGGAACGGCAGGCGTTATTACAACCAATGTATTTTCTTTGGTAATTCCGCTTGGAATATTGTTCAAATCGTCCGTATAATGAACGGACATTCCTGTTTTTTCCAATTCTTTGGTAAGCTCGGTTTGAGTTCTGTCATAACCATAAACAGATTTTCCAACCGAATGGAAATAACGAGCCAAAGCACTCATTCCGATGCCTCCGATGCCGATGAAAAATATGTTTTTAAATTCTTTCATATTAAGTCTTAATGTTTGAATGTCTTAAAGTCATAATGTCGTTTTACTTTAAGACTTTTGACTTTCGACTAATTTTACAATCTCATCAACAATATCTTTTGTTGCGTTGGGTTTGGCTAATTTTTTTATATTTTGGCTTAATTCTTTTTGTAAATTTTCGGTATTGATTATTTCCGAAAAAACGTCCTCAAAACGAATATCCAATTCGGATTCCTTAATCAATATTGCTCCGTTTTTGTCAGCTATTGCTTTTGCATTTTTGGTTTGATGGTCTTCTGCCACATTCGGAGATGGAATGAAAATCGTTGGTTTTCCGACAATCGACAATTCCGAAACCGAAGAAGCTCCTGCTCTCGAAATAATCACATCTGCTCCTGCATAAACCAAATCCATTCTGTCAATAAATGATAAAACTCGGGTGCTGGGTGCTGGGTGCTGGGTGCTGGAATCATACTTTTTATATTCCTCGAAATAGAATTTCCCACATTGCCAAATAATCTGAACATCTTGGTTTAAGATAAAATCCATTTCTTTTTCAATAAGCTGGTTAATTCTTCTTGCTCCCAAACTTCCTCCCAAAACCAAAAGCGTTTTTTTATTTCTGTCTAAATTGAAATAAGTAATTGCTTCTTCTCTTTTGGAATCAACCTTACCATATTTAGAAAATTGAGCAAAATAAGCGATTGTTTCTTCCTTGTTGGAATCAATATTCAGCAAATCCTGACGAACAGGATTTCCCGTAAAGACGATTTTTTCTTTCGGGAAGAATTTTTCCAATCCGTCATAAGCTACACAAATCTTTTTTGCCTTTTTTGAAAGCAACTTATTGGTGATTCCCGGATAGGAATTTTGCTCTTGAATTACGGTCGGAATTCCCATTTGAGCTGCTACTTTTACAACTGCTCCACTGGCAAAACCGCCTGTTCCGATAGCTACATCAGGTTTGAAGTTTTTGACAATTTTCCGAGATTTTATCAGGCTACTCATGAGCTTAATCGGAAATTTCAAATTCTCTAAAGTTAACTTTCGTTGAATTCCTGCAATCCAAAGACCTTCGATTTTGTATCCTGCTTGTGGGACTTTCTGCATTTCCATTTTGTCACTAGCCCCGACAAACAGAATTTCACACTCCGGGAACCTTGATTTTAGCTCATTGGCAATAGCAATAGCAGGATAGATGTGTCCTCCTGTTCCTCCGCCTGATATGATGAATCTTGGTTTCATTTATTGTAAATCTTTTAGTGCTTTGATGGCTATTTTTTCGTCTGTTGTACTGTCTTCTATCGAATGTTCTGTTTCAGTTCTCTTTGTTTCTTCTTCTACTTCTTTGTCTATCAGTCGTTGTAAGGCTTGCTCTCGTTGTGCTTTTTCCTTCTCTTCTTCTTTGATTTCTTCTTCTTTTTTGGTTACGTTTAATACAATTCCGATAGCCAGACAAGTCATCCAGATAGAGCTACCTCCGCTACTAATTAGCGGTAAGGTTTGCCCTGTAGTTGGCAATAATTCTACTGCTACAGCCATATTGATAAGTGCCTGAAAGATGATAGGGAAACCCAGTCCGACGATGAGTAGGGTTCCGTAAATATTTTTGCATTGCACTGCCGCACGCAGAAATCTAAAAAACAAAATCATATACAACACCAATATTGCAATTCCTCCGACAAGCCCGTATTCTTCGATAATTATCGCATAGATAAAGTCAGAAGAAGATTGTGGTAAGAAGTTGCGCTGTACACTTTTTCCTGGTCCTACACCTTGAATTCCGCCGGTTGCTATTGCAATTTTTGCTTTCTCGATTTGGTAGGCTTCTTCTTCGTTGTCAGATCCGCTAGTGAAATTCTCAACTCTGCTTATCCACGTATCTACTCGGTTAGGGAATGCTCCCGGGAAAACCTTTGCAGTTCCGATAAATAAAAACAGAAACAGCATGCCTGCAAGCAATACTCTTGTCAAATACTTGAATGGATACATCCCTATAAAAGTCTGTATGATTACCATCGAGAAGATAATTGCTGCCGTCGAGAAGTTTGCTGGAAGTATCAATGCTACCACTGCAAACACAGGAATCCAAAGTTCTAACAATGAAGATCTAAAACTAAACTCCTTGTCTTTTATCTTTGCTAAATACCTTGCTACATAAAGCATTAAGGCTACAAAAGCTAAGGCTGAGGGTTGGAATCCTACTCCGATAAACGGAATCTGAATCCATCTACTGGCATTGGCTCCGCCGATTGTTTTTCCTTGTAATAAAGTATATAACAACAGGAGTATAATTACTGGTATGATTAGTATTGATATGGCTTTGAAGTAATTATAAGGTATTTTGTGTACTGCATAAATAATGGCAAAACCAATGGCTAGATGCGTAAAATGCTTAAGTAAAAAACTAGCAGTACTACCCGAGCCATGAGCTCCGTAGGCAAGATTACTACTCGCACTATAAACGGGCAAAAACGAAATAATCGCCAAAAGAGCTACTATAGCCCAGATGGTTTTATCTCCTCTTACGTTTTTTAGTTGTGCGATCATTACTTTGCTTTTTTACCTTAATTTTCTATAAGTTTTTTACTGCTTGTTTAAACTGTAGCCCTCTGTCTTCGTAGTTCTTGAATAAATCATAACTAGCACAAGCAGGTGACAATAGAACCGTGTCGCCTTGTTCAGCGATGCGAGAAGCGATTTTGACGGCTTCATCCATGCTTTCAGATTCAACCAAGATATCTACTACGTCTTTAAAAGAATCAATGATTGCGTTGTTGTCAATACCTAAGCATACAATTGCTTTTACTTTTTCTCTAACTAGTGACATCAATTCTGAATAGTCGTTTCCTTTATCTACACCTCCAACAATCCAAACGATAGGAGCTGTAACACTATCTAAGGCATACATAACCGAGTTAACGTTAGTAGCTTTAGAATCGTTGATATATAACACATTTCGTGATTTAATAACTCTCTCGAGGCGGTGTTCTACACCCTGAAAATTTGACATACTTTCGCGAATGGTGTTTTTTCTGACATGCAATATACTTGCAATAGTCGATGCCGCCATAGCGTTTTTTAGATTGTGTTTTCCTTCTAGCGCTATAGTGTTTACTGGAATAGTCATTTCGTCGTTGTCAATATTTATAATCATAGTATCTTGGTTTAGGTATGCACCTGGATTTATTTTTTTTGTTAATGAAAAACCTATGGTTTTTGCTTTTGTTTTATTGTTTTGTAGCCATTTTTCAATTTCGATATCATCAGCATCATAAATTAAATAATCGTTTTCATCTTGATTCATCGTAATCCGAAACTTAGAGGCGATATATTTTTCGTATTTATAGTCATATCTATCTAAATGGTCTGGGCTTAGGTTTGTTATTACAGCGATATGTGGTTTATAATCTATTATTCCATCTAATTGAAAGCTTGACAATTCCAACACATAGCCTTCATGCTGTTCCTCGGCTATTTGTTTAGCATAACTCTGACCTATATTTCCTGCCAACCCTATGTTTAATCCTGCTTTTTTTAGTATATGATGCGTCAGGAGTGTAGTGGTTGTTTTGCCATTGCTTCCGGTAATACCTATGCTATAAGCTTTAGAGAATCGTGAAGCAAATTCGATTTCTGAAATTATAGCTATATTCTTTTCTCTGATTTTTTTGATAATAGCTGCACTGTCCGGAATTCCAGGAGACTTCATCACTAGGTCAGCGTTTAGAATTTTATCTTCGGTATGCTGTTCTTCTTCCCATTTAATTTCATTTTTTATAAGAACTTCTTTGTATGTAGTGGCAATTTTCCCGAAGTCAGTTACAAAGACTTCATAACCTTCTTTTTTGCCTAGTAGTGCTGTACCTACACCACTTTCGCCACTTCCTAATATTACGAGTCTTGCCATTTATCTCAATTTTAAGGTAACAATCGATATAATTGCCAGTAGAATACCTACAATCCAGAATCGAGTTACGATTTTACTTTCGTGAAAGCCTTTTTTCTGAAAGTGGTGGTGTAAGGGTGCCATCAAAAACACTCGTTTTCCTGCTCCTGTAGTTTTTCGGGTGTATTTGAAATAGCCAACCTGAATTACTACCGACAGATTCTCTAGTAAGAATATTCCACACAAAACAGGAATCATCAGTTCTTTTCTAACAGCAATTGCTAGAACAGCAATTATTCCACCGATAGTCAAGCTACCTGTATCTCCCATAAACACTTGGGCAGGGTAGGCGTTATACCATAAAAACCCAATTAGAGCTCCCACAAATGCCGATATAAAAACTGTCATTTCACCGGAATTGGGGATATACATTATGTTTAGGTAATTAGAGAAAATAATATTCCCCGAGACAAATGTGAATATCCCTAGGGCAACCACTATAATTGCGGAGGTCCCGGCAGCTAATCCGTCAATTCCATCAGTGAGGTTGGCTCCGTTAGAGACCGCTGTTACGATTAGAATTACAATTGGGATGAATATTAACCAAGCGTAATTTCTGTAATCATCACCTACCCAAGCGATGATTTCTGCATAATCAAATTCATTATTCTTAAAAAACGGAATGGTTGTAGCTGTTGATTTTTCGTCTATCGTATTGACTAGAGTTCCTGTTTCTGACTGAGCTATATTCGCTTTGGTATTGGTTCTGATTGTGATTGAATCGTTGAAATACATCACAGATCCCACCAAAAGCCCAAGACCTACCTGACCAACAACTTTGAATCTGCCTTTAAGTCCTTCTTTGTTTTTCTTGAACACTTTGATATAATCGTCTAAGAATCCGATGACTCCCATCCAAAGTGTGGTGATTATCAGTAAGATGACATATATGTTGTCGAGTTTTGCAAAGAGCAATACGGGAATTAACGTAGCAAAAATGATGATGATTCCGCCCATCGTCGGTGTTCCTGCTTTTTGGTTTTGCCCCTCAAGACCTAACTCACGGATGGTTTCGCCAATTTGTTTTTGTCTGATAAAATTGATGATTCTCTTACCGAAGACCATTGACAACAACAAAGACAACAAAACAGCTGCTCCAGAGCGGAAGGTGATATACTGAAATACTCCCGTTCCCGGCAGGTCGAAATGTGTGTCTAAATAGTCAAATAAATAGTATAACATATGGCTACTTGTTTAGTTGTTCTAACAATTCGGTTACTGTTTTCATATCGTCAAAATCATGCTTTATGCCGTTGATTTCTTGATAGGTCTCGTGTCCTTTTCCTGCAATCAGGATAATGTCACCGCTTTCAGCCAACTGACAAGCCATTTTGATGGCCTGTTTGCGGTCTAGAATAGCGGTGGTTTTTTTATAATTTTGCGCTTCAACTCCTTTTTCCATTTCGTCCAAAATCACCTGTGGGTCTTCGGTACGCGGATTGTCTGAGGTGAAAATAGCCTTGTTACTCATCTCACTGGCTATCTGTGCCATAATTGGGCGTTTTGTTTTGTCTCTATCGCCGCCACAACCTATAACAGTAATTAGTTGTTCGTTTCCGCTACGGATATCGGCTATGGTTTTAAGTACGTTTTCTAGTGCGTCTGGCGTATGTGAATAATCTATGATAGCTGTAATACCCGTTTTAGAAATGATGTATTGAAACCTACCTGATACGCTTTCGAGTTGACTCAACTGCACTAAAACCTCTTGTTTTTCTAGACCAAGCTCGATGGCGGTGGCATAAATAGCCAATAGATTATAGGCGTTAAAATTCCCGATAAGTTTTGTGTATACTTCTTGATTGTCAATCTTTAGCAATAAGCCTAAAAACTGATTCTCTAAGACGTGTGCCTTGTAATCTGAATATGATTTTAGGGCATAGGTGCGTTTTTTAGCAAGCGTATTCTGAAGCATTACACTTCCGTTTTTGTCATCGATGTTGGTAATGGCAAAAGCGGTTTTGGGCAAGTGGTCAAAGAATGATTTCTTGACATCTCTGTATTCTGCAAAAGAACTGTGATAGTCTAAATGATCATGTGAAAGATTGGTAAAAATACCGCCTGCAAAAGTCAGCCCTTCTGTTCTTGATTGGTGAATGCCGTGAGAGCTCACTTCCATAAAACAATATTCGACGCCTTGAGCAATCATTTCGTTCAGATAATAATTTATCACAAGTGGGTCAGGTGTGGTGTGTGTCGCGGCAAATTCATGTTGGTGAACTTTTATCTTGACCGTTGACAACAAACCTGATTTATATCCTGCACTTTCAAATAAGCTATATAAAAGTGTGGCAATGGTTGTTTTGCCATTGGTGCCTGTTACGCCCACTAACTTCAGCTTGTCTGATGGGTTATCATAAAAATTAGCCGCCATTTCTGCCAAGGCTTTGTTGGAGCTGCTTACTTTGATATAGGTAATGCCTTCTTTTAATTCTTGAGGTAACACTTCACAAACAATAGCCACTGCACCTTGCTCGATACATTTATCAATATACTGATGTCCGTCAGTAGTGGTTCCTTTGATTGCTATAAACACATCGGCTTGAGCAATTTTTCTAGAATCAAACTCGATTTTATCAATAGAGAGTTCTATCGAGCCTTTTATAGATTCGACAGCAGTTTTGCCTACTATGTCTTTTAGATTCTTCAAGATAATTCTAATAGTATGGTTTGGTTTTTCTGTATTTTCTCTCCAGCGGGAATAGATTGTCTCTTTACTTTTCCACTTCCGATGATGCGCACTTTCAGGCTTAAGTTTTCTAGCAATGCAACGGCATCCATGCCTGGCATTCCCCTAAGGTCAGGTACGGTGGTTTTGGTTGTATTGGCAAGCCTATTGTATTTCATAAAACTCGCTTCTTGCGTGTCGATTTTTTTATTTAAGTTGTCAATTTCGTTGTGCGTAGGCGAGTCTGTAAATATCTTTTGAGCCACTGCTTTAAAAACAGGACCCGATACATCAGCACCATAATATCCCTTTGAACGCGATGGTTTATGCACCACTACGATACAAGAATACTTGGGTTCGTTTGCTGGAAAATAACCCACGAAAGTTGAGGAATAATACATGCTGTCTCTCACGGCATAGCCTACTTGAGCTGTACCTGTTTTTCCTGCCATAGAGAAGTTGGGCGAATATAGTTTTCTGCCCGTGCCTTTGACTACGACGTTTTTCAGTACATCCTGAATTTTGAAAAGCGTTTGGTCGCTACATATTTTAGAAACGATGACTTCTTTGTCAAACTTCTTGATTGATTTGTTCCACTCTTTGATTTCTTTTACAAATTGTGGTTTGACCATTTCGCCGTTATTGGCAATGGCATTATAAAAAGTAAGGGTTTGCAAGGGTGTCAATTGCAGTGAATAGCCATAAGCCATCCAGGGCAGCGTCAGTCCTGACCAATGTGCTTTGTCGTGCTTCGGGTGATAAATCACCGGTTTTCCCTCTCCTTGAATAGGTAATCCAAGGGGTTGGTTGAGTTTCATCGCATACAACTTATCGACAAAAGCAGCCGGATTGTCTTTGTAGTTTTCATAAACTGCCTGAACAATCACTGTATTTGAAGACACTTCGATACCGCGTGCTAGAGAAATTTTTCCGTAGCCGCCTTTTTTAGAATCGCGTACTTTTCTGTTATGGATAATAAATTCACCGCCCTTGGTGTCATAAACCGTTGAGGTATCTACTTTTTTGTCCTCCAAGAGCACCATCAGCGAAGCCAATTTAAAAGTTGAACCTGGCTCTTGAGATTCCCAAACGGCATAATTAACCGTCTCAGCATAACTGCCATTTTTCTGTCTACCCAGGTTAGAGATGGCTTTTACTTCACCTGTTTTGGTTTCCATCACCACCACACAACCGTGATCAGCTTCGTAGTATTCTAACTGCTTGAGCAAGGCGTGATGGGCTATATCTTGAATATACACATCTATAGTCGAGATGACGTCATAGCCGTCTTGTGGTTCTATTTCGTTGTTGTCATTGATGGGTTTCCATTGGCCTTTTGCCATTTTTTGTTTGACAACTTTTCCGTCTTTTCCGTTGATGTATTCTTGAAAAGCGCCTTCTATACCGATATTGGTATAGGTGCTATCTGCATTGAGTCTTCTGTAACCGATGGTTCGCTCAGCAATTCTACCGATAGGGTGTTGACGCACTGTTTTTTGTTCTGTGATGAGTCCTCCTTTATAAGTGCCGAGATTAAAAAGCGGAAAGCCTTTGACACGCATGTAATTCGTGTAATTCAGGTTTCTAGCAATTAAATAATACCTGTTTTTATGGGTTCTAGCTTTGCTGAGTTCGTTGTAATAATGGCCGCTAGGTTTTCCGAAAAGCATTGAGAGCGAATCTGACAGAGCTTTGATGTTTTGGTTGAAATCATCATCTTTAGAAGCGATGGCGTCAAATCTCACGGTATAATTAGGGATTGAAATCGCTAGTAAACTTCCGTCAGAAGAATAGATGTTACCTTGGTTAGAAGGAATGACAAAGGCTTTGATAGTGCTTTCTTCAGCTAGATTTCTATAGTACTCACCGTGCTTCCATTGGATATTGGTCAATTTGAACACAATACCAAAGGCAAGCAGGAGCATCAGCGATGCCACAAAGAAGATGCGATATGAAACCTTTTTGTCTTGCATTATTAATTTTTCTTTTCAACTACCTTAATTTTCATCGGCGGTGTTCCTGGAGGAAAAATCCCGACTTGACTCATTTTATTAGCTATGGTCGATTCCATTTTGAGCTTCATTAGCTCAGTTCTGGTATCTGCAAATTTTGATCGTAGTTCTTTGTTTTCAATGTTTAAATCAGAGATGTGAAATAATTTTTGTTCAAAGCGATGTGTATTTGCAATTAGGATTATCGCGAGCAATACCAAGAAAATAATAAACTTCCATTGCCTGATGGCATCGTTGTCTATCAAGAATTTTGTTCTCAGTAAGTTGTATACTCCTTCTTTCATTTTATTTCTTTTCAGCTATTCTTAGTTTAGCACTTCTGGCTCTGTTATTCATTGCAATTTCTTGGTTTGAGGGAATAATCAGCTTGTTGACTAATTTGAACGGCACTTCAAAGTTTCCGAACATATCTTTTTCAGGTTCGCCTTCAAACATTCCGTTTCTCATATAACGTTTTACTAATCTGTCTTCTAGTGAGTGGTATGAAATAACGCTCAATCTTCCTTCTGGTTTTAGTATATCAAGGCTTTGCTCTAGAAATTCTTTAAGTACTTCAATTTCTTGGTTCACCTCAATTCTAATAGCTTGATAAATCTGTGCCAGTATCTTGTTGCTTTTGTGTGCGGGCAAGAATCTAGCTAAGACTTCTTTTAATCTTTCTGAATTCTTAATCGGTTCGATTTCTCTTTGACTAATAATCACATGTGCCATGGCGCCGGCATTGCTGAGTTCTCCGTAAGTAGCAAGTATGTGACGCAGGCTTTTCTCGTCATAATCGTTGATGACTTCATAAGCGCTAAGTGCACTAGTTTGGCTCATACGCATATCCAAGTCCGCCTCAAAACGTGTAGAAAAGCCTCTTTCTGCCACGTCAAACTGATGTGACGAAACGCCTAAATCTGCAAGGATTCCGTCAACTTCACGGATGTTGTGAAAGCGAAGGAACCTCTTGATATGCCTGAAGTTTTCGTTGATAAGCAAAAACCTTGGGTCATCAATACTGTTTTTAAGTGCGTCTTGATCTTGGTCAAAAGCGATAAGTTTTCCTTTTTCGCCCAATCGACTCAGGATTTCCCTTGAATGTCCGCCACCTCCGAAGGTAACGTCAACATAAATCCCGTCTGGGTTGATGTTTAATCCATCAACTGACTCTTTTAGTAAAACCGGGTTATGATATTCTGTGTTACTCATCGTCTAGTCCTCCCATAATTTTTTCAGCTAGATCTCCGAAATCCATCGAAGCTTCATCTACTGCTTTTTCGTATAAATCTTTGTCCCAAACCTCTAAGAAATTCCCTACAGAGTTCAGCACTACTTCTTTTTCAATTTTAGCATAACCCGATAGGTCTTTTGGGATGAGCAGTCTACCCGCGCTATCCATCTCAACCATCCTCACCCCATAGGTGAATCTTCTTATGAAATCGTTGTTTTCTTTTTTGAAACGGTTAAGACGGTTTACTTTTTCCATCAAGGCATTCCACTCGTTCATCGGATACAACTCCAGACACGGCTGAAAAACCGAACGTTTCAGCACAAAGCCCTCACTCAAAGAATCTAGCTGTTTCTTGAGCTGTGCAGGCACCATCACTCGCGATTTGGCGTCTATTTTGCATTCATATGTTCCGATTATTGCTATCACTCGATGTTCTTTGTGTTATATTTAAAGCAAAAATATAGAAAATTTTACCACTTTATCCCACTTTACCCCACTTTGTTGATAACTTTTTTTACTAAGTGGTTTTAAATCAGCCTTTCAGCTTTTCAGAAAGGCTTGTTTTACTGATAGTTCGGCTGTTTTTTAACTAAATGTTCATTCTAAAAACTTATTTTCAATTTTAGATTTATCTTTGGGGCTTCATTCAAAAAAACAAAAGATGCACTTCCTTAGACTTATTCGTTATCAGAACTTACTACTGCTTGCCTTAATGCAATTGATTTTTCATTACGGATTCTTACAAAAACAAATTGTGAATTTGGCTCCTGGGTTAGCGCTGAATGATTGGCAGTTTTTATTACTTGTTTTGTCAACGCTTTGCATTGCTGGAGGTGGCTATCTTATCAATGATGTTTTTGATAAAAATATTGACAAAATCAACAAGCCTGAACGCGTAATAATCGACAAACACATCTCTGAGGCAGCTGCTTATAATTTTTATATTGTGCTGAATGTCATCGGAGTAGGTATTGGTTTTTATCTATCCAATCATATTGGAAAACCTGGTTTTTCGACTATATTTATACTGATTGCAGCAACGCTTTACCTGTACGCAATGAGCTTGAAAAAAAGCCTTTTGGTGGGTAATATTCTGATTGCTTCGATGCTTGCCATTAGCGTATTGATTGTGGGGATCTTTGATTTACTTCCAATAATTACACAAGAGAACCAACTTAGTTTAGGCAACTTATTCAAGATAATCATCGACTATGCTATCTTTGCGTTTTTGATTAATTTAATTCGTGAGATTATCAAAGACATGGAAGATATCGAAGGCGATTTAGACAGCGGTAGCAAGTCATTGCCGATTGTCATTGGTCAAGAGAAAACTAAAATAGTAGTTTCGACTTTGCTTATAATTAGCATTCTACTGCTCGGATGGTATAGCTACACGTATTTCTTTGAGAATGATTTGTATATTGTCTTAGTATATGTGTTAGCACTAGTTTTGACACCGCTAGTGTATATAGTTATCCGTTTGTGGGAAGCCAACCGAAAGAGGGATTTTATGCATTTGAGTTTGGTTCTTAAGGGAATTATCTTGTTTGGGATTTTATCTTTGTTAGTGATTATCTATACTGTTGGGCTATGATGCTTGCTGAAAAATTAAATAACTACAAGCTTATACTAGCTTCAGGTTCGCCAAGAAGACAGCAGTTTTTTAAGGATTTGGAACTCGATTTTGAGATTCGATTAAAAGAAGTAGAGGAGATTTATCCTGAAAACCTAAGGGCATCGGAGGTGACGGATTATCTCGCCTTGCTCAAAGCCGATGCTTTTGAATTACAACCAAATGAGATTTTGGTTACAAGTGATACTATTGTTTGGTTAGACAATAAAGTTATCGGAAAACCAAAGGATTATGAAGATGCTTTCGTAATTTTGAAGGAATTGTCAGACAAAACTCATGAGGTTATAACTTCTGTTTGTTTGAAGACAATTTCAAAAACCAGTGTGTTTAATGTGATTACTAAAGTGACTTTCGGAAGCTTAACACCTGAGATGATTGAATTTTATTTAGATAATTATAAGCCTTTTGACAAAGCAGGTGCCTACGGAATTCAAGAATGGATTGGGCTTGTGGGTATTGAGAAAATCGAAGGCTCTTATACCAATGTAGTAGGCCTTCCGACCGAGAAATTTTATAAAGAATTATTATGCTTCATAGTTTAAACATTAGTTTTTTTGACAAATACTTCACTCAGATTATAGCCACCTTGGCTGTACTGATTGTATTTATTATCCTCAGAGTCGTTACCAAATCATTTATAAAAGGATTCGGCAGAAAGACCCATTTGTCTGAGACTCGTATGAATTTAGTTATCAAATACATCGACTTTTTAATCACGCTATTGGGAATAGTATCTCTGATTACGATTTGGGGAGTTAACGGCGAACAAATATTCCTTGTCTTATCCTCTGTGTTCACAATAATCGGAGTGGCGTTTTTTGCACAATGGTCGCATCTGAGTAATATTACTGCGGGAATAATTTTGTTTTTCTCCTTTCCTTTTAAAATCGGAGATAGAATCAAAATGTTAGACAAAGACTTTCCGATAGAAGGCGAGATTATTGATATCAAATCTTTTTATACGCTCATTAAAACACTAGATGGCGAAGAGATATCCTATCCTAATAATTTATTGCTACAAAAGGGAATTGCTATAATTGTCAACCAATATACTGACGAAAAAGAATTTACTGATTAAATAAATTCCTATCTTGGTGGCTTAAACGTAAATATTCTAATTATATGAGCAAAATAACCACCCTTCCGCTTTATGTCCGCGTTGCTTCTGTTTTAATTTCTCTTTCTATCCTTTTGGGTATATTCTATGTCGGGAAAGGCGTTATAGTTCCGGTATTGATGGCGCTGTTGTTTGCCATACTTATTCGACCAATAAGCGTATTTATGCAAAGAAAGATGCGTTTTTCAAATGTTTTAGCATCGATGATTACAGTTTTGCTTTTTGTGATTGTTATCTTAGGTGTCTTAACGTTTATTTCGTGGCAGGTTGGAAGTTTTTCAAAAGATTGGGCAACCATCGAAAAAAACATTACGTTGCACTTAGCAAACTTACAAAACTTCCTCAAAGAGACTTTTGGGTTTGACGAGAATGAACAGATAGAATATTTGACAAATGCAACAAGCGAGTCAAAATCAACTATTACGGGAATGGTAACTAATTTTATCCTTTCGTTTTCAGATACTATTTTCAACTTGTTTATGATTCCGATTTATATATTTTTGTTTTTGCTTTATCAGAACACCTTTATCACTTTTTTAGCAAAACTAGTCGGAATAAACAATCAAGAGGTCTTAAAAAAAATACTATATGACATCAAAACAGCTGTTCAGAGCTATCTGTTTGGTGTATTGATTCAGATTACTGCTATTGCGGTACTTACGGCTATCGGACTTACGATTGTAGGTGTAGAACACGCCATTTTGTTAGGAGCAATTACAGGTTTGCTGGGGCTTATTCCTTATTTAGGAAACGTATTAGCAGGTCTAATAACGATTTTTGCAACACTTACGGGTTCTCCTGATTTATCCTTAATTTTTCAGGTATTAATCGTAACTACTGTCGTACAACTTATTGATAATAATATTACTGTTCCGCTTGTGGTGAGCTCTAAGGTAAAAATCAATGCTTTTACTTCAATTATCGGAATATTTATTGGGGGAATGCTGGCTGGAATAGCCGGAATGTTTTTGGCAATCCCGTTTTTAGCAATCCTAAAAGTTGTTTTCGACAATGTTCCATCGCTTTCTCCTTGGGGATACCTGATGGGAGATGAAACACCTAAAACTCCTCAATGGCATCGCAAAATCGCTGGTCTAACACCAGAAATTGTTGTCAAAGAAACAGTAATTGAAGTAAAAGACTCAGAAACTTCAATTCCGCCTGAAGAAGAAAAGGAAGATTAGTTTTTGCAGAAGATTCCAAAAAAACATCTTTTTAAAGAAATATCCCATGGTTTTTTTGTACTTTTAAAATAAAAATCATGGAAAATCACCGTATAGTTTTCTCAGGAAGTGAGATCGAAGTAATCAAAGCTCGTTTGTTGTTAGAAGAAAATAACATCCCGTATATCGAAAGAAATGATATTCAATCTGGCATGACTGCGGGTTTCGGCACTATTGACCAAGCAGTTCATATTTTGGTTAACCAAGTTGATTATGATAGGTCTTTAGAGCTTCTAGAATCACTTAGATAACTCTTTTCTCTTCACTGTTATTATTTAACTTTATATTCCGCTCTATGTAACAACTGTTACTGACTGGCGTTTCTTTACGTCTTAATTTTGCATTAAAATATTAAGATGATGAAAAAATACTGGTTTACATTTTTGTTGCTGTCGGCAACTTCAGCGTTTTTCGCTCAACAACCCCTAGAGCTTCAGACAGCTATCAATTTGATGAAGGAAAACAATACCCAACTCAAAATTCAACAATACGAAATTGAGCTGAGTACTAATGAATGGTCAGAAACACTCTCTGGTTTTCTGCCTTTTGTGTCTCTTTCACACTCAGGGTTTTATACAAATGACCCTTTAAATACTTTTGGTTTCAAACTACAACAACAGATAGTTACCCAAGCTGACTTTAATCCTATGTTGCTCAATAGTCCCGATGCGATGCAACACTTCAATACCAAATTGTCTGTGCAGCAACCATTACTCAACTTTGATGTTTTTGTTGCTAGAAAAGCACTGAGAGAGAAAGTCAAAGCTGTAGCCTATCAAAAACAATATGCCGAGGATATGTTAGTGGTAGAAATCAAGAAAGTTTATACCAATCTTCAATTTTTATACGAAGCTAAGAATGCAATTGCCAAAGGAATCCTAGCCTATGAAGAGGTCTTGCGCAATACTCAAAATATGCAAACTCAAGGCTATGTCAAGCTATCTGACGTATTGATGGTGCAAGTTGGACTATCAGAAGTAGAAAATAGACAAATTGAAATAGACAATTCTATTGCAAGCCTATCTGACTATTTGTCTTGGCTGATGGGTGATAGCTCTATGGTGATTTATATGCCTACACAAAGCCTAACACAAACTCCACTTTTAGACAACAACACAGTCTTTTCTGAGAATAGAGCAGATATCTTAGCTATGAAAAGTGGTGTTGAGGCACAGCGCAAAATGCTGTCTATGCACAAACAAAGTTTGCTTCCGAGGTTGAATGCCTTTGGCGAATTTAACTATCAAGATAAAGATATCGCAGGTTTAGGAGCCAATGCTTATATGCTCGGAGTTTCATTGACTTGGGATTTGTTTAATGGGAATAAAACATTCAACGCAATCAAAAAAAACAAGATTAATATAAACAAAGCACAAACCGAAATGCAACTGTATATAGAGAAAAATAAATTAGAATTACAGAGAACTAAAAGAGATTTAGAAGCCAATCAAGCTAAGATAAACCTGACTTTAACTGCAAAAAATCAAGCTGGCGAAGCACTTCGAATCATAGAAAACAGATATACCCAAGGCTTAGAAAAAACCTCTGATTTATTGGTTTCCCAAGCTACCGACATCGAAAAGCAGGTAAATTACCTCGAAGCAGTCAAAGACTATAACCTGTCTGCAATACAAATCGAATTTTTAACAAAGTAGAAAATAGATATTTGAGAAAATAATTCACATAATGTGATTTTTATCATATTTTTAGTAATTTTTTATGTATATTTTCGTAGAGTTAAACAATAAAATATTTTTACTATGAAAAATTTAAAATTAAGTTTTGTAGCCTTGGCTATATTAGTATTTGGAGTTTTTATTTTTACAGGCTGTTCTGAATCAAGCATAACAGAAGAATCTGTAATTAAAAAAGAAAATGGTTTTGAATCGTTAAGATTGTCTTTTTTGAATCCGATTGTAGTATTTGAATATGCTTCAATTAAGGATATACATAACAAATTAGATAATGCTATACCAATACTTTTAGAAGATTTGAAAGAAGAAATTAATAAAAAAAATTATTCTGATGTTATTGCAGGTCTAAAGTTCCATAATGGAAGAGTAATTGTGTCTGAATTGGTTTATTTCAGAGATGGTAATTTGGTATTAGAAGATAGTAGATATTTTAATGAAGAAGTGGGAGAATATGTTCCTTTGTCAAATGGTATGGAATTTATATATAATGAAATTGCAAATGGTGCTGCTTGTCCTCACGGTTATACAAATCTTGGGAAATGCAGTAATATTGGAAACACAGAAGAATGTCTTGGAGGTTTGATTTCGGGATACCTTACAAAAAGTCTTACAAGCGTGGGGGATTGTGCTAACGTACAAGTAAGTGTAGGATTACTTAATACAACAGTTTGTGGAAAAACTTGTTAATCTGCATTAATGAAGTTATAAACAAAGTCTTTGATATAAATCAGTCTGAATCTAAACGGTAAAACTAATTGTTTTACCGTTTTTTATTATTAAACTTCATAATAATTAAGAATAATTCTGTATTTTTTTCTTTTGTGTAACCAATGTAACTGTATGTTTCTGATTCTTATTTGAACTTTGCATCAGAATTATAAAATGTAAAATTTCAAAACTCTATATAAAATGAAAAAAATAATAACATCAATCGCTTTTCTTTCGCTTATCGGATTGACCATTTCGTGTTCCAAAAAAGAGGAAAAACAAATTTCCGAACTACCTGCAATTTCGGTGACTATCAATGAAACAGCAGGAAGTAATTCAGGAAAACACGTAACAGCAAGCGGAAAAATCGAAGCCGAAAACAGTGCGAATATTTCTACGAGAATGATGGGGTATGTTACTTCCGTAAAAGTAAAAACGGGTCAAAAAGTAAGTAAAGGACAGCTTTTGGCAACCATTAGCAGTACCGATTTACAAGCCAAAAAAGCACAAGCAGAAGCAGGAGTCAATCAGGCAACAGCGATGTACAACAGTGCGAAAAGGGATTATGACCGTTTTGTGGTTTTGTTTTCGCAAAAAAGTGCTTCCCAAAAAGAAATGGACGATATGACGACCCATTTTGAAATGGCAAAAGCAGGTTTGGAAACAGCCAAACAGATGAAAAACGAAGTAATGGCTCAATTTTCTTATTCGAATATTACAGCTCCATTTTCGGGAACGGTTACGGGAACTTTCGTCAAAGAAGGCGATATGGCAAACCCAGGAATGCCTATCGTAAGCGTGGAAGGAGTATCGAAATTACAGGCAGTTGTAATGGTTTCGGAAAGTGAGATTTCCAACATCAAAAACGGAATGACAATTGATGTAAATATCAAATCTTTAGACAAAACCATAAAAGGAAAAGTAGTCGAAGTAAGCACTTCTGCCCGAAACACAGGAGGACAATACATCGTAAAAATAGACTTAGATAAAACCGAAAATATCTTATCGGGAATGTTTGTAAATGCCGTTTTTCCGATTGAAAAACAGGCAGAAAAAATACAGGATAATTTAGTTTTGATTCCACAGCAGGCAATTATTACACAAGGACAACTCAAAGGGATTTACGTAGTAAACGATGATAATACAGCTATTTTGAGATGGATTAGACTCGGGAAAACCTACGGGAATAACATCCAAGTTTTATCAGGGTTGACAGCAGGCGAGAAGTATGTGGTTACCGCTGAAGAGAGGCTATTTAACGGTTCTAAGGTAAGTTTTAAATAATACTTCCAAACTTGACTTATAAAAAACAATTTAATCTAAATTAAAAAAATCAGAAAATGCAACAAGGAATTTCAGGAAGAATAGCATCGATGTTTTTAGACTCTAAACTGTCTGTGCTATTGATGATCGGACTTATGATTATAGGTTTGTATAGTTCATCGCTCATTCCAAGAGAAGAAGAACCTCAGATCAACGTTCCGATGGCTGATATTTTGGTGGGTTATCCAGGAGCGACACCAGAGGAGGTAGAAAGTCGTGTGCTAAAACCTTTAGAGAAAATCATCTCAAATATTAAGGGAGTAGAACACCTTCACAGTACGGCGATGAACGGACAGGCAATGATTATCGTTCAGTTTTATGTGGGTGAAGATGTAGAACGTTCGTATGTAAAATTATATGACGAACTCAACAAAAACAAAGATATATTCCCGCAAGGAATCTATCCGCCAATCGTAAAAACACGTTCGATAGACGATGTGCCGATGTTAGGACTAACGTTTTGGAGTGAAACTTATGATGATTTTCAGATTCGCCAGATAGCCGAAGAGGTAGCAATCGAAGTCAAAAAGATTAAAGACGTCTCGAATATCAAAGAAATCGGAGGCAGATCACGCCAGCTAAAAGTGATTCTAGACAAAGATAAAATGGCAGAGAGCAAGGTAGATGCCTTAGCTATCATGCAAATGATTCAAGCCAACAACGGAAGTATGCAGTCAGGTAGTTTCGTGCAAAACGATACGGAATATCTAGTGACTACGGGGAAATTCTTGTCTTCTGAAGAGGATTTAGAAAATCTAGTAGTAGGAGTGAATCAAAATATGCCAGTGTACCTCAAGCAAGTAGCTAGTATTGTTGACGGAGCAGAATCAGCCAGAAATTATGTCTCTTTCGGATACAGTAAATCCAATGATAAATATATGGATAATCCGTCTGAATATCCTGCGGTGACACTTTCTATCGCCAAAGTACAAGGAGCAGATGCCATGCATATTGCAGAGCAAATTCTCACTAAAGTAGAGACGCTTAAGACGACTATTATTCCGAGTGACGTAAAGGTTGAGGTAACGCGTAATTACGGAGAAACTGCCTCTGATAAAGTTAACGAATTATTATTTCACTTGCTTATCGCTATTATAGCTGTTACGATTCTAGTAATGCTAGCGATGGGTTGGAGAGGAGGATTAGTCGTGTTTTTGTCAGTACCACTTACTTTTGCCTTGACCTTATTTAGTTATTATATCTTGGGATATACGCTTAACAGAATCACTCTTTTTGCCTTGGTCTTTGTGGTGGGAATTGTAGTAGATGACAGTATTATTATTGCTGAGAATATGCATAGGCACTTCAAGATGCGAAAACTTCCGTTTAAAGATGCAGCAATTTATGCGATTAACGAAGTAGGAAACCCAACCATTCTAGCTACATTCACCGTAATTGCGGCAATACTTCCGATGGCTTTTGTTTCTGGAATGATGGGGCCATATATGAGTCCGATGCCCATTGGAGCTTCAATTGCAATGATACTTTCGCTGTTTATTGCACTTACGATTACGCCGTATTTAGGTTATCATTTATTGGTTGAAAAAGAAAAACAAAATCATAAAGCAGAAGAAGGGCATAAGACCAGTAGAATTTATAAAATATACAACAAGATCGAAAGACCTTTATTAGAAAGTCTTAAAAAACGTTGGATAGTGCTAGGAGCTACGTTTGTATTGTTGCTGGCTTCAATCTCGATGTTTTTTACTAAATCAGTAGCGGTGAAGATGCTCCCTTTTGACAATAAAAATGAGTTTCAGGTCGTGATTGATATGCCAGAAGGCACGACACTAGAGCGTACTTCGGCTGTAACTCGTGAGATTGCAAATTATTTGATTACAGTTCCAGAAGTAGTAAATTATCAGAATTATGTAGGAGCTTCAGCGCCAATTACCTTTAACGGATTAGTGCGTCACTATGACATGAGAGGTGGGAGCAATATGGCAGATATTCAGGTGAATTTGCTACACAAAGACAACAGGAAAATGCAAAGTCACGATATAGCTAAAAAAGTGCGTCCGCAAATTCAAAAAATTGCCGAGAAGTATGGAGCAAATGTAAAAATTGTAGAAGTTCCGCCAGGACCACCAGTACTTTCGACTATTGTAGCTGAAGTTTACGGTCCTGACCACAAAGAACAAATCAAAGTTGCGTATCAAGTCAAAGAAATTCTGAACAATACAGCAGATGTGGTTGACATTGATTGGAGTGTAGAAGATGTTCAGACAGAATTCCGCTTAGAGGTGGATAAAGAAAAAGCAATGCTCAATGGAATTGCACCACAACAAGTAGTGGGTAATCTTACCTATTTGCTCAGAGAATACCCGATTTCAAATCTGTATGACGAGAGCTCTGCTTATCCTGTAGGTATTGTAATGGCTTTAGACGACAAAGACAAAACGAGTATCGAAGACATTCAGAACTTGAAAATCAAAAGTCAACAAGGCACTATGGTTCCTGTAAGTGATATTGTGAAAATACAACATGATACACTTCGCAAATCTATTAACAGAAAAGATCAACAACGTGTGGTGTATGTGCTTGCTGATATGGCAGGAAATCTAGAAAGCCCTGCCTATGCTATACTCGGAATGGAGGAAAAGCTTAAGCAAATAGAATTGCCTAAAGGATATAGCTTAGGCGAAATCTATATGGGACAACCTAAAGACGAGAGCAATTTCACTGTGAAATGGGACGGAGAATGGCAAGTAACTTTAGAGGTTTTCCGTGACTTAGGAATAGCATTTATGGTAGTGATTATCATTATCTATATGCTGATTGTAGGATGGTTCCAGAACTTTAAAACCCCAATTGTGATGATGGTCGCTATTCCGCTTTCGCTAATCGGTATTGTCATCGGACACTGGATATTAGGTGCGTTCTTTACCGCTACTTCATTCATCGGTATGATTGCTTTGGCAGGTATTATGGTGCGGAACTCCGTCCTGATTATTGACTTTATTGAGATTAGACTTAAGGATGGAGTACCCCTGAAACAAGCTATTATTGATGCGGGAGCAGTAAGAACAACTCCCATCTTGCTGACTACGGGAGCTGTAATTATCGGAGCGGCAGTGATATTGTTTGACCCTATTTTTCAAGGATTGGCAATTTCACTTGTAGCAGGAGCAATTTCTTCTACTGTATTGACTTTGCTCGTCGTGCCATTGGTGTATTATATGGTAGAGCGCAAGAAGTGGGAGAAAGATAACCAAAACTAAGCAATTTTTTAAAAACTAAATTATATGAAATTACTTATAATAACAGCCGTAAAGGCATTTGAAGAAAAGGTAAGAAAAGTATTAGCAGAAAACAAAGTGCTTACGTATTCATATAACCCAGTGGTGGGCTACAGAGACAGTACTCAAGATGCTGTAGGTACAAATTGGTTTGGGACTGAGATGAACAGAGTAGATTCTTTGCTGTTTTTCGCTTTTGTGTCCGCAGGAGTTTCAGAGAAAATGTTTAACAGTATTGAAGAGTTGAACAAAGAATGTGACGTGCATTCTAGAGTGCATATCTCAATTATGTCCATCGAAAAATATAATTCATTAAAAGTATAACTCATTAAAATAATAATTATGACTAGAGAGCGCTATATAAAACTTATTGCAGGAACAATGATTTTAGTTTCTTCATTATTAGCTTATTTTGTAAACATCAATTGGATTTGGCTTGCCGCTTTTGTAGGAGCAAATCTATTTCAGTTTTCTCTGACCAATTGGTGCTTGCTCAACACAATCCTCAAAACTTTTGGAGTAAAATCTGAACTAGAATGTTCTAAAGACGGAGGTTGCTAAGACCAAGATGGTTTAAATAATCAAAAAAGATTATCTCAGAAGTTTTTATTTCTGGGGTAATCTTTTTTTGTTAAATAATACACCGGAATACCCGAGAGCATAATCACAACGCCCCAACCACAGGTGCTGGTTCTGTCAATTAGTAATGCTATACAAATCACAGATGCCATGAATACATAAACAGCAGGCAACACAGGGTATACAGTTGCTTTATTAAGCATCATATTGGCGCTAATAATGAAAATTCCGGAGCCAATCATCGAGCCAGAGACTAGCATAATACCGTCTAAAAGTGACAATTCTCTTTTTAATTCGTCTTGGTCTTGATTGTTTCCTATAAAATTTCTGTGAGATAAGTTTAGCAATAGTATTATTTTTTCTCAAAAAAAATAAAATTATTTCTGATTGCTGTTCTTTTTTTTAGTTATTTTGTTTTAATGAAAAAGTAATTTCAAAAGGCTTCTTTATGTTCATTTTTTTGATTACTTTATACAGCGAAATTAATTGAAAGTAAAGCCAAATTGTTCTGAAAAAAAAACTTTTAAAGAAAATCAAAAAAATGATTCTAGATAACAAATATCAGATTGTTCTTTAGATGAGAATTAACATAATTACGAGCGTATTTGTTTGTTTTTTAGCCGATTCTGTGTTTATTTTAACGTTTAGCTTTCTTTGCGTAGCTAAAGATTTTTCAGACTCACTTTTTTAAAAGGATAAAAATTTATAGTGGCACTAATATTTCGATTAATCAATAGCAAATCGATTTTTTTATTAAGAATTTTATTCACATATTTGCTAACTCAATAATCAGAAAAAGAAAACTCTCTTTGTGTCTGATTATGAAAGAACTCTGAAAATAAAAAAGCTAACTTTAACTAGAATATGAACAAAACTGCTCAATCGGTATGGGAAAATTGTCTGTCTTTCATAAAAGACAATATTCAGGAACAGGCCTTCAAGACTTGGTTTGAGCCGATTAAGGCAATTGAACTTTCGAGAAATGTTTTGCACATTCAAGTTCCTAGTAAATTCTTCTACGAATGGTTAGAAGAACATTATGTCAGATTGCTGAAATTGGCCTTAACAAAAGAGTTGGGTGAAGGAGCTAAGTTGTTGTATAAAATTAGCATGGAGAATACAAAAGGAAATAAACAACCTTTTACAGAGCAACTTCCTAGTTCTTCGCGGGGTGCAGTCAAACCTCAAGAAGTAGATTTTCCGATACAAAATAAAGATCCTGAGCTCAAAAACCCTTTTGTAATTCCAGGTATCCGAAATATAAAAATTGAATCACAACTCAATTCAAACTATAATTTTGACAACTTCTTAGAAGGAGACTCCAATAGATTGGCTCGTTCTGCGGGTATGGCTGTCGCGAGTAAGCCTGGAGGAACTTCATTTAATCCGCTAATGATTTTTGGCGGTGTTGGTTTAGGAAAGACTCACTTGGTTCATGCTATTGGAGTTGAGATTAAAGAAAAGCACCCAGAAAAAACAGTTTTATATATCTCAGCTGAAGTGTTTACCCAACAGTTTGTAGATTCTGTAAGGAGAAATACCCGAAATGATTTTATACATTTCTATCAACTCATCGATGTATTAATTATTGATGATGCGCAGTTTTTTTCAGGAAAAGCAGGTACTCAGGATGTGTTCTTTCATATCTTTAATCACTTGCACCAAAACGGAAAGCAGGTTATCTTAACCTCAGACAAGGCGCCTGTAGATATGCAGGATATTGACCAACGTTTGCTGTCCCGCTTCAAATGGGGGCTTTCTGCTGAGCTGCAACAACCCGATTACGAGACACGCTATTCTATACTTCAAAATATATTGTATCGCGATGGAGTAGAGATGCCAGATGAGATTATCGAATATGTTGCTAAAAACATAAAATCAAACGTGAGAGAGCTCGAAGGAGCTGTTATCTCTCTTATCGCCCAATCTTCTTTTAATAAAAAAGAAATTAACCTTGAATTGGCAAAAGGAGTAGTAGAGAAGTTTGTCAAACACGTGAAAAAGGAAATTTCTATTGACTATATCCAAAAAGTAGTGTCAGATTATTTCCAGTTAGACCTTGAGACGTTACAGTCAAAAACTAGAAAACGTCATATTGTTCAGGCGAGACAGTTGGCTATGTTTTTTGCAAAAAAATACACTAAATCATCTCTGCAGAACATCGGTAGCCAAATCGGAGATAGAGACCATGCTACCGTACTTCACGCCTGTAAGACCGTTGATAACTTGGTCGAAACTGACAAGCAGTTTAAGAAGTATATGGAAGACATCAATAAAAAACTCTCTGTATAAACTCGAGATGAAAACTAAAATCCTAATGGTTTGTTTGGGGAATATTTGTAGAAGCCCACTAGCAGAAGGACTCTTACAGTCAAAATTAGATAAGAAGAAGTTCTTGGTCGATTCGGCTGGAACGAGTGATTGGCATTCAGGAAAACAACCCGACAAACGCTCGGTAGCTATTGCTAAAAAGTTTGGTGTTGATATTTCTACTCAGCGTGCAAGACAATTCAGAATTGAAGATTTCGAAAACTTTGATTATATATATGTGATGGACAACAATAATTATAAAGATATACTTGCGCTTGCTCCAAACAATAAAGACAAAGAAAAAGTCAGAATAATTATGAATGAAATCTTTGAGGATGAGAATGTAGATGTGCCAGACCCGTATTACGGAATTGAAGGTGGCTTTGAGAGTGTTTATGCAATGCTAGATGAAGCTTGTGATGTTATTGCGAAGAAATTAAAATCATAGCGATATTATTGGTTTTTTAATAGAAATTTCTTGTCTATTTAAGACAAGTCTTGTTCTTTGAATTCCTAAATCCTTGACTTAAAAATATAAAATGTTAAAAAAAATATTCTATTTTTAGATTATTTTAAAAAAATGAGTTACTTTTGCAAACAGTATAGTGTAAGTAAAATCTGTAAAAAAAATAAATTATGAAAAAAATCATACTAACAGCTGCTGCTCTAGTCGCTTCGGTTGCTATTGTTAATGCTCAAGAGACTGAACAAAAAGAATCTAGCTTTAACAAATGGTCAGTAGAATTAAACGCAGGTATAGTTAAGCCTACAACTCCTTTTGTAAGTGGAGCTTATGTAAATAGAGTATCACCTCTACATTTAGATTTAGGGGTTAGATATATGTTTAACCCAAAATTTGGTCTTAAGCTTGACGGAGGTTTTGATCAATTCAAACAAGGAAGCGATAGTTCTATCGATTTTGAAAGCAAATACTACAGATTCAGTTTGCAAGGAGTTGTAAACCTAGGACGTGTGTTGAGCTTTGAAGATTGGACAAATACTATCGGACTATTAGCTCATGCTGGCGCTGGATATTCTATGCTTCAGTCGGATCATTATAGCGGAAGTGACCAAATGATTAATTTCATTGCAGGTCTTACAGGTCAGGTAAAACTATCGGATAAGTTTGTGCTTACTGGGGATTTATCTATGATCAATAACATGAAAATGAACCACACTTGGGATGGAACAGAATTCTATAACAACAGAAGAGGTCTAGAGAAAAATTATTTGTTTAATGCTTCTTTAGGTATCACTATGTATTTAGGAAAAGCTTCTACTCACGCTGACTGGCACCTAGTTACTCCAATGAATGATGTAATGGCAAGTTTAGAAGACAGAATTGCTGAAGTCGAATCAATGTTAGTTGACTCTGACAAAGATGGTGTGCCAGATTACTTAGATGTAGAGCCAAACTCAACTCCAGGTGTTGCGGTTGACTCTAAAGGTAGAGTAATTGACAGAAACGGAAATGGTGTTCCAGATGAGCTTGAAACATACCTAGAAAGAACTTACGGTCCAGAAGCAGTTGGAAGAAATACTAAGAGCAACAATGAGCTTGTTAGAGAGTTAATCAATAGCGGATATGTAACTGTTTACTTTGACTTTGATAAAGCTCAACCAACAAATGTATCAACTCAAGGAATTGATTTTATACGTACCTACTTGTTGACTAACCCAAATGCTTCAGTTGATATCTTCGGACACGCTGACGAAATCGGGAACACAAACTATAACTATGGTTTGGCTAACAGAAGATCAGAAAACGTAAAAGCTATTCTAGTAAAAGCAGGAATCGACGGAAATAGACTGAATGTAATCTCTAAAGGAGAAGACAATTCTGTTGAACCTTCATCTGCAGGAGCTCGTAAATTAGTAAGAAGAGTTACTTTCGAAATCAAGTAATCTCTAACGAAAATTATATATGAAAACACCCGACAGTCTCGGGTGTTTTTTTATGCCTATTATTTAGTGTGTTAAGAATAGGGCTGTTCGTGTATTTTTGATTAAATTTACTTTTTAATAAAAAGGATTGTATGAAAAGCTTATTTATCGTCTTGTCAGTTTTTATAGTTTCTTTTCTTAGCGCTTCAGCTCAAGTAGAAAACGAAGTGCCACCGCCTTTTAACATCAAAACAGCTTCTTTTATCAAAGATGGTCAAAGTACGGTTCCTTTCTTTAAGTTAGGCGATAGTTTTCGGTTTGAGTTTGATGATCTCTATGCTTCTGAACAAGATTATTCCTATACAATTACACATTGCAATTATGACTGGAAGCCTTCTAGTCTGTCGAAAATGGAATATCTGAAAGGTTTTGACAACATTAGAATTCAGACCTATGAGAATTCAACCAATACACTTCAGAATTATTCACATTATGTACTTAGAATCCCAAACCAGCAGACCCAGCAATTATTACTCTCAGGAAATTATATTCTAAAGATTTATGATGAACAAAGTCAATTGGTTTTGTCTAGGCGTTTTGTAATCTATGAAAATACAGTAGGCGTGCCCCTGCAAATCAAACGTTCCAGAACTATGGGGGATATAGAGAAGATGCACAATTTAGAGTTCTCTATACGACCAGGAGCTTTACAGCTACAAAATCCGACAGAGAATGTAAAGGTAGTATTGTTGCAGAACGGAGTCTGGAACACAGCTATCACGAATATACGTCCTCAATATGCTATAGCCAATGAGCTAATTTATAAATATGATAAGGAAACGAGCTTCTATGGTTCTAACGAGTTTTTGTATTTAGAGACAAAAGATATCCGCTCTTCAAACAACACTGTTAGTCATATAACGTCAGGAGAAATTTATAATACACATCTCTATTCGCATTTGGCGAGAGGAACTCAATCCTACACCTATTACCCAGATATAAACGGAGGGTTTTCACCTACTGTTTACAATAGAAATAAACCCACTATTGAGGCTGATTATTCTTGGGTGTATTTTACTATGAAAGCGCCTAATTATTTCGGTAAAGATGCGGTATATATCAACGGAATGTTTAATAACTATGCCTTGACAGATGAATTCAAAATGGATTATGACGAAAAAGAAGGCGTATATACAAAGGCAGTACTTATCAAGCAAGGCTTTACTAACTACCAATACGTACTGGCAAATAACAGAAAACAAGTCAATCAGAAAGATGCTATCGACGGAAACTTCTATGAAACTGAAAATGACTATTACGTCTTAGCTTATTATAGAGGTGCAACTGACCGTTATGACCGCGTGATAGGCATCGGAAAAGCTAACTCGATTGATGTAACGAATTAAATAATTACGACAGACTTATTTTTTCAAATCATACTTCATGAAAAAGATTGTTTCTTATCCAATATCAATAATTTTTTATTTGATTTTCGGAATCCTATTATGTGTATTTCATCCTATTCAATGGATTTGTTTGAACCTCTTCGGTTATCAAGCACATAAAAAAGCGGTAGATTATCTAAACTTCGGACTCACACGCACTACACATATTTTGGGTACGACCTATAGAATCAAGAATCTAAACCTTGCGCCAAAAGGAGTGCCGATTATTATAGTTGCCAATCATCAGAGCATGTTTGATATTCCTCCTATAATTTGGTTTTTTAGGAGACTACACCCTAAGTTTATCAGCAAGAAAGAATTGGGCAAAAGGATTCCTAGCGTTTCTTATAACCTCAGACACGGTGGCTCAGTGCTGATTGACAGAAAAGACCCTTCACAGGCGATACCTCAAATCCAGAAAATCGCAGAATATATTGAGAAAAATAATCGTTCAGTAGTGATTTTCCCAGAAGGGACTAGGAGTAAAACGGGGCAACCAAGAAAGTTTTCAGAAAACGGGCTTAAAACACTGTGTCTGCATGCGCCATCGGCTTATATCTTGCCAGTAACGATTAATAATTCGTGGAAAATGGTTCGTTTTGGCTCTTTCCCAATGGGACTCGCAAGCCGTATTAGCTATACCGTTCATCCAGCTCTAAAAGTGAGTGACTTGCCCATTGATAAACTTCTCCAAAAAACAGAGGCAGCTATTGTTTCGGCTATTCGCGTATAAAAACAGTAGTTAATTGGAGATGTATAATTGACTCGTACCTCTTAGCTCAACTCTATACGGAATCATGGCATAATCGCCATCTGTGACCGGAAGTCCTGTGTACAAGCTGTATTCTAAATCATCACAAGGACAAACAGCTCTAATGCCGTTTGTCTCAAGTTGTGAGCAACTAGACATATATTGATTTGGACAATTTGCTTCATAAGCTCTGTAGCCAGCCCCTGTATTAAATACAATTACTCCATTGGTTCCAGCGCCAATTAGGGTTACCAAAACAGCGTTGCTTGGATAAATTAACGAACTGTACATAGGTAGTTGCATATCTATTGTAAACCCAAAAGAATAGGTAGGTACAAAAGGATTGTTAGTACGCGTATAGTCGCTCTCACAACTAAACATTACAAGCGAGAGTATTGTTAAAACAAAAAACTTACGAAACATAAATAGAAACCTGATTTAGGTCAGTTATAAAAAAACAGCTATTCGAATAATCTAAAAAAACATTATTCTTCTAGGGAAGGTTCAATATAAAAGGTAACTAAAGTTTCAGAAGAATTCGTTTCAAAATCTTGAGGAACTGGAATTTCAATATCTGAACTTGGCAATTCATTGAGGTGGTATTTAATTGTAGTATCTACGAAAATTACTCCAACATTCTTAGCATAATATTGGGTCGAAACAATAATGTCTTGTTGATCCATAATTACATAAGGAATATCAATTCCGAATATAGAAACGGTAGCCGTTATCTTTGCTTTAAGACTTACAGTAGTTGATTTAATGTTCTCATAAACAACGTCTCCGATAGTTTGGGTAGGGAAGCTTTGCCCTGCTGTGGTAGAGAGTATATAATCAATTTTGAAGTCAATGTCATTATAAGGAAAGCTGAAGCTATCTGATTTGCTATCTAGTGGTTTTCCTGGAGTGGCACTAGCGTCAAAAAACAAGAAATCATCAAAATTCACCTCAAGTTCTCCAAGGTTCCCACCAAAAATATCTCCAGCATTCATAGAACCAGTAATCAATACTTTTGGTCCTGCGTTTCTGGATTTTCCGCTTGTCATAATTTTTGAGTAAAAACCAAGAGGCATATTGTCTTCAGTGGCATAGCTGTAATACGTATAGCCGTTCTCTTCGATTGCTCCGTTGATATAAAGCGAATCGCTACTAGCTGGCATTTGTTCTGACATTACATCATAAACCCAATAGTTGCTTTGGTCTTGAGGAAAATACGCATTGTTCCCGCCAGGAATGATTGGTGTACTTCCGCTATTGTCAGAAGAACAACCTAGCAATCCTAGGACTAGAAATATAAATAAGAAATTAGTTTTCATAGTTGTATAATGTTAGCTAGGTTCGAAAATAACAACTATCAAATGTAGGTATAAAAAATGATTCTGATTTATAGCTCGATTTGATTTAACATTTTTAATTTTAGTTTATACTGTTTTTCTAAGTAGTAATAAAACTCGAATCAAATTTTATTGTTGCTTATTAAACTTCTAAAAATGCTTTTTTATTGTAAGACGATGCCGAATTTTTATAGAACTATTCGTTTTTAAGAAAGCTGTTTTGTGCTTCAACTATTTTAAGTTTACCTTTGCATTTCTCAATAAAATGCTATTCGATATGTCTGAATCTAAATCTGGATTTTCAAAACTCTCTAAAGCCGAAAAAGTAGAGTGGCTGTTGTCAACTTACTTCTCTGACGATGTTTATGCCAAAAAGGTTTTAAAACAATACTGGAATACAGATGAGGCACTACAAAGACTTCACGATGACTTTATCGAGAACACAATATCCAACTTTTATTTGCCCTATGCCGTAGCGCCAAACTTCTTGATCAACGACAAATGTTACACCGTTCCGATGGTTATCGAAGAGAGTTCAGTTGTGGCAGCAGCTTCAAAAGCGGCTAAGTTTTGGTCTAAAAGAGGTGGGTTTAAAACCACTATTCTAGGCACAGAAAAAATTGGACAAGTGCATTTTATGTACAACGGAAATACAGATAAATTAGTTAAATTCTTTGAAAAGGTTAAGCCAAAATTTTTTGAAAATACCCAAGCTATAACAGCCAATATGCAAAAGCGCGGCGGGGGGATTACTTCTATTGAACTTCGCGATAAGACTGCTGTGCTTGATAATTACTATCAACTACATGCTACTTTTGAAACGGTGAACAGTATGGGTGCCAACTTCATTAATACCTGCTTAGAAGACTTTGCAAAAACCTTAAAACATGAAGCTGAAAGCTATAATGATTTCTCAGAAAACGAGCATATTGATGTAGTGATGAGTATATTGTCAAACTACGTCCCGAACTGTGTTGTAAGAGCAGAGGTTATGTGTAAGGTAGAAGACTTAGACCCAAATCCTGCCTTTGCTGAAAAGTTTGTTCAGGCAGTACAAATTGCTAGAGTAGAGCCTTTCAGAGCAGTAACGCATAATAAAGGTATTATGAATGGTGTTGATGCGGTTATTCTGGCAACAGGTAATGATTTTAGGGCGGTTGAAGCGGGTGTTCATGCTTATGCCTCAAAAGAAGGTCAGTACAAAAGTTTATCTAATGCTGATATCAAAGACGGTATTTTTCGTTTTTGGTTAGACCTTCCTTTGGCTCTTGGCGTTGTGGGCGGACTTACATCTTTACATCCATTGGTAAAGCTGTCTTTGCAAATGTTAGGAAATCCAAATGCTCAGGAGTTGATGCAAGTAGTTGCAGCGGCAGGGTTGGCGCAAAACTTCGGAGCCTTAAACTCGCTAACCACAACAGGAATTCAGCAAGGACACATGAAGATGCACCTGATTAATATCCTAAACCAGTTAGAAGCGACCCATGACGAGCGTAAGCTCACCCTCAAAAGATTTAAGGGAAGACCTATTACGCATAGTGCTGTAGTGAGTTTTGTAGAAACGCTCCGCATTCAGGAATAAAAGAGTGAAAAGAATTTGTGTGGATTGAATTAAAACTATATATTTGCAAACTGTAAAAATTATTTAATCAAAACATATTGTTATGTACGCAATCGTAGAGATAGCAGGGCAACAGTTTAAAGTTAGCAAAGACCATACAGTTTTTGTTCACCGCTTGGATGTAGAAGAAGGTAAAAACGTAACGTTTGACAAAGTTCTTCTAGTAGACAACAACGGAACAATTACATTAGGCGCCCCAGCTATAGAAGGAGCTTCTGTTGAAGCCAAGGTGTTAACGCATCTTAAAGCAGATAAAGTAATCGTTTTCAAAAAGAAAAGAAGAAAAGGATACAGAAAGAAAAACGGTCACCGTCAATCATTGACTAAGATTCAAATTGTTGGAATCACGGCTTAAGCTCTGAGATAACAAATAAAGACCAAAAAAATATTTCAAACAGAATTAAAATTTAAACATCATGGCTCACAAGAAAGGTGTCGGAAGTTCGAAAAACGGTAGAGAATCTCATTCAAAACGTTTAGGAGTTAAAATCTTCGGTGGACAAGCTGCCATAGCTGGTAATATCATCGTTAGACAAAGAGGAACAAAACACAACCCAGGAGAGAATGTATACCTTGGTAAAGACCATACATTACACGCAAAAGTTGATGGAGTTGTTGAATTTCAGAAAAAGAGAGATAACAAGTCTTATGTTTCTGTAGTTCCTTTTGAGGCTTAAAAATCTATTATTTTAGATACAGAACCCATTTACCAAAAGTAGATGGGTTTTTCTGATTATATAAACTTACCCAAAATTATGACTGGAATCGTATACAAATCTACCGGCAGTTGGTACAGCGTAAAAAGTGAAGAAGGCACTTTTTATAAGTGTCGTATCAAAGGTAAATTTCGTATTCAGGGTATCACGAGCACTAACCCTGTTGCGGTAGGCGATGTGGTTGATTTTGAGCTAGATGATACTACTGATGAGCATATCGGAGTTGTCAAAAATATCCACGAAAGACGTAATTATATCATCAGAAAGTCGGTCAATCTATCTAAACAAGTGCATATCATTGGTGCGAATATCGATTTGGCTTTTTTGTTGGTTACGGTAAATTATCCGCTGACAACTACATCATTCATCGATAGGTTTTTGGCTTCGGCTGAGGCTTATAATATTAAAGCCATATTGATTTTTAATAAAATCGATACCCTAGAAGAAACAGATTTAGACAATCAACTTTTCTTGCAACATCTTTATACCTCTATCGGTTATACATGTCTGAGAGTATCAGCTCTTGAAGGCATAGGAGTGGAAGAAGTTAAAAAGCTTATGAAGGGCAAAACCAGTCTTTTTTCAGGGCATTCAGGCGTAGGGAAATCGACACTCGTCAATGCACTCGAACCCAAACTAAACCTGAAAACATCTCAAATTTCAGAATCAAACAAGCAAGGACAACATACCACTACTTTTGCAGAAATGTATGATCTGTCTTTTGGCGCAAGAATCATTGATACTCCAGGAATCCGAGGATTCGGTATGGTAGATATGGAGCCAGCTGAAGTGACCGATTATTTCCCCGAATTTTACAAACTAAAAAAACATTGTAGATTTAATAATTGCTTACACAAAGAAGAACCAGGATGTGCGGTCAAAGAAGCCTTAGATAATGATGAGGTTTTTTGGTCGAGATACAAAAGCTATATCCAAATCTTAGAAGGAGATGACTCTATTTATAGGTTGGACGACTACTTGAACCAATAACAAATAAAAGACCACTTTCTTGTTCTTTTCGGAGAGAAAAGAAGTAGGATGACTGTTGTGATGGTCAACAAAAAGATGATCAGAAACATCGTAAACACATCCTTTATCTGAATCCATGCAATTATCCCAGCAACCAAAGCAGCCATTCCCATACGCATCGCTCCGCTTAGTGCTGATGCAGCACCCGCTCTATCGGTAAAGGGAACCAGCGAAGCGGCCATTGCATTTGGATTGATGAATCCGATAGTAAATAAAATAGAAAATAACCCTACAACCACCCATTGATACGAAAGCGTTGGGTTGAGGTAAGCCACAGTCAAAATTATTCCTGAAAAAAGCATGAGTGTAATAGTAGCTGTCCTTCCGATGATGACATAATTTATTTTTCTTGTTAACCAACCGTTGATATAGCTTCCTAAAATAAGTCCTGAGGCATTGATGGCAAATAATACGGAAAAAGTCGTTTTGTCTAGCTTGTAATAAGTCAGGAATATAAAGGCTGCTGAGGAGATATATGCAAAGAGAATTGACATAGAAATACTCCCGATAAGTGTATAAAACATGAAAGTTCTATCCCATAAAATACTCCAATAATTTGATGCTATTTCTTTTATCTTTAGTTTGTTAGTGTGCATATAAGCGCTAGTCTCAGGTAAGAAAAAATAGATGAGTAGCATAACCATGGCTGCAAATCCAGCCAAAAAATAGAAGATATAGTACCAATCTGAGTGTATGATAAAAAAACTTCCCACACTCGGAGCTATTAACGGTGCTACTCCCATAACTAGCATAATTGACGAAAAAGCTCTAGCCCTATGCTCTGGAATATATACATCACTAATGATTGCTGCAGAGGCAACCATCCCGACACAACCGCCCAATGCTTGGACGAAGCGCATCCAAATCATCATCTCAATTGAGGTTGAAAAAGCACAGCCCAACGCAGCGACTACATACATAACTAACCCAAAAAGCAGCGGCTTTTTACGACCATATTTATCTACGATTGGACCGTAAAGCAGCTGGCCTATCGCAATTCCGATAAAATAGGAAGTAAGCGTAAAAGTTACTTTCTGTTCTTGCGTATTCAAATCCTCTGCGATTCTCTGAAAGCCAGGTAAATACATGTCGATTGTAAAGGTGGCCTAAAGCAGCTAATATTCCCAATAGAATAATCAGGAAGGTTTTGTTTATTTCTGGTTGTGAGTGTCGTGTTATCATAATAAGCTTGCAAATTTAAGCCAATTCTAATGAGTCCAGTATAATTACAGCTTTAATTTAGTCTTAACTTTTGATAGACCTAAGCTCAAACACAAATAAAATAAAATATAGAAGCAGCAGATAATCTCTTTTTATGTTTTTTGCTGTAATTAGAGCTAATTTGAGGGTGATTATTTTAAAAGCTTTGATTGGCTTGGAATCTGATTTTGTATATTTGTGGGTTAATATCCTTTATTTTTATTTTAATGAGATCAAATTTTCTTAAACCTGCTATTTTCTTCGGACTCGTTTTCGGAGCAATAATGATACTCGAGTTTTTAACGCTGATTGCTTTAGACGTTGACGGAGTGAAAAATCCTTCTTTGGGAATTATAATCAGCCTACTAAACTATATGGTGTTACCCTTGATGTTTGTGATTTTAGCCACTACAACTTTCAGAAATAAATACAATAACGGATATATTACATTCTCAGAAACCCTCAGAATTGGTGCTGCGACAACAGTTATTGCGGCCTTGGTGTTTAGTGTATTTAACTTAACTTATAACTATATGTTCCCTGAGTTTATCGATCAAACCATTGATAAGATGCGTGACATATCAATCAATCTTAGAGAAGCCGCTCTGGCACAAGGTGCTACAGAAGCAGAGGTGAATTCACTTGAAGTCATAGAAGAACACTTAGTAGTTACCAGAAATTCGATGAAATCATTTTTTTCAATTCCGATGACCATAGTGATTTATGCTGTTATCGGAATCGTTTGTGCTATACTCATTGGCGCATTTGTTAAAAAAGATAAACCAGAAATGGCATGATAAATATTAGTGTTGTCATTCCGCTGATAAACGAAGAGGACTCGCTCAAAGAGCTTTATTCGTGGATTGTTCAGGTGATGAACAACAATAATTTCTCGTATGAGATTATTTTTATCGATGACGGAAGTACAGATAAATCCTGGGAGATTATCTCTGCATTAGCTAAGAAAGACATCGGCGTAAGAGGTTTTAGATTTCAGAAGAATTATGGCAAATCACAAGCTTTACACCTAGGTTTTGCAAAGGCAAAAGGAGAAGTCGTAATCACGATGGATGCCGACTTGCAAGATAGTCCAGATGAGATTCCAGAGTTATATGCAATGGTGATAAACGGTAAGTTTGATTTGGTTTCTGGCTGGAAGAAAAAGCGCTATGACTCAATCTTATCTAAAAACCTACCTTCAAAACTCTTTAACTGGGCAGCCAGAAAAACATCTGGCCTAAAGTTGCACGACTTTAATTGCGGGCTGAAAGCTTACAGAAATGAGGTCGTAAAAAACATAGAGGTATCAGGAGAGATGCATCGTTATATTCCGGTATTAGTAAAGAATGCAGGTTATAGCAAAATCGCAGAGAAATCAGTAAAACATCAAGCACGAAAATACGGGCAGACCAAATTTGGGATGAACAGATTTCTCAACGGATTTTTAGACTTGATTACGATTTGGTTTTTATCAAAATTCGGCAAGCAACCCATGCATCTTTTTGGTGCTTTGGGTGTGCTGATGTTTTTGATAGGTTTCGGATCTGCCCTGTATATCGGAGCTTCAAAACTCTATCGACTTTACAATAATTTGACCTATACCCTAGTAACGGATAATCCTTGGTTTTATATAGCTTTAACAACTATGATTATAGGGTCTATGTTGTTCTTAGCGGGATTCTTAGGCGAGCTCATCTTGAGAAATCGTCCGAATCAGGAGAATTATAAAGTGAGGGAAGTGACGGATTGAAACCTTATTATATAGGGTTAAAAAGTTATGAGGTTATACAATAAATATATAGTAGTAGAAGCTATTTCAATACATTGGCTCTACTTAAAATAGTACTAATCTGTTGCCTGTTTATAGTTGTGCAACATCACATTATAACAAGATAACATCATTACATTAAGAATATGAATATACCCCAAAACATACTAGACAAAGTCAATCTATGGTTGACACCAACTTTTGATCAAAAAACAAGACAAGAAATTGAGGATTTGATGACTTCTGATCCTAAAGGATTAGAAGATGCTTTCTATAAGAATTTGGAGTTCGGTACAGGAGGCATGAGAGGAATAATGGGAGTAGGGACTAACCGAATCAACAAATATACTTTAGGCAAAAACACCCAAGGCCTGTCTGATTACCTCAAAAAATCATTCCCCAATCAGGAAATAAAAGTAGTCATTGCCTATGATTGCAGACACAATAGCGATTTGTTGGCTAAACTCGTGGCGGATGTATTTTCGGCTAATGGCATTAAGGTTTATTTATTCTCAGATATGCGTCCAACGCCTGAACTTTCGTTTGCAGTACGTTATTTGGGTTGCAAAGCGGGAATCGTACTTACAGCGTCACACAATCCGCCTGAATATAATGGATATAAAGTATATTGGGATGACGGAGCACAACTCGTGCCGCCTCAGGACGGAGAGATTATAAATGTAATTGAGAGCCTCGCGTATGACCAAATTAAGTTTGAAGCTAATCCTGAGCTGATAGAATATATCGACACTGAAGTGGATAAGGCTTTTATCGAATCTACCATTGATAATTCAAGTTTTAATACACCAAAACAAGCTAAAGAAAACCTGAAAATTGTCTATACCTCACTTCACGGAACTTCTATAAAACTGATTCCGCCTGTACTCGAAAAAGCGGGCTATACAGATTTGAATATCGTACAAGAACAGAAAGAACCTGATGGTGATTTTCCGACAGTCAAGTCTCCGAACCCAGAAGAGCCAGAAGCACTGACGATGGCGATTGATCTCGCTAACAAAACAGGAGCAGATATCGTTATCGGAACTGATCCAGATTCAGATAGAATCGGGATAGCTGTGCGAAACCTAGAGGGTGAAATGCAATTATTGAACGGAAATCAGACAATGGTTATTATGACCGCTTTCTTGTTAGAACAATGGAAGAGAGCAGATAAATTGACTGGTAAAGAATTTATAGGATCAACTATCGTCTCAACTCCGATGATGCTTGATTTGGCTGAAGGATATGGTGTAGAGTGCAAAGTTGGGCTGACAGGATTCAAATGGATAGCTAAGTTTATCAGAGATTTCCCTAATCAGAAATTTATTGGCGGAGGAGAAGAAAGCTTCGGGTTTATGGTGGGTGATGCGGTGCGAGATAAAGATGCTGTAGGAGCAGCTTTGCTTGTATGCGAAATTGCCGCTCAGGCAAAAGCGTCAGGAAGTTCGATATTCAAAGAACTACTTAACCTATATGTTGATTACAGTTTTTATAAAGAACACCTGATCTCAATTACCAAAAAAGGTATGGATGGTGCAGCTCAAATCAAGCAAATGATGGTTGACTTAAGAGAAAAGCCACTTTTAGAACTTGCAGGACAACGCGTAGTGATGATAGAAGATTACCAATCCTCAGAAGCGAAAGATTTGATGGGTGGAGGAATTTATGATATCAATATACCAAAATCAAATGTGCTGATTTATTACCTTGAAGACGGAGGTAAAATTTGTGCTAGACCAAGCGGCACTGAACCTAAGATAAAATTCTATTTTAGTGTGAATGCTCCGCTAGAAAACATCGAGAGTTTTAAAGCAGTAGAAAAAGATTTAGACCAACACATCCAAAACATTATCAAGGATTTAGGTTTCTAAGTTGTTTTGAAGAATTTCAAAAGAATATAATATCAAATAATAAAACAGACCCATGATAAGTCAGTATTTCAAAAAAATATTCCGATTTGCCAAACCCTACAAAAAGTATATGTGGTTGAATATATTTTTCAACATATTATACGCTTTGTTTAGCGCCATTTCTTTTCTGACTTTGATGCCAATGCTTGATGTATTGTTCAAAAATGAGAACAAAATAACGGAAACTCCAAAATATGAGGGCATTATGGAGTTAGGCAGTTATCTAAAAGACTATATGGGGTATTGGATAACAAATTCGATGGAACAAAACGGAGCTTTGCATACTTTGATGATTTTAATTTCTGTCGTTATCGGAACATTTTTATTAAAGAATTTGTTCAATTACTGGGCAATGTTTTTTATTACATTTTTGCGGAACGGAATCCTGAAAGACATCAGAAATGCTTTGTACAAAAAAACGGTTGAACTTCCGCTTTCTTATTTTTCGGAAAAGCGAAAAGGTGATATGATTTCGAGAATGACCTCTGATGTATTGGAAATTCAACATTCATTTTTATCAGTTTTGGAGCTTTTGGTCAGAGAACCTTTGACGATTTTATTCACTATCGGAGCAATGTGCTTTATCAGTATTGAACTAACGTTATTTGTGTTTATTTTTATTCCGATTTCGGGATTTTTGATTTCGATAATCGGAAAGTCCTTAAAGAAAAATTCGGACAAAGCTGCACAAGAACAAGGTTATTTTCTTTCTATTATTGACGAAACGCTTGGAGGACTCAAAGTGATTAAAGGGTTTAATGGAGAAAAGAGATTTCAACAAAAATTTGAAGATTCTACCTATCGTTTTTTCAAGCTGAACAACCGAATTCTAAACCGTCAGAATTTATCTTCGCCTATGAGTGAATTTTTAGGAATCGTAACTATTGCTACACTTTTGGTTTATGGAGGTCAAATGGTTTTGGTGGACGGAACGCTTTCGGGAGCACAATTTATAACCTATATGAGTTTGGCTTACGGAGTCCTGACTCCTGCAAAATCTATTTCCAAAGCATCGTATTCCGTTAAAAAAGGAAATGCAGCTGCAGAACGGGTTTTGGAAATTTTAGAAACCGAAAATCCGATTACAAGCAAACCGGGAGCCATCAACAATACTGGTTTTAACGATAGTATTTCTATCGAAAATATTACTTTTTCGTATGAAAACGAACCGGTTTTGAAAGATTTTTCTCTGAAAGTTCCGAAAGGAAAAACAGTTGCATTGGTTGGACAATCCGGAAGTGGAAAAAGTACGATTGCTAATTTGCTGACACGTTTTTATGACGTAAACCAAGGCAGTATTAAGATTGACGGAGCTGATATTAAAGATTTTAATTTGCAGAGTTTGAGAGGACTTATGGGACTTGTTACGCAAGACAGTATTTTGTTTAATGATACCATTAAAAACAATCTTTTGCTTGGAAAAGAAAATGCAACCGATGAAGAAATCATCGAAGCTCTGAAAATTGCCAATGCTTATGAGTTTGTAAAAGATTTACCCGAAGGAATTCACACTAACATTGGCGACAGCGGGAACAAACTTTCTGGAGGACAAAAACAGCGTTTATCGATTGCTAGAGCTGTTCTGAAAAATCCCCCAATTATGATTTTAGACGAGGCAACTTCAGCACTTGATACCGAATCCGAACGCCTTGTACAAGGAGCGTTGGAAAATATGATGCAAAATCGTACTTCGGTGGTGATTGCTCATAGGCTTTCTACGATTCAAAAAGCTGATCTTATAGTTGTGATGCAAAAAGGAGAAATTATAGAACAAGGAACCCACGACGAATTACTATCTAAATCAGGAATGTATTCTAAATTAGTAGCCATGCAATCCTTTGAATAAAACCGATGAAATATGAAGAGCATAAATACTGACGATTTTAAGTTTAAAATGCCTTTAGCTATCCGATGGAATGATTTAGATCCGCTCGGACATGTCAATAATGTCTATTATTTTGAATACTTTCAGATCGGAAGAGGACTCTTTATGCAGGCCGTGAGTAAAGATTGGGATTGGACGAAAAATATGTTTGTCATAGCACATATCGCTTGTGATTATTTTGTAGAGTTAAAACTAACAGACAAACAACCGATGGTTCTGATGAGAACTTCGAGCATCGGAACCAAAAGTTTTGAGATTGAATATCTTATTACAACTACAAACCAAGATGATCAGGAGATAATCCACGCCAAAGGAAAAAGTATTCAGGTCATTATTGATATAGCGCAAATGCGTTCTATTGAAATCCCGAATTGGTTAAGACAAGATCTGACTAATCACAACAACTTATAATAAACTGAAGAGATGTATGTAGTTAATTCGAGAATTAAACCTTTAGCTCCAAACACCATGGTTTGGAAGTACCTAGACTTGTCCAAATTTCTCGATTTGTTATTGCACAAACAACTCTTTATGGCGCGTTCAGATAAGTTTGAAGATCAATATGAAGGCACTTTTAGTGAACCAACCTTCATAGAGATTCAAAAACTTTCAGAACATAAACCCGAGTTTTTAGAGCATTATAAAAACCACAGAAAAAATGTAGTGATCAGTAGCTGGCACATCAATGATTACGAATCATTTGCAATGTGGCAAATTTTCACCAAAAGCAAGGAAGGAATAGCAATTCAATCTACTATCGGAAGGATTCAAAAAGCATTAACTTCAGAACTTCATTTTGAGCAGCACATAGGTAAGGTCAATTATATTGATTATAAGACCCAACATATTCCGTTTGATGATGCTTTCTTCCCTTTTCTGTATAAACGCAAAAGTTTTTTGTATGAAAAAGAAGTTAGGATTATAACCGATGCAAGCCATAGCAAGGAAGAAATCCACGAGGGATTAAAAATTGATGTTGATGTAGAGAAGTTAATCAGTAAAATCTACATTCATCCTAAGTCAGAGAATTGGTATAAAAAGCTTATCTATGAGTTAATAGATAGGCTAAATTTAGATTTTGACATAGGTGTTTCAGACCTAGAGAGCGAAATTTTACTATAATAATTTACTGAAACTCTATCGTCTTGACTGAACTGTTAGGTTATAAAAGCTCTTAACTCTCTTCTTGTTACAAGTTTTTTATCTTTAAAACTAATATTTATTATTATAGACAAAGCATAGACAGTAACGTTTTGTTTGCTGAATGTCAGTTGTTTAATTAATGTCGTGCAGTATTTTAAATCTATGGTTTTTCTATATAGGTTTTATTTTATTTCCTCTGTTTAAGCATTCCTTTGCTTATGATTTAGAATATGTATTTAGCGTTTGTATCAGAAATAACGAATATGAAAATTAGAGTATTTGGTATCAGGATGAACGCAACATATCTTTGCCTCTGTTTAATGTCTTAACTGCGTCATAACGTATTATACTTTAATCTCATTATAACAAATAATTTATCATGGATTCAATTTTTAGTTTTATCGAGTATTACAAAATTCTGTTAGGTTCTTTTCCTTTAGTAATCCAAATTGCTATTGTGGTCATTGCACTTAATATAATAGTTACGCTTAGTCTTTTTGCTGTTACTTTTTTTATGAGAAGAAAAAGAGAATCTGAAGATAATATGATTGCAAAATACAGACCTAAAGTTGAGGCTCTAGTTATTAATATTTTAGACTCTAATGAAATCTATTCAGAGCAAGAGATTGATGATTTATATTTTGATAAAATCGGTAAACTCTCTAAGAAAAGCTATGTTACTATTATTCCTGTTATGGAAGATTTAGTCCATAATACACCTTCTTTAGTGAATTCAAAAAACTATAAATCCCTGATTAGAGGACTTAAGATTGATCAGTTTCTAGAAAAAAGGATTAGCTACTCAAACACTAACAAGCGTATGCGTGCTTTCCAGACCTTGTCACGTCTAAACATCACTGTTTCGGACTCGAAGATTCTACCTCACACCTATAGTAATAATAATAGACTTAGAAAAGAATCGAGAACCTCTTATGTGGGAATCAGTAAAAGTGACCCGTTTAAGTTTTTTGATAAAGGAAATACAGATCTTAATTATTGGGATCAGATTGCTCTATTAAAACAATTTGAAGCACATCACGGAGATAATTTACCTAACTTCAGTAAATGGATTAAGTACTCTGATGACAATTCACAAATTATCTTTCTAGTGCGTGCCGTAACCTACTTTAATCAAATGGAATCAGCAGACGTATTGATTGATTTATTAAAAACGGATAATCATAAAGTTAGAAAAGTAGTAATTATTGCATTAGGTAGAATGGGTGTTGTTTCAGCTGAGGAGGAGTTGAAAAGAATCTATCATACGCAACCTACAGATTGTCAAGACGCTATAATTGAAGCTATCGCTTTTATTGGTTCAGGTAAGTCATTAGAATTTCTTAAAAAAGCTTTTCATGACGCAAGCAATCTAGATGCAAAAAGACTAGTTGCCGAAGCTATTTATATATATGGTGAAGAAGGAAAGAAATGTTTTGAAGAACTATCTACATCTAGCACAGTATCTGATGACTTTAGTCATTTGATCTTTGATCATGTCAAAAACCCACTTATTCCATCTAACCTGAAAGGACTTGTTGTAAGACAGAAAGAAAGTAAATTAGAACTTTCATTGCCTTAACACTTTTCTGAATAAATAGAGTGTATAGATAATTATTTATACTCAACTAAGGTATCTGATACTGTTTTATTCAAGTCGTATAAAATCCACTTTTTTAATGCTCAATAGTTTAGTTGCCTATTTGGTGTTTAACAGCCATACCAAAAGCAACGGCTTCTGTCGTTTTAATGTCTCGGTATCTATTATGTAATAACTGTATTAGAATATATACAGTTTTCATAATGTCAATGCCCACAAGGTATTTACATAATATCTTTTGTTTTAGTGTAATAAAAATTGATAAAGAGACGGATTGGGATAATGCTATTTATAAATAGGCTGCTTCTGTCAATAGCGCTCTTAACCACTGTAATGTAGTGGGTTAAGAAATCATTTGGTGTGATTAAGTTCTCTTTTTAAGTTGTCTGAATTATTCTATTTAGATATTAGCTCTTAAAATAATCTTAAATCACAAAATATCTTTTTGTAGTTTTGTCCGCATTTCATGATAAAGAAGTGTTAATTTCTATTTTAGAGCTTGATGTACATTATGATTGAAGTTTGTATTATAGTGTAAAAGTATATTCTGCGTATGTCTAATTTTTTTGAATATTTTGTTTTTTTCTATGCAACTTCAATGTTCATAGCCTATACTTTTCTGGGTATATTTTCATTTATAAATATTTTTAAATATAAAACTTATACCTCAAGATTAGATGATGACTTTTTATTAACTTCGCCTCTTACTCCTGGGATTTCTATTATTGCTCCTGCCTATAACGAAGAGGTAACTATTATTGTTAATGCTAAATCGTTACTTACGCTGAATTACCCACTTTTTGAGGTTATTATTATCAATGACGGAAGCAAAGATAAAACCTTAGAGCTTCTTATAGAAGAGTTTGATTTGATTGAGACACCTTATGCCTATGTTGAGAAAATTAAGACAAAACCTTTCAAGAGAATCTTTAAATCTAGAAAAGCAGAGTACTCAAAACTTACCGTAGTTGACAAAGTCAACGGAGGAACAAAAGCAGACGCATCAAATGCGGGTATAAATGCTTCTCAATATCCTTATTTTCTATGTACTGACGTTGATTGTATCCTTGAGAAAAATACTTTACTAAGGATGATAAAGCCTATTCTTAGCTCAAAAAGTAAAACAATTGCTGTTGGGGCTACCCTTAGAATGTCAAATAGTTGTGATATAGTGGACGGAAGTATTATAAGAGTACGACCACCCAAAGAATTAATACCAAGGTTTCAGGAGTTAGAATATTTAAGGGCTTATATTTTTGGTAAAATGGGCTGGGCATTAGTAAACTGTGTGCCAAATATCTCAGGGGGTTTAGGCCTCTTTGATAAGGAAGTGGCTATTAGAGCAGGTGGATATGATGGCAACTCCCATGCTGAAGACATGGATCTTATGGTCAAAATGGCAGCCCACCGTATGGATAATAACAAAAAATATATTATTGATTATGTACCCATTTCGTGTTGTTGGACAGAAGGACCTCCTAACATAAAGATTTTATCCAGACAGCGCATACGCTGGGCAACAGGATTAGCACAGATATTTACGGTACACAGAAAGGTACTCTTTAATCCTCGTTATAAGAGACTCGGTTTAGTAGTATTTCCCTTCAATTTTATTTTTGAATTTTTAGCTCCCATAATTGAGTTTTTAGGAATAATTTGGTTTATTATACTTATCCTTAAAGGAGACGTAAACTGGAATATGGCAGGTTATATATTTTTATACTCCTATTCTTTTGCAATCGTTATCGGAACCATGGTCATGCTGTTAGACAACTTTATCCAGAGGCAATATCAGAGCTTTCGAGAGGTGTTTGGCTTATGGTTAATGGTCTTTATAGAACCTTTTATTTACCATCCATTATTGGTTTATTTTGCCCTAAAAGGATACTACAATTTCTTTACTTCAAAACGAATGGAATGGGGAACAATGACTAGAAAAGGCCATGGTGGTACTACAGAAAAAACAACGATAAGAAATGAAAACGAAAATGTTACGGTCTAAAGGCTTGCTATATTTGCTTTTTGCATTTATTTGCTTTAGTAGCAGCGCTACTTATGCACAAAAATCATCTGATGATTTTTTTCAATTAGCCAAAAAAGAAGGCAATGTGCACCAAAATTTCTCAAAAGCTCTTGAATATTGTAAGAAAGCTGCTGCATTAGCCCCATTAGATATGGATATCCAAGAATATCTAGGCAAGTGTCATTTAGAACTCGGACAATTAGAAGAAGCGCGTATCGTTTTATTAAAGGTATTAGATAAAAGCCCCAAACGTGTCGATGCTAGGCATTATTTGCTGAATATAGAAACCCAAACCAAGCGCTATTCGAGCGCTGTGTGTTATGCCAATGAACTTCTGGAAATAACGCCTTATAGCAAAACGCTTTGGCAAAGAAAAATAGGACTTTATAATATGATGGATAATAGGGTAGAAGCTGCAAGAGCTACCAAGCGGTTATACCAAATCTTCCCTGAAGACTCAGAAGTAAAAGCCTTGTATCAAACCATACTCAAAGAAGAAGCGCTCGCAAGTGCAAAAAAACAAGATTTATCACATACTGCTAAGCAATATGAAAAAACACTAGAGTTTGCCAATGACGACCCTGAAATTTATATCAACTTAGTCAATACTTATATTAAACTAGGCGATTATAATAGAGCGTTAGAAACAGCTGATAAAGGACTTTATTATCTTCCGTATAACAGAGAGTTAATTACCCGAAAAGTTGGGATTCTTCAAGAGAGAAACGACTACCATAAAGCCATTGCATTTGTAGAGGAACAAAACCGTAAAATGCCAAGCCCGTATTATGCCGAGCTTTTGAAGTACTTAAGGTCTGAAATGGCGATGTATTACAGAAATACCGATCCTTATACCTTGTATGGCCAGATTTACGAAAGTGATAAATCAAACAAAGATGCTTATGACTACTTGCTAAATACTTCTTTGTCAAGAGGATATTACCCGGCAGCAGATGATTTGATCGGACAAGGATTAAAATCAAATCCAAATTCAAAAGACTTGCTTTCTAAACAATTGTATTTATACGAATTACAACAAAATAAGCCCAAAGAAGAAGCGACACTAAACAAATTATACGCTTTGTATCCGAACGATAGTGATGTACTAGAAAAATATAACACTTGGAGTTTTGTAAAAGCAAAAGCAGATTATAAAGACAAAAACTATCAAGAAGCTGAACCAGCCTTTCTTAGACTTTCGCAATTCAGAGATTACCATACATTCTCACAGCAATATCTATTTGCAATTTATCTAGACCAAGGCGAATATGACCAAGCGGCTACAATTATCAATGATCTGATTGTGAAGAACCCTGAAGACCATCAGCAAATCTTGCGTAAAGCAGATTTGTTACTAGCCGTTGGTGATTATCAACAGGCCTATGATTTGGTTTATAACTATAGCAATCAATATCCTAATGAAACACAACTTCAATACGCTAAATCTGATGTTTCGGTTAAGTATATAAAACACCTGAATGAAGAAGAAAATTTTGAGCAATCAGCTATAATTGCCACTAATCTTATGCTGACAGAGCCAAATAATCCTCAAGCCTACCGATATGCCATTGGCGCATTTGCCTCTTCAGGAAATTATGCAGAAGCAAAAGAAACTGCTGAAATGGCTTTAGTGAACTTTCCGGATAACAGAGATTTCAGATTGTCTCTAGCGGATATTCATTCCAAACAAGGTGAACATCAGGAATCTGTTGAAATGCTAAAAGAGCTAAAAACAGAATATCCATATAACTCAACAATAAAAGGAGCACTATTGGAAGAGCTTTATTTATCGGCGAAGCAACACGAAGCACAACGAAATATGGTGCGTGCAAAAATCGCCTATAGAGAGATGTTAGCGCTGAAACCAAAAGATACACTTTCGGCTGTTAAATTGACCAAAATTCTGATTAGAGAAAAGACATATTTAGAAGCACTTAGTGTGGTGGATAGTAGCTTGAAGCTCAACCCTAATCACAATGAGTTGACGTATCTCAAAGGTCAGATTTATGAAAAACAAGAGAATTATGCCGAAGCTGTAAAATTGCTCTCCCTCTATCAACCCGCTTGCGGTGAGATAGAAGCCCATAAAGATCATATAGGTTTTCTTGAGACACAATTGCTCAAGAACCAAGTCAACATAAGCTACCTCAGGTCTTCATCTGATTATGCCTCTATCAATACCTCAATTGCTACGTTTGAATACCTGAGGCTAGAAAAAAAAGAATACCTATATTGCACGTATGAATTATGCAGCAAAAGAAGAAGGTGTAGGCGTACAAGCTGAAGCAGATTGGTACCATACTTTTGAAGATACATCCTATTTTATTGCCAACGCAGGTGTATCAAATAAATACTTTCCAGAGCTAAAGGCAGGATTTTCTTATTTTGTGCCTTTCAAAGAAGTGTATTTTGGTGAGCTTGGTGCAAGGTATGCTAAACTCAGAGACGGCAGAAACTTACTCACCGGAATCATAGGAATTGAAAGAGAATTTAGTGGAGTTTGGCTAAATCTAAAAGGAATGATTTTGAGTGATAGCGAGGATTTATACCACAATATATTATTGCAAAGTAGATTTTATCTCGATAATGACAAAGATTATATCACTGTAATGGCTTCTGCAGGTACGGCACCTGAAGACCAAAAACTAGATTTCCAGACCAATACCATGTTATCATACGTAAATACTATGGTGGGCGGAGGATATTTCAGAAACATTACTTATAGAACGAGTTTTGGAGTGATGGGCAACTGGTATAACTTCAAAATAGCTAAGGATTATTATGTCAATCAATATAACCTCTTCTTGACCATCAAAACTAAGTTTTAAACCTTTTCTGAAAGATGCCTAAAAGTGTTTTCATAGTCCTATTTTTAAATCTTTTTTTGAGCTGTGATGCCTCAGATAAAGAACATGTCATCTATGCTGAAAATCAAATAAAACCAGTAATCTATATTCAAAATAGCGAAGTCCTCACCAGAGAACTAGAGTTAATTACACAACTTTTTGCACAGCAAACTGGCTATCAACCCCAACTTATAAATAGTATTAGTGTTGAGGAGAAAAGCATCATAGTGTTGCAGCTAGCAGAAAAGATCGACAACAAGCCAACTAACGGTTTTAAGCTTACGCATACCCATAACAAATTAGTGATTACAGCAGAAAGTGCTAAAGAATTAAATTATGCCATTCGCTATTTTTTTGCAACCTATGCCAAGAAGACAAAGGATAACCAAAGTCTCATTAAAAAAATCACTATCCCTGAAAACCTAAATTACGTGAACACACCTGATTTTGAATATAGAGAACCTTATTTTCCGCTGAACCAACAAGAGGACTTCCGTTTGGAATATACTACAGATAACCTCGAGGAAACCTGGGGTTTGTGGGGGCATAACATCCGTAAGGTGATTGCACTTACGCCAAATATGTTGGCAAAAAATAACGGAGAAGTAATTGACGAACAACTCTGCTTTTCTAGTGTCGAATTAGAAAAGGCTGTAACGCTGTACATTAAAAATAAAAGTAGCGATAACCCTGAACTGACTAGGTATATGATTATGCCTGATGACAATGCGATTGTTTGCTTGTGTGAGCAGTGTCAGGCGTTGGGAAATACTAAGTCAAATGCGAGTCCTGCGGTTTTTTCTTTCTTGAATAAGATAGCTGCTAAATTCCCCAAACAAGAATTCTTCACTACGGCGTATATCACCACTAAACAACCTCCTAAAGCAGATAAGTTTGCTTCAAATGTAGGAGTAATGCTCAGCACCATGGATTTTCCCAAAGGTGTGGTGCTAGAGAGTTCTAAAAAGTTTCCGCTCGTACAGCAAACATTAGACAGTTGGAATGCCTTAACAGATAAAATATACCTGTGGGACTATGCCATCAATTTTGATAGCTATTTTGAGTCATATCCTACCTTAAGTATTGCTCAAAAAAACCTACAATACTATAAAAAACAAAATGTCAAAGGTGTTTTTATGCAAGGTAACGAAGATTCGTATGCAGCCTTTCAAGATCTTAAATGTCAGCTCTACGCACAGCTGCTAAGAAATACCAACCTCAACTTAAAAGCAGAAATTAAAGCCTTCTTTGACAAGAAATACCCAACTCTAGCCGGATTGCTGTTTGCTTATTACGCTAAAATAGAAAGCAATGCTTTGTTGTCTAGCAGAGAATTAGATATATACGGAGGTATAGCCCAAGCCAAAAAGAAATACTTAAACCATAATGAATTCACTGTTTTTTATGACAGTTTACTTGCAAAGATTGCTACACTACCCGAGCAAGAATCAGAGGAAATTCAGAAATTACTCTTGGCTTTGACTTTTCAGAAATTAGAAATGGCAAGAACTAGCAGCATCGGCGAAGAGAGTTATGCTGTATTTGAAAAAGGTAATAGAATAGCTACAACCAAAAAAGATATTATCCAAGCGGTAGAAAGACTAGAAAAACTATCTAAAAAAACTAAAGTCGATGTCTATAGCGAATTAGGATTTAGCCTACAGAACTATATAAATTTATATAAAACAGAACTACTTAATAAAGAATATCAAAACCTATTATTTGGCAAAAGACTCAAGGCACTAACGGAGCTTGATGAGGACTATGCTGACACTCGAACATTGACAGACGGAACCATCGGTTTTAACGACTATTTCAATAATTGGATGTTGGTCACTGTGGCAGAAGATTTAAGACTCAGTATCGAAGCAGAAGGATTGCACGAAACTAAAACCATTGAAATATCCTTCCTTAACAATCCGAGGCACAAGATTTATTTGCCTGCGGAAGTAGAGGTAAATATCGACGGAAGGTTATATAAGATGGCTGTTGAACTAGAAAACAGTGTCATTACTTCGAGATACGTCCTGCGTATTCCAGTAGAATTATCGGCATCCGACAAAAACATTGGCATAAAAATTACAAAACAACCTGAACTAAAAAGCAAATCTATTGCTTGTGATGAAGTTGTTTTTAAATAAAGAAACTTGAGATGAACTATCAAAGAGATATAAACCAACACTTCAGAAGCTTATTGACCTTCGGGATCTTATTGCTTTTAGTCGCAATAACAAGTGGTTGTAGTAGAGAGTTATCTACGACTTCACTTGAGATTGAAGATCCAGAACGCTTGTATTATCCGATAATACAAGGTGAAAAACAAAACATAGTAGTAAAAATAACCAATACGGGTAAAAGCGCTCTAGTCATTGAGCACGTGTTGCCTTCTTGTGGATGTATTATAGCCAGCTATCCTAAGTCTGCGATTAGAGTTGGCGAAGAGGGTTTTATTCAGCTCGAATACAATAGCAACAAAAACATTGGTTATGTGGAGCTATATACTACTATTATCGCTAATACAGAACCCGCTTCACACACGTTCTTGTTTAAGACAAACGTAGTCCCTAACGCACTTTATACCCCAGATTACGAAGAACTCTATAACGCTGAAAAAGAAGATGAAAAGGGAGCAATACAAGAAATGGTTGACGGGAAAGCCACCCAAAAAGGTTATATAGTTGACACTACCGAAACAAGAAAATATAAATAGTTATTTATTGTTTGGGATATTTTTTGAAAAAATATATATTTGAGCAAACAAAGCATCTTCCTAAATTTTGCAAAGGCAATACCGCTATAAAACATAGCCGTACAACGAGCATTAAACGCCTATTTTTGAGCTATAGAAAGTGTATGTTTGTCAAACGATATAAATAATTCAGATGAGGTTCAAAAAAGTGTACCAGACCAAAAAAGAACACCTAGAAGCATTACTTCAGAAGTATATCTCAAAAGACGAGGTAGGAGTTGAGTTCTTAACGGAAATTGTAGGGGTGTTCAGGCCTAATGATATCAATGTAGTATATGAGATAGAACTCACACCTCTTCTGGAAATCTTGAAAGAGAACCACCTCTATCAAAACTACATCGGGGGCTATCTAAAGCGCTTATTTCACAAAAAAGAATTTGATCAGATCATCACGGATACCGGAATTATAAAAGACAGTGACTTCCTATATGAAGTCAGAAAACGACTGGTCGAGAAGTTGCTTCCGTATCAACCCTCAAAAGACACTTTACAGTTTATACTCAATCAGGTTTTTTATTCGAGCAAAGATCCTCTTTGGCTTGAGAGAATCCCCAAAAAACAGATAGAGGAACTAGTCACACTTATTAGGTTCGGATCAATTTATGCAGAAGATAAAGAAGGATTCGAACTCTCAGAAGTGATTTATGCCATTGAGGTACTTCTGCAAAGAGCCTCAGGAGCCGCGATGGAAACCGATGTCAACAAAATGGTGCCCGAGTTTCAGAACTTTGATAGCCCGTTTATCGCAATATTAAGAGAGTTTACAGAGTTCAGCAATAAGTTGATGAGTGCAAAACAAAAGTACACAACTGCTGATGACTTAAGCTATAAACAGATCTTGATTCTGCACAAGCAATGTAATAATTACCTGAAAACTGCATTTGAAAATTCGCATAAATACGGTATATCAATCAAGGTAAATCAAAATCTATTGCGTATTAGACAGCAACTTGAACGGGTCAAAGAAATGTTGCCATATCTAATCCTTGATAATCGAGATCAAGCAAAAGCCAAGTCTATAGAATTAGCGAGCTGCCTTGTCAGATATAATTGTAATAAAAATAATATTCGTCAACTTATTAATGAAAGCACTCAACTGCTCTCTTATGAGGTGACACATCACACAGCAAGAACAGGAGAGCACTATATTACCAACAGCAAAAGTGAATATTTCAGAATGTTCAGAACTGCATCAGGTGGAGGGCTAATTGTTGGCTTTCTATGTATATTTAAACTCTTGCTAGGAAAAGTAGATGCTAGCGAGTTTGGTCATGCTTTTTATTATAGTATGAATTATGCCTTTGGATTCATAGCTATTTATTTGCTAGGGTTTACACTAGCTACCAAACAACCTGCTATGACTGCCTCTACTCTTATAAGCGCACTAGAGCAAGGAGCAAAAGACAAGACCACAGGCCTCAGAGACAAATATAGAGGCTTTGCAGTGTTTTTTGCGCGTGTCTTTCGTTCTCAATTTATTGCTTTCGTAGGAAACGTATTTGTTGCTTTCCCAGTAGCGATGTTATTGATATTCTCGATTGACTTTCTGTCCGGGAATAACTTAGCAGCAACAAATTGGGATAAACTACTTACAGACCTAAGCCCGGTACACTCAGCAGCAATCTTTCATGCTGCCATAGCTGGTTTTTTCTTGTTTGTTTCAGGTGTAATCGCTGGAAGTATAGCCAATAGGGATAAATACGACCGTGTCTATTATAGAATTCAAGAACACCCGATTCTCAAAAAGGTTTTTGGTGTAGAGAAAACTAAAAAATTCGCTAGTTTATATGAAAAAAAATGGGCAGGAATAGCTTCTAACCTATGGTTTGGTATTTTTATGGGAACTACAGGCTCAATAGGTGTTTTCTTAGGACTTAACTTAGACATCCGTCACATCACCTTTACCAGCGGAAACCTAGCTCTCGGACTATATGGTGGTCATTTTGATATTCCGTTATCGATGTTGATTTGGGGTATAATCGGAATCGGAATCGTCGGGCTTACCAACTTTATTGTCAGTTTTTCTCTATCACTGGCACTTGCGTTCCGCTCTCGAAATATTCCGATTCTTGAGCTACGATTGGTTGCCATATCGATATGGAAATTCTTTAAAGAAAGACCATCATTATTTTTCTTTCCCCCAAAGAAATAATATCTTTTTCAATTCCTTATAAAAGAGACAAGAACAATATTTCAACAGAATAATGATAAAAGCCTACGACATTAGTAGGTTTTTTTGTTGTGATTTGAAGTTTTTAAGATAAACATACTTAAAATAAATTCTTTTAATCCTATATTTGAGTTTAATTCTTTGTTTTTTGTGTGTGTTATGTGTTCTCCGCACTTAATAGTATTCTTTTTTATTTTTTTTAAAGTTGATAAGGACGAGAGTTCCGTGTTTTCATCTTTTTGTACGTAAAAGATTATATAGTAGTCTTGAGCTAAACAAAGATGCAAGTAATTGTTTTTAAAAAGCAAATATTTTGTTATGGGTAGTTTAACAGTGTGTTTTGTTTTTTTTAACTTATAGCATTAGGAATTGATAAATAATTTATATGTTAGTGTTTTTAATATTTATTAGGTCTTAGTTTTCTAATCAAGTTAAATAATGTTTGTATGAAATCACGATTTATTCTCCCTGTATTTTGTTTTATTTTTTCAATAAGTTTTTCACAGGATTATTTTCCTGGAGGGGTTTCTGGTGCGGAATCGTGGTATATTGTAGATTATGAGGAGATTGAGGCAGAGAGTCTTAGGAATCATAGTGCAGCACATATTGATATTAAGCGTTGTTATCCTGAGTTTTATTATGAAAAAACCTTTATCAAACACTGGCAATAAGGTCAATATATGGGCTAGAAGTATTGCAATCGAGTATCAAAGCGAACCAGAAATAAATACTAATCCGAGTTATAATCCAATTACAATATATCCTAATCCAAGCAAAGGTATTTACAATATAGATTTATCCCAAGTAAAAGAACCTAGTACAGTAACTATATTTAATGTTTTAGGAGAACTTGTTTATAATCAATTATTAACACCGCAAACACAAAACCAAATAGATATTTCTAATTTAGCAAATGGCTACTACATTGCAAGGATTAAAAATGAGTCATTAGACACAAACCAAAAGCTAATAAAAAATTAATAACTCAAACAAACATTATGAAAAAAATTATAATCTTACTTGTTTTTACAGCCTTTTTTAAAGGTTATACGCAATGCCTAACACCTTCAAATTTAATTTATTCTACTGTTAATACACAAGATGCGTTATTGAGTTGGACAGAAAATGGCACTGCAACAGAATGGGATGTAACGGTAGTTTCTGATTTTTATGTTGGTTCCCCACTACCAACCGATTCTTATTATGTGTCAAGTACTAATCCATTTATATTTGCAAATTTTCCACAAACAGGTTGTAATGTTTTTTTTGTTAGATCGCGTTGTTCTGCAACAGAAGTCAGCTCATGGACTGCTCTTGCTACTTCTGGTTGCGATACAAATGTTACTAATTATCTTGCTGCCACTTTATCCACCATTGATTTTTCTTTAAAAAATAATTTTAAAATATTTCCAAACCCTTCTAGTAACATTTTATTTGTTGATAATTTTGAGAATCAAATTAAAAAAATTGAGTTTTTTGATTTACAAGGAAGAATTATAAAAACAATTAATGAAAATAAAAGTGAATATCAAATAGATATCTCTAACTTACTAGCTACAACCTATATAATAAAGCTCTCAACAGAAACAGGAAGTGAAGCTGTAAGATTTATAAAAAACTAAGATTTCTACTTTTCAGACAGTCTTTTTTAAATCACTTCATCAAGTGTTTTTTTATAATTTTACTTTATCAACTTTTAAATCAAGGTGGATTCAAGTTATAAATGCAACAGTATTAAAAATAACCAAAGGATATGTTTAAAAACAATTCTCACCCATTAGTGCAGGTCACTTTCCTATGCTTTATTGTTCGATCACACCAAAATAGTATCTATATTTAGGATAAAAACAAAGTTAAATAGAGATATTCACGTCAGTGAGGTGCTCTCCGCACTTAATAGCATTCTTTTCTATTTTTTTGAAACTGATAAGGATATAAGTTCTAGTGCCTTTTTCCTTTTCTTTTATACGTAAAAGATTATATAGTAGTCTTGGGCTAAACGAAGATGTAAGTAGTTGTCTTTAAAAGTCTATTATTCCATTAAATATAATTTAACAGTGCGTTTTGGTTTTTTTAACCTTTAGGGCTAGGAATTACTAAATAATTTATATATTAGCATTTTTGATGTTTATTAGGTCTTAGTTTTCTAATCAAGTTAAATAATGTTTGTATGAAATTACGAGTTATTATACCGGTATTATTTTGTTTTATTTGTTCAATAAGTTTTTCTCAGGATTATTTTCCGGGAGGGGTTTCTGGTGCGGAATCGTGGTATATTGTGCATCATCAGGAAATCGAAATACCCTATTTCAAAAATCATAGTGCAGCACATATTAAGATTGAACATTGCTATAATGAATTTCATCCTGAAAATACCTTGTATAATTTCAATCACTCTATGAGAGTAGATAAGATGTGTTTATATTATATTGCTCCTTTAGAGAATACTACCTCTAGGAATGTTTTTTTTGTAGGGAAACATGATATACCAGATAAACAGTTTTCTAATGTAACTACAAGTTGGAATGAAGATTTAGTTTTGCCTAATGATCAGGCTCCTATAGAAAATCGCTTTGATATCTCGATTAAAGAAATGCAGGTTGATGACCATATTTTATCTGATTATCAGGGAGAAAAAGAATCTATCAATTTTTACAATTGGAATATCTACCAATTAGAACATAAATATAAAAGTTACGGATATAAAGGAGAAACGAAATTCAGTATTGGGAAGTATTTTTATAATCAGGAAGGTATAATGGCGGATTATTATATGGGTAACTTTCCTGAGTTTATTTCTTTTCCTTATGAACTTACGGCTAACCAGAAAAACCGTGTAGAGTCTTATCTTGCGCTTAAGTATGGAATTACTTTAGATAGGAAACAGTCTTATCGCAATTCAAAAAATATTGTTTTTTGGGACAATAAAAACAATCCGCTATTCGGAAATAGAATTTTTGGTATAGGTAAGGATCCTATTTCTAATCTTAACCAACTGATAAGTGAAAGTGTTCATTATAAAGATTTTTTGGTTGCAGCAGTGGATGGTCTGGCAGAGACAAATTTTGAAAAGCAACAACAAGTTATAATTGAAGACAATCATTTTATTGTTTTTGGAGATAATAAAGGTAAAAACCACTTAAGAGAAGAGATAAACGATTTTAATGTTAGGCGTTTAGATAAAATATGGCTTTCTCAGAATACGGGTGAAAGTTCAGCTGAGATAGGGATGAGTTTCAAGGCTAATTTACAGGCAATGAATTTGTTTGAGATGTTGCTAGCGCACCCTCACTTAAAACTTTGGATGTTGCATGACGAATATGTAACGAATCAGGAGGAGTCTGACTTTAATAGTCATTATGTTAATTATTATGAAGCTTCGAATATAAATCCGGAATCACAAGAAGGTTTCTTTGATAAAATACTTTTTGATACAGATGCAAATATATACGATCAATTTACTTTTGGGGTAGGTCCTCAGATGATTGTTCAGGTACAGTATGATGTTGCTCATTGTAATAAGGAAGAAGGATATGTAAATATAAAAGTTGTTATTACAGGTGGAGTAGCTCCTTATACTATTAAAATAAACAGTGCTTCTTTTTCGGATTCTTATGATACTTCGGATACAGAACTAACTATTGCAATTCCTCAACCTAATATTTATAATATTTATGTTTATGATAGTGGAGGAAATGATGCTGAACAAATAGTTTATATTGCAATTCCTGACATATCTGTTGATTTAGGACCTGATGTTGTTTTAAACGCATCACAACCGGAGGTAACCTTTGATGCTGGACAGGAGGTAAATGACCCTGAAGCTACTTATCAATGGTATTTAGATGGGGTTTTGTTAGATCATACAAATCCTATATTGACCGTTGATGAACCAGGGGAATACACGGTGGTTGTCACGGCGGGCAACCGTATATGTGAAGAGAGCAGTACTGTAAGGGTCAAACGAGGATTTGTAGGAGGAGTGAGTTCTGAATTTGTTTGTGGAAGAGAAAGCGGTGAAATAGTTCTTGTTACAGAAAGAGGAATTCCACCATTTATCACGCAGATCACTGGTGGAGAACCATCTATAAATCAGGTACATCTTTCTGAAAACTTCACATTTACGGATGTTCCTTATGGCGATTACACAGTAACGGTTACAGATAGTGTAGGTGAAATATTTATAGGGAATGTTAGTGTAGAAAATTCTTTTGGTATTGGTATAGATTTGTTAAGTCAATTGGATGAAAATTATTGTGATACTTATCTAGCAAATTCCCCTTATTATCCTTATTATCTTTATCCTGCATTTGTTTGTGTTGGGAACATAAATAATCAAATTTTTGATGCTTCTGAATTTGTTCCTTACGGACCTAATATTTTGTATGAGTGGTCTATGAACGGAATACCTTTTAGCCATAGTAATATTATTGAGATAGATCATGATAGTCAGGCTCAGGATCATAGTGGTTGGATACCTTATGAGAGTGCAGAACACGAATTAACTTTAACCATTACAAATACAGATGTGGGATGCTCAATATCTGAGACAGTAATTGTTTTAAAAAATTTCTATATTCGTGAGCTTCCCTCTACTTTCCCATCAGCAAAGCCCACTTCTTTAGAAGATACTACAGAGGCTGCTGAAGAGGGATTAACAGATAACCAGCTCAAGACCAGGCTTTATCCTAATCCGAGTGATTCTGGCGGTATTTTTTATTATGAGGTGTATTCTTCAGATTCTTCAGAAATTATAAAGGGGACAGTAGGTTTATATACGGCAACAGGTGCTTTGATAGAACAGAAAAACATTTCAGGTCAATCAAGTTATACATTTTCTTATGAGCTTCATACTTCGGGTGTTTATTTTATCCGAACACAAGCCAACGATACTTTATTAACCGATAAAATAATCATCAGATAACTATGGCATCAAATATCTTTAATTCGATTAGAAAATCATATACAGTTCATGTATTGTTAACTTCTGTAATGACTAACTTGTTAGTTTTAGGAGAGCCAGCTATGGCAATGATGACTGATTATTACAATTATAAAGAAGTTAAGAGACACGCATCTCAGCATCATCTACCTCAATTTTTTACGCCAGATATTTTGGATAATGCTTCTGAGAATGTTCTTGAAGAGAATCAGGAAGTACCTGTATTAGAAGATGCTTTAAAACATCGGCTAGAGCGGTCTTCTTTTACGGAAACTAGTGTTTTTTATGCTCCAGAGAAACTTGGTGTTATAGGGAAGAGATCTATTTATGAGGGCGAGAATCCTCAAGATAACTTTTTCACGATTGTTTTGCCTGATATAGATTTTTCTGACTATGAGGGAATTTTGCAATACGAGCTTTATGGAGTTTCGGATGCTTCTCAAACTACTAAAAGTATCAATAATTTTTCTGCTTATGGAGGAGAGATTATAACTATTAATGATGAGTGGATTCAGATTGAGGAGGTTGTGTCTTCGACTCAATTAAAAAAAGGTGTAAATGAGATCTTTTTTAACCGTCGATCAAATGAGAATTATCTGTATAAGATTAAAAATTTAGGGATTAAGCTAACGCAAAAGAATCATAACGAATTTGATTTACCCAAAGATAAACTTATAGTTTATAATGGAGATTTATATTTTTCAGGCATAGTGAATGATGAAAAAGTAGAAAAACTATCGATTTTAAATCAAGATGTTTATGTGTCTAATGGCGTATATGAAGCTGTTATCACCAATATACCTGAAAGTCTTAATGAAGTAGAAATCAGACTCCAGTACAGCGATAACAGACAAGAAGTAGTGTATAAACAGCTTATAAATTATAATATAAATAAAGCAGATTTTAATTTTTCTAGTATTTTATCAACTAAATCAATTGAAAATTATACTCGGGAGGCCTTGGTTCAAGGTTGTGTAAATCATCATGCTTTGAGTGTCACTATTGATGATGTTAAGCGATTAACTAAAGAGCATATACTTGTTACGGAAGGATTACATTTTAAGGATACTAGAATACTGAATGAAGATTTAGAAAATGTTACGGCAGGAGATTATTTTGGCTACAGGATAAATAAAATGCCTGTTGTTGAGGATGCTCTTGTTGAGCTTCGTCTGAAATATGACTCTGATAAAATACCTGCGGGCTATACTCCTAAAGACGTTAAGATATTCTCCTATGATAAATTACACAAAAGCTGGAAGGCATTAGCAGTAGATGCAATAGATTATGACAATGAGGAGATTGTAAGCACGATCAGTGCTGTCAGTGCCAATGAGACAGATTTCATCAATGGAGTAATCAAAGTACCTGAATCTCCAGAGACGGCAAGTTTTGCTCCTACTACAATCACGGATATGAAATATGCTGACCCGAGTGCTGGGGTAGTAAGTATTGCACCTCCCTCCCCGAATAGTACAGGTGCAGCAGCAACGAGTTTTCCTCTAAAGCTCCCACAAGGGAGAAATGGCATGCAACCCAATCTTGAGGTAACCTATAATAGCGAAGCGGGAAATGGTTGGATGGGTATTGGTTGGAATCTTTCAACTCCAGCTATAAGTATAAATACCAAATGGGGTGTTCCTCTATTTACCACTTCTCATGAAACAGAAATCTACTCGTTAAACGGAGCGGATTTGGTATTAAAACTCAATAATAATCAATATTCTAATCCCCATAGGACTAATTTAATACCTAGAACTACTTCTGAATCTGAAAGAGAATTTTATCTAAGAAAAGAGGGAAGTTATCAAATAATAATCCGTCACGGGAGTAACCCTCAGAATTATTATTGGGAGGTAATAGATAAACAAGGGAATCAGACTTTTTATGGAGGTTTGCCTGGGGTAGGAGTAGATAATAATTCTGTCATAAAAACAAGTGAGGGTCATATTGCTCATTGGGGTATAAAGAGGACTATTGACACGTATGGGAATTATGTTGAGTATAGTTATGACAATTCTTCTCCTACGACCATAGGAGGTAGTCCTGCGAATGAATTTTATGTTAGTTCTATTAAGTACACATTAAAATCAGGAGTGAATAGTTATTATAAGGTTGATTTTATTAAAAATAATTATTCGGTTGGCACTCCAACAACTTTCACACAAAGAACAGATGTTACAATTAATGCACGTAATGGCTATCTACAGTTAATCAATAAGCTATTAACAGAAGTCAAGGTTTCTTTTTATGATCATTCCCAAGAGAAACTTATCCGTACTTATCGTTTTGATTATAATAAAATGATATTTAACAAACAACAGTTAACAAAAATATCAGAATTTGATAGTAATAATAATCTGTTTTATAATAACGTACTTGAATATTATAACGAGACTAATGAGAACAATATAATCTCTAGTTTACCTCAGGATTGGGCGGCGAGTGGGAATGATATTATTCATTCTCCGTTACACTCTCTTATGGGGGTTAGTCAGAATAATGTTCCTAAGGGGTCTCTTTTAGGCTCATCTGTTTCAGAAGGCTTCTCTTTTGGATTGAGAGCTGGAGTTGGTTTAGGGATTGATTGGAGAAATGTTTCACTGACAGTAGGGGGGAGTGTTAATTATAGTAGTAGTAGCCAAGATACTAGGGTTGTTTTTATGGATATAAACGGAGATGGGCTACCAGATAAGGTGTATAAAGGAAATAATCAGATATTATATAGAGCTAACACAGGCACAGGTTTTAGTCATTTAACTTCTATGCAAGGGATTAATAGTTTGAGTACGACCAAATCAAAAACATTTGGATATGGTTTTGATGTAACTGCATGGCAGTTAGGGGTCGGAAAGAGTTGGAGTAAAACAACATCAGAGACAGATAATTATTTCACAGATTTTAATGGAGATGGTTTACCAGATTTAGTAACAGGTAATAGGGTGAAATTTAATAAGTCAAACAATGGAGTTGCCTCTTCTAGGAAATTTGAACTTGGATCAGGTTTGACAGAAAATCAGATTATTTTAGGAGGGATTGATCCTGGAATTATTCCAGATCTTAATTTTCCAGGGAAAGATGAAGTCAGAGAGCAACATTCTCAATACGATCATATTAAGGTTTGGGAGGCTCCTTATACAGGGACAGTACAAATTAGTGCACCGACTGTTGTACTGACTAATATATGTACGGGGTGTTCAAGTAATAAATTTAGGTTGCGAATTGAAAAAGCAAATAGCAGTTTAGATAATCCTACGATTATAGTTGATAGTAGAGCAATCACAACTACAACCTCTTATAACCTGAATAATATTGCGGTAAGTAAAGGAGATGTTTTATTTTTCAGAATACATAATGAGCAATATGGATGGGGAGGAGAAATTGAATGGAATCCGAAAATATCCTATACAGCAATAACAAGCCAGTCTTTAAATCAAGTTTCTTTGAATAAGAAAGATGAGAATAAAAAAGATATGTTTATTTTTGATTCAAAAGAGGATTATTTGATGAATAATGGAGGTGGCGCAGATGTTATAAATGTATTTGAATCTCCGATATTATTAGTAACACCTGACTTTAATTTTTCTAGTACGAGTAATGTTTTTAACCCTCCTCTTTCAGATGATGTGAGATTTGTAATTAAAAAAACACGAAAAAATTCTAATGGGACTTTTCATTCTGAAGAGCTTAAAACAGCTACTTATAATAAGTTGAATAATAATATTACAAATATTCAGAATAGTCCTTTTATTCCCCCAGGTCCGGGATTTACAGATGAGTTTTATGCTTATATAGAGAGTGACTCGAATGTTAATTGGAATCAGATAGATTGGCAGCCTAAACTCACCAAGTCCAATACTATAACTTACCCGGGTGTGACCCGTTATATTTATGATGATAATATTAATCAAAGTAAGTATTGGATAGAGGGTAGTAGTATTATTCCTCCTGTAATAGCTGGAGATGCAACAGCCAATTATGCAACAATACGTTACACAATGTTTGATCCGGAATCTGTTTCTCACACGTTGTTGAGTAATATTAAAGCTGAGGCATTTCCTATAGCGGTAAATTGGGTTATTAAGACAGAAATAAATGGAGTTATTCAGGACGTAAAAAAAAGAACATTTTATGTACATAGAAGCGTAGTGGCTAACCCGTATTATCCTTTTTCTGGCCCCGAGTTTCTTTATCAACCTAGATTCACAGAGTCGAGATTATCTAACAGCCCACTAGTAAATAATAATTCATTTTATTTTAATATAAATTATACTAAGCAACAAATTAAAGAGATAACAGATGCTGATGGCAAAATATATGCTGCCTTTTATATTAGTAATAAAACATTTGGATTAGGTGCTAACAATTTAAATAGTTCATCTGTTATAATAGAACCTTTTGAAAATGAAGATTCAAACAATATTTTCACAGAGATTAAATGGCCTTTTATGGCTATTAGCCCTAAGTTTTATGGAGTTTCTTATCGTGGCTGGGGACAATTTTTATATAATGGAGGTGTAGAGTTCCCGCGTAACTCTGAAGGAGAGGTTACAGGTAACTTTATAGATTTTGGTGCTGATAACAATAATATTCTAAATAGCCATGGAAATAATAGCCGAATAGATTTGGATGCTTTACCAATAAACATGCAGCAAAGTGATTTTGATGAAGATGTATTTGAGAACACAGACCCTGATGAGGTTCAAGGTGAACCTAAGGCAATTCGTTATGTATTATATAAACAGGACAATTTGTCTAATGAGTATTCAAATCGTTCGATTATAAACTCTAGATATGGTTTTAATAATGATAATAAATTAACAGTTGTTTTAGGACGTTTTGGAGAGAGTAATATTTATGATGTTTGGGTTGATCCTAATACTATAATCTCAGGAGGTTCAGACCAGTTTGTAGCAGTTAAGCAATATTCTGAATCTCATGGTAGTGCAAAAACAGGTGATTTAGATCTTATAGCAGGTTCTCTTTCTGGAACTCATAGTGAGGCTAGTTCAAGATCACTTAATCAATATATTGACTTGAATGGAGATAGATATCCCGATATAGTAACCAAGAGCAAGATACAATATACAAATATGTTGGGTGGATTGTCTCAAGCGGTTAATAATGATAACTTTACTTCTGGTGACCATAGTGAAGACAGGACACAAGGAATAACTCTAGCACCAATGAAACCTAATTCTACTGAGCTTGAAAAAGCAGGTTTAAATAAGACTATAACAAATATTAATTCAGGAATAAACAATAGTAATGGAGAATCATTTGATCCTAATCAATGGATTGATATGAATGGAGATGGGCTACCAGATAAAGTTTGGACAAGAGATGGTTCTGTTACGGTTAGTTTGAATTTAGGGTACGATTTTAGTAATAATATTGAGTGGGGAAATGGTTATGGAGAACTGCTCTCTAGTCAAAGAAGCAATAGTTCTTTTAGCTTAGGAACAGGCGCTGGTATAAACCCTAATGCATCCTATGCTGTTGGACTAGGAGGAGCAAAGAGTACTGCTAATATAGTTACTACATTTGCTGATGTAAATGGAGATGGATTACCAGATTTAATTATAAAAAATCATACTAACGGTCAATATAAATATCATTTAAATACGGGTAGTGGGTTTATGCCAAATTCTATTTTTATGTATACTGGAAGTATCGAAAGAGATGTGTCTGTATCTGGTAATATATTTGGTTCTGTTACTGTAGGTTTTTCTTTTCCTATATTATGGGTAATATGGCTAAAGGTTGTCGCATCTCCTTCAGCATCTATAAATGCAAGTTTTAATGAGAAAACAATTACATTTCAAGATATAAATGGAGATGGTTTGCCAGATATTCTATCTGCTAATGCTCAAAATAATAATACTGTAACCGCCTACCTAAACAAAATAGGCAAGACGCACTTACTCAAGAAAGTCACTACGCCACTTAGCGGTAGCTGGACGATAGATTATGAGAGAAACGGAAATACCTATGATTTACCACAAAGCAAGTGGGTGCTGAGTAGTATCAAAACCTTTGACAATTTTACTGCTGACAATGCTTATAGACCAGATACTACGCAAAAAACGGTTGCTTATGAAAATCCTAAGTATGACCGAAGAGAGCGTGATTTCTTGGGCTATGGAAAAGTTAAAATCAGCGATATCAATAATAATAGTATTTACAGAACCCTTGAGACGACCTATCACAATGAGAATTATTATTTGAGTGGAGCAGAAAAATCTACCGCTTTATATGCAGGAACAAACGACCAATTGCTTTCAGAACAGCATACTTTCTATAACATCCTTAATCCGGAGAACCCTCAGGTTGCTTTTTTCCCGAATATAGGGACGTTTTATATGCAAGGCAACAATACGCTGTTAGACCAATCAAGACTTCTTGTAGTTCCTGTAAAAGTAGAGACAACTTCTTATGAAGGCAGTCAATCGCTTGTTTCAGAGAAGAGATTTCTTGCGTATGATGCCTTTGGTAATCTAAGGGCTTATCTGGATAAAGGAGAAGGTGGAAACGATGCCTTTGTAACGCATATAGATTATTATAGTCAGAGTGAAGTTGGGGTTGCAAATGGCACAGGTTTCCCTAGGTCTATAACAGTTTATAAAGAAAATGACCAAAATGACTTCCTGAGACACAGGAAAGCGGAATATAATAATTTTGGAAAGTTGAGAAGAGTAACCACTACACTTAATTCAAATGAAGACAACGAGGTTGATTTTGAATATGATAATTATGGTAATCTAAATAAAATTGATTATCTGGATAATCTGAACGCCTCAGAAACAGAGCACTACACTTTGAGCATAAACTATGATAATACCCTACATACCTATCCAGTTGAAACAATAAATTCATTTGGCGAAACTTCTTATGCTGAGTATGATTATTGGTTTGGAATACCTGTGTTAACTACCGATAAGAATGCTGAGAAGATGCGAACCCGTATTGACAACCGAGGACGTATAGTAGAAGTTACAGGACCTAATGAGTATGCCGAAGAAACCGGAGCAAATAAGAAATGGACCATCCGTATGGAGTATAAAGGAGAAGCTGTGATTCATCAGAACCATAGTCTTAATCCAGAGGAATATGTATTTCAGGCACAAGGAAGTTTTGCAGCAGGTACAGCTTCTAATAACAACGCCCAGCATTATGCGGTAACCCGTCATTTTGACCCTGAAATAAGCGGCAACCAGTTGCTGACCATAAGTATTGTAGATGGTTTTGGGCAGGCGGTGCAACTCAAAAAGACACATTATGCCTATAATGAAAGTAGTCTTCAAAACGTATTGGGATGGCTGACGAATAGCTTTGACAAGACAGATGCTTTAGGGCGTTCTACAGGAACCTATTTGCCTTCTTTCTTGTCGTCTTACCCGAGCAATATAAATGCGTTGGGAACACACAGAAATTATACAGAGATACCTCTCGCGACAACAGCTTTTACGGAAACTACTTATGACCATAGAGACCGTCCGCTTACGGTACAACAGATTGGAGAGAACGATCAGGCAGTGATGACTTATGGTATTGAGAGCGGAATGTTTATGCAACAAGTCGTAAATGAGGAGGGACAGACTTATACTTCTTATACGGATAGAAGAGGACGAAACAGAAAGACCGTTCAGGAAGATATAAATACTTATTTTGCTTATAATGCCATCAACGAATTAGTGAGTGTCACCAATCAGAATGGATTTGTGACCAACTACAAATATGATTTGGCAGGCAGAAAAACAGAAGTACAACATCCTGATAGAGGCATAACAAGATTTGTATATGACCGAGCAGGCAATATAACCGAACAGACAAATTCTAACTTGCTGCTTACAGGAAATGGACAGCAAACGATAAAATATAAATACGATTTTGGAAGGCTGATAGCGGTTACCTATCCGCTTACTCCACAAAATAACATAAGCTATACCTACGGAGATCCTAATGATGTTTTTGCGAAAGACGAACGTGCCATAGGAAGATTATTATACCAAGAGGATGCTTCTGGTGTACAGGTCTTTGGTTATGGACGTATGGGCGAACTCACCAAAAACCTGCGGTCAGTAGCTGTGGCAGACTACCAATCTTATTGGTTCTTGACCCAATGGGAATATGACAGCTGGAACAGGGTACAGAAAATTATTTATCCCGATAAGGAAGTCGTGGATTATCAATATAACAAGGCAGGTATGCTTTATTCGATTTCAGGGCAGTTGCCTTCTCACTCGCCGACTTCTATAGTTGAAAGGATAGATTATAATGCGTATGGAGAACGCCGTAGTATAAAATACGGAAACGGCACTTACACGACCTATAATTATGACAGTAGAAGAAGGATGAAGACTCTGAAACATTCGTTTAATTCAGGTTCGCAATGGTATGATCTTGAAAAGGGATACGATTACGATCCTTTGTCGAATATAACACAGATTACTACAGCAAATCCTATAACAGTTCTAAACAATACCGCAGAACAAGGAGAATTAGGCGGAGTGGTTTATCATAAATATAAATATGACCAATATAACCGTCTAACAAAAGCAGACGGATATTATGTAGGTACAAATGACTTGCCGGGCATTCCATATTTAAAGCAGGATTATGTGTTAAATATGGAATACAACAACGACCATACGATTAAGTCTAAAATCCAGACCCACCAGCAAGGTACAGTAGAAGCTTATGGTGCACCGATGACAAACAGCATTCCTATGGCAAAGACGAGTTATAAGTTAGATTATTCTGCATATAACACAGGTGCTTACGTGATTGGTAATGATGATTTTGGTTACAGCCAACCCCATGCACCTAGGCAGATTGTTGAATATCCTTTTGACGGAGCTGATTTAGAAGACCCGAGAACAAGAGTAAAAAACATAAAATATGATGCCAACGGCAACCAAACAGAAATAACAGAAACACTTGGAGAGGTTACGACCTCGCTCAGAAAAAACCTTTGGGACGAAGAAAACCGCCTTAGAGGAGTGAGTTTAAAACCCTATGAAGCCAGCGGTCCTGTGGCTGTCTATACCTATGATGCAGGTGGAGAGCGTATTGTACGTTACAATTATGACAAAATAAATATGAGTTCTAATGCTCTTCCCTTAAATAGAAGTTCAAGAGATAATGTGATGCTTTATCCTAACGGTTTATTGATGGCAAAAGCCTTAAAAGTAAATCCTATGAAGAAAGATTTACCTCTTTCTTACACCAAGCACTACTACATAGATAGCGAACGTGTAAGTGCGAAAACAGGCACAATGGATTGGTTAGGGTATTACCCATTAAGTTGGTTGTATGAAGAGATGCCCGCCCTAAACATTGATGTGCAAACTAAAAGCAGTCAAAGGTTCGCTAACGCTGCAGAACAAGTTGTAACTATTCATGGGGTATTTAATCTTCCTCTACCTGCACTGAACGCTACTGATAACTTTGCAGTTATACGTGATGACACCCACGACCTTAAGAAAATGGATGCTTTTTACTTTCACCCTGACCATTTAGGAAGCAGTAGTTACATTACCAATATGCGAGGTATGGTATCTCAGCATATGGAGTATTTACCTTTTGGAGAACTTTTAGTTGACGAGCACAAGAATTCTTATAATTCTCCGTTTAAATACAACGGTAAAGAATTTGATGAAGAAACAGGGAATTATTTTTATGGAGCAAGGTATTACGACCCGAAGTGGAGTATATTTATAAGTGTTGACCCAAGTGCTGAAAAATACCCGAGTTGGAATCCTTACCATTACGTTCATCAAAACCCTATCAAATATATAGACCCCGACGGTCGTGATGCTATTTTAGTTGTCTTTCCAAGTTATATGGTAGATACTGAAACAAGAGCTGGTAAACTACCATTAGGACACGCAGGAATTTTACTAATTGATAATGAAACAGGACTAACTAAATACTATGAATATGGAAGATATAGTACAGAAGACGGTACAAAAGGACGTGTTAGAAATGTAACAGTATCAAATGTTGTTATAGACCCTGAAACAGGGAAACCTACACAAGAATCATTAAATAAAGTCCTCGGGCAAATTTCTAATAATTCGGGGCAAGGTGGGGAAATTCAGGGAGCTTATATTGAAGGAGATTTTAACACTATGAATGATTACGCACAAGGAAAACTAAAAGAGAGTAATCCTCAATATAAAGAGGAATATAACAAGGACAGAAAGCCTTATAAACTACTTTCAAATAATTGTGGAACTTTTGCTCACGATGTAGCTAAACAAGACCCTAATGCTAAAAAGAAAACTCCTTGGATATTTAATCCAACACCTACAAATATTGCTAACGAATATCAGGATAACTTTCCTAAAGTAGATTATAATCCTAATACTAAAACGACAACGAGTGATATTTATAAACCCAAAGAAGAGTAATAAATGAGAAAAAAAATGTGTTATATAATTGGGATTATATTACTTGTTGTAGTGGGGGCATTGTTTTATAAGTGGTTTTTTAATCAACCTTGTATAGAACCTGAAAAACCTGAAAATGTTCCACATTCCGCTGTATGGAAAGGTGGTTGCGATGGTGGAAATTGGATAGAATTAGTATCAATAGAAAAGGAAAAAGTTAGATTTAAAGTTTATCGTGATTGGAACGGGAATTTAATTTTAGACGCTGACTTTAAATATCAAAATTGTGATAATTTTAGACTTAATGAATCTAATTGGTATAAACATATAGCTTACTTTGAAAATCAATCTTTTATATTATATAATAATGGTAAGCCAGAAGAGTGTAAATTAGAACTTATCTATCCAGCATATTCAGAAGATAAATTAGAATAAAACCCGCTCCGCAAAGTGAAGGCACTTTGCGATCTTTATGAATTATCTACATAATATGGAAGAACGAGGCACTTATGGAAATATAAGGATAAATCATTTGATAGGAGATTTTAATGACCTTAACTTGGATGCAACTATTTTCAATGGGTTACAAGGAGGAAATTTAAAAATGGATTACAATGGAAATAGGTATAATGCTCCAACTACAATAATAGAAGATGAAAATTAAAATTTATTTGATTAGCGTAATTCTTCTTTCTGTTTTGTATGGATGTAATAATAATCAACAGGAAAGAAATCTTAATAGTCTTTTACACACAAAAGAGAGTGAAGCTTGGGGAATATATAGTAAATATGATAATTTTAGGTTTTCTGGTATTTATTATAAATTCTATCCTGATGGGTACTATGACAAATTTCATTCAAGTAGAACAGGATTGAGATTGTTCAATAACGATGGAGATTTAGTATCTGAAAAAGAATTCAGAAAATGGAGTATTTCTAAAGATAGTATCTTACAATGGAATAGACATAAATATCGTGTAATATTCATTGAGCAAAATGTAGTCTTACTTTCTTATGGGGAAGGTACTGATATGCTTTTAATCAAAGAAAAAACGGATAATCTTCGAGCTCCAGACTATAAATATGAGAATAATCTAAAAGAATAATTTGTAACCAAACTCCCCGCTGGTGCAAGCGTCGAGCTTGTGCACAATAAAAGAACTCCCGAGCATTTTACTAAAAGTTCTAAGTATAATTAAATAGACTTCTTATGGCAAAAGCCTTAAAAGTAAATCCTATGGAGAAAGATTTGCCTCTTACTTACACCAAGCACTACTATATAGGTAGCGAACGTGTAAGTGCTAAAACAGGCACAATGGACAAGTTGGGTTATTATCCTTTACATTGGGTGACTAGTGAGATGCCTTTTTTAAATATAGGGATACAGGATAGAAGTGCTGAGAGATTTGTTAAAGCTGCAAATGTAGTTGCAAGTATTAATCAGTTGTTTGGTTCTTCTTTGCCAGCGCTGAACACTACTGATAATTATATAGACCTCTATGACGCTACCCACTATCTTGAAAAAATGGATGTTTATTACTTTCACCCTGACCATTTGGGTAGCAGTAGTTATATCACCAATATGGCAGGTATGGTATCTCAACATATGGAGTACTTGCCTTTTGGAGAACTTTTAGTTGATGAACATAAGAATTCTTATAATTCTCCGTTTAAATACAACGGTAAAGAGTTCGACGAAGAAACTGGGAACTACTTCTATGGAGCAAGATATTACGATCCTAAGTGGTCAATATTTATAAGTGTTGACCCGTTAGCGGAACAAGCTCCTGATTGGACACCATACAGATATGGGTTCAACAATCCAATCCGATACACAGACCCTACAGGTATGTATGAAAATGATGACTATTATTTTAATGAAAATGGACAATATTTATATTCTGATACACGAACTTCAGAAAATATAAGAGTTATATCAAATAAGGATTGGAATAACATATCTGAAATTTATGGAAAAGAAATAAAGGATAATGGTTATTCATATGAAGCGCTTCTAAGTGCTTTAGATTCTAAAAGTAGATTAGTTACGGAAGAAAGTTCAGGATCAAAATTTGCTTCTATGATATCTAGTTCTGTAGAAAGAATAGGTTATTCTGTATTGAATTTTGAAAAAGCTACGTTAAGTTTTGAAATTGAACCAACACATCCTGAAGCAACCGCATATAGTACTCCAAATAAATATAAGGCTGGGGATAGGCATGATAATGGAGGAATAGTATTAGGAAATGCACATACTCATCCTATGGAACACACATATATAGGAAAGAATAGTACTGAAGGAATTGTTACAGATAAAATGAATTTTAACCTTCAATATTCACAAAATTCTGGTGATGGAAACAGAGCAAGCACAAATGGCCCTACTTATACAATATCAAAAAACAATGTCAACTATTTTAGTCCTAAAGGAATAAATCATAGTACAAATAATGTAAGTTCTACTCCAAATTTGATAAATAATAACTTTAATTTAAATAGGAATGCTTTATTCAAAAAGAATGGATTATAAGGTGTTAAAAATATTTTCTTTTGTTGTGGTCTTAATTATAATAACAAGTTGTAAAAAAACAGAAAGAAAAATCGATGATCATGATACTAAGAATAACATGCCAAAGGATATTTTTAAATATTTTGGTTTGGAATCATCAAATAACATCTCAAAGTTAACATACAATTATTTGCAAGCTGTAAATAAAGCAATTGGAGCAGAGAACAGTATTTATTCTGATGTAGAAATTAGAGTTGTCTCCTCTCAATCATTTAATGATACATATTGTTATAGATTTTTATATAATGATATGACTTGGGTAGGTGAGTTATTTATAATAGAATATGCAACATTTAAAATAAAAAGAAAAGAGAGCTTTGTTCCTGATTTTGGCTGGAAAACTTTTGAAAATACTATTGTTTCTAGTGATATTTTACGAATATCTGACATTGAGTCAAGTTATGATTATGTAGATTCTAGAGATTATAACATACAAATAATTACACCAAAATATACTAAGATTTTGTCCCTTAATGATTTTTATAATAATGAAAAAAAAGATGATAATTGGAATAGAATATATAAAGTTTTATTGATGGTTAATTTTCCGCCTTAGAGCAGTAGATTTAAAACCTTCTGAGACAAACAAACCCATTGCTATCTACACCTATGACGCAGGTGGAGAGCGTATTGTGCGTTATAATTATGACAAAATGGATGCACATTCTAATGCTCTTTTCTTAAACAAAAGTTCAAGAGATAATGTGATGCTTTACCCTAACGGACTTCTTATGGCAAAAGCTTTAAAAGTAGATCCCGAAGGAGATATTAAATTAGCTCAACCTCTTTCTTATACTAAACACTACTATATAGGCAGCGAACGTGTAAGTGCCAAAACTGGCACAATGGACAAGTTGGGTTATTATCCTTTACACTCGGGGACTAGTAGTGAGATGCCTTTTTTAAATATAGCGGTACAGGATAGCAGTGCTGAGAGATTTGTTAAAGCTGCAAATGTAGTTGCAAGTATTAATCAGTTGTTTGGTTCTTCTTTGCCTGCGCTGAACACTACTGATAATTATATAGACCCCTATGACGACTCCCACGACCTTAAGAAAATGGACATTTATTACTTTCACCCTGACCATTTGGGCAGTAGCAGTTATATAACCAATATGGCAGGTATGGTATCTCAACATATGGTGTATTTACCTTTTGGAGAACTTTGTTGTTTTTTAAAGAACGGTCTCTAATCCTGCCCAAACAGCAAGATAGCTAAGGGAGACCACTGCACTGGTTTGATAAAGAGCTTTTGTTTTTTTCCCACATTTGATATCCTCTAAAGTCTCTGTAGATAGTATCGAAAACAACAAAAAACCTATTGAAAAGCCCAGAGGGAATAAGAGTCTCAAGATAGATTTGATTTCAAAGTACATATCAACAGCACCTAATAATAGACCTGTCAAATAACAAGCAAGAGCGCTAAACAATATAATTCCAGCAATTGATCTATAATATTTAAAGCTGTAGATAGTGATTCCGTAGCGGAGTAAACTCCCTACAACAAACCCGAAACTCATCAGTATGGCTAACTTTACCATGGTATAAAAATAAGCGTTATTTAATCCTTTGTAGGGTCAAATTTCTCGATGCAAATGTATTCCGTTTTTTGACTTACAAACTATGATTTCAATCATAGACTCAAGTTTTACAAAAAGATTAACAGCTATTCCAATGTTAGGATATCCTCTGAAACGCCTTTGTAATATACGAAGTTAGTAAAAATATTTTATATTTTATTGTGATTTTTTTATGACTTAAGGTGTTGAAGATGAGACTTCAATTGTCTTTCCGTTATGAAATTTAGCACCGTTTACAGCGAAATTATAGATGTATTCCGCCATTTCTGTTGGTTTGATAGGTGCTTTATAGCCAGGAAAAGCTTCGGCTAACATTTCTGTTTGCACTGCGCCTAGTGCCAGAACATTAAACGAAATGCCTTTTTCTTTGTATTCCTCAGCTAATAATTCGCTCAGAATAATCACCGCACCTTTGCTCGAGCTGTAAGCTGCTAATCCCGAGAATTTCATACTGCCCTGAACGCCACCCATACTGCTAATAGTAATGACGTGAGCACCTGAACTCATAAACGGAATCACAGTTCTTATGAGATTAGCTACGCCAAAAACATTTACTTTATACACATAATCAAACTCCTCTGAAGTGATTTGTTCGAATGGTTTATTGACTAGTGCACCTGCATTATTGACAAGCACATCAACTTTCTTCCAAGTGGTATTGATAAAACCAACTACTTTCTCTACATCTGCATCTTTAGTAAGGTCAACAGATAAAAAGCTAATATTAGGCTTTCCAGCTAACCTTTGGCTTGATTGTCTCGAAAGTGCCAAAACCTGATGCCCTTTTGCGGCAAAATACAAGGCCGTTTCTAGGCCTATTCCCCTGCTTGTGCCTGTGATGATAATATTCATGATCAATGTGTTTAGATAAATATCGGGTTAAAATATATGAGGCTCGCCGTATTATTTCTTATGCAACGGACTGATGATTTTTACATCCTGAAAAGCAATAGCTCCTCTGACTACTCCTGAAATTAAGTTATACAAAGCATTTGTAATCTGAGATTTCAGTTCATCTTTTGTATGTACTAAACTCACCTCTCTAGAAGGTTCAGGTTTTTCAAAGTGTTTGAGTTTTGACCTGTCTTTTTCGCTGATGTTTAGCGTATGAAGGTAGGGTAAAAAGGTAATGCCTAAGCCCTCATTGGCAAGTTGTACCAAGGTCTCGAAACTTCCGCTCTGAAGTTGAAAATGCGTATTGGCCTGCAGTGATTTATTCTTACAGAAATTAAGTACGCCTTCAGAGAAACAATGCCCGTCCTGAAGTAGTAATAATTCATTGATGTCAATATCATTCGGAGTTATTTTATCCAACGCATACAGCTTATTATTCCTCGCAACATACCCTACGAATGGTTCGTAATACAATACTTTCTCAATGATTTCTGAATCTTCTAACGGTGTAGCCAATATTCCAGCATCGAGGTGTCCGTTTTTCAGTTTCTGAATAATATCAGCCGTAGTGCGTTCTTCTATAATCAGATTTACCTTCGGATACTTTTTGATAAAGGTGTTTAGGAACATCGGGAGTAGCGTTGGCATTATCGTAGGTATAATTCCGATTTTGAAATCACCACCTATAAAACCTTTTTGGATATCGATAATATCATGAATGCGTTCTGATTCGTTGACAATGCGCTTGGCTTGTTCGATAATTTTTACGCCTACTTCGGTAAGTTGTATGGGTTTCTTGGTTCGGTCAAAGATAAGGGTATCCAGCTCTTCTTCTAACTTCTGAATTTGCATACTCAGGGTAGGTTGTGTAATCGAACACTTTTCTGCGGCAAGCGTGAAATTGCGGTGCTCGGCCAAAGCCAAAGCATATTGAAGTTGGGTTATAGTCATCTATAGGTTTTTTTTTGAAACTAAGCAAACTTACAAAAACCAAATCATAGTTTCTGCTCAAAAGCTTATAAATAGTGGTTTCTCTAGCGCAAGCATCTTGCCTCATACTAGTGTAGAAATAAGGAGGTTTTTGCAAATAAATAGAAATTAAAACAAGTATTAGCGTGGCGTTTGTACCAGTAGAGGTCTTTCTTGTGCTTCTACAATTTCTTTGAGTTTTTCCAGACCTTCATTGAAGTCTTTATCCATATTAAAAAACAAACTCATTATATTCCACGGATAAGGCGTATCCCACGAAATTCCCCATTTTACAAGAGTTTGGTCAGGAGTTTGTTCTTCTACCGTAAAATGAACTTTGCTCGGAGTTTCGTCAAAATCATAGAAAAACATATCCGATTCCATTCGCTCTCCTTCAATGATATTGGTAATAACTTGAGCTCCTTTCCCAAGTTTTTCACTATCCCAGTTGTATTTGAAACCTACAGTTCCGTCTGTGCCCTCTTCAGTTGTAGTCATATCAGGGTCTGAGAGTTGCCACTTTCCGAAATTATTCTGATTTTTTACGTATTTGATGTAGTCAAATACCTCTTGTTTGGGTTTGTTGATAACTATTTGCCCTTCACTGTTTGATTCGTTTGGGACGAATAAAGCGACAATAAGTGGTATTGCAATTAGAATTAGTAATACGATTACGATTTTTTTGAGTGTTTTCATTTTAAGTTTGTAGGATTTTTTAGAATTTATAATTTCTACAGGCTCCCAGTAAGTGCGGACATCTTGCTCGTGCCAGTATAGAAATAAGGGAATTCTAATCTAAGAAAGTAAAAGTAGTTATCCCCTGAGAATATCCCGAATTAGAAATTCTAATCCGTTAAGTTTTATCTCATACATCAATTGCAGTTGCTGTCCGATTTTTCCTTTCGGGAAGCCTTGGTTTTTCATCCAAACCAAATAGGGCTCGGGTATGTCGATCAGTAGTTTTTCTTTGAATTTTCCAAAGGGCATTTTAGCGCGTGCCAAATCTAAGAATTGTTCTCGTTGACTTTCTTTGTCCATCATAGCCAATTAAAGCTAATGTCTTTTTCGATTTCAGGATGAAGACTTAAAAATACAGGGCAAGAAAGTCCAGCTCTTTCTAGGATGGTTTGTGTTTTTTGATCGGTTTCTAGATTCATTTCAAAAACAATAATAATTTTCCCGATTCTTCTTGGATCTGCTTGCATTATTTTGGTCACCGCAGCTGTCGAGCCATCAAAATTAATACCCAATTGGTTGGCTTTAATCCCCATAATCGTAAACATACACGTAGCTAGTGAATTCGAAACCATATCAGTAGGAGAGAAGGCTTGCCCTTTGCCGTTGTTGTCTGTCGGAGCATCGGTAATAATTGTTGTTCCTGATTGCAAATGCACAGATTCTGTGCTGAGCTGTCCGGTATAGGTTACTTTTGAGGTCATTATTTTGCTTCTTTAATCGTTAGGTCTGTATCGTAATACATAATATAAACGCCCGTATTATAATAGCCACCTTCTGCTGATTTGGTGTAAATAAATTTACTATCCACCTGCTCAGTAGCTATTTTTTTGGCAGTTTTGTCAAAATCTTCTTTTTGTGCTAAACGCAATAATACGTCATATACCACATCATAACCCCTAATTGCGGCATAACTTGGCGCTGTCTCGTTTTGTATTTTATAACGACTATAAAAAGCATTGTTGTCATTCTCAGTAATATCTCTGAGGTGTGATGGATAGTGAAAGTATAAGTCAGCCAAAGTCTGCGATCTCACCTCATCTGATTCGAAAGCAGCATTTCTGTCAAGCGCCACAAGTTTGATGTTGTAGTCGTCTTTAAGTCCTGTTAGGATTCGAGTTACATTCATAATCATCGATGATGACTCGGTTTCTAGAATCACATAATTTACCCTGTCTTTTTTGAGTAAAGATTTTAGGTTTTCTGTATTTAATCTTCCTTCTTCTGTAAAACTCACAAAAGAAATCCCCAAATAATTCTGAGCGATAAATGTTCTTGAACTTTGTTTCTTTCTGTCTACGATGGCTATGCTGTTCTCATTCTTATTTTTGAGATAGTTCAACATCATTTTTTTAGAAATATCTGAAGGAGGCACAGAAAGATATAGATTCTCATATTTGGCAACACCTTCTTTTGAAATCGGAGAGATGACCAAGGTTTTTTTGTTTTTTAGCAGCTGTGCCGCTCTCTCATTATGGGTTTGAAAAAAAGGACCGATGAGCGCGTCAACTCCTGAGAGTTTCCCGGAGTTTATGAGCGACTCCACAGCCGAGTGTGATTGGGTTTCTTCGGAATCATAAAAAGTAATATTGAAGTTTCCGCCCAAGGCTTTAATATCCTCTACAGCCATCAGCGCTCCTGAATAGAAATCCACAGCGATATTCAGCAGTTTGTTAGTTCTAAATCCTTTCTGGATATCTTCTGAACTTGTCCCGATATTAGCAGTGTTAAAGGGAATCATTATGGCGACTTCCTGCATAGCGGTGTTGCTTATGCTTTTATTCAATTCCTTAAAAGTAGCTTTAGATAGAAATAAATCATCACTCTGAGTCATCGCTAAAGAGTCCACTTCTTTTCTCAACGGAATGCGAATGGTGTCGCCTATTTTCAGCCCATCTTTGATTTGTGGGTTTTCAGCCAAAAGCTCTTCTTCGGTAATGCCGTATTTCTGTCTGAGTGCAAAACTAGTTTCTTTAGGCAAAACAACGTGAATAATCTTATCGTCATGAAGAACAGTCGTGGTGCTTTCTGCTTTGACATCTAACGGAATTCTGAGCTCTAATCCAGGTTGAAGTCCTTTTTCTAATAGTTTTGTATTTGCTTCTTGTATAGCCTGAATGGTTACGCCATACTTCTGAGCAATGCCAAACATGGTTTCTTTAGGTTCTACTTTGTGGTAGATTGCTTTTCCTGTTGCTTTCTTGGCGTCTTTTTGCAGTTTAGGGATAATGATAATCTCTCCTAGTTTGATACCATTTTTGGCTTCTGGGTTGAGTTGGTAAATATCGTAAGCAGTAACACTGTATTTACGAGCCAAACTAGTCACCGTATCATCTTTGACCACGGTATGTTGAATATGGTTTTGTGCAAAAACACCCAGAGTACATCCGATAAGGAGCACTAAAAAAAGCAATCGTTTCATAATCCTATTTTATTGTTCTTGCTCAAAAAGCAAAAACTATTCCCATTCTATAGTTGCAGGTGGTTTTGAGCTGATATCATAGACTACTCTGTTGACTCCCTTGACTTTATTGATAATTTCATTCGATATTTTCATCAAGAACTCATACGGCAAGTGTACCCAATCTGCGGTCATTCCGTCTGTAGATTCTACAGCGCGCAACGCTACAACCTTCTCATAGGTTCTCTCGTCGCCCATTACACCTACACTATTTATAGGGAGTAATATGGCACCTGCTTGCCATACTTTGTCATAAAGCCCGTTTTCTTTAAGTCCGTTTATGAAAATAGCATCTACCTCTTGCAAGATACTTACTTTTTCTGGAGTAATATCACCCAAAATTCTAATTGCTAATCCTGGTCCTGGAAACGGATGTCTCCCGATAAGTTCAGGTGCAATTCCCATAGCTGTTCCTACTCTACGCACCTCATCTTTGAAGAGCATTCGCAATGGCTCAACAATCTTAAGCTTCATAAAATCAGGCAGTCCACCCACGTTATGGTGAGACTTGATGGTGGCTGATGGGCCATTAACCGAAATAGATTCGATGACATCGGGATAGATTGTACCTTGAGCTAACCATTTTACATTTTCAATTTTATGTGCTTCATCGTCAAAAACCTCGATAAACACTCTGCCGATAGCCTTTCGTTTAGTCTCTGGATCATCAATTCCCGCTAAGGCAGTGAGGAATCTGTCTGAGGCATCAACTCCTTTTACGTTGAGTCCCATGCCTTTGTATTGGTCTAATACGCTTTGAAACTCATTCTTGCGCAAAAGCCCGTTGTTCACGAAAATACAATATAAGTTTTCTCCGATAGCTCTGTTCAGAAGAACGGCTGCTACCGTAGAATCTACACCGCCAGAAAGACCCAAGACAACTTTGTCGTCCTTGATTTTTTCTTTTAGTTCTGCAATGCTGGTCTCAACAAAGCTATCAGAAGTCCATTTTTGAGGTACTTTAGCAATTTTCACCAAGAAGTTCTCTAGCATTTTTGTGCCGTCTGTAGAGTGATATACCTCAGGGTGGTATTGAATAGCATAAGTAGTTTCGCCTTCTATTCTGTAAGCAGCATTTTCTACATCAGCAGTAGAGGCAAGTTTGATAGCGCCAGTAGGTAGTTTTTTGATACTATCTGAATGACTCATCCAAATCTGACTACCCGTATTTATACCTTCAAAGAACAATTCATCTTCTTTGATGTATGAAAGTTGGGCTCTTCCGTATTCTCTAGTGTCTGAAGGCGTAACTTCTCCACCCGAAAAGTGGGCGAGGTATTGCGCACCGTAGCAGACTGCTAATAGTGGTTTTTTACCTCTGATTTCAGACAAGTCTGGATGTGGAGCATCAGTTGCTCTGACAGAAAACGGACTTCCTGACAAGATTACGGCTTTGAAAGGCGATAAATCTTTTGGAGGATTGTTATACGGATAAATCTCACAGAAAATATTTAATTCTCTGACTCTTCGGGCAATAAGTTGTGTGTATTGCGAACCGAAATCTAAAATAAGTACGTTGTGTTGCATAGGGGCAAAAATAACTATTTTAGGATGAGTTTAAAATTTTTTTTCAAAGGTTTTTTCTGTTGATGAATATTGTGGTGCAAGTCTAAACGTATAGAAACAAAAAACCACCTCAACTATTGAGGCGGTTTCTTTATTGATAGTAAAAAATGGTTTTCTTGTGATTAGAATTTGTAACCAAGTCCAAGGTGGATTCCACTTACTTTTAAATCTCCCATAAGACCTAAAGAGTATCTTGCAGATACTTCAAAGTTCTCAGCGAAGTCATAAGATGCCCCAACGTCAACGTTTACTTTGAAAGTACTTTGATCAGAGTCTTTAAAAACTTTGTCTCCATCAAAAAAGTAATAGATACTTGGTCCTGCGTTAAGTGCAAACTCATCAGTGAAATAGTACTTAAAGATGACTGGTACGTTTAAGAAACTGTAGTCAGCAGATTCAATTTTAAGACTGTGGTACAATACTTCAGGTTGAATTTTGATGTTGTCTGCCATAGCAAACTCTGCTAAACCTCCGACAAAAAATCCTGTTCCTGAGTTAGAAACACTCATCCCAGCAACATCAATTTTTGCAGTAGCCATGTTAACCCCAGCTTTAACTCCAAACTTCATGTCTTGAGCACTCATAAATCCAAAAGCACAAACGGCGATGGCTGATAAAATAATTTTTTTCATAATAATTATTGTTTTTTGATTAGTATGAAGCAAATGTATCCTTGATATTTCAGTTTACATATAGGGCATATGCCGTATATTGGATTTTACTGCTTTAAAAGTATAGTGAAAATACAATATAAAAAGTATAATTGTAAATTTAAACTTTGTGTTTGTGAGAAATTAACAGATTATCATCAAAAGTTTGTTTTTTTAACTAAAACAATGTTGTCCTCAGAAACCATTTTGATTATATATACCTGATTTGCTCCTAACGTATTGATTACATGGTGGGTCGTATTTATATTTTGGTTAGAATAAATCAGTCTGCCCAGCATATCATATATATAAACGTCCTTCATCTCAAAACCTAGGCTTTCTAAGTGAAGTTGACTTTCTTTGGTATAAACAATCCAGTGCTTATCTAAGTTAGGATTATCTACGCTCAAATCACTAGCCCTGAAGACGATTTCAAAACGAGAGGTGAACTCCCCCGCATCGCTTAAAAACTCAAATGAACCATCCTTTAAGTTATGTCTTGATAGGTCAGTATTATCTTTGATATAAATGTCTTGATTCTCAAATAAGTTATCAAAAGACTCCAAGGCAAGAGTATAAATACCTGCGGTAGTCACTTTATACCCCATACTTATTGTGTCTGCTTCATCAAACGGAAGTGCACGACTTTGTATAGCGAGCTCTTTAGTCCCTGAGATTGTATAGAGGTCAATGGTGTTTCCTGCTCTGTAATATTCTCCGTCTAAGTTGTCTAACTGGTCAGTAGCCTCAGTTGCATAACCTACTAAGGTTTGTTTAAACTGCGCTGCATTATCCGTAAGGTTTAACCAAAAGAGATGCTTCTCAATACTCGTAGAGCTCGTTTGGTTCTGCAAACGATAGAAGTTGTCATTCGGGAAAGCAGCAGGGTTATTCTCTCCGTTATCAAAACGTTGCGTGTTTCTAAACTTAGCTGTTCCACCAGTAGTTGAACCTCTGATAAAGAAGCCTTGTCCCGAAGCAACTTTCCCGGTTGGGATGGTGTTTGGTCCTGTGCCTACTCCTCCAAGTCCGTTGAAAGTAGCAAAGTCGCTACTTGCATAGCTATACGTATTGCCAAACAATACTGGGTTTGAAGCATGTGTCCACAAATAAATAGTAGGGATCATAACATCAATATTATCATCAAAGAACTTTATAATATCAATAGCGCTCGGATACGGGTTGCCGATAAAACTCATCTTGGAGCCTGCTTGATAGGGCTGATAATCATTAGGGGTTGGGTCAGCTATAATTATAGCTTCGAACTCTCCGTTATTAGCAGTTCCCGTAAAAGTAGCTGTTACCGGATGTCTATCCCATTCTGGAGGTGTAGTTTTTATATTCCAAATTCCGGTTTGTGGAGCCCTAGCGATGTATCCGTTTGGAGCGATCATTTCACCTGAATATGAATTCCAACTTTGGTTTGGATTCCAGGTATACATGTTGTTTATGCCAGAATATAGACTTGATAAAACTTGTCCTGAAACAGGAACTCCCCAGTAGGTATAGCCAAACTTGTTCATCGGTTTGCTCTGGCGTATGACTGTAATAGAACCAAAGTTTTGAGCACCATCATTGATTTGAATTAGATTAGCGTTGTTGTTTACTTGTAAGCTTCCCGAGACGATATTTATATTACTTTGAATAATAAACGGATTGTTTTCAGTTATGATTACCTCGGCATTATTGTTTATTTCGCACTCACAAGCATGCACTGAAGGACCGCTATAGTTTCCTGTAAATATTGCTTTCTGAGATGCGTTAGGTGCGCCGCCTATCCAAGCAGTTCCGTTCCAAGTTTTATCTGAACTCACGGCGATAGGTTTTCCTTTGATAATTATATCATCAAGCACCCAATATTCATTAGTTTTATCAGCTTTTGCAGAAATTCTGATTTTAAGGTGTTCTACAGAAGGCAACTGAGTTATAACTAAAGTTGATTTAACCTCGGGATTAACCTCCCCGTTATTTAATTTAGCTATGTTTATAAATGAAGTCGCTAAACTATTGGCGGTATAGTTAACTGAGCCTATTCCTATTGCTTCTGCAAAACCCCAGTACGAATTTAGTTCCCCAGAACGCAAAACCGATTGTTTGTGCCACGTAATGCCATTGTCTGGACTTACTTCTATAGTTACGTTCTCATTAGTATCATTATCCATACCATTGCCCGTGGACGCAGATATTGCAGCAATACGAACAGAAACACTTATATCTCCATAGTTGCGAGTATCTATACTAGCAAAGGTTATTTCTTGCCCATGAAAGCTACCAGAGTCATTTCCTGCTATTTTGTAGCCTCTGTTGCCATTAGCGTGTAACGGTGAGATTGCTGGTCTATGTCCTGAGGGAGTATTTCCTGAAACAATACCCGTAAATGTAGGAGAGCCTATATTTGTAGTGGTATAAGTAAGAGTTGGCGCAGTTGGTGGATCTTCAAAATCTTGCAAGGCTATCGTTTGTTCGCTACCTAATATACCTTCTTCACATAGTATGTAATTAGTTGTTTTGGCTTGGATAGCAAAATTAAAAGGACTTATGGGTGAAGATGAAATAATATTGATTGTAGCATCTTTAGTTCCCTCTGCAGTTGGAGCAAAAGTAACTACAAATGATGCTGAGCTACTAGGCTCCACAACAAGGGTTTCTGGTTCTGCCGAGAAATCTGCAGCTCCAACACCTATAAAGGTGATAGCCGATATTTCAAGATTTGTTGTTCCGCTGTTTGAGACGACAAACTCTCTAAAAGTAGTTTGGTTAGTATTTGAAGTGTTTAGATTGGCATAACCCAAAAAAGTATTGTCTGTAGCACTAATAGTGGTATTGCTGTTTGGAATAATATTCCCGTTTCCGGTAATACTTATGCTAGAGCCATTACCTGTACCTTGAATAATGAAAGTATAAGGGTTTTGTGAAGTGTCTCCGTTAGCAATAGATACTATGGCTGTGCGAGTTCCGACAGCCGAAGGCGTAAAGCTAATTTCAAAAGTAGTTGTGCCGCCTGCTGCAGCTACTGGAGAGGTGGGTTGTGCTGATACTGAAAAATCCCCAGGGTTAGCTCCACCTAAAACCACTTTAGGCGTACCTGATAGTTGCAAATCAACCGTACCGATACTTTCTATAGTAAATGTTTTGGGTTCACTAGTCGAGCCTACTGCTCTTTGAGCAAAGATAGTATTGTTCAGGGGCAAGGCTTCGGTCGAGCCATTTGGGATAATCTGATAATTGCCTTTTACAGTGATTTTCTGTCCGGTTGGGCGTTGCACAATGATTTTATAATCTTCAACTTCACCTCCGTTATAAGTAGGACAGGAGCTAGGATCTAGCGATGCGGGATTGTAAGGATCAAAAAACTGAGTAGCCACACGCATACGTGTTTCTCCTAAATAGGCATTTGTAGGTACAGTTATCGAAAGCGGATATACGCCTGCTTCGGTGTTTGGACTGTAAGTAGAGCCAAGGACATAGAGCTCATTAGCCTGGAAAACTCCATTTCTATTCCAATCAATCCATACACGTGTATATGCCTGAACATTAGCGGTGTTTACTTTTACTTCTAAGTTATGAACCTCAGCCAATTTGACAGTAGTCGATTGTGAAGCTGTATAGTCTGTATATGTATCACTACTTGGGCTAGTATTGTTAATGGTATTAAACTTGACTTGTGTGATTCCTAAATTATTGATACCTGTACCCGGATTTGTTATGGTTGGCAAACAATAATTGGCAGTTGTTGTTTCGCATACTTCAACTCCATCACTCCACATATTGGTAGTGGTGTTTCTGACAAAAATCTTATAGCAATAGTCTGTGCCTGTCATTAGTCCGGTAACTGTAAACGAACTGCTTGAGCCTTTGTAAACCACCTGATTGGGAGTGCTATATGCTGCGTTTGCGGTATAGGAAGAGCCATCGCCGATAGGCGTGAAGCTTACGCTACCTTGATTAGCAACTACAATTATTTGATAACAAGAAGGATTTGTAGGATTTGTCCAAGAGATAGCAGAAGAAGTAGGTAGAGAACTAGCGGAAGGTGAGGTCACATCAGGAACTCTTATGGTATAGGTTGCATTCCAAGAACCTGTATTAGTAGTAATAGAGTTAGACCAAACAGTAGATGTCTCGTTTTTATAAGCAACCACTTTGAAGGTGTATTGTATGTCTGTCGTGAGTCCTGTTATAGTTGTGTTGAGATTACTTCCTTTATAAACAGCTCTTCCTAGCGACTCGTATGTAGTTGCCGCAGAATAATTGTTGTTTACTGTATAGGTTATAGCGTCAACTGGCGTGGTTGTAGTTGGCGCAATAGCACCTTCTGTAGCGAATACTAAGTATTGAATGTCAGAAATAGTATCTGCGGTGCTTGAGGCTGTCCAATTAAGATCTATAGAGTTGTTAGATAAACAAGATTTGAGCGCTGTAGCATTATTCATTCCTATACATAAACCCACAACAGCAATTTGTTTATAGGTAGTACCATTCACTTTCAAGGTGATATTTCCAGTCTTTTCCCCTGAAGCAGTAGGAGCAAAGCGAATATGTAAATTTCCACTAAAAGCATTACCAGTTCTAACTAATGTAGTTGAACTCTCCCAAGTAGAAGTTGTGGTATTAAAGACTTCAAAATGACTGGGGGCTTCAACTTGGATATCATGAGTGAGATTACTCCCCGATACGGCAATAGTTTCTAAGGCAGAAGTCTCATTTGTTAAGATACTTCCAAAATCTTTAGTGTCTGGTGTAGCTGTAACAATGGGGAGAAGAGCCGTAACGCTTCCTGATAAACTCACTGTAGGGTTAGTAGTTGTGCCGCCACCGCTTAGACTAATGCTTCCACTATAGGAGCCAATATCTAAGCTTGACTTCAAACGTGTATAAATAGGTGTAGAAGTTCCTGAAAAACTCGAAAGTGTAGCAGTGCTTGCGAAAGTAATGTTATCTGATGAAACCTCAAAGTTAGTAGGCGCTGTGACTAGTACGTTTGAGCCGTTTAGGTTTATTCCTGAAATATTAAAACTCTGAGATACAGAAGGGCCGTTGCCTATTGTGTAATTGAAACCTGTTATAGTTGTTGGGTTAACGCTTAGGGTAGGACCTACAATAGGAACTTCGTAGGTAATTGTTATTGAATTTAAATAAGCAGCACCACCTGTCATATTTAAATAAAAATAAGTAAAGTTACTGCTAGATTCAATATCCCATACAGTAGCTGCTGAATTGCTAGCTGCTGTTTTAGTTCCTTGATTTGTACCAGAAGTGTAATTAGATTTTGTAAGTGGTGTTGTTGATAGATATGGAGTCCAAGCTCTTGCTGTACCTGTTCCACCACCAACTAGGGTGATTTTTGTAATATTACCAGGAACTGCTACTACATTGTATGGATAGCTCCCAATTGGAGTATTAGTTCTTGTCTGCATCGTTGTTTGTCCTGTAGCAGAAAATAGATCAAAGTAACCAGTAATCACATCTCCTCCAGAGGTGGTAGCAGTCCAAAGATCATCTGTGCCGTAAGCTAACGCACCACTTGTAAAGTTACTCCTAGTGATAGTTAATGTCTCCGTCTGCCCCCAACTACTTGTTGTCCCTAACCAAGTGAGTAATATCAGCAGTGTTTTATAAGTTTGTTTAAATGATGTTGTCTTCATATTTTGAGTATTTATTTCTGAGAATGTGAGGCTCATAAGATGCAAAATAACGTAAATTTTTTGTTAAACACAAGGGGTGAATGTTACTGTTGGATTAACTATTTGACTGGCTTTTTTGTTAGGCGGTAGGTAGTTTCTTGAGGGCTTTTTGTCGCTTCTATAGTGTTGTTAATATGTTATAATTTATGTTCAAACATAAGTGTTAATATTGATAAAACAAAATTTTGTTGTGTTATAATTAAAATTATTCGCAACTTGTTGGTTTCTAATCTCTTTATTGTTGTTGTGTTAGCTATTTAATGCTATTATACGTTTCAATACGCTGATTTTCATAAATGAAGCCGCCAAAAAGCATGTTTTATGACTTGTTTTAATCGTTTTAGGTTTCAAATGAGATGAGTACTGAATTTAGCCACAAAATCCCACTGCTTTCAGTTGTTAATTTTTTCTTAATTGTAGGTTTTGTTTTAAGTCAGCTTTCGGCTTTATTCCTTAGCTATTTCTCTTATTTCAAAGACTTATTTGGGTGTAGTTCGAGGTTTGTTCGGCAAAATTCATTTTTAAAAGAACTGAGTCGAACAAGACTCGAACAAAACTCCCATGATTTAGTAGGTGTTCTGTCAGGAATAGGCAAGACCTGTCAAAAGCTTTCAGAACAGTTAACATCCTTTCATAACCCGTCAAAAGCCGTTAACTATTTTTTGGTCAAAAAGCATTTCAAAACTAAAGACAACGAATGTTGTATTGAGGGTAAATAAAAACTAGAAAATTTTAATTGCTGTGGGGTTTTGGTCTGTATTGTAGTTTTCATTCGTATAAAACTGTGTCAGTGTACAGAATAGGGTGGTAAGTGTGTTAAATTTAAAATTTATTTTAGGTGTTTTTTAACGTGCTAAACAAGTAAGTCGTTGAGTCTTTGATTCAGATTATTTTGTCTATTGATTTTGTAATTTTGTGTTAAACTTTCTGGGTGTATTTAGCTTATTCTTAAAGGATAGCAGTGCCTCAAAGAGGATTGGTAGATTTCTTTTGTTTGCAATAATAAGTAGCTTTTGATGGTGTTATTCATAAATAATTGACGCCATAAAAATCAGGAATATAAAAATAAATGTAATTTTTGCTCAAAGAGAGCTGTGTTTTTTCAGACTCATAGTGTTTGAACTTTAATATATATTTAATACTTTCGTGGGGTTAATCAAATAAACATTTAAAAAAATGAAAAATTTTACACGGAAGATTCCGGACAAGAGCCGGACAGGAAAAACAAATCGTTGGCTGGGTTGGCTGACGTTTTCACTTATGTTGCTTTTAGGGCAATTTACATGGGGGCAAGGACAAACCTGTAACAACCCACTTGTGATTTCGAGTATACCTTTTAATGCATCAGGAAACACATCTAGTTATGGTTCTAACTATAGCAGTGGTGATGTGCCGCCAGCAGCACCTGGAGTTACTACGCCTTCAAGTAGTTATTTAGGTGGAGATGATGTGGTGTTTTCTATTTCTCCGTTAATAAATGGTGAGATAACCCTTACTGCTTCAAATTTAGGTACTTGGTCAGGGATGTATGTATTCACAGGTTGTCCTTTTACATTAACCGTAGGACACATAACTGGCTCAGCTGGAGGTACTAAAGAAATTTCCGATTTAGTTGTAACTGCAGGAGAAACATATTATATTGTAATTTCGACTTGGCCTAGCCCTCAGAGTACTGACTTTACACTAGATGTAACAGGAACTCCAGGTTTGCTTACACCTTTAACAAACTGTACGGGTACGCCTGATGGAGGTATTGCTTCGTTGACTCCTAGTGGTGGAAATGCAGGATCAACTTTTATGGCTAAAGCTACAGATGTTTCAATAGCTATTGGAATGGAATATCAATGGCAAAAGTTCGTTGGTGGTGCATGGGTTGATATTGCTGGTGCTACTACTATCAATAGCCCAATTACTGCTGAAAGCTCAGTCGTTGGAACTACGACAGATTACAGGCTTAAAGTAACTTGTACAACATCCAATCAAACAGCTTACTCTACTGTAGCTTCCTATACCATTCAATTGGTGTACTGTACGCCGACAGGAGCATCGAATAACTCTGATGAAATCAGAAACTTCACACTAAACAACCTTGATAATGATTCTGCTGCTTCAGAAGGTATCGCAGGATATAGTGACTACTCGAACTCAGTTGCACCAGCTGAAGTATATGCAGGAGTTCCTACAGAGGCTTCTCTTACAAGTGGGACAGGATCAGGGAACCACGGAGCTGCTATTTGGATTGACTACAATCAAAACGGTACTTTTGAAGCAATTGAAAAAGTAACTTTTATTGGAAGCTCGATTGCTGGGGGTGCAACCGCAACCTTCCCTTCTTTTACTGTTCCTCCTTCAACCCCCGAGGGGATTTATAGATTAAGAGTACAGTACCGCTTTAATATAAGTGGAGAGGACTTAGATCCTTGTGTAGCTAGCCAATTCGCTGAAACTGAAGATTATGCTGTTGAGGTTATTCATCTAGATGATTGTATAGGCACGCCAAGTGCAGGAACAGTTACGAGTCCTATTTATGTTTGTTCAGGAGATGACTTTGTGCTAACCACTTTAGGGGCTACTGCTCCAGCGGGTGGTCTTGAAGGGATCTGGCAGTCTTCTCCAGCAGGAATGAATGACTGGGTTGATGTAGTTGGTGCAATTTCTACTACACACGTGATGAGTGCTGGCGTTACATCTAATACTGACTTTAGATATAAATTAACCTGTACAAATAGTAACGAAACAGACATTTCAGGTACCATCTCAGTACTTATGAATGACGCAATTGACTGTTACTGTATCCCAGTGGGTACAAGCACTACAAACTATATCACAGGTTTCTCAACTACTGGAGGAACTGTAAATATTAGTAATGTCGATAATGGTTTATCTGCTGGCGGTTACGGAGATTTCTTCCTTTTCCATAACTTAACTCAAGAAATTGGAGATTCGGTTGACTTTGAAGTAACTACTTTCGGGACCGCTACTTCAGGACTGAAGATTTGGGTAGACTGGAATCAAAACGGAAGTTTCGATGATGATGGAGAGTTAGTGTTTGCAACTACTGCTTACGCTAATATACATACAGGTTCTTTTGTAGTTTCTAATACTGCTTTAGAAGGACAAACAAGAATGAGAATTGGTAATGCCTCATCTACAACTACAGGGCCTACCACTCCTTGTCTTACAAACTTAAGTGGGGAATACGAAGATTATATGCTTACTGTATATGTCCCTGTTTGTGCTAAACCTTTTGACTTGGCTCTAGATGCAATAACCCCGAATTCAGCAACTATTAGCTGGACAAGCACAGGTTCTTTGTTTGATATTGAATTGGGTGAAGAAGGGTTCTTCCAATCAGGAATACCAACAACTTCAGGAGTTACAAATCCTCATACTATAAACGGACTAGATTCTAGTACTACTTATGAGTTCTACGTTCGTCAAGACTGTGGAGCAGATGGATATAGTAACTGGGCAGGACCTTTTAGCTTCACAACAGAATGTTTACCACCAAGTATAACTGAAACAACTGGTGATACCATTTGTGGAGAAGGTGAAGCAAATTTAACAGTAGTTACCGATGGAGATGTTGTTTCGTGGTACACCTCTGAAACTGGCGGAATTAAAATAGGTAGTGGAGCTACATTTACTACACCTCTTAATACCGAAACCACTAGTTATTATGCAGAAGCAGGATTTATAGTTCCTAACGTTACCGCTCAAGTAGGTACGGCTACTACTACAAGTTCGAGTTCTGGTAGTTCACCTTATTACCATGGGTGGGGAGGTGTAAAAACTCAATATATATATAAAGTAGAGGAGTTAATTGCTGCAGGTTTGAATAGCGGACCTATAACATCTATTGCTTTTGATGTAACCAGTACAGGGTCTAATTTAGCAGACTTTACAGTTCATATCGGAACTACAACACAAGAACTTGCTACTGCAACTCATGTGTCAGGATTAACATTAGTATATTCAAATGCAAATCAAGCTACTACTGTAGGGCTAAATACATATAGCTTAACAGGTACATTTGTTTGGGATGGTATAAGTAATATTGTTGTCCAAACATCATTCAGCAACGTCAATACAGGTGGTACAAGTGCATCGACTAGATACCACGCACCTGGTTCAAACCTTACTACATATACGTATGCAGACAATAGAACTGCTCAGCAAATCTTAGACACTATGACTGGCGCAGTATCTAATGGTAGTGGTACGTCAGGAGGAACATCAACCTCTACTAGTAGAGCAAATATCTACATAAATGGCAATGGTATTTGTGCTTCTGAGAGAGAAGAGGTGGTCGTTACAGTAACCGCAGCACCTGATTTTGAACTATCACAAACTACACTAGAGATTTGTGAAGGAGACACTTCAGATGCGGTCACTATTACAACTGGAGCTTCAGATTATGATACTTTTGAGTGGACACCAAGCCTTGGCGTAAGCGGAGATGCAACTACTGGTTGGTCATTTGATCCAACAGAAACAACTACTTATGTACTTACTGCAAGCCAATCTGCTGGTGCAGGATGTGTGACTACTTTTGAGGTTCAGGTAAATGTAAATCCGTTACCAACAGTTATAACAGTTGTGGCTTCTGAAACTGAAGTTTGTGATGATACAATTGTAGCTTTATCGGTAACAGGTAATATAAATAACGGAATAGCAATTTTAGGAAATGGAACAACTGCTCCAGGAGCAACAGCTTGGCCTAACCCTTTATCCACCTGGTTCGGAGGTACTAAACATCAGATGCTTTATACTGCTGCTGAACTATCAGCTCAAGGTATGATGGCAGGAAGTGAAATTTCTGCAGTAACTTTTGATATTGAAGCTGTACATGCAACAAATGGTGTTTGTGTTGATTTCACTATTAGAATGGGTGCCACAACAGTTAATGAAATGACAGAATTAGTATCAGGCACAACAACTGTTTACGGACCAAATACCTTTACACCACATACTATTGGTGTTGGTCTGGCGTCATTCACACTAACTACTCCGTATGTTTGGGATGGAGTGTCAAACTTAGTTGTTGAAACCGTTCATAATTCAGGAAATAGTGGAAATGGTTCTGGTACAAGAACTAAAGCAACTTCAACTCCATCAAACTCAGTAGCCTATATCAGAGCGGATAATGTCTCTGGTGGTATTGCTGGTTTTGATGCGCTTACTACAACGCCAACATACGCTGCACAACGTCCGAATATGACTTTCACCTATACATTAGAGCAAACAGCCATCACTTGGGTGCCTGCAACTAATCTATATACAGATGCTAGTGCAACCACTGCTTATGTAGCGGATGATTATGCAACTACTGTTTATTTCAAAGGAGATACAGTTGGAACAGTAACCTATACAGCTACTTCTCATACAGATGCAGGATGTTCTATAAGCGATTCAGTTGAACTTACCGTTAACCAAACGCCAGATGCTCCAGTAGCGACGTCTCCTCAACTAATGGCTGAAGGGCAGACTATTGCAGAAATAATTGTTACAGGAGATAATCTTACTTGGTACACAGACGAAGACCTGACTGATGAAGTTGACGCTTCAACTGTACTTACCGAAGGTACATATACATTCTATGTAACGGATAGTATGGGAGACTGTACAAGTGAAGCTACGATGATTGTAATTGAAGTTACCCTTAGCACTAAAGATTTTGATGCTGCTACCTTTAAAGCATATCCAAATCCAGTGAAAGATTACTTTACCATTTCTTACAGCAAAGACATTCAGAACATAGCTGTTGTCAATATGCTAGGTCAAACTATATTTACGAAATCAGTAAATGCAACTGATACGCAAATTGATATGACTGCATTGCCAACTGGAACTTACTTCGTGAAAGTAAATGTTGATGGTGCAGTGAAAACCATTAAAGTTGCTAAGCAATAATCATTTATTCCTTTAAAGGTTTATAAAAGGAAAGCCGTCTCAGTTGTGAGACGGCTTTCTTATTATATTAAGGTGTCTAAAAAAGTTTTAAGCTTTTATATTCTTTGTAGAAAAATATTTTACTTCTACTCAAAATGTCCCAAGCGGAACTAAAGAAGCCAGAAGAATAAGCAATAATAATTTATTTCTTAAAGATTTATAAAAGGAAAGCCGTCTCAGTTGTGAGACGGCTTTCCTTTTATATTAAGGTGTTTAAAAAAGTTTTAAGCTTTTATATTCTTTGTAGAAAGATATTTCACTTCTACCCAAAATGTCCCAAACGGAACTAAAGAAGCCAAAAGAATAAGCAAGAAATCAAATGTTTTCCACTTCATTTTAGATTTGAGAAGTATAGCCAAAAGGATATAAGCAATAAACAACAATCCGTGAGCCATTCCAATAGGGTATAAAAGAGTTTTATACAATTCGGGATTACTGTGCTTTATGAATAGCATATTTCCGAAAAGAGTTAAGTATGATATTCCTTCAAGAAAGGCAACAATTTTAAAAATTTTAAGCATATTATAGGTTTAAGTTTTAAGATTTTATTTTTTGAACTCTAAAGCTGGAAGCAATTTGCTTGATACTTCTCCAAATCCAATTCTAGTTGTGTCGTTTTGACAATATCCTCTCATAATTACAGTGTCGTTATCAGCAATGAATTTTCGCTCAGAGCCATCTTTCAATTTCAATGGGTTTTTTCCTCCCCATGATAACTCTAACATTGATCCATAACTATCGGGCGTTGGTCCAGAAATAGTTCCAGAGCCCATCATATCACCAGAGTTTACTTGACATCCATTAATAGTGTGGTGTGCGAGTTGTTGGCTCATTGTCCAATACATGTATTTGAAGTTTGATTTACAAATCAAGTTTTCCGCTGAATGTTCTGGCTGTAAAAATACTTCAAGATTAATGTCAAAGGCATGCTTGCCATTTTGTTGTAAATAAGGTAGGGGAGTGGGCTCTTGTTTAGGGCTTTCGCATCTAAAAGGCTCTAAAGCATCTAGCGTTACTATCCAAGATGAAATAGAAGAAGCGAAGTTTTTTGCTAAGAACGGACCTAGTGGCACATATTCCCATTTTTGAATATCTCTAGCGCTCCAGTCATTAAACAAAACCAGTCCGAAAATATAGTCTTCTGCTTTATCAATAGATACATATTCACCCATAAGATTCGCATCAGTAGTAATAAAAGCCATTTCAAGCTCAAAATCTACTCGTTGCGAAGGTCCAAATACAGGGTTAGTTTCACCAATAGGTAGAGTTTGCCCTAGTGGTCTTCTAACCGGAACACCAGAAGGAACAATAGTAGAACTTCTGCCATGATACCCAACAGGAATATGTAACCAGTTTGGGAGTAGTGCATTATCTGGATCTCTAAACATCGCACCTACATTAGTTGCATGTTCTTTACTCGAATAAAAGTCAGTATAATCACCTATCTGTACAGGAAGTTGCATTTCAACCTGGTCAATAGCATAGATGACTTGTTTTTTGTGTTTCTCATTATTTTGTAACTCCAGAGTGTTTATATCAAAAATAGTAGCAATTCTATTTCTTACCGCTCTACTAATATCTCTCCCAGAAGAAATAAAAGCATTCAGCGTGTTTTGCAAAAATATATCGTCTGTTAGCTCAATTCCCTCAAAATACCCTAATTGATAGAGTGCATTAAGGTCAATTGCCTTATCTCCTATACGAGTCCCGATTGTAACTACTTCGTCTTTGGTCATAAAAACGCCAAAAGGAATGTTCTGAATCGGGAAATCACTGTTGTTATCTACTGCTATCCAAGATTTTCTCCTTGGGTCATTGGCTGTAATTAGCATTGTTATCTAAAATTAAAAGGTTGAAAAAATAGTATAACTCAATGAAAATTAAGTTAAATTAATAGCTTCAAATATATTCCTTATTGCTCACTTGTCAAAGAAATTTTGTACTTTTGGATTCATTTTAACGAAAACAAATCATGCAAAGAGACAATGAAATTTTTGATTTAATTCTTGATGAGCAAGATCGTCAGACTGAGGGGCTTGAGCTTATCGCGTCAGAAAATTATGTAAGTGACCAAGTATTAGAAGCTGCAGGTTCAATACTTACTAACAAATATGCAGAAGGTTATCCAGGCAGAAGATATTATGGCGGATGTGAAGTAGTTGATGTTATAGAGCAAATGGCTATTGACAGAGCTAAGGCACTTTTTGGTGCTGAATACGTAAACGTACAGCCACACTCAGGCTCTCAAGCCAATACTGCGGTATATGCAGCAATCTTAAAGCCAGGCGACAAGATCTTAGGATTTGATTTATCTCATGGAGGACACCTAACACATGGTTCACCTGTGAATTTTTCTGGAAAGCTATATAATCCTGTTTTCTATGGCGTAGATAAAGAAACCGGATTGCTCAATTATGATAAAATTCAAGAAATTGCCACTAAAGAAAAACCTCAACTTATTATAGCAGGAGCCTCAGCATATTCTCGTGATATGGATTTTAAACGTTTCAGAGAAATTGCAGATAGCGTAGGAGCTTTGCTTTTTGGAGATATCTCTCACCCTGCAGGACTCATCGCTAAAGGTCTGCTCAACGATCCAATTCCGCACTGCCATATAGTTACCACTACCACCCACAAAACACTTAGAGGTCCTAGAGGTGGGATTATTATGATGGGTAAAGATTTCGAAAATCCATTTGGACTAAAAACACCAAAAGGAGAACTCAGAATGATGTCATCTTTACTTGATAGTTCTGTATTTCCAGGCAACCAAGGAGGACCATTAATGCATATCATAGGTGCTAAAGCTGTTGCATTCGGAGAAGCATTGACGGATGAGTTCTTCAAATACATGTTGCAAGTCCAGAAAAACGCCAAAGCAATGGCAGCTGCTTTTGTAGAAAAAGGATATGATATCATTTCAGGTGGAACAGATAATCATATGATGCTCATCGATTTAAGAAATAAAAACATCTCAGGTAAAGATGCTGAGAAAGCACTTGGAAAAGCTGAGATTACGGTAAACAAAAATATGGTTCCGTTTGATGATAAGTCGCCTTTTGTGACTTCAGGAATTAGAATCGGAACGCCAGCTATTACTACTCGTGGAATGGTAGAGACAGACATGAAGGTTATTGTTGACCTGATTGATGAGGTACTTCAGAACTACGATAATGAAGAGAAACTAGAAGAAATTGGAGGTAAAGTAAATGAGCTTATGAGCGAAAGACCAATTTTTACTTTTTAAACTATTGTATTTAAAACCTAATCCTTCCTTATATAAAGGAGAGAAAGGTAAATAATCCATAAATAAACAAAGTTGCTTCTGAACTGAAGCAACTTTGTTTATGTTTTAAGGGTTTGTTTTTAAGGAATATTTAATATTCCGTTAATCTTAACAAACCTTATTTTTGACTACCTTTACTTTTATCTGTTCAAAAAGAGTTTTATCGTGAAAGTCCATAAAATTGAAATAGAAGATTTTGAAGACACCGAATACGGCTTAATTGCCTTAACCACTACTTCTGAAGACTATTCTTTAGCTTTTTCTATCAATCAAAAGTTGAATATCTCTCTGAAAAGACAGAAATATGACCACCCTACTTTTGATGCTACTATAGATAATGGTTTTTCAGTGTATGAATTTACAGATTCCAAAAACAATTTGTCTTGGTCATTAGTTCAAAATCAAAAATGGATTGAAGTTATAGAAACTAGAGTTTCACTGTTTAACGAAACTCAAACAAAAATATATCTGTTTCCTGAGTATAAGAACATTGATTTTTTTTTGAAGATAGAATGTCTTGAGTCAAATGAAAAACTACTCCACGAAATTATTACCAAAATAAAACAAATTAGCAAAGTATCCGCTTCTTTTTTAGTGGATACAGACGCGATTAAATCTAAATTTAATTTAAAATTTTAATAATGCAATTCAATAAAAAAACAAAAATCGTAGCCACACTAGGTCCTGCATGTAGCACTGAAGATATAATATATAGAATGATGGTGGCAGGGGTCAATGTTTTTAGAATAAACTTTTCTCATGCTGATTATGACGATGTGTCGTCAAAAATAAGTATTATACGTCACCTGAATGAAAAACATGATTTCCATACAGCCATTCTAGCTGACCTCCAAGGGCCTAAGCTTAGGGTTGGTATTATGAAAGAAGATGTGGTGGTGAACAAAGGAGATATTATTACTTTTACCACTGTTGAGAACACAAAAGGTACTGCTGAAAAAGTGTATATGAACTATAAGGCATTCCCTAAGGATGTCAAAAAGGGAGAGCTAGTGCTTCTAGATGACGGAAAACTTATGTTTGAAGTGCTTGAGACTGATGGTGAGTCAGAGGTAAAAGCAAAGGTAATTCAAGGTGGTCCTTTACGCTCTAAAAAAGGAGTAAATCTCCCAAATACTAATGTTTCTCTTCCTGCGCTTACTGAAAAAGACAAGAAAGATGCACTATTTGCTATCAAAAATAATGTAGATTGGATTGCACTTTCTTTTGTAAGAACTGCTAAAGACTTAGAAGAGTTACAAGATATTATCGCTGAGCATTCATCACATAAAATTCCGATAATTGCTAAGATTGAGAAACCTGAAGCCGTAGAAAACATCGATAAGATTGTCGCTTTCTGTGACGGACTGATGGTTGCCAGAGGAGATTTGGGAGTTGAAATTCCTGCTCACGAGGTTCCGTTAATTCAGAAAAAACTAGTGGCAAGAGCAAAATCAGCTAGAATTCCTGTAATTATCGCTACCCAGATGATGGAGACTATGATTACAAGCTTGACGCCTACAAGGGCAGAAGTCAATGACGTGGCTAACTCTGTTATGGACGGAGCCGATGCTGTAATGTTATCTGGAGAAACATCGGTAGGAAATTATCCTGTTGAGGTTATCGAAAAAATGACTCAAATCATCTTAGCTGTTGAAGATTCATCTCTTATTACAGTGCCGAAAAATATTCCACAAACCAAGACTAAACGCTATATCACCAAATTGATCTGCTTTAATGCAGCTCTGATGGCAAATGAAATCAAAGCGTCGGTCATCTCTACGCTTACAAATAGTGGCTATACAGCTTTCCAGATTTCTGCTTGGAGACCGCATTCTCGTATATTGGTGTTCACCTCAAACAAGAGAATTCTTACACAGCTAAGCCTGCTGTGGGGAGTAAATGCACTTTTCTATGACAAATTAGTCAGTACAGATGAAACTATTGAAGAGATTAACCAAATGGCACTCGACAGAAATATCGTCTCTAAAGGAGATATGGTGGTCAACTTAGCCGCAATGCCTGTACAAGATAGAGGTATGGTAAACACACTTAGAGTTACCGAAATAAAATAAGAGAATATACTCACGTTAGAAACGCTCTGTCTTAATAAGTAGAGCGTTTCTTGTGAATACACAAATTACTTCGTTCCCAATAATACCAATTCATCCACTCTGACTTCTGTGATATAACGTTTCTGTCCATCTTGTCCGTCATAAGCTCTATAAGTGAGTTTCCCTTCAACAGCCACTTCTTTTCCTTTTGTCACATACTTTTGCATGATTTCGGCTATTTTTCCAAAAGCCACCAAGTTGTGCCATTGAGTTTCTTCTACTTTCTCGCCTTGAGCGTTAGTGTAATAATCATTCGTAGCAAGCGTTACACTCGCTTTTAAACTCCCGTTATCAAAGGTAATTACTTCGACATCTTTTCCTGTGTGACCAATAAGCATCACTTTGTTGCGTAATGACATAATTTTAAAGTATTAAATTAAACAATTAGATTCAAGGCGTTGGTTTGCTATCTCGAATCACCGCAGCAAAGATTATTAAGAATTGAATTTATAGTAGGTAGCTACTTATTTACTTTCGATTGTAATTGTTTGTAAATAAATATGTTGTTATATTTGAGGTAGTTATGTTTCAGAAATAAAGTAAATGCTATGAGTACATGTTTAGAATGTGGGGATAGAATTGTCGGAAGGTCTGACAAAAAGTTCTGTAATGACGCGTGTAGAAACGCCTTTAATAACAATCAGAACAAAGATACTTCAAATCTGATGAGAAATGTCAACAACAAGTTGCGTAAAAACTTTAGGATTCTCTCTAGTTTTGAGTTTGTAGAAGGAAAAGCAAAAACTACTAAGCAAAGACTATCCAACAATGGCTTTGACTTCAACTATTTTACAAACTTCAAGGTATATAAGAATGGATCTGAATATCGTTTTGTCTACGATATCGGATATAAACTCCTCGAAGACGACTGGATTTTAATAGTCAAAAATGAATAAAGTCTTGACGTTTGAACATATTTCACTTTAATCTGAGTCTCAATTGGACATTTATAATATGTTCTATGGCTCTTGGACGGGTGAGATACGCTTTTATTTGAGGGAGTCAATGGTAAACATAAGCTGATTTAAGCTAGGTTTCAGCTCAACACTTTAAAGTATGTGTTTGTTGTAATTAGAATATATCAGCTTTACTACTTATTCGTCTTGTTTGTTCCTGTTGTATTGGGTGTTGTTATAGACATTAATATATATGTATTAGCTTACCTTTAGAAGGATGTTAGTATTTGTGTTTTACAAAGTATTGATTAGGTATTGATTGTATAATTGTTGATAACTGCAGTCAAAATTTAATGTTAATAGTTTGGTTGTTGGGTTATGTTTTACCTACTTTTGCACCCGCAAGTTCAGAGACATATTGATTGATTTCCAAGTTTAGACTTAGGTTTAAATTTCTTGAAAAAAGATTTGGTTTGTTTAGATAAAAGGTTTTATCTTTGCAGTCCCAAAAGTTCAGGAGTATTTAATGGTTTGGATGGTTTGAAATGGCTTAAAATTTTCTTCAAGAAAGTTTTGCTAGATTAAAATAAAAGTATTACTTTTGCCATCTCGTAAAAACGTTGAGATTTGTTTTTAAGGTTTTAAAAAAGATTTTAAAATATTTTCTCAGAAATTTTGGAAGTTAAAAATAAAGTTCTACTTTTGCACTCGCTTTGAAAAACAAGTGAAATTATAAAAGAAGAAAAGTTCATAGACATATTGAATTGACAGAAAAAAAAGAGTAATGCTTAATTTATTTTAAGCGAAAAGTCTAGTATATCTTTGTCTTATAATATTAAAAATATACGATGAAGAGTTTGATCCTGGCTCAGGATGAACGCTAGCGGCAGGCTTAACACATGCAAGTCGAGGGGTAGGGTAGCTTGCTATCTGAGACCGGCAAACGGGTGAGTAACGCGTATGCAATCTGCCTTGTACAGAGAGATAGCCCAGAGAAATTTGGATTAATATCTCATAGTATTATGAAATGGCATCATTTTATAATTAAAGATTTATCGGTACAAGATGAGCATGCGTCCCATTAGTTAGTTGGTGTGGTAACGGCACACCAAGACTATGATGGGTAGGGGTCCTGAGAGGGAGATCCCCCACACTGGTACTGAGACACGGACCAGACTCCTACGGGAGGCAGCAGTGAGGAATATTGGACAATGGGCGCAAGCCTGATCCAGCCATGCCGCGTGCAGGAAGAAGGTTCTATGGATCGTAAACTGCTTTTATACGGGAAGAAAAACAACTACGTGTAGTTGACTGACTGTACTGTAAGAATAAGGATCGGCTAACTCCGTGCCAGCAGCCGCGGTAATACGGAGGATCCAAGCGTTATCCGGAATCATTGGGTTTAAAGGGTCCGTAGGCGGATTGATAAGTCAGCGGTGAAAGTTTGTGGCTTAACCATAAAATTGCCGTTGATACTGTTAGTCTTGAATAATTATGAAGTAGCTAGAATATGTAGTGTAGCGGTGAAATGCTTAGATATTACATGGAATACCGATTGCGAAGGCAGGTTACTAATAATTTATTGACGCTGATGGACGAAAGCGTGGGGAGCGAACAGGATTAGATACCCTGGTAGTCCACGCCGTAAACGATGGATACTAGCTGTTTGGTAGCAATACTGAGTGGCTAAGCGAAAGTGATAAGTATCCCACCTGGGGAGTACGTTCGCAAGAATGAAACTCAAAGGAATTGACGGGGGCCCGCACAAGCGGTGGAGCATGTGGTTTAATTCGATGATACGCGAGGAACCTTACCAGGGCTTAAATGTAGTCTGACAGATTTGGAAACAGATTTTTCTTCGGACAGATTACAAGGTGCTGCATGGTTGTCGTCAGCTCGTGCCGTGAGGTGTCAGGTTAAGTCCTATAACGAGCGCAACCCCTATTGTTAGTTACCAGCGAGTAATGTCGGGAACTCTAGCAAGACTGCCGGTGCAAACCGCGAGGAAGGTGGGGATGACGTCAAATCATCACGGCCCTTACGTCCTGGGCCACACACGTGCTACAATGGCCGGTACAGTGAGCAGCCACTACGCGAGTAGGAGCGAATCTACAAAGCCGGTCACAGTTCGGATTGGAGTCTGCAACTCGACTCTATGAAGCTGGAATCGCTAGTAATCGGATATCAGCCATGATCCGGTGAATACGTTCCCGGGCCTTGTACACACCGCCCGTCAAGCCATGGAAGCTGGTGGTACCTGAAGTCGGTGACCGCAAGGAGCTGCCTAGGGTAAAACTGGTAACTGGGGCTAAGTCGTAACAAGGTAGCCGTACCGGAAGGTGCGGCTGGAACACCTCCTTTCTAGAGACATTAACAAGATATATTATCTTCGTTTAATTTTTTAAGTTTTACTCTTTCTGTTAATTCAAAATTTATAGGTTTATATACAGAGTCTCGTAGCTCAGCTGGTTAGAGTACTACACTGATAATGTAGGGGTCGGCAGTTCGAGTCTGCCCGGGACTACAATAAACGTATAAAAACAAAGGAAATTCTAGGGGTTGGGAGGTTATGATGCTCATAACTCATAACTAAAAACTCATAGTTCCACTATGGGGGATTAGCTCAGCTGGCTAGAGCGCCTGCCTTGCACGCAGGAGGTCATCGGTTCGACTCCGATATTCTCCACCAGATAGTATCAAGAAGATAGTATCAAGTACAAAGATGAAAGTCTTACTGCTTAATGCTTTATTCTTAATACATTGAAAGTTCATTGACATATTGAGATAAATACAAATACAAACAAAGTAGAGAAAGCACAGGTCATTGTTGTTTACAATAATGATTTGTATAATACTATATATTAAATTATATAAGAATATAATAAGCAAAATAAGGGCGTATGGGGAATGCCTAGGCTCTCAGAGGCGATGAAGGACGTGATAAGCTGCGAAAAGCTGCGGGGATTGGCACACACGATGTGATCCGCAGATATCCGAATGGGGCAACCCAATACATTGAAGATGTATTACCCGATAGGGGGCAAACCCGCTGAACTGAAACATCTAAGTAGGCGGAGGAGAAGAAAACAAAAGTGATTCCGTAAGTAGTGGCGAGCGAACGCGGATTAGCCCAAACCAATATTGTTACGGCAATATTGGGGTTGTAGGACCACGTTATTGTATGCAAATTGAATTAGAAGCATCTGGAAAGTTGCGCCATAGAGGGTGATAGCCCCTTATAAGTAAGAGATGTAATGCATAGTGGTATCCTGAGTAGGGCGGGGCACGTGTAACCCTGTCTGAATCTGCCGGGACCATCCGGTAAGGCTAAATACTCCTGAGAGACCGATAGTGAACCAGTACCGTGAGGGAAAGGTGAAAAGAACCGTGAATAACGGAGTGAAATAGATCCTGAAACCATACGCCTACAAGCGGTCGGAGCCCATTTTATTGGGTGACGGCGTGCCTTTTGCATAATGAGCCTACGAGTTACCGTTGCTGGCGAGGATAAGGACTTAAGGTCTGGATCCGTAGCGAAAGCGAGTCTGAATAGGGCGCTTTAGTCAGTAGTGGTAGACGCGAAACCGTGTGAGCTACCCATGGACAGGTTGAAGTTTAGGTAACACTAAATGGAGGACCGAACCCGTTGATGTTGAAAAATCTTGGGATGATCTGTGGGTAGGGGTGAAAGGCCAATCAAACTCGGAAATAGCTCGTACTCCCCGAAATGCCTTTAGGGGCAGCGTTGTAATAGTTTATTAGAGGTAGAGCTACTGATTGGATGCGGGGGTTTCACCACCTACCAATTCCTGACAAACTCCGAATGCTAATAAATGTTTTGTAACAGTGAGGGCATGGGTGCTAAGGTCCATGTCCGAGAGGGAAAGAACCCAGACCATCAGCTAAGGTCCCCAAATGTATGCTAAGTTGAATAAACGCGGTTTGATTGCACAGACAGCTAGGACGTTGGCTTGGAAGCAGCCATTCGTTTAAAGAGTGCGTAACAGCTCACTAGTCGAGCGATCGAGCATGGATAATAATCGGGCATAAGTATACTACCGAAGCTATGGATTTATGCATTAAGTTGTATAAGTGGTAGGGGAGCATTCTAACAGGGTTGAAGGTGTAGCGTGAGCTATGCTGGACTGGTTAGAAAAGAAAATGTAGGCATAAGTAACGATAAAGCGGGCGAGAAACCCGCTCACCGAAAAACTAAGGTTTCCTTTGCTATGCTAATCAGCAGAGGGTTAGTCGGGTCCTAAGGCGCAGCCGAAAGGCGTAGTCGATGGCCAACGGGTTAATATTCCCGTACTACTTATAATTGTGATGGAGTGACGGAGTGATGAAAGCGCCGCGAACTGACGGAATAGTTCGTTGAAGTACCTACCTATAAGAGATGCAGGCAAATCCACATCTTTTGGGGAAATACGATAGTACTCGGAGTCTTCGGACAAAGAGATAGTGCGCCTAAGGGCTTCCAAGAAAAACTTCTAAACTTAGATTATAAGTACCCGTACCGTAAACCGACACAGGTAGTTGAGGAGAGAATCCTAAGGTGCTCGAGAGATTCATGGCTAAGGAATTAGGCAAAATAGACTTGTAACTTCGGGAGAAAAGTCGCCCATCTCAAGATGGGCCGCAGTGAAAAGATCCAGGCGACTGTTTATCAAAAACACAGGGCTCTGCAAAATCGTAAGATGAAGTATAGGGCCTGACACCTGCCCGGTGCTGGAAGGTTAAGAGGAGATGTTAGGGTAACCGAAGCATTGAATTGAAGCCCCAGTAAACGGCGGCCGTAACTATAACGGTCCTAAGGTAGCGAAATTCCTTGTCGGGTAAGTTCCGACCTGCACGAATGGTGTAACGATCTGGATACTGTCTCAGCCATGAGCTCGGTGAAATTGTAGTAACGGTGAAGATGCCGTTTACCCGCAGTGGGACGAAAAGACCCTGTGCACCTTTACTATAGCTTCGTATTGACCTTGGATAAGTAATGTGTAGGATAGGTGGGAGACTGTGAAGTGGCGTCGTTAGGCGTCGTGGAGTCATTGTTGAAATACCACCCTTTACTTACCTGAGGCCTAACCCCGCGTTTGTGGGGGACATTGCGTGGTGGGTAGTTTGACTGGGGTGGTCGCCTCCAAAAGAGTAACGGAGGCTTCTAAAGGTTCCCTCAGCACGCTTGGTAACCGTGCGTAGAGTGCAATGGCATAAGGGAGCTTGACTGAGAGACTTACAAGTCGATCAGGTACGAAAGTAGAGCATAGTGATCCGGTGGTTCCGCATGGAAAGGGCCATCGCTCAAAGGATAAAAGGTACGCCGGGGATAACAGGCTGATCTCCCCCAAGAGCTCATATCGACGGGGGGGTTTGGCACCTCGATGTCGGCTCGTCACATCCTGGGGCTGGAGAAGGTCCCAAGGGTTGGGCTGTTCGCCCATTAAAGTGGCACGCGAGCTGGGTTCAGAACGTCGTGAGACAGTTCGGTCTCTATCTACTGCGGGCGTTAGAAATTTGCGTGGCTCTGACTCTAGTACGAGAGGACCGAGTTGGACAAACCTCTGGTGTATCAGTTGTGCCGCCAGGTGCATTGCTGAGTAGCTACGTTTGGAAGGGATAAGCACTGAAAGCATATAAGTGCGAAACCCACCACAAGATGAGATTTCTTTAAAGGGTCGTGGGAGATTACCACGTTGATAGGCTATAGATGTAAAGGCAGTAATGTCATAGTCAAGTAGTACTAATAACCCATAAGCTTATTTACGTGTTCCCTCCTCAAGGGGAGGGAGCAGCTTTCTTATTTATGTATTCATTTATCTCAATATGTTAAGATATTGTCCGACTCTTACGTTGGAAGTTTAAAAGCATTAAAAGTGTTTTAAACTAAAAACTTAAGGTGATTATTGCGTCGGGGCTCACCTCTTCCCATTCCGAACAGAGAAGTTAAGTCCGATTGCGCAGATGGTACTGCAATTGTGGGAGAGTATGTAATCGCCTTTTTTTAGAAAGCCCCCTATCATGAAAATGATAGGGGGTTTTTGTTTTGAATATAAACTGAGGTTTATTCATTCTTATAGCCATAGTCTTTCCTTAAACTACTCGAAGAATACAAGTAACAAGTAGTGTATTTAGGTTTTAAACTCAAAATCACTTGTTTTGAAGGTGTGTTTAACTTCAATTTCCTCAGTCATACTGTATTAACTTAGAGTATGCTGGGGTTATTATTAACATTTGTTTATATATACCAAAGATATGTCTAAGTAAAGATATATTCATAGGCCTTGTAGAATAAGATTACATCTTAATCATTAGTGTTGATAGTAGAGATAGTCGTATTTTCTGAGTAGTTATATAGCTGTCTTTGGATTTCGTTTTTATAAATGTATAGCTTAACTATTGTTTTATAGTTATTCAGGAAGAGGGGATGTAGTTCTAGATTTAATCTATCTAGGTCAGAAAATATTAACTTGGAATCCTGAGCACTAGAGAAACTCTGTGACAAGGTAGTTTCATATTTATAATTTCTTAGCTAGGCTGTTTGATAGTATATAATAAAGTGTAGCTTAATAACATGTTATTTTATTGGTTTTAAAAAATAGTGTTCAATCTACAAACTATTATATATGCAGAAGCCTATCAAGTATCTGATGGGGCTTCTGTATATAGGTTTATAAGCGTATTAAAAGTAACTAGTTCTTAAGAACTCTTTTTGAAAATACTTTTGCATCACTATAGAGGTTGATGATATAGGTTCCTCTCTGCAGTTCAGTAAGATCTATTTGCTTAGAATCTTTGACTTCTTTAATCATTTTTCCATTAAGGTCAAAAACCCTAATTTTATTGATGTTGTCTAAACTATGGATATTTACTAAGTCAGTGGTAGGATTAGGATAAATGCTAACGGTTGAATCATTAAAGTCTGTTGTTCCAGCATCTTCTTGGTGGGTTATCAACACATCGTCAAGACCAATATAAAGAATATCTGTAGAATCATAATGACGGAAAACTAGCTTTATGTCTTGTCCTGCAAAGTCAGAGATGTCCACTTGTACGAGCTTTGCTTCGAAGTAATAGTGATCGTCTAAAGTCTCTTCAAAGACTGGTGTTTCAGTACCTAGAAAATCTGCATTGGCAGGTATAACATATACAGCATAATGTTCTTGGAAGATTTCATCATCATCTAATGCAGCTACTTTAAAACTCAATTCTAAGCTACCTGTTGCAGGAAGTGAAATTGAAGGACTGATAAGTGTGTTATCTGGAGTAAATACTTCAAAATACCAAGACCAAGACAAAGCAAACCATCCTTGGAATGACTCGATATCTTCAGTATCTGCATCTGCAAATTCCCAGAACTCACCATCGTTATCTCTATCCTCTAATGTCCAGAGTGCACGATTAGAAGCTTCGCTAAAATCTTCATTAAAAACAGTAGTTTGAGCTTGTACGCTTAACGCCAATGTAAACACAGAGGTCAGTAGTAATTTTTTAATCATCTTTTAAGATCTATAAGTTATAATAATTTAAAGATATTAAAATAAACTTATACGTACAAGAGAATAGATCAGAATTCAATATGACTTATAAGGAGAAGTCTTTTCTAATCTCTTTTAAAGCACTTTTACAGACTTTATACATCTGCTTGAGGGTAGTTTGGATTTCTTTTTTTTTTACCTAGTGATTTACTCCAAGACTTAATAAGCAAGGCTTCTTCATAGGCCAATTCAATACCTAAGTCATCAGTAGTCAAAATGATTTGACGGATAGTTTTATCAACTTTTTTAAAATCTTTTTCTTTGACTTGAATTTTAACGTCTTCAATATATTCAGAAAGATTAGCTACAAGCTGTTGTAAAATCTCAGGTTTTCCTTGGAGTAATCTTACTTTTGTGATGTCGTAATAGAGTGCCATCTTAGAAATTATTATCCAGTATTGATTTATTACTTAACATTGACCTTAAAGACTAATTGACCTTCTAGATGACCTTCTAGTGTATCATCAGTCACAACTTTAGAAACACCACTTGGTGTACCTGTAAAGATAAGATCTCCCTTTTTTAGGGTAAAGAATTGTGAGGCATATGCAATCAATTCATTTACCTTCCACAACATTTGTTGCGTGTTGCCTTTTTGTTGAGATTTTCCGTTTTTATGTAATTCAAAATTTAAGTTATCAATATTCAATGTTGAAACAGGGACGAAAGTTCCCACTATTGCACTTCCGTCAAAGGCTTTTGCTTTCTCCCACGGAAGTCCTTTATCTTTTAGCTTCTTCTGAAGGTCACGAGCAGTGAAATCAATCCCGACTGTTATTTCGCTGTAGTATTTCTGTGCGAATTTGGCATCAATATATTTTCCTACTTTATCTATTTTGACCACAAGCTCAATTTCGTGATGTACATCATCAGAAAATGCAGGGATATAGAAATCAGCATTTTTGCTTAAAACAGCTGTATCAGGTTTCAGAAAGATGACGGGCTCTTCCGGTCTTTCGTTTTCTAGCTCTGAAATATGCTCTACGTAATTGCGTCCTATGCAGATTATTTTCATCTTCGCTATAACTTAAATTAGTTCAGTTTGGTGTTTAATTTTCTGAGTTTGATTCCAGTCAGTACCTTTTTAGTATATAACGGAAAATCAGCGTTGAGTATCCAACCAAAGTAACCAGGTTCTTGTTCTAATATGTCTTCTACTTTTACACCTTTGTGTTTGCCGAAAGAAAAGATTTCTTCACCTTCTTCATTCAGGGCAATAAACCCAGCGAAATCAACAGATTTTTTACGTGTAGTGAATTCAGATAAGGCTTTCATATCGTTCTCTAAATCGTCATACCGATCCAATTGTGCTTTTAGAATTTCGTAGGTAGCATTGGTGTCTGCTTCGGCACTATGAGCATTCTCTAGAGATTGGTTGCAGTAGAATTTATAGGCTGCAGCAAGTGTGCGTTCTTCTTTTTTATGGAAAATTGTTTGTACATCAACAGATACTCGGTTTTTCATATCAAAGTCAACCTCAGCCCTGAGCAGTTCTTCCACCAATAACGGAATGTCAAATCTATCAGAGTTAAATCCGCCTAGATCCGCATCTTTAATCAGGTTGTAAACTTGAGGAGCCAATTCTTTGAATGTAGGTTCATTAGCTACTCTTTCATTTGTGATTCCGTGTATAAGGGTGACTGCATTTGGAATGGGAATAGTGGGGTTTACGAGCCAAGTTTTACTTTCTTTATTGCCGTTAGGAAATATCTTTAGGATAGAGATTTCAACAATCCGATCTTTTACCACATCTGTTCCGGTAGTTTCTAAGTCAAAAAAGCAGATAGGTCTATTTAGTTTTAATTCCATTTTTATTGTATAATATATAGTGTTGTGTGTTTTTTACATCTTTTTAGAATGGCGCGTCATCATCGTTTGCAGATGACGAAAAGTTACCCCCGAAGGCATCATGTGCTGATGGCAATGAAGAAGTAGAAATTTCTTGGTCATTATTCATCTTTGAAGGCATCGCATTTCCATATTCAAAACTGAACTCTTCTAGGTTAGCAAACTTTCCGAATTTACCTTCGAATTTCAGACGAACATTTTCAAGGCTACCATTTCTGTGTTTGGCAATAATAAAGTCAGCTTGGTCTTTGGTGGATGAGTGGTCACCGTCATCCCATTCGTCTAGTTTATAATATTCTGGACGATAGATAAATGAAACGATATCCGCATCTTGCTCAATAGCTCCAGACTCCCTCAAGTCAGATAACAACGGACGTTTAGAGCCAGTTCTGGTTTCTACTGCACGCGATAGCTGTGAGAGCGCAATCACAGGTATATTTAATTCTTTTGCCAATGCTTTTAGGTTTCTAGAGATGGTTGAGATTTCCTGTTCACGGTTTCCGCCAGCTTTAGTTCCTGCAGTCATCAGCTGTAGATAATCTACGATGATGAGTTTGATTCCGTGTTGCGAAACCAAACGTCTGGCTTTGGCTCTCAAGTCAAAAATAGATAACGAAGGCGTATCGTCAATAAACAAAGGTGCTTTTTCTAAGTCTTTTACCTTGGTGTTAAGTTGTTCCCATTCGTGTTTTTCTAGTTTACCTGTTCTTAGTTTATCCGATTGTAATCCTGTTTCTGATGAAATAAGTCGGGTAATCAACTGCACAGATGACATCTCAAGTGAGAATAGTGCCACAGGGTGTTTGTAATCAATAGCTATATTTCTAGCCATCGAAAGCACAAAGGCGGTTTTACCCATACCTGGACGTGCAGCGATAATAATCAAGTCGCTCGGTTGCCAGCCTGAGGTTATTTCATCTAGTTTGGTAAATCCGGTTGCGACTCCACTAAGACCTTCTTTACCAGCAATTTCTTCAATTCTTTTCTTGGCTTGAATCACAAGCTCTTGAGCTTTTTCAGAACTCTTTTTGATATTGCCCTGAGTAACTTCATAGAATTTAGACTCTGATCTATCGAGTAGGTCAAAAACATCTGTGGTCTCATCAAAACAATCTTCGATAATTTCGGATGAGATTCTAATTAAGCTTCGTTGTATAAATTTCTGGAGAATAATTCTTGAGTGAAACTCAATATGTGCAGACGAAGATATCTTTTGGGTTAGTCCAATAAGGTAAAAATCACCTCCTACGAGGTCTAGTTTACTGTTTTTTCTGAGTTGTGCGGAGACTGTTAATAAGTCAATAGGTTGACCGTCTTTAAAGAGCTGGTCTATAGCCTCAAAGATGTATTGATGTGCTTCTTTATAGAAGGCATCCACTGATAATATGTCGATAACATCATCGACACCTTTCTTATCAATCATCATTGCTCCAAGTACAGCCTCCTCTAAATCAACGGCTTGTGGTTGTACTTTTCCTTTTTCAAGGCTGATGATTTTTGATTTGTCTGAGCGGACTGAAGTTATGTTTTTTAGATTTTCCATAATGCGAAAATAACTATAATAAGATACGAAATGACATTGAGTTATCCGACTTGATTGTTGATAGATTTGCGATAACTCATTTTTTCTGTTGATAAGATAAAAAAATCCGAAACCTATTCGTTTCGGATTTCTAAACTTACTGAATATGAAAGCTTAGCCTTTATATTCGCCCATTTTCAGGTATTTATTCATCCGTTCTTCAACGAGTTTTTCTGTTGATAATTTGCTGAGCTCTTCATAAGCTGCTACAATAAATTTTTTGACAGTTACAAATGTAGTTGCTTTATCATAATGTGCACCCCCTAAAGGTTCCGGAATAATATCGTCTATTAGTCCATTTTTTTTCATATCAAATGAAGTTAGTTTAAGGGCTTCAGCTGCTTCTTCTTTGTGATCCCAAGTTCTCCATAAGATAGAAGAGCAAGATTCTGGAGAAATTACAGAATACCAGGTGTTCTCTAACATATATACTTTGTTTCCTACACCTATCCCTAGAGCACCCCCTGAGGCGCCTTCACCGATAATAATTGAAATGATAGGTACTTTTAGTCTGCTCATCTCTAAAATGTTTCTAGCAATAGCTTCTCCTTGACCTCTTTCTTCTGCTTCAAGACCAGGGTAAGCACCTGGCGTATCGATGAGCGTAAGTACAGGAATACCGAATTTCTCAGCCATTTTCATCAAGCGCAAAGCTTTGCGATAGCCCTCTGGATTGGGCATTCCGAAGTTGCGGTACTGACGCATTTTAGTGTTTATTCCTTTTTGTTGACCGATAATCATATAAGACTGTCCGTGAATTTTTCCTAATCCACCTACCATGGCTTTATCGTCTTTAAAAGTTCGATCTCCGAAAAGTTCTAAGAAGGTATCACCACACAATTCTCTGATGTATTCTAAGGTATAAGGACGACTCGGGTGACGCGAAAGTTGTACGCGTTGCCAAGCCGTTAAGTTTTTGTAAATTTTCTTTTTGGTGTCTATGAGCTTTTTCTCAATCTGTTTACAGGTATTTGAAACATCGACGTCTGATTCTTGTCCGATAACCTGACATTTATCTAACTGATCTTCAAGTTCTTTAATCGGAAGTTCAAAATCTAAATATTCCATATAAGAGTGGTTTTGTGTTTTTATTTCAAAAACAAAGATATAGTTTTATTCAAGATTAATAAAACCCAATGCAAAATGAATTTACATTGGGTTCATATTTTTAACTATACAGTGTTTTTCTGTATATATTTAATTTTTTAGAGTTCTTATTTACTCCACTCAGAGATTGAGTCTTTATTTAGTTTTATATAATCACTATTGCCTGCTTTTTCAGCAGCGTCTAGCGAACGTTGTGCTGTTTTGATAGCTCCTTTCTTGTCTCCCGCTTTGGCTTGTATAAGTGACTTAAGGCGTAAGTACCAAAATGGCGCGTCATTACCTCTCATTTCAACGGACATATTTATCCACTCTAAAGCTTTATTGATGTCGTTATTAGATTGGAAATAATAGTTTGCCGCATTGTAATAGGTTTCTGAATCTGGTCCAGCTAGTGCTTTTTCAATACTTGCATTGGCAATTTTTGAAGTTGGAACCTCAAACTTCACGGCTACCATAGTTTTTTCCCAAGAGATTTCAAGGTGTCCGAAGTCGTTGTCTAATGTGTTAATCCCTATGGTAAACGATTCGACAAGGTTGTTGAGGTTTACTGGTTTTACTTTTACTTTAGCTGCAACTTTTTCTTCATTCCATTTTTCAGGTAATCCCCAATTGTGCGTATCTGTATAAAAAATAACTTCCCATATATCTGGTTTTGGGATTGTAAAAATAGCGTATTCACCTTTTTTTAGGGTTTGCCCACCAATAATTACGTCATCCCCGAAATAGACAGTTGAGTTAGCGTTGGCACCTGTTCTCCATACTTTTCCGAAAGAAACTAAATTGCCGAAGATATTTCTTCCTTTAGTACTTGGTCTGGAATATTCTACTGATACCTCAGTAAGTCCAACGGTTTGGTGTACTTTTCCTAGCGGAGAAGCAGCAGGAGTTTTTACTTGTGAAAAACCAGATGTTCCTGTTAAGAGCATCAAAGCGATTACAAAAACTTTCTTCATAGTGATATGTTTAAAAAATTGAGGCATAAATATACGACTTAGTAAGAGAAAATGTACTTTATGTAAAGTTAAAATATAAATGAGTAGCTATAACTTAGCCACTCATTGTATATATAAAATAAAATCAAATAGTTTTATTTTATATCGGACACTACTGATTCTAAATAGTTATTTCAAATAATCTCTATTTTGTGATGGTTTTTGAACATAAAAAAAGCGACTTATCGTGAGATAAGTCGCTTTAGCGCAAAATTTGCTTTGGGGTGGAAGACCGGTCTCGAACCGGCGACCTCTTGAACCACAATCAAGCGCTCTAACCAACTGAGCTACAACCACCATTTATTCTTTGCGAGTGCAAATATACACAAAACTTTTTACCAACAAAACTTTTTACGAAAATCATATTAAATCTGATATGTTTTTTACCGCTACGAAGCGCTCTACGGTAAATCCTTCAGCAAAATCAACGCCGATGAGTCTGCCTAAATCTTGTGCTCTGTACGTAATACTGTCTAGGAAGTTTTTCGTAGCAATCGGAGTTTCAGGCTCTTTGGTCCCTGCTACATAAAATTGAGAATCATAAGCCATCACACTTTCGATTTTTTTGTCCATAAAACCAGAAATATCAACTACAAAATCAGGCTCAATATTTTTCCATTGAATATAGTGATATACTACGTTTGGGCGATGTGGTTCTTGTGTTTTGCCTTCTAAAGTGGTCTCAATTCTTCTGAGTCCAGACAAAAAACAAGCATCTGAAACCAATTGACTACCTTTTGGGTGATCAATATGTCTGTCGTCAATAGCGTTGCAGAGTATAATTTCAGGTTTATATTTGCGAATCATTTTGATAATCTCGAGTTGGTGTTTTTCGTCATTCAAGAAAAACCCATCTCTAAAGCTGAGGTTTTCTCTGACTGTAATCCCTAAAACATCAGCTGCTTTGGCTGCTTCTTTATCTCTAATTTCTGCTGAACCTCGTGTACCCAATTCGCCTCGTGTCAAATCAATAATACCTACTTTTTTTCCGTTGGCAATTTCTTTGGCTAGTGTGCCTGAGCAACTCAATTCAACATCGTCTGGATGGGCTCCGAAAGCCAATATGTCTAGTTTCATGTCTTTAGTATTCATACAAGCAAAAATACAAATTGTAAATGAATAAGCCTCAGAAAAGGCTTTTCATTGTGATTGATTTGTTGACAGTTTCGATAAATTCTTTTTTTGGATTACTGTCTTTGGTGATGCCACATCCGATGTATAGCTGTACTTCTTTGTCTTGAATTTCCATACAACGCAGATTGACATATAGTTCAGAATCATTGTTTTCAGTGAAGTTTAATTCGCCTAAATAACCTGAATAAAAACTTCTGTTATATCCTTCGTTGGCAAGGATATATTCCTTTGCTTGTAGTTTAGGAAATCCGCAAACAGCGGGTGTGGGATGTAGTTTTTGGATAATATTCTGAATTGAAAAGCCTTGTTTTAGCTCTGCTTTTATGTCGGTTCTCAGGTGTAATAGCGTTCCTGCTTGTGAAGTATAAGGCGTAGAAATATCAATATTTTCGGTTTCTTCTTTGAGGTTCTCTAGAATGAAATCGGTTACGAATTGTTGTTCTTCTCTTTCTTTTTCCTGCCAAGTAATATCGGTAGTTCCTTCAAACTTTTGTGTTCCTGCATAACCCATCGTTTGTAATTGATGATGACTAATGGAGAGTAATTTCTCTGGAGTCGCACCGAGCCAAAGTCCAATTTGAGGATGAGAAAAGCAATACCTAAAGGTGTTTGGGTATTTGTGAAACATTTTTTGGTAAAGTACAGTAACATCAATTTTCTCAGGATAAAAAGTTTCTTTTCGTGAAGCTACTATCTTTTTAGTTGTTGTAGTATTGATTTCCGATATCATTTTTGAGACAAGCGTTTCAAATTTTTTTTTATCCGTTTCAGAATAGGAGATAGGTGTTTTTTCAGAATCTGTAAATGGTTTTAAACTCCAACTTTCTTTGAAAGCTGTAGATTTATCTAAAGGTATCAGAATGGTTTTTGAAGTATTGTCAAAAGCCGCCATAACAAATCCTTTTTGAGAAAAAGCATCTAAATGATACAAATTGGTGTCATTCTGAAAAATTCCGTTGACTTCAATAGAATTTGGTTTTGTATAGACTACAAAAGGGAGGTTGTTGGCTAAGCTGTTTTTTATTTTGTCAAGCATTTTTTGGCAATACGATGTTGGTAAGTTTACAAAGTGAAATCAGATTATCTTCTTCGTCAGTGATTCTTATTTGCCATAAATGAATGGTTTTTCCTTTGTGGATAATCTTAGCAGTAGCATATACGACACCTTCGCGTTTGCTTTTGAGGTGATTTGCTGATATTTCAATACCCCTAACTTCAAATTTATCAGTGTCTATAAAAAGTAAGGAAGCTGCACTTCCTACACTTTCGGCTAGCGCGACTGTAGCACCTCCGTGCAATAATCCCATGGGTTGATGTACCTTTGGGTTAACAGGCATTTTGGCAACCAGATAATCCTCTCCAACCTCAATATATTCAATATTTAATGTTTCCATTAAAGTATTCTCGGATAGTTTTTTAGAGAATTGTAAGAATTGTTCTTTGTTTAGTTTCATAGTTTTTCTTTAAAAATACTGCCTTTGATTATAATTCAATTTTCTTTAGTTCATTATAATTTTTATTCAATCGTTTAAGTAAGATACCATAAATCAGACTATAGAAACACCATAGTAGCAACATGGTGAGTGCCCCTACCACAAGTAAAGATACAATCATTCCTACCCAAATGCCTAGCTCAGTATTTTCATTAGTCGATTTTTCTATAATTGAAGCGATTCGCGTATCGTATCTAAACATATAAATCCACACAAATACCATCACTATAAATGTTCCGATAATATTATATCCAACATAATATTTGACAATTTTACGCACGTTGATAATGCTTTTCATCAGCGTTTTAGCAGAAGAAGTAGCAGAAATATTCTTGAAGTTCTTATAGAATAAGTAGATGAAAAACACCACTATTCCCCAATGGATAAAGGAATAAACAGTCATAATGACGTCTAAATGATAACTTGTAAGAATCTCTTTTTGCTTCTCGTCAGAAAATAAAATACTCAATCCTATCCACAGAGAAATTTCGAGTACACTGATAATAAAAATCCATTTCACGATTGATGAAGATTTTTTATGTATCATTTTATAGACTTCGTTTTCAGTAACTTTCGGAAAGTTTCTTTCTTTGTCCCAGTCTTTTTTTAATAAATCTAATCCTTCCATATCATTTGCCTATTTAAGGATTTATTATTTGTCTTAGTTTTGTTTTTACTCTGTTCATTTTTACTCTAGCATTAACTTCTGTAATACCCAATGTTTCTGATATTTCGCTATAATCTTTTTCTTCTAAATACATAAAAACCAGTGCTTTGTCAATATCTCCGAGTTGGTGGATTGCTTTGTACATTAGTTTGAGTTGTTCTTCTTCTTCAAAATCATATTCTTTGAAAGCAATTTTGAATAAGTGGTTTTCTATATCAGATGATGTATCTACCGATCTTTTCTTCTTGCGAAAAAGCGTAATAGCTGTGTTCAGCGCCACCCGATAAGCCCAAGTCGTAAATTTTGAATCACCTCTGAACTTAGGGTATGCCTTCCAGAGCTGAATGGTAATCTCTTGAAACAAATCATTGTGGTCCTCGGTACATGAGGTATATATCCTACAAACCTTATGGATAAGGTTTTGGTGCTCTGTGATTTGCGATACAAATGTTTGTTCGAGTTGATCCATTATTAGTATAAGTAGTAATAATCCAATTATTGTTACATTTAAAACGAATTAAAGATTAATATACTCAGTTCTTTTATGAGGTATAATGCCTTATTTTACTGCAAAGCTCATCATTACTTGTTCAGCTGATTTTTCTAATCTTTCAAAGTTTCGCTCGATAGCGGTAAAGGTAAGTACATAGACTTTACTGTCATTTAGGATATAGTGTTGTAGGAATTTCACGTCTTCTTCATACATTTTCATCTTAGTGATCATGCGTTGATATTTTTTGGCTGGCATATGAATCGTTTCAGAAGAAATGACTTCTCCTTGGGCGTTAAATTCCTGAATAGATTTTTTGGTGAATGCCTCTAGCGTTACTTCATTGCCCACAGGCGCTATCCATAAGTTAATATTCTCGCCTATTTCATCAATATAGCTATGGTTATTAAGGTAAATATAAAAAGCGATATCTGCTGCAGGATTACTCTCTAAAATCCAATCATTTGGGTATTGAATGCTGTAATTGTCTTTTTCGTATTTCGTGAATTTTGAACTGTCTAATACCGTGGTAGATTCCAAGCCCACCGAATGTTTTTTATCTTGGCAGGCATTAATGATAATAAATAAGCCACAAAAGAGTAAGTTCTTGATTTTCATAATATAATGTTTTCGATTTTTTATCAGGATAGCAAAAGAGGGTGTTGACTTAAGTTATAGGGTTAGATTTCGCATAACATCTACCAGCACCTGCACGCTTTCGATAGGCATAGCGTTATAAATAGAAGCTCTGTAATTGCCAGTGCTTCTATGTCCTTTGATGCCTGATATGCCTGCTTGTTTGCATAAAGCATCGAATCTTACTTCGAGTGATTTGTCTTTGAGAGCAAAGGTAACATTCATTTTTGAGCGATCAGATATTTGAGCCAAACCTTCAAAAAGAGGATTTCTGTCTATTTCATTGTATAAAAGAGTTGCTTTCTGGATATTTAATTGTTCCAATACTTTGATTCCGCCCATTTCTTTTATCCATCTCAAGGTGAGCAAAGAAGTGTAAATAGGCAATACAGCGGGTGTGTTATACATGCTTTCTTTGAGGATGTGTTGTTGGTAGTCTATTATATTTGGGATAGTTCTCCCTGTTTTTCCCAAGATTTTTTCTTTGACAATAATGAGCGTAACTCCAGCAGGACCAAGGTTTTTCTGTGCACCAGCATAAATCAAATCAAACTTTGAAAAGTCTAAAACTCTAGAGAAAATATCTGAACTCATATCACAAACGAGCGGTACGTCGGTTTCTGGGAAGTAGTGCATTTGTGTACCATAAATCGTGTTGTTACTCGTGCAATGAAAATAATCAACGTCTGACGGAATTTGGTAATCAACAGGAATATAATTATATTTTTTGTCTTTTGAAGATGCAACAACTAAGGTTTTTCCGAAATTTTCAGCTTGTTTGATGGCACCGCTTGCCCAAGTTCCGGTGTCTAAATAAGCAGCTTTGCCTTTTGTTTTCATCAAGTTGTAGGGTACTCTCAAAAACTCCATGCTTGCACCACCTTGCAAGAAAAGCACCTGATAACCTTTGTCTTCTAGGTCTAAAAGCGATAAGACTATTGCTCTAGCCTCTTCTAGCACTGCTACAAAATCAGCACTTCTGTGTGAGATTTCTAAAATGGATAAGCCCAGATTATTGAAATTCAAGATAGCCTCTGCAGTTTGCTTGATAACTTGTTGAGGTAGGATAGAAGGACCAGCGCTAAAGTTGTGTTTTTTCATAAGTTGTACTCTTAAAACTGTTTTTTATCAGCCTGTAAGTAGGGGTTTTCAAAGGATAAAATTACAAAATATTAGCACAGGACTGACCAGATGCGTATAAAATAAGATATGATACAAGCTGTCATAAAAAAAAACATCTCTAATTAGTTATACATATTATTTTTGTTGTTTTAATAACGCTATTATTTCATCTTTATCTTGTAAACGCTTTTCATACTGCTCAATGAGCTTATCTGGTATAGTGACAAATTGACCAAATGTTCCTCCTTTTTGATTACTGTTATTGAAAACATTTGTTTCCTCTCCATATAATTCAGAAACTTTAGTCTCTAATGCTTTTGAAAGTCGAAGTATTTCATCAACATCAAACTTAATTTCTCCATTTTCTCTTCTACTGTATTGAGATTGACTTAGTCCTAACTCATGGGCTATAAAATCTTGAGATAGTTTTTTCTCTTCTCTTATAATTTTTACTCGTTCGTGTATTTTCATGTTTTTTTATTAAAAAGTATAAAATTATGTTTAAATCACATAAGGAATGGTGAATTAACATTTTCAAACTAGGTAAATAGATGTTAATTTGTTTGATGAAAATATATTAAATATAAATTTTAAATTATGAGAAGAATTATTTTGTTTTTAGCTATAGGAGTACTTTCAGTCTCTTGTAGTAGTGATGATGGTTTTAATGATGCTAACGTAAATGCGGCAAAAAAACATGTCAAAAAATTCACAACTTATAAAAGTGGTGAAACTTGGGTTGGTACTGTTAATTACGATGAGGCTAATAGAGTTTCATCTGTTTCAGATGGTGTGCAAACAAGATACTTTACTTTTGATCAAAACAATAAGCTAAATAAAATATCAGGAGGCGGGAGCAATATTTTGACAAGTGAAGTAATTGGAGAAATCCATAAAGCTTATGAAATTGGTGATGTATTACAATATGATAGTAAAGGTAATCCTACTGTTTTAGAGCTATATGGGTATGATTATTGGGGAGATAGAATTATTAGTACTGCAACCTTATCTTATGATGATAAGCCTTTTACATTTTACTATACACTTGATGCAGCTGGTATTATTGATGTTTTAAACAATACAAGACTGAATTTTAATAGTGACCCATTTGTAACATCTGAGATAATTATGGCTAAGTTACTTTTGCCGGTTAATAACCCTACTAAAGCGATTGTAAAGAATAAGAATAATATAGAGGTTAGCTCGATTGTAGTTAATTACACTTATGATGAGGATAAATATCCCACTTCTGCATTAGTTATTTTAACTGAAGATGGAGTTACTGAAAATTATTCAGTTGTATATGAATATAAAGAATAAACAGGATAGCATTACTAATAATTGCGTTTTACTTTAGAACAAGTTATAGGTTTAGGAAGTATCCTTGCTCCAAGAGAGAACAAAAAACCAAGAAGGCTTTGAAATATTATCAATATTTCAAAGCCTTTCTACATTCAAAACCTGACTTGCTTACTTTCTTTTTAATTCCATTCTTACGGTAAAACTTGGGATTTCATCCTCTTCATCCTCCTCCTCGTCTATATATGGATTAGGTATGATAACTATTAATGTGTTCGCATTTAGTGTAATTATTTCATAGGCTTTTAGCGGATCTTCTCCTTCTTCGGTAACGATGAGTGAATTGCCAGATATAGTGTACACCCCAGGAATAGGCGTTACATCACAACTAGCATCATGGTCATAATTCATCATGCTGCCGTCAGCATTAAAGGTTAAATAATCTTTTTTAGTTGGACAATCATGTTCAAAAGGAATGTCAAACATGAAATTTCCGTTGAGATAGTTAGAAAGCTTGACATATTCCCAACTCCCTACAATAAGAGATGGATTGTCTCCACCGTTGCTGTTATCAGAACTACTGTCACTGCTACAAGCTGAAAGGCTCGTCAGCACAATAGTAATGCTTAAGAATAAATAAATTGCTTTTTTCATAGTACTAAGTTTTTTGGTTAGGCTACTAAGTAACTAAAAAACAACCATAATTAGCAACTATTAAGGTGTTTATCTGCTTTTTTGTCTAAGGATTTAGAATGGATTTAAATATCACTCTCAATAAATAGGCTGTGTTTTTTGAAAAAAGATGCTTATTTATTGGTAAATTGGTAGGGTTACTTGATGACAAGCTTGCGAGTAATGCTGGTGTCGCCTGATTTGATTTTAATCAGATAAACACCTGCCGAGATCGCGCTGATGTTCAACTCTCTGACTACTGTAGTTTTGAGAATTGACTTTCCGAGGATATCAAAAATCTCAACCTCTTTGCTTGAGGTAGCCGTAGTTGAGGTGATGTAAATCTTTCCGTCACTCACTGGGTTTGGATAAAAACTCAATTCTGTTTTTGGAGCATTATTCAGTCTGTCCTGACTGAAAACCACAGGGGCTGACAACAGAAATAACAGAAATAATAGATGTGTAATTGCTCTTTTCATTTTGAATTTTATACTTAATACAAACGTAAGAATTTTTACTTGGTTTTTCAAATACTATATCTATTTATTTTACGTTTGAAACATACTTTGTTTTTTTAGTACTTTTACCAAAAATATATACAGAATGCGATTTTTATCTTACCTCTTTGTCGGTTTTTTACTCCTCTTGGTTTCCTCTTGCAGAGAAGACTTTTATTTCGAACCAAGTAGCGGAAATCTTGAGTTTTCTAGAGATACCGTTTACCTAGACACTGTTTTTAGCAATATCGGATCGAGCACCTATACGCTAAAGGTATATAATAGAAGCAACAAGGATATTAAAATCCCTAGTATTAGACTTGGCGAAGGCGAAAACTCAAAATACAGATTGATGGTTGACGGACTTTCAGGGAAGGTGTTTGATAACATCGAATTGTTGGCAAAAGACAGCATGTTTGTTTTTATTGAAACTACTATAAATTATGGCGACTATGCCAATTCTGATACTAATTTCTTATACACTGATAAAATCGAATTTGATTCTGGAAACCGTTATCAGAAAGTTGAACTCGTAACGCTAGTGCAAGATGCTTTTTTCTTGTATCCGAAAAGAGATGAGAACGGCGTTTATGAAGGTCTGCCTATAGAAGGTTCGGACGAGAGTATCTACGGATTTGTACTCGACGAAAACGATCCGATAAACGGGAATGAACTCATCTGGACCAATCAAAAACCCTATGTGATTTATGGTTATGCTGCTGTTCCAAACGGAAAAACATTAAAAGTACAAGAAGGAGCTAAAGTGCATTTTCACGATGGTTCAGGGATAATTGTTACTCAAAATGCTTCTCTTCAAGTACAGGGAACTCTCGAGAGCCCAGCAGTTTTTGAAGGAGATCGCTTAGAGCCTTTCTTTGCAGAAGTTCCAGGACAATGGGGCACTATTTGGCTTACCAGCGGAAGTGTAAACAACACAATGAGTCACGCAATTATCAAAAACGCAGTTATAGGATTATATGTGCAAGACTCGCCTATTGACTTGGATAACGTGCAAATATATAACTCGTCAAATTTTGGGATTATGGCTCAGACTGGCGCTATCAATGGCTTTAATGTAGTTGTTAACAATGCAGGACAAAGTGCTTTAGCCTGTACTATCGGAGGGAATTATACTTTTACGCACTCTACTTTTGCCAACTATTGGAACAGAAGTTATCGCTCATTGGCGACGCTTATCTTGGACAATACTTACGAAACAACCTCAGGTGCTCTTCCGTTGTATGCAAATTTTGAGAACTGTATTATCTATGGAGCCAACAGTCTAGAGCTGAGTATCAATAAATCTGAAAACGCTGTGTTTGACTATCGTTTTACGAATTCACTTATTAGATTTATTGATCAAAGTAACCAATATAAGGATAATCCGTTGTATGATTTTGATAATGCCTTACTTTATCTGAATAGTATTATTGCGAAGAGTTTTAATAATAACAAGGTGGAATTTGTGAATCCGTCAAAGAATGATTTGAGGATTCTGGATACATCTGCAGCCAAAGGAACGGCAACAGCTACTTACTCAGGAACTTATGATATTTTAGGCAATCCTAGAAGCGGAGCTACACAAGATATCGGAGCGTATAATTATGTGATTATAGCTGAGGATTAGTGTTTTTCTACCACAACTTTTATAGGTTGGTTTGATCGGCGTCCAAATTGAGCTACACGAGCCTCGCCCGTACAAAGAACATACATATTAAAGCTGTTAAGCGGAATAAAGGTGGTTTTATAGACTCCGCTTGGGTCTTCGATTTTGATTTTGAAGTGCTCAGCTTGAAATTCGTTATTTACAGAAATTAGATAGGAGTCTTTAGCAAAATAAAAATACCACTTGCCATTAGGATCATCTAAATCTACTTTTTTCCCCTTATCATCAATCTTATAGTTTTTATAAAACTGCAATACTTCATTGGTTTTTATCCAAGAGTATTTATTGTCTGTATTGACTAAGTCTAGTCCTAGAAAGTCTGTAAGTGTGATTTTTAGTCCATCGATTATCTTATCCTTTCCGTCTTCTCTAGGCTCGACGACTATATACGAGGTGAAGTCATAGCCACAGTGAATTTCTTGAGAGAATCCGAGTTGGAAAGAAAGGAATATAACTAGGTAAGAGACATACTTTAACATAAATAAGATTTTTTGTCGCATTGCTGTGAAGCAAAAATAATACCCAAAGATAGGTCTAACCAACAAAAGAATCAATAATTTGTCAAAAACCAATAATCTACGCTTTCTAAAAAATGCTTTCTAACCATAAAACAACACTCTATATGTTTGTATTGTGTCAAATAAATTTACCCGAAGGATTAAAGCGAGTGAATAGAATTCGAACCAAAGAAATTTTATTATATTTGCTCGAAATTATATAGATAATATAAGTGTTCTATGAATAATAACCAACCCCATAATCAGCCGCAAGAGATTGATTTAAGTAGCATACAAAGATCGATATCCTCTTTTTTTAGAAGTATTGAGAAAGCCATTTACACCACACTTCGATTTGTTTTAAGAAATATTATTCTGCTTGTAATTCTGTTGGTTATAGGGCTTGCTATCGGATATTACTTAGACAACAAAAAGTTTAGCAGCTATAAGCACGAAGTCATTGTTATTCCGAATATAGAGAATAAATCGTATCTATATAAAGCAGTCGAGAACTTTAAGTTTATGCCTAAAGACGATTCGGTGGTTTATGTGAGTGTAGAGCCACTAATTGATATAAATTATTTTGTGTCTAGAGGAAACGGACTTGAGATAGCAAAATACCTTAGCGAAAATAACATACAGATTGACCACCACAAAAAAGGCAATCAGACAGAGTTGATGTATAAATATCACCTGATTACGATTTATACTGCTGTGCCGGATACAGACGGAGCTATTGTCTCTAGTTATATTAATAGCTTGGCTACTAGCGATTTTTTTGTAGAGAATCTTAAAGTTGATAATGAAGTTGTAACTTATCAACTCAGAGAATATGAGGAGTCAGTAAAGGATATCAATAGGATATTCAAAAAATTAGGTGAAGCTACACCTGTTTCTGAGATAAAAATAGGAATTGATACGCAGTCTGATGATTTACTACAAGCAAAGAAAAGTCTGATATCAGACATCAATCATCTGAAGAACAGGCAAATCGAGGAGACAAGTGTAATTTACGAAGTATCAAGATTCTCTAATATCCAGGACAAATCAGTTCTGTTTACTTTCGGAATTCCGTTTTTGTTGATTGGAATGTTTTTGATTATAGTATGGCTAAGAAGAGTGTATGAAAAATACAAGCTAGACTAATTGAGACTTTACAGCCTCATCGTTATTTTGTCTAGAACTCATAAATTATAGCACCAAAACTTAAAAACCCTAATATGCTCATCGAAAACAACAAGTCTCCTAACGATACTGCTTTATCTAGAGGTATGCTGAAGAGAGGGTTTTCAATGATACAATCTCACTTTTCGCTGGCGGTGATTATTGGCGGAGCAGTTTGTTTTTTACTGACAAATATTATCCTCAGAGAACTTTTAGACGAACACCATTATGGCGTATATTCTATCGTAATTACCTTTCTGTCGGCGACTTTTATTTACGGACTTCTGGGCTTTGAACAGGTTTTTGTCAGGTTTTCACACCAGAAAGGAGCCTACACGATTACGACACAAAAAACCCAACTCAAGTATGGTTTGCTAATCGTTTTGCTCACTACTGTTTTGTCAGTTGTGGCGTATGAAAATTATTTCACTGATTATCTTCACATCAACATACTGTTGTTGTCAGGAGCGACCTTTAGTATGATTAGCACAATGATTTTGTTTAATATATTCAGGCTAAACCAAAATTTTGTTGCCTCTCAGTTTGTGTCAAACGGTTGGAAGATTATCATGGCACTAGTAGCCTTGTTCTTTTTTGCGTACAAGATGACTGATTTAGCTTTATTTATAAACATAGTGCTCAGCGCAATCATAGTTATTGCTTTTATTTCTTTTGTTATTATTCTAAACAAATTCTCTTGGGAGTTTAATGACGAATTGAGCCCTAAGAACACCCAAACAGCTTTTTTTAATTTTTTTATTGCCATCACTGCTTTTTCGATAGTCTTGTTTGCTGACCGTTTTATTATTGAGAGTAAGTTAGGTACGCGTATTTTTGGAGATTATTTCTACCTAACTACCTTGGTGCTTTCTCCCTTTTCTATTCTGCAAAACTATGTCGGCTTCAAGCAGCTTATTGAATTCAAGCAAAAGTTTACGATTACTTCGTTCAAACACTTCAACAAGAAAATCATTGTTTTTTCTTTTGGGTTGGCATTTGCGATGGTTCTTTTTATAATGACATTGTCTCGACTGAATTTTCTGAATTTTGACTTTGGGTTTTATACCACTACCATCGGGTTGCTGTTAGTCCTCGGAATTGTAAGGCTATATTCCTCAGCAGTTCTCTCTGCCTTTGAGGCTAAGACGAGTATTAAGACCCTTCAAACAGCTAATCTTATTGTGGTATCAACTACGATAATAGTAAGTATATTTGTGATTTATACCTCTTCGACACTAGATCAAATCATCAGCGGATTTATCCTGATTTGGTTTTTTAGAAGTCTGATTTATAGACAGTTATTAGTCAGACAAATAACTCGTGCTGCAAATTGATATGATAAACCTCAAAAACATATATACCTATCTTTTTTTTATAGGTTTGTTCTTCATCCCCTTTAATGAGTTTGAAGGTCTTTCTTTTTTGGGTGAATATAAAAACGAAGCAGCGACGTATTTTTTCTTAACAGGTTTTGTCTTGGCGATTATCGATAGCTTTTATAAGAAGAAAATAAACTTCCCTTATAAGCATCCGCTGATTATTCTGCTTTCATTGTTTTTGTTTTGGACATTCTTATCCACTCTCTTCAACCTGCCTAGTGTTTTAGACAATTACTTCAAACATACCTCAGGCATTAACAGGTATATCAGACAAACGATATCGCTACTAATATCAGCTTTTTGTTTTACTTTTTTGTTCTGGAGCGTTATCAAGAACTATAGTGTTATTGAGATAGTGCTTAAAATTAGAAAAGTATTGCTCTACAGTTTTATTTTCGTTGCAATCTATGGCTTTATAGAAATTGCAATTGTACATTTCGGGATGCATTTTTTAAAACCAGTTTTGTATTCTTTTGATTATTTCCCGTTTGTAAATACCCATATAAGCGTAGGGGGTAGAATAGGGATTTCTTCTGTTAGTTATGAGATTCCCGCTTTGGGGAATTACCTTATTTTCGTAGCGCCTTGGATGTTTAGTTATATCTTAACCGAAAGGAATGTTCTGAGATTTGCACCTACTTTGGTAGTTCTGATTTTGATGTTGTTCTCTGATGCTAGAGCTGCTTTTGTAGTAATTTCGCTTCAGTTGGTTTGCTTTATAGGTCTGCTGCTCTTTGATCAGCGCTATCGCAAGCAGACTATATTTAGTCTAAAGTTAGTAAGTGTGCTTTTAGGCGTTTTTCTGATACTTAACTCTGAGAAGATATACAAGTCAGCAAGCGAGAAAATAGATAAATTAAATTTCTCAAAAAACCTCACTAATAATGTCTCTAACCAATCTAGGCTCGGAATTCAATATGCTTCTCTCCAAGTTTTTAAAGAGAACCCAATACTAGGCGTAGGCTTTGGGCAAGGAACTTATCACATGGTGCATCACTATCCGTATTGGGCAACCGTAAATAATTGGGAGTTTAGGGTAATGTACAAAAACCAAAAAGACACTTCATTTCCTCCTGCGTATAATATCTATACTCGATTGTTGGCAGAAATTGGACTTGTCGGGTTTTTGCTGTTTTGTAGTTTAGTATCGTTGACTGTATATTATTCAGTACAGTACTGGAAATTTGCCCCTAATACCCATAAATATATCGGAATAATATTATTGGTTTCATTCATAGGATTTGCCGTAAATTGGTTTCAATCTGATTTTTTTAAACATTACGGATTTTGGCTAGCGCTTGTAGTGTTGATAAAAGCCTTGAATGGATATAACAGTACAGTCAAAAAAACATTAAATTAGTCGCTCACGCAAAAATAAATATTCAAAAAAAATGATTGCTCAATTACCTAAAAGCACTTCTGAAGTAACCGTATTAATGGCACATTATAACGATAATGAAAGATTGAAGCTCGCTGTTGATTCTATCAAAGAACCTTTTTTGGTAGATGTTTTGGTGGTTGATGATGGAAGTAAAATCAAGCCAGATTTTAAAGAACTCAAAACTATTTATGGCGACAGAGGAACGCTTAACCTGATGTTTGCCCCACAAAACATGGGAGCTAGTAAAATTAGAAACTGGGGATTAGAGATGATTCTAAAGTCAGACTACAAGTATATTGCAGTTATGGATTCTGATGATACTAACAAACCCAATCGTATAGCCAAACAACTAGAGTTTATGTCCAAGGATCCTGAAGTAGCCTTAATGGGTTCGTGGGCTGATTACTATACCAGTGCAGGAGAATTTCTTTTCACGATCAAACATCCAACAACCGATAAGGAAATAAAAAAACAAATGTACTTGAACTCAATGTTTGTACATCCGTCTGTAATTTATAAAAGAGAGGTAGTAGAGACTGTCGGAGGTTATTTAGAGAAATACAAAAAAGGTGGTGTTGAAGACTATGGTTTTTTGTTTCAAGCCGTAAAGAAATTCAAAGTAGCCAACTATCCCGAAGCATTGATGAATTATACAATCAACGAAGGTGGGCTGTCGTCTAAACAGCGTTATTGGCAGGTTTTTAATAGAATCAGAATTATATTAGATAATTTTTATTTTGGGTTCTATCCGATATTAGGAGTTATGAGGAATACTGCTTTATTGATAGCTCCTAGAAACTTTGGGTTGAAATTCAGAAAGTTTTTCAAGATAGAAAAAATGCCATTTTAGAAAGAGCTTGATTTTTTATGAAACATATAGACAAGATATATAATTACCTATTTATGTTGCTCTGCTTTGCAATTCCAATCTCAGGTTTGGCAAAAGCGGTTCCGAATATTTTGATTATAGCACTTGTTGTACTTTTTCCGTTTCATAGCTCAAGGAACGCTATTAAATCAATAAAAAAAGAACTACTTTTTCTGTTGGTGTTTATTCTTGTTATTGTACTCAATACCTTGTTGTTTCAGCGTTTTGAAGATATGAGTATTATCTCAAGATTGGTTTTTATTCCACTGTTTATAGCACTCGCTGTACCCGTCAAAAACTTTAAAGCTTGTCTTAGTTCATTTGTATTAGGAGCTTTTTCTATACTGCTTCTGTCATCCATCCAAATGGGATTGACCTCTCTTGAGAGCAAGGTGGAACTTGTGAACGGAGCCAAAATAACCGAGTTTCTGATGGGTGAAAGGCCGTACTTAGGATTTATATATCTTATCTCAGCTTGTTTCTCTGTTTATCTAGGGATAAATTCTAATCATAAATATTTAAGAATACTCTACATCAGCCTTGGCGTTCTTTTTGCCGCCTTCATCTTTATCATGGCGGCTAGAATTGCAGCACTATCTGTTGTGTTAGGACTCGTTTTATCTTTGTTTTATTTCTTGAGAAAGATAAAGAACAAAGCCATTGTCTTGTTTGCAATTCCTATTCTTGGTTTTCTGATGTATGGGTTGTCAGGAAATATGATCAAACGATTTTATGTAGGAAATGAATATGTGAATGTTATAACAGCCGACCCTAGATACTATATTTGGGATTGTGCAACACAAATGTCAGTTGAGAATACATCAGATTTACTATTTGGTAAAGGCTATTACGGAGTTGAAAACGAACTCGTGGAATGTTATACAACAAAAAATAATTTTCTAGGGGCTGAACAGCAACAATGGTTTATTGATTCTAGGTTTAATACGCACAATCAATTTTTTGATATCTTTTTAAGCCAAGGACTATTTGCAATCTTACTTCTTTGTTTTTTCTTTTTATATTTAGCATTTTTAGGTAAAAACAACTTTTTCGTATTAAGTTTGTTCTTGTTTCTTTTCTTGTTTTTTGCAGTTGAGAACGTATTAACCCGACAGATCGGATGTATGTTGACAGGGTTTGTACTTTCTTTTATTCTAAGAGAGGATTTAAAAATAAAAGATAATAATATATGCTAAAATCACAACAAGTACCCATGCTCAAATCTAAAAATATTTTATTAGTTGCATTTTTAATTCTACTTGCCCTTCCATTCTTTCTTTTTCTAGGAAGAGACTCTATACAGGTTTGGGATGAAGCTAGAAATACACTCAATTTGTATGAGATGTATAAAAGTGGGAATTTACTAGTGACGACCTATCAGGGAGAACCTGATATGTGGAATACTAAGCCGCCTTTTCTTCATTGGATACAGTTGATATTCGCGAATATTTTCGGATTTAATGAATTTGCTCTTAGATTACCCTCAGCAATTTCAGGTTTTCTTACTTGTTTGGTATTGGGGGTTTTTCTAAAGAAATATACTAAAAATATATTCTTGGCATTTTTAGCAAGTTTTGTGCTAGCAACTTCTAGTGGATTTATTGATATACATTCATCTAGAACTGGAGATTATGACGCTATGTTGGTCCTGTTTACTACGATAACTACATTGTGTTTGTTTTCTTATTCAGAAACTAAGAAGAATAAATTTCTATATCTGTTTTTTATTTCACTTTCATTAAGTGTTCTTACCAAAAGTATTGCAAGTTTACTTCTTTTTCCTGCGTATGGAATATTTTTGTTATATAATAAACAGGTTTTATTGTTACTAAAGAACAAACATTTTTATTTCGGTATACTTATATTCATTTTTAGTGTGGGTTCTTTTTATCTCTTAAGGGAGTACTATAATCCAGGATATCTAAAAGCAGTTTATGAGAATGAATTAGTAGGAAGATACACGAAAGGACTTGAAGGTAATTATAGACCTTTTAATTTTTATTTCGAGAATTTTAGCTCTCGTTTGCAGTGGTGGCTATTTTTTGTGTTCACAGGCTTTTTTCTTGGCTTATTTAATAAAAATATAAAGATTGTCCGTATTTCTGGATTTTCGCTAACGATAGTAATAACTCACTTATTTATAATTTCATCTGCTCAGACAAAGTTACCGTGGTATGAATTGCCTGTTTATCCATTTTTAGCTATTGCTACAGCTATTGCGTTATATACAATTTATTATTTCTTGAACTATATATATGTATATAGAGTTTCGTTGTTCAATAATTACCGAAATAGTTTCTCTTTATTATTTATAATTGCTTTATGTATTTTCCCCTATTATAAAATTATTGCAAAAGTCAGCTCAGATAAGCAAGAGGAGTATTTTAGGAATAATCAATTAATACCGAGATATTTAAAAGAGGTGTTATATGATAATCGTACTATTGAAAACGGGATCAATATATGTGTTAGTATGCAAAATCATCATTATCATACAGAATATTATATGCTTAGATTAAGAGAAAAAGGCTATGAAATACAATTCTGTGATTGGAAAAATATTGCAGACGGACAAATTATCCTAATGGGGCACGATGATGCTTTAAAACAAATAATTGAGGATCATTATGATTTTGAAATACTAGAGCATAATCAATCTGATTGGAATTATTGGGGCATTAAAAAATATTTAATAAAACAAAAAATAAAAGATTTTCAAGATTAATTATGTCAAAGATACTTTCTATAATTGTTCCTATCTATAACGAAGAACAAATCATTCCTGAACTACACAGAAGACTTTCTGAAGCAGCACAAATAATTACATCTGATTATGAATTGATATTCGTAAATGACGGAAGTAAAGATGGTTCTTTGTTTGAGCTTATAAAACTAACTGAAAAAGATTCTAAAGCTTATTATATTAACTTCAGCCGTAACTTCGGACATCAAATTGCTGTAACAGCAGGAGTCGATCATTCTACCGGAAATGCTGTAGTGATTATAGATGGAGACTTACAAGATCCGCCTGAGCTTATTCCTGAAATGTATCAAAAACACAAAGAAGGCTTTGAAGTGGTTTATGCAAAAAGAGCGAGTAGAGAAGGAGAGTCTTTTTTCAAAAAAATCACAGCAAAAATGTTTTATAGAACATTGAGAAGTCTTACATCTATAGACATTCCTTTAGATACAGGAGATTTTAGGCTGATAGATAGAAAAATTGTAGAAGTGCTTAAAAAAATGCCAGAACAGAATAAATTCTTAAGAGGACAAATTGCCTGGATTGGTTTTAATCAGACAGCGGTTTATTTTAACAGAGACAAACGTAAATTCGGAAAGTCAGGTTATCCTCTAAGTAAAATGCTGAAATTTGCAATGGATGGAGTCACAAGCTTCTCAGACAAACCATTAGGATTCGTAACAAAATTAGGATTTATAATATCAGTAATTTCGTTTGCAACTATTCTCTATGCCATATTCTCTCACTTCTTCTTACAAAAAACTATAACGGGTTGGACTTCTTTGATTGTTAGCTCTATGTTTGTAGGAGGAGTGCAACTAATCTCCATTGGAATCATAGGGGAATATATAAGTCGTATAAATAATAATGTGTTAAATAGACCGCTTTATATTGTTAATACAAGCAATCTAAAGAGGAATGAATAAACTTTCTAAATACACTGTGAATATTATTTACAGCATATTTAAGATATAGCTTCTCTAGCTATTCATGGAATCATAATAAATTTCTCTTCTAGACCAAACTCCTTTAATAATTTCTTGGTTGCTTCTAGATTTGGAGAATAAAATACAACCCCCATAAGTACAAAATATAATTTGGGCTTCTGCTGATTGATTTTTCTAAAAACCTTAACCATTTCTTCAATGTTTTATTTTAAGACAGCACAAGCTAACTGAAAAAAAATGAGTTAGTACAAAAGCCTAAGATTGATGTTATGAGCTATATTCTTTATAAATATTTTCTAAGATAGCGATGTTTGTCCTGATATTAAACTTTTCTGTAACTCTCTCTCTACCTTTTTGTCCCATTTCTTTAGCTTTCTCTTCGTGTTCTAATAGCCAAATTATTTTATCAGCCATACGGTTATCATCATCAACCTGAATCAGAAAACCTGTTTCATTATTTGTTACGATTTCATTTAAACCATCTACATCAGTAGTCACAACAGGTATTTTAAGTGATTGAGCTTCTGCAGCGACATACCCAAAGGATTCAAAATTTGAAGTCATTACAAACACATCTGTCTCTTGTAATTTCCTGATTAGCTCCTCTCGACTCATCCAATCAAAAATAGTCAGGTTATTAAATAGGGCGTATTCTTTTATAAAAGAGTCAATTTCTTCTTTTAGTCTGTCTTCAAATCCAGCACCAATAATCTGGAAATGGGCATTTACACCTCTATCTTTAAGTATTTTACATACTCTTAGAAACATCATGGGGTTTTTCTGGTAAACTAATCTACCTACAGTTGTGATGGTTTGGTTAGCACTTCTACTTTTATCGACTCTAGTAAATTCAGGAATATCTATACTGTTTGGAAAAAGTCTTACTTTATGTTTGGGAATTTTAACTTCTTTAATCGAGCGAATTTCTTCTGATTTTGAAGTTGCCAATATTACATCTGTAAATAAGCGTGATATTCTTTCAATAGTTAAAAAAAAGATTCTCTTTATCCCTTTATGACCTAAAAAAGCATAGGCGTGAGGTGTATAAAGTACTGTGGACTTAAAGAAAATACTAGCTATACGGGTTACAAATCCAGCTTTTGAGCTATGTGCATGAACTAAGTCTGGATTTGATTTACGTACCAAATGAGCTATTCTTAGGGTGCTAAGTAGGTCTGAAATAGGAGAGATTTGCCATTTTAATTTTAGAGGATACCACTTTATATTATTCGCTTTTGCAAATTCGACTAAAGATTTTTGTTCTTCAGGACAGGCAATTTCAATTTCAAATTTAGTGTTGTCTATGTTGTGATATATCTGCTCAATATAGGTTTGGATACCACCTTGGACTTGTGTAATATGGAGGATTTTTATTTTTGTATCTTTTTGTCCCATAAAGAAAACTTACAGCATATAAATTATAGTTTTTTAAATAGCTTGGCAAAAGTAAGCAATATTTGTAGTTCTCATCCCCCAAAACTTTTTTTATGTAAGGTTTTGTCTTGCTCACTCTATTCTCTTTTATATTTAAATCATTTCAATATTGTATTTAAGTGGTTTCCTATGCTTATAAACAAAAAATGATTCTCTCTTCTCTAAAATAAGTATCTTTGCGACTTATTGAATAATTAGATGAGATTACACAGAAATTTGGTGTACACCACCATTGATTCGCTTAATGCGATTTTTAACGAAAAAGAATACGCAGACAAAGCCGTACAACGAGCTCTCAAAAAAGACAAGCGTTGGGGAAGTACAGACCGAAAGTTTGTTGCTGAAACCATATACGAAATCGTTCGTTGGAAACGATTATATGCCGAGATCGCAGAAGTAAAAGAACCCTACAACCGAGAAGATTTATGGAGAATGTTCGCTGTTTGGGCAGTACTAAGAGGCTATCCAATCCCGGATTGGAGACAGCTCGAAGGAACGCCAGATCGCAAAATAAAAGGAAAGTTTGATACACTCTCTAAAGAAAGAGTATTCAGAGAATCCTTGCCCGACTGGATGGATGAATTAGGAGTGAAGGAACTAGGCGAAGAACTCTGGACCAAAGAAATAGCTGCTCAAAACCAACCTGCAAAAGTCGTACTCCGTGTAAATACCCTCAAAACTACCAAAGAGAAACTAAGAGCGATTTTGATGGATGAAGACATCGAAACGGAATTCGACAAAGAATACCCAGACGCATTAATCCTCAAAGAAAGAGCCAACGTATTTATGACCGATACCTTCAAACAAGGCTTTTTTGAAGTACAAGACGCATCTTCTCAAAAAGTAGCATATATGCTTGACGTAAAGCCAGGAATGCGTGTAGTAGATGCTTGTGCAGGAGCAGGAGGAAAAACCCTTCATATCGCTTCGCTAATGGAAAACAAAGGGCAGATCATTGCAATGGATATTTACGAAAGTAAAATCAAGCAGCTGAAAATTCGTGCCAAAAGAAATAGCGTATTCAACTTTGAATACAGAATTATTGACTCGACCAAAGTCATCAAAAAACTTCACGACAAAGCAGATAGAGTGCTGATTGATGCACCTTGCAGCGGACTTGGAGTATTGAGGAGAAATCCAGATGCAAAATGGAAGTTACAACCCGAATTCATCGATAATATCAAAAAAGTACAAGAAGAAGTGCTTAGAGATTATTCTAAAATGGTAAAAGTCGGAGGTAAATTGGTGTATGCCACTTGTTCTGTGCTTCCGAGCGAAAACCAAGAACAGGTAGAGAAATTTCTGAAATCTGAAAACGGCAAAAACTTCAAAGTAACCAAAGAAGAGAAAATTCTAGCACATCAATCTGGTTTTGACGGATTCTATATGTGCCAGATGGAACGCCTAGCATAACTAAAACCTTAGCTAGACTTACTCTTTAACTCCTTCACATATTCCTCATAAAAAGCATCAACAGACAACTTCTCTTGACTTGCAGCAAATACGGCCAACTGATCACACCTCTCATTCTGAGGGTGATTGTTGTGCCCTTTGATCCACTTGAAGTCGGCTTGGTGTTTGCGATAAATACGCAGGAAACGTGCCCATAAATCAGGGTTTTTGACGTTTTTATAATTCTTCTTCTCCCAACCCAAAACCCACTTTTGATTCACGGCATCGACCACATATTTCGAGTCAGATACAACCAAAACACGAGTATTCGGATTTTTGAGACTCTCAAGCCCGACAATCACCGCCAAAAGTTCCATACGATTGTTAGTAGTCAGCCGAAATCCTTCATAAAGCTCTTTTCTATAAGCCGAATTCGGAACTTCCATAACTACGCCATAACCGCCTCTGCCTGGATTTCCCTTTGCAGCGCCATCGGTATATATATGCACTTGATAACTCAATTTTCTGTTTTTTGGGTGTGTCCCTTGCGGGTCGGGCTATTCGCTTCAATCTTGCCGAAAAAGGCAAGGATTTCCGCTGCTATCTCTCACACGGGTTGCTCTCTGCTATTAACTTTTCTATAACCTTAGGATAGTTTTTGTGTTCTAAGGTCAACACTTTTTTTGCAATTTCCTCAGCAGAGGTACAAGTGGTAATATCTGTACTTTCCTGAAAAATAATACTGCCTTGGTCATAATGCTCGTTTACATAATGAATTGTCATGCCAGACGCTGATTCTCTATTCTCAAAAACGGCTTGGTGTACGTGCGTGCCGTACATGCCTTTTCCGCCATATTTCGGGAGTAGAGCAGGGTGGATGTTGATGATTTTATTCGGGAATGCCTTAACGAAATTCTCAGGAATTTTAAGCAAAAAACCAGCCAATACAATCAGTTCAGGCTGATAGCTTTGCACTAAATCAACAAAGCCAGCACCGCTGAACTCCGCTTTAGTAAATACCTCAAAAGGAATGTTGTGGTTTTTTGCACGCACGATAATTCCTGCGTCTGCTTTGTTGGTAAATACAGCAACAATACGAGCCAAATTACTGGATTTGAAGTGATTGATGATGGCTTCGGCATTAGAACCCGAACCTGAAGCAAAGATGACGATGTTTTTCATGACCTAAAAAACCAAATGATTTATGTGTGAAAACCTCCTGTAAAAAAAAACTACTACAAGAAAAGCCGAATCAAATCAATGACCGACTGCAAATATAACATCTTAATTTCGTTGAGTCAGGAAGAACTTTAAATAAAGTTTGTGATTATTTGTGAAAAAAGAGGTTTAAAAATTTGCTGTTGCACTTATTAGTTGAATCTATGTTTCCAAAACTTTTATAAGTCTCAATTTTGTATCTTTGTTCAAGCGTTAAGTGTCCCATACTTTTTGTAGTGTCGTAACCACAAAATAAGGTGATTTTTTTCGCCAACCAAAGGATAGTTTTTAAACATATCCTTTGGTTATTTTTAATGCTGTTGCATTTATAACTTGAATCTATGGTATCAAAAACGTGTATAACTGGACTGAATATGTTTTTTAACAAATTAAATTCCACCAAGAATTCTTGACCTTACACTCTAATCATAATCTCAAAATTCCTACCTCTAAATACCACAAAATCAGTTTTATTGTTTGCAGCTGTAAATGACGGGAGCAAAGCATAGCTGTTTGATTTGATGTGCTTTATGCGGTTGTTAAAATATATTTATACGATACGGCGGTAAATAGTACACTAAACTTGTAAATTAGTTTACTGTACATTTATGCCAGAAAAGAACTTGTTTGTATTTTGTTTTGAAGAAATATTTCAATACTTTAGCGACACAAATTTTTTTAAGGATAGCTAATTAAATAAAATTTTCTATTTTTGCGTCTTAATTCAAATACTAAAACAAAAAAATCATGTCAGACATTGCATCAAGAGTAAAAGCGATTATCGTTGACAAATTAGGAGTTGACGAAAACGAAGTAGTAACAGAGGCGAGCTTCACAAATGACTTAGGAGCAGATTCTTTAGACACTGTTGAGCTAATCATGGAGTTCGAAAAAGAATTTGATATTCAAATTCCAGACGACCAAGCGGAGAACATCGCAACTGTTGGTCAAGCAATCTCTTATATCGAAGAGGCTAAAAAATAATAACATAACACCTTGTGTCGTTACAATTGCGATGCAAGGTGTGTTATTTTTAATGTAAGAATACTAAAGTTGTTCAAGTAAACAACTTAACTATGATATATACCCATATTAGTCTTGTCAGAATTCTCGAGATTGTATGGGTTTTTTTAAAATATAAATTGTTTTCAATATGGCATTAAGAAGAGTTGTAGTAACAGGTTTAGGAGCACTGACTCCGATAGGTAACAATATAGAAGAATATTGGAACGCACTTATCAACGGAGTAAGCGGAGCTGCGCCTATTACTTATTTTGACGCTTCAAAGTTCAAAACCCAATTTGCATGTGAGGTCAAGAATTTTAATGTAGAAGATTTTATAGACAGAAAAGAAGCCCGAAGAATGGATAGATATGCACAGTATGCTATGGTTACAGCAACTGAAGCGATTCAAGACGCAGGCTTTGACTTTGATAAATTAGATTTAGACAGATCAGGGGTGATTTGGGGTTCAGGTATCGGAGGTTTAGAGACTTTCCAAGACGAGGTGACAAACTTCAACCAAGGTGACGGAACGCCAAAATTCAACCCTTTCTTTATACCGAAAATGATTGCTGATATTGCGGGAGGACTTATCTCGATTAAGTACAACTTCAGAGGGCCTAACTTTACGACGGTTTCTGCCTGTGCTTCTTCTACCAACGCAATTATCGATGCGTTCAATTACATCCGATTAGGTCAAGCCGATGTCATTCTGACGGGAGGTTCTGAAGCTGCAGTAACTATTGCAGGAATCGGAGGTTTTAACGCGATGCACGCACTTTCTACACGCAACGATGACCCAAAAACAGCCTCAAGACCTATGGACAAAGACCGCGATGGTTTTGTTTTAGGAGAAGGCGCTGGAGCTTTGGTTCTAGAAGAGTACGAACACGCCGTAGCACGTGGAGCAAAAATCTATTGCGAAATAGGAGGTGGAGGAATGTCAGCAGATGCGCATCACCTTACTGCACCACATCCAGAAGGACTAGGAGCTAAAAACGTAATGATTAACTGTCTGAGAGATGCAGGAATGAAACCATCAGAAGTTGATGGCGTAAATATGCACGGAACTTCCACACCGCTTGGTGATATCGCTGAAACAAAAGCGATATTAGAAGTGTTTGGCGAGCATGCTTACAACCTCAATCTGACCTCAACCAAGTCAATGACAGGGCACTTATTAGGAGCCACCGGAGCTATCGAAGCCATATCTTGTATATTGTCTATCAAGCACGGAATCATACCACCAACAATCAATCACTTTACAGACGACGAAAACATCGACCCTAAACTGAATTTTGGATTTAACAAAGCCCAGAAAAAAGACGTAAATGTCTTGATGAGCAATACGTTTGGGTTCGGAGGTTACAATGCTTGCATACTAGTAAAAAAACTAGGGCTATAATTTCAGAATGAATTTTCTTAAAAAAATATTGAAGAAATCCCGTTCTGAACAAGACGGGATTTTTTTAAAAAAAATAAACCGAGTTGTCGGCTTCAACCCCGATGATTTGGATATTTACCAAAGAGCCTTTACCCATAGCTCTGTCAATAAAATGGATAGCAACGGCAATGTTATCAGCTATGAGAGATTAGAGTTCTTAGGCGATGCTATACTAGGAAGCGTAATTGCAACCTACCTCTACAAAGAAGTTCCCAATCAAAATGAAGGCTACCTCACCAAAATGAGAGCCAAAATCGTCAGCCGAGAAAGTCTTAATAGTCTAGGCAAACAACTTGGACTTATTGACTTGGTGGAAAGCAAAGTCTCAAAAAACAACATCGGAGACAACATCCACGGAAATCTTTTTGAAGCACTCATCGGTGCTATTTATCTCGATAAAGGCTATGCTGCGTGTGAAAAGTTTATCAATACCAAGCTCGTCCAGCCTTATGTAGATATAGAGCGTTTAGAAGGTAAAGTGATCAGCTATAAAAGCTTGCTTATCGAATGGTGTCAGAAGCATAAAAAGAACTTTAAGATTCAGGTCGAAGAAGAAGATAGTGCAGATGTTCAGAAATATTTTGCCGCCCGACTTTTTATCGACGACAAACAAATCGCAAAAGCCAGAGCTACTTCAAAGAAAAAAGCAGAAGAAATCGCTTCAAAACGCGCTTACTTTGCTTTTCAAGAAGAAATCTCAAGGATAAAGTAATCGGTTTTATCGCAAATACATACAAATATGATATATGACTATTTTATAGTAGGGGCAGGGTTAGCCGGAATTTGTTTTTCTGAGGTTGCACTTCAAGAAAACAAACATTTTTTTGTATTTGACAAAGGTCTCTCTTCTTCAGAGGTCGCACCAGGAGTGTTTAATGCAGTTATACTCAAACGATTTACCCTTTCGCTTAGCGCAAAAAAACAACTGCTACTACTCAATGAATTCTATCCGAAAATAGAAAAACGACTAGGCGTATCACTAATCCATCACCTGCCTACTTACAGAAGATTAGCTTCGTTCGAAGAGCAGAACAACTTTATAGTAGCCTCTGACAAGCCACTTTTTTCAGATTTTCTGTCTTCGGATATAGTAGATAAAAAGTATAAACATATCCAAGCGCCTTTTGGGTTTGGTCAGATGAAACAGACGGGATATGTAGAGGTTAAAAAACTACTTACTTCGTATAAAAAATACCTGCAAGAAAATAACGCTTTATCTGAAGAAGAATTTGATTTTTCTAAACTCCAAAGCTTTGAAAGTTATCTGGAATACGACGGAAAGAAAGCAAAAAACATCATCTTTGCAGAAGGTTTTGGGATGAAACAAAATCCGTATTTCCCTGATTTACCACTTGATGGCACAAAGGGTGAAATATTGATTATAAAAGCTGAAGACCTAGACTTAGACGTAATGCTAAAGTCCGATATATTTATACTTCCTTTAGGTAACGGGGTTTTCAAGGTAGGAGCAACTTATAATTGGGACGACAAAACCGCTGAACCCACCGAAAGCGGAAAACAAGAACTCACAGACTTGTTAAAGAATACCATTGACTGTAAATTTGAGATTATTGATCATCTAGCGGGAATTCGCCCTACTGTCAAAGATAGAAGACCTCTTGTTGGTAAACATCCAGAGTATAAGAATATGTATCTCCTGAACGGGCTAGGGACAAGGGGAGTGATGTTAGGCCCTTATTTAGCTCAAAATCTTTTTAATGCTATCGAGTTTGACCTACCTTTGAATGACGAGATTAATGTAAACAGGTTTTACAAGAAAAATAAATAAAAAGCAATTAGATTTTACAATAAATAATGAGAATTGATATTATAACAGTGTTGCCTGACTTGCTCAAAAGTCCTTTTGAAGCATCAATTATGAAGCGCGCTATTCAGAAAGGATTGGTTGAGGTTCACTTTCATAACCTTAGAGATTATTCTACAAACAAGCACAAGAATGTAGATGATTACCAGTTTGGTGGTGGAGCGGGAATGGTGATGACCATTGAGCCTATTGACAAGTGTATTACTAAGTTAAGGTCTGAACGAGATTATGACGAAGTGATCTATATGTCACCTGACGGAGAAACGCTAAACCAAAAAATGGCAAATGCTATGTCGTTATACAAGAACATCATTATTTTGTGTGGTCATTATAAAGGTGTTGATCAGAGAGTTCGAGACCATTTTATTACTAGAGAGATTTCTATCGGAGATTATGTGCTTTCTGGTGGAGAATTAGGCGCATTGGTTTTGTGTGACACTATCATTCGCTTAATTCCAGGGGTACTTAGTAATGAAACCTCTGCACTCACCGACAGTTTTCAAGATAATCTACTTTCAGGACCAATATACACACGTCCAGCAGAGTATAAAGGTTGGAGGGTCCCAGAAGTTCTCCTTAGTGGGAATTTCTCAATGATAGATGACTGGAGAGAGAAAAAATCATTCGAACATACAAAAAATAGACGCCCTGATTTGTTAGATGAAAATTAAGTTGTAAGTTTGCAACCGTTTTGGTTCTAAAGATTATTTTTCTATTTTTTTTTAATAAATTATTATCTTTTAAAAAAATAATCGTATAATTGTACCATAAATACCAAAGCATTTAGTGTTATTGAATAATTACCTAAAAGTATGAGTAAAAGAATTTTCTTTTTATTGGTTGTTGTGTTAGGAGGTTTTGCAAATGTATTTGCTGCACCTGCACCACCTTGTCCTATTTGTCCTCCAGATGAGCAGATCCCGGTTGATGGAGCTCCATTGTATATAGCTCTAGTGCTAGCTTCTATTTTAGGATACTTCTTAGTGTCAAAATTAAAGACAAAGTCAGTAAAGTAATATAAAATATACTTCTTAATACAAAAGCCTATAGGAAACTATAGGCTTTTTAGTTTTAATATATATTTGCCGACAACATCAAACTCTAGATTTACTAGACTGCCTGTTTGGAGGTTTTTGAAATTAGTATGCTCAAGCGTATAAGGAATAATGGCAACATCAAAAGTATTTACCCCAGAATTGACCACGGTCAAACTTACACCATCAACGGTTATTGAGCCTTTCTCAATGGTGATATTCCCTAATGATTTGTCGTATTCAAAGCTGTAATAGGTGCTTCCGTTTGAAGGCCTGATAGCGGTGCAAACAGCGGTTTGGTCAACGTGTCCTTGAACAAGGTGTCCGTCTAGTCGATCACCAAGTCGCATGCCGCGCTCTAGGTTGACAATATCCTTCACATTCCAATTGCTTATAGTGGTCTTTTCGATGGTTTCTTTAATTGCGGTGACTGTATAATTGTCCTCATCTATATGGACAACTGTGAGGCAAATTCCGTTGTGTGAAACACTTTGATCAATTTTCAATTCGCTCGTGAAAGCTGAATTCACGCTGATGTGTAGATTGTCTTGTTCTTTTTTTATTTCGGTTATTGTTCCTAATGTTTCGATGATTCCTGTAAACATATCCATTAATTTTCTCTAAATTTGCCTGTAAAAATAGTAATAAATATATAGAGATAATGATAAGGAAATCAGAAAAGATTGTAGTCGGAATTTCAATTGGAGATTTAAATGGTGTCGGAGGAGAGATAATTCTCCGGACTTTTGAAGATACTAGAATGATGGAATTCTGCACACCTGTTATTTTTGCGAACACAAAAATCTTTTCTCATATAAACAAAACAATAGGTACAAATATCAGTTTTCACGGAATTGAAAGTCTAGACCAATTGGTTTTTGGCAAAATCAACGTGCTGAATCTTTGGAAAGAAAACCTAAACATCGAGTTCGGTAAAGAAGACAAACAGCTGGGCAAATATGCAATGTTGTCGTTTGAACACGCTACCAAAGCACTGAAAGAAGGGAAGATAGATGTGCTGGTTACTGCTCCTATAAATAAACATAACGTAGGTGATGATCAAAGGGATTTTGTAGGACATACTGAGTATTTGAGCAAGGAACTAGAAGGAGAAGCATTGATGCTTTTGACCTCTGAGGATTTAAAAGTAGGCTTGCTCACCGGGCATGTGCCTCTAAAAGAGGTCTCGTCAAAAATGACAGCAGAGCTGATTATAAATAAAGTGCAGATTTTAGAGAAATCTCTAATTCAAGACTTTAGTATTGTAAGACCAAAAATTGCCATTTTAGGATTAAATCCGCATTGTGGCGATGGAGGTGTTATCGGAGATGAGGATGACAAAGTGCTAAAACCAGCAATTACTAAATTATTTGACCAAGGGCATTTGGTTTTCGGGCCTTTTTCAGCAGATGGTTTTTTCGGAAACGAGACGTATAAGAAGTATGATGCTGTTCTGGCAAGTTATCACGATCAAGGATTAGTTCCGTTTAAAACTATAGCTTTTGGTCAAGGTGTAAATTTTACGGCTGGACTAAGTAAAATACGAACTTCACCTGATCACGGAACAGCTTTTGACATCGCCGGAAAAGGAATTGCAGACTTTAGCTCGTTCAGAGAAGCGGTTTATTTGGCATTAGATATTTATAATAATAGAAATTCACACAGCGAAATCAGCGCAAACCCTTTAAGAGTATCGGAAAAACAATCAGAATCAAAAAAATAGCAACTTTGTTTTGGGTTCTGTAATATTTTGTATATTTGCAAACTCAAAAGTTTAGGAGATGAGTGTGATGAAAGAGTTTTTAATACCGTTTGTAGGATTAAAAGTAGGTGAGCACAGTTTTGAATATCAAATAAACAATACGTTCTTTCAGGAATTTGATTACGATCAGTTTGAGGGTGTTGCTGTCAAGGCAGAAGTCACTTTGAATAAAAAGCAATCCATGCTAGAGTTCACATTCAAGCACTCGGGTGTGGTTAGCCTGCCCTGCGATTTGACGGGTGAGCTTTTTGATTTGCCAATCAAAGGTGAAATATTAATGATAGTGACCTTTGGAGAGGTGTATAATGATGATAATGAAGAGTTGCTTGTGTTGCCTCACGGAGAGTACCAGATAAACATAGCTCAATATATATATGAGTCAATTGTTTTATCTGTTCCTGTGAAAAGGATAAGTCCAGCAGCAGAAGAATTGGATCTCTCGGCCTATGAAAGCCATAGCACACTCGATGAGCCTGAACATAATAAAGAAGAAGAGATAGAAATAGATCCTAGATGGGAGAAGCTTAAAGAATTATTAAAAGATAAATAAAATAACAAACCATAAAAATATAGAAGATGGCGCATCCTAAAAGAAAAACCTCGAAAACAAGAAGAGATAAAAGACGTACGCACTATAAGGCTAGCGTTCCTCAAATTGCTACATGTCCTGTTACAGGAGAGGCACATTTATACCATAGAGCTTATTGGCATGAGGGTAAAATGTACTACAGAGGTCAAGTAGTAATTGATAAGCAGGAGGCTGTAGCTTAATCAAATTATCAGCAGAATGAGGCTCCCCTTATAGGGGAGTTTTTTATTGGCTTTTATTTGGAAAAAGTTTATTTTTTTTTGTAATTTGCCCCTTAATCTCAAAAATAATGTTTTTGAGACAATAAAATTATTTGTATGACAAGAATCTCAGCAGCTATAACTGCGGTGGGAGCGTATGTTCCCGACTTTGTGTTATCTAATAAGCTATTAGAAACGATGGTAGATACTAATGATGAGTGGATTACTACCCGTACAGGAATCAAAGAAAGAAGAATTCTAAAAGAAGAAGGTGCTGGAACGTCATTTATGGCAATTAGAGCTGCTCAAAACTTAATCGAAAAATCAGGACTAGATCCTAAAGAAATCGATTTGGTCTTGGTTGCTACAGCTACACCCGATATGCCAGTTGCTTCAACAGCTGTTTATACTGCTACACAAATTGGAGCAGTAAACGCTTTTGCTTATGACCTGCAAGCGGCATGCTCTAGTTTTTTATACGGAATATCTACAGCATCAGCTTATATAGAATCAGGAAGATATAAAAAAGTATTACTTATAGGTTCTGATAAAATGTCTTCAATCATCGATTACACGGATAGAGCTACTTGTATTATCTTTGGGGATGGCGCAGGAGCTGTTTTATTTGAACCAAATACAGAAGGATTAGGATTTCAAGATGAATACCTGAAGTCTGACGGATTGGGAAGAGATTTCCTAAAGATTGAAGCCGGAGGCTCTATACTTCCTGCCTCAGAAGAAACCCTAAGAAACAAGCAACATTTTGTGCATCAAGAAGGACAAACTGTTTTTAAATATGCTGTTTCTGGAATGGCTGATGTGGCTGATGAAATCATGAAACGCAATAATCTTACGAAAGATAGCGTAAATTGGTTAGTCGCTCATCAGGCGAACAAAAGAATTATCGATGCCACAGCCCAAAGAATGGGACTCGACGAATCAAAAGTATTGATCAATATCCATCGATACGGAAATACCACTTCGGCTACATTGCCACTTTTGTTGAGTGATTTTGAATCACAACTGAAAAAAGGAGATAATATTATTTTTGCTTCATTCGGAGGAGGTTTCACCTGGGGTGCTATCTACCTAAAATGGGCGTACAATTCTAAATAAAAACACTAACAAAACTAAGAATTATGGATTTAAAAGATATTCAAAACTTAATTAAGTTTGTAGCAAAGTCTGGAGCAACAGAGGTGAAGCTTGAGATGGAAGACCTTAAAATCACCATCAAAACAAGCCTAGGAAGAGATGGAGAGCCAACTACCTACGTACAGCACATTCCAATGCAACAAGCTATGCCTCAAATGATGGCACCTCAAGCAACGGCAGCACCAAGTGCAGAAGAAGTCGCAAGTGCAGCAGCTGCAGAAGAAAACTCAAAGTACATCACCATTAAATCTCCAATCATCGGAACTTTTTACAGAAAGCCATCTCCAGATAAACCAGCATTTGTCGAGGTAGGAGCTAATATTGCCGTAGGTGATGTTTTATGTGTAATTGAAGCCATGAAGCTTTTTAACGAAATCGAATCTGAGTATTCAGGGAAAATCGTAAAAGTATTGGTTGATGACTCTACACCAGTAGAATTTGACCAACCACTGTTTTTACTTGACCCATCTTTATAGAAATTTTAATTTTATATTTTGAATGATTTCTCGAGTTTTGTTTTTTCGATATTTAAAGAACATAAACCGATTTTGAAATTCAGGATTTAATCTAATTTAAAATTCAGAATTTATAATTTAAAATTTCAGAAGAGTATGTTTAAAAAAATATTAATTGCCAATAGAGGGGAGATTGCACTGCGTGTAATCAGAACTTGTCGTGAGATGGGAATTAAAACCGTAGCAGTTTATTCTACAGCAGATGCTGATAGTTTGCACGTTCGGTTTGCTGATGAAGCTGTTTGTATCGGGCCCGCACCTAGTAATCTGTCGTATCTGAAGATGTCAAATATCATCGCTGCAGCGGAAATCACTAATGCAGATGCTATACATCCAGGATATGGGTTCTTGTCTGAAAATGCTAAGTTTTCTAAAATTTGCCAAGAAAGCGGAATAAAGTTTATCGGAGCTTCACCTGAGATGATTGATAAAATGGGAGACAAAGCTTCGGCTAAAGCAACCATGAAGGCAGCAGGAGTTCCTACAATTCCAGGTTCAGAAGGAATCATAGAGACCTATGAGCAAGCTCAACTAATTGCAGAAGAAACGGGTTATCCAGTAATGCTTAAAGCAACTGCTGGTGGCGGCGGAAAAGGAATGCGTGCCGTATGGAAAGCAGAAGACCTACACAAGGCTTGGGAAAGCGCCCGTCAGGAAGCATCAGCCGCTTTCGGTAATGACGGAATGTATATGGAGAAGCTTATCGAAGAACCTCGCCATATCGAAATCCAGATTGTAGGAGATGCTTACGGAAAAGCCTGTCACCTTTCAGAGAGAGACTGCTCAATACAAAAACGTCACCAAAAACTTACCGAAGAGACGCCGTCGCCATTTATGACTGACGAGCTTCGTAAAAAAATGGGAGAAGCAGCCGTAAAAGCAGCTGAATATATCAAATATGAAGGTGCAGGAACTATCGAATTCTTAGTAGACAAACACAGGAATTTCTATTTCATGGAAATGAATACTAGAATTCAAGTTGAACACCCAATTACAGAACAAGTAATCGATTATGATTTAATCAGAGAACAGATATTGGTCGCGGCTGGAGTAAAAATTTCAGGGAAAGATTATTACCCGAAACTACACGCCATCGAATGTAGAATTAATGCAGAAGACCCGTATAATGATTTTAGACCTTCTCCGGGGAAAATAACTACTTTTCACGCACCAGGAGGACACGGCGTTCGTCTAGATACCCACGTGTATTCAGGATATGTAATCCCGTCGAATTATGATTCTATGATTGCCAAACTTATTACGACTGCTCAAACTCGTGAAGAAGCTATTGCTAAAATGAAGAGAGCATTGGATGAGTTTGTAATCGAAGGAGTAAAAACAACGATTCCTTTCCACAGACAACTGATGGATGACCCTGATTATGTAGCAGGTAATTATACCACGAAGTTCATGGAAACTTTTCAAATGAAATAAAAATAAGAAAAAGCCCATCTTTAATTATAGGAATGGGCTTTATTATTTTTTCTTAAAAATGAATAAAAAAATTATAACCACAGCACTTATTCTAGGAATGATTTCAATTATTCTTGGAGCTTTTGGTGCCCATGCGCTCAAAAAAGTATTGACGCCAGAGCACTTAACTAGCTTTGAAACAGGCGTAAGATACCAGATGTATCACGCACTATTCCTACTGTTTCTAGCCAATGCCAACTTTATAACCGAAAAGAAAAAAAACCTAATTTATATGCTGGTACTTATCGGCGTGATTTTATTTTCAGGTTCAATTTATTTGTTGACAACTAAAGAAATTACCTCGATTGACATCAGTGCTATTGGTTTTATAACGCCTATAGGAGGACTGTTTTTAATACTAGCGTGGTTAGTATCTTTGTTGACAGTCTTAAGCAGTAAATAAATGTTGTTTTTTCAAGTCAAAATTGATAATAATTTATAATTTTGTTCTTAAATATCTTTTTTGCAATACATATAATATTTTTATAAAAAATGAGTACAAAATCTATAAAAACAGTTTCGTTAGACAGCATAGGAATTACTAATGCTAAAATAAATTACCAACTTTCCCCAGATGAGCTACACGCCATAACTATAGAGAAAGGACAAGGAGTAGAAAGCTCACTTGGTGCTGTATCAGTCAATACAGGGAAGTTTACAGGACGTTCTCCTCTAGATAGATTTATCGTAAAAGACGCTATAACAGAAGACAAAGTGTGGTGGGGAAAAGTAAACCTTCCGTTTGATTCAGATAAATTCGGAAAATTATTAGACAAAGTCACTACTTACTTATCAGATAAAGAAATTTATGTAAGAGACAGTTATGTTTGTTCTGAGGAAAAATACAGTATGAACGTAAGAGTTGTTACAGAAACAGCTTGGTCAAACTTGTTCTGTTACAATATGTTTTTACGTCCAGATCAGGCAAAACTGATGAACTTTACTCCAGAATGGCATGTAATCTGTGCGCCAAATTTTTTAGCTGATCCTGCAGTTGACGGAACCCGTCAAGAAAACTTTGCAATCTTAGACTTTACCCGAAAGATAGCCCTTGTGGGCGGAACGGGTTATACAGGTGAGATGAAAAAAGGAATTTTTTCAGCGCTTAACTTTATACTACCTGTATTCAAAAACACATTGCCAATGCACTGTAGTGCTAACGTAGGTGACGACGGAGATACAGCTATTTTCTTCGGTTTGTCAGGAACAGGAAAAACAACCCTATCAGCTGACCCGAGTAGAAAACTAATCGGTGATGATGAGCACGGCTGGACAGCAGAGAATACTGTATTCAATTTTGAAGGCGGTTGTTACGCCAAAGTAATCAACCTAAGCGCAGAAGGAGAACCAGACATCTATAACGCTATCAAAAAAGGAGCTTTATTAGAGAATGTTGTTTTCAAAGAAGGAACCAATGAGATAGATTTCGAAGACGATTCAATAACTCCAAATACCCGTGTGAGTTACCCAATTCACTATATCAATAACATCCAAGAAGGATCAGTAGGAAGAAATCCAAAAAATATTTTCTTCTTGACAGCAGACGCTTTTGGCGTATTGCCTCCCGTTTCTAAGCTTACGCCAGGTCAAGCAGCTTTCCATTTTATTTCTGGATATACGGCTAAAGTGGCGGGTACAGAAGCAGGTGTTAATGAGCCACAACCGAACTTCTCAAGTTGCTTTGGAGCTCCATTTATGCCTTTGCATCCAACTAAATATGCTGAGATGCTAAGTGCTAAGATGAAAGAAAATAATGTTGATGTATGGCTGGTTAATACAGGCTGGACAGGAGGGCCTTATGGTGTTGGAAGTCGTATGAAACTAAAATATACACGTGCGATGATTACTGCTGCTCTTGAAGGTAAACTTAAAGATGTAGAATTCATAGACCACGATATTTTTGGGATTGCTGTACCACAGACGTGTCCTAATGTTCCATCGGAAATATTAAATCCTAAGAACACTTGGGCAGATGCTGCAGCTTATGACAAACAAGCCAAAGAACTTGCACAATCCTTCAGAACAAACTTCCAGAAATTCGAAGAATACGCCAACGAAGAGATTCTTGCAGGAGCTCCAAACGCATAATTTCAAGAACATATAAATCAAATAAAATCCCGAAAAATAGACTAACTATCTATCTTTTCGGGATTTTTATATAAATTTACAGCCTAGATCAGTTATATACTATGAAACAGAAAGTTATCTTAATATTTTTTATCATCCTTGGGTTTCAGGTTTTTTCCCAAACAGAAAATCAGAAAGAAGTAAGTAGATATTATGAACTATCAACATTGCCTTATTATAATTTCGGAAAAGGAATAGGTATTACCTCTCCAGATAGTCTTTTTGAGCTAAATATCCGATTTAGGATGCAAAATAGAATGTCTTATATTCATCAAAATGAAACAGATGTCGAAGATAAAATCGAAGCAGAAGTACGTAGATTGCGCTTGCGTTTTGACGGATATGTAGGAGATCCTAGATTTAGATATGCCATCCAACTTTCTTTTGCCCCAAGAGATACGGGAGAAACTATCGAAGGCGAAAACGAACAGATTATCCGTGATGCAGTTGTTTTTTACCAACCCAATCGCCTCTGGTCATTTAGTTTTGGTCAGACTAAACTACCCGGAAACCGCCAACGCGTAAATTCATCAGGAGCTTTGCAGTTCACTGATCGAAGTATCAATAATGCTGATTTTAATATCGATAGAGACTTTGGTGTTCAAGCCCATCACCTCCAAGAGTCTGAGGATAAGTTCTCTTATACTATCAGAACTGCAATTTCAACAGGAGAAGGCAGAAACGATACTAAAAACTCGGATACTGGACTGGCTTATACTGGAAAAATAGAACTACTTCCGTTTGGTGCTTTTAAAAATAGTGGTAGTTATTTTGAAGGAGATATCATCCGAGAAGAAAAACCTAAATTACTGCTCTCAGCAGCCTATTCACATAACGACAGAGCAAGCAAGGCCAAAGGACAATCAGGAGCAAGGTTGTTTGAAAAACGGAATATAAATTCACTTTTCTTAGATGCTTTACTAAAATACAACGGTTGGTCTTTTCAGACTGCTTATATGAGCAGAAAATCAAATAACCCGATTACAATAAATCCAGATGATATCTCTGAAAGTGGTTTTGTGTATGTAGGTGATGGGATGGATTATCAGTTGGGCTATTTATTTTTGAATAATTATGAACTTTCAGGCAGATTTTCTACACAGAAAATGCACAAGGATGTCCAGATGTTAGCGCCCGATAAAAACCAGTATAGCTTAGGGCTTACAAAATATATTTGGGAACATTCTTTTAAGATGCAAGCAGAGCTCACCCTAGACGAAATGCGTGATTTCAACGGAGAAGTCCGAAATAATTGGTATGTTCGCTTTCAGATAGAAATCGGAATTTAGTTTTTCTGTTCAGGAAGCCAAAAAGTTTATCAAAACCAAAGCTTATGGAAAGGTCGTTTTTTGAGAAATCGCAAGATTTAGCAAGGCAAATTCCTTATGGAAGAGTTTCTACCTACGGAGCTATTGCCAGGCATTTAGGTATGACTCGCTCTGCAAGGATGGTCGGCTATGCGATGAATGCTTCTCATGCGATGGATGATGTTCCGGCACACAGAGTTGTCAACAGAATAGGATTGCTCACAGGCAAACACCACTTCGAGGGTACAAACCTGATGCAGCAACTCCTCGAGAACGAAGGTGTCGAAATTAAAGAAAACCAAGTGGTCCATTTTAAAACGCTTTTTTGGGATGAATTTGTATAATTTTGACTTTTCCAGAAAGACTTCTTTTCAGTTGATTTTATGAATTTACTAAGCCTACAAAATAGAAGAAAGCCGTATATTTACGGTTTTTAAATTCCAATTTTGAGGTATTTTATACGTCTATCTTATTTCGGCAAAAACTATCACGGCTGGCAATCCCAACCCAATGCTGTTTCTGTACAGGAGGAACTGACAAACGCCTTGTCTATCCTCCTTGGGGAAACAATCGAAATCGTTGGTGCAGGACGCACAGATAGTGGGGTACACGCCAAAGATATGTATGCGCACTTTGATTATACAGCACCAATAGATACAGAAAACCTAGTCAAAAGATTGAACTCGTTTCTCCCTAAAGACATTGCTGTCTTCTCAATCTTTAAGGTCGCAGACCAAGCTCATGCCAGATTTGATGCAACCAAGAGAACTTATCAATATAAAATTCACTTGCAAAAAGATGCTTTCAAGAATGATTTTAGTTGGTATTTACATACTGATTTAGATGTTGATTTGATGAATAAGGCATCTGAGATTTTATTTGAATACATTGATTTTCAGTGTTTTTCTAAATCTAATACAGATGTCTATACCTACAATTGTAAAATAACTGAGGCGTATTGGACAAGACAAGAAAACGAATTGGTTTTTACCATAACCGCGGATAGATTTCTCCGAAACATGGTCAGAGCCATAGTCGGGACTTTAATTGGTGTCGGACAACATAAGATTTCCTTAGAAGATTTTGAAGAAATTATCAAAAGCAAGAATAGGAGTAAGGCTGGGTTTTCAGTACCTGCTCACGGATTGTACCTCACAAAAGTAACATATTCGTATTTGACAAACATATAATAGTCTACTATACATAATGAGTAAACAACGCAGTAACAGAGAAGTATTCGCAAAGATAATGGTCTTTACTAAACCTTATAAATGGAGGTTTAATGCTATTATTATATGGTCAGTTTTGCTGTCTGTGTTTGCTGCTTTGCGCCCGTATTTACTCAAACAAACCGTTGATGAATATATAGAACCCAAAGACCAATATGGGCTACTTATCTTCATCTCTTTTATGCTTATCGCACTTCTGATGGAGGTGCTCTCTCAATTCTTTTTTGTGTATTGGGCAAACTGGTTAGGACAAGATATTGTCAAAGATTTGCGGAATAAACTCTTTAAGCACATCACTAACTTTAAGATGAAGTATTTTGATAATACCGCCGTAGGCCAACTCGTAACACGTTCAGTTTTTGATATTGAATCTATTGCAAAGATATTTAGTCAAGGACTATTTATGATTATAAGTGATTTGATGAAGATGAGCGTAGCCATTATTTTTATGCTGTATATGAACTATAAATTAACCTTTATAGTGCTGATAGCAATGCCTTTTTTGTTGTATGCTACGCGTGTTTTTCAAAAGAAAATGAAAGCTGCTTTTGAAGAAGTGCGCACCCAGATTGCTAGATTAAACTCATTTGTTCAAGAACGATTGACAGGAATGAAAATTGTACAGCTCTTCTCTAGAGAACAAATTGAATACGAAAAATTCAAAGAAATAAACAACAAACACCGCAAAGCTTGGCTCAAAAATGTCATGTATAACTCCGTGTTTTTTCCAATTGCTGATATTTTTTCTTCTATTACTTTGGGTGTAGTGGTTTGGTATGGCGCAGGCGATATTATCCAAGGAGGTTTGACTACGATGGGAGATTTGGTGACGTATACGATGCTCGTTACGATGTTATTCACGCCTTTAAGGCAAATTGCTGATAAATTCAACGAGATGCAAATGGGTATGATTGCCGCCAATCGTGTGTTTGATATCCTCGAAGAAGATCTCTCGCAAGAAAACGGAACGGTCATAGCCGAATCTCTAAACGGAATAATAGAACTTAAAGATGTTCATTTCGGTTATAAACAAGATGAAGAAGTGCTTAAAGGAATAAATCTCAAAATAAACAAAGGAGAAACAGTGGCAATTGTCGGAAGTACTGGAGCAGGAAAAACGACAATTATTAACCTGCTAAATCGCTTTTATGAAATCAATGGTGGCGAAATTCTCATCGATGGTATAAATATCAATACATACGAAATTGGTAGTTTACGCAAACAAATTTCGGTTGTTTTGCAAGATGTATTTCTGTTTGCCGATACGATTTTCAACAACATAACACTCTTTAATCCTGATATTACTAGAGAAGAGGTAATTCTAGCCTCAAAACAAATCGGATTGCACGACTTTATCGAAAGCTTACCCAACGGTTATGATTATAACGTCAAAGAAAGAGGAGTCATGCTCTCTTCTGGACAACGCCAACTTATCGCTTTCTTAAGAGCCTATGTGAGTAAACCAAGCATACTTATTTTGGACGAAGCAACATCGTCAATCGATAGCTATTCAGAGGATATGATTCAGAAGGCAACTACTGCCCTAACCAAAGGCAGAACCTCTATTATTATCGCTCACAGACTCTCTACAGTGATTAATGCCGACCAAATTATTGTAATGGATAAAGGACAAATAGTTGAGAAAGGCACTCACAGAACCTTACTCGAAAAAGAAAATGGCTTTTATAAAAACCTCTATGATTCGCAGTTTGTCCTCTAATATAAACTAGGGAACGAAACTCAGCAACTCTCGACCTTTCCAGAGAAGTGAAGGGTCAATCAGAATAATGCTAAATACCCCGAGAATAATCAGTAGTTTAAGGAAATTGTGCGAAGCGATAAAATGGACTTTTTTCTTAGAGTTCCACAAGAAAATTAAGAATAGTACCAACCCGATTAGGGTAGAATAAAAGTAGATATCCATATAGCCTACATCGGCTTTGTCTATCAGAATATATACGGGAATGAGCGTCAGAACGATGAGTAGTGTGATGATTTGCTTTGATATTTTCTCGCCATACACCACCGGGACAGTTCTGTAATTAATTGCAAAATCACCTTTTAGATTCTCTAAATCCTTGACCATTTCTCGGATAAGAATCAGTAAATACAGAAAAGTAGCATGGCTGAAAATGACAAAGTACTTGTGTTTGTAATACAGTATGTTCAGGAGTTCTTCTTTTTGGTAATAGAACAAAATTGCAAAAAACGGAAGTATAGCCAATAATGAAGCTGTTATATTTCCGACCATTGGATACCTCTTAAGCTTGTGCGAATACAACCAAATCATAAATATATAGGCAGAGAAAAAAGCCACTGAACGCCACGAAATCAGTAAAGCTAAAGCCATAACGACAAAATTAGTCGCAAAATAAATCTTTAGTCGTGTTTCTTCACTCACCATCCTATCGATCTTGGTCTTTATCGGACGATTGATAAGGTCTTTTTCGCGGTCATAAAAATTGTTGATAATATATCCTGATGCGATAGAAAGCACAGTTGCCAAGACAATCACAAACATATACGGATCCAGCAAAATAGACAGTGCTCTACGCTCAGGCGCAAGTATAAAAATAGCTGAAAGGTATTGAGCTAAAGCAATGATCCAAATATTGTAACCACGAACGGCAGAGAATAAACTAAGGATCTTAAGTAAGACCTGTTTGTTTTTTCTATTTGACATCTGATGTTTTTTTGATTGTTAATCTCAACGAATTGAGAAAATACCACAAGACAAAGGTTTCTAGAAAAAACCTCTTAGATTAGAACTGATAAACTACTTCGAGCTTATGGTCTGCTAAGGATTTTTTTGCTTTTTCAAGGTCTTGAGTAAAGCCTAAAATATAACCACCACCACCAGAACCACAAAGTTTCAGGTAGTAGTCGTTGGTATCGATTCCCTTTTTCCAAAGTTCGTGAAACTTCTCAGGAATCATAGGTTTGAAGTGAGCCAATACAACTTTAGAGAGTTTTTTAGTGTTCGCAAAAAGTGATTGAGCATCGCCTTTTACAAAATCCTCTACACAGGCATCGGTATATTTTATGAATTGTGTTTTGATCATTTTTCTGAAACCTTTGTCCTTCAGGTTTTCCATAAATATAGAAACCATCGGAGCAGTTTCACCTACCATTTGGCTGTCTAATAAAAATACAGCGCCTTTTCCGTTTGTGTTTTGAGTTGGGATTCCAGTAGCTTCGATATGGTCTTTAGAGTTTATCAAAATCGGAATGCTCAAATAACTGTTTAGAGGATCAAGTCCAGAACTTTTGCCGTGGAAAAATGACTCCATTTCAGAGAAAATAGACTTTAAAGTTAGAAGTTTCTCTCTAGTTAAGTTTTCTAAGACGGTGATTTTGTGTTGTGCATATTGGTCATAAAAAGCAGCTACAAGTGCACCGCTACTCCCCACGCCATATCCCTGCGGAATGCTAGAATCAAAATACATGCCTCTGTCGAGGTCTCTCTCAAGTGTAGCAAAGTCAAATTGCACCAATTCCGGAGAAGTAGTGGTCAGTTGTTTTAGAAATTCAGTAAATTTCTTAAGGCTTTGGTTTGATTTCTGAGCCTCTTCACTTGGGTTTTTGTCAACTTTCAGCACGCCGTTATAAGAGTTATAAGGGATAGAAAGTCCTTTAGAATCTTTGATGATTCCGTATTCTCCGAAAAGTAGAATCTTTGAATAAAAAGCGGGTCCTTTCATGGGCTGGTTGAAAACAAAGTTTAATTTGAGACAAATATACGGATAATTCTTTTTTTAATACTGCTAAAATGTTAAAATAAAACAACTGAAAATTAGTGAGCATAGATTGGTGGTTTTAGAGAGAAGCTACGGCAAGACCATTCTCCAATAACATTTAAAATTCCCAAAGTACTTTTCGTTAACACTGAAAATAGTATCTTTGAATCCTAATTCTAAGTCCAATAAACCATGAGTGACCTAAGCGATTACAGAAAATCTTATGAAAAGAGCCAGCTTTTGGAGAGTCAATTACCAGAAGATCCGATTAATTTGTTTAATCGATGGTTTTATGAAGTAGAGGAGTTTGGAGGCGTAGAAGAGGTAAATGCCATGACTGTATCCAGCCTTGGTTTGGATGGTTTCCCGAAAGGAAGAGTGGTTTTACTCAAAAAATTCAACGAAGAGGGTTTTATATTTTATACCAATTATGATTCTGAAAAAGGAAAAGAGATTGCACAAAACCCTAAAATATGCTTGTCTTTTTTCTGGCAGTCGATAGAAAGACAAGTAATTATCAAAGGTATAGCCGAGCGAACATCAATTGCTATATCAGACAATTATTTTGACTCAAGACCTTTTGGCAGTAAGCTCGGTGCCATGGTTTCACCCCAAAGTCAAGTGATTCCTTCAAGGGAGTACCTGTCTTCAAAACTAACCGACTTAGAGAATAAGTACGCTGATAAAGAAATCAAAAGACCGGAGCACTGGGGAGGCTATTTAGTGCGTCCTGTGAGTGTCGAATTCTGGCAAGGAAGGCCCAACAGACTCCACGACCGTATCAGATATACACTTGAAAATGATCTAGACTGGAAAATCGAACGCCTAGCACCCTAATAAATAAGCCAATTAAAGACCTATATGAAATTCAAATCAAGCCTTGTTTTATTGCTATTTCTATTGACTACTGCAGTTAGTTTTGCTCAAAATAAATTCACATTAAGCGGTGTCGTTACTGATACTAACACTTCCGAAACACTCATAGGTGTCTCCATCGTTATCAAAGAAGCTGGCATTAGTACGATGACTAACGAATATGGTTTTTATTCAGTGTCACTAGCACCAGGCGATTATAGCTTAGAGGTTAGTTCTATCGGTTACTCGTTCTTTACAGATTCAGTTTCTCTGACCCAAAATACGCGAAAAAATATCGCCTTACAAACTTCTGATATATTGATCGAAGAGGTTGTTATCACAGGAAATTCCAGAGCTATAAATATCCGAAAACCAGAGATGAGCGTAAGCAAATTATCGGTAGAGGAAATCAAGAAAACACCAGTGGTTTTGGGAGAAGTAGATATTTTGAAATCGATACTCAACTTGCCTGGCGTGACCAATGCTGGTGAAGGAGCTTCAGGGTTTAATGTAAGAGGTGGCGCAGCTGACCAGAACCTTGTTTTGCTTGACGAAGCGACGCTCTTTAGCTCGTCACACCTCTTTGGGTTCTTCTCTGTTTTTAATTCGGATGCGATCAAAGATCTAAAGCTTTATAAAGGCGGTATTCCTTCACGATACGGAGGAAGGGTTTCATCGGTTTTGGATATTTACCAAAAAGAAGGTAACAGCAAGAGCTTTCACACCACAGGCGGAATCGGAGTAGTGTCCAGCAGGTTGATGTTTGAAGGGCCAATTATCAACGATAAAATATCGTTTTTGATTGCAGGGCGTAGCTCGTATGCCCACTTATTTCTGAAACTAACTGACAACAAAAACTCGGCTTATTTCTATGATTTGAACACCAAGATAAATTATAAAATAAATGACAACAATAACTTATATTTTTCGGGTTATTTTGGTCGAGATGTATTTGACATTGAGAATGCGCTCAAGAATCAGTTTGGTAATTCGCTTTTAAACTTGAGATGGAACCACCTCTTCTCAGATAAATTGTTCTCGAATATGTCAGTCATTTACAGTGATTATTACTACGGATTGACCTTAGATTTCGTAGGCTTTAATTGGGATTCAGGTATTGTGAATTACAACTTCAAATACGATTTCAAGCACTACCTAAGCAATAATTTACAGCTGAACTACGGAGCCAATTTGATTTATTATGACTTCAACCCCGGCACAATCAAGCCCAACGGAGCGATGTCAGGAATCATACCCAAACAATTAGAGCGAAAATACGCTGTAGAACCCGCTTTTTATATAGATGCAGAGCAACAGCTCTCAGAGAACATTGCTGTGAATTACGGCTTGCGTTACAGTATGTTTGCACATTTGGGGAACCATACCCTGAATCTTTATGCCGATGACAATCCAGTACATTTTGACCAAGACTTACAGATTTATGAAAAGGGAACACCTATAGCAACTGACTATTATGGTAAAAACAAAACTGTAGCTAGCTTTGATAACTTAGAACCTCGTTTTTCGATTGCCTATACTATTGATGATAACCAATCTATCAAAGCGAGTTATAACCGCATGGCACAATACATCCACTTGATTTCAAATACTTCGGCAGCTACACCATTAGATATCTGGACACCAAGTGGCAAATACATCAAACCACAACTGCTGGATCAATACGCCATCGGATACTTCAGAAATACAGAAGATAAAACCTATTCTTTCGAGACTGAAATATTCTACAAAGACGTGCAAAACCGAATTGATTATATAGACGGAGCAGATTTGGTCGCCAACGAAGCTATTGAGCAGGTTATCCTCAACGGAAAATCAAGAGCCTACGGACTTGAGTTGCTCGTAAAGAAAAACACAGGCAGACTAACGGGTTTCCTTGCCTATACATTGGCGAAATCAGAACAGCAAACACCAGGCAGAAACGCTACCGAAACAGGAATCAACAGCGGAGAATGGTATAAAACTCCTTACGATAGATTGCACGATATGTCTATTTCTGCTTTATATGAGCTGAATAAAAAATGGTCGTTTGGTGCTATATTCACTTTGCAATCAGGAAGACCAACCACTTATCCGAATGGCTACTATGACTACCAAGGTATCAAAATACCCAACTACGGACTCAGAAATGAAGAGCGATTGCCTTTGTATCACCACTTAGATATATCGGCTGTTTTGACACCTACGAAAAATAAAGACAGAAAATGGCAAGGCGAGTGGGTATTTAGTTTTTACAACATCTATAACCGCAAGAATGCTGCTTCTATCAGTTTTAGACAAGATAAAGATTCGGCTGTCAATGAAGCTGTCAGGCTTTCAATTTTTGGGATTATACCAAGTGTAACCTATAATTTTAAATTCTAATCGGTAATGAAAAACATCAAATATATACTTTTGTGCATCAGCGTACTGACCTTTGTTTCATGTCAAGATGTGATTTCTGTAGATTTAGAAACAGCTCCTCCTCGCTTGGTGGTAGAAGCTTCTATCAATAAATACAAGGATGACAACGGAGCTATCCAGAAGATAAAACTAACGACTACTATCGGGTTTTACGAACCAGAAGTACCTGTGGTTTCTGGAGCAGTTATTTATATAGAAGACCAAGACGGTACAAGGTTTGACTTTATAGAAGAAGGTCAATCAGGTGAATATGTTTGTACGGAATTCGTAGCAAACCTCGGAAATACCTACACATTAGTGATGCAGATAGAAGGAGAGGTTTATACCGCTTCTGAGGTATTTATGTCTGTACCCAACATTCAGAACGTAGAGCAAACGAACGATATCGGATTTGGCAATAACACCAAAGAACTGAAGTTTTTTTACCAAGACAACGGAGCTACTGATAACTTCTATATGGAGAAAGTTACTAATCCGTTGCTTCCGCTACCGAAATACGGCGTCAAAAGCAACGAGCTCTTTAAAGGAAATATGATGTATGGCATTTATCTCTCAGACAAATTAGATCCAGGAACAGAAGTTACCTTTGAGCTTTTCGGTATAACGGAACGCTATAAAAACTATATGAGTAAATTGTTGATTGCCGCAAATAACGGCAGCGGACCTTTCCAACAAACACCACCCACAGTAAGAGGAAATATAATCAACCAAACCCAAGCTGATAATTATGCTTTGGGTTATTTCAGACTTTCGGAAGTTTCTGAGTATCTTTACACAGTTGAGTAGTTAATAATAAAGTTCGCTACGCTGAAAAAAGATTATCGTTTTATAATATACATTTCCTACAACCCAAAAAGATTGAAACCGACCACTACAAAATTCTATTCGATACTCAAAAAAAACTTCCCGTTTGAGGCGACTCAAAAGCAGGATGTGTTTTTTCAGCAGATTTTCGATTTTGTTGATGTTACGAGCAAAGATGATATTTTTATTCTCAAGGGATATGCAGGTACCGGAAAAACCACGATTATCTCAACGGTGGTAAATCACCTGAGAGAAATCGCTAAGAATTCGGTTTTGCTCGCCCCGACCGGAAGAGCTGCCAAGGTGATTTCAAATTACTCAGGTAGAACGGCGTTTACCATTCACAAAAAGATTTACTACCCGAATGTCAAATCGGGTAATGTGAGCTTCACCCTACAAGCCAACAAACACAAAAACACCATATTCATAGTGGACGAGGCATCAATGATTTCAGATGTCACTGCCGATAGCAAGCTATTTGAAAACGGTTCGCTACTCGATGACTTGATTTCGTATGTATATTCAGGAGATAACTGCAAGTTAATTTTGATAGGAGACACCGCACAGCTGCCTCCCGTACACCTGCTTTTGAGCCCTGCGCTCAATCAAGACACCCTCGCTACGCAATACAATAAAGAAGTAGGACATATCGAACTCGATGAGGTGATGCGCCAAGAAGAAGGCTCAGGCATTCTACACAACGCCACCGAAATCAGAGAATTGCTCAAAGAAGACTACATCACTGACTTCCAGTTTGACCTCAACGGATTTGTAGATATCGTCAGGCTGATTGACGGCAACGAAATTCAAGATGCCATTTATGAAGCCTATGATAAAAATGGGGTAGAAGAGACCTCTTTTATTGTGCGTTCTAATAAAAGAGCCAACCAATACAATGCCCAAATTAGAACTAAAATCCTCGGTAGAGAAAGCGAACTCTCAGCAGGAGATTTGCTGATGGTGGTCAAGAACAACTACTTTTGGATAAAACCCGTAGACGAAGCCGGCTTCATCGCCAACGGAGATATTATAGAAGTACTCGAAATATACAAAATACTAGAGCTCTACGGTTTTAGGTTTGCCAAGGTCAAAGTCAGAATGATTGACTACCCAAATCAGAAACCCTTTGAGACCATCTTGCTGCTAGACACCATTGATATTGAAGCGCCTTCGCTTTCTTACGAACAGCAAAACAGGCTATACCAAGAGGTAAATGCTGACTATGCTAGTGAGACAGCCAAATACAAGCGATACAAAAAAGTAAAAGAAAACGAATACTTCAATGCTCTTCAGGTGAAGTTCTCTTATTCAGTTACTTGCCACAAAGCGCAAGGAGGGCAGTGGGAGACGGTTTTTATAGAACAACCCTACTTGCCTAACGGCATTGACAGGGACTACCTCAGATGGCTCTATACCGCCCTCACCAGAGCAAAGACCAAACTCTACCTCATCGGATTTAAAGACGAGAATTTTATCTAAACCATACATTTATACCCGATTACGACTATGAAAATAATAGCTGTCATCCCTGCCCGATACGCCTCAACTCGATTTCCTGCCAAGCTATTGCAAGACCTCGCAGGCAAAACTGTCATCAGAAGAACCTACGAAAGTGCTGTAGCTACTGGGCTTTTTGATGATGTTTTCGTAGTGACCGACTCAGATTTGATTTACGAAGAAATTACCAAAAACGGAGGTCAAGCACTTATGAGCACTAAAGAACACGAATCAGGAAGTGATAGAATAGCTGAGGTTGTGGCTACTATTGATGTGGATATCGTGGTCAACGTGCAAGGTGATGAGCCTTTTATCGACAAAACATCTTTAGAGAAAATTATTGAAATGTATAAGAATGATGTCAACAAAGAAATTGATTTAGCTTCGCTTATGCGCGAAATTTCGGACGAAGAAGCCATCAATAACCCGAATAATGTTAAGGTAATTACAGATCAATTTGGTTTTGCACTTTATTTCTCCCGTTCTGTCATTCCTTACCCAAGAGATAGAAACGCAGGGGTGAGATACTTTCAACACATCGGTGTCTATGCTTTCAGAAAGCAAGCTTTGATGGATTTTTACGTACTTCCGATGAAATCACTAGAAGCCTCTGAGAAGCTAGAGCAACTACGCTACTTAGAATACGGGAAAAAAATCAGAATGATAGAAACCACCCACACTGGAATAGGAATAGATACGCCAGAAGATTTAGAACGTGCTAGGGCGATGTTCTAAAGGTTTTTTATTGCCTCTTCTTATCAGTTCAAGTAAAAAACACATGAACGAAAACTTGGAAGTTGCATTTGTAACTTGAATCCACCTTATATTAAAATACACTACTGATTTAAAGTCAGTAAATTTGAATTATAAGCTGTCCTGTTTTTGGGGAGGCTTCCCTTTTCAAGCAAACTCACGTGTTTAACACACGGCTACTGAATCACAAGTAAACTATATCACTAAATAAAGAGATAAGCCCATAACTCAATAACAACCTCATCGCACCACCTCTGACCTAAATAAAAAAAGACCCGATTGAAGTATATCAATCGGGTCTTTTAGTCGGGGTGGCAGGATTCGAACCTGCGACCTCCTGGTCCCAAACCAGGCGCGATGACCGGACTACGCTACACCCCGTAGCTTGTAATATGATTATCAGTTTGCAAATGTACTACTTAAATTATTTTAACCAAATTATTTGAGGATTAAAATTTTACTACTCCCAAGTTATTTCACGCGAAGCATTTGCCCTATAGATAGGTTGTTGTCTTTTAGATTGTTAAGGTCTTTTAGCTCATCAACTGAAAGGTTGTAACGCTTAGAGATGTTATATAAAGTATCGCCCTGTGCTACTTTATGAGTAGGGAAATTAGCCGTTGCAGTCGTTGTGGTTGTCTTATTTGACACAGAAGGAGTTGTTTTTGTAGTTCCTAAAACTTCGTGGTCATAGGTGTATAATTCATAACGCTCAATAATTCCAATAAGTTTTTCTGGATATTTCGGATCAGTTGCATAGCCAGCCTGACGCAGTCCTTTTGACCATCCTTGGTAATCATCTTTGTTGAGTCTGAATAAGTCGTTATAGCGAGCTCTAGAGGTCAAGAAAAGCGAATGATCTCTAAACGATTCAGAAGCGTGTGAGTATTTCCTAAAACACTCTTGTGCAGCGTCGTCATCGTGTTTGATGGTGTCTCCACTCCATGCAGAGTGACATTTGATACCGAAATGGTTGTTGCCTTCTTGTGCCAAACGCCCTCTTCCTGCGCCTGATTCTAGAATACCTTGCGCTAGTGTAATACTAGCTGGAATACCGTGAGTACGCATATTATCTTTGGCGGTCTCTTTGTATAGTGTAATATAATCTCTAACTACATCAGCATAAACCGTAGTATTTGAGGTGGACTCTAGCGTTTCTGTCTGTGGTTTTGCTGTTGGCTTTTTCAGCGTTGGTTTTTTGACAATCGTAGTCTTAGGTTTTGAAGAAGTAGGTTGTTTCTTAGAACCTGTAGTATATTTTGTCCCTTTACAAGAGGCAAGTAAGAGTATCGCAATGAGTATAAAAACTTTTTTAAACATGTATGATAGGTAATTTTTGTTGTTCTAATTTTTGGTTTATTCCTGCTATACCTTGCAATCCTCCGGTATGTATCAGCAGTAGTTTTGATCCTTTCTTAAAATAGCCTTTGTGTATTAAATCTGCAATTCCGTAGCACATCTTAGCTGTATAAATAGGGTCTAACGAAATACCACTTTGCTTGTAAAACCTATTGATAAACGCAATAAGCTCCTGACTTATTTTAGCGTAGCCTCCAAAGTGATAGTCGGTAATCAGCCTCCAGTTGTCTTTAGTAGCAAATTTTCTGATTTCGTCAGCCAAAAAATCGCCTTTCAACGCAGGAAATCCTAAAATACACTGATGCGCTTTGCTACTGTTGATTATCCCTGAGATAGTGCCTCCAGTGCCGACTGCGGTGCAAATATAGTCAAATTTTTCATCTCGAATACTCAAGATTTCCTCACAGCCTTTGATAGCCAAATTATTAGTACCACCCTCAGGAATTAAATAAAAATATCCAAACTTCTGATGCAGCATATCAATAAACGCCTGACTTTCTTTCTTCCGATAGTCTTCTCTGGATACAAAGTGAAAAGACATTCCGTTTTCCTTAGCAAAACTGAGTGTTGGGTTGCTTCGTATTTTATCTTTAAGCTCTTCACCTCTAATTACTCCGATGGAGTGTAGTCCAAAAGTCTTAGCCGCATAGGCGGTAGCGGCAATGTGATTAGAATAAGCCCCGCCAAAAGTGAGCAGGCAGTTGTACTTGTCTTGCTGTGCTTGGAGTAGGTTGTATTGTAGCTTTCGGAGTTTATTCCCCGATACAAAGGGATGGAGTAGGTCTTCTCTTTTCATCCATACCTCAACATCTGCAAAGCCATCAAACTGTACCACTTGTAATGGACTAATAAGGGACTGGTGGAGGTCTATAGGTTTCAAAATAGCTATGGCGTATGTTGTTGTGGATAGTACTAACGGCAAAAATATATTTTATTTTGCGTATCGGATAACTTACAAGGCTTTTTCTTGTACAATATGACATAAATAATGCTTGTTAGAGTGAGTTTAGTAAATGATTTTTGAATAGTGGTCAATATAGTAACTAAAGAGTTGAATTAATTTTTATATTTGTTAAGTTAATTCAAAAGCAAGAAGTTATGCAAAACATTCCAAGCGTGGATTTACGTGATTTCCTATCGGATGATCCGGTACGTAAACAAAAATTTGTAAATGAAATCGGAAAAGCATACGAAGACATTGGCTTCGTAGCACTAAAAGGACACTTCTTAGATGACAAGCTCGTTGACGACTTGTATGCAGAGGTGCGCAACTTCTTTACCTTGCCTTTAGAGACAAAAACCAAGTATGAAATCCCTGGTATCGGCGGACAAAGAGGTTATGTTTCTTTTGGTAAAGAAAGTGCCAAAGGCAGAAAGACAGGAGACCTCAAAGAGTTTTGGCACTTCGGACAATACGTCTCAGAAGATTCAAAGTACAAACAAGAGTACCCTGACAACGTAAGTGTCGATGAGCTCCCCAACTTCAACAAAGTAGGTAAAGAAGCTTATCAGATGTTAGAGAAGACAGGGGTTTATGTTCTTAGAGCTTTAGCTTTGTTCTTAGGCTTAGATGAATTCTATTTTGACAACTACGTCAAAGATGGGAATAGTATCTTAAGACCTATACATTATCCTCCAATCAGCGAAGAGCCTAAAGACGCTGTCAGAGCAGCAGCTCACGGAGATATTAACCTCATTACCCTTTTGATGGGGGCGCAAGGCAAAGGACTTCAGGTACAAAACCACAACGGAGAATGGATAGATGCCATAGCACAACCTGATGAGTTGGTTATCAACGTAGGAGATATGCTATCACGCCATACCAACAACAAACTGAAATCAACAATCCATAGAGTAGTCAATCCGCCAAGAGAACTTTGGGGAACTTCACGTTACTCTATTCCGTTTTTTATGCACCCTATAAGTGAGATGAAGCTAAACGTTTTAGAGGATTGTATTGATGAGCATAGTCCTAAAGCATTTGCGGATATCACCGCAGGAGAATTTCTAACCGAAAGACTTATCGAACTTGGTCTTATCAAGAAATAACCAAATCAAAATCGTAGATATAAAAAAACTCTGTCAATTGCTATTGACAGAGTTTTTTGGTTTTTGAAAGGCTTGATTAAATCAGCTTGATTACTTTACTCCTTTAATAAGATAGATATAAGCAGGGAAGTGGTCACTATACCCTACTTCGTTATTAGTATTTCTAAGTGGATATCCTTTATACTGACCTGTAGGCTGAACCAAATAAGGTTTATTAAACACACCTGCCTTCCAGTATTTATAAGTAGAGTAGTCATTGTCATTGGTATCTAAGAAAGCACCCGTAATGATGATTTGGTCAAATAAATCCCAAGAGTCTCTGTAGGCAAGTGTTCCTACTCCTTTTCTAGAGAGTTCCTCAAATGGGTTGAAGACTTCGTTCATCTTGGTGTCTTCTTTTTTACGTTTGGCACCAAGTTCTTTTTTGATACTATTATTATAAGGACCGTCATTCATATCTCCCATAGTTATTACTTTTGCCTTCGGATTGATAGCGAGTAGTGAATCGATAATCTTTTTATTTAAAGCTCCTGCAGCTTCTCTGTATGGGCTACTTCTTTTCTCTCCTCCAGAGCGTGATGGCCAGTGGTTGACGATGAAGTGCATTTCTTCGCCATCTAACAACCCGCTTACTAAGAGTTGGTCACGTGTATAGACGCGTCTTCCGCTTCCGTCAATGTTATGAATAATAAGCGGAATACTTGCTGTGTCGGTCACAACAAAATCTTTTTTTCGGTAGAGTAGTCCTACATCAATTCCCCTTCCGTCAGGAGAATCATAATGTACGATGCCATAACCTTTACCTATGAGTCTTGGTTGTTTGACAAGGTCTTCTAATACACCTCTATTTTCAACTTCACACACACCGATGATGGTAGGTGGTTCTGTCTGCTGGTCACTAGTCCCGATTTCAGGTAATACTCTACTTAGGTTAGCTAGTTTCTCTTGGTATTTCTTGTGGGTCCAAGAGTTGCCTCCAGTAGGGGTATATTCCACATCATTGATCTTTGGGTCTCTAATCGTGTCGAATAGATTCTCAACATTATAGAATGCAATGGTGTGTACCTTGTATTGTGTGTACTTTTGTTCTTGAGCTTGTGCTGTAAATAGTATTAAAAAGAACAAGGCGGTTAACTGTAAATTCCTGATAATCATGGTTTATGGTGTTATATTAAATAAATTTGAATATTATGCTTGTGTAAACAAGTGACAAATCCTGCACCAAAAGTAGATAATATTATTAAATAATGTACATTTGTCCCGATTAAGATTTCATTAATCTAATCGTGCAACTTATTTATAATAATTTTATTTTTATGAGAAAACTCGTATGGAGCATCTTATTTATGATGCAAGCTGTTTTGGTTTTTGCACAACAGACTGGTTCGATAACAGGAAAAGTCGTTGATTCAAAAAACCAAAAGACATTACAAAATGTAGTCGTATCTCTTCAAAACACTAACTTCACCAAGCTTACAGGTACAGATGGTGTATTTCTTTTTGAAGACCTTACTGCAGGGGATTATCTAGTTCAGATTAGAAGCAATGGTTATGTAACGCAGTTACTACCTGTAGCTCTTGAAGAAGGACAGCTAATAGACTTGTCAGTGATTACACTAGAAGATGACCTAAAAGTAGAACAACAGTTGAGTCTGATTACGCTTACTGAAAGCGACTTAGGTGATGATAACTCTGGTTCAGAAACAACTTCTGGTTTATTACAAGCCTCAAGAGATGTGTTCGAACAAACAGCAGCCTACAATTGGGGGCAAGCACGTTTTAGAGTAAGAGGTCTTGATAATGAATACGGAAACGTAATGATTAACGGACTTTCGATGAATAAAATTTATGACGGAAGACCACAATGGAGTAACTGGGGAGGGCTTAACGACGCAACAAGAAACCAAGAGTATTCCTCAGGGTCAAGACCCTCAGACTATACCTTTGGTGGTGCGCTAGGAACACAACAAATAAACACCAGAGCATCTTACCACAGAGCGGGTTCTAGAATTTCAGTTCTTGGGAATAATACCAACTATAACTGGAGAGTGATGGGAACTCACGCTTCGGGTATGGATAAAAACGGATGGGCATACACAATTTCTGCTTCATATAGAGGTGCAAATGAAGGTCATTTTGAAGGAACTGACTATGATGCTAAATCAGCATTCATCGCTGTTGAAAAAAGAATCAACGACAACCATAGCTTAAACTTTACTTCTATTTATGCTCAAAACAAAAGAGGTAAAAACTCTCCAAACACTAAAGAAGTAAATGATATTGCTGGAGTGCGTTATAACTCTTACTGGGGATGGCAAGACGGTAAAAAGAGAAATTCTCGTTACAAAGAAATTGAAGAACCAATGTTTGTATTGAGCCACTACTGGAAAATTGATAAAAACAATAGATTAAATACTAACGTAGGATATCAATTCGGTAAAGTAGCCAACTCTAGAATTGATTTTTATAAATCAAACAACTTAGATCCTACGTATTACAGAAATCTACCAAGTTATTACACGACAAAACATGATAATGATGGTAACTGGACTCCAGACTATGATGGTGCTGAAACCGCAGATTTCTTTACTCAAAGACAATTGGACTGGGTACAAATGTATACAGCCAATGCAAATCCTGAGCTAAACGGAAAAAGTGTCTATGCTTTATACGAAGACAGAACTGACGACAAACAATTCTCAGCAAGTACAATCCTACACTCTAGACTTTCAGACAATATTATTCTTAATGCAGGTGCAAGTCATCGTAACTTAAGGTCTGAGAACTTCCAGAATATGGTAGACTTATTAGGAGGACGCTACTTCGAAGACATTGATGCATTCTTTCTAGGAAGTGAGCAACATTCAGACCTAAATAACCCATACAGACAAGTAAAAGAAGGAGACAGATATGGATATAACTATATCGTGAGAGCAAACATAACTGATGCTTTCTCTCAATTTAAATTTACGTATGACAAGGTTGATTTCTATTTAGGTCAGTCCTTTGCGTTTACGGATTACCAAAGAGAAGGTTTATACAAAAACGGTATTTATCCAAATAGTTCTTACGGGAACAGCGAAACAGTTGACTTCAAAACCTTTGGCTTCAAAGGAGGAATGACCTACAAAATAACAGGCCAACACATGCTAGACTTCAACGCTTTGTTGATGACCAAAGCACCAACGATCAGAAATACCTTTTTCTAACGCACGTCTAAACAACAACGTGACTAAAGGACTTACAGAAGAAACTATCTTTAGTTTCGATGGTAGCTATATCGTGAGAATGCCTAAATTCAAAGGACGTGTCTCAGGTTTCTATTCTGAGATTAGAGATGCAACTGAAATCAGTTTCTTCTTTGCAGAAGGATTAGGAATTATTTCTACAGATGAGATAGCTACTTCAACAACTTCTCAAAACCAATTTGTTGCTGAAATCGTAAGGGGATTGAACAAACAAAATATGGGTATCGAGATTGGCGCTGAATACCAATTGACACAAACCGTTAAGGCTACCTTTGCAGGAAGCATCGGACAGTATATCTATAGCAACAACCCTAACGTATCATTAAACGTTGATAACTTAAAAGGGACTTATGACTTAGGTGAAGCAAAACTTAAAAACTACAGACAAGCAGGTATGCCTCAAACGGCTGCTTCGATAGGATTAGAATACAGAAGTCCTAAGTTCTGGTGGGTAGGGGCAAACGCAAACTACCTAGATAACAACTATTTAGATGTGTCTGCACTGATGAGAACTGATAATTTCTTTGTTGACCCGAATGGTTCGATGGGAATGAATTACCCAAACTTTACAGATACTACTTCAGGAGCAAATGTTGACGTACAAGAAAAAGGAAGAGAATTCCTTAAGCAAGAGAAATTCGAATCTTTGTTCTTAGTGAATTTAGTAGGAGGGAAGTCTTGGAGAATCAGTAGTAAGAACAGAAATACGGTTGGATTCTTTGCATCGGTAAACAACGTGTTTGATATCGAATACAAAACAGGAGGTTTTGAACAAGGACGTAACGCTAACTTTATGGAGGTGTACCAAGATCACCAAGGTCCAGCAAGATCTTTCGGTCCGAAATACTTCTACGGATTCGGACGTACCTATATGCTGAACCTTTATATGAACTTTTAATCATTAGAAAGAGATACAATTATGAAAACAAATTTCTTAAAATACACACTACTGTCAATCTTTGCCCTCACATTATTTGTTTCTTGTGTAGGTGAGAATGACTATGAGATTCCTAAATATAAAAAGACATTGCTTTCTGAAGGATTTGAGAAATATCCGTACGGAAATGAAGTGCCAGTTGATATTGAAGGATGGGTAAACGTGAATATTACCGGTTCTAGAACATGGTCTGTAAAAGAGTACAGCAAAAATAAATTTGCTGAGTTCTCTTCTTTTTATTCTTCACCAGGAGAAATTGATGAGGTTTGGTTAATTACGCCAGAGGTTGCGTTGGGATCAATCCCTACTTTATTTTCTTTTGTTACACAGGCTAGATATCACAACCACGACAATCTTAGCGTTTGGATATCAAAAGATTATGACGGAACAACTGAAGGTATAAGTACCGCTACATGGCAACCACTTGCTGCGTATATGGCACAGCCTGAAGATGTCAATAAATTCAAATCAAGCGGGTTTATTGATTTAAGTGAGTTTGGTAACTCTACGGTTAGAGTTGGATTTAAATATCTTGGGAATAAACAAGCCAACAAGACTACCACTTATCAATTAGACAATATATCAATATTTGAAAATTAGTATTATGAAAAATAGATTCTTAAAAAACATATTCTATTCTCTATTTTTTGTAGGTGCTTTGACATCTTGTGCTGAGGATGACTTCGCTGTACCAACAATTGAGTGTATAGATACGACAAACGGAGCGGTAGCTACGATTACTGGGGAAGAGCTGTATGCAATGGCAACTTCTAACTTACAACAATTTCCAGTAGACGGCCCAGAACTTTTTCGTGGAGGCTTATATTACTTCTAGCGATAGAGGAGGTAACTTCTTTAAAGTTGTTTCAATGGAAACAGCTGACGGAAAAGGAATGAGTGTATCAGTAGATATGTATAATACTTATAACGAAGGATACCAAGTAGGTAGAAAGATACTTGTCAAACTTAATGGCTTATATTATATCATCAACCATAACTCATTGTCAATTGGAGAGTTGTATGTGAATCCTAGTTCTGGGGTACAAAATACAGGTAGAATTGCAGAACGCAACCTTCCAAACCACATCTTCTTTACTTGTGATTTTATACCAGAAACTCAATTGATACACGAAGTGACTATTGAACAAGCAAAGAATAACAACTATATCAACAAATTACTGAAAGTAAAAGACGTACAGTTTGATGTAGTTAATGTTCCGTATTATGACCCACTAGTGGTTATCGGAGGCTCTACAAATAGAGATCTTATCAATGCTAACAACAATAAATTGATTTTCAGAACAGGTTCGTTTGCTGATTATGCAGGAAATATAATCCCTAACAAGAGCGGATATATCATCGGAGTGATGACAAAGTTTAATTCTGATTTCCAATTCGTAGCTAGAGACAGACACGACATTGTTCTTGACCAATTGCCACTAAGTGAGCAACCAGAGCCAGAGCCAGAAATCCCAACTGATCCTACTAACTTGTTCTTCGGAGGTTCTGACTTTGAAGACTGGAACGTCTTTAATGCATCGGTAAATAACTTCGGATTGAAATACACTACACAAGGTATTGGAACAGGTGTAAACAACTCTAATTCGCTGCGTATCTCAGGAACTCCAACAGGTAACGATTATGCCTTTACGATTCTATCATCGGCTAAAGGAAATATTCCTGCAAATCCAACTAAGATTACTTTATGGGTAAAAGGAACTTCGGCTAAATCATTATCGTTTAACGTATATAGACCAACCTCTGGTTATGAAGTATTCAACGTTGACGCACTAACAACACTTCCGAAAGTGTTGAGCAAAGCAACTGTAAATAACGAAACAGGAAATGGTACAAACGGTTATATCGGAGTAATCAACACTAATAACCAATGGGTAAAGATTACACTAGACATCTCTGACGTACAACTTAACCTTGCTTCGGGTGATTTAATCGCTATGAAAGTAGGTAAAGATGCTGCCTATGATTTACATATTGACAATATCGAAATAGAGTAATCTACTTATTTTATTTGGATACAGACCAAAGAGGACGGCTATTTAGCCGTCCTCTTTTTGTTTATGAGATTTGTGGAGTAGGTGTGTTTGAGCCGCTTAAATCCTTTTTAAAGCTTTTTAAATACAGTTATTTCATAAAGGAAAAAATCTTTCGATGTGGTTTTATCTGAGATTGGGAAACAGAGCAATGATTTTATACGAATAAGAATTATCAAAAAACCTAAAACAGCTCTTTGATTTCTATTCTTAGAGCTTTACATATTTTGTGAAGTGTGGTAATAGAGGTGCTTATTTCTCCTCTTTCAATTCTTCCTACCTGATTTCTTGGTATGTCAGCATCATAAGACAATAGTTCTTGAGAAAGATTAAGCTCCAATCTCCTCTTTCTTATCTTTTCTCCTACCGATTTTATAAGCTCTATTTCTTCATTTTCTAACACAGTTTAAAATTGCACTTATCTTATAAAAAATATCGACACAAATTTGTGTCTTTTTGTTTTTTTTGTAATCTTTGTCAAAATTTTAAAACTTTATCACTATGAAAAAAATTATCTTTAGCTTAATAGCTACAATCGGGGTATCAAGTTTGTCTTTTGGACAGGCAGTTTTAGAACATACCTACGAAACATATTTTTCGGGTACTGCTTCAGAGCATCAGGTTTTCCTTACAGAGAACGGACTACATTTTTTTACCTTTAATAATACTACTAATGTTATTCAGGTTTATGATAGTTCACATACGTTAATTAAAACCATAAATATTCCTTCTGAAATAAATACTGCTAGAATAAAATTAATGTCCGATAAGCTGTTTAACAACGATAATCTGTTGGAATTTATGGTGCAATCAGGTTATGGTGATACTGTTTATTTAATTAACGAAACAGGAACAATCTTACAGGATTTTGGTATTGGTTTATATGGAATAGAAGATGATGTTGCTCTTATTAAAACAGGAAACGATTACAAATTATTAATTCGTGATATGATGGGAACATTATACAATGTATATTCCCTTCCCGGAACTTATTTGGAAGTCGTAGTGCCGCCTATTTCAAGTAAATTATTTGGTTATCCCAACCCAACTGCAAACAAAATAATGATTACCAATCCTTTAGAAAATGGAGAAAATGCTCTTTTGGAAGTTTTTGATATGAACGGAAAAAGAATTCTGAAAAAGAATATTTCTGGAAATGAAACAGAGATAATTTTAGATGTCAGCAATCTGAACAACGGTACTTATATTTATAAAATAAATGGAGAAACAAATAAATTTATAAAAAAGTAATATGATAAGCACCCTATTTGAAAGGCTGAAAGTAGCAAATGCTGAAATATCAGATATTTATAACAGTGGTTTTAACTGGATTTTTGAAGCATCAAAAATCATCAAGAAAACCATAACCCAAGTCGGACACGAAAGAGGTTATTTTGTCTGTACACATTCCGTTGAAGAAGCCGATTCGGGAGAATGGCTTTTTGATATTTCGTTTCACGAGCTGGAATATGACGGAGATTTTACAAAAACGCTTTGTACTCCTTTGGTTGCTGAATCTGAATTTAGTAAAACAGATTTCGGAGGTTTTAAAGAAGATTTCGATAAACTTTTAATAGCAACTTCTTCAGAACGATTATTTATTTTGAGGGTTACTAATCAATCTGTATTTGATACCATAAAAAAATATGCTCAAGATAGTGTAAATAAGTATAAGCCTTTCAAAACAGGAGAAGGAGTACATATTATTTATTGGGACGAAACTGCTCCAAAAAAAGATTTTTATTACTTGGAAATCAAAAAACACGACTTTGTACCATAAAGAATATTTTTTAATCTTTGTTAGGATTTCAAAATAATCTAACTTACAAAAACCTTAACATTATGAGTTTAAAAATTAAAATTGGTGCAGACGAATTGATTTTATGGTTACGAAAAAACGAAAAAGCCATAGATATTCCTAATGACGGAATTCGCGGATTAGGTGTAAAAATTCAGGAAATTATTGTTGAAGATTTACAAGGTAAAAAAATTGAAGAAAATGTTCCTTCTTATTGGGCACATTCTGATAATAGTTATAATATTGGACAGTTCAAGTTACCAAAAAGTTCTGCACAATATGAAATTGAAGTAAATAAACTTGACAAGTTATATACCGAATTGAATAAATTATAAGACGGTACAAAACAAGCAATTTCAGATAAAACATAAACCCCTTTTAGAAAACTCTAAAAGGGGTTTATGTTTTTAAATTTATTTCTACCTAATTATCCATTCAAAGCTTCTGCTCCTCCAACAATCTCTAAGATTTCGTTAGTAATGGCAGCCTGACGGGCTTTGTTATAGGTCAATTTCAGTTGATCTCTGAGTTCGGTTGCGTTATCGGTTGCTTTGTGCATCGCCGTCATACGCGCTCCGTGTTCTGCAGCAGATGAATCTCTTACTGCTTTGTATAACTGTGTCTTAAGCATTCTCGGGATGAGTTCCAGAACGATTTCTTCTTTAGAAGGCTCAAAAATATAATCAGTATCAACCTTTGCTTCGGTTTGTTCAGCAATAATAGGCAAAAACGGCTCAGTTATCACAAGTTGGGTAGCTGCATTTTTGAATTGGTTATAAACAATCTCAATGCTGTCGTACTTTTTGTCAACAAATAATTGGATTAAGTGTTCTGCAACTGTAGCTACATTTTCATAGGTAAGGTCATCATAAATAACACTGTTATTCTGAATCACAGTTTCTGTTTTATTCAGAAAGTCATAGGCTTTTTTACCAATGGTTAAATAGTCCACCTTCTTTCCAGCGTATTTAGTGTTTGCAAGAACCTTAGTCTCTTTAAATACGTTAGCGTTGAAAGCGCCACATAATCCTCTGTTGGAAGTGACAACTACGATAAGCACGTTATTTACTGGACGTTCTTCTGAAAATTTTCCTGCCACATCACCTTCCATAGAAGCACTCAAGTCTTGTAATAACTGCGTTAGCTTTTGAGCGTACGGACGCATTGCTGTAATCGCATCTTGTGCTTTTTTCAGCTTTGCTGCAGACACCATCTTCATCGCAGAAGTAATCTGCATCGTAGATGATACCGAAGTAATTCTATTGCGTATTTCCTTTAAGTTTGCCATTTCTTTATAATTAAGAATAGAGTAATGAGATTTTAGTAGTGAGAATTGAGAACTCTAAAATCTCATTACTAATTACTCAATACTTTAATATTTAGCAGCGATTTCTTTTGCTGCGGTCTCTAATACAGAGGTGATTTCGTCTGTAAACTTACCAGCTTTAAGTTGGTCAAGTGTACTTCTGTATTTAGCGTTCAGGTATTCTAAGAAATCTTTTTCGAATTCTTTTACTTTCTCAACCGGAACATTTCTCAATAAGTTTTTAGAACCTGCATAGATAATTGCAACTTGATCTTCAACCGTATAAGGGTCGTTAACTGATTGCTTAAGTATCTCAACGTTTCTCTTACCTTTCTCAATTACGTTCATCGTAGCTGCATCCAGGTCAGAGCCAAACTTAGCGAAAGCCTCTAACTCACGGTATTGTGCTTGGTCAAGTTTAAGCGTTCCTGCTACTTTTTTCATCGATTTAATCTGAGCGTTACCACCCACACGCGATACAGAAATACCTACGTTAATCGCCGGACGTACACCAGCGTTGAATAAATCAGATTCTAAGAATATCTGTCCGTCAGTAATAGAAATTACGTTAGTAGGAATATACGCCGAAACGTCACCTGCTTGTGTTTCGATAATGGGTAGTGCAGTAAGTGAACCTCCTCCTTTAACGATTGGCTTAAGCGAATCTGGAAGGTCGTTCATATTCTTGGCGATGTTGTCATCGTTGATGATTTTTGCAGCTCTTTCTAGTAAACGAGAGTGAAGATAGAAAACGTCTCCAGGGTATGCCTCACGTCCTGGCGGTCTTCTTAGTAGAAGCGAAACCTCACGGTAAGCAACCGCTTGTTTTGATAAGTCATCAAATACAATTAGTGCCGGACGACCTGTATCACGGAAGTACTCCCCGATAGCAGCACCTGCCATTGGAGCATATACTTGCATCGGAGCAGGGTCAGAAGCGTTTGCGGCTACGATAATCGTATAAGCTAAAGCTCCTTTTTCTTCTAATGTTTTAGCGATCAATGCAACAGTCGAAGCTTTTTGTCCGATAGCTACATAGATACAATATACTGGTTTCCCTGCATCGTAAAATTCTTTTTGATTTAAGATGGTGTCAATACAAACCGTAGTTTTCCCGGTCTGACGGTCTCCAATCACAAGCTCTCTTTGACCTCTTCCTACTGGAATCATCGCGTCAATAGCTTTGATACCTGTTTGTAATGGTTCAGTTACTGGCTGACGGAAAATAACTCCAGGAGCTTTTCTCTCAAGAGGCATTTCATAAAGTGTTCCTTCGATAGGACCTTTACCGTCGATAGGCTGACCAAGTGTATTCACAACACGACCTAGAATTCCTTCTCCTACTTTAAGAGAGGCGATACGTTTTGTTCTTTTCGCAGTAGAACCTTCTTTAACTCCAACAGACGGACCAAATAAAATAACTCCTACGTTATCGTCTTCAAGGTTAAGAACCATTCCTTCCATTCCGTTGTCAAATTCAACAAGTTCACCGTATTGTACGTTTGCTAATCCGTACACACGTGCGATACCGTCTCCTACGCTTAAGACTGTTCCTACTTCCTCTAGTGAAGTACCAGACTCAAATCCTGAAATCTGCTTTTGTAAAATTGCTGAAATCTCAGCTGGTTTAATTTCTGCCATCTTAATTTATGATTTATGCACTTGGTGCGATATAAAACCTAGTTTGTTAATTCTCTTTTTAATCTTGTCAATTTGTCAGCAACAGAAGCATTGAATTGCCTGTCGCCTAGTCGGATAATAAATCCACCGATGATTGACGCATCGACTATATTCTCTATGATCAATGTATTTGAAGTAAACTCTTTTGCCTTGGCAACAACTTTAGCTTCTAGCTCAGGAGTCATAGGTGTAGCTGTAGTCACTTGAATTTTTTGGATTCCGTTGACTTGGTTATAGAGTTCAGTATAAGCATCCGCTACGCTGTCTAGCATGTTTACTCTTTTGTTTTCTACCAATAGTTGAATCAATAGTTTTGATTCGGCATTGACTCCAGAGAAAATCTCTAATAAAGCATCGTTTTTTACGCTAGTCGAAAAAACTGGATTCTTTACAAAACTGCTAAGCTCGTTATTGGCTTTGATAGTAGATGCGATCAAGAGCATATTATCATTGGTTTGAGATGTTAGGCCATTGGCTTGTGTTCTCTCCATAATAGCTTTTGCGTATCTTTGGGCTGCTCTTTTTGACATATCAATATTAGTTTAATCTAACTTCACCTAACAATTTGTCAACCAATTTGGCTTGACTGTCTTTGTTAGACAACTCCTCTTTTAATACTTTTTCAGCTATTTCTAACGATAGTGAAGATACTTGATTTTTCAACTCAGCCATAGCTGCATTTTTCTCACTTTGGATGCTTGCTTTAGCTTGCTCTATAAGTTTAAAACCTGTGTTTTGTGCTTCTTCTCTAGCGTCAGCAATCATTTTATCTTTGATTTCACGTGCTTCTTTAAGCATCGCATCGCGCTCGGCTCTTGCTTCTTGCAATAACTTTAGGTTATCTGCCTGAAGGTTTTGCATTTCTTTTTTAGCTTGTTCAGCAGATAGCAACGCATTATTGATAGAATCTTCTCTGCTTTTTACAGCTCCTAAGATAGGCTTCCAAGCTAATTTTCTTAATAAAAACAAGAAGGCCACGAAGATTATAGTTGTCCAAAAAATCAGACTTTCTGGTGATGTTAATTGCATAGTTGTAAGGTATTATGTGTTTTCTTTTAATGTATTATCAAATCTTTTTTTTTGAAAAACAAACTTTCTTGTAACCAACCGTTACAAGAAAGTTTGTAGCTTCTAATTACTTTGCAATCAAAGCAACAACCACAGCAAATAGTGCAACACCCTCGATAAGAGCAGCAGCAATAATCATTGCAGTTTGAATTTTTGAAGCAGCTTCAGGTTGACGAGCCATAGCATCCATAGCAGATCCACCAATTCTTCCAATCCCGATTCCTGCACCAATTACAGCTAATCCAGCACCGATTCCAGCTAAAATCATAATAAAAAATTTATATAGTTAATAATAATTAAACTCAAATTAAATAGTATCTATATCCGCCTCATGACCATGGTCTGGTTCCTCGATGGCTTGTCCGATGAACAATGCTGATAATAGTGTGAATACATAAGCCTGTAACGCAGCAACTAGCATCTCTAACACAGACATAAACAACACGAATATTCCTGATACTGGAGACATTGCAACAGACTTAAATATAAAAATAAGCGATACCAAGCTCATAATAATAATGTGTCCTGCAGTGATGTTCGCAAAAAGACGAATCATTAGTGCAAAAGGTTTTGTAAGCATTCCGATAAGTTCTACCGGAACCATGATTGGATATAACCATTTTGGTACAGGAGGTAAAAGAATATGACTCCAATAGTGTTTGTTTCCGCTAAAAGCAGTAATCAAGAAAGTGATAAACGCCAATGTGAATGTAAAGTATATATTACCTGTAAGGTTTGCGCTAAAAGGGAAGAATGGAATCAGTCCGATAAGGTTGTTTATCCATATAAAGAAGAATACAGTAAGTAGATAAGGCATATACTTAGCATAGTTTTTCCCGATGTTCGGAATGGCAATATCGTCTCTTACGAATAAGATAAGTGGTTCCATAAAACCTGCAATACCTTTAGGTGCCATTTTGTTTTTCTTGTACGAACGTGCAACAGCTGAAAATAAAAACAACATAAAAATCACTGACATCAGCATTGAGAATACTTGTTTAGTGATTGAGAAGTTTAATGGTCTGGCTTCAAAGTTAAATGCGCTCTTATCCTCTTCGGATAATTCAGCATATCGATCAGCATAGTAGATGATTTCGTTGTGACGAACAAAGCTCTGTCCATCTTTCTCTACGATGTGCTCACCTGTATTGTCGTGGTGAAATTCTGAAGACAAGAACGAAACTAATCCGTTGTCAGTCCAGAGAATTATCGGAAGCGGCATAGAGTATGAAACGCCATTCCAGTCAAATAAATGAAATTCGTGAGAGTCTCCGATATGAGAGTTGATAAGTTCAGTAGGGTTGAATTCTCCACCTTGCTCTGCGTTTTCCACTTGAGCTAAAGCAAAAAAAGGAATGGCAACAAGAAGCAATAAAATGATTTTCTTAACAGACATAATATTTCAGCGTTATACTTATTTAGAATAATACTATTCCTTGAAATTTCGTGCAAAGGTACACATTTAATCAAAATAGAAAAATACCAATCCAACTTTTATTTTACTTTGTATTCAAAAAATTCTTTTGAACTAGCTAATGTTGCTGATTCTTAGAGACTAATCGGACTACAAATAAAGTTTCGAGTGCCAAAACTACAAAATATGTAGCAAAGAAAAACAATGTCGGAGGAATCTTATCTTCAATTTCAGATTGAATCAGCGGAATCAGAAAAATTACTGCCGCAAACATCTTAAGCATACCTAATGCCATAAAGGCAAAACCCGATTTGTCAGGGAAGTTTTGGTGTATATAATTTACAGTCATAAAAATCACCATAGTCGATACAAACAAGAAAATAACAATTGATAACGGGCTGTAATAGAAATCGTATTGGCTAAATACATTTTGGCTTAACAAAGTCATTGCTGCGAATAGTACTACTGAAAAGCTTGCAAAAAATAGTAGAAACCTGATTACTGAATTTTTCAACTTAAATGTTTTTGAAGTGTATGTATTGGCTAAAAAATGCGTGCCGCATTTTGTTTAAAATTGATTTCTATAGCTCCTTGTCCGTAGCGCTGAAAACTGGCTTCCTGAAACCAAATATTCTCATAACGTCTAAGGATATATTCAATTTCTGCTCTAAGTCTTCCGTCGCCTACGCCGTGTATCAACACGATTTTTGGGATTCTGTTTTTGATTGCAAATTCGATGTGTCGTTGAGCTGTTTCAATCTGTAGTTCTAACATATCAAAAGCTTGCATACCTCTGGTGGTGGACACTAGCTTTTCGATATGTAAATCAAAAGAGACTTCGAGTTCTGTGGTTTTTTTTTGTTTGGTGAAGCTTCTTTTTTCGGGTTCTTTTTTCTCTTGAAGGATTTTATCGATATTGAAAATGCCCGACTTGTTTAATTCTTCTCCAATCTTGATCACCTCAGCGGTTTTATACTCAAGTTCAAAGCCATCATCAGTAATAACCTTTAGCGTATCGCCGCTAATCGCTACAACTATTCCGTTGAGGTTGTCGTCTAAAACAGCTACTTTGTCTCCTTTATTTATCATCTTTTTGGTTGTCTGAATCTGAGGTGGAGTTTGTTGTAGCTTTTTGGTTTAAAAAAAATAGTCCAATCATAAAAACCGCTATACTTAGCGCAGATAGCCATAAGTTAGGAGCTGGCATAGTCTGTAGGTAGAATGCACCACATCCAGCAAGTATCACTACGAGAAAAACAATCTTTTTCATCAAAAATAATTTTGTGTCCAAATATAGAAAAGTTATACGAAAAACCTCTGTTTTATAGTGTATAATTCGTTTTTTTTGAGTAAAATTGCATTGCGATTAAAATTCATTTCTGGTTATGGAAGAGTATATGTTGCCTTGTACAAACAAGATGATATTTGGAGGTGATTGTATGGGATGTGGCATACAACGCGCTATTGCTTTGCTTATAGAAGGCGAGTTTGTTGCTGCTTTTTATATGTATCCTGCAATTTATCCACTTATGTTATTTTTGATTGTTGTAGGATTAAACTTTATTGACAAAAGCCGTTCTTACCACAAACTTATTATTGCTTTTGGCATACTTACTGCCGTTACGATGGTCGTAGCATATTTTTATAAACTTATTTAGCTATTAATTCAACCCAAATAAACCAACCAAAACTTAAAATAAATATGGAAAAAGAAAAATTACCCAACAGTACCGCGTCCTTAGTATTAGGGATTATATCAATTGTTTTTGCTTGTTGTTGCTCGATTATAGGAAGTGTAATTGGTGTTATCGGGCTCGTATTGGCTAATAAAGCTATTGCTTTACACAATGCTGATCCTAGTGTTTATAATGGCTTTGACAATGCTAAAGCTGGGAAAATACTGAGTATTATCGGTATCGTGTTAGGGGTTATTATGTTAGCTGTAGGAATTATGCAGATTATCGCGGCTGGTGGCTTTGAGGCTTATATGGAGGAATTCCAAGAGCAAATGCGAATTATACAAGAAGGATAATAATTTATCATAAAGGCTATCTGAAAAGATAGCCTTTGTTTTTTTATAGCTATATGGATTTAGAGTACTTTTATACCTATTGTCTGTCCAAAAAAGCAGCAACAGAAGACCTTCCGTTTGATCAAGATACTTTGGTTTTTAAAGTAGGCGGAAAGATATTTGCCTTAACTTCGTTAAAAGACTGGGAGAGTGGTAGTGCGTCTGTAAGCCTCAAATGTAATCCTGACTATGCTGTAGAGCTTCGAACTACTTTTGAAGCTGTAACGCCTGGTTATCATCTTAATAAAAAGCATTGGAATTCTGTTTTCTTCAACAAAGACCTATCTGATGGAGAAATTCTAAAACTGATAGATCATTCCTATGAATTGGTGTTGGCTAGTTTGCCTAAAAAGATAATTCAGACAATTTTAGAATACTAAGCTAGAGCATCATAAAGCAAAAAAATCCCGAGCGTTAATGCTCGGGATTTTTTAAAATTTATTAAGACCTGAAAAATTATTGTTTTACAACTTTTTTGGTCAAGCTTCCTTCGTTAGAAGAGATGTTTACAAAATAAACTCCTGCATTTAAATCAGCAATATTGATTTGAGATACAGAACCAAATTGCTTCACTGTTCTTCCGTTGATGTCAGAAACTGTTACTGTATTGATTTCTGCTCCGATGCTGTTAGCGATGTTTAATACATCTTTAGTAGGGTTTGGATATACAGAGAATGAACCAGCTAATGCAGTATCTACAGAAGCGTTTCCTGTAGTTGTTACAGAGAAATCATCAACCATAAAGATAAACGAATCAAAAGACATACATTCAATTGCAATATAAACTGACTGACTGTTATAGTCGGCAGGAAGTGTATAAGAAAATTCTGTCCATTCAATAGAAGTTGCCTCAACATAATTTCCTGTTGTAATAGCAGTAAAGCTTCCTAAATCAGTGTCTGTTGTTGAAACCAATACTCTAAAGCGTTCATTTCCATATTGAGTTGTGTATGATTTAGCCCAAAAAGAAACCGTATTTCCAGAATCTCCTAACGTAATTTGAGGAGAAATTAACCAATCACTTTGATTAACTGGAACAGCAGCTGTTCCAGCAGCATTTAAATTATAAGAAGCAAATGCAGCCATATATTTATCTCCTGAATGAGCTTGAGCAGTATCCCCCGTTAATGCAGGTATAGTTAAAGAAGGATTGAAAACAATAAACGAAGGTATCTCTCCTTCATTAGGAAAAGTATAGTTTTGAATGGTATAGTTGTACAATGCACCATCGGCATCTACCAATGTCCAAGGAGAAATGTTTTCAAATGCAAAATTATCATAAGTCTCAAAGCTATCTTCAAAAAGAACAGTTTGAGCATTCATCGTAAATACGCTTCCTATAAAAAGAGAAGCTAATAGTAAATTTTTTTTCATAATATAAAGTTTTAAAAGTTTAATGGCGCTAAGATAAATAAAAAAACAAAAAGAACAAGATAGATTATCAAATTTAATTTCTTTATGGAATAGGTGTAAATAAAAAAGCAAGCTGTAGAAGCTTGCTTTTTCGTATATGTTTTAAATAATCTGAAATTATCTCTTAACGATTTTCTCAGTAATTGATTTACCGTTAGCAGAAGCATTTAAGATATAAACTCCTTGAGACAAATCAGCAATGTTGATTTGCGCTTCGTTTGCACCTAAAACTACTTGTTTAACTACTCTTCCGTTAAGATCAGTGATAGTTGCTGCATTGATAGTATCAGCATAAGAAATGTTGATTACGTCATTAGCAGGGTTAGGGTAAACAGAGAATTTAGCATTTGCGAAATCTTCAGTGCTAGCAGAAGCTTCTACTACATCAATGATAATGTGGTTGTTAGGGTAGCCGATAGTAGAAAAAGTTGTTGGTGTATTGATATTACAGCCTTCAGCTACAATGTATCCTGGAGCAGTTGCAGTTGTTGTAATTCCAGGATAAACTATTGTTCCGTTTCCTCCGTCAGCAGGTAAAGTAGAAGCATACGTAATTTCTACAACTACAATAGTTCCGCTTGTAAATGTTCCTGATACAGGAATAGATACTAAAGATAAATTATCAGCAGAAGTAACTGATAAAGTTCCTGAACCTACCTGAGTTAATCCAGCTGGGTATGATCCGGGGAAAGCAGAAGCACTAGTGTGTAGTTTTGCAGTAAGTTGAGTTCCAGAACCTACTACACTTCCAATTCCGAATTTTACCGAACCTACAGTGAAATCTGAAGTAAGCGTGTAAGCTCTAAAATAACTAGCAGCACCCATACCAACACCTTGTTGAACACAAGCAACACCACCGTCTTCAGGGAATTGGTTGTTAGTTTGAGATAAGATAGTTTGTGCATTCACACCAGCGATAGTAGCAAGCATAAATGCTACAGAAAGTAAAGTTTTTTTCATAATTGTAGTTTTTTAAACAATGATTCACAAACATAGACATTTATAGAGGTATCTCCCAAAAAGAAGATTGTTAAACTAATGTTAAAAGGTATCTTGATGTAGTGTAGCTAAGAAACAAAAAAGACCTTACAGAGATGATAACTAGATTTCTAAAAAGTCTGGTTCTACATGAATATGAATATCGGCAATTTCGGGTAGTTCATAGAGTAAGTGGTCTTTTAGGTTGTGAGAAATCTGATGTCCTTCTCTGACGGTGATTTCTGCACCTACTACCAGGTGTAAATCCACTTGGTATCTCATTCCTATCTTTCTTACCATACATTTCTCAATTCCGATGACGCCTGTGACCTCTGTAGATTTATCTTTTATGTTTTGGATAAACTCGGTGTGCATGTTCTCGTCCATGATTTCTCCTAGGGCGGGTCTGAAGATTCTATAACAATTATAGAGTATAAAACCAGAGGCGAAAAGCGCTGCCCAATCATCAGCGGCTTCGTAGCCTTCGCCCATATATAGTGCAATCGAAATACCAATAAAAGCAGCAACTGAGGTTATGGCATCGCTTCTGTGGTGCCAAGCATCTGCTCTGAGTGAGGATGACTTAATTTCTTTACTCTTTTTGAGCACAATTTGGTAAGAAAGTTCTTTCCAGATGATGATGGCTCCCAATACGATGAGAGTCCAAGGTTTTGGCGATTGGTGTGGGGTTTGGATATTGTGAATGCTCTCTAAGGCGATATACACAGCCGAGAGAATCAGAAAACCAACCACTATAAAGGTAATCAACGGCTCTATTCTGCCATGTCCGTAGGGATGATTTTCATCGGCTGGGCGGTTGGCATATTTGATTCCGAATAATACTAAGAGTGACGAAAAAACATCAGTAGCTGACTCGATAGCATCGGCTATCAGTGCGTATGAATTACCAAAAACACCAGCGAAATACTTACAACCAGCCAATAGGATATTGCCGAAGATACTAAAGTATATGGCCTTTCTCTGCTTTTTTCTGATGGATTGTAATCCTCTTTGGCACTTAGGTGTTATTTACGGTCTTGTAGGGCGAATACTTTTTTCAATAAATCAGAGGTCCTTGCGGCTGTTTGGGTTCTGATATCTTTTTCTTCAAGGGCAATCATAGTAAACACGCCGTCCATAGCTTGATTGGTTACGTAGTCCACCAAATTCGGATTTACCTTATCCACAAACGGCACTTGGTTGTATTTGGTAATAATCTCTTGCCATACTTTATCTGCACCTACTTTGCCTAAAGAGCTCTGTACGACTGGGCTAAACTTTGCATATAAAGTTGTTGAAGTAGTCGTCTGAAGGTAATTAGTAGCCGAATTATCAGCACCCATCAAAATGTTTTTAGCATCTGCAAACGACATTTGTTTGACAGCATCTACGAATATAGGTACAGCTTCTTTGACAGCGTCCTCAGCAGCTCTGTTGAGCATTCTCAGTCCTTGGTCAGCTAGTGAAGTTAGACCTATATCTCTTAGGGTTTTATCTACTTTGCGAAGCTCTTGCGGAAGCACTATTTTCACTAATTCATTGCCAAAGAAACCATCGGCAGCGGTTAGCTTAGTTACTTGTTTAGAAATACCATTGTTTAGTGCTTCTTTGAGTCCGTTGCTGATGTCAAAGTCGTTAACAACTCCTGTTTGAGGAAATTGTTCTGAGATTTGCTGCAATTCTGCACAGCTTACAAAAAGAAACACAAGTAAAATAGAAGATAGCTTTTTCATTCTTGAGGTATGATTTGTTAAATAATCTCTTCAAAGGTACAAAAATACACATCTTAGCCTTCAATTTTAACTTTTATAATCAGTTTAGGGGTAAGTGTATGTTTATGGATGGGTAACACAACTAACAAAAAAAGCAGTTGAAAATGCTCAACTGCTTTTGTAGGTTTATCTAGAACTTGTAGATTATTTTTTTATGAAACGCAAAGTTTTAGTCTTTCCGTTTTTGTTTATTTTAATCAGATACATACCATTAGAATACGATGAAGTGTCTATACTCAAGTCATGCTCAGTAGTGATTGTTGAGGTTTTGATGACCTGACCAATGGCGTTGTAAATGGTATAGCTCTCGGGTAGATCAGAGTTTATCGTCATAATATTTAATATATTTTTAGTCGGATTTGGGTATAACTTGATGTCATCAAGCAATAATGTCTGGTCGATACTGGCCGAAGGAGGCAAACAAGCAGGTGAAGTTGCCAACGAAACTCTTCTAGGAGAGTTAGTCAAAACAGTGCGAATCCTAGCCTTTTGGTCAAGCGTAAAGATGTTTTGACAGTCTTCAGGGGTATAGTTCATATAGTTTTCTTTCATCTCTTCCTCGCCACATGAGTCTCTAAAGATACACTCTGTAAGTTGGTCAGTAGCGTTTGGCGTATCGGCACAGAAGTCGTCAGTGGTACAATCGTCAGTGTCTCCCCAGATATGTCTAAGCCCAAGAGCGTGTCCGATCTCGTGCGTAAGTGTTCGTCCAGTTACTGTTCTTCCATCTGCATAGGTACCAGCAGGATAGATGTCTTGAGAGCCAAAGTGCTTGTGACCTACAACAACACCATCGGTATTTGCTGCTGTTGGAAGCCCATCTTCTTCGAGCCCGTCTAAGGTTGAGGCAACTGGGAATTGGGCAATTCCTAGTATTTCTCCTAATTGTATTCCGAAGAATGATAAAACCATTTCATCAACTACCCATACATTAAAATACTGATCAGGATTCCATTGGGTTGCGGGCTTGATGTTGTCGATGTTTGAGCCGTTCAGAAGGTCTATTCCGTAGCCTCCTGTGGGTGGAGCTTGGTTGATTCTGTTTATTCCATTGGTTGCTTGTCCGTTAGGGGTGCGTTGTGCTAAGCAAAACTCTACCCTAACATCGGCACCTACGGCTGTAGTATTATGTCCAGGTGTACCCACTTGTCGTCTATAATCTTCGTTTAGTACTTGTATTTGTGCAAATACCTGTTCGTCAGTGATGTTTTCATCTACACCGTAAGTTTTGTTGTTATGAAGGATGTGAACCACCACAGGAATAGTGATGACATCTTCGCTCATCATCATAGTAGGATTAGAGAAAGCCACTTTATAGGCATCGACTTTTGGGGCTAACCAGGCTTCAAACTGGTCTGTTGTGCCAAGCTGTGTGTTGAGTTGTCTTTGGTATTGTTCGTATTCATACGAAGCACATCTTATGATTCCTTGTGATTCCTGTATTTTTTCGAGGTCAAATTGCTTGCCGAAAAGCGAGGGTTCTTGTGCGTTGCACAGCACATAAGAGGCTGCTAGCAAGGCAGCTAAAAAAAATCTTCCTTTCATAAAGTAAGTTTTAAGTTAGTGGGTTGGTTTTTAAATTCAGCTAATATATAGAAATAATTCTTTAATTTAACTTGTTGTGTGCAATTAAATTATTTTGTCTTTGATATTGTTTATTGATCTGTCAAAAATGAATTTATTGATATATTGAACCAATGTTAGTGCTGTTATTTTTGCCAAAATCCGGGTCTTAAAATCTTGAAAAGATTTTGCATAATTATTTCTGATTCTGAACTGGTCACATAATTGTGAAAATAATGTTTACTCTTCTTTTTTATTTATTATTAAGGTATTCGTGATGTGCTTCGCAGTTTTAAATTCATCTTTACAAATTTTAATTCTGTTATGACGAGAGAATTTACATATTTCTAACGGCATACTATCCACAATAAATAATCTTCAAATTCCAAAAAAATCAGAAGCTAGCCTTATTCTAATTTGTTCCGAAAACAAAAACAATTTTTTCCTTCTTTTATTGAACTGACTTCTCTTCCAATACTAGATTTATATTCTAATTCACACCCTACAGAACTTATAACTTCTAAAACTCTAAAATAATTTTTCACTATATTTGACCAATATCTAATCCATTTATTTCACTTCAAATAATTGCACACAACGGGTTGTTTTTATTATTTTATTGAAGTTTTTAATGTATTTGACAGCTGTATTATTGGCACAATTCCGAACGCTTCTCAACCAGAATTCATAATCAGTAATAAATGCGTGACCTATCTTGGTTATATCAATATCTGAAATATTGTATTTCCATTGCATAAATTCGATAGTACGTTTGAGCGAAGTCGTATAGCGTTCTAATGTTCCTGGTGCATATTCTTTACCAATCAGTTCTTTTATCTTGTTGTTGTGGTCTTGAAAGATAGGGGCTAGCATACGCTTTGTTTCGTTCTTTCCGAATAGTTCATTCTTCAGATTTTCAGAAGTAATACCAATGTCTTTTTTGAACAGACTTTTTTCTGCTTCTAAAATCTGATTTTTTAAATAATCCAGATGGTTATTTATTGTTCGGACTTCTTCATTGGTTCCCTTTACTTTGTAGCCTTCTGTTGACCATTTATCAGGACTGACATATTTATTAGTGCTGAACTCAAACCGTTTTGCAGTGACTGTAACCCTTGTATAAATTGGACATACCCCTAAATTATTGGCTTTTGCTCTCTTGATGTAAAAGAGAATAGATACTATAATTTTCATATTAGGTGACCTTAAAGTTATTGCTAAATTTATTCGATTTAATAACTACAATCAAGATGTACATTTTTTGAATATGTTGTTGAACACCTTGTTGTATTGGTGTTTTTCTGTGAGAGGTGTCACTTAAAATTTTATTTTTTACTGACACCTCGAAAGACACCTAAACTTTGAGATTTGATGAATAATTTGATATAGTCCGAAAATGAAAAACCCACTAAATCATTGAATTTAGTGGGTTTTGTAATTATTTGCTTTTCAGCTGGCGGAGAAAGAGGGATTTGTATTTCTCTTTCTATGCCAGTATTTATAAGCCTTTTTACTGTAATTTTTTGATAGGTCATTAAATAGGTTACTTGTAAAAAGTGATAAAGAACATTAAACTTTTTGATAGTGTAAAAGTACTGATTTTTCAGTTGATTTCCAACAAATTAGACCAAAAAAGATACTGGTTTTTGAATAAGTGTTTTTTATTACCAAGAGTTTATATAACTGTCTAAAACTAAACTATGAGTTTATAAAATCGTGATAAAATAAACAGCTATCAGGAAGTATAAATTTCATATAGGTTATTGAACAGGTGGATAAAGTTTATAATTCAGGCTAAACAAGATTGTAACTTGTTTTTAAGACTACCTACCCTACGATAAAAGGCTCAACCTGTTCCATCTTTAAGCTTGTATATTGGCAAAACTCTTCTACTGATACAAATTCATTTTCGAGCTTATTAAGATCATTTCTGATTTTATGCAACAATCTTATGCTTTGTCTATAGCTTTTTCCTGTGATGCGTTGAATGTCCTTTGGGTAGATACATATTCTTTTCATTCCGGTTTTCATACTCTATCTATACCTTTGACCAGGCTTTGACCAAAATCAAAACACTACTTAATCAAACGATTATTTTTTGTAAAATTATAAAAATAATATTTGATTGATATGTGTTTACTGAAACAGTATTGCATACCTTTCTTCTAAAAGGTTTTTATATTTCTCTTTGTATTCCTTCGATAAGAACGAATTATTGATCCATTCGATAGCAATAGGTTTGTTTTTCCGGAATCGTTTGGCAATACCTCTGATTTGTTTGTCGTTTAGTTCTAACATTTTGCCCAATCGTTCAAAATGTTCCCATTTGAGTTTTTTCTTTTTTCCTTCCAGAGTCAAAGCCAGTTCTTCGGTATCGTCAGGATTTACTATGGCTACATTCAGGAGATCATAAGCCGGGGCTAATATCCATTTATCTCCTGTATTTATCATAGAGAAGTTTTTCAGATGCATATCGTTGTTCCCGGTCAGAAAACTGAAAATGGCTAATTCCAGAAAATACACTTTATCCAGCAAGGTATTGTCGGAATACTCATTCAGGGCTTTGCCTACTTTTTCCATAGAGCTTTTGTATTTGTCAAAAGCCTCAGTGATCTGGAACATATCAAGCATATGGATCTTTTCTCCGGTATCTGTCCGGTCTATGCGTTTTGTAATATAGGACAGTTCTCCCGATTGCAACCGGATCAAACTTGACTTTACAACGTTTATCTCGAAAGCTTCAGCGATACGCATTGTTACGTGTTCGTTTTCCGGCATTTCAGGAAAATGATCGGATGGTGGTTTGAAAATATAATTTCCTCCCAAAGCACCAACAACCGTCAAACGTCCTTTGTTTCCGTCCTGAATAGCATCATTCACTAATGATAAGGAAAGTTTAGGCTGCACTCCCGGAACAGCCACACTTCTTTCCACTACATTTTTTGCCAGTTCTGCCATTTGTTTTAATGAATGTTCAAACAAAGGCTGCTGTTTGGTTCCAAAGAAATCCAGGCTGCACTGCTCGTGAAAATCACCGGCTGTATTTTCGTCCAATGCTTTGTAACAATATAAACACTTTTTATTATTCATTTTCCTGTGGTATTGGTTGGACACTTACGGCTCCGATACAGTTTTGGCAACAAGCCAAAAGCAAGCCCATACGGTCATTTTGATTGATCTTCCAATTTTTGGAAGCAATATCCAATAACCAACCTTCAGGAATTAATCCTTCAAAAAAAGGAAATAACCGCTTATCAGTATAAGGTTTCGGACTTACGGGCATCATAAACGTAAGAAACTGTTTTGGGTGTTCTTTAATATACTTTTCTTCGTATTGAAAAACATATTCACCCTCGTTAGTTTCCGTGAGTATTCCTGCAAGGAGGTCTTTATAGTATATGGCTGCTTTTCTCATCCCTTATTATTTGTTGGTTTTGGATAATTCCCTCGCATTTACCGGAGCCAGGGTATGTCCGAACATTTTGAGCACCTGGTTTACCTTTTCCAGATTGAGGTTTTCTTTACCCTGTTCTATTTTTCGGATCACCGTAAGTGCTACTCCGGCACGTTCGGCAAAAGCCTCCTGTGTCAGGTTTACTTCGTTTCTTTTCTCTTTTACAAAATCTGCCAGTGTCATCATAATTATATGCTTTTGCAACGAATTTGGACAAATATACTAAATTATATGTAAAAACATATAGTAGTGTAAAATAATTTGATTTTATATGTATTTACATATAGTTCAATCTTTATAGTTGTAAAAGAAATCAGATGTCATTTATGTACATAATTGCCATTTATACCTGTGTATGTCATCTGGAACAAGTACTTAATTGCGGTTATTCATTTAATTCTAAAATTTGTATTGAAATCAATCAGGAATATGTTGCAACAGGATGATGATTGAGAGAATTGTTCACTGATTTATTAATCTAAATTTTTAGCATTATGGCAAGACAGAAAGGCATAATCAAATTAAAAGGGACTATCGGGGATATTACCTTTTACAAGTCTCAGGACGGTTATTTAGCCCGTGAAAAAGGCGGAATTGAAGCGAGTAGAATTGCGAGTGACCCGGCTTTTCAGAGAACACGGGAGAACGGAGCCGAATTCGGGAGAGCGGGAAAAGCCGGAAGGCTTTTAAGAACGGCTTTACGTCCGTTATTGTTGAATTCTGCGGACAGCAGAATGGTTGGAAGACTTACCCAGCGAATGGTAAAAGTCATTCAGGCTGACCAGGTAAGTGATAGAGGGCAACGAAATGTGATTGACGGAGAAGCAGAGTTGTTGATGGGTTTTGAATTCAATATTCGTGGGAAACTCGGAACCACTTTGTATGCTCCTTATACCACAACTATTGACCGTGTAACAGGAGAATTGGAAGTGAATTTGGCTTCGTTTGTTCCTGCGAGTATGATTGCAGCTCCGGGAGGAACTACTCACTTTAAAATTATTTCAGGTGCAGCTGAAGTAGATTTTGAGGGAGAGACTTTCGTAGTAGCAACCTCCGAAACTGCAATTTTACCTTGGAATGCGACAGCAACCGCTGTTATCAATCAGATGAATGCAGTAACTGCGAATTCTACTCATCCGTTGTTTTTGGCTTTGGGAGTTGAATTCTATCAGGAAATCAACGGAGAAATGTATCCGCTCAAAAATGGATCTTTTAACCCGTTGTCGATTGTGAAAGTTGACGGAGGTGTATAATGGAACTGCGTTTGACCCGAACGTATTTTCCGGAGGGAACTAACGGGAAACTCGAATGTGAAGGCAAATTCATTTGTTACACGATTGAATTGCCCTGGAAGAATAACGAAAAGAGAGTTTCCTGTATTCCCGAAGGGAAGTATGAATTGAGAAAGCGATTCAGTCAAAAATTCAACTGGCATATTGAAGTAATGGATGTGAAAAACAGAAATTATATTTTGTTTCATCCTGCCAATAATGCACTAAAAGACTTAAACGGCTGTATTGCTCCTGTAACGAAAATTTCCGGTTCCGGGTTGGGTTTGATGTCCCGACAAGCTTTTGAGAAACTCAAAGCTTTGGTATATCCCAGACTGGAACAACAGGAAAAAGTGTATTTGATTGTTCAATCTTAAAAATTCAAACATTATGAATATAATTGATAGAGCTCAGGCTCCCACTCCGAAATTGTTTAAAGTGCTTCGAAATGTCGGTTTGGTATTGGCTACTGTCGGAGGTGTTTTGTTGACAGCTCCCGTAACTTTACCTGTTACCATTGTAACCATAGGAGGTTATCTGACTGTTGCCGGAGGTGTACTCTCGGCAGTAAGTCAGATTACGGTAGATGATGCTAAAAGTAAGGAAGCGAAAGCTTCCGAGCCTCAGCAAAATGCAGAGTAACTCGCTTACTGTTGGTACATTGGGAGGTACATTTCTGAGTATTATTCCGAATCTTCATTCGGAAGATGTTGTAAAAACAATACTTTTAGCTTCTATCGGAGCAATAGTGAGTTTTACGGTATCCCTACTTCTGAAATGTATCTTAAAGAAGCACTCCAAAAAATAGTTTAACTCTTGTTGTGGTGACCTTTGAGTTAAACTAAATGAAAGCCCAAACCGAAAGGAATGGGCTTTTATATTCTATAAGGGACACTAGATTGTTTAATATCAATATTTTTGGAATATCCATTTTTCTTCAAAAAACCAATGATAGATTTTTTATTCAAGTCGTAATCTAAAGAGGGGCCAATTATTATTTCTTTGATAGGTAATGCTTTTACTTTATACTTAATTTTTTTAATTATACTTTCTTCTGATTCTTCGGAATTTGATTTTTTTTGTTCTAATTCCTCTTGAAAGTTAGTTTTTAAGAATAGATAGGGGACTAATAAATTATTTCTACCTACACGATATGACAGCTCTCTATTTTTATTTAAATCTATGTCAATAGAAAGGTCTAATCTATACTCTTTTTCTTCTTCAAATGAGCGATGTTTAAATTGAGCGATATATTTATTGAAAATTTCATTTGCTTCTTGAGCAATGACGGTATAAAGTTCTATTTGGTTTAATGATTCGAGTACGGATAATTGTGATTTATAAAATTGAATAGTAATATCTACAATTTTCTTTGTAATTTCTTTTTGCTCTCCGTCATTATAAATGATCCGTATTCCTGTAGCTTTTGGTTTTATAGATTCTGTAAGTTTATTTAAATCAAATCCTATGGCTATTCCTTTTCCATCATTAGCATAAGCTCTCCATTGGCTTAATATATCCCCTTCTAGTGAAAAACAGGTAACAAAATGGTATGAATCCAACTTATTACTAATTACTTCATTTATTTTTGCTATAATTTCTTCTTCTTCATTACTAGTACTAGTATAGTTTGAAATAGCTGTTTTGAATAATTTTAGTCCATAGAAAAATTCTTCTTTGTCATTTAGGTAGGCTGAGTTACTAGAGAAAAAACATTGATTCTCAACAATTCCTTTTAAGCCATTTAAATCAGTATAATGGTATAAGGTGTTTTCTTTCCTAGTTTTTTTATTAAAACTAAACTGTTGTAATTCGCTAACGATTTCTTCCTCCAATTTAATTTTTAAAACCTCAAAAACAGGATTCTTATCAATAAAATTCATAATCTAATCTTTTTTGTCACTGGTAAGTGCTCCTAATAATAATATGGCAGCTCCAATCCCTAATAAAATCTCCAATCCACTAAGTCCTCCATTTTTAGGAGTGTTTTTTTTAGGAGAAATTTTCTCAAACAAATCATTTTTAAATTTTTCAATACTATTCAAGTCATAATCATTAATATACATTTCAATGGGAGTACGACCTGAAAAATTTATATTTTTCCCAAAGTGAGACGAATAGATTATTATAATATGATTATCTTTTTTTGTTTGGAAAGCATATTCAATCTCTTGTATTACCGTATTTGAGAGTGAGGATGTAGAAAAAACAACAAACCAATTTGCAGAGTCTATATTAGATTTTGTTTGAAAAGTTAATCTATCTGATAAATTTCTTTCAGGTAAGTATATAAAATATCCATTTTGTCTTCCTTTATTGAATAAGTCAAAAGCTATTTTTTTTTTTCTTTTTCTGAATTAGGGTTATATGTTATATAGATATTATTTTCCATAACGATTCTTTTCACAAATTTAATGAATGTATTTTACATAGACTTACTTATTTACATAACGGTATAAAATAACTCTTCGCATATCATTAATCAAGTTAATATTTTCTAAAAATTGTTTTTCTTTAAGCTCTAACAGGCGTAAAGTTTCCACTTCTTTTTTGTGCTTTTCAAAATCTACTAAAACTTCTTTTAATTTAATCTTGAATTCCTTTTTGAATTCAGGCAATCTTAAAAACGGAATGACCGAGCCAACCAAAAACGGATGCCAGAATTTAGACTTCCAAAGACTGAAAGCTGTCCAGTAATGACTGTCTTTTTCTTCAGATGAAGAAAATACAATCACAAAACAATTCGCACAAGGTTCGTTTAAAGGCTTGCCGCTGTTTAAACCTTTGTTCAGGATGAAAAAATGTTCGCTTTTGTAAACATTTCCTTTTTTGTGGGTTTTGATGATAAAATTTGCCATAACATTCGGATTTAAAAGGTTAGTTTTCTTTTTTCCGATGTTTCGGTAGCTCCTCAACACATAAACATTTTTCAAAAGAAAAAGGGAAAAAAGAAAGCCTCTTTATCCGTGAAGGGTTTCCAAAAAGCAAGTTTGTGGAGAAAAATACTACCCGTAGGGTGGAGATTTTTTTTCACACCCATAGGGCTTGAACTTGTCTTTTTGAGAACCCGAAACGAACCTTTGGCTTCTTTTTTCTCTTTTTTTGGAAAAGTCGTTTCCTTTCTTAACCTGCTTTGTCCGCAATTTGGGGTAAACAACCCGCAGGACTAAAAAATACTTTGGAAGCAGGAGAAAAGCAAGGGTGGTGTTCCGGAAGTGGAACAATAGCAAAGCAAATGAATGAAGCAATATAAGCAGGAATCAGCATAGGAATTGCATAGGAAATTACTGCTTGTTGCGGAATGAATGATGAGCAAGGGGATTGTGAACGAACGGATAAGTTACTCTTGCTGAGCGATGCCGAGGATAGTGAAATGAGGTACGAATGAACTTTCCGCAGGCATAAGGCAGAGCGTTGGAAGTGTTTTTTAGTCCTGCAACCGCTGAAATTGGGTGGTGGGGAAATTGCGGACACTATGGGCTTTTTGCGACGGGCGGTTTTTTGTATAGCCGGCAGGTGCGACGGAAAGCTATCAAAAAACTGTCCCTGAGCAAAAGCCCTAAAGAGCGTGGGGAGGAGCGGCTTTTTTACATAATGTTATTATAGTGGGCTTGTCCCCGAAGCCCGCAGGGACTATAATGCCACATTATGTAAAGAAGCTTTGGGAAAGTTTTTGTTGCCTTGTTCGTATCTTCTTTCGAAGTTCAATTTTACTGGCATACAAAAACTTTAGGAAAGTTGATGCTGCAATAAGATTTACTTAATTTATTTACATACGAAGTTATCTACTTTTTTTAATTATATCCATAATTTATTATTATTATTTAAATAATAGGTTTGTCCCTTCTCTCTTTAAATCGTGGAATGCTAGTATAGGCAAAGGTAGTACCTCCGATTTAATATATGGTGTAGGAATTACTTCAGATGAAAGCATTAACGATTTCACAGTAATTGGTGTTTCCACTTTAAAAAATTTCTGTAATTTTTCTTTATTGCTAATAAGCCAATTATGTCGCTCAACATGTTTAGTTATCATTCCTTTTCCTCCTTCACGACCAAGATAGCTATCCATTTCAGTTTTCATTTCATGTATGTTTTTAGCTTTAGAGGTATTTTTGCATTCAATACTAAAAACTGTACCACTTGGATTATGAAAAGCTAAAACATCAACATCACCATAAGGTTTATCAGCATTTAATGGTCCTCCTGGGGCGATGTTGACTTCATAATCAATAACAATGAAATCTGACTGCGAACTCAACCAATCTTTCACAACATTTCTATATACATTTCCATTCTTAACACGAAATGCCCCCATTAGTCGCTTAATCTCAACACCTCCATTATTTAATTTTCCACTATGTAATAAATATTGTAATTGCTTTTGAGTAGCTATAGCACCTCTAAATCCCCAACTCAATAAGTCTTTTTTATCTGAACCTACATGTCGCACGAAAAATCTTCTCGTTAGACTAAATTCCCGATTGTATTTCCATGGAAAGACTTCACTATTACTATAACTTTCAGGAGCTGTGAGATATGAATCCCGTGACGATAAAGCAAGTCGATTAATTCCTGCGATAGCCTGTTCTCTCGGAAGATTGAAATCTGTAACAAGTTTCTCAATTAATTCTACTTCTCCCATTGTAATAACCGACTTTTCAGCTTGCATACACATTACTGCTGCATGATAAAACAAAGCATAAAGATTTGAAAAAGTAATACCCCAATCTTTGAAAAATGCTTCATCTAATTCTTCTACAGATTTAATTATTTCCTGGTCAGTATCATCTTTTCCAACTGGGCTATAAACTTCAAATCTTTCTTCAAAATTTGATATATAGTCATCAATTTCTGCTTTAATATTAGATTCAGCGTAAGGTTTAAGTTTTTCCTCAAAAAAATCTTTCGATATACCGATACGTCCAGAAGGTAATTTTCCAACTTCTGGGTCATCCATCTTAAAATGTACCGCATCGCTTAAAAAACCATAATTCACAATTTCATGCATCAAAGCCAAAAGCCTATCAACGTCATCTAAACTTGGACTTAATGTTCCCGAAATCGGTTGTGCTGCAAGATATTCGATTAAACCCCGAAGAGCTACTGAAGTTCTGACAAGATTTCTCTCATTTTCAAGTATCTCATTTACTTTATTTTCAATTCCCCCAAAGCATAGCAATTGAGCAGGAATGATAGTTTTATTATATTCTCTTTTTTGAACTAATGCCTCATGCAGTTTTAGAAGTGATATTAAAAGTGCTTCGTGATTGAATACTCCAATTTCTTTCTTAAGTTTTTCTATCAAGACGGTAGTAGCCGTATTAAATAATGCCTTTTTATCATCAGCATTAATAATTTTTTCAGGAATAGTCATTTTTGTTTCAATCATACCAGGTAACTCATCCAGTAAAATTTCCACTTCAGCATCGGTTAACAGAAAGACCTTCACAAGCCATCTACGTTCAATCATTAAATCTTGCTGACTGTCTGAAATTAAAATCATTTTTGCCTGATTCAGAGGCATATGACGTTCTATAATATTACTTATCTCATCATCGCTAATAGAAATGCCGTCAATTAAATTTAGAGATGTAAGAACTTCTTTCATCATTACTCGCTCACCCTCGTTTTTTGAACCCATAAATTCCAGCAATGATGAAAATGGAATATTAAATATGATTTTCCCATCAATGTATAATGATGAATATTTATCTCCTTTTTGCTCTTTCATTTCAAGTGATGTCATTTCCTGAAATGTTGCGGGATCTACTCCTATTTCAATTTCTAAAGGATTGGTACCGGCTTGATCTATATAAACTGTAAGTGAGTTGCGGAACATATGCAACCAAAAAGCAATAGCATCGGCATAAAGACGTACCGCAGGTACCATAGAATCTTTTCTTATTTGTCTGTTTGTTATCCATATTGGGGCGGAAAATGTTTCCAGTGCCTGCAAAAAATAACCAATATGTCTAATGGGTTTGTAGATAGGTGCAAAATCTGCAATCCGTGTAACGGGCATAAATACAATTTCTCCATCAATTCTGATTTGTGTTGCGTGATAATTTACTTTTAACTTTGTTTGTCTAATTAGTTCACTACTTTCCCCAGGAACTAACATTGTATAATCGGGTTTTACATTGTCTGAAAAATAAAAACCCTGCCCCTTTGATTTATAAATATTGTATATATCAATCATCGATGACATGCTACGAGTTTTGCTAAGAAAAATATCTGCTGCTTTTGCAAATTTCCACAAACTTAATTGTTCCCAATTTTCACCTTCTGTAAGTGAAATAAAGTTGTATGCGGAAAATGATACTTTGAGTTCTCGTTCTTGAGGTTTATGCATTGCTCCCATAAAAAACCTTCCTATAGAATCATATAAACTGACAGTTAGAAATTTGCAGTCTATAAGTTCAGGACGTTTTTTTAATTCTGTAATTACCTTTGCTAATCGTTGTTGTAAATTTTCTCGATTATTTGCAGATTGGTAACTGAATAAATCTGATAATTCAGAAGGAGTCTGTAATGAAACATAGGCTAATCGATTATTATCAAAATGGAGAATGGCTTCTTTAAGACCTATATTAGTTTTATCTTCAGGCAGTTTAATATCGGTTTCAGCCCATCCCATTTTATTGCAAGCTATTCTTACTTCAGTCCAAATTTCTTCCTGATATCTTAATAGTAATTCTTTTTCGCAGCCATATAGTTTTGCCAATCTTAAAATGTACTCATTTAAAGCATTAACTTGATTTGATATTAAAAGAAAAAAATATTCATTATTAAACTCAACTATAGGATAGAATAATATGGGATTAAACAGTGGGTCATCATTTTGAAAAAGATTGTCATCTGGTGAAATAATAAAGTCATTAATTATTTCGGGGTTAATTTCAAGTAAACTACAAATCCTAACTAATTCAGTTTTTGAAATAGAAAAATCGACTTCTTTATCAAAATGAATTAGCTCTTGTGATTCTCTCTGAGAGTCTATATTCCCTGTAATTCCCGCTTTAGTTGCAAACTCCTGACCTAAGTATAAAAGCAATGCTATGCCCTGATAGACCTGTGACTTAAAAGTATCAGGAAGTTCAATGTTTGTATTGAAAATGATTTGAGTTAGATTCTTGAAAATTTCTACAGGCTCCAATGCTATACCAGGAAATACTGTATAATTACCTCCATAGAAAATTACACTTTCGGAAAATAAATTTTCAACAGGATCTTCATTATAATTACGGAAATATTCCTTTCTGATTGAATCGTAAAGTCTTTTGAGATTCTTTTCTTTACCGTTATTTAAATTTGTGGCTACAAGTGTCGCTAATTCTTCAATTCGTATATTCTTACCGTGATTCTCAGGCAAAAGTTGCAAGGAAATTATTTCGTTAAGTAGGTGTTTTGACTCGTACGTTTTTATATATTCTTCAGTAATACTTATGTTATTTTCATTTTTATCAGATGTAATTATTGGCCACCTGTCTACATTATGACATTTTTTATTTTTCTTGCCAGACCCACATGGACAAGAGTCATTTCTTCCTATTTTCGTACTCATATACAGGTGAATAGATAATTAATAATTTGATTTTCTCAAAATTTTCTTAAAATCGTTTAGTTTTTCATCGATTTTTTTCTTCAATTTTTCTTCAATTTCATCAACGTATTCATACTTGATTTCAATAATACCGCTCAAAGTTTCTGGTTCTTCGTCGTAATTAATCTCAAATGGAATTTCAAAACTCATCTTATCACAGTCCGATCTTGTAATTTCAATTTCTTCAATAATTCGGTCATTATGACCTAAACGGTTCTTAGATATTTTATATTCATAATCTGTATTTTCAATAAATGGTTCTTTTGAGTTAATTAGATTTATATTTGGGATTTGAAAAGGTTCCATAAATGATGAGATGACGGCAAATCTTGAAGAGGTATTAAAGTCATTAATATTTGGAACATCAGAAGAAAACGTAGGTTTTTTTAAATCATAGAATTCGTTCATTAACATGTGTCCAGTATTATAATAAAGTTTAACAATTGGATTGTTTACTGCTATGTTTCCATTATTATTTAAGATAAAACTAATTGATTTATTGCTTGAATAACGAAAGATATATTCTTCAACTTCAATAAAAAAATTCTCTAAATCATTATTGTAATCATCTACGGATTTTATATATTTTTCATAATCATCATGGCTTAATTCTTCTTTTAATTTTTCCGATTTATTTCCTATGAGATTAGCAATGTTTAATTTATTTGAATTATTTATTTTATTTTCCAAGTATTCTATTTTTTTCGGAAAAACATTTGATAATAATTTATATCTTATAAAATCTCTTGATGGAATTTGTAATGTTATAAATCGGCTTATGCCTTCCGTTGTTAATACTCCAAAATTTATCTTAGGCTTTCGATTATTACTAGAAGAGTTAACCCAACCATCGATAGCTTCTAATTTCATAAAATCAAATTCTTCTCCAGATTTGACGATTTTTTTATATTCTTGTGTTTCAGGAAACAAAGGGAACCATGGCTTGTTTTTGTAATATCCAAATTTCCAAAAAATTGGAATTAATGATTTAGGTACATTATAATAAAAAACGGTTAATTTACCTAAGTTGCCGTAACCTAATACTCTACTATATACAGTTTCAGTAGACCATTTTTTATCTTCATAAAGAGCTGTTGAAATTTCTTTAATGAATTTTTTTGAAAATATTTCTTCCTCTTCATTATACATGATATTTGATCCATATTCAAGATAATTATCATAATCAATTTTTTCCACTTGAATTTTTAAATCTAAAGAAAAGTCTCTTCTTATTTTATCAATTATTTCGTTACTTTTTTCAGATAATTGTATCGCATAACAAATTCTAATCGGTATAAGTTTTAATAGTTCATACTGTTCAGGAGTAATTGTGTTTTTAAAAAATTCTGGCTTATCTTTTCCTTTTATAAGTTCAGTAAAAAAATCATATAATTGTGTGCCAGAAGTGATATTATCATCAAACAATACAATTACTGAAGTTTTATTTTCTTCAATGTGCTTTCCGAGTGAATTGATATCTATAATAGAATTTAAAGTGTCTTCTTCGCTATCAAATAATTGTTTTAGTAACTGATAACAAACCACAGCACTACTATCCTGAATACCTCCTAAAGAAGATATTAATGGTTTTTCTAATAATTCAGGTTCAATTTTTTGATAAGCTTTTTTTAATAAATGGGTTATCTTGGAACTATCTAAAAATTGAATATTATTTAATAATCTGATTATTATTTCTATTTGTTGAGAATTCTCAAATTGAGTTAAAAAATATATTATTCTATTTAAATCAATATTTACAATCTGATAAGAATTAATTTTATTTGTAATTTCATTTAAAATTGGTAGTTTGTCAATTATTAATTGCTTTGATTTAACATCCATAAGTTTTTAGTTTTAAGGTGAAAAAATGTCCTAAATTAAATTATTCCATTCTCACACAGTTCAAAAATGTTTTTTCACTTCCGAATTTTAAGAATAACTTTATTGTGTGTTTCATAATTGGTCCAATTTTAGTTTTGTTTTACTTCTATATTTATTGGGTAAAAATACATTTGAAACCAACCATTTAATCTTTTAATACTGATTTGACCAATGTTTGTTTCCCAAGTTCTACCAGTCCAATCTTCATTTATATTTATTTCTCCTATCTCAAAATAAGATTTTCCATTTACATCTACTCCCAATTTGTCAACAAACAATTTTAAGGTTGCTTCAATTTCGCTTTGGGATATAATGTAATGATTAGATGAATTTTCTTTTGTTAATACAAAAAAAGATTTATTTTCATTTGAAAATGAGATAGTTATTTTATTGAAAAAGTCGAAGAAAAATTGATTTGTAAAATTAACATAACCTAAACTTTCACTATTTTCAAATTTGAATTGGCTAAAATTTTGACACTTATTTAATTCTTCAACTAAGCTAAGAAAATGCTCATCAAAGTCATTATAGTTTAAGAATGTATTAAAATATTCGACAAATTCAGTAGGTTTTAAAACAACTGTATAAATCCCAAGTTTTTGATAAACTGCTTTTGTTTTATGATAATTTCTGTTATCATTGGTGATATAAAATTCGCATTTTGAGGCAAAGGCAGAATGTGAAGCATCTTCAGTTGTATTTTTAAATGTCTTTTTTTCTTTATCAGTAACTTTTACTTCGTCTGCTTTAAAACCGTGCATATCTAATTTGATATACTCATTTGTAATATCATTAAACCATTCCGGAGCATTTTTAGTTTTATCAAAATATTTATCTACATAAAAATCTTTAATTCCTGTTTTCTTATAAGCATTATCAATAACTTCAAAAGGATTTTTATTTTCGTTGAAGTGTCCACTATTCACTCCAATTTTCTGGATTATATTTCTTAAATCCTTGTAATCTTCCGTTTCATTCATATTGTGAAACATCTTACCAAAACTCTTAAAGAAACCATTCATTGTTTGGTCACCTTTTAGTTCCCGAAACATTTTATTTAGCATTGAAGCACTTTCAGGGTTTTCAAAAGCTTCTTTAAAAGCACTGTCTAATGGTATTGAAGAAAGCGTATTTTTCATACTACTAACTAATCCAAACATTGGATCATCTTCCTCAATTGAACCAAATAAATTATCAATACTAAAATCTTCAAAAAGTGGAGCTTCACGAATTCTATCATCTAATAATTCTCCCGGCTCGTATCTACTTAAAGTAACTTCTTTTGAATTATTTACTAAACATAGGTCATCTGTCAAATATGTTATATAATCTAAATCTTCTCTGATGATTTTTTGTTCCTCCTCACTATGGTTTTTAATACCTGCAAAAATATCTCCAATGTGTGAAGTAGAATACAACAATAAAAACTTATCTCTGTTTAAAATAATATTATGTAACTCTTGGAAATGATTGTTTTTCATTCCTGACATAATATTCCAATCTAAATAGACTTTAATCATCTTGTAACAAATTAGAAATCAACAAATTTAGTCAAAATGTTAAGTGAAAGAAAGAACTATTTCCTCTTATCCTCAACATCTCTACTAAAAGCAACTAAATTCACCATTTCCCGCAAACGACTTCTAACTCTATTTCCATACTGCTTTTCAATTTCGGAAGCGGAGAGATGAATGAGATAATTGATAGATCATAATATACTATTCGATATTGTCTTTGCATAAGTGTATATCTAATAAATGAATGATTCTCATTTTGTTTTTTATATTATTTAAACGCTCCTTCCATTAATTCCTGCTCTGCTCTCGAAATTCCTATTTTATTAGCAATGTTTCGCCATTGACTGACACTATTTAAAACTTCTTTGATAATGGTTTCCATCTGTTTTTCATCTAATCTGAAAAAATCACCTACACTTTTGGCTAAATCAAAATCCAAAGCATTGTTATCCATATCAATGTTAAGGGCTAATCCGTTTTTATCAATTGAAGGATTTAAATCGTAAGCCGGAGATAAAATCCAACCCTCATCCGTCAGTAAAAATCCGTGATTTCGCAAATGATCATCGGTATTAGAAATAGCTATATTAAAAACAATTCTTCTCCATAACTGATGTAAATTTTCATCCACATTTGCTCCGTAAGTCTGAATAAATTCTGCAATATCCAAATAGCTTGCAGGATTATCCCGAATCGTATCTTCATTGTTTCCTGTCATTGTCATTGCAGAGGCAAAATGGATACGTTCAGTATTTTCTCTGTCGAAGCGTCTGGTAAAAAATGTATGATATTTTCCAGCTATCTTTTCTATTCTGCAAGGTGCCATTGTTATTCCTGCATTGATTGCTAATTCATAAGCCAGATATTCCCAAGCTCCTTTGTCAATCGTGTCATTTTTAGACGGAAATTTAGCAATCCATAAATCCTTATTTTCATCCAAAATATTTGCTTTCGGTCTTGCTCCACCCAATGAAGAACCGGGAGCCATTAAAATAGCCAGCCATTTTCTTACTTCATCATTATCTTCATCGTTTTCCAAGCTGTCTGCTGCGTATTGTAATTCCCGAATAGAAGACCAAGGAGGAGTCGGCGTTTCATTATTATTGTCCAAAAAAGGTCCTTCCGGATTTGTTTTGAAACGTAGAGCTCCCATACGACTTTCATCATAAACACCTAATAAGTAATCAATATCGTATAAAGTTGGTGTTTTTTCATTCTGTTCTTTAGCTTGTTGGGCAGCTCGTCTCTTCATCAGGGTACACCCCCAAGTATCAGGCATACTGTCTAAAAAAATACCAAAGTTTTCCTTATTATTAGGAAATTGAGTCCCTGAAAAGAACTGAATGTCCGGATCTAACAAGCGCTGCTGTTCCGATTCTATCCATTCTTTGTCATACTCAAAACTAAATGCCTTTTTCCCTTTGGCAAAATGTGCTGAAAGTATTCCAATATTTTTTGGTTCAGACATTCCTTTCCAATGAGCATAAACATATATGTTAAATTTGTTTTGTGCCATTTTTTACTTCAATAGTTCTAAATCCTGTAATTTCCTTCCGAAATTATCATCCGCTCCCAATTTTAATATATCATCCTGTAACCCTAATACTCTAAGCACATTAAAATAAGCCCCTAATGTTACACTTGCATCGCCCTTTTCAATCAGATACAGTGTGGAACGGGCAATACCTGCCCGCTCTGCTACCTGAACGGTAGTGAGCTTACGACGTTTACGTGCCAGTTTTATATTTTCACCCATTTGTTCCAGCATTTGATTGTATTTTGGAAAAATGACTTGTCTTTTCTTGTTCATCAGTAATTTATTGATTGATACTTCATACAAAAGTAGTTATTTTGTTTGAAATAACAAACAAATATTTTATTGACAGTAATTTAAAAATCATATTGCATATCGCAATATGCGATATACGCCAAATGATAAACCTGAAAAATGATAATAAACTAAACAGGTTTATTATGTGAAAATAGGTTTATTATTTTGTTCTACAGAGACTTAATATATTTTGTGGCACATCTATAAATTTAGATAAAAAACATCTATCTTTAATACAATTTGATTATTCACCCACTTATTTACCCACCTTTTAATGGAAAAATAGTTTTAAGTTTTAATTGTTTTTTGATATATAAATAACAAAATCAGATGTTTATGTGTAATTTTCACTTAGTTCAATAAATAATTTTCTACCCACCTTTCCACCCACTTTTCCAGATTTATAAGACCTATTTTGTCGCAAATTTTGTAAATATTTGGGACAAAAACCTCCTAAATTTAGTTTGCGATCTACTACGGAATGTGTAGTGTTTTGCAAATGAAATATGTTATATGCCTTTGGCAATAAAGATTATTTTTTGCCAAAGATATATTTTTATTCTATTACCTTTTGTTTCGAGATAAACCCTAACCTCTGAGGTTTATCCTGATATAAAAGGTAAAGTTTTAATTGTTGTAATTCCAATTCTTCTATAGTATCTACTTTTAGACTTATTGGAACAGAATTTTCCATTAGTTGTGTTTTATAAAACAATAAACACATTTAATTTTCCACTAAAAAGAGTTTTTTGGAGAATATTTTCCATTAACGTATAAGGAGCATATTTACACCAATAATCACTTCTTGTTATTGAAAGATTCATAATTATGTAATTTATCTACGTTTGTCGGTAGCTGAATTATCAAAGGCTACTAAATTGCATAGTTCTCTTAATCTGCTACGAACTCTATTCCCATACTGTTTTTCAATTTCGGAAGCGGAAAGATTGGTAGTGATGTGAGTTTGCAGTTTTCGGGAAATGAATAAATCATATCTTGATAAAATAATTTCAGCCATTACGTTACATTCGTTTCCGAAGTATTTGAGGTTGTTCTCTGTACCTAAATCGTCAAAGCAATAATTTTTGAAATTGGATTCGTATAATTTCCCCTTGCTGTAGCGATGGATTATTTCGTAACCATCCTGGATAAACTCAAAACTAATATCCCGACAGGATTTCAGAATAAATTTGTTTTCGGATTGAGCTATAAAACGCATCAGGTTCATCAAGGTAGTTTTACCGCAACCTACAGGACCAGATAATAAAATGCCTTTTTGCAGACTGATATTAGCTTTATTACACATCATTTCATCTTTCAGGAAATAAGCTATCAAACGCAAAATGATTGGTTCGTCCTCTTTTCGGAAATGAAAATTCTCTCCGAATTGTTCTTTACCTCTTTGTTCCAACAACTGCAAAATTTTCGGGTAATCATAATGGTTCGGAATAATCTTTTCCGGTTGTGGTGTTGAGGTGTTTGGCTCTGTCTTCTGATTCTCCATAACGATTGAATTTTTGTGTGTTTAACATCCAATTTCGTGCAGCTGCTTGCCAGTCTTTCATTTTTGTTTTACCTCCGACCAGCCAGCCGTTGCTTGAGAAATAATTGAAAAACTTTTGGGCTTCCAGTTCAGGATAATTCTGTTCTTGAAAATAAATTTCAATTTCCTGGATTTTTGGAGCTTCATTTTTTTCTTTCTTTTTAGCGGAACTTTTTCTTTCTTCCCCTTCATCAACATTTTTTAAATTTTGATTTTCTTTTTGAGAGATTGCTTCATTCTTCGCAATGACTTTTTGTGTTTGCTCACCCAAGTTTAAATCGTTTGAAATGTTTGTATTGTTTATATAGTTTATAGAAGGTACTAAAGCTTGTTCACTGCCTGTTTCATCACCTGTACAAGACTTGTTTAGAGCTTGTTTATCGGGAGGTTCAAAAAAAGGTTCATTTTTTGTTTTGGTCTGCTTGGGAACTGGTTTTAAGTCTTCTGAAAAATTGAGCATAAAAACCTGACTTCCTCTGAATGGATTGAATGACGGCTGATAATCAATATAACCCAAAGAATGTAGATTTTTCAGGCATTTGTGATAGGTCGCTTTAGAAGCGATTTTACTAATCCGCATTACTTCATCACGAGAAATACTTATCGGGTTCTTAAAACGATTGAAATTCCAGAACTGGAATAATGCCATGTATAAACTAACATGTGTAGGGTTGAGGGTTTTGTCTTTGATAACCCTCTCAAAAAATCCGGTTAAATGTTTGATGTAGTTCATAGTTGTGAGATTTGAGTATTGAGATATTAGTATTAAGAGATTTCTCGACAAGCTCGAAATGACAGATTATCTGAATAATGTAGGCTTAGAATTCACTTTATTGCTATTCAATAACCGTTCTATGTCTTGGTAATCGTAATACATCGTGCCTCCTACTTTGGTGTAAGAAAGTGTTCCGTTGATTCGGAGGTTTTGTAAGGTTCCGGGAGAAATGTTGAGTAACTTCCTGACTTCGGATGAACGTAACCATTTTTTGGGTTGGATGACTTTTTCTTGTAACAACTCTTTAAGGTCGTCCAGTAATAACTTTCTGAATTGGTCAAAGTCTTCTTGAGTAATGATGTTTACTGCCATAATAAATGATTTTTAGAATTATGGTGTAAAATTCAAATTTAATCAGCAGGTAATCTGCCAAGTATTTACCCATTGGCAAGTCATTTTTTTCTATAAACATTTGACTTCTCCGGAGTCATACTATGAATTTATGTTGAATGAAAAACTGTTTTCATCGAAAAAAGCAATCGTTTTTATAGCTTTTATTTGATGTAACAGTTATCTGCCAATTGGCAGTAATGGGTAAAAATTTAAAAGGTTTGTCATAAATCTTTATCCATATATTCTTCTAAAGATGATTTTAGATGGTTAAGAAACAAGGTCCTGTCGCCGGTACGATCTTTCATTCGGTGAAAAGCATGATGGATGTCTCCTAACTGAATATTGAATATGCTTTGAAGAGTTTTGCTAATCTGGCTGATGCCCACTTTTCCGTTTGCTATGGATCGGGAAGCATATAAGGCATAAATCAATTCGATAAGAGCATTTTTACTATCTGACCAATGCAGTTTTTTACTATTAAGAAATACTAAGTTTTCGGATTCGTCTGTATTAGTTTTGGAAAGCAGGTAGTTGTATAATAATTCGTTTGAAATAATTTTAGCCACCTTATAATCATAATAGGTTGAAAATTTAGTATCAATTTCAAAAACAAAACTATTGAGCCCGAAGTTAATATCTATGTTGCCCAACTGAAAGAATATATGATCCATGTCTGTACGTCCGGAGCGATAATAACGATAGAAATCTGAATTATAACTGTGCTCTTTGAATTCCTGTTTGAGTTCCTGTAACTCATTAGAAAAATATTTGAAATACATTTTGCCGTCCATAACCGGGCTGGAAGTTTCGATTCTGAATACTTTATTGTAATAAAGTAATTTTCCGAGTATCTGCGGTTTAATTGTTTTGAAAAACTCAATTTCTTCGTTGTCACTTGAAAAACCGTTTTCGGAAATATGGTTTTTCATATCGGATAATAAGTTTCTCAGAAAAGCAGCCATGTGAAAAGCTTCCTCAATGACATGTTCAGCCTCTAAACTGATTTTTTGCTCTTCTTTTTGAATGCTTATAATAGCCTGTTTATAAATTGTTTTTATCATAATATATTCAAGATAAATTATCTGAGCATTTTGGAACGATAATCAGAAGGGGAAAAGGAGGTGTGCTTTTTGAAGAAATTACTAAACGAAGAACAACTGCCAAAATGTAATGCTTCGGCTATTTCAGAAATAGTTAAAACTTTGTTGTGTAACAGGGTTTTTGATTCTATAATAACAGCCTCTTCAATAAGCTGTTTGGTTGTTTTATCTGTAAGTTCTCGGGTAATTTTATTCAGATATCCTGCCGTGATACAAAGAGCGTCTGCATAAAACTTTACCTGATGCTCTTTTTTATAGTTTTGTTCCAAAGATTTGAAAAAACTGAATAGGATTTTTTGTTTTTGGCTATGTATTCCTGTATATACCTGATGTGAATGCATATGTTTTTGCTTCAGAAAATTAAACCCAACACCAAATAAGTCTCTTTGAAACTGATGATTATTTGTATTTTGAGCTGTATGTATCAGTTTAAATATTTTTTTCAGAAAAGGAATGTCTTCGGGATTTATGGGAATTACAATGAAATTTTGTGCTGATAGAAAATAAAACCTGATGTTGAGTTCACCTATGTTGTTATCCAACAGAAGCCCGGGAGAAAATGAGATAATGTACAGCTTGGGATTTGTGTCTGAATGTAGAATATTGAATCGTATGCCATTAGGAATCAGTAAAAAATCAAAAGTCAAGAATGTTTTGTGTATATTGTTTATACAGATATCTACAGAACCTGATATTATGAAGATTATGGAGTGAAATGCAGGAGGTATAATATCATCAGACAAAATTGTTTCTGAATGCTCGTTTAGTACAAAAATTTTCAGATACTTTTCATTGTTGTTTTGATCTGTATTTGTCATATTTTTTGTTTTGGTTCAGTATTATATACATCAGATAAACGGATATGAAAAACAGGTTCAGCACAGCTGTTATAAAAAAGAAAAATGCCAATTTTCTGGGACTGAATTCTTTAATTATATCATTTTCGATGTACCTAATGATTTCATCATAATTCAATAACTCAATGAAAAAGTAAATACAAATCAGGTTGAGAGAGAAAAGGAGCAGAGTGAAGGAAATTACCAGCCCCTTTTCTATAGGCATTAATTTGTACATTATGGATCTACAAGTTGGTTTTTCTGAAAGATTTTTGTTGTGAGTGCCATAAGTAAAGCATCTTCACTGCTGTGTATTGCTCCATAGATTGTTGCGACAATATTACCGACTGATAAATCCCAATCTTTATCTTTTCTGTCTCCATTATCATAAAGTGAGTATTTTACAATTGAGGAAACCGTAAGAAGGACTTCTTTCTCTTCGGGGGTAAGTGATTCATCTGTTATTATGTCTTCTTCGTAAGAAATAACATCAACCCCTATTTCTGGGTAGTCGTTTGTTGTGACTCCCGATACTAATTCTATGAGATCGTTGAGTTTTGCTTTTACTCTTACAGATAAACCGACTTCTGAGACAATTATGTCTAAACTGTGCTCGGGATAATTCAGTATCTGTTCTACCCGATCAGTAAGTCCGGCATTTATAGCAATAGTTGTTGGTTCTAAATTGCTGTAACCGGTAATTAATTCATTTATTTTAACGGCGATACCTTCAATAGTATCATCCCTATTATTTGAAGCTACATAAGCATCAAACAATACATTGTACAGTATTCCTATTGCATCAAACGGGTTGTCTGAACTTGTTGAGGGTGACATTGTTTTTTTAAGCTCTTGCTGATGAGTACTTATTAGTTCTTCGTTATCGCAGGAAGACAGAAGTGTTACCAAAGATAATAACACTCCACATAGCAGAATCTTTTTCATGACTTTGTTTTTTTAAAATGTTACTGAATAATTTTTCAGTTCATTTTATCCGGATAGGCAGAACTAACTACACCAGCTTATTGTGGTATATTTTGCCTTTTGAATTCGGGACAAAGCTATTTATCAGATATAAACCAGTCAAATGAAGTACTTTGAGTTTCCGTTATTTCAGGTATGGATTTTCCGAAAATCCATACCTCTTATTTGATAAAAAAAACAGGAAGTGTTACTGTTTTTGTAAATACTGTGTATCTTTGACTCATCTGCCAGTTTTCTCATGCTTATACATCGTTTTTTCATATTCAGTCTTTTGACAGGGTGTTGCGTTACTGCTTACGGGACACAATACAAGCCGCCTGACAGCTTAAAAAAATATGATTATAACAGCTTGTCTGATAAAATTGAAAATTCCAAAAACAATAAGGATTTACAGAAACTATATCTCAAGGCTTTTCTGGATAGGGCTAAATCGGAAAACAATATAGAAGAAATTATCAACGGATATAAGAACTATATGTATCATGTTGATGATAAACCGTCTGTTATTTATGCTGACAGTATGGTAGATGCATCATTGAAGTCGAAAGATAATTCACTGATAGGCTCGGCATACCTGACCAAAGGCATTGTTCATTATTCGCTAAAAGAACATAAACAAGCTCTTGACCATTACCTCATCGCCAATGAATATATATCAAAGACAAATGATAATTACCTGAAATACAAGACAAAATATAATCTTGCCCATATCAAATATTATCTTGGAATTTATGATGAGGCCATTGTGCTGTTTGAAGCATGTATTGATTATTTTAAAGTCAATAACCCGAGAGGTTATCTAAATACGCTTCATTCGCTTGCTTTGTGCCATAACAGTCTCGGTAATTTCGGGTATAGTTCTGACCTGAATGTATTAGGAATAACAGAAGGTAAAAGGCTTTCTGACCATTCTATGGAACACTACTTTATTCATTTGGAAGGTATTAATCATTATTTCAGGGATAATTATGCTTTAGCTATAGAAAAAATAAATCATTCACTTTCTAAAATAAGAGATAATAACGATTTTGCCAATGAAACCGTAGGATACTTTTATATTGGTAAAAGCTATCTGGGTTTGAAACAAACAGAAAAAGCCATGGTTTACTTTAAAAAAGTAGAACAGGTTTTTGACGAGAAGAACTATATACGCCCTGACCTTCGGGAAAGTTTTGAACTGCTTATAAAACATTATGAAGCTAAAGGGAATCTGAATTTAAAACTTCATTACGTACAAAAGCTTATCAAATCTGACAGTATTCTGAATACCAACTATAAATATCTGTCAGAAAAAATCCATAAAGAATATGACACGAAAGAGCTGTTAAGAAAGAAGGCAGAAATCCGTAAACAATTAGAGCAAAGAAAGAAAAGAGATAACCTGATGATCAGCGGAATAATTTTCCTGATTATGCTGCTGTTATTTGTGTGTTATAGATATATAAGAAATAAAAAGCTGTACAAGCAAAGATTTGAAGAACTGATGAACCGCAATCAAGAAGAATTATCATTAGTTTCAGAAAGAAAACAAGCCGGAAAAACCGATCTGGATATCAACCCTGATGCTGCTGAACAGCTATTAAAACAATTGGAAAAGTTTGAGAAAAACAAGAAATATCTTGAAAGCGATTTAACTTTAGTAAAGTTAGCCGCTTCTTTTAATTCGAACACAAAATATCTGTCGAAAGTCATTTTCTATTACAGAGGCAAAAAGTTTACTGAGTATATTAATGACCTGAAAATAGATCATATCATTGAAGTATTAAAAAATGACAGGAGAATCAGGAATTATACCAACAAAGGCCTGGCAGAAGAAGCCGGATTTAGCAGTACACAACGATTTACTAATGCTTTCGTTTCACGAACCGGAATTCCGCCTACTTATTTTATTGAGGAGTTGAGGAAGGCAGAGAATGATTAAAAACTTTTTATATTTTTATAAATCTTTCATTTTTTCAAAATATAATTCAGGTAAAATAATTTTCACTTCTTGTTCAGTATCCTCTTTTTTCCAGTAAACCATGAAATTGACTTTTGCCTGTTTTAATTGATAGCCTTTTTTCTTTTGCGTTTCAATTGTGTTTAGAAATTGTCTTGAAAATTTCAACACGGATTGTCCTTTGTCGTTTGTGCATTCATCATTGTTGATAATCAATGTGTCTCCACTAGTCAGTTGTGAAATAAGATGCTGTCGGGTAATAAAATAATCTAACCAAACATCTTTGAGAGACAAGTGCATTGCCATTTTATTTGGAGGTAAATATGTTTCTCTGTCTTCAATATACTCTAAATTGTCTGCTATAATGCTGTCAAGATAATTTCCGTTTAGGTGAATTGTCAAGTTGTATTTTGCTCTTGTCATTGCAACATACAATTGTCGTTTTGCTTCATCGGTTGTAGGGTTGAAGTTTTCAAGCATGATGAAAACATTGTCGAATTCTTTCCCTTTTGCTTTGTGAATTGTGGAAACAAAAATTGTCTCCCCGTTTTCATTGTAAAAATCTTCAAGCTTTGATTCTCTTACGAAAACTTCTAAATCTGATTTGTATTTCTTCTTGGAATTACTGTCTTCAAATTGTTTGATTAGGTTATTACACACTTCTAGCTTTGAACTTTGTTGAAACTTTTTTCGTAATTCTCTTTTTGCATTTTCCCACACCTCATCACTGATAATTTTTACATCATTACCCCTATTTATCTCATTCAGAAGGAAACGAACTTCTGAAAGATTTTGCAAACTAAAACCGTCATTGCTTTGAATCAACTTTGCCTGCATTCCATTTTTCAAAAGCAAGCCTGTTACCTGCAAGGCTTCATCATTTGTTTTGGTCAGTACACAAGTAGTTCCCGAAAGTCCTGTTGAAAGTATATCTTTTACTAAAGGAGAAATGAGATTTCCACTTTGGTAATGTACCAATTTTATCTTTCCGTTATCAGGTTGTTTAGCGGTAATAGGAGTTTCTTTCAGGCGGTGGCTTATCTTTTTTACAAACCCGTTTGTAAATCCAACCAAGTTGTTTTTACTCCTGTAATTTTCTATTAGTTCGTGTTTTGTGGCATTCATGCCTGCTATAAAATGTTCCAGATATTTTGAACTTGCTCCCCTAAATTCATAAATGTTTTGATCATCATCTCCAACAGCAATAACCCTCATTTCTTCGTTGTATTCCATCAATGTATTTATCAAATCAAACTCATCAGCATTCATATCTTGAGCTTCATCAATAACTAAAACTGTTTTTGTAATTCGATTTGCTTCAACTTCTCCGTTCTTAATTTTTTCAATCGTATTTTTCAGAATAGCATCAGATTTTTCTAAACTACCCACTTTTCCCAATAGATCAAAGCAGTAGGAATGAAAAGTTTTTATTTCAATATAATGGGCAGCATTACCAATGAGTGAAAGTAACCGCTTTTTAAATTCTGTTGCGGCTGCTCTTGAAAAAGTCAGCATAAGCAATTGCTCATGTTTTACATCTTCCATAAGGAGGAGTGATGCCAATTTGTGTACTAATACTCTTGTTTTTCCACTACCGGGACCGGCAATAACTGCAATATGTTTCGTTTCATTATCCTTAATAATTTCTAACTGTGTTGGAGACAGAGACCCAAATAATTGTCGAAATTTTGCAGGAGTCAAATTTCTTTTGATTTCATTTTGCCTGCTGCCTTTGAAATACTTGTTGAGAAAAGAAGTATAATTCAATTGGAAATAATCGTCAACGAATTGCAAAGCTCCTTTGTAATCGCCAATCATCTTTTTAGCATACTCACCTATAATGTGAATTTGCTGAATCCTGTTTTCGTAGAACTGATTTAGCTTTTGGTAGTCGTCATTCCTGTATCTTCTCTTATTGTCTTGTTCAACTCTATCAATGGTAAGCCGATTATACACCACCAAAAATCCACCTTCAATTTTTATTGCCTCAATTCTTGAAAGATAAAAAAGCGTATCCTCTATATCTTCAATTGAAACTTTAATTTCAAAAAGTTTCGGTCTTTTCTCAAATTCATCTTTCAGTTGGTGAACTGAAAACTCAACCAATACTTCTTCTTTTCCAATTTCCGAACTATTTAAATTGCTTTTCTCGTAAAGAAATTCAACCATGAATTTTGCTAATTCATGTCGTTTTTCTAACTTTTCTTTTAGAGATTCTTTGGGTTGTACACAAAGAATCACAATATGATTCTTTGAATATTCCTCATTGTGCCGCTTGATCCAATTCTTGATTGCCCAAAAATTGATGATGGTTTTTATTTTGTTCGGTGTTACATCTTTACAACCTTTTTCCTCTGCATCTTCATTCAGTTCTTTTAAGTGAAATATTTTCTCTTCCTCTTCGAAAATTGGCAACAAAAATTTTTCAATTCGACTAAATGTTTCTACAATCTTCAAAGAACGGTTTACGTTTTCTCCCTTTTTGATGAATGCCGTTAAATCCTTTGTATGGGCTAAAATCTTCTCTTCACAAAGAAGATTTACAATTTTCATCACATCGGCTCTAACAATTCCCAAATGGTCGGAAATATAATCTATTCTTGATTCTGCTGCTTCATCACCGGATTGCTTTCTGCTCTTACTTGAAAAAAGTTTCTTGATTATCCTGATTCCTTTTTCTTTTTGCTTCTCCTCAAACCTTTGTGAGGCATTTATTTTGTCTATTGCTTCCTGTGCATTTTTTGAAAGAATGCTATTTGCAAAAACTCTGGGCATATTTTGTCCCCGTTTCAAATAACCGGCATCTTCAAGGGCTGCGATCGCTGTAGTTACTCTGGTTTCAATCTCTACAACATTATCATCCCAACCCGCTTTCCGTGCAATTTCCAATGCTGAATTTGAAACAGAAGAACGAAATCTTGTTATGTCTTTTATCGCTTTCCAAACCTGTTGTATTTCTTTGATCGAAAGTTTTGTCTGGTTGAGCAGGATGAAATGTTTGCTCAGATCTTCTTCATTGAACAACACATAACAATCTGCAACTATGTTTTCGTCTCGTCCTGCTCTACCGGCTTCCTGAATATAATTCTCCAATGAATCTGAAATCTCATAATGAATGACCATTCCGACATCTTTCTTATCAACGCCCATTCCGAATGCCGAAGTTGCGACCATTATCGGTATTTCACCTTTTATAAATGCATCTTGGTTGGCAATTTTTTCCTTAACATCCATTTTGCCGTGAAAAGGTTTTGCATTGAATCCGTCTTCTGTTAGTCTTGTAGCCAGCGAATATGCTTTTTTGGTTCTTGAAACATAAATGATAGTCGGGCAATTCTTTTCTTCAATCAAGTCTCTGACTGAATTATATTTTTCTTCTTCGCCTGTTTTTTCAAAAACTTTATATTGCAAGTTTGTTCTGGCAGCACCGGAAGTGAAAATTTCTAAATCAAGTGAAAGTTTTTCTTTGAAATAAGTACAGATATCTTCAACGACTTTTTTCTTGGCTGTTGCCGTAAAACATGAAACGGGAATTGTTTCTTCAAGATTTTTCTTCTCCTGAATTTGTTTGATAAAATCACCAATATATAAATAATCGACCCTGAAATCCTGCCCCCAGGAGGAAAAACAATGGGCTTCGTCAATTACAAAACGAACCACTTTTCTTCCTAATAACAGTCTTTCAATGGTTTTTGAACGCAAAGCTTCAGGTGAAATGTAAAGTATTGATGCAGATCCGTTTTCAACTCTTTCAAAAGATTTTCCTCTTTCAATCGGGTCAAGCAGACCGTTTATTGTAACTACATCTGTTATTCCGATTTTTTCGAGATTGTCAACCTGGTCTTTCATCAGTGATTGCAAAGGAGAAATTACAACGGTTAATCCTTTTGTTGCCACACCACTCATTAGAGCGGGAATTTGAAATGTGATTGACTTACCGCCACCTGTCGGGAAAACTGCTAAAAGGGATTTATTGTCAACCGCAGCTTTAACCGCATTTTCCTGTAACGGCTCACCTGCATAAGTTCTGAATGAGTCATATCCGAAATATGTTTTCAGTCCTTTGTGTATGTCTAATGCCTGATTGCAATACGTACAACCCGTGAGGCACGGTTTGTTTCTTAGTGCAATCATTATCCTTTCGGTATCAGGATAATTTTTTAGTACCCAAGGAGGTGTAATTGAATACCGGTTACGGCAATTTATTAAAGCCAGACAATAAGCTAACTCAACCGGATACTCAGAAATTATTTTCGTGAAGTCCACTTGTTCGCAAATTTCTGAATGAAATTTCTCACGAATTAATTTTTCAAGATTTGTTTCATTGCTTTGGTATTTGATGAATTGAAAAAAAGAGTGAAATTCTTTTTTGTCATTCAATAACAAATACAGAATTTGTTTTAATATTTCGTCTGCTTGTTGAAACGCTGCCACTTCATCAAAAAAGAGATCTTTGGCTTTTATAGAGTCATTAAGCGGATTGTTCAGGTCTTCTGTTTGCAGCTTATCGTCTTTTAATAATGCATGATATGGCTTTGTTGGGAACAGTAGGGGAGAAAGAAATAAAGTGTCAATGATGTTTGCAGAGTTTATTCCGGCATCGGTAACGGCTTTCTGAATGTATTTTAAATCATGGTTGAAAATGTTGTGCCCGCAAACGAACTGTGTGTCTTTGAGAAAATTACTGAAATCCAAAATTGAATTTGAATGAAAGAAATTGCCGTTATCCTTGATTCCACCAATATCAAGAATTTTTCGACTTTTCGGGTCAATTTCGGTATCAACAAATACAATTGAATTCATAGTGGTCTAAAATAGTCATTGATAAGAATTTTATTTCAATTTGGGAATGCTTTAATTGTCGAATTTTTACTTTTTTGGAAGATACTGGCTAATGTTAAATTGAATATTTTAAAAATCAACCACTTGTAAATTTTTTATTTTAAGTGATTTGATTTTCAAATGTACTTAAATTTTCATCATCGGCTTAAAATCAACCTTGGTTTTCCGAGGTAGAGGGGTTGCAGCCATCAACCAACATTTACAAATCGTTATAAAAACTTAATCATTGTATTTAACAAACATACAAATCTTTTTTAACATTTTTTACGGCTTCCCGTAAAACCATAAAATCCTGAAACTTTTCAGGATTTTTTCATTATTATATTCAGAAATTATATTCTAAGAGCCTTGTTTCACTCGCATTTGAAGCATATCTTTCGGATCAACTACAGGTAAAATAATTCCTTGCAGGTTTGTGTTAGAAAGCCTTTCGAAAATAATCCCTCTTGCTGTAGAAAAACTTAAACCTAACAAGGTGGCAATCAACAAACCGGAAAACACCGGGTGATTTTCATCTTTTAATTCATAAAAATTATTCAGGTTCTTGACTTGGAAATGAAAGTCAATAATAAAATTAGCCTTTCCTCCATTAGAATTATCTTTCGTGCTCAAATCAATATGCAGACCTATTTTTACTCTCTGGTCTTTCAGGTTGTGCATAGTGGTATGAGCCACATTGATATTGAACTCTCCAGTCCTCTTTTCAGACACTTCTTTAACCGAACTTTCAACAATATCAATATGAAAAAGATTTATTTCTTCCGGAACTATTTTTACTTCTTTTGCCATTATATTGCCACTGCATAGATTGTTTCTTCGTAATCATTTATAGCTTCCTGAAAATCTCCTCCTTTGATAGTTCCAAGATAAACATATTGTACTTCTTTAACAGGTTCTATATTGATTAAATCAATACCCAAAGCGATTTCCATTTTGGTAATGCTTTTCAGGGTAAGGTTATGCATTCCTGTAAGCCATTTTGAAACTTCTGATGGTGATTTGTCCATAGCTTTGGCTAAGTCCAAAGATTTCCAATTTTTAGTTTCCATTGCTATGCGTACCTTTTCTGTAATAGCTAGGTTTTTATCAATAAAACTATTTATCTCCGGATTAGAATTTACTTCTAACCAACCTGTTATTGAGTTTTTTGTTTTTTTCATCTTTTTAATCATAAATTATAAATCCCATTCAAGGCGAAAATCATCTTCTACGCCGATATCGGTAAAGTCCTCATTCCATTCAATTTGGTTCTCTACGAATGCTTGATTTAATAATGCTGTCAATTTATTTGCCAGTTTAAAATGTGATTTTACGTTTGGACAATCCTGAGCTTTCAATGTTGTTTTTATATCTCCATTAAACAAAAAAACTACCGACTCATTTGCTCTTAAACAATACAAGCGTAAATTATTAGGCTTATTTACCTCTATACCGGTTTTCTCATCAAAATCCACATACGCAGGTTCTTTATTAATGCCGGAAGGAGGTAAAGCACTTGTGTCTGACGTTTCTGCTTCGTTTCTAAAATAAAATTCTTTAGCACCTATTTTGTTTCCTAACTTTTCAATCCAAGCTAAAATGTGGTATAACTTTTTTTTATTTTCAACATCATGTTTTTCAAAAAACTGATCATATAATGTATCTTCATTATTTATAGCCACAGAATAGTAAGTTACTTTTCTGAATTTCTCAATCAAAAATATTTCTGCAAAGTTATTCACTTATAAATTAATTTCCAAGTTTATTTCATTTTTAAGTTAAGTTTGTTTTTGAATTAAAAATAACTCTCTCAATATTTTCACAAATATAGCATATAAAAATGATTAAAAAATGTGACTCTTTTCTCGACTTTACAGCTCTTTATCAAACAAAAACCCTGAAAGTTTCAGGATTTTATCAATACAGCAATACTATTGCGGTACTCTAGTTTTATTTCATATTCATTGAATATGAATACAATACTATCTTAAAATTAGGTGTGAGAAAGGGAAGTTAGAAAATATAAATTTGGGAAAAGTAAGGAGTATGAGCAAGATACTCGCATTAGAGCAGGGGGAAGTTTATAATCATTTTATAATATTTTATGCTGAATAGTTTTATATGATTAAATTTGAAATATCGTAATTAAGGTTTGATAGACTTTAAACCCTACTAAGATGTTTAAAAATGAAGAATATTAAAAGAAGAACAAAACTATTTAACTTAATACAAGATAATTTATCAGTAATATCATCTTGGCTTATTATTTCGTTGATAATTATCCTTTTTAGAAATAAAATATCTTTTTTTTTTAGCCAACAATAGTCTAATTGGGGAAAATGATGTAAAAGAGAGCTTATTTGATTTAGCTTTCACGATCTTAATAGTTTTAATATCTATTAGGTTTCTATGGTTTTTTATAAAAAATTATAGACTTTCAAAAAGGTGGAATTTTATTATTTTCTTGGTGCTTGTTCCATATTTAGCATTACGAAATAATAGTTTGGATGACCTTCGGTTTTTAATTTATATAGAGAGATTAGAACTATTATATGCAGATATAATAGTTCTAATCTCTTTTTATGCTTTACTATTGTTAGTTAGAAACACTATATATCCTAATTGGGGTTTTTATGATAAAACAATAAAATATTTATTGGAATTTAAACAGAAAAAAAATACAGTTAATGAATATTCATATCTAATTGAGGACATTCCTATTGAAGGAGAAAATAAAAACGACAATGAAGTAGTAATTGATGAAATTATTAAGGCAATAAATAATTTAAACCCCCAAAACTCTTTTGTTATAGGAATAAATTCGATATGGGGTGTTGGGAAAACAAGTTTTCTTAAAAGAATAGAATACAAACTACAAAATGAAAATCCTAATGAGATTAAACCAATAGTGTTTTGGTTTAATGCTTGGCAACATCAAGATGAAAAATCAATAATTAGTAATTTTTTTAATCAACTAAAAAAAGAATTGTCTTTGTATTCAGGAGACTCTGAAAAATCAATAGACAATTATTTAAAAGAACTTTTAGTTCTTGCAGATAATAAATACTTAAATTTTTTCAAATCAATAGAAGAAAACCTATTTAATTCAGGTAGTACCATTAAAGATTTGTATGATGATATAAACGAAATTATTGAAAAAATAGACAGAAAATTGTTTGTTTTTGTTGATGATATTGATAGGTTGAATAAAGCCGAAATATTAGAAACATTAAGAATTTTAAGAAATATTGCAGGGTTTAAAAATGTAATTTTTATTTGTGGTTTCGACCGAGATTATGTTATTAACCAATCGCAAATTGATAACTATTATTTGGATAAAATCTTTAATTTAGAAATCAACATAAACTCCCAAAATCAAAAAAATACAATTGTCTTTTTAAACGGTATGATAGATGAGTCCACAGGGTATGATGAAGAGGAAAAGGAAGAATTGAAGAAAGCGTTTAATACAATTTTTCATAGTACAGAAGATGATTTTGATTTTATATTTGACTCTCTTCCAAGTGATGTTAAGAATGATCGGAACCAATTAGAATTAACTTCCACCCCCCTAATTCCTTCTTTTTTCTTTGAAACAAGACGAGATGTTAAGAGGTTTTTTAATGAACTCTATATAAATGTAAAAACTCTTAATGGAATCAAGAACATAAATATAGAAGAATATGTTTTGTTGCGGTTACTTCTTTTTAAATACAAATGGTTTCATAAAAATTTTGCACATAAAAGGATAGAACATTGGCTTGGCAATGAAGATGTTTTAAAATTTGAAGAAACTGATTTAAAGAAACTTTTGATAAGTAATGAAATTGAACAAAGAGACAAAATAATTGTCTTTTCAGTTTTGAATAATCTATTCCCAAAAACAGGAATCATAAATGGTTCTACGAATATCAATCAAAAAAGATACTTCCCGATTTATTTTACTAATAATGTTTTCAATGAATCCTTTTCTTTTACTGAATTGATAAATTCTATTAAAAATTCAGATATTGAAAACCTAATTAGAGATAAAGTAATAGGAAAAGAAAATGAAAATTTAATAAAAAACGATATAAAAACCTTTGTTTTAAAACAGGAAAATATAAATACTTTAGATGAGTACAAGCAAGTAATATTATTAATTAAAAATGATGTGATTGGTTATGTTAATGAATTTGAAATTCTTGATTTTGTTGTTTTTGGAGAGCAAAGGTTTAAAAAAGAAGAAATATTAGAGGTGTATGATATTATGTTTACTGATTTCAACGATTATTTTTCTTATTTTATATATCATTTAAACAGATTCTACTCAATGAACCCAAAAGACATTTCCTTTAGTAACAATAGTTTTAATAATTCAATGAATAGTCAGAAAATAGAAGATTTAAAAGTTATGAATCCTTCTTTTCTTTTAAAGTTGTTAAATAAAATTATTAAAAAAGAAATTGAGAAAAATAATGAGGATATTACCAAAATAACGTCTTATATAGGTTTTTTCGATGAAAAATATTATCCTCTTTTTAATTTCAGTTTGCCTTATAAAGATATACAGCCTATAATGACAAAATATTTTAAAGATAAATTTTCAGAAATCTTTTTAGATAAGAAACCAATACAGAAAATGAGAGAAATAGACAATATTACCATAGCTCATATTTTTGAAAGTCATGAAGAGCGAAATAAAATTATAGAGCAGGCGGAAAATTTGATTAAAAATCAAAAAAACTGGAGAGACTCTGATTTAAATAGGAGAGATTATGTAACAAAAGGTTGGGATAATTTCATTGAATTTGTAAAAGAAATAAAAGATGATATATCCGAGGATAACAAAGAAAATTATAACGATTTTTTAGATTGGCTTTACACGTATCAGAACAAAGGGTACATAATACCAGATGAAGAAGATGTTAAACAGTTTAAGCAAAAAGAACAATAAAATTATGAATAATAAACTGACAGTACTGCTTGGGGTAGTGTAGGCTTCCCTCTTTTAGGACACTTTAAAATTAGACAAATAATTATTATTTAGTTCAGATTTGATGAAGAATTTAAATTCTTCATCAAATCTGGGCAAAAATTCTTTAGGGGATTTATTTCCTAAAGATTTATGAGGATGATTAAAGTTGTAGTCTTCTCTCCATTTATCACTTAACTTTTGAAGTTGGTAAATGTCATTAAAATAAAAAGCATCCAATATATCTTCTCTAAAGAATCGGTTAAATCTTTCTATGTACCCATTCTGCATTGGCTTACCTGGTTGGGTATACTTGATTTCAATATTATTTTTTGCACACCAGTTCATAAAAGTTTTTGATGTAAATTCCGGTCCATTATCGCATCTAATATATTTTGGCAATCCTATTTCTTCTTTAAGGTTTTCAAGTGTTTCAACTACTGCTCTAGCTGGGTATGACAATCCTGCATCGATTACAATAGCTTCACGATTAGAGTCGTCTATAACGTTAAATACACGTAGTTTTCTGCCATCTGTAAGCGCATCGCTCATAAAATCCATACTCCAACACTCGTTCAGACTTGAAGGGGTTTCTAAAGGTTGTTTAACCCGGTTAATCAAGCGTTTTTTATGTTTACGTCTAAGACTGAGCTTCATATCACGATATACTCGTAATACACGCTTTCTGTTCCATATTAGACCTTCTCGACGGATCTTGAGATAGTATTCATCAAAACCTCTTGTAGGATATGCTTCGGCCAGTTCAGTCAATTTATCAATAACTGCACTATCATCTCTTTTACTCTGATAATACCACATTGAACGACTAAGACCAACAATATGGCAGGCTCGAACAACAGGAATTACATATTCTTTAATGAGATACTTGGCACGAACTCTTTTGTCGGAAGGCCTTAAAACTTTTTTGACAATAGATCTTTTAACATCTTATTGTCTAGGCTAACATCAGCATACATCTGTTTGAGCTTGCTATTCTCGTTTTCTAACTCTTTTAAACGCTTTAGCTCCTGATGTTCCATACCTCCATATTTCTTACGCCAATAGTAGAAAGTGCTTTTATCAATACCTAATTCTCTGGAGAGTTCTCCAACAGATCTACCTTGTTGATTTTCCTTGAGAGCTGTTATTATTTGACTCTCACTAAATTTGCTTGTTTTCATTATGACAGTTTAAATTTAAAGTTACTAAATTTGAATTAAAAACTGTCCTATTTTTGGGGAAGTCTACAAATATTTGGGTCAATATTGGAAACTAGATTTTCTTTAGAAATATTTTTCTGCTCTATCTCAATAAAAATATTGTTATCTATGTATGCATCCAAACTCATTAATCTTTTCTTAAATCAATTTTAAATTTTGGAGGTTTTGAATTTTTCTTCCAGTTCCAATATACGTTCTGATTTTATTATTAACCCTAAGTTGTTTGGAATTCTTGAAATTGAAACTGGTTTTTGAATAGTTGGGACATCCATAATTGTAATTTCACCTTGAGCATTATGTTGTGGACCTGCATATAAGACACCCAAAAAAATAATTCTATCACCTATTGAAAGAGGTTTATTTTTAGTTTTATAGCTTCCTTCGTTTAATATAAAAACTGGAGAGCCACTGGAACCTGGAAAGCAAGCTGCATCAATCATAATTTCTTTACGTCCACAATAATCAAATTTTGGGTGTGTTGCAGTAATTCCACGTCTTAAAAGCGGTTTATTATTATATGTGTCCCATATTCCATTGGGATACCCAATCATTAAAATTTCTTCTAAAGCCGTAGTGTCTCCTATGATTTCTGTACTTGGTATTAAGTCTTTGTTCAGTGAAATATAAAAAATTTTCTGGTTGATTTGTTGAAGTTGATTTAATATCAGAGCTATGGGTAGTGCACATAAATCTACATCAACAGAATCGTGAAAAATCCATCGTTTTTCAAAGTCATCAAACTCTACAGGAAAATGCTGGTTATCAATGGGTTCTCCGTTATTGTTGGCTTTTGTGAATATAAATCTACCTTTACTTGCTCCTTCTACTACGTGCTTATTTGTTATAATTACGGGAACATATTCCCCAGTCTCTTTATTCTCTAAAAAGTTAAAGAAAAAGCCAGTACCGGTACCCGTTTCACCATTACTATATGTACACTCAATTCTTACGGTTGAATACGAAAGTTGTTCTGATAGTGTAAGTTGCATAGTGTTTTGCTTTTTATTATTTTAATAAGTATTTTTCTACCGTATCACTTCCTCACCCAAATCTATTTTAAAATCCATTAACTATCCTTTGGGTATTTATTTTGCTCTTTTGCCCAAATTGCTTGTTACCAGAAGCTTTTCTTTAAGGGTTCAATTTTATCGAATATATCATTTACAATTACTTTGTTTAGAAACGGTTCAAAATTTGTCTTCCAAAGTTCATCTTCAATGATGATATCTATATTGCTGTTAATCAATTCTTCCAATTTTATATAAGGATAACAATAATCTATTTTTCTTCTAAAATGATTTTCAATATTTACTTCAGCTTCATTTATTTCATCATTTATTAAATAATATAGGTCTTCTAAACCTCGAAAACTATCTATGATATTATTTATATGATTAGATTTTATTGTTTGTTTAATTATTCTTTTATCAATTGGTAGCTCTCCTTCTTCAATAGAATAGAAATCTTTATGTGATGTGTTAGTTGTATTTATCTTCTTTAATCTAATACTTTTATTAAATATAAGACCTGGATAGTAGGAATACTGGTCATTATATCCGTTAAAATATGAATAGAATTGTCCCACTTCAATCTTATTTTCATATTTTGAAAGTTCTTGTTTACTAAATTGATAGTAAGTAGATAATAAATTTCTTGCAAAAGTATGGTGCTTGAATAATAATTCAATGTTTTCATCTAGATAATTATCTTCATATAAAAATTGGAAAACTCTACTGTAATTAGAATGTAGTTCTTCTGACTTTATTACAACTATATTTTCTAAATTCTTTTTTGCTTTTTTACTGAAATTGTAAGACCCAGTCACAACAATTTCTTCGTCAATCAGAATAAATTTATGGTGGAGAAATTCCTTATTAAACTTTTTAGTCTTAATGTAAATTCTATCAAATTCATTGTTGCCAAAATAATATTTTTTATTGGTTGGATTATCATCCACTAAAATTTTTAAATCAATGAATTTAGTGTTTACTGTTTTTAGTATTGCTTCTTTTATAGAGTTACTCGTAAACCAAGCGATTGCAATATATATTCTCCTTTGAGCTGAATATATTAACTCAATTATTTTTTCTTCTATTCCGGAAAAGTAGGGTTTAATATCTATATGCGGATTCATAAAATTGCTTATAACCGTTCGGACTTTGCTAATTTAAGAAAAAAGGCAATAAAAATAATTTTTGCGGATTAAATGCACAAAAGTTCAATTATCCGTGAATCCCGCCATTTTGCCAAACTTATTGTTAGTGGCAGTTTTTATTTTATATTAATTCAACTTCAATTATTTTTTTGAATAAGGAGTGTAATTTGCATAAAATCTAACGATATTTTCAGGCAAACTATCATTGAAATTTATTTTTACTCCATTATTTTTATCTTGGATGTTAGTAATTTTATCAGGTTCAATTGATCCACAAGTTCCTAATATTTGTTGATAAGCTTTTGTATTCATTTCTAATTCTATTCGATTATATATCATTTCAATTAAATAAAAATGTCTAAGGATGTAATTTTGCTTTTCATTTTATTTCTATTATAAATTATTAATGTTCTTAGAAATGGGAAAAGCCCCTCGGGGCTTTTCGCGCGGGGAGTAAGGGACTCGAACCCTTGAAACCCTGAGGTTTTACCGAGTATCAATCGGCTGCATTACCACTCTGCCAACTCCGGTAAAATACATTGTTTAATTATACTTTTTCGGAACTGTAGTTGATTTGCGAATTTAATATTTTTTTTGAATTTTTAGCACCTTTTTTCGGAAAACCTCATTTAGAAAAAACGACAACAATATTACAAGTTATTGGGAATAGTTTTTATTTTATCAATATATTCATCTATAAATCTATCTATTTCTTGATGGTTATCATCAATTTTAAATGATAGCTTATGAGAAACTTTATTTTTTGTTTTCCGATCGATTTTTTCTGAAATTTCAATAATGTAACTATCAAGTTCTGTTATTAACTCATCTGACAGTTTTGGATGAATCCAATCTGTTAATTCTTTAGGTATATTTTCTAAAAAAATGGTAACTTCATTGAAATAACTTTCTGCACTTTCAAGTCGTTCTTTTATTTTATAACGACCACTAAGCTCATAGGCAAAAACAGGATAAATTTCGGCAAGTTCATTGATTGTAGCATCTATATTTGATTCAATTTCTCTAATTCGGCTTGGGTCAACTATTTTATCTTTTAAAATTTCGGTTATCATTGGCTTAAATAAATCAGCATCTTCAAACGGCTCTTTTCCGAATGCTTGAGTCAATTTAATTTTTAGTCTATCAACGTAGATTGTAATTTCCTTATTTAGATCAAGTTCTCTTTTTAAAAGCCATCTTAATTCGAGTAAGTTAAAGAGAAGTTTCTTTATTTTTTTTCGGTCATTCTTCCTGTTAGACGAGAATTTGCCATATTCAGACAATCCCCAACCGAGAATTAAAGTGATAAAAGGGAGAAGTTTATCTAACCAATTCATTTTTAAAATATGTCTAACATTATTTGTTCTTAACAATCAAATATTTGTACTTCCTTACAAACATACAAATATTTTTTAACACCTTTTACTGAAACCCTCATTTACAAAAAAACTCTCAACATTGTTGAGAGTTTTATATTCCTACCATTTTAAAGAATTCGTGTAACTTAATATTTCTTGCTTCGCAGATCTTATAAAGAGTTTCTACAGGAATTCGGTAATTATTGTTTCCTTTTATCTTACGGATAGTGCTTTCTTCAACATTATGTGCATTAGCAAAGGAAGTTTGAGACTTACCATCACTAAGCCAAGGTGTTAACCATTCCTTGACAATGTATGTACATATTTTTTTGTTTACATCCGTCATAAAAACAAAGAAAAAGCATTGGCTATAAAAAAACACGTTCGTTCGACCGTATTTTAAAATATTTTATTATATTTGCGATAACATTACATCCAAAGATGTAATTTTGCGATTCTTCGAATAGAAAAAATATTAGAAGCATTCGCTTTGAATCTCGCTTTTGAAAACTGGCAATTTTTAGCACAAGAGAGGATAAGCAGAAGGCTCACGACCTAGGCGTGGGCTCTCTTATCTGTGTGCAAGGTATGCCAGTACCCCAAAAGCGGTAAGTTGAGTTCCACGCCTTTTTTTTGCTTAAAACTCTACTATATTCAAGGCACACTTCACTATTTATCAGGGTTTCGCAATATTGTTTAACCTAAATTGTTATGCCTATGATAAAATCTTACAGTATTTAATGCCTGCTCTGTCTAATAATTGTTTGAGTTGGTAAAGTGCAGTGGCAGGCTATTAAATGAAAAAAGCCCTCTATCTCGTCGGCAAACTACATAGAGGACTTCGAGTCAATAAAACAAATGTTTCATTAAAACTATCCAAAACTATGAAGAATTTTTTAATCTTCAAAAGGAATAGCAGGCTTTGCTGTCTTTTAATCATACAGCTTTTGTGTCTGCCTGCTTTTGCCTTATCAACTGTTGCGACAACAATACAGCAACAGCCCATCACGGGAACCATAAGTGATGCCGAGGGTGCTTTGCCCGGCGTGAGTATCACCATCAAAGACACAACCCAAGGAACACTTTCTGACCAAAATGGTCATTATTCTATTATTGCCCAGCATGGCGATGTATTGGTGTTTTCGTTTATCGGTTACAAAACCGTTGAGATGCCTGTATCAGACAGCACCGTGATTGATGTGCTATTAGAGCAAGATGCTACGCTAATAGATGAAGTAATCATCAATGCCGGTTATTACTCCGTTAAAGACCGGGAACGGACGGGGAGTATAGCCAGAATTACAGCTAAGGATATTGAAGGGCAGCCTGTAACAAACGTATTGGCCGCAATGCAAGGAAGAATGCCAGGGGTGAATATCACACAAACTACTGGTGTGCCAGGTGGGGGTTTTGAAATTGAAATTCGCGGTAGGAACAGTTTGCGAACCAACGGCAACAATCCGCTGTATATAATCGATGGAGTCCCTTACTCAGCAGATCCAATCGGCACGGGGATGACTTCTCCTATTATACCCACACAACCCAGTCCATTAAACAGTATTAACCCCGAACAGATAGAGAGTATAGAAGTTCTGAAAGATGCTGATGCGACTGCTATATATGGTTCACGCGGTGCTAATGGAGTTGTGCTGATTACTACAAAAAAAGGAAAGCAAGGCCAAATGCAATTCACCACCTCATTATCACAAGCTGTAGGTACAGCCACAGGCTTTATTAAGATGTTAAATACTGAACAATACCTAAGTATGCGGAATGAAGCTTTTGCAAATGACGGTTTTAGTGTTATTCCAGAATATGCTTATGATATAAACGGAACTTGGGATTCTAACCGTTACACTGATTGGCAAAAAGAATTGCTAGGCAAAAACGCAATAATCACTAATGTTCAAACTACACTAACAGGCGGAAATACCCAGACAAGATATTTGTTAAGCGGAAACTACAATAAACAAAACACCACTTATCCAGGTGATTTTGGCTATAAGAAAGCCAATTTCTTATTGAATGTAAATCATACTTCTGTGTCAAATAAATTTAAGACCAATTTTTCGGTGGGTTATACGGGTCAAGACAACCATCAACCTTCTTCTGACCTGACTGCGGAGGTCTTTAACTTAGCTCCTAATGCACCTGCGCTTTATGATGAGTCAGGAGGCTTGAATTGGGAAAACAGTACGTTTAATAATCCGTTGCGCAACCTAGAGGGTACCTATAAGGCTATGACCTATGATTTAATTGCCAACGGGCAATTGTCTTATGAATTATCTGATCAATTCACAATTAAGACCAGTTTTGGTATGACCAGCATTAATCATAACGACAGCAATACATCACCATCTACTCAATATGACCCAGCCTACGGTGCAGACAGTTCATACTCAGCAATTTTCGTCAGCAATGCGCAGCGTAAGTCTTGGATTTTTGAGCCTCAATTAGATTGGAAAAAGAATTTCGGAAAAAGCGAATGGTCAGTTCTTGGTGGAGCTACCTTTCAATCTCAAACGGGAAGTCAATTGGTTCAATATGGAATGGGTTTTCCAAGCAACAGTCTGATTTATAACTTGGGGGCTGCTGCAACCATTATGATTCTAAATGATCAGGAGACAAACTATAAATATCAGGCATTTTATGGTAGGGTTAATTATAAATACAATTCAAGGTATATACTAAACTTGACAGGTAGACGTGATGGCTCAAGTCGTTTCGGTCCAGGCAATCAATTCGCCAATTTTGGTGCTATTGGTGGAGCTTGGTTGTTTAGTGAAGAAGAGTTTTTAAGTAATAGCCAGCTGCTAAGTTTTGGTAAATTGCGTACTAGTTATGGTATTACCGGAAGTGACCAGATAGGAGACTATCAATATTTAGACACTTATGCCACTACAGGTCAAAATTATCAGGGAGTTATCGGAATGCAACCTACCCGACTCTTTAACCCGCAATTTGCTTGGGAAACCAATAAGAAGTTAGAAATTGCTTTGGAGATGGGGCTTATGAATGACCGTGTTTTTTTAACAACAGGATGGTATTCAAATCGTTCATCCAATCAGTTAATAGGTGTTCCATTGCCAGGCACTACTGGGTTTTCTTCTATTCAAGCTAATCTAGATGCAACCATTGAGAATACAGGAACTGAAATTAGTTTACGAACTATTAATCTTAGCCGAAAAGATTTTTCGTGGATAAGCTCATTCAACATAAGTTTTGCCAAAAATAAACTACTATCATTCCCTGACTTAGAAGGTTCTACTTATCGTAATCAGTTTGTTATTGGCGAATCAATCGGCATCAAACATCTATATCAACTAGAAGGAGTAAATCCAGAAACAGGTGTTTATGAGTTTGCAGATTTGAATGGTGACGGGGTTATTACTGCTTCGGGTGACAAAAAAGTCCTGCGTGACTTTTCTCCAGAATATTTCGGAGGATTTCACAATGAGTTCCGATACAAAAACTGGAAATTAGACTTCCTGCTACAGTTTGTAAAACAGCTAAATTGGAATCAATATGCTGTTGTGGGCGCACCAGGTACATTTGGTAATCAACCCGTAGACGTACTTGATCGTTGGCAACAACCAGGTGATATTGCTACACATCAGCTGTTTACCGATGGTAGTAATAGTGAGGCTTTTGATGCCTATTATCGTTTCTTAGAAAGTACAGGAGCGGTGAGTGATGCTTCATTTATTCGATTAAAAAACATATCGTTATCCTGGACAATTCCTTCACGGTACACCAAGTTTTTTGAATGCCGATTAAACCTACAGGCCCAAAACCTTTTGACTTTCACAAATTATAAAGGAGCAGATCCTGAATTTAAATCAGCGGGCTATTTACCCCCTTTACGGGTGATTAGTGCGGGTTTACAGTTTACTTTTTAATTTTTAATAAACTAAAGATCATGAAAAATATAATTATAGGTTTATTCCATTTTAACGCAAGCCCTAGGTTGGTAGTTTTAAAAAGATACACCGTTTTAGTTGCAATACTCTGTATGTTGTCTTGTGATGATTTTGTTGAGGTTGACTTACCTCATTCGCAATTGACAGCCACAGCCGTTTTTGAAGATGAATTTACAGCTACTGCAGCACTTGTTGATATCTATTCCAAAATGAGAAACGAAGGTGTTTTGTCTGGCTCCACAACTGGCGTTAGCTTGTTAATGGGCAATTATGCAGATGAATTGGATTTCTATGGAAATCCACAAGCAGCTGCCGTCCCGTTTTATAACAATAGTTTGACGGCAACTAACAGAGATGTCAAGAATTTCTGGGATTATAGCTACAAGCAAATCTATGCTGCCAATGCTATAATAGAAGGTGTTGAAAATTCAAGTACATTACCGCAGACAACTCGGGATTTACTGAAAGGCGAAGCCCTCTTTATTAGAAGCTTATTACACTTTTATCTTACCAATTTATATGGAGATCTACCTTATGTTACATCTACTGATTATTTACAAAATAAAGAGATAAGCCGACTCCCTGTGACAATGGTGTATTTAAATATTAAAAATGATTTAGATACAGCAATTAGTTTATTGCCCGAAGCATATGTAACTCCTGACCGCGTACGTCCGAATAAATTTGCTGCTATGGCATTGTTAGCTCGCGTCAATTTATATGCAGGATTATGGGAGGAAGCTTCAGCTGTGGCTACTGAGGTTATAAACCAAACCCATCTCTATGCATTAGAAACTATTGAAAATAGTTTCTTTATAAACAGTACAAATACAATATGGCAATTTATGTCATCTGTCCCGGGAAACAATACTACTGAAGCCTCTACTTTCATTTTCAATACTGGACCTCCTCCCGCTAGTGCCCTCCGTGCGGATTTGATTAATACCTTTGAGTCAGGAGATTTGCGAAAAGAACACTGGACTAGAGCTGTGTCAAATGCTTCGGGTACTTGGTATCACTCATTCAAATATAAATCAAATTCTAATACAGGTTCCTCTCAGGAATATTCAAAAGTATTCCGACTGGCAGAAATTTACTTAATACGTGCAGAAGCAAGAGCACGACAGGCTGATCTAATATCTGCAAAACAAGACTTAAATCTAATTCGCAGTCGCTCAGGATTAGAAGCAACAACGGCCAACTCTCAAGAAGAAGTTATTAAAGCACTAGTGCTAGAACGTAGAGTAGAGTTGTTTACTGAGTTCGGACATCGATTTTTTGACCTGAAACGACTTAATCTTTTAGACGAAACTTTGCAGCCAATAAAAATGGGTTGGAATTCGACTGATGCATTTTTTCCAATTCCAGAGTCAGAGATGCTATTAAATGAAAATTTAGCTCCACAAAACCCAGGTTATTAAAAAGATGAAGTCAATTCTAAAACTTAACAGCTTATATCTTATTTCAACGCTATTGTTGATGACTTTTACTATGTCAGGGCAACAATACCAATCACTGAAGCTTACCCCAGAAACATATGATTTATGGGGTAATTTATCTATGGGGCAGTTATCTAATTCCGGTAAGTGGGTCTTTTATGAAATGACCTACGATACCGGTTTAGATACGCTTTATATACAGCAAACATATGATAGAGTAACGTATAAAGTACCTAAAGGATATGGAGGTGCGTTTTTAAAGGATGAGTGGTTTGTATGTCTTCTTCCAGAAGCTAAACTCTTGTTAATAGATTTAAACACGGGTGTTGAACAGAGTTTTGAAAGAATTTCTAAATACGAGTTAATTGAAAATCAAAAGCTACTTTTATTATTTACTCAAGAAGTAACAGGTACTTCAAGTTTGCATATCAAACGGTTGAAATCAACCAAAGCAACAGATATAATTTCAGGAGTTACAGCTTATTCGAAGAGCCAAGACGGAAATAAAATGGCTTATAGCACACATAATAATAATCAAAGCAATTTACACGTATTAGACTTCGAAACAGGCATTATAACAGAACTCTACCGTGAAGATACTTCAGATTATTTCTTAAACCTGATTTGGCATAAGGACGACCTGTCACTTGTGTTTAGCAAACAAGAAAAGCTACTGGAGCCCAAGCCTTCTAAGGCTGTTTATTATTATCATTTTGAGCACAACGAAATCTCTTCGTTAGATTGGGACACCAATACCAGTTTAGCTGAGGATTATTATATAGACGGTTTCTATCCTACTTCTTTAGTCATAGAAGACTCTAATAAACAAGTATTTGTAATGCTAAAGAACAAACCTAAACAACTACCCCAAACACCTGTAGAGGTTTGGCATACTGCTGATCCTGAATTAGGAGTCAGAAAGCATTTAGCAAATATACTAGTAGGAAAATGGCAACCCAAATCAGGGCAAGTTAGTTTTTATGGAAGTGACGATGAAAATGTACTAGTATTAAGCGGGAATCAAGATTATTTAATAACTTTTAAAGACCAACACTATAAACCATCATATACTAGTTACAGTGATGTAGATGTTTATCTTACTGATTTAAACACACAGGAAAAACAATTACTAATAAAGCAATATCCAAGAAACTTCACAACATTGACTTTATCTCCTGACGGAAGGTTTATCTCTTATTTCCTGCAAGGACAATGGTGGGTATATTCAATTTATGAGAAGAAACATAGGATTTTAACCTCTAATATAAGGCAAGCTTTATATGAGCAAACCGATAAGAATTCCACTTTTCACACACCTTATGGTGTTGCTGGTTGGACACCTGATTCATCTAGTATACTAATTTATGACCAATTTGATATTTGGCAAGTTCCTATCAATCTTCAGAATGCCAAAAAATTAACCCAAGGTAGAGAGTATTCAATCCGATACAGACTAGTCAATTCTCTTAGTGGTAGTGAAGCTAGTAGTCCTTTTTTAATTAAAAAAGCGAAAAACATTGATCTTTCTCAAAGCAATGTTCTGTATGGAGTTACCTCAAATCATAGTAAGGAAGGATATTTTCTTTTTAAAAACGGCAAAATAGTTGAGCCTATTTTTTTTGATTCATATCATCTGAGTAATATAAGGAAATCAAAACAGGCTAATAGTTTTGTGTACTTAAGAGAGCAGTACGATAAGCCACCTGCACTTGTTTATGTTAATGAAAAGAACAAACAAAGTACCTTGTTTCAAAGCAATCCACACTACAAAAATTATGCATGGGGGCATTCTAAACTGATTGATTATACCAATTCTAAAGGGCAGCAGCTGCAAGGAGTGTTATTTTATCCTTTTGATTTTAACCCACAGCAAACATATCCAGTTGTAGTAAGAATTTATGAGCGTCTCACTTTTACTCAACATTTATTTACTAATCCTAGCTTATTTAATTCCGATGGTTTTAATAAAACCAATTATACAAGTAAGGGATATTTTGTGTTCTATCCAGACATTGCTTTTGAAATAGGCAATCCAGGATATTCTGCAGCAGACTGTGTAATCTCAGCTACAAAAACCTTATTGAAAAACAAGGCTATTAACCCTAGCCGCATTGGATTAATTGGACATTCATTTGGTGGATATGAAAGTTTATTTCTAAGTACACAAACCAATCTTTTTACTACTATTGTTGCGGGTGCAGGAGTAGCTGATCTATCCAGTTGTTATTTTACTTTTGGCAGAAGTTATAGCAAGCCAGAAACGTGGAGGTTTGAGCATGGACAAATGCGAATGGGGCAAATATTTTTTGATGCTAAAGAAGCTTATTATTCAAATTCCCCCATTACACATGCTTTAAACATCAATACACCAGTGTTGTCATGGCTAGGTGCAGAAGATTTACAAGTAGATCCTAATCAGAGTATGTATTTTTATATGGCTATGCGCAGACTACAAAAGCCCCATATAATGTTACGTTATAAAAATGAAGGTCATGTGTTATTGGCCAAAGATAACCAAGTGGATTTGAGCAAAAGAATGATGGACTGGTTGGACTACTATTTGAAGGATGAAATACGACCAGACTGGATAAATATCCATAAATAACAGATGTAAAATACAAATCAGCTCTAAGTCATTAGAGCTGATTTGAGTTTACACAGAATCCCTTTTAATTATTAATTTTGTATAAAGGGACATTACAAGGTGCTGTGTCGGTAGTTTTACCCCAAAGAGTAGTACTACCTAACTTACAGATGTCTCCGAAATCTGTTGTACACATAATCTCAGCCCGACAAGGTTCAAGTACAGAAACATATCTGTAACCTTGCTCATGTGTTGATGATTTAGCGCTTTTGTTCATTGCATGAGTAGATAATGCACCCATGATTCCAATTAAAATGATGGCTATTGGCATCATTATTTTTTTTACTTGAATTGTTTTCATGATTATAAAATTTAATTGTGATCTACTCTATTTCAGGTTTTCGATCTAATCCCTGCTACCGGCCGGTAAATCTTTGTTGTTTTAAAGCCAACTATTGATATTTTTTGAGGATGTCATTCCTTAATTTATAGGAAACAAGATGATCTCCAATAAGTGCATATACAAATCCGTCCTTTATTATGAAACTCCTCATCTTGTCTTTATGTAAATGATAGATATAAAAACTTGCTACATAGCGGTTGTTTACCAAGTCATAAACATCTATTATACTCGCTGTTTTCCAGTTTATTGCAGATTCATATTGTCCTCTTAGTGTTGAATTGATATAAAGAAAGTTACCATCAGTCTCACTCATTTTGTTTACAATAAGAGGAGGTTCAGCAAATGTTTTAATCTGTTGACTTTTCACGTCTATCAATTTTATTACAGCCTGGTTGATAGTGTCAATTGTTTTGCCTCTGTATAAAAGTCTAAAATCGGGTTTGAAAACGGTAAATTCATTTCGGTATCTGTGAACATAACACAAGAGATTAAGCTTTTGATTATAATGCAAACTACCATCAGTATCAAATATGCCGTCTATTTGTTTTTGAAGTATATGATACCCTACTTTAATGTCTAACGTATCCTTCAGGTTACTAATGCCAATTAAGTTTTCTCCACTTATAGGAGCTATATATCGCAAAGCTGTATTTGTTGAATCTATCGGCACTAATTGAGAGAAATAATATCCAGAATTAATTTTTAGAGCAGCTGACCAATTTTGTATTTTTCCTTGAAAAACATAAGGTATACTGCCTTCAAAAACATAAAAGTAATTCCCTTTCACCTTAGTTCTCGGATTGCGAAAAGCTAAATTCTTGTTGTCAAATTCTAAGTGAATTACCTCACTTTTATGAAGTGCTGTATCTACTTTTCTAATCTGAAAAGGGGCAGTAGCATTGCCTAAATAAATTATATCGCCTTCAAGCCCTGCGAAATAATAAGAATTATATTTTAGATCTATATGCTTCTTTTCCTCGGCAAAATGTTGAGGAAACCTCCTGATAAACTTATTGGTATATTGTATGCTTTTTTCAGATAAGCTATAAAGAAGTGTGATTGAAACACCACCAATAGCAAGACAAAAAACTATCAAGGTAAATGGTTTAATACAAGTGTTTTTAGTTTGATATATTGAAGATTCGCATGATTTAAGATAAATGGATATACCACCAAGAAGAATAAAAATGAAATTAAAAATCATATGTTGGGTCCAACTCATTTCCTCTAGAACGCCACCACATGAACAAGGAATGAAAGCACTATAATTGAGAATTATATAGATATAGGTCGTAAACATTACCATTAAGGTAAAAGAGAGATAAAGCCCCAAAAGACGTGTTTTGTTTAACACCAATAGCAATGATATGACTAGTTCAGTAATTATAACACCCCAAGATACCCAGCCTGCATAAGCGCTTAAGAGCGGGGATTGCCCTAACTGCACCTGAAAGTTTTCAAAGTCTAGGAGTTTGCTTACAGCGGCATATACAAACAGCAACACATAGAGGTAGCATATTACCGTTATTATAAGGTTCTTTATTGAGATACTGAGTTTCATTGTTTTTTGTTTTAGACAATCATCATAGGGCATTGAACCTAAGGCAATTATCTTTTTATAAAACAAAATTAACTGGTTTCTCTCTAATACTACTTACTCAAAACGTGACAAAACTTTATCAAATCGTGCATATTGTGTTAAATTTAATTAACTATAGACTTTGTCTGGTTATTTTTAGTTAGAATTGTTTCGTTTTTAAATATACTTCTCAAAACCTCCATATCATTACTCACTTTGTTATCCAGTATTTTTGCATAGTGCTGCGTGGTCTTAATGTTTTTATGTCCTAACATTTTGCTTACTGATTCGATTGGAACCCCATTTGATAAAGTGATAGAAGTGGCAAAAGTATGACGTGCTAAATGGAAAGTCAGGTTTTTATTAATGCCACATACATCAGCTATTTCTTTTAAATAAGCATTCATTTTTTGGTTGCTCAGAACTGGCAGTAATCTATCCTCATTGATACACTGTGGGTGATTTTTATATTTCTGAATAATTTCTTGAGAAATAGGTAGGAGGGGAATTCGAGATGCAGTTTCGGTTTTCTGGCGGTGGGTAAAAATCCATTTTTCACCATCAATGCCAATATTGATACTTGATTCTGTCAGGTTCTTTACATCAATATAAGCTAATCCAGTAAAGCAACTGAATACAAATATATCTTTAACCAAATTAAGTCTTTCAGTTTTAAACTGTTTTGTGTAAATGGTTATAACTTCTTCTTGGGAAAGAAATTCTCTTTCTACTTCACGGACTTTCGGCTTATAATTCACAAACGGATCCCTATCTAACCAACCATTAGCAATACACAATCTGATAATCTTCTTGAAATTCTTGAGATATTTTACCGTTGTGTTGTTGTTACATTTTCTTACACTTCGTAAATAAAATTCATAATCCATTATAAAAGCGTGGTCGATTTCCTTAATGTCAATATCCGATATTGAATATTTCCACTTCATAAAATCTACGGTATGTTTTAATGAGGTTTTGTAGCGTTCCAAAGTTCCGTAGGCATATTCCTGACCTAAAAGGCTTTCAACTTTATTGTTGTGGTCTTCGAATATTGGAACTAACATTCGGTTCTTTTTATCTGTTCCAAGCAGTTTAGATTTTAAACTTTCCGATGTTGCCGTAGTCCGGTCTTTGAGCATTATATGATGTGTATCATATACTTGTTGCTCTAAAGTTTTGAGATAAGCATTGAGGAGTTTTATCTCTTCGGATGTACCGATTGCTTTCTGCATCTTTGAATCCCATTTATCAGGAACAATGTATCTTTTTGAAGCAATCTCTTTGGCTTTGCCGTCTATCGTAATCCGTAAATAAATCGGTGCGGTTCCGTTGGCTTTGATTTTATTCTTCTTTACAAAGAATAATAAATTGAATGTTTTGTTCATAATGTGGTGACTTTAAGTGTTAATAAATATACTTATCGTTACCACTTTTTACAAGATGTACAAATACTAAACCCTTTGTTATACAGGTGTTTATGTGATTTTCAGTGACCTATTTCTAATTTTAACAATAGGTCACTAAACAGGTTACTGAAATAACACGATTTAGTGACCTGTTTTGAATATTCCTAAAAATAAAAAACGCTGTAAACATTGAGTTTTACAGCGTTTTAGCTTTTTTTGGTTTTCACCGAGCGGAGAAAGAGGGATTCGAACCCCCGGACCTGTTACAGTCAATAGTTTTCAAGACTACCGCAATCGACCACTCTGCCATTTCTCCTTTAAGTCGTGCAACCATTCCCTGATTGCGAGTGCAAATATAGCACGTTTTTTTATCTTTGCAAATATTTTTTTAAATCTTTTTCTTCTCTTATTTTTTTCGGATATTTGGCTCGCCCAAAAATATATATACTTATGGATACCTCAATGATTTTTCAGATTCTAGCCTACTGTTTACCAGCACTCATCACAGGTGGAGTGGCATATTATTTTTTCAATCTTCATATTCAGAATGAGGATAACCGCAGAAATTTTATGATTCGCAAAGAAAATCAGAAACAAGCTTTGCCGTTGCGCATTCAGGCTTATGAGCGTATGGCACTCTATTTAGAGCGTATAGAGCCCTCTAAGTTACTTATCCGAATTTCCCCTAACTCTACTGATAAAAACGAATATGAGCAACTAATTATCGCTCATATTGAGCAGGAGTTTGAGCATAACCTTACGCAACAAATTTATATGTCTGATAAATGTTGGATGGTAATCAATACAGCCAAAAGTACACTAGTGCAAACCATTCGCAAAACCAATATGAGTGATAAGATTGATTCAGCCAATAAACTAAGAGAAGTGATTTTAACTGACCTATTAGACAAACCATCACCAACGAGTGTTGCTTTAGCCTTCTTAAAAAACGAAGTGTCTGAGTTGTTGTCGGTATAAAGTTTTTTAGACAAGGCCTTTGTTGTTACTGCTTATATTTTTTTCCACATCACATAGTGTGTGCCTACGTCTGGAATGTCAAAAGCTGGGTCTATAATCTGATAACCTAGTTTTTGATAGAAATCTACAGCTGATTCTCTGGCATTAAACCAAAGTATTTCAATATCTTTTGATTTCAGAAAAATTTCTGAATATGCCACTAGCTTTCGTCCAAAATTCATTTTTTGGAAATTCTCTAAAACTGCCATACCTCTTATTTGGTAGTGGTTTTTAGCTTCAAAAAGAATATTCTTGTTTTTGAACAATGAGATTATTCCCGCTTGTTCTGCTTTGTAGTATAAGCCAAAATGAAAAGTGCTCTCTAGCGTATCGCCATCAAAATAACAAGTCTCTAAGGCTCGATTCGGTCTTAAGACAACGTGTCTGATGTTGTACGTCTCTTGGTACTGGATTTTTCTGATTTCTATCGGATTCATAAGTTGCAGTGAGGCTGATTTCTGATTTACTTCAAGCAAATATAATTCATAAATACACTCAAAGTAGAAACTTATTTACACAACAAAGGCTACTTTTTTGAAGAGTAGCCTTTGTTGTAAGTAATTAGAAAACGTCACTTTCTTTAAGTTTTTCGGTATTATCAACTAATCTGAGTTCTTCGATTATTTTGTCAATATTTCCGTTCATTACACCATCAAGGTCATAAATCGTAAGTCCGATTCTGTGATCCGTGACACGTCCTTGGGGATAATTATAGGTTCTAATCTTAGCAGAGCGGTCACCGCTACTCACTTGAGAGTTACGTTTTTTTGCATCTTGTTCTTGTTTCTTAGCCAATTCCATTTCGTATAATCTCGAACGCAAAACGGTCAATGCTTTGTCTTTGTTTTTGTGTTGTGATTTCTCATCCTGACATTGCGCCACAAGTCCAGTCGGAACGTGAGTCATACGCACAGCTGATTTAGTCGTGTTTACAGATTGTCCACCAGGTCCAGAAGAACAGAAAAAGTCAATGCGCACATCATTCATATCAATATGTACGTCAAATTCTTCAGCTTCAGGAAGCACCATCACCGTAGCGGCTGAGGTGTGTACTCTTCCTTGGGTTTCTGTTTGAGGTACGCGTTGCACACGGTGCACTCCAGCTTCATATTTCAACGTCCCATAAACATCTTCTCCATTTACCGCAAAAATAATCTCTTTGAATCCGCCTGATGTACCTTCGTTTGTATCTACTGCAGAAGTTTTCCAGCCTCTGCCTTCACAGTATTTGGTGTACATTCTGTATAAATCTCCGGCAAAAATACTTGCTTCGTCTCCTCCAGCTCCGGCTCTAATCTCTACCATGACGTTTTTGGCGTCTTCAGGATCTTTAGGGATAAGCATAAATTTGATTTCTTCTTCTAATACAGGAAGTCTCTCTTTGGCTTCGTCAAGTTGTAGCTTTGCCATTTCGGTCATTTCGGCATCACTGTTGTCTTTTATGATTTCGTTAGCCTCAGCGATATTATCTTTTAAGCTAATATATTCCTCTCTTTTGCTGACAAGTGCTTTGAGGTCTTTGTATTCTTTGTTGAGTTGAACATAGCGTTTTTGATCCATAATGACATCGGGTTGGATTATTAAATCCGAAACCTCGTCAAAACGCTGTTTTACATATTGTAATCTATCTAACATTTGGAGTTTTTTAGGAGTGCAAATTTACGACTTTTTTCATTGTGGCTCAAATGAGTTTTGTTTTTTTGAAATAAGTCTTTATTTACGGCTCTTTAGGATTATATTTTCTAGCGCATCAGCTATTTTTCTGTCGTTTGACAATCTTGGAATTTTATTCTGACCGCCCAATTTTCCGATTGATTTCATATATTCTTGAAATCCATCTTTAGGTACTTTTGAGATGACAATTGGACGTAAGATATTCCCTGAAATCAGATCATCATAATATAAGTTTTGCTTACGCATCTCATTATCAATATCTAAGGCAAATTTCTGGAGGTCTTCTGGCTCCCGCTCAAATTCTATAAACCATTGGTGATAAGGCAACCCGCTTTCAGGGTTTACTTGTGGCGCAACTGTAAACTCGTTAACGAGCACTGAAGTTCCATCGACTGCTTTTTGCAGGGCCAACTCTACTTCTTTGCCAATGACATGTTCTCCAAACGCAGAAATATAGTGTTTGATTCTGCCTGAGACTATAATTCTATATGGTTTGGTCGATACAAATTCGACAGTATCTCCAATATTATATGCCCAAAGCCCAGCGTTAGTCGAGATGATTAGCGCATAGTTCACACCTACCTCTACTTCACCGATGGTATAACGTTTCGGATTCTCAGTAAAAAACTCGTCGGTTTTGATGAATTCATAAAAAATACCGTTTTTAAGCAAAAGCAACATTCCCTTGTCTGTTTGAGAATCTTGGTAAGCAAAAAAACCTTCAGATGCAGGGAATAATTCAATGCTATCTACTTTTCGTCCAATCAGGCTTTCGAATTTCGCTCGATAGGGTTCGTAATTCACACCGCCATAAATAAACAGACTAAAATCCTTAAACACTTCAGATATCTTCTTTCCTGTTCGTTGATGGATTCGCTCGAAATACATCTGAACCCAGGACGGTATCCCAGAAATCAAGGTCATTTTCTCCGGCAAAGTTTCTTCTATAATGGCATCTACCTTGGTTTCCCAATCTTCAATACAATTGGTTTCGTAAGACGGCATTCGGTTTTTCTGTAAGTATTTAGGCACATAATGCGCCACGATACCTGATAATCTACCGAATTTAATGTTATTTTTTTCTTCTAAAACAGGACTTCCTTGCAAGAAAATCATCTTGCCGTCAACGAAATCTGTTTTTTGAGTTTGGTGAATGTAATGCAGAATGGCATTTTTAGCAGATTGAATATGCGTTGGCATGGACTCTTTGGTAAGCGGAATATATTTTGCCCCTGAGGTCGTGCCCGATGTTTTTGCAAAATAAAGCGGTTTGCCTTTCCAGAGTATGTCTTTTTCGCCTTTCACCACTCGTTCTATATAAGGTTTTAGTTCTTCATAATCTCTAACAGGAACTTTTTGTGTAAAGTCTTCGTAGGTTTTGATTTGACCAAAATGATGGTCTTTTCCGAACGCAGTATGCTTAGCTTCTAGGAGTAGCTCTTGAAAAACTTTCTTTTGGGTTGCTTCAGGATTTGATGCCCATTTTTGAGTTTTTAGATAAATCTGTCGTGCAAATATTTTAGAGAAATAGCTTTTTATAGACATTATTCAAAATCAATAAAGTTAGTCGGATCAATCGGACGTCCGTTTTTCCATAATTCGAAGTGCAAATGTACACCCGTAGAATGCTTGCCACTACTACCTGCAGTTGCAATCACTTCGCCTGTTTTCACAAAATCTCCTTCAGATTTTGTGATGGTTTCGCAGTGCTTATAAACAGACATCATAGCTTCAGGATGGCTGATGATAATTACGTTTCCGTTATCTGGTGTCCAATCAGAGAAAAGTACAGTTCCGTTCGCTACTGATTTCACAGGAGTACCCAAAGGCAAGGCAACATCCACCGCATAGTGCTTTTCTTTCGGATTAAATCCATTTGTAATAAGTCCTTTAACTGGTGCAAACAATACCAAACTTACTTTTTGTTCTGCTTTTTCGAATAAATTGTATTTGTCTTCAGTAGCTACTTGTTCTCTTAGGAGTGAATCCGCTCTTGAGGGAATAAAATCCTTTTCAGATATTTTTGCAATTTCTGCTGCGATGATAGAGTCTTTGTTTATCACTTCGGCTTTTACTTCGCCTAACAACACTTGTCGGATAGAGTTAATATAAGCTTGATTGTAGTTTAAGCTGTTTTGTAAAGAGTCTGATTTTAGAGTTAAATCCACTACTTGCTGGTTGAGTTTCGGAGATGAATACCCCGGAATATATTCTCTGAGTGAAGTGAAGGCAATGATATAGGTGGTAAGCGTAAGCATAAAGATAGAGACTACAGTTATGATTACAAAAACATTCATCAAGTTCAGCCTCAACGAAAAAGTTTCCTCAAAGGTATTTTCGTTAAGCAATACAATTCTACTTTTGTTGAACAGATGTTTTTTTAAGGATTTCTTTTTCTTGGTCATGTCCCTTTTTAGATAATTTTGCTTACAAATATATAGATTCCGAGAGTTATATTTTTATAAATTCAAAAAAGAATCAGTATTTGAGTACACCCATAAACCGCATTTGTCGCATGATGTTGTTTTTTCTTTTTTCTATATAGTTGGATGAGTTGCTTGCTTTGAATTTTCTAGGATTGGGCAAAATAGCAGCTATTCCTGCTGCTTCTCTCATATTGAGGTTTTTGGCTGATTTTCTGTACCAATGTTGTGAAGCAGCTTCTGCTCCGTAAACGCCATCACCCATTTCGATGCTGTTTAGATAGACTTCCATAATGCGATGTTTGCTCCAGAATACTTCAATTAGTACAGTAAAATAAACTTCAAAACCTTTTCTGACCCAACTTCTGCCTTGCCAAAGAAATACATTTTTGGCAACTTGTTGCGATATGGTACTCGCACCTCTGATGCGTTTTCCTTTTTTGTTGTGTGCTTGTGCTTTTTTAATGGCTTCAAAATCAAAACCGTTATGTTTCAAAAAGTTTTGGTCTTCACTTGCCACCACAGCAACCTGTAAGTTAGGAGAAATTTCCTCTATCGGAACCCACGTGTGCTTCCATTTCTGAAAACCATTCTCGACAGAGCGCGTCAGCATCAAAGGAGTAATTGGAACCGGAACAAAACGGTAAAGTATAACCGAGAGTACTGAAACGATGAAAAAACCGATGACTACTTTGGTGATAATTCGTGCTATTTTTTTGAGCATTTAGGCTGTTTTTGACGTGAATTTTATAAAAGCAAAAATATTCTTTTTGTATTTCTGTTTTCAAATTTGAACAATTATTTCTTAGATTTTGCAGAATAGCGGTGCTTTTCGGTGCTAATATACTGATTTATTGCAAAGTAAAGCTTTTGCGAGACATCCGATTTTGATCTTTATATTTCTGTCTAAAAGTTTGCTGAAAGAGGTTGGGTATAAAAATCAATTGAATTGTGAAATTGTTTTTTGTTTTAATAAAGGCGGTTTTGTGCAAAAAATATATATTTTTGTGAGGATTTAAAAAACAACAATCTAAAAACGAGACGATGAAAACAGTAAATGATATTAATTTTTCTGGTAAAAAAGCGATAATAAGAGTTGATTTCAACGTTCCTTTAGACAAGAATTTCAACGTAACAGATGCCAACAGAATCGAAGCTGCAAAACCTACAATTGACAAGGTTATCAATGACGGAGGTAGTGTAATTTTGATGTCTCATCTAGGACGACCAAAAAACAAAGAACAAGAATTTTCTCTGAAACACATTATTGACAAGCTAAGTGAGATACTAGGGCATCCTGTTTTATTCGCAGATGATTGTATTGGTGCAGAAGCGGTTGAGAAATCAAAAAACCTGAAAAGGGGAGAAGTTCTACTTTTAGAAAATTTACGTTATTACAAAGAAGAGGAGAGCGGAGAGGTCGCTTTTGCAGAGAAGTTAGCAAACTTAGGCGATATTTATGTAAACGATGCTTTCGGTACAGCACATAGAGCGCACGCCTCAACAACGATTATTGCTCAGTTTTTTCCTAAAGAAAAATACTTCGGATTGTTATTAGCCAAAGAAATCGAGAGCTTAGATAGAGTACTTAAAAACAGCGAAAAACCAGTAACGGCAATTTTGGGAGGATCAAAAGTTTCTTCTAAGATCACGGTTATAGAGAATATATTAGACAAAATTGACCACTTGATTATCGGTGGTGGGATGACCTTTACGTTTGTTAAGGCGCTCGGCGGAAACATCGGAAATTCGATTTGTGAAGAGGATAAACTAGATTTGGCACTGAAAATATTGGCGTCAGCCAAAGAAAAAAATGTATTGGTGCACTTGCCTGTAGATGTGATTATTGCTAATTCATTCTCAAACGATGCCAAAACAAAAACTACAGACGTGAGCCTTATTCCTGAAAGATGGCAAGGACTTGACGTGGGAGAAAAAACATTGGCCAACTTCAAGAAGATAATTCTAGCTTCAAAAACTATTCTTTGGAACGGTCCTGTTGGAGTTTTTGAGATGCCCAACTTCGCTAACGGAACAATCCAATTAGGAGAGTTCATCGCTGAAGCCACAAGAAACGGAGCTTTCTCATTAGTGGGTGGGGGAGATTCAGTTGCAGCCGTAAAGCAGTTTGGCTTAGAACCGAAAATGAGCTATGTATCTACTGGTGGAGGAGCCATGTTAGAGATGTTAGAAGGCAGAGTATTGCCAGGAATTGAAGCGATTTTAAAATAAATTAAAACTATTTTACAATAAATATATTGGTTTTAAGTTATCCTTTTTATAAGTTTGCGACGCATATAAAATCAAGAACTTTCTGAAATTCAAAGAATTATAACAATGAGGCTTTCAAAAAGAATATTTTCAACAGCTGTATTAACGCTGTGTTTAAGCGGGGTTTTTGCTCAAAAACACACAGATCAAAAATCCGAAGCCAGCCCAGTAAAAGCAGAATTAACGCTGTTGGATTCTATAAAAGCTAGTTTCGTCAAAAACGAAAAATTGGCTAAATTAGACAAACTCTGGGTTCAAGAATTAACTAATGAAGAGCTGTCAGAAGATATGTTTGCCGATATTCAAAGCATTGGTGAAGCGCAAGAAGTTGAATTTGAACTCTCGACTGAACTACTCAAAGAACGACTGAGATTATTAGACGAGAAATCACCCTTTAATATTGAATACAATCCTGCTTTAGAGAATACCATTAAGTTGATGCTCAAGAATAGAAAGAAATCAATGGGGAGGCTAATGGCGCTTTCAGAATATTACTTTCCTTTATTCGAAGAGAAATTAGCCAAATACAACATTCCACTAGAATTAAAATACTTAGCCATAGTAGAGTCAGCACTAAACCCTAGAGCAGTCTCTAGAATGGGTGCCTCAGGATTATGGCAGTTTATGTTACCTACCGGAAGAATGTATAATCTGAATGTTGACTCTTATGTAGATGAGCGCTATGACCCGATCAAATCAACCGAAGCCGCTTGTCAGTACTTGTCAATGCTACATGGCATGTATGACGATTGGGATTTAGCACTTGCCGCTTATAACGCTGGACCTGGAAACGTAAACAAAGCCATTAGACGCTCAAACGGATATAAGAATTATTGGAATATCAGAAGCTTTTTGCCTAAAGAAACCCAAGGTTACGTGCCAGCATTCGTAGCGACCATGTATCTTTTCGAGTTCCATAAAGAACATAATATTGCCGCTAAAAGAGCACCCGTAAAACGCGTAGAAACAGATACAATTTATCTGAAGAGAAAAATGAGTTTTGGGCAAATTGCTGGTTTAGTAGATGTTAGTGTGGAAGAACTTCGTTTTATGAACCCTTCATATAAATTAGATGTGATTCCGTATTCTTCAGAAAAACCAAATTACGTTAGGCTTCCCTTTGATAGAATCGGGCTTTTTGTGGCGAATGAAGATAAAATCTATGCCTATATAGATATCGAAAACAGCAAAAAAGAACAACCCTTGCCGTTCAAAGAAGAAGCTGTAGCAAGCTCTAAAGGAGGTAAAACAAGATTCCATCTCATCAGAAGTGGTGAAAACCTCGGAAGTATTGCCAAGAAATATGGCGTGTCTGTTGTGAATCTCAAAAAATGGAATAATATTGCGGGATCGAACATCCAAGCAGGGAAGAAACTAAAAATAATGTAATCATAGCACACTTTTTGATAAACTCCGTTTGTTATTAAATGTTTATGAAAAAGCTTGTCTTTTTGTTTTTTGCCTTATTGGCTTTGCTTTCTTGTGAAAACAAAGATTTCGTCCTAGAACCCGCCATAGGTAGTACAAACCAACTTACCGTAATTATCGAAGATGCACTCTGGAACGGAGAAGTAGGCGATACGCTACGCAAGAAATTAGCCAAATCAATCAACGGACTTCCGCAAGAAGAACCGCTCTTTAGCCTGATTCAGCATCGAGATAGAACAGGAGAGGACCACTTCTGTAAAAATCGAAATATTCTGATAGTAGAGAAATCTACCGAAGAAATTTTTGAGGTGCGCCATAATGACTTTGCTCTAAATCAAAATGTCATTTATATTTCTGGCAGAAGTATTCCTGAGATTATAGAATTGGTTGAACAAAAATCAGACTCTATAATCAAAACAGTCAAGAGTTTTGAAATCTCTCAGACACAAAAAAACATCCAACTTGCTGCACTAGACGATCAGAAGGTTTTTCAGAAGTTTAATATCAACCTAAATATACCTAATAAGTATAACTATATATCTGAAAGTGAAGATTTTTTGTGGCTCAAAAGCGAAGATCAAAACGGCAGTTGTTACCTTTTGATTTATCAGGTTCCGTATTTTGATTCGGCTATTCAAACTGAAAACATCAACAATATTATTCGTGTCAGAGATTCTATCGGCAGGATGTTTATTCATTCTCGAGAAAATAAAATCAACTCCTATATGGCAACCGAAGAATCTTACGCACCTTATTTTTCGATTACAAAAATCGGAGGTGTCAAGGCTTATCAAACCAAAGGAACTTGGGAACTGAAAGATGTTTTTATGTCAGGACCTTTCGTGAATTATACTTTATTAGACAAAACAAACAATAGAAATGTAGTAATCGAGGGTTTTATTTACGCACCTTCTTCCTCCAAAAGAGATATGATGCACGAACTCGAAGCAATTATACAATCTGTGGAATTCAACTAATGGAAATTATCTGGAAAACAAAAACTTTTGATGCGCTAAGCCTAAACGAACTTTACGAAATCCTCAGACTCAGAGAGCAGGTTTTTATAATAGAACAACAGTGTGCGTATGACGATCTTGATAACAAAGACCAAAAAGCACTGCATGTGATGGGAATTTTAAACCATAAGATTGTCGCCTATTCAAGGATTTTCAAAGCGGGTGATTGTCTTGAAAATGCCTCTATTGGTAGAGTTTTAGTCAGTAAAGAGTATAGGAATCATCAGTATGGTCAAGCTTTGATGCGCAGAAGTATTGCAGAGGTTCACCAAAAATTTGATGATAAACACATCACTATTTCGGCACAGTGTTATTTGATTAAGTTTTACGAAAATCTTGGCTTTGTAATTTCTGGTGAGCAGTATCTCGAAGATGACATTCCGCATATAGCGATGACCAGAAACGAAGCGTTTTTATAACCAGCACATATCGACAAATCAGCTCAAAAATACTTGGATAAATTTAATCTATTGTTAGCAGTTTTATTTTTGCCAATCGGTTTTTTACAATTACTTTTGTCGAATTAATAAGTTATCTTTTTTAGATTGAATCTACGTATTTATTTCAAAGAATTTTCTAGAAACATTCAGCTTGCTTATCCTATTATCCTAGGAATGGTAGGACATACCCTAATTGCTATCGTTGATAACGTCATGGTCGGTAAGCTAGGTGCTGCTGAGTTGGCTGCCGTTTCACTCGGAAATAGCTTTGTGTTTGTGGCTATGTCAGTCGGAATTGGTTTCTCAACTGCTATTACATCTATCGTGGCGCAGAATGATGCCCGAAAAGATACTGAGGGTGTACGAAATGCTTTTCATCACGGGCTTATTTTATGTACAGTAATCGGAATTTCACTTTTTGCAATGCTTTATCTTTTAAAGCCCGCGATGAATTATATGGGGCAACCCGAAGAGGTGGTCAGACTTGCGATTCCTTTTGTGAATATCGTAGCGTTTTCGCTCATCGGTGTGATGGTTTTTCAAGGATATAAGCAGTTTGCCGATGGTATGTCGAAAACTAAATATTCGATGTATGCCATTGTTGTTGCCAATATCGTTCACTTTTTCATCAACTTTTGCCTTATCTACGGATTTTGGATTTTCCCTAAAATGGGAATTTTAGGTGCTGCTGTAGGGACTTTAGTCTCAAGAGTTATTATGGTGGTGATGATGCATTATATGATGCGAAGAGACAAAGACCTCAAAGAATACTTCAATGGATTTAGTCTTAAGAATTTACAGCGTTCGCTTATCAACAAAATTATAGCTATCGGACTTCCCTCAGCTATGATTATGTTTTTTGAAGTAGTGCTTTTTACCTCAGCTGTTTGGCTTACAGGTTCTATCGGAAAAACCTCACAAGCAGCAAATCAGATTGCTTTGAGTCTGGCTTCACTAACCTTTATGTTTGCTTCTGGACTATCAGTTACCGCTATGATTAGAGTGGGAAATCAGAAGGGGCTAGAGCGTTATGAATACCTAAAAACAGTTGCGCGTTCGATTCTTTTGCTAGGTTTTTTCTTAGAAGTAGGCTTTGCCCTAGTATTTATTATCTTGCATAAAATTTTGCCGCTCGTATTCTTAGAGATGAATAATCCGGAGAAATTTATTGAGAATTCAGAAGTGATTGTCATTGCTTCAAAACTTCTGATTATAGCTGCCTTATTTCAGATATCTGACGGAATACAAGCGATTATTTTAGGTGCACTCAGAGGATTACAAGACGTGAAAATTCCTGCAATAATTACCTTTTTCTCCTATTGGATCGTCGGTTTTCCGATATGTGTTTATTTAGGATTATACACTGATTTAGGCGCAGTAGGTGTATGGATTGGTCTTCTTATAGGGCTTACAGTTGCAGGAATCCTGCTGTATATGAGATTTGAAAGACTGACCAACAAACTGATTAACATAAAAAACGTTGAGCGCCCAACACCGCCGCCAACACTCAATCAAATACCAGAATTATGACACTACCAAAATTTGTACTCGCTGATAATACCGATTATCCTGAAGATATTTTTGTCGTACATCTTGATTTCCCTAGGTTTATTATCAATCTTAAAGATGATGAAGTCGAGTTCTTAGAAGAATTAGACCCGTCAGAAGAAGAAGAAATAACTAACGAAATGGAAGCTCTTATCGAAGAAGCAGGGTTTTTCTATGACAGAGAAGTCAAACGTTACGAAGAGTAATCTAGACTTTGATTTTTAATTAGTTACTTCTTTGTAGCTTTGTTTTTTTGATTTCGGATGAAAATAATAGACTGGTACATACTTAAGCGTTATCTCATTACTTTTGTAATGATGCTTATACTATTTGCGCCTATCGGAATCATCATCGATGTCTCTGAGAAAATCGGTAAAATCCTTGATAGTAATGCTCCACTGGACGAAACGGTCTATTTTTATTTTAATTTCACCATCTATTTTGCCAATTTTCTTTTTCCGATATTCTTGTTTTTATCGATTATATGGTTTACTTCAAAACTGGCGAATAACTCTGAGATTATAGCTATTTTGAGTTCAGGAGTTTCGTTTACACGATTCCTAAGACCCTATCTTATCGGAGCTGGAATTGTCACTGTTTTTGCTTTTGCAATGAGTTTCTATATCGTACCTAAAGCCAGTAAAGACTTCAATGAATACCACTATAAATACTTGAGTAGATATACCGAGACTAGAGAGAGTAATAATATCTATAAACAACTCAACGATACCCAATACATTCATGTAAATAGCTTTAATCCATCTACTAAAATGGGATTTGAATTTACACTGGAAACCTTTGACAAAGACAATAGGCTAAAAGAAAAAATTCAAGCCTCAACCATTAAGTGGAAGGATAAAGACAGTGTTTTTACGCTTAATGGATTCAATAAAAGAAAAATAGGAAAGCTAGATGACATTCTGATTTATGAACAAACTAAAGACACACTACTGAATTTTGATTTAGAAGATCTCTCGCCTCTTATTTATATAGCAGAAACCCTATCCATAGGCGAACTCAGCAGATTCATAGAAAAAGAAAAAATGCGTGGTTCCTCTAGTATTAATACCTATATGGTGGTGAAATACAAGCGATTTAGTACGCCAGTTTCAGCCCTTATCCTGACGATAATAGCCGTTTCTGTTTCGGCTATAAAGCGTAGAGGAGGAATGGGAATGAATCTCGCTCTTGGGATTTTCATAGCATTCTCCTACGTTTTCTTTGATAAAATGTTCGGTACATTAGCAGAAAAATCAAGCCTTTCGCCGCTGGTTGCCGTATGGACTCCCAACGTGATTTTCGGATTATTAGCCATATACCTCCTCAGAAATGCCAAACGTTAATACCAAGAGCTACTTACATCTACACTTCATTGTGTTTGTATGGGGTTTTACAGGAGTTTTGGGCGAACTTATCTCTACTACTTCTGTGGCAAAAGTCTGGTATAGAATGACTATTGCATTGGTATTGGTCTATATCTATATCAAAATCAAGAAAATACCAATCATAATCTCTAGAAATTTATTGCTTGTTTTCTTGGGTTCAGGATTTATAATTGCACTACATTGGTTCGCCTTTTTTGAAGCTATCGAAGTTTCTAACGTGTCGGTTACGTTGGCAACCTTATCTACCGGTGCTTTTTTCGCCTCGATTTTAGAACCTCTTTTTTATAAGCGTAGAATCATCGGATATGAAGTTGCCTTCGGGCTTCTTGTGATGTGCGGTTTGTATATTATCTATGACGTAAACGGAAATTTCTTATACGGAATTACGCTCGCGTTGATAGCTGCTTTTCTTTCGGCTTTGTTTTCAGTGATTAATTCTAAGTTTGCAAAAAAATACAATGCTTCCTTTATCTCACTTTATCAGATCTTGGGAGGAGTTTTATTCCTTACGGTGTATATGCTCTTTACAGGAGAGCTTAACGGAAACTTCTTTGTGTTGAGTTTTAACGACTGGATGTATTTGTTTATACTTGGTTCCATCTGTACTGCTTATACTTTTGTTGCTTCTATTGATGTAATGAAATACCTCAGTCCTTATACGGTGATGCTGACCATAAACCTCGAACCAGTTTACGGAATCATATTAGCGATACTTATCTTTCCAGAAACGGAGAAAATGAGTAAGGAGTTTTATATCGGAGCTACAATTATACTACTTACTATTCTAGCCAATGGCTATTTTAAATTAAGAAGGAAATAATTTTTTTAGGTTGTGCTATTTTTACGAACAGACAGGTTATATATCTTTTTAAAGCATAAAAAAAGGCAATCTATAACAGTTGCCTTTTTCTCGTTTTGTGTTTGAATTGCTTGATTATTGCTTAGCTTCTTCGTTTTCTTCGGCTTTTGCACCTACTCTATTAACTTTATACATAGTTGCAAATCTTACTTTTAATCCTGCTATCTTCAAGTTATCCGCAGAGGTAAGCCCTTCGTTTTCAACAGTGTTTTTTCTGGTATCTAGCGCTTCATAAAGCAATTTGATATCATCCCATTGTTCTCTAGTATATTCGTCTTTGTGCTCTGAAACGGTGTTTACGAAATTATCATAAACATCAAGGATGTTGTCTTTGTTTACCCAAGCAAAGCTCAAATCATTCTCTACGATTTGTCCTTTGAATAGTGCACTTCTGACTTCTTTTCTAGCAATTTCTGCTTGAGCTTCAGTTTTGTGGTTTACTACATTTTGTTTGAACTCTTCATACTTTCTAGACGAAGCATCCATTCTTTCTTCTAATGCTACTCTGTCTTCTAAGTCTTGGATTTCTCTCTGCGCTTGTGCTCTTTTTTCAGCAGCATATTTTTCGATTTCATCCCATCTTTGTTCAGCATCTGCTACTGCCACTTGACTCACTGAGTCAATATAAGTGGTGTAATCATCTACTGTTGTTTGCGCTTGTTCAGCTTCTGAATTCTTACAAGACACCATTGCCATAGCAATTCCTACTATAACAACTATTCGGTTTAAATTTTTCATGATATTAGTTTTTAAAAAGTTGGTTTAATTTTTTACTTTAGATTACATTTTCTTAGCTTTCACCTCTGCCTTTACTTCATCGATTGTTTTATCGAATTTTGAGGCTATTTCATCATATTTGCTTTGAATGGTATCAGCAAGATTACTCATATTGCTTTCCAATGAATCTTTAAGTTCAGATCCTTTGTCTGCAATTCTCTTTCTTGTTCTAGTTCCTTTATCAGGTGCAAATAATACTCCTAATATTGCTCCGACTGCTAGGCCGCTTAATATGCCTATTGCTATGTTTGTAGATTTCATAATAAATTGTTTTTAAGGGTTAAATTTTACTGTTTGTTTTTTTTATGAGGTTTAGACTCTTTTTCCTCTGATGAGTCTGAGAATAATTGCGATAATTGCTATAACTAAAAGGAGGTGAATGATTGCCCCAAGATTTAAGGCAAAGTATCCTAAGATCCATAGTATTATCAAAATTACTGCTACGATGTATAATAAGTCTGACATAATGCTTGGTTTTAAAGGTTAAAATTTGAATACTACATATAGGCTAATTGCACTGTTTTTTGCATCAGGGAAAGTATAGCTAGTTCCACCGACTGTTCGTTCTTTACCGACGTTTGCCAAACCGTAGTTATAACGTGCGCCGATTCCTATTGGGTTAAGGTCAAATTCAACTCCAGCTGCTAATCCGTAATCGAATTTGTTAAAATCATTCGTATCAAGGTCAACCTGAGAGTTAAAGATATCATTGTCTGATTCACTTTTAATATCAGCATTCACGAGATAAGATAAATAAGGACCTGCCTGAAGACTGAAATTATCTGTTAGATTGAACCGAAGTAATATCGGAACTTCGATATAGCTCAATCTGAATTTTGCGTTCCCTTCAGCAAATGCATTGTCGTATTTTAGCTCTGCACCTTTGCCTGAATAAATAACTTCGGGTTGAAGGGCAATCATATCTGTTATAGGTAAGATGGCTACAAGGCCTGCGTTGAAACTGATGAGCATATTATTGTCATCAACATCTTCTGTATAAAGATTTGTAAAGTTCACCCCACCTTTTACTCCGAAACTTTTTTCTGTTTGTGCATTAGATATAGCAAAAACTGATATACATAATGAGGATAATAGTAGCTTTTTCATAGTAGTGGTTTTTAAAGTTAATTTAAAGTTTGATTCTAAATTCTCTTTGTTATTGTTAGCTAATTTTGGTGTAAAAAGTATAACGTTTTGTTCTTTGCCTTCTCCGGATTAAAGCTGAACAGTTAGTTATATTATTAGTGTATAGTATGTAAGTTGTTAGTTTAAGTTTGATACACCTTGATTAGCTTCGTGATTTGTATATAGCAATACTTATACCGTAAAAAAGACAATAATGTTTATTTTCGTGTTGTTTGTTATTAATAATTCATAAAAATAGTGATTATTTAATGGCGTGTCGTTCGTGCCAAACACTGGTTTAAGAACTGATTAACATTGTTATTACGAGGTCTTAATGTGAATCTAATAATAGCCTGAATACCTTGCTATGATTGCCTATAGGTGGATTTGTGAAAATCAAATACCAACAAAAATATATTTCTCATAAAAGATTATAATTAAAAACAGAAAATCAATAATAAAACTGCTTTAGATTCGTCAATTTTTTTTATTTAAAACATTTTTAGCTTTTTGTGATTTTGTAATGTCGCGGTGATTTCTCCACAAAAAGTGAGTATTGAGTGTAGAATTGTGTACTATGAACTGGTTTTGTTTTAGAAAATAGTTGTGCCAAGTGAATAACGCTATTGCATAACAAGCTTATTAAGTCCGCTCATTAGGATGTTACAACTATAAGATTTAAAAATTAAGATGTGAGACAGGTAGGTAATTTTAAAAAAGAAATAAGGGATTATATATTTATTTTCTCCATCTTTACGTTTATATTTCTAACAGTATAAAATTTATCAAGATGGCAAAAGAAAGAAGTTTAAAACAAAAGTCAGATAAGAAGGCACCTGCCAAAACAGCTAAAGAAAAGAAAGCTGACAAAATAGCCAAAAAGAATGATAAAGGTAGAGGTGAATAATTAGCGGTAAAGTTGATTACCCTATACGTACTGCAATTTTTAAAAAGTATTTAAACAAAAAGAAAGTGTCTCAGATTTTGAGATGCTTTCTTTTTGATTTTTTACATTGCCTAATGTTATAGACTTTTATGGTCTTTTGAAGCTTCTTTTTGACAGTTATTAGCTAACCGGATTTCGTTTTCTGATTTGTTACTGTACTCTAAAGCTTTATCAGAATATCCTTCTTCATAATATTTGGCTGCACTAAGTTGATGCTTTGCAGCTACTTCAAGATGTTTAGCTGCTTCTTTGTGATATTTTATTTTTTCTTTGACAGAAGTGTATAGTGACTTTTCTGCGTCGTCTTGTTTTTTCGTAGCCATCTTCATCTGAATTAAAAACTATAGCTTAGTTGCTACAATAAAAAGTGTATTCATAATCTAACGTTTTGAAGCATCTCAATAGTATGTATTTATAAATGTTTTATAAGGTTATGTGTTTTTTCTTTTCAGATTCATAATGAAAGTTGACGTAAATCCTAATGAGCCGCTTAAATCCTGCAGAAAGATGGTTGCACTACCGAAGTGAAGTATTTATGAAATCTCAGTGATGTTTAACTCATCATAGCTTTCGACTGAGAATATAATTCATAAAAAAAAACTCACGACCACAATCGTGAGTTTTTAAACAAAACAAAACACTAAACAATATCATACTGAAAAACTGCATCTCATTTTTTTACCAACTTTAGAATGTGGTCAAAAACAATAAAATTCGATGCGTATTTTTCAAATTTTGATTAGGCTAAAATCCTACTAATAAGTAGGTCAAAGTATAAGGCAGATGCCTTATTTGGGTTTGCTGGTCATTTGCAGCATCTTAGAATACCAATAAGAATTTTCGGTTCTTTCAATAATTTGATGTGCTAGAGTCATTTATTCTGATTAAATTTGCAGCTCACTATTTACTAGATTATGGTTTATAAATTCCGAGTAATACTCGATACAGAAGAAGATATCTTTAGAGATATCGCCATCTTAGCCACGGATACTCTCGAAGATTTACACAATGCTATCTTCAATGCATTTGGTTTTGACGGAAACGAAATGGCTTCCTTTTATACCTGTGATAACAATTGGGAACAAGCAGATGAGATTCCACTTTTTGATACTGGAGAAGAGCCAGGAGAAGTGAGTACGATGCAGAGTTTTGTACTAAACAGCTTGCTTGACGAAGAACAAACAAAGATTATCTATGTGTATGACTTCTTTAATATGTTTACGTTCTTGGTAGAATTAGCTGCTATAAGCGAAGTAGAACCTACTGCAACATACCCTGAATTGTTATTTGTCCACGGAACAATAACTGATATAGACACTAAGACCTTTGAAGCTGATTTTGATCAGGAGAATATCTATGACGACTTTGAAGATGATTTTGATCAAGATGATTTAGATATGTTCTCAGATGAAGAATTTGGTGATTATAATGAGTTCGGATCTGAGGATTACTAAAAATAAAACCTGATATTTACAAGCATAAAACAGACCTCACAGAAAATAGAATTTTGTGAGGTCTGTTAGTCTAACAAAAAAATACTTACCCATAATGATCAACCTTTTTAACCTAAACATCGATAGCCTATCTATTCACAGAGTAGGGAATAAGAACAAAGGAGAAGATATTTTCTTTTCTGAAAATCCACACAGACTAACTGATGAAGTGAGCCCGCTACTCAGAGAATTCTTCTTCAAACCCTTTAGAGAAAAAGAAGAAAATTATTTTCTGTTCGCGCACGAGGTAGATTTAGAATACAATGAGCTATACAATCTAGCCACAGAAATGTTTAACAATCCGTCAAATGCACATGCTATTTCTAAAAAAATCGCCCAACATCTTTTTGAACAATCCAATCACCCGCATATCAAAAGTGGGGAAGTATATGTTGCGCACCTGACTAATGTATCGATTGATAACAATATCGTGGATGCTATCGGGATATTCAAGAGTGAACTAAAACACGATTTTTTGCAGTTTGAAGAAAAGGGCACAAATCTAGATTTGCTATTACAACAAGGAATCAGCCTGAATAAGTTAGACAAAGGCTGTTTGATTTTTAACTACAAAAAAGAAGAAGGATATAAAATCCTGAGCGTAGATAACAACCGCTATGATGCAAAATATTGGTTAGAACATTTCTTGAACGTAGATGCGTTTCAGGATGAGAATTTTATGACCAAAAAATACCTAAAATTCGTTCAGGACTTTGCTAAAGATGTAGTTCTTCCGGCAGAAGACAAAAAAGAAGAAGTAATGTTTATGAACCGTTCGGTAAATTATTTTGCCAAAAATGACGAGTTTGAAGAAACTAATTTCTTAAATGAAGTTATAGACAATCCAGATTTAATTCCTGAGTTCAGAAACTACAAAGTTGACAAAGGAGAAAAATATTCTATCGAAGATATTACTAATTTCCCCATTGCCAATAATGCGGTAACTGATGTGCGCAAAAAAATGAAAAACACGATTGTTCTGGATACGAATATCCAAATCAAATTAGATTTCATCAATCCAGAAAGTGCTGAGAAGTTTGTCGAGAAAGGTTGGGATGAAGAAAAACAAATGTATTATTATTTGGTGTATTTCAACAAAGAGCAAAAATCATAATACCCAAAAAGCTATGGTAGAAATAGAACGAAAGTTTTTAGTAGAGTCAAGTGATTATAAAGTGCTTGCTTCAAAACAATATCGGATTGTACAGGGTTTTTTGAGTACGCATCCAGAGCGAGTAGTTCGTGTTCGCATCAAAGCAGACCAAGGCTATTTGACTATTAAAGGAAAAAGTGATGCTTCAGGGCTTTCGCGTTTTGAGTGGGAGAAAGAAATTCCGATAGCAGAAGCTGAACAACTACTGAAAATATGTGAAGAAAATACCATTGATAAAATCAGGTATGAGGTAATTGTAGGCAAACACACGTTTGAAGTAGATGAGTTTTTTGGTGATAACAAAGGACTTGTCGTGGCAGAAGTCGAACTCAAAGATCAACTCGAAACTTTCTTAAGACCAGATTGGTTGGGTAGAGAAGTGACTGGAGAAATTCATTACTACAACTCCAACCTGATACGTAATCCTTATAAAGACTGGGGCGTTTAGCCATAAAAAAAAAACAGCAAGATGTGAGTCTTGCTGTTTTTTTATTTTACTTAACCCGTTGGGTGAAATTACTTCAAATCGTCACTTCGAGTGAAATTTCTGTAACGAAGTGAAGGGAATTTTGTATCGAGAAGTATTTTTATTTAGTTCTCGATACAATTTTTCTTCGTTTCACTACGAAAAATCACTCGAACTGACGGAAAAATCAATCTATTTTTAATTTCACCCAACGGGTTTTACTTAGTATCTAAGCCATTTATAGAGTTCTCCCCAAGTAGGTTTCTTTCCATACATCAAGATGCCGACTCTGTATATTTTAGCTGCACTCCATACGATAAACAAGAAGGTGGCAAATAGCAAAGTCAAGCTCAATAGCAATTGCCATAGCGGCACGCCAAAGGGTACGCGCATCAGCATCACGATAGGTGAGGTAAAAGGAATGATAGAAAAAATCACCGCTACTGAACCATGTGGGTCATCCATTACCGTAAAAAAACCTATATAAACAGCTAGCATCAATGGCATCAAGATGGGCATCATAAACTGTTGCGAATCTGTTTCGTTGTCCACTGCTGCTCCGATAGCCGCATAAATTGAACTATACAGAAAATAACCTCCTATAAAATATAAGATGAATGAGATAAGTATTGATGCAAGTGGCAAATTCCATAACTCATTTATATATATCTGCGCTGTTTGAGCCAAACCAGCTTTGGCAGAATTCATTATTTCAGGATTCATTTCAGCAAGCGCATCAGTGCCTCCAGTCATTTGTATTCCCAAGAAATTTGATAAGACCACAAATAATATAACACCTACACCAGTCCAGATCATAAATTGTAGCAATCCAGCCAGTGAATTACCGATGATTTTACCCATCATCAGTTGAAAAGGTTTGACAGATGAAATGATGATTTCGATAATTCTGTTGGTTTTTTCTTCAATCACACTGCGCATCACAAAGTTTCCGTAGATGATGATAAACATCATAATCAGATAACCAAGTCCAGCACCAATACCTACCTTTATTTCGTTGAGCCCTTTGACAGAGTCTTCTCCTGAAACTTTTGCAAGGTGCAAACTCGCCTCTACTTTAGCTTTTTCGATAATGGCATAGTCGATACCAGAATCCTCAACATTGAATTTGGTTATTTTATCGCCAATTATAGCCTCTAGTCTGTAAACAAAATCCATACTCGGACTGTTGTCAGAGATATATTCGATTTTATTGACCAATTCTTTTTGGTCAACAGTTTCAGGAACATAGATAAGGGCTTCATAGCTATCTGAAGCGATTTTCTTTGCTGACTCTAGATCCATATCTGAAAGCTGCTGGTAGGCATACTTTTTAGTGTCTTTCAAGTCGTCTTTTTCAAAGAAATGTCCCGTGTCATAAACAGCAATTTTCTTAATGTCTCCTTGGTTGACGTTTGCCAAATAACCAATGAGGACAGCCATACCGACAAACAACAACGGACTCAGAAAAGTCATCACTATAAATGACTTGTTTCTGATCTTGGTGATAAATTCTCTTTTTATTATAAGTGATAAAACTCCCATGTTTTTTCGTATTAAAGTCAAATGTTGAAGCTACTTTATTTAGTTCTCAACATTTTAAATGTCTTTTTCTAGTTTATTTTGCTTTTTCTCCTTGTACAGATCTGATGAAAATTTCGTTTACAGACGGAATTTTCTCGATAAAGTGCGTGACGTTTCCTCTTGAGGATAAGATATTTAACAACTCGTTAGAAGAATGATTTCCTAGCGATACGTTGAGTTTCAATTCGTCGTTCAAGGATTTAAAATCAGTTTGGTCAATTTTAAATTTTTGAGTTAGTTCATACATAAGACCTTCTATATTGTCAGTCAATACGCCAACTTCATACGTATTTGTTCTGTAACGTTTTTTGACTTCAATCAGATTTCCTTCAATCAGCATTTCGGCTTTATTAATCAGTGCAATCTCGTCACACAATTCTTCTACACTCTCCATCCTATGGGTAGAAAAGATAATAGTTGCACCTTGTTTCTTGAGTTCTAGAATTTCGTCTTTAATAAGATTGGCATTCACAGGATCAAAACCAGAGAAGGGTTCGTCAAAAATAAGTAATTTGGGTTTGTGCAATACGGTTACGATAAACTGTACTTTCTGAGCCATTCCTTTTGATAATTCCTGGATTTTCTTGTTCCACCATTCTTGAATAGCAAATCTCTCAAACCAATAGTCGAGTTGCATCTTGGCTTCCTTTTTTGACAATCCTTTGAGCTGAGCCAAGTATAATGCTTGTTCACCTACCTTCATGGTTTTGTATAATCCACGTTCTTCAGGCATATATCCGATATGTTGAATATGATGTGCTGCCAATTTTTCCCCGTCCAAAAGTATTTCTCCAGAATCGGGCAAGGTGATTTGGTTGATGATTCTAATCAAGGAGGTTTTTCCTGCGCCATTAGGGCCTAATAATCCGAAGATAGAACCTTTAGGGACGCTTAGAGAAACATGGTTTAGGGCAGTATAGTCTCCGTATGTTTTGGATACGTTTTTTACTTCGAGTAAGTTATTCATATTTGCTATAAACTATTTTTTGAAGCATCAAATGTATCAAATTTTAAGTGATTATTATGCAAGAAATTAAACTAAAAGTGTAACTTTGCAGGCTGATTGCCTTTACGAGTATTGTAGGACTGTTTTTTTCTAAATTAAGCCTAAATTACAAGCTTTATAAGAGGGTAAAATGGCAAGTCAGTTCATCAGGAAGAAACTTGTAAAAAGAAGCAAAATAAATTTGCGATATATAAATATATTTCATTTCTTTGCACCCTGATTTTAGAATTATAACAAATAAACACTAAAACGATGTCAAGAGTTTGTGAGCTTACAGGTAAAAAAGCAATGGTAGGGAATAATGTTTCTCACGCTATGAATAAAACCAAAAGAAAGTTTTCTGTTAACTTGGTAAAAAAGCGTTTCTTCCTTCCAGAAGAAGATAGATGGATTACTTTAAAGGTATCTACTGCAGCTATTAAGAATATTAACAAAAAAGGAATTTCAGCCGTATTGAAAGAAGCAAGAGCTAAAGGAGCTACTGTCTAATTTTTAACGGTAATAAAATTATAAAAAATGGCAAAAAAAGGCAATAGAATTCAGGTAATTTTAGAATGCACCGAGCACAAAGAATCAGGACAACCTGGAACTTCTCGTTACATTACGACTAAAAACAAAAAAAATACTCCAGATAGATTAGAGATTAAAAAGTTTAATCCTATCTTGAAGAAAGTAACTATACATAAAGAAATTAAATAATAGAGTCATGGCAAAGAAAACCGTAGCAACACTGAGATTAGAGTCTAAAAGATTAACCAAAGCAATTAAAATGGTTAGATCTCCTAAAACTGGTGCATATGTATTTGTTGAAAAGATGATGGCTCCAGAGATGGTCGATACTTTCTTGAAAAAGTAAGCATTGCCCTAAACTATAATTCTACAAAAGTCCTTTGTCTATACAAAGGACTTTTTGTTGTTTGTATAGATCTCGCATGCACACAAAAGCACACTTTTTCAGATGTTTTTTTTCTAGAAATTCAATTTGACTTTTTTATATTTGACCTTAATCATATGTACTGTTTATTAAAATCAAACAAATGACAAAACAAGAAATTATAGACAACTTTAACCCGAATGATCCGGGTTTGTCTGATGCCTCTTTATTCGGTTTGCCTTTTGGTGCTGAGCATAGTGACATCGTTGTAATTCCAGTGCCTTGGGAAGTAACCGTAAGTTACGGAGCTGGCGCCTCAGAAGGAGTAGATGCTGTTTTTGACGCCTCTTTTCAGGTAGATTTAGCACATCAAGAATTTCCTGAATTATGGAAGCTTGGCATCTTTATGGATCAAGATATCCCAAACTGGAAAGAGCGTAGCGATGCTTTTAAAGCTATGGCACAACCTATTATTGAAGCCTTAGAGAATGGGGAAGAAGTAGCTGATTCAGTTGAACTGCAAACAAGCCTTGACCAAATCAATGCTGCCAGCAAAATACTCAACCAAGAGTTAAAAGAACGTGTTCTGTATTGGAAAAATAAAGGAAAGAAAGTTGTTCTCCTCGGAGGTGACCATTCAACACCACTTGGGTATTATGAAGCTTTGGCAACTGAGTACGATAGTTTCGGGATACTGCATCTCGATGCGCATATGGATTTGAGAATTGCCTACGAAGGCTTTGAGTGTTCTCACGCCTCAATTATGTATAACGCACTGAAATTACCTCAGGTAAGTAAAATTGTACAAGTGGGAATTCGTGATTTTGGCGAGCAAGAAGTAGAAGTAGTTAGAGCAGAAAATGGCAGGGTAAAAGTTTTTACAGATATCGACTTGAAAACACGAGCTTTTGAAGGACTGAGTTGGGCAACGCAATGTGACCAAATTATTGCAGTTTTGCCTGAAAAAGTACACATCAGTTTTGATATCGATGGACTCTTCCCTTGGTATTGCCCCAATACAGGGACGCCTGTTCCGGGTGGGTTTTCGTTTGAGCAAGCTACTTATCTGTTGTCAAAATTAGCAGCCTCTGGCAAAGAAATTATAGGTTTTGACTTAGTAGAGGTAGCGCCAGGAGAGTCAGATGATTGGGACGGAAACGTAGGGGCTAGAATGTTGTTTTATATGTGTGGAGTACTAGCAAAATCACAAGGATTAAACACAGGAAAGAGAATTGAGTTTTAGTTTATAAAGTTCTTTATACGAGATCCAACAAAAAAGTTCCGAATAGCGCTATTCGGAACTTTTTTATGCAATACTATTGATGTTAAACGTATAAGTACGCTTTTTTTATTTCTCAAACTCTTGGAGCGTTTTGATAATGATAGCTACACAGTCTAAAAGTTGCTCTTCATTCATCACTAACGGAGGTGCAAAACGAATAATATTTCCGTGTGTTGGTTTTGCAAGCAGTCCGTTTTCTTTTAGGCGCATACAGATATTCCAAGCGGTTTCGCTCTCTTCGGTATCATTGATGACAATTGCATTTAGTAAACCCTTTCCTCGTATTAGATTTACGATGTTACTTCCTGCGATATATTCATTCATCTTTGCTCTGAAAAGATCACCTAGTTTGGCTGCATTTTCGGCTAGTTTTTCGTCTTTAATTACTTCTAATGCGGCTACTGCAACGGCTGCTGCAATAGGATTTCCCCCAAAGGTGCTTCCGTGTTGTCCTGGTTGAATTACTTCCATAATAGAATTGTTGGCTAATACTGCTGATACTGGATAAACTCCACCTGAAAGTGCTTTTCCTAAAACCAATAAATCAGGTTGTACGTTTTCGTGGTGCACCGCCAAGAGCATGCCTGTTCTGCCAATACCTGTTTGTACTTCATCGGCAATAAAAAGTACGTTGTGCTTTTCGCAAAGTGCTTTTGCTTTTGCCAAATAGCCTTCGCTTGGCACATAAACTCCTGCTTCACCCTGAATTGGTTCTACTAAGAAACCTGCAATATTGGGTTGTTTGTCGAGTATAGCTTCTAATGCTTCAAGATTATTATATTCAATCGAGATAAATCCTGAGGTATAAGGACCAAAGTTATCTCTTGCATTCTGGTCGTTAGAGAATGAAATAATAGTTGTAGTTCTTCCGTGGAAGTTTCCGTCACACACGATAATGTTGGCTTGTTTCTCAGGAATTCCTTTTTTCTCATAGGCCCATTTTCTACAGATTTTAATTGCCGTTTCGACAGCTTCGGCTCCTGTATTCATAGGTAGAATCTTATCATAACCAAAAAGATCGGTCAAGAATTTCTCATAAGAACCCAGTTTGTCGTTATAAAAAGCTCTTGAGGTAAGCGCCAAAGTTTGTGCTTGATCAATAAGTGCCTGAGTGATTTTTGGATGACAATGTCCTTGGTTTACAGCTGAATAAGCAGACAGGAAATCATAGTATTTCTTTCCTTCTACATCCCATAAATAGACTCCTTCTCCTTTGTTTAATACAACCGGAAGTGGATGGTAGTTATGTGCTCCGTATTTATTTTCTAATGCGATGATCTCTACTGAACTTAATTTTGCTGTAATTGGCATAATATCTGAATCTTAAAAAAGTTGAAAAAATGTATAAATAAGATAAAACTACCTTGAGTTTTTCTGATGCTTACAAAATTAACCAAAAAATCCGAAACTCTCTTTTTAAATGAGGATTTCGGATTTCTGTTTTTAGATTTGCATAGTATAATTAGTCTGCAAGAAGCTCTGCTACTTTTGCTCTAAGCTCTGCACCTCTTAGGTTTTTAGCTACAATTCTTCCTTCTGCATCGAGTAAGAAAGTTGCAGGAATTCCCTGTACATTATATTGTTTAGCAATTGGATCTTGCCAGAATTTTAGGTTAGAGATTTGAGTCCACGTAAGTTTATCAACCTCGATAGCTTTAATCCACTCATCTTTTTTGTCTTCTTTATCAAGAGAAACACCGATGATGTTAAAACCTTTGTCGTGAAACTCGTTGTAAAGTGCTACCACATTTGGGTTTTCTCTTCTACAAGGTCCGCACCAAGACGCCCAGAAATCAATTAGGGTTACTTTTCCTAGGGATTCTTTTAGTGATACTATTTTTCCTTCAGGGTTTGGAGCTGAAAAATCAGGTGCCATCTGCCCTACAGAAGTAGAAGAAAGTGATTTTAACTTTTCTTGAATCTCAAGACCGATTTTGGTTGATTTTAGCTCTGGAGCTAAGGCCTCAGCATCTGCCTTTACTTTAGTGAAGTCAGCATCAGGGTTATTTACCATTTGAGCCAACAACATCAGTGTTACAAACGAATTAGGATTTTCAGTAACATACGCATTGGTGAAAACAGTAAATTCTTTTTCCAATGTCATATAATCTTCACTGATTTTGGTCATTGTCTCAGTGTCGTTGGCTTGTTGTGCTGCCATAAAGGCATCAGAATTTACTGTTTGGAATTTATTGACTTTTTTCTGAAAGTTCTCAAACTCTTTGTTGAATTTTGTCAACTCATCATTGTTGTAAGACCCTCCGATTTTGCTTGCTTGCAGACTGTCTTTGTATGCGGTAATAGTGATTTTTTGGTTTTCTAATACAAACGGAATTTTTCCTTGTAAATCCTCGATTTGTAAATAAGCAATTTCGATTTCTTTTGCTTTTCCTTTGAATTCAAATTTTCCGTTTTTCACAAAAGCGGTATCAACAGTTGTCACTCCTCCTTGATTATCAGGAGTTTCGATAAAGACTTTGACGCCATCTTCCATTGAGTCAATAGTACCAGATACGTGATATCCATCGGTGTTTGTTTCTTTGTTGCAAGAAAACAAAAATGCAGTAGAGATTGCTACTAATAATAGTTTTTTCATTGATAAAAATTTAAGCTACAAATATATTTAATTTTATGGTTATGACACTATAAGTCATATATCTATTCTTTTGATAACAGTTCTATGTCTTCAACTAATTTCTTGAGGTCTTCTTGTTGGGTGCCGTCATAAAAACCTCTGATGCGTTTCTTTTTGTCAACCAATATAAAATTTTCGGTATGTACCATATCATATAATTCATCCAAACTGCCTGTTTTTACAGCCAAATAAGAACTTCGAGCGATGTAGTAAATATCTCGTTTGTCACCTGTGACTAAATTCCACTTCGAATCATCAACACCTTTCTCAATGGCGTATTCTTTTAAAACTTCTGGCGTATCAACATCGGGCATCACAGTATGCGAGAGTAACATTACATCCGGATAATCCTTAATTTGTTCTTGCAACCAAAGCATGTTCTCCGCCATTTCGATACAGATAGTAGGGCAGGTGGTGAAGAAAAAATCAGCTACATATATTTTGTCGTTGTAGTCTTCTTGGGTAATAATTTTATTGTTCTGATTAGTAAAAGCCCAGTCCTGAATTTTGTGATTGATTTTGATATGCTCTACTAAACTATCGACAAGTTCTTGATTTACATCAGCAGGAGAAAATATAGGAAGTACTCTTTTGGGTTGTAACGCATTATAAAACAAATAGAGAATGACAGCAGAAACAATAAAAAAAACAAAGAAAAACTTTTTGTAGGCTTTCCAGATGTCTAGCATAATATCAAAATATTAATTTACACAAAGTTACAACCACTTGCGCTGAAAACCGAAATAGCCTTGTTAAATATAATCTAAAACATTTGGTTCAGAGATGATAATTGGATTTAAAATGTATTTTTGTGAGAAGAATAACGAAGTGATTTAAACTTATTTTGTAAATATAAAAGGGTTGACGAAATTTGTGTTGCAAAACATAATCATTTCAAAATCAACCCTTATGTACAGTGTACTTGACAAAGATATAATAAAAAGTGAAATTGTTCCTTATTTACCTTTAGCAAAAAGAGGCTTTCAAGCAACAGTTCCTTTAGAAGAAATAGTAAATGCGGTTCTTTATAAACTAAAAACAGGTGTTCAATGGCATCAATTGCCAGTAAAATCATTATTTGATGATGATTTATTAAGTTGGCAATCGGTCTATTATCATTATCGTAAATGGTGTAAAACAGCTGTTTTAAAGAAAAGTTGGATTGGTATTTTAGAAAAGAATAAGTCAAAATTAGATCTTTCGAGTGTTGATTTTGATGGTAGTCATACTTCTGCAATCAGAGGTGGCGAAGAAACGGAATATCAAGGTAGAAAAAAACGTAAAACAACAAATGCACTGTATTTGATTGATAGACAAGGATTGCCACTAGCCATTTCAAACCCAGTTGCTGGTAATCATAACGACCTATATAACATTGAAGTTCAGTTTGAAGTAGTAATAGGAACATTAGAACAAGCAAATATTCACGTTGGAGGACTTTTTTTAAATGCTGATGCGGGTTTTGATTCTAAAGAATTTAGGTTGTGTTGTAAGAAAAAAGAAATAAATGCTAATGTTTGTTTCAATAAGAGAAATGGCAATACGGATAGAGACGAATATTTTGACCAATTGCTTTATAATGAGCGATATAAAATTGAACGAACAAATGCTTGGATGGATAGTTTTAGATCATTACTAAATAGATTTGACACAACAATAGAGAGCTGGTTAGGATTTAATTATCTAGCTTTTATCATAATTGCACTAAAAAAATTTAACAAAATAAAAGTTTAAACGACTTCAACTTTAAAATATATACAATATATGCAAGTTTATTATAAATTAGGACTAATTACATTAGGTATGGCAACACTAACATCATGTGGAGTAAAAGAAGTTTCGAAGCCAAAAGGACACGGAATCGACATTTCTCATATGGATCAGAACGTAAAACCAAACAATGACTTTTTTAGATTCGTAAACGGAAACTGGCTGGACCACGCAGAAATTCCGTCAGACAGAACCCGTTGGGGAAGTTTTGATGAATTGCGCAAAAACACTGACGCAGACGTAAAAATAATTCTTGACCAAGCCATCGCAAGTGGGAAATATGCTTCTGATTCTGATCAAGGAAAAGCGATTAACCTATACAAAACAATCTTAGATACGTCAACTAGAAACAAAAACGGCATTAAACCACTAGAGCCTTATTTAAAACAAATCGATGTTGTGAACAGCACGGCAGATCTTCAAGCATTATTAACTGAAATGCACAAAAACGGTAGAGGTTTAGGTTTCTTCGGAGTGTATGTAAGCACTGATGCAAAAGACTCAAACAGAAATGTAGTGTATTTAGGCACCGGTTCAGTAGGACTTCCTGACAGAGAATATTATGTTTCTGATACTGCAGATAATATTGAGAAAAGACAGAAATATGTAGAGCACGTTACGCGTATGTTACAGTTCTTAGGGGAAACTCCTGAAGAAGCAAAAACGCATGCAGAAGGAATCTTAGCTTTTGAAACTTCAATTATTACACCAACGCTCGATAGAATTGAGAGACGCGATAGACGTAAAACTTATAATCCGATGTCAGTTGCGGATTTGCAAAAACTAGCACCATCCATCAAATGGGATAGCTACCTGAAAGAAGTTGGCTTTAAAAACCTAGACAGTATTATCGTCTCACAGCCTGCTTATATCACCGCTCTTGATGGTATTCTTAAAGAAGAAAATATAAAAGATTGGAAAAACTATATGCGTTGGACCTTGCTCAACTCTCATACTGGAGTTTTGACAACAGAAATAGAAACAGCCGATTGGGATTTTTATAGCAAAACCATGAAAGGTGCACTTGAAGAAAGACCTAGAGAAGAAAATGCTCTTGAAACCATAAACGGAGCTTTAGGAGAAGCACTAGGAAAATTATACGTGGACGAAAAATTCCCTGCAGAAGCCAAAGCCAAAGCAGAGGCAATGGTGAAAAACGTGTTTATTGCCTTTGAAAACAGAATCAAAAAATTGCCTTGGATGACCAAAGCCACCAAAGACAATGCGATTGCTAAAATTCATAAAACAAGAGTAAAAATTGGTTATCCAGATACTTGGAAGGATTATTCAAAATTGACCATCAAAGCTCCTGAAGAAGGAGGAACCTATTTTGAAAACAGAATTAATATGTCAAAGTGGAGATTTGAAGAAAATCTTGCAAAATTAGACAAACCAGTGGATAAAGACGAATGGTTTATGTCGCCTCAAACGGTGAATGCTTATTTCAATCCGTCGTATAACGAGATTGTTTTCCCAGCAGCTATTCTTCAACCACCATTCTATGACTACAAGGCTGATGAAGCTGTAAATTATGGTGGAATCGGCGCTGTTATCGGACACGAAATATCGCATAGTTTTGATGATTCAGGTTCGAGATATGACGCAGACGGAAATCTTGTTGACTGGTGGACAGAACAAGATTTAGAACAATTCACCAAATTAGGAGGTGCACTTGCAGACCAATACAGCCAGTTGCAACCTTTACCAGGAGTTTTTGTTGACGGAAAGTTTACATTAGGTGAAAATATCGGAGACTTAGGTGGTATTAATGCGGCTTATGATGCGCTGCAAATATTCTATCAAGATAATCCGAAGCCAGCACCAATTGATGGTTTTACTGCTGAACAACGTTTTTTCATTTCGTGGGCAACTATCTGGAGAACAAAATCTAGAGAAGAGTTTATTAAAAATCAAGTGAAAACAGATCCGCACTCACCAGCTATGTACAGAGCTTATGTGCCGCTACAAAACGTAGAAGCCTTCTATAAAGCCTTTGACATCAAAGAAGGAGACGGAATGTATATAGCCCCAGAAGACAGAGTGAAAATCTGGTAATTTAGGTTTTATCAAATTTATAAACACTAAACAATTAGCCCGCAAAGTAAGACTTTGCGGGCTAATTGTTTTCTCTAGAGTTCAGCTAATAAATCATCCGAATCTCTTTGAACTCAAATGTAGTGGTTGTTGCACCTTCGAGTTTGATCTGAAGTTTACCGTTTCTCAGCACTTTGATAATCCTACCGCTAAATCGCAAGCCGTCAGGATACTCAAAAATCGCAGTTTTATCTTTCATAAATAGATAATTGTGATAGGCTTGCCAAAGCATTTCTGTTTCTCCGTTTTTGAGCAATTTATAGTTTAGAATGATTTGCTGACGTAATTCTTGCAGCAAGTCATCCTTGTCATAAGTTAGCCCTGTGGTGTTGTGTAGCGAAGAAGCCTGAGGCAAAAACTTGAAGTCAGTTTGATTGACATTGATACCAATGCCTATAATCGAAGAGATGTTTTCTCTGGAAGAAAAAACGTTCTCGATAAGTATGCCTGCTATTTTCTTGTTTTCTGCCAAAATGTCGTTAGGCCATTTGATGCTGAGTTGCGGAATATTCAATTTTTCTAATAGCTGAATAATACTCAGGCTAATGGCGATATTCAAATCAAAAATAGAAGTCTCAGGAAGTAGTGTATTGTGTAGTAGTAGGCTGAAAGTTAGGTTTTTATGAGGTTCTGTATTCCATAAATTACCTCTTTGTCCTTTTCCCTCAGTTTGGTTTTCGGCAATGACTATTGTGAAGTTCTCAAGCGGTTGTGTCTTATAAAGTCCTTTCAGAAAATCATTGGTAGAGCCGATGGCATTGAGTTTGATTATAGTCATAGCACTAAAGTTGCTAAATGTGTTTTTTTTAATGATTTGAAATCCAAAAATACATACAAAAATGGTAACTTTGCGAATTATTAAACTTTATAAATGGCAAAAAAGAAAACAGTAGGTTCAGACGAATTACTTACACTTATCATTAAAGGTATAGAAGATACCAAAGGATTAGATCTAAGTATTATGGACCTAAGAGATATAGACAATACAGTTTGTGATTATTTTGTAATCTGTACAGGTGGATCAAATACCCAAGTCAATGCAATTTCAGGCTCAATTCAGCGCGTGGTGTCAAAAGAATTACACGAAAAACCTTGGCACGTAGAAGGCGAAGGAGTAGGAGAATGGGTTTTGATGGACTATGTAAACATAGTGGTTCACGTTTTCCAAAAAAATATCAGAGAATACTATGATTTAGAAAGCTTGTGGGGTGATGCTAAAATCACCGAAATAGCCAACAACTTTTAGTTAGTCTTAGCAAAGCTTAGTTTGATTTTAGAGGAAGTCAATTTAGCTCCTGAGATACGATTATATTACATACAGTAGTTATTCAAATTTTATAAAAAATAAATATGTCAAACGACAAGAAAGATGATACCAATAAGAACTTAAAACCAAACCTTAACCCTAAGGGTGGGTTTAAGTTTAATATCTGGATGATTTATGCTGCTATTATTGCTCTTATCCTTGGATGGAATGTTTTCTCGGGTGGATTTGCCATGAGTGATCCTAAGAAAATCAGCATTACAGAGTTTTACAAATACTTGGATGAAGGTGATTTTGATAAAGTAGTGATTCATAACAAGAGTTCTGCTGAAGCGTTTTTGAGCGAAGATGCACTTGCTGATGAAGCACACGCCAAAGTTCCGAAAGAAGACGTACTTAAAAAACCAAACAAAGGACCACATTATAAATTCGAAATTGGTAATGATCAGATTTTCGAAAAGCGTCTAGAGAAAGCCCACGAAGAAGGACATCTTAAGACCTACGATAGTGAGACCTCTGGCTCTTGGACAGACTTTATTGGTTTTTTACCGATTATACTTCTTATAGCCGTTTGGATTTATATGATGCGTAGAATGTCTGGTGGCGGAGGCGGAGGTGCAGGACAAATGTTCAGTATCGGAAAATCAAAAGCCAAATTATTTGACGAAAAAACAGATATTCGAGTTACTTTTGAGAACGTAGCCGGTCTTGAAGGAGCGAAAGAAGAGATACAAGAGATTGTAGAATTCTTGAAAAACCCAGATAAATATACTGCCTTAGGAGGAAAAATCCCAAAAGGTGCGCTGCTTGTAGGTCCTCCAGGAACTGGAAAAACCTTGCTAGCAAAAGCAGTAGCTGGAGAAGCACAGGTTCCGTTCTTCTCACTATCAGGTTCTGATTTTGTAGAGATGTTTGTTGGGGTAGGTGCTTCTCGAGTGAGAGATTTATTCAAACAAGCCAAAGAGAAAGCTCCAGCTATTATCTTTATTGATGAGATTGATGCTGTAGGGCGTGCCAGAGGAAAAAACAATATGTCAGGCTCAAATGACGAAAGAGAAAACACACTGAACCAATTGCTAACCGAGATGGATGGTTTTGGAACAAATTCAAAGGTAATTGTTCTTGCCGCTACCAATAGAGCGGATGTTCTCGATAAAGCATTGCTTAGAGCAGGACGTTTTGATAGACAAATATATGTAGATTTACCAGACATCAACGAGAGAAGAGCTATTTTTGAAGTTCACTTAAGACCTCTTAAAAAAGTAGAAGGGCTAGATGTTGACTTTTTAGCCAAACAAACGCCAGGTTTCTCAGGAGCTGATATTGCAAACGTATGTAACGAAGCCGCTCTTATTGCTGCTAGAAAAGAAAAGAAAGCTGTTGACAGACAAGACTTCTTAGACGCTGTGGATAGAATTGTAGGCGGATTAGAAAAGAAAAACAAAATTATTACCCCAGAAGAAAAACGTGCTATTGCCATTCACGAAGCAGGACACGCTACAGTGAGTTGGATGCTAGAACACGCCGCCCCACTCGTTAAAGTCACTATCGTGCCTCGTGGGCAGAGCCTTGGTGCTGCTTGGTATTTGCCAGAAGAAAGACAAATTGTCAGAACAGACCAAATGCTTGATGAAATGTGTGCTACTATGGGAGGACGCGCTGCTGAAAAGGTAATCTTTAATAAAATATCGACGGGAGCTTTGTCTGATTTAGAAAAAGTAACCAAACAAGCCCGTGCGATGGTCACTGTGTACGGACTGAATGATAAGTTAGGTAACATTACTTATTATGACTCATCGGGACAATCAGAATACGGATTTACAAAACCTTACTCTGAAGAAACGGCGAAAACTATTGACAAAGAAATCAATTTGCTTATCGAAGGACAATACCAAAGAGCTATTGACCTACTTGAAGAGCATAAAGATAAGTTGATAGAGCTGGCAGATGTGCTGATTGAGAAAGAAGTAATATTCAAAGATGACCTAAAGAGAATCTTTGGCAAACGTCCGTTTGATAAAGAAGAAATGGATGAAAAACCCAAGGAGATTCAAGTTGTCACACCTGAGCCTACTTCAGGAACAACACCAGAGATTACACCAGAAGATAATTAATAACATATAGTTGAAAACTCAAAACCTCTGATTTAAAATGTATTAAGTCAGAGGCTTGTTGTTTTTTGTTGTTTTTGATTATGGGTTTTGTCCAAACCAAAAACAAATTATTTTCTTGTGTTTTTGTGTTAAAAAATGTAATTTAGATGCCCAGAAAGCACCCTTCACTAATTATGACACATTCCAAACTGAAATATCTGTTGTTGATTATGAGCTTTTTCATATCAATAACCGTGTTTTCACAACAGAAGGACACACTTGACTTCAAAGGCAAAAAACCTAAGGTTGGTCTAGTTTTAAGTGGTGGTGGAGCAAAAGGCTTAGCGCATATCGGTGTCTTAAAAGTCCTAGAAGAGGAAGGAGTTCATATTGATTTTATAGGAGGCACGAGTATGGGAGCGATGATTGGAGGACTGTACGCCTCGGGTTATACAGCTAGTCAACTCGATTCTATTTTTAAGAAAATTGATTTTGACGTAATAGTTCAGGACAACTTGCCCAGAAGGGTAAAGTCGTTTTATGACAAAGAAAGTGACGAGAAATATTCGATTACCTTTCCTTTCAAAAACATGAAATTTGGTTTGCCTGTAGCTTTCTCTAAAGGACAAAATACCTATAATCTTTTTAGTCAATTGCTTTATCACGTTAGGTTTGTTGAGGATTTCAATAAACTACCCATTCCGTTTTTGTGTATCGCTACCGATATAGAAACGGGTGAGGAAGTTATCTTAAACAAAGGAAATTTAGTCAGCTCTATCTTGGCTAGCGGCTCATTACCCGGTCTTTTTTATCCCTTAGAAATTGACGGAAGATATCTCTCTGACGGTGGAATTGTGAATAATTATCCCGTGGAAGAAATCCGGAAATTAGGCGCAGATATTATAATCGGAGTCGATGTACAGACTGGATTTATGAACAGAGACCAACTTACATCGGCAGCTAAGTTAGTGATGCAAATTGTCAATTTTCAGATGCTCACGACCATGAAGGACAAGAAAGAAAAAACAGATATTTATATCAAACCTAACATTACAGATTTTAATGTAGTTTCCTTTGCAGATGGTGATCAGATCATACAAAAAGGTATAACTGCCGCAGAGAATTATAGAGAGCAGTTCCGTCAGATTGCAGAGGTTCAAGGTCGCTCACAGGTTAAGATTCCATTGAAACCTGAGAAGATGATGAAAGAGATAACCTCTATAGAGATTCAAGGCAGCAATAAATACTCAAGAGCGTATGTGTTAGGGAAACTCAGAATTAAACAAGGAGATATCATCAGTTTTCCGATGTTCGCTGAAGGTCTTGAGAGGCTTAATGCAACACAAAACTTCAAAAGTATTACCTATGACTTCAAACCTGATTTGGCCAATGAAAACAACAACGAATGCGAAGGCGATGAATTACATATAAAATTAGAGGAAAATCATATTAAGACTTTCTTTCGCTTCGGATTACATTATAACGAATTATACAAAAGCGGGCTGTTGCTAAACCTGACCCACAAGAATATTATTGCCAAAAATGATGTCTTCTCAGCAGATTTGGTCTTAGGAGACAATGTACGCTATCAGGTTGATTATTATCTTGACAATGGCTTTTATTGGAGTTTTGGGTTTCGCTCGAGATTCAACCAGTTCAAAGCTTTGATGCCTGCTAATTTATATAAATTTCTTCCGAATTATCAAGGGAGAAATAAGTTCAACATAACATATTTTGATTTTACACATCAAGCTTATCTTCAGACTATTTTTAGGCAAGTATTCACTGTTGGTGCCGGATTAGAGTATAAATACCTAGATATTAATTCTGAAAGTATAATGGTAGATGATGTGAGTTTGAATGATATTTATAAGAGCTCAGACTTCTGGAGTGTTTATGGATTTCTTACGCTAGATACTTTTGATAAAAAACATTTTCCTAAAAAAGGAATTTACTTTAACGGAAGCTATAAGGCGATGGTGAAATCTAAGGCTTTAGGTAAAAAAAATGAACCCTATTCCATTACACAAGGAACATTAGGATTGGTGAAAACTTATTTTGACAAACTAACTTTTAGAATTGACAATGAGGTCGGATTCACGGTTGGGAATAGTGGCGGAATGCTTGATTTCTTGCTCGGAGGTTATGGCTATAATACGATAAATAACTTCAGTCATTTTTATGGATATGATTTTTTGAGTATTTCTGGAGATAGTTATATCAAAGGTGCCGTTGGTTTTGATATTGAGGTATATCGAAAAAACCACTTTAACTTTTATGCAAACTTTGCCAATGTTGGTGATGATATCTACAAGAAAACTAGTTCTTGGTTTTCTAAACCAACTTATACGGGTTATGCTTTTGGCTACGGACTGGAAACTTTAATCGGACCAATTGAGGTCAAATATTCATGGTCACCCGAGACAAACGCTACGTTTTGGTGGGTCAACTTAGGCTTTTGGTTCTGATGGAATTTTTCAAGAAAAATAAACTTATTGGCTTTCTGATACTTCAGATTATTCTAATCAGAATACTTGCATTTTTTCCTGAAACGGTCGAGAAATATTATACCAATGGCTTTTATCGTTTTTTGTCTTCTGTTTCCAGAACATTTTTCGCGAAGTTTAGCTTTTCAGTAGGAGATGTCTTGTATGGTATCGTAATCCTATTTCTACTTTATCGAATATTTAAAAACAGAAAAAACATAACTTTAAAAAGTGCTGTCATAGGGACGCTCAATGCTATTTCTATTTTTTACTTTTTGTTCAACCTGTGTTGGGGACTTAACAATTATAGAATTCCCCTAAAAAATAAAATGAATCTGAGTTATGAGTACAGTATTAAAGACCTCCTTCATTTTACAGATTCTCTGATTAACAAAGCCAATGCACTTCAACTAGAACTTACTAAAAATGACAGCCTTGTGGTAGAGAGTCCGTATACCAACCAGCAAATTTATGATTTGACTACAGATGCTTATGCTGCTTTAGCACAAATTGATGCGGATTATACGTATGCTTTTCCCTCTATAAAAAATTCATTGATCAGTCTGCCGCTTTCGTATATGGGTTTCGGAGGTTATTTCAACCCGTTTACCGGCGAGGCGCAGGTCAACGCACATCTGCCTAAATACTCTTTACCTGCAACAGCTTTACACGAAATAGCACACCAAGTGGGGTATGCCTCAGAGAGTGAAGCCAACTTTATAGGTTTTTTGGCTTCAGAGGCGAGTCAAGACCTCTATTTTACATATGCTGGAATTACATCCGCATTGAGGTATTGTCTGAGAAATATAGAAAAAATAGACCCTTCGATTCTAGAGGATTATACAACAAAAATCAACTACGGAGTTCGCCAAAACCTCGATCAGAGCTACCAGTTTTGGCAGGCTCACCAAAGTCCTGTAGAGCAAGTGTTTAGTGTGTTTTATGACAATTTTTTAAAACTAAACAATCAAACCGACGGTTTAGACTCCTACAGTAAATACATCGGTTTACTGATAAGTTATCAGAAAAGATAAAGTTTATTTTACCTCAACTTCTGCAGCTTCAAGCATAAAAGTGTGCAGCTCTGTATTACGCATAAATGGCTTTAGTCGCTCACTTCCAGGTCCAAACATGGCTAACTCTACATAATCTGCCGAGTGATCCATACTGATCCAACCTACTGAATTGGTTTTTTGCTGAATTTCTGATAATAACTTAAACGGTACTTTTTTGTAGTTATAAAGTCCGTCTTCATCCTTTTCAAGTCCTGAATAATACTTTAATATTTTTTGGGCATCCTCTTCAGATATAGTGTTGCCATTGGCATATTTCAGGGTTTCTATGATTTCTTTTATCTTGCTATTTTCTGAAAACTGATTGAGTATCCATTCATTACTCTGTTTGTAATTTTGTACAGAATCGAAGTTATTATTAGCGCTTTTACCGTAGATGATTCCAGGGTTTGCGTTGCCGTGATCAGTGGTGATGATAACTAACGTGTCGTTGTTTTCTTCAGCAAAATTTATAGCTACTTTGATGGCTTTGTCAAATTGTATTTGCTCATATAATAAGGCTCCTAGATCATTGGCGTGTGCTGCCCAATCTACTTTCCCCGATTCGATTTGCAATACAAATCCCTTCTTGTGATTACGCATTGCATGAATTGCTTTTTTACTCATTTCTGCCAAAGAAGGAATACTATTTTCAAGGCTTTTGTCTTCGTTACTGTCTATAGCATACGGAAGTGCGTCTTCTGCAAACAGACCGAGTATAGGCGTTTTGTCTGTTAGTTTTTCGAGTTCTGATTTGTTTGTAGCAACCTGATAACCTTTTGACTTATATTGTGTGTAGAGGTCTTTTTGGTCTTTTCGCATGCTAGGGTCAAAAAATTTTGTTCCTCCTCCGAGCAGTACGTCAAAACCAATTTTGAGGTATTGTTCTGCAATGTCATTTTGTGCATTTCGACTTTTTGAACTTACACAAAATCCTGCTGGTGTGGCGTGTGTAATAGCAACAGTAGTTACACAACCGGCGAGTTTGCCTGCTTTTTTGAATTTTTGCCAAATTGGTAAATGTGCTTCACCATTTTCTCCGATATTAAGCGAGCCGTTCTTTACTCGAACTCCACCGCCCCAAGAAGAACTTGCCGCAGCAGAATCCGTCACAATAGAATTAGCAGAAGCCATATCCATAAGCGCTCTAGATACTTTGTTTTCATGATATAATTTCATCCAATTAGAAGAAACACCATACTTTCGATTCATAAAAATATCAGTCATCGAGAGTGTTCCGGAACTCATTCCGTCGCTAACAAGAATAATTATATTTTTGGGAGTCTTGACTGAATACGTCGGAATATCGAGTGTTTCTGTAATTCCGTTGTAGGTGTGCAAAAGTCCAGCTCCTGCGGTAGCTATTGAGCCTATCTTGAAAAATTTTCTTCTATCCATTGATGTGGTTTTTAGTAATGAACTATAAATCAAAAATCAAAGCTAATAAATTTGACTCTTGCCAATGCAAATGTAACAAAGAAAATTAAGGCCTAGTTTATGGTTTTGTTATTTCTGATTTCTCAGAACTTGTATCTTCTTCGTCTTTAATCAAAACATATTTTATCTTAATATTTTGATCTGTAGTAGTGTGTGTATGAGGATTTGAAACAAAATTTCCTTTTTCGTCAAAATGCTTCATAAAGGGGTCTTTATACCTGTTAAAGCCCGGTTGTTCCCATTCATAGTTGTGCATTTTCTGAAATTCCTTTGGAGTCTCTACTACAAATGCCAAGATTAAACCCGTGATAAATCCGCCTAAATGACCTTCCCAACTCATGTTTTCTTTCATATTCGGAAAAATATACCAAAACATTCCTCCGTAGAGAAAGACAACTACAAATGAAATGGCTGTTAAACGATAGTTTCTAGTAACTATACCTTTGAAGAAAATAAAACTCACCAAAGCATAGATCAGTCCGCTCGCTCCGATATGGTAGGAAGGCCTGCCGATAAGCCAGGTTATCATCCCAGACAGTACAATGCCGATAACAATAACAAAATAGGTTTGTTTTCTATAAAATACCTGCATCATTAAAAGCAACACAAAAAGCGGAATACTATTGTTGTATAAATGCTCTAAATCTCCGTGAATAAAAGGGCTAAATACAATGCCAAACAAACTAGAAATGTCTTTTGGGTAGATCCCAAAGCGAGCAAAATTAAGTCCGGTCTTTAGTTCTAGCCAAAAGACAAACCATATTAGAAATACAGCTATAAAGGGCAATCGGAAAATTTTAAGATCTACTTTCAAGTGTTGTTGTGTTTGCTGTTTACCTATTAAATCCTTTGAGAAAGACCTCCATAGTTTTGGTTATAAATAAATTATCTTTGTCAAAAACATATCCACTTTTCAAATTTCGGATATTTTGTCAGTTTAAGCTAATAAAGATGACACAAGAACAACTTTTAGAATTCCTTGAAGAGAAAGTCGAGTTATACAATACACCAAATTTTATTGAATCTGACCCCATTCAGATTCCATATCTTTTTACTCAAAAAGAAGATATAGAGATTGCAGGTTTTCTGGCAGCTACTATCGCTTGGGGCAACCGAAAAACGATTGTCAAAAATGCACATCGCATGATAGAGATGATGGGCAATTCTCCTTATGACTTCGTGATGTCATATTCTGATGACGACCTTGAGAGGCTGACTGACTTTGTACACAGAACCTTCAATAGTCAAGATTTTATTGGCTTTGTCAAAGGACTAAATAACCTTTATACAAAGTATGAATCATTGGAAAATGTATTTAACAGATATGATGACCTTCAACTCTCGATTCATCATTTCAAACAGGATTTTTTTGACGGAACGCATCTTAAACGAACCGAAAAACATATTTCTGATCCGTTGAAAGGTTCGGCTGCCAAACGCATCAATATGTTTTTGCGTTGGATGGTCAGAAATGACAAACAGGTAGATTTCGGAATCTGGACAAGTATTTCGCCCGCACAACTATCGTGTCCGCTTGATGTGCATTCGGGAAATGTAGCCAGAAAATTAGGGTTGCTTTCTCGAAAACAAAATGATGCTAAAGCACTTGCGGAATTAAACAGATCACTTATAGCCTTTGACCCGAATGACCCTGTCAAATATGACTTCGCACTTTTTGGATTGGGTGTTTTTGAAGGATTTTAATGGCATAAGGCTAAACTAAAATTTTATGAAGTCTTTTTTTTGATGTACTTTTGTGCAACTTTTTACAACAACAACACAATGAAATACACAACTCGAAAAAAAGCTGTTTTACTATTAGCAGACGGAACCATTTTTCACGGAAAATCAGTAGTGGAAGGCACTTCTATCGGAGAAATTTGCTTTAGCACCGGCATGACAGGTTATCAAGAAGTATTTACAGACCCTTCTTATTTCGGACAGATTATGGTCGCTTCTTCGCCACACATCGGCAACTACGGAGTACATCAGGACGAAATAGAGTCAGATTCTATCAAAATTGCTGGATTGGTAGTTAAGAATTTTAATTTCAGCTATTCTAGACCAAGTGCTGAAGGTTCGCTATTGGACTACCTAGAAAAACAAAATATTGTAGCAATCTCAGATGTAGATACCAGAGCCTTGGTAGGATACATTCGTGATAACGGCGCTATGAATGCTATTATTTCTACTGAAATTGAGGATGTCAATGCGCTTAAAGCAAAATTAGCTGCATATCCTGATATGAAGGGCTTGGAGTTAGCTTCAAAGGTTTCAACACAAGAAGCTTATTTCTTTGGGAACGAAAATGCCAAACACAAAATCTCTGCGCTTGATTTAGGAATCAAAAGAAATATTCTTAGAAATTTAGCTCAGCGTGATTGCTACATCAAAGTTTTTCCGTTTAATACAAGTTTTGAGGAGATGAAAAGCTTCAATCCTGACGGTTATTTCTTGTCAAACGGTCCTGGAGATCCACAACCCCTTCAGAATGCACAAGATATTACAAAGAAAATTATCGCAGAAAATAAACCGCTTTTTGGGATTTGTCTAGGACATCAAACCATTGCTTTAGCACACGGAATTTCAACTTATAAAATGTTTAACGGACATAGAGGAGTGAATCATCCAGTGATGAATCTAGCGACTGGAAAGGGAGAGATTACCTCACAAAATCATGGGTTTGCTGTAGATAAAGAGTCTTTAGAGAACCATCCTGATTTTGAAATCACTCATATACATGTCAATGATGGTACTGTAGCGGGAATAAAAATGAAAGACAAAGCTGTTTTCTCGGTTCAATACCATCCAGAAGCCAGTCCAGGACCACATGATTCGACTTATTTGTTTGATGATTTTATAAATGCTATCGAAAACTCAAAATAACAAGAAAAGAGTTGCTTTAAGAAAGTAACTCTTTTTTTAGCTATATTTTAATCCTCCAATTATTCGCAAAAAAAATTAGAAAGTGAAACAAGACTCATTTGTAACTTATTTCTCTGAAAGTCAAATAAAAGGTATTGATTTGCCCGAGAAATTCACTTTTCCGTTTTATTACCAACCCCATGAGTTGACTAAAATCGCTACACAAGATTTGCAATGTTACTTAGAGAAGCAATCTGATATTCAGCATAATTTTGGTATAGATACCAACCAAGAAGGACCAATTATCGGAAAGATGTTTGGAGTTTTAGTGGTTCAGGATGCACAAGGAAAGTTGGGCTATCTATCTGCTTTTTCAGGTAAAATTGGAGGTTCAAATAGTCACAAGAAGTTCGTGCCTCCTGTATTTGATATGTTAGTAGAAGGCAGTTTTTTCTTAGAAGGACAGGAATTGCTGAATCAAATGAATGCTCAAGTAAAACAAATTGAATCAACTCCTGAGTATCAGGACCTGTTAACTACATTCGAGAAATTATCAGCTGAAGCTAAGGAAGCGATTTTAGCTTATAAAATACAACTCAAACAAAATAAAAACGACAGAAAATCTACTCGAATAACCTATAAGTCAGTGTTGTCTCCAGCAGATTATCAGCTTTATGAAGCATTTCTGATTAAGCAAAGTTTGAGAGATAAGTATGAATTTCGTGTATTTGAAGAACAATGGACAGCTCGATTAAACGAAATAAGATCTAAAATTGCGGTATTCGATATAGCAATTGAAAGACTTAAAGTACAGCGAAAAGAAAAGTCAGTTTTGCTTCAGAAGCAACTCTTTGAGCAGTATTCTTTTCTGAATATTTATAGACAGACAAAAAGTCTCGAGGATATTTTCAAAGAAACTGTTTTTGAAAAACCACCCGCAGGAGCAGGAGAATGTGCTACGCCAAAACTATTGCAATATGCTTTTTTGAATCAGCTAAAACCTATTGCTATGGCTGAGTTTTGGTGGGGAGCTTCACCAAAATCAGAAATCAGAAAACACAAAAACTATTATCCTGCCTGCACCGGAAAATGTCAACCGATACTAAAACATATGTTAGACGGAATTCAGGTAGAAGATAATCCATTGTTGCACAATCCAGGAGAAAATAAAAATTTTGAAGTAGTACATGAAGATGACTTTTTTGTAGTGCTCAACAAACCTTCTGATTTATTGTCTGTTCCCGGCATTCATATCAAAGATTCAGTGTATTCAAGGCTAAAAATCATGCTCAACAATGCAGAACCTTATATGGTACATCGGTTAGATATGGCAACTTCAGGACTTTTGGTAGTGGCAAAGTCCAAAGAAATTCACAAAAATCTTCAAAGACAATTTCTGAAACAAACTGTAATCAAAAGATATACGGCACTGCTTTCCAAGGTTATTGAGAAGAAGGCTGGCGAAATAGATCTTCCGTTAAGAGGTGATTTAGATGACAGACCAAGGCAATTGGTGTGTTTTAAGCACGGCAAAAAGTCAGTGACAAAATATGAAGTTATAGAAAAGACCCAACAGACTACCAAAGTTGTTTTTTATCCGTTAACCGGGCGTACACATCAACTCAGAATGCACGCTGCACATCCGATGGGCTTAGATGCACCGATTGTTGGGGATGATCTCTATGGTGAAATTTCTGACAGACTCTACTTGCACGCTTCGTATCTAGAGTTCATACATCCAAATACAAATGAAAAAGTGAGCTTTGAAGCAAAAGAACCTTTTTAGGCTCTACGCTCTACGTCTCAGATCTGCCATTTTAATAGCCACAATTCCAGCTTCGGTTCCTTTATTTCCGTGAATTCCTCCGCTTCTGTCGATAGATTGTTGTAGGGTATTGTCTGTGAGTACACAGAAAATAGTTGGGATATCACCTAAGATATTTAAGTCTTTGATACCTTGGGTAACGCCTTCACAAACAAAGTCGAAATGTTTTGTCTCGCCTTGAATCACACATCCGATTGCAATAACGGCGTCCACCTCTTGGGTTTCAATCATTTTCTTGCAACCGTAAATAAGTTCAAAACTTCCGGGAACATTCCATCTGATGATGTCTTCTGGAGCGACTCCGTTTTCTGTGAGTGCCTGGAAAGCACCGCTGAAAAGTCCTTCTGTGATTTGCTCGTTCCATTCTGAAACGACAATCCCAAACCGAAAGTCCTTCGTGTTTGGGATTGTAGATTTATCGTAACTAGATAAGTTTTTATTTTCTGTAGCCATTTCTAATTATTGTGCCATCCCGATGTATCCTTCGATATTCTGTGCTTCTGGAGCGCTACCGAACTCATTTTGGATTCTTGAGAAATATTGGAAAGCTTTATCTTTTTGGTTTAATGCCAATGCAACGTGACCTGCTTTGAATAAAAATCTTGGTGTAGTCAGGTCATTTGTTTTTGCTGCGAATGCTTTTTCGTAGTAGTTAAGAGCTTCTGCAATTTGGTTGTTTTGAGCAAAAGCATCTCCGATAGCACCAATAGCCAACGGGCCTAACAATTCGTCATCAGATTTGAATTTCTCTAACTCAGAAATTGCCTCTTTGTATTTATGTAAGTTCAAGTAAGAAATACCTGCGTAATAGTGAGCGATGTTAGCTGTTTTGGTTCCGTTGTAGTGTTCTATGATTTTAAGGAATCCCATTTTGCCTTCAGCACCATTTAGTGCAAGGTTATAAAGCGAATCACTAGCAATACCATTGGTGGCTTGTTCAAAGTATTGTTGAGATTGATAAATCGCATTTACTGCTTTATCTTCTTTTGGTTCGATTACAAATTTTTGGTAAGCGAAGAAACCAATCACAATTAGTGTTAAAGCTCCTAAAACTGCAAAAATAAGTTTCTGGTTGTTCTGAATCCAGTCTTCAATTTTGTTGGCTCCCGAATCTAAAGTGTTAAAAACCTCTGCAGTTGCACTGTCTTGTTCAGAGATATTATCAACTGTTTCATTTTCATCTTTCGGTTTAGGTGCTTTGTAGCCTCTCTTGTTATACGTTGCCATAATTGTTTTCTAAGTTAAAGGTGCAAAAATATAACTTTTCTTCAAATAAAAAACCCCTTTCAACTCATATTTTTTTTAGTCTTTATTTTATGACTCAAAATTACTAACTTGCAGGGCAAAATTACCTTTATATGATTGCTACAAAAGACGTTAAGTTCTCTTACCCTGGCTTGGAATTCACCTTTCCTGATTTGAGCTGTAACTCTAGTGAAACCCTGCTAATTACCGGAAAGTCAGGAACTGGAAAAACCACACTTTTACATATACTTTCGGGTATTCTCAAACCAAAATCAGGCGAAGTAGTCGTAGGAGAAACCCATATCGAGCATTTATCAGACAAAGAACTAGACCAGTTTAGAGGCAAAAACATCGGACTTGTTTTACAACAATCGCACTTTATAGCTTCATTATCGGTACTAGAAAATATAGAGTTTTCTTCTTGGTTATCGGATAAAGCACAAAAAACTCAGAAAGCAACTTCACTTCTCAAAGAATTAGGTCTCGAAGACCAATTGCACAAAAAACCATCACAACTTAGTATCGGACAACAACAACGTGTTTCTATTGCTAGAGCATTGATAAACGAACCCACTTTACTTTTAGCCGATGAACCCACTTCGAGTCTTGATGATGAAAATGCTGAAATTGTCTCTGATTTACTTTCGAATTTATCCAAACAATACAAGGCTTCACTAATCATCGTAACCCACGACCAAAGACTAAAAGATAAGTTTTCGCAAGTAGTGGAGTTGTAGAAAAGCAATCTTATTATACACTAGCAATGCGAGGTAGAAATTTGTATATTTGTAGCAGTTTATTTTATAAAAAACGGAAATGAATTTTTTCAAAAAAATATTTTCTTCTGAAAAGAAAGAAACCCTTGATAAGGGCTTAGAAAAGTCGAAAACAAGTTTCTTTTCAAAATTATCAAAAGCAGTTGCTGGAAAATCAAAGGTAGATGATGAGGTACTCGACAACCTCGAAGAAGTTTTGGTTTCGTCTGACGTAGGTGTAGAGACTACTCTAAAAGTAATCGAGCGCATCGAAGCACGTGTAGCACGTGATAAATACCTAGGCACAGACGAACTAAACACTATCCTCAGAGAGGAAATCGCATCTTTGCTTTCTGAAACCAACACAGGAGAAGGTGTTGATTTTGATATCCCTAAAGACAAAAAACCTTATGTATTGATGGTTGTCGGCGTCAACGGCGTGGGCAAAACTACTACGATTGGTAAATTGGCGTATCAATTAAATAAAAAAGGATACAAGGTTGTCCTTGGTGCGGCAGATACCTTTAGAGCAGCAGCTATTGACCAACTTCAGGTTTGGGCAGATAGAGTAGGCGTTTCGATCGTAAAACAACAAATGGGAAGTGATCCTGCATCGGTTGCTTTTGACACGTTGCAATCCGCTGTGACTCAAAATGCAGATGTAGTAATCATAGACACTGCAGGACGATTGCACAATAAGGTGAACTTGATGAATGAGCTTACCAAAGTAAAACGAGTGATGCAAAAGGTGGTTGCTGATGCGCCACACGACGTGTTGCTAGTACTTGATGGTTCAACAGGTCAGAATGCTTTTGAGCAAGCCAAACAATTTACGGCAGCTACAGAGGTTTCGTGTTTGGCAGTGACCAAACTAGACGGAACAGCCAAAGGCGGTGTGGTGATTGGTATTTCGGATCAATTTAAAATTCCTGTGAAGTATATCGGAGTAGGAGAGGGAATAGAAGATTTGCAAGTATTCAACAAAGTGGAATTTGTAGACTCGTTCTTCAAGCAGTAATTACCTAAAAATAAACTTCTTTTTTTCTTTATCAAAAACGACAGCTTCACCTCCAAAAAGCTGATCGAAGATACCGCTTTCGGTTAATTCTAAAGGCGTTCCTTTTTGGATTTTTCCGGGAGTCATCACAATAATTTCATCACATAATTCTAAGGCAAAATCTATATCGTGTGTAGAGAATAAAACACATTTCCCCGCATCGTGTGCTAATTTTTGAAGCAATCTGAATATAGATACTTTGTGAAATAAATCTAAGTGCGTGGTGGGTTCGTCCAAGATAATAAGCGCTGTATCTTGTGCCAATGCTCTTGCTATGAGTGCTTTTTGGAATTGACCATCACTGAGTTCAAAATGTTTTTTATCTGCAAGTTCTTCTATCTGAACGAGTCCAATAGCCTCCTCTACTTTTGATTTATCGGTATCTGATAATTTGCCTATCCAGTTGGTATAAGGTTGTCTGCCTAGGGCAATCAATTGTGAAACACTTAAATTACTCGGAGGTAGTTTCTCTGTGAACACAACGCTCATGAGTTGTGCTATCGTTTTTGGAGGGATTTCAAAGATGTTTTTATCATTCAATAAGATACTTCCGCTAAGGGGTTTCTCTACAGCCGTAATGGTTTTGAGCAGTGTTGATTTCCCAATTCCATTAGCTCCGATAAGTGCGGTGAGTTTCCCTTTTTCTAACGAAAAGTTGATGTGCTGAGCTACAATTTTTGTTGTTTTAGAGGTTTTGTACCCAATGCTCAAGTCAGAAATTTTTAAAACAGTTTTTGAAATATCCATAATATCAAAATTACAATTTATCCTTAGCAAAGCCACACTCAAAAAGAGAATTCTTTTGAGAAAGATATAAAGTAAGGCTGTTTTTAGTTAATTATTTTTTGTCAACCGGAATTCCGTAGAGGTCAAATTCTGTGGCATCAGTAATTTCGATAGTTGCAAAATCACCTGTTTTGAGGTAATATTTTGCTGCGTCAATTAGCACTTCATTATCTACGTCAGGGCTGTCAAATTCGGTTCTTCCTACAAAGTATTGTCCTTCTTTTCTGTCGATAATACAACGGAAGGTTTTTCCGATTTTCTCTTGATTCAGATCCCAAGAAATTTGAGCTTGGATTTCCATGATTTCGTTGGCTCTTTCTTGCTTTATCTCTTGCGGTACGTCGTCCACTAGGTTATAAGCATGTGTGTTTTCTTCGTGAGAATACGTAAAACATCCCAAACGTTCAAAACGCATTTCTCTAACCCAGTTTTTTAGCAAGTCAAAATCTTCTTGTGTTTCTCCAGGATAACCCACGATAAGTGTTGTTCTGATAGCCATCTCTGGAACTATCTTTCGGAATTCTTTCAATAGGTTTGTCGTTTTCTCATAAGTTGTTCCTCTGCGCATTGAAGCTAGAACACTGTCAGAAATATGTTGAAGTGGAATATCGATATAATTACAAATCTTAGGTTCTTTCTTCATAAGTTCCAATACATCCATCGGAAATCCAGTCGGGAAGGCGTAGTGCAAACGAATCCATTCGATGCCTTCTACTTTGACTAAATTTTCAAGAAGCTCAGCAAGATTTCTCTTTTTGTAGATGTCTAATCCGTAATAGGTAAGGTCTTGAGCGATAAGGATAAGTTCCTTAACGCCGTTTTTAGCTAATAGCTCGGCTTCTTTAACAAGTTTCTCAATACTTTGCGATTGGTGTTTTCCTCGCATAATCGGGATGGCACAAAAACTACACGGACGGTCACAGCCTTCTGATATCTTTAGATAAGCATAGTTTTTTGGTGTTGTAGTGATTCGCTCGCCTAGAAGTTCGTGTTTGTAATCTGCTCCTAAGACTTTGAGTAGTTGTGGTAGCTCCGTAGTTCCAAAATATTGGTCTACGTCTGGAATTTCTTTAATCAAGTCTGGTTTGTAACGCTCTGATAAGCAGCCTGTCACATAGACCTTATCAACCAATCCTCGTTCTTTTTGATCTACGTAGTCCAAAATCATATTCACGGACTCTGCTTTGGCATTGTCTATAAAGCCACAAGTGTTGATAACGATAATATTTCCTTGGTCTTTACCTTGTGCCTCATGAGTGACTTCTTTGCCGCTTGCGCGAAGTTGTCCCATAAGCACTTCACTGTCATAGACGTTCTTAGAACAGCCTAAAGTAACAACGTTGATTTTGTTTTTCTTGATAGATTTGGTTCTCATAGCTTGATTAAAAAAGAGAGCAAAGGTAATAGTTTTTGCACGATATCAGGACTTTAAAAATGATTAAAGTTTCTTTAAAAACAAGTACTACAACATTCCTCTCTCTGTTTATGTGTTTTATTATAGTTCTGCCTTTAGGCTATTCGTTTTTTCGGATAAAATCAAAGTCTAATTGTTTTTTGACTAGGTCTGTGTTTTTGACTTTTACCCAAATTTCATCACCAAGTTGGAGTAAGTTTTTAGATACTTCTCCTACGAGTGCATATTGTTTTTCGTCAAAGGTGTAATAATCATCTTTGATATCGCGTATTTTGATAAGTCCTTCCACTTTATTGGCAATAATCTCTACATAAATTCCCCATTCGGTTACGCCAGAGATAACTCCCAAGAAATCTTCTTCTCTGTGGTCTTGCATATACTTTACTTGCATGTACTTGATGCTATCTCTTTCGGCATTTGAGGCAAGCATTTCTCGACTCGAGCAGTGCAAAGATTTTTGTTCAAATTCATCTCTATCTGCTGATTTGGCTCCGTCGAGGTATTGTTGTAAAAGCCTGTGTGCCATCACATCCGGATAACGTCGGATAGGAGAGGTGAAGTGTGAATAATGGTCAAATGCCAATCCGTAGTGTCCTTCGGGATCTGTAGAATATTTGGCTTTGCTCATACTTCTTATAGTTAACGTATCTACTAAGTTCTGTTCTTTTGTTCCCTGAACTTTTTCTAATAATTTGTTTAACGACTGAGAAATATCGGTTTTTGATTTCAAGTTAATGCTATAACCAAATTTAGAGATAACATTTTGAAGCGCAAACAATTTGTCTAAGTCTGGTTCGTCGTGAACTCTATATATAAAGGTCTTTTTTTGTTTGGCTATAAACTCAGCTACTTTTCGATTGGCGAGCAGCATAAACTCTTCGATAAGGTGATTAGAATCCTTTTGTTCTTTAAAATACACTCCTATTGGTTCTGCATTTTCGTCTAGGTTAAACTTCACCTCTACCTTGTCAAACGAAATTGCACCGTGTTCCATTCTCTTTTTGCGTAGGATTTTTGCTAGATTATTTAATCCTAAAACGGCGTCAATTATAGGTTGACTAAGCTTATAGTTACTTCCGGTAGTCGATATTTCTTCAGGGATATTTCCGTTGTTATTCTCGATGATGTGTTGTGCTTCTTCATACGACATACGTTGGTCTGAATTTATAACGGTGCGTCCAAACCATTGGTTGACGATTTCTGCTTTTTTATTTAGTTCAAACACAGCAGAAAAGGTGTATTTCTCTTCGTTAGGTCTTAGCGAACAAGCGAAGTTTGACAACACTTCAGGCAACATCGGTACGACTCTATCTACTAGATATACAGATGTGGCTCTATCATAAGCCTCTTGGTCTAGAATAGTTCCTTCTTGCAAGTAATACGAAACATCGGCAATATGAATTCCGATTTGCACGTTGCCGTTTTCTAGTAATTCATAAGATAGCGCGTCGTCAAAATCCTTGGCGTCTTTAGGGTCAATCGTAAAGGTTAGGCTTTGTCGCATGTCTCTACGTTTGTCAATCTCTTGTTGGGTGATTGAGGTGTCGATTTTATTGGCAAATTCCTCAACCTCTTTAGGGAATTCTGCAGGAAGCCCATATTCTGCTAGAATAGCGTGCATCTCGGTGTTGTGTTCACCTGGTTTTCCTAAGATTTTTAGTACTCTCCCGAAAGGTGAATCAGCTTTTTTAGGCCAATCTTCAATAGTAACCAAGACTACATCGCCATTTTCTGCTTCAGCAATTTTGTCTTTTGGGATAAAAATATCAGTGTACATTTTAGGATTAGCAGTCGATACGAACGCAAAATTCTTTTGGATATCAATCACCCCGACAAATTCGGTTTTGTATCTACTGATAACTTCTACTACTTCTGCTTCAGGACGTTTGCCTTTTCTGCGATTATAGATATAGACCTTAACAGTATCCTTGTCAAGTGCGTGGTTTAGGTTTTCTGTGGGGATAAAAACATCTTCCTCTAATTGGTCAGAGATAAAATAAGCTGTTTTTCGGGTTGTCATATCAATTTTACCTTCAAGATAATCCGTTGACATGACTATTTTGTATTTGCCAATCTCTGTTTCTTCGAGGTTTCCTTTCGCTTTTAGATATTTCAGATCTTTGATTACCTGATCTCTACTCTGGGTGTCATTTAAATCTAATTGAGCTGCAATCTGTTTATAATTGAATGATTTTTCAGGATCTTTAGACAGTATTTTTAGAATTTTATCGGTAAAACTCTTTTGATTTCTACCAACTCTAAAATGTTTTTTATTTTTCATATATTCTTAAATTTACGTCTTCCGTTATTACAAAAACCAAGCCTAATCTAACTCTTGTGGCACATATCCAACGAAAAGTAAAAGGGCTGTTGCTGTATAATTAAGAAGGTGATTTTTTATTAGATGAGAAAACAAACAAAAAGCATAGCAATTTGTAGGGGTTTTTCTGAAAATCAGAAAATAGTGATTTGTGCTAGCTAACAAAGATTGTTTTCTTAAATTGGAAATAATTTGAATCAAATATACATTTTTTGTTTTTAGAATTAGCTTTATCAACATAGTTTTTTGACATTAGACACTACTTCGGATTATTTTCCTTGGTGTTAATGATACCAATGAAGTGTAATAGATATAGATACGACCTGCTTTTTATGTTTAGTAATGTTTTTAATTAAATTAGTTCGTTATTTTTGAATTTTTTCTTTAAATAACTTGTTATACTTTAGCGAAAAAATATGATTTAGTTTAATGATTACATTCCGACAAAATATAGTTCTGTTTTTCATCCTTTTTTTTCCTTTAAATTTTCTGTTTGCACAAGATTATAATAGTATCGTAAATCAGAGAAGAGATCAATGGCATGATTTTATTCACCAAAGATTTTATGGTTTTAACGAAATTCGTAATGACTCAGTTGTCTTTTTTAAAGAGGTAGAAAAACTCCGTAAAGTCGCTACTGACGCTGGAGATAAACAATTAATGCTAGAAGCGGATTTTCTGAAGTATAATTTTCTGTCTTCAAGAGATTATCCGTTTTATCTAGAGGAAATCGATTTATTAAAAAACAAAATCAATGCTTCGGGCATTAAACAGCTTCAAGCCAGAATATATCAGGCTATCGGACTTCATTATTTCTATGAAGTTAAAGACTACGCTAAAGCAGTTGAAAAAATAGGGCAATCCTATACCTTTATACAAGATTTGACTCAGGCTGACCTTCCTGATAAGCAAGAATTGTTATATAATATTGCTTTTATGTATTATCAAGTAGATTATTATAATGCAGCGCTAGAATATATCAACCTTGCAGAAAATGAACCTTCAAAATCCTATTATCCGCAACTCAGGCTGCTTCTTCTGAATTTAAGAGGAATAATTTATAAGAATAAAGAGGATTGGGACAATGCTATTCTTACCTTTAATGAGGTATATGAGAATGCTTTAAGCAAGAAAAAAGAGACTTGGCAACGTGTAGCGCAAAATAACTTAGCAGAAATATACTATCGTCAAAACAGTTTCAAAAACGCATTGCGCCATCTGAATTGGACGTTAGAAGCCAATGATAATCAGGAGATTATTGAGATTCTACTAAAGAAACATAAACTGCTAGCATTGATTTATATCAAAACTAATAATATAAAAGGCTTTAGCAAAGCGGTCGAAGAAATCGAACAATTATTAGTATTAGTTACTAACAAAGAAGAAATTGACAGACTAGGTCAGTTGTTGCATCTCAGGGCGTATTCCAAAAAACTAAAAGGTGATTATGAACAAGCCTATGTCTTGATGGATTCAGCTTTAATGATGACCCAAAGAGAGCATACTATTAAGAACACAGAACTTATAGAAAGGTATAGCTATAAAGAAGCAATTCAGAAATATAATCACGAAAAATCTGCGCTTGAGAATCAAAAGAAAACAAATATTATAGTTTGGATTGGAGCTATCTCAATAGTGATTTTGCTGATTGTTATCTTTATAACACTGATACAAAAACAAAAGCTTTTCCACAAACAGAAAAAAGTCAGGTTAGAGTTAGAGAAGCAATTAATCAAAAACGAATTAGAAAATGCGTCTGAAAAGCTGAAAGAAATCACCCTCTCGTTATTAGAAAAAAACGAACAAATTCAGCAAATTCAAAAAGAACTGGAGTTGATAGGAAATGACAAGGTAAAAGACAACGATTCTAAAGAAAGGGTTGCCTATTTAAACTCATTGTTGTCTCGATCAATTATTACACCTGATAGATGGCTTCAATTCAAAAGAGCTTTTGAAAACGTGCACAAAAACTTTATTGAAAACTTAAAGATAAAAATGCCTGAACTCACAGAATCTGAAATTCGATATATTGTTTTAAGGAAATTAAACCTGACTTCAAAAGAGATTGCGTCTATATTAGGGGTACAATTTGATACTGTAAGGCTCTACAAATACAGAATCAAAAAGAAATATGATATTGATGATGAAGCATTAGAGGATATAATTGTTGATTTATAAATAGCTGTAATTTAGGTTTTTATACGGTTTAAATGATATTGTAACGATTTTGTAACGATAGATTTTAGGTATATTCAAACAAATCCACTCTATTTGCACTATAGATTCTTAATAGTTATAGCGGTAATGGGCAATCATTTTTACATAAGATATATATTGCATTTTTGTGAATATATACGCCAGAGTTTTTACAATCACTTGTCATAATCATAAATGAGGCTTGTGACAATATATAATCTATTTATATAATATACATATTCTTCGTATTCATTTCAACAATGTTCTTAAAGACAAGAATATAGTTATTTCAACAATTAAAGTTTTTGTTTTGTGTAGTTTTCTTCGGTAAAAACAGTCTTGATAATCCATTTTTGAGACTGTTTTATCGGAGTTTTCAACTTGTTTCTTAGCAAGACTTTATCACAATCAACTTCAGATTTTCGACTTAATGGAGTATCTTTGCTTTTTGTCAAAAAGTTATGTCAGATAATCAAGAATACATTGAAGTGTATGGAGCTAGAGTCCATAACTTAAAGAATATAGATGTTAGCATCCCTAGAGAGAAGTTAGTAGTAATCACTGGGCTTTCAGGCTCAGGGAAGTCTTCTTTGGCTTTTGATACTATTTATGCAGAAGGGCAGAGGCGTTATATCGAAACCTTTTCTGCTTATGCCAGACAATTCTTAGGAGGCTTAGAGCGTCCTGATGTCGATAAGATTGACGGATTATCGCCCGTAATTGCTATTGAACAAAAAACCACCAATAAAAATCCACGTTCTACAGTGGGTACCGTAACTGAAATTTACGATTTCTTACGACTCTTATTTGCCAGAGCTGCTGATGCCTATAGCTTTAACACTGAGAAAAAGATGGTGAGCTATACCGATGAACAAGTTAAAGAACTCATCGTTGAGCAGTATTCAGGAAAGCGAATTTCAATTCTAGCACCGGTGATTCGCTCTAGAAAAGGACACTACAGAGAGCTTTTTGAACAAATAACCAAACAAGGTTTCGTGAAAGTACGCATAGACGGAGAAATAGTAAATCTAGAAAGAGGCATGAAACTCGACCGATATAAAAATCACGATATCGAAATTGTTGTAGATCGACTAGAAATTAATACCCAATCAGATTTAGATAACAGACTTTCAGAAAGTATTAAAACCGCTATGTATCACGGAGATGATATTTTAATGGTATTAGAGCAAGAAAGTCAGCAGATACGCTATTTCAGTAGAACCTTGATGTGTTTAGACTCAGGCATTTCATATCCAAACCCTGAACCCAATACTTTTTCTTTTAACTCTCCAAAAGGAGCTTGTCCAAATTGTAACGGATTAGGAATTATCAACGAAATCAACCTCAATAAAGTAATTACCAATCCTAAACTATCGATTAAAAGCGGTGGTTTAGTACCTATCGGAGAATATAAAAACTCGTGGATTTTTAAACAATTAGAGATTATCGGAGCTAAATTTGACTTTAAGCTCTCAGATCCTATAGAGGACATTCCCAAACAAGCTATGGATATTATCCTTGACGGAGGAAACGAGAAATTCGCCATAAAATCAGAAGCTTTAGGTATTACCAGAGAATATAAAATTGACTTTGAGGGAATTTCAAACTTCATCAAAAACCAATATCAAGAATCAGAATCACGTGCTATCAAACGCTGGGCTGAAGAGTTTATGGATGAAATTCTGTGTCCTACTTGTGAGGGAAGTAGGCTTAGAAAAGAAGCATTGTTTTTCAGAATCAACAAAAAAAACATTTCAGAATTGGCCTCTATGGATATCGAGGAACTTTACCAATGGTTTGCAGAAGTAGAGCAACACCTTACTGAAAAACAAAAAATAATCGGTAGCGAAGTGGTCAAAGAAATTTCCACCCGATTGAAGTTTCTGCTCGATGTGGGCTTGAACTATTTGAACTTAAACAGAAATTCTCAATCACTCTCTGGTGGCGAGGCACAACGCATTAGATTGGCAACTCAGATTGGCTCGCAGCTTGTTGGGGTACTTTATATTTTAGATGAACCAAGTATCGGATTGCACCAAAGAGATAACGAAAAACTGATTTATTCCCTCAAACAACTTCGAGACATCGGAAATTCGGTTTTAGTTGTAGAACACGATAAAGACATGATTTTAGAGGCAGATTATCTGATTGATATGGGCCCAAAAGCAGGAAGGTTTGGGGGTGAAATTGTAAGCAAAGGGACACCGCAAGAAATACTGAAAGAAGACACTTTGACAGCCTCTTACCTCAATGGATATAGAGAAATTGAAGTGCCTAAAGAAAGAAGAAAAGGAAACGGAAAGTTCCTGAAAATAGAAGGTGTAACAGGGAATAATCTCAAGAATATATCGGTAGAATTTCCGCTAGGAATGTTAATTGGGGTGACCGGAGTATCCGGAAGTGGAAAATCGACCTTGATTAACCTAACGCTTTATCCAATTCTAAACGCCCATTTTTTCAAAGCTGTAAAAAAACCATTGCCTTATAAGTCAATTCAAGGATTAGAGCATATTGATAAAGTAATCGCTATCGATCAAAGCCCGATTGGACGTACACCGCGCTCAAATCCGGCTACTTATACAGAAGTTTTTGCAGAGATAAGAAAACTGTTTACCCAAACACCAGAATCGCTCATTCGCGGATATAAACCAGGACGCTTCAGTTTTAACGTAAAAGGCGGACGTTGTGAGACTTGTGAAGGCTCAGGAGTGAAAACCATCGAAATGGGATTCTTGCCCGATGTATATGTAGAGTGTGATTCGTGTCATGGAAAACGTTTTAACCGTGAAACTTTAGAAATTAGGTTCAAGGGAAAATCAATTGCTGATATATTGGGGATGACCATCGATGAAGCAGTGCCGTTTTTTGAAAACATTCCTAAGATCTATCGCAAGATAAAAACGATTCAAGATGTCGGCTTGGGGTATATTACCCTTGGACAACAAAGTACGACACTCTCTGGCGGTGAGGCTCAACGCGTAAAACTAGCTACAGAACTATCTAAAAAAGACACTGGGAATACCTTTTATATCCTTGACGAACCCACAACCGGATTACACTTTGAGGATATCAAGGTCCTGATGGAGGTGATCAATAGATTAGTAGATAAAGGAAACTCTGTATTGATTATTGAACACAACCTCGATGTGATAAAGCTCTCAGACTATGTGATTGACATCGGTTATGAGGGAGGTAAAAATGGAGGAGAAGTCGTGGCTATAGGTACTCCAGAAGAGATCATAAAAAGCAAGAAAAGCTATACGGCTAGATTTCTGAAAAAAGAGTTATCTTAGCGAGTTTGGTTCAAGCCCTATTAACAGCTAAAAGAATATTTGAAGCAACACACTCAAAAGTTTTAGAAAGTTAAACTAATAATTATTTATAGATGATGTCAGATGAAAAAGTAAAAGAAGTATTTACCCAGAAAACCTGGAATGAAATAAAAGCAAACGACTCTTGGGCTATTTTTAAGATAATGTCTGAGTTTGTAAGTGGCTACGAAAAAATGTCAAAAATAGGTCCTAGTGTTTCTATCTTTGGGTCCGCACGCACACCAGTTGATAGCAAATATTATCAGCTAGCAGAAAAAATTGCCTACAAACTCACCCAAGCAGGATACGGAGTAATCACCGGTGGAGGTCCTGGGATTATGGAGGCTGGAAACAAAGGAGCCTATTTAGGTGGTGGTGTATCAGCTGGACTGAACATAGAACTTCCTTTTGAGCAACACTTTAATCCGTATATCGATAGAGATAAAAATCTGCATTTTGATTATTTCTTTGTCCGTAAAGTGATGTTTGTCAAATACTCACAAGGATTTGTAGTAATGCCTGGAGGTTTTGGTACACTTGACGAATTGTTCGAAGCTATTACGCTGATTCAAACCCATAAAATAGCTAAGTTTCCTATCATTCTTATCGGTAGGGATTTCTGGTCAGGATTGGTAGATTGGATTAAAAATGTACTGCTAAACGAGCATAAAACCATTAGCCCAGAGGATATGGACTTGTTCAAAATTGCAGATACAGAAGATGAGGTAATTGATATTATCAATGACTTTTACAAGAAGTACAACCTTACACCAAACTTCTAATTCTTTATTTGCTTAGAAAACTTAAGATATAAAAAGAGCTGTTATCGTATAAAATAACAGCTCTTTTTGTTGGGTTTAGTTTTATATTATATCGGGCAAAGCCCCCAGCTTGTCATATCGGCATTAGCGAAATCAATTTTATATTTCTCTGCCATATCACCTCTGAGCATTGCTCCAGGTCGTACAGAAGGGAAAATCTCTTCATAGGTAAGCATCTCATTCAGATTTACACGTCTGTAGATATGTGAGCGCGTTAGGTTTTTCATTTCATCTAAACCAGACGCACCTAGAAGTTCAACAAAGTTTTGAATAGTTCCGCTGTGGTAATTTGCTAAACGCACTTTTTTATCGGCAACTACGAGTCCTACTGTTAGTTTTGGGTCTTGCGTAGCTATTCCAGTTGGGCATCGGTTGGTGTTGCACAATAAGGCTTGGATACATCCAATGGCCATCATCATTGCTCTAGCCGAATTACACGTGTCAGCACCTAAGGCTAGCGCACGTGCAATGTGAAATGCAGTCGTAATCTTTCCTGATGCAACAACTTTGATATGTTTGCGGATATCCAAGCCCGTCAAGATGTTGTGTACGAATGCCAATCCGTCAAGCATAGGTGCTCCAATATAATTAGAGAACTCTTGTGGCGCAGCACCGGTTCCGCCTTCTCCGCCATCAACCGTGATGAAGTCAGGGTAGATATCCAAGTGAATCATTGCCTTACAGATAGATATAAATTCGCTTTTATGACCAATACAGAGTTTGAAACCTACTGGTTTTCCTCCAGATAAATCTCGTAAGGTCTTGATGAACTGCACCATCTCTAACGGATTATTAAAAGCCGAGTGATATGGAGGTGAAGCAATTTTTGTATGTGGTTTGACATGACGAATTCTAGCAATCTCTTCACTGTTTTTAGAGGCTGGTAAGATTCCTCCGTGTCCAGGTTTAGCTCCTTGAGATATCTTTAGCTCAATCATTTTTATATTGGGTATTTTTGCTTTTTCAGCAAATAATTCAGGGTTAAAGTTTCCTTGATCGTCTCTACACCCGAAATATCCTGTTCCGATTTGCCAAATCAAATCACCACCGTGTTTTAGGTGATAATCACTCACGCCACCTTCTCCGGTATTGTGCGCAAACCCGCCAATTTTAGCTCCACCGTTCAGAGCTTCGATAGCTTGAGCACTAAGCGAACCATAACTCATCGCTGACACATTGAGTACACTAGAAGAATAAGGTTGCTTACAGTCTTTATTCCCAAATACCACTCTCGGATCTTGGTTTAGTTTTTCGAATGCTTTTGGAGCGATAGAGTGACACATCCATTCATAACCTTCGGCATAAACATCGAGTTGAGTTCCAAACGGAATAGTTTCGAGTTCTTTTTTGGCACGTTGGTAAATCGTAGAACGGTCAATTCTGTTGATAGGACGACCATCAATATCTGATTCGATAAAATATTGGTACATCTTCGGGCGGAGTTCCTCTAAGATATAGCGAAGCCTACCAAATAATGGATAAATCCGCTTGAGTGTATGTCTGGTTTGGAACATATCTTGATAGCCCATAAAGGTAAAAATCAAGAATATAACAAAAAGCACTGACCAGTTCTTGTTCATAAAAATGGCAAGAGCTAACGTTATGGCTAAAATTAAAGTTGAGAAAATGACAAATTGTTTACGCATAATATCAGTTTTATGAACTTAAAAGTGAAACAACTAAGATAAAATATACTCTGTAAACCTCTGTCTTGCTACTCATAATCTTAGGTGTTAAAAATAAGATGATAAGTTGTGAGACATTGGTTCTAGCTGTAAATGTAAGAATTTAAAGAAATAAAAAATAACTATGACATCATAAAAGTCAAATTTAATTGGTAATTATAACTATTAAACCAACCAATGATAAAAATCAGCTGTTATTGTTTTTGATACTGGTGTATAAAATTAGATTTTATTGGAAAAATGAGGTGGCTAGTATTAAATGAATCTTTTTTTGTTTAGATTTGTCCTAAACAGATTTAAACCAAATAATTATGTACAACTTTTTGAAAGAAGCTCACTCAGGTTGGGCTTACCTAGTTCTTATTTTATTGCTAGTTGCAGGAATCAATGCGTTGATGGGGGTTTCAAGCAAGAAGGCATTCGCCTCTAAAGACAGAAAACTTGCTTTGTTTGCACTCATCGCAACACACATACAGCTGTTGATTGCCTTGTTTCTGTATTTTCTTTCTCCGTATTTTACGCTGCTTAAAGAAAGTGGAATGGGAGTAGTGATGAAAGATTCAAACTTGCGACTTTATCTGATTGAGCACCCGCTTATCAATATTATAGCTATTATTTTAATAACTATCGGTTGGTCTAAGCATAAAACTAAAGAAACAGATGCAGCAAAATTTAAATCAATTGGGACAATGTATCTAATTGCTTTAGTACTTATACTAAGCAGACTTCCTTGGAATGCTTGGTTAGGATAAAATATTAAAAAGCTATGAAAAGTACTTTATTGATACTGTGTAGCTTTATAGGATTGTTGGCTTCTTTTGAGCATCGCTCAGAGAAGCCATTTTCATATATAACGGAGCAAGACAGCCTCCAAAGAAATAAAGATCATAAACCAAAACTTATAGATAATACGAAGCTAACAGATAGTATTGCTAAGTTTTATACCCATCTGATTCTAGAAGTTGACCAAGACTCTCTATCAGGAAAACTAAAGGCATATAAGTCACAAGCGGTAGTTTCTTATTATGCCGATAAATTTAACGGCAGACGCACAGCGAGTGGGCAAGTATATGACAATAAAAAGTTGACTGCGGCTCACAAAACACTTCCTTTTGGCACTCGGTTACGAGTGACTAATCTATTAAACAACAAGTCAGTTGAAGTGGTCGTAAATGACCGAGGACCTTTCTCAAAAAACAAAGAATTAGATATCTCTAAAGCAGCTTTTATTGAAGTAGCAGAAAGCATCCGCAGTGGTGTTATCCGAGCAAGTATTGAAATTGTAGAGTGATTTTTGAATTTAGAAATGCTCCTTTAATATTATCCTAACTAAAATTCAAGCACAAAAAAAAGCCGCTCGTAGCGGCTTACATTATTTGAAAGGGTTATACCTCGTCAGTGCGTTTTGATTTTCTATAAATATAATTCGGATAGATATTGCGTTTTGCAAAACGATTCAATTTATCTGTATTTACCATTTTGATATACATCTGTTTGTTTACACCAAAATATTCATAAGTGCTTCCGTCAGAGAAGTGGATTACTAACAGCATTCCTTTGTGTTGGAAATCAGTAATTCCAGCGTTGGTAATGGTTTCTGTATATTCCTCTAAATTTGCGGCTATGGTTTCTGGTGCAAGACTTACCAAAAAATGGTATCCATCTATAATCTTTCGGCTATTTTCTTCAGCTTCTAAACGCATTGCGTCTCCTTCTTGAAACTTGTCAGGATGCCATTCCTTAACCAAATTGCGATACGTGGTCTTTAAAGCTTTTAATTCAATTTCTTTTTCAACCCCAAAGAGTTTTTTGTATTCATTAATGCGTTTCATAAACTTGCTGTTTTTTGCGGGTGCAAAGTAAAGTTTATTTTTTATGGAAAGCTAAATATTTAATTCTATTTAACGATGTGTAAGAAAGTTGCGAAAATCACAATATAAAGTATAGGTAAATGTTTTTCACAGTATTCGTTTTTAAATCACTTCTATTAGAGCCCTTCTGTTGTTGCTAAATAGGTGTCGATAATTGAATAGATATCTTTATTTCCTAATTCCTTATTCATAATTTTATTTAAAAGTTCAGGGTCTTCTGTCAAAAGTCTTTTTGAACTGTTTCGGAGTTTGGAGTTTCCCCCTACGATACCTATTATACAAAGTATATAAGCGTGTTCTTCATCGCGTTTATGCATATAAAATTGAGTAGTTGGTACATCATGACCTTGTCTATAGCGATAATACGTATAGATATCGTTGGTTTTAGAATCTACCTTGTAAACACCTGACTCAACATAAAATTTAACAAAATTGTTTTGTTTTTGGACTAGTAGCAGTCGGTTGCGGGCATAGTTAGCTCTTCCTTTGAAATCTAAAACAGTTGAGATGTGATCATAAGTATATTCTTTACCGTTCGGAGAAGTCACATTAATAGATTTTATCACCTTTCTTTTGATGGTTTCTTCCTTTCCTTTTTCTGTTGGTCTAAAAGCTATATTATTTTCTCTTGTAGAGTTCGGAACCATTATAAAACCAGTGATAATCGTTCCGTCATTAAGGTGAATTGACCCAGGCCAATATGGATTAGTATTAATGTTGAATTGTGCATTTGACTTATGTGTAGCTATAAGAAAAATGATTGTAGCAAATAGTAGAAGCGAAGTCTTGTGTTTCATAATTAGGTTTTTAGGATAAAAATTTGACCTTATACAATTGCGTAAATTCAATTATACACCAATCTCAAGATAACTCTAGAAACCTGTATTTTAACTAAAAAAATATATACGCATAACAAACATAGATAATAACTAGTTGTTATCCTATCTGAGATGTAATTATTTCGTTAACAAAACTTTTGAAGTTAAGAACTATAGCTCATTTAGAAATAATACAGTGTCAATTCCATCGGTGTAGTCTGATAATCCTGGATGTTGTGTTTGTCCGAGACCTACTTGGTTTTCCAGAACATCATTACCAACTACACACTGAATCAGTTCTTCGTCTTGTTTAAGTCTTTGTTTGAGAGTTTCTAAATCGGTGTAATGTTCGTAAAACCCACTTGAAATAGGAGAGGAATAGCCCGAATCTTGTCTCAGTACTAAAAATCCATTGTCTAAAAGCAAGAAATTACTCATCAAGAAAACAGCTTTGTTGTAGTCGTAGTTGTTGATGTATTTCGGGTTATTGATGAGTTCTTTGTAAGCGTATATCGCATTAAAAAACTCATCGAAATCATAACCTTCAGGCACATAGAATTTAGAAACATTTCTGCATCCCAAACCAAAATAAGTGAAAATATCTTTACCCAAAACCCGATCAGATCTTCTTCTGATTCATCACGAGTCAAAAAGGCAACTGAATTTTGGTTTTTTCTGATGAACAAGAAAGTGATAGGTCCTTTTTTAAAATAGTTATGAAGTAGGTTTGGTCAAGCTCCACAATTTCTTAATACCCATAAATATAAAAAGGAAAATAAAACCTACGGTTAAACCAACTAGAAATTCGGTGACAATCGAAGGTAGCGTAGGTAAGAAATTGTGTAAAAAATCTAAGTTATGAACGAATATTCCTCCAGAGACCAAAATAAGGGCAATCGTACCAATGACTGTTAATCCTCTAATGACCTGAGGCAAGGCTTGTATTAGGATCTTGCCTAATTTCTTGGAAATGCTTTTCTCTTTTTTACTTCGCTTGATCAGCATAAAACCCACTTCATCCATACGGACAATAAGTGCAACTATTCCGTAAACCCCAACAGTAGCGATGATTGCAATAAAAGAAACTGTCAATATTTGTGTCAACAAAGGTTTCTCAAGGACAGTGCCTAAGGCAATGATAATAATTTCTACAGAAAGAATAAAATCTGTTAGGATAGCGCTTTTTACACGCTTTTTTTTCGAATGCTGTGATTTCCTCTTCATTCGATGACATCTCACCCATGACGGATACAGATTTAGGGTTTGGCACTATAAACTCATATATTTTTAGTGCTCCTTCATAGGAAAGGTAAATTCCACCAATAATTAAAATAATGATAATTGCCGAAGGTAAGAAGGCACTCAACAAGAAAGCCATGGGCAGGATAATCACCTTATTTAAGAATGAACCTTTAGTAATGGTCCAAAGTACAGGCAGTTCTCTTGAGGAGGCAAAACCAGAGGCTTTTTCGGCATTTACGGCGAGGTCATCGCCCAAGATTCCTGCAGTTTTTTTTCGCAGCTACTTTGCTCATCATCGCTACATCATCAAGTAGTGCCGCTATATCATCTAGAATTGCAAAAATACCTGAAGCCATATAGTATAAGGGATTTGTTTTTGAGTTTTTCGGTAGCTTTATTTCGGATTTTATTTAGCTCAGCAAAGCTACTGAATAATCTGGTTTTCTTTTTATAAACTTACAATTATCGATAAAATACCAATGGATAAAATCACAGTCATTAAGCATCATTGTATTTGATTGTATTTATCAGACTAGATTTCGTTTAAGAACAAAATAGTGTCAATGCCATCAGCATAGTCAGAAAGCTTTGGGTGTTGAGTTTGTCCAAAAACCACTTGGTTTTCAACAATTTTATTCCCAACCACACACTGAATCAATTCTTGGTCTTCTTTGAGTCGTTGTTTGAGTTTTTCTAAATCGGTGTAATATTCATAAAACACACTTGAAATAGGAGAGGAGTAACCTGAATCTTGTTTGAGAACCAAAAATCCGTTGTCTAAAATCAAGAAATTACTCATCAAGAATACTGCCTTGTTATAGTCGTAGTTATTGATGTATTTCGGGTTATTAATAAGTTCTTTGTAGGCATACATAGCCTTAAAAAACATATCGAAACTATAACCTTTTGGCACATAGAGTTTAGAAACATTTCTGCAACCTAAACCAAAATAGGTAAAAATATCTTTGCTCAAACCAATCAAATCTTCTTCTGTTTCGTCGCCTGTCAAAATAGCAACTGAATTTCGGTTTTTTCGGATGATACTAGGTTTATCTCTGAAGTAATATTCAAAATAGCGAGACGTATTGTTGCTTCCTGTGGCAATAACGGCATCAAATTTCTCTAGTTTTCCTTCAATAAATTCGATACGATTCTCTAACGAAGCCTCCACTTTAATTAAGTAGTTTGCCAGAAATGGCAATAGTTTTTTATCATTAGAAGAAGTTTTGACCAAGGCTTTATGTCCAGAAACAAGCACACTCAAAAAATCGTGAAAACCTACCATTGGAATATTTCCAGCCAATATAAGTCCAACGGTTTTGGGTTGTTTCTCTTTGATGGTATAAGCTGAGAGCCAGTTGTCTAAGTTTTCTTTGCCGAGTGCTTCAGCCCAAGATTGAATGGCAAAATAGACTTCACTCTCTACAAACCATCCGTTAAAGTGTTTTTGATAGGCAATAAGCTCTTGAAATTCATCAAAAAACAAATCATTGTGTAAAACGGCTGTATTTCGGATATTTTTGTCCAAATTGAATTGAGCTAAGAATTTCCCTAGTTCTACGAATGCTTTTTTTGTTTTTTCTAACATCATATAATTTGTTTATGAAGGCTAATGCTCGTAATTTTGTGCAAAAATAGAGTATTATTTACAATTGACCCCAATCGGCACTGTAAACAAGCGCTAAGAGCAAACAAACTCAGGGGTTACAACCTTTAAACTTTACACACAATGGCCATTATAATAACTGACGATTGTATCAATTGTGGTGCATGCGAACCTGAGTGTCCAAATAATGCAATTTACGAGGGAGCAGATGACTGGAGGTATAGCGACGGAACCAAACTAAAAGGGAAAGTCATACTACCTGACGGCAAAGAAGTAGATGCCGATGAGGCACAAGAGCCTGTTTCAGATGATTATTATTATATCGTTGCAGATAAATGTACCGAGTGTATCGGTTTTCACGAAGAGCCACAATGTGCTGCCGTATGTCCGGTAGATTGCTGTATTCCTGATGACAACCACGTCGAAGACGAAGAAACATTACTTAACCGAAAAGCTTTCCTTCACAACGAATAATTTCAAAATAATCAGAAAAAGTTCATGAAAATAGCGCTTTTAGGATACGGAAAAATGGGACAGGTCATCGAGAAGATTGCCCAAGAAAGAGGACACCAAATAGTACTCAGAAAATCAATTCACGATAGCTTTGACGGACTTGAACAAGCAGATGTCGCCATTGATTTCTCTGCTCCTGAGAGTGCAGTTGCTCATATATCAGAATGCCTAAACAGAGAAATTCCTATTGTCAGCGGTACCACAGGTTGGCTAGCAAAATACGACCAAATGACATCGCTTTGTAAAGAGAAAAACGGAGGTTTTATCTATGGTTCAAACTTTAGCCTAGGCGTCAATTTGTTTTTTTTGTTGAATGAGAATTTAGCCAAGCTAATGCGAGGTTTTAGTCAGTATAAAGTTGCACTACACGAAGTACACCACACCCAAAAATTAGATGCTCCAAGCGGAACAGCTATTTCGCTTGCCAATCAAATTATCGAAAATTCAGATTATACTTCGTGGGAATTAGGCACTACAAAAGGGAATACCATCGGCATAGTAGCAGACCGTATTGAAAATGTTCCGGGCACGCATAGCGTAACCTACAAATCACCGATTGACGAAATCGAAATCAAACACACAGCTCACAACAGAGAGGGGTTTGCCTTAGGAGCAATTATAGCTGCAGAATGGCTCATCGGAAAAAAAGGAGTTTTCTCTATGAAAGATGTATTGGGTTTGTAACATTTTTGAATATCTTGCGACTTATTAACTTCAAAATAAACTCACGCATATGTCTTTTACAGGTTGGTTAATATTTTTTCTGATAATTCAGGTTATTCATTTCTTAGGCACTTGGAAGCTCTATCAAAAAGCAGGTCGAAAGGCTTGGGAAGCACTTGTCCCAGTATATAATGCCATCATTTTGATGAAAATTATAAACCGCCCTTCATGGTATGTGATATTACTTTTCGTACCCGTTGTAAACTTATTGATGATTCCAGTGGTATGGGTAGAAACCATCAGAAGTTTTGGTAAAAATAGAGCTTTAGATACATGGCTGGTATTACTCTCTTTAGGGTTTTATATCTTTTATTTGAATTATGTAGAGATCAACAAACTTAGTTATATAGAGGATAGATCCCTAAAACCTAAAAATGCAGTGGCTGATTTTGTAAGTTCTATTGTCTTTGCAATTATCGTAGCGACCGTTATTCACACCTACGTTGTACAGCCTTTTGTCATTCCGTCTAGTTCATTAGAAAAAACATTGTTAGTGGGTGATTTCTTGTTAGTAAGCAAATTACATTATGGCGCCAGAACGCCGATGACCCCAATCGCACTACCGATGGTTCACGACACTATTCCGCTTATTCCAACGAGTTATGAGGGCTTGCCAAAATTTGTCAATAGGTATAAATCATATCTCAAAAAACCACAAATTCCGTATCTAAGATTACCCGCTTTTGAGCAACCTGAGAAAAATGATATTGTTGTTTTTAACTGGCCAGCAGATACTGTTCGGTTTTTCTTTAGCGATAGAACAGCGCTAAATATCAGAAAACCGATAGATAAGAAATCAAATTACGTCAAGCGCTGTGTCGGAACTCCAGGAGATTCTATCGAAGCCAGAAACGGAGATATATATATCAACGGAGAATTACTTAAGCTTTCGTATAGAGCTAAACCGCAGTTTTTTAATATTATCAAAACAAAAGGAGATGTGTCTGCTGAGATATTCTCTAAATACGGTATCGAACAAGCTGCTTTCTATGGCTATACTTATAAAATGAAAGCCAACATTTGGGATGACCCAGCAGTAAAAAATTACTTTGAAAATCCACAGAACAGAGTTAACCTAACCGAACAAAACAGAGATTCTATAAATGTGTATGCTTTTGGAATTGTAAATAATCCAGAAGTTGCACAACGTTTAGGCATCGAATTAGACGGCATTCAGGCCAATATTACCATTCAACAAGAACAACAACTCCAATCAGCCGAAGGCATTGCGAGTGTGACTAGAACGCAGTCGCCGCCTACATCACAAATTTTTCCGCACACCATGCCCCAATGGAGCGAAAGCAATTGGGGACCACTATACATTCCGAAAGAAGGCGTGACTGTGGCGTTAAACAAAGAAACACTTCCGTTCTATAAAGAAGTCATCAGAGACTACGAAGGCAATGATCTAAAAGTTATTGGCGATGATATACTCATCAATAACCAACCCGCTACTTCATATACCTTCAAGCAAGATTATTATTGGATGATGGGAGACAACAGAAATATGTCTGAAGACAGCAGGTATTGGGGATACGTACCTGCCGATCATATCGTAGGGAAACCTGTGTTTATATGGATGAGTTATGATTCTGTAGCAGGAAAAGTGAGATGGGACAGAGTTTTTACCACAGTTGGTGGCGATGGCGAACCACAATCTTATCTCAGGTGGTTTTTGATTCTTCTATCGGCATACTTTGTAGGAGACTATTTGTGGAAAAGGAAAAAGAAAAAATCTAAGGCCTAATAATTTTTTGTGCTGAGGTTGTTGATTCACAATTGGTTGTGCTTTTGAAGTATGAAAAGTGACAAAAAGAGACTGGAAAGGTTTGCTTAAACGGAAATAATATTTATCTTTGCACCCGAAATCAAGTAGATAATGACCTATGGTGTAATGGTAACACATCTGATTTTGGTTCAGTCATTCTAGGTTCGAGTCCTAGTAGGTCAACAAAAACCGCTTCTATTATAGAAGCGGTTTTTTACTTTTAAGTGTTTGTTAACTTCACGCTTCCTTTCATTCGTCTATATATCCGTATCTTTGTTAGTACTGGTTTTTATCAAAAACTAGCAGAATAAAAAAACAATAGATTTATTTATAATTTTTTTTAAAATTCAAGCTATGAAGAAAACACTTGTTATAGGAGCTTCTGACAATTCAGAAAGATATGCTTACAAAGCCATTTCGATGTTGCAAGAACATAAGTATCCTGTTGAAGCCATCGGAAGGAAAGAAATAGAAGTTTTAGGCGTTCAGGTGCATAAAGAACACAAAGCTTTTGAAGATATAAACACGATAACGCTATACGTAAACCCTAAAATCCAACAAGAATACTACGACTATATTTTGAGTCTTAAACCTCAAAGAGTTATCTTTAATCCAGGCACTGAGAATCCAGAGTTTTATCCGCTCTTAGAAAAGAACAATATCAGTTATGAAGAAGCTTGCACGCTTGTGCTACTTACTACCGGTCAATACTAAGATACATTCGTAGAAAACAGATTAAAAAGATATAGTGTCAAAATGTCATTTTTTATAGAATGGCAGTGCTTTTGTATATAGATGCACGTAACAGAAATTTTCATATAACAATCATGAGTACAGAGAATCAAAACTTAGATGAATTGAATACAGAAGAAACTGCTGATAATCAAGTAGAAGTGTCTGTTGAAGAGCAACTACAAGAGGAGTTAGCCAAAGAGAAAGACAAGTTTTTAAGGCTTTTTGCAGAGTTCGAAAACTATAAAAAACGTACTACAAAAGAAAGAATAGAGCTATTCAAAACTGCCAGTCAAGATGTTATACAGTCATTGTTGCCGGTATTAGACGATTTCGATAGAGCAATTATTGAGATATCTAAAACCGATGACAAAAATTTGTTGCAAGGTGTTGAGCTTATTCACAATAAATTCAAAGATACACTATCCTCTAAAGGACTAGAGGTTATGGAGATAAGAGCAGGAGATGCTTTCTCCGCAGACATCGCTGAGGCGGTAACTCAAATACCAGCACCTACGGATAAGCTCAAAGGAAAAATAATCGATGTCATCGAGAAAGGCTACAAGCTGGGAGATAAAATTATCCGTTACCCGAAAGTAGTAACCGGAATGTAATAACGTTTTTAAGGTATTGGTATCGAGCTTCAGCAATAACTGAGCTTTGATGCTCTTTACTAAATCTAACACATAGAATGAAAAAAGATTTTTACCAGATATTAGGAGTCAATAAAAATGCTACTCCAGAAGAAATTAAGAAAGCTTACCGAAAAAAAGCAATTGAATTTCACCCTGACAAAAACCCAGGCAATGCTGAGGCAGAAGAGAACTTCAAAGCTGCTGCTGAAGCCTATGAGACTTTGAGTGATGCTCAGAAGAAAGCTAGATACGATCAATTTGGTCATGAGGCTTATACAAACCAAGGTGGCGGAGGCTACGGAGGTGGTGCAGGCGGCATGAATATGGATGATATTTTTAGCCAGTTTGGAGATATCTTTGGTGGTGCTTTCGGAGGTGCTTTTTCTGGATTCGGAGGTGGCGGAGGAGGTACGCGTAGAGCCAAAGGAGGTAGCCTGCGTATAAAGGTGAAATTAACCCTAGAAGAAATTGCCGCCGGAGTTGAGAAAAAAATCAAGGTCAAACGAAAAGTTCAAGCTAAAGGAGTTACGTATAAAAGCTGTACGACCTGTGGAGGTAGAGGTCAAGTAAACCGAATTGCCAACACAGTCTTCGGACAAATGCAAACCTCAATGCCTTGTAGTACGTGTGGCGGTTCAGGTCAAATATTAGATTCAAAACCAGCCAACGCAGATAATAACGGAATGGTGGTCGAAGAAGAAACCGTATCAATCAAAATCCCTGCAGGAGTAGTAGATGGAATGCAACTCAAAGTAACCGGAAAAGGAAACGATGCTCCTGGAGGCAATAGCGTTCCCGGTGACTTGATTGTAGTTATCGAAGAAATCGAGCACGATACGCTAAAAAGAGAAGGCGAAAACTTGCACTATGACCTATATATCAGCTTGTCAGAAGCTGTTTTAGGAGCTTCTAAAGAAATCGATACCGTTAGCGGAAAAGTTAGAATCAAAATTGATGAAGGCACCCAATCAGGAAAAAATACTGCGCTTACGATCTAAGGGAATTCCGAGCATAAACGGATACGGAACAGGAGATATGCTTATTCATGTAAATGTATGGACACCAAAAACACTTACTAAAGAACAAAGACAGTTCTTCGAAGACAATAAAAACAGCGAGAATTTCCTGCCAACGCCAGAGAAATCTGAGAAATCATTTTTTGAGAAAGTGAAAGATATGTTCTCATAAACGTATAGATTAACGTTTTAGATAACTAAATTCACTTTAATAAAATTTTAATTCAATAAGGAATGGTTTTTGAAATCATTCCTTATGTTTTTTTAAATAACACATAAATACAATATTATCATGCTAAATTTCGAATTATATAACCCGACAAAAATCATTTTTGGTACAGACCAATATGCCAAGCTTACAAACGAAATACCAGAGAATTCTAAAATTCTGATGGTGTATGGCGGTGGAAGTATCTTCAAAAATGGTGTGTATGACAACGTCAAAAAAGCACTTGCTAATTACGAGATGCTAGAGTTTGGTGGAGTAGAGGCCAACCCATACTACGAAACACTTATCAAAGCAGTTAATGTCGTAAAATCTGAAAAGATAGATTTTATACTTGCCGTAGGTGGAGGCTCTGTAATAGATGGCGTAAAGTTTATCTCAACAGCAGCCGCTTACCAAGGCGATCCTCTTGATATATTCTACAGAAAACACCGTCCTGAAAAAGCAGTTCCGTTTGGAACAGTGCTGACATTGCCTGCAACCGGAAGCGAAATGAACTCTGGTTGGGTGGTTTCACGCAAAGAAACTCAAGAGAAACTCTCTTTTGGATGTGTATCGGCTTTTCCGAAATTCTCTGTCTGTGACCCAACGGTGATTACTTCACTGCCAAAAAGACAATTACAAAATGGTGTGGTAGATGCATTTTCACATGTATTAGAACAATACCTAACCTATACTCACGATGCTATCCTGCAAGACAAATTTGCAGAAAGTATTATGAAAACACTCATAGAAATAGGCCCGAAGGTCGCTGAGTCGCCTGAGAATTACAAGTATGCTTCAAACTTTATGTGGAGTTGTACGATGGCGCTCAACGGTCAATTATCAAAAGGAGTCCCAACAGATTGGGTGACGCATATGATCGGACACGAGCTTACCGCACTCTACAATATTGATCACGCACGTACGCTGGCTATTATAGGTCCAAACCTATACAGAGTGATGTTTGATACCAAAAAGGATAAATTAGCGCAATTCGGAAGAGAAGTGTTTGGAATTACAGGTGCTGCGGATGAAGTGGCTAAAAAAGCTATCGATGCATTAGAAGCATTTTACCACAGCATGGGAATGAAAACCAAAATCAACGAAAATACACAAGAAGATATTTCTGCTACAGCCCAATTTATTACAGATAGATTTGAAAAAAGAGGAGAGACGGCTATGGGAGAAAGACAAAATATCAACCTAGAAAAGGTCAGAGAAATTGTTGAGATGAGTTATTAGCACAAAAAAAAAGAGCCTTCATCACTGAAGGCTCTTTTAAAACCAAAAATAAACATACTAACTAAAAACCTTAAATTTATGAAACTGTTTATTATACCTAAATAACGTTAGTGTTTGAGAATTAGTGTCTTACAATTATTAATTTTTTGTTAAATATCAATAAGCCTCTGAAAACCCCTATAAAGACTGCTGTTTATACCAGTTTACGGCTTTGTGGCTAAAAATGACAGAAGTTTAAACTTTAAGAAAAACTCCGCATTTCATAAAACCGATGTGCATGTTGCACAACTCAAATATATACAAAAACTTGCATAAAAAGATGATATTTTGTAAATTCACGCATGCAAGGAAAGAAAAACTTCACACCTCAATTATTCGTTTCGGTTAATCTGTTGGATTTGGTTCCATCGGATAATTTTTACAGAAAATTATTAACCGAACTCGATTTACATTTTAATTATAAAGCTACCTAAATCTTGAGGCTTCAAAAACTAGTTTTTAAGCTATTCAAATTTTAGCGTTTCGGACCACAACTAAAATACAAACCTCCTTAAAATCACTTTTAAAGAGGTTGAGTTTTTATGTTTTTAAAGATTATTTGGAAAAATGAAAGGTTGTGCAACGGTTACGCCTGTTGGGTGCTGGTGTTCTGTCTGTTCGTCTTTGTAAACCATTGTCAGTGTTGAGTTTATGTGTCATTGTCTGTCGGCTGTGCGTGGCGTTTTTTATTTTTTTTGAAGGGTCGGGAAATTTTATAAAAACAATTTTTTTTGAGGTGGCTTTGCAAGCTCTTTGACAAAGCTTTGGTCTGTGCGTGGGCTTGAGGGGCTTTGGCAATGTGCTTGCAAAATGGGTTGGCTATTCACTGTCATTTATTGCAATTATTATTTCGTTAAACAGTTTGTTATGTGTCTGTTGAAACTTTATTAACTCACTCCGTGATGCTTCTGAAAAAACTACTTTATCATTTCTAAATTGATTAATGAAGTCATTGTTGTTTGTTATTAATTCTCTTAGCTCATTTTGATATGGTTCAAGTTTTTTTATGTCTATTTTATATTTTTGATTGATAAGTATCATCAAGTCGTTCACTCTGATATTCATTAATTTAAACCAAGGAATAATTCTTTGAGGGTTTGTATTATTTGAATAAAGATTGTTCAGACAGTTTTTATATTCTGTCCTGATGTCTTTCATTTCACTTATAAAATGGTCTTTTAATACTCGTTTGTTGGTCAATTTATTTTGAATTGTACGGACAATCCAATATGCCAAACCAGCATTGACTGCAACGCCAAATAGTGCAATCCAGTCAGCAGATTCTAATGAACAAAAGAGTCTTAAACAGCAGCAGGTTGTTCCCATATTTCAAGTTTAAGCTCATTGTCAATTAGACGATACCAAGCAGAATGATTTGCTGTTACAACAGGTTTTTGCTGGTTTTTTCTTCTTGTTTCCCATTGAAGAAAAGTTTGATTTAAAATCATTTCTTTCCAATGTGGTTCCTGGTCGGATATAATTTCAATTTTATCCTTAACAACATCAAGTGTAAAATCATAAACCAAATTCCCAAAGGCTTCATCTAAAAACGATGAAGCGTAACCTGCTGTAGCATCAAGATTTACGCTAAGTTTTTCTCCTGCTTCGTAAGCCTCTTTAAAGGCTATATTTAAAACTTTATGGTAGAATTCTTCTCCCGAATTGTCACTTATGCTACAATGTCTAAGATTTGGAAATTCCGAAAAGTTATCTAAAACGCTTATTCTTTTCATTATTGTGCTATTATTGTTGTTAAACAGTCGTTTGTCATTTCCCATTGGTAAAAAGTGCCTTTAAACCGTGGTGAACCTTTTTTAAATTCTCTTGATTGGTCATCATCATCAAAATGCAAAATTACATTATTAGTAATCACCTTTAATCTTTGTATTTTCCCTTGATTAAAATTGGCTTTAACAGCAGGTAATCCTTTATTCCTATTTTCTTCTTGTGTAGTAGAACCGTATTTTTTATCAAAAGCACCTTTCAATATTTCATCACTTGATTTAAAAATATCAAAAAATTTCCTTGTAAATTTCCTGTATAAGGTTTCTAAAATTCCCCTGCCTACATCAGTTACAGTAAAAATTACTTTATCTGTTTCATATTTTATGCCCAAAAGCCATTGTTTATTGTCAGTTCCGCTCCATTCAATTGAATTACCACATATTTCCAGAATAATTGTTTTAATGGGTTGGCAGTATTTTGGTGTTCCTGTAATGTGTCCTACTACGTTTTTTACAATAAGACTGATTTTTTTGCTGTCTTCATCGGATAAAAATCCCGTTCCTTTTTCAAAGAAAATAAGTTCTGATTTTTCCGCTTTAGGGAATGGCTTGCCATAATCATCAACCAAATTGTTTAAATAACCCGAATCAATCATAAACTTTTTGCAGTCCTCATTTTCAGGCAAAATTGTTCTTAGAAGTATATTGTTATAGCCTAATTCATCATTGAGTGAAGTAAGAACACTTATTGTTCCATAATCTATTTCTGTCACCTCTTTTAAAGACATTACTACAAATTTTAATTGCCCTCTTCGACTTATGTAATCATCGCTTCTTAAATCTCTAAAAAACTCTAAACAGCCGTCTAAGTTCTTAATAAGTCTCAAATCACTTGGAGCTATTACAGGCAATTTAATATCGTATGTCTGATGTTTGGTTTTCTTTTTCCTTTTAGGGTTTTTGTTTCTTTTTGCTTGTTCTGATACAATACGTTTCTTGCGAAGTCTTCTTTCTATTTTTAGAAGTCTTCGCTTATGAAAGGCTTTATATTTTGGTGTGGTATAAAGTTTTTTCATACCAACAAATTATTATATCCTTTCGGAATAATTCCCGTATCTTTCATTCTTGAAAAAACTCGTTCAACTTCTTTTTCACTAAACTTTTTCTTCTCTTCAGACCATTCATAGAAACGCTGAAAGAGTAATGCTTCGGAAAAAATTACATTTTCATTCAGCATATTATCCATACAAGCATAAAGGGTGGCTACAATTTCCACAATATCGGATTTGATTGTTTTGAACTTATCTATGATAAATTGAATGCTTTCGCTTTCTTCTGAAAAATATTTGATGAAATCATTGTGATGTTGCCCTGCTTTTTCTAATGGTTGATATTTGAAAACTTGTTCCTTTTTATATTCAAACCATTTCTTCTCCTTTAGTTGCTTGTCAATCGAACGCATTAATCTGTTATCATATGGCCCCATTGCCTGACGAAGAAAATTAGTAGGCAATTGCATATCCGCTGATTTTTGACAGAGATAGATTAATTTTTGCAATTTTAAATGCCCTAAAGTTGGCTCTTTGTGTAACTGCCAAACAATTTCTGCGGCTAAAACTGTTCTGCGGTAATAATCTACATTGGTTGGCTTTAGCTCAATTACTTTCCCTTTCGGTTTTTCCTCGACCATTTCCTCAACCTCAAACGCCTGATGCAACAATGCTTTGAGCAGTTGCTCGGTGGCTTGTTGGTTGGCGATGATGTGTTCTTTTAATTGTTTGGTTTTGGCGAATTGCTTTTCTATTTCTACCACTATACGTTTTTGTTCGGATAGTGGGGGTAATGCTAACGGGAAATTTTTTAAATAGGTTTGGCTAATGTTCGGTTGTGCTTGTCCCCAAGAATCTTCAATTATTTTATTTCTGAATGCCCGCAAATAATAGAATAGGTATTTGGTTTCATAAAATTCATTTTCAAAAAAACCACAAACTGCCTGATTCGTTGTACTTTCAAAATCCAAGATACCAAGTTTACCTGCTGTTGCACCGTATAATGCTATCAACAATGTGCCTTTAGGGAATAGCTTTGTTGAAGAGTTTTTAAAGCCTTCCTCTGTTATTTTCTCCTCTGACTCATTCAATATAAAGCTATCAGTTAATTCTCCTGATTTAAGCCAACTTATATTTCCCTTCCAATAAGTAATATTACTTCTGTCTGGAGTTCCGCCAGAAGTAGAATCTGCAATTTCTCCCAATCTACACCACACCCAATTTTCTGGAATGTCAAACGGTATTTCCTCGGGTTTAATAGGTGGTAATGGTTTTTCTTTTTTACCTGATTTGGCTTTCTCTGCTTTGATGCGTTTGAGCAATTCACTTGCAGGTTCATCTTTCTTGTCTTGCTTTACCAACTTGCCCTGCACCGCTTCTTGTAAAATGGCTTGGTTTAGGTTTTCGAGTTGGGTGAGTTGGTAAGTGAGTTCGTCCTGAACTTCTCTTGCTTTAACCTGCTTTTCTTGAATATCTTTTATTTCATTTTCAATTTCTTCATCAAAATAAATTTGACCATTTACATTTCCGTCTCTTAAGTCATTCAAAAAGCGAATGATATTTTTTTGAATATCCTTGCTTGGAATCGGAAAGTTTAATTCTTCGATTTGTTTAGGGCTAACATTCGGAATGGCAGCACCCCAAGCTAAATTCTTTACAATTCCTTCTACGCCTCTCGCAATCCAATAGATATATTCTTTCTCAAATTCTTCAGGATTCAAAATATCGAATTTGCCAACTCGTTGGTTTAAGTATAACTTTCCTAAACCTGCTTGAACTATTCCTAATTTCCCAATTGTCCCTCCTGTTAAAGCAATGATTATATCTGATTCTTTAAGTTCGTATTTTTCAAGCAATGGTGATTCTTCATAGAAAACAACACTATCTAATATGATTCTTTCATTATTGAAATCGGAAATTCGGATTATTGGGATTCCTGAACTTTTATACTCAGCATTTTTAAAAGCAAATCCACCGACAATTTTAATGTGATTAGATAGTGGTTCACTTTTGAATGTTTTGCTAAGTCCTTTATTGATTAGCGTAATGTAATGACCAATTAAATTGAAAAAAGATTTTTCCCAGTTATCTGTTATGCTTGAACTAAATGGTTTTCTTCCTCTGCTCATTTTTCGGTCGTTGATAATTCGTTTAATATTTCCAATGACTTCTTGAATGAGTTCTCCAAGTTTAGAATTATTGCCTTTCTATCATAAACAACTTCTTCTACAACTTTATTTGGGTTCTTAATATCCAAATCATAATTGCGGTCTATGATGGTTTGCATTGACACTTTCCAAGCTGATTCGCTTTCTTTACGGTTTTTCCACCATTGTTTGACAGGTTCAAATTCCTCAATGCGTATTGGTTTAGTTTTACTGTAGGCTTTTTGACCTTCGGGCAAAGTGTGTTCGTAGTACCAAATCTCTTTTGTTTGTTTGCCTTTTTCAAAGAAAATAAGGTTGGTGTTTACGGTTGCGTATGGAGCAAAAACGCTTTGGGGCAATCTCACAATTGTATGCACATTACAATCTTCCAATAATTTTTGTCTTACACGTTGTTTTACGCCATCACCTGTTAAGCTGCCGTCAGGTAATACAATTCCTGCTCGTCCGCCATCTTTCAGCATTTGGATAAATAGAATCAAAAACAGGTCGGCACTTTCCTTTGTACGGTAATTCAAAGGAAAATTGGTTTCCATACCATCACCAACCACGCCACCAAAAGGCGGATTTGCAATAATAATATCCACTCGGTCGGCTTGTTTTATAGAAGTGTATTCACGACTTAGTGCATCCGTATTTATAATTTGTGGCACTTCAATATCGTGGGTAATTAGGTTTACCACACTCAACATAAACGGTAAAGGTTTTAGCTCTGTTCCTGTTATGGTTTCTTGTAAAGTTTTTCTGTTGTCAATATTTTTTACTTGCTTTCTCAAATGTTCAATGGCACAAACCAAAAAACCTGCTGTACCACAAGCTGGGTCGCTAATTTTTTCACCCAATTTTGGATTTACCATATCCACAATAAACTGGGTTACTGCTCGTGGAGTATAAAATTCGCCTGTGTCTTTTTTAGTGGCAAGTCCTTGCAATATGTCTTCGTAAATGGCATTGAAAATATGATGCTCTTTACTGCTGTTAAAATCAATTTCGTTGAGTTTATTAATGGCTTGGCGGAACGTAGTTCCGCTTTTCATATAGTTGTTTGTTCCGTCAAAAATGTTGCGGATAATAACACCCAATTTATCATCCAATCCAATGGTCAGATTTTTGAGTTGCGGAAAAAGCTCATTATTCACAAAAGTGATGAGTGTATCACCCGTCATTCCTTCATCATCTTCTGCCCAATTTCGCCATTGCAATTTGGTTGGGATAGGCGATTTGTACTTGGGGTTTAGAATTTCTTTTTCCTTGTCTTTATCATCAAAGAGTTTCAGAAATATCATCCATCCCAATTGCTCAATGCGTTGTGCATCTCCGCTCAAGCCCGGGTCTTTTCGGAAAATATCTCTGATTGATTTTATAGTGCCTGCAATGTTACTCATATATTTTATCCTTTGTAGTTAATAGCGTTGGGTAGCATTTGCAGAAATGGCAAAGCTTCATTGTAATTCAATTCTTCATAGTCTAAACCTAAACGCCTGATGTTGTTGTAGTATGTTTGATGATTTTCGTAGTAGTTTCTTTCCGACTGCACAAACCAAGCATTATTGCCTAGCTTTTGAGCAAGAAACCATTTTTCGATAAGTCTTGCTGTTCGTCCGTTTCCGTCATCAAAGGGGTGTATTTTTACAAAAACTAAATGAACCATTGCAGCATAAAAAAGAGATTCTTCAAAAGTTAATTCTGACTTTAGCAAAACTTCCAAATCATCGTATAATCGTTGCATTTCTGATTTGACTTTATCAGGAGTAACAGCCACGTATTCAATCTTTCCATCTTTGGTTATTACAAACATATTGCAGCTTCTTATTTTGCCCTGTTGTGGCTTTTTTAAAATATGTTTGGTTATTTGCGAATGAGCCAACTCAATGTTTCTGACACTCAAATTATTTTTTTGAGCAAATAAATAAGCCTCATACAAATCATCAATTTTTCGAGTATAGTCAGGTTGGTATTTAATTCCAAAACGTTTGTGTTTTATATAAGAATCAAGCTCAATATGTTCACCTTCAATTTTGGAAGAGAAAACCGCAGAAACAGAAGTGTAAAAACTGAAAGTATCAATGCTTAATTCACTATCGTTTAAAGCATCAAAATCCTTTTTCAAAGATAGGTCAATGCTCTTTTTAAATGGCTCCAACAATTCTGTCGGTATGATTTTAAAATCCTTATTCATTATGCTACTTTGTATAATTCGTTTTCTAACTCTTTGATGGCTTTTTCGTATTCCTCACGGCTGCCAAATGCTTTGATGATTTCAGTAACCGAACCAAATTCATTGATGGGCGGAACAGTCAGGATTTGAATGTTCTCAATGTTTTCAATGCCTTGGTCAGCGTATTTGTCGAGTAACGCTTCTAACACTTTTCGGGCTTGGTCGCCATACTTGGTAAAGTAGTTACGTTTCTTCACATTGTTTGCCCTTTCTTTTCGTGTCATTGGCGGTTGGTCGTAAGCAACGTGGCAGATTAAATCAAACAAATCCACTTCTTTATTTACTGCTTCATACAATGCTTCCACCATTACGCCCTGTTCCACCAATTCGGCAATAATGGCTTCTTTGCGTTCTGAACCTTTCCACTTGTTCAGAAAATCATCTAAGGAAGCAAACTGCTCTTTTATGATTTCTTTGGTGTGGTCTTTCAGACTTGTTGTAATGGGTTTTCCGTGTTGGTCGAAATGCAATTCCCGACTAATCAAAACAGAAACGTCCACACCATTTACATAAACTTTTCGCCTTGGTTCATTTACTGTTGATGGTGGAAATTCTTGTTCAGGATAACGGATTTCAGGGGGAGTAATTTCAATTTCTTCTCCTGATTCAATGTCAATGATTGGTTCTGTGTTTTCTTCTTCTTCGTCAATAATATCTCCTAAGTCTATTGCTTCGGTAACTGGCTTTATTCTGATTGGGTCACCGTCAAATTGAGGGTCAGCAAAAAGGTCTGTCGCATTTCTGAAATCCAAAATCGTAAAATACAGTTTACCGTATTCTTCATTGATCCGTGTTCCTCTACCAATGATTTGCTTGAACTTGGTCATTGAATTGATGTTGCTGTCCAACACAATCACTTTACAAGTTTGAGCATCTACGCCTGTTGTCATCAATTCGGAAGTAGTTGCAATCACAGGATATTTTTCTTCGGGATTGATGAAGTTGTCCAATTCTCGTTTGCCTTCGTCATTGTCGCCTGTAATCTGCATTATGTATTTGTAGTTCTCGGAAACCAAATCAGGATTGTGTCGGGCTAATGCGGTTCGCATTCGTTCAGCGTGGTCTATATCCACACAAAACACAATAGTTTTTGCAAAACGGTCATAACCTTTCAAAAACTCTGTTAGCTTCTTGGCAACTGCATCGGTCCTTTCTTCTATCACTAAATTTTTATCAAAGTCCTTGCGGTTATAAATTCGGTCTTCAATTTCGTTTCCGTCTTTGTCAGTTTTCCCTTGGTCGGGTCGCCAACCTTCGGCATCCACATTCAAAGCTATACGCACCACACGATAAGGAGCTAAGAAACCATCATCAATTCCTTGTTTTAGCGAGTAGGTATAAACTGGGTCGCCAAAATATTCTGAATTGCTTGCTTCGTTGGTTTCCTTTGGTGTTGCAGTCAAACCAATGTGCGTAGCATTTTGGAAATAGGTTAAAATTTCTCTCCAACTGCTGTCGTCTTTTGCACTACCTCTGTGGCACTCGTCAATTACAATAAGGTCGAAAAAGTCTCTAGAAAACTGTTTGTAAACATTGGCTGCTTCGTCCGTTCCTGAAAGTCCTTGATAAAGTGCCAAGTAAATTTCAAAGCTCTTGTCAATTTGCCTGTGTTTTACCACAGTCATTTTATCCTTGAAATGTTTGAAGTCGCCTCTGCGTGTCTGGTCAATCAAGGCGTTTCTGTCTGCTAAAAATAAAATGCGTTTTTTTGCTCCACTTTTCCAAAGTCGGTGAATGATTTGAAAAGCCGTGTAGGTTTTTCCTGTTCCTGTTGCCATTACAAGCAGAATCCTGTTCTGTCCGTTGGCAATGGCTTCAACTGTTCTGTTTACTGCAATTTGTTGGTAATATCTTGGTTTGCGATTTGTTCCGTCAAAATAATAGTCCTGCGAGACAATTCTTTCCGCTTCGGGAGTTTCAATGCCTTTATACTTTTTGTATTTCTGCCAAAGTTGTTCGGGAGTGGGGAAGTCGTCTAAACTGATTTCAGTTTCAATATTACCGTCTGTTGCTGTTCGGTCGTGAAATAAAAAACCATCTCCGTTGCTGCTAAACACACAAGGAATGTCTAAAATTTGAGCATAATCAAGTCCTTGTTGGATTCCTGCTCTTATCGAATGATTGTTGTCTTTGGCTTCAATAATAGCAATCGGAATATTGGGTTTGTAATACAGGATATAGTCAGCCCTTTTTCTTGTTCCTCTTGCAGTAATTTTTCCTCTAACGTAAATTTTGCCATCTGTAAAAGATACTTCTTCTAAAATTTGCAATTGCATATCCCATCCTGCCTTCTCCAAAGCAGGTGTAATAAACTTGGTGCAAATATCTCTTTCCGATAGACTTTTTTTATTCATTCTTTATTTCTCAAAGTAAAATTTAGCAAAATACATATTTCTGTCCGAGCGTGGGCAAAAAAATGGCTCTTTTGGTTTTGCGAAGGGTCGGCTTGTGTGTCTGGCAAAACCAAATGTGCCATTTGCGGGCTGGCTGAAAATTGTTTTTAAAAAATGTGCGGTGGAAAAAAAATAAAAAACATAGGGTCGGCAATGAGTGTCGGCTTACTCGTTGTCCGTTAATAATATCGTTTCTATGTCTTTGGTCACGTGTCAAAATGGTTTACTTTTTTCTTGTTTTTAGTTCGTTGTTTTCTGTCGGGTCGTTGTCTTTTACACTTGCACCCAACGGTCTCGGCTATGGTTTCGTTGCGTGAAAATCCGCGAGGATTTTCCGCCGTAAACCGAAGATAGTAAAAGTGCGAGGACTTTCCGAAAGTAAAGTCGGAAGCAATGAACTATAGCCGGTGTTACCACACGTTTTTTTAATCAGATTATTAATTTTAAAATCAAATATTATGTCGAAAATCACAATTAAGGATTTAGGTTTTGAAAACCAGTCCAAAACAATTAAAAAATTTGCTAAAAAGTTAGATGAATTGTCACAAATCGAAAAAGAATTAAATCAAGAAGGATTTGAGGTAATTATCCAGCCAATTAGCAAAAAGGGTCAAACAAATATTTCTGAAAACCCTTGATGTATTTTTGTCCGATTTCAATGATTTGTTCTTTGCTATATTCCGAATTGTTTTCTAAATGTTTATTTAGTTCTTCGGTTATTTCGTCAATAAACTTTTCATTAATTGGGTCAAATTTTAAAGCATTATCACGCCTTGATTCCAAACCGTTTATTGGTTCGCAAACTGAAGCATATTCCTTTCTGTATTTTTCATATACTGATTTAAGTTTGTTTTCTAATATTTCCATTGGATTCTGTTTTTCAAATGTGTGGTAACGTCAGACTGTGAAAAAACTCACAATCTCTTTAACAAATATACCAAAAAACTTGTAAGAAAAACAGAATTGTTGTATTTTTACTTATGCAACATATCCAAGGAATTTCCCGTCATCAGCTCCAGATGAATAGTTTGGAAGACAAGATTACTGCTGATAATCCGGTTCGGTTTATTGAGGCTTTTGTCAATCATATTGATGCTGTAAAACTAGGTTTTCAGTCCAAAGTTTTAAAAACCGAAGGTCGCCCTGGTTTTAGACCCGAAGTCTTTTTAAAACTGTATTTATACGGTTATCTCAATGGAGTTCGTTCCTCCAGACGATTAGAAAGAGAGTGCTTTCGCAATATTGAAGTGCAATGGCTTTCGGAAGATCTTTGCCCTAATTATCACAGCATTTCCGATTTCAGGAAAGACAACCCCAAAGCCCTGAAACAACTCTTTAAATTGTTTGTTTCGTTTTTAAAAGATGCCGATTTAATTGCCAAACTTCAAGCTTGGACACGCCTTTCAAGAGAAAGGCTTGGCTTTTTATAAAAATGACCTATTTAAAGCTGATTTTAGCCCAAATTAGTTTTGGAACTAACCAAAACAAATCAAAATTTAGATTGGCTTAAAACAAAGATATCGCTTTGTGAAAATTGATAATCTAGGAAAAAAACGGTTTTTTTCACAGCCTGACGTTATCGTTCCCTCAAAGTTGATAAAAGTTTCAGGAGCGTTGTCAAATTGTTGGGCAAAGAAATCAGACATTTCATATTTTAGAACAGTAACTTCTAAACTATTTTCTTTCTCTGTAAGTACAAGATTATGAAATGTTTTATAATTGTCTTCAGGGTGATTTAAAATTTTGAAAGTATAGTTTTTGATACCAAGTGTGTCTATTGCTTCCATAATTTGACTATAATCTATTTCTCCAATAGCTGTTCTGAAAGAAGAGTCTTTGTTTTCAAGGATACTAATTTTACCTGACTTTTCTATCTCTTGCTCTAATTTAGACTTAATGAAATTTACTTCATCGTTAGTAATTATTCTTACTTTAGTTCCTTTTCTTTAATTCCAAAATGTGTACCATTGGAATTTTCTGTTGTTTCAAAATCTTTGCTACAACTAAATGTTACAACTAGTAATAACAAAAATAATTTACCGACTAAATGTGTTGTTTTTCTTTTCATAAGGTAGATAAATTAAGTGGTTAGTAATTTTATTATTTTTTACTATACTTATTCCTTTGATTTTCAAATCTATAAATCATTTATGAAAAACCAACAATTATTTTAACTTTATTTTTTGGTCTTTAGTGGTTTTTCGAGTAAAACTTCTTCACTTTTGACAACCTAACATCATTTTGCTATATTTACGCCTTATTCAGGAAAAATAGTATTTAAAAAAATGATTAGACAGGTTTTATTCTTCTGTGCTTCGGCTTTCTCGTTGATTTCTTTTTCTCAAAACGCTCGTTTTCAACAACATGTTTCCTATGAGATGGAGGTTGAGATGAATGTTAAAACGTATCAGTATAAAGGAAAACAAAAACTTACTTATACCAACAACTCGCCCGACACGCTTTATAGGGTTTTTTATCATCTCTATAACAACGCCTTCCAACCCGGAAGCGAAATGGATGTAAGACTACAAACTATTCAAGACCCCGACAGGAGAATGGTCAGAACATTCACCAAAGCAGATAAAAAAGTAACCGAAAGTAGAATCAGCGATTTGACACCTGAGCAAATAGGTTATCAAAAAATCTTTAACTTCAAACAAAACGGACAAGATTGTGAAACTATAATTGAAGGAACAATCATGGATGTGCAACTCGCACAACCTATCTTACCTCATTCAAAAACAGTGTTTACACTCGATTTCGAAGCACAAGTCCCCGAACAAATCCGACGCTCAGGAAGAAATTCTACCGAAGGAGTAGCACTCTCAATGACACAATGGTATCCAAAAATCGCAAATTTTGACTTTGAAGGATGGCATGCCGACCCATATATCGGGAGGGAGTTTTATGCGCCTTTTGGTGATTTTGACGTGAAGATTACTTTAGACAAAAACTATACGATCGGTGCTACGGGTTATTTGCAGAACCCAAATGAAATTGGTCATGGGTACCAAGACAAAGGCGTTGAAGTAAAACATCCGAAGAAAACAAAAAACCTTACGTGGCACTTCAAAGCAAATGATGTACACGATTTTGCTTGGGGAGCAGATGACGATTTTATTCATGATATATACGAAGGTGAAAACGGCGTAGCCTTACACTTTTTCTATAAGAATGATCCAAAGATAATAGAAAACTGGAAGGCTTTTCAGCCCAAGACTAATGATTTATTGCGTTTCTTCAACCAGCATATCGGAGAGTATCCTTACAAGCAATATTCGGTTATTCAAGGGGGAGATGGAGGTATGGAGTATGCGATGTGTACGCTGATTACCGGAAACAGAAGCTTGCCAAGTCTTATCGGAGTTACAGCACACGAATTGGCTCATGCTTGGTTTCAAGGTGTGTTGGGCATTAATGAATCAAAATTCTATTGGATGGACGAAGGTTTTACAAGTTATATAGCCGATTTAGCTGTTTCTACGGTTATGGAAAAGAAACTACAAGAAGATGAAGCGCCTTTTCAGACAGCTTATAATAACTATTCTTATATGGCGCGTTCGGGCAAAGAACAACCGCTTTCTACGCACGGAGATCGATATGAAATCAACCAAAACTACGGTATCGCTGCTTATTCAAAAGGAGCAGTGTTTTTAGTACAGCTAGGTTATCTTATCGGAAAGGAGAATTTAGATAAGTCTATCAAACGCTTTTATGAGGAGTTTAAGTTTACGCACCCAAATCCAAATGATTTTAAGCGTGTGGCGGAGAAAGTAAGCAGTGCCAACCTCGATTGGTATCTTGTGGATTGGACACAGACCACCAATACGATTGATTACGGAATAAAGTCGGTTGAAAATAAGTCGGATAAGACTCTGGTTACACTTGAGCGTATCGGACTTATGCCAATGCCTCTTGAAGTCGCAGTGATTTATCAGGACAATACGATGGAGTTGTTTTATGTTCCGTTAAACTTGATGCGATTCAACAAACCAAATGAATACTCGATAAACCGAACTATCCTTAACAGTTGGACTTGGGCGCACCCAACCTATACCTTTGAAATCAATACACCGAAAGCAAACATCAAAGCTATCAACATTAACCCAACTGGGCTAATGGCAGATATAAACTCAGATAATGATTATTATACAGAGTAGTTTTTAACTTCTTTTGTTTTAGCCTTTTCTAATGTAGGTAGTGAGGCATAACAAAACAGTTTGTAAATAATAAAAAACTGATAGAGGACTTCAAATTTAATTGGAATCCTCTATTTTTATATAGATGTGTTAGTTTATTTTTGGGTTAATTGGCAGGTAGGCTTTTTGCACATGTGAGATTTATGTCTGCACACATGGGTTCTTCTTTGAATAATTAGTTCACAAAAAAAGGACCTCAATCGAAATTAAAGTCCTTTGAAAAAATGAAAAAAGTGATGTTATTTGTTTTTAGTGCTGAATAATTCCGGATTGATAGAAATCATCAGCCAAGCCCAGTTGTTGTCATAGCTTTTGTTGCCTCCTTTGAGGGTTTCTAGTGTTGTGCTGGCAAACATCTGAGAGTAACCTCCGATGATAGTGATGTTTGGGTGCAATTTATAACTTGCCATAAAATCGAGCTCTGTGCCTAAGTAATCATTTTGCGCATCCATAGTAACCGGATCTAAAACTTTAGCAGCAGCATAGAATAGGTGAGGCGTAAGGCTCAGTTGCCATTTGTTTTTCTCGTAGGCAAACTTGGCATACATATCTTTTAATCCCACAGAGTTCTTGTGATTTCCGACATAGAAATAATCCATAAATCCGTTGAACTGGTGGTTTGTCCCGAAAAGTGGTGTAAATGATTTTGCTTTGCTATCTGCATCGTCTTGGTCTTTACCCGAAAGGAATTCAAAGCCAACTTCTGTTTTGAAATTTGACGAAAACACATAGCCTAGATTAATTCCGGCATAATAGGCAGCTACTTTTGTTTTATCATTTGCCAAAGCTGTTTCTCCCGTTTGCAAGTATAGGGCTACATCTCCGTAGAAGTTTGATTTTCTCCATTTCCCGAAGGCTCCAGCAGTTTGGATATAAGCTGTTTCTAGTTTGTTTTCGATGAGGTTTTCGTATTCAAAACCGTTATTGACAGCCAATAGGCTCAAGCTCCAATCGGTAAACTTCTTGTGGAACCAAGCGAATTGCATATTCTTGTAATTAGTGAAATAAGCGGCTTCGTATAAACCGTCCTGGTTGTTGTTTAGTGCTGCTCCTAGATCAAGTTGGTAGTTGTTTTTTTTGTGCGAAACCAATAAGGCGTCGTGGCTTTGCCCTTGTTGCGCCCAATCAATTCCTCCGAAGATTATTTGGTTGTCATAGACCAGCGTTTGCCTTCCTAGTTTTGCTGTCCAATTCTCATAGAATTCATACGAAGCCCAAGATTCAAAAAGAGCAATGCCGTTTTGGTCTTTGACACTTGATGTGGGTACTTCGCCCCAAATTCGGATGTTTTGAAAAGAGATTCTGGTTTTGATTTTATCATTCTCAAAAGCTAGGTTTAGCCTGCTTCGTTGTGAGATAAATGAGTTGGGGTATTGTTGGTCTTTCATCAATTCTTTATACCCATTTCGGTATTCATAACGCGGTCTAAGTTGTAGGTCAGCTTCAAATTCTTGACCAAAAGAAGCTGTGCTTGTAATGGTGATTAGTGCTATTACAAGGTGTTTTATGATGGTTTTCATGTGTGTTGGGTTATTTTATTTTTTTAGCTTCTTCTATGATTTTAGCTACTGTATTGTCATAGTTTACTCCTAATCCTTCTTGTTGAAAGGTCATTTCTCCCTCGGCGTTGAATACGCTGATGATGTTTGAGTGAGAGAAGTCTATCGGAGAGATTCTCTTGTAGTTTACGGCTAGTACGGCTGCGAATTCACGAGTGTTCTCTTCAGTAGAGCGCAAGAATAGCCATTGGTTACCTGTCATTTGATTTTCTATAGAGAATTCTTTTAGTCGTTCTGGCGTATCTACTTCTGGGTCAATACTGAACATAACTAGCTTCACTTTGTCTTTATATTCCTGTGGAATTTGCTCTTCTATATTTCGCATATCTGCCACAAGTCTTGGGCAGGCAGCCTTGCAAGAAGTATAGATCATCACCATCACCAATACATTTCCACGGAGCTCGACAAGTTCGATATTTTTACCGTCTTGTGTGGTCCATTTTTCAGGTAGGTTATAGATCGATAGGTCAGTTATTGGCTTATCATTAACTGATGTCATGGCATCAGTATCATTTTCTGTAGTTGATTTCTTGTCAGAATTGCAACCTATCAGGAGCAATGCTAAGATAGCAAAAAGGGTGGTTAGTTTTTTCATAACTGTATTTTTATAACGGATTATTTGATGTTTTTGGCACATCTAAAGCCAAGATTTTTTGTGGTATAGTTCGCTTTTATACTTCCTCTAAAGGCATAGCGCATAAAGGCGGCATAATCCATAAGGTCAGTAGCGTCAACCGAGGCACTTCCGCAAAATAAATCTCTATCAGAGTCTTTATCTTTGCGAGATTCTCCTGACAGGAATATACTGTTGAAGTCAAAAGTCCATTCCCAAACTAATCCGTGCATATCATACACACCCCAGTAATTCTTAAAAGTACTTCCGACTTTGTTGTTGTAAGTTTTATTTTGCTCATACCATCCAAGGATGTATTTGTTGAATTCTTCTTTGGTACGGGCATCTTTTTGTTTTTCGTCTGCCATAGCTGCATATTCCCACTCCTCTAGGGTTGGCAAGCGCTTTCCTTGACATTCGCAATATTTTTTAGCAGCAAACCAAGATACATTGGTCACAGGTGCTTCTGGGTCTAGATTTCCGAAATCTGATTCGGATGCCCAGTGTGACAAATAACTTTTAGCCGCAAATAAGCGTTTGATGTTTGTTCTGTTGTAATCTGGATATTCTTTGATAAAGGCTAAGAACTGTTGATTAGTAACGGGGTAGATGTCTAGTAAGAAGGCATCTACCTTAGTTACTTTATCTTCTGTAGAGCCGTATAAGGGGATGAAACTTCCTGCCCCTATGGTTGCCATATCAGTTTTAGTTTGAGAAAAAGAGATAGAACCCCATAACATCAGCAATGTATAAACCAAATATTTACTTCTAACTTTTAACGATTCCATCTCTTTATCTACTTTTTGAATTAATAATTTACTTTTTTTAAATGTACTCAAGACTGATTGATTAGTCGTGAATGTCTACCTGTTTTGGTGCTGGTTTAGCTCTACGTTCTTTAACCAATTGTGGTGTTACGACAGTTTTGTTGTTACCCCAGCTGTTGTAAACATAAGTCATTACGTCAGCGATTTCTTGGTCAGTTAAGTTTTGGCTTGTCATCACTGAGTTATATTTGGCTCCGTTTACAGTAATTTCTCCAGTTAGCCCGAAGATTACAGCATCTACAGCACGGTTTACGTCAGCATTCAGATAATCTGATTTGGCTAGCGGAGGGAACGCACTTGGGATACCTTGTCCTTCTGATTGGTGACAAGCGAAACAAGTATTTCCGTAAATATTTTTACCGTCAGCGATTTGTTGTGCCAATGTTTTGTCTACAATAACATCGTCTGCTTTGGCTTTTTTAGGCATACGTTGAATACCTCCACCTTCTGGAAGGTAAATTCCCTCTTGGATAGTTCCAGAATAAACTTGTTTATTCTCTTCTCCTTCAACTTTCAAGATACCTAAAGCTCCTTTGTTGAATGCTCTAAAGATAGAGTGGTCTACTAGAACTAAAGATCCCGGTACGTCAGTTTTGAACTCTACAGTAACCGCTCCTCCTGCAGGAACTAGTGTAGTCTGTACGTTGTGGTTGATTAAGTCAGCTCCCTCTACGTATACTTTGTCAAATATCTCTCCAATCACGTGGAAAGAAGATACTAAGTTTGGTCCACCGTTACCCATAAAGATTCTTATTGTTTCTCCTACTTTAGAAGTCAAAGCTCCGTCTCCGATAAGTGCTCCTACTTTTCCGTTGAATACCACATAGTCAGCATTTTCTTCGATGGCCTTGTTCATATCAAAGGCTTGTAGTCCTTGATCTCCGTATTTACCTTGTGTATAGAAGTCTCCTTGCATTACGTAGAACTCTTTATCTACTGGAGGTAATCCACCTTCTGGTTCGATTAGGATAAGTCCGTACATTCCGTTTGCGATATGCATCCCTACAGGAGCCGTAGCACAGTGGTAAACAAATAAACCTGGGTTAAGTGCTTTGAAGCTAAATGTTTTTTCTTGTCCTGGTGCTACAAGTGAAGAAGATGCTCCACCACCTGGTCCAGTTACTGCGTGAAGGTCAATGTTGTGTGGCAGTTTGTTGTCTGGGTGGTTTTTTAGTGTGAATTCAATCTCATCACCTACTCTAGCTCTGATGAAGCTTCCGGGTACTGTTCCACCGAAAGTCCAGTAAACATATTTTACTCCGTCAGCCATTTCGCCTTCTTCTTCGATGATTTCCATATCAACGATAAGTTTCATTGGTTTTCTGTTTCCAACTGGCTTTGGCACGAATGGCGGTGCTGTTAGTTCAGCTACCATTTCGCCTGATACGACCATGTCTTTGGGGTCTGTCTTTTTTTGGTCTTGTTTGCATGAGATAGCAGAGGCGGAAATAAGGCCTATGACAAACAAACTGAGGATTCTCTTTTTCATAATTATTGATTTTGATGGTTTAAATAATCAGGACAAAATTAGTGAGGTAAAAAATTATAAAAACTGATAAAAGTCATTCTTTTCGAACTATTATAAGAGTATTCTTTTACCTCTATTTTTTATACTTGCTTTTCTGGCTTTATCAATGCACTTTTATATGATATTCGGTTATACGTAGAATAATTTTCAATAATTGTTTAAAAATGTTGACTATATGACGAAAGTCATATCTGTTGTGATTTAATTGTTGATAATTTTGTCCAATATAATTAAATAATACTTTTTAACAAAAAATATTTTAACTAAAAACCAATCAAAATCTAAAACTATGTTATCAAAATCACAAGCCAGAACATTTTTTTTAGGAGGGACAGTAGTAACTTTTTTAATCTTCATCGGATTGACGGTTTATTCACTTATGCCTAGAAATGATCAGACTAACCATGGCGAAATAACCGAACAAGTGGTCAGGGGTAAAGAACTTTGGGAAACCAACAATTGTATGGGTTGTCATACAATTATGGGCGAAGGAGGCTATTATGCTCCTGAACTCACAAAAGTAATTGAAAGAAGAGGAGAGGTTTACGTAAAAATTGTACTTCAATATCCTGATTCGTGGGGACCTAGAGGTCGTAAAATGGTCAAATACGAAATGAGTGACGAAGATGCTGAGGCAATGGTAGCTTATTTCAAATGGATCGGAAACATTGACCTCAACGGATTTGACCGTATTGTATCGCCACTAGCTAAAGAAAGAAACAAATAAAAAATATTACCATGAAATATAAATCACAAAAAGTCGCTTATTGGTTCTTTGCACTGTGCGTGCTACTCTTTGCACTGCAAATTGTTTACGGATTCATTATGGGATTTGCCCGTATCGGGATGGATGGTCTTCACGACTTTATTCCTTTTAATACTGCTAGAGCAGTACATACCAACTTACTTGTAGTTTGGCTACTCACTGGATTTATGGGTGCTGCCTATTATATTATACCCGAAGAAGCACAACGCGAACTCGTGAGTGTAAAATTAGCTTATGTACAGCTTATTTCATTAGCACTCGTAGGGGTCTTAGCACTCGTAGGTTTTCACTTTAACTACTGGGAAGGAAGAAAATTCTTGGAAATCCCTAGGGAATTAGACTTCTTAGTCGTCATCAACGTACTGCTGTTTTTAGGACTCATACTCGGTACGCTCTTCACTGGAAAAAGACGGACAACAACGGCACTCGTCTTGACGATGGGATTAGTATTCGCAGCACTTTTATACCTGCCAGGGATGATTTGGTTTGACAGTCAAGTAACAGATTCACTGTTTCGCTGGTGGGTAGTTCACTTGTGGGTTGAAGGTGTTTGGGAACTTATTATGGGTGGTATTCTCTCTTACCTACTCATCAAACTTACGGGTGTCGATCGTGAGATTATTGAGAAATGGCTGTATGTAATTATCGGTCTTACTTTTTTATCAGGAATTTTAGGAACTGGTCACCACTATTACTTTATCGGAGTAAATAAAATTTGGCTGATTGTTGGAGGGATATTCTCTGCCCTAGAACCACTAGCTTTCTTGGCAATGGCTCTCTTTGCTGTTTATATGTATAAAAAAGGAGAAAAATCACACCCCAACAAAATTGCACTTTTCTGGACTATTGGTTCTGCAATTGTTGCTTTTATTGGTGCAGGATTATTAGGATTGGCACATACCTTTCCGCAAACAAACATCTATACCCACGGAACTTTAGTCACCGCCATGCACGGGCACTATGCCTTTTGGGGAGCTTATGCCATGATAGTATTGGCAATCATCAGTTATGCACTGCCGAATCTTACGGGTAGAAAACGCTATGACAGCAAAGGAGGACATATGGCTTTCTGGGTGTCAAACGTAGGAATGCTCGGGATGACGGTCGCTTTTGGGGTAGCAGGGGTAGCCCAAGTTTATCTAGAGCGTAAACTGAAAATGGAGTTTATGGAAGTGCAAAACGAAATTAGTATTCACTTTGTAATCCTACTAGTATGCGCAACTATGTTTGCTACTGGAATTACTTTGTTTATCATCGAATTTATCAAACACGGAAGACCAACCGATCAAGCTCTTCTCAAAGAAGGAGAAGAAGAATAGTTATTGCTTTTTATGGATTTTAAGTAATAACCTAAGTTGCCGAAGCCTATTGTGACTGTTGCCTACATCTGGTTTCGGCATCTTTTTAAAAAAAATAACACTGATTATGATACTTACAGAAAAAGAAATATTTTATAAAGCCATCGGCTCAGAGGTAGATGTGTTCAGGCAAATTAACCAGCTTAGGTTGCCACTTTTGCTTAAAGGACCTACGGGAACTGGAAAATCTCGTTTTGTTGAATATATGGCAAACGAAGTAGAAAAACACCTGATTACCATCAGTTGTCACGAAGAAACTTCATCTACTGACCTTATCGGACGTTTTATTATCAAAGGAGCAGAAACAGTCTGGATAGACGGACCACTCACGACTGCTGTCAAAAACGGATATATCTTATACTTAGACGAAATCGCAGAAGCAAGACCTGATATTATCGTAGCCATTCACTCGCTAACAGATCACAGACGAGAATTGTTTATTGATAAATTAGGCGAAACCATCAAAGCACACCCTGATTTTTTATTAGTTGCTTCTTTTAACCCAGGGTATCAAAAGGGATTCAAAGAATTAAAACCCTCTACTAGGCAGCGTTTCGTAGCGCTTTCGTTTGATTATCCCCAACCCAAAATAGAAATGGAAATAGTAGTAGAAGAAACAGGCGTAGCTAAAGAAGTAGCTCAGAAATTAGTTTCTATAGCCACTAAAATCAGAAATCTGACCGAATTAGGCTTGACCGAAACCGTATCAACACGATTGCTCGTAGATGCGGCGAAACTCATCCACAACAGATTGCCTAGAAGATTATCGGTGCACGTAGCCATTATTGAGCCGCTGACAGATGAGCCAGAAACCCTACAAGCACTTAAGGATTTAAGTGATTTAATGATCTAAATACAACGACAATGGACTTAGAAATAGACGAACTTTTATATGCAAAGGTTTTAAGATATATAAAGAAAAGAAAGCTCAATACAGCCGAAATTCTAAGTCGTAAAATTGTACTGTCTGACATCAAACCACGATTAACACTGCTATCGAGAGCTATTTGTGGTGTCCCGATTGAGATTTTTCCAGCAGAGAGAGAGGGCGGTTATAAAAATAACAACTTCTTTTTGCCTATCCAATGTCATTTGTTTCCAATCAAAGAAGACAATTTACAGTTTTATATTTTTAGAACAGTTTATTTGAGTGTCCAAAAACAACTCAACTTAAACTGGGATAACCAAGATCAACCCGAGCAACTCTCATCAGATACAGCACTTCAGTCTGCTCCGCGGGTTTTAGAGGTTTTGTTTGCTGATTTTCCCGCCTTGCAAGACTGGCATGAACAAGCGGTTGCACAACTGCCTGTGGATAAAAAATCATTGCAAAAAGACCTGACATGGCTCTACGGAAAGTGGATGAAAAATACGCCAGAGGATAAAGAACAGGATTTGCTAAGCAATTTTGATACTGAAAAGAAGAAATTAGAAAATAAAATTGAGGCAAAAACCACACTTCATATCAAAGCGGTAGAAGAAATCGAGTCACTGATCATTGACAAAAAACAACAAGAAGATTATGTGCTGTTACACAGTTTTGAGAAAATAGAAACAGCAGAAGAGTTCAACGGAAACTGGCGCGACTTTGACGGAAAAGACGACCTAAAAGACCACCAAGACGCACTAGAAGAAATGAACATGAAATTTACCGTTAGGGTAGATGATACGGTGCATTCTGTCTATCAAGCTGATTTTGTTGAGAATACTTCAATTGCTGAAAGTGCAGAAATTGATGAAAAAGGTTTTCACCTGAAATATGACGAATGGGATTTCAAAAAACGCGCTTACTTGCCTGATTTCTGTAAAGTGTATCCGAGATCACAGCTAAAGGCAAATCCGAATTATTATAAAAACACGATGATTAAGCATAAAACCACCCTTGTTGGACTCAGGAAAATGCTGGCTAGTGTCAATAATAAAATGCAACAACAACAAAGACAACTGCAAGGTGAAGCCTTTGACCTAGATGCTTTGACTGATTTATATACCGATATCCACTCTAAAGTTACGCCTGATGAAAGAGTGTATTTGTCAAAACGTAAAAAAGAAAAAGACATTGCTATCTTGGTTTTACTTGACCTGAGCCTCTCTAGCGATGGATATGCCGCTGGAAATCGGGTGATTGATGTCGAAAAAGAAGCTTCTATTTTGTTCGGTGAAATACTCCACGAATTTGACATCGATTTTGCCATTGACGGATTTTGTTCTAAAACTAGAAACTATACCAGTTACCTAACCTTAAAAGACTTTAAAGAAAATTGGAATACAGCCAAGTTTAAAATTGGTGCAGCAGAGCCCAGCGGATATACTAGAATAGGTCCAGCTCTTAGGCATGCCGGAGCGCGAATCAAGGCTTCAGGAGCCAAAAACAAATGGATTATTGTACTCTCTGACGGAAAACCGAATGATTATGATAAATACGAAGGAAAGTACGGCATACAGGATATCAAGCAAGCCCTGAGAGAGCTGAATCAACAAAATATCAACTCCTATGCACTTGCCATCGAAGCACAAGCCAAATACTATTTGCCACAGATGTTTGGACAAAACCACTACCAGATTTTAACCTCTCCAGAAGCCTTGCTTACCTCATTGGCAAAGCTGTACGAGAAAATAAAACATCAATAGAATGAAGACAAACCAACATCAGTTACCCGAAGGGCATCCGATTCATACCTATAACCTAGAAGCCCAATTGATTCAAGATTTACTTGACAAATTCTGCACTATAGATGCCGAAGCTGAGTTTCAGAAATATTATAACATATTTAATCACCTTTCTACGGTTGAAAAAAGATTTCAACGCAAAGAAAATCAACTCTTTCCATTTTTAGAACAAAAGGGATGGGTTAATCCTTCGCAGAATATGTGGTCATTTCACGATATGATTCGGGAACTTTTCAAAATTGCCAGAAGAAGCATTGATGCCAAAGAGTTTAAATCGATCAAAGATAATACAGAATATATCAACCACAACCTTAGACGATTATTAGAGGTGGAACGCAGTGTGCTTTTTCCTAATGCCCTAGCTATACTCAGCGAAGAAGATTGGATAAAAATGAGCGAAGGTGAGCAGGAGATAGGCTGGATGCTCGCTACGCCTCCAGCAAAATATCCAAACCAACCTGAATATATACATCCATCAGCAGATAAAGCCCAGAGAACAGATGTGACTTTTGACGAGAAAGCAGTCCATTATGACGAGGGTTATATGACGGTTGAACAAGTAAACTTGCTGTTCAGAACCTTGCCGCTAGATATGACTTATGTAGATGAAAATGATAGAGTAATTTTTTATAACCGAGGAGAAGAACGCCTTTTCCCTAGAAGTGCTGGGGTCATCGGTAGGGAAGTCAAGTTCTGTCATCCACCTAAAAGTGTGGATACGGTGATTAAAATCGTAGATGCTTTCAAAAGTGGTGCACAAAGCGAGGCTTCTTTTTGGATAAACATCAAAGGTAGGCTGATATATATCCGTTATTTTGCTGTCAGAGACACACAGAAAAACTATAAAGGAGTCATTGAGATGTCTCAGGATATTACCGATATTCAGAAAATTGAAGGAGAAAGAAGATTGTTGGCATGGAAATAAATCGTAAATCAATATACTATCCTCCTGGAGGAATTCTAGTTTGGATAATTATTTATCTAGAGCTGCTCACCTTTGGTTTAGCCATCTTTGCACTGACTTATTATGGCACATTAGAAAGAGCCGAATTTCACCAAGACAGTCTATTGCTCAACAAACCCCTAGCGACTATCAATACGATTCTACTCTTGACAAGTGGATTTCTCGTAGCCCAAGGTGTAGTGTTTTTCAAGAAAAAACTGTTTGATAAAACCACTACATACTTCTTGTGGGCAGTAATATGCGGAATTGGATTTTTACTCCTTAAACTAGTGGAATATTATCAGAAAATTCAAGCTGGTCTCGATATGGACTACAGTGATTTCTTTATGTTTTACTGGTTTCTGACGGCTTTCCATTGGGTACATGTAGTGCTGGGAATTATAATCTTATTGTTCTTAAGAGCTAATATCCAGAAAAAGAAAGATACAGCTGTGCTAGGAGACATTGAAGCAGGTGCTACTTTTTGGCATATGTGTGATTTGATTTGGCTGTTGCTCTTCCCGATTCTCTATCTATTATTCTAAGAAATTATGCAGAAATCATTGGTTTATTCGTATATCGGTTTGTTAGTGCTTACTTTGGTTGTGGCTGTTTTGTCTTCAAGGACAAGTACTAGCGCACTGATTTTTATTATCGTGTTTATATCAATATCTAAGTTCTGGTTGGTCGGATTTGAGTTTGTCGAGCTCAAGAAAGCTCATACTTTCTGGAAGCTACTCTTTCTGTTCTTCGGATTGCTTGTCGCAACTGTTTTTGTCGTTTTGTTCTAGAAAATTTCACAGCTTTTGAATCCCTTATCTCACAAAGGATTGCAAGGTGATAAAGTTGTTTGTTGATAACTTATCCAGATAAAATACTTATAAATATGTAAATTTGAAAACTTCGACTTAAACGCTATTTTCAGATTTATGTACTTAATTTTTGATACAGAGACTACTGGTTTACCCCAACGATGGAACGCTCCGATAACCGATACTGACAACTGGCCTAGATGTGTTCAGATTGCTTGGCAATTGCATGATGAGCTGGGGAATCTGATCGAACACCAAGATTTTTTGATCAAACCAGAGGGCTATAATATTCCGTTTGACGCCGAGAGAATTCACGGTATTTCAACCGAATTGGCTCTCAAAGAAGGAGTGGATTTAGACTTTGCTTTAGCAAAATTCAACATTGCTTTATCAAAAGCAAAATTCGTCGTAGGGCATAATGTGAGCTTTGACTTGAATGTTATGGGTTGCGAATTCCACCGACAATCCTTACCGACAGACCTAAACGAAAAACCACTTTTAGACACTTGTACTGAAGATACTGCTACACTTCTGAAACTTCCCGGAGGTAGAGGAGGTCGTTTTAAATTACCTACTTTAGGTGAGTTGTATCACTTTTTGTTTGATACAGATTTTAAAGAAGCACACAACGCCACGGCTGATGTTGAGGCGACTACCAGAGCTTTTTTAGAACTCCTGAGAAAAGAATTCTTTAGCCTTGAGAAACTAGATGCTCCTGCAGATTATTTCAGAAGATTTAAAGAACACAACCCAACCACCATACAACTCATCGGGTTAAAGCAGATCAACCTTAAAGCAGCTTCGGATAGCATCAGACAGCAATTAGACAAAGAGATAAGCAAACAACAAGTTGATAATCAGTTGAAGTCTGTTGCGATTACGGGAAATTATGTTCACCTACACAACCACACCCAGTTTTCGGTTTTACAATCTACCATATCCATAGATGCGTTGATAAATGCAACCATAAAGCAGAATATGAAAGCGGTTGCCATGACTGATTTGGGCAATATGATGGGTGCTTTTCATTTTGTGAGTAGAATAGAATCACATAACAGGCCTTTTGAGATATTAAATAAAGCTGCGCTAAAAAGAGGAGAAGAGCCCAATTTTGATGATTTTATAAAACCCATCGTCGGTTGCCAATTATATGTATGTAATGACCACCTGAACAAAAGTCAGAAAGACAACGGTTATCAAGTTGTTTTTTTAGCCAAAAACAAAAATGGCTATCACAATTTGGCCAAGATGTCATCGATTGCCTATACCAAAGGATTTTATTACGTTCCGAGGATTGACCGAACAATTGTAGAGCAATACAAAGAAGATATCATTGTTTTATCAGGAAACCTCTACGGAGAAATTCCGAGTAAGATTTTAAATATAGGTGAAGCCCAAGCAGAAGAAGCCCTATTGTGGTGGAAAGAGCAGTTTAACGATGATTTTTATCTTGAAGTGATGCGCCATAACCAACAAGATGAAGATGTGGTCAACCGTAGCCTTGTTGAGTTTTCTAAAAAACACGATGTCAAGCTTGTCGCTACTAACAACACCTATTATATCGATAAAGAAGATGCCAATGCGCATGATATTTTGTTGTGTGTAAAGGACGGAGAAAAACAAGAAACACCAAAGGGAAGAGGTAGAGGCTACCGCTACGGATTGGACAATGACGAATATTATTTTAAGTCAGCCGAACAAATGAAGGAGCTTTTCAAAGACCTTCCAGAAGCTATTAATACTATTGATGAAATTGTCGATAAAATCGAAATCTATTCGCTTTCAAGAGATGTTTTGCTTCCGAAATTTGAAATTCCAGAGGAGTTTTTAGTAGTAGAAGATGAAGAGGATGGAGGGAAAAGAGGTGAGAACAAATACCTAGAATTTCTTACTTATGAAGGAGCAAAGAGAAGATACGGAGAAATTACACCAGAACTAAAAGAACGCTTGGATTTTGAACTCTCTGTGATTGAGATGACGGGTTATCCGGGTTATTTCTTGATTGTCCAAGATTTTATTGCCGCCGCTCGTAAGATGGACGTTTCCGTTGGTCCAGGTCGGGGTTCTGCCGCGGGTTCTGCCGTTGCTTATTGTCTGCAAATCACCAATATAGACCCGATTAAATACGACTTGCTTTTTGAGCGTTTCCTGAATCCTGACAGGGTATCTATGCCCGATATTGATATTGACTTTGACGATGAAGGTAGATCAAGAGTCATGCAATATGTGATTGATAAATACGGGAAAAATCAAGTAGCACAGATTATTACGTATGGTACAATGGCTGCAAAATCTTCTATCAGAGATACAGCTAGAGTGCTTGATTTACCGCTTTTTGAAGCAGATAGAGTTTCTAAACTTATTCCGAATATGAGTTTGGCAAAGATATTCTCTACACCTGATGCAGAGTTGAAAAAAAAGCTAAGAGCAGACGAATACGAAAATGTGACCCAACTCATAGCCTTAGCGGCTGAGGATGACCTTATTGGTCAGACCATTAAACAAGCAAGAATATTAGAGGGTTCTCTAAGAAATACAGGTATTCACGCCTGTGGAGTGATTATTACGCCAGATGACATTTCAAATTTTGTGCCTATTGCCAATGCAAAAGATTCAGATTTGAATGTCACACAATTTGATAACTCGGTTGCAGAAAACGCTGGACTCTTAAAGATGGACTTCTTAGGACTGAAAACCCTAACCCTGATAAAAGACACTGTCAAATTAGTGAAATACACTAAAAACATAAATCTCGATCCGGATGCATTCCCGATTGATGATACCAAGACGTATGAGCTGTTTCAGCGCGGAGAAACCATTGGAATTTTTCAGTATGAATCGGCTGGGATGCAGAAATATATGAGGGAACTCAAACCCACCGTTTTTGGAGATTTGATTGCCATGAACGCCTTGTATCGCCCAGGACCATTAGAGTACATTCCGAGTTTTGTCAAAAGAAAAAACGGAGAAGAGGAAATAAAATATGACCTCGATGTGATGGAAGAATACCTGTCTGAAACCTACGGAATTACGGTTTATCAAGAGCAGGTGATGTTGCTTTCTCAGAAATTAGCTGATTTCACTAAGGGTGAGGCTGATGTTTTGAGAAAGGCGATGGGTAAAAAACAAAAAGATGTACTCGACAAGATGAAGCCTCAGTTTGTCGAGCGCGCTTCAGCTAAAGGTCACGATGCTACGGTTTTAGAAAAAGTATGGAAAGACTGGGAGGCATTTGCTAGCTATGCTTTTAATAAGTCTCACTCTACTTGTTATGCTTGGATTGCCTATCAAACTGCTTATCTAAAAGCACATTTCCCGGCAGAATATATGGCGGCGGTGCTGTCAAATAATATGAATGACATTAAGCAAGTGACCTTCTTTATGGAAGAGTGCAAGCGCATGGGTATTGAAGTGCTTTCGCCTGATGTCAACGAATCCTACTATAAATTTACGGTAAACGAGAACAACGCTATTCGCTTTGGAATGGGAGCCATCAAAGGCGTGGGAATGAACGCCGTGCAAGCCATAGTAGATAGCCGAGAAGAAGGAAAATACAAATCTGTTTTTGACTTAGCGCGTAGAGTTGACCTTAGAGCTGCAAGTAAAAAAGTTTTTGAAAACTTAGCTTTAGCCGGAGGTTTTGACGGTTTTACCGATACGCACAGAGCGCAATACTTTAATACAGATACTGACGGCATCTTCTTTTTAGAGAAAGTAGTTCGGTACGGTGCAAAATTTCAAGAAAATGAAAATTCAGCACAAGTAAGTCTTTTTGGCGATGCGAGCGACGTACAGATTCCGGAGCCTATTGTTCCGCCCGCAGAAGAATGGGGTGCAATGGAAAAATTAGCCAGAGAAAAAGAAGTAGTCGGTATTTATATTTCAGGACATCCGCTAGATAGTTTTAAATATGAACTCAAGTATTTTTGTAATACGAGTCTTGGAAAAATCAATGACTTGAATAGTCTTTTGGGCAAACAAATGAATATTGGTGGTATTATTACTAACGTAGAACACCGAGTGACCAAAGTAGGAAAGGGATGGGGAACTTTTACTCTAGAGGATTATGACGGCAGCTATACCTTTAGGGTTTTTGGTGAAGATTATTTGAAGTTCAGAATGTATTTTAACTTAAATCAGTTTACCTATCTGAAGTTTACGGTAAAAGAAGGTTGGATAGATAAAAATACTGGAAAAAATTCAGAACCAAGAATTCAGATTTTGCATATGCAATATATGCAGGATGTATTGACTGATTTTGCAAAGACGTTGGTGATGAAATTTGATATTGCAAGATTGGATAAAAAACAGGTTGAGATGATTTTAGAAACCTTCAGAAGAAACAAAGGAAAGCAATCTGTGAGTTTTGAATTATTCGAAATTGACGAAACCTATGAAAGCAAAAAAGTGATTCCTAGTGTAACTTTTGATTCTTTTGACGAAGATGTTGACAGTGACGAAATCTTAGACTTTGAACCCGTACAAGAAATCGTAGAAGAAGAAACTGCTCCTGAGGAAGAGAAATATAAAGTCCTGAACTTCTTGAGTATGGATAGTAATAGTGTGAAAATTAATATTTGCAAAGAACTCTTAGAAGAATTAGAACAGAATCAGATCAATTTTATTTTGAATTAGAGCTACTTATAGGCCTTTTGCGAAACTAAAAAACCTGCACATAACAGGTTTTTTAGTTTTATAACAGTTTGGTTATTGGGAAAGCTTATTGTTTAATTTTTAGAACTATCTATAAGAATATCTAGTAATTAATCTTTTAGCAGAGTTTTAAAAAGGTTTAACTAGAGAGTAGTATTGATATGCAGAAGCCAATAAAGTAAAAATGAATGTGATTGTTATTAAACTAAAAACTAAAAACTCGTTTTTTTTATTACTACTGTTCTTTTTTATACTTAATAGCATTGTATATATACCATATATGAATAAAAATGCACTACAAATATAAAAAAAGATATTATTTCCTTTATAATAGAAAATGTAAAAGATAAATAAGCTACTTGAAATGAGGGTTAAAGTTTTATATTTATTATTACTCTCTGCCAGTTTATTGTTATTTCTAAACATTTCAATAATTACATATACAGAGAATGAAAAAAACAAAACACTATAGTAAAGAACAGGAATTTTCAGAAAAAATAAAATTGATAATATTATAAGGTGTAATAAGATAACAGGAGTAGTTATCTTCATTAACCTACTGTAATTATAGCTTGATAACTCCATGTTTTTTAATTTAAATATAATAAGAATAAACTACATAAATAATAACCAACTGTTAAAAATAGAAAGATAGGACCTTTAATTCTATACTTTTAAACAGCTTGATTTTTAGGAAGCTTATGCAAATAAGACTACACTCGTGAAAAAGGCAATTATAAAATGAAGATACAGATTCTGTCTATACTTCTTCCAATAAGAAAAAATCATTAAAATAAAATTTATAAAGCTTAACAGTATAAAAGTTGTACGAAAAAAAGAAGGATCGTTTATATAAGTCAAGGCAATAGAAATTGCTAAAATTTTGGCTATGATTAGTGAGCTAATGATGAATATTATTTTTTCATTCTTGTTTTTTTCATACTTAAACCTAAAAAATCGAATAGGCATAAAGTAAAAAGAAAAAACCAATATAACTATCAAGTAAATATAGTTAGGGATTACATCTTTTGTGACTAAAAAAAATAATACACAAGCTAAAGCAGACATGAAATATTCAAATTTGATGGCTGTGTTTTGTAATATATTAGTATTTTCCATAATGTTCTTATCGTTAGTTATGTCTTTAATTTGCACTTAAAAGTTAAACGAAAACTTGAAGGTCGCATTTACAACTTGAATCCACCTTATTATTTCTATGCTATTTAAAAAAAACGTTATGGTATCGAAAGCATTTCATAGAGACTTACGCTCCATGTGGCGATAATAAAAAAAGCCCCAATAAGAATTCGATATAAATATTTTTCTCTAAAAGTTTCTTGATTGTTTTTATACTCCATATAAAAACCAGTAGTTAAGGATACGAAGGAAATAACTGCACCTATATAAATAAACATAGGATATTTCTCAAAAAAATCAGCATATACAATTAAGATAAATAAAACTATAGGGATGCTGAATAATATTTTTTTCATGATTTTTTAGTTTTAAAGTTATGTGTTTTGTTTTAAAAAAGAGACGTTTAGTTTGGATTCATACAGTCTTTATAATCTAATTTACAATCATCATTAGCCGCTACCCAAACTAATGTTACTCCTGCATGGCAAGCCATTCCTAATATAACTGTTATATCTAAAGCAGCACAGCCAATATGAGCAACTGTAGCGATTCCTGCTGCTTTTGCAAAACAATTTCTTTATTGCCGTGCAATCATCAGAGGAAGTTTCAATACCTTCAAATCCTGTTATAAATATAGAATCTAATTCATTTTGCCTTATATTAGATATATTATACTTGTAGTCTAATTTAGAAATAAAGTGATTGATTTGTTCAGCGTTTTTACTCGTTTTTGAATAATCTGAAACTAAATTATATAATTCAATAAAGCCTTCATCTTTTGATAAGTCTAATGTCCCTTCTCTTTTTAATATGTGGTTGCTTATCTCTGGTTCTGAGATTTCATCACTAAAACATTCTGTAATTGTAATAATAAATGCTTCTAAAAGCAATGTAGCCAAAGCTACAAAACTAATTTAATTTTTTACTGTGATAAAAAAGCTCTTCTAAAAAGAAGAGCTTTTAAATAATTCGCTTATTGTTTTTTTCTAAAAAAAACTCTAATAAGATAACTAAAAACAACACTTAATAAGGACACTATTGACAAAACAAAAAACAATTTCGAAATAAAACTATTTTCTTTTTCAAAAATTACATATAATAAAACACTTACAAATACAAAAAGGACAGTTATTAGTTCATATTTATATATAATTCTCTTCCCCTCTTTTTTTAATTTGTTTTCCATAAACGAACCAAAAAGCATAGTTAAAGCTAACAATAATCCTATTATATCCATTTCTCAAAACCGATGTTATGCCACGTTATTTGTTTTTTTCAAAATATTCTTTTGGAGTTAAATTTTGCGTATCAAGTCTTTTTTGACTTGCATTATAGTAAAAGATGGAAATAATCATTAGTAAAATAATTCCTACTACTAAATAAATCTTTTTATTATTTTTCATACTTATATGTCTTTAATTTGCACTTAAAAGTTAAACGAAAACTTGAAGGTCGCATTTACAACTTGAATCCACCATTTAAATTGGTTTAAAGTTAAAAAAAAATAATTTGTAATAAATACTACTTTTCGCGAAAAAGTTTTTGTTGAGGCAAAGTTGTTGAACAATAAACAACCTTCCTATGCATTTTTGAACATAGATTATGTGAATGTTAACATAATTTTATATGTTTGATTAAAATCAATTTATTTTTATAAAACAAATTACTGAAATATATAAATTAGTGTGCTTTACTTATTAAATACTTTGAATTACAGGTTTGTTTTTTATTGACAAAGCAATAAGAATATATTTTATCATTATAAATTAGCTTAACTATTATAGAGTTCTCTAAATTTTAATCAGATAAAAGTGAAATACAATCTAAAATCATGATAAAACAAAAACTTATAAATAGGCGTAATGAACAGAATATTACTCAGGAAGATATGTCTTTTCGTTTAGGGATGAGTCAGTCTCAATATTCCAGAAGAGAGTCAGGTATGACTAAGATTTCAAAAAAAGAATGGGATAAAATTGCCAAGGTTTTAGAAACTTCTCTTGAAGAAATATATGAGCCCGAGGATGGGGTTTATATTATCAATAATGAGAATATAACTGGTGATTTCGGGAGTAATAACACTTATAATGATTTTTCAGATTTTGCTGTAGAGACAGTGCGTAAGTATATTGAGAAATTAGAACAAGAAAACCTTAGGTTAAAGCAAGAATTAGAAAATAAAAAATAAAGTTTATTGGTGTTTACTTAAAACGAAGTCTGTATAAATTTTATCTTTCCACACTCTCTTGCTCATCTGCAATATACTCCAATATATCTCCAGGCTGACAATCAAGTACTTTACAAATGGCTTCTAAAGTAGAAAACCGAATGGCTTTGGCTTTACCTGTTTTGAGCACCGAGAGATTAGCAGCAGTAATATCTACTAGCTCTGCTAATTCGTTAGAGCGCATTTTTCGCTTGGCTAACATCACATCAAGATTTACGATAATTGCCATAATTTAAATCGTTAACTCATTTTCGTCTTTCATGTTTTTTGCAATCTTAAATACTTCACTTATAATAATGAAAAACAATCCAATAGAAATTACAAACAAAAACGAATCAAATCCTGAATTGATCATTAGTGTTGCTTTTTGAGTCGTAGTTACTTTGAATATAAACTCCACAGTATTGATAATAAGTGTAACAATTATAAATATCTTGCCTATACTGCTAAGGTTTGAAATCACCTTATTGTCAAAAATTTTTCCTTTGATAAATAGAGTAACTGTTTTTTTAAGCAGATAAATAGCATACACAAACAGAAAATAGGAAAGTACAGAAACAATCAGTCCTATTTTTGAATACACTGAATCAAAAGACGAACTTACTACTCCGTTTATTTTTATAGGAATCCCCCAATCAGAATCAGTCAATATAAAAGGTGTTATGATTAGCAACGCCACACTACCCAATAGTAAGGAATAGAGCATAAACTCCAAAATGGCACGTAGAATGTATATTTTTCTCATAGTGATTTGTGTTTTAAATCTGTGTTTTTTTTTGGATTATAGTCTATTAAGGCTTGACAAAATCATATTGTCAACTCGTTTTCTTCTTGAATTTTATTTCCCTTTTTAAGCACATCTACAAAAGACAACATACCAAAACCGATAAGTAGAAAGGTGAAATTGAGTAAATAATCAAACAATTGAGACCATACAGGAGGAAAAGATTCAAATATATTTTTCAGTATTGACAAAACTGAAAATACGATAAAAATCACCCCTGCTTTTTTAATAGCAGCAATACTTTTCGAATCAAAACAAAGGTTCTTAGAAAACAGGTCCAACATTTTTTGGGTATAAAATAATCCTGTGATAAATAAAACAGAAAGAAAACTACCGATATAAAAAGTTAATTCCCCGAATTGTTGACTTTCGATAAATCGTACTGAATCTTGGTGCCTGAAAATATAAAAGAAGGTAATTTCTAACAAACCAATACCCATCAAAACCATAAATACGATTATAGCATACCTTAATATCTTTATTTTATTCATTTGTATGTCATTTATTAGTTGACTGCAAATATATAAAAATTATCGATAGTCGATAATAAAATACTCTTTAAGGATAATTTTTATTTCTGATAACTTTCGATTTTTAAGGTTTTTGATATTCGACTAACTTCCTTTCAGAATCATAAGTATTGAATTTCTTTATATTATTCCAGTTTAAGATACTTTATAAGAGGTCTGCTGTAAATTAAAACTAGTATTCCAATGTACATCGGGATTAAAGCTAATACTTCTATAGTTCTTTGTGGGCTATTTCTACAAAATGGAAAAAAAACATTTGATGGAGAAGGTTCGCATTGCGGTTGAAAAGCACAATAAAACCCTACTAAGATGAGTTTAATTGTCAATAGAAGAAGGAAAAAACGCTTTAAAGTTTTCATTATATATTTAATTTCCTTTCGGAATAGCGTCTATTAGTTTTCTGGAATAAGCTGTTTTAGGATTTCTGTAAAGTTCGTCTGCTTCGGTTTCTTCTTCGAGTTGTCCTTTGTTGAGCACCAAAATTTTGTCCGACATATATTTGACTACAGCCAAATCGTGCGAAATAAAAATATAGGTAAAACCGAAATTCTCTTTGAGTTCGTTTAGCAAATTCAGCACTTGTGCCTGAACCGAAATATCCAATGCCGAAACAGACTCATCACAGACAATGAGTTTGGGTTGCAGTGCAATAGTTCTGGCAATGCCTATGCGTTGGCGTTGTCCTCCCGAAAACTCGTGCGGATAACGATTAAAATGTTCTTCCGAAAGTCCGACACGTTCGAGGATTTCGATAGTCTTTTGTTTTCGTTCTTTGTTGTTTTTATAGAGTTTATGTACCTTCATCGGTTCCATAATAGCTTCTCCGACTTTCATTTTCGGATTGAGTGACGAATAAGGGTCTTGAAAAATAATCTGGATTTCTTTTCTAAAATGCTTGAATTCTTTGTCTGAAAGAGCAGTAATATCTGTTCCTTTATAAAAAATCTGCCCACTAGTGGCTTTATCGAGTTGTAAAATTGCATTCCCGATAGTAGATTTTCCTGAACCCGATTCTCCTACCAATCCTTTGGTTTCGCCTTCGTAAACTTTAAAACTAATACCTTGCAAAGCTTGAAAACCGACTTTCTTGCCAAAGAAACCCATCCTAGAATAATAGATTTTATCAATGTTTTTAACCTCCAGAATCGGAGGTGTTGCGTATAGATCTGCTAAGTGCTTTGTACGCTCTTCTTTAGAGATGACTTCGGTAGGTGTAGTTTCATCTAAAAAATCAGTAATGGTCGGAAGTCTTTTTAATCGTTCATCCAAAGACGGACGAGAAGCAATTAATGCTCTGGTATAGGTTTGTTTCGGATGATGAAAAATGACTTTTGTTTCGCCTTGTTCGACAATTTCACCTTTGTACATTACCAAAACTCTATCAGCAATTTCAGAGACCAGAGCCAAATCGTGTGAGATGAATATAATGCTCATTTGGGTTTCTTGTTGCAGATCTTTAAGCAGTTTAATGATTTCCTTCTGCACTGTTACATCTAGTGCTGTCGTGGGTTCGTCGGCAATCAGTATTTTGGGTTTACAGGCAATTGCCATAGCAATCATCACGCGTTGCTTTTGTCCGCCCGAAATTTGATGCGGATAACTCGCATATATTTTTTCTACATCCGTAAGTTTTACTTTTGCAAATAAAGATAATACCTCTGCTTTGATTTCTTTTTTGGACAAAGTAGTGTGTTCCATCAAAATTTCCTCTACCTGATAACCGCATTTCAGGCTCGGATTAAGCGAACTCATCGGTTCTTGAAATATCATGGAGATTTGTTTGCCTCTTATTTTTCGGAAATCTTTTTGTGAAGTTTGGGTGAGGTCTTTGCCTTCAAAGATTATTTTTCCGTTGGAAATCTTTGAAATATTGTCGGGCAACAACCCTAAGATAGCCAAAGAAGAAACTGACTTTCCAGAACCTGATTCGCCTACAATTCCCAAGATTTCATTGGTATTTAGATAGTAGGATATAGTATTGATAACATCGCTCCAAATCCCTTCTCTGGAGAACGAAATAACCAAATCCTGAATATCTAAAAGCGGGCTTATTGTTTTCATTAAGAAGGTTTTATCAAGTTTTATTGCAGTCTGATTTTTGGGTCAAGATAAGCATAGATTAAATCGACCAAAATATTGATGATGATAAACGAAGTGGCAATTACCAAAACGCTACCCATAATCACAGGCAAATCTTGATAATTAAGCGCATCGACTATCTCTTTGCCCAAACCGTTCCACCCGAAGATGTATTCGACAAAAACAGCTCCGGCAAGCATAGAAGCAAACCAACCCGAAATAGCAGTTACCACAGGGTTAAGCGAATTTTTTAACGCATGTTTTCGGATGATTTTTGAAGTTGAAAGTCCTTTTGCCTTTGCTGTCCTGATATAGTCCTGTCCTAGAGTATCCAATAGTGAACTCCGAACCAATTGCACTACCACAGCCAGCGGGCGTATTCCTAAAACAAGAGCAGGTAGTAACAAGTTTTTCCATTGTATGAATTTTCCTTCGCCAAAATCATCCACCTCATATAAACTTCCCGTCATATTTAAGTGTGTATATTCATACAATACAAAACCAAAAATCCAAGCAAATAAGATTGCGGCAAAGAAACTCGGCAAACTCATTCCTAGCGTACTGACAAGAGCGATTGTCCTATCGATAAATGTATCCTTATACAACGCAGAAATAATTCCCAGAAATATCCCTAAAAACAAAGCGATTACAATAGCCGAAACAGCGAGAACAGCCGTGTTAGGTAATGTATTTTGAATAATATCGGATACTTTTTTGCCCGATTTCTGAAAGCTCTCTCTGAGGTAAGGCACTTTTAGGACAAGGCTAAAACTAGGTGAAGAGATTAACCTTACAGCAGTATATTTTTCAGGATTTAGATACGAATAATCATCAGGATTTTGACTGTGTAGCGAAATAGGAGAGAGGTCATTCAGATACAACACATATTGTGCAGTGAGAGGTTTGTCAAAGCCGTATTTCTTTTTGATAATAGCCATCTGCTCAGAATCTTCGTTTTGGTCGAGCATCAGCCGAGCAGGATCTCCGGGCAATACGTTAAACAGTATGAAAATCACAGAAACCACTCCGAAAAGTGTCAACACTGCATATCCAATTTTATTCACTAAATACCGAAGCATAGCCTAGAGGTTAGAAACCCAAAAGTAGAGAATAATTTTGGAAAAGGCACAAAATATAGCGCTTATAGTTGGTTGACGAAATTTAGGTAGTATTATAAAAAGCTATTCTTTTTTGTACTATATTTGTCCTAAAGGATAATTTAATAATTCAAAATCACTATGAAAACACCAAAAACAATTTTAGCTTTAGCGCTTTCTACGATGCTTTTTATGGCTTGTAATGACAAGGCAACCAATGCCGAAACAACAGAGGTAGAAGCAACTGCAACTACCGAGGAAGTTCAGCACGAAATTTTATCCGAGAACCTACAAACAGCTAGCTTCAGTATAGAAGGTATGGAGTGCGAAATGGGCTGTGCTAAGACAATTGAGAAAAAATTAGCCAGTATGGACGGTATTAAATCAGCTACAGTTGATTTTGATACTAAAGAAGCCAAAGTAGAATATGACGCAACGGTACATACTCCACAAGTACTTGCCAAAATAGTAGAGGAGATGGCTGACGGAGAAACCTATAAAGTTGTGGGACTGACCTCTTCATCGGACCAGTCATCAGTTTACCAAGAGCAAGAAAAACCTAAAAAAGACAAAAAATCTAAGAAAGATAAAAAAGCGACTAACGCCGATGCTTCTGCAGAAAAACCAGCTGAGAAAAAAGCAGGTTGTTGTTCAGAAGGAGCAAAGAGCTCTTGTTCGTCAAAAACAAAAACTGCAAGTATGTAATTCGATTCACTTGTAATCCTATCTCAAAAAACTCTTTTGTCTTAACCTATAGACAGAAGAGTTTTTTAGTTATGCCAAGACTATTCAATAAAAAAAAACAGGAGCATTAACTCCTGTTTTTGTGTATAGTTCGGTGGCTTAACGGAACATTATTTAATATTCCCGCACATATCTTCTGGTCTTACCCAAGCGTCAAAATCTTCAGCGCTTACGTAACCTAGACGAACCGCCTCTTCTTTGAGTGTCGTTCCGTTTTTGTGAGCGGTCTGTGCAATTTCGGCAGCTTTGTAATATCCGATTTTGGTATTCAGAGCAGTAACCAACATCAGCGAATTATCAACCAATTCTTTGATACGGTTATAATTAGGTTCAATACCTTGTGCACAATGCTCGTCAAATGATTTGCACGCATCGCCAAGCAATCTTGCTGACTCAAGGAAGTTAGCTGCCATTATAGGTTTGAATACATTCAGCTCATAATGACCTTGCATACCACCTACTGCTATAGCCACATCGTTCCCCATCACCTGAGCACAAACCATAGTTAAGGCTTCACTCTGCGTAGGATTTACTTTTCCAGGCATAATTGACGAACCTGGTTCGTTTTCAGGGATAATGATTTCTCCAATTCCTGAACGCGGTCCTGAAGCGAGCATTCTGATGTCATTTGCAATTTTGTTTAGCGAAACCGCTAATTGTTTTAGCGCGCCGTGTGTTTCTACAATCGCATCGTGCGCAGCCAGAGCTTCAAACTTATTGGTAGCCGTCTTAAACGGATGACCTGTAAATGTAGCGATATACTCAGCTACTTTTACGTCATAACCCTCAGGTGTGTTTAGTCCTGTCCCTACAGCTGTTCCGCCAAGAGCAACTTCTGAAAGATGGTCTAGCGTATTTCTAAGCGCTCTAAGTCCGTAGTCTAATTGTGCGGCATAACCTGATATTTCTTGCCCTAGCGTAAGTGGTGTTGCATCCATAAGGTGCGTACGTCCAATTTTTACCACATCCTTGAAAGCAGCTGCTTTGGCTTTTAGTGTATCTCTTAATTGTTCAACACCTGGAATAGTTGTTTCAACCACCATTTTGTAGCAGGCGATGTGCATCCCAGTAGGGTAAGTATCGTTTGAAGACTGTGATTTATTCACATCGTCATTGGCTTTTAGGACTTGTTCTCCTTCGCCTATTTTGTGTCCTGCCAGTACTTGCGCTCTGTTGGCAATTACTTCATTTATGTTCATATTAGATTGTGTTCCAGAGCCTGTTTGCCAGATGACAAGCGGAAATTGCTCATCTAATTTTCCTTCTAAGATTTCTTCACAAACCTGAGCAATAGCATCTCTTTTCTCCGTTGAAAGCACGCCTAAATCACAGTTGGCATACGCAGCGGCTTTCTTTAGGTAGGCAAAACCTCTGATTACCTCGATAGGCATTGAGGCAGGTGCTCCGATTCTAAAGTTGTTTCTAGAGCGTTCGGTTTGTGCTCCCCAGTATTTCTCTGCGGGTACTTTAACCTCACCCATAGTGTCTTTTTCTATTCTATATTCCATAGTGTAGTTAGATTGATAGTGTTAAAATTAAAAATTAGCCCAAATTTACAAATAATTTGATTGGCATCAAATCTAATAAATACGGCTTTTTCGGATTTATATGTTTTTTTGGTCTTAGGCTAAATTACGCCCGAAGTCAATTGCTTTTCCTTTGTCGTTCTTGTGGTTGCTTCCGATGATGAAGTTGCAATCTCTAGGTCTAATCTTAAACGTATAACTTTTGTTTTTATGCTTTTCCATAAAACTGATGATGTCTTCATACGACATATAATTATTGTCAAAGATGAGTTCAATATTTCTGTGGGCAGACAGTTTGAAGTTTTCTTGATCATAATCGCTGACCATATCGATATCGCTCAGTAGCTTTCGGGCGAGTAGTCGTCGGAGTTCTGTGTTGTCAGAAATCAGTATATGCAGGTTTGGACTATGTTGCAATTCTTCTTTAGGCTTAAATCGGTTGGTGATTAAGAACATCCAAATTCCAAAATCAGTCATCCAATCAACTAAAATATTAGTCTTAAAGTGTTTTTTATAGAATATTCTCATCGCACCATAAAAACGCTTGAGATAGACTTCGTCTTTTAGTGTACTTTCACCTTTGTAATGAATAACTGAGGTTTCGCCAAAATAGAAATTGTCATAGCCTTCTTTTAAGAATCGGTAGGAGAGGTCCACATCTTCTCCGTACATAAAAAAGACTTCGTCAAATCCGCCTAGAGCTTCGTATTTTGCCTTTTCTAAAAACATAAAAGCCCCGACAAAAACAGCTGCTTTCCCGGTTTGGTTTTCACCCAGATGGTTGGCATAATATTTATCTTCGGTGCCCAATAATTTTTGAAGCGAAACCTTTGGTGTTGGAATGTTTCTTTTGCTCTCAGGCAAGAAGTTTCCTGTGCCATCAATAAGTTTACAGCCTATAATTCCGAGGTTGTTTTGGGTTTCTGCAAAGCGAATTATCTTCAAGAATGTGTCTTCAGCGACTACCGTATCAGGATTGAGGATACAAATGTACTTTCCTTTTGCGCTAGCTACGCCAATATTATTCCCTTTCGGAAAACCGACATTTTCTTTATTTTCGATTAGGATGACTTCAGGAAATTTGTCTTTGACCATCTGACAGCTATTATCAACGGAGGCATTATCCACGACGATAATCTCAGCGTCAATATTCTCTAAGGACTTCTGAACACTTAACAGACAGTGCTCTAAGAAATAACGTACGTTATAATTAAGGATGATAACAGATAATAACATTCGATAAATTTAATCTAGGATTTGATTTTTGAGGACATCCATTTCAAAAGTTTGATAGTAAAGATGCTCCAAGTATATGTTTTGTGCAGATTGCAACTCTCAAAGATAACTTAAATTATTCTATTTTTCAATACTAGCATTAGTCTTTTTAGCGTATGTCTCGCTTTTCTATCACAATTGAGCACGTTTTTGTCTATAAAACCTTCAGTACAACATTTGCCCTAACTTTCTTCTTTTCTCTTTCAGCGTAGCGGTCTTTCTTCTTTTCTCTTTCTTCTTTTTTTCTTTTTCACATTCCTCTAAAAACCGTACATTTGCGACTTACTTAAAAGCATACATTTCTAAATGGAGATTATCATAAAACTCTCTCAATTTTTATTGAGTTTATCGTTACTTATTGTTCTTCACGAATTAGGGCACTTTATACCAGCTAAATTATTCAAAACCAAAGTTGAAAAGTTCTATCTTTTTTTTGATATTAAATTCTCATTGTTTAAGAAGAAAATCGGTGATACGGTTTACGGAATCGGATGGTTGCCTCTTGGCGGATACGTAAAAATCGCAGGAATGATTGACGAGAGTATGGATACTGAACAACTTGCCAAAGAACCACAACCTTGGGAGTTCCGCTCTAAACCAGCTTGGCAACGACTGATTATTATGCTTGGTGGAGTTATCGTAAACTTCGTTTTGGCTTTTCTGATTTACATCGGAATTGCATTTGTTTATGGTGATTTAGACATCAAAAACTCAGAACTAAAAGACGGAATTTGGGTATCCAATCCAGTTATAGAACAAATAGGACTCCAAACAGGAGACAAAATCATCTCTGTTGACGGCAAAGAAATACAAAGCTTTTTTGACTTGCCTGAGAGGTTATTACTAAGCAATCAAGTGGTAATCGACAGGAAAGGCGAGCAGGTAATCATAGAAACACCACAAAATCTTATTGGACAAATTGTTGATGACAATAGGAAAACCATTGTTTCACTTCGTATTCCGTTTGTGGTTGTGGGCGAAACGGAAGGTTCTCAGAATGCATCAGTACTGAAGATCAAAGATATTGTCACTGAAATTGGCGGACAACAAATAAAATACGTAGATCAGTTGCCAGAACTTCTGCAGACCATGAAAGGAGAAACGGTAACAGCGACAATAATTCGTGACGAGAAACAACAACAAGTAGAACTGAACGTTGATGAAGAAGGAAAAATTGGTGTTGCTTATGCTTCAATGGTCGGGCTTTCAGACCTAGAGAAAATGAGTTTATACCAAGTAAATCGTGTAAAATATAGTTTCCTCGAATCTATCCCGATTGGTCTTAACAAAGGAGTTGAGCGCATGGGAAGCTATTGGAACCAACTCAAGAAAATTGTCAACCCAAACACAGGAGCTTATAAGGGTGTCGGAGGTTTCAAGGCTATTTTTGATATTTTCCCTCAGGTTTGGTCGTGGGAAGTGTTCTGGAATATTACTGCTATTTTATCTATTATGCTAGGTGTGATGAACTTGCTTCCGATACCGGCACTTGATGGCGGACACGTGATGTTCTTGCTTTATGAGATGATATCAGGCAGAAAACCAAGCGAGAAATTCTTAGAAAAAGCACAAATGATAGGTTTCTTCATACTGATAACCTTGCTTTTATTTGCCAACGGAAATGATATTTTTAGGGCATTTGTTAAATAATAATTACATTTGAAATCAGATTTTAAACAACAATAAAATGATATAATTATGGATTTTAATCTAACCGAAGAACACTTAATGATACAGCAGGCAGCTCGTGATTTCGCACAACAAGAGCTATTGCCAGGAGTTATCGAAAGGGACGAAAACCAAAGTTTCCCGACAGCACAGGTTAAGAAAATGGCAGAACTAGGCTTTTTAGGTATGATGGTTGACCCAAAATACGGCGGGAGCGGTCTAGACAGCATTTCATACGTAGTGGCTATGGAAGAAATTGCTAAAGTAGATGCTTCAGCAGCAGTAGTAATGTCTGTAAATAACTCGCTTGTATGTGCTGGGTTAGAAAAATACTGTAACGAAGAGCAAAAACAAAAATACTTAGTGCCATTAGCAACAGGTCAGGTAATCGGAGCTTTCTGTCTGTCAGAGCCTGAGGCTGGGAGTGACGCAACTTCACAGAAAACCACAGCTGTGGATATGGGAGACCACTATATCCTGAACGGAACCAAAAACTGGATTACCAACGGAAGTACCGCTTCTACCTATATCGTAATTGCACACACACATATCGAAAAAGGACATAAAGGAATCAATGCTTTTATTGTTGAAAAAGGATGGAAAGGCTTTGAGATCGGACCAAAAGAACAAAAAATGGGAATCAGAGGTTCTGATACGCATTCGCTAATGTTTACAGATGTAAGAGTTCCGAAAGAGAACAGAATTGGTGAAGATGGCTTTGGGTTCAACTTTGCAATGGCTGTCCTTAACGGAGGTCGTATCGGAATTGCATCACAAGCTTTAGGAATTGCACAAGGAGCTTATGAATTAGCGCTTAAATATGCTATGGAGCGCAAGGCTTTCGGTAAGGAAATTATCCAGCACCAAGCCATTGCTTTTAAACTTGCAGATATGGCAACGCACATCTCAGCAGCGCGTATGTTGTGTTTTAAAGCCGCATCTGAAAAAGACCAAGGCAAAGACATCTCTGTCTCTGGAGCAATGGCAAAATTATTTGCCTCGACTACAGCAATGGAGGTAACTACTGAAGCAGTTCAAGTACACGGCGGAAACGGATACGTAAGAGAATATCACGTTGAGCGCATGATGAGAGATGCTAAAATCACTCAGATCTATGAAGGTACTTCAGAGATTCAACGCATTGTCATCTCAAGAGGAATCTCAAGAAAATAAGCACTACTCAAGTGTTGTAAATAAAAATATCCCTTTAGGCAAATCTGTCTAAAGGGATATTTTTTTTGGCCTATAAGTTATAACAGTCTATATTATAACCTTAAGTCCTTTATATCGTTGTAGTGTACTTTTTGGATGACAGTTCCGTGGTTGAGCACTACAAAATTAGGGTTTGAACGCTCGATTGTTTTCAAGGTAATCTTATCGGTTAAGAAAAAAGGAATTTTGATGTCGTGCTTTGCTACTATCGGTCGTGAGCTATCGGCTGATGTAGCCGTTAGTCCGATGATGGTATAACCGTACTGGTCTGCTAGCTTTTCTACTTCTTTGATTTTGTCTAAACCTTTTGGACAAGCTTTTTCTAGGTCATAAGCGATGACAAGGATGATTTTCGGCTCTTCAAGAATAGTCAGGGTATAGTCTTCGCCGTCTTTTTCTATTGAGAAATTCTGAATAGAGGGTATAAACCCTTCTTGAAGTAATTTCTCTTTTCTATCTACAAAGGTAGCACCTTCTGGAAGCGTATTGAGTTCTTCCATCTTGTATTCTTTGTTTTGTCCGTTTACACTATAAATAAAGGTAATTTCGTATTCGCTTTTTGGTGCACCTTCAGGAATTTCCATTGCTTGTTGGATGTTCGTACCTACTTTATAAGCTCTGAAATCTACAATAGGCAAGTGGTTCAACACCCAATATCCCATAAATATACAGAGTACTAAAGTAATTCCAGTAATTGCAATGCTTAGCTTGTTGTTGAAAAGTGGTTTGATGAATTTATATCCAACAAATAACATCAAAATAAAAATAAGTAAGATAATATCCTTGATGAAACTTCCCCAAGGCGTTAGTTTTATAGCATCACCAAAACATCCGCAATCAGTTACTTTATTGAAATAAGCTGAGTAAAAAGTGAGGAATGTAAAGAATATAATCATTAGCAGTAATGCCCAAAGGGTAAATTTCTTTTTGTAGCCTATGAGCAACATTATTCCTAAAATCACTTCAACAATCACCATGAAAACTGCTATGGCAAGTGCAAAGGGTTCTAAAAAAGTTAGGTTTAATACATCCTGAGAAAAATACTCCTCTAATTTGAATGAGAAGCCAACAGGGTCATTGAGTTTTATGAGTCCAGAGATAATAAAAAGAACTCCAACAAAAAATCTTGAAAAGTGTGTAAGAAGTTTAAGCATAGGTAAAATCCTTTAGTTTTTTATTTCCCCAAAGATATGTTTTTTCAAACAAAAACTTCCACAACCTTAGATTTTATAGAATAAATATCAGCGACAAAAACCACCGAGTACTAATCAAAAAAAGCCGTCTCAAATACTGAGACGGCTTCTTTAAATTTAAGCAAGCGGATGAATTATTTTACTTCTTCGTAGTCAACATCTTGTGCAGAGTCTCCTTGGTCACCAGTTTGCGGTTCTGCTTGTGCAGTCTCGCCACCTTGTTCGGCTTGAGCTTTATACATTTCCTCAGAAGCATTTTTCCACGCTTCGTTGATTTTATCTAAAGCCGGTTGTATTGCATCCAAGTCTTTTGACTCATAAGCTTTCTTCAGTTCTTCTAAAGCAGCTTCGATAGCCGTTTTATTTCCCTCTGATAATTTATCACCGAATTCTTTGAGTTGTTTTTCTGTTTGAAAAATCATACTGTCTGCTTCGTTGATTTTTTCAGCATTTTCTTTTGCTTTTTTGTCTGCTTCAGCATTGGCTTCGGCCTCATTTCTCATACGCTCAATTTCTTCTTGTGTAAGTCCTGAAGAAGCTTCGATTCTAATATCGTGAGATTTCCCTGTTCCTTTATCTGTAGCTGACACTTTGATAATACCGTTGGCATCAATATCAAAGGTTACTTCAATTTGAGGCACACCTCTTTGCGCTGGTGGGATTCCGTCAAGGTGGAAGCGTCCGATGGTTTTGTTGTCATTTGCCATTGGTCTTTCTCCTTGCAATACGTGAATCTCTACCGATGGCTGGCTGTCAGCTGCTGTTGAGAACACTTGAGATTTCTTAGTAGGAATCGTCGTGTTAGACTCGATAAGTTTTGTCATCACGCCTCCCATAGTTTCGATTCCTAACGAAAGTGGTGTTACGTCAAGTAATAAAACGTCTTTTACATCTCCTGATAATACTCCACCTTGAATAGCAGCACCGATAGCTACAACCTCATCTGGGTTAACTCCTTTTGAAGGTTTTTTACCAAAGAATTTTTCTACTTCTTCTTGAATTCTAGGAATACGAGTTGATCCTCCTACTAGGATTACTTCATCGATATCTGATTTAGAAATTCCAGCGTCTTTCATTGCTTTCTCACAAGGTAACATTGAGCGTTTTACTAAAGCGTCTGTTAATTGTTCGAATTTAGCACGGGTCAAGGTTTTTACTAAGTGTTTAGGTCCTGATGCCGTTGCTGTAACATATGGCAGGTTGATTTCGGTTTGTGTAGCTGAAGATAATTCGATTTTCGCTTTTTCAGCAGCTTCTTTTAGTCTTTGTAGTGCCATTGGGTCTTGACGCAAGTCAACACCTTCCTCGGTATTGAATTCGTTAGCTAACCAGTCAATAATTACTTGGTCAAAGTCATCTCCACCTAGTTGTGTATCTCCGTTTGTTGATAGTACTTCAAAAACACCATCTCCGAGCTCTAGGATAGATACGTCAAATGTTCCTCCTCCTAAGTCATACACTACAATTTTTTGGTCTTTACCAGCTTTGTCTAATCCGTATGCTAAAGCAGCTGCCGTTGGTTCGTTGATAATTCTACGTACTACAAGACCAGCAATTTCTCCAGCCTCTTTAGTAGCCTGACGTTGTGCATCGTTAAAGTATGCAGGAACGGTAATAACTGCCTCCGTAACGTCTTGTCCGAGATAGTCTTCTGCTGTTTTCTTCATTTTCTGAAGTGTCATAGCAGATAATTCTTGAGGCGTATAAAGTCTTCCATCAATATCAACACGTGGCGTGTCGTTATCTCCTTTTACTACTTTATAAGCAGTGTGACCTGCGTCACTTGTTATTTCTGAGAACTTGTGTCCCATAAAACGTTTGATAGAAGCAATGGTCTTGGTAGGGTTAGTAACAGCCTGACGTTTTGCAGGGTCACCTACCTTAATTTCTCCCCCTTCAACAAATGCAATTACTGAGGGAGTTGTTCTTTTTCCTTCTGCATTCGGGATTACAACTGGCTCGTTACCTTCCATTACAGAAACACACGAGTTGGTAGTCCCTAAGTCAATTCCAATTATTTTACTCATAGTTTTATAATTTTCTTAATTTATTAATTTTGTTTTCCTATTGGGTTTGACCACACTTAGACAATCATTATGCCAATAAAAAATCGGACATATAATGACAGAAAACTAAAGTTATGCTACCAAATATGTCCGAAATTATGATAACTAGTAAATCAATACTGACAAAATGTCTTTTTTTGAATATACAGTTAGTTGGAGATTTGTGTCTGTTATCTAAGGTGTGAGCGCAACATCCAAGCCGTAGTCTCGTGTTGCTCTGCCAATGCGTTTACATAATCTTCAGTACCTTGATCAATTTCTTTTTCAAGCTCTATGAGTTTCTCTCTGATATAAATAATAATCGCTTCTACATCGCTTAAGAGTTCCTTAATATAAGACATCGAATCATTGTCCTTGCCTCTTTTTTCAGTGAGATGTGTAAGTTTTAAATACTCAGACATCGTAGCCGGAGCGAAGTGGTCAATCTTTCTGATACGTTCTGCAACCTCGTCAATATTAGTAGCTTGTTGTGTATATAATTCTTCAAAGTAGGTGTGCATAGTGTGAAAATCCGCTCCTTCAACATTCCAATGTGCATTTCTCATCTTTAAGTAAAAAATAGATTCATCTGCTAATAGTATAGAAAGGAAGTCTGCTACTTTTTGGGTTCCTTTTAAAGGGTTCTTAGGTGTTGCCATAATTTTATATTTTAGTTATACAATAAGATTAAATATTGAAGTAAAGGTACAAAAAAATGATAGTTAAATAGTTGTTTCTTATGTTGGTATAACTAAAAATATATAGTAAAACCTTTTTGAAAGCTAGAAGCCACTTACTGAAAAAGTAAGTTCTAGTATTGTTTCAGTGGTTTAGCTCTAGTGTATTGAGTTGGGAAAAAGCAATCTGAATCTGATTCAAATGCAGATAAAATAGGCAAGTAGGGGTTTCTGAGTAAGGCTCTGCCTATAAATATCAAGTCTGCTTTCTCTTGTCTTAGTACTTCTTCAGCCATGACTGCGTTTTCGATACCGCCTACAGCACCAGTTTTGATGCCTGTTTTTCTTATTGCCTCTGATAACGGAATTTGTTGTGCTGTATATAACGTAGCTTTTGCATCGATTATATTTCCACCAGAAGACACATCAATCACGTCTATATTTTTAGTTTTTAAGATGCTAGCCAATTGTATGCTGTCATCCAGACTCCAACCACCATCAGCGTGTTCAGTGGCGGATATACGCAAGAATAACGGAATTTTATCACCCAATATAGGTTGGGTGCTATCAATTATCTCTAATAAAAATCGAATTCTATTCTCAAAACTTCCGCCATACTCATCCTGACGTGTGTTTGATAAAGGCGATAGAAACTGATGAATTAGGTATCCGTGTGCTCCGTGTATTTCGATTACATCAAAATTTGCATCTACAGCTCTTTGAATAGCTTCTTTGAATTTCTGAACCAGATCTTTGATTTCTAAAAGACTTAGTTGTCGTGGTAGTTTATCTTCAGGGCTAAAACCAATGGCACTAGGGGCAATGGTTTGCCAACCTCCCTTAGCACTGTCAATTTGCCCTCCTAACCAAGTAGAAGCTTTTCTTCCTGCGTGAGAAAGTTGAATTCCTATTTTTGTTTCAGAGTTCTCGTGTACGAAAGCAGTAATTTTCTGCAAAGCTTCTTTCTGTGCATCATTCCAAAGTCCTAAGCACTTAGGGGTAATTCTACCTTCAGGCACAATTCCGGTACTCTCAACCATGATAAGCCCAACGCCACCTTGTGCTCGGCTTCCGTAATGTACAAAGTGAAAGTCATTAGAAAGCCCACCAGTGGCTGAATACATACACATCGGAGACATTACTAATCTGTTGCGGAGTTGTACTGACTTGAGTTGTAAAGGTTGGTATAAAAGCATATACTGTGTGGTTTTTAAAGAAGTAATCATGAGTCGATTACTTTTCATACACACAAAAATAGCCATTATAAACAGCAATGCTTTTGTGGCTAAGGTTAAAAATTGTCTAAAGTAGCCAAATCTATGTAGGTGAATTCAATAAATTTAAGATTTCTAAAGTGATAGCCTCTGTAGGTTTATAATCAGTGGTGACGATGTGTTTAGATTGGTGGTAATAATAACTTCTGTCAAATAGATGCTTGTTGATGTATTCTTTGAGTTCGGCATCTGATAGATGTGCAATAAGTGGTCTATTTTGCTTTTCATTTTGAAGACGCTCTATTAAAACATCAACTGAAGTCCTTAGAAATATAGAAGTGACATCTTCTCTTTGAAGCAGTTTATGGTTATTTGCATAACAAGGCGTTCCTCCGCCTAAAGACAAAACCATAGCCGAATGTTGATCTAAAGATTTTCGCAGGATTTGACTTTCTATCTTTCTGAAATAGATTTCTCCTTCGTCTTTAAAGATGTCAGAAATACTTTTTTGCGTAGAACTTTGGATTAACTCGTCTAAATCAAAGTGTTTTATAGCTAGCTTTTCAGCTAATAGTCGTCCAACAGATGATTTTCCAGCACCCATATAACCCGATAATATAATTTTATTCAAAACTAAGTTATTAAATATAAGCTGATTAAAGGCAACTTATGAGTCAGTTGCAAATTTATGATAAAAATGCTTTGAAAAATTAATAAATAGATGTTATATTTGCACCCACTTTCCGAGAGAGTACGACTTGATAGCTCAGTTGGTAGAGCACAACACTTTTAATGTTGGGGTCCTGGGTTCGAGCCCCAGTCAGGTCACTTTTTTTATGAAGTGATATTTTTTTAATGGTAAGACTTGATAGCTCAGTTGGTAGAGCACAACACTTTTAATGTTGGGGTCCTGGGTTCGAGCCCCAGTCAGGTCACTTGCATAAAAAGGCAAATTCATTTATTTTGAATTTGCCTTTTTTACTTCTGCTAATTAATCTTTAGGGTATCAAACTCAAAATAGCTAATCTATAACTGTCCAGCCCAAAACCTATGATTACACCTTTGGCAACACCAGAGATATAAGAGGTGTGTCTAAAGCTTTCTCTAGAGAAAGTATTTGAGATGTGTACTTCAATTACTGGAGTCGAAACGGCACTGATGGCATCTGCAATCCCTATTGAACTGTGTGTATATGCACCAGCATTCAGGACAATACCATCATACGAAAAACCAGTTTCTTGTAGTTTTGTGATGAGTTCTCCTTCTATATTACTCTGATAATAATCGATTTGGAGGTCTTTGAACTGGCTTTGAAGGTCTTTTAAATAATCTTCAAAAGTCTGTTTTCCGTATATTTCAGGTTCCCTTTTTCCTAGTAAGTTTAGGTTTGGGCCGTTGATGATAATAATTTTCATGCTAAAATTACTTTGTTCAAAGATATAAAAAACCTTGAAGTGATATACATCTTTGTATATTTGCTTTTCTAAACCTATCTGATGAAGAAAATAGAGAGTTTACAAAATCAGCTGATCAAGCACCTTATACAATTACAGGCTAAATCAAGAACTAGAAAGTCAACTCAAACTTTTTTAATCGAAGGACTTCGAGAGATTTCACTTGCCTTAAAAGGAGGTTATAATATTGAAGCCATTTTGTTTTGTGCGGATATCCTGTTAGAGCGTGAAATCAAAGCAATTATTTCAGATGATACTGAAATTATTGAGGTCTCATTTGAGGTCTATAAAAAACTAGCTTACAGAGATACAACCGAAGGTGTTCTGGCTGTAGCACAAATGAAATCATTGGCACTTAGTGACTTAAAGCTACCTGATAATCCGTTGATAATAGTAGCTGAGGGTATTGAAAAACCTGGAAACCTAGGTGCAATCCTCAGAACTGCCGATGCAGCTAACGTGGATGCAGTACTAATAGCCAACCCCAAAACAGATATGTATAACCCGAATGTGATTAGAGCTAGCGTGGGCTGTCTGTTTACCACTACTATTGGCGTAGGTACAACAGCAGAAATAGCTACTTACCTCAGAGAACATAAAGTCAATATCTATTGTGCTACACTTCAAGAGGCTGTGGCATATCATACTTTAGATTATACCCAGCCAACAGCTCTTGTGGTAGGGACTGAAGCAACAGGAGTTTCAGACGAGTTTAGGACGCTTGCTGATCAAAATATTATTATACCTATGCAAGGCGAAATTGATTCTATGAACGTCTCTGTAGCAGCTTCGGTATTGATTTTTGAAGCCAAAAGACAACGGGGATTTTCCTGAAAGTAAGAGGAATAACCTGAAAAAACAGATATATTTGATTTCAATTGGAAATACACAACATTAACTGAAAACAAAAAAAGATTAGATATGACAAATAGACCTAACGGTTCTTTATATACCAAAATAGAAAACAACATAGCAACACTAGAATTCGGACATCCACAGAGCAACTCTTTTCCGAGTGAACTCTTAGATCGATTAACCAAAGAGATAGATTTGCTGAGTGCCAATGCTGGAGTAAACTTGATTTTGCTTAAAAGTGAGGGTAATGGAGCTTTTTGTGCTGGAGCGAGTTTTGATGAACTCCTAGCTGTAAATGATGCTGAGACCGGAAAGAAATTCTTTTCAGGTTTTGCTAATGTCATCAATGCCATGCGCCGATCAACAAAAATTATTGTAGGCAGAATCCATGGGAAAACTGTTGGCGGTGGTGTAGGACTTGCATCGGCTTGTGACTATGCACTAGCAACGGTCGATGCATCTATAAAACTCTCTGAGCTAGCCATCGGGATTGGTCCTTTTGTGATAGAACCTGCGGTTTCTAGAAAGATCGGTAAAGCTGCGATGAGCGAACTCGCCTTAGATCCGTATAGTTGGAAGAATGCTTATTGGGCAAAAAATAAAGGACTTTATGCAGAGGTCTATGATACTGTGGAGGAGCTGGACAAAGAATTAGAGCTTTTCTGTTCTAAACTGGCACAATGCAATCCCGAAGCGCTCTATCAGATGAGAAAAGTAATGTGGGAAGGAACAGAAAACTGGGAGCATTTACTCTACGAAAGAGCTGAGATTTCAGGTAAATTAGTGTTGAGTGACTTCACCAAAGAAGCCTTGTCAAAATTCAAGAAATAGTCACTTATCGGAATAATACCACCAAAACTAACCATACAATCGGAATGCTCTCTACCCAAAAAGTAGTATAGTATTTCGATTTTTTTTCGGATGCTAATAAGGTGAATATTAGTGTAATTACAGCCAAAATTACATTGATGTACAATTGTGATACCTTAAGGTTTGAAAGTGCAAATTCCAGCATAAAGAACACGACCAAAAGTACAATTCCCAATGCCTTGGTATTGTTAACGCCTATGCTCTGAGGGACGGTTTTTAGCTCAGGATTGTCTTCTTTGAGATCGATAATCTCGAAGATCAAAATCAGTATAATGACTAACAAGAAACGCTGTACACATTTTATTAATACATCGACATCTAGGTTGTATTCCGCTTGAGCAAGAGGTAGTATCAAGGTGGATAAAACCCAACAAAGAGCTACGATATAAATCTTGGTGGTACTTCTGTTTCTGAAATTTTTCCCCTTATAAAAAGGCAGTATGTATAATAAAGTAAAAAAGCCTGTAAGGAGCGCAATTTCCTTAGAGGCTGTTTCTAATTTAAAGAAGCTATATAACGCTACTAAACTACAAAAAATCGAAAGTATAAATATGGCTTTGCGTTCTGTAGTAGTATTTTTGCTGAGCAGGAGTAGGTTGTATTTAGTGAAATTATATCCGATGAGTGAAGATGAAAAAACAAACAACAAAATCCTGTTGTCAATCGGAATCCCAAACATATAATAAGTAACAATCGCAAGAGCTAAAATAGCAAAACTTACGTGTAGGCTACTGTGGATATAAAAGTCAAACAGACGGCCTAACACTATTTACAATCACCATTTTTATCTAAAAAAGCATCACAATAGTCACTCCATGAGAAACATGTCCATTTTGAAGTGCCTTGAGCGGTAGTGACTCTCCATCTAAACCATTTTGATTGTAAGTCATTGAGTGAGAACGGAGTGGTGAAGCTGTATTGACTGTCAGAAACTCTAACAAAACCAGCTTGGTCAGAACTATATTTGATACTGTTTTTTAAGTATTCAGAAGACATGGTGTCACATTCATAATTCCCGATTTCAATAGTAAAACCTTCAGAAAGATTCTCAGTTGTACTCTTGATAATTAACGTAGCTGCGTTTAAGTCATGGTCAACTGAACTTAGTTCTACATTGCTTTGCGAAAAGCCTAGAAATGAGGCTGAAAATAAAGCGATCAGTAATGTCTTTTTCATTTTAAAATAAGTTTTTAGATATGCTAAAGTAGAAAATATTACCAGAGTACACAATCATATATTGATTTTTTATTTATCGTAAAAATAACCAAGTCCAGGACAAGGCATCCAAAAGACTTTTTTATACCTTGTGGGTTTATTAAATTTGCATCCTTCCTTATTGGAAAGCCTGATACACAACACAAAATGAAAGTACAGCTACAGCATAATCATAAAACCTATTGGGCAGATTTATCAGCAGCTATTGATATTTCGATTTCACTTTCGGATACAGACCAAAATCCGATTGCTTGGTATTTGGATAAACCTATTATCCAACCAGTAGAATTTGATACTTGGGTAGGAGCCGTCAGAAACGGAAGTTCGACTAATTTTAATACTATTACGTTTAATCCTCACGCACACGGCACGCATACAGAATGTTTAGGGCATATTACTTTTGGTTTTTATAGCATCAACCAAAGTTTAAAAAAATTCTTTTTTATAGCCGAACTTATTTCGGTTACTCCAGAAAAAATAGGAGATGATTATGTAATTACGAAGGAATTGATTCAAAAAGCAATGCCCTTAAACTTTACTGCAGAAGCACTTGTCCTGAGAACTATACCAAATTCAGCTGATAAGATGCACAAAAACTACTCACATACCAATCCTCCTTATTTATCTGAGGAAGCGGCAGTTTTTATAGTCGAACAAAACATTCAACACCTACTGATTGACCTTCCGAGTGTAGATAAAGAGAAAGACAACGGAGTACTTGCAGCACACAAAGCCTTTTGGAATATTCAAGATGTGGTGAATATAGGCGAAGATGCTCGACTTGGCGCTACCATTACCGAGATGATTTATGTGCCTGAAGCTATAGAAGACGGAACCTATTTATTAAATTTGCAAATCGCTTCCATAGAAAACGATGCTTCGCCTAGCAAACCCGTTTTGTATAGCCTGACAACAGAAAATAATAATAACGATTTTTAGAAAATATATGAAAATATTAGCCAATGACGGAATCTCAGAAAGAGGTTTTCGATTGTTAGAAGAGAATGGTTTTGAAGTGCTTACCACCAAAGTAGCTCAAGAACAAGTTGCAAATTACATCAACAAAAATGAAGTTTCAGTGTTGCTTGTCAGAAGTGCCACAAAGGTTAATCAAGAGATTATTGACAGCTGTCCGAGTTTGAAAATTATTGGTAGAGGCGGTGTAGGAATGGACAACATTGATGTTGATTATGCTATTTCTAAAGGAATTCAAATTATCAATACGCCTAAAGCTTCTGCCATATCTGTTGCCGAATTAGTATTTGCCCATCTTTTCTCTGGTGTGCGTTTCTTAGCTGAAGCCAACAGACACATGCCATTGGATGGCGATACTCGTTTTAATTCCCTTAAAAAAGACTTCCAAAATGGTATAGAACTCCGCGGAAAAACATTGGGAATTATCGGTTTTGGTGTGATTGGACAAGAAGTAGCTAAAATAGCAATTGGTCTTGGGATGAATGTCCTTGCTTCTAGTAGAACTCCAAAGACAAAAACAATTTCGCTAGATTTCTATAACGGAACTTCAGTTGACTTTACTATTGAAACCCAAAGTGTTGATAAGGTTTTGGCGGAATCAGACTTTATTACGATTCATACACCTTTTCAGCAGGAATATATAATCGGAGATTTAGAATTTAACAAGATGAAAGATGGCGTAGGTATTATCAATACCTCAAGAGGTGGAGCTGTTGATGAAGTAGCGCTTTTGGCAAATTTTGAATCTGGAAAAGTTGCTTTTGCCGGATTAGATGTTTTTGAAGATGAACCAACGCCTGCCATTCAGATTTTAATGCATCCACAAATGTCACTTTCGCCACATATCGGAGGTTCGACAGTAGAAGCTCAGGATAGAATAGGGGAGGAATTAGCACATCAAATCATCTCGATTTTGAAATAATAATATAGCTCCGTATAGCTCTCATCACACCAAATTGGATATAAAAGACACTTACAAAACCATCGATATTCCTTCAGAAGAAGTACTGCTCAAAGAAAAAGGCAGTAAATTCTTCGGTTATTGTTATCCAATACATACTGAAGAAGAGGTCAAAGTATATGTTGACCAACTCAAAAAACAACACCATACTGCTAGGCATTGGTGTTATTCTTTCCAACTCGGAACTGACCAGATATATTATAGAGTCAATGACGATGGCGAACCTAGCGGAAGTGCAGGTTTACCCATTTACGGACAGATTTTATCTTTTGATGTTACTAATATTTTGGTTGTAGTGGTTCGGTATTTTGGAGGTACGAAGCTCGGTGTAGGCGGACTGGTTACTACCTATAAAGAAACGGCAAAAATGGCTCTGGAAGCAGCTGAAATTATTGAAAAAACCATAGATAGTCACTATATATTGGAGTTTGAATACAAAGACATGAGTCGTGTGATGCGTATTATCAAAGACAGAAGCCTCAGTATTATCAGCCAGCAATTAGAACTGAAATGCGAAATTGAAGTAGCCGTTAGAAAAGGAGAGATAGCACAATTTCTGAGTGCTTTTGAATCTTTGTATGAAGTGAGCATCAAAGAGAAATAAAGAATATTTTCCTACTAAAAAGCCCTGTTTTAGATCATTAAAACAGGGCTTTTTTTATGTTTGTTAGCAAATTAGTTATTCATCAGCTGTTCGATTTCATCGGCTTCAATCGGAATGTTTTTCATCAAATTAAGCGGTTCTCCACTTGCTTGAACCACATAATTATCCTCTAAACGAATTCCGAAACCTTCTTCAGGGATATAAAAACCCGGTTCGATAGTGAATACCATTCCTTGGGTAAATTTATCGGTTAGGATTCCGTAATCGTGGGTGTCAAGTCCCATATGGTGCGAAGTTCCGTGCATCATATACTTTTTGTAAGCCGGCCAATCTGGATCTTGGTTCTGAACATCTGCTTTGTCGATAAGTCCTAAGCCTAATAATTCCGCTGTATAAACATCACCTAATTCTTTGTGGTAGGTGTACCAGTCATTTCCTGAAATAAGCATCTTTTCAGCTGCTTTTTTGCAACGCAAAACCGAATCATACACTTCTCTCTGACGTTTGGTGAATTTTCCGTTTACCGGAACAGTTCGAGATAAATCCGAAGAATAGTTTGCATATTCAGCTGCTACGTCAAATAAGATTAAATCTCCGTCTTTACATTGTTGGTTATTTTCGATATAATGCAACACGTTGGCATTATTTCCCGAAGCAATAATCGGCGTATAAGCAAAACCTTTAGAGCGATTACGGATAAATTCGTGAATCAATTCCGCTTCAATCTCATATTCCCAAACATTTGGTTTTACAAAATTCAAAACTCTGCGGAAACCTTTTTCGGTAATGTTACAAGCCTGTTGTATAAGGTCGATTTCTTCTTGCTCTTTCACCGAACGAAGTCGTTGCAAAATCGGGTTCAAACGTTCTACTTTGTGAGCCGGATAGGTCTCTTTCCACCATTTTATAAAACGAGCTTCACGGGTCTCTGTCTCAACGTCAGCACGATAATGTTCATTGGTGTTGATATACATCGTATCTACATACGTCATCAATTCTTTTAGAACTTTATTGAAATCTGAAAGCCAATAAACCGACTTGATTCCCGAAACTTCAAAAGCGGCTTCTTTGGTAAGTTTTTCGCCTTCCCAAATTGCTATATGTTCGTTGGTTTCTCTCAGGAATAAAATCTCTTTGTATTTATCAAACGGAGCATCAGGGCAAAGCACCAAAATGCTTTCTTCTTGATCGACTCCGCTCAAATAAAAGATATCTCTGTGTTGGGCAAAAGGCAATGTGCTGTCTGCACTCACTGGATATATATCATTCGAGTTAAAGATGGCAATACTGTTTGGTTTCATCTGAGCTGTAAATTTCGCTCTGTTTTTGATGAAAAGGTTTTTGTCTATTCTGTGGTATTTCATTGTGTTTATTTTTTTATTTCAAGTTTTAATATATCATTTGTTCCGAAAAAATAGTGTATTCTTACATACAAACTATCGTCTATAACTCCTCCTTTTGATTTTGCATTATTATATCCAACATCTCCTATAACATAGTCAGAAAACCAAAACTTTACAGAATCCACATAAAATGTTTCATATTTATGTCCTGTTTCAGGCATAGGGTCAAAACCTTGTACAAATCCCTCTACTACATTTGCTTTTTGGTTATGAAGAGCACTATATGCCTTTATATGTTTTTGAGGAACTTTGTAAAATAAAAAAATCAAAAATATAGAAAGTAATGTAATACAAATTTTAGCTACAAATTTTTGAGAATCAGAATCTGTAATATTAAAATAGTTTATGGTACTGTGTATTTCTCCTTTTTTATTTATTGTTCTTAAAATATATATATTAAAGAGTAAAAAAATTATAGGAATTATTGTAACTCCCAATAATTTGAGAAACATTGAAAATAAAGAATATTCATAAACTGTTGTAAATTCTGTCATTTTGAATTATCCTATTTTTATGGTATCACAATTTGTGATAGGGTTACAACATTCCTGCAATCTCTGTGTGATTGTTACAAATGTAGGTAATAACGTATTGATTGTCTTTTTTTTCAAAGAAAACATACCAAGTTGTTCTGTCATTTGCATTATAAAAAACATATTTTGTTCCTAACTGAATTAGTTCGAGAGGTGTGTTTCGGTAAGGTAAAATATTGATGTTGTTTTCTATAAAATCAATCAGATTATCTTTGTAAGAAACAGCATTTTCGAGGAACGAAAAATATTCTTTAGAATAGAGAATATAAACCAATTCATTGATGTAATGTTCAACTTCAGGTTTGTAAAATATCTCTATTTTTTCCATTCCAATGACTTTAAAAACTCGGTTGTCCGTTTTTTGAGTTCATCGGAAGAAATGCAGTTTTTTATTTCTTTTTCAAAATCAAAAGACTGTTGTTTTTGGAAATTTTCTATTTGTTCGATGATTTCTGTACTTTCAACAGAGTTAATCCAATCAATAATTTCTTTTTTTCTTGTTGCTACCTCGTTCATATTCAAAAGGTTTTAATAGACTATAAAGGTAATAAATTTTTAAAACTTATCACATTTTGTGATAACCTTAAACCTTAAACAAAAATCACGGAATCCACTTTTTCTCAAAATTCGGTTTTCTTTTTTCGAGGAAAGCATCACGACCTTCTTTGGCTTCGTCTGTCATATAAGCTAGGCGGGTAACTTCACCTGCAAAAACTTGTTGACCTACCATTCCGTCATCGGTTAAATTCATTGCAAATTTCAGCATCTTGATAGAAGTCGGGGATTTAGCCAAAATCTCTTGAGCCCAATCATAAGCGGTTTGTTCCAATTCATCGTGAGGAATAACTGCATTTACCATTCCCATTTCGAAAGCCTCTTGAGCTGAGTAATTTCTGCCTAAAAAGAAAATCTCACGAGCTTTTTTTTCTGACCCACCATTTTAGCCAAATAAGCTGAACCATAACCTGCATCAAAGCTCGTTACGTCTGCATCGGTTTGTTTGAAAATAGCGTGCTCCTTGCTAGCCAAAGTTAAATCGCAAACCACGTGAAGTGAGTGTCCTCCTCCGACAGCCCAACCATTTACTACACAAATTACCGCTTTAGGCATAAAACGAATGAGTCGTTGTACTTCCAAAATGTTCAGCCTGTGATAACCATCTTCACCTACATAGCCTTGATGACCTCTGGCACGTTGATCGCCACCACTACAAAAAGCCCATCCACCATCTTTTGGCGAAGGTCCTTCTGAGGATAATAACACTACTCCGATAGAAGTGTCCTCATGTGCGTCCTTAAAAGCATCTAGTAATTCAGAGGTGGTTTTCGGTCGAAAAGCATTTCGAACCTCTGGTCTGTTGAAGGCAATTCTCGCCACTCCGTCACATTTCTTATAGGTAATGTCTTCGTAAGTTTTTGCTGTAACCCAATTTATAGCACTCATTTTTTTAGTATTTTAGCCAAAATTACATATTTTAGAACTCAAAAACCATTTTTAGCACTATGAAAAAAATAATATTATCAGCCTTTAGCCTCTTTGCTTGTGTTGCTTTTTCTCAAGAATATAAGTTTCAGCATGTTATTGACCTAGAGACTTTACCTGTGGTTTCTCAAGACAAAACAGGTACTTGTTGGAGTTATGCCACCACTTCATTCTTAGAGTCAGAAATCATTAGAACCACCGGAAAACATATCGATCTCTCTGAAATGTACAACGTTAGAAATACTTATATGGAAAAGGCAGAGAATTATGTGATGCGCCAAGGTGCTGCAAAATTCTCCCAAGGAGGATTAGCTCATGACGTACTAAATAGTGTACAGAAACACGGCTTAGTGCCACTCGATGCCTTCCACGGAAAAGAGGAAAGCGATAAGATGCACGACCATTCAGAAGTAGAAAAAGCACTCAAAGGAATGCTTGATGGTTTTGCAAATACAAAAAAACTTTCGCCAAAATGGAAACAAGCCGTGAGCGCCGTACTGGATGTTTATATGGGAGAAAACCCAACAGAGTTTGTATTCGAAAAGAAAAAATATACACCAAAAAGCTTTTTAGCTTACACCAAAATTAATCCAAAAGACTATGTGTCGCTTACCTCATTTACACACCAGCCTTTTTATGAAAGTTTTATTCTGAATATTCCTGATAACTTCTCTAATGGCAGCTTTTATAACTTGCCGTTAGATGAATTTATTGAGAATATCGATAATGCACTTGCCAGAGGTTTTAGCGTTGCACTAGATTGTGATGTGAGTGAAATTGGTTTCTCAGCCAAAGAAGGGGTTGCTGTAGTTCCTGTAAATACTGATGATAAAGAAAAGATGTTCTTAAAAGAAATTCAGCCTGAGGTAGTAGTCACTCCAGCCCTTCGCCAGCAGGAATTTGAGAATTTCAACACCCAAGATGACCATTTGATGCACATTACTGGGAAGGTAAAAGACCAAAAAGGAAATATTTACTATGCCGTGAAGAACTCTTGGGGAAGTGGAAGCGAACGTGTAGGAAATAACGGATATATCTATATGAGTGTTGCTTATTTAAAACTAAAAACCATTGCTGTTTTAGTGCATAAAGATGCTTTAGTTACAAAGACCAAGAAAACCTTAAAACTGTAAAAAAACAGATTTTTGTATCCAATGAAAATCTATAAATCAAAAGTATCGGGTATGGCTTATGGACTGTTCTTTTTCACAGCAACCCTACTCATTTTACCTGTGTTTAACGGTATGACAACAGAAGATTTACAAAGCAAAGGTTTTTGGATTTATCTAGGTTTTGTACTCTTAATGCTTATCGCTCTTATTAAAATGTTATTTTATACCTCTTATACTATTAAAGACGGATTTTTAAAACATCGTTCTGGTCCGTTTTATGGCGAGTTGAAAATTAGTAGTATCCAAAAAATAATGTATCATTCGGGATGGTATGTGCCTGTGCTTTATAGGCCTGCAACAGCTACTATCGGGATTATTATTAAATACAACACCTATGACGATATTTATTTTTCCCCAGAAGATAGAGACACTTTTGTGGCTGATTTGTTGAAAATAAATCCTGAGATAGAAGTTATCAAAAGCAAAAATTAAGTTGGTTTAGAAACGGAAAAATCTTAAATATTTACTAATTATTATATAAAAAAGCTATATTTGGAATCTGAAAAACCAACAAAAACTTAAATAATGTCTATCTGGAAAACCAAATCAATGACTCAATTAATAGACGAGTCATCAGAATCAGAAAAAGGATTAAAGAGAACATTGTCCTCCAGAGCACTCGTTGCGCTAGGGATTGGAGCCATTATCGGAGCGGGATTATTTTCGCTTACAGGTATTGCGGCAGCTGATCACGCCGGACCTGCTGTAACGCTGTCTTTCGTGCTAGCGGCTGTAGGCTGTGGTTTCGCAGGACTTTGTTATGCGGAGTTTGCCTCGATGATTCCTGTTGCAGGAAGTGCTTATACCTATTCGTATGCTACTATGGGTGAATTTATCGCTTGGATTATCGGCTGGGATTTGGTTCTTGAATATGCCTTAGGTGCAGCTACCGTTGGGGTGAGTTGGTCTTCCTATCTCAATGAATTACTCAAGCAATACGATATGGCAATCCCTATGGAATTTGCTTCCTCCCCAGCAGAGGGCGGAATTATAAATTTACCAGCCATAGTCATCGTCTGTTTGCTTTCCTTGCTCTTGATACGCGGTATGCGACAATCAGCAGCGATCAATAATGTTTTAGTCATTATCAAAGTAGCCGTAGTTATTTTGTTTATCATCTTAGGATGGAAGTTTATTAATCCTGAGTTTCATACACCATTTATTCCTGAAAACACTGGCGGAAGTTTCGGAGGTTTTCCTGGAATTGCGGCAGGAGCAGCACTAGTGTTTTTTGCTTTTATCGGATTTGATGCTGTTTCTACGGCAGCTCAAGAAGCTAAAAATCCACAGAAAAGCATGCCTATAGGTATTCTTGGTTCGCTAATGATTTGTACGATACTATATGTGTTATTTTCATATGTAATGACTGGATTAGTGCCTTACCAAGTCTTTAAAGGTGATGCTTCACCTGCGGCTACTGCCTTTGCGGTGACGGGGTATGACTTCTTACAGACCACTCTTATCATTGCTATCTTAGCCGGCTATACTTCGGTGATATTAGTGTTGCTTATGGGACAAAGTAGAGTGTTCTATTCGATGAGTAAAGATGGTTTATTGCCAAAAGTTTTTGGAGAAATCCACGCTAAATTCCGTACACCTTGGAAAACTAATGTTTTCTTTATGTTATTTGTCAGTGTTTTTGCAGGTTTTGTGCCGATTAAAGACCTAGGACATATGGTGAGTATCGGGACGCTATTTGCGTTTTCACTAGTGTGTATTGGTATATTGGTGATGCGTAAGAAATCTCCGGATTTACCAAGGGCTTTCAAAACGCCTTTAGTACCTTTCGTACCGATTGCTGGAGTACTTATTTGTGGATATTTGATGTTTTCACTAGAGATAGAAAGCTGGTATCGACTAGGGATTTGGTTGCTTCTAGGAATAATCATTTATTTCTTTTATGGTAAAAAACACTCAAAACTAAGCAACCAATAATAAATCCTAAAAATAAATTTATCATATATTCACGGAAAAGAGGAGCTAGATATTTATGATATGTAGCTCTTTTGAATAGACGACATTATTACAAAAAAAAACTAATTATTGTGCCTGTCGCACGCTATATCAAAAACTATGAAAACAGTATTTATTACTGGTGCTACTTCTGGAATCGGAAAAGAAACAGCCCTTGTTTTAGCAAAAAAGAACTACAGACTAATACTTTGCGGTAGGAATAAGCAAGTGTTGGACGAAATGGAAAAATCTTTGGATACGCCCGTGCACACTTGCTGTTTTGATGTAAGAGACAAAGCAGCTGTTTTTGAACAAGTAGCCAACTTGCCAGCTGAATTTCGCCAAATAGATATACTCATCAATAATGCGGGTAATGCACACGGATTAGCCACCTTTGACAAAGCTGATTTAGAAGATTTAGAAGCGATGATCGATATTAACGTCAAAGGATTGATTTATGTCACCAAGGCAGTGTTGCCACTAATACCCGTTGATAAAGAAGGACATATCATCAACATTTCTTCTACTGCGGGTAAGGAAGTCTATCTCAATGCAGCGACCTATTGCGCTTCAAAATTCGCCGTAGAAGCACTGACCAAAGGTATGCGTCTCGATCTTTTAGCACTTGGAATCAAAGTAACCAGTATTGCTCCAGGAGCGGTGAATACTAACTTCTCAACGGTACGTTTCAAAGGCGATACTCAGCGTGCAGACAGTGTCTATCAAGGTTATCAACCGCTTGTAGCAGCAGATGTTGCCAATACTATTCTTTTTGCCATCGAACAGCCTGCACATGTTCAACTCGCTGATATCACTATCTTACCAAAAGCACAAGCTGGAGCAGGAAGTATTAGAAGGGAATAAGTGTTATAAGAAACAGATACTCTATTCTAGCAATCAAAAAAAGAGTAGTCTTCCTTTGCTGTGTGTGATTTTTATCTGCCAAGTTGTCATCTCTTTCCTGAAATAATACTATATTTGCAATTCGAAAAATAGTAAGGAGCAATACAGCAATGGAAAAGATAATTGACGAAAACAAACAAGGTACAAGCCTTGTAACACAACAAAAAGAACACAATACCAAAAAACTTTTTATCGAAAGTTATGGCTGTCAGATGAACTTTTTCTGATAGCGAGGTAGTGGCTTCTATTTTGTCAAACGAGGGCTATAATACGACCCAGATATTAGAAGAGGCAGATTTAGTACTTATAAATACTTGTTCGATTAGAGATAAAGCCGAGCAGACTGTCAGAAAACGCTTAGAGAAATTCAATGCAGTCAAGAGAACCAATCCTGGTTTTAGGGTTGGTGTTTTGGGTTGTATGGCAGAAAGGCTTAAAGCAAAGTTCTTAGAAGAAGAAAAAATTGTAGATATGGTTGTAGGTCCTGATGCCTACAAAGATCTGCCAAATCTATTGAAAGAAGTCAATGAAGGGCGTGACGCTATCAACGTGATTTTGTCAAAAGACGAAACCTATGCCGACATCTCGCCCGTGCGCCTTAATACGAATGGTGTAACTGCTTTTGTGAGCATTACTAGAGGATGTGATAATATGTGTACCTTCTGTGTTGTGCCATTCACCCGAGGGCGTGAACGAAGCAGAGAACCACAGAGCATTATTAAAGAAATCCAAGATTTAGCTGATAATAACTATAAAGAAGTTACACTGCTTGGGCAAAACGTAGATAGTTATTTGTGGTATGGTGGCGGTCTCAAAAAAGATTACGATAAAGCTAGTGAGATGCAAAAAGCAACCGCTGTTGATTTTGCACAACTACTAGAGATGTGTGCGGTGAAATTCCCGAAAATGCGCTTTAGATTCTCTACCTCAAATCCACAGGATATGCACATAGAGGTATTAGAAGTCATTGCCAAATATGAGAATGTCTGCAAGTATATTCACTTGCCTGTGCAGTCAGGGAGCACCAGAATTCTCAAAGAAATGAATCGCCAACATACCCGTGAAGAGTATATGGCGCTGATTGATACTATCAGAAAGATGATCCCTGATTGTACTATTTCTCAAGATATTATTACGGGATTTCCTACTGAAACGGAAGAAGACCATCAAGATACTTTGTCGCTAATTGAATATGTACAGTATGATTTCGGTTATATGTTTGCCTACTCAGAAAGGCCAGGAACCTTGGCAGAACGCAAATTAGAAGATGACGTTCCTGAAGAAGTCAAAATGAGAAGATTACAAGAGATTATTGATTTGCAACAAGAAATAGCCCTTAAAAGAACCCAACGATTCTTAGGGCAAACCGTCGAGGTGCTGATAGAGAAAGAATCTAAAAAATCAGATTTGCATTGGTCTGGACGAAATTCTCAAAACACTACAGTAGTTTTCCCGAAAGGAGATTATAAAGCAGGAGATTTTGTTTTGGTGAAAATAAACGACTGTACCTCTGCCACTTTGATTGGAGAAGCAATCGGATTTAGTGCAATGCAATAATTTTTAAAACCATGAATTACAGGCTTAAAAGGATTTTATAAGGGTAGAATATTAAGTGCTATTCTTTTAATCTGTGGCTAAAAAGATAATTTAATTAGTGGCTAATAAAAAATAAAATGGACACAGTTCAAAATATAAAACAGCGATTCGAAATCATCGGAAACAATCTAAAACTCAATCGAGCTATCGAAAAAGCCATTCAGGTCGCACCGACTGATATTTCGGTTTTGGTAACTGGAGAAAGTGGTGTGGGTAAGGAGAATATTCCAAAAATTATTCATTCGTTATCGCATAGAAAACACGGGAAATACATAGCGGTAAACTGTGGAGCTATTCCGGAAGGAACCATAGATTCAGAGCTTTTCGGGTCACGAAAAAGGAGCCTTTACGGGAGCTACAAATACTCGTGAGGGTTATTTTGAAGTAGCTGACGGAGGTACGATTTTCTTGGATGAAGTAGGAGAGTTGCCTTTGACAACACAAGTACGTTTGTTACGTGTGTTAGAAAACGGAGAATTCCTTAAAGTAGGTTCGTCAAAAGTACAAAAGACAGATGTAAGGATAGTCGCTGCTACCAACGTGGAGATGCAACAAGCCATTGAGAAAGGACGCTTTAGAGAAGATTTATATTATCGTCTGAGTACTGTAGAGATTGGATTGCCACCCTTGAGAGAGCGAAAAGAAGATATACACTTGTTATTCAGAAAATTCTCTTCGGATTTTGCACATAAATACAAAATGCCACCCATTCGCCTCGAAGATAACGCAGTACAATTCTTAGAGAAATATAAATGGAACGGAAATATCCGTCAACTCAGAAACGTGGCAGAACAAATATCTGTCTTAGAAACCAATAGAATGATTACGGCACAGACATTAATGGGTTATTTGCCAACGGAGTCAAGCAATCTACCCACGGTTGTAGGCGGACGAAAATCAGAAAGTGACTTCTCATCAGAAAGAGAAATCATGTATAAAATCCTTTTTGATATGAAAAGTGATTTAACCGATTTAAAGAAGCTAACCTTAGAACTGATGCAAAATTCAGTAGCAAAAGTACAACAAGACCACCAAGGACTGATCAAAAAAATCTACGGAAAAACCGAAAATGATATTGCGTTTGAGCAATCGCATCAAGCCATTCCGATACAAACAGGCGGTCAAGATAACTTTGAAGACCAAGAAGACGACGGAAATTATCTTTTCACCGAAGCCATAGAAGAAGAGGAAACACTGAGCTTAGAAGCTAAAGAAATCGAGCTTATCAAAAAAGCATTAGAGCGAAATAAAGGCAAACGAAAAGCAGCTGCAGAAGAACTCGGTATCTCAGAGCGAACACTCTACAGAAAAATCAAACAGTTTGATCTGTAATACATTCTTAAAACCATCAATATATATGAAACAAGCCAAATATATAATCGCTCTGATAACCGTATTCATCTTGAGTTCATGCAAGTATTATAACTTTACAGGAACAGGAAAGATTGATGCCAGTAGTTTTCAGGTCAATTATTTTCAGAATACAGCCGAACTTGTAGAACCAGGAATTGAACGTGTTTTTACGCTAGCACTACAAGATTTGATTCAGGGTCAGACCAGCTTGACTTTGACCAATTCCGGAGGAGATTTGGTTTATGAAGGTGAAATTGTAACCTATAGAATTGCTCCGATGACCGCTACAGCAGATCAAAGAGCCGCTCAAAACCGACTTACGATTTCTGTCCGTGTACGCTTTGTCAATAATAGAAACCAAGATGATAGTTTTGAGAAAACCTTCTCTCATTACTATGATTACACCGGAACAGAACAACTAGTAGGTTCGCAATTAACCGCTGCTTTAGAAGCTATTTATGAGCGTATTACTCAGGATATCTTTAACGAATCATTGGCAAAATGGTAAGTCTAGATAATTGTGTATAAAAATGATTTCTAAATTCTCAAAAATGTATATTTGTAATTCTGAGCCTCTTAATACTTAAATGACTACAACTGATTTTACATACTTACTGAATCACCCGGATGCGATTACCGAGCAACAGACAATGGAGCTTGAGCGTATTCTGTCAGAGTTTCCGTATTTTCAGAGTGCTCGGGCGTTACTTCTGAAGGGTTTGTATAATCAGAACAGCTTTATGTATAATTTAAAACTCAAAAAAACAGCTGCCACCACTACGGATAGAGCGGTACTTTTTGAGTTTATTACCTCAGATACTTTTGTAGGAGAATCAAAATCGCCGTTTAAGAAAAACCAAATCAATCTTCATGATATTGTTGTGGTTGATACTGAGGTGGTTTCTCCGAAATGGGTTACTACTGAAGAGAAAAGACAACAGTCAGTATTAAGTAGTATAGATTCTGCTCAAAAACATGAAATTGAAATAGCTTCAGAAGATGTTATCGCTCTAACAACAATTCCAGAAGAGACAAAACAAGAAAGAATAGAACAGCCTCAAGAAGAGCTCGAAATCGGTAAACCATTAGAGTTTTCGCAGCAAGACAGCTACTCGTTTCAGGAATGGTTGCAACTGACTAAATTCAAACCAATCGATAGAGAACCATCGCCTAAGGTAAAAGAAAACGAAAATACAGCAATAGCAACAGAAATCGATGACGAAAAACAACGTAAAATTGCACTTATCGACAAATTTATTGAAGTAAATCCGAAGATTGTACCTGACAAAAATACTCAGATAACTCCTGTTATAGAACTTCAACCTATTGATAACTCTACACTAATGACAGAAACATTGGCTAAAGTCTATCTCGAACAAAAAAAATATCAACGTGCGATTGACGCTTATGAGATATTAATTTTGAAATATCCAGAAAAAAGTGTTTTCTTTGCAGACCGAATTGAAAATATCAAAAAGTTACAACAAAATAATATTTAGATAATGAGTTTTACCATATTTTTAGTTTTAATAACTATCGTTTGTTTTTTACTTGTAGTAGTAATTATGGTGCAAAATCCTAAAGGTGGAGGATTATCTTCTACTTTCGGAGGTGGCGTATCAATTGGAGGTGGTGGAGTGAAAAAAACAACCGACTTCTTGGACAAAAGTACTTGGGTATTAGGAATCGCATTAATCGTGCTTATTCTTCTTTCAGGTTTAGCTTTTCAAGGAGGTTCTGGAGATTCAAAAATCTATGATCAGAATGTAGCACCTGCACCAATGGAAAATCTTCCAGCAGCACCTACTACCCCTGATGCTGCTCCTACTCAGGAACCAGCCAACTAATTAGTTTATAGCATACAAAACAAACAAAATGTCAGCATCATTGTGATGCTGACATTTTTTTGTGCAAAAATGTCAGTTTTTTGACTGTGGCACATTTTGTGAAACTTAGCTATGCACATAAGTATTTTATATTTTTTTAAACCCTAAATAAATTTCAAAATTATGGCGTTAAACATTAAACCTTTAGCAGATAGAGTTCTTATCGAACCTATGGCTGCAGAAACACAAACTGCTTCGGGTATTTTTATTCCTGACACTGCAAAAGAAAAACCTCAAAGAGGAACTGTTGTGGCTACCGGAAATGGTAAGAAAGATGAACCAATGACAGTGAAAGTAGGAGATGTTGTGCTCTACGGAAAATATGCAGGCTCAGAATTGAAATTCGAAAACAAAGATTACTTAATTATGAGAGAAGACGATATTTTGGCTATCGTTTAATCGTTTTTACGATTAAACGGTTAAACAAATCAACGATTCAACAAAACCTAAAAAACTTTAAATTAAAAGAAAATGGCAAAAGAAATAAAATTTGATATTGAAGCACGTGACGGACTAAAACGTGGTGTAGATGCTTTGGCAAATGCAGTAAAAGTAACATTAGGACCTAAAGGACGTAACGTAATTATCGGGAGATCTTTCGGAAGTCCTGTTGTTACTAAAGATGGTGTAACCGTAGCAAAAGAAATTGAACTAGAAGATGCTCTTGAGAATATGGGAGCACAGATGGTAAAAGAAGTAGCTTCAAAAACAAATGACCTAGCAGGAGACGGAACCACAACTGCAACGGTATTGGCTCAGGCTATTGTAAAAGAAGGTCTCAGAAACGTTGCTGCTGGAGCAAATCCGATGGATCTAAAAAGAGGAATTGATAAAGCTGTTGAGGCAATTGTCGCTGATCTTGCCAAGCAATCGCAAGAAGTGGGTTCGTCAACAGAGAAAATAAAACAAATTGCATCTATTTCTGCTAATAACGATGATTTAATAGGAGAGTTGATTGCTGAGGCTTTTGGCAAAGTTGGCAAAGAAGGAGTAATCACTGTAGAAGAGGCAAAAGGAACGGATACTTATGTTGATGTCGTTGAGGGAATGCAGTTTGACAGAGGTTATCTCTCTCCGTATTTTGTGACGAATCCTGAAAAAATGGAAGTGGAACTAGAGAACCCGTATATCTTGCTGTATGACAAAAAGATTTCATCTCTTAAAGAATTACTTCCAGTTCTTGAGCCTGTAGCTCAATCTGGAAAACCACTTTTGATTATTGCTGAAGATGTAGATGGTGAAGCACTATCTACGCTGGTGGTAAACAAACTAAGAGGAGCATTGAAAATCGCTGCTGTAAAAGCACCAGGATTCGGAGACAGACGCAAAGCTATGTTAGAAGATATCGCAGTCTTGACTGGGGGAACAGTAATCTCTGAAGATAGCGGACATACTCTTGAGAATGCCACGCTTGAATCTTTAGGTACTGCTGAGAAAATTACTATTGACAAAGACAACACCACTATCGTAAACGGAGCAGGAGAAGTTGGTCTTATCAAAAATAGAGTAAACCAAATCAAAGCTCAGATGGAAACAACTACCTCTGACTATGACAAAGAAAAACTTCAAGAAAGACTTGCTAAACTTGCTGGTGGAGTTGCTGTGCTATACGTAGGAGCTGCCTCAGAGGTTGAGATGAAAGAGAAAAAAGACAGAGTTGACGATGCACTTCACGCCACACGTGCTGCTGTTGAAGAAGGAATTGTAGCCGGTGGAGGTGTTGCACTACTAAGAGCAAAAGCGGTATTGGCAGGTATCAAAGCAAATCACGAAGACGAGGCTACAGGAATCCAAATCGTAGCGCGTGCAATTGAATCTCCTTTGAGAACAATCGTTGAAAATGCTGGTCTAGAAGGCTCTGTAGTGGTAGCTAAAGTTGCTGAAGAAAAAGGAAATTTTGGGTATAATGCCAAAACAGACGAGTATGTAGATATGCTTAAAGCAGGAATTATCGACCCTAAAAAAGTAACTCGAGTTGCTCTTGAAAATGCAGCTTCTGTAGCAGGAATGATTTTGACCACAGAATGTGCTTTAGTTGACATTAAAGAAGATACTCCACAGATGCCAATGGGCGGAGGAATGCCAGGTATGATGTAACAGTCACCTGATTTATAAAAGAAAGCCAAATTCAATACTGAATTTGGCTTTTTTTATGGGATGAATTAGTGTGTAAAGTGTGTTTTATTCTAATGTATCTAAAGTTTCTGGAGAAGTGTTTTCTGAATCTGGAGTAGGTGACACTTCAACTCTGCTTTTGTTCTCCATCCTTTCGATGGCATTTCTGACCATTTTTTGCTCTGACGGAAACCATCCTTGAAGCATAATTCCCACACCAAAAATCATGAGTATAAAGCTTGTAAACTTTTTCACTTTAGTGATATTGGCTATCGTAAGCTTGTTCTTTAAGCGCTTAGCCAATAATATTTTGCCGATATCAATGCTTAAGTAAGTTAATAAAATTACTGCAAAAAATATGAAAATCCTAGCTGTTTCCATATCTACCATTGGACCAATAATAATGAGTATCATTAGCCAAAAGCCTAAAACACCCACATTTATGAAGTTTAGCAGGAAACCTTTTCCTAAAAGAGCAAAGTAATTCTTCTTGCCCAAATCAACCACTACATTATCTACTTTATTGCTTTTTAGTTTTACGAAGGATATAATTCCGTAAGTCAACATAATAAGCCCGCCAAAAATAAAAAGAGCGGGTTCGTCTTTGATACTTTCTATGAGTCTATAACTACTGAAGTAAGCTACGACAATAAATAAAATATCGGCTGCTATTACTCCGAAGTCAAAGACCATGGCAGCACGAAATCCTTTTGTAACGCTTGTTTCTAGTAATACGAAAAAAACGGGACCTATTAAAAAACTCAGTAAAATGCCTAAATAGATCGCTGTTAGTATTTCGTTTGCCATTTATTAAAATGATTAGATTGTCTTAAGAAAGTTATCTCTTAAGAAGAGATAGAACTTCAAAAATAGAAAACACACAGCCAAAAAGCAAGAATTATCATTTAAATTGTTTTTGAGAAATAAAGTTGGATATTTTAAACAATTTATTAAATTTGGGGATTAGAGATTTTTTTACAAAAATTTAACATAAGCTAATAAATGTATTTAATTATGAAAAGAATTTTACTTTTTTCAGTAATAATTTTTTCGTTGTTTACTTGGAGAGGTAATGCGCAGCTTGTTGAGACTTTCGACACTGGTATTCCTGCTACTTGGGCAACGTATAAATTGTTAAATGGCGCTTTGAGTATAGCACCAAACGTTCCTAGCTGGGAGGTAAACACCCAAGCTACGTATAACTGCTCGGATTCCAATTATGGTACTCCTCCTTCAAAGGTTATAGTTCGGGGTCAGACTATTCTAGCTGGTAATACTTCCCAAAGTTGGTTGGTAACTGAGCAGGTAACAGTTCCTGCTAACGGTGAGCTTGAGTTTGTTTCTAGAACAACCTCAAATACTACAAGTGCGAGTGATACCCGTTTTAAGATTAAGATATCAACGACTTCTCAGACAGATTTCACCTCTTTTACTTCTACATTGATTGATTATGATCAAATACAGATAACGGGGGGTGCAAATTTCAATTTTTGTTTTAAACACATTTTAAATTTGTCTGCTTTTGCGAATCAAAATATTTATATTGCTTTTATTAAAGAGGATACTCAGGTTGGTGCTATACACACTAATAATGGTTGGGTTTTAGATGACGTAAAGGTTTTGCCAAAATGTTTTTTACCTACTAATGCTCAAGCTACTTCACAAACAACCTCAGCCAATTTAACTTGGACTGGAAGCGCTCCAAATTATGAGATTTCTCTTCTTCCAGGTTCTGGTATTCCTGAGAATGGTACTATTTATACAGCAACCACTAATAGTCTTTCTCTTTCTGATCTTACGTCTTCTACGGTTTATATGTATTATATAAGAGCTATTTGTGAGTTTAATACGAGTGCTTGGGCAGGTCCCTTTGTTTTTTCTACCCTGCAAACTCCCTTTGTTTTAGACTCAGAATATTTTGAGAACTTTGAGTCTCCTTCTTATGGTTTTTCTTTTTTAAATGGCACACAACCTAATAAGTGGGCTGTAGGTACAGCTACTCATAATGGTGGAACTAAGTCTATGTATATTTCTAACAATGATGGAGTTTCAAATATTTATTCTACTATTAATTCTTCAGTAACACAGTCTTATAGAGATATTCAGATGCCTGCTACAGTTAGTCAGATTTATTTTTCATTTGACTGGAAAGCCAACGGAGAGAATAATCAAGATTATATGCGAGTTTGGCTTGTTCCATCTACTTTTGTTCCTACACCTGGTCAACAGATTACCTCTGGTGGTGGTAGAGTTCAGATAGGGAACAACTTTGGTAATAATACTTCGTGGGAGAATTATACGCATACTATGAATGGTGCTTCTTGGTCTAATCAAGTAATGCGATTAGTTTTTGAATGGCGTAATAATGCTGCTGGAGGTGGTCAACCACCTGCTGCTGTAGATAATCTTAATATTCAATTGATTAATTGTCCTGCTCCGTCAATGCCTACTACAGGTGCTATAACTGCAAGTGAGGCGACTCTTAATTGGAATGCCCCAACAGGTGCTATTGTACCAAGTTCATATGATTATTATTTTTCAACTACTACTGTTGCTCCTACGGGAACTACGACTCCAGTAGGGAACGTACTTGATACTACCGTAACTCTTGATAACTTATCACCTTCTACTACCTATTATTTCTGGGTGCGTAGTAATTGTGGTGCTACTGGAAAAGGTCTTTGGATAGGTCCTAGAATGTTTAACTCAGCCCAAATGCCTGCACCTTTAGATTATTCAGAGAATTTTGAAGCTGTAAATCCAGGTTGGACATTTAATAATGGCACTCAAACCAACAAATGGATTATTGGTACGGCCACTCAGAATGGGGGTACTAAATCTATGTATATCTCAAATGACAACGGAGTTACAAATGCTTATACGACTAATATTGCCTCAGTAACACAAGCCTATAGAGACATACAAATGCCTGTGTCTGCAGGAGAGATGTATTTTTCATTTGATTGGAAGGCTAACGGAGAGAACGCTCAAGACTATATGCGAGTTTGGATTGTTCCTGCTACTTTTACTCCTACGCCAGGCACTCAGATTACGGCAGGTGGTGGTAGACTTCAACTAGGAACTAACTTTGGAGGTCAGTCTACTTGGCAAAATTTTGGTTTAGTTATGAATGCTTTGCCAGCTTGGCAGAATCAGACTATTCGGTTGGTTTTTGAATGGCGAAACAATGCGAACGTAGGAACACAACCTCCTGCTGCTGTAGATAATATCATTGTTCAATTGATTACTTGTTCTACACCATCTATGCCAACTATTGGATCTTTGACTGAGAATGAAGTTACTTTTAACTGGAACGCTCCGGGAGGTACAGTACCTACTTCTTATGATTATTACTTTACAACTATACCTGGTGCACCAAACGATACAACTGTTCCTACAAGTAACGTACCTGTCACTACTGCTACTATTAATAATTTAGTTCCTTCTACTACCTATTATTTCTGGGTGAGAAGTAATTGTGGTTCTGACGGAACAAGCTTGTGGGTAGGTCCCGTAAGCTTCAATACACCTCAGATTCCTACACCTTTAGATTATTATGAAAATTTTGAAGGTGCTAATCCTGGTTGGACACTTAATAATGGTACTCAAGCCAATAAATGGGTTGTGGGTACAGCGACAAGTAACAGTCCTACACATTCATTATATATATCTAATGATAATGGAGCGACAAATGCTTATAATGGTTCTTCTGCTTCGGTGGTTCAGGCTTATAAAGATTTAATGATTCCAGCAACAGCAGGGCAAGTGTATGTTTCTTTTGATTGGAAAGGTACAGGAGAAGGAAGTGCTGACTATATGAGAGCTTGGTTAGTTCCAGTAAACTATACACCAACTGCGGGTAATCAAATTGCTAATGGTGGTGGGAGAGTACAGTTAGGTACAAACTTTAATCAACAAAGTACTTGGAAAACAGAGGATTTTGTCCTTAATGTTCCAGCTACTTGGTCAGGTCAGATTATGCGTTTGGTTTTTGAATGGAGAAATGATGCAAATACTGCCAATCAACCACCAGCAGCAGTTGATAATGTAAATTTCTCGGTAATTACTTGTCCTGCACCATCTAATCCAACACTTGTAAGTGTAGCTACTAATACGGCTACAACAGCTTGGACAGGTACTTCTGCTTCGTATGACTATTATTATTCAACTACCAATACAGCACCAGAGCCTACAACAACTCCTTCAGGGAACGCCGCTACAAATCAAGCTAACCTAACAGGACTAACAGACGCTACAGTATATTATTTCTGGGTAAGAAGTAATTGTGATGTTGATGGTGTGAGCTTCTGGGTAGGTCCGCTTATCTTTAATACGGCTCAAATTCCTGCAAGCTTACCTTATTATGAGAATTTTGATGGAACAACATCAAACTTTACTTTCAATAATGGTACGCAGTCTAATAAGTGGATAGTAGGAGGAGCAACCTTCAATAGCCCGTCTCAATCACTTTATATATCTAATGACAACGGAGTGACTAACTCTTATGGAGGTACTACTTCTACAATTCAGGCTTATAGAGATATCCAGATACCTGTTGGCGTTACGGGTCAATTACATTTATCTTTTGACTGGAAAGGAATAGGTGAGAACAACGCAGATTATATGAGAGTTTGGATAGTGCCTGTTTCATTTACTCCAACACCAGGTAACCAAATTACTACTGGTGCTGGAAGGATGCAAATCGGAACAAATTATTCACAACAAACAACCTGGAAGACAGAAAATATAGTGTTTACTGCGCCACCTACTTGGTCAGGTCAAATCATGCGATTGGTATTTGAATGGAGAAATAACGGTACAATATTTAATTTACCTCCTGCGGCAGTTGATAATATCAACTTTTCTATAGTTACGTGTCCAGCCCCATCAAACTTGGCTGTAGTATCTACAACTGAAAATGCAGCTACTTTCTCTTGGAATGCCCCAACAGGAACTGCCCCAGCTTTTTATGATTATTATATTTCAACAACTAATACCTCAACATCCCCAACCGATGTTCCAACAGGAACGAGTGCGACAAATTCAGTTACTATAGAAGGATTGGATGCGGGGACACAATATTACTTCTGGGTACGAAGTAATTGTGGTACAGCAGACGGGAATAGCTACTGGGTAGGACCAATTATGGCTCAGACTTTAGCTTGTAACCCAGCTGACCAATGTTTATACACATTCGTACTTACGGATACTTATGGCGATGGTTGGAACGGAAATACTATGTCAGTTATTCAAGGCGGAGTTACCGTTGGGACATTAGCGATGACATCTGGAGCTACATTAATAGTGACAGTGCCTTTATGTGATGGTATTCCGTTCTCTTTATATTGGAATCTTGGAGGTTCTTTCTCTAACGAAGTTGGAGTGACTATTCTTGATCCGTTTGCTGAAGATGTATTTACAAAAGCACCGGGAGTAGGTTTCCCTGGCTCAACATTATATACAGGAGAAGGAGATTGTACACCACCTACTTGTCCGAAACCTCAGAATATAACAGTAACGCAAATCACACAGTACACAGCAGTTCTTGATTGGACAGAAATAGGAACGGCTACTTTATGGGAATATGTAGTATTACCTGCTGCTGAAACCCCAGGGCCAACTACCGTATATACACAAACCTCTACACATCCAGTGAACATAGAAGGATTAGAAGGAGGAACAAACTACAGATTCTGGGTGAGAGCCATTTGTTCAGAAACAGATAGTAGTAACTTGACTTCATTACCTTTCACTACTGCACCTGCACCTCCGATTTCGGTAAGCGTGACTCAATATACAGTCCCTCAGCTTGTTGAAGACATACTTATCGGCAGTGAATGTGTCGAGATCTCTAACATCACTTGGAGTACTGGTACAAACCATGGTTCTACCAATGGTTTAGGCTATTTTGAAAAGAGCGGTTCTAACTTCCCTTTCCATGACGGAATAGTGCTTTCTACCGGAAGTGCCATGGCAGCTCCTGGACCTAAAGGAAGCGGAACACAATCAAACGGAAACAATAACTGGCCTGGTGATTCAACTTTAGCATCTTTATTGGCTGCTAACGGATCAACAGGAACATTATATAACGCTACAGTGCTTGAGTTTGACTTTGTGGCATTGACTGACTCGATGAGTTTTGACTTTATATTCGCATCTGAAGAATACGGAACTTTCCAGTGTTCGTATGCCGATGTATTCGGATTCTTCTTGACAGATTTAACTACTAATATAACCACTAACTTAGCCGTCGTGCCGAATACTAATATCCCAATATCGGTTACTACAATTAGAGATAGTGCATATAATGGAAGTTGTAACTCACAAAACCCTCAGTATTTTGGAGCCTATTTTAACGGGACGGATGCAGCATCACAATCAGCTGCAATCAACTTTAGAGGACAAACAGTTCCGCTTACGGCGTCATCAACAGTGATTCCTGGGAATACATACCACATTAAGTTAGCTATTGCTGATTACCTAGATACTTCTTGGGATTCTGCAGTGTTCTTATTAGGAGGTAGTTTTGACCTAGGTCAAATTGACTTAGGGGCTGACCTTTTAGTAGATACAAACAACGCACTTTGTGTGGGTGAAGAATATTTAATAGAAAGTGGTGTTGACCCTGACGGAGTGGATATCGTTTGGTATCACAACGGAGTTATCATTGAGGGTGCAAATTCACCTGACCTCATCGTGACTGATTCAGGAACCTACAAGATTGAGGTTACCATTGTAGGCTCTACTTGTCCTGCGACAGATTCAATTGTAATTGAGTTTTATCAAGATATGCAAGAAGTTATTACTGATCCTATAAATCTTTTCGATTGCTCTGCTGGAGACACTGCTGTGTTTGATTTGACAGTAAACATTCCAATTATATTAGAAGGATATGACTTGACTACCTATAACGTTACTTTTTATGAGAGCTTAGGAGATGCTGAAACTGAAATAAATCAAATTCCTAGTCCAGAGCAGTACACAAATATTTCTAATCCTCAGACTATTTATACAGTAGTTCATAATACTCTGACGGGTTGTAGAGCTATTTTAACCTTCCAACTAATTATTACCGATAACCAAGACGTAGTAACTAGTTTTACGTATGACGATACTATTTATTGTATTGCAGGTGCAAACCCAATTCTTATTCCTTCTGAAGGAATGGCTACAGGAGGAAGTTTCTCTGTTGTACCAAACGGATTGACTATTAATCCGCAAACAGGAGCTATTGATTTGGAAACTAGTGTTGTTGGCAACTATACCATTACCTATGAATTAGCTGCTAACGGATGTAATAATGATGGAGCTTCTACTTTTGATATAGAAGTAATTGGACTTAGTGCTCCTCAATTAGAGTTCAGTTATGCTGAATCTTGTGTGAATGCAGCGATAAACCCACAGATAAATGCCACAGGACTTACTCCAGGCGGAGTGTTTAGCTCAACAACTTTATCGGTTGATGCAGTAACAGGAGAGATTGATATCGAAAGTGCAACTTTAGGAAGTCATCAAGTAACCTATACAGTTCAGGTGAATCCTGCTACTTGTATAGCAGCTGGAAGTTATGTGGCTACCATCGTATTCTCTGAGTCGATTGTGCCTATTACTAACTTTGATTACAGAATCGGAGTTTACTGTCATACCGATGGAGATATTAGCCCAACCAAAGCAAACAACTTCTTTGAAGGAGGTGTATTCAGCTCTACGAATGGACTTAGCATCAACGCAACAACTGGAGTAGTAAATACTTCTGCAAGTACGCCAGGAGTGTATAACGTAACTTATACGGTTGCAGAGGATGAGGCAACTTGTAACGAAGGTGGATCTAGCCAAACAACCATAACTATTCAAGGAGAGTTTGCTATTGCGGTTGTTGATGAATGTAGAAACAATAACTATTGGTTGCTAGCAAATCCTGTAAATTCTTCATTTGATCCTGCAACAGCTACTTATACTTGGATGATTAACGGAATTGAAGTAGGTTATGGTGCTGAGGTAAGTATAACAGATTATCTAAACGGAGCTGATATTCCGCAAGGAGGTATTAACGTTACGGTGATTGTTAATGACGGATGTGAGAGCTCTGCTCAATTCTTAGTTACTTCTACTATTTGTATGATCCAAAAAGGTATCTCTCCAAACGGAGATAGTGCTAACAATAGTTTTGATCTTACAGGAATGGGAGTACAGAAGTTATCTATCTTTAACCGTTACGGAATGGAGGTTTACTCTAAAACCAATTATGTTAATGAGTGGGGAGGATTAGACAACAAAGGAAATGAACTTCCTGACGGAACCTATTTCTATGTTATCCAGAAAAACAACGGAGAGAAAATAAGCAGTTGGATTTATATCAACAGAAAATACTAACAGTCAATTATATTAAATAAATAAGCCTTTCAGGAGTAAAATCTTGAAAGGCTTATTTTTTGGGTTTATATAAAAAAACTGTTACAGCTTGTGGTCAATCTTTTGACTAATTACAGCCCTAACCACATCAATAGCAACGGTGTTGTACTTATCGTTAGGGATAATAATATCAGCATACGCTTTAGTAGGTTCAATAAACTGTTCATGCATTGGTTTAAGTGTAGTTTGATAGCGTGTCAATACTTCTTGCATATCTCTTCCTCGTTCTGAGATATCTCTCTTTAGACGTCTGATAAGTCGTTCGTCAGAATCTGCGTGAACAAAAATCTTGACATCAAACATATCGCGAAGCTCAGGATTGGTCAAGATAAGAATTCCTTCCACTATCATTACTTTTCTAGGATGCGTAAGAATCACATCTTCAGTACGGTTATGCGTTACGAATGAATATACGGGTTGTTCGATGACTTTTCCGTCTTTTAAATCCTTGAGATGAGCTACTAATAATTCAAAATCGATGGCTCTTGGGTGATCAAAGTTAATTTTTGAACGCTCTACATAACTCAAATTAGAGTTGTCTTTGTAATAAGAGTCTTGAGAGATGATTCCGACTCCAGTACTTGGGAGCTCATTCATAATTTGGTGTACAACAGTAGTTTTTCCGCTTCCTGTTCCACCTGCAATTCCAATGATTAGCATAATGAGTTGTTAGTTGTTATTTTTTTGCAAATGTAGAGAAATAAGACAATTCAAAAAAAAGGAATCTCATGTTAAAACAAAATTCCATTAAAAATCAGATTATTCATACCGAATAATATCAGGTTGTTCGATACTAAAGTTCTGAAGGTTGATGTCGTCATTCCTAAATGTATTGGTGCGCCACATATTGGTTCCTTCAAACGGAATGCTCGGATAATAAGCAATAGAAATCTGAAATTGATTAAAAATCAAAAAATCATTACTAATCAATACTCCCAAGCCAAATTTAGTGTATAATCTGTTGTCTAAGAACGTGTTGTCTTGGTCGCCTATCATTCCCGCAGTAAAGTTGAAAAATGGACTGAAACGAAAACCATACCAAATCCCAGGCGCATAAGATTGTGTTTGAAATGAGACCAAAGCCTTCTTAGTTCCCATAATTTTATTCGTAAATCCTGAAATTCCGTGACTTCCATCCAGATAGAGTTGATCCTTTATATTGGTATCTCTGTTAAAACCTATAACCAATTCGGGTTGGATGAATTGTCTGAAATACCAATCTCCGTTCTGAAATAGTCTGCTGAAATATATTCCGCTGATTTTCAAAGCGCCTTGATAGGTTTTTCCTGCATCAAAGAAAGTTCCTATCTCAGTACTAGTTCCAAAAAAACCAAAGTTATGATAGTTCCCAAACGAGTATTTAGCAGCTAGATAGGTGTCTTTTCTGTTGTTTTTCTGTCGAAATCCTCCCGTGAAAGAATACGTCCGACCGATGGCAATATCTTCAATTCTGTCATATTCAAACAAATACCTGTCCTGGACGAATTGCCTAGAGGCAACTCCAATACTAGCCAAGTAAGTGCTGTGATTAGAGAAGTAATCTGTTCTGTCATAAACTGAGCTAGGTCGTTCAGAATAAACGGTATTATAAGCACTCAAAGCTGTAATCAGATTTAAAGTCCGATCTTCTTCGGAGGTTCCGGATGATAATCTAAATGAACGACCTATCCAGTAATTTTGATTTCTAGATTTGAAGTTTTGCATATCAAAATTGTTAGATACATCGGGCAATGAGTCACGTAAGAATTGCTCATTAAAATAAACGCCTCCTGCCCATTTGGTCAACGGAGAAAAGAAGCCTCTACCTAGCTCAAAGCTTTTTACATAGTCATTGTCTAAGTTAATGTCATAGGTAATTACAGAATTCAGGTGAGTGTTTCTGATATTAGGAATGATATATTTTGCTCCGTAAGCACTACGATTATCAGAGAAATTCTTTTGGATGTTATTCTCAAACGTATGTCCAATTCCCATAAAATTTCGTTCAGATATTTCTGCTTCCACATTAGCAGAAGAAACACCTCCGTTGATGCTAATGCTCCAAGAATCTAATACGCGAATGTTAATGTCAACAGAATCAGAGGTTTCTGAAACAGCAACAGGTTCTAGTAATACCTTTCGAATATAGCGTTGTCCTCTGACAAGACGTTCAGACTCTTTGACAACAAGCGAATCTAGTGGCTGGTTAGGCCTAAACAACAAAATATTTCTGACAGTTGCCTCTCTTGTTTTTATGTGGATAGAGTTTCCGAAACGTTCTCCCCAATTATCAGCGACAGCAGTGGTATCTGTAATAGAAAATCCAAAAGGGTCAAGAGTTGTGATATTGATTTTACGAATGATTTTCCCTTCGAATTTTTTGTATGAGACTTTAGCTTCAGCCGCTGGTTGAAAACTAACGTCTTTCTTGATAGGTCTGAAGATAAGTTTATAGAGTTCAAGGCTAAATCCACCTTTTTTTTTCGGCAGAACCCTCTAGTTTTAAAAGGTTTCTTTCTTGATTTTTCTTGAGGGTATCTTTCTCAATTTGTTTTGTCTGAACTTGCGCAAATCCATCCTTACTACCAAATAGCAAAAGACAGAGCAAGCAAATAAAACAGTGTTTTGAGGTCATTGTCCTTAGAAAGAAGATTTATGTGAATAAAAATAATAAAAAAACTTGAAGTTATGCGTAATAACGCATCTATTCTCTTACAATAACATCTTCTTTTGAGTGTATCCGCTCATCGCCACGCCATATAAAACCTCTTAGTTTACGGGTGTTCTCAGGCAATTCACTATCAGGATAGGTCTCGCCATTTGGGTTGGTCTCAAAACTTACCGTTTCGATTTCGTTTTCTTTAAAAGTGATATTTATCTTGCTGCTTATGTTTTTATCAATGCCGTATAATTCTCCATCGGTATAGACATAATAAATCATCTCAGCGTTTTTGACAATGTCGATTTCGGCTAGTTTTCCGTTCTCAAACCTACCGAATAAGTTCTGTCCTTTGGTTTGGTTATAGCCTGTTCCGAGTGTGTCTCTTTCGATAATAAACACATTGTTCAAAACCTTTAAAGAATCGAGTTTTTGGGTTTCTTTATTCGAGAGCAACAACATCAAATCTCCAGTCATCTGGCTTTCGCCATTCCACAAAACGGGCTTTCCGATGAGTTGTGTAATACCAGTAATCTCGCTCGAATGCAGTGAATCTGCTTTGCCACTCATATTGGTTTTATAAAAACGAGCGTCTTTGTAGGCACGAATTATGCGTTCTCCTTGCTTTCCTGTGATTATTATGCGTTGCGCACTAGTATAAAGCGTGTCTTTCTCTTCATCCTCTGTCGCGATGAGTGCATTTTTAGTAAGCATCAGAGAATCCTTCAGTCTATAGACTTCACCATAATTTCCTGTAGCCAACATCTTATTGATGGTATCTGTGATTCGGATATTATTAGTGGCTGAGGCAAATTCGATATTCCTGTCATAATAAATGCTGTCTCCTTCTATTTTTCTGTTGTCATAAAGGATGTAGCCATTTTTGGTAAGTTTAGAGATATTTGTTTTCGTGTTATAAACTCCTTTTTCGGTATAAATAAAATTGGATTCGCTTTGTATCGAAGTAGCTGCCAGCGGAATTGCCTCGCCAGTAAAGGTATTGTAATCTAAATGCTCGGAATTGATTACATATTCAGGATTTGTAATCACTACATTATCTCTAAACTTAAATAGTTTTTGGTTTGCGTGATAGGTTCCTTGGTTGCTTGTCAGGATATTATCGGCATTGATGATTTTCCCGAAACTGTTATAATAAGCTTGCTGGTTTGCTCTATCAAAATGGACGGCATCCGTTTCGAGGGTCATTTGAGGGTCACGCATTCTTACGTCTCCTTTTGCTAAGGCGATACGTGTATTTCCGTCGTATTCTGCATATTTGCTATCCATAAAAAGTGTGTCTCCTTGTTGGATATGCACACTTCCATAAACTCTTATTTTATTGGTTTTAGTAAATAGATAAGCTTTGTTGCAAAACATAGTAGCACCGTCGTGTTTCACCTGAACATTTCCCATATATAAGACTGCATCAGGAACTTCCTCTTGATTGATATCAACAAAATCAGCGTGTAGAATCTCTATATTGGTAGATTTCTTTTGAGAGAAACCCAAGGAATAAAGCAATAAGAAGAATAAATAGAGAGTCCTTTTCAATGTGTTAGGGTGTTTTAAGTGCTAGCGACAAAATTAAGACAAAACATTTTACAAAACGAAAATATTATCCCAATAAGACTAAAACCACCTTCTGGTGAATAATCTCACAAAGGTATTCGGGTCCAACGTGATTACAAACCGAATGCGCTGTGCATAATCAGCCTCGTTGAGCTCAAAACCTAAATTAGAGTGAACCGGAAAATAAATTTCAAAATAATCCGCAACTAAATTCAACCGAATTCCGCTGTCGTATAGGTATTCCGTATTTCTGTATTTGTTTTTAATCATCCCCAAATCCATATAAGCTTCTATCCATTTCCAGATACTTAAACTAGCATTAGTCGATAATATCCATTGATTGGCATAAGGCGTCAGCTTTGATTTGAATCCTCCATCAGCCTTAACATATTGCTGAGAAAAGAATCCTTTGTCCTCTGAACGTCCGTAATAATTATAGTCAAACAAATAATCTGAAACACGATGCGTACCAAAACTAAAGAAATCAGAGGTCGTACTTCTGTGCGTAAATATACCTCCAAAGAAACGAAGGCTAAACTGCCTATTGTTTTCGTATAACTTTCTGAACTCAACTTGAGAAGATATTTTTCCGAAGAGATCAGAAATCTGGATGTCGTTCAGCAAACTAAATGAACTTGTAATTTCGTTTCTACTAGTAAGATATCTAGCATTGAAAATAGAATATTTTTCGTTGTTTAAATTCAAAGCATACTGACTCTGCTCGCGATCTACATTCACATAACGCAGCATAATGATTTGTTGGTTGTTCTCTCTAAAACTAGGCTCTCTAAATCTAAATATAATTGAGGGAATAAACCGAGAATAACCTGCATCTGGCGCATAGTGGTAATAATTAGCAAGCAAACCATAGTTAACCGAATACAAACTGCCTTCGCGAATAAGGTCTTCGTAACCCACATAAGCCGAGCCGACCATCGATTTTGTATTGAACGAATACATCGGCGACAGGTCAAAAAGAAAGGGTTTTTTGAGCAGTGATTTATTAGAAAGTCTTAAACCAGGAGTGATTCCGTCATAATAATTGTATCTGAATTCAGGCAGATAAAACAATTGATTCTTATGCGGATCTTCAAAATCCTTGAAAAATGTCAGTTTCAGAGGTTTATTCATACTCAAAATACCTTTCAGACTTTTTGAATTGTCCTTCATATCATACTCAGGAATTTTCCCTTCTTGATTCAAAACCAATTTGTCAAAATGGCTGTTTGCAATAGTGATAGTAGTGTCTTTAGAGGTAGTAAGCACCCATTTTTTTAGCAGTAAACTGTCTTTTCTAAAGGCATATAAAGAAACTGGAACAGTGGCTTGCCCTATGTTTTTGATAGTTACTCTAAGTGAATCCTTCTGTTTTTTTACCTTTGTTATTTTGTAGTCGATCAGTTTTCTGGAATGGATAACTTCGTCAAAAAACCAATCTAAATTGGCTTGCTGATACTGTGCTAATACAGGCTCGCTTTTTTTCTCTAAGATACGCTTAAATTTTTTTTCGCTCACTTGATTATCTTTGCTTTCTTCAAAGAATCCCTGAATAGATTGAGGTAAAATACTTTTGCCTAAAAAATCATCCAAATATTTAAAGTCAAGCCCTGCTTTGTATTTAGACGAAATTTGTTCGTTAAACTTGATGAGTTTGTTTTTTGGATTTCCTGTAGGTTGGTCAAGATTCCGCCTAGCCATCATCAGGTATAGATAATAAAACTGATCTTCAAAGTTCATTTCTGTTCCGTAATAGCCTTTTAGAATTCCCATTTTTGAGATATTCCCAACCATTTTCATATTCGGATAATGCTCTTTCAGGTATTGGGTAATCAGATACATCTCGATAGCACTCGATAGCCAATTGTCTTTTCTGAGGTCAATATTCAGGTTTGCTTTAGTATAACTCTCTGCGTATGCTTTCAGGAATTTTAGTTCATACATAAAACTATCAGGAAACGGACGGATAAATGAAGGCAGTTGATTCAATCCATAAAACGGATTTCTTTTGTAATCAGCCTCTGAGACAATAATTTTTTCGTGGTGTGTGCCTCCGGTTTTCTTGTTTACAAAATTCACAACTTTATTGATGATAATAGCCGTCGAAAACTCGTCTATATTGCTGTCAAAAAGATTGGTATCTACCTCTAAGATGTCATTTTTGAAACTTCTAAAACTAGTTTGTGGCTCGACAACCAAATGCACGTATCGCTTATTGTTTCCGGATAATTCAAACTGATTTCCGGCTATTTTGGTTACTTCAAGGTTTGAAGTAATCATCATTGGCTCGGAAGTGATTAAGCTAATCTCAAAATCTGTAGTTGCATTTGGTGCGTCGTTGAGATTCTCATTGCTATACCTTAAGAAGTTATTGTCTTCGAGTCGAGCAGGGAATAACAACCAATCTTTGATTTCGATTTTCTGATTCGAATTAAAGCCATACCCTGTAAATTTATCATTCGGTAACCTTACTTCATAACTGATTTTCAGTGTTGTAGTCTGCTTTGGTGCGAGTGGTTTTCTGAAGATGACTTCTATTAAATCTACTTGTTCTACACTTCTGTTGTGCACTAAAGAAATTCCTTCTTTATCGGTTATAGAAAACACAGTTGTTTTCGCCAATTCAGATTCGTTAGCATAATAATAGCTCCTGACAAATTCATCAGAAAATCGTTTGGATAAAGCAGAACTCCTAGAACAAAAGGCGTTGTTCCAATCGTTTAGAACTATCAGACCTAAGGGCTTCTCAGAAGAATTGGTGTATTCAATTTCTTGATTTATAAAGAGTGTCTTAGCTTTGACATCAAGTGTAATTGATGCTTTTGATGTCTGATGCTGAGCCGTTACTACTGAGGTGAATGCCAGAAGAGTAAAGCAAATGAAATAGGTGAGTACTTTCAAGTTATTTCTTGATGAATTTTAAGGTTTCTGTTTTTTGGTCTGATTTTATAAAATACAAACCCTTTGGATAATTACTGATGTCTAATCTAATGTTTTTATTTTGATTTATACCGATGGTTTGAAGGATTTGCCCAAGAGAATTATAGATAAAAAGATACTTTATATCTGCATTAATTTCATCCGTTTTGATTCCTAGGTCAATATACTCATAGTTATAATTTGATGAGTTAAACCAAAAAAGCGGTTTTTTGTCATAGGTAGGTTTTGATAAAAAAGTCTGGCTGGTTTCAAATTGCATCACCACCGGAAGGTGATCGCTCATCCAATATAAATTATCTCTTAACTGCAAAGAGTATGTACCAGTACAATCTGGACTATTGACATCTTTGTCTAGACAATTGCCATTATTCCCGTAAGCTTTGTAAGTATTCTCCACATAATAGAAATCAGCTGAGGTATTGAAGTTCTGGCTCATCATAATAAAGTCAAAACGATCATCCATCCCGCCAGAAGCACCAGAAGCTTGTCCACCACCAAAACCACTGTTAGAGACCCTAGTGCATTGGGTATGTAGATACTGAAAATTAGCGTTGTCATGCCAGCTTCCAACTGCATTTATAGGGTCAATCATTCGGATAGCATTGTCTAGGCTTATAATTTTTTGATAGGCGGGTTCGCTTGACGTATATAAATTGAAGTCTCCTGTGAATAGCACATAGCTATTTGGGTTTGTGATGGTCTCAAGCGCATTAGTAAAAACTTCTACCATCGCTAAACGCGCTTGTTGATTAGCAGTGCCTGTGCTCGACTTTAGGTGCGCAACAAACACCTCAAGATGAATGGGGTTAGTGTCTTGCTCTAGCGTATTTAACCGAAAGGTATATTGGCTGATGTCTCTATAGTCTGTGGGTAATATTTGTTGGTTGATAAGCACTAATTTCTCCGTATTAAAAAACACCATATTCTGAAGACTAGTAGAGCTACTTGAAGTGTCTGGATAGAAAACCGCTCTACTAAAAGTAGCCGATTGATTAGCAAGCGAGGAATTGAGAATCAAATCAGCACCAACCTCTGTTTCTAGCTCACAGACCATAAACAAATCAGGTTGATACTCGTCGAGTATATCCCTGAGAATGAGTTCTCTATTAGCAGGCAACGAACTAGGAAAGTAAAATAAGTTATACGTCATCGCATTAATGGTCTCTTGCGCAAAAACAGATATACAAACTATAAAGGCTAGAAATAAGGCTGTTCTTTTCATATCATTACTGTATTATTGAAACTTCTTTTTTTCTGTAAAAAAAACTTTTGAGAGATAGAATATCAAATATACATGTTTTGTAACAAAACCAGCCAATGAATACAAAAATTGATAAGTTTAGAGTAAATGTAATGAGGGTTTTTAGCAATGCCAATGACCTTGTAACCATAACATATAGGGATAAACCTGAAAATATTTTTGAAGTGAAGTATAAGAATACTTTTGAATTCAGGCAATAACACAACACTATTTTTTATATTTTTGAGGCATATTTATAGTATAATTAGCTGACTAGACAGAGCCTACTCCGAGCTAGGAACTTTATAATAACCTTATCACTCAAAGACACTGCTTACCTGAAATAAAAATGTATATTTGTTTGTTTTTTTTAAAAATCCCATATAATTATGATGCAAATCACTGAGACCGTAAAGCACTTGATTTTAATAAATATCCTGTTTTTTATAGGAGCCCAATTTGTAGCAGAATCACATGCCTTACTGCCGATGTATTATTTTGAGAATCCGTTGTTCCAGTTTTGGCAACCGCTCACAAGTATGTTTATGCACGGAAGTATCGGGCATATTCTTCTTAATATGTTTGGTTTGTATATGTTCGGTTCTACTTTAGAACAATATTGGGGAGCTAAAAAGTTTTTGTTCTTTTATATTTCGTGTGGTTTAGGAGCAGCACTCGTACATCAAGGTGTGAATTATCTCGAATTTCAAGGAGCTTATACCACACTTATAGAAAACGGAATATCTCCAGCAGAAATTAATACGCTGCTGAAAGAAGGTTCTGTAAATGCAGTTAATCCGTCAGGTAATGCCGCTTTAATTCAAGAAGCAGAAAACAAACTCTTAGGAGCTTATTTGATTCCGGTTGTGGGAGCCTCAGGTGCTATTTACGGAATATTCGTGGCATTTGCCTTTATGTTTCCGAATGTCAAACTAATGCTGCTGTTTTTACCTGTTCCGATAGCAGCAAAATACTTTGTACCTGCTATATTGCTCATTGATTTGCTCTCAGGACTCAACGGAAATTCAGTTTTCGGAACTAGTACAGGTATCGCACACTTTGCCCATCTAGGCGGAGCTTTAACAGGCTTTCTTATCATGTGGTATTGGAAGAAAAATCAGTTTAATGATAATAGGTGGAACTAAATAATCATAAGTATTTGACGTCAAAATAAACTAATTTACCTGAAAACCAAGATAAAATAGATCAAAATCAAAAAATTACTAAAGATAATTGATGAAGATAATTGATGAAGTAAGAAATCAGTACAGGATGGGCGGAATGCTCCAAAAGCTTATTATTTGGAATATTGCGGGCTTTTTTGTGGCTCTGATTTTTTTCTATAAATTCACCCAAGGTATATTTGTATATCCCGAATGGCTGGCGCTTTCGAGTGATTACAAAGTTGCGCTGCCTTATATCTGGACACTTATAACCTATCCGTTTTATCATGCGGGAGTCATACATTTGATATTCAATCTGATTGTATTAAACTTTTCAGGAAGATTGTTTTATACTTTTTTCACTGACAGACAGCTGTTAGGGGTATATATGCTAGGCGGAGCTTTTGCTGGATTGGTATATATAGCAGCTTATACTATTTTGCCTTTAGGAAGTGCCTTGATGGTTGGAGCTTCGGCTTCAATTATGGCTATTCTGTTTGCAGCCGTTAGTTATTCGCCTTTTATGCAAGTGCGGTTGCTATTGATAGGCTATGTGCGGTTATGGCATATTGCAGTTGCTGTTTTAGTACTTGATATCCTACAAATAGGAGTGACCAATACCGGAGGACATATCGCACATTTAGCAGGTGCTTTATTCGGATTTATATTTGTGAAACTCCTACAAAGAGGCACAGATTTAAGCGCAATAGTAGCTAGGGTAGGTGGTTATTTCCTTCCGAAAAATATCAAAAAAAGAAAAAAGAAAAAACAAGCTTCCTTCAAAAAGGTATATGTAAATAATGACAAACAAACCCAAAACCCAAAATACCGAAACCCAAAACTCGAGAAAGACAAGAACCAACAGCAGGTGGATGAAATATTAGATAAAATAAGCCGTTCTGGTTATGATAGCTTGACTAAAGAAGAAAAAGAATTTTTGTTCAGACAATAAAAGATAAACAACTCTATGTCGAAATTATCTTGGTTTAATAAATGTATGTATTTCCTGAACATACTACTTGCATTAGCAACTTTTGCGGGGTATTTATTGCCTTTTTTGGCACCTAAAATGTTTCCGCTTTTATCTGTTCTTACTCTAGGACTGCCGCTCTTATTGATGTGTAATATCTTATTTTTCTTTTATTGGCTGTTGCAGGTCAAAAAGCAATTATTGCTATCGGCAATCGTACTTCTTATCGGACTTAGTTTTGTGTCTAAGTGGTATAAATTTTCGCCTACTGTTCTGCCACAAACAGACACTGATTTCACACTGATGAGCTATAACGTAAGGCTTTTTAATAAATACAAATGGCTTGATAGAGATTCGGTATTGCCAAATATCATAAAATTCATTGACAAAGAAGATCCCGATATTCTCTGTATTCAGGAATTCTCAGAACTAGGAGAGAAGCAATTCCCAAAATACAACTACAGCAAGATTTTTTATGTGAACGAAAAAAATAATTTCGGACAAGCGATTTTCTCCAAATTTCCGATTATCAATAAGGGTAAAATTGAGTTTGAAAATTCAAACAACAATGCTGTTTTTGCAGATATTGTAAGAGGAAAAGACACTCTTCGCGTTTATAGTATGCACCTGCAATCGATGAGTATTACTAAAGAAATGGAACAGATAGAAACTGATCTTGACCAACAAAAGACCAAACATATTTATAAAAAAATATCCGAAGGATTTGCCGAACAGCAAGAACAAGCACGCATTCTAGCCGAACATAAAAACAATTCTAAGTATCCCGTTATTATTTGTGGAGACATGAATAATAGTGCTTTTTCATACGTGTACAGAAGTATCAAAGGAAATCTAAACGATGGTTTTGAACAAGCCGGAAAAGGTTTTGGCAAGAGCTACCACTTTAAGTATTATCCCGCTCGGATAGATTATGTTTTTTATGACAAATTATTGACAATCAAAGAATTCAAAACCATTAGTAAGGAAGATAATTCTGATCACCACCCGATTATCGCTCGATTTGAATAATAATTTTATAGAACAGCAACTTTATGTTTTCGTAGGAATTCTCAAGCAATTCTGACACGTCTTCGGGTTTAATCCATACTGCTTTTTCGATACCTTCTTCTGTTTGAGGCTTTGTTTTTCTATCAAAAGTTGTCTGCATCTTATACCAATAGGTGATCTTAAGTTTGAATTTTCCGTTTCGTTTGAAGATGTGATAAGTAGTTTCGAGCTTGTCTGTAATTTCGAGTTTTCCCACACCTGTCTCTTCTTCAACCTCTCTAATTGCCGCCTCTCTTTTTCTCTCTTTTTTCTCGATACCACCTTTGGGTAAATCCCATTTTCCGTTGCGGTAGATAAAGAGTATCTCGCCTTTTGGATTATACACAAGTCCGCCCGCAGCCCTTTCAACAGGGATTTTACTCATCAAAGTAGACAGGATCTCTTGTTCGTCGGGATGATATAAAATAGCCTTGTGGATTTTGTTTTCAAATATTTTTGTTACAAGTTGTTCGATATCAACGCTGTTAAGCAAGAAGAGTTGAAAATCTGTTTCTTTTTGTATCTGATTTGTCAGAAACAAAGGTCTATTGTTCACAAAAACTTTATACATTTGTACCTATGATTTTTAATAAAGATACAGCCGAAAAAACAGCCGAGTTGTTATTGCAAATAAACGCAATAAAATTAAATCCGCAAACACCTTTTTTGTGGGCTTCGGGCTGGAAGTCTCCTATCTATTGCGATAATCGCATAACATTGTCGTTTCCTGCTATCAGGAACTACATCAGAGACGAATTTGCAAAAAATATCGAACAGAAGTTCGGAAAACCGGATGTCATTGCAGGTGTTGCAACAGGAGCCATCGGAATCGGAATTCTAGTAGCAGAAAAACTAGGACTGCCCTTTGTATATGTACGTCCTGAACCCAAAAAGCACGGTCGCCAGAATCAGATAGAAGGATTTCTTCAGAAAGGACAAAATGTGGTGGTGGTCGAAGATTTGATTTCTACGGGTAAGAGCAGCTTGATGGCTGTAGAAGCACTTCGTGCAAACGGCGCAAACATCAAAGGCATGGCAGCCATATTTAGCTATGGCTTTGCTCTGGCTGAAGAAAACTTCAAAAATGCCAATGTAAGCTTGTTTACTTTGAGTAATTATGAGAATTTACTAAATTTAGCCCTTCACAAAAAATATATTACAGAAGACGAGCAACAAGTCTTAGCTCAATGGAGAGAAAACCCTTCAGTGTGGGATGTAACACTATAAAAACTATCAACTTATTTTCAAATCATAACCTATGAATTTAGAAAGCCCAAAAGTATCCGTACAGAAATCAGCACAAGACTTATTTGATTCGTTGTCTGATGTCAAAAATTTCGAAAAACTAATGCCGGACAATATTGCAAAATTTGAGGTTACAGGTGAAGACTCTTTTATCTTCGGACTAAAAGGAATGCCTGAAATCAAACTCAGAATGAAAGAAAAAGTAGCTCCAAACAAAATAGTCTTAGGAGCAGCTTCAGATAAATTACCTTTTACGCTTACCGCAGATATCAATGAAGTTTCTGAGGATAGTTCTGATGTGAAATTGTCTTTTGAAGGTAGCTTTAATCCGATGATGGCAATGATGATTAAAGGACCTATCGGTAAGTTTATCGAAACCCTTGCTGGAAATATGAGCAAACTTTAAAATAGTTCTGGCTTATTCAAATCAGTAAACAAAGCCTTTTATAAACATAAAATACAAGTAAAATAATATATAATAAAATTCCCTAAACGAAAATTCTTCTACACAAAGAGTCATTAAATAGGGTTAAGGAGCTTATGAAATACGATATTATAATTTTAGGAAGTGGTCCTGGAGGATACGTAACCGGGATCAGAGCATCGCAACTCGGATTTAAAGTTGCTATTGTTGAAAAAGAGAACTTAGGTGGAATTTGCCTTAACTGGGGATGTATTCCGACTAAAGCCTTACTGAAATCCGCACAAGTTTTTGATTACCTAAAACACGCTTCCGATTACGGACTCAAAGTAAACGATGTTGACAAAGATTTCGGAGCGGTTATCAATCGTTCGAGAAATGTAGCTGACGGAATGAGCAAAGGTGTTCAGTTCTTGATGAAAAAAAAATAAAATCGATATCATCAATGGTTTCGGAAAAGTAAAAGCAGGAAAAAAAGTTGAGGTAAAAGACAAAGACGGAAAAGTAACAGAATATACTGCGGATAATATTATCATCGCAACTGGAGCTCGTTCGAGAGAACTTCCGAACTTACCTCAAGACGGCAAAAAAGTAATTGGTTATCGTCAAGCGATGACGTTGCCTGAACAACCGAAAAAGATGATTGTAGTTGGTTCTGGAGCTATCGGAATAGAGTTCGCTCATTTTTATAATTCGATGGGAACAGAGGTAACCATTGTTGAATTTATGCCAAATATCGTTCCGGTTGAAGATGAAGATATCTCAAAACAAATGGAACGTTCGCTGAAAAAAGCAGGAATCAAAATTATGACGAACTCTTCGGTTGAAAAAGTAGATACGTCAGGAAATGGAGTGAAAGCAACAGTGAAAACAGCCAAAGGAGAAGAAATCCTAGAAGCAGATGTTTTACTTTCGGCTGTAGGAATTAAATCAAATATTGAAGGAATCGGGCTGGAAGAAACAGGAATCAAAACAGATAAAGATAAAATCCTAGTAAATGATTTTTACCAAACTAACGTCGCTGGATATTATGCTATCGGAGATGTAGTTCCGGGTCAGGCATTGGCTCACGTAGCTTCTGCTGAAGGAATTTTGTGCGTTGAGAAAATCGCAGGATTAAACCCAGAACCGCTTGATTACGGAAATATTCCAGGATGTACGTATGCAACTCCAGAAATAGCTTCTGTCGGAATGACCGAGAAAAAAGCAAAAGAAGCTGGTTATGACATTAAAGTAGGAAAATTCCCATTCTCTGCTTCAGGAAAAGCTCAGGCTTCAGGTACACCAGACGGATTTGTAAAAGTAATTTTTGATGCAAAATACGGAGAGTGGTTAGGATGTCATATGATTGGTGCAGGAGTTACCGATATGATTGCAGAGGCTGTTGTAGCTCGAAAACTAGAAACTACAGGATATGAAGTGCTAAAATCTGTTCACCCGCACCCAACAATGAGTGAAGCAGTGATGGAAGCTGTAGCAGACGCTTACGGCGAAGTAATTCACCTATAAAGTAGAACACTATTCTATTATAGATATAAAACCTCAAAAACTTAAGTTTTTGAGGTTTTTTTTAAACTTTACTTTTTCTTCCGATAAGCCCAATGAAAAATCTGTGGTAAAACCGTAAGTGATAAAATCATACAAATCAGTAATCCTCCAACAATCATAATAGCCAATGGTTTCTGGATTTCAGAGCCCATTCCTGATGAAAGTGCAGCCGGAAGCAATCCTAAAGAACCCATCAATGCAATCATCACAATCGGACGGATTCGGTCGTAAACTCCATTTGAAATAGCATCTTTGAGCTTCATTTTTCGTAAGTTATCTTTCATTACAGCTATCAGAATAATACTGTTTATGGTATTTACTCCAAAGAGAATAATAAATCCGATTCCAGCTGAAATTCCGAAAACAGTTCCCGTAAGCCAAAGCGAAATAAATCCTCCCACAAAAGCAAACGGAATCGTACTGGCTGCAATAAGTGTGTCTTTGACCGTTCCGAAATTAAAGTACAACAAGAACAGGATAAGTAGTAAAACAGCGGGAACAATTACAGCCAATTGAGCCGTTGCACGTTCTTTACTTTCAAATTCCCCAGCCCAAATCACTTTATTTTCTTCGGGAATATCCACTTTTTCGGCTACTTTGGCTTTTGCCTCTGCAATGGTACTTCCCAAATCACGACCTTCAATACTAAATCCGACTGCAATATAACGACTGCTTCCATCACGATAAATAAACGTAGGTCCTGTAATATAACTGATTGTGGCAATTTCACGTAACGGAATTTTCTTTCCGAATCCTGTCGGAATCAAAATATCTCCGATTTTTTCATCATCATCTCGGTATTCTTTTGCAAAGCGAATACGAACATCAAACATTCGGTCTTCTTCATAAAAAGTCGTAGCTGCACTTCCTCCGATTGCCATTTCCACAACCGCTTGTGCATTGGACATATCCACTCCATAACGAGCCATTTTGTGGTCGTGAAGCTGAATCCGAAGTTCGGGAAGTCCGATGTTTCGATAGACATTCAAATCTTCAATTCCCTCCACATCTTTAATAGCGTCGGCTACCTGATCTGCATATTCTTCAAGCTGAAACAAATCATTTCCGAAGATTTTTACCACAAGCGAACTCTTAACTCCTGCTACATATTCCTCCACATTATCCTGAATCGGTTGGCTAAACCCGAAAACAATTCCAGGATAAGTCTGTAATTCCGAACGCATTTCTTCAATCAAACCTTCTTTGGATAATTTCCTTTTCCATTCTTTTTCAGGATGTAACTGAATGTGAAATTCGATATTGAAAAATCCTGTCGGATCAGTTCCGTCATTAGGTCTTCCGACTTGATTCAGAACGAATTTCACTTCTTCAAAACCACGAATTTTATCTTTCATTTCTTTGGCTAAACGAGTCGATTCCTGAATATTTACACTATTCGGAAGCGTTGCTCTTACATACAAAGCTCCTTCGTTTAGTTTCGGAATAAATTCTGTTCCGTAATTCATAAATCGGATTCCACAAATCGCAATCAAAGCCACAAAACCTAAAATAGTTGCTTTTTTGTGTCTTTCGCTCCACGAAAACATTTTGAACATATATTTTTTGAAAAATCTCGAAATGAAATTCTCTTTTTCAACGATATTTTTACGAAGTAAAACCTTACACATCACAGGAACGTAGGTAATACTCAAGATAAGCGAACCTAAAAGTGCATATCCTAATGTAAATGCTAAAGGAGAGAACATTTTTCCTTCTACTTTTTGGAAAGAGAAAATCGGAATTAAAGCTACAATTAAGATAATTTGTGCAAAAACGATATATCCAGCTACACTTCCAGCACTTTTTTTGATAAGTCCTGATTTTGACATTTTGTTGAAAACAGGCATTCCGACTTTATGGGCTTTCTTTTCCATAGCCACAAAAACGGTTTCGACAATGACGAGTGTTCCTTCCAGAAGTAATCCGAAATCAATCGCTCCCATCGAAATCAAATTAGCTGGTAAACCTTGAATTCGGAGCATCATAATAGCAAACAAAAACGAAAGCGGAATCACAGAAGCCACAATCACAGTCGTTCTCCAATTGTACAAAAAGATAAATACGATAACCGAAACGAGGAAAATTCCTTCGATAATGTTTTTTGCAACGGTGTTTACGGTTGCATTTACGAGTTCGGTTCTGTCGATAAAAGGTTCGATTTTTACATCTTTCGGTAAGATAGTATTATTGAGTTCTTCGATTTTTTCTTTCAATCTCGGAATCACATCTCCCGGATTTTCTCCACGAAGCATAATCACAACTCCTTGAACCAAATCATCTTCATCTTGTAATCCGACTTGTCCGAATCTCGGTTTAGCTGAAATCTCAACTTGTGCAACGTGTTTTACCAAAATGGGAGTACTTCCACGAACTTCAATCAAGATATTTTCGATGTCCGCTACACTTTCCAAAAGTCCGACTCCTCGAACTACATAAGCCTGAGCACCTCTCTCAATCACATCTCCTCCAACATTGATATTACTCTTGGAAACAGCTTCATAAACATCTAAAGGCGAAAGGTCATAATTGGCTAATTCAGTCGGATTGATTTTGATTTCATAAATTTTTTCTTCTCCTCCAAAACTCACAATATCAGCCACTCCCGGAACAGAAACCAATTCTCTTTCGATAATCCAATCCTGAATGGCAGTTACTTCTTTTATCGGTTTATCACTTCGTATAACATATCGGAAAATCTCTCCTGTAGCTCCATAAGGTGGCTCAATTTCGGCATCTGCTCCTTCGGGTAAATCAATTCCTTGAAGTCTATTTGAAGCGTATTGTTGTGCATAAAAATCATCAACGTCATCTTCAAAAATTACCGTTACAACCGATAATCCAAACAACGAAATCGAACGAACATCCGACTTTCTCGGAATCGTATTCATTTGTTTCATTAACGGAAGTGTGACGAATTTCTCGATTTCCTCTGCACTTCTTCCGGGCCATTGTGTGATGATTCTGGCTCTTGTATTGGTTACATCAGGAAAAGCCTCAATAGGTGTGTTTTTTAAACTGATAACTCCGATAATGACCAATAATCCCGTAAGGAAAAAAATGATAATCGGGTTTTTCAGAGAAAAAGCAACTATATTTTGAATGAATTTTTGCATCTATTTTATTGTTAAATCGTTGATGTGTTGAACCGTTTAATTGTTTAAAGCTTCAAAAATCAGTAATTGGTTTTTTGTGATGATTTTTTCGTTTTCTGAAAGCCCTTTTTTAAGATAGGTTGTATTGTTTTTCTTGGTCAGAATTTCCACTTCACGTGCTTCGATATTGCAATCGTCTTTGTAAACCAAAACATAGTTTTTGTTGTTGAAAAACACAATAGAAGAAGTAGGAGCAGCGACTTCCTGTTGGTTTAATTTCTTAAGAGCAATAATATCTGCAATCATTCCGGGTTTTAGTTTGAAATCTTTGTTATTCAGAACAATTCGAGCTTTTAAAACGCGTGCTTCCTGATCTAAAACTTGCGAAATCACATCAATTTTTCCTGTGAAAATTTCATCAGGATACGAAATGGTCTTGATTTCAACTTCCATTCCTTTGGTTACGTGAGCAATATCTGTCGAATAAATATTTGCCATTGCCCAAACATCATTCAAATCTGAAATTGAAAAAAGTGATGCTCCATCATCCGTTACAGTCGAACCAGAATTGATGTTTTTTTCGGTGATGATTCCCGAAGTTGGGGCTTTAATCTGAAATACATTTTTGGTAGAGCTCGCACTAAACAAGCTCAAATTATTCTCTACTTTTTGCTTTTCAGATTCCAAAATGCGAAGTTCATTTTTGGCTTCGATGAGCTCTTTGTTGGACGAAATTCCGTCTTTAAAAAGTTGTTCTTTTGCATCTAAATCAACTTTTGCAATTTCGATTTGAGATTTCAAAGAGTTTAATTCTGCTTGAAGCGAAGAAAGCTCTGTACTTTGCATTTCGGCTAAAACCTGACCTTTGTTTACCGAATCTCCTAACGAAAAATAAGTGTTCGAAATGATTCCGTTTACAAGACTTACAAAATTGATAACCTTGTCAGGATTTGCATCAATACTTCCTGTTAAATGAATTCCTTCAACCACATTTTCTTTGGTTGCGGTTGTGATTTCGATAATATTTTTGGTCTTTTCGTTAAGGCAGAATTGCTCTTTCTGAACAGCCTTGAATTCTTCTTCTTTTTTACATCCGACAAGAAGTAAAACAAATGAAAGTGGTAGAATATATTTTTTCATAATGATAAGCCCCCTAACCCCCAAAGGGGGAATCGGAGTATTTTAAATTGATAAATTATTTTTAAGAGTCATTTTAATTGTTTCATAATTGAAATCCATCTCAACTTTTTGTTATTGAGTTCCCCCTTTGGGGGTTAGGGGGCACTTATGACGTAATTAAATTCTTCTGCTTTTTGGTTTACGTCTTTTTGAGCTTCAAGAATGATTTTTTTGTTCTCTAGATAAGCATCCATAAAGTCAAAATATTCGAGCATACTTATATTTTTTGAAGTAAAATTTTTCGTGTAATTATCCAACAGTAAATCCAAATCGTTTTCATAATCAGGCTCTATGTTTTTCACGAAATCAATAGCTTGTTGTAGTGATTTATAAGCTAAAAAGATTTCGTTTTCGATAGTCAGAACGGTTTGTTCTTTCTGGACTTTTGCGTTTTCAATTTGTAGTTTAGCCTTTGTGATATTTCCTTTATTTCGATTGAAAACAGGTAGATCAAACGAAACTCCAAATCCGACAAAATCAAGCATCGTATTTCCGTTTCGGTCATAATTCACCCCGAAAGTAATATCGGGAATTCGTTGTGCTTTTTCATAAGACAATAGTTTGTCTGAATATTCTTCTTCTAATAAGGCTAATTTGTAATCAGGACGATTTTCTTTAGCATTTTCGACAACTTGGTCAATAAAAATGGCTTCATAAGGTTTGGTGTTTTTTACAAATCCGTCATCTGTGATTTCAATGGAAACCGTGGGATTGGTGCGAAGCAACAGCTTTAATTCTTTTTGGATTTCGTTGGATTGACGGGTAAGCTCCAAAATCTCTTTATTGATTTCGAGTTCTTGTGCTTTTAGTCGGATGTATTCAGCTTTTGAAATATTTCCTTTGTCTAACTGATTTTTGTAAGCATTAGTCAGTTTAGAAATATTATCAATCAGATTTTGATGTACTTTTATTGATTGTTGAATGTATTGTAAATTGGTAAGTTGGTTGCGAAGTTCGAGCTTGAGTCCTCTTAATAAATCTTCAAAATACTGTTCCGCTTTTGATACATCAACCTGCTCCAAAGCGATGAGTTTTTTGCGTTTTCCCGCTGTTTGTACAAGTTGGTTGAGCTCAAAAGCGATTTGCTGATTTCTTCCGAAATTACCAATAAGAGGTGGAGAGGGCTCTACTTCACGTGCTCTCCAAAGATTGATTTCGCTTATCGAAAATTCTGGATTGGGCCATAATTTAGCCTGAATGACTTCTGCTTGTTGGCTTTCGATATTGAGTTTTTCGGAAATCAACAGAAGATTATTTTGCAAAAACATTGTTTCTGCTTCTTCTCTCGAAATTTTGAGTGCTTCCTGTGCCTGTAATTGAAAACCAAAAGTCATACAAACACAGAATAAAATAATACGTTTCATTTTTACAACATTTTCTGATGATGCAAAAATGATTCTATCAACCTTAAAAAGACCTTAAAGGATATAAAATTTGGCTTAAGGTTGAGGAGTGGTTGATTTGTTTATTAGGGAATTAGTGGAATGGTTGATTGGGAAAATAAAAGCCCCGATTTTCGGGGCTGTTATTTGTTGTTGTAAGCTCTTGTTAGCGACTGATATTTTTTATCGTCCAGACAGAACCGTTTTTAGTGGTCAGTTTTTCTAAATGTCCTTTCGTTACCAAACTATTCAGCACGTTTTCGCTTTCTGTTCTTGGTGTTCCCGAAAGTTCGGAAAATTCTTTTGCTGTCAAAGAATGATACTTTGCAAAAAGCGTTTCCCAATTTTTGCTGTATTCGCTTTTCGTTGCATTCGGATTGAGCTTTAATACTGCCATTTCATAGAAAGCATAAGGTTTTGAGCCGTATACAATTTCTTTGTTGCCCGAATTGTCTAAAAAGAAAATAGTAGGAAACCCCCTTACTCCGTAAGATTTTGCCAACTTCAAGTCTTCTTCAAAAAGTATTTTTGCTTTGCCGTCAAAATCAGATTTTAACTGTTCTGCATTTAACCCGACTTTTTTTGCTGCTGTTTCTATGTGTTCCCACTTTGTAATGTTCTTTTTTTGCAAGAAAACCATTTCCCGAATTTCTCTTAAAAACAAATCGGCTTTTTCGTTGTCTTGTATTTGTGCCGCTTTAAAAGCTATTGAAGGCGGATAGGAAGAATGTAAAGGGTCTTGCAACCAAACGTCTCCGTCAATCGGCATATCGTAATAAACGCTTACTTCGTCCCAATGATGTGCTACGTCTGATGGTTTGCTGATGCCACCGCTATTGTAACTCCAATCGGGTAACAAGCCACCCATACGATATTCAATTTCTATGTTGTTGCCGTATTCCAATTTCAGTTTTCTTAATTGTGGCTCAATTCCCCAACAAGACGAACAAATCGGGTCTGTGAAATAAACGACTTTAACAGGTTTTTCTATGTTCTGAACTGCGATTTCTGTTTTTACTGTGCTATCGGGTATTCCGCAAATTCCCTCAACAGGGTCGCACAAAAGCGGATTGTTTTGTGATGTTTCGTTTGTCATTTTTTTTGTGTTATCTGTCTGTCCCTGACAACTTGTTAATGCTGTCAATAAGAACAAAAGGCTTAATATACAGTGCTTAATTGTTTGCATTGTTGCTTTGTAATTTTGTGTATGAATAAAAAGACAATGCTAAAGTTACAATGGCAAATACAACGAACGTGTAAGAGTGGTAATCTTTGGCAATATGGGCAATTGTGGCAAAGATGATGTTTATCATAAATGCTCCATAAGCGAACGTTTTTAATGTTTTTGGCACGAATGGCAAAAGCAAAGCAAAAGCTCCTAAAATCTTTGCAATAGCCAATGTTATCCTAAAATAATCTTCTGAAAATCCCAAGAAAGCAAAAGCACCTTTCATTTCTTCGTTCGTCAGATAACCGTATGCACTAAAAAGTGTAAATGCCGAAAACAATCCTGTTGAAATCCAAAATACAATTTTTAAATTTTTCATTTCCTTTTGTTTTAAAATTCGGTGCAAAGTTACCATACATTTAGTTTTCAAATGCTATCAGTTTCCTTTTAGAAACTGCTTTCCAATAGGAAACTAGTATTGTTTTCTGTAACTTTGCACCTTAATTTCTTATGCTAAACAATGGAGAAAAAACAATATATAAACAATACACCAACCTGTAAAGTCAGAATAACAGCCATTAAAGACACAATGGAAATTTTATCGGGAAAATGGAAATTTCATATTCTCGGTACGTTAATAGGTGGTGGAAAAATGCGTTTTATGGATTTATTGCGTGAAGTGGACGGAATTGGCTCAAAAATGCTGTCCAAAGAGTTGCAGGATATGGAAATGAATAAATTGATAAACCGAACGGTCATCAACACAAAACCTGTTACTGTGGAATATGAAATTACAGAGTACGGTCAGACATTAGAACGTATCATTGATGAAATTGCGAATTGGGGAATTACTTATAGAAATTCACTTTATAAAAATATTGACTAAAATCCTTATCATTATTCGAGCTACTTTATGTTTTAAAGGCAATAGGATTATTATTTGAATACATCGTTAATAACACTCCAAAATTAAACAAAAAACTCAACTGTCTGTATTGCGTTTGGGACAATGATTTAATTCCTTAATCCCACTTCAAAAACATTTTCTGATTTTCCTTTTGAATAATATTCAATCGTTGCATTGTGGATTGAGAAAATTCTTTGGGAAAGTACCAACCCAAGCCCGAAACCCTGTTGGTTTTGAGCGTTTTTTCCCCTGAAAAAATGAGAAAACAGGAATTTTTGTTCTTCTTCTGAAAGTGTTTTTCCTGAATTGGAAATACTGATTTTCAAATTATCAGAATTACAATCAAAAGTAATTTTTGCTTTCTGATTATCTGAATAATGAACGGAATTCATCATTAAATTCAGAAAAGCCTGTTTAATAAGTGGTTCGTTTACATTGATTGTTAAAATGTTTTCATTGAAATTATTAGGAGTGAAATTAACTTCAAAATTGAAATCAGGATAAAGCGAATTAACTTCTGAAATACAATCGAAAATTATCTCGTCAATACGAATTGGATTTTTAATAATTTCTTGTCCTGCTTCGATTTTTGAAATCTGAAGTAAAACATTAATAATATTTCCGAGTGATTTTGCTTTTTGAGTTTGATGATGAAGATTTGATTTTATCTGTGCTAAATCATCCTGATTTTCGAGTTTTTCGAGTTCGGAAACCAAAACAGCAATTGGAGTTTTCAGTTCGTGTGAAATGTGTTGAATACTGTGCTTCTGAAACAAAAAAGCATCATTTGTTCGTTTGGTAAGCTCGTTAAATTTTTCTGATAAATTCTGTAACTCGGAGGTTGTAGTTTTGATTTTTAGAGATGTGTTGTCTTCATTACTCAAATCATAATCTTCAATTTTTTCTGTCAATTCCGAAATGGGTTTTGAAATAATATTTGATAAATACAACGAAATCAAAAGTACAATAATAACAATAGCTACAAAAATTCCGATAAGTACTTTTTGAAGAAAATCTTTTTTAGAATGTCCAAAAAAATCATAAGCCTTGCTTATTGCATAATAGTTTTTTGAATCGTTTTCAAGATAAACCCCAATCAAATCATAACCATCTTCTCTGGTTTCTATCCAGTCATTAGAAACAGACAATCTATTCAGTATTGCATTTGCTTTAGAAATATCCAAACTATCAATACTTGAAAATATAAGGTTTTTATTGTTGTCATAGATAAGCATTTTTTCATCATAAAAATCGTGAATATCTTGTTTGTCTAACAAACGTGAAACCTCTTCACTCATTTTATTGAACTCATCAACAAGACCAACCGTATATTTGATTTTAGAGAATTGTTGTTGTTGAAATTCTTCTTCCCGATGTTCTGAAAACAATATAAATACAATTACAAGAGATACAGCAGAAAGTAAAATTACCGTACTCGAAAAATAAAATAATATTTTGTTTCTAATTTTCACGTTAATATAGTGATAAGTTATAAGAGATGAGTTATGAGTTATTTTTCTTTGATGTAATTATGGAGCTACGAATCATTTTTAATAATTCAGCACAATCGAAACTTAAACTTTCGAATTCTGACTTTGTTATAAATTCTGTTTCTTTCAAGAGTTCAATCCAATACAATGTTTCGTCACATTCTTTTTGTGCAATACCCAATTTATGAATAAAATCTGCTTTACTTTCTGCATTTTGAGCTTCCCTTATCAACGCACCTACAGCAGTTCCGCTTCGTAATAATTGTTTGCTTAAAACATATTCTTTTTTAGTGCCCGACAGATACGTATATAATTTTACTGTTCTTACGGCAAATAAAAAACTTTTCTCTTTTAAAACACTTTTACTCATAGCTTAAATCTTATCACTCATAATTCATAACTCATCACTCAAATAATATCCGTAACCGATTTTGGTTTTAATGGAATTTTTTCCAAAAGGTTTATCTATTTTATTACGTAAAAAGTTAACATACACTTCAATGGTATTTGTATTTATGTCTAAAGAAGTTCCCCAGATTTCTGATATCAATTCGTTTTTAGAAACAATTTCTCCTTGATTTTTGCAAAGTTTAATCAGAATTTGATATTCTCTGGGTGTAAGTTTAATTTCTTGATTTTGTCGAGTTACTTTTTTTTGAGTGGTATAGATGGTTAAGTCTAAAACATTGATGATTGCCTTGAAGTTGTTATTTGATTCTTTTTGACTTCTTTTGATAAGAGAATTTATACGTAAAATTAACTCTTTCATAAAAAATGGTTTGGTCAGATAATCATCGGCTCCACTATCAAAACCTTTTATTTTGTCTTCAAGTTCATCAAAAGCAGTGAGCATCAAAACAGGTGTATGGGTGTTGTATAGTCGAAACTCTTGACATAAATCATAGCCGTTTTTTTTTGGTAAATTAATATCGATGACAATACAGTCAAATACTTCTTTTTTTAGAAAACGTGCTGCTAGCTCACCATCAAAAACACTTTCAATAGTAAAATTTTCGGCTAACAAAGCATCGCAAATATTTTTGTTAAGTGTTACTTCGTCCTCAATAACTAATACTCTCATGTTAACAAAGATAACACTAATTTCACTTCGATAAGAAGTCTCTAGTAGTAAATATAAACTATCTTTGCGAGCAAAAATTATTTAATGGAAATTATTGACTTTATACTTCACATTGACCAGTACTTATTTCAGTTTGTAAACGATTATGGCATGTGGGTGTATGCCATTTTGTTCTTGATTATTTTTGTAGAAACAGGCATCGTAATTATGCCGTTTTTGCCAGGCGATTCGCTTTTGTTTGCAGCAGGAATGCTAGCAGCACAGCCCAACGAACTCAATGTCTGGATCATAATTGTGCTGTTGTTGATTGCAGCTATTGCGGGTGATTCGTTGAATTATTCGATAGGCAAAAGATTCGGAATGCGCCTTACAAAATTCAAAATGTTCGGTAAACAAGTAGTCAAAGACGAGCACATCGACAAAACTCATTTGTTTTATGAAAAGTATGGTAGCAAGACGATTGTAATCGCTCGTTTTGTTCCGATAGTCAGAACTTTAGCGCCATTTGTCGGAGGTATCGGGCGAATGAATTACGCTACTTTTTTGACCTACAACGTGGTCGGAGCTATACTTTGGGTGGTCGGAATCACACTAGCAGGGTTTTTTTCTTAGGTAATATTCCACTTATAAAAGAAAACTTCTCAAAAGTAGTGCTGCTGATTATATTCTTATCAATTCTCCCGATAGTCTATGAGGTAATCAAAGGAAAGTTTTTCAATAAAAATAAAGAAAACTAAGTAGTTCTAGAGGTAACTATACAAAGTCAGTCCTTATCCAAAGCGGATAAGGACTGACTTTGTATAAAAGCTATTCTGAAATTTTATTTAACAGTAGTAAACACAGAGAGCAGCACATAAGTGATGATGACTAAAGGTACTCCCAAGATGTTGAAAACTGCCAATAAAACCACTGTGAGCAGTAAGAAGAAAATCTGTAGTTTGTATTTTGCAAAGCTAAAGTTCTTTATTTTTAATGAAAACAAAGGTAGTTCAGCATTCAGGATATACGCGCTTAGCACAGAAATTCCTAACAATACCCAAACATTGGTCAATGCAGTAACGGCAAATTCAAAATCAGCAGCCTGAATAACTAGCGGAAGACTTAAAATAAAAAGTGCATTGGCAGGAGTAGGTAATCCGATAAAAGAATCGGTTTGTCGGGTATCAATGTTGAATTTAGCCAGACGCATACAAGAGCCCAAAGTGATGATAAAACCTAAATAAGGCAAGTATTCAGAAGTAGAATAGTCGGATAACATTTTGAACATCACAAAACCCGGAACCACGCCACTCGTAACCATATCAGCTAATGAGTCAAGTTGTAGTCCTAGTTCGCCTTCTACTTTAAAGAGTCGTGCGAAAAATCCATCAAAGAAGTCAAAGAAAATTCCTAAACTGACAAATATAAAAGCCATCATAAAATTGCCTTCAGTAGCGTACACAAGCGCAATACAACCTGAAAAAAGGTTTAAAAGGGTAATGAAATTAGGAATGTGTTTTTTCATTTTTACTATTTTAAAGCTCCAAAGATACAAAGAAAGCACTTTCTAAATTTACAAACACACATATTCAGACAAGAAAAACGAACCAAAACACAATAAGCAGACAGATTTAGAGTTTATTCTTTAGAAAAAATAACTGATATTTGCCCAAATTATTCCACTTTGAAAAAATCCATTGTTTTCTTTTTTATTTGCTGCCTTTCAGTGACCTATGCGCAATCACTTCGTAAATATTCTAACGAGTTTATGAATATTGGTGTGGACGCTGCTTCACTTGGGCTTTCGGGTGCGGTTACGGCTAGTGTTTCGGATGTTACCTCAGGCTATTGGAATCCGGCAGGACTCATAAAAGTAGAAGATTCAGAGCTTGCACTAATGCACGCTAGTTATTTTGCCAATATCGCCCAATATGATTATATCGGATATGCCAAAAACATAGATGATCGGAGTGCCTTCGGGATTACCTTAATCCGCTTCGGAGTCGATGATATAATGGATACTACCCAACTTATTGACAACAACGGAAATATTGATTACAACCGAATCAGTTTGTTCTCAGCAGCAGATTACGGAGCGATTTTCTCCTATGCAAGAAAGCTGCCTCTCGACGGATTTACCTATGGCGTGAATGCAAAAGTTATTCGAAGAATTATCGGTGAATTTGCTGATTCTTGGGGTTTTGGATTTGATGTAGGCATTCAATTTGAACGCAATGATTGGATGTTCGGACTTATGTTCAGAGATATTACTACCACTTATAACATTTGGAATATCAACGAAAAAGAATACGAAAAAATCAAAGATGCCATCCCCGGAGAAAATCAAGAATTACCTGAATCAACCGAGATGACCATCCCAAAAGTGCAGTTGGGCGTAGCCAGAAAATTCATCATCAGACATGATTATAGTATTTTGGCAAGTGCCAATATGAATATGCGCTTTGCACAGACCAATGATGTCTTTTCGAATAACTTAGTGAGTATTGACCCAGCTTTGGGCGTTGAAGCGGGCTATATCGATATGATTTTCTTGAGAGCAGGTGTAGGAAACTTTCAGAATGTAAAACAAATTGATGGTTCTGAATCTGTAAACTTCCAGCCCAACATCGGATTGGGATTCAAATACAAAGGCATACAAGTAGATTATGCTTTGACCGATATTGGTGATCAGAGCGTGGCTTTGTATTCAAATATATTTTCGCTAAAAGTAGATTTAGATATTTTTAGACGCTAACCTTATGCCTATACTTAAGGCAAATGACTTTCCACTTCAAACAAAATAAGCTACTTTTGCAGAACTAACTATTATATAAAAAATGAAGGCAACAATTTCACAACTACAAGATCTTTCCATTCAGGTCAGAAGAGATATTCTCAGAATGGTACACGCTGTAAACTCAGGACATCCAGGCGGATCTCTTGGTTGTACAGAATTTCTAGTCGCACTTTATCAAAATCTAATGACCCGCAAAGAAGGCTTTGATATGGACGGAAAAGAAGAAGATTTGTTTTTCTTGTCAAACGGGCATATCTCACCTGTTTTGTATTCAGTTTTGGCAAGAAGCGGTTATTTTCCGGTAGAAGAGCTAAAGACTTTTAGACTCATCAACTCGAGACTACAAGGACACCCAACCACACACGACGGTTTGCCAGGTGTAAGAGTTGCTTCAGGTTCATTAGGACAAGGAATGTCAGTTGCCATCGGAGCAGCACTTGTCAAAAAACTAAACCACGATGACCATTTGGTATATAGCCTTCACGGAGATGGAGAATTGCAAGAAGGACAAATTTGGGAAGCGGCTATGTATGCTGCTGCCAAAAAAGTAGACAACCTAATTTCGACCATTGACCTTAACGGAAAACAAATCGACGGACCAACAGATGAAGTACTTCACCTAGGTAGTCTGAAAGCAAAGTTTGAAGCCTTCGGATGGGATGTGTTAGAAATCAAAGAAGGAAATAATATAGAAGCCATTATCGAAGGAATGACTAAGGCGAAAGCCTTGACAGGCAAAGGAAGACCAGTTTGTGTATTGTTGTATACTGAAATGGGGAATGGAGTTGACTTTATGATGCATACCCACGCTTGGCACGGAAAAGCACCTAATGACGAGCAGCTTGAAAAAGCATTGGCTCAAAATCCTGAAACTTTAGGAGATTATTAGAACGCTGCACCAAGCAGGTAAATCAATCAGGTAAACACAACTTCTTTTAAAAAATTTGACAATGAAAAAATATACTAATACAGGAAATATAGATACACGCTCTGGTTTTGGAGCTGGACTTACAGAGTTAGGAAAAACAAACCCGAATGTAGTGGCGCTTTGTGCCGATCTTATCGGATCACTGAAAATGGATGACTTCAAGAGGGACAATCCAAGTCGTTTTTTCCAGATCGGGATTGCTGAGGCAAATATGATTGGGATTGCAGCGGGAATGACCATCGGAGGAAAAATTCCGTTTACCGGAACTTTCGCAAACTTCTCTACAGGAAGGGTATATGACCAAATCCGTCAGTCTGTTGCATATTCAGAGAAAAACGTGAAAATTTGCGCTTCACACGCAGGACTTACCCTTGGCGAAGACGGTGCAACACATCAGATATTAGAGGATATCGGACTTATGAAAATGCTTCCGGGAATGGTAGTTATCAATCCGTGTGATTATAACCAAACCAAAGCGGCGACCATAGCAATTGCTGAGTACGTAGGACCAGTGTACCTTCGTTTCGGAAGACCATCCGTACCGAACTTTACACCTGCAGACCAGAAATTTGAAATAGGGAAAGCGTTAATGCTAAACGAAGGAACAGATGTAACCATTATTGCTACAGGACACTTAGTTTGGGAAGCACTTGTGGCGGCAGAGGAATTAGAAAAATCAGGTATTTCTGCAGAGGTGATTAACATCCATACCATCAAACCTCTTGACGATGAGGCTATCTTGAAGTCAGTAGCGAAGACAGGCTGTGTGGTGACGGCAGAAGAGCACAATTATTTGGGCGGATTAGGAGAGAGCGTAGCAAGAGTGCTTGTTCAGAACAATCCTGTACCTCAAGAATTTGTTGCAGTGAATGATACCTTTGGCGAGAGTGGCGTTCCTGCTAAGTTGATGGAAAAATACGGATTGACAAGCGAGGCAATTATCAAAAAAGCAAGAAAAGCAATCGACAGAAAATTCCAACTATAGCAGTTAGTTTGAATTCAATATAAATAAATCACTAGCTAAACCGTCACTCAGAAATTTCCCTTTTTGAGTGACGGTTATTTTTTTGCCATCATAGTTGAGTAGTCCGTTTCGGATGTTTTTTTCGGATGTTTTTTTCAGGTAATCATAATATTCCTGTCCAAAATCAGTCTTTATTTTTTCTGTAGAAATGCCCCACATGGTGCGAATACCTGTCATTATATATTCATTGTAGCGGTCATTAAGACTTAGTTTTTCTACCTCTGATGGGAGTTTACCAGATTCAATTTGGTTGATATAAATTGAGTTATTAGCAATATTCCAACTTCTGTGCGTGCCGTTATAGCTATGTGCAGAGGGCCCAATCCCGATGTAAGTTTTGCCCAACCAATAACTAGTATTGTTTTTTGAGAAATAACCTTCTCTGCCAAAGTTAGACAACTCATAATGGATAAATCCGTTTTTAAGGAGTGTGTCGATGAGTATAAAAAAATGTTTTTCGGCTACTTCGTCTTTAGGGGCAGCAATCACGCCTTTGTCAATGAGTTTTCTCAGTGCTGTTCTAGGCTCCACCGTCAAGGCGTAACTCGAAATATGCGGAATATTATAGCGCAATGCAGTATTGATATTCTCTTGCCAACGCTCATTTGACATGCCCGGAATACCATAAATCAAATCTATAGAAATGTTGTCAAAATACTTGACTGCTTCGTTCAGACAGCTTTTTGCTTGAGCTGTGTTGTGTGCGCGATTCATCATCTTGAGGTCTTCTTCAAAAAAAGATTGAATACCAATGCTCAACCGATTGACCTTAGATTTGGATAATTCTAGTAGTCGCTCAGGTGTCAAGTCATCAGGATTTGCCTCTATGGTGATTTCAGGGGTGTCGATGACATTATAATTTTGGTACACCGTATCAATCAGTGCATCAATTTCTATTTGTGAAAGTACACTTGGTGTACCTCCACCAAAATAAATAGTTGCTACAGGCTCTTTAGTTTCGGTTTTTCTAAGGATGATTTCCTTGGTCAGCGCAGCCAACATCGGTTCTTTCTTTTTTAGAGAAGTCGAGAAGTGGAAGTCACAATAATGACATGCCTGCTTGCAAAACGGAATATGGATATAGAAACTGCTCATAGGTAGAATAAAATCATTCAAAATTCCTGATTTAGACCCATATAAACAATAGAAAACACTGATATTTTGAATTCACACTCAAATGTGCTGTGTTTTATCAAAAACCTGAGTTAGATTGTTGCTTTTGCGTTTTTGAATAACAAAATTTACTGGAAATAGAATATATTTGGCCTAACTAAAAAACTATAAAATAGAAAGATTGCTATTTTATTTAAACCAAGAGAAATGAGAAAAAAACTACTACTCGTTTTATTTATACTGTCTTCTATGCATCTGTTTTCTCAAGTAAATGAGATGACTGAAGAGATTGTGCAAGACGACAGTACTGGAGAGGTAATAATGAGGTTTGCTACTAAAACATTTACACCTTCTGACGCAACGCAGGTGTTGGACTTATTTTACCAAAATCACTTTGAACCCGAAGTTATAAAAACTTTGATAAGTGTGCGTATGTTTGCGATCACACCTTATCAGAAATTTAAAGCTATGCTTCAGGCAAAAAACACGATGTGTGGCGCATTTGTCAACAAAGAAATCATAAGTGAAGATTTTTCAGAGAATAGACTGATTGTCATATATGAGCTCAAAGTTGAATACCAAAAAATCAACACTATCGAGAAAGTATATTTAGTCAAAGAAGATGCTTCAGATACGTTTAAAGTGTCTAAATATCTTTTGCAAGAGGATTTATAAAATACAAAAGACTCGCTTGCGAGAATTAATTTTTTAAATCTCTAAATTTTAAATCTCTAAATCATATTTTAGTAACTTGCAATCTAAAATATAAACTATCGAACCAACCCAATCCCATACTGTTCCAGAACTTCCAACGCCCGTGCGTTTGCAAGACTATGGCACCACTATTTTCGAAGCTATTCCGACAAAGTCAGCCTTAAAGAAAATACTCAAGAAAAAGTATATTACCGTTAACGGAGCGGTAGCAACCACGGCTACTTTTATAAAAGGAGGCGAAGTAATTGATTTGTATGTACTCGAAGAAAATACCCCAAAAAAGAAGCTCATTTTTCCACTTCAAGTACTTTTTGAAGATGACTATCTAGCGCTGATTCACAAACCTGCAGGTATATTAGTAAGCGGAAATAGTTTTAAGACTATTGCCAATGCTTTGACTCAGAATTTACAATGGAGCAATCAACCCGATGCAACTACTCCCAAACCCGTTCACAGATTAGACTTTGCCACCACAGGAGTTTTATTAGTAGGCAAAACCAGTGCTAGTATTCGGCTGTTGAATAAATTATTTGAGAACAGGGCGGTCAAAAACACCTATTATGCCATTACAATTGGCACGATGCTCGAAAGCGGAAAAATAAATTCAGAGATAGACGGCAAAAGCTCAGTATCTCAGTACACCTGTACGGAGTTTGTTGATTCAGCGAGATTTGGTAGGCTTAATTTAGTAAAACTTGAACCCCAAACCGGAAGGAGACATCAGTTGCGCAAACACCTTTCTAGCATCGGAAATCCAATCTTAGGCGATAAAGACTACGGCATCGAAAACCTGATTCTCAACGGACAAGGATTGTATTTACACGCTTTTGCTATAGAGTTTAAACATCCGTTTACTAACGAAAACTTAGTTATAAAAGACCCTTTTCCGCAGCGTTTTAAAAAAATATTTCCTAACCTATAATACTGCCATCAGGGTTTGTCTTTCTCTCAGATAAAATCCGTATTTTCGCTTTCCTATTTTTATATTGCTAATTTTTTTGTTTTGAATATACTCACTTACATACAAGTCCAATCACAACTTTCTTCTAAAAGCATTGCCGCCACTCTCGAATTACTTGCAGAAGACTATACAGTTGCCTTTATTGCACGTTACCGCAAGGATAAAACTGATAATCTCGACGAGGTTGCCATTGAGCAAATTATCAAACTAAAAAAATCTTTTGAAGTTATCCAGAAGCGCAAAGAAGCTATCATCAAAGCTCTCGAAGAACAGCTTATAACTGATGCTGTGTTAATACAAAAAATAGAAGCTAGTTTTGATCTGGTCGAATTAGAAGATTTGTATTTGCCTTACAAGAAAAAACGCAAGACAAAAGCTGACACCGCTCGTGAAAATGGACTAGAGCCTTTGGCAAAAATCATCATGTCTCAAAAATCCAATGATATCGAATATATCGCTTCAAAATACTTGAATGAAAACATCAAAAACGAAGATGAAGCCATTTCAGGGGCAGAAGACATCATAGCGGAATGGATTAATGAAAACACCTTTGTCCGCAAGGGAATAAGAAGGTTGTTCCAACGAAAAGCAGAAATAACTACACTGAAATCGAAGAAAATCGAAGACGAAGAAAAAGCGCAGAAATACCAACAATACTTTGATTGGAATGAACCACTGAACCGCGCTCCGTCACATCGATTATTGGCTATGCTCAGAGCAGAAGCTGAGGGGTTTGTGAAGCTAAATATCCAAGTTGACAAAGAAGAAGCCTTAGGTTTTATTGAAAATACAATAATCAAAAGCGATGCAAATACCCAGAAAAACCTCAAAAGAGCCATTGCTGATAGCTACAAAAGATTACTCGAGCCAGCCATTTCTAACGAAGTACTCTCAGAGGCAAAAGCAAAAGCAGATGCCACAGCCATAGGCGTCTTTGCGGATAACTTACAGCAATTATTGCTTTCTCCTCCACTTGGCGAAAAGCGCGTATTGGCAATTGACCCAGGATTCAGATCAGGATGTAAAATAGTTTGTTTAAATGAGCAAGGAGAATTATTGAGCAACGAAACTATTTTTCCTCACGCACCTCAAAATGATACGCTAACTGCGATGAAAAAAATCCGTTCGATGGTCAATGCTTATAAGATTCAAGCCATTGCTATCGGAAACGGAACGGCCTCTAGAGAAACCGAATTTTTCATCAAGAAAATTGCCTTTGATAGAGAGGTTCAAGTCTTTGTTGTGAGTGAAGCTGGCGCATCGGTTTATTCGGCTTCTAAGATTGCTAGAGAAGAATTCCCAAATTATGACGTAACGGTCAGAGGCGCAGTTTCTATCGGTAGAAGATTGTCAGATCCATTGGCTGAATTGGTGAAAATAGAACCTAAATCCATCGGAGTAGGGCAGTACCAACACGATGTAGATCAGACTAAACTCAAAGAAGAACTCGACAATGTGGTGATTAGAAGTGTGAATAAGGTAGGTGTAAACCTAAATACAGCTAGCAAATGGTTGTTGGCGTATGTTTCTGGAATCGGAGAGAAGTTAGCCGAGAATATTGTGAATTATCGCGCTGAAAACGGTGCTTTCACAAGTCGTGCACAACTCAAAAAAGTACCGAGATTAGGCGAAAAAGCCTACCAACAAGCAGCAGCTTTCGTGAAGATTCACAACGCAAAAAATCCACTTGACAATTCGGCTGTGCATCCTGAAGCGTACCCGATCGTAGAGAAAATGGCCAAAGATTTAGGCATTGACCTCACAGAACTTATCGGCAATAAAGACAAAATTAAAACGATTGAACTAGAGAAATACATCACAAAAGATATCGGAATGTTAACCCTAAAAGACATTCTAAAAGAGCTCGAAAAACCGGGAATTGACCCTAGAAAAGAAGCTCGAATCTTTGAATTTGATGCCAATCTAAGAACTATTGAAGACCTGAAAACAGGCATGGTCGTCAACGGAATAGTCAATAATATCACTAACTTCGGGTGTTTTGTAGATATCGGAATCAAAGAAAGTGGCTTGGTGCATATCTCTCAACTCAAAGAAGGTTTTGTTTCTGATGTCAATGAAGTGGTGAAGCTCCACCAACACGTCCGAGTAAAAGTTGTTGAAGTAGATGTAGCTAGAAAGCGCATTCAGTTGACTATGATTTTATAAGACGAGTCAAAAATTGTTTTTAGAGGCGTTTTTCGGACTATAAACCTTATTTTTGCATAAAAAATTTAGGTTTTGAACCATACTGTTATATCCGATAAATATTCGCAACTGCCTAAAGTCAAACAGATTTCTGAGGCAATTTCAGTCAAAGCAAACAAAGTTTCTATCAGCGGACTCGTGGGTTCCTCGACTTCATTTGTCATAGAAGCACTTTTCAAAAAAGTCGAAAACACCTTCCTGCTCATCTTTAAAGACAAAGAAGAAGCGGCGTATTACCTGAATGATCTAGAGCAATTAGTAGGACAAAAAGATGTTTTGTTTTTCCCTAGTTCGCACCGTAGACCTTATCAGGTCGAGGATGTTGACAATGCAAATGTACTCCTAAGAGCAGAAGTCCTCAACCGCATCAACTCCCGAAAGAAACCCTGCGTTATTGTTACTTATCCAGAAGCGATTTTTGAGAAAGTAGTGACCAAAAGAGATTTAGACAAAAACACCTTAAAACTAGCCGTTGGCGACTTACTTTCGATAGATTTTATCAACGAAACGCTCTTTGAGTACAATTTCAAAAGAGTAGATTTTGTCACTGAACCCGGAGAATTTTCGGTAAGAGGCGGAATCATAGATGTGTTTTCTTTCTCGAATGACAATCCGTATAGAATCGAATTTTTTGGCGATGAAGTGGAATCTATCAGAACCTTTGATGTAGAGAATCAATTATCGATTGAAATCCAGAAAAAGATTGCAATTATTCCGAATATTGAGAATAAATTAGCTCAGGAGATTCGTGAAAACCTCTTGGAATATCTTTCTGATAAAACTATTATTTTTACTGATAATACGCATTTGCTGACCAGTCAGTTGGATAAATTATTTGAAAAAGCAAAAGAAGCCTTTGCTAAACTCTCTACCGATATCAAACACCAAACGCCAGAGGCTTTATTCCTTTCGAAAGAGGAGTTTCTGGACAAAGCAGAACTTTTTACTTATGTCGAGCTATCTGGAGAACCTCCTTTTGATACTAAGGCGAGTTTTGAATTTTCAACCAAACCGCAGCCTTCATTCAACAAACAGTTTGATCTCTTGAGAGATAACCTCAAAGAATATTCAAAGCAGAAATTTACCAATTACTTATTTTGTTCTAGTGAAACCCAAAGCAAGCGTTTTGACGATATCTTCGAATCTATAACTGAAGAAGGTACGCTAGATAAAGAATATCAAACATTGGTTTTCTCGATATTCGAAGGATTTATCGATGAAGAACTAAAGATTCTTTGTTATACCGATCACCAGATTTTTGAGCGCTACCACAAATTCAAAATCAAAGACAGTTATTCCAAAAAACAAACCATTACCCTGAGGGAACTCAACACCCTCTCTGTAGGTGATTATGTGACGCATATTGACCACGGAATCGGAAGGTTTGGCGGATTACAGAAAATTGAAGTCGAAGGTCGAATGCAAGAAGCTATTAAACTGGTGTATGCAGATAACGACATCGTGTATGTGAGTATTCATTCGCTACATAAAATTGCCAAGTTCAACGGAAAAGATGGCACACCTCCTAAGATATACAAAGTTGGTTCTGGGGCTTGGAAAGCCTTAAAACAGAAGACAAAAGCCAGGGTGAAGCACATTGCTTTCAACTTGATTCAGCTCTATGCCAAAAGGCGTACAGAAAAAGGCTTTGCTTATGCACCAGATAGCTATTTGCAATATGAGTTGGAGAGTTCGTTTATCTATGAAGACACGCCTGACCAATACAAAGCCACGCAGGACGTGAAAGCTGATATGGAATCTGAGCGCCCGATGGATCGATTGGTCTGTGGAGATGTCGGTTTCGGGAAAACGGAGGTTGCTATTCGCGCTGCTTTCAAAGCAGTAGACAACGGCAAACAAGTGGCTGTGTTAGTGCCTACAACAGTTTTGGCTTTTCAACATCACAAGACTTTTTCAGAAAGACTAAAAGATATGCCCGTTAGAATCGATTATCTCAACCGATTTAAATCTGCTAAACAAAAATCAGAAACCTTAAAAGCACTTGAAGAAGGGAAGGTGGATATTCTTATTGGTACGCATCAATTGGTGAGCAAAAACGTGAAATTCAAAGATTTAGGTTTGCTTGTGATTGATGAAGAACAAAAGTTTGGTGTCAACGTAAAAGACAAACTGAAGATTATTTCAGAGAATGTAGATACGCTCACGCTAACGGCTACGCCAATTCCAAGAACCCTACAGTTTTCGCTAATGGCAGCGCGAGATTTATCAATTATTACCACGCCACCACCTAATCGTTATCCGATAGAGACGCAACTCGTGAGCTTTAGCGAAGAGGTTATCAGAGATGCTGTTTCGTATGAAATTCAACGCGGAGGACAGGTGTTCTTCATTCACAACCGAATCGAAAATATCAAAGAAGTAGCAGGAATGATTCAACGATTGGTTCCGGATGCAAAAATCGCCATCGGTCACGGACAAATGGACGGTAAGAAACTCGAGGAATTGATGTTAGGGTTTATGGACGGTGCTTATGATGTATTGGTTTCGACTACGATTATCGAAAGTGGTCTTGACGTTCCGAACGCCAATACGATTTTTATCAATAATGCCAATCAATTCGGACTTTCTGACTTGCACCAAATGCGTGGTAGGGTAGGAAGGAGCAACAAAAAAGCCTTCTGTTATTTCATCACACCTTCATTCTCTACGCTTACTGAGGAGGCTAGAAAGAGATTAGATGCCTTGGTACGTTTCTCAGACCTTGGCAGCGGATTTAATATTGCGATGAAAGACCTAGAAATCAGAGGAGCAGGAGATTTATTGGGTGCAGAACAAAGCGGATTTATAAATGAAATCGGTTTTGAAACCTATCAAAAAATTATGAATGAAGCCATTGACGAACTCAAAGAAAACGAGTTTAAAGAGCTGTATGAAGATGAAAATACGACCGAAAACAAAACATTTGTCAAGGAATATACCATAGATACGGACTTCGAGTTGATGTTCCCCGACCAATATATCAATCAGGTTTCTGAACGTTTGAATCTGTATAACGAACTCTCTAACCTGAAAACAGAAGCCGAGCTGCATAGTTTTGAACAGCGCCTGGTCGATAGGTTTGGACCCTTACCAAGACAAGCTAAATCGCTATTGGATAGCCTTCGAATCAAGTGGATTGCTGTGGAATTTGGAATTGAAAAAATCATTTTGAAACAAAACAAAATGGTGGCTTACTTCATCTCCGATCAGCAATCAGACTTTTACCAATCAGGGAAATTTAGAAAGGTTTTGATGTTTATACAACACAATCCAACACTTTGTAAAATGAAAGAAAAAGAAACCCGCAACGGACTTCGTTTGTTGCTTTCGTTTGAGAATATCAAAACGGTTAAAAGGGCTTTGGAGGTTTTGGAGCAGGTTAAAGATTAAAACAATCTCAAACAAAATACGATACATATATGTCAAATCTTTCTCAATTCAAACGACAACTTTTGATTATCCGAAAAGTACAACGAAATAATCAGAAAAACGTGTTTCCCTCTTTGGAAGATTTACGGAATTATCTCGAAAAAGAAGAGATTGAAGTATCCGAAATAACCTTAAAACGAGATGTCAGAGATATAAGAAGTGATTTTGGAATAGATTTGGAATATAGCAAGAAAGAACGTGGCTATTACATAAATTCCGATATTGAGAATGATTCGGTTTTACAGGGAGCTTTGGAATCTTTTGAGATTCTGACTTCTTTGAACAGAGATGGAGGAATGCCTGATTTTGTTCTTCCCGAAAAAAGAAAAGCCAAAGGAACGGAACATTTTTCCGTTTTGATGAAAGCCATCGAAAAGAAAGATAAAATTTCGTTTACTTATACCAAATACGATTCTGAACAGCAAACCAACCCGATTGTTTCTCCTCATTTTATCAAAGAAAGCAGAGGACGATGGTATCTGATTGCGAATGAAGAAAACAAAACCGACTTCAAATCGTATGCTTTGGACAGAATGAGTGATGTTTTTACCACAGGAGAAAAATACCGAAAACGATTACCGAAAAATCTTATCGAAGAAAAATATAAAGATTGCTTTGCAATGTTTACTTCTGAAGAAGAACCTGAAAATGTGATTTTGTCTTTTGATAAACGAGACGGAAATTACATCAGCTCTTATCCGATTCATCATTCGCAAAAAACAGAAATCAGAAAGGACAGGGTTTTTGTTTACCTGAAAATAAAAATCACTCTCGATTTTATTATGGAGCTGATGTCAAGGGCTTGGTCAGTTGAGGTTATCGAGCCTGTTTCGTTAAGGGAAACATTGCACAATTATTTTAAAGAAGCGACAAAAAGGAATAAATAAAAAATCCGACTTTTTGGAGTCGGATTTTAAAATGATAATTATTTAGAAATATTTTTTAGGAACAAATGCTAAGTATTCTATTTTATTTAATTTTTCAAAATAGTTTTTAAAATGAACATTGATGTATTTTAAACATTCATCTTTATGTCCTTTAGCACTTTCACTATCATAACAATAAGTTATATAAATCAAGTTTTGGTTTGAATGTGAAGAAGTTCTTGAAAGTACCTTTTTAGCAACTTGGTCTGCCCTTAAATTATCTATTTCAATAATTATTATTACTTCATTGTAAATTATTTCAATATCAATTTTATCACTATTGTTTTCAAGAAATTTTTTTTCAGCACATACATTTGTCTTTACTTCGGATTCCTCAAACTCTTGCTTAATTAGTCTTGATACGTACTTACTTTTACTATTTGTTGCTTTTAGCTCAAGAACTGTTATTTTCGTTAGTACTTTTTCTATTATTGATAAAATTTCTCTATTATTTTCATTTGGATTATAATGTTGGTACTTTGCAATCATTGGGCTTAATTTTTTATGTTACTAATTTTCTTCAAAGATAGATATTATTCACAAACCTACTAACTACCTGAAAATACGTATCAATTCCTGAAAATTTATGGTCGCTTTCCAAATCCAAAACTATTTGGTTGTTGTGTTTTATAAACGGGTTATCTCCAATAAGTTGAATATGATTGATAACTTCATCATATTGACTGATAAAAACCAGACTTTCGGTTATTCGGGTTTTTGGAACAATGTAATTTCTTAAATGATTCGGAATAATTTCTTTGTTTATCACATACGAAATATCCAATAACGGATTTATCAAAACCAATGAAACATACTCTTTATTCGTTTTCCATAAGGAATCTTTTACCTGACAAGCTAAATTCCCTCCGAACGAATCTCCGACAATGACAATTCTGTCATATTCATTGTGTATTTTATTGATAATTTCACTCCAAAAACTGATTTTTTCGGTCAGATTATCCTCTGAAAACCATTCCAGACACTCGATATTTTGAAATTCTTCATTTCCTGAAAACAATAAAAATTTACCCGATTTTTTGGAACTGTTCAGCCCGTGAATGTAATAGTATTTGATGTTCATATTCTTTAGTTTAAATTTAATAAATCACAAAATATCCAAAACAGCATCAATCCCTTTACTTTTTTGTTCAAAACACATAAAACAGTAATCAACGATTTTTTCAACATCTGCAATACGGTTTATTCCGTTTTCGCCTCGGGTAAAGAATTTCTTTTTGCCGTTTTCGGTTTCTGTGTATATCGGAAAGGACGGATTTTTTTCTACCGTATATACCAAAATAATCTGTCCTTTATAGTTATAAATTTTTATTGAAATCAATCGGGAAATAATATAGCCAAACATAGATTCCATAAGAGTTTCGTGTACCCGAATCATATCCGACGCACTTTTTTGGTCGAATATGGATTTTGCCTGTCGGGTCGGACTGATTCCAAGGAATAAATGCCCTTTTTGAGCCATATTCAGAAGTGAAGCTAATTCTCTTTCGATGTTTTTAGCCGATACTTTGGTCAGAAAAGCATTGTTTGTCAAAGAACCTTTTGTGATGTTGGAAAGCAAATCGTCTGTTTTTTCTTTTTCGTCCAAAAAATAATGAAAGTGCCAATCCATAGGAGTTGGTAAACAAGTGTAACTAAAATTTCCGATACGATTTCCGTTAGACAAAAACCTCGTGAAATCAACTGCCTCCGAAGAATTGTAATCGTTAAACTTGAATTTTTGGAAATATCCGTATTCTCTTTTCAACCCCTCAATCATCTGACGGATTTTTTCCGAATTAAGTCTTCTAACCGAATAAATCAAGTATCTGTTTCCTTTTTTATCTTCGGTTTTCATATAATCAATCGGTTCATTTACCACCATATAAAGGCTGATTCCGTCAGGAAAATCTTTTGGTTTTAGAAAAACAGGGAATTTTTGGTTATAGTTTTCGAGCTCGTCATAAAAATATTCGTCGGGTTCTCCAAAGGGAAGTTGCTCAACTTTATCCATTCGTTTCATTAGTCGGTTTTCCTGCAAAATTCCCACATAATTATTCATAAACTCAAAGGCTTTTTTTCTTGCTAAAAAAGGCTCTTTGTCCGAAAAAACGGTTTCGGAAAATTTTTGCGTTTTTTGATTAAAACCTGTTTTTACCACATAATGAATTGCAGGAACGGAAGAAGTGTTTTTTGATGACATAACTTTGTGTTTTTAGATTACTTGAGCAAAAGTAAAACACAAGGGTATCAAAATACGATACACTTGTGAGAAAATCAGAAAAGTTTTACAATTCGTACAACAAAACCCAAACCTTTGTAAAATGAAAGAAAAAGAAACCCGAAATGGGCTTCGTTTATTGCTTTCATTCGAAAATGTCAAGACCATCAAAAGAGCGTTGGAGGTTTTGAGTTTGGTGAAGGAGTAACAAAATTGTGATTCATATTCTGAAAATCCTCGCTTTGACTGTTTTATCTTCTAAATATGCATACCTATTAGTTTAATCAACTTTTAACTTAACTATTTCTTAAGCCCAGTTATTGATTTTTTAGCTTAATTTTGCCTCTAGTTTGAAAACGAATATTCATAAATATAGCTTTTTCCTACTCGGAATATTTCTGATTACGATTTTATTCCAGTCGGCTCACTTCATAAAACACTATGAGGACGAGCTTGCTATACATACTCACGAGAAGCACCAGCACGAGCATCAGGATACTACTGATCACTGCTTGATGTGCGATTTCACCCTTAGTCCTACTACAGGCGTTGAGTTTTTCTTTCTTGAACTTCCTTTGTATATTTTAAACGAAGTGAAGCTTGTTTCATTCTATAAAGAATCAGCATTCCTAGCAGAACATTCCTTCTTCTCATTAAGAGCACCTCCTTTGGTCTAACTTTTCTGAATTCTTGATTTTTATATAGGTATGTAAGTTTTTTAATTGCTTACTGTCTATATCTAAAAAATACTTCTCGGAATTCTAAAGGTCAATTAATTAATTTGTTGTTTGCCTGATTTGGGCTAAACGTTTGTATTGTAGTTAATTATAATTTTAAACACCAAAAATGAGGGTTTATTTTTCATTGTTTCTTATATTTTCCACTTTTATATCCTATGCTCAATTTTCTATAACCGGAAAAGTAACCGATGCAGCACAGCAACCGCTTGTTGGGGCTTATGTGAATCTGTCTGGAAAAAAAAGTCTTACGGATTTAAACGGAGTCTATGTTTTCTCTAATCTATCGGCATCAACCTATACTTTGGCGGTGTCTTATGTCGGATATGTTACAACTAAGAAAAGCATACAATTGGTTTCGAATAAGGAGGTTGATATAATCTTACAGCTCGATACGCAGACCATTGAACAGATTGTTATCGAGAGCTACGGAAAATCTGTTGATAATAAAGAGGACATTTCATCAGCGTATATTCATCAGCATTTTGCAGGTTCGTTGGCACAGACATTAGAGCATACCGCAGGTGTGAATGTGATGCGTATAAGTTCGGGGACGGGAAAACCAGTTGTCCGAGGTTTGGGTTTTAATAGAGTTGCAGTTTCGCTTAATTCAAATAAGCATGAGGGGCAACAATGGGGAGCTGATCACGGCTTGGAGATTGATGCATTTTCGCTAGATAGTGTGGAACTCATCAAAGGCGTGGCTTCTATCGAATATGGTAGCGACGCGATTGGTGGGGTTTTGAATATCAAAAACAACTTGATTCCAGAGAAGCATTCTTTTGACGGAAAAATCACGCTTTTAGGTAGGTCTGTCAATAATACGATAGGGACAGCCTTTGAGCTCAAACAGCGAAAAGAGAAGTTTTTCTATAAGATAAAAGGATTGTATTTGGATTATGGAGATTATAACACGCCCACGGATACCATTGTTTATTTGACACGAAAAATCCCGATTCACAACAGACGATTGAAAAATACCGCAGGAGAAGAGTGGAATGTCTTTGGGCAATTAGGCTATGTTCAGGAGGATTATCACACACTTTTGACCCTTTCAAACAACCGAACCAAGGCGGGATTCTTTCCTGGTTCGCACGGGATTCCTGACCTGAATCGCTTGCAGGATGATGGCGATTCGCGGAATATTGATTATCCGTATCAGTCTGCCAATCATTTGATGGTTCAGAATGAACATAAATGGAAGTTTACCGACTCAGAATTGGCTGTTGATATAGCTTTTCAGAATAATCACAGACAGGAGAAAAGTGCGTTTCACACCCATTATTCCAATCAATTACCGCCTGAGAAAGAGGCTGACCTAGAGCTGGACTTCAACTTGAATACCTTTAGTACAAATGCTAAATTCACTTATTTTTTCGCTGAAAAACACACTACAGACATTGGGTTGCAGTTGCAGTTTCAAGACAATACAATAGGAGGCTTTAATTTTCTTTTGCCTGAATACAATAGAGAGAATTACGGATTATTCGCTTTACATAACTTTCGTTTATCAGAAAAACTCAGATTTAATTTTGGCGTTCGCTATGATTTTTCAAACATAAAAATGGAAGAATTTTACGACCAAATTCTGTATGAATACTTAGTTGGTAGAAACTATACAGAAGATACAGCGCAGCAGTATGCACAAAGAAGTCCTGAGCTGACAAGGAACTTAGGAAACTTCAACCTGAAAGCTGGTGCGATGTATTCGTTGAACAAAAAAATAGATTTTAACTTAAATATAGGCAGTAGCTTTAGAAACCCGACACCTATTGAGCTTGGCGCAAACGGCGTACACCACGGTTCGTTTAGACACGAACAAGGAGACGCACAACTGGAGGCTGAAAAAGGCTATGTGGTGGATGTGCAGGCAAGTTATAAAACGGATAATTTTAGTATGAAGTTCAGTCCGTACTTATACTATTTCTCAAATTATATTTACCTAAAACCCACGGGAGACTTCTCTATATTACCGCATTCTGGTCAAATTTATAGATATTCTCAGACCAAGGCTCTGTTGACGGGCTTTGAATTAGAGGCAGCATTTTCTATAGATGCATTCACGACCGAATGGGCAGTAGAATATATCTATAACCGTCAGATAGGAGATAATTATCCGTTGCCGTTTACACCGCCGTTAAATGTTTTTGGGAAAGTAAATTATATGTTTTTGGAACGCGGAGAAACATTCCAAAAATCAGCTGTTTACTTGAGTGGGAAGTATTTTGCAACTCAAAATAGGATTGCTAGAAATGAAGAAATTACGCCCTCATCATGTGTATTCGGTGCAGGACTATCAACAGACTTAAAACTAGGAAAGATGACTCCAAGTCTTTCATTATCAGTTCAAAATATTTTTGATACCAAGTATTTCAGTCACCTTAGTTTTTATAGAAGTCTAGAAATCCCAGAACAAGGAAGGAATATACAATTGATGCTTCAAATACCTTTTTAATAACTATAACAATTTTAAACTATAATTTAAATACTTCATACAATGAAAAAACTCAAAATTACTTACTTTTTCACCTTGGTTATGTTACTGTCTTTAGGAGCTTGTTCTACAGATTCTAGCTCAGATGCAGATATTCAGAAACCTACTATTGCAGTTTATAATCCTATGGATGGGCAGGAAGTTCATGCAGGAGAGGAGTTGTTAATCAAGATAGATTTTACAGATAATATAGGATTGGCTTCTTATAAGATTGACATTCATTATTCTGATGATGGGCACGTTCATAGAACGACAGATACTACAACTAATGAGCTATGGGCGTATGAGTTTTCAGAGCCAATCTCAGGTAAGAATATAACTAAAGAATTGTCTATTGAAGTACCGCAAAATACAGAAGGAACTTACCATTTTGGAGTTTTTGCTATTGATACTTCAGGCAATCAGAACTTAGTGTGGCAAAGTATTCATATTCATAATGACTAAATAAAGACTGGGTACAAAAGTGTTTTATAGCTCATAATCTCTGATTCTCCACTTTCGGAAAGTGGTTAGTTTGATACGGAGTTTTTCAGTAAAAGAAGCGTTCTTGTACCTGAGTTTTTCAGCACTTAGATACTCTGGATTGATTTTGGTGTAAAGCAAAAGCAAGTCTTCAAAACTCTTGTCTTTGTAGGTTTCAAAAAAGTCTTTTAGGATAACCCTAAACTCTTTAAAATACCAATAGTGGTGAATGAGTGGTTCAGCCTCAATAACCGTCGGGCTTTGGGTTTGTAATAAGTAACTAAAGGCAAATTGCTCTACTACGTGCGAAGGATGTTCAGGATAGATATAATCTGTAATGAGTAGTGCGTCATCAAAAAGAGTTGTACTTTTAGGCACTTGAGTTCCGATGATTCCGGCGTTATACATACGCACATCTTTTTTGAATGTAAAAATTTTATGACCTATGTTTAGCTGGTGTTTTTTCTTTTTAAAATAACGGTCAAATTCCTTTAGGTGCTTGATAGTACTTGTATCTATAGTGCCTTCTTCTAAGCTCATCACAGCATTTCCGTTTTGAATTTGCTCAAATAAGGTCGAAATATTGGTTCTGAAATAGGTGTCACTGTCCAAATACAATACATTGCCCGAAAAGCGCGTAGCGAAATCTCTAAGGAGTTCAATTTTTGCTCTATGCACGAAGTTAATATCGCCTTTCCACTTTATGATAGTTTCTTTTTCAAGGGCAATATATTCGATGCTTTGTGGTAGTCTTTTTTTGAAATAGGCACTATTATCTGTATATACTACTATTTTATTTTCGTCTTCTTTATGGTGTGCATAATACGAGAGTAACGCAAAAACCGCTTCGTTCAAGAATTCATCACTGCCGTGCGTAAAGTATAAAATATAGTTCTGCGGGTTCATATGTCTAAAATTGATCAACTACAAAAGTAAAAGACAAATCTAAGATATTTCATCAGAATAAAAGTAGTTTTTAGAACAGCTAAATCTCTTTTTGTTTTTAACCCTAAGATGTTCAAAAAAACAGTAAATTTGTACTCCTAAATTTTTAAGAATATGCCAAAGATTTCGAACAAAGGCTTACAAATGCCCGAATCACCTATCAGAAAATTGGTTCCTTTTGCGGAATCTGCAAGAAACAAAGGACATAAAGTATATCACCTTAACATTGGACAACCCGATATAAAGAGCCCTAAGGCTGCGCTTCAAGCGGTCAAAGACGCTGATATTGAAGTATTAGAATATAGCCATTCGGCTGGATTTGAGAGTTATAGACGCAAATTGTCCGTGACTTATCAAAACATGGGGTTGCCAGTAGATTTTCAAGATATTATTATCACAACCGGAGGTTCTGAGGCATTGATGTTCGCTATCGGAAGTACGATGGATATAGATGATGAGATTATTATTCCAGAGCCTTTTTATGCCAATTACAACGGATTTTCAGTTGCATCAGGTGTAAAAGTAGTGCCGGTTATCTCAGGTATCGAAACAGACTTTGCGCTACCTCCAATCGAGGACTTTGAGAAACTCATCACACCAAAAACCAAGGCAATTCTTATTTGCAATCCTGGTAACCCAACAGGATATTTATATTCGAAAGAAGAAATAGAAAAATTAGCTCAAATTGTACTTAAACACGATTTATTCTTAATTGCCGACGAGGTATATAGGGAGTTTATCTATGATGATAATCTGCAACATCACTCGGTATTAAACGTAAAAGGCATTGAGCAAAATGCAATTATGATTGATTCGGTTTCTAAAAGATATAGTATGTGTGGTGCTAGAATTGGTTGTATTGTTTCTAAAAATGCAGATGTGATGAAAGCGGCGATGAAGTTTGCACAAGCTAGATTGAGTCCGCCTACTTATGCGCAAATTGCAAGTGAAGCTGCCCTAGACACGCCTCAATCTTATTTTGATGAAGTGATTTTAGAATACAAAGACAGACGAGATACACTTATTTCAGCACTTAATAAAATTGATGGTGTAAGCGTATCGACCCCCAAAGGTGCTTTTTATTGTATCGTAAAGCTACCAGTTGACAGCGCTGATAAGTTTGCACAATGGCTTTTAGAAGATTTTGACTACAACGGAGAAACGGTAATGGTCGCTCCTGCAAGCGGATTTTATTCTACGCCAGGTGTTGGTTTAGACGAAATCAGAATAGCCTATGTGCTGAAAAAGGAAGATTTAATCCGAGCTATTGAAATCTTAAAGCAAGCTTTGATAAAATATAATAGCTAATTTGTTTTATTAGCTAATAATTCTAAACCGCCTCAAATTTGTTTTGAGGCGGTTTTTTTTTGTGGTATATACTATGGGCTTCGTTTATAAACTCAGTTTTGTTATCTAATTTATAACGCTCAAAAAAAACCTTTCGACTTTTACTTACCTCTGTATCTTTTTTTAAAACACCTTGTTGTTTTGTGTGTCAAAAACCTTAAATCTCTAGATAGACTGTATGGTTTTACTATGTTTTTTTATAGATGAACTATAGACTTATATATTGAATACGCTGATTTTCATGTGATTATATAGATGTAATATCGCTCAATTATAGTTTAAGTATCTATTTTTAATCTATGCCTTTTTTTATGACCTGAGCCATATTCTTTTGTTATTTGTAATTCAAAATAAGCCTTTTCTTGAGGTGTTCATTTAACTGATTTTAATGTGTTGTTTTTTAAAAAGCAGGGAGAGCTTAGAAAGAAATCCCAACAGAAAATAATCCAGAATGAAATCTACATAAAACACAAGTATGAAAAAGATAGTTATTTTTTTATTTAATCTTTTACCCCTATTATTTTTTAGTCAAACAGATTTAGTGAAATGGGGTAATCACAATACTTTAACTACGAGTTATGTTGCTTCAAATATTTCATCTGCGCCCATTACTGCTTCAGGTGTTAGCTTAGTTGGCGCTTATAGTCAACATAACACTTCAACTGATTCGGCACACTGGACAACCGCTGCAGCCGTTGATTTGTCACAATATGTGCAGTTTTCAGTGACTGCAAATGCAGGTTTCCAAATTCAACCCAGTAGTTTTGAGTTCGTTTATGAAGCTCCAAGCTTGCATGTAAGAAAATTTCAAATTCGTTATGCAACCGATGCAAGTTTTTCAGGTGGTGGAACCACACTTATCGGTGCTACGGCAACTTTGAGTGGCAATCAAACTGTAGTGGGAAATTTTCCCTCATCATTTAAGGTATTGCCGGAAGAAACATTGTATATCAGATTTTACGCCTATGACAATGCTGTAACTTGGCATTCTCCTATACTATTCAAACACAATGGCAATGCCAATAACGGACCAAAGATAAGAGGTACAGTAACTCCCTTTGTGAATTTACTTACCGCCATCGATGATATTGTCTATGTTGCACCCAATCAACTCACCCCAATTAATGTTTTACAAAATGACGTTGAAGGAAATGCTCCCATTAGCTCAGTTGGACTTACTGCGCCGCCTGCTCACGGAACTGTGCTGTGGAATGCAACTACACAGCGATTTAATTATACTCCTCAAAACAGTTATTTAGGAGAAGATATCTTTACCTATACTATCGCTAACGGAGTTGATCCTGATTCTACCGCTACGGTACATATTTCTGTTCAAGGCACCACGCCTTTAGGTGCATTATGCGGCAGTTATATTATCGATGCTAATTATGGGCATTTTTCTAGTATCACCAATGCAGTGGCACACCTGAATACCCACGGGGTTTCTTGTCCTGTGACTTTTGTGCTAAACGATACACTTTATGCAAACAATACGGGTGAAATGTTTCCGATAGAAATTACAGCAGCTGCTACTCATACCGTGAAATTCAGACCTGCTTTAAATAAGAATGTAGTTATTGATGCCTATAACGTTAATAGCTGGACTCCTTTGAAGGCTGTTTTTAAACTAATCGGAGCTAAGAATATTCTTTTTGACGGATCTAATTTTGGCTCGAATTCAAAAAACCTAACTATTACCAACCACTGTACTATTATGAATGGTTCTGATAGAAGTGTTTTTTGGCTGACAGATCAATCTGATCTTGTAGAGCTGAAGAACTTAGTGCTTATGCAAGGGAATTATAATAGTGATTCCGCTGTTTCTGCAGCTATATTTGCTGGTAATAATGCGACTATACATCTGGAGTCAGAAGGGAGTAGCAACAATCCAGTTTCTAACTTCAAAGTGCACAATATCTTATTTAAAGGAGTCAAACAAGGTTTTTTTCTGAATAATAGCGGCAATGATTTTTCAACAAATATTCAAGTCTATGAAAATGATTTTGGCACTGAAGCAAGTGTAGATAAAATTACGCACTCTATTTTTATAAGAGGTGCCAATGGTTTTGTAGTTGAGAAAAACACTATTTATGATTTAGAGATTGACTTTTCAGCCAGTTTAGATTATAGCGGAATTTATATAGGCGGAAACAGCCGCAACGGAATAATTTCTAAAAATAGAATACTTGAAATACATCGCACTAATGCCTCTCAACAAGTAGCTGGTATTCATCTCGCTACTACTTATGTTGACACTAGTAATATTGCGGTGCTCAACAATTTTATTACCGATATTTATTCCCCTGGTTCTCATAATAATCTTAGCGGAGGTGCTTATGGAATATACCTCGATGGTGGTAAAGGCTATAAAATCTATCATAACTCAATAAGCCTGTCAGACAATGTGAATGATGGTATTTGTGCAGCAATCATCCTGCGCGGAGATTTGTCTAATTACTCAAGCTTAGATATCCGTAATAATATTTTTAATAATACGCAGACCAATGGCAATTATGAGAGTGAAATCAGAAAGTTTGGTATTGCCATAGAGGGAAATTTGGCTGGACAAATGTCTACTGTTTTTAGTCACTTAGATAATAATAATTATTTCACACCCAATGCAGGAGGTTTTGTAGGGGGGCATCAGAGTTTAAACACAAGCGATACTTATCCAAATAATTTTTTTATCGGTCTCACCGATTGGCAGAATTTTGTAGGAGCTGATTTCGAACAAAATTCTGGTTTTGAAAATACTGTATTTGTTTCTAATTATAACCTACATGTCAATGATCCAAATGCATGGGTGAATAACTCGGGCATAAGTTTAGAGGCTGAATTCGAAGCTCTCGGTCTACCCTATGACGATATTGATGACCAGCTCAGAAGTGCATATACACCAGATATAGGTGCTGACGAATTTGGCACGCCATCACCAGAACCAGGTACGTGTGAGGTGACGCTTTATTGGAATGGCATGAGTTGGGGTGACGAGAATGGCAATCCAGTTGTGGTTGATGGCGATGTGATTATGCAACCTACTAGAGATTTTAAAGCAGAGCTCAGAGGGGCTTTTGACACAGAAATGAATGGAAATATTATCACTTGTGAACTAAGCATAACCACTGGAGGTTCTTTGAGAATAAATGAAGGTGCGTATGTCTATATCGTACGCAGATTGTTGAATCAACTTTCTGCCTCTGCAGTGGTTGTGGAGAGCAATGGCAGTATTATTCAAGAAATAGATTACAACGAAAACCAGGGAGATATCACTTTTAAAAGAGACACAAAACCCATGTATAACTTTGATTATACCTATTGGGGCTCACCCGTAAGCGGACAAACCACGGCGGCTCTATCTGCTGGTTCTGGAAATTCACGCTTCCGCTGGGATCCAGCTGTTTATTACAATGCTACTTATGAGACCTATTTGCAACAGGGTTGGAAAACGCATCCCGGAGTAATGCATCCTGGTCAAGGCTATATCATCAAAGCACCCACTAGCTTTCCTTCAAATACATCAAATAATCCTCAGATTTTTAATGCTAGTTTTGTCGGAGTTCCTAATTCTGGTTCTTATATCTTCACTACTGTTGGAGATCCAGGAAATAATTTGAATGGTTTTATCGGCAATAATCCAGCTACTGGAAATCCTAGCGGTGATTTTGCTTGGAACTTTTTTGCAAATCCCTATCCCTCTTTGTTAGATGTTGAGAAATTTAGATCAGATAACGATCAAGTCTTAGGTGACAATGTGTATTTGTGGGCACATAATACTAAACCCGTAGCTGCTGGAGTGAACTATGCCTATGTCGCTAATGATTTTGCAGTATATAACGTTCGGTTGGGGATAGGAACTTCTGCAACTCCTTATGCCGACGGAGGTACTACATTAAACCCTAATTATAATGTGCCTACAAAGTATATTGCAGCGGGACAAGGTTTCTTTATGGCGGCAAAAACCGGTGCCGTACAGTATAATAACAGTATGCGGTATTTGTCAGTAACCCAATTCTTAAATGATGAGTTTCCCGATTATTTCTATAGACAAGTACAGGATGAATTAACCCCAAGCGCTACTGCTGAACCAGCTGAAGTGCATGTGCTGAAGTTGAGTATTAGAAATGAACAAGGTGCTTTTCACCAAATGTTAGTGGGATATACAGCAGGTGTTTCTAATGAGTTAGACGAAATTGATGGTGTTCTCTTCGGAGGTAATTATGTGAGCTTGTATAGTATTGCAGAAAACACCGCACTAGTTGTGCAGGGCAGAGGTTTGCCCTTTCAGGATTCAGATCAAGTGACATTGGGCTATAGCGTGACTCTTTCAGGTAATTTCAGCATTAACCTAGATTACTTTGACGGGCTCTTTTTAGAAGAAAACGCCAATCAAGTTATTTATCTTAAAGATAATCTTCTGGAGGTCGTCCATAATCTGAGAGAATCTCCATATGAGTTTCATTCAGAAATAGGAAACTTTAACGACCGTTTTCTTTTGGTTTATAAAAATGCTTTGAGTACTCCTAATATTCCTGATTTACAAAGTAATTGGGGTGTATATCCTAAAGATGGAAAATTAGAAGTTTTCTCTAAAGGCTTTGATATGAAAGCCATTAAAGTGTATGATATGCTTGGAAGACTAGTCTATCAAAAAGAGGATGTTTACACAACAAAACATAGCATCGATAAAATAAATAGTGATCAAATTTTAATTGTCAAGATGACTAGCGCTAACAATATAGTTTTAGTAAAGAAAGTACAAAATTAGGGAAATGTTCTGATAAAAAAGCAGTGTAAATTTATGTGGCTTGGTTGAAAAGGCTGTCTCAAAAAGACAGTCTTTTTTGTATTAATTTTATTTCGAATTACTTAACTTGCACTTTTGTAACGACTTATTGCTCTACATCTTATTTCTAATGAAATGCTATCTTAAGTTATTTTTTGTTTTCATTCCTATTTTTAGTCTAGCACAGTCTAAGGTGGATATGTTTTTCAAGCCTTCGGATTCGTTGGATACCCAGAAGAGAAACACAGTTGTGATTGCTCAAAGTAGCCTTTTGGGAAGTACATTGTTAGGGCTGAGCCAAGCCTGGTATAAAAATCACGAGAAGTCGAGTTTCCATTTCTATAACGACAATGCAGATTGGTTACAGATGGACAAAGTAGGTCATGCTTTTTCGGGCTATCAATTGTCAAGAGCTTCATCAGAAGTATTTCAGTGGAGCGGTATCAGCAAAAAACAAAGTATTTTATATGGCAGTTTGTCAAGCTTTACCTTTTTGACTACAGTAGAGACTTTTGATGGATTTTCAGAGCAATGGGGTTTCTCTTATGGTGATGTATTGGCTAACTTTTCTGGAGTAGCGCTTTATGCGGGTCAAGAATTATTGTGGGACGAGCAACGGATACTGTTGAAATTCTCTTTCCATACCACTCCTTATGCCTCTCGAAGACCCAGTGTTTTAGGCGAAAACCTATACCAACAAATCCTCAAAGACTATAACGGGCAGACCTATTGGCTGTCATTTAATATAGATTCTTTTGCCAAAGGCTTGTATTTCCCAAAATGGTTAAACCTTGCCATAGGCTATGGTGCGGAAGGAATGATAACAAGCGATGACCGATTAGTAAATACCATTTTCTTGCCTGAAAAAGAACGGTTCAGACAATATTATTTGAGTTTTGATGTTGATCTGACAAAGATAAAAACTAATTCTCACTTCTTAAAAACACTTTTCTCAGTAGTCAACACACTGAAAATACCCGCACCCACTTTTGAGTTAAACTCGAAAGGCAATAGTCGTTTTCACCTCCTCTATTTTTAGACCCTGTACTAAACATACCTTAACTTTAAGAGCTGTACTTTAAAGGTTACCTTATAAAAAAGTGTGATTTCACAAATAATATATAAAAAAAATGTAAATTGCTTTGGTATTTTAGAATGTCATGAAAGAAGATTTTTTACATTATGTATGGTCTCATAAAAAGTTTGATTTTTTAAACCTCAAAACTGTATGCAATAAAGACATTTCAATTATTGATACCGGAAGCCATACACAGAATTCAGGAGCTGATTTCTTTAATGCTCAGCTTATCCTTGATAATTTGCACTGGGCAGGCAATGTGGAGATACACTTGAAATCTTCAGATTGGTATGTACACAACCACCATCTAGACAAGAATTACGACAATGTGATTCTGCATGTAGTTTGGGATTATGACGTGGATATATACCGGAGGGATTACTCTGAAATACCGGTGTTACAGCTTAGAGATTATATAGATAAAGATGCAAATAACTTGTATATGGATCTACACAAGAAAAAAAACTGGATATACTGCGAAAATCAGCTCCCTACAGTTGATAAGAAAATAATCAGTAACTGGAAAAACGAACTATTCAAAGAGCGTTTAGAACAAAAAGTTTCAGTGATTAGTGCCTTACTTGCAGAGAATAAAAACGATTGGGAAGCTACTCTGTTTTGTATGTTTAGCAAAAACTTCGGATTAAATTCAAACGGAACTACTTTTTTACAAATTGCCCGTTCACTTCCGTTTACGCTGATTAGAAAAGAAGCTGTTGAGCTTGAGAATATTGAAGCCTTATTCTTTGGCAGGGCTGGGTTGTTAGAGGTTGATTTTCAAGAAAACTATCCTAAGAATCTGAAAGAAAGATGGGATTACCTAAGAGTTAAATACCGCCTAGAAGACACATTTATTGATCGGTTAGAATTTTTCAAACACAGACCTGACAACTTCCCGACCATACGCTTGGCACAATTAGCCATGTTGTATCACCATCATTCCTATCTGTTTGACAAGATTATCAAAACAGATTCACTCGAAGAAATCTATACTTTATTTAAAGTTGAAGTGGCAACGTATTGGAAAACCCATTATGTATTTGAAAAAGAAAGTTCGCATAAACATAAGCGTTTGAGCAAAGATTTTATTGATTTACTCATTATAAACACCATTGTTCCCCTCAAGTTTGCCTATGCCCATTATCAAAATAAACCAGCTGATATACAACTTTTAGTAAAACTACTTAAGGCTATTAAGCCAGAGAAAAACATCATCATTGATAAATATAAAACACTTGGCGTTGAAGCTACTACTGCATTTGATACCCAGTCCTTATTGCAACTCAAAAAAAATTACTGTGATAACAAGAAGTGTTTAGACTGTGCAATAGGTACTTTGATTCTAAAATAAGCTTTTTTTAAATAAACTGATTTTAGTTAATAGTAGTGTTATTAACAATATTTTAGGTTGTTGTACTCATAAGTACAACACAAATTAAAAGCTGAATTCCTACTTATTATAAATACGGTTATCCACTTTCTATAATAAATTTAGAATGAGTTTTGATAGCTAATATAGTATTGCTATACTAAATAACTCAGTTTTAGTTGGTATGTTGAATTGGAGATGTTGTCTAAAATTCAGGCAATCAGTTTGTTGTAATAAAGACTTTCTTTATTTCTGCTTTTAGTTAAAAAAATCATGCAAAGCACTTGTATAATTGAAATTGCGTTGTATATTTGCAGTCACAAAATAAGGGCTAATAGCTCAGCTGGTTCAGAGCATCTGCCTTACAAGCAGAGGGTCGGGGGTTCGAATCCCTCTTGGCCCACAAAATAAAATTCAAATATTATTTTGATTTTTATTTCGTGATATAAAACTTATTTTAGTCAAAAATTGAATTTATTCCTTTTTTAAGGGCTAATAGCTCAGTTGGTTCAGAGCATCTGCCTTACAAGCAGAGGGTCGGGGGTTCGAATCCCTCTTGGCCCACAAATTCAGAAAAGACTTTGATGATTTATCACCACACAGAAAACCTGCAAACCTCGATTTGCAGGTTTTTTTGTTTATTTCAGATTTTTCTTGCTCTAACTTTCCTTAGACCAAGTTTAAAAAACAACCTAAGAAACCTTTTAAATGCAAAAAACCCTAACTCAATGAGTTAGGGTTTTTTTGAAGTGGTGCCTCCAGGAATCGAACCAGGGACACATGGATTTTCAGTCCATTGCTCTACCAACTGAGCTAAGGCACCTCTTGCGGATTGCGAGTGCAAATATAGAACGATTTTTAAATTATCCAAAACAAAATTTTAAAAAAATCTATTCCTATCTTTGTTTTTTAATTCAACAGAAATGCTTTTAGCTATTGACATCGGGAATACAAAAATTAAATGTGCTGTATTCAAGCAAGATACGATTATTGAATTGTTTGTTTTGGATGATGCTGCTCTTCAAAAAGAAACTGAAAAAATTTTACTTTTGTATCCAAAAATTACTGATTTGATGATTTCATCAGTCAGAAATATCTCAAAACAGGAGTTTTCGTGGATGGACAAAGCTATAAATATATGTTTTGTAAGCTATGATTCTGACTTTCCTTTTATAAATAACTATAAAACCCCTCAGACTTTAGGTATCGATCGCATGATTTTGGCATCAGGAGCAACGCTAAGATATCCGAAACAGGCTAAACTAGTTATCGATACTGGAACGGCTATTACGTATGACTTTATCGATGAAGAGGATAATTATTTGGGTGGAGCCATATCCGCGGGGATAAGCCTTCGGTATAAGGCACTACACAATTATACAGCGAAGTTACCTTTGTTAGAAAAACCAGAGCAGGATTATTTCATTGGTCAGACCACCGCAGAGTCTATTCATTCAGGGGTTGTCAATGGAGTTGTATTTGAGATAGAAGGTTTTATCAGAAGTTTAAAAGATAGGCATCATAACTTTATCATAATATTAACGGGTGGAGATACAGTTTTTTTGGCTAAAAGATTAAAAAGCACCATATTTGCCAATCAAAATTTTCTGTTAGAAAGTTTGAACGATTTATTTCAATATCAAAACCGATGATCAAAAAAATAACAACAAGTATTGGGCTGTTAATAACAGTACTTTCATTTGCCCAGCAAAGTACTTCATCACCTTATTCTGCTTTCGGAATTGGCGAACAAAGACTAAAAGGAACTTCAGAACAAAGAGCCATGGGTGGTCTAGGGATTTTTCCTGACAGTATCCACCTGAATCTTCTGAATCCAGCTTCGTATAGTGGTTTACAACTTACTATTATCTCTGTCGGAGGACAAACTACATTTAACGAGCTCAAAACAACGAATGTCACTGAGAAAGCCAAGAGAACATCTATGGAATATTTGGCTGTAGGTATTCCGTTAGGTAAGTTTGGCGTTGCCTTTGGGGTGAATCCTCAGACTTCTGTAGGCTATAGGATTGAGTCAAATGCAGTAGGAGCTGGTAGTATGCTGAATAAATATACAGGCGAGGGCGGAAGTAATCGAGCCTTTGTGGGTGGAGCCTATAAGGTATCTTCTAATTTTAATATTGGTATAGATGCAAATTTCTATTTTGGTAAAATTAGTACTAGTAGCAAAAAATATCAAATAGATACACAGTTAGGAACGCGTGTGGATAATAACATTAACCTAAACGGATTTTCTGTAAATATTGGGGCAATGTACAAAACCAAGTTTAAAGAAAAGTACGATGTATATACCAGTGTAGTAATTACGCCTGGTTATAAAATAAATTTTAATAAGACGGTTATCTTAGGAACCATAACTAATGTTTCAGGTTACGATAGATTCGATGATTATGTAGAGATGCCTGAGGTAAGTACTAAAGTAGCTGTGCCTACTAAATTTGCGCTAGGTGCTGGAGTAGGTGAATTGAGAAAATGGGCGGTAGGAACAGAATTTTCATTCAACGGTAAAAATAAAGATGCAGCACCGGTTTCGGGTAGTTTTGCTTCATTTGATAGCAAAGAGGCATTTAGAGTTTCTGCAGGAGGATATTACGTGCCAAAATATAATTCGTTTACCAATTACTTCCATAGAATTACCTACAGAGGTGGATTGCGTTACGAAAACACAGGTCTTGTTGTAAATGGTACGACCATCAATGATATGGCAGTTTCTGTGGGTGCTAACTTCCCGATAGGAAATGGAGTTTCAGACATCAGTTTGGCTCTTGAGTACGGACAAAGAGGTGCAAAAAATGACGGACTCGTACAAGAAAACTATTTTAACGTAATTATCAGTATTTCGATTATTGACAAATGGTTTAGAAAGATGCTATACGATTAAAATATCTGGTCAGGTTGTTGCGTTCTGTTTGTTAGAATATTCTTTAAACAAAGCAAACACTGCTTCTGATACAAATCTATAATCTGTTGTATATTCAATAGGTTGCAAAAAAACTATAAAATGAAAACAAAACTGATCATACTTTCGTTATTTGTCTTTCTGACAGCTTATACCCAGAAAAAACCAAACTGCCAGGAAGTATTCTTAGAATTCAAACTCTATTATAAAGTAGATTTCACTGAAAAGGCTTTTCTTACCCCAGAAGGAAAGGCAAAAACCCTTGAGGTGATTACGACAACACTTAAAGATTGTCCATCAGTAGATAATGAGATATATGTGCTTTCACAAGAGATGTTGACCAGAATTGTACAGCCGATGAGCCTAGGCGAAGAAAAGAAAAACTGGACTAAACATATAGTCGATTTGTATGACAAACAAAGCCAATATTTCCCGGAATACAAAAAAGAAAATGACCTCAAGAAAATAACACTTTCTTATCAAAACGGATTATTCGATAACAAACAGGCCATCTCAGCTTTAGATGCTATTTTTGTAGCTGATAAAGGTGCCTTTTCTGTAGATATCTTGAATTTATATACAAGTTTGGTTATTTCAGAACAGATGCAAACTAGAAAAGGTGTTACTAAAGAGTATATTAAAAAATTAGATGTAATAAATGGAAGCATACTCCGTAAAGTAAGCCAATTAGAAACAGAGAAGCTGAGTCTAAAAGCAGAAACACCAGAATTTAGGAAAAACAAAAACCAATTAGACTTACTGAAAATATCTTCTAAAAATATTTTTGCTGATTTAAAAAACAGCAAATTAGATTGTAAAGCTTGGAATGAACTTTATAATGAAGATTACGAAAAAAACAAAGCAGATGTATTTTGGTTGGAAAACGCTTTGAATAGATTAGATACCTACAAATGCGCTTTCAACAATAGCTTTTTCGAGGCTATGGCAACTCAGTATTACGGTTTAAAGAAAACAGCAAAGTCAGCTTATTATATGGGCGAAATTGCCTTTAGAAAACAAGACAAAGAAAAGGCAATCACCTATTTCTCTGAGAGCGCAGCCTTAGAGCCAAATACGCTTAATAGAGCTAAAACGTATTATAAACTCGCTGATTTAAATAAGGAAAGCGATAGAGAACAGGCACAAGCATTTGCACAACAAGCCATTGACAATAATTCTGAGATGATTGAGAGCTATATCTTGCTTTCTCAATTGTATATTGGTGCTGATAAAACCTGTTTTAAGAATGAGTTTGAAGCAAAAGCTATATATTTCTTAGCTGCTCAGAATATAGAAAAAGTGGCACAAGTGAATCCTAAATATACAGCTACTACCAAAAGACTTAGTGAAGCTTACCTCAAAAAAGCTCCTACTGCGCAAGAGATTAAAAAAGCCAAAATGAGTGGTAAAAGTATTGATTTTGGTTGCTGGATTAATAAAAGCGTAGTTATTCCTTAAGTTTCAATGACAAAGCATCACTTACATATCTTCCTTTTTTTTGCTGTAGCGTTGCTGTTGTTGACCTCTTGTGATAAGAATATAGGTGAAATTCAACGCGCATCAAAAGTAGCTTTTGTACCTACCTCTGAAGCAGAGAATTTTGTGATGAAATATACTGATTCTGCTAGAATCAAATCCATACTAAAAAGCCCGCTGGTGTATGACTACAGCCAACTTGAATTTCCTTTTACTGAATTTACAGAAGGAGTAGATATAGTGATGTATGATGAATCTGGAAACAAGAGTTTTATAGTAGCAGATTATGCGATCAATTTCTCTAAATCTGAAATTATTGAGCTCAAGGATAACGTGAAAATCACTTCTGAAAATGGTGACAAACTAGAGACTTCTCAACTCTACTACGACAGAAAAAGAGAGTGGATTTTCACCGAACATGAATGTAAACTCACCAACCAAAACGGAGAGTACTATGTCAAAGGATTTGATTCTAGCATAGATTTAACCAAGGTAGAAGGCAGAGAGTTCAAAGGATCAGGAACGTTCTCAGAGGACTAATCAAATGGTTTTAGCCAAATATTTTTTGATTATCTATTGCTGAAAAACCGATTTATTTGATTTTTATTTACTAAATTAGACACTTTAACTATCTAGTAAACGATATAAATCTCATCTAAAATGAAGTACAAACTCAAAATAATTATCGGCAGTACCAGACCTGCCAGAAAAGGATCGTTAGTAGCGGCTTGGTTTACAGCAATCGCCCAACAGCACTCAGACTTTGAGATAGAAGTATTAGACTTAAAGGAAATCAACCTACCCTTATTTGATGAACCCGAGCATCCCAGACTCCAAAAGTATATCCACGAGCATACTAAAAAATGGAGCAAAGTCATAGACGAAGCCGATGCCTATGTGATGGTAACTCCTGAATACAACTTTAGCTTTCCCGCTACCTTAAAAAATGCACTCGATTATTTAGTAAAAGAATGGCAAGACAAACCTATGGCATTTGTGAGTTATGGCGGTGTATCAGGAGGTACAAGAGCAGTGCAAGCCTTGAAGTTACCCGTAACAACTTTAGGCATGATGCCTCTTACACAGGCGGTAAACATTCCGTTTTTTACACAATTTATCACCGATGAAGGTGTGTTTGAAGCCAATGAAATCTTAGATAAATCAGCACAATCTATGCTAGATAAACTAAAGATTTGGGCAGAAACCCTAAAGGGAATGCGAGAAAAGAATACCAAATAACAAGAATATATACCCAAATAAAAAATCACTAGCCTTTAGTCTAAACTAAAATACTAGTGATTTTTTTATATAAATGCTATTTGACTAGAATAATTTAGGAAATCTATTCGGATTTGCTTCGTTCATAATGTCATATACTTTCTCAAATACATCTTCTGCAGAAGGTTTAGAGAAATAATCTCCATCGGTACCATATGCAGGTCGGTGAGCTTTAGCACTCAAAGTTTGTGGCTTGCTGTCAAGGTATTTGTAAGCATCTTGCTCTTCTATAATTTGCTGTAGTATATAAGCAGAAGCTCCTCCCGGAACATCCTCATCAACAACTAGTAAACGATTGGTTTTAGCAATACTCTTAACGATGTCTTTATTGAGGTCAAATGGCAATAAAGACTGAATATCAATAATTTCTATCTCTATACCTACCTCAGAAAGTTCTTTAGCAGCTTGTTCAATAATTCTAAGTGTAGAACCATAAGAAACAACTGTTATATCGCTACCTGATCTCATGGTTTCTACTTCACCGATAGCTGTGGTAAACTCTCCTAAGTTAGTAGGTAGTTTTTCTTTCAGTCGATAACCGTTCAAACATTCTACTACTAGTGCAGGCTCATCGGCTTGTAGAAGTGCGTTGTAGAATCCTGCGGCTTTGGTCATGTTTCTCGGAACCAATACGTGAATACCTCTAATGGCATTGATAATCATTCCCATCGGAGAACCTGAGTGCCAAATCCCCTCTAAACGGTGGCCTCTAGTTCTGATAATCAGCGGTGCTTTTTGTTTTCCGAAAGTTCTGTATTGTAATGTCGCCAAATCATCACTCATAATCTGAATCGCATACAACAGATAATCTAAGTATTGAATTTCAGCAATCGGACGAAGTCCTCTTAGTGCTAACCCGATTCCTTGACCCAAGATAGTGGCTTCTCGAATTCCGGCATCAGCAACTCGCAATTCGCCATATTTCTCCTGAAGTCCTTCTAGTCCTTGGTTGACATCTCCGATATAGCCTGAATCTTCTCCGAAAATAAGAGTCTCAGGATATTTCGCAAAAATAGCATCAAAGTTATCTCTGATCACAAGTCTAGCATCTACATTCTCTGCATTGTCATCATAAGTAGGTGCAATTGATTTTATGTTAGCGATATTCTCATCTGATTCTGAGAAAAGATGTGCACTATATTTGGGTTGAATTTTTTCTTTGTATGCAGTAATCCACGCACTAAGTTCCGCTTGTGAAGTCTCACCGATAATCATACGCGAAACTTTTCTGGCAGTACTTAAAATGTCTTTTCTGATGGGTTCTTTGATTGATCTCAGCTCTGAGACTAAACTTTCGATAAATACTTTGTTAGCACTACTAGAAGCGATTTTATCCAAAAGTGCAACAGCTTCGTTTTGCTCTTCTTTTATAGGATTTAGGTAATTGCTCCAAGCTATTTTCTTGGCTTCAAGAACTTCTTTCTTGATTGTTTCGTGCATTTCACTCAGCGCTTCTTCAGTTGCGATTTCAGTTTCAATCATCCACCGCTTCATTTGTGCAATACAGTCAAATTTAGCTTCCCATTCTAGGCGTTCTGCTGATTTGTATCTTTCGTGTGAGCCCGAAGTCGAGTGTCCTTGAGGTTGTGTAAGTTCTTGGACGTGGATAAGTACCGGAACGTGTTGTTCTCTGGCAATTTCAGCTGCTTTCTGATAGGTACTCATAAGTTCGGCATAATCCCATCCTTTTACTCTAAAGATTTCGTAGCCGTTAGTATTTTCTTCTTTCTGGAAGCCTTTGAGGATTTCAGAAATATTTTCCTTGGTGGTTTGGTGTCTTGAATGTACAGATATACCGTAGTTGTCGTCCCAAACGCTCATCACCATTGGCACTTGAAGCACTCCAGCAGCGTTGATGGTCTCAAAAAACAAACCTTCAGAGGTACTTGCATTTCCGATAGTTCCCCAAGCGATTTCGTTTCCGTTGATAGAGAAGTTAGTTTGGTCTTTTACGCTGGCTACTTCTCTGTATATTTTTGAAGCCTGTGCAAGACCTAAAAGTCTAGGCATTTGTCCGGCAGTAGGAGAGATGTCAGAGCTTGAGTTTTTTTGTTGGGTTAGGTTTTTCCAATTTCCGTTTTCGTCTAAACTATGTGTCGAAAAGTGTCCGCCCATTTGTCTTCCACCTGACATCGGATCAAAATTGATATCGGCGTGTCCGTATAATCCAGCAAAAAACTGCACAGGATTCATCTGTCCGATAGCCATCATAAAGGTTTGATCGCGGTAGTAACCCGAACGGAAATCTCCATTCCTAAAGGCTTTGGCAAGTGCCAATTGAGGTACTTCTTTTCCGTCACCGAAAATTCCAAATTTAGCTTTCCCAGTCAATACTTCACGTCTCCCTAAAAGGCTACATTCTCTGCTGGTAAGGGCAAGTTTATAATCGTTTAAAACTTCTGCTTTAAAGTCTTCAAATGATAAAACGTTTTTAATGCTTTTTGTTTTCATAAAAATTTCAAGAGTGTTTTGCAAAAATAAGAAAAAAGTATCAAGTTAAAAAATAAGGTTTTTTGATAGCGAATTTGTACATTGCAAGTTAAATGATGTTAAAAAAATGAGGATAATTATAGTAATAAGCTTGTTTGGGTTGGTGAATCTAAGTTATGCCCAGTCTCCGTTGCTATGGTCAGCAGATTATCAGGCAAATCTGACCACTTTTTCTGCTTTATATAAGCCTAATCTGCCTCAGATTATTTTCTGAGGATGCAAATTCATTCAAAGTCGTCGGAAGAAAAAATACCCCTAGCGGACAAAGACTTTCTGTAGTGCATTATGACCTCTCAGGTACGGTTCTTTCTGAGCAGCTTTTTGGAGGTGAAACTGTTTCTAACAACCAAATTGCGGATTACTATTTTGATAATTCAAATCACTTGTATGTGCTTCAGCTTGAAACTATTCATATTAATAAGTCGAAAATTATCTTTCAGAAATACTCTCTAAACGGAGATTTGATTTGGGTAGAAGAGATTGAAGATGCTTTTAGTTATTCTTACTTTCCTATTTCTATCTCTATTTCAGAGAACAATACCCTTTTTATAGTCGCCCAAAAATATATTTTTGATTATGATGTGTATGATGAGTTTTCTTATAATTTATTTGCCTTTACTGCAAGCGGAGCACTGCTTTGGGAAAGGTCTTTTGATGGATATACCGAGCTAGAATCTATCTTTGTTGATTATGTTTATAATAATGAAATCTATCTTTTCGGGATGGATTACGGAACTTTTCAGGTTTTTAAACTCCTAAAGGTAGATACAAATAATAATATTACTTTGAATACTTTTACCGATTTACAAAACGGCGTGACAAACCTCCATTTTACGCAAGACAATAAGCTATTAGTAACCGCAGCAAAGTACAGAATTTCAAAAATGAATATGGACGGAAGCCTCTTGTGGTCAGAGTATTTTCAGGAAAATCCTCCTATGAATCCCTATTTAGAAGAAGTGAAATCTTCAATTCAAGATGACAATGGGAATACCTATATAACAGGCAGGTATTGGAAGCACCCTAGCGGACATCCAAACAACACCAATAACGATGTACTTACGTTGAAGTTTGACAGCGACGGCAATTTAATATGGCAAAATCTTTATCAGTACGGAACAAATAACGCAGATATAGGCGAAGTAATTACTTTAAGAAACGGAAATATTTATGTTGGAGGATATAGTCAAAATAACGGAATAGGAACAAATTATGGTTATATGATTCTTAAAATAAATGCAGAAACAGGAATTTCTAACGGAGTGTATCGCTACAATAGTCCGACTGAGGGTTCGGATAGAATTAGTTCTATTTATGTCTTTGATGACGGGAAGCTAGCACTCACAGGCTTGAGCCATAACGGAACACATTATAATTGGACTACTCAATTACTCTCAGATGTTACGCTATCTGTTGAAAGTGTAAATGCTGAGAATAAAATTAAAATATATCCGAATCCGTTGCAGAAAGAAAGAGTTTTGTCAATAGAAGGGAGTGATTTAAGATCTTATTCAGTTTATGATGTCGTCGGAAAAATGATGCAGCAAGGAGTATTAGACTCTGGAGACATCCATAGAATAAATCTCAAGAATCTTACTAAGGGTATGTATGTACTTCGACTAAAAACGGATAAGAAAATCATTGTCAAAAAAATTATACTAGAGTAATTATCTATGGCTGATAAAATATCTTTAGCTAAAATGACCCGTAATCCTTTGGATTTCGTTAATTTTGCACGAAATTTATAACCCTATATCATTTTATAAGATTATGGTAAAAGACTTATTTGAAAGGATTCACGAAAACAAAGGACCTCTCGGGAAATGGGCTTCACAAGCAGAAGGCTATTATGTATTCCCGAAACTTGAAGGAGAACTAGGACCCCGAATGACTTTCCACGGAAAACAGATTCTTAACTGGAGTATAAACGACTATCTAGGATTGGCTAACCATCCTGATGTCAGAAAAGTAGATGCAGATGCAGCCTTGCAATATGGAGCAGCTTACCCGATGGGCGCGCGTATGATGAGCGGTCATACTGAAATACACGAGCAACTCGAAAGAGAGCTAGCAGCCTTCGTACAAAAAGACGCCGCATATTTGCTAAACTTCGGGTATCAAGGAATGGTGTCAATCATCGACGCACTAGTGAGCAAAAATGACGTGATTGTCTATGATGTAGATTCTCACGCTTGTATCATTGACGGAGTGCGACTACACCACGGGAAACGCTTTACGTATAAGCACAACGACATAGAAAGCATTGAGAAAAACTTGCAACGTGCGACAAAAATGGCAGAAGAAACTGGTGGTGGTATTTTGCTTATTACTGAAGGTGTTTTTGGGATGCGCGGACAACAAGGGAAACTTACAGAGATATGTGCACTGAAAAAGAAATACAACTTCCGTATTTTAGTGGATGACGCACACGGATTTGGAACTCTTGGTAAAACAGGAGCAGGAGCAGGTGAGGAGCAAGGCGTACAAGACCAAATTGATGTATATTTTGCCACTTTCGCCAAATCTATGGCAGGTATCGGAGCATTCGTAGCGGCAGATCAAGAAATTATCGAGTATTTGAAATACAACCTCCGCTCGCAGATGTTCGCCAAATCACTACCGATGATTTATACCCTTGGAGCTTTAAAACGCTTGGATATGTTGCGTTCTATGCCTGAGCTAAAAAATAAACTTTGGGAGAATGTAACAGCGCTACAAAACGGACTCAGACAAAGAAATTTCAATATCGGAGACACCAATACTTGTGTGACACCCGTATATCTAGATGGTTCTATCCCTGAGGCAATGATGCTAGTGAATGACCTGAGAGAAAATTATGGAATTTTCTTATCTATCGTTGTTTATCCAGTGATTCCTAAAGGAATTATTTTACTAAGAATGATTCCAACAGCCTCACATACGCTAGAAGATATCGAACAAACACTCAAAGCATTCGAAGCAATTAGAGAAAAATTAGTCAACGGAACTTATCTAAAATTAGCTTCTGAACACACAGTTGATGTAAGCTAAATTATATCATAAATTGAAATTCAAGTATTGTTATATTCCTATTAGAAGCTAGCAATACTTGAATTTATTTAACATACATCCACTCAAAAATAAAACTCATGGCAGACAAAGTATTCAAACTAACGGAAGATGATATCAAAGAACTTGTAGCACCTATGGGCTACGGTTTTGTCTCTGACAAAATTACGGTTGAGGGAATGAAAATAGGTTTTATGTATAGAGAAAAACCTGAGGAAAAGAAGGATAGTGGCTGGCGCTTTTTCTCGGGTACTGAAGATATAGCCTACTCTGATGACATGAATAATATCGAAGCTTTTGATGTGAATGTGATTGCGAATTTTGACCCAGCGATTATTCCATACCTAAAGACAGCGTACCCAAATGACCTTGAAAGAGTCAAAGGTACAGACGATTTTATAATCATAACCGACGAATAAATAATGACTACAGCAGCACTAACACAGCAAATTAAAAACAAAAAGACATTTCTTTGTATAGGTCTGGATGTGGATTTAAACAAAATCCCGAAGCATTTACTCGCCACCCAAGACCCTATTTTTGAATTTAATAAAGCTATCATTGATGCTACTTATGATCTGTGTGTTGCCTACAAGCCCAACACGGCTTTTTATGAAGCCTATGGTGTAAAAGGTTGGCAATCATTAGAGAAAACCATTGCTTATATCAAGCAATACCACCCTGACATCTTTACTATAGCCGATGCTAAGCGCGGTGATATCGGCAACACATCGACGATGTATGCCAAGGCTTTTTTTGAGGATTTAGGCTTTGATTCGGTTACAGTTGCACCGTATATGGGGCAGGATTCTGTAGAACCTTTTTTGGCTTTTGAAGACAAGTTTACTATATTGCTTGCCCTTACTTCTAATTCGGGTTCGAAAGATTTTCAACTAAACCAATATGCCGACAAAGCACTTTTCGAAAACGTATTAGAAACATCACTTTCTTGGAAAAATTCACAGAACTTGATGTATGTAGTAGGAGCTACTAACGAAGCGTATTTTGAGCGTATTCGCAAAATAGTTCCTGATAATTTCCTGCTTGTTCCTGGCGTTGGCGCTCAAGGCGGAAGCCTGAAAGAAGTCTGTAAATACGGATTGAATACTAATATAGGTTTGCTCGTCAATTCCTCAAGGGGAATCATCTACGCTTCTGATGGAGCGGATTTTTCTACAAAAGCAAGACAAGAAGCGAAGGCTATACAAACGGAAATGGAAGCAATCTTAGATACCTATCAAGACTAATCGTTAGTTCTTGATTTTTAGTTTTTTGGCTAATGATTTGAAATTAATCACACAAATATTGCAGCACCCTGTATTCAAAATCACTTCGCTCAACAGTGTGAGTGTGATGATTCGCATCGTGACTGGACTGGTTTCAACTTCGGTTGTGGCTAAGGTTTTAGGTCCAAGTGGAGTAGCTCTTCTAGGAAATCTCAGGAATTTTATTACTTCGCTAGAAACCATTGCAGTGTTGGGTTTCAATAACGGTATTGTCAAATACGTCGCCGAGCATAACAAGAATCAACACGAACTCCAAAAAATCATTTCAACGGTCTTCTGGACCTTATTGGTCGCTTCTTTAATAGTTGCATTTCCACTTTTTATACTCGCAGACTATTGGAACCTCAAGATCTTCGGTACTGCGTATGATTTTAGTATCGTCTTTAAGACATTGGCACTCACCACTCCGCTGTTTGCGATGAATATTTTTCTGGTTGCCATCATCAACGGATTATCAGAGTTTAAGAAGGTTATTTACATCAATATCGCAGGAAACTTCATCGGATTTGTGTTTACAATCCTGATGATTTTACAATACAAAACTTTAGGTGCCTTGTTGGCGATGGCTCTCGTGCCGCTTATATTGTTTGGGGTAAGTTGGTTTTGGGTATCAAGAACCTTGAGTCTAAAGCAGTACATAAAAGTTGGTTTATATGACTTTTCGGTAATTAAGGACCTTTCGGCTTATTCACTGATGGCGTTTGTATCGGCATTTTGCTTTCCATTGGTTTATTTGCAGATTCGGTCAGAAGCCATTGCTACGCTGGGAATTGACAATGCTGGGAATTGGGAGGCAATGAACAGATTGGCTAGCTTTTATCTAGTATTTGTATCCACACTTTTATCGGTTTATTTCTTCCCAAAATTATCGCAATCCAAAACAGATATTGAGACCAGAAGTATCTTTATGGATTACTACAAAAGTATTATCCCGATGTTTATCGCTGGTGGGTTGTTGCTTTATTTCACTAGAGATATACTGATTTTACTGATTTATTCCGATAGGTTTTTGGTGCTGTCAGATTTGTTTTTCTGGCAACTCTTGGGTGATTTGTTCAAAGTAGGCTCGCTTATTCTAGGCTATCAGTTTTTTGCCAAACGAATGACTATTGCCTTCTTATCTACCGAAGTCCTCTCGATAACGGTTCTTTATGTATCAAGTAATTTTTTGATGAAAACCTATGGCGTTCAAGGACTAGTGATGGCGCATGCATTTACTTATGCTATATATCTTTTGATTTTGCTGATGATGTTTAGGAAGATTGTTTTTACACACAAACAGTAGTCAGAAAACCGCTGAATACAGTGAATAACGTCAGGCTGTGAAAAAACCTCACAATCTTTTCAACAAATATAGCAAAATAGTTGTAAGGAAAACACGATAAGAACCAAGCGATAATTACACAAAAAAAGAGGACTTCTCATCCTCTTGAAATTCTTTAAAAACAAATAACGGAATCCCCATAGTGGACAGACCTGTAATCGGTTCCGTTCAACAGGAGTTTATTTCAGCGTTTTTTATTGTTTATTTTGGTTTTGATGATTTTTCAATTCATTGTTGGCTTTGCAAGTCCAACGAAACTCTAGCTATTAGCGGTTCGTTGTTTTGTCATTTCTTATAAATCAGTCTTGTTGTTATGGCAATTCTGTTCCAAGCGCTTATTGTAACTATAAGCATAATAATTTGTGTCGTCATTGTTGTCGTCTGTTTGCCTTGCTGCTAACGTCAGACTGTGAAAAAACCTCACAATCTTTTTAACAAATATAGCAAAATAGTTGTAAGAAAAGCACAATTTTTGTATTTTTACTTATGCAACACATCCAAGGAATTTCCCGCCATCAGCTCCAAATGAGCAGTTTAGAAGACAAGATTAGCACTGATAATCCCGTGCGATTTATTGAGGCTTTTGTCAACCATATTGATGCTGTAAAACTAGGTTTTCAGCCCAAAGTTTTAAAAACAGAGGGTCGCCCTGGTTTTAGACCCGAAGTCTTTTTAAAACTGTATTTATACGGTTATCTCAATGGTATTCGCTCTTCCCGTCGATTAGAAAGAGAGTGCTTCCGCAACATCGAAGTCCAATGGCTTTTAGAGGATCTTTGTCCTAATTATCATTCGATAGCCGATTTCAGAAAAGACAATCCCAAAGCCTTGAAGCAACTCTTTAAATTGTTTGTTTCGTTTTTAAAAGACGCTGATTTAATTGCTGGAGAAACCATAGCTATTGACGGTACCAAATCCAGAGCGCACAACAGCAAGAAAGCCAACTTTAATCAAAAGAAGATAGACAAACACAAGGAATATATCGATGCCAAGTCACAAGAATATTTAGACCAATTAGAGCAAAACGATATTCAGGAAAACCCTATTGCGATAAAAAATATCCAACAAAAAATCGAGCGCTTAAAACAAAACAAAATTAAATACGAACGCCTTGAAGAAGAATTAAAAAAAAGCGGAGAACCTCAAATAAGCACCACCGATGCCGATGCCAGAGCGTTGCTAGTGCAAGGTCAAGTAGTGGAAGTTTCCTACAATATTCAAGCGGCTGTGGATGACAAACATAATTTGGTAGTTGCCACACACACCATCAACCGCAACGACAAAAATGCACTTTCGGCCATTGCTATAGAAGCCCAAGAAAATCTAGAAGCCGAGACTTTTACCGTATTAGTTGATAAAGGCTATCACAATGGCCGCGAATTAGCCACTTGCCAACAAAACAACATCACCACCATAGTAGCCGTTCCAGAGCAAGGCAAGAGCAACGAAAACGGTACACAACCCGAGTATTTTGTATCGAATTTTATTTATAATAAAGAACAGAACACCTACACCTGTCCGCAAGGGCAAACGCTGACCACCACAGGAAGATGGCACAAGAAAACAGGTCGGACGGAGGAAAGTGGCTATCTGTTCCAAAAATACCGAACTCCGGCTTGTAAAACCTGCCCTGTAAAAGACCTCTGCACCAGCAGAAAAGGAGGTAGAGAAATAGATCGAAGTCAATATGCCGATGCTGTAGAAGAAAATAACAAGCGCTACCAAGAAAACGCACAATTATACCGCAAAAGACAGGAAATAAACGAGCATATTTTTGGCACCATCAAGCGGCAATGGGGCTACAACCACACCAACTTAACGGGTCTCGAGAAAGTAAACGGCGAACACAATTTGATTATGCTGGTTTACAACATTAAACGCAGTATAAATATTTTGGGTGTAGCTGACTTAATCGCCAAGCTCAAAAACTGGAAGTCACCCTACAAAGCTAAAGTCTTGTTTTATCTAAATTGGACTTGTTTAAAGCTTTTTAGAGCTTCTTATATAAATCAAACTACATATTTAGCTTGAAGAACAACCTCGCTTAAAAAGCACTTATACAAGTAAGGAAGTAGAATAATCTTATGAAAAAGAGGTGAAAAGAGGTTTATTCACAGCCTGACGTTTCGGGGCTTTGCGTTCGGGCAGGTCTTCAATTTTGTACAAAAGTTGAACCGAAGAACTGCCGTTTAACTTTTCAGTTTCGCCACTATTGCAAAACCCTTGTGCAACAAGCACCTTTGTTACCTGATGGTAGTGTCTTGTTTTAAAATCTTCGGGAAAGTTAATGCTATTATATTAAGAGAAATACATATATTTGCAATATTTTTTTTATTAATTTAACCGTAAAAACATGAAAAAAGCAGTTGGTTTATTTCTATTATTGGGCTGTTCGTTGCTTTATTCTCAAGATGGGACTCTTGATATGAGTTTCGGAAACGCAGGAAGAGTAATAACAAACATCAATAATCAAGAAAGTGCAAATGGTTTGGTAATACAGTCTGATGGTAAGATTGTAGTAGCAGGTTATACGTATAGCAATATTTATGGTAATGATGTACTTTGTATCAGGTACAATAGTGATGGAACCCTTGACAATACTTTCGGGAATAATGGTATAGTTACTTTCGATATTCAGCAAGGAAGTGATGATAAAGCTTTGGCAATTGATATACAAAGTGACGGAAAACTTGTATTGGCTGGATATAGTGATAATGGCTCAGACAGAGAAGCTTTAGTAATGCGATTGAATACTGACGGAACACCAGATACGAGCTTCGGGCAAAACGGGAGCGTTCTGACAAACTTTACGACTAACGGTATTCCTGTAAGACAAGATGAATACAGAACCGTAAAAATTCATCAAGTGACAGGCAATATAGTGGTAGGAGGGACTTCATATTCAGCGACTAATAATTCAAGAGCTATAGTTGCACGTTATACTCCGACAGGATCACTAGATACGACTTTTGCTACAGGTGGAAAATATACAAGTTTGCCTAATGCGCAGAGTTCATCAAGCTATCTGTTTAGCATAGAAGATCTAGCTATAAAGTCAAACGGAAAAATAACTGTGGTAGGTTGGTCTTCAGCATGGTTTTATTTAGGCAGATTAAATACCAACGGAACGATGGATACTACTTTTTCCACTAATGGATATAATCACTCTTGGGGAGGAACGATGTATGCAGTGGAGTTAAATAATGACGATAGCTTTTATTTTGCAGGTGAAATTTGGACTTCTCCAGAAATACAACTGTATGCAGGGAGAATAAATGCTAATGGTAGTAATATTACTGCAACACCGTTTAATTTCGGTTCGACCATGACGGCAACGAGCCAGGCGATCAAAAAAGACAGTAATGGCAAATTGATAGTAGCAGGTTATTTAATAAACGAAGTCACAAATCAAGCCTCTTTCTTAGTAGGGAGGTTGTTCGCTAATCATTCGGCAGATCCTTCATTTGGCTCTAACGGATTTGTTACCACGACTTTTGATCATTCGATAAGTGGCTCTTTTGATATGAAAATACAAGCTGATGGCAAAATTGTCTTGGCAGGAGTATCAGGAAATAGAATTGCTCTAGCTCGTTATAATACAGGAGTAGCCTCGGTTGAGGACCATACTGAGAATCAGATTCAATTGTATCCTAACCCTTCGACGGACTATATTAATATACTTTTGAATGACAAGAATACAACTAGCCAAATAACATATTGTATTTCAGATATCAACGGAAGAACAGTGATGTCAGGAATGTTGTCAGAAGACAATAATAGAATTGATATCAGTGAATTAAATAACGGTATATACTTCGTTAGCCTAGAAGGTAATAAAAATAATTTTAAGTTTATTAAGAATTAAAAGATTTACTTGCGTGGTATTAGAGGACTTTACTTGTCATCAGATTACTTCTCAAATTCTATTGTTGCATCAAAATATAGCCTATCAAAAACTTGATTGGTACACTTTTTTTGTTTTAAACAACAGTAGATTTCAAAATTATTAGTACAGTTGTAAGTCTTGCATTGAGGTATCTCATCCATTTCAAATTAGATTTAACTAAAAACCCAACCTTTTTTAAAACATTTAAAGAAGTTGGGTTTTTATGTTTTTGAAGATTACTTTGAAAAAATTAAGAGTTGTGTAACAGTTACCGATGTTGTACACAACCCATTCCAATTTATGAAAGGTCAAGCTTGAAAGATTGAGGTATATGAGATAATGTCGTGCTATATTGCCATTCTCTTTTATTTTGATAACTTTACGTCCGAATTAAGTTAAAACCCTTAGTAATGAAAAAATCCAGCCTTATTTTAGCCGGATCATTGGTACTTACAATGATTTCCTGCAAAAAAGACACAGAAGAAAACCAAACCACTATGAGCGAAAACCCTTTGTTAGTAGAGGCTTTTGACACGCCCTATGGCGTTCCTCCTTTTGATCTAATCAAAAACGAACACTTTGAGCCAGCCATGCTCGAGTCTATCAAACAACATCAAGCAGAAATTGATGCTATTGCAAACAATTCTGAAGAACCTACTTTTGAGAATACTATCGAAGCGATGGAAAATGCAGGAAGCCTTCTAGGTAGAAATGCCCGTATTTTCTATAACTTAACCAGTGCAAACACGAATGACGAGCTACAGGAAATTGCCAAAACGTTATCTCCTAAAATGTCTGAGCATTCAGATAATATCAACCTTAACGACAAATTATTCCAAAGAGTAAAAGCCGTTTGGGACAAAAGACAATCACTTAACTTAGGTCTAGAAGAAGCAAAACTTCTGGAAGAAACTTATAAAGGATTCGTAAGAAGTGGTGCCAATTTATCTGACGAGGACAAAGACAAGCTTCGCAGGATAAATGCAGATCTTTCTTTGCTGACTCTTGAATTCGGTAATAACGTATTGGACGAAAACAACAAATACGAATTGGTTGTCGAGAACAAAGAAGACTTAGCTGGACTTCCAGACGGGCTTGTACAAGCAGCCGCAGAGACAGCTAAAGAAAAAGGAAAAGAAGGGAAGTGGGTATTCACTTTACAGAATTCTTCTGTGATGCCTTTCTTGCAATATGCTGACAACCGCGAGCTTCGTAAAGAAATCCTCCATGCGTACCAAAACAGAGGCAACGGAGGAGAGTTTGACAACAATGACAAACTTCAGAAAATCGCCAACCTTCGTTTAGAGAAAGCAAATCTAATGGGCTACAAAACCTATGCAGATTATTCTCTGGAAGAAACAATGGCAAAAGACCCGAAAGGAGTTTACGAATTGCTGAATCAACTTTGGGTTCCTGCACTTGCTAAAGCTAAAGAAGAAGAAGCAGGCATCAAAAAAATGATGGAAGCTGACGGAATCTCAGGTGAAGTACAACCGTATGACTGGAGATATTACACCGAAAAAATACGTAAAGAAAAATACAACCTTGACGAACAAGAAGTTAAACCTTATTTGAGTCTGGAGAATGTACAAAACGGTGTATTTGATGTGTCTAAAAAGCTTTTCGGACTTCAATTCGAACAGGTTAAAGATGCACCAGCTTATCACCCTGAGGCTACACTTTGGAAAGTGACCGAAACCAACGGAGATTTCGTAGGTGTACTATATATGGACTTCCATCCAAGAGAATCAAAAAGAGGAGGAGCGTGGATGACTGCATACAGTAGCCAAAAAACAGTGAACGGAAAGCGTGTTGCCCCAGTTATTTCTATCGTTTGTAACTTTACAAAACCAGTAGGAGATACGCCTGCGTTGCTTACTTTTGACGAGGCGCTGACTTATTTCCACGAATTCGGACACGCTCTTCACGGGCTGCTGTCAAACGTAAAATACCAAAGTCTTGCTGGAACAAATGTTTCTAGAGATTTCGTAGAACTGCCTTCGCAAGTGTTAGAAAACTGGGGTTCTGATCCTGAAGTATTGAAATCATACGCTAAGCATTACCAAACTGGAGAAACTATTCCAGATGCACTTATCAAAAAAATTGAGGAAGTAGGAACTTTTGACCAAGGATTTGCAACGGTTGAATATCTAGCTGCATCGTTTTTGGATATGGATTTCCACACCCAAACCGAGCCGATTACGATTAACGTAGATACCTTTGAAGACGCAAGTATGAAAAAAATAGGACTGACCAATTCTATTATTCCAAGATACAGAAGTTCTTATTTCTTACACGTCTTCTCAAGCCCTAGCGGATATGCAGCAGGATATTACAGCTACATTTGGGCTGGAGTATTGGATACAGATGCTTTTGAGGCATTCAAATCAACTGAATTGTTTAATCAAGAAAAAGCCAATGCTTTCCGTAAAAACATTCTTGAAAAAGGAAATACAGAAGATGCTATGGAGCTTTACAAACGATTCAGAGGAGCAGAACCAAGCATCGAACCACTACTTAAAAAACGTGGACTTACCTCTTCAAAATCACAAATCAAGAACTAATATAAGAGTTATTCAGAAATAGAATAACAAACGATTTATAAGAAGAAGTTTTGATATAAGCCCAAAGGTGAATCTCAAAACTTCTTTGTTTTAACACAAAATTGAAATTACCAGATAGCTACTTCTAAATAGTTAAAGTTTATAGGTTTTTTTTATAAAGTAATGATATTCATTTGTTTGCACGGTAATTGTGAAGTGTGTAGCATCTTTATAATCACAATTATTTCTATTTTTATGTAATTAGTTTTTTGTATTTGGTGGTAATCAAACAAAAGTTTCTTAACCGATTGTTCTAAATACGTAACAGCAGCTCAGAAGAAGCGCATCCATTTCTTTATAGACGAAGAGTTACCCTACAGCCTAAGAAAATATCTAACAGCCTATTAAATGAATAAATTTTTCCATATATTCAAAATTGACGAAACTGAATCCAAAAACCTCTTAATTTCTACCGAAAAGACAATCTCTGAAATAGCTTATGAATTAGGCTATAAAGAGAGTTCCTTTTTTTTGAATGTCTTCAAAAAAAAGCAGGACAATCACCAAGTGAGTTTAGAGAAGAGATGAAAAAACAGACTAATTTCTTAAAATTACATCTCAATTACCGAAAAGTGTAACTAACTAAACAGTTAGTACTCTTATCTTTGTAATCAATTAATAACAAATTAATATTATACAATTATGAAAAAAGTATTTATTTTAGTAGCAATGGCAGTAATGAGTATGAGCTCATACGCACAAACTCAATGGAAGGTTGATCCTTTTCATTCCTCTTTAAACTTCAATATTTCTCACTCAGGAATTAGTATTGTAAACGGGAAATTTACAGACTATACCGGAAGTCTTGCTACAAATGGAGCAGCTTTAAACGATGCGAAGTTTGATTTTACCGTTAAGGTAAACAGCATTAATACCAATGTAGAAAACAGAGATAACCACCTGAGAAGTGCTGATTTCTTTGAGGTTGAAAAATACCCAGAGATGACTTTCAAAGGTACTAAAATGGTAGCCACAGGAAAACCAGACAAATATCTATTATACGGAAGGTTGACTATAAAAGGTGTGACTAAAGACGTGATATTTGATGTAGAACACGGCGGAACAGTTAAATCTGACAAAAGCGAAAAAATAGGCTTTAAAGCAACTACAACTATCAATAGATTTGACTACAATATCAACTATGACCCAGCTGCTGCAGGTATCGGAAAAGATGTTAGCATCGTAGTGCACTTGCAATTTACTAAACAATAATAGTTGATTTAGACTATAAAGATAAAACAAGCAGTTAGAAGCGATTTTAACACTAATACTTTGTATAATAGACTATTAAGAGTAGTTTTATTTGAATTATGCCCTTGCAGAAGTTGTTTGTTTTATCTTTTTTATTTCTAATATAGCTACAACTTAACACTTCGTTTTTCTGGATAAACCAGTAATAATCGAAGCAAACAAAGAGGAATACTACTGACTTTTGACAAAATACATATATAGATTTTTCATGTATTCCCTATCTTCAATATGACAAAATAATTTTATTAAAATTCAGCCTATGAACTTAAAAGAATTAAACAAAATGACTTCTACCTTGAGTAATACAGACAAAATGCCTGTATTATTTCTGGGCCACGGAAGTCCTATGAATGCCATTGAAGAAAACGAGTTTGTTTCGGCATTCAGAAAATTAGGGAAAGAATTAGTACGACCAAACGCCATTCTTTGTATTTCTGCACATTGGGAAACCAAAGGTACGTTTGTTACCGCAATGCAAAATCCGCCAACTATTCATGATTTTGGTGGTTTTCCGCAAGCCTTGTTTGATGTTCAATATCCCGCAGCAGGAAGCCCAGAATTGGCACAAGAAACCAAAAGAATTATTACCAAAACAGAAATCGGTTTAGATGATAAATGGGGGCTTGATCACGGTGCTTGGAGCGTAATCAGACACCTCTACCCAAATGCTGATATTCCTGTGATACAGATGAGTATAGACTATTCACAACCAGCAAGATATCATTATGAATTGGCGAAAGAATTAAACAGCCTTCGTCATAAAGGGGTTTTGATTATCGGGAGCGGAAATATAGTACACAATCTAAGAATGGTAGCGTGGAGGAGATTAAACGAAGAATTCGCATTTGATTGGGCAATAGAAGCCAACGAAAAGATGAAAAGCCATATTTTAAGTGGAGATCATCAAAAACTAATCGATTTTAGATCACAAGGAAAAGCATTTGATTTAGCAATTCCGACCCCCGAACATTATTTGCCTTTGCTTTATACATTGGCACTAAAAGAAGAAAATGAAAAAATAACATTCTTCAACGACAAAGCTGTTGGAGGTTCGCTAACTATGACTTCTTTAAAAATTGAACCTAATTAAAGTACTTAATAAGAAGTTTTACTGACTTATATTTTCTTGTATATTTTAGAAACGCAGTACTTCGGTCATTATTCCAAAACGAATACTACTGATTTGATGCTGGAAGTACATGTTGTAATAATCTGTACCGTGGTAGAACTGCACAAAAAAACCAATATCTTCTAAGAATTTTGGATGGTAATAGAATATAAGGCTAGCATTTAATCTTTTTGCTGTAATCAAATCCCAGTCGTTAATGCTGTCTAACATCCATGAAGTTTCTACTTTCATAGAAAAATTTGCAGTTTGTTCGTTTTTATAATTACTTCCGAAAGGGAGTTTATATACTAGAAAATTGTTGTGGAGGCGCAACGCACTATATTGTCCGTAGAGTTCTTCTATCATCGAACTCTGTGGGTGCATCTCAAGCGAACTCTTCAGAAATACTATGGTGCTATAACGCTCGTTATAATAAGACCTCAAAAAGCCTGCTTCAATATAATTGGTCGAGAAACTCCCCGACTTTAGATTGATATTTCCGTTCGGTTCATAAAAATCTCCAGCCTGACCATTAGAGTGATGTGCAAGTTTCCCGAATAACACCAATTTATCCACAGCAGATTTCTCTCCAGTCAGATAATACATTGTCATTTGCGGAAGATAACTCGGAGTTTTTATTGGGTTAGAGGGTTCGTCATACATACGAAGAATAATCTGCGCCGTAAGCACTGCCATCAACCTCGAATCCTTGCGCTGACGAACAATAAAGTTTGGGCTGATATTCGCTTCAAACAAAAGCGGTTCTAGGTTACCGATATCTACCGGTAGCGTAACATAGCTCTCACCTTGGTTGGCTTGAGCTATTTTCTCTAAGCTCAGAGAAGGTGTAGGAATAGAATCCTTTTTGGATTGTGCCCAGAGGTGATTTGTATTTAAAAATACACACAAGATTATAAAGATAAGGATTCTCATAAATGATTTAATTCGTTTTTTTATAACTCAGCACTGCCCATGTATTCATCAAAACAGCATAAGCACTGATAATTATAAACTGTCGGCTAATGTCTGAAAACCCTGATCCTTTAAGCATTACCATCCGAATAACCTCTACAAAATAGCGAATAGGATTTAGTAAAGTAGTGTTTTGAGCCCACTCGGGCATACTCTCAATAGGAGTAAATAGGCCGCTCATCAAAATAAAAATTACTACAAAAAACCAAGCAATAAACATGGCTTGCTGTTGCGTATCCGTATAATTTGAAATCAACAATCCCATGCCTAAGATAACTAGCAAATATACTGCTGAAAAAAGATAAATCAATGCAATATTTCCGATAATTGGCACATCAAAAATAAATTTGGATATGAGTAGTCCTATCGTAAGTATCAGTATCCCTAACACCCAGAATGGGAAGAGTTTCCCGATAATGAACTGATATTTTTTGATAGGTGTTACGTTAATCTGTTCTAGTGTTCCTATTTCTTTTTCACGCACGATGTTCATCCCAGACAGAAAAAGTGAGAGCATAGTTACCAGTAATACTAATATTCCTGGAACCATATAGGTCTTATAATTTAGCGTATTGTTGTACCAAAATGAAGGGATGGTCTCAATATTCACGGGTCTTAGGTGTTGGGCATCTTGTTGGTAGGCGTTCAGTAAAATATGCTGGTTATAATCCCCGATAATTTGACTGATATACACGTTCTCTACACCTGCTTTGGCACCGTCAATTGCATTGATATAGACAGCTAAATCAGCGTTTTTGTCTTTGACAAGATTTTTCTCAAAGTGCCTTGGTATTTCTAGAACAACTTCTACTTCTCCTTTTTCTAAGGCTTGATCAGCTAACCTTTTAGAGGAGAAATCCTTTTGAACATTAAAATATGTAGAAGCATTGAATTTGTCAATCAGTGTTCTTGAAGCTGATGATTTGTCATTGTCTACATAAGAAAAGGAGATGTTTTTGACCTCAAAAGTAGCGGCATTAGAGAGAATCAAAAGTTGTATTAGAGGTAAAATAAATATAATGGGCAGCATTGCTTTGTTGCGCATGATTTGCCTAAACTCCTTTTGGATGATATATAGGATCGTCTTCATTGCTTAGTTTTCTATAGGTGATATTATTTCTTATGAGTAGGTTTTAATCTCAAGAATTATTCGAGTCTGATTTTATAGGTTTTGATACTTAGGACTATAAAAAACAAAGACATAGACAGGAGAATCAACGTTTCTTTCCATAAAACAGCAATACCCACACCTTTGAGCATAATGCCTTTAAGGATGATAATAAACCATTTTGCTGGAATAATATTGCTGATGTATTGCAGTGGTAATGGCATACTGGATAGCGGAAAAATAAATCCAGAGAGTAGAATTACCGGAAGCATCAGTCCCATAAGCGATATCATTAGTGCGGCTTGTTGGGTTTCTGAGATGGTTGATATAAGTACGCCAAGGGTCAACGAGGTGATGATAAATAAAACACTCTCCATCCCCAACAGGAATAAACTCCCTTGAACAGGTACGTCAAAGATGAAAATACTCAATAGTATAATAACCACTGCATTGATAATAGACAAGAATATATACGGAAAAACCTTACCGATAATCACTAAGAAGGGCTTTAACGGAGACACTAAGAGTATTTCCATAGTTCCCAATTCTTTTTCGCGCGTGATAGAAATTGAGGTCATCATGGCTGAAACCAGCATCAGGATTACGGTCATTACACCCGGCACAAAGTTGAATACACTTTTGAGTTCTGGGTTGTAATACATCTGAGATTGCAACCGAATCTGATACGGATGTATAGTCCTGCTGTTTTGCTCTTGTTGATGGAGTTGTAAGATTGCCTGAGTATAATTGGTAATCGTATTTGCCGTATTTGGGTCTGTAGCATCAGAGATGACTTGAATAGTTGCTTTTTTTTGCGTTTGTAGATTTTTGGCAAAGTCTTTTTCGAAAACCAAAACCGCCTTTATTTTCCCCTTTTTAAAGATATTCTCAATTTGGTTTTCAGAACCAATTTCATCTTGTATGTTGAAGTGTTTAGAAGCACTTATCTTGTTGATTATCTGTATGGTTTCCGTATCTTTTGATTTGTCTAAAAAAGCAATATTGACATTGTTAATTTCGTTAGTAATAGCAAAACCAAACAGCATAATCTGAGCTATGGGCATCCCAAAAAGGATAAACATAGAGCGTTTGTCACGAAAGATGTGATAGAATTCTTTTTTTATAAAACCGATAAATGTTCTCATGACCTGCTCTTTTATTTATTCAATATTTCGTGCTAACTTCAAGAAAACCTCATTCATAGAATTGACGTTGAATTGTTCTTTTAGCTTTTTTGGTGTATCTAATGCTTCAATTGCTCCGTCAACCATAATCGAAACACGGTTGCAATATTCCGCCTCATCCATATAATGTGTGGTGACAAAAATGGTGGTTCCTTTATCAGCTTCTGCATAGATGAGTTCCCAAAACTGCCTTCTGGTAATTGGGTCAACACCTCCTGTGGGTTCGTCTAGAAAAACAATCTTTGGTTCGTGTAGTAAAGCTACTGAGAAGGCTAACTTTTGCTTCCGCCCCAAAGGCAATATGCCAACGAGTTGATTTGCTGCTTCTTGCAGCTGTAAAACTTCTATGAGTTTTTGGGTTTTGGCTTTGATTTGTTTTTGGGTTAAGCCATAAATACCGCCAAAAAATGTAATATTTTCTTTGATGGTCAAATCATCATACAGTGAGAACTTTTGACTCATATAACCTATGTTTCTCTTCACTGCATCGGCTTGTGTAAAAACATCCAAACCGCTTACAAGTGCGACACCGGAACTAGGAGTAGAAATTCCGATTAGTATTTTCATGACCGTAGTCTTACCTGCACCATTGGCACCCAGAAACCCAAAAATCTCACCTTTATACACATCAAAAGAAATACTCTTGACAGCGGTGAAATCACCAAATTTCTTGGTCAGGTTTTTTACTTCTATTATCTTCTCGTCTTCCATTTTATTCCGATTGAGTTGCTACCGCTAATTCCATAAACACATCTTCAATAGTGGCAACCGTGGGGTGAATATCAATTTGATAGTGATCATTTTTGACCAAATATTCCTTTAGATCTTCTGGACTAAATTCACTTTGTGTATCTGTGTAATGTATGTATTCACCAAAGGCATACACATTGCCACTAGTGGGGTATTTTTTCAGATCTTGTATTAATTTATAGGTATCTGCACTGCTGATGTTATAAATATCTCTGTTGTGATTGGCTACAATTTGCTGAGGTGTGTCAATTTTAAGAATTTTCCCTTCTTGAATAAGCGCGATTCTATCACATAAAGCAGCTTCATCCATATAGGGTGTAGAGACCAAAATGGTAATTCCGTTTTGTTTCAGGCGTTTGAGTATTTCCCAAAACTCTTTGCGAGACACGGGGTCAACTCCGGTGGTGGGTTCGTCTAAAAACAAGACTTTGGGTTTGTGAATTAGCGCGCAACACAAAGCGAGTTTTTGTTTCATTCCACCTGATAGTTTGCCAGCTCTTCTGTGTTTGAAAGGAGCAATCTGCACGTAAATATCTTCGATTAATTCATAGTTTTCTTGGATAGTTGTACCAAAAATTGTCGCAAAAAAAGTTAGGTTTTCCTCTACGGTCAAATCTTGGTATAATGAGAATTTTCCAGGCATATAGCCCACGGCATTTCGGATGGATTTATACTGGCTTACCACATCATAACCCGCCACGCTTGCAGTGCCTTTATCGGCTATCAGAAGCGTAGTCAATATCCTGAAAAGCGTTGTTTTTCCCGCACCATCAGGTCCGATTAAACCAAACAATTCGCCATCAGCCACTTCAAAAGAGATATTGTCCACCGCTTTTAAGTTTTTGTATGACTTCGATAAATGCTGTACAGAAATACTCATTATTTGATTAGTAAAAAATTACTCTGTTCTAAAGCGTCAATCTTGTGCTTTACATTTACTTCAATTTTGATATAAATACCTGACTTTAAGTCAATTGTTACGTCGTTCTCATTGCTAAAAACGGCATTGCCCGATACGCAAACTAGTAACGCAGGCACTTTAGTGATATGCTCTTTGAGTTGCTCTCCTTTTGCAATTTGCATAGCGATTACTTTTTGATCAGTAGGTTCGAATAACAAGTGGGTCTGCACGGCTTTGTCTGCTGTATGTAGGTCTTGTAAGTTCATAATAAATCGTGTTTTAGATATTAAAAATAGATAATGAGTGTACTGTTATTTAAGCCACATTTCAGCGGGCATGCCTATCTTTAGGCTGCCATCATTTAGGACTCTTATTTTAACGGCATAAACAAGGTTTATTCGCTCTTCTTTGGTTTGGATAATTTTCGGAGTGAACTCCGCTTGTGAAGCAATCCAAGAAATCCTTCCGTTATAGGTTTTCATTTGGTCTTTACTGTCAATTTTCACCAAGACTTGTTTACCAATTCTTAGTGCTTCCAATTGTGCTTCACTTACAAATACCCTTAGGATCATCTCTGATAAATCAGCGATTTTATAGAGCGGTTTACCGAATGCAGTCAGCTCTCCAGGCTCTGCATATTTAGTCAAAACGGTTCCGCTAATAGGGTTGATAATCTTGCTCTTTTGTATTTGGTCATTGATTTTTTCAATCTGAACATTTAAGCTTTTTAGCTCATTTAATATAGGGGCATTTTGTGTATATACGCCTTGTATTTGTTGTTCAATTACACTTAGACGACCGTCAATTTCATCGACTTGACGTTTGGTAGCAGCGTTCTCAGCATACATTGCATGGATACGATTTCTCTCCGCCTTAACTGTTTTAAGCTGGGCTTCTAAAACGCTTTTTTGCGACAATACATTTGCTGATTTAGAAGCGATGGTGCCTTTGTTTGCAAGGAGCAGCTGTTTGCTAAAGTACAGCTGTAGCGTGTCTATTAAGCCCACTTGTGTTTGCGGTTGGATCGAGTCTCCTTCTTCGAGTTTTAAGAACTCTATTTTTCCGTTAGCCTCAGCTGAGACAGTGATTTCTGTGGCTTCAAAGTTGCCGTAACCATCTGCCTTATCATCTGTGTTGTTGCAAGAAACGAGTCCTATAATTGCTAAAATTAGCAGGCTTATTTTTTTCATCTTTCTTTAGTTTTTATTTTCCTTTGATTATTTCGTAGTTTGATTTTGCTAAGGATAGCTGTACTTCGTGGGTTTTGAGTGTATTTCTGGCTTCAAATAAATTGATGAATTCTGAAAGGTACTCTGCAGTGGTGATTACTCCGTTTTTCATTTGGATATCTGATGATTGAACTATTTTTTCACGGGTTTGAATCATCTCTAGATCTGAGGCTAAGAGTTGTGTAATCTTGCGTATTTCGTTATTCATTTGCTGTAATTCTATTTTGGTATTCATCTCAAAAGTTTCTTTCTCAGATTGGATAATTTCCTTAGTTATATCCAAAGCAATTTTGTCTTTTTTGTTTTTGCCCCAATCAAACACATTCCAATTGGCTCTGAGTCCAAGCATATAAAAAGATTGGAAAGAATTATCTAGCATATTCAGACCTGGATTACCGTACCCTGCCTGACCAAAAACACTTATTTTTGGTAAACTGGATTTTGTTAATATGCGTTTAGCTATTTCTATTTGTTCATTTTGTAAGTCATACAAAGCAAGTTCAGGTCTTTTTCCGTTTATCCCAGTAGGAGTGGCGTGAGGTTGAGTTAATATTGTTTCTTGATTTAGTTCCGTAAAGGTCAATTCAGAGAGACTTTGCAACATTTTTATACGCTCAAAGTCTAGCTCAATGTCTTGTTGTCTGATTTTTGTAAGTTCTGCTTCCAGCACTAATTCTGAAGCTGGGAGCAAAGCACCGTTTTTTACACCTGACTTCACTTCTAGAATCTTTGTGTTCAGCACTTCTTTTTTTGATTGCAACAACGCTTTCTTTTCTTGAAGTAAAAGTAGCGAGAAATAGTAGTGATTGATTCGGTTTTTCAGATGATAGAGTTGCACCGCTACCTGTTGTTGATTGTTTTTGGTTTGTGTTTCTTTTAGTTGTGTATTTATGCTAATTAAGCCTCCGTTATAAATCAATTGATTGACGTCTAAGGTTGCGCGATATTGGTCTTTATTTAAAGATTCCACACCAGGCAAAGACATAGGCAAACCGATGACTTCTGATTGATAAGTGCTCTGGGCATTGAGATCAATTCTTGGCAACTTTGACTTATTGATAGCAGCAATCTCGTGACTTGATTTTTGTGCTAACAATTGGGTTTGTGCAGCCAGCGGATAATGCTGTTCAGCGCGATTGTAACAATCTTCTAAAGTCAATGTTTGTTGTGCACTTAAGGCGATTGATAGCAATAGAAGAAATAATAGGATTAACTTATTTTTCATTCTTTATATTTTTATAGCATTGATAATAAAGTTTGCAGTCTGAGTTTTGCGGTCTTGGAGTATTTTTTTATAGGTAGCTTTATCAGTATTGATAAGTGCCATCAATAAAGGTTCGCCGATAAACGGAAAAAGATTGAGTGAAATAATATTGATGAGTAATTGTTCAGCTTCAATGGGTCTTATTCTACCTTGTTGTATGGCTTCTGCAACCTGTATTCTGAAGGTATCAATACTAGGAAAGTGTTTTTCTGCACGAAGTTTTTGGATAAATTCTGGGTTTTTATTCAATTCTTGGATAACAAAATTGGGTAAGTACGGGTGCTTGATTACAAACGATATGTAACTCTCAGTAAACTTGGTTATTTTCTCAAACAAATCAGTATTGTCATTGAGTACTTTGTTGAGTTGAGGCGCAAGCAAGCCAAAGGCATTTTTGAAAACAGCTTCAAATAGAAGCTGTTTGCTTCTGTAATAATAATGCAAGAGTGCTTTATTAATTTTGGCTTTATCGGCAATTTCTTGCATCCTTGTGCCATCCATGCCTTTTTGTTGAAATATTTTTTTTGCAGCATTCAGTATTTCTGCCTCAGTGTTTTCTGTTTTTGATTTATCCATCTTGTTTAATCATTAGGTTTAACTGTTTGGTTAGCAAATGTACTGAAATTAATCTAGCCTAAAAACATTTGTAAAAATTTTAACAATTAAGATGTATGAGATGACTGACTTTTAGATGAATAAAGCCGTAGTGAGTAATGTTGTCAATTTAATCGGAAGGTATAAAAAAAACTACGATTTCTTGTTCTAAGACGATTATGGCTAAATGTTTTCCTGAGATTTCTTCATTTAGGAACTCCATAAAAACAAAAAAAACTTTCAATTTCTTGAAAGTTTTTTAACTGTTTGTGATCGCAGAAGGATTCGAACCTTCGACCGCCTGCTTAGAAGGCAGGTGCTCTATCCAGCTGAGCTATGCGACCTAGCCCATAAATCATAAAGATTTATTGTCGGGGTGGCAGGATTCGAACCTGCGACCTCCTGGTCCCAAACCAGGCGCGATGACCGGACTACGCTACACCCCGAATTGCGGAGAGACAGGGATTCGAACCCTGGCGACCGTTACCAGCCGACAGATTAGCAATCTGCTCCGTTACCACTCCGGCACCTCTCCATCCAAAAAGATTCTAAGAACTAAATCAGATAAATCTGATTCTTTTTTGAGGTTGCAAATATAGGATGACATTCTGTTATTTGCAAATATATTCCTCTTTTTTAGCCTAAACTTTTTTAATATTTCTAAAGGGCTTAATTACCAATACATTAAAAATGCCTGCTCAATCAAAAAAATAACTAATTTAGTGCCTTATTTTAAACTATGCTGACCCAATTCCAGATTACACTAGCTGATAAATACGATTTACTGCCCAATAAAAAGCTTTTGCTAGCCATTAGCGGAGGCATTGATAGTATGGTGCTGCTGGATTTGGCAGTGAAATCTAAACTGAATGTTGCCGTCGCACATTGCAATTTTCAACTAAGAGGTGAAGAGAGTGATAAAGACCAAGAGTTTGTCACGGCATATTGCAAGAAACACCAAATTCAACTCCATCTCAAATCATTTGATACCAATCAATATGCTTCTGACAACAAAACCTCAATTCAGATTGCTGCAAGAGAACTCAGATACCAATGGTTTTTTGAGCTCAAAGAAACTTTAAGATTCGATTATATAGTTACAGCGCATCATCTGGATGACAATCTGGAGACTTTTATGATTAACTTGCTTAGAGGAACGGGTATTGAAGGCTTGGTAGGTATTCAAGAAAATAAAGGAGTAATTCGTCCATTGCTGAATTTTTCAAAAGTTGAAATCGAAAAATATGCGTCAGATGCACATATCAAATGGAGAGAAGATGCTTCAAACGCCTCTGATAATTACCTGAGAAACAAACTCAGACACCACGCCATTCCGTTATTGAAAGAACTCAATCCTGAGTTTTTGACTGCTTTCCAGAAAACTACGGGCTATCTCAAAGAAGTGCAAGATTTCTCAAAAGAAGCCATCAGTATTATTTTGGATAAGATCCTTGAAGAAAAAAAAAGAATCCGTTATAATGGATATTGAGAAGCTGAGAACCTATCGCAACTATAAATTCATAATATATAATTGGCTTTCTGATTATGGTTTTTCGGCTTGGCAAGATATCTATGATTTGATTGATGCGCAAAGTGGAAAATGCATTCTATCTGAAAAATACACACTGCTTAAAAACCGAAATGAACTAATATTATCTAAGACCAAAACTATAGATGTAGATGTCGTTTACCCTATAGAAGACGGGAATACAACTATAGATTTCCCTATTAGTTTGACTTTCACAGAGGTCGATAGTATTCCTGAAGAAATAGGCATTAACGAAATTTTTGTAGATAAAAGCTTGTTAAATTTCCCGATGTTTGTCGGAAAATGTAAAGAAGGTACGTATTTTTACCCCTTTGGAATGCAAGGCAAAAAGAAAAAACTGAGTAAATTCTTTAAGGATATGAAACTGTCCTTGTTCGAAAAAGAAAACACTTGGGTGTTGTTTGCTGATAACCAAGTAGTTTGGGTCGTAGGGATGCGAGCAGACGAAAGATTCAAAGTCACTGATTGTACAACCTCAATTCTAAAGATTGAATTTAAACCATTATGAAAAAACTCTTTTTATTAATCGCACTAATTGTTAGTGTATTCGGATTTTCGCAAGAAAACAAAGCCAAATTTACACCTTCTATCCAGAAGTTATCCGATACTGAATACCTGATTACCTACAAAGCTACTATCGCACCTAACTGGAAGTTGTATTCGACTGTTTTGCCAGATATGACGGCGCTTCCAACAGAGTTCAATTATTTGAACCAAGAAGGAAATTATGAATTGGTCGGAAAAGTAGAAGAGTTTGGTTCTGAAATAAAATACGACCCTATTTTTGAAGCAGAAATGGGAATGTTTATTGATAAAGCCAAATTCACCCAAAAAATAAAACTCATCAATCCAGATACGGAGTTTATTGACGTGGAAATTGACTTCCAAACTTGTGATGATGCGAGTTGTGTGCCAGGTTTCGAGCCTTTGAAATTCACCTTAACCGGCGAGTTGGTTCAACAAAAAGTTGTTATTGACCAAGAGAGTATACAAAAAAAACAAGCCTTACTCATTAATGTAAAAGGCAAAAGTGATTTCACCACTGAGATTACTGAAAGTTCACAATCGAGCTATTGGAATATCTTCGCACTAGGATTTATCGGAGGGCTTATCGCGCTACTCACGCCTTGTGTGTTCCCAATGATTCCGTTGACGGTTTCGTTTTTCACTAAGCGTTCAACCAACAGAAAAAAAGGAGTTTCAAATGCGGTTCTTTACGGATTCTTTATTGTTTTCATATACCTTTTACTGAGTGTACCATTTCACTTGATGGATAGTTTAGATCCTGAGATCTTAAATAATATCTCTACTAATACTTGGTTGAATATTATTTTCTTCCTTATTTTCATCTTTTTTGCAGGTTCTTTCTTCGGATACTATGAATTAACTTTACCGAGTTCTTGGGGAAATAAAATGGATAACGCTTCGAATGTAGGAGGTGTCATCGGCGTATTTTTTATGGCACTGACCTTAGCTATTGTTTCTTTCTCTTGTACAGGACCTATTTTGGGTTCACTCTTAGCGGGATCGCTTACCTCGGATGGAGGAGCAATGCAGCTTACGGCAGGTATGGTTGGTTTTGGTTTTGCCCTGGCATTGCCATTTGCACTCTTTGCCTTATTCCCGAGTTGGTTGAATTCTCTACCAAAATCAGGAGGATGGCTCAATACAGTGAAAGTAGTACTAGGATTCTTAGAATTGGCATTAGCTCTTAAGTTTTTATCAAACGCAGACTTGGTAGAAGGATGGGGACTTCTTAAACGCGAATTATTCATCGGATTGTGGATATTGGTTTTTGCCGGATTAGCACTCTATTTACTAGGGTTAATCAGATTTCCACACGATTCACCTAATCAGAAAATCGGGAACACCAGAAAAGTACTCGGTATTATTACTGCTTTATTCGTGGTATACCTAATTCCAGGACTGACCAATAACCAAGAGTATAAAAACTTGAAATTTATCAGTGGTTTCCCTCCACCGATGTTCTATAGCTATTATGCTCAAGAGAGCGATTGTCCGCTTGGTCTGAACTGTTTTAAGGACTGGGGAGAAGGATTGGCGTATGCACAAGAACACAACAAACCCATTTTACTGGACTTCACAGGCTGGGCGTGTGTGAACTGTAGAAAAATGGAAGAAAACGTTTGGTCAGATCCTGAAGTATATAATCTTATCAATGATAATTATGTGCTTATTTCGCTCTATGTTGATGACAGAAATGAGCTACCAGTTGACAAGCAGTTTGACTTCGAACGCACTGACGGGAATGTTAAGAAAATCAAAACCATAGGCGATAAGTGGGCTACTTTTCAGGTGGTGAACTTCCAATCTGCATCACAGCCCTATTATGTATTGCTGACTCCAGAACTTGAGATGCTAAATACACCAAAAGAATATACCAATACCGCTGATTATATTCAGTGGTTGAAAACGGGTGTACAAAACTTTAAAAAATAATGTTTTTTTCTGATACACATTTAACTGAATACCCTTCGTACTACGAAGGGTATTTATCTGTTTTGAGTCCTCAAACAAATCTACTTGAAGAGCTCGAAGCATCTCATTACTACTTTATCAAATTCGTGCAAGATGTGCCGATGGATAAATTTGATTACCGCTACGCTGAGGGAAAATGGACTATCAAAGAAATCATCCAACACCTGATTGATTCTGAAAGGGTGTATGCTTATAGAGCCTTGCGTTTCTCAAGAAATGATAAAACCGAACTGCCAGGCTTTGACGAAAATGACTTTATGGTAAATTGCGATGCTAACAAACGTCATCTCAAAGATTTGCTACACGAATTCTCATTAGTGCGCCATACGACCTTAGAACTCTTCAGATCACTTTCAGAAGAAGCTTTATGCCATACCGGAAAAGCTAACGGAAGTGCCATGAGCGTTAGAGCTATTGGTTTTATGATAATAGCACATCAAGAACACCACAAGAATATTTTTAGAGAACTATACCTGTAAACTACAATTTAAGCCCAAACTTTAGTAAGATTTTGTACATTCAAAAACATCTGAATCACTTGTTTATGATCAGATGTTGTTTTGAATCCCTCCTTTTGAATTTGATTTTCATTTAAAACCCTTACTTTTGCAACTCTCTATACATTTACTATGAGTTTTATAAACGAAATAAACAAAAGAAGAACCTTTGGAGTTATTGCTCACCCCGATGCAGGTAAGACTACACTTACAGAAAAGCTACTTTTATTCGGAGGGGCGATTCAGGAGGCGGGCGCCGTAAAAAATAATAAAATCAAGAAAGGAGCGACCTCTGACTTTATGGAAATAGAGCGACAAAGAGGAATTTCTGTGGCGACATCGGTATTGGCGTTTAATTACAAAGACAAAAAAATAAACATCTTAGACACACCAGGTCACAAGGATTTTGCTGAAGATACTTTCAGAACCTTAACGGCTGTGGATAGTGTGATTGTGGTGATCGACGTTGCAAAAGGAGTGGAGGAACAGACAGAGAAGCTAGTCGAGGTATGTCGGATGCGCAAGATACCAATTATTGTTTTTATAAATAAACTCGATAGAGAAGGAAAAGACGCTTTTGACTTGATGGATGAAGTAGAGCAAAAGCTAAGCCTTAATGTTGTTCCGCTTAGCTATCCGATCGGGATGGGATATGACTTTAAAGGGATCTACAATATTTGGGAAAAGAACATAAACCTATTTACCGGTGACAGCAAAAGAGATATAGAAGAGACCATTTCGTTTTCAGACCTATCGAGCCCTGAATTGGAGAAGATTATCGGCGCCAAGCCTGCTCAAACATTGAGAGAGGATTTAGAATTAGTAACCGAGGTATACCCTGAATTTGATCGTGAAGCTTACCTCAAAGGTGATATGCAACCAGTGTTCTTTGGTTCTGCACTAAATAACTTCGGCGTGAGAGAGCTACTGGATTGCTTTGTGCAAATCGCACCTTCGCCTCGTCCTAAGGAGTCTGATACGCGTATGGTGCAGCCTGACGAAAAGAAGCTCTCAGGTTTTGTATTCAAGATTCACGCTAATATGGACCCAAAACACAGAGACCGATTGGCATTCGTCAAAATCGTTTCTGGAACCTTCGAGAAAAACAAACCTTATCTACACGTGAGATTGGGCAAAAACTTAAAGTTTGCTGCGCCAAACGCCTTCTTTGCTGAGAAGAAGGAGATTGTAGAAACTTCATATGCTGGTGATATCGTAGGTTTGCACGATACAGGAAACTTCAAGATTGGAGACACGCTTACTGAAGGCGAGGTAATGCACTTTAGAGGTATACCGAACTTCTCTCCTGAGCACTTCAGATATATCAATAATGCTGATCCGATGAAGTCTAAACAACTCGAAAAAGGAATCGACCAGCTGATGGACGAAGGAGTAGCACAGCTATTTACCCTAGAACTCAATGGTAGAAAGATAATCGGAACCGTAGGAGCTCTACAGTATGAAGTAATTCAGTACCGCTTAGAGCACGAATACGGCGCCAAATGTTCGTATGAAAATTTTGCTGCATTCAAAGCTTGTTGGGTGCGTCCTGACGATCCAAAGAATGAAGATTTCGCGGAATTTAAACGTGTTAGACAAAAATATTTGGCAAAAGACAAACAAGGTCAACTTGTTTTCTTGGCAGACTCTGAATTCTCTATTCAGATGACCCAGCAAAAATATCCAAGTGTGAAACTGAGGTTTACTTCTGAAGAAATCATATAGTTTTAGATACTTCTAAACGTATTATCATAGCATTTAAGGCTCCGTTTTGGAGTCTTTCTTGTTTCTATGAAATTCTGTTTTCAACTTGTCTAAAGCATTTGGTAGGCCTCATAAGTTGCTTATAATCAAGAGTCTATTTCGGATTTAAAACGCACCTCAAAATTTATTTATTAGTATTAATTATCCACATTATTAATTTAACTAAGTAAAAGAGTACTCAAATACTTTTATTATTGAAAATAATTATATATTTGCAGTGTCAACTTAGATTAAATAAAAATAAAGCTATGCAGATAACTAATGAAATTGTCATCAACGTTCAAGAAATAGAGCCAAAATTAAGACACTTGACCATTTTTCAAACCTTTGATCGCCTTGCGCTAGGGGAGAGTTTACTGATTCATAACAACCACGACCCGAAGCCTGTATACCATCAATTATATGAAAGGAGAGGCGATTCCTTCACTTGGGAATACCTTAGAGAAGGCCCAGAATGCTGGGATATCAGAGTGACTAAAACGGCTGATTTCACCCCGGGAATTTATATGACGCAAGAAGGCGAAATAGTGGTGAGCGTGCCTGAGATTGAACCACAATTCAAACACCAAACTATTTTTAGTGTGTTTGAAGACCTCAAACCCGGTGAGAGCATGATTATCCATAACAACCACGACCCAAAACCTGTATATTTTCAATTACAGAATATGCACGGCGATACCTTCAGTTGGGATTACCTTCAAGAAGGTCCTGATTGGTGGGATATTCGCGTAAGAAAAAGCTGCGGTTGAAGTGCAAAGTATTTATGAAAATGCAGATGGCGACATCTATATAGACGTGCCGACCATTGAGCCTCAACGCAAACATCCATCTATATTTGAAGTGTTTGACGAACTCAAAAAAGGAAAGAGTTTGATTATTCATAATGACCACGACCCAAAACCAGTTTTTTATGAACTACAAGGAGAACGAGGTGATGTGTTTTCGTGGGAATATCTTCTACAAGGACCTGATTTTTGGGATGTGCGCATTACTAAAAATGTAGAACCATCAGAAATTCAAAACAAAAGAATCAACCCAAACGGAGCAACATCTGCTGCTAAATCTACTAAAGAAGCGATCGTTGTTGATGTTCCGTCAATTGAACCAAAATTTAAACACCCAAGGATTTTTGAGGTTTTTGACCAACTCGAAAAAGGAGAAAGTCTGATTATTCATAACGACCACGATCCAAAACCAGTCTACTATCAGTTGTTAGGCGAAAGAGGTGACGTGTTTGTGTGGGAATACCTAATGCAAGGTCCTGAATTCTGGGACGTAAGAGTAACCAAAAGAGGTGTTGGCGAGAGTGAAACCGTAGGGCAAATCACCGCCAAAGATTTGAGAAAAGCAGAAGTTTTCAAAAAATACGGCATTGACTTTAGTTGTGGCGGAAAGAAAACCGTTAGAGAAGCCTGTAAAGAAAAGGGAATTGATGCGACTAAAGTAGAGCAAGAGCTGCAACAACCCATACAAAGTATAACTGAAAACCACACCAATTACAACGAGTGGAGTCTTGACTTCTTAACTGATTATATCATCAATATTCACCATAATTACGCCAAGAAATATTTGCCTGAAATTCAAGGTTATGCCAATAAAGTAGCACATGTGCACAGCCAACAACATCCAGAATTAAACGAAATTAGAGAACTTATACAAAAACTAAATGATGAGCTATTGGCACATTTAGTAGTCGAAGAAAACGATACTTTGGTATTTGTCAAAAATATTTCTCAAGCGGGTAATTCAAATGTGGCTTATACAAAAGAAGACAGCCAGCGCTTTGCTTCGATGTTAGATAACACAGAAAAACAACATTATAACTTTGATACTATATTCAAAGAAATCCGTAGGCTGAGCAATGATTTCGCCTTGCCAGAAGATGCGTGTACGAGTTATGAAGTGCTGTTTAAAATGCTGCAAGAATTCGAAACTGATCTGCAAATGCATATGCACTTAAAAAACAATATCCTTTTCCCGCGAACTAGAGAAACGGAGAAAAGTCTGTTGCAATAATTCATCTGAGATTCATCAAAAGAATGCAAATACTTAAAAACCATGCTGATTACAGAACAAACCAAAATAGCAAAACTCCTAAAACACCATCCTGATGCGCTGGAGACGATAATCACTTTGAGTCCAGACTTCAAGAAACTCAGAAATCCTATCCTTAGGAAACTGATGGCCGGAAGGACAAGTATTGCTATGGCTTCTAAAATTGGGGGTTGCACGCCCGAGAGTTTCTTCAAAGCACTGCAACCTTTGGGATTTGAATTTGACGCAAATGCTACTCCAAAAGTAGAAGAAGAATTCAAACAACAACCCATCCCTGAGTTTCTGAAAGCACTAAAACCAGAACAAATCATCGAGTTTGATGTGAGGGAAATGCTGTCAGAAGGCCAGGACCCGTTGAAGGATATTCAACAGAAAATCAAAGATTTGAAGCTTGGCGAAGCACTGAATATCATCAATACTTTTGAACCTATACCACTGATTAAATTACTTGAAAAACAAGGCTTTGAGGTGTTTGTAAACCAAATTGAAACCAAGTATTACGAAACTTTTTTCTATAAAAAAGACAGCAATAGCCAAGCTGATTTCACTACTGACACTAATACTGCTGACGATTGGGATGAAATACTTGTGCAGTTTGACGGCAATATGCAAGAAGTAGACGTGCGATCTATGGAGATGCCTATGCCGATGATGACCATCCTTGGTGCTCTTGATGACCTGCCCGAGGACAAAATCCTCTACGTACACCACAAGAAAATCCCCGTGTTTTTGTTAACCGAACTCAAAGACAGAGGCTTTGAATATCGACTAAAAGACGTAAAAGAAGGCGAAGTATTCCTCTTAATCTTCAAAAAACAAGACTAATTTATGCTGCAACCTAGCTCAAATCAAAGCGGACAACAAACTACGAGTTACAAAGTTGTACTGCCGTTTTATGTGTATGCAACGGCTTCTTTTTTGGTGGGTTGCGTGCTGTTGCTTTTACATACGGATATCTTTAACCAACATCATTTTCATCCACACACGCTGGCGCTGACGCACACGCTGGCACTCGGGTGGGGGACGATGATGATACTCGGTGCCTCACATCAGCTGTTACCTGTGCTGATTGAAAGCAAACTCGACAGCAATGTATTGGCGTATTTCAGCTTTATTTTCACCGCTGTAGGCATACCTTTTCTGGTGGTCGGTTTCTATATCTTTGATATGGGATGGACACTGCAACTCGGAAGTGTACTCGTCAATCTAGGTGTGCTGTGCTATGTATTGAATGTACTTAGAAGCACCCGTAACATAACCAAAGCCAACGTACATACTTGGTTTATGGCTACCGCATCGATTTGGCTGTTTTCGGCTACCTTTTTTGGAATGCTTTTGGTGTTCAACTTCACCCGTCCGCTATTGCCAGCCAACTCTTTGTCTTACCTATCAATACACGCCCATTTGGGAATCATCGGATGGTTTTTGATGTTGGTCATAGGTGTAGGATCACGACTCATACCGATGTTTTTAATCTCGAAGTACGCCAATGATAAAATCCTCTGGGTCATCTATACCCTTGTCAACGCTAGCCTTATAAGTCTTATACTGCTTAAACTCATCGGGGCTGCCTCTGAACTTTATTACATACCTATACTGACGGCTTTTGTGGCTATCTTACTCTTTGTCAACTATTGCCGAAATGCGCACAAAATCCGTATTCGCAAAAGCGTTGACGAGCAGATGAAAGTGTCATTGCTGTCTGTACTGCAGATGCTACTGCCGCTAATAGTGCTGCTTATTGCTCTGTTTTCATTGCCTTTTAATGCTTTTTCTGACATAGGATTGCTCTACGGATTTTGTGTTTTCTTTGGGTGGATTACCGCTATTATATTGGGAATGACCTTCAAGACCCTACCTTTTATCGTATGGAACAAAGTCTATCACAAGAGCGGTTTCAAAGGAAAACTCCCCGCTCCGAAGGAACTGTTTAGCGAAAAAGCCTTTACTATCATGACTGTTTTTTATATCTCCGGCTTTGCACTGCTGATTATAGGTATTGTTTTGGACGGAGTCATGGTCTTAAAAGCAGGTGCTACGGCGATGCTTCTCGCCGCTTTGCTCTATGCATATAATACTGTTAAAATACTTTTACATAAACCTAAAAACCTATGAATATAACCACTAACGATGACGAAAAACTAGCCTTAGCACTGACTGGGCTTTATGATGTGGATGATCCTGAAATAGGATTAAACATAGTCGATTTAGGACTGGTCTATCATCTTGAGTTTGAAGAAGAACCTAAGAAGTTAGAAATAACGATGACCCTAACCACTCGCTTCTGTCCGATGGGCGAAAGCATTCAGAGCAATGTAAGAGATACCCTAGAAGAGCGTTTTCCTTCTTGGGAAGTCAATATAAATCTTACCTTTGTTCCCGCCTGGGATACCACGATGATATCTCCAGAAGGACAAGAATTTTTGGGCTATATCTAAACTACTATGCTGAGTCAAACTTGTAAAACGGCTATAAAAGCCGTCATTTATCTCTCTAGCAAAAGCGCTAACGGAGATAAAGTAGGTATCAAAGAAATCGCGCGCCATATTGATGCTAGCGAACATACCGTAGGTAAAACCCTGCAAACCCTAGTCAGGCAAGGACTTATCAATAGCTATAAAGGACCCACTGGTGGTTTTTATATCAGCAAAGAACAGATACAATTGCCGATGATTAATATCGTAGAAACCTTTGAAGGCAAAAACGTATTCAACGAGTGCGGGCTTGGGCTGAGCAAATGTTCAGAGAACCATCCGTGCCCCATCCATAACGAATACAAGGTAGCTCGTGAACTCTTTGAGAATATCTTTAGAGAAAAACGCATCATTGACCTTTGTGACCCTGTATCCAATGGATTGGCGTATCTTATTGGTGAATAAGAATAAAGTGCAAATAAAAAGGCCCGCTTTTCAGAAAGAAATATAAGGTTTTAGAAGATTTCTCCCTTAGCCGATTGTGTGTATTCCCGCAACCTTAGGTTATGTATTGAGTACTGTTAACCCGTTGGGTGAAATTACTTCAAATCGTCACTTCGAGTGAAATTTCTGTAACGAAGTGAAGGGAATTTTGTATCGAGAAGTATTTTTATTTAGTTCTCGATACAATTTTTCTTCGTTTCACTACGAAAAATCACTCGAACTGACGGAAAAATCAATCTATTTTTAATTTCACCCAACGGGTTAAATTAACATAAAACCTATTTCAATAAATAATAAATACTATTTTTAAACTTTTGATTGTCCTTAAGCAGATCTATTTCTGATAAGTATGCTAATGTTTTAGACTTTCTTTACTCATAAAGACTACTTATAGTGCAGCTTGCAATACATTGCTGAAAGTCATTCTTACAGATAGCAAAGCCTATCATTGACTTACATTTCATTGTTCTAATACTAATGGCGAGTTTTATCAGGTTTCGTCACTTCGAGTGAGAGTAGCTGAACGCTGAGAAGATAATCCCGTATCAAGAAGTTAATATGTTGTGTGGTTCTCGATACTTTTCCATCTTCGCTCTGCTCATCTGAAAACACTCGAACTGACAACAGGTTTTGTTTTGTCGCTTTTATACATTCCTCAAAAGAGGGGATTTGTAGTGCCTATAGATCTTTTTTTAGGGCTTATGTTGCCTTTGTCGTGGATACAACGCAAAAAAGGCTTGAGCTTACGCCCAAACCTTTTGTTTTGCTGACTTTTGTTAGTTAATAATCTCACTACAACCAGTGCCTATTTACTAAGACAATTGGTGTGTAGTGTGGTCTATACGACTAGATTTCGTATTAAGACTGTTTTATAAACTGAACATCAACAACCAATTTTATTTTGTCAGATACTACAACGCTTCCTGCCTCAGTTACGGCATTCCAAGTAAGGTTAAAGTCCTTTCTGCTGATTTCACCTCTGATTTCAAGTCCTGCTTTGGTTTGTCCGTAAGGGTCAACAGCTATACCGTTAAGTTCTGCTTCTAGTGTAACTTCTTTAGTGATGTCTCTGATAGTTAGGTCACCTACTAATGTATTACCATTAAACGATTTTGATACAAAGGTTATCTCAGGAAATTTCTCTGAATTAAAGAAATCATCTGACTGCAAATGCCCGTCTCTGTCTTTGTTTTTGGTGTTGATAGAGGCTGTTTTTGCACTAAAGTTTAAGCTTGCTCCGTTGAAGTCATCGCCGTTTGTTTTTGCTGTAGCCTGAAAATCTTCAAAGTGACCTCTTACAGTTGAGATCATCATGTGTTTTACTTTGAATGAAATTTCTGAGTGTGTAGGGTCTAATAACCAATTTGTGTTAGTTTCCATAGATATAATTTTTTAGGGTTAAATGATTTATTATTATTTTTTTAATACGTCTTGAATGTCTGTTAGTTTCTTAAACATAGCACTTGCAAAAGGACAAAGAGGCATAATTTTGATGTTCTTTTCTCGTGCCATTGCTACAATTTTGTAGAGCAATTGCTTGCCTATACTTCTACCTCTAAAGGTAGAATCTACCTCGGTGTGGTCAATGATTATAAAATCTGCGGAGGGAATAGAATACGTCATTTTGCCCGCTGTCTTACCGTCTTCTGTGGCAATTGCATAGCCTTTGCTCTCGTTTTCTTTAATTTGTACTTCCATAATCTATTTTTTTAGTGGAGTTAATTTATAATGCCATCGGTACTTCCATCAAGAGCACACGTGCATCTGTGGTGGCTTTTACCTCAAAAGTATCGGTATCCCAGATACCCATTGCATCTCTTCGGGCTAGTTTCTCGCCGTTGATTTCCACTTCACCTTCAATTATAAAGGCATAGACACCATTGCCTTCTTTCTTGATGGTATAGGTATCGGCGTTGCCTTGGGTGAAATTCCCGATATGAAACCAAGCGTCTTGGTTAATCCAAACCCCTTGGTCATCTTTGTTAGGTGAGAGAACTTGGTAAAATTTGTTTGTTTTTTCATTGTCTCTTAACGAAATCTGGTCATAGCGAGGGGTTAGGTTACGCTCTCTCGGGAACAGCCAAATCTGAAGGAGTTTGAGGTCTTTGTCTTGGTTTTTGTTGTATTCAGAGTGTGTGATACCCGTTCCGGCACTCATCACTTGTATTTCACCCTCTTTGATAACGGCGGTATTTCCCATACTGTCCCTGTGTTCGAGGTCACCCTCTAGCGGAATAGTGATGATTTCCATATTGTCATGAGGGTGCGTTCCGAAGCCCATACCTGCCTGAATGATATCGTCATTCAATACACGTAATACCCCGAAATTCATACGCTCCGGGTTGTGGTAATTAGCAAAACTGAAGCTATGGTGTGCGTTGAGCCATCCGTGATTTGCATTTCCTCTAGTTGCTGCTTTGTGAATTATTGTTTTCATAGTGTTTGAATTTTAATTAGATAATGTTCTGACTTCTAGGCAATATAAATTCTTTTATTAAACTAAAAGTACTACATCTTGTTTGCCTTAAAAGTATAGTGCAAATATCTTACAATTATAACGGCTGTGGAATATAAAAATTGGGGTAAAACGTATGAAAACCCGATGTTTAAGAAATACTTTCGTTTTTCTTGAAGTTTGAAGGGGATAGGTTAGTGTTTTTCTTGAAAAAAGCGCTAAAATTCGCCGGTTCGTTAAAGCCTAGTTCAAAGCCTATCTCTTTGTTGGATAAGTCAGTAAAGAAGAGTAGTCTTTTTGCTTCGGTAATAATCCTGGCTTGGATGTAGTCTTTGGCGGTTTTGCCTATTCTAGCTTTGACTGTTCGGTTGAGGTGATCAGGGGTAATGTGCAGTATATTAGCGTAAAAAGTAGTGGCGTGTTGTGTTTTGTAGTGCTGTTCCACTTCTTTTCTAAACGTCCGAATCAGGTTGTCGCCCGAGGCATCTATGTCTGATTCGATGGGATTAATCGAACAAATATTATTGCATTCTATCAACAATAACTTTAGGAATGCTCCTATAGACAAGAGTTTCATCGTGGCATCGCTGTGAAAGAGCTTGTAGATTTGATGGGAATATTCCTCAATAGCCGCAAACTGTGCTGATGAAGGCAATAGCGGAGGGCTTTGTCCATAGTTGTTGAATAAGTTCAGACTCTCAATAAACGACAACGGAATTAAGCTCTCAATCAAAAACTCATTAGAGAAAGTCATCACATAACCTATAGATTGCTCTTCTTCGATTATCTGATGCACCTGCCCGGGTGCTACGAAAAAGATTTGTCTTTGCCCTAGGTCATAAGTGTTGAAGTCTATTTTGTGTTGTCCTTTCGCCTTGTTAATAACCAAAACCGTATAGTAATTGTGTCTGTGAGGTTCGTCAACACGTCCTTTTCGTTTGGTATAAATAGTCTCCATTTGAGATATCCCAAAGCTGATATTGTGGTGTGCTGCATTTACGTTCTGATAGGTTTTTAGGCTGTCCATAGTTGGTTTTTCCTAAGTTGTATAAGTAGCAACCCTAAAATAGATTCGCTTTTCTCTTAGGTTATAGTCTTAACAAACTTAAATAAAATTTCGCTAAAGAGCCTTAGATACAGAGATTATTTTCTGTAGAAATCAAGAGAGAAAATTATACTCGGTTGGCTATTCATCATAATATTTAGATGTCTTCGACATAGAATTTGTATCTTTGAGCATCACGAAATAAAATATTAATATAACTAAAAACAAAGAATGTTAGATAATTATTTGAATCTGAAACTAGTAACCTATCAAAATAAAGAGGAAATTCCCACCACAGCAGATACCATCGAATTGGTTACCACACGCAAACAAGCAGAGCTTTTTGACTTTCAAAACTCTATTGCTGTTTCAGTAGAAAAGGCATTCGCCAAGAGCGAAACCAAAATTATATTGACCCATCACGACAACTGTAACTTTACAGTTATCGCTCCTACGACTGAGTTAGAAACACTCCGACTCACTGGAGCATCACTCTACCAAGCACTCAAAAAAGAACAGTCATCCATCTCGATTCTAGGCGGACTTAACGGGCTCTCAGCTGAAGAGCGTCATGCTTTTTTAGAAGGATTGTATTTGAGTAGCTACGACTTCAACAAATACAAGAAAAAAGAAACCAGCACAATTAGCACTATCTATTTGTCATCCCAAGCTTTTTCAGAAACTGAGCTGGCAGCTTTAGAAAGCCTTGTGCAAGGCGTCTCACTGACTAAAACATTGATTAACGAACCACCTAACTATTTAGACGCACTGAAATTCTCAGAAATTGCTGTTGAAGTAGGGAAGACCTATGGTTTTGAAACAGAAATACTCCATAAAGAACAGATAACACAACTGAAAATGGGCGGACTACTCGCCGTGAATAAAGGCTCAGAAACACCGCCTACTTTCAATATTTTTCACTACAAACCAGAGCATCCAATAAACAAAAAGCCGTTGGTTTTGGTGGGAAAAGGAGTGATGTTCGACACGGGAGGTTATTCGCTTAAAGTGGGAGGCTCGATGCCTACAATGAAATCTGATATGGCTGGTGGGGCAGCAGTTTTGGGCGTATTCGCAGCCATTGCCGCCAACAAGCTCCCTTATCACGTCATTGGCTTGGTGCCCGCTACCGATAACAAGATAGCATCTAACGCACTGGTTGTAGATGATGTGATTAGGATGATGGATGGCACTACAGTCGAAGTACTGAATACCGATGCCGAAGGACGTTTGGTGCTGGGAGACGCCTTGACCTATGCCAAGCGCTTTGAGCCGGAGTTAGTCATTGATATTGCTACACTTACAGGTGCATCGGCGGCAATTACAGGTACGTACGGTATTGCCATGGCAGGTAACAACCAAGAACAAGTAGATTTGCTCAAGGAATCTGGAGAGGTGGTTTACGAACGACTATTGCAAATACCTTTGTGGAAAGAGTTTGCAGAGTTGCTGAAGTCTGATATAGCCGACCTGAAAAATATCGGAGGACCTGTGGGAGGCGTGAGTACAGCTGCAAAATTCCTAGAACACTTCACTGACTACCCTTGGATACATCTTGATATTGCGGGGGCTTCTTTCCTGAAAGATAAATGTGGCTATAAGCAAAGTGGCGGGACAGCCGTTGCGGTGCGATTATTGTATGACTTTATCAAAAATAAATGCTAACCCCAAAATCCAATATAGTTATGAAAACAAGAAATATTTACGGAGCGCTGATTATGGCTGCCTTATTCTTAACAGCCTGTTCAGAAAAGAAAACCCAAGATCAGGCGTTATTGACACCAGTCCAAGACTCGGTTACAGTGGAGTGGACAGCTTATAAGACCACAGATAAACTTCCTGTAAAGGGAACCTTTACTACAGTTAATCTGGATAGCTACGCAGAAGGAAGTACGGTTGCAGCTGTGCTTGACGGAGCGGAGTTTAGTATCAATGCGATGGAGATTGCTACAGGCGATGAATCTCGTGATACAAAGATTAAAGATTCTTTCTTCGGACTGATGAATGAACCCGGAGTGATTAAAGGAGAGTTTGTACAATCTGGCGATGACTGGTTCGTAAAACTAAAAATGAATGGCGTTACGGTAGAGAATTTACCTGCTAAAGTTGAAATTACGGAGAATACTGCTCAAATTTCTGCCTCGATTCAGCTGGCAGATTTCAAGGCACTAGAAGTTTTAGAAGCACTTAATAAAGCCTGTTTTGACTTGCATATCGGAGGTGATGGCATAAGCAAAACTTGGGATGTAGTCGATATTTCAGCCAGCGTGAGCTTTGAAGTGACTGAATAAACTCCTAAAGTAAGTTTCTAAACCACAAACTGCACCACGGAAGTATTGATTTCCGTGGTGTAGTTTTTTTTGTAGATGGATAGTAGAGGTTTGCTTCGGAATAATAAAATTCCTATTGCTAAGCTATGTTGTGTGGAGTGCCCTGATATAATTTTGTATAATGATTTTTTATTTCATAGATTCAATTCAATTTATTTCAAACAGTTAATGTTAAATTAGAAACCCCAAAAAGAGCAAATCAAAAAGATTATAAGCCACAACCTTATATCTTTAGAAAATCAAGAAAAAGAATCGAACTGTGAAGCACATCACGAATACCTTAATGATAAATAAAAAAAGAAGAGTAAACATTATTTTCACAATTATGTGACCAGTTCAGAATCAGAAATAATTATGCGAAATCTTTTCAAGGTTTTAAGACCCGGATTTTGGCAAAAATAACAGCACTAACATTGGTTCAATATATCAATAAATTCATTTTTGACAGACCAATAAATAACATAAAAACCAAATAATTTAATTGCACCCAACGGGTTAAATATGATTATATAAATAGATTTCATTGAATATTGTTTAGTAAAATTACGTACAACGAGCCGCCGTTTGGCTAAGTGGTGGATTTAGAGTTACTTACTTTCAGTTTAGCTCCTAAAGCATCCCAAATATTAGGTAGAATGACAGAGTTTTTTCCAAGATGAAGTTTATGTAACTGAACTGCTTTTTCTTTTTATGTGTGTTTTATTTTTATAAAAAAATCAGATTTCTCAACTATTTGAAGGCTAATTTCGTTAGCGACTTCTTCTTTCATATAAAATTCGTGGGCTTCATTTTTGAATATAACTTTATCAAGTTGCATAAATTCAAACCACTTTTCGTCAGGTTTATAAGGGTCATTTTCAGCGAAAAAAAGGTCAATAAGAACATTTGGTTTTTGTGTCTCATATCTTAGTCTTGTTGATGAAACTGCGCAAACGTAGCTGACGTTCAGTCCTGATAAAACCGCTTTCCACGCAATTAATCCACCTATACTAAACCCAATTATTATATTTATTTCGTCTTTTTCTTTCTGCAATATTTTTTTTACCACTTTTTCTATTCCACCATCAATAAACTGTTGGTGCATATTATCCTTGTCGGTCAATTTAGTATCTATTTCTGCCAATTCACAACAGTCATAAAATTGAACCTGAAAATTGTGTTTAAGTAAATCAATGTATGAGTTAACCCAATTAGTATCACGATTACCCAATAAATCTGATAGTATTAATAATTTCATTGTCGTTTATGTCTGTTGCTTAATGGTTGCTGTGTCGTGCGTTACAATGACCGCTAACGAGCCGCGGCTTTGCGTTCGGGCGGGTTTCGGAGCACAAAACTGTCAATAACCACTGAACTTGAATAGAAGCACAATGCTCCAAGTTTGCACGTCAGCCCGCCTGACGCAAAACCCGTGTTATGCCTTCGCCCTTTTTTCATTCGTTGTTATAGTTAAGTTCAAATGTTTGAAATCCAATTTGTATGCCTTCTTCTTGTCCCCAAAAATATTTTATTTTGTTGCCAAATTTATCATATTCAAACCCATACCATTCTAAGCATTTCCCTTTGTTGTCCTTTCTAATATAATGAGTTAGATTTTTATTGTCGTCATAAACTCTTTCTTCGGTCTTAACTGTCGAACCATTTAGAATAAATTTCCAAATCTCCTTTTGTCCTTGGTATTCATAAAGGTGTTTTTCTTTCTCGTTCCCATTTTCGTCTGTTATCAATTTCTCTACGAGTCGGTTTGCTTGGTCAAACTTTTTTAAATGTATTTCATAGAGTTTATTTTCGTTGTTAAACCTTTGTTGTGAGCCGTCAAGCAAGTTTTCAATTGTCTTGTGAATAATATTTTCGTTTTCGTCTTTAGCAAGCCAAATTTTTAAATTTTTATTCGGTTCATTTGCTATTTCTGTCCAGTCCCAAATTAGCCCTTCAGCGGTTCTTTCTATGGCTTTAATTTGGTTGTTGTTATTGTCATAGTTGTATTCAAAACTGACTTGAAGTTCATCATTGTCTGAATATTCAAGAGTCCGAATGCAGTTTCCTTTTAAATCATATTCAAAGACCTTGTAGAAGTTTCGGTTTCCATTTCTGTCTTTGTAATCTTGTCTAATAACTTGACCTTGGTCGTTATATACAAATTCTTCAATCGATATTGTCTTACCATTTTTGTCCTTTGATATTTCAGATTTTAATTTCAATTGTGTCGTCTTTTAGGGTGAGGCATAACGGGTCGCGTATTGGCGATAGTGGCGGAAAATCGAAGACGAAAGTTTCGATTTAGACGGAACGTAGCAAAAGCCAATTTCTATTTGCTAATATATGAAAAAAGCCAATAAAATTGGCTTTTTGCGGAATAGAAAGCCGAAACTTTAATTTTAGCCTTAACCCGCCATTGCGCCAAACCCTTGTTAACTGTTCGCCCTTATTTTCAGATTACTTTTGCTTTTTGTAAAATGTTGTTAAATCGGTCTATGTCGGTTAGTAATTTTGGTAAATCATTGTCAATCCAAGTAATAAATATCAGCATTTCGTTGTATTGACTTTCAATATCTTGTAAATTTCCAAAAATAGGTTCGTAATGATAAATTCTGTTTCGTAAAGTTCGTATGCGGTACAGAGCATCTGAAATTGTATCTCTTTGTCGTAGATGCTTTGGAGTGTTTTTGAAAATTAAACGTAAAGGTTTCCAAAGCAAACTTGTGTAGTTTCTATTGAAAAGCCTATTCCAAAAACCAAAATTGAGTTCTGCAACTATTTTGTCGGCAGTAATGGTTTTACGTTGTACAGTTAATTTTTGAGTAGCTTCTGCAACGAAAGGTAAAAATTCAACAGGTAAACTATTTTTGAACCAATACTCATCTTGAAAATGTATTTTTAATGTTTCGTTAATAGAATTTCGTAAACTTACTTCAAGAACTGAAAGGATAGGGTAGAATGCTTCTGAAAGTTCTATGTTTACTTTGTAAAGTTGGTATGCTTTGCTAAAATCATTTTTGGTTTTGGCAAGATAAACATTAAATCGAGGCTGTGAAAGGTAGTATTTTATTTGCTGTTCTGTCATACGAATGCAAAAGTGAAAAAATATTTGTGAATTTCCTAAATAATGTTATATCTTTGCATTGTTATACCGCTTCCTCCTCTCCCAGACTTTGTGTTGGTGATGAAAGCGGTTTCAGTTTTTTATAAGGTTATTGCAACTTTATTTCTTCACAGTTTTTTTTAAATTTTTTACTTGTAATAAGTTCGTTTAGTTGTTTTTCAATGTCTGAAAATTTATTTCTGTTTCCACAATCACAAAGTTCTAAAAGTGGGTTTTTATCTAAAATGTTATTATACAATTCTTGTAGTGTAGGTAAAGTTTGTAATTTTGCGTATTCCTCGTAAGTATATTTAAGGAAAGCTACATTTTTACCTATTCCTTTATTGTCCAACAAATAACCATTTTGTAAAGAAGTAGGAAGTAAAAAATTACCTCCTACTTTTATATCTTTTGGGTCTGGGTAAGACACAATTTGTGTTTTTTCATCATTCAACAAAACAGAGACACGATTATTGTAATCCTTTTTTGTTTTGTAAACCAAAACAGGCGGACTTGGAACAGAACTTCCTCTAAATGAAATTTCATTTGTTGTTGTAGTCTTTACTTCCTCACTTGATTTACAAGAAACAAAAATAGACACAAGAATAATTAACACTTTTATTTTCATTGGATTATTGTACGATGATTTTTTTAGTTGAAATTCCTTTTGCAGAATGTATTTGAGCAAAATAAACACCGTTTGCCAAATTTTGTAACGGAATTTGAACCAACGTTTCATTTCCGACTTTGATAGTTCTTATAACCTGACCTTGTACATTGTTGATTTTTATTTCGTTTACTTCGTTTGAAAATGCTGAAATATCAACGAAAACATATTCTTTTGCAGGGTTTGGATAGACTTTAATTTGATTTTCTGCATCAAAATCTTGTGTGCCTAATGTTTGTCTGTTTATCTCAATATCAAGTAAATATGTTCCTATAAAACCTTCAAAATAAGGTGCAACGTGAAAAATTACATTTCCTCCATTTTGAACAGTAATATTGCTACCTATCATTGTATCGTAAAAATCTGACCAAGTAACTCCGTTGTCTGTTGAGTAGGAAAATAAAGCGTCAACCGAATAAGTGTTTCCGTCATTGCTGTCCCACGAATCTTGTAATCTTGCTGTAATGGTATAATCATACCCCGATGGTAGATTTACTTTATAAAAATCGTTATCATTACCAACGTGAATGTTTGATGCTGTTGTCTTTACACTTGCAGTATTACCTGAAAATGAAGGGGTAAATACATAAGAATCTTCAAAAATATTGTTGTTTTCATACGGGTCAGGTTGATACGGTAATGCCTGAACAGTTACAAAAACAGGATTTTGATAGTAAGAACTCCCCACATAATACCAATTTGAAGAGCCCTGCTCCTGATATGCAATTACTAATAAATAAGTTCCGGGCTCAACCGAAATTATCCCTGTAAAATCAAGACCATTTGAGTAGTGGTAATTACTTTGTAACCCATCGTTTTCACTTAAAATTTGAATATCTTGAGCCGGACTACCATCAGGATTTGAGAGAAGTAAACGGTAGCTTCCATAAAAAGTGCTACTACCTACATTAGTAATATCTACATTTATGGTTGCTGATTGTCCTTGAGAAAGTATTCCGTTATTTGTGGTAATCGTAAAGTCCGAATAGGTTTCGATGTCGGAAGAATAATAAATCACAAATTCATATAAATTATAATAATCTCCGTCTGAAACAATAGTCCAGTCTTGCGTATCAGTTTTGTAAAATACGGCAACGTGATAAGTTCCGGGTACAAATAGTGTTGAACTTACATTCTCAAACGTAAATTCGTCATAGTAGCCCCCCTGAAGTGTTGTGTTTTCGATTTCCATAAAATCTATAAAATTGTAGTTATCGTCAAATACCGCTGCACCCAATTGCCCTGTAAAATTACCCGTTCCCCAATTTCCAATATCTACCGATAAGCTGAAATCACTGCCAAACCAAATAAAATCATCAGACATATTTAAACTTGAAAATAGACGCAAATCGTAATTTTGCGGAACTGTTCCTGCATCTGCGGGCTGAATACCGATAAGAGCCTGTTGATCATTATTGAAGGTATAACCTCCACCTCCAATGCCCCCAGCACCAGGATTTAGTGCATTTAACTGGAAATAACCGTCTTGAGAGCCACCCCAACCCCAATTCATATGGAAAAAATTGTTATTATCATATCCGTCCATAACCCAAGTATGTCCTCCGCTACCAAAACCTGCATATTGTATTGGTCGGCTGGCATCTAATTCATTTTTGAGTAGATTTATCCAGTTTGTGTCTGAATAATTTGAGCGTAATACACCCTGTAATGTTGTGTTGTCATAATCAAAATAGGTTTTAAATGCATATTCGGCAGTTTGTTGAGGCGTAGGACTGTAATCAATGATAACATAAGAACCACTTCCACCAGTTGCACTAACTCCATAATTCATTTCAACACCAACACCACAATGGTACATAAGTGTTGCAACTGCACTGTTAGCACTATTTACATAATTTGGCATAGCATTCCAATTATAGGTTGTTGCTCCAAAATTTGCTGAAAGTGTACCATAAGTTGGGTGGTTGTAAGAGTGAAATCCTGAACCTTGTGCAGGATAATTCCAATATTTCATAATTTGAGCCATTGCTGTTGCTACACAACCCGTAACGGTTAATTCATTATAACTATTATCATAAGGACATTGAGCATTTACATAAGGAGCTTGATTCCATTTGGTTTGAACTAACGGACTAACAGCTTGTGTGCTGAAAGTGCTGTATGCGCTTTGTTGTGTTTTTAATAGTGTTCTGTCTTTTTGTAATTCTTCCCATTCAGCTTGTATTTCGGTAGTTGCAGGAATGTTGTTTTCAACTATATAACGTATTTGTTCTTTGTAGTTTTCAAGCCATTTTGCAACTTGTAGGGCAATGTTTTCAGTAACAAAAATCCCCTCATCAGAATAACCCAGAACAGGTAACACAGTATCATCTCCCGAAACAATTATAAAACCTTTATTCTCTATATTGAAAACATAGAAATACGGTATTGTTTGTGTGTGGTTTGTCATTGTGTAAACCAAAGTAAGTTCTGAAACATTTGCAGGTAAACTTGTTTTTGTACTTAAAAAGTTAGCACCTACTTGCTTTGCTGTACTTTCGCTAACAGGTTTAGCAAATAACAACATACTGAACATTGTCAGTAAAATTGAGAAAAGTAATTTTTTAATCATATTTTTTTAGATTGGTTAGGTTAATTTTTTACTGTTCGTTTTTACTCATAAATTGGTGTTGCACCAATTACAAAAGTTCCAAAACTTTTCATTGCGTTCGGTACGTCAATTTTTAATGAAAAGTCCTTTGTTGAATTTGGTTCGTAATATTCATAAATTACAAAAGATTCACTTTCAATAACTGTTTTTGTTTGCGAGTATAACTCAACGGTTACTTTCAGGTCCTTGTACTTTGCCATTGTTGCACTGTTCTTAACTTGTCCAGTTACCAAATATCCATCATATTTAGCATTTGAAAACAAACCAGCTTCTTTGATTTTATTTCTTTGCATTGTTATATTTTCTAATCTTAAATATTGCAAAGGATTATCGTTTTCCTGCATTTGTAGTTCCATTTTCAATTCAGCAGGTGTTTTTTGACGGTTTTCTTTACAGCCAATCATTGTTAGAATTACAACATAAATTAAAATCAGTAAAATTTTTCTCATATTTTATTTTTTTGTCTTGAAAATTACGTTAGATTCTGAATTTTTGCGTTACAATTGTTGCCAACGTTTCGGGGCTTTGCGAAGTGGCGGAAAATCGAAGCAGAAGGTTTCGATTTAGACGACACGTAGCAAAAGCCAATTTCTATTTGCTAATTTATGAAAAAAACCAATAAAATTGGCTTTTTGCGGATTGCGAAGCACAGACTTTCAATTTAGACTTAACCCCGCCATTTTGCAAAACCCTTGTTGTGTGCAGTAGTATTATTTCTTAACTGTCGAATGAAGGAATTTCATTTTCCATTGTCCGTTAACTTTTTTAAATGTTGCACTTTCTAGATAGTTTACCTGTGCTTTAATCGTGTCGTTAATGATGAAATCACCTTGGTTGTAGTAGACAATATCACCGCTATTTCCATCGATATTAACTTTCATTTTGTCAAAAGTCCATTTGCCTTTAAATGATTTCACACCTGGGATTGGTTTGACCAGACTATCATTTGTCCAAATTATACCATCCTCGAAAAGAATAAAGTCCGCTGTTGTAAGTGCGTTCAATCTGTCTATATTTACATCTTTTGTTTTCAATGCGTCAAAATAGTCGGTTAGGATTTTTTTTAGGATTTCAGGATCGTCGTTTTTTTGTTTACAATTAGTCAGAAATCCAAGTCCAAGAATGATAATTAGAGTGCTAAATCTTTTCATATTTATTTCGTTTTAGTTTTTCATCTAACTATTGCACACAACGGTTTTGCGCTTGGCGTTCGTGCGGGATTTCAGGGCACAAAACTGTCAACCCTGCACTAAAGTTGATTTGAAAAACTGAACTTGAATTTAAGCACGTTACCCCGCATGACGCCAAACGCATGTTGGTGGCTGCCCTTCTTTTCCTTTCAGTCGTTAAATTGGTCATCTGTTATAATTAAAGGTTTTCTGAAATAAGGGTGTCTTACCATCATCAAGGTTTCATCATCTCCTTCACCGTCAACAATAAATAAGTCGGGATATTCATATTTTCCATCTATAAAGTCTCCAAATTGCTTTAATGTTATTGCCTTAAATTGTCCGTTAAACATATAAAAAGTGGGTGTGTTGATTATAAATATTCCTTCAACCTTGTATCCATTTAAGTCAATGTCAGTTTGGTTGTAAATAACACACAAATGCTCTTTTAGAACGTCTAGATTATTTGAAACCCAATTTGTCTTTTTTGAGAGTTTTGCTTCATACGTTTTGTTTGGTTTTTCAGGATTTATAAACTGTGTGTAGTCCATTCTATAACCAACAGCTTCATACCTTGCTCTGTTGTATTTTGCGTCTGCAACGTAAATTGTCTTTAGTTTGTGATTGACAACAATTAAATCAATTTCCCCTGCAATGTTATTGTCAATGTTAATATTGTTTTTGCCTGCTAACTGTTTAAATGACTTTATATTTCGGCAATATAAAAACCCTTTATTTTTTACAATTTCTTCAATTTTATCTTCTAGAATTTTGTCGTGTTCGTTTCCTTTTTTATTAATGAAATATTTAATACAGTCTAAACTTAGCCATTCATCAAGCATAGCGTTCCAATGAATAGCGTTTGTAGATAAAACCATAATGCTTTCTGCAAATTTTTCTTTCCCAACTAATGCACGGTCAACTCCACCAATTTTATATACGAGAATTGGACGAAACATATATCGTTTGGTTGAATGTGGCTTTCTTATAGCATCTTCAACCGTTAGTTTGTTGTCTCTTGAAATAGTAAGTCCAGCGTAAAATGTCTCTGCAAGTTCTTTACTAATACCATAAGCTTGAATAAGATTCAAAGGCAAAATATAGGGTTCAATAGTTTGTAAATCGGGTGCTTGTGGGCTATGGTGTTTCTGAATTTCAAAAATAATTCCGCCCGCATAATCGTATTCAATATTGAAGCACTCTTCAATTTTTGCTTTTAATTCATAAACTGCTTGTTCATCAAAAGTTCCTTTCTTGTAATCTTCGACAAGCATAGGGAAAAGTTGATTGTAGGTCTGCCCATAATGATATTGCCAATCAACTACAAGTAAATCTTCTTCGTCAAAATAAATATGGTGACATTCTTCAATCATTTTTTGAAATGAAATCTTATCAGCAAACTCATATAGCCACGTTCCTAAATAAATTAATTCTTGAATTTTCTCGTCCATTACAAGAACTTCTTCACCTGTCGGCATTCCACCCCATTCTAAATCAATGTCGCACCCTTGTTCAAGAATTAGTTTTAAAATTCTACGATACATTGCAAACTCACTTTCGCCTATTTTTTCAAGTTTAAAACCACCAAGCGTTTTTACATATATCTGTATTGATTGTTCGTGAAGCCAATGTGTATATAAGAAAAAGGTAAACTTCTTTTCGGTTGAGATAAGTTGCTTAAAGTTCTGAATTAAAAAGTCAAAACCATCAAATAAAATTTCTTCTACCTTTAGTTGGTCTGTAAAATGTTCTTTACCGTGTTTGTCAATTAAGTATTTGGATAAAGCTCCCCAATACTTGTCTCTTGCGACATAGTCATAACTGATTACTATTTTATTGTCAATTTTAATTCTTGGCATTTAATTGTCTGTTTCTGCTGTCGTCTTAGGGTTGCCACCAACGGGTCGCGTATTGGCGATGGGCGGGATTATTAGCACTGAACTTTAATCGAAGAACAGAAGTTGATTTTTGCACTTCCGTTGATACGAAGCCGTTCAGCCCGCCTTTTGCCAATACGATGTTAGCGGTTCGGGCTTAGTTTTAGGTTCATATTTCATTATTATTCGATACTAAACTCCGCATAAACATTGAGCTCCTCCTTTGTTTTTTGGTAATCAGATTTTAAATATTTTTTGACAATTCTGTATTTACCAGCCTTGTAATCAACTTGCTCTGTTAAAAGCTTTGTTTCAAAAATATGGGAGTCTGACGGTATTAATGTCCAACCTAAATCTTCGAAAAATTGTTCAGGCGAAATTACTTTCCATTCGTCATTTTCATAGAACTCAATGCGGTAATATAATCCCGTTGTAATTATATCGTTTGTATTGTTCGCTATTGTTACTTTTACCAACTCGGGAAGTTCGGAAAGTTTAAAATTATTTGGTTTAATAGACAATAACACCATTTTATTTAAAACTATTTCCTCTTGTTCGTTCTGGTTGGATTTTTCAGTTTTGTTATTTTTTGTTTGATTACAGCTTTGTAAAGTGGTTATTGAAATTATCAATATAACGAGTGTTTTAAACAAGTTTTGCATATCTACAATTTTTATTCTTATCATCATCTTCCTTTTTCGATTGTTGTCTTTTTAGCCTGACCGCTAACGTCCAGCAGCTTTGCGAGGTAGCAGATTTTAGCGCTAACTTTCATTCGAAGCCGATACCTCAAATATACGAAAAACTTTGAAATGAAGTACAGAGCCCGCTATCTTGCAAAACTGCCAGTTGGCTGTCAGGCATTTTTCATTTCGGTTTCTATTCTTTCAATTTGTTTCAAGTGTCTGATGATATGATTGATGAAAAACTGAAAAGTGTCGCCCAATTTTAGTTTTATTAAACTTGAAATGGATGTCTGAATTTTCACTTTGTTCAAACTCACATTTCTTGATTGAGAAAGTAAATCTAACAATTTCACCTGTTGTTCGATAAACTTGTCTATGACACTTTTGTCAAGGTTGGCATTTAAAGGATTTTTGTCCTTAAAGGTTTTCATTTTGTTTAATTTCTCTTTTGGTAACATACTTTTTGCGAAGTAATTGCCTAAAAATCCACTCTTAAATTCTGTCTCACTTTTTGTGGTCGAGTTTTTAATTTTACTCTCAATTTGGGGCAAATAAAAGTTGCCATATAAATTCAAATGTTCCAGACATTCTAAAATACTCCACGAATTTTGGTCGTGTTTCCAAGTCAAGGTTTGTAAATCGTTATTTTTCAGTTTTTCTACGGTATTAATCACTTTTCTTGTCTGTTCGATGAGTGATTGTATCAAGTTTTCTGATTGCATATTTTCAAATTTTTATGCAAAGGTCAAAAAAACTGATTTCATAAATCTTGCTTAAAGTCAAGACTTTTTCAGGCGAGATAAAGTTTCGGCACTCATTCTTAAATAGTTTGCAATGTGTCTGTGTGGAATTTCTTGAAAAAGTAGCGGACTTCTTCTTAATACTCGTTCGTATCTTTCTTTCGGTGAGTTTGTGAGTATGTCAATTTCCCTTTCCATTTGTTGAATGACTAAATTCTCTAAAATTTTTGTCCATAAATTTTGGTTGGATTCAGTTTTCAAAAAATTGTCAATTTGTTCTTTGGGTATGACTTTTATTACCGATTTTTTGATTGCTTGTATATAGAGTTCAGATGGTTTTCCTGTCAAAAAACTGTCTAACGAAGCAATTAAATTTTCTTTGTACCCAAATCTAATAATTTGTTCTTCGTAATTGTCTAACACGAAAATTCGCAAACTTCCACTTTCTACGTAATAAAGGTTTCTGTCAACACTACCTTTTACTTTCAAAAATTCATTTCGTTCGATAGTAATTGTCTTGTCAGAAAGTTCAATGATTTCTTTCATTGTCTGTTGTGTCGTAGGGTTCTGTTATGCTTGCAGCCAACGTCAGACTGTGAAAAAACCTCACAATCTTTTTAACAAATATAGCAAAATAGTTGTAAGAAAAGCACAATTTTTGTATTTTTACTTATGCAACACATCCAAGGAATTTCCCGCCATCAGCTCCAAATGAGCAGTTTAGAAGACAAGATTAGCACTGATAATCCCGTGCGATTTATTGAGGCTTTTGTCAACCATATTGATGCTGTAAAACTAGGTTTTCAGCCCAAAGTTTTAAAAACAGAGGGTCGCCCTGGTTTTAGACCCGAAGTCTTTTTAAAACTGTATTTATACGGTTATCTCAATGGTATTCGCTCTTCCCGTCGATTAGAAAGAGAGTGCTTCCGCAACATCGAAGTCCAATGGCTTTTAGAGGATCTTTGTCCTAATTATCATTCGATAGCCGATTTCAGAAAAGACAATCCCAAAGCCTTGAAGCAACTCTTTAAATTGTTTGTTTCGTTTTTAAAAGACGCTGATTTAATTGCTGGAGAAACCATAGCTATTGACGGTACCAAATCCAGAGCGCACAACAGCAAGAAAGCCAACTTTAATCAAAAGAAGATAGACAAACACAAGGAATATATCGATGCCAAGTCACAAGAATATTTAGACCAATTAGAGCAAAACGATATTCAGGAAAACCCTATTGCGATAAAAAATATCCAACAAAAAATCGAGCGCTTAAAACAAAACAAAATTAAATACGAACGCCTTGAAGAAGAATTAAAAAAAAGCGGAGAACCTCAAATAAGCACCACCGATGCCGATGCCAGAGCGTTGCTAGTGCAAGGTCAAGTAGTGGAAGTTTCCTACAATATTCAAGCGGCTGTGGATGACAAACATAATTTGGTAGTTGCCACACACACCATCAACCGCAACGACAAAAATGCACTTTCGGCCATTGCTATAGAAGCCCAAGAAAATCTAGAAGCCGAGACTTTTACCGTATTAGTTGATAAAGGCTATCACAATGGCCGCGAATTAGCCACTTGCCAACAAAACAACATCACCACCATAGTAGCCGTTCCAGAGCAAGGCAAGAGCAACGAAAACGGTACACAACCCGAGTATTTTGTATCGAATTTTATTTATAATAAAGAACAGAACACCTACACCTGTCCGCAAGGGCAAACGCTGACCACCACAGGAAGATGGCACAAGAAAACAGGTCGGACGGAGGAAAGTGGCTATCTGTTCCAAAAATACCGAACTCCGGCTTGTAAAACCTGCCCTGTAAAAGACCTCTGCACCAGCAGAAAAGGAGGTAGAGAAATAGATCGAAGTCAATATGCCGATGCTGTAGAAGAAAATAACAAGCGCTACCAAGAAAACGCACAATTATACCGCAAAAGACAGGAAATAAACGAGCATATTTTTGGCACCATCAAGCGGCAATGGGGCTACAACCACACCAACTTAACGGGTCTCGAGAAAGTAAACGGCGAACACAATTTGATTATGCTGGTTTACAACATTAAACGCAGTATAAATATTTTGGGTGTAGCTGACTTAATCGCCAAGCTCAAAAACTGGAAGTCACCCTACAAAGCTAAAGTCTTGTTTTATCTAAATTGGACTTGTTTAAAGCTTTTTAGAGCTTCTTATATAAATCAAACTACATATTTAGCTTGAAGAACAACCTCGCTTAAAAAGCACTTATACAAGTAAGGAAGTAGAATAATCTTATGAAAAAGAGGTGAAAAGAGGTTTATTCACAGCCTGACGTTTCCGGGCTTTGCGTTCGGGCGGGTTTCGGAGTACAAAACTGTCAACCAGCACTACACTTGATACGAAGCACAAAGCTTCAAGTTTGCACGTCAGCCCGCCTGACGCAAAACCCGTGTTATATGCCGCTTTTCTATCTTTCATCGCGCTTTCAGTATTTTGTCGGCAATGGTCAAACAGTTTTCTAATGTTCCGCTCATTCCCATATTTTCAGTTTCAAGTTCGTGCAGTCTCTTTGCGATTTCTTGTCTGTCAGCATTTGATTTTACAAGTCCAAAAAGTTCAGGAACGTAACTTTGATATTCGTCTCTTGGTGCAAGGTCGTTAATGCCAATTGGATCCCAGTCAAACCAAAGTATGTCGTCAATTTTTTTGTATAGTAAAAAGTCCTTAGCTGCTGTTAAGTTGTCTTTGAACTTCTTGTTGCGACTAAATAACAAAATTGTAGATTTAACTTCTTCTTCAAGTCTACTGTCATCAAGATATTCTGTCGCTTTGAGAGCCAAACTTGCAATATAATGTCCACTGTCGCTGTCAAACGGTGCAGATTGTCCCGAAGCATTGTAAGTTACTTTGGCTACAAGTTCTGCAAGTCTTAAATAATTTTCGGGTTCGTAATTTTTGTTTTCAAGTCCGAACACTCTGATTTTGGTGAATTGTTCGTGTGCTTCTTTCCAACGGTCTTTGTCGTCTATGATTGGATAAAGTTCATTAATTGAGGTCGGAATGTTTTTTATGTAATGGTCAAAACGAGACAAAACAAGTCCTGCCCAACCTGGTCTTATGTCGTTGGTTAAGTTTTCAAAAATCTCTTGTCCGATTTTGATATTAGTTTTTATGTCGTATTGTTCTGTCGTCATAAAGTGGCATATAACGTTTTGGGGCTTGGCGTCAGTGGCGGAAATTGAAGCGAAAAGTTTCAATTTAGCGACACGGTAAGCAAAAGCCAATTAATTGAATAAATTTAAGAAAAAAGTCAATATAATTGGCTTTTTGCGTAATAGAAAGCCGAAACTTCAAATTTTAGCCTTAACCCGCCATTGCGCCAAACCCATGTTGGCAGAAGTTTTTATTTTCTGTTTAGCTTTACTACTCCTGCGTATGTTGCTATCCAAATATCTCCATTTCCGTCTTTAGTTATTTGTTCAGCGTGGATACTTGGAATATTTGAGTTTTGATTAGTATAGATTTCCCATTTCTCTGTTTCTAAATAGTAGCATAAAACACCAACTCCGTTTAAAGTAATCCAAAGTTCTTGATGTTCTTCGTCTAAAAGAAAATCATTGATTGAATTTCCATCTAAAATTTTGTTCTTATCCGGAAAGTCAATTTTAGTCCATTTATTAGCTGTGTTTAAGATGTATATACCTTCGTCTTTATAATTTTTGTCATTGTAAAGCGAAAACCAATAATTACCTTTTTTATCTTCAAAGACCTTTGAGATAAATGCTTTTGAAAGTGGTGTGTTCTTGTCATCTAAAAGTTTTGTTTTTCCATTTTCAATAATTACATTACCCTCAAAAGTTCCAACCCAAATTTTATCCGATTTATCAATAAAAACTCCAAAAGTTTTATCAGTTGGCAATCCTGAATTTTCTTTGTTTAAAACAGTCCAATCTTTCCCATCAAATTTTGCAATTCCGTCCCAAGAAGTAAACCAAACATTATTTTTATGGTCAACGAATATTTTTCTTGCCCAGTTTATTGGAGAATTTATAGAGTCGTATTTTGTCCAATTCTTATTATCATATTTGTAAACGTCCCAACCAGCAATAAACCATTTATTATTGTCTTTATCTACTGTTGTATATCTTACTGATTGAGTTTCGTTTTTGTTGTATGGAGGAGATGAAATTATTGTGTTTTTGGAGTTGTACAAATTCCAAATATTGTTATTGATTTCAATAATTCCATTGTCTGTTCCAATCCAAATATTATTCTTCAAATCAGTTGCTACTGACCTTGTCATATCCCAAGGTAAATCGGAGTTTGACTGTGTAAACAAAGTCCAAGTTTTTGATAATTTTTCGTCACTAGTTTTAATTTTGGGAGTTCCTTCAGACTTCATATTAGATTGATTTGTAAAATCAAAATTTCTTCTTTTTGCAGATAGTTTTCCATTGTCAAATTCAAGAATTAATGATACAGAAGTATTCTGATTTTTCCCTTTATTTACTGCTGGATTCCAATATGAAGTATTGTTAATCGCCTTTTTTAGTTTCAGTTTAGTTGTTGAGATATTAGTTTGGTTTTGCACGCTTAAAAGACAAGGTTTCCCATTTTCATCTACAAGAATTTGTACTTTGATAATGCCTTTAGTTTTAGCAAAGTTTGATTTGTTTAGGTTTTTAATAATCTCATTAATTATATTTGATTGAGGTTCAGCTTTTATATCTCCACAGTCTAAACAAAAGGTTGATAATTTGCAATCATCAAATTTTTCTGGATATAAGTTTTGTCCATTTACTATTAAAGCGGATAAAAATAGAGAAAAGGTTAAAAAGTATGTTTTCATTGTATTTCGGTTTAAAATTTCTGCCAACGGGAAACGCATTGGCGAAGTGGCGGATAAATTGGGCTGAAAGTTCAATTTAGCAGTGACGTAGCCGATGTGTTTCCACAGAAGCTAAATTATTAAAAAAAGCTGAATGTGGAACACATTCGGCGGAATAAAATGCAGAAAAGTTGAAGTTTGCACTTCACCCGCCATTTTGCCAATGCGATGTTATGCACAGTTTTTATTTTTTATTCTTTTTTGTACAAAATAGATTAAAGTCAATAAACTTATTAAGCCAAATAAAATTAATGGTAATTGTATTTTGTCTTTTTTTATTTTCTGATTTATGCAGTTAATATTAAGATATTCTTTTCCATCTTTAGTGATAGAAACTATGTTTTCAGTAGTTCTAATTCCCTTATTAGGGTCGATTTTGAATTCAATTTCTTGTCCAATAGTTATTTCTCTTTTGAAATTTTCAAAGTCAAAACATTCATAATATTCTGGTAATATTTTTAATAATCGGTTGTCATTTTGAAGCCTAATATTATAAGAAATACTCCATTTGTTTTTAGGTTTGAATCTTTCAATATGAATAATTTTTCCTTTTTCACTTTTGATTTCGGGCACATTGATATTCTGCTTAAATAGTGTAGAAACTAAAACAGTTAAAATTAAAATTACTCCAATTGAAATTCCGATAATTTGACTTATCCTTTGCATTAAAATAAAGTATGAAGTTTCTTACTCGCTTCTGTGGTAAAATTGTGCATAACGGTTTGGGGCTTTGCGAAGTGGCGGAAAATCGAAGCGGAAAGTTTCGATTTAGACGGAACGTAGCAAAAGCCAATTTCTATTTGCTAAATTATGAAAAAAAGCCAATAAAATTGGCTTTTGCGGAATACGAAGCACAAACTTTCAATTTAGACGGAACCCGCCATTTTGCAAAACCTTTGTTAGTGGCTGTTTTTTATTTACAGTTTTTTATTTCATTAATAAAATTTATTATTTCAGGTATATTAATATTTGCATTTATAGAACTTTCCAATGCCATTTCAGCGTATTTTTGTGCGTTTGGACAATCATTCTGTAGTTTCATTATCAATCCAAGGTTCAAATAAAGTCCGATTTTTTCTCCATTTGAAGAGTTTCTATTTAATCCTTTTAATAATATTTTTTTAGATTCATCAAATCGTTTTTGTTCAATTAATAAATTTCCATAATTAATATAAGTTTGTATAAAACTGCTATCTATACTTAATGAAGTCTTATACAAATTTTCGGCATTATTAATATCTCCAAGAATATTAACCGTATTTGCTAAACCGTTTATTATTATGGTGTTATTTCCTTCGATATTATTAGCTTTTTCAAAGAATATTTTAGCTTTATTATAATTTTTATTTTGAGACTCTTTCATTCCTTCGATAAAATTATTTTTTGCTTCACTACTATTAATTTCTAAATTATCGTAATTATAAGTTGATACAGCGTCAGTTGATTTTTGACAGGATATTGTGAATCCAATAAAAATAGTAATTAGGAATAATTTTTTCATTTTTTCTAAATATTATTCAGTCAATTTAGGACGATGTGTTTGGTAAAAATAGCCACTAACGTCAGACTGTGAAAAAACCTCACAATCTTTTTAACAAATATAGCAAAATAGTTGTAAGAAAAGCACAATTTTTGTATTTTTACTTATGCAACACATCCAAGGAATTTCCCGCCATCAGCTCCAAATGAGCAGTTTAGAAGACAAGATTAGCACTGATAATCCCGTGCGATTTATTGAGGCTTTTGTCAACCATATTGATGCTGTAAAACTAGGTTTTCAGCCCAAAGTTTTAAAAACAGAGGGTCGCCCTGGTTTTAGACCCGAAGTCTTTTTAAAACTGTATTTATACGGTTATCTCAATGGTATTCGCTCTTCCCGTCGATTAGAAAGAGAGTGCTTCCGCAACATCGAAGTCCAATGGCTTTTAGAGGATCTTTGTCCTAATTATCATTCGATAGCCGATTTCAGAAAAGACAATCCCAAAGCCTTGAAGCAACTCTTTAAATTGTTTGTTTCGTTTTTAAAAGACGCTGATTTAATTGCTGGAGAAACCATAGCTATTGACGGTACCAAATCCAGAGCGCACAACAGCAAGAAAGCCAACTTTAATCAAAAGAAGATAGACAAACACAAGGAATATATCGATGCCAAGTCACAAGAATATTTAGACCAATTAGAGCAAAACGATATTCAGGAAAACCCTATTGCGATAAAAAATATCCAACAAAAAATCGAGCGCTTAAAACAAAACAAAATTAAATACGAACGCCTTGAAGAAGAATTAAAAAAAAGCGGAGAACCTCAAATAAGCACCACCGATGCCGATGCCAGAGCGTTGCTAGTGCAAGGTCAAGTAGTGGAAGTTTCCTACAATATTCAAGCGGCTGTGGATGACAAACATAATTTGGTAGTTGCCACACACACCATCAACCGCAACGACAAAAATGCACTTTCGGCCATTGCTATAGAAGCCCAAGAAAATCTAGAAGCCGAGACTTTTACCGTATTAGTTGATAAAGGCTATCACAATGGCCGCGAATTAGCCACTTGCCAACAAAACAACATCACCACCATAGTAGCCGTTCCAGAGCAAGGCAAGAGCAACGAAAACGGTACACAACCCGAGTATTTTGTATCGAATTTTATTTATAATAAAGAACAGAACACCTACACCTGTCCGCAAGGGCAAACGCTGACCACCACAGGAAGATGGCACAAGAAAACAGGTCGGACGGAGGAAAGTGGCTATCTGTTCCAAAAATACCGAACTCCGGCTTGTAAAACCTGCCCTGTAAAAGACCTCTGCACCAGCAGAAAAGGAGGTAGAGAAATAGATCGAAGTCAATATGCCGATGCTGTAGAAGAAAATAACAAGCGCTACCAAGAAAACGCACAATTATACCGCAAAAGACAGGAAATAAACGAGCATATTTTTGGCACCATCAAGCGGCAATGGGGCTACAACCACACCAACTTAACGGGTCTCGAGAAAGTAAACGGCGAACACAATTTGATTATGCTGGTTTACAACATTAAACGCAGTATAAATATTTTGGGTGTAGCTGACTTAATCGCCAAGCTCAAAAACTGGAAGTCACCCTACAAAGCTAAAGTCTTGTTTTATCTAAATTGGACTTGTTTAAAGCTTTTTAGAGCTTCTTATATAAATCAAACTACATATTTAGCTTGAAGAACAACCTCGCTTAAAAAGCACTTATACAAGTAAGGAAGTAGAATAATCTTATGAAAAAGAGGTGAAAAGAGGTTTATTCACAGCCTGACGTTTCGGGGCTTGGCGTCAGTGGCGGAAATTGAAGCGAGAAGTTTCAATTTAGCGACACAGTAAGCAAAAGCCAATTAATTGAATAAATTTAATGAAAAAGTCAATATAATTGGCTTTTGCGGAATAGAAAGCTGAAACTTCAAATTTTAGCCTTAATCCGCCATTGCGCCAAACCCTTGTTATGTGACGTTTTTTGTTTGCCAAATTTTCCACCAAACCTGTTTAATTTGTTTTTTTTCTTTTAGCATTCCATTTTTCCCAGCTTCAAGGTGAGGATTATTTTTAAGAAATTCTCGCCAAGTTCCTCCTATAATTTCTTTTGTTCTCAAGTTAATTGAAAAATCGCTCCATTCTTGAATTGAATTTGTCGGATCGTATGATTTACCGTAGAGAATATTGTTAGCCAATTTTAAGTCTTTTATTCCATCCCACGAAACACGATCACTATGCCAAAACTGTCCACTTGAGTTGTCAAAGAATATGATGTTAATGTTGTCGGCAAATACTAAACTCCCGTTGTCTGTTTGAAGCACTTCGCTTATTGTCAAACCAAAAGTGAATTTTGGTGATTGGTTGTCTGGCGACATAACGTAACCTTGTCCGCCCGCAACAATAATAATTGTCTTTTGTTCTGGAAAGTCAAATACTTTTGAAAAATTTGTCCAACCAAGCTGAAAGTTTGCAACCCATTCAGTTTTGTCAGATTTGTAAAAACGAACTACAAAACCTTCAGAATAAAATGGTTCATCAGTATGCGTAATTGAAATATACATTGGACCATAAGGTGGCAATGAGTTTAGTATTTCATATTGTTTTTCAGTTTTCATTTCGTTTTGACTACGAATGTTAATAAAATGTCACATAACGTTTTGGGGCTTTGCGATGGTGGGGCAATCGAAGCAAAAATCTTCAATTTTGCAGAAATGTTGAACCGAAGAACAACTGTTGAACTTTGCAGTTTCGCCCCACTATCGCAAAACCCTTGTTAGCACCAGTTTTTTTTATTTGTTATTAATCAATTTATATTCTTCAAGTGCGTCAGTCCAAATATTGTCATTATTCAGTCGAATTAGTTCCAAAACTAACTTTGTTATTTTTTCTTGGTTTAAATTGTCCTTTCCAATTTCGTTAATGAAGTCTTTTGATGATTGGTTGTCTAAGCATTTGGCATCTTTGTCAAGGTTGCAACAACCGTAACCATCAAATGAAATTCTACATAATTGAATTCGTTTGTCCGCGTTCAAGTTGAAGTCAAGAAATACAGAACCGTCAAGACATCCTAAATAAAAATCTGCTTTTCTACTTTCAGGCATTGTCCATTTGAAAAAATCAAAGTCTTGTTTTGTATTGTTATGTTCCATTGTCATTTTGCTACAATTTTTTCAATTGAAGGTTTGTCAACACCTAAAAGTTCTAATATTTTCTTCGCTTTATCTTTATTGTCAATTTTTGCTTTGTCAAACTCGTCTATAAGTCCACAAACATATAGTCGTTCGTTAACGGTCATTCCGCCAAGTCCGTCAACTTTACTAATTACTTTTATTATTTCTTGTTCTGTCATTGTTGTCGGTCGTTCTAAAATTGGTGCTAACGTCAGACTGTGAAAAAACCTCACAATCTTTTTAACAAATATAGCAAAATAGTTGTAAGAAAAGCACAATTTTTGTATTTTTACTTATGCAACACATCCAAGGAATTTCCCGCCATCAGCTCCAAATGAGCAGTTTAGAAGACAAGATTAGCACTGATAATCCCGTGCGATTTATTGAGGCTTTTGTCAACCATATTGATGCTGTAAAACTAGGTTTTCAGCCCAAAGTTTTAAAAACAGAGGGTCGCCCTGGTTTTAGACCCGAAGTCTTTTTAAAACTGTATTTATACGGTTATCTCAATGGTATTCGCTCTTCCCGTCGATTAGAAAGAGAGTGCTTCCGCAACATCGAAGTCCAATGGCTTTTAGAGGATCTTTGTCCTAATTATCATTCGATAGCCGATTTCAGAAAAGACAATCCCAAAGCCTTGAAGCAACTCTTTAAATTGTTTGTTTCGTTTTTAAAAGACGCTGATTTAATTGCTGGAGAAACCATAGCTATTGACGGTACCAAATCCAGAGCGCACAACAGCAAGAAAGCCAACTTTAATCAAAAGAAGATAGACAAACACAAGGAATATATCGATGCCAAGTCACAAGAATATTTAGACCAATTAGAGCAAAACGATATTCAGGAAAACCCTATTGCGATAAAAAATATCCAACAAAAAATCGAGCGCTTAAAACAAAACAAAATTAAATACGAACGCCTTGAAGAAGAATTAAAAAAAAGCGGAGAACCTCAAATAAGCACCACCGATGCCGATGCCAGAGCGTTGCTAGTGCAAGGTCAAGTAGTGGAAGTTTCCTACAATATTCAAGCGGCTGTGGATGACAAACATAATTTGGTAGTTGCCACACACACCATCAACCGCAACGACAAAAATGCACTTTCGGCCATTGCTATAGAAGCCCAAGAAAATCTAGAAGCCGAGACTTTTACCGTATTAGTTGATAAAGGCTATCACAATGGCCGCGAATTAGCCACTTGCCAACAAAACAACATCACCACCATAGTAGCCGTTCCAGAGCAAGGCAAGAGCAACGAAAACGGTACACAACCCGAGTATTTTGTATCGAATTTTATTTATAATAAAGAACAGAACACCTACACCTGTCCGCAAGGGCAAACGCTGACCACCACAGGAAGATGGCACAAGAAAACAGGTCGGACGGAGGAAAGTGGCTATCTGTTCCAAAAATACCGAACTCCGGCTTGTAAAACCTGCCCTGTAAAAGACCTCTGCACCAGCAGAAAAGGAGGTAGAGAAATAGATCGAAGTCAATATGCCGATGCTGTAGAAGAAAATAACAAGCGCTACCAAGAAAACGCACAATTATACCGCAAAAGACAGGAAATAAACGAGCATATTTTTGGCACCATCAAGCGGCAATGGGGCTACAACCACACCAACTTAACGGGTCTCGAGAAAGTAAACGGCGAACACAATTTGATTATGCTGGTTTACAACATTAAACGCAGTATAAATATTTTGGGTGTAGCTGACTTAATCGCCAAGCTCAAAAACTGGAAGTCACCCTACAAAGCTAAAGTCTTGTTTTATCTAAATTGGACTTGTTTAAAGCTTTTTAGAGCTTCTTATATAAATCAAACTACATATTTAGCTTGAAGAACAACCTCGCTTAAAAAGCACTTATACAAGTAAGGAAGTAGAATAATCTTATGAAAAAGAGGTGAAAAGAGGTTTATTCACAGCCTGACGTTTTGCAGCTACACGCAGGTGGGGATTTTCAGCACTGAACTTCATTAAAAGTACAGAACTTTGATTTAGCACTTTACTTTCATATAAGCACTGAACCCCCACTTGCGTGTAGGTGCTGTTATAGCCTGTGCTTACTTCGGTTTTGTGTTCATTCCATTACAATTTCGATTGTCAATTCCACGTCCTTGTCCACAAGAGTTTTGTCAGCCCAACTTCCCTCATACGCAATATTCCAATCGAGTCGGTTAAAGGTAAATATTGTTTTAAAATTGCCACCTTTCTGATGTGCAAAAAATTCAATGTTCTTCGTAACCTCTCGAATGGTTAAGTTTCCTGAAATTTTAAGACTGTCGTTTTTTGTTTGATGAACACTGGTTAATTCCAATGTTGACAAAGGGTAATGTGTGACATTAAAAAAATCATCGCTTTTCAAATGATTAAGCAGGTTTTTTCTGGCAATCTTTTCGTGGATAGGAACATCAGATATATCCATTGTTTCCATATCAACAATAAATTTTCCACCAACTATTTCTCCATTTTGGCTAAGGAACATACCCTCTTTAAATGATATGTTTCCTGTACGTCTTTTTGCACCTCGCATTTCGGTAGCAATCCAATCAATTCTTGATTTTTCAAGGTTCATTATTAGTGTGTCGGCTTCTAATTTCACGCTTTGTTCAACGGTGGGGTTTACAGTTACTTCTGGGGCGTCTGATTTATGTTTACCAATACAAGAGACTACAAACAATGGAATGAATAAATAATGTAACCTATTCATAATTCGGTATGTTTTTGCCTAGAATAATATTCCGCTCAATGGTAAGCATTCCGTTTACCTCGATTGGTTTCATAATTCCTGAACCACCCCGATTATTTAATTTGTTCCTTACTCTTTGGGTGAGTATTGGGTCATCGTCAAAGAGATAGTCATCAAGATAGTATTCATTTTTATCAGATTCTTTTACTGTGATATGAATGTGTTCGGGTTCACTACCGTCTGGGTATGCTGCAGGTCTAAAGGTGTAAAACGTATATTTCCCGTCTTTCCCTGTTTTGACCCATCCTCGGATAAACCCGTGTCTTTTTGCCCAACCTGTTTCATTGCCTCTGGTTTCATAGATGCCGTGTCTGTTGGTGTGGTAGATGTAGATAATGACATTTTCTGCTGGTGTCTTGCCATCATTTTTTAATACTGTTCCCGTAATTTTCAATTGAGGCTCGTTGTTTTGAAATTCGGGCAATGTATCAATTGGGGTTAATTTTTTGTCCGCATACTCATAAATTGCTTCACAGCCCTCGCATCCACCCCCGACTAGTTGGGTTGTTGCTTTTTTTGTTTGAGCATTACAAGATGTGCATATCCACGAAACCAATAAAAAGCATAACTGAAATGTTTTGAATTTAACCTCCATAATCCGATGTATTTTAAATTTACTGTTTCGACAAAATTATGGGCAGAAAAAGAAGCAAAAAAATGGAATTGTCTAAGCAGATGATTTTATACCTTAACCCGATGACTTGCCTTGAAGTGTTTTTTGAAATCGGCTACATAAGTCCTACTTAACCTTATCAACTCCCCGTTTGTCAACTGCAAATCGTAGTCGCCATTGAGGCGGGATTTGAACGAGCTGACCTTTGAGATGTTAACCACTGTCGATTTATGTACTCTAACAAAGAAACTGTCATCTAATACACTGCAAATGGATTTCAGGGTTTCGGAATGAAGGTACTGCTTGTTATCGAGATGGATGGATATATAAGGTGTGGCGGAAGTGATTTGTACGATATCTTCAACATTGACAATTACATTTTCTTTTCCATTATTGATAACTATGGTATTCAATTTAGGTTTAATTTCCTTAATGTCTATTCTTTGTGTACGGTTTGAAAAATACTTGTATCCCAACACAAAGCTTGTATAGACGATAACCAATTTATACAAGTCGTGTGCCAATGTATATGAAAAGAATTTGTACAGGTCATACCTGCCTTCGTAGAAAAGTACAGAAAAAACCACGGCAACAAAGGGCAAGATGAGAAGATGAATTGCGATGGCAAAAACAATAAATATTGTTGTTTTGGTATAACTGTCTAACCTCTCATTTTTCAGTTTTTGGTACAAAATGACTAATATCGGTATGAACACAAACCAAACGGTTTTAAAGAGTATCGACTCGTTAAAGTTGAAATCAAAACCACTTCTCCTTGATTCCAAGAAATCCTGAAAGACATTCAAGGCTGCAATGAATAAAAATATCCCTGATAGCACAAAAAGCACTTTTCCAATGTTCTCAGTAAAATTCGGCTTGGTTTTGTTGTTTACAATTGTGTTTACCATTATTTGTTTTTTGTTAATTTCATCTTCTAGGGGTTTCTTAGCATTGGCTATAACGGTTCGGGGCTTTGCGAAGTGGCGGAAAATCGAAGACGAAAGTTTCGATTTAGACGACACGTAGCAAAAGCCAATTTCTATTTGCTAAATTATGAAAAAAAGCCAATAAAATTGGCTTTTGCGGATTAAAAAGACGGAACTTTCAATTATCACTTAACCCGCCATTTTGCAAAACCCTTGTTAGCGGTAGTGTTATTTATTTCAAATTAGTGTCTATTTAATATTGGATGTCCATATTCAATACGCCAACTCATTTCCAACATATTAGCATATATTTCATAATAGCTCTTATTATCTTGCGGTTCTTGTAGCAAATTTAATATGATTTCATTTTTATTAAAATCAAAATAAGAAATTGCCCAGTTATCAATACTAAAGTTGTTTCTATTTGTTAGATTTAATGTTCCTGTTCTTGGGTCATTGGAAAAAAATTCTTGATTTATTCTCCCACGAAGGTCATAAGAAGATTTTTCTTTTTTGGACTTTCCTTTATAACCACCAATACCATTATAGACCACACGAAAATTTTCGACTTTTTCATTACAGATAAAATTTAGTTCTTCTCGTTGACTAATAAGTTTTTCTATCGGAACTTCAGATTTATGAGTGTTTTGCATTTTTTTTAATTCATCAAAAGATAAATTTGTCCAAATCCAATACATACCACGACCTTTTCCTAATTTTGAATTACTTCTAAATTCTTCTGCTGAATAAAAATTTTGTTTTTGTATTTTATTTATCCCTTCTAATACTTTTTTAACACTCATAAACAGTTTTTTTAATCTTAGTTTAGCGAAATATGAACTTTTCCTAAAGTCTTATTTTCATTAAATTCAAATCTGTATTCTTGATTACCCTTCCTAAATTCAATGTGATTACCAAGTTTTTGTGTTTTAATATTTGATAGTTTTGTTTCTACACTTTTTAATGAACTTTCGTTTATAATTAAATCATAAGGAAGTCCTTTAACAATTTTACCATCTTCCGCTTCAATAATTAACCAACCTGTTAGCCATCCTATATCCGTTTCTTGAGCATTCATTGCTGTTAAAATTATTCCACTTGGCAAAGTCCAAGAAAATATTTTATCATCAAAATATTCATCTTCTTCTATGTTAGGTTCTACTTTTAAAACAGTTTGAATTTTTGCTATTGTAATTGGTAATTCAAAACTTTTATTGAGTGAAAGTAAATCATCTATTTCTTGCACATTCCATTTTAATATGTCAAGTGTTGGATTGTCACTTAACGGTTGAGGATTATAAATTTCGTTAGGGTATCCTGTAATTTCATTGTTTTTCACAACCTTTTGGTTAACATCTATTTTTTTAGTTTTTGCAATTTCATTTTGACCAGAGGTTTGTTGTTTACTGTTTTCATTATCAATAAGATAATCTGTCAAAGTTTTAGCATTAACAGCTGTCATTCCAATACTATGGAATTGTTGAAATATAAAATCTCTACCACCACCAATACGAAGTACGTTCTGAAAAAATTCATCTTGTAGTTTTGAGTTTTCGCATATTTTTTCAACTGCTATTTCAATGTCGATAATTGAATTTAATCCAATATTTCGAGCAGATATTGTCATATAAGCTTTAAATGCATCACTACCGTATTTATAATTAAAATAAGCGTTTGTACAAAAGTCTTCTCTAACTTTTTGCGGTAATTGTTTGGTTTGTCCGTAAGCAGACTGTATTGTTAAAATAATGACTGAAAATATTAAAGTCATAAAATTTTGTTTCTTCATTTTGTCTTTACGTGTAAAATTTTTCGATGTTTTCACGGAACATTACCGCTAACGTTTTTGGGCTTGCCGCAGGTGGGGATTTAGAAGCATCAACTTTCAACCTGCCACAAATGTAAATTAAAAGCACAAAACTTCAATTTACCACTGACCCCCCACTTGCGGCAAACCCATGTTAGCTGCTTGTGCTATTGTTTGTTCACTTGTTGTCATAGTAATTTTTTATGTCGTTCAAATAAGTTAGTATTATGTGTCGTCTCGTTTTGTCTTTAAGGTTGTCTTTTAATGTCTTGTTGTAAACATTGATAAATAATAATTCGTTGTCCGCATTATAGTAAGTAAAGATTTGGGATTTATTGATTTTGCTTTTTTCGTAATCTCCTACAAGCGTTCGTGATTTTTCATCCCAAGCGTAATGAACATATGTTGAATCGTCAATAACTGTGTAAATGCTGTCTGTCGTGTTGTAAAGTTCGTGATTGTAAACCATCTTTAAGGTTAGAGGTTTAGTGCTTGTTACAAATGTTTCCAACCAATGGTTATGTCCACCCCAACCATTTATATTACCATTTTGAAGCTCATTCAAAATCGGAATTAATTTGTCGTCATAAAACTTATAGAAGTAGAAATTAAATTGCCATATTCCCGAACCTGAGCCAAAATTTTCTTTGTAGTAAACAACTGTTTTGCCATCGCTGTCTTTGTAGTGTTCAATTTCAAGTCCGTAACGATGATAAATGTTGTGCTTTGCAATAATTTTATTGCCTTTGAAAAAATATAAAACACAACTCCAACTCATAGAAGGATTGCCTAAGCAAATTGCATATTCTTTAAAGTCATCTTTTCTCCCATCAAATGAATAAAATATAACAGGAATCTTTCCCTCCGCTATACAAACACTATCAACCTCCTCAATTTCACCAAAAATACTTGTTGCTGTTTTAATGTCAATCGTTCTAAAAATCTCTTCTTCTTTAATTACTTGTTTTAATTTGGAAAAGTCAGATTGGGAAATGACTTTATTCATTTGTTTTTGGTTTCTAAAAATTGAGTCTTCCACAAAAGAAATATTGTCTGCCAAAAACGAAGGTGATAAACTACCAATACTGTCTAAAAAGTTTTCAAGTTGCTGGTCTGTGTAGCGTATTTGTTTCTTGTCAGTTTCAGCTGTGTCCGTTGTCTGTGAAGCAACATTTTCTGTTTGTCGTTGTCCGTTACCGCAGTTGGCTAAAAGTAAAATTGTCAATATGTAAAAAATGGTTTTCATTTTCCTGTCTGTTGGTGTCGTCCAAGCATAGCAGCTAACGGGAAACGCATTGGCGAAGTGGCGGATAAATTGGACGAAAAGTTCAATTTAGCAGTAACGTAGCCGATGTGTTTCCACAGAAGCTAAATTATTAAAAAAAAAGCTGAATGTGGAACACATTCGGCGGAATTAAATGCAGAAACTTTAAACTTTGCACTTCACCCGCCATTTTGCCAATGCGATGTTATGCACAGTGCGAATTATTCGTTTAACACAAAAGATATTAGTTTTGCATCTATTAAATCTACAGGATTGTTAGGATTATTAACTTGGATGTCTTTTATTGTTATATTTTCATCATTTTCAATTTTAATCCTGCTCTCAATTGGATAAGATAAATATTTTTCGGTTGAAAGTATTGCAATGGTCTGAAATTTCGCCATTCTATCATATTCGTGAACATAATCAAAAACCTTGTAAGGCGGTTGTAATAACCACATTCCACGAACTCTTAGATTTGTTATTTTCAGAGGGTCGACTGCGTTTATTCTACCTATTTCATTGGTTGGTGAAAAACTTAATTCATCAGAACTTTCCAATAATTCTGATACTGAATTTTTTAAATCAATATACACATCTTCATCAGCAGCATAGATTTCTCCGTGAACAAACCATAAAGATGAAAGGTGGTTTGATTTTGGAAGATGTCCAATTACATAAATAAAGTCTTTGGTCTCCCAATCTTCACAAGTTCTGCAATGAGTGTTAATTAATGTACTGTTTGAAAACAACTTTGCTTTTGGATGTGAACTGTTTAATTGTAACTCAGTTGTAAGCGTTTCCGTTTTTTTAACTTCTAAAGCATCACCACCTTTTAACATTAAATCTGGAGGTGTCCTTTTTGAACCTTCATAAGAAAAATATTTACTATATATTTTGTTTTTCTCATTTTTATCTTCAATTCCGAATGCGTTTGAGAAAGCATTTTTTACAAAACTTTCTAAACCTTCTCCCATATTAACAGCACGATTATTTCCTAAAATAACCTCTTCAATATTTAAATCTTCAAGCTTCGATATATTTATAATAGCCTCTAATATATTTGTCATACTGCAATAGCTTCTTTAGTAGTTGATGTTTTATTGTTTTTTATTTCGTTCTGTAACAATTGAGTTTTAATACTGTTTGCAAGAAAATAAGCTAAATTAACTGGTACAGCATTTCCAATCATTTTATAACCAGCAGCAATATTTTCATAGTGGAAAATAAAATTATCTGGAAAAGTTTGAATTCTTGCACATTCTCTGACGCTTAATCTTCTGTATAAATGTTCCATTCCAGGAACAAATACACGGATATTTTGCTCAATAAATTTCATTTTTGGTGCTTGTGGATGAATAGGAGCGTGGCGACCACCAGCTTGAATTGTAAATGATTGTTCATTCCAATTTCTTACACGATTTCTTGACATATAAATTGTAGAAAATCCACCAGTCATATATTCGTGGTTTGCAACTGCACAATCTTTTCCGTTAGTTTTGTTATTTGCTTTTGCCGGTAGCACATTGTCTTTTAAATCCCAAATTGCATCTTGCAAAGTTAATTTTGGAAAATTTGGTTTTTGGAATTGATATTTGAACCCTAAATCTTTTCTAATACCTACAAAAATTACACGTTTTCTATCTTGTGGAACATTATAATCGCAAGCATTAACCATTTCAAAAGAAAGTTCATAGCCAATTCCTGCATTTCTAAATAGTTCTTTTATATTTTCTAATGCTTCGGAATGACGACCAAGTAACATTCCGCTTACATTTTCAGCAAGGAAAAACTTAGGTTGTTTAGCTTCTAAAATTCTAATGAAATCAAAAAATAATTGACCTCTTTTGTCAGCAATTCCTTTCATTGCACCTGCTTCACTCCAACTTTGGCAAGGAGGACCTCCAATAATCCCATCACATTCAGGAACTTCATCTGATGGAACATTGACAATACTTCTTTTGTCTAAAATTGTGTTTGGATGATTTTTTTGATATGTTTCCCAAATTTCTTTGTCATATTCATTTGCCCAAATTACATTGAAACCTGCATTTTGAAATCCAAGGTCAAGTCCTCCTGCTCCTGCGAAAAATGATACTATATTCATACTATTGTTGGATTTTTAGATTTTAGATATGCGACTTTTTCTTCGGCTAAGACCAAAGTTTCTTCATCACAATTATTTTCATAAATTTTTTTAGCTATTAAATCACTAAAAAACTCAGTTCTTAGTTTATTGATTTCTAAGTCAAACACTTCTGATAAAAGAATAAGTCTTCTTTCATCAAACTCACGTTTGTTATTTTCTATTTTGCTAAGATTGGCAGAATCTAAATCTAATTTAGCGGCCAATTGAGTAAGCGTAAAACCGTTTTCGGTTCTTAGTCGCTTAATATATTCTCCAAATGTTTCTTTCATTAGACTTGTCAATTTTTGACAAATTTAATTTTAATTTTGGAAAGGAGAAAGTTTTTTTTTGTTTTTTTCGGAAGTTGATTTAATGACGAGCGTTCAAATCGCATTGTGCATAACGTTTTTCAGCTTGGCGAAGACGGCACTTTTAGCACGGAACTTCAACCGAAGCACAGACCTCAAAGTTAGCGAAAAACTTTAAATCGAAGCTGTTTCCTGCCGTTTTTGCCAAACTGATGTTAGTGGCTGTGGCTATTGGTCGTCCGTTGTCTATTGGGTTGTGTGTCGGCTGAAAAAAAATAAAAAAAGAGGGGAAAGGAAATTTTTTGTCGGGTTGGAAAAGGCAAGCTCTTTACGTATTTTTTGTCGGCTGTTGTGCGGTTGCCAAAATGCGTAATGTGCTTGCCTGTGTGTTGGATTTATTATCGGAATAACTATTTTGACTACCCGATATTCAAAAGTCTTTACGCTATTGGTTCAGCTTTAAAACCTTTGCTTTTAACGATAGCAATTACTTCTTCTTCCGTAATTCCTTTTGAACTCACGGTAAGGATTTTATCGGCATTATCCGTGTCCACCTTCCAATGGCAGACACCTTCGGCATTATCTAAATCTGACTTTACTTTTGATACACAACCTCCACAGTTGAGATTGGTTTTGAATTGAAATTCTTTGTTTTCCATTTTACTGATACTTTTTTTAAAGTGATTAAAATTTACTTACTGCAACAACCTGTTGAACATTCTGATGAATTATTATCATCTTCTAACGAAACGGTATAACCTGCCTTTTCTATGGCTTGCATTACTTCGTTTTCAGTGTTATCCGATGTAACGGAAACGGTTAATTTACCTGCTTCCAAGTTTTGGATTTGTACACCGTCTATTTCTTTTATTGCGTTGTTTACCCTTGTTTGGCAATGTGTACTTTGCATATTGGGAACGCTGATTACTACTTGCTTCATTTTATTACTGTTTTTAATTGTTATTTGATACTGCAAATTTCAGTACATTATCATTCTGCTTTGTTGTGTTAATTATTGTTTGATTTGTGAGATTTACTGAAATCAGTGATGATGTTCGTGTGCTGTTGGTTCTGCCTTTACGCTGCACAATATTGAATTATCGTGTTTGTGTGCAGGTGTTTCCAACTGAATGGTTACGTGATGAACGTTTAAGTGTTCCAAGTCGTGTTCTATTTTACGAAGCATTTTTTCGCTTTCTTCAATCGTCATTTTTTCATTCACAACTGCGTGGCAAGTCAAAGCGTTCAGTCCGCTTGTAATTGTCCAAATATGTAAGTCGTGAATGTTTTGAATACCGTCTGTTTTTAAGATTTTGTCCGTTACTTTTTTTATTTCTACATTATTGGGTGTGCCCTCCATAAGTACGTGTACCGATGATTTGGTAACTAAATATCCGCTTCGCAATACCAATATGGAAACGATAACACTTGCTAGAGGGTCTGCCCAACTCCAACCAAAAAACAGAATGAGCAAAGCTGCGATGATTGCACCAACCGAACCAAGCATATCACTTATGACGTGTAGATATGCTCCACGCATATTGAGGTTTTCTTTTACATCAGCTCCACGCATCATTATCCAAGCTACAAGCACATTGACCAATAAGCCAATAAATGCAATAATGAGCATACCGCCTGAAGCTATTTCGGGTGGATTTTGGAAACGTTCGATTGCTTCATATATAATATAAACTGAAATCAGTATCAGCGTTGCTCCATTGATAACCGCAGCTAATATTTCAAACCGTTTGTAGCCATACGTTTTACCATAATCAGCCATCTTACTACTGAATTTAAAAGCCATTAAGGCAATGAACAATGAAATAGCATCGCTCAGCATATGCCCTGCATCTGCCAATAAAGCAAGGCTGTTTGTAATCAAACCACCGATAACCTCTACTGCCATATAAGCCATAATAATAATAAGGCTGATGGTTAAGGTTTTTTTGTTCGAACTGTGCGAATGGTTGTGTTCTTGTCCCATATTTTTCTTTTTATCCGTTACTATTTTGGTTCAATGCTTTACTTTTTCCATTTTAACCGCAAACTGTTACTTACCACGCTCACAGAACTCAATGCCATTGCTGCTCCTGCAATCATTGGATTAAGTAAAAATCCATTTATCGGGTAGAGAATACCTGCTGCAATTGGAATACCGATAAGGTTATAGATAAATGCCCAGAACAAGTTTTGTTTAATAGTAGCTACAGTTTGTTTTGAAAGCCTAATTGCTTGTGGAATCTTGGTAAGATCTGATGAAATGATAGTCATTTTGGCTACGTCCATTGCTATATCCGAACCTTTACCCATCGCTATACTCACATCTGCTGTTGCTAATGCTGTACTGTCATTGATACCGTCCCCAACCATAGCTACTACTTTTCCGTTTTGTTGCAATTCTTTTACAAAATCGGCTTTGTGTTGTGGCAATACTTCGGCTTTATAGTGTCTGATGCCTGTCTGCTCTGCAATGGCTTTTGCGGTGGCTTCGTTGTCGCCTGTAAGCATATACAAATCAATCCCCATATTCTGCATTTCTTTGATTGCCTGTACCGATGTTTCTTTGATTTTATCGGAAATAGCCACTACTGAAAGAGCTTGTTTGCTGTCTGAAAACCAAATAACGGTTTTCGATTGTTTGCCCCATTTATCGGCTTGTTGTTGTAATTGGTTGGGAATACTGATGTTGTTTTCTGCCAATAGTTTTTTATTGCCTACAAAATAGGTTTCGTTATTGTGATTGGCTTTTGCCCCTTTACCTGTAATGCTATCGAAGTCTGATAATTGAGTAGCTGTAACACCGTCCAAATGTTTTACCACGGCTTCTGCCAAAGGGTGTTCTGATTGCTTTTCGATACTTAAAAGAATGTCTTTTACTGTATCGTTATTGTTTAACCATTGAATGCCTGTTACCTGTGGTCTGCCCTCTGTAATTGTTCCTGTTTTGTCTAATATGATAGCATCTACTTTTTTGGCTAATTCAAGGCTTTCAGCATCTTTTATTAAAATACCTTTTTCAGCACCTTTGCCAACGCCTACCATAATTGCCGTAGGTGTAGCCAATCCCAACGCACAGGGACAAGCAATAACCAATACGGTAACGGCTGCTAATAATCCCTGTACAACTCCGTTATCGCCTCCTAAAAAGAACCATACTATAAATGTGAGAATGGCAATGCCGATAACTACGGGAACAAAAATACCCGCAATTTTATCTACCAATTTCTGTACAGGTGCTTTGCTTCCTTGTGCATCTTGTACCATTTTGATAATTTGGGCAAGCATTGTTTCCTTTCCAACCTTAACGGCTTCAAACTGAAAGCTTCCTTTTTGGTTTATCGTTCCTGCAAATACTTTTTCGTTTTCTTTTTTCAGTACAGGTACAGGTTCGCCACTCAACATACTTTCATCAACGTAGGAACTGCCCGAAGTAACCATACCGTCCACTGCAATTTTTTCGCCTGGCTTTACAAGGATAATATCGCCTGTGTTCACATCTTCAATAGCGGTCTGTTTTTCCGTTCCGTCTGATTGTATGACGATAACGGTTTTGGGTTGCAATCCCATTAGCTTTTTAATGGCTGATGATGTATTGCCTTTGGCTTTTTCTTCTAATAATTTCCCTAACAGAATAAACGCAATAATTACGGCTGCTGCTTCAAAATAAACGTGGGCGTGTAATCTTCTCTGATGCCAAAAGTCGGCAAACAACATATTGAACACACTAAAAATATAGGCAATACCTGTACTCAATGCTACAAGCGTGTCCATATTGGCAGAACGGTGTTTGGCTTGTTTCCACGCATTTACGAAGAAATCTCTACCTAACCACAATACGACAGGTGTAGAGAATACCCACATAATTTCATTGCCATAAGGCATATCCATAAAGAACATTCCGATTACTACAACAGGCAATGACAAGACAACTGCCCAAATGGTTTTGCTTTTTAATTGTTTGAATTTCTTTTCGTGGATAGCTTCGAGTGTTTCCTGCTGTTTGGTTTCATCTTCAATCAGCAAATCATAACCGATAGACTGTACCGCTTTTTGTAGTTTAGCGGCATCAGTCATATTAGGCAGGTATTCAACGATTAAATTACCTGTTGCAAAGTTTACGGAAGCATTTACAACGCCCTCCTGATACTTTACAATACTTTCGGCACTTCCTGCACAAGATGCACAAGTCATACCCAAAACAGGAAAGGAATTTTTTACAGTAGAAACACCATAACCCAAGTCTTTTATAGCTTTAATCGCTTCGCCTACTGCTTCGGTATCTGCTACTGTTATAGCGGCTCTGCGGTTGTTTAGTTCTACTTTGTGGGTTTCTACTCCCTTAACCTGTGCCAATCCTTTTTCAACGATTAAAGCACAATGTTCGCTTTCGACATCTTCTAAGGGAAGATAGATGATTTCTTTATTATTATTTGCTGCCATTTTGCGATTGTTTTAATTAACACTGCAAAGTTGGCAATTATAATAGTGGTGGCTATTGTGGAATTTTGGGATTGATTTGTAAGATTTACAAACTGTCTAACGGCTTTCTTTTATCTACCTTTATTTGTTTAAAATGGCTCGGTGTTAGCCCTGTTACTTTTTTGAATTGATTGCTTAAATACGCCACACTCGAATAGTTCAGACGAAAGGCAATTTCACTCAAAAACAATTCATCATATACCAATAGTTCTTTTACCTTTTCTATCTTCTGGGCAATAAAATATTTTTCAATGGTTGTACCCTCTACTTCTGAAAAAAGGTTGGATAAATAATTATAATCGTGGTATAACTTACTGCTTAATACTTCTGAAAGATTGGTTTTAATATCGTTGTCCTGATGATGTACCAAGTCAATAATTATATTCTTTAACTGCTCAATGATACGGCTTTTTTTATCGTCAATGATTTCAAAACCCAATGGAACTAAAACCTTTTCTAAGTTGCTTTTTTCTTCGAGCGTAGGTTCTTTATCAAGTGTAACTTCTCCTAATTTGATATTCTTAACATCAAAGTCCAATTTATCCAATTCATTTTGCACCACCATAATACAACGGTTGCAAACCATATTTTTGATAAAGAGTGTTGTCATATTTATTTCTTGCTCACGTTATTTCGTTACAAAGTTAGAAAATGTTTTAAAAATAGTTTGGGGTGGTGGGTGGGTTTTGGTCGGCTTGGCTCTTTTGGTTTTTTGAAGCGTTGGTTTGTGTGTCGGGAAAAACCAAATGTGCCAAATGAGTTGGCAAAAAATTTCCTTGTGCGTTGGGCATTTTTTATTTTTTTTCTGTGTCGGGCTGTTGTCTGGTCAGGTGTCGAAGTGTCGGTTGGGGTAGTCGTCCTGCCATTGCCACTAACGTCAGACTGTGAAAAAACCTCACAATCTTTTTAACAAATATAGCAAAATAGTTGTAAGAAAAGCACAATTTTTGTATTTTTACTTATGCAACACATCCAAGGAATTTCCCGCCATCAGCTCCAAATGAGCAGTTTAGAAGACAAGATTAGCACTGATAATCCCGTGCGATTTATTGAGGCTTTTGTCAACCATATTGATGCTGTAAAACTAGGTTTTCAGCCCAAAGTTTTAAAAACAGAGGGTCGCCCTGGTTTTAGACCCGAAGTCTTTTTAAAACTGTATTTATACGGTTATCTCAATGGTATTCGCTCTTCCCGTCGATTAGAAAGAGAGTGCTTCCGCAACATCGAAGTCCAATGGCTTTTAGAGGATCTTTGTCCTAATTATCATTCGATAGCCGATTTCAGAAAAGACAATCCCAAAGCCTTGAAGCAACTCTTTAAATTGTTTGTTTCGTTTTTAAAAGACGCTGATTTAATTGCTGGAGAAACCATAGCTATTGACGGTACCAAATCCAGAGCGCACAACAGCAAGAAAGCCAACTTTAATCAAAAGAAGATAGACAAACACAAGGAATATATCGATGCCAAGTCACAAGAATATTTAGACCAATTAGAGCAAAACGATATTCAGGAAAACCCTATTGCGATAAAAAATATCCAACAAAAAATCGAGCGCTTAAAACAAAACAAAATTAAATACGAACGCCTTGAAGAAGAATTAAAAAAAAGCGGAGAACCTCAAATAAGCACCACCGATGCCGATGCCAGAGCGTTGCTAGTGCAAGGTCAAGTAGTGGAAGTTTCCTACAATATTCAAGCGGCTGTGGATGACAAACATAATTTGGTAGTTGCCACACACACCATCAACCGCAACGACAAAAATGCACTTTCGGCCATTGCTATAGAAGCCCAAGAAAATCTAGAAGCCGAGACTTTTACCGTATTAGTTGATAAAGGCTATCACAATGGCCGCGAATTAGCCACTTGCCAACAAAACAACATCACCACCATAGTAGCCGTTCCAGAGCAAGGCAAGAGCAACGAAAACGGTACACAACCCGAGTATTTTGTATCGAATTTTATTTATAATAAAGAACAGAACACCTACACCTGTCCGCAAGGGCAAACGCTGACCACCACAGGAAGATGGCACAAGAAAACAGGTCGGACGGAGGAAAGTGGCTATCTGTTCCAAAAATACCGAACTCCGGCTTGTAAAACCTGCCCTGTAAAAGACCTCTGCACCAGCAGAAAAGGAGGTAGAGAAATAGATCGAAGTCAATATGCCGATGCTGTAGAAGAAAATAACAAGCGCTACCAAGAAAACGCACAATTATACCGCAAAAGACAGGAAATAAACGAGCATATTTTTGGCACCATCAAGCGGCAATGGGGCTACAACCACACCAACTTAACGGGTCTCGAGAAAGTAAACGGCGAACACAATTTGATTATGCTGGTTTACAACATTAAACGCAGTATAAATATTTTGGGTGTAGCTGACTTAATCGCCAAGCTCAAAAACTGGAAGTCACCCTACAAAGCTAAAGTCTTGTTTTATCTAAATTGGACTTGTTTAAAGCTTTTTAGAGCTTCTTATATAAATCAAACTACATATTTAGCTTGAAGAACAACCTCGCTTAAAAAGCACTTATACAAGTAAGGAAGTAGAATAATCTTATGAAAAAGAGGTGAAAAGAGGTTTATTCACAGCCTGACGTTCCGCGGCTATGCGCCGGGCGGGGCTTTTTACTAAATTGGTTCTTCTGAAGACGGCATTTTCTGTATCCGTCATCTGTCAACCGAAGACGGATTTCCCGCCTGGCGCATAGCCGCTGTTGGGCGTTCGTTTTTATCTTATCTTTTTAATTTCTCCGATTATAGTTGGTTTGTTCATAAAGTCAGCCAAATAAATATATCCATCTTCAAGTAATCCGATAATTTCTACTGTTATTGTTTTTCCCAGTAAATGCTTGTTTTTATCTTCTCTTACTTTTATATAGGTCATTTCGTATTCGTAAGGGGAAGTCCAATTGATTTTATATTTAGCTTTAAAAGTATCGTCTTTTTCCTTTTGTTTTCTTTTGGTTCTCTTTATTTTAGTATCCAAATACCTTATATCGGTATATTTAAATTTTCCTTTTTTGAATTTTTTACAAGCGGGAAATTCTGATTCTTTTAGCTTCGCGTTTTCATATTTTTTATTTACGAATTGAAATGTTGATGGATAACAGTTATTTTTTAATTTACTGTCAGGATAGTATTGAATAGTTTTTAAGTATTCAATTAATTGTCCAATGGCATATTCGTTTTTGTAAGTAGTTTTTTCTGGTATAATTGTCACTTTGTCAATTCTTGCAGAGTCATTTACACAAAATTCTACTGTTACTTCATCTATGGTTTCGACATCATCTACATAAAATATTTTTTGCACCTGAGAATAGTTTATTGAAGTGATAAGGAAAAATATAAGTAGAAATTTTCTTTTCATATCCTGTTTTTCTAAAATGACGCCCAACGTTTCAGGGCTTTGCGAAGTGGCGGTAAATCGAAGCCGAAAGTTTCGATTTAGACGAAACGTAGCAAAAGCCAATTTATATTTGCTAATATATGAAAAAAGCCAATAAAATTGGCTTTTGCGGATTACGAAGCACAAAGCTTTCAATTTAGACTTAACCCCGCCATTTTGTAAAACCCTTGTTAGGCGATGTTTTTTATATTTTCAATTTAATCTGGTTTACCCAAATCTGTTCTCTGTCTCTGTTCTTTTCAAAGTTCTGCAACATAAATTCCCGATTGTATTTTACTTTTTCGTTGAAATGTAATGTCCCGTTTATGTAAACTTTTACTTTCTTTTTTAGATTGACTAGTTCAGGCGATATATTGATTGTAAATGATTGGATATTTGAAGTTTCAATTCGGAAAATATTATTGTCATATTCCGCTTTTATTTTTCCCGATTTTCTTGGAAAGTCAAACGCATTTTTGTCAACTTCCTGAACGATTAAACTATCCTTTTTAGCATAATCTAACCATTTGGTGATTTTAAAGTTCAGTTCTTTATGCCAATTTGCTTTCGGACTTAATGTATCAAGTTTTATATCAGAAATCCAATCAATATTTCCGTATTTATCATCGTCAAACTCCCAAGATATTTCTTTTGGAAACGGATTTCTTTTTCGTTTTATTAAATCATCAAACAGAATTTTATAGGCTGGTTCGGATTCGTCAAATTGAGGAAACCAATGCGGAAATCCATTGTAACGATATTCTTTGTAATCCGCATTTATTCCGTTCATCAGTTTTGTAAAATCATCATTTGCATTTGGCGGATAATAATAATCTTCGTCCGTTGAAAAGTTGATAAATGAACGGTTTTTTATGTTTTCCACAAAAGTTCCTCCTGTGAAAACTTTAGGGTAAGTATTGAAACCATAAAAACCTGCAAATGGTGTGGGTTGTTTCATCAGATAAGAAAACGAGCCCGTTGCTCCGTTGGAATGTCCCGAAATAAAAACTTTGCTGTCATCAACATTAATTCCTTTTTTGATAAGTTTTAGCATTTCAGGTATCATAAAAAATCCGTCATCTGGTGTCATCCAATTGTATTGACGGCTTCCTTTCGGGAAAACCAAAATCACATCATTTTGTTCAGCATATTTTGTATAATATCTGTTCCATTCTCCTAAATTTGATCCGACAGGCTGAAAATCTACAAGAGCATTATTTCTTACTGCTCCGTGCAGAAAAAAGAGTAATGGATACTTCTTTTCGGGATTGTAGTTTTTAGGTAAATGAACAAGAAACGCAGTTTTTGTTGAGTCGTTTATTTTGAAGGTAATAGAATAGTCTTGTTTTTTCTTTGACAAATAAGGATTGTAGGATTTGATTTTTTCATAAATTTTTTTAGTGTCAAAACTACCGGAAACAGCATTTTGTTTTATGTTAAAAAACTCGTTTTCATCATCTTTTAATTTTTGAAAAAAAGACTTCTGTTTGGAAAGTGCTTTTTCTTTAACAATTTTCCATCTTGGGTCATTCAATAAATTTTTATATTCGGATTCTGCATATTTATTTGTGATAGAATTCCAACCAGGCAAGAACACTTCTCCACTTTCATCTGTTTCCACAAGTTGATTGAGAAAATGAAATGCTTTGTCAAATTCCTTTAATTCGCTTGCCAAAACTGCGGCTTTGGACAATCCTCTCATCTCCACACTATCAGGGAATTTTTTGAAAGCCTCTTCATATAACGATAAAGACAATCTGTAACCGTCTTCGTCTTTTGCTTTGTGCATTGTTTCCAATGCTTTTTGCCTTAAATCTGAATACGTTTCTTGTGCGTTTGCCACTACACAGAATAAAATGGAAATTAATGTTATGCTATACCTCATAATAATCAAAATTTGAATAGGCAAAGCTATAAACAACAAATTGCAAAAACTTGTAAAAATGGAACATTACAAATTAAGATTGCAAGTGCCAAAATGTATCTTCTTGTCCTAAAACAGTTCCTTTATTGAAAAAAGATTTTGGGGAATTTTCAGTAAGATTTTTATAGGTTTTGTTGAAATGCGATTGGTCGTTGAAGTTAAATTCATAAGCAAGTTCCGTGAAATTGCTATCAGAATTTTCAAAAAGTTTTTTGTTTATCGTTTGTCTGAAAAGAACAATTTCGTGGAATTTTTTAACGGAAACTCCTAAATGAGATTGAAAAATTCGGTTTAAATGTTGTCGGCTTATTCCGATTTCGTTAGAAATCTCTGCAACTGAAAAGTCTTCGTAATGATTGAAAATATATTGCACGGATTTGTCAAGAATAGTATTTTCAAATTTCTTAAATCTCTTTTCTAAAAAACTGTCGAATAAACTTGTGAGAATATCTGTTTCTGTTGTTGAAAAAATTTCCTTTAGTTCGATTTGAGTAAAAAACTCATAATTTGTGATATAGTCTGAAAAATTTAAGTTTTCATAAAATTGTTGGATTCCCAAAGGATGTAATACAATGACAATTCTGTAAACTTTACCCAATTGTTTTACGTTGAGAACTTTCTCCCGAATTGGCGTAAAAATCTGAAATGATTTTGCTGTTTCTTCAAACTTAACTTCTCCGCTTTTCAATCGGATATGAGATTTATAAAGCGAAATGGTATTGTTGAAATGTGGAAAACACTGAAACTCATTGATTACATTATTCGGTTTGATGTCCAAATAATAATAGTCAACGTATTTTTTTGTGATTGAGTTTTTTGGTTTGAATGTTTCAAATATTTCCTTCATTTTCTATCGACAAAGGTTTTTCTAAAATATCGCCTAACGTTTTGGGTATTGCCGAAGGCGGGGATTTTTAGCACAAAAGTTCAATAGAATTACTGCTGTTGAACCTTGCACAAATGCCCAATCGAAGCCGTTCAGCCCCGCTTTTGGCAATACCTTGTTACAGGAAGCTCTTATATAAGCAATCCAAAAGTAGTAGAAAACAGTAAGGAGTATTATAATTCTTTCAATATCTCGCAGAAGTTTTTATTGTCGTGGTTTATTGGAACTGGGATATTATTATCTTTCAATCTTGAAATTAAATCTCTTTTTAATGAGAAACTAAATGCCCTCTGGATACGTTGTAATTTATGTTGAGATTTAAGATAAAAAAAGGTACCTGACTTGCAGTCGCACATTTCCGATTCTTGATTACAAAGAATGAAATAATCTGGAGTTTCTTTTATAATCTTAAAGAAACGAAGCGTGTTGTTTTTTGATTTTTTCGTCACAAGATACAAATTGTCGTTAAAGTCAATTTGTGCATATGGAAGCGAGTCTATATTAATATCCTCATCTTTTAAAACCTGTTCAATAGTTTTTTTATTACCTGAATCATCAATAAAATAATTCATTTTATATAATGTTACAAAAGGACTCGGATTTAAATCATACATCCATTTTCCGGTACTAATTGTATTCAAATCATCTTTGGTTTGCGCATAAGATGATTTGAATACAAAAAATAATAAGATAAATGCTAAATAAGATTTCATACTATTATTTTTTATGAATTATTCAGCAAAAATATCCCAAACCTTCGCAAAACCTGTGCTGGCGCCAATTGCTCCAACTACACCGCCTCCAATACCTCCAACTACTGTCGCTGAACCAGCAACAGCTCCTGCCGCTCCGCCGATAGCATCAGCCACTGCCGTAAAAAATTTCTTCCAAAATCCTCTTCTTTGCATTGATGTAGAATCTTCCTTCATTCTATTGTCCCAATAAGCCAACGCATATCTACCTACAGAAGATGAAATCAAAACATTTTCTATTTCATCCGGCTTATATCTAGTAAGAAGTTCGTTTTCAAAGTTTTTAATCGTCTCAGTTATTTCACAAAGATTCTTACCGTCATAACTGAACATAATCTCATTCAATTTGAAGATATCTTGTTTCTGATTTTCGCTGATTTTGAGATTATTAATATATGCCTGATACTCCACTTCAGTTTCAAAGTTTATTATTGGAGTTGCAAATTCTTTGGAAGTAAAGCCCTGTATTAGTTCTTTACCATAATGCTCATTAGCTACTTGGTCAACTAAACGAAAAACCTCATCTAATGACATACCTGGTGTACCCATTGATTCAATTTCTGCCACTAATTCGTTATGTTGGCTACCTGCTTCATCATAAGGATTGTTTCTGTTGGAAATATCACAATCTGTGTTATTTTTCCATTCTAAATACTTTTTTTCCATAGTAATTAAATTTGTTATTATTAAATATTTTACGCAAAAATTTATCTTTTAATTTGTTTCGTAAGTTACATAAAAATCAGAGTGTTTGCAAACTTATGTTTCTGAATTAAGATAAAGTTAGCATTCATTAACAATTTTTGTTACGTATTTATTTCCGTTAAAGTCCACTTAATTTCGGAGCATCGTTTTAGAGTTTCCTGTAACTTATTAATATACGCAATAGTACGAATTATATTCTAAACATCAAAATTTTGTTAAATTATTTTTTAATCATTGATAATCAGTTGAATATGTAAAATTAATATATTCGCAAATTGTATAGTTATATTTAAAAAATATTTCGCACATTTATAAAAGATATACAAAAAGCGAAGTGTTATGAGTGAGGCTATACTTAATCTTAATCCGAAGAATTATACATTTCAAATAGGAGAGTAGCCTGAGCAAGAAGATGTCTCATTACATCAAAATACTAGGCATATTAAATAATTTTTCAGGTATTTTTAGCCTAAATCTTGCTTATTCAGCAATTGTTGGTGCTTTTTTAAGGTTGCATTTAACATTTAAAAAAGACTCAAAAACTGATTTTCTCCCAAAAAACAACTTTTTTCAAATTGCTAAGCAGTTTTCATGAATTACTAAACATTTTTTACGGAAGGGCAAAAAAAAGCTTGGATAGTCATAAGTATCTAATAACAAGGCTAAATTGAGAAAGCTATTTTAAATAACAAAAAAACAGATTTAATTTCACCTACTTTTTGAAATTGATATAAAAGCCTTGGGTGACATTATTTGATCTTTGATAGTTTGCTCTTTTTTTTATTTAGTACCTTTGGATAACTAAATACTGTAAGTTTTAATTATGAGAATAATCAGAATAGCGGGGGTTCCCGAACATTTTAATCTTCCTTGGCATTTGTGTATTGAAGCAGGGGAATTTGAAAAATCAGGAATTGATTTACAATGGACAGATATTCCAGAAGGCACAGGAAAGCTTTGTCAGATGCTCAGAGACAAAGAAACTGATATGGCTATTATCCTCACAGAAGGCATCATCAAAGATATTATCGCAGGCAATGACTGTAAAATAGTTCAAGTATTTGTAAAATCTCCACTTATTTGGGGTATTCACGTAAGTGCTCATGCTCCTTACCAAAAAATAGAAGAACTGAAAGGCAAAAAGGTCGCTATTAGTCGCTATGGTTCAGGCTCGCAATTGATGGCGCTTGTAAATGCCAAAAACAACAATTGGGATACTTCAAAATTAGCTTTTGAAGTGGTTGATACGCTTGACGGAGCCATTGAAGCCTTGACTGAAAACAAAGCAGACTACTTTATGTGGGAGCGTTTTATGACCCAACCCATTGTTGACAAAGGGATTTTTAGGCGTGTGGCTGACTGTCCAACACCTTGGGTGAGTTTTGTAGTGGTAGTCAGAAATGAAGTGCTACAAGAAACACCTCAAACAATTGAAACGATATTAGATATTATCAATCAAACTACAGCCGAATTCAAACAGATTCCGAGTATTGACAGAACACTAGCTACGCGATATAATCAGAAGATAGAAGATATTCAACAGTGGCTTTCGCTAACACAGTGGAGTCAACGGAATTTAGATGAGAAAATGTTAAACAAAATTCAAAATCAGTTGTTGGAATTCGAAATCATCAATAAAAAAGGTACTTTTGTTGATATAGTAAGCACCTGATTATTGAGGTTATGACCCTGAAGCACAAAGAAAAAGTAAAGTTATTTTACCAAAAGCTGACGCTTAAAAAGCCTTGGGATAACATCGTAATTTTTCTTCTGAACATACTGATTGCCATTCCAGTTTTTATTATTATCCACCAGAATGTTATCGATCTAGAATGGGATTTTAACCTGGATAGAATACTGATTTTTATTACTTTAGTTGTACTCATTCAACTCATTTTAAGGCTGCTGAGAAAAGTAATTATCATCTGCATTACTCTTTATATCGTTGCTTTATTCTGGGGAACGCTTTTCGGAGATTATGGATTCAAGAGTGTGTTTGATGATTATCGGGTGATGATTTTTGCTATGGCTGAGGATCCTTATCCGCAAGATATAATTGTTTCTAAACTGCTGCCTTTCCCGAACCGATCCAAGATTCTTAAGGCAATTGAATACGATAACCCGAAGGTTAGGAACTTTGCGCTTTCTGCTACTACCAAACATTTTAGGAATATCAAAGGCTACAGCAAATACAGACAAACCATTCAGTGTTTTGCGGTGTTTAAAGAGATTCAAAGCAAATGGAATTATGTCAATGACCCAAAAGGTCAAGAATATATCGCCGATGCTTCGGAGTCTTTGCAGCACTTTTCAGGCGATTGTGACGATCACGCCATATTGATGGCTGCTTGTATAAGGGCTATCGGAGGCACGCCGAGGTTGATTCATACCCAAGCGCATATTTATCCCGAGATGTTGATAGGTAATTCAAATGATTTAGAAACAGTGGTTTATTTAATAAAGGAGGTACTCTTTCAGAGTGAGAGTAGTGGAAAAGAAATTCATTATCACATTGACGAAAGAGGACAGATTTGGTTAAACCTAGATTATACCGCCAAGTATCCGGGCGGACCTTTTATGTCTCAAGAAATTTTAGGGGCGTTGACTTTAAATTAACATAGCAAGTTTCGTTCTATTTTATTATCTTTGCTATCCTTCTATAAATTATGCAAAAAACAATCAACATATTAAACAAAAGAGCTAGGTACGAATTCGAATTACTCGAGAAGTTCACGGCTGGAATCGTTTTGACCGGAACTGAGATAAAATCTATCCGTTTAGGAAAAGCACAAATCACCGATAGCTTTTGCGAATTTAACGATAACCAAGAGTTGTTTTTAATCAATGCCTTTATAGAAGAGTATTCTTTCGGGACGCATTATAACCATAAGGCGAAAAGCGAACGAAAACTATTGCTCAATAAAAAAGAACTTCGTTCGCTACATAAAAGCCTTCAGAACAAAGGGCTTACGATTGTCCCATTGCGTCTTTTTATCAATGATAAAGGCTTTGCAAAACTAGATATTGCGCTTGCAAAAGGTAAAAAACTCTATGACAAACGTGCGACTATCAAAGATAGAGACGTAAAAAGAGACTTAGATCGTCTAAAATTATAATCGCACACTACTTTTTTCATATCCACCAATCATAAGTATTTGGTTTTTGGAGGAAATATCCAAAACTTACTTTATGGAGTATTCGTTGGTAATCTTTATTTATATTACGCCAATTCTCTAGTCAACCAACCACTTCTACTAGCTGTAGCGATGGCATAAGGCGTAATCCAGAAGAGTGCAAAAGTATAGAGTACGCTATACGAATATACCCAAAAAGACTCTGATAAGTTATATCTCTTTGCGTAAAACAACATCGGGAAGCTCGCTACGATAAGAATTCCGAAGAGGGTAGAGCTAAAGAACAAAATGGGATGATTCACGATGAAAAAAAAGCATAAACAAGATAAACGGATAACTCATGATGATTCGCAACGATTGGTTGATGAACAACAGTTGAGCTCCTATTTTGCTGTCTTTTCTAAAGTTAGTAAAAACGTATTTTGACATTTCGATATTTTCACGAACATTACTTCGTCCCCATCGGATAAACATTTTATAAAGACCTGTATAGTTTTCAGGTACATTGGTATAAGCATAAGCATTTCTTTGAAACAGCACTTTGTAACCTTGTTTGAGAATCATATTGGTCATAGCTCTGTCTTCTCCGATATCTGAGGCTTTGCCCATAAAGGTTTGGCTTATCCATTCAGGTAAGCATGCAAACACGGCTTTTCTGCGATAGGCAGCCAATGCACCAGGCGTACACAAAACAGAACCTAAAGTGCTTTCTGCTGAGCGTACAAATTCGAAACTCAATACAAAACTCACATCCAACATTTTTGGCAACAAAGCTCTTTTGTTGTTCAGCACTCGGATGTTTCCGGCAACAGCGGCACAACTTTCATCTACTATAAATGGGCTTACTAAATTACGAAGGGTATCTGGCTTAACGATAGAATCGCTATCTACGGTTACGAAAACATCACCTTTTCCTAGGTTGAAGCCACGATATAAGGCGTGACGTTTTCCTTTATTTTTAGGCTGTTGATAGATGTCCAATCTTTCGCCTAGCGCTTTTCTGGCTTGCAGCATCCAATACCAAGTATCATCTTGACTTCCGTCATCGATAGAAAGCAATTGGAGTTTCGCTGTCGGATAATCGCTATTTGCCAAACTCATCAACGTATCATAGACTTGTTTTCCTTCGTTGTAAGCTGGAACAATTACGGTACAAGTTGGAAGTTCTTTATCAGAAACAGAAGTTATAGATCTGTATTTGAAATATCTATAAAGCGTAAAGACAAAGAAACTCGCTTTAAAAATGAATAGTGCTATCGCCACCACCAAAAATGAAAATCCCCAGATAGTGTTCAAGCGCTCTTCTCGAAATTGGGCAAAGTCATTATCGAGATAGAAAAACAAGTAAGTAGCTACCAACATCAACAGAAACGTACTTGCCAGAACAAATATTCCCCACGGATTAGTTTGTTTCAGAGTTGGTTTTTTAGCCGATTTCACCTCTTGGTGAATCTGATGTATAGGTGGGTTTTGACTTCTCAGTTCAGAGGATTTGAGCAATGAATTGTCTTTTGTGTCGTTTAGTCTGAGTGTTTTCGTGTCCATAATCTTTTCGCTTTTGGTGTGTAATTGTTTTGCGACAAGCCTTATCCAAGAGCTATGCCATCAGCTAAAGCACTGTAAAACAAGATATTTTATAAATGAGGATTGTTGAGAATTGTGTATCTGCTACACACAATGAGGATAATCTTAGGGCTAGACAAGCTTCGTGAAGAGGTAGATTGAAAACGGGAGACTTGACATAAAAAACAATAAGAATTGAAAATGTGAATTATCTTAAGCCATGTTAAGGAAAATATAATAAATTCTGTTATATTTGCTTTTTATGCGTTATAAGTTAAATCGCTTCATTATCTATAATCCTTGTACAGCTTGGGTTGCATAACATATTAAAACTAAAAACTAACAATAATTCAAATAAATATTTCACTTAAAAACCAAAAAAATGATGAAAAAATCAATGAAAATGCTAGCAGTTGCTTTTGGAGCATCCCTATTGTTAACTTCTTGTTATTCTTACACGAGCGTTGTAGGTAAAGGAGCTCAAGGTCATAACGAAACCACACAGTGGAATCACTATGTGATTTATGGTCTAGCACCAGTAGGTGTTTCTAATTCAAAACAAATGGCTGACGGCGCAGAGGACTATACTATCCATACTAGACATTCTTTCGTGAATGGATTAGTGGCAGCTATAACTTTCGGTATTTATACCCCAACAACTACAACTGTTACAAAATAATAGCCTCATAGAATGGGGAAGTGATTCTATTAAGAACGCTTCCCCATTATTTTTCTTCACTCATGAAAAAATTCGTTTTTTACCTCTCACTTATTCTCTCTATATTACTCTTGTTGAATGTTATCAGTATATTGATTACTGATTTAGATAGACTCACCCAATATGGTTATGGTTATCTCATCGGTAAGATTCTTTTGTTTTTGGTTTTTTTAGTTATAGCATTGCTCACTAGAAAATCAAACACAAAGACTAAAAGCTTGAGGTAATTGGTATAGTATATTTCTTCAATACATAGTACCAGAAAATACTTCGGTATTGCTATAACCTTAAAAGAATAGTAAACCAATATCTTTAGGATTTTAACCTATACACATACTTTTTTTATACTACAGATCGAGCGATATAGTACAAAATCGTAGGTACTGTTCTTAGCGTTAATCTTTAAGTTTCACAAACTTGAAACTTGGAGCAAAAAGTCATATCTTTGCCTAATTAGAATTATTCCATATAAATATAACATATAATGAAGTTAGATAGAAACGAAATACTCAAAGCATTAGAGACCATTACTGTTGCTGGAGAAGGACAAAATATGGTAGAAAGTGGTGCTGTACAAAACGTAATGACTTTCGGTGATGAGGTGGTAGTTGACTTAGTGCTGACTACGCCTGCTTTACATATCAAAAAAAGAGCCGAGGTTGATGTAATGAAAGCTATTCAGGACAAAGTTTACGAAAAGGCAAAAATTAAAGTAAATATTAAGATTATCGCTTCTGATAAACCTGAGATCAAAGGGAAGCCAATACCAGGAGTAAACAATATTATCGCTGTAGCCTCCGGAAAAGGAGGAGTAGGAAAATCTACCATCACAGCAAACTTAGCGGTTTCGCTATCAAAAATGGGATTCAAAGTAGGTGTGCTCGATGCTGATATTTACGGACCATCGATGCCTATAATGTTTGATGTCGAGAGAGCTAGACCGCTTTCAAAAACAGTTTACGGAAAATCAAAAATGGAGCCCATCGAGAGCTACGGAATCAAAATCCTATCTATCGGATTCTTCACCCAGCCTGACCAAGCAGTTATCTGGAGAGGACCAATGGCAGGAAAGGCACTCAGTCAAATGATTTTTGATGCAGATTGGGGACAACTAGATTTCATGCTAATTGACTTGCCTCCAGGAACAGGAGATATTCACCTAAGCATCGTTCAGAACCTTCCTATCACTGGAGCAGTAGTGGTGAGTACGCCTCAAAACGTAGCACTAGCGGATGCTAAAAAAGGAGTGGGAATGTTTAGACAAGAGACCATCAACGTCCCTGTTTTGGGTATTATCGAAAATATGGCATACTTCACACCAGAAGAATTGCCTAACAACAAATACTATATATTTGGCAAAGAAGGAGCACGTCATCTTGCAGAAGATTTAGATGTACCTTTCTTAGGAGAAGTTCCGCTAGTTCAAAGCATCAGAGAGGCAGGAGATTACGGGCATCCAGCTGCTTTGCAAGACAATACACCACTTTCAAAAGCATTTGAAGAGTTAGCCAGAAACGTAGCACAGCAAGTAGTAGAGAGAAACGAAAGTTTGCCACCTTCAGAAGCAGTGAAAATCACAACTATGGCAGGTTGTTCACCTACCAAAAAATTTTAAAACGCATCGCTAAATAGATGCTTTTAATGGTTTACAATTTCTAAACACCCATAAAATTATGACATCAGAAGAAATCCGACTAAACGTAGAGAAAGCCCTTAAAGAAATTAGACCTTTCCTTCAATCAGACGGCGGAGATATTGCCTTGATTGCTATAGAGAACGACAAAATCGTGAAGGTGCGTCTCGAAGGAGCTTGTGGAGAGTGCAGTGTCAACCATTCGACGATGAAAGCAGGTGTAGAAACTACTGTCAAGAAGTATGCGCCTAGTATTGAGCAGGTTATAAATATTCCTTAACTTTTTTTGGGCGTGTCCTTTTGTGCTGAATAATGAATTTCATTATTCAGCACAAAAGGGTGGGCTATACGCTACAATCTTTTGTTCGTCACCTCACAAAAGGATTTTCACTGCTATCCCTCACGCTTAACACGATTTCTGTTAGCCATTAGGCTGACTTTTATCATAGTATCTTTTTAGAGATTATAAGAACTTTGTAAAATAAATAAAATACAATTTTTTCCTATAGAATATCATAAAATGATTTCAACAGACATACTCATCATCGGAGCAGGGCCAACAGGCTTGTTTACCGTATTTGAAGCAGGACTTCTAAAACTAAAATGCCACATTATTGATGCACTACCGCAACCCGGAGGTCAATTATCAGAATTATATCCAAAAAAACCTATTTTCGATATCCCAGGTTACCCAAGCGTAGGGGCTCAGGAATTAGTGGATAACTTGATGGAACAAATCAAACAGTTTCAACCCGGATTCTCGCTCAACCAAAGGGCAGAAACCATCCAGAAACTAGAAGACGGGACTTTTATTGTAACCACTGACAACGGAACAGAACACCACGCCAAAGCTGTAGCTATTGCTGGAGGATTAGGTAGTTTTGAACCTAGAAAACCAGTAATTGACGGACTGAGATTCTACGAAGACAAAGGAGTAGAATACTTTGTGCGAAATCCAGAATTGTTTAGAGATAAAAAAATCGTTATCGCAGGTGGAGGAGACTCTGCTTTAGATTGGAGTATTTTCTTGGCAGATGTCGCTTCAGAGGTAACACTTATTCACAGAAGAAACGAATTCAGAGGTGCTTTAGACTCGGTTGAAAAAGCACAAGAACTCAAGAAATTAGGTAAAATAAATCTCGTAACCCCCGCAGAAGTTGTTGCGTTAAACGGAGCAGAGCATTTAGAGTCGTTAGTGGTGGAGATTAATGGCGCTAATATGACTATTGAGGCTGATTATTTCATTCCGCTTTTTGGATTAACGCCAAAGTTAGGACCTATTGCAAATTGGGGACTTGAGATTGAGAAAAACGCAATCAAAGTCAACAATGCTCTGGATTATCAAACCAATATCGAAGGTGTGTATGCTATCGGAGATATCAATACCTATCCGGGCAAACTAAAATTGATTCTGTGTGGTTTTCACGAGGCAACCTTGATGTGTCAGAGCGTATATAACAAACTGAATCCAGGAAAGAAGTATGTCTTGAAATATACTACTGTTTCAGGGGTTGACGGGTTTGACGGAACTAGAAAAGAGGCTGAAAAAGCAGTGGTGCAATCCATCAACTAGCTTGAACTTCTATGCAATTATTGTGAATACTTTAATAAGATAAAATGTCAGATATCAAGATACATATTACAGACCGCAACGGACAACGTCATACGGTGGATGCACCTACAGATATGAATATGAACCTGATGGAGCTCGTGCGTGCTTATGAGCTTGCAGAAGAAGGTACCATCGGTATTTGTGGCGGAATGGCTATGTGCGCTTCTTGTCAGTGCTATGTGCTGAATGAGGTGACTTTGCCAGAGAAAAGTGATGAAGAAGAGGCTATGCTATCGGAGGCTTTTCATACGAAAGATACTAGCAGATTAGGATGTCAGATCTTTATAACTCCAGAAGTAGAAGGGCTTGAAGTTGAATTGGCTCCTGAGTAATTTTCATATGTTTTTTCTTTAAATAATGTTCTCTACGTATGGAATTTCCTGAAGGCAAAAAAATAATCCTCTTTGATGGAGTTTGTAACCTGTGCAACAACTTTGTGCAAACTATTATCAAACATGACAAACACGATGTGTATCGCTTTGCTTCGCTACAATCTACGTATGGACAAAACTTGCAGAACTATTTGGGCATTGACCCGACTCAGACCAAATCAGTTGTTTTATACGAACCCGGAGTAGCCTATTTTCATAAATCAGGAGCAGTATTAGAAATCATCAAAAGTTTCGGAGGTGCTTATACATTGTTGATGATATTTAGGGTTTTTCCGAATTTTTTAAGCAATGCCGTTTATGATTTTGTAGCACTCAATCGCTATAAGTGGTTTGGTCAACGAGAAAATTGTATGCTCCCCACAGCAGATCTAAAATCAAAATTTTTAGACTGATTTTCCGTACATTTGCCTAAAGATGAAAATAACCGAACAAATAAAGCTGCCCATACGCTACGAAATGGAACTTTTCGAAAAGAAGTTCTTGCTATCGATGTCTTCTAGGGTGGCTTTACTGAACCGCATTACATACTATATCGTAAACAGAAAAGGAAAGCAAATGCGCCCGATGTTTGTCTTCCTGGTCTCTAAGATGATTTCAGGTGGCGAGCTCAACGAAAGGTCTTATAGAGGAGCATCGGTTATTGAGCTAATCCATACGGCCACACTGGTGCACGATGATGTGGTGGATGACAGCAACAAACGCAGGGGTTTTTTCTCACTCAACGCACTTTGGAAAAATAAGATTGCAGTACTTGTAGGTGATTTCTTGCTCTCAAAAGGGCTTTTGCTCTCGATTGACAACGGAGATTTTGATTTGCTCAAAATCATTTCAGTCGCTGTTAGAGAGATGAGCGAAGGCGAGCTACTCCAAATCGAAAAAGCCAGACGACTTGACATTACCGAAGAGGTGTATTACGAAATCATCCGACAGAAAACAGCTACGCTAATCGCTGCGTGTTGCGCTATCGGAGCCAAAGCAGTGCTACTAGAAACCGATAATAACAAAGTAGAAGAGATGCGCAAGTTCGGCGAATATATCGGTATGGCTTTCCAAATCAAAGACGACCTTTTTGATTATACGGATGACGCTATCGGCAAGCCCACAGGCATTGATATCAAAGAGCAAAAGATGACCTTGCCGCTAATTTATGCTCTAAACCATTCTACGCCAAAAGAGAAAAAATGGCTGATCAATTCAATCAAAAACCACAACAAAGACAAAAAGCGAGTCAAGGAAGTCATTGCATTCGTTAAAGAAAAAAAAGGTCTAGAATACGCTGAAAAAGTGATGAAAGAATACCAACAAAAAGCCTTGGCAATTATTACTACATACCCAGAATCGGAATACAAAAAATCTCTAGAACTGATGATTAATTATGTCATCGATAGAAAGATATAGGCAAAAAGTAGCTACAATTTATTACGCATAAAAAAACCTGATAAGTGATTATCAGGTTTTTTTATGGTTGGTTCTATCTGACTAAATATCATCAAAGCTAACGTCTGTGAAAGATGATGGAGTAGATGGTTTTTCTTCTCTCTTATAATCTTTTTGATGTCTTTCGGATATGACTTCTTCGCCTTTGTTTTTTAATACGAAATCTGTCATCTCATTTAGCATCTCTTTGAATTCCGCAAAATCTTCTTTGTATAGATAAATCTTGTGTTTTTTGAAATGAAAAGAGCCGTCCTCTTCTGTAAACTTTTTGCTCTCTGTAATGGTGATATAATAATCATCAGATTTTGTGGCTCTTACATCAAAAAAATAAGTCCTTCTACCCGCTCTTTGCACCCTAGAAAAAATCTCATCTTTCTCTAAAAAATCTTTTTCTTCCATAACCTCTTTTTAATTTTTTAAGAAATAATTGTTACGCTCAAAAGTCTTAAAAAAAATCATATCAAACAATATATTTATCAAAAATCTTTTTCGATAAGCTGTTTTTCATAAAGGTCTTTGTAATAACCCTCCTGACTTAGAAGCTGGTGATGATTCCCTTCTTGTATAATTTCTCCGTTGTCTAGCACGATTATCTTATCTACATTTCTAGCTACCGAAACTCTGTGGCTTACTATTATAGTAGTTTTGCTCTGTATTTCTTTGGTTAGGTTTTGCAAGATTGCCTCTTCGGTTTCTGTATCTACAGCAGATAACGAATCATCCAAAAGTAGGATTGGAGCATCTTTTATGAGCGCTCTCGCAATCGAGACTCTTTGCTTTTGTCCACCTGATAAGGTAATACCTCGTTCTCCCAAAATCGTGTCATAACCCAACCTAAACGCGCTGATGTTGTGATCTACCACCGCTTTCTTGGCTACGTCGATTACCTCTTGGTCTGTAGCGTTCTGCTTACCAAATTTGATGTTGTTTTTGATTGTGTCTGAGAATAAAAAAGCATCCTGAGGCACTACGGCAATAGCGTTTCTGAGGCTTTCTAAGTTAACTCTGCTAATTGGTTTGCCGTCAATGAGCAAGGTACCTTTTTCAACGTCATAGAGTCTAGAGATGAGTGTGAGTATAGTCGATTTTCCACTTCCTGTTTTCCCGAATAGTGCCACTGTTTCGCCTTTGTTTATCTCAAAGCTAACATTTTTTAAGGCTACTATATTGGTGTCTTCATAGGTGAATGTCACATTCTTAAACTCAATATGCCCTTCAATTGGTGTAGGTTGTTCTGTTTTGTTCTGAATCTCTGGAACTTCTTTTAAGAATTCGTTGATGCGCTTTTGAGAGGCTTCGGCTTCTTGCACCATTGATGATATCCAACCTAGCGAAGCTACGGGCCAAATCAGCATATTCACATACAAAATAAACTCGGCTATGACACCGATATGTGAAATACCACCTTTGATATACATAATTCCACCCACCATAATCACTAGTAGGTTGCTCAGTCCAATCAAAAAGACCATTAGAGGTCCAAACAAGGCGTTTAAGAAAGAAAGCTTTAGGTTTTTTTCCTTGTTATCAAGTGATAAATCTTCAAAATCCCTTTGGATGTTTTTCTCGATATTATGTGCTTTGATGATGCGAATACCAGAGAACATCTCCTGTGTAAAGCTGGCTAATGACGATAAGTTTTGCTGATATATAGTACTTCTTTTGTTGATGGCATTACTTAATTTGAAAATACTATAGGATAAGAGAGGTAACGGAATAAGTGTATAAAGTGTAAGTTGAGGAGAAATCAAATACATCTGTGTGATTACGACCAAAAACGTAATGGTGGTGTTTATGCCATACATCACGGCTGGACCAGCATACATACGCACTTTAGAGACGTCTTCGCTTATTCTATTCATCAAATCTCCTGTTCTATTGCGTTTATAGAAACTTTGAGAGAGTTTCTGATAGTGTTCATAGACTTCGTTTTTCAGGTCAAACTCAATGTGCCGAGACATAACCACTAAACTTTGACGCATCAAAAAAGTAAAAATACCAGAGGCTAAAGCTGCAGCAATTACCCACATTAAATTCTCAACTATTTGAGATTCAACATCCGTGCGGGTGCCTATTCCATTTTTAGAATAATCTTCTGCTATTTGCATTGACTTCCCAACCAATCTAGGAGTATAAAGAGCAAGAAATCTTGCTAAAACGGTAATTAGAATTCCTCCTACAAAAAGAGTTTTATATTTAACGAAGTACTTATTTAGGTATTTTAATTCTCTCATTTATGACACAAAAAAAACGATTATACTTAGGTGTTAACTAAAACATTAGTAGATAATTATTGGTTAGATGGCTTTTTGATTTAGAGATTTACAATTAAAACAATTTCTTTTGTTATTTCTTAAATTATAAAGTACTTTTGTGCCACTTAAAAATATCAATAATGACAATCACCACTAACCCTACTGAATTACAAAAGGTTGCTCCGGTTTTCGGACAAATTTCTTTTAATGACCACGAGCAGATTGTTTTTTGTCACGACAAAGATACAGGTTTAAAGGCAATAATCGGAATTCATAACACCGTTTTAGGACCATCTTTAGGAGGAACACGCATGTGGCATTACACTAGTGAGTGGGAAGCCCTAAACGATGTACTTCGCCTTTCAAGAGGAATGACTTATAAATCAGCAATTTCTGGGCTTAATCTAGGTGGAGGGAAAGCCGTAATCATCGGAAATTCTAAAACTGATAAAACCCCTGAGATGATTACTAAATTTGGTGAGTTTGTAAACTCATTGAGCGGAAAATATATCACTGCTGAGGATGTAGGAACTACTACAGAGGATATGGACAGAATCAGAGAAGTAACACCACACGTTACGGGAATTTCTGAAAGCAAAGGAGGTTCAGGTAATCCTTCTCCTGTTACAGGATTTGGTGTTTATATGGGGCTTAAAGCTGCCGCTAAATTCCAATTCGGTACAGATAACCTAGAAGGAAAAACCGTAATGGTACAAGGAATTGGACACGTAGGAGAGACCCTTGTGAGTTATTTAGTAAAAGAAGGTGCTATTGTTCAGATTGCAGATATCAACGAAGAAAAACTTCAAGAAGTAGCTTCAAAATATGGTGTTGCTATTTATAGAGGCGATGACCTATACTCAGAAGAGGTAGATATTTATGCTCCTTGTGCACTTGGTGCAACACTGAACGATGAAACAGTACACAAAATCAAAGCAAAAGTAATTGCTGGAGCAGCGAATAACCAATTGGCAGACGAAAATACACACGGTCTGATCTTAAAAGAAAGAGGTATTGTATATGCACCAGACTTCTTGATCAATGCGGGTGGTATTATCAATGTGTACGGAGAAATCATTGGTTACGGAAAAGAAGAAGCGCTGAGAAGAACCGAAAATATCTACAACACGACACTTCAGACACTTAGCTATGCCAAAGAACACAACATCACTACCTATCAGGCTGCATTTATGGTAGCACAACAGCGTATTGATGCTAAGAAAGCTGAGCGCAAATAATTTTTATTTAGATAAATTATATTTTATACTATTTTTGCAAAGCGAAAGTATATTACTTTCGCTTTGTAATTTCACAAAATAAAGTTCTTTAAAAGGTGTTAATAAACAGAAGACATATTCGAGTAAAAGTGATGCAGTCCATATATGCGATGCATCAAAGTAGTTCTGATTCTATCGAGAAAGAAGAAAAATTTCTCAATCTAAGTATCGAGAATATTCACAATTTATATCTTACGATACTTTCTGCGCTAGTAGAAATCCGCAATTATGAGCTTAATCTTCTTGAACTTTCAAAAAAGAAGCACTTAGCAACTCAAGAAGAATTAAACCCGAACACAAAGTTTGTAGATAACGCTATTTTAGTATTGCTCTCAGAAAGTGATTCGCTTATAAATGCCTTAGAAGATAAGAAAATCAACAATTGGAAGAACAATGATGACTATATATTGTTGTTATTAAACGATATCAAAGCCAGTGAGCTATATGTAAATTATATGGCTACTACGGAGACTACGTTTGATAAGGACAAGGAGTTTATTGTCAATTTGTTTACCGAGGTGATTGCTCCGAATGACAAGCTCTATGAATATTTAGAGGATTATAAACTCACTTGGGTAGATGATATTCCGATCGTGAATACCAATATCCAAAAACAGCTTAGAGGCATTAAACAGGACAACCCAAGTTTTAAGATTTTAAAGCTTTTTAAGGATGATGAGGATAAGGAATTTGTAAGGCAGGTTTTCAGAAAAACCGTACTTAACGAAGCTCTTTACGCAAAAGAATATGTTGATAAGACACCCAATTGGGACACAGATCGTATTGCAGAGATAGATACGATTATCCTGAAAATGGCTATTTGTGAGTTTATGAAATTTCCTTCGATTCCGTATAAAGTGACCATCAACGAATATCTAGAGATCGCCAAAGAATATTCTACACCAAAAAGTAGTATATTTATTAATGGAGTTTTAGATAATTTAGCCAAAACATACGAACAGGAAAACAGACCTCTCAAATCAGGAAGAGGATTATTATAACCCAAAAATTAATGCTATGAAAAAAACACTTCTAATTTTAGCTTTGGCAACAACTTTTGTTAGCTGTAATCAGAAAAGCGCGGCAGACAAGCTAGACCCAGTCAATTTAGAAAATGCAGCTGCAAGCGCAGGAGCACCAAAAGTTGTTGTTGACAATGCAACTCATGACTTTGGTGACCTAAAACTCCACGATAAAGCAGAACATACTTTTGTAATCAAAAACGAAGGAGATGCAGACCTTTTGATACTTGACGCTAGACCTTCATGTGGATGTACTGTCCCAGATAACTTCACTAAAACGCCTATCAAGCCAGGAGAATCAGGAATTGTGCCTGTAGTATATAACGCTACAGATGCAGGAGTACAACAAAAAACAGTTACACTTACGACCAACTCAGCTACGGGTAGTGAGGTCTTGACTATCAAAGCAAACGTTAAACCTTAATAATACAAATTACCATGGATGGAATGATGGCTTTTTTGCCTTACCTATTAATTTTCGCAGTATTTTATTTCTTGATTATTATGCCTCAACAAAAGAGAGCTAAGAAAGAAAAAGCATTCGAAAATGACCTAAAAGTTGGAGATAAAATTATTACTAAAAGCGGCATTCACGGTAGAGTAGCCGAGCTTTCTGCTGATAGTCTAGTAATCGAAACTATGTCAGGAAAACTGAAAATGGAGCGTTCTGCAGTTTCGATGGAACTTTCTATGAAAGTCAATGCACAGAAATAATAAAGTCTTTTAAGACCTATAAAAAAGTCCGTTCTAAACTCGTTAGAACGGACTTTTTTTATGCTTTGAATTCTAGTCAAAAAAAGTTTTATCCCACTTCAATACTTCTTCCGTTTGCGGCGGCTTTATCAGGTTGCAAATAGAAATCAATTCTCCCTAAATTTATGCCATAGCAACCTACTTGATTGATTAATACTTCGTTCCCTTCGCTATTTTTGACAGCAGTAGGTTTGCTCAAAAAAGTGTGTGTGTGTCCACCGATAATTAGGTCAATATCTTTGGTTTTTGAAGCTAATACTAAATCAGAAACTTTATCTGAATCATATTTGTATCCGATATGTGAGAGGCAAATTACCAAATCACATTTTTTCTCTTGTCTTAGTAGTCTTGCCATATCTTGTGCAATCTCAACGGGGTCAAGATATTGCGTTTCTTTATAATTCACCTTACTCACCAATCCGTTTAATTCTACGCCAAGTCCAAAAACGCCTATTCTAACACCATCAACCACAAATACTTTGTGATTTTTTATAAATCCGTCTAGAATAGTATTGGTAAAGTCATAGTTAGAGCTTATAAAATCAAATGCTGCGTGAGGCAATGGCGCTAAAAAACCCTCAAGTCCGTTGTCAAATTCATGATTGCCCAGCGTTGCCGCATCATATTTTAGCATGCTCATCAGCTTCAGCTCTAATTCACCTCCATAATAATTGAAATAAGGTGTTCCTTGAAAGATATCCCCAGCATCTAATAAAAGGGTATTTGGGTTTTCTCTCCTGATTTGATCTACCAATGTTGCCCTTCTAGCAACACCACCTTTGTTTGGGTGTTTGGGGTGTGATAGCTCAAAAGGGTCAATATGACTATGGGTGTCGTTGGTGTGAAGTATGGTAATGTGCTTGGGCTTTATAGAGCTAAAACTCATCAGTGGTAAGCTTGGAAGTGCTACCAATGCTGAGGTAAGGGCTGATTTATGTATAAATTCTCTGCGTTTCATATCAGGGTAATAAAAGCGGGTGATTAGTGTATTCTGTTGTCAATAACTGCGGTAATGATTTGGTGTTCTTTAAAATAATCGATAATCAAATTACGGAGCTTATAATTCAAATCATAGGTAGTTATTGAGTTCAAGAAGAAATCCATACGATCGCCACCTGTGATTAGATAGTCAGATGTGGCAACGGTGTATGTCTTTTTTGGATCGAAATCTTGTCCGCCAATTTTGATGCTTTTATAAGACTTCTGATCTTCGCTAAGCTCAATTTCGATACCCGCAATCGGGTGTGCTTTAGCTTCTGCTATAAAGTAATTTACAAGCTCGATGATTTTTTCTGCTTTGAGCTCTGCCACAACCAAGCTGTTCTCAAAAGGCATTATCTGGTAAGCTGTTCTGGCAGTTATCTCGCCTCGACTTATTGAGGCTCTGATTCCACCAAAGTTCATCAGGCAAATATCCACTTGTATATTGTTGGTCTTTCTTAGCAGTTCGTCTGCTTTTTCTAAGGTAATATCTGCCAGAAAATTACTCATAGTTGACTGCCATTTTCCTTGGAATTTATCCATAGTTTCGGGAGCATAACTCAGCACATTGTCTAAATCTTGATTGATGTGATTTCTATAAGGTTTGATGTAGTTTTCTAACTCCTGATCGCCAGTGATGGTCTTGTCAATCGCCAGTTGTTTTCCTTTAACTTCTGAAACATATTGTTGTTTTGAGGCAGCACATCCCACAAATAGGAAGACTGTTAATAATACAATAAAAAAGTGAAATTTAGAATGGTTGTTTATTAGCTTTGTCATTAGTTGAAAATAACGATTTTGGTTATATTTGTAGATTAAGTAAAGATACTATGTTTTTGGATTTATTTAAAAATCTTTCCCTAAAAAAAGTCATTAAAGCCTATTTGCCCAAGACGAAAGAACCTTCTAAAAATAAAATCCTACTTGTAGGTTTGCTTATAGACGGAACTCATTTTGAGAAGACAGAAGAGCTTATAGACGAACTTTCTAACTACGGGATTCGAAAGGAAAATATAAAGACACTTGTTTATACCAAAATCAAACATCCTGAAAACAAGTTGTTTAGCTTCTTTAGTTCAAAAGATTTTAGCCTTTCGGGTGAATTTACAAACAAAGAAATCGATGTGTTTGTAGAAACGCCGTTTGACTTATTAGTGAGTTATTATAACAAAAATCAAATAAAAATTACTTATCTTACGGCAAAATCAAAAGCAGATTTTAAAGTGGGTTTTGTGATGGAACAAAAGAACTTCAACCACTTGATGATTGACGTGCCGCTTTCAGACTACAAACTATTTGCACAAGAATTGTTTAAATACTTAAAATCACTCGATAAAATATGAAATCACTCATAGGAACAGGAGTTGCACTTGTTACACCTTTCAAAAAAGATTTTTCTGTAGATACAGAAGCACTGAAACGTATTGTTCGTTTTGTAATTGATGGCGGGGTTGAGTACTTGGTTGTCTTGGGCACTACAGCCGAATCAGTTACACTTACGCCAGCGGAGAAAGAATTGGTCATTCAAACAATTGTGCAAGAAAACAATGCTGCTTTGCCATTGGTGATTGGTGTTGGAGGAAATAACACACAGGAAGTGGTAAATGAACTTAAAACACGTGATTTATCAGCTTTTACGGCGATACTTTCAGTTTCGCCGTATTATAACAAGCCTACACAAGAAGGAATTTACCAGCATTTCAAAGCAATTGCACAGAACAGTCCGCTTCCTATTCTGTTATATAATGTGCCGGGAAGAACGGCTTGTAATATGCAACCACAAACCGTTGTTCGTCTAGCGAATGATTTCAAAAATATCATCGGCATCAAAGAAGCAGCTGGAGATTTGGTTCAAGCAATGAAAATTATCGAACACAAACCCAAAGATTTCTTAGTGATTTCGGGTGATGATATGATTACACTTCCGATGGTTTTGGCTGGAGGTAGCGGAGTGATATCGGTTATAGGAGAGGGATTTCCGAAAGATTTTTCAGAGATGGTGCGCTTAGGTCTAGATAGGAAAGTTGATCAGGCTTACGCGTTGCACTACAAACTGGCAGATGCTATAGATTTGATTTTTGAGCAAGGCAATCCTGCGGGTATCAAAGAGGTGTTCAAGCACCTAAACCTATCAGAAAACACGGTTAGATTGCCACTAGTTGCCGTAAATCAAGAACTGTCTGACAGAATCAAAACATTTGTATCTAAATAAGATACCTATATATTTTAAAATATTTAATTTAACACTTAAAAACCCAACGACTATGTTATCAAAAAGCTTAGAAAAGATATTGAACAATCAAGTGAAACTAGAAGGAGATTCTTCACAAATATATTTAGCAATGGCTTCTTGGGCTGAAAACCAAGGTTTTGAAGGAATTGCAGCCTTTATGTACAGCCAATCTGATGAAGAGCGTATGCACATGCTTAAACTAGTGCGCTATATCAACCAAAGAGGAGGAGAAGCAACTATTCCGCAAATCGAAGAGCCAAGATTAGACCACACGTCATTCAAAACCTTGTTTACGCAATTATTTGAACACGAGGTGATGATTTCTAAAAGTATCAACGAATTAGTGCATATTACTTTGCAAGAAAAAGACTATGCTACGCATAACTTCTTACAGTGGTATGTGGCAGAACAAATCGAGGAAGAGGCGACTGCTCGTACAATCTTAGACAAAATCAACCTAATCGGAGACGACAAAGGAGGATTGTATATGTTTGATAATGACATGAAAAATTTTACAGGAGTTCAGTCACTAGCTTAAAAATTTTGTAATCAACCAAATAATAACTAAATTTGCGAGCATTTTTTGTTGTGCACAAAATCTTATTACTAAGAATGAAAAATATATTTTTGATCCTATTGACCGCTTTCACTTTGGCTTCTTGTTCAGAGTACCAAAAGGCACTCAACAAAGACGATGTTGAACAGAAGTACATCATGGCAGAAAAGATGTACGATAGCGGGAAGTACAACAAAGCAATCCGACTTTTTGAACAAATAGCTCCTGGTTACAAAGGCAAAACCAATGCTGAGAACATGTTTTATATGTATGCCGACGCCTCGTATAAAATGAAACAGTACGGTATGTCAGCACATTTATTCGAGCGTTTTTCAATGAATTATCCGAGGTCTGAGAAATCAGAAAAAGCTTTGTTTCTATCCGGAAAGAGTTTCGCTGAGCTGTCTCCAAGATATACTAAAGACCAAACAGATACCTATAGAGCCATTGATAAATTGCAAGAATTCATTGATAAATACCACGAATCTGAATATGCTCCTGAGGCAAACGAAATTGTTGCTAGCTTGAGTCAGAAAATAGAGAAAAAGTATTTTGAAATTGCCAAACAATACAATTCTATTGCAGGATATACCAGAGATTATAAGGCTGCTGTGGTAGCACTTGACAATTTCTTGATTGATTATCCAGGTACGATTTATACTGAAGATGCCTTATTTTATAAGTTTGATTCAGTCTATAATATTGCTATAAATAGTGTCAAAGACAAAAAGAAAGAAAGATTAGAACAAGCAAAAGCAGCTTATGAATCTTTAGTGAAACATAAGTCAGAAACAAAATATAAATCTCAAGCAAACAAAATGCTAGAGGAAATAGAAGAAGAGTTACAAAAAAGCTAAAATAAATTTTCGATATGGATTTCAAAAAAACAACAGCACCAGTCAATACGGTTACTTACAACAAAGACCAAATAGAAGCTCCTACGGGAAATATCTATGAGGCAATTACCATTATGGCTGCTAGAGCTAATCAAATCAATTCTGAAATTAAAAAAGAATTGACTGACAAACTAGAAGAATTTGCAACCTATAATGATTCTCTTGAAGAAGTTTTCGAAAACAAAGAACAAATCGAAGTTTCTAAGTTTTATGAAAAACTTCCAAAGCCACATGCTATCGCTGTTGAAGAGTGGATTCAAAATAAAATCTATTACAGAAACACAAAATAAAAAGTCATGTCTGTTTTAAGAGGTAAGAAAATCCTGCTAGGAATATCAGGCGGAATTGCAGCCTATAAAACAGCGCATTTGGTACGACTTTTTATAAAATCTGGTGCAGAAGTTCAGGTTGTGATGACCTCGTCTGCCAAAGATTTTATAACACCACTAACGCTCGGAACACTTTCTAAAAAGGAAGTGTTCTCTGCTTTTTATGAACCTGAGGATGAAAATGCCAAATGGAATAACCACGTAGAATTAGCACTTTGGGCTGATGTGATGTTGATTGCTCCGGCTACTGCCAATACGATGTCTAAAATGGTTAGCGGTGCGTGCGACAACCTCCTATTAGCAACCTATCTATCCGCCAAATGCAAAGTGTATTTTGCTCCAGCAATGGACTTGGATATGTATAAGCATCCCTCTACTTTGTTGAATTTCCAGAAACTGGAGTCTTTTGGCAATGTCATGATTCCTGCAGAATCAGGTGAATTAGCCAGCGGATTATCGGGAGAAGGAAGGATGGCTGAGCCAGAAAACATCATTCGTTTTATCGAAGAAGACCTTCTGAAAAACCTGCCACTTAGAAATAAAAAAGCACTGATCACCGCAGGACCTACTTACGAAGCCATTGATCCTGTTCGTTTTATCGGCAATCACTCTTCTGGGAAGATGGGCTTTGACATAGCTGAAGCGCTTGCCAGCCAAGGCGCTGAAGTGACGCTCATCTCAGGACCTACGCATCTCTTTGTGCAACATCTAGACATAAAACTCGTTAGGGTGAATTCAGCACGCGAAATGTATGAAGCCTGTAAGTTGTATTATGCTGAGACAGATGTGATGATTGCTGCCGCTGCTGTAGCTGATTATAGGCCCAAGCACGTAGCCAGCCAAAAAATAAAAAAATCAGACGAAAATCTAGCCATCGAATTAGAAAAAACAACCGATATACTCGCAAGTCTAGGTTCTGAAAAAAACAAACAATTCTTGATTGGCTTTGCTCTAGAAACGCAAAACGAAATTGAGAATGCAAAGTTGAAAATTCAGAAAAAAAACTTAGATTTGATAATTCTTAATTCACTAAACGACAAAGGAGCTGGTTTTGGAGGAGATACTAACAAGGTTACATTCATCGATAAAGAGGGAGGTATTGAAGAATTTCCGCTGAAAACCAAAAAAGAAGTCGCTCAGGATATCGTAAATAAAATCATCAAGCACTATGCGTAATATAATTGGAATCCTATTTTTGTTTGTATCGCTGTTGACTGCCCAAGCGCAAGAACTCAACTGTACAGTAACGCTAGGACATCAAAAGATAAACACCTCTAATACTCAAATTTTCACTACCCTAGAAAGGTCTCTGAATGACTTTATGAACAACACCCGTTGGTCTGACCAAGTCTTCAATCAGAATGAGAAAGTAGATTGTGCTATGTTTATCAATATTACTGGACTCAACGGAAGCACCTTCACGGCTTCTATCCAGATCCAATCTTCTCGACCTGTATACGGTTCGGGCTATACTACGCCTGTGTTCAACTATTCTGACAAAGATTTTACTTTTGATTATGTAGAATTTGAAAGTTTGAATTATGACCCCAATACCTTTAACTCAAACCTGACGTCAGTCCTCGCTTTTTATGCAAATGTTATCTTAGGATTAGATGCCGACAGCTTTAAAATGGAGGCTGGTACAACCTATTATGATACCGCCAATAGCATTGTGGCAATTGCGCAATCTTCAAGCAGATATAAAGGATGGAGCCAGCAAGAAGGAGGGAACCAAAACCGCTATTTCTTGGCTAATGACTTATCGTCTAACGCCTATGCGTCATTCAGAAAAGCACTTTATCAATACCATATCCAGGGCATGGATAAAATGGCAGATAACCTAAAGGCAGGAAAAGAAGGCGTAAAAACCGCTATCAAGACCTTGACTGAAGTACATAAATCTCGTCCGAATGCACTACTAACGCGTTTATTTTTTGATGCTAAGTCTGATGAATTGGTTTCGATTTTTAACGGTGGTCCTCAAGTAACTATTGCAGATTTGGTAGACAACTTAAACAATATTTCTCCGCTGAATTCTTCGAAGTGGGGTAATATGAAGATGTAACCACTCTTAATATACTACTTGTTTAGATGCAATGGGGATTGTATTCTAAAATATACATAGACCTATTATATATATTGTTTAGGATGACTTAAAGTAGAGTATACAAAATGTTTATAATAATATTAATGCTTCTTCTTTAAAGATAATTTTCATTAGTCTCAATACTTTGTTCAACTAATTAGGTGTAATATAGTCTATTGCATAGGATTAGATTATATTTAAACCTGCGTCATATAAAAAGGATTGTACTTTTCTGCAGAAAATGTACAATCCAAATTAAATCTAATTTTTCGGTTTATTTTTATAATGCAACTTTAATATTGTATGAAGTACTCTTATCTTCATAAAATATATTAAAAGAGTTTTCATCAAATGAGACTACTCTAAAAGTTTTATATTTTGAAACTCCTTGTAAGTCACCTTCTATCATAATTGAGCCATTAACATTACTTATTTTTTTGATGGCAAAAGATTTCTGATAATTTGATTTTGAAAATTTGCTATCGCTGCTCCAAAGTTTTGCCTGCTCAATTGTTGTAAAATTGCGACTATCTCTAATCAAAGATTGAAAATCATTAAAGTTTAAAATAACACTAGAATAAGCTACACCGGATAAGTTTGTTTCGGCTGATGAGCCTGCTTGCCAATATCCTCCTGCTTTATTTCCTTCTGTACGTTGATGTGTTAAGTAAACAATATTTGCACCCATCATAGCTGCTTCTGCCTTTAATTTATTATAAGCACGCTCTTTTACACGCTCTTGATTGGATAGAGTTGTTGTTCCTTTTGCTTTTGAGCTTACATCGCCTATTTTGAATAAGCCTTTTACTTCACTTTCAATTTGAGTTATTGTAACATTTTGATAATCATCAATTGTTTTAACTGGTTTAAAAGAAGTGCTTTCTAAAAAAATCTGTGTTCTGCCACTTTTCAAAACAATTTTTTGCACTGAGTTTTTATAAATAGAATTGACTAAGTCCTCGTCAGGGTATGTATATCTTACAGCGTCTTCGGTAATTTCTTTAATGGAACAAACAATTGTTTCATTGTTCAAGAAAATTGTGTCCCTCTGTGCGAAACATAAATTTGCCGAAAGAAGAATAATAAAAATTGTTAATAAAGAATACTTTTTCATAGTAAATAAAAGATAAAGAGTTTATAGATAATGATAAATTTCAGATTATTAAGTTTGCAAATATATCAAATAAACCCAATTATATGTTAAATTTAAAAAAGTTAAATTTGTTGTTACTGAATCAGGCTTGAGTTTTTTTAATAAATAGAGAGGTTTAATCACTAATTACTCTCAATCTTAATATTGTATTTTGCCAGTAATCCACTCAAAGTCGCAAGAGAGAATTTGGCATCTTTAATGCGGTTGTTTTCGGGATCGATCACAAAATTATAAGATCCTCTAAAGTCTGCTTTGCGCAGGTCAGTGTTGTCAAAAACAGCCAGGAGCAGATCACAATCGTCAAAAATTACGGCGCTTAAATCACAACTACTAAAATCTACTTCTTGTAGTTTTGACTTTATAAAATGTGTTTTGGGTAGTTTTTTCTTATAAAAAGAGGAATGGTTGAGTTGGCAATGCTCAACTTTTATAGAAAAGCCGAAATCATTGCACTTCTCAAAATGCATTCCCAGCATCTTGGAGTTTTTAAAAAGCACTTGTTGAAAACCTGTATGTTGCAGCCTAACTGAACTCAGGTTGCAGTCGTGGAATTCACATTCGATAAACTTAAAACCCGATAAATCAACTTCAGCTAAATTGCAATTTAAGAAAGTACAGGCTTCATAATCTGCTCTTTCAAAAGATTGTGTTGTAAAATCTACTCGTTCAAATACTTGTCCTTCTATGAGTTGTTGCTGCATCTAATTTTTATTTTGATTCACTACTGAGTTTTGCATATCAAATGCCAACCCGATATAGGTGTTGTTGTTAAATTCAAATTCGTCAATGATCTTCAAGCCCAGCTTTTTGGTATGTGCTTTCTCTGAAATCACGTTGACCTTGTTGATAAAGGTTATAGAAATGGGATATCTTTTATACAGCTCGATTCGCATCTCTTCAAAGAGTTGATTGAACAAGCCTTTTCCTCTGTAGTGCTCGTCAATACATATTGGTCCGTACTGAAAACTATTTTCTGTTGTGATTTCTTTTCCGTTGAATGACAATATCGGAAAGCGCGCTACCATAACATTGAAAATCTCCCATTGCTCAAAATAAGCCCAACTTCCCGCAAAAGCATTTGCGATGATTTTCTTTTGCTCATTTTCAGCAATAAACATTCCGTTTTGACTGATAATTTCTTCTAGTTGACTCTTAGTAAAGGGCGTAGTGACAAAGCCCTTTTTGCGTTGTTCCTGGGTTAGGTTTCGGTATAAATAGCGTTCTTGCAAGTTTTGAATGCCGTCAATATCAGCTGTAGTTCCTAATCGAGTATGTGTCATTTTGATTTTTTTTGCAGTGTTAAAACTACAAAAAATTTAGCTGATAGAAGCAGTTGGTTAGAGAGTAAAACGAATTATACTATCCTGTATATATTGATTCAGGATAAATTTGCAAAATCCTTCAACAAGAAAACAACCTCAAAAGTATTGAGGTCATTTAATTAAATTCTTTTAACCTAAAAAAATCAATTTTCTTTTGTAGGTGTATTGATGATTTTCTCTTGGTGGTAGATACTCTCTTGATGAATGGCTCTGAAGAAATGGCTGATAAACTCTTGGCTAAGTCCTTTTTCGCGTCCTAAGACAACGAGTTTGTCAAGAATTTCTTGCCAGCGTTGTGCTTGGAGTATGGCTACATTTTGGTCTTTTTTGAGTGTTCCAACTTCTTCTGCAATCAACATTCGCTTGCCAATCACCTCGATGAGTTTTTCGTCAATTTCATCAATTTTGGTGCGCAATTTTGACAGTGAAGAGTTGTAATCAAAATCTTCAGCTGTTTTTTTACGCACTACAAGGCTACTGAGGATCTCTTTTAGGCGCTGTGGAGTTACTTGTTGTGCGGCATCACTCCAAGCTTGGTCCGGACTGATATGTGCTTCAATCATAAGTCCGTTATAGTTGAGGTCTAGGGCTTGTTGCGAGATTTGCTGAATCATATTTCGATTGCCCGTGATGTGAGAAGGGTCACAGATCATCGGCAAATCAGGAAAGCGGCTTTGCATCTCAATGGCAATTTGCCACTCCGGATTGTTGCGGTATTTGGTTTTTTCGTAGGTAGAAAAACCTCTGTGAATCACGCCCAGCTTTTTGATATTGGCATTATACAGGCGTTCTAATCCGCCAATCCAAAGTGATAAGTCAGGATTGACAGGGTTTTTTAGCAAGATGATTTTATCTGTATTTTTTAAAGCATCGGCTATTTCTTGCACTGCAAAAGGGTTGACTGCTGTTCGGGCGCCAATCCATAAAATATCGATGTCGTGCTCGATAGCGAGTTCTACGTGCGCTTTGGTAGCCACTTCTGTAGCCAATAAAAGTCCCGTTTCACTTTTTGTTTTCTCAAGCCATTTCAGCCCGATAGCACCTACGCCCTCAAAACCTCCAGGTCGGGTTCTGGGTTTCCAGATTCCTGCTCGAAGCACGCTTACACCAGCATCTTTGAGCTGTCGAGCGGTGCTGAGCACTTGCTCTTCAGTTTCAGCACTGCATGGTCCAGCAATAACCAAGGGTTGGTTGTGCTCAAAATCATCTAGCCAAGAACTAAAGCTTTTGTCGTTTTTCATTAAATGGATATGGGGTTTTTAATCTCCTGAGGATTATTCTATTTTTGAAACCACACCTTTTTGTTTGTTGGCATCGCCAACCATACTAAATTCAAAAGTATAGGTGTTTTCTTTGGTAGTCAAAATTTTGATGTGTACACCTTTTTTGTCGTTTCTGCCTTTCGGATTTTTCTTGTGAAGGATATACTCACAGTCATTGATCCATCTCACGTAGGAGGTGTCGATCTTTCCTTCAAAATTCTCGATTTCTAGACTGTCGGTACGCTGAAAAAGAGTGGTTTTTAACTCTCCTTCTATTTCGTGCTCAAACTTAAACTTTCCGGTTTTAAAGTCAGTGCAGTTGCGCTCTTGTTGGTAGCAAGAAGCTAGAGATAAAAATCCCAAACAGATAAAAAATATTCTGATGTAATTAGTCATTAAAAATTCCTTTAGTCATAATGCTCAAGCCTCTAAACATCAGATACATGGCTATCATACAACACGCAATACCCAAAATGAGTATAGGGTAATAAAAGTCGTTGTTCTGATTTTTAAAAGAGCTGTTTATGATGGTTGGCCCTATAAACAACAGTGGCAAACAGATGGCCAAAAGTCGTATTCCCTTAAAAATAGTTTTTTTATCAGTAGCCATAATGTTCGATATTAAATTAATTCGTTGCTAAAGTAAGCAAAAACATCTAAAAATGCTCGGTTATTTCCTTGAATAATTTGGTGCTTCTTTAGTGATAGTCACGTTATGCGGGTGGCTTTCGTGAATTCCGCTAGAGGTGATTTTTACAAAACGACCTGTTTCTTGTAGTGTTGCCACATCCTTAGCACCACAATAGCCCATCCCGGCACGAAGCCCACCGATGAATTGCTGCATACTCTCGTTGAGTTCTCCTTTATAAGGTACGCGCCCCACGATTCCCTCGGGTACAAGTTTCTTTAAATCGTCTTCTACATCTTGAAAATATCGGTCTTTAGAGCCGTCTTTCATCGCTTCAACAGAACCCATTCCTCTGTATGATTTGTATTTTCGCCCTTCAAAGATGATGGTTTCTCCAGGAGATTCTTTTGTCCCTGCCAATAGCGAGCCCAACATTACACTCGATGCACCAGCAGCCAAAGCTTTAGGAATATCACCTGTATAGCGAACACCTCCATCGGCAATGACGGGAATTCCAGTGTCTTTCAGTGCTGCTGCTACTTCTAGCACAGCTGAGAATTGCGGGAAACCAACACCCGCTACAACGCGTGTCGTACAAATAGAACCAGGTCCGATTCCTACTTTCACGGCATCAGCTCCGTGTTTCACCAAATAAAGCGCTGCTTCGGGCGTAGCAATATTCCCTACGACGACATCAATTTCTGTGAATTTCGCCTTTACCTGTTTCAGAATTTCTACTACTCCTTTGGTATGTCCGTGGGCAGTATCAATAATCACGGCATCTACACCTGCATTGACAAGTGCTTCTGCTCTTTGTAGCGCATCGCCTGTCACTCCGATAGCTGCTGCAACGCGAAGTCTTCCGTATTTGTCTTTATTGGCATTGGGTTTCTGAGAAACCTTGATGATATCTCTAAAAGTAATCAACCCAACGAGTTGGTAATTTTGGTTAACTACCGGTAGTTTTTCTATTTTGTTTTCTTGAAGAATTCCCTCTGCAATCTCTAGTGTTGTACCTTCTTTAGCAGTAACTAGATTCTCAGAAGTCATCACTGCCGTAAGCAGTTTAGCATTGTCTTTCTCAAAGCGCAAGTCGCGGTTAGTGACAATTCCTTTTAGGACTTTATTTTCATCCACAATCGGTATGCCGCCAATGCCGTATTCTCTCATTGCATTTTTAGCGTCTTCTACCGTTGAGCTAAGCCAAAGCGTCACAGGATCGATAATCATTCCCGATTCAGAGCGCTTTACTTTCTTGACTTCGTTTGCTTGTGCTTCGATAGTCATGTTTTTGTGTAGTACGCCAATACCTCCTTCTCTAGCGATAGCGATAGCCATAGCGCTTTCCGTAACCGTATCCATAGCCGCAGAGACAATTGGCACGTTAAGAGTGATGTTGCGTGAGAATTTTGATTTGATGCTAACTTCTCTAGGAAGTACTTCTGAGTAGTTAGGGATAAGAAGAACGTCGTCATAAGTAAGACCTTCTCCAATGATTTTTGTGTTGTGTGAGTTCATTTGCAATTTGTAGTTGAATTGCATGCAAATTTAATACATTTTAGTTTAATCGAGAAATTATCTGTGGCTATTCTCTGTAAATATTTCAGGACGACGATGTAAGTTATTTTCAGAAGTTTTTTAGCTGAAAAACTCCGTTGTTTGTTCTGTATATATTTTATACATTTGCCACATCTCAAAGGGGTGCTCTAAATAACGAGCTGAGATTATACCCAAAGAACCTGGGCAGGTAATGCTGCCAAGGGAAAAGTAACCTAAATCACTGTGTGCACGCTATGGTTTAGGTTGAGTGGATATCAATTTAATTTTACTAACAACAAAGAATAATTACCCCTTTTATTCGTAAGACAAAACAAATTACGAATGAAAACTTTATTCAAAAACAAGCAGCAGGAGCACAAGGCAAGACCTCGTCTTTTACTTTTCAGCTTTTCTGCCCTCTTTCTCTCAGCTACATCTTTTGCCCAAACACCAAAAGAGAATGACAGTGTCGTTTTGCTCGACAACCAGCTTATTGAGGAGGTTATCGTATTATCTGTACGTGCAACGTCACAAACTCCTGTTACTTTTACAAACATTGACAAAACTGAGCTCCAGTCGCGAAACCTAGGGCAGGATATTCCAACGCTTTTAGGTCATTTGCCTTCTGTGGTAATGACGACCGATACAGGGAATGGCGTAGGTTATTCAGGAATCCGAGTAAGAGGTTCAGATGCGACTAGGGTGAATATTACCATCAACGGTGTGCCGTATAACGACTCTGAAAGCCATTTGTCGTATTGGGTGAATTTGCCTGATTTAGTCTCTTCTGTAGAGAACATTCAAGTGCAACGAGGTGTGGGAACTTCAACCAACGGTTCGGGCGCTTTTGGGGCGAGTATAAATTTGCTGACAGATGCCATCCAAGACAAAGCATCGGCAGAACTATCAAACTCTTTTGGCAGTTATAATACGATGAAAAACACCGTCAAATTCTCTACAGGTCGTATCTCTGATAACTTTGAATTATCGGGAAGAGTGTCTAAAATCAAGTCAGATGGCTATATCGATAGGGCTTGGGCGGATATGAAATCTTATTTCTTGCAAGGAGCTTATCAGGATGAAAACCGAATCATAAAAGCAATTGCCTTTGGAGGAAATCAACAAACCTACCAAGCTTGGAACGGACTTGAAGACAAAGAAAAGCTCGAAAATGACAGAACTTATAATATTTCAGGTGAGATGTATGACAAGGACGGAAACTTCATCGGATTTTATAAAAATGAAACCGATAACTACGAGCAAAACCACTACCAATTGCATTGGAACGAACGCTTGAGTTATAATTGGACTGCCAATCTTGCTTTTCATTATACCAAAGGAGAAGGACATTATGAGAGTTATAAAGGCAAACAAAAACTTTCAGATTATGGAATTTCACCTGTCGAAATCAACGGAGAACTCATCAGTAGAACAGATTTGATTCGTCAGAAATGGTTGGACAATCATTTTTATGGAACTGTGTTTTCTGCACAATACAAAAAAGAGCAGTGGAATCTGATTCTTGGTGGAGGCTATAATAAATATGAAGGAGATCACTTCGGTAACGTGATTTGGACCAGAGATATTCTGCTAGATGAATATGTGAAACAATACTATTTTGACAACTCGACCAAAACGGATTTGAACGTCTATTCTAAAGCAAACTATCAATTGAGTGATAAATGGAATGCTTTTGTGGACATGCAATACAGAACAGTCAACTATAAGGCAAATGGAGCTGAAACAGGAGTGGTAGATGATAGTTTTAATTTCTTCAATCCTAAAGCGGGAATTACTTATAGGCTGAATGCAACCAACAATTTGTATTTTTCTTATGCCAAAGCCCAGAAAGAACCCAACCGAGAAGATTATAAAAACGGAAGTCCAAAGCCTGAGAAATTGGATGATTTTGAATTGGGATGGAGGCTTAATAAAGAGCAGCTAAAAATTAACCTTAACGCTTATTATATGTGTTACCAAGATCAGTTGGTATTAACGGGTGCTATTAGCGATACAGGTGCTCCGATACGCGAAAACTCAGGAGATTCGTATAGAATGGGAGTAGAGGCAGACCTGATTATAAGAGCGTCTGACAAATGGATCTTTAGACCTACTATGGCTATAAGCCAAAATAAGAATATTGATTTTTATGCAGAAAGAGATGGAGAATTAAAAAACCTAGGCAATACGGATATCGCTTTTTCTCCGGATATTGTCTTGTCAAATATCATCACTTTTATGCCTATAGAATCTGTGCAAATTTCGCTATTGTCAAAATACGTAGGCGAGCAATACATGAGTAATTTAGGTTTGGATAGTTCTAAATTGAATAGTTATTTCATAAACGATTTGAATGTTTCGTATGAGATAAAACCGAAGAAGCTTTTTGAAACTATTCGGCTGAGTGCGTTGGTGAATAATATTCTGAATAAAAAATACATTTCAAATGGTTATTTCTATTCGTATGACGACGATTATTCTGACCCAAATGTAATTACGACTATTGACGGTGCGGGATATTATCCACAAGCCACTAGAAATTTCTTAGCTGGATTGACGCTTATTTTCTAAGTGAATTATACAGTTTGCTATTGCCAAAAAAGCTTCGATTTTTAGAAATAAAAATCGAAGCTTTTTTATATAATAGTCTGTTTTTTTAGGTTAATGAGGAAGTTTATTTTTAATTATTCCATAAAGAAAAGTACCTGCCAAAGCGCCTATAAGTATGATGATTACTGGATAAAAACCAGCGCCAATAAGCACAAAAACTGGTCCTGGACAAGTGCCTACTAAACCCCAACCAAGTCCGAAAAGTACACCGCCTACCAGATATCTGAAACGCCCTGGTTCTTTAGGCTCGATGGATATGGGTGCTCCACTGGCATCGTTGAGGTTAGTTGTCTTCATGATTTGTATGCCGATAATCCCTGTGACTACGGCTACTCCGATGATTCCGTACATATGGAAGGATTGGAAGTGAAACATTTCGTAGATTCTATACCACGAAACGGCTTCGGATTTTACCATTATTATTCCGAAAATAATTCCTAAGACTAAAAATTTGATATATTTTTTCATCATCTAAAAAATTAAAGGTAAAATAATCCAAGACATTACTAAACCACCCACAAAAAAACCAATTACGGCAATCAGTGATGGGAGTTGTAAATTGCTGAGTCCAGAGATTGCGTGTCCTGAAGTACAGCCTCCAGCATAACGCGTTCCGAAACCGATGAGTAAACCACCCACCAATAAAATAAGCAACATCTTCGGGTTTTTGAGCACTTCCACTCCAAATAAGGCATCTGGCAGTAATTTTCCGTCAGGAGCATCAATCTGCATGGCTTGAAGTTCGATTATTGTTTTTGGGTTGAGTTGTACGATATCGGGACTTTCCAGATAGTTATAAGCGATAAATCCGCCTATCATTGCGCCCAAAACTACTACGAGGCTCCAGATTTGAGTTCGCCATTCAAACTTAAAGAAATCAGCTACTTTTCCTGCACCGCCTATTGTGCAGAGTGTTCTGAGGTTAGACGACATTCCGAAAGACTTCCCGAAATAAATGAGTAAAAGCATGATTGCTGCTATCAAAAAGCCCGACACATACCAAGGCCAGGTTTGGTAAACTACTTCCATTGTGAACTGTTTGTTTTCTGTTATTCGCCACAAATATATGCTTTAAGTTTTAAGTTTAGGTCTTTAAGTTTGTGTTTAAGACTTCGTCTATCGACTTTAGTTTTGTATTTTTGTAGGCTTTAAACACATAGAATGCTGTATCCTAAAATACCTTTAGCCCAAAGCCTGATTGAATTATTCAGACAAAAGGGAATCGAACATATCGTCATTTCACCAGGTTCTAGAAATGCTCCGCTCACCATTGGCTTTGCTTCAAACCTAAATTTTAAGTGTTATAGTATTGCCGACGAAAGAAGTGCTGCTTTTTTTGCTATGGGTATGGCGCAACAGCTTCAAAAGCCTGTAGCGGTAGTCTGTACGTCGGGTTCGGCACTTTTGAATTATTATCCTGCCATAGCAGAAGCTTTTTACTCTCAAATACCACTCATAATCGTTTCTGCTGACAGGCCTTTGTCAAAAATTGATATTGGTGACGGACAGACTATTCGTCAACAAGATGTTTTTGCCAATCATATTTTATATAATGCTAATTTAGACGAAGAAGCTTCTGCTGAAAACGATCAGAAAATCTGTGAAGCCATAGATAAAGCACAACTAAAAAAAGGTCCGGTGCATATCAATATTCCTTTTGAAGAACCTTTGTATGATATGGTGGATGAGTTAAGTTATCAGCCTATTGTCGCAACTACTCAGAAGGAAAAACTCCCAATAGAAGAGGTTTCAGACTTTGTTTCGATCTGGAATAATGCGAAGAAAAAACTGATTTTAGTAGGCGTAAACGCTCCCAGTCAGATAGATGTGGCGATAGTCGAACACTTGGCAAATGACCCGTCTGTAGTGGTAATGACCGAAACGACATCTAACCTACATCATCCTAGTTTTATCAATAAAATCGATGTGTTTATCACACCTTTTGACCAAGAGCAATTTGAGGAATTACAACCTGAATTACTACTTACGTTTGGCGGAATGATTATTTCTAAAAGAATTAAGTCGTTTCTCAGAAAACACCAAGCAACACATCATTGGCATATTGATGAGTTTAGAGCCTATGATACTTTTGGAAGTTTATCACATCACTTCAGAGAAGAACCTAATGTGTTTTTTAAGCGTTTCCTTGCTCAAACAAAATCCGTAGAGAGTAATTACAACAGTTTTGCACAAGTAATTAAAACAATCAGAAAGACCAAATCACAGGATTTTTTAGTAAATGTGCCGTATTCAGATTTCAGTGTTTTTGAGCAAATTACCAAATCCTTGCCCAAAGCATTACAACTACAAATTAGCAATAGTTCGGCCATACGTTATGTGCAACTTTTTGATCTGTCACCAACTATAGAAGTCTTCTGTAATAGAGGTACAAGTGGTATTGACGGAAGTGTTTCTACAGCAGTAGGAGCTGCTTTAATGAGCAAAAAGCCAGTAGTATTAATAACGGGCGATGTAGGTTTTTTCTATGATAGCAATGCTTTGTGGAATAATTATATACCAGAGAACTTCAAGATAATCTTGATCAACAACTCTGGTGGTGGGATTTTTAGAATATTGCTAGGACATCAGAAGACCGAACTCTTCAGTACCTTTTTTGAGACTAAACACGATTTGAACGCATCGCATCTAGCAAAAATGTTTGGGTTTAATTATTTTCATGCACAGAATGAACTTGAGGTTCAAGTTGGTTTAGAGAATTTTATCCGAAGCGAAAGTAGATGTATTCTAGAGATAGCCACCCCAACAACGGTCAATGATGTCATTTTAAGTGCCTTTTTTAAGGCATTGAGCTAAGGGAGTTTTCGGAATTTCTTTTAATTTCTCTTGAAATCACAGATTTATCTCTACCAAGATAATCGGCAATCTCTGTTATTCCTTTTCCAAAACTTTTATAAGTCTCAATTTTGTATCTTTGTTCAAGCGTTAAGTGTCCCATACTTTTTGTAGTGTCGTAACCACAAAATAAGGTGATTCTTTTTTCGCCAACCAAAGGATAGTTTTTAAACATATCCTTTGGTTATTTTTAATGCTGTTGCATTTATTAGTTGAATCTATGTTATCAAAAAAATATATTCTAAAACCTAACCATCTGTTAAAGCAGATGGTTTTTTGTTATATAACAGTGTTATATTTTGTACTTCTGAAGTGTAGCTGTACCGTTACAAGGTCTAAAATTATTGTTTGAAGTAAAACAATAGTTTAAAAAACCTCGAAAGTTAGTAGTGATTACTGTTAATTAGTCTTTGAAAGTTTTATATTATAAAGCTTTTCGATATTTTTGTTAATTATTTCTTAATTTAAGATGTATGTTGAGGACCAAAAATAAAGTTGGTTTATGTATTTGTGTTTTATTTTGTCTTTATTTCACTGGCTTATATGCTAATCCGAAGATAGATAGTTTATCAGCAGTTTTAGCAAAAACAAAGGATTCTGAAAGGAAGGCGCAACTGTATATGTTGCTCTCGATAGAATATGAAATCGATGATTTAGACAAAGCCTTAGAATATGCAATTAAGGCTGTAACCGAAGCACGTAAGAACAAAGATAAAATGGAATTGGCTGAGGTGTATAACAACCTCGCCAATGTATATGAGTATAGAAGTAGTCCTGATTCTTCATTTATTTACCACAAACAAGCGCTTGCCATACGCCTGAAAAGTGGAAATAAGATTAAAATCGGTGATTCATATAACAACATTGCTATTTATTACGACAAGATTGGCGATTTTCCCACTTCACTAAAACATTATTTCAAAGCCCTCAACTATTATGAGTCTGAAAATAATATCAGTAAAATGGCTATGGTTTTTTCGAATATCGGAATTGTGTATAAATCACAGGAAGAGTATGAGAAAGCCTTGAGTTATTACCAAAAAGCAAATGAAATATATTTCAAAATAGAAAATGATTTTGGTATGGCTGTGAGCCAAGGGAATATTGGCGCAGTTTCGCTTATGTTGGGCAAATTTGACCAAGCGATTAAGTATTCTGAAAACGCTAAAAAGTTATACCAAAAAATAGAATATGATAGATTAGTTGTATACCCAATTAATAATATTGCTATTGCTTATGATAGCCTAAAACAATATTCAAAAGCCAATGAGCTCTATGAAGAAACGATTGGTTTATATAAGAAGTACGGCAATTTCTTTGAAGCCTCAAATACGCTAAGTGCCTACGCACAATGTTTGCTCAAACAACAGAAAATAGCTCGCGCTATTGATTTACTCAAAGAAGCACTCAGTTTTGTCGAAACCTCAAAAGCCCATTTCTTAGAGATTGATATCCGAAAAAATTTGGCTAAGGCATATTCTGAAATAGGCAATTATCAGCAGGCTTACCTGCAAATGAAAGTGCACGATGTCATTAGAGATTCACTTTTTAAACAGGAGAAAACCCTGGCTGTTTTTGAACTCGAAAAACAATACCAAACCGAGCGAAAAGAAAGAAAAATCTTAGAACAACGAACGATAATCGCCGAAAAAAACCTTAAACTTGAACATAAAAATACTCAAGTTTTACTGACTATCTTCTTACTTGTTGTATCAATTATGTTGGGATACACACTCTTTTATAGACAAAAACAAAGGTCAAAACGCATTGAGAGAGAAAGCCGATTAAAGGCGGCTTATCAAAGAATCGAAACCCAAAACCAACTTCAAAACCAAAAACTGATTATCTCGCGAGATTTGCATGATAATATTGGCTCACAACTCACCTTTATAATTTCGTCGTTAGAGAGTATTAAATATTATCTCAAAGAAGTAAACCCCGAAATCAATCAAAGAATTGATGGAATTGCAAAATTCACAAGACAGACGATTCTAGAACTGAGAAATACCATTTGGGCAATGAATAAAGACCAGATTGATTTTGACGATATCCAAGCTCGATTGAGCGATTTTATAAATACAGCTATGTTCTCGGTAAGAGGGATTGACTTTGATTTGGATGTAGAACAAAATATAGAAGATGATACCTATAAATTCTCTTCGCTAGAAGGAGTCAATCTATGTCGTGTGATTCAAGAGGCGGTAAACAATTCGATAAAACATTCCGGAGCAGATAAAATTAAAGTGGTAATCAAACGCTCAGCCGATAAAAATTATAAGTTTAATGTCATCATTGCAGACAACGGAAAAGGTTTTACCATCACAGAAGAAAACACCGGAAACGGAATTGTCAATATGAAAAAGAGAGTGGAAGAAATTAACGGAAGGATTTTCTTTAACTCGGATGAAAACGGAAGTAGCATCACAGTTATTATTTAACGTTCTTAATTTAAAAACACATTACTATGCAACCAATTATAAAAGTAGCCATCGTTGATGATAATGTTTTTCTGCAAAAAGCAGTGTCAGAAAAAGCTTTCCTTTTTTAAGGACATAAGTCTCAAGTTTTGTGTCAATAACGGAAAAGAACTTCTTGCTAAATTAGAGCAAAATTCAAACATCAACCTTATTTTGATGGATATTGAAATGCCTATTATGAATGGTATAGAAGCAACTGAAAAAGTAAAACAAAAGTATCCGCATATCAAAATCATCATGCTAACGGTTTTTGATAATGATGAGAATATTTTTAATACAATCAAGGTTGGGGCGGATGGTTATCTGCTTAAAGAAGTAAATCCAGAGGTTCTGTATCAAGGCATTTTGGAGACTATTAGCGGAGGTGCAGCAATGACGCCTTCTATTGCTATGAAAGCGCTGAGACTTCTGAGAAACCCCCTTGATTTGACTGATCAAAGCCAGAAAGAAGACATCAAATTGACGCCAAGAGAAACGGAGGTTTTAGAGCAACTCAGCAAAGGATTGAATTATATACATATTGCCAACAACCTTATCATTTCTCCGAGTACAGTCAGAAAACACATAGAGAATATTTATGCCAAACTACATGTACACAACAAAATCGAAGCTATACAGAAAGCGAGAGACAATAATTTGATCTAAGTTTATACCCTAATTTTTATCATGAAAAAAGGCTTAAGAATTACTCTTAAGCCTTTTTTTGTGACGTCGGCAGGATTCAAACCTGCAACCTTCTGAGCCGTAATCAGATGCGCTATTCAGTTGCGCCACGACGCCTTATTTTCAGGGTGCAAATATAGAAAAGATAATTTGGTTTTGCAATAGAAAAAGCAAAAATTATCTGATTGCAATCATCGAAATCTCTACATCTACACTTCTTGGTAATTTCGCCACCTGAACAGTTTCTCTAGCTGGAGCCTGTCCTTCAGAAAAGTAAGCGCCATAAACAGCGTTTATTTTTGAAAAATCGTCCATATTCATAATAAAAATAGTTGACTTTACTACATTCTCAAAAGTCATATCAGCTGCAGAAAGGATTGCTTTTAGGTTTTCCATAACTTGCTGGGTCTGTTCTTCGATAGAACTCATCATCAGTTTGCCAGAGATTGGATTGATAGGCACTTGACCAGAAATGTATAACATATTTCCAGCCAAAACGGCTTGACTGTACGGACCAATTGGTGTAGGTGCTTTGTCTGTAAAAATTATTTTTTTCATTTTGTTTGTATTTTAATTAGTATTCCCACCTTCTGAGTTTATTTAGTTCTTCTTGAGCTTCTACTTCTTCAACCGGAATTACTTTTAAGAAAGAGGGGTGTTGTTCAATAGCATATTCTACTTTTTCTATGATTTGCTCGATACTTTCATTTTCGTAATCAATCTCTAAAGGTTTTTTGATAACCATAGATTGTAATATTCCCTTCTTCTTTGTACGCAGTCCTTTTTTGTCAAATGAGCGTCTAAAGCCGTCTATAACAATAGGTACGACAACGGGTTTGTAGTTCTTGATGATATGAGCTGTTCCTTTTCGGATGGGTTTAAATGATTTTGTGGTTCCTTGCGGAAAAGTAATGAGCCAACCGTCATTAAGGGCTATCTGAATATTACGTGTGTCATTAGGATTGATTTCTTTTTTCTCGGTGATGTCTTCTCCTTTGGCTCGCCAGGTTCTATCCACGCTCACCGAGCCAGCATAGGCAAATATTCTTGGCAAAAAACCTGATTTCATGGTTTCTTTTGCTGCTACAAAATAGATGTTGAGCTTTAGTTTCCACAAATAAAACACATTGTTTATAGAGTCATTTCTGCCGTTGAGACTCGCATTAAAGACGTGAAACATAGCCGCAACATCAGCAAAGTAAGTTTGGTGATTTGATATAAATAGCACGCCGCTATCCGGAAGTTTTCGTATGACTTCTGAACCTTCAATCTTTAGCTGATTAAAGCCTTTATAGCGTCTGTAAGAAATTAAACCTACAATGCGTATAAGCCATTTCTTAAGAAAGAGTATATGTCCGAAAGGATTTCGTTTGAACAGCTTCATAAAATTATATGCTGAATAAATAAGTCTTTACAAACCTACTAAAAAAAAGAAATAATGACTAGATAAAATAATGCAAAAACTACTTTAATAAGCTGTAAATAAACTTTGGATGTCCTCGCTCTCCGTTTTCTAATACGCCTTGTGTCATTCGAAGTTTATAGTAATTCTGATCGGTATCTTTGACGATATAGAAAACATTAGTTTTGACAATGAATTGAGATACTGGCACACCTTGAGAACTGTTGGTCGCGGTTTCCCTCCAAGAAGCACCAATAGCTGTTTGCGCAGTATCGAATTTTGAAGGATCGACATTGCTTAGTGCAAAGTTTGTAAAGTTATATTCCTCGCTGAGTACCTCATACGCCAATACACCACCTCTGCTGTTGTTGAGTATAAAATCTGCGAAAAAATAAGCGATGCTAGTCTCGATGACATTCGTAAAAGAAGAAAAAGACAAATCCCATTTGGTTTTAGCTGGTTCTACCAGTACAGTTGAATTGGTGTTGAAGCTGAAAAAACTAAAATTATAAAGTGCATCTTTAGAAATTATAACCTCTTGATAAGTGTTGTCCTGAAGATTGGCATATTGCAACTTATAATCAGAATTATCTCTTAGGATTCTAATTTTCTTCCAACCTCTGTGTGATCCTGTATCAGCTCCGACCGTTCCTAAATAAGGAGGTTCTGTCCCAGGATTGCTACCTAGATTAATCAGATAAACATAATTATCCTCATCATTTTCTGAGATTTCTGTAATGACAGTTCGGGTCAAATCTCCGCTCGGGAAGTCAATTTGGTTCACACTACCTGCACCTTGCCCAATTATCATATTGTTGTCTGGCATAACTGCTGTAGAAAGGTCTGTGGTGAGCATTGATTTAGCAGACATTTTGATCGTGCTGTTAAGGATTACTCTGAAATCATCACCTGCATAAAAACCTAAATCCCAAGAAGTACGTTCTACAGCAGTCATTTCTCCTGTGCTTAAATCTACAAAAACCTGATACGGCTGATTGGGTCCGCCTACCTCAGGAGCCATCGAACCACCTAACAAAACCGCTTGGTTGAAGTTGATAATAATAGATGAATTGCTTGCTATCTGATAATTATTAGAACTAGAACTTATCGTAAAGGCAACATTTTTCTCTTCTTCACTTTGATTAATCAGGCTATTTAGCTGAAAAGTAACAGTAGTTGCTCCTTGCGGAAAACCAATTTCTAAATTCGATGAAATAGGCTCTGGATAAGTAGTATAATCTATACCGTAACTTACATTGGTTTCAGAAAGCTCAAGGATTAGAAAACCAGCAGTAGGAGTAGGTTTAGAAAAAACGATTTCGATTGTAGTGGCTGGACTAGTGACATTCACAGAAGGCACAGCAAAGCTAATAAATTCTGAGGTATAGCTCTCTGGAGTATCCTCAACACATCCGAAAAAAATACCAAAACAAGATAATAGTATAAATAAGCTCTTTTTCATAATTATTTCAATCTTAAAAATTGAGGTTGTAGGTCAGTTTCAGGAAATACGAACGACCATAACCCAACATCATAGCATTAGACGAAGTTCCGTGAATAGCACCTCCAATTCCAGTAGAAGCAGAGCTTTTGATGTTTGTTACATCAAGAATATTTCTGACTCCAGTCATCACTTCGAACCTTCCGTTATAGAATGTTTTCTTGACTGAAGCGTCTAGCCAATCATACGATTCGACTTCAGACAAAACAAAGTCAGACGGGTTGTCTATATTGTTTACAAACTGTCTGGTTTTTCCGTTGTGTTTATAGTATAAAGAGAACTGCGTATCGTATTTTGATAAGTTATAACCGATCGATGTATTGACATTAAAAGTATATAAAAAATCATTGTTTGATGAAGTTCCCAAAGCTCCCGTTCCGATTTCTTGCGAAATCCCGATAAGAGCAAAACCAGCAGAGATATTCCAGTCTCTATAATTAATCCTATTGTCGGTAGAGATATTCCACATCATATAATTATCTATATTGATGTATTTATATTGCAAAATCGGATTGGCTTTTACCAGTACCATACTGATTTTATCATCCACTTTCATAAAACCCGAGGTAATGCTATTGTATAGGATTGTGCCTGAATCAAAATATGTGCTTTTCTTGATATTGGTCTCTACATAACTGCTTTGTTCTGGAATTAAATCCTCATTTCCTTGGATGTTGTGATTGGAATCCACAAAGAAAGTATAGAGTTCGGTGAAGTTTGGTGTACGATAGGATTTTCCACCAGACAAACGCGCTTCGATATCATGCTCTATTAAGCATCGTGTGGCTAATGAGTAAGAAAACTGATCTTTAAACATCGATTGGAAAGAGTATCGAAATCCGGGGCGTAAAGAAAATCGTTCGGTGATGTTTAGTTCTGAGAGATAAAAAGCATCATAATTCTCAATGTGTTTGCGAATGTCTTTTGCTTCTTGCGTATTGTTTCTGAACATACCAGAAGAGCCATCGGCAAAACTATTTTCGTTGACTAATTCATAGCCAAACTGAAAATCATACCATTTGTCTTTGATGAAATTGTTGACAGTTCCGGTAGAATAAAGCACCTCGTTAGAGTGGAATAATTTCTGTTCATTATGCCGCTCTTGATTTTCTAATATATGATAGTTGAATTGCTCTTCGTCCCTGGTTTGTCTTTGATGTGAAGCCGAAATATTAAAAATCAAATCATAGATTGTTTTTCCGTAATAATTGATATGATGAAAAAAGCGTTGTGTAGGGAAGCGCTTGTCTTTTGAATAATGTGTAAGGGGAAAAGGATAATTATCTACAGGCACTACTACCGGATTGTAGAAATCGACATTCTCTTTAAAATAATCAAATTTATAAAAAATTCGGTATTCTCCTTTTTGATAACCGATGGTTGCATTGGTTGTGAACTGTTCTTTCGGAAGCCATTTAAGCCCTCTAGTGCCGTCATTCTCGGTGTAAAACTTTCCGTTTTGTTCTCCATAAAAACCCCTGAAATCATTGCGGTTTACGCCTAAAGAAACATACCAATTGTCAGAAATGTTATGTGAGGCTTTTAGGTTCTGAATATGTCTTCCGCGGTTGAAAAGCGCATATTCACTCCCAGCGGTTTCTTCCTGAATACTAGCAGAAATTTCCCAACTGTATTTAGAATTCTTTTTGGTAATAATATTGAGAATTCCACTCACTGCGTTTGCACCGTGGGTAACACCCATAGCGCCTTCGATAATCTCGATACGCTCAACATTGTCAAGATTGATTTGTGACAGATCAACTTCTTTGCCCAATCCTGTATCTGTAACCAAAGGAATATTATCCACAAGTATCTTAAAGTACTGACTGTCTAACCCGAAGAGTGAAACAGAAGATTTTCCGGTTTGTCCGTTTGGGGTTACCGTAATATTGAGGTATTGGTTGAGTACGTCGCCTAAGTTATTAGCAGCCAAACTCTGGATATCCTTCTTAGAGATAACCCTGACGTTATGCACTGCTTTTTTGACGGATTGAGGTTCAAACTGCCCTGTAATTACTACAGTTTCGATATTCTGATATTTCTGAAGGGTATCTTTTTGGGTTTCTTGTGCGTATGTAGCAAGAGTGAATATTCCAGAAATAAGTATAGCCAACTTATTGATTTTCATTTACAGGCTTATTTAGACCGAATTTAGATTGCAAAGGTAAAGCAACTATCCGTACTATACAAATTATTCTAACTCCGTATGCTGTATTTAAAATCAACCTAAAAAGCATTGAAATAGGCTTGAATGCTCAGAAGCCTGGTGTTTTAATCCGCTGACTTTTTTTTATAAAAGAAACATGTGTTTTTTAGAATAAAAACAGAGCTAAAACCTATAAATATGCGGCTAAAAAGCTTTAAATCTTCACTTTTTTAACGATAGTTCACAGAGGAAATAATTGAAGTAGAACACAAAAAAAACAGAGTGATTACCTCTAAAGTTTTAAATAAAAATCTTTGACTAACTGGGTGAATTCTGGAGAGTATCGATGTCTGTCGGATTCGATGGTTAGACAATCAGAATGAACGTCGGTTTTTTGTGCGGAAAACGCTAATAAACTTCGTTTTATTTTGGCTGTTGGATTTCCTTTTACGTGTGTAATTCTAAACGGGAAAAGCAATGCTTTTTCTGCTAATGCAATAAAGTGGTCTTGTTCTTCAAACGGAATAATTACAGCAAATACACCTATTTCTGAAAGTAATGTTTTGGCTCCAATGATAAGTTCGTCAAAGGGCAGTCCATCATAAAAACGCGCCATTTCTCTAGCTTTATCTTCGATTTGTTGGTTAGACTTAAAAAACGGAGGATTGCATAGAATAAGGTCGTATTTGTCTTCAATTTCTGCTGCGAAGTCTTCCAAACTAGCGTGATAACAAAATAATCTGTCGTTCCAAGGTGATTCTTCAAAGTTTTCTACGGCTTGTTCATAGGCATTGTCCTCGATTTCTAAGCCATCAATTTGCTCGGCAAAACTGCGTTGTGCAAGCATCAGTGCAATCAGTCCTGTACCAGTACCAATGTCTAGAACACTATACGGACGATGCTCAATAGGAGCCCAACTACCCAGAAGAACACCATCAGTGCCTACTTTCATAGCGGTTTGGTCTTGTTTTACAGTAAATTCTTTGAAGCGAAACATTGCTTATTCTAAGTACAAATCAATCAGACCTGCAGGTGTATTGAAGATAAAAGTTTTGTTTTTTCGATCCACTTTTTGGATGAAGTGGTCATTCACCGGAATAAGGATTTCTTTGCCATCAGTAGTGGTGATGATAAACAGTGCTTGTATTTTAGAATCATTGATAGAAGTAATAGTACCAATAATCCCGTGGTTGATGTCCTCGGCAGTAAAGCCGATAACCTCGTGATAATAAAACTGATTTCCCCCAAGCTCAGGAAGCATAGACATAGGCAAGTGTACGGCACATCCCATGATTTTGTCAGCGTCTTCTTCAGAATTGATGTCCTCAAATTTTACTCTAAGAAAGTGATTTCTGTGAATAGAAGCGTTGATAATAAAAAAAGGAACCAAGTCTTTGCCGTGTTCGACAAAGACTGATTCCAGATTTTGGTAGAGTTCGGGCTGATCTGTATCTAAAAAGATAAGTACTTCGCCCTTAAAACTAAACTTTTTAGCGATTTTGCCTAAATAGAACGTTTCTTCTTTACGCGTCATCTGCTAAATTAAAATTAAGCTTGAGTTTCTTCTGTTCCTTCTGTAGCTTCAGGAGTATCCTGAGCTTCTGAAGCTGCAACTTCTGCTGCTTCATTTTCTACTACGGCATTAGCAGCTTCTGCTTCTTGAGCAGCAGCTTTAGCAGCAGCAATACGTTTTTCGTTGGTTTCTTTTTCAGCAGCAAGAGCCTTAGCTTTAGCATCAGCTTTCACTTGAGTAAGTCCACCTTTTTTAGCTTCAACTTTAGAAGATTTATCTTCTAACCATTGTGCTAATTTAGCATCAGCTTGTTCTTGTGTCAAAGCACCTTTACGAACACCTCCATCTAAGTGGTGTTTTAGTAAAACTCCTTTGTAAGAAAGGATAGCTTTGGCAGTGTCTGTTGGTTGAGCACCATTGTGCAACCATTTTACAGCATTTTCGACACTTACTTCGATAGTTGCCGGATTAGTGTTAGGATCATAAATTCCGATTTTCTCTAAGAATTTACCATCTCTTTTGGCTCTTGAATCAGCAGCCACAATCCAGTAAAAAGGTTTGTTCTTTTTACCACGTCTTTGTAATCTAATTTTTACAGGCATAATCTATTTGATTAAATTTTGAGGTACCCGACCTCTGTTAATTAAGTTTGCAAAGATAAAACTTTTATTCAATTATTCAGAACTATAGTCTTGATATTTTTATAACACAAACTACTTCACAGGTAGCTAGTTATGTTTCTTGTTTGGGTTTAAGTAATTTTTATAAGGTATAGTGAGGAGTTTTAAGGTCGATTTAAGAGTGTTTTTTAGATTGGTTTGTTTGAGTTTAATAATTCGAAATTTGGATTATTGTTAAATACTGCAATAATTTAGATATAACTAATTTGAAATAGTCCCTATTCTATCTATATTTACGATCCTTTAGCATTTGCTAAGAAGGTGTTAGAAACAAAATAGTGATGAGAAGTTTTGTAGCATTGGTTTTTGTATTATGTGGATATATTGGCTTTAGCCAATTTTCGTTTTCAGTAACGCCAACAGACGAAACCTGTACTGGCAACGGAACCTTAACTTTTAATTTGTCAAACCAAAACCCAAATGCGAGCTATACCTTTGCCCTATATAAACTGCCCAATACCGCCACTACTTATTTGGTCACTTCATCGTTATTTGTGGAGTATCTCGCTAACGGAACCTACCGAATTGACGCCATTGAAAACCTAAATGGTACAACCACTATCGTTTCTAAAGAAGTGGTTATTGCTGATCTGGTAGAGCCACTGACCTATATCATCAACGAAATTCCCACGGATTGTAGCGGAATAACCATCGAGGTAGTCACTCTAACCGGACAAGCAGTTGCGTATGAAATTTTTAGCGGTCCTACGACGTATGCACTACAAGATTCAAACATTTTTACAGGGCTTTTAACTGAACAGACCTATCAGATTAGAATTTATGATGCCTGTGGTGAAGGCTATACCAGAACCCACACTATCGAACTAGAAACTTCTTTTGCTTTTGATTATGTCGAGAGTCTTTCAACGCTAATCAGTTGTGATACATATCGGGCGGGTTTTATTATTTATTCTGTCGCTGAACATCAGAATGTAGAGGTGAACTACAACATTACTTTGCCCGATGGCTCAGTTGAAGTAGTGACGGACTTAATTACTATTCCGGTGGGAACCTCGACTACTTATATCGAAATTCCGTTCTTCTCAGCAGAAGTGATTTCAATTGAAGTTTCAGTCTTAGACTGTTTAATTCACAATGTTATAGAGGTCGTTCCCAGTATTGGTTTTCAAGAAGGTAGAGATGAATGTGGCGAAGTGTATTTTGCCTTTACTATTCAAAACTATTTTGGACCATACAACATCAATTTCACCGAATTTCCTGACGGATTTATTCCATCCGATTACAACGCCAATCATCCAACGCATACAGATAATTATATCCTGTATGGCATGCAAGACAATCCAATGCCTTTTGGCGAGTACAGTATTGTCCTTACTGATAGTTGTGGCAATTCTTTTGATTATGCCTTTGAATCTATCTATAAAGACGAGAAGCCCATTTTGGGTTATGGCAATAACGGTTGCGGACAATTTACAGGATATTTTGGAGTAAAATTTCAAACCGACAGGGTAGTAGTGGCAGCTACAATTACTGATGGTCCAGCCTCATTAGGTCCTTATCCGATAGATATTAGTGATTTTATCAACGAAGACGGAGAACTCAGAGTAATTGATTTTCCTGAAGGAGATTATACTATTGTGTTTACAGATTCGTGTGGTTTTGAATATGAAGAAGAGATTTCGATTCCGGAGAATACGTTGCATGACTTTAATTTCTATACCTATTTATCATGTAATGATTTAGAAGGTACTCTTCGACTTTCTACGCCAAACGGAGGTGTGCTGGTTTCGGCTATTATCATTGCTGCTCCTGATGCTTTTCCGTATGCTCTGCCTTATGATGCTACGGGTGATATCAGCAGTTCAGGCGAATTGTTTTTTGCTAGTTTGCCGATGGGCTATTATACCATTGCCGCAGTTGATTCGTGTAATTATTCGCTGACGGAGACTTATTTTGTCCGAGGAGATGTCTTTAATGAATATCCGTATATTGTGGTGGATAAAAACTGTAATATTTTTGACCTAAACATTGATGATACTTCGCCTACCTATAGTATCAACACACAGTATTGGTTGCAATACTTTAATGAAACTACCCAAACTTGGGGGCATCCTTATACCGGAGCTGCGTATGAATCTGGTGAATTTCCCACTGAAGATAATTCACTTAAACTTGTCATCGTTGAGGGTTATGAATTGCTAAATGTAGGTATTTTCGGAAAGTTTCGGATCCTAAAAACCTATAGAACAATCATTGGCATTGCGCCCTACAGAACAGAAAATTGTATCAAAGAAAACTACTATACTTTTGATTATTATAGAGATCTGACTATTCTGAATGCTTATAGAATTATCTGTGAAGACCAAACCCAATCGGTAGTTATTCAAGCCCAAGGTGTACCACCAATTAGCTATTTTATTACGACCAAAAACGGACAGCCCTTTGAAGTAGACAACCAGCATGACAATGTGTTTACGGGCTTAGTGCCTGGGGTATATAACTTTCAGGTGAGAGATAATTGCGGAAACATCAGAAACAGAGAATTTAATCTCAACGAAATTGAACTTATGGTAACCAGCGGAAAAGTTGAGGATATTATCGAATGTTCAGATACTGCATTTACGGAGCAAGAATTCTATTTGCCAAATAAAAACCAAGAACTAGTTGCCGCTACCTTGTCGTTAGATTATTTTACGATGAGCTATCATCTGAGTTATCAAGATGCTACAAATAGCACTAACGCGTTACCAGATTATTATACGGTGCAGTCAGGGAGTAACACTCGAATTTACGTCAGGATAGAAAACGATTTGGTTCCAGACTGTTTTAATATCGCCTATTTTGATTTGGTTCTGATTCAAACTCCTGATATATCTGATATCACTACTGATCACTTACTGTGCGAAGGACAAAGTATTACCCTATCGGTAGATGCGATTTATGATGCTTATTTGTGGCAGGACGGATCGACTGGCAATTCTTTGGAAGTAGCTGAGTCAGGTACCTATAAAGTGGTGTTGAGCACTACATACGCAGGAATAAGTTGTTCGGCTGAAGTGGTTTTTGAAGTAGTACTTTCTCCGGTGCCTGTTATTGAGAAAATAGAATATCAAGATTGGACTTATACCAATAACTCGATTACTATAATCACTACACAACAGGGTAACTTTTTGTTCTCTTTAGACGGAGTTATATACCAACAAAGCAATACATTCGAGCAACTCACTCCGGGTTATTATTGGATTTATGTCAAAGACAAAAACGGATGTGGTGAAGCTAGTTCAGAAGCTTTATTGCTTAATTATCCAAGGTTTTTTACGCCTAACGAAGACGGTTTTAATGATTATTGGCGAATCCAATTTGGAGTTTTTGAGCCAGAGATGCGGGTGAATATTTTTGACCGATACGGAAAATTACTTTTCGTATTTATGGGTGACGAACCAGGTTGGGATGGCACTTTTCACAACAAAAGATTGCCCGCTACTGATTATTGGTTTACGGTTGAACGCAAAAACGGTGTAATCAGAAGAGGGCACTTTAGTATGTTGCGATAATTCAACTTTGCTTATTGTAGCAATGCGCCAATTTCTTGTTGTATTTCATTTCCTTTATCGGCGTTATACCATTTCTGGAGAACTATCTTTAGTTCTTCTAGATCAGCACCATTATTTTTTTGGGACATAAAGATGTCTTGGCATTTAGCAGGTCTCGGACCCCAAACAGCAAGATCTTTTTTATCTTGGTCTTGGATAATAAGAATAGGAATTGACTTACCACCATTGGTCAAGTAGTTGTCAATGCGGTTCGGAGCTGTATCGCGCAGCTCATACGAAACGCTAATCAACTCGTTTTCTCTGGACATCATTTCTATAAAAGGCACGATGTGCGAGGCATCACCACACCATGGTTCTGTGATGACAATCCAATGTTGAGGCGAAGAAATAGCTTTGATTTTTGATACTGTTTTGTCGTTTAGTTTGCCCGTTTTTATCCAACGATTCATCCTTGACCAATTGAGTTTGGTGTATTCTAAGTATTCAGGGTCTTGGTATAATTCTGGAAGGCTTTCGGTAGTATTGTTTTCTATGATATTCTCGAAATAATTGAGGTAGTCTGTGAATTGCATAAATATGATTTTTAGTTGTTCTGAATAACACAAAGGTCGCTAAAATTTACGGTTGTAGAAGTCTATTTAAGTAATTTTTAGAAGACCTTCTTAAGGTCAGCCATGTTTTTCCATATAAAAAAAACACCCCAAAGCATCTTCCTTCAGTTGGTGGTGGAATCTTTGACTATACTTCGTAGTTTCTCTTTTATTAATCACACTTTTTTTGTGAGATAGGCTAAATAGGGAATTAGGTGTCCTATTTTGAGCGCTTCTAATAATTAGTAGCTTTCAAAAGTATTGTTATTTGAACCCGTTGGGTGAAATTACTTCAAATCGTCACTTCGAGTGAAATTTCTGTAACGAAGTGAAGGGAATTTTGTATCGAGAAGTATTTTTATTTAGTTCTCGATACAATTTTTCTTCGTTTCACTACGAAAAATCACTCGAACTGACGGAAAAATCAATCTATTTTTAATTTCACCCAACGGGTTGTTATTTGATAAAACTCGCAAAGATTATTTGTGCAAAGAGTAAAGAAGAAAGAAATGTACTAGGCAATTTTGTACTGCGCTTTTTTGAATAAGTAAATGGATGTAATTAAAAGCCAAGAAAAAATCCCTTTAAGAAAAAGTTCTCAAAGGGATTTGTAGGTTTATAGTGTTATTCTTTACTTTCCACCTTAGCCCAAGTATCGCGAAGACCTACGGTTTTGTTGATAATGAGCTGGTCAGCCGTAGTGTCTTTGTCAGTTGTGAAATAACCTAAGCGTTGAAATTGGAAGGTATCGCCTGCTTTGGTCGTTTTTAGACTCGGTTCTAAATATCCTTTTATGGTTTTCAACGAATCGGGGTTGATGTATTCTTTGAAATCTATATCTTTATTCCCGTCAGGATTTTCGTGTGAGAATAGTCGGTCATAGACTCTGATTTCTGCCTCGATAGCATGAGCTATAGAAACCCAATGAATAGTTCCCTTGACTTTGCGTTTGCTGGCTTCGGTATTGCTTCCTGAACGAGAATCTTTGTCATAAGTCACGTGTATTTCAGTGATATTTCCCTCAACATCTTTTACAACGCTTTCTCCTTTGATGATATAAGCATTTTTTAAACGAACTTCGCCTCCTAGACGCAACCTAAAGAATTTTTTGTCGGCATCTTCCTTAAAGTCTTCTCTTTCGATGTATAATTCTTTTGAAAAAGGAACTTTTCTGTAGGTCATAACCTCTTCTTCAGGATTATTTTCTGCATCTAGCCATTCTTCGGTTTCGGTATAATTGGTAATGACCAGTTTCACCGGATTTAGCACAGCCATTACTCTCGGAGCAGTTTTATTCAGGTCTTCTCTGACATAAAACTCCAAGAGCGATACATCGATTAGGTTGTCTCTTTTTGCAATTCCGATGGCATTCGCAAAGTTTCTGATAGCCGCAGGTGTATATCCTCTGCGTCGCATTCCTGAGATTGTGCTCATTCTTGGGTCGTCCCAACCCAAAACATGACCTTCTTGTACGAGTTGCAATAGTTTTCTTTTACTTACAACGGTATGCGATAAGTTTCTTCTAGCAAATTCTCTTTGCTTCGGACGTATTTGTGTTGGATCATATACTTGGTCTAAAAACCAATCATATAATTCTCTGTGAGGCAAAAACTCTAACGTACAGAGCGAATGGGTGATTTGTTCGATATAATCACTCTCGCCGTGTGTCCAGTCATACATCGGATAAATACACCAATCATTGCCAGTTCTGTGATGCGAGCGATGCAGAATTCTGTACATAATCGGGTCACGCATGAGCATATTGGTCGATTTCATATCGATTTTTGCACGAACTACGTGTGTACCTTCTGGGAAATCACCGTTTTTCATCTGCGCAAACAAGGTTAAATTCTCTTCAACTGAGCGGTCTCTGAAAGGACTGTTTATGCCAGGCTCTGTAGGTGTTCCTTTTTGGCGAGCCATTTCCTCAGAAGTCTGACTATCGACGTAGGCTTTGTTATTTTTGATCATCTCTACAGTCCAATCATAAAGCTGTTGGAAATAATCAGAGGCGTAGCGCTCTTCTGCCCACTCAAATCCAAGCCACTTTACGTCTGCTTTGATGGCATCAACAAATTCTTGTTCCTCTTTGGCTGGATTGGTATCGTCAAAACGGAGGTTCACAGGAGCTTTATAATCTATTCCTAAACCGAAGTTAAGACAAATAGAACTCGCGTGTCCGATATGCAAATAACCGTTTGGCTCAGGAGGAAAACGGAAACGAAGTTTAGACCTATCAAGGCCGTTTTTTAAATCTTCTTCTATAATTTGTTCGATGAAATTCAACGATTTTTCTTTCTCTGACATAATCTTAAAAGTTCTGAGGTGCAAATTTATGATTTTAAACGTTAGATATCGAATTTTGAAGTTCTAATTTCTATTGACAGGTGGATTCAAGTTATAAATACAACTTCTAAGTTTTCGTTTAGTTTTTGAGCGAAAACTTCATTGGGCGTTTTAAAACCAAATCTTTTTCGTGGTCTGTTGTTTAATATATCTATTACTCTATCGATTTGTTTTTGGGTTATATTGAAGTCGTTTAAACTTTTATTTTGTTAAATTTTTTTAGTGCAATTATGATAAAAGCTAGATAATTAAATCCTAACCAGCTCTCTATTGTTGTGTCAAATCTATTTAGTAATGACCTAAAACTATCCATCCAAGCATTTGTTCGTTCAATTTTATATCGCTCATTATAAAGTAATTGGTCAAAATATTCGTCTCTATCCGTATTGCCATTTCTCTTATTGAAGCAAACATTAGCATTTATTTCTTTTTTCTTACAACACAACCTAAATTCTTTAGAATCAAAACCCGCATCAGCATTTAAAAAAAGTCCTCCAACGTGAATATTTGCTTGTTCTAATGTTCCTATTACTACTTCAAACTGAACTTCAATGTTATATAGGTCGTTATGATTACCAGCAACTGGGTTTGAAATGGCTAGTGGCAATCCTTGTCTATCAATCAAATACAGTGCATTTGTTGTTTTACGTTTTTTTCTACCTTGATATTCCGTTTCTTCGCCACCTCTGATTGCAGAAGTATGACTACCATCAAAATCAACACTCGAAAGATCTAATTTTGACTTATTCTTTTCTAAAATACCAATCCAACTTTTCTTTAAAACAGATGTTCTACACCATTTACGATAATGATAATAGACCGATTGCCAACTCAATAAATCATTATCAAATAATGATTTTACTGGCAATTGATACCATTGAACACCTGTTTTTAGTTTATAAAGAACCGCATTTACTATTTCTTCTAAAGGAACTGTTGCTTGAAAGCCTCTTTTTGCTAAAGGTAAATAAGGAACAATTTCACTTTTTATTATATCTTTGTCAAGTACACTGTACATAAGGGTTGATTTTGAAATGATTATGTTTTGCAACACAAATTTCGTCAACCCTTTTATAGTTACAAAATAAGTTTAAATCACTTCACTTTCTCGAAATAAATATTCCAAATCACAATCATTATTTTCAATCATTATTTCACCATTTAATAATAAATGATATTTTAAAAACCAATATTCCGAAGCAAATTCAGCTGACCATTTTGTAAAAGGTTCAACTTCAAAATTGGCTGACAGATATAAGTCAAAATTTCCCGCCAAGTTTTCAATAAAACTTAGTGAGTTAAATACTTTATTTATAGGATATTTTTTAGATTTTTTCATTTAGCGCAAAGTAACAAAGGCTTACAGCTAACGTTTTGCGGCTTTGCGTTCGGGCGGGATTTTTAGCACTAACCTTGATACGAAGAACCGCACTTCAAATATGCACAAATTTTTCTACGAAGCACGTCACCCCGCCTGACGCAAAACCGCTGTTGGGCGTAGGTTTTCTTCTCATCTCCATTTGTTTACGTGTTCTACTTTGTCGTCAAACTGTGCGGCTAAGGATTTTACTCTTGATTTCAAAAGTAATTTTCTTCCGTCAATTGTCCGTGTAAAAATCAAGTCGCAAGTTCCTACAAGTCGTTCCCATTGGTTCTTAAAATATTCTGCTAAGTTCTTGTTTCGTCCAAGTATTTCAGGAACGGAATGATAATCTTTTTGCTTAACGAAAAGCATAAATCTGTTTTTTCTGATAATCACGTATCGTGGATTGTCAATAGGTGCAATAATTTCCTGCAAAGTATTGATGAAAGTTGATTTGTCAAAAGTCGTCCCGCCTTCCAAATGGCAGTAAACCGCACCGAAACTATCAACCGTTGCTACAACCTTTAATTTTGAATTGTCGGTATGAATTACGTTAGCTTTAATTAGTGAGTTCAATAACGCTTCTCCGATTTGCCTGATGTCTTTTGAGATGTCCCGATACTTGAAATAAAGTCGTAAAGTTTTGTAGGTCTGTCTGCCAAAAAAGAAAACTCCGATACCTGCGAAAATTGTCAGGAATACATAAAAATCTTGAAGCGTTTTTATGTTTCGGGCTGAACGTCCCAACCCTTGTAATAGTCCGTCAAGATAGCCAAATAAGCTAAAACCAAGCGTAGCAATCAAGTTAGCAATAGTCTTTGTCAGATACATTGACTTGACTGTCTTGTATTCTTTTTCTTCTGGGAATGGTATTTTAATTTCTTCTACAAGATTTACACCTGTTTCCAATGCTTCTTTCCAACGCTGTTTCAGATTTTCTCTGTTACCCGCTAATGAAAACATTTCAGCGTTTTTCTTTTCTGCTTCTTCTTTGTGGTAAATATTTTCGGGTAAATTCAACCTGCCAACTCCGTTTTCAATTGCTGGTTCTTCTTTGAACGAAACACCTACAAAACTTCTGAAACGTCTTTGCAGTAACTCAAAATCATCTCCGCCTGTCGCAGAAGTCGGGTCAATACAGACCAAATGCCAAATGTTCCCTGTTTTGTTTTGGTTGCCGTTTTGCGTTCTTATTGCTCTGCCACGCATTTGATTGGATAAAACAAACGAACCGACAAAACTTGCCAATATCAACGAATTGATTGCAGGTGCGTCCCAACCTTCGCCAAGCAATGATTTTGTGCCTATAAGTATTTCAATTTCTCCACGCTGAAAAATTTGCGTAACGATATGAACAATGTCGTGTTTTAGTTGCTCGGTTTGATTGATTAAAATATAATTGTTGTCAAACGGAACAGGGCTTGAATTTATTTGCGTAATGCCGTGTTTGGCGGATTTCGTTTCAAATGCTTCATAAGCCGTCTTCGGAATGATAATCATTGAACCTGTCAGCACTCCGATTTTCTTGTTATTCGTATTTTCTCGTCTTAGTTTTTCAAAAATTGGGATAACACCAATTTTGTTTAGTTCAACATTACTTTCAAAAAATTCTTTACGGATAAAGTCAGAAAGAATAACCAAACGTAGCTCTTTGCCTAACTGTTTATATTCAAAATCAACAATTTCTTTAATGCCGTTTAGTTTACTAATGCTTGAAGTCAGAAAACCTGTTACTCGCTTATTGTGTGAAAAATTGATTTGTCGTCTTTCAATAGCACCGTATCTTCTTAATTTATTTTCAATCGTTTTTTGATGTTCTTCAAATTCCTTGAATTGCTCTTTTTCTTTGTAGAGATAAAAATCTAAAATCGTTTCAATCCATTCGTAGTCAAGTTTAGGAATTTCAAATTTCTTGTCCCCAATTACTTCAAGATGTGTTTCGGGAATTATTTTTCCGTTGTCGTGGAGAAAAATTAAACAAGCTGAATAGTAGGAAAGGTTGTTGTAAATCCAATCCAATTGCTCCGTTGGATTTATCCAAATCGGGTGCTTTTCAATTGCCTGAATGATGATTTCATCGCTTTTTATTTCCTGAAAAAGTTTTTCTATGTTTTGTCTGAAATCAACAATGCTTTGATTTTCTTTTTCTGTCGGCAAAGTGAAATAAACATAATCTTGGTGCGGACATAAATCGCCTTCAATTACTAATTCGGGAACGGAAATTTCCGTATCAACAGAACCGTTAAGGTCAATATACCGTTGCCATTCTGTGGCTGTTACGTCATAGGGTGGAGTGGCTGTCAAGCCAACAATAATAGGGTCTAATTTTTCTTTAACTTTTGTCAGCGTTTGCCACCATTCGTTTTTTAAATGGTGTGCTTCATCCACGACAATAGTTTTTATGCTTTGCGATTTTAGTCCGCTTACAATGTTGTCAAGATTAGCGTTTGTTGTTTTTCCGTTTCCGTTTTCTTCTGTTTCTTCTTCGTCTTCCGTATCATCTTCTTCAATTCTCAAATTGTTGCAAGCTGCGTGAAGTCCCTGATAAGTTACAACAGTCATAAACTTTGGATTGCGTATATCTCTTGAAATCCAATCGGGTGTTTGTTCGGTTTGTAAAAAGAGTTCGCAAAACCGTTGTATCCATTGGTTACGAATGGCAATTGTCGGGGCAAGAATTAAGGTGGGTTTGTTTAGTCTAATAGCCACTTCAAGCCCTAAAACTGTCTTGCCCGAACCCGGTGGAGCAATAACGTGTAAATGTCCGTCCGTCAAGTGGTCTTGTAAGTCGTCAAGCACTCGTTGTTGGTATTTTCGCCAACTGTATTTGAATTTTATGTCTTTCGGGTATTCTGTCAATGTAACGGTGTCTTTTTAAACTTACGCCCAACGTTTCGGGGCTTGGCGTCAGTGGCGGAAATTGAAGCGAAAAGTTTCAATTTAGCGACACGGTAAGCAAAAGCCAATTGATTGAATAAATTTAAGAAAAAAGTCAATATAATTGGCTTTTTGCGGAATAGAAAGCCGAAACTTCAAATTTTAGCCTTAACCCGCCATTGCGCCAAGCCCATGTTATCGGCAGTTATTCATTATACATAATTTGTATTATAGGATTACTGTTATGACATAAACATATAATAAAAGCATATACAAGAATTTCTATTTTATTTTTTGAATCTAATATTTCTAAATCATTTTTTGGGCTATCAAGTATTTGACCATGTACTATTTTGTGTCTTTCACTTAAGAATTGATTAAGAAATTCTTCAAATAGTCCTTTTTGACCTTTTCTTAAAGTTGGTGGATTGGAATTATAAAAATAACTTTTATCAACGGTATAAGGAAAGTTTTTTACACCAGAATTAGTGTACTTTTTTATACTATTTAATTCAATTCTAATTGCTTTTCTGTCATTTTCAAATATTTTCTCTAACCTAGATTCAATTAGAGATTTAAAAAAATTTGTTTCTCCAAATTTTTTTAAAATTTCTTCTAATATTTGTGGAGTAGGATTTTTGTTATCAACTCTTAAAAATGGCTCAAGTGCTAATTCTGTTTTATAATCCTTTAAGGCTTCTTTTAGTCTGATTTTTATCTTCTCTTTATTATCGTCATTTTCTTTTACATGAGTAAAATATAGTGAATGTGTTTTAAATACAGAATCCTTAATTTCTCGAAATTTAGTAAATAAATTTAAGTCGTCAATTACATCTTTTACTAAATCTTTGTAAATGCCCTCAACATGACTTACTAATAAAACATGAGCAGAACGACATAATGTAGTATATAATTCATTATTAGAAATATTAACTTTTGCTAAATTTAATAATAAATCTACTTCCTTAAACCTACTCTCAATCAGCTCTAATCTACTACTGACGAAAGTATTTCCTGACATCCTAATGTTTTTTTAGTAATTTCTATTCTGTATTTTAATTTATTAGTATCTAAATAACTCCCTGATATTGAATTATAAAATTCATTATCCTTAAATAGGTTCATTAATTCTTCCTTTTTATCCTTAATATCTAGACCTTCTTTTAAAGCATCATGAACAGCTATCGCAAATGCGTCATAAACAGCAATATTAAATTTCGATTGAAGTTTTAATTTAGTGTTATTATCAACTTTATATTTGGAAAAAAAGTCATTACCGTAATTATTATTGATAAAATACATAGTATTGATAAAATCATTTTTCATTTTATTTAGAGACACATCATCAAGTTTATTGAATTCCTTAACTGTGTCATCAAGAAAATGACTAAATCCTTTATCTTTAGTTTTCTTGAAGTTTATATATCTATTGTTAATCAAAGCGAAAAAGCGTAGTGTGATTTCTACATCTTCCATTCTTTTAACTTTATTGTTATTTTCAGACTCACTAGGGTTTATCTGTAATAAATTTCTGAAATTATCGTTTTTTGAAAGATTTTTAATTAAATTATTGAATTCCCCTGCTAAAACAGCATTCCTTAACTCTTGTGCTTCAAGTTTTACTGACCCAGAATTCAGACGCTCAAAAATATCTAATTTAACTTGAGCATCTAACGTTGAATCTATTCGCAAACATTTAATACTACGTTCTTCTAATCTTCGTGTAAGAAATGGAGGTAAATCTTTGTATAAACAACCATTTAACTCATTTAATGTTTCTAAACCTTCTAATGTAAATTTGTTTTTAAGAAAATTTTTGATTGCGGTTAATCTTTGTTGACCGTCAATTACTGAATATCTATATTCATCTAATTCAGTTTCGTCATCAACATCAATATCTTGTGATATATAAATTGTTGGTATCGGAATATTAAGAATTAAACTTTCAATTAATTTTGAAGATGTTTTATTATCCCATCTATGCCTTCTTTGGTAGTCGGGGTCAATTTTAATGATGTTTTTGTCTAATTTTTTTATTAAAGTCTCAATATCATATTCAATACTTTGAGTTTTTACGGTTCTTTCTTTCGCTTTCTCCTGTAAAACTGAAAGATTATATTTTAGATTTTCCATTGTTTATAGGTAATGATTTTATAATTGCCGATAACGTGTCGGGGCTTGGCGATGTTTTTTGTGAGAGGATTTTATGCATAAAAGTTCAATATAGGCACTACCGTTCATTGTTGTACTAATGTTGAAAAAAGCACTGTTGCCCCCGAACAAAAAATATAGCCAAACCCTTGTTAGCTACCGTTTTTTTTGTGTGGGGAAGCGGGGTCATTTTCCATATTTTTCTTTCAGTTCAAGTTTCTTAATTCGTGAACTAATTGCTCCCTCATTTCGTCCGAATATTTGTGCAAGTTCTTTCACTTTTTTGCCCTCACAAAAAAGCAATTCAAGTTTATTGTCGTCCTCCGTTGTCCAAGGCAAATACGCTTGTTTGTGAGTTTCTCTAATCTTTTCTACGGAATATGTTTTGCCGTCTGTCGGTTTTGGCTCTTTAAGTTCTTTGAATTTTGTTAGCGACTTTTTTAGAGCTTCAACAAAGTCTTTCAAGTCTTCGTCAAAAACCATAAGTCTATGATGCTTGTAACCATTTTCAGTTTTTTTACTTTCTGAAACTTTCAGATATAGGTCTCCTTTCTCACTTTTCTTGATGTCAAAAAAGTAAGTCCGTGAGCCTTTGGTAATTTTGTCGCTATAGATTTCGTTGTCAGCCATTTTTACCTTGTTGGTTTAACTTGTCAAGTTTCATTGTTTTTTGAAATTTAGATGTCTAATATATCCCTTCTTTTTCTCTTATCTTGCCCGTAAAAGTACCTAAATAATCGTTCTTATATATGACAATCTTGTCAAAATTAGGTTTCCCCACTTGTATTTGTCCAGAAGAAAAAACATAGAGAAAAACATTCTTCAGAGTTTTTTTCCAAACTACTTTACCGTTCTCATTTACAATAGTGACCTTCACTCTGTATATGTCTGAAATGAAATAATCTGGCGATATAGATTTCAGAGTTACTTTTACATTTTCATATTCTTTTCCCTCAATATCCATTATTGATACTTTACGTTCAATTTCAGCATCAGTCATTGGTTTCGTTGTCTCTTGAGCAAAAAGACTTGTAGTAAAGTTAAATAATAAAAAAATCAGTAAAATCCTTAGTTTCATAAATGTTGTTTTAGTTGATAACGTTTTTGTTTTGCGGTTAGCTACTAAAATGGTAGCTAACGGTTCGGGGCTTGGCGTAGTGGGGGCTTTTATGCACAACACTTGATACGAAGCACACAGTTCAAATTTAGCACAAATTTTCATACGAAGAACGTCCGCCCCCATTACGCCAAACCCTTGTTGGTGGCAGTAAAGCTTTATGCTTTTTGTCGCTTGCCGACTTTTTCATCGTTTAGTTTCTTTGTCGTGCCCTTAAATTTGAAGTCAGGTTTTAGGTTGTCCAAATAGTCAAACGTTTCTGGTGTCAAGAAAAACTTGTCTATGTTGTTAATTGCCCACTCAATATAATTTGAATTTTCTCTAAAAACTTCTTCAACTGTTTTGCCTTGATATTTGCCAAAATAAAATGGTGAACTAATTGTATAAGCTGCTTTGACTGATTTTTCTGTCGCTTTAAGACCATCTTTATATTTTGTTAGGTCAGCATTTTCAACTAATGTCCATTGATAGCAACCGCAACAAGGAATAAGTTTTTCTTTTTTCCATTTGCTGTCGTATTCGTAATGCGTTGAGTATTGTCCGTGAAATGTCGGATAACCATACGCTTTTCCGTATGGCATTTTTTCGCATTCAACACTTTCAACTATAGTGTAGTATTCGTCTGTCCAATTATCACGTCTAACAGCGAAAGGTGTCTTTCGCCCAATGCTATCCCATATTTGAAAAATATTTAAACTCATTAAGGCAAGCGTTTAATGTTTAGAATTGTAAAATCTGTAAAGCGATGTTCCAATAAAAATTCAGCAACTTCGGCAACCAATTCGCTTACGTCTGATTTTGATAAATCCCAACCGTCTTTAAAAGTGTCTATGTCGCAAGCAGTAGAAAAATATAGCACTTCTCTATAAATTTCCTTAGCTGGTCCCGTGTAAATATTTACAAATTCACCTTCGTATTCAACAAAATATTTTGCTTGAACTTGTCGCAAATTTTGAAAAAGAGGTGAAAGTTGTTCTACTATGCTGGAAATGTCCGATTGAAGTTTCTCTACTTCTTGTCTGTCCGTGTCAGCAAAGGTTTTATTGAATTTTTCTCTTGCAAAAAAAAGAGTTGTAGATAAATATATTCTTTTTTTATTGAGAGGTTCAATTTGAGAAAGAAGTTCAATAATTTTTTCTTGTCGTTCTTGATTTGTCATTTTAGTGTTTTTATTTAGTGTGTAAAGTTAATTTTTTTCACGTTCGGTTAATAGTAGCACTGTCCCTCATTTATTGCCACCAACGTTTCGGGGCTTTGCGAAGTGGCGGAAAATCGAAGCGAAAAGTTTCGATTTAGACGGAACATAGCAAAAGCCAATTTCTATTTGCTAATTTATGAAAAAAAGCCAATAAAATTGGCTTTTGCGGATTACAAAGACTGAAGTTTCAACTTAGACTTAAACCCGCCATTTTGCAAAACCCTTGTTAGCTGTAGCCCGATTATTTTCAGTTTATTTGTTATTCAGTTTTTCGGCAAATGCAATTATGTGTCCGTCAATATCTGCAAAATAGCAAACTTTGTCGCCCCAATCTTGGTCTTTAATTTCACTTATTAGTTTCGCTCCAATTTTCTTTGCATTTTCAGATTCAAGTTCGATGTTTTCAACATAGAAATAAAGTTCACATCTTGGTATTCCATTTCCTTGGTCTGGATGTGGCGTTTTGTCCGAAAGTATTTTTGCAATTCCTTTGTTTGGCATTAGTCCCAATTTGCAGTTTTCGGCAAGTTTAAATTCTGTCATTCCCGGAACATTCAAGTCAGGGGTTTGTCGGAATAATTTTTCGTAAAAGTCAGCACTTGCTTGTTGGTCATTTACGTAAAGTATAGTTTCTATTAGTTTTATGTGTTTCATTCGTAAGTTTGATAAATATTACACAAAGAATTGTCAGAATAATTGCTCCAAAATAGCCTTCGTTTCCGAAAAACCAATGCTTGTCAAGATTGTTTTGAATGGTCAGGTAATTGTTTCCAAAATGTAGTCCGATAGGAAGCCAAATTGTTTTGAAATAGAAATATACTATCGTTAAAAATGCACCTGCAAAAAATAAAGTCGGACCAGTTTTAAGTAAGTTGATTTCGGGATTGAGCAGATGAACAAGCATAAATAACAGTCCAATAGTTATGGAAATATTGATTGTCGATAAATTTCGATTGCAATAATTGAGAAAAATTCCACGAAACCAAAGTTCTTCCCAAGCCACAATTGCTAAAGTTACTGCAATAGAAGTAAGTGTAAAAGGCGTATCAAATTTGAGTTCGCTGAATTTGCTCGCTCCTGTTAAAAGTCCTGCCAAAGTTGGGCTAACTGCGATTAGTCCGCCTGCCAAAATTCCGATAGGTAAAAAATAGATTTTCTTAAATCCCCAAAATGTTTTGATTTCAGTTTTTAGATTGAGAATTTTTGCAGTTCCAATATTTACTATAACGAACAAAGTCAAAACAATAAAAGCCGAATTGAGCCAATCTGGTGTTTTTAAAAGTTGAGCAATTCCCATTATCAACATTCCTGCAATCAGGAAAATTAAAATGGTCAGATAACTTTTTAGTTTTGGATTCAAATTTATGTTTATTTTTTTATGGCGTGAGTTCGGAACGGGTTACAGCTAACGGGCCGCGGCTTGGCGAAGTGCGGGCTTGAATTGAGCGAAAGTTCAATTCAGAACCGAACGAAGCAAAAGCTGTGGCTTTTGGTAAATTTAATAAAAAAACAAAAGCAAAACAGATTTTGCGGATAAAATAGGAGAGAAGTTCAATTTTGCACTTAACCCCGCATTTTGCCAAGCCGATGTTGTACGCTGACAATTATTTTGTTTCAATTGTTTTATTAGTGAAAATTAAGATTCCAACGCCAATTAAAATCAAAATTAAGAATTTTAAATAGAAGTGATTTAAACTTTTTTGATTGAAGCGAAAAATGAATATTTTTGTTCTGTTTGAGGACTTTTTTGCACTGCATAGCAGAGCTACGGAGTAAGAAAAAGACGAAAAACAGGGCAAAAAGAACATTTTTTTAGCCAATTGAAAAAAGTTTAAATCACTTCATAATCTAATATTGTTGTGTTTGGATTTCCTCCTCCAATAATTTGTAAAATTGCACCTAAAAATTGTAATCCATTAGCAATAATAAGAAAAAGAATTGTCCAAATTTTGATTCCTATCTTAGCATATTTGTGTTTAGTAAACATTAAATATAATAATACTGATTGAATAATGATTGGGAGTAAAGCTATTGGATTTATAGTTACAATAAAAGTTAATAGATTTAATAATAAAAGTAAGGAAATTAAAGATATTAAAATCCAATAAAATGTTATGTTATTAAAATATGTTTTCATTTATACGTGCAGTTTCAGATTGTTTGCGTACAACGTTTTGCGGCTTGGCGCAGGCGGGGATTTTACCACAAAACTTGCTGCGAAGCCGAAAGTTCAAATTTACGATAAACTGTCAAACGAAGCACTGAACCCCCGCTTGCACCAAACCGCTGTTATGCCTTGTTTTTAAATCTTCGTCTGTGTTTCATTATGTAATTTGTCGAGTCGGGTTTTATGTCAAACTGTTGAAATTTATATAGTTCATTAATGTCTTTACCTTCGTTTAGTTTATAGTCAAATAGTTTTGTTAGAACAAATGAAGTGTCACTTAATACTTCGCCTTTCTTCTCTACCAAATAATATGCTCCAATCCAATTTACATAATATTGAATTAAAATTTCATTCTTTTCTGTTTTAAAAACACCCTTTCCCCAGATTGGATACCTGTCTTTGTAGTGTCTTATGTTACACTCAAAATGCTTTTTGGCATTGTCAATTGAGTTATAGTCAAACAGTCCACAATTAGCCGAGTAGTCAAACACGTAGTTTTCTTGGAAACCTGTTGAAATAGGAAATGTCAGCAACGTACCGTTTTTATGAAGTGTCAAAGGTCTTATTTGCTTCTGTAAATATGGTTTTGTACTGTCTTGGCTGAAGCCACCGTATGAGTTTTTATAATACGGAAATCTCATCTCTTCCCTTTCTTGGTAGTAATATCCGTCAGTTCTTATAGGTCTCAGCTTGTCGCCAACTTTGTCTAAGTTGATAACATATTTTTTGTGATTAACGACCATACAAGAAGTCAAAACAAGTACTGTCAATATTAATAATTTAAACTTCATTCCAATTGTTAATTGTCGTGGTGTAGTCTGTCCTAAAATAAGGCATAACGGTTTGGGGCTTTGCGAAGTGGCGGAAATTGAAGCGAAAAGTTTCAATTTAGCGACACTGTAAGCAAAAGCCAATTAATTGAATAAATTTAAGAAAAAAGTCAATATAATTGGCTCTTTGCGGAATAGAAAGCCGAAACTTCAAATTTTAACCTTAACCCGCCATTGCGCCAAACCCTTGTTATAGCCAGTTTTTTTTAGAATAACTTTTCCATTAGGATTGTCAGAATTATCATTCCGATTATAATTCCAGCAACTTTTAAATATATTTTTTGAGTTTTTTTTTCGTTGTGATAATCAGAAATAAGAATTGTTTCTGTATGAGCAATTATTTTGTTTTCAATTAAAATTTTATCTAGTTTCATTCTGTCAATATCTTGAATGAAATATCTAATTCCATTTTCAAACATTGGTTGATTGTAAATATCACAATAATATTCAACTTCTTGTTTTTCAAGTTCACTTTCAAATATTACTTTATCTTTTAGCAAAACATAAATTTTTAAGTGATTTTTATATAATATTTCGGGATTTTCCATATGTACATAGTTTCTCGAAAATTGGCTATAACGGTTTGGCGCTTGGCGCAGTGGCGGATTTCGGAGCACAAAACTGTCAATACACCACAAAAGTTGATGCGAGGTAGAATGTTCAATTAACCACTTCACCCGCCATTGTGCCAAACGCCTGTTATCGGTTCGGGCTTCTTTATTTTGCATTTTCATTGTCTCCATTTCCTGTTGGCATAATATATTTATTGAAGTATGCCATATACTGCTTCAAAAGTCTGTCACGGTAGTCAATTAGTTTTTCTTGTAGTACTTTAGTCTGCTCAGATTGAATGTCTTTTAGAATTGTAATTAATAATTCTGTTGCTATTTGCAAGCATATAAATGCAGGAATTAGTCCCGCAAACCTGTTTGGATTTTCGTTATACCAATAAAGTCCGTTGTGCATTGGATTAAAACTTTTTGCCAAATGGTATTTAGCAATTACTCTCCAATGGCCGTGAATAACTTCTGAAGACCTTTTGTAAAGAAAGTAATATTGGTTGTCGGCTCCCCAAACTTCATCAGCCATTTGGTCAATTCTTAAATTGAAAATGTCGCCCCTTTCAGTAGCTACCTGAATTTCTCTAACACCTGCTTCTTTTATGGCGTCAGCAACCATTTTATTTGCTTCTTTTTTAAAATCTTCTGACGGAGCTTTTTCCGCAAGTTGTTGTCCGAAAAACCGTTCTCGACCTGTGCTATACTCACGAAATCGCTTATGTAATTCAATATCTTTTCTTTTTAAAAGCCAAGAAGCAACTATAAAAGTTTCAAGAGTTGTTCTGAAAACCATTTCAGCAATTTCTCCCTTGTGATTTTTCACAAAATCCACTGCATCTAAACTGAGATTGCAAATTCTTGCAACAAATCCCATATTAACTTCCGCTATAAACGTCGGATAAATAGCCAACAAATTAAGCTCCTTAAACTCGCTATAAAGCTTTTCAAATTCTTCTTTGAATTGGTCAATTGCCATTTCCGTGTAATGCTCTTCTTCCATTCTGCTGTCGTCTGGTTTTGGTAATAAGGGTGAAACCACATAATTATACATCCATATTTCTTGGCAATTTTCTAAATCTAAATTTTCTGATAATTCAATTGAAGGAGGAAAAAGTGCCATTATTTTTGAAACATTCATTGGCTCAAGAATTTCTTCTTTTGACTGCCAATTAAAAAGACCAAATGGGTCTTGTCTTCCGTGTTGTTCATACTGAACCATTAAATACTTGCACAATATTGAAGTGTCTGCTCTCCCATCTAATATTTGTTTGTAGCCAAGAAATAATAGTTTCGGATTTGGTTTAAGTTCAAAGTTGATGGGTATTTGAAAAAGGTCGTGATAAAAAGCTAGTATGTTTTGAAATGCGTCCTTGAATACTGTTTCAAATATTTTGTCAAGAATTGTTGTGTCACTTTTTATTAATTCGATTGTATGAGTTAAGTTAAAATGAAATCTTCGCTTCAATTTTACCTTACTGTTTATAAAATCACATATTGTGTGAAAATCTTCTTTTACTGTTTGATAATTGTGGTCAATAAGTGCAATTGAAATATGAATAAATTCAGGAAGTCTATCAGACCAAGAAAAAAGGCTGTATCATTCCTGGGTGTGGGTCAAATACTTTTTGCCACTCCGTCCTTGTTTGTCTAATACGACCTTTTCTTTTTTTATTTGCCATAACTTGTTGCTGTGTCGTTTTTTAGCCTGACCGATAACGTCAGGCTGTGAATAAACCTCTTTTCACCTCTTTTTCATAAGATTATTCTACTTCCTTACTTGTATAAGTGCTTTTTAAGCGAGGTTGTTCTTCAAGCTAAATATGTAGTTTGATTTATATAAGAAGCTCTAAAAAGCTTTAAACAAGTCCAATTTAGATAAAACAAGACTTTAGCTTTGTAGGGTGACTTCCAGTTTTTGAGCTTGGCGATTAAGTCAGCTACACCCAAAATATTTATACTGCGTTTAATGTTGTAAACCAGCATAATCAAATTGTGTTCGCCGTTTACTTTCTCGAGACCCGTTAAGTTGGTGTGGTTGTAGCCCCATTGCCGCTTGATGGTGCCAAAAATATGCTCGTTTATTTCCTGTCTTTTGCGGTATAATTGTGCGTTTTCTTGGTAGCGCTTGTTATTTTCTTCTACAGCATCGGCATATTGACTTCGATCTATTTCTCTACCTCCTTTTCTGCTGGTGCAGAGGTCTTTTACAGGGCAGGTTTTACAAGCCGGAGTTCGGTATTTTTGGAACAGATAGCCACTTTCCTCCGTCCGACCTGTTTTCTTGTGCCATCTTCCTGTGGTGGTCAGCGTTTGCCCTTGCGGACAGGTGTAGGTGTTCTGTTCTTTATTATAAATAAAATTCGATACAAAATACTCGGGTTGTGTACCGTTTTCGTTGCTCTTGCCTTGCTCTGGAACGGCTACTATGGTGGTGATGTTGTTTTGTTGGCAAGTGGCTAATTCGCGGCCATTGTGATAGCCTTTATCAACTAATACGGTAAAAGTCTCGGCTTCTAGATTTTCTTGGGCTTCTATAGCAATGGCCGAAAGTGCATTTTTGTCGTTGCGGTTGATGGTGTGTGTGGCAACTACCAAATTATGTTTGTCATCCACAGCCGCTTGAATATTGTAGGAAACTTCCACTACTTGACCTTGCACTAGCAACGCTCTGGCATCGGCATCGGTGGTGCTTATTTGAGGTTCTCCGCTTTTTTTTAATTCTTCTTCAAGGCGTTCGTATTTAATTTTGTTTTGTTTTAAGCGCTCGATTTTTTGTTGGATATTTTTTATCGCAATAGGGTTTTCCTGAATATCGTTTTGCTCTAATTGGTCTAAATATTCTTGTGACTTGGCATCGATATATTCCTTGTGTTTGTCTATCTTCTTTTGATTAAAGTTGGCTTTCTTGCTGTTGTGCGCTCTGGATTTGGTACCGTCAATAGCTATGGTTTCTCCAGCAATTAAATCAGCGTCTTTTAAAAACGAAACAAACAATTTAAAGAGTTGCTTCAAGGCTTTGGGATTGTCTTTTCTGAAATCGGCTATCGAATGATAATTAGGACAAAGATCCTCTAAAAGCCATTGGACTTCGATGTTGCGGAAGCACTCTCTTTCTAATCGACGGGAAGAGCGAATACCATTGAGATAACCGTATAAATACAGTTTTAAAAAGACTTCGGGTCTAAAACCAGGGCGACCCTCTGTTTTTAAAACTTTGGGCTGAAAACCTAGTTTTACAGCATCAATATGGTTGACAAAAGCCTCAATAAATCGCACGGGATTATCAGTGCTAATCTTGTCTTCTAAACTGCTCATTTGGAGCTGATGGCGGGAAATTCCTTGGATGTGTTGCATAAGTAAAAATACAAAAATTGTGCTTTTCTTACAACTATTTTGCTATATTTGTTAAAAAGATTGTGAGGTTTTTTCACAGTCTGACGTCTCGGGGCTTTGCGAAGTGGCGGAAAATCGAAGACGAAAGTTTCGATTTAGACGGAACGTAGCAAAAGCCAATTTCTATTTGCTAATTTATGAAAAAGCCAATAAAATTGGCTTTTGCGGATTACGAAGCACAAAACTTTCAGCTATCACTGAACCCGCCATTTTGCAAAGCCCTTGTTATGCACAGTTTTTATTCATCATCACTTTCTCCGCTTTCGTAATAGCTATAAACTTTAGCCAAATTTTCCCATCTTTCGTTTTGGTTAAGTTCGTAAAACATAAAATCTAATTGAGTATAATTTCCTCTGTAACGTTGTTGGGATAAATATAGAACAACAGAGCCATTTCGTATGAAAATTGGTTTAGAAAATGTATAAACAATAGCACACATATTTTTTTCTTTTTCAGTTGGCAATTTTTCTGAAAGGTCAAATACAGCTTGAATTTCTTTGTGTTCCAGCCGTTTGGAATAAGGGAAGATGTCAGCGTCCCATCTGTGATTTTTAAGTTTTTCTAATTCTTTAATTAAATATGATTGTTCTTTTGTTGAAATTTCAAAAGGTTTAGAATCATCTCCACGATATAAAAAATGCACTTCAAATTCTCGAGATTGTTTAATTCGGTTTATTGTGGAATCAATGATATAATCTTCGATTTCTGCCGTATAATACATTGTATCACATTCAAATCTTTCGAGTTTCCAACGATAAACCCAATCGAAATATGGGTTTTTAGCAAGTTTTAGTGTATTCTCTGGAATTTTTGATTTTTCAGAATTTTGATTACTTTGTTTTACTCGCTTATTGAGAGCGTAAAATGCTTCAAGGTTTATTTTATCAAATTTTTTAGATTTTACTTTTAGTTCCTTTTCTACCTCATTTAGTTCATCTTCGTTTAAATATTCTCGTATTAAATATCTTGTTGTTGTAAAGTTTATTGATTGGTCATAAGCTCCAGAAATTTCTGCCCAAACCAAAAACTCAACTCTATACTTTGAATTTATTGCTCCTTTTTCAAAATAAATCATTGTTAAAAGTTTCATTGCATCCGTATTGAATTGTTCTGCAGAACGAGTTAAATAAAGCAATGACAAAGAATCGTTTTTGATTTCCAATTCAGGGTTGAAATAACAAACTCCAACAATTAACTCTGCTTTTGAATCACCTTTGTCTGCAAAAGGTTTTAAAAGATAAAATGCTTCTAAATGATTTTCTTTTTCAAAATATTCAATTCCTTTTTCGTAATCGGAAGTTTGTCCAAAAGAGGTTAATGCTATTAGAAATAAAATAAAAGTTAGTGTGTATGTTTTCATTGTGTTTGTTCTAAAATTGTGCATAACGTCAGACTGTGAAAAAACCTCACAATCTTTTTAACAAATATAGCAAAATAGTTGTAAGAAAAGCACAATTTTTGTATTTTTACTTATGCAACACATCCAAGGAATTTCCCGCCATCAGCTCCAAATGAGCAGTTTAGAAGACAAGATTAGCACTGATAATCCCGTGCGATTTATTGAGGCTTTTGTCAACCATATTGATGCTGTAAAACTAGGTTTTCAGCCCAAAGTTTTAAAAACAGAGGGTCGCCCTGGTTTTAGACCCGAAGTCTTTTTAAAACTGTATTTATACGGTTATCTCAATGGTATTCGCTCTTCCCGTCGATTAGAAAGAGAGTGCTTCCGCAACATCGAAGTCCAATGGCTTTTAGAGGATCTTTGTCCTAATTATCATTCGATAGCCGATTTCAGAAAAGACAATCCCAAAGCCTTGAAGCAACTCTTTAAATTGTTTGTTTCGTTTTTAAAAGACGCTGATTTAATTGCTGGAGAAACCATAGCTATTGACGGTACCAAATCCAGAGCGCACAACAGCAAGAAAGCCAACTTTAATCAAAAGAAGATAGACAAACACAAGGAATATATCGATGCCAAGTCACAAGAATATTTAGACCAATTAGAGCAAAACGATATTCAGGAAAACCCTATTGCGATAAAAAATATCCAACAAAAAATCGAGCGCTTAAAACAAAACAAAATTAAATACGAACGCCTTGAAGAAGAATTAAAAAAAAGCGGAGAACCTCAAATAAGCACCACCGATGCCGATGCCAGAGCGTTGCTAGTGCAAGGTCAAGTAGTGGAAGTTTCCTACAATATTCAAGCGGCTGTGGATGACAAACATAATTTGGTAGTTGCCACACACACCATCAACCGCAACGACAAAAATGCACTTTCGGCCATTGCTATAGAAGCCCAAGAAAATCTAGAAGCCGAGACTTTTACCGTATTAGTTGATAAAGGCTATCACAATGGCCGCGAATTAGCCACTTGCCAACAAAACAACATCACCACCATAGTAGCCGTTCCAGAGCAAGGCAAGAGCAACGAAAACGGTACACAACCCGAGTATTTTGTATCGAATTTTATTTATAATAAAGAACAGAACACCTACACCTGTCCGCAAGGGCAAACGCTGACCACCACAGGAAGATGGCACAAGAAAACAGGTCGGACGGAGGAAAGTGGCTATCTGTTCCAAAAATACCGAACTCCGGCTTGTAAAACCTGCCCTGTAAAAGACCTCTGCACCAGCAGAAAAGGAGGTAGAGAAATAGATCGAAGTCAATATGCCGATGCTGTAGAAGAAAATAACAAGCGCTACCAAGAAAACGCACAATTATACCGCAAAAGACAGGAAATAAACGAGCATATTTTTGGCACCATCAAGCGGCAATGGGGCTACAACCACACCAACTTAACGGGTCTCGAGAAAGTAAACGGCGAACACAATTTGATTATGCTGGTTTACAACATTAAACGCAGTATAAATATTTTGGGTGTAGCTGACTTAATCGCCAAGCTCAAAAACTGGAAGTCACCCTACAAAGCTAAAGTCTTGTTTTATCTAAATTGGACTTGTTTAAAGCTTTTTAGAGCTTCTTATATAAATCAAACTACATATTTAGCTTGAAGAACAACCTCGCTTAAAAAGCACTTATACAAGTAAGGAAGTAGAATAATCTTATGAAAAAGAGGTGAAAAGAGGTTTATTCACAGCCTGACGTTTCGGGGCTTGGCGTCAGTGGCGGAAATTGAAGCGAAAAGTTTCAATTTAGCGACACGGTAAGCAAAAGCCAATTAATTGAATAAATTTAAGAAAAAAGTCAATATAATTGGCTTTTTGCGGAATAGAAAGCCGAAACTTCAAACTTTAGCCTTAACCCGCCATTGCGCCAAACCCTTGTTAGCTGCTGGTCTTTTTTTCATATAGGAATCTTTCTCCAGAATCTGGGTCTCCAATAAAATTCCAAATTATTAATTTATTGTTTTTTAGGAATAAATCGTAACTAATATTCATTCCTTGATTATAAAATTCACTATGGTCAAAGTTTAAACTTAACATCCAATATTTATTATTAAAATCTTTTTCGACTTTCCATTTTCCGGTCAGATTGTGATATTTTTTATTTCCTGATTCATTAAAGACGTCTACAAACTCAGGAAAGTTTACTATTTCAAAGTAATTGTTTTCTAGAATTTTTAATTCTATTGTTCTGTCTGATTCGTACCCATTTTGAATGATTAAATCATAACTAAATTTATCAATTTCCCACGTTCCTATTAAATCTTCATTTTTAGGTTTTTCAGTTACATTTTTAGTAGTTATTCCATCAACAGGACTTACATTAAAATACCTACAACTTATGACTGAAATAATCAAAAGCATTAACAAAATATTTTTTTTCATTAAACACAATTTTAAGATTTTCCGTTTTCAAGACTTGCAGCTAACGGGAAACGGCTTTGCGAAGGAGCGGATTAGAAAGACGGAACTTTCAACTTTGCACAAACGTAGCAAAACCATTTTTTTATTTGCTAATTTACATTTTTCAAAGCAAATAAAAAATGGTTTTTGCGGTAATAGAATTACTGTCGTTGAGTTATGCACTTAACCCGCTCTTTTGCAAAACCGATGTTGTGCGATGTACTTCTTCTTTTAATAGAATTTATCTAACATAGAATAGGTAAATCGCAAACTCAATTATGTTCAATAAATCTTCGTTGTTTATTTCATTGTATTTAATTTTTAAATCAGTTAGCATTTGTTTAATATTAAAATCGGCTAAATCAGCATAATCAAAATTTAACTTATTGAAGTATTGTGATTTATTTGATAAGGAAATTTCATTAAATAAATCATTTCTTAATGAACGAATGTAATCAATTCTTTGCTGATTATATTCCCAATTATTTGATATGAGTCTTTTCCTAATTTTTGTCTCTGTATTTTTTTTAGCAGATGGATTCCATTCATAAGCTAGTTCTGAAAAACAAATAAAATCATATGTCTCTTTTCTGTTATCCATAAATTTAAATTAACGATAATGTATTAGAAAATTTTTCCTCCATTGTCCTTAAATTTTTGCAGATATTTTTCTTTTTCATCTTTAAATCCCAACTGTTCATAAAGACAGGTAAGTTCCCAAAAAGTATATTCAGAGGAAGCACCATATTGTTCACTTATTTTAAAGGCTTCTATTGCTTCTTCCAATTTACCCTCGTCAGTCAAAATGTAGCCAAGATCTTCGGCGATTACATTTTTACTTGAAGAAATGTCTAATCCTTCTTTCAAAACATTAATTCCGATTTGCGGATTTTCTTTTGAATAATACAATTCATAATCGCCGTAACAATCTGAAGCTATTGCCGGAATTGCTTTCAGTTTTTTTTCATAGGCATTGTCAATTATGACTTTGTTGTTTATCATTCTGAAAACGAATTCGGATATTCGTTCGGGAAGACAAACATCAATAAAACAATTTTCTGTTTTATCACCTTGTATTAAAAATCCTTTAACGATAAGAAAATCCCCGTACATATCAGTGATTGCCGGATCCGGAATTATCTGAAATGCAGTTTTTTCTACTTGCCAATCAGAAATTTCTTCGGTTTCATAAAAATTTGTAACTCGGAATATCTTTGTTTCTTTGTCTGTAAATATTTCGGCAATAGTCATATTAATTGAGTTTTTATTCAACAAAATATATTTCTAAACTACCATCTTCCCATTGTTTAAGGATATACTCAGCACTTAAAGAAACAAATTTAATTTTCGCATCAATAATTTCCTTTAATCTTTGCACAGCAAGTTCTTCATCAATAGTTAAGTAATACAATGCAGCCCAAGATGCTACTCCTAAATTTGGGTCATTTAATATTGGTTTTAAATTAATTAGTTTATTATTTTTTTTTTAAAAAACCAGCTGCCTTATGGATTATACTAACATTTTTATTTAATTCTTTATGATTCTCCTTTCCTTCCAATTCTGTGTACCTTATTGAAGCAGTATAGAATTTTTCAAGAGCGTCTTTATCATCTTTTATATTCATATTCTTTAATTTTATTAATTATACCAACCATTTTCTTTCAAAATTCGCATTCCATAATCATATTGAAATTGAAAGCTTTTTCCTTTGAGCCAGTCTCGTACTCTTTGGTTTCCAGAATCTCTCGTTTTTGATAAATAATGACTTGTAATTTTATTATGTATTGTTCCTTTTCCGTGAGGAAGATTAACAACATTTTTTATGTTATGAATGGATTGAGCACCAAATTGAGAAATATTTGCAGGATTTTGATTAACAATATGATGCCAAGCCCTTCCTTTGCCAGCAGGTCCTAATGCTTTTGTTAATGATGGGTGGGAATTATATCCTTGTCCCCATCCCGGCATTCCGACACCGATTTCTTCCAGTCCGCTCGGGTCAATATGATTTACAGGGTCGTTGGATACATAGGCATAATCGTTGAACCCACCACTTAGGAAACCAATCGGGTCTTCTGCCGTCCATTTTCCGGTTTCCGGCATATAGTCTCTTGCTCCGAAACGCACAAGGTCTGTTCTGTATTCATACAAACCGCCTGCGTATCCGAATGGTGTATATCCTTGATTGGTGTCAGATAATACGTTTCCAAATGTATCATAAGCTAATTGTTGTATAATATTTCCGTCCGAAATTTTTACAACCATTCTTACAGAACCCCGAATGTCTGAAACGATATAATAATCGGTGTTTCCTTTTCGCATCAGTACAGGCGTATTGCTGTCTGCATATACAAAGGTGTTTATGATTCGGTCGTTTTGATTGAGTTCGGCAATTGGGAGATTGTCTATTCCATAAACTAATTTGCGTTTTACTGCACCGTTTAAGTAAGTTGCAATCTGCCTGTCAAAAGCATCGTATTTTAATTCTAAATTTTGTGATGCCCAACTGGCAGAATTCAGATTTCCGAAAATATCGTAATTGAAATTTTTAGTTGAAGTAACAGTATTTCCTGTTTTACTGACAGTAGATGTCAGTTGTCCTGCATTGTTGTAATTAAATTCTCTGTGTTTTGTGGAATTGGGTAGTTGCCAAGAATACTTAAAAGTTTGATTGATGTTGTTGTTCTGATAGCTGTAATTTATATTATTCAGATTAACATTAGTTCTGTTTCCAAAATTATCATAAGTGTATTGTTCGGTCAGGATATTGTCTTTGTAAACGGATTCTAACTGTCCTCTTGCATTGTATTGATAAATATACTGAATGGTAATGCCTGCAACCGTTTCGTTTAATTGTTTGATTCGTTGCATACCGTCATATTCGTAAACAGCTTTGTAAATTTCTGTTGCATTGTGATATATAGACTGTTCTGTTAGTAAACTCCAATCATCATAAATTCTGTTTTCCTGAATGTTTCCATTTGTAATGGAAAGAATTTCTCCGCTAAACGGCACTCTTGAAATAACGAGATTTCCCGACTGGATGACTCTTCCGTAAACATCAAACAAATAATCAATATTGGCTGTTTTTCCTGTGCCTGAGATTACGTTGGTAGAATTGATATTTATATTTAATTCTTGTTTTTTGTCGGGAAGTTCTTGTGTACTGTAATTAACAGATGTGGCAACAGTCCCGGTAGTATTGATGGAGTAATCATTTAAACTTAATATTTGCAAATCAATAGTATTTCCATCATTGGTTGAAGCAGATAGAGAATTATTGGAATTAATATAATTCATATTCCTGCTTGGGGTAAAAATACTTTCTAAATCGTTATTCTCATCAAATGACCATTGGATATTTCTATTGTCCAAATCTGTTAAGGAAGTAGGCATTTTAAAATCATTCCATTCTGTAGTTAGATAATTTGGTCTGTTTGGTGCATTATAGAAAATCTTTAAACCGTTATTTGGTAAATTTTGGGTAGACCAATTATGACTTCCCTGTCCAGAGTTAACATCGTCTATTTCATTGTCTAAATAATCAAATACAACATTGTATAATGGTGTAATAGCATTCGTTAAATTGAAATTACTATCGTAATCATAATATTTATTGTAAGTTATGTTGTCGAATGATTGGTATTCGGAACTTACTAAATTTTGTTCCGTATCATAACCATAGTCAATGGAAAATTCCTGATTAATATTATCCTGAATTTTACTAATTAAACCATTGTTGTATGTAAGCCAAACCCCTTTTAAATAATGAGAATAAAATCCTCCGTTGTCTTTAAAATACTGATGAGTTACAGTAGGACTGGCTTGTTCTGTTTGTTGTTTTATGTTTGAGTATTCTGCGTGAGTTAGTGAAACAGCAGGATAAAGCAAAGGAACATATCTGTTAGAAGAATTTAGATGTGTGATTAAATCCGTATAATAATTTTCTGTCCTGCCTAAATCCCATAAATCATCGAAGTTTTCTGTGAATTTCTCAACTGTATTGTTAGATGCTGTACTGTTTAAAATTAGCAAGTTTTCCATACTGTTGGTTTCCGAATTATAGGAATAATTATAGCTTCCCACGGCAACTATATCATCGTCAAAAATTGCATATTTATGATGCATCATTGTTGATGTGGTTACGTCCCATTTGTAGGAATAAATCTTAAACCTCACGTCAATTCCTGCAAGAATGAAATTATAGCTATATAAAAAATTCTTTTCCAAGCAATCTCTTATTTGGGCTGGGGTAGAAGCATTTGCTAAACATTGTTGTTGTTCAGAAATTTGATAATTGTTATAGCTTTCTGTAATGTATTCCTGTTGGTCGGTTAGAATTTGTATAGAAATATTCGGATTCTGTATTTTCTTTTGGATCAATGCCTCACTTATAGGACGTGACCTTAAATGATTGGCAGAAATCTTGATTGAATTTTGTGCCTGATTTATGAGTTCAATAATTTTGTCTGCTACATCTTGTTTGTTGGTTATTTTCCGAAACGTAGGACCATTTGACGAATTATAAATACTGTAATTTGAAGTGGTGAAAACAGCATCTACATCAGGATTGTCTGTAATCGAATTCAATAAACTTTCAGGTGTTACGGGCGTATAGGTATAACTTTGACCGAATTCTCTCGAATTATTCCACAATAACTCAAATTCGGCTCTATATCTTAAAATTATTTCAGCATCAGCCACAGAAATAGAGCTTTCATCATAAGTCCAATTGGCTTTGTTATTCCAGTTTCCGCTACTTGTCATCAGGTAATTATCATCGGAAATGATGAATTTGTGATGATTGGTTTTATTTACATATTTTACATCAATACCAATTTCTTCAAGTTTGTGTGAAACAGTTCCGCTAGTTTGATTTCTATCGGTTAAAGCACCCTCATATAACATTCGGATTTCAACATTTCTGTCTGTAGCTCTTTTTAAAGCGAGAAAAACGTTGTAATCATCTATTCCATAAATGGATATATCTAATTTTTCTTGGGTTTCGTCAATAATTGTAATGAGTTCTTCCAAATAACCCTGTAAATCTTTTTGTGGACTGAAAACAACTTTAAATGGTGTGTTTAAATCCCTTGCAAAAATGTCTTCGTTATAAATTTCAATAGTAAATGGATTACTGCTTAACCAGTCAGTACACCCGTTGCATTTTACTTGACTGATATAAGTATAAACTCCAATTGGTTTATCTTTTGGGATAGAATAAAAAATGGAATTGGAGCTATCAATTTCGGTATTGTTTTCTAACCAGCGGTATTCTATTTTCTCGCCTTGTGAAGGTCTTTCAATGATGGGAATAGAGTAGGGTAGTTCAGATTGTTTTATTCTTATATCTTGTGCAAAAAGATGAGAGAATGAAAGAAGTATAAAGAATAAAAGAACGGATTTTTGTATAAATGTTTTCATAGCGGTCAGGTTTTAATGATTTTTTTTGATACAACTGAATTATCCGATAACCGGATACTTAGAATGTAATATCCTGATTTTAAAGAAGCAATGTTAATCGTTTCATTATTTCCATTACCAGAATACTCCTTTTCCAAAAGAATTTTTCCATTTACATCAATAACACTTAAGGTTTTAATTGTTTTTTCTCTTGTCGAAACAGAAAGCAAATCATTAGTAGGATTAGGAAAAACAGAGATTGTATTATTTATATCATCCGTATTGTTTACATTCACGATTACTTTATCAAATACATCAGGACATCCTTGCAATGAGGATTTCACTTGGTATTCTGTTGTTTCAGTTGGGGAAACAGAATTGGACGATAGTCTTTTTCCATTTTCATACCAAGAAGCTATACCTGTAGATTTCAAAACCTGTAAATCAATAGATTCGCCTGACTTTATTTCTACATTTTCCATAGCAATAATTTCATTATTGCTGATAACTTCAGCTTTTGCATTTTTACCAATTACAGCAGCTTTAACACACGGACATTCTTGTGAGAATGTTTTCAAGCCCATTATGAGCATCATTAAAATAAGAATTGTTCTCATTGTTAAATAAATTTGGTTAGACTTAATTTTTTAGGGTTGTGTTTTTTTAAGTATATCGCACAACGGAAAAAGTATTGGCGAAGTGCGGGCTTTCGGAGAACTGAAAGTTCAAGAAAGACTAAACGAAGCCGATGCTTTTTCAATACTGCTAACTTACAAAAAATAGCTGAATTGAAAAGCAGCGGCGGCAAAAAAGGAGAGGGTTTCCAATTCAGAGTTTCACCCCGCATTTTGCCAATACCGTGTTAGCGGAAGTGCTTTTTATTTTTTTGGGTTGATGACTTTATAAATTCCAAAAATTAAAGAGATAAAAAGTAATATTATAATCAAGGTTATAACAATTCCAATAACACATAAATTTTGTCCTGAAGTTGCGGAAATACATTCTCCATATTCAGTTTCATATTGTTTACTTACAGCATTATTTATCCAAGCAAAAACAAAAATTGGAAGTAATAATATTGAAATTACAATTAGAAAATAGTATTTTTTCATCGCATATAAAAAAGATAAATTGAATAATTAATCATTCCTGCCAATTCAGTTTTTTCAATTTTCGGATACTTTTCGGAATAATGATTCAGCATTTTTTCAAAGTCAAAGTCTTTTAAATCAGCATAATTCGATTTAAACTTATGGTAAAATTTAGATTTGCCAGTTTTTGAAATTTCCGTAAATAAATCATTTCTTAGATTTCGTAAATAATCAACAATTTCCTGGTCATAATTTCCGAGTTTGTAATATTTCAGTCGCCTTTTTATTTTTGATTCGATTTCTTTTTTATCAGATTCATTAAATTCATATGCTAAATCAGAAAAGCAAATAAATTCATAGGATTGATTTTGAGTTTCCATTTAAGTTTTTCTTTTTTTAGAGCGGTTTATGTAGCATTTCCGCTAACGGGAAACGCATTGGCGAAGTGGCGGATAAATTGGACAAAAAGTTCAATTTAGCAGTAACGTAGCCGATGTGTTTCCACAGAAGCTAAATTATTAAAAAAAGCTGAATGTGGAACACATTCGGCGGCTTAATATGCAGAAAATTTCAATTTTGCACTTAACCCGCCATTTTGCCAATGCGATGTTGTGTGCAGTAATACTTTTCAAACCTTATTGGCAATGTCTTCAATTGTAATCAATCCTAATAATTGTTCAGTCTTTTTTCCAGAATCTGTGATAAATAAAACGTCTAAATTTCGTTTTTGTTTATTTATTTGGTCAATAAATAAATCGTATGCTTCGTAAATTGAAGTATTTCGAGAAATGAATTTGTAATTATTTTTGAACTCAATATCTAAAATTAAATCTTTCACTTTTACATTATCAATAATTATGGTTCCATTTTCTTCAAGTTTTGAAGACAGCCATCTAGAAATTGTATTTGTGTTAATTAATTCTGCTACGAAATTATTATCATCATAGATGGGAAATTGAGAGAAAGAATGATTTTTCATTTCTATTAAAATGTCGTTTATGAAATCATTTTCTTTAGCACCTAAAACAGGAAAAGCAAATTCAGGAATTACTTTTTTAGGGTTAGATATTTTTTCATAAATCTCTTTGATAATAGTTACAGTTTCGTTGTGCGGTTCTGCAATTGCTTTATTTCCAATTTTTGGATTATGAACTATTGCGTTCCTAAGTTCTGCTAATGAAATTAGCTCATCACTAAATCGTTGTACGATTTTGTTTTTAGAGTTTTTTATTTTTTGACTGAATGACATTGACGAGTCAAACTTGTCTTGTTTTTTGATGTATGCGTCAATTTTATTGTAAAAGTCAAGAAATATTTCGGAATTATTCATTTTTATATTTTAGAAAATAAACTTTAAAGTTGTATGCAATAATTGGTTAGGTTTATTTGCTAAATGTTTCTGTTAAAGTTTTTCCGTCAACTTGCGTTGACCACTTTAAAGTGGAATTTGTTAATTCGAGAATTTGAAGATTGTAAATTTCAAGTCCTGGGTCAGCATCATCCCATTGAATTCTGAGATTTGTACCGTTTAAAGTCCAAGAACCTTCTTCAGAAATGTCTTGTCCATTATTTCCAAAACCTTCATAAATAAATTCAACTCTGTTGTTTGAATTAAAAATAACAATATTGTTGTCAGGAATTCCTGCGTTTTGCCCATTATATGTACTTGAAACTCCATTCCAAGTTCCTATTATTGAGCCATTATTTTCTGTTCCATTATCATCATCGCTTGAGCAAGAAAATAATATACCAGAGATTAAAATAAAAATACTTAAAAAAGTGCTGATTTTCTTCATACGTCGTAATTTTTAGAAATTATTGCACACAACGTCAGACTGTGAAAAAACCTCACAATCTTTTTAACAAATATAGCAAAATAGTTGTAAGAAAAGCACAATTTTTGTATTTTTACTTATGCAACACATCCAAGGAATTTCCCGCCATCAGCTCCAAATGAGCAGTTTAGAAGACAAGATTAGCACTGATAATCCCGTGCGATTTATTGAGGCTTTTGTCAACCATATTGATGCTGTAAAACTAGGTTTTCAGCCCAAAGTTTTAAAAACAGAGGGTCGCCCTGGTTTTAGACCCGAAGTCTTTTTAAAACTGTATTTATACGGTTATCTCAATGGTATTCGCTCTTCCCGTCGATTAGAAAGAGAGTGCTTCCGCAACATCGAAGTCCAATGGCTTTTAGAGGATCTTTGTCCTAATTATCATTCGATAGCCGATTTCAGAAAAGACAATCCCAAAGCCTTGAAGCAACTCTTTAAATTGTTTGTTTCGTTTTTAAAAGACGCTGATTTAATTGCTGGAGAAACCATAGCTATTGACGGTACCAAATCCAGAGCGCACAACAGCAAGAAAGCCAACTTTAATCAAAAGAAGATAGACAAACACAAGGAATATATCGATGCCAAGTCACAAGAATATTTAGACCAATTAGAGCAAAACGATATTCAGGAAAACCCTATTGCGATAAAAAATATCCAACAAAAAATCGAGCGCTTAAAACAAAACAAAATTAAATACGAACGCCTTGAAGAAGAATTAAAAAAAAGCGGAGAACCTCAAATAAGCACCACCGATGCCGATGCCAGAGCGTTGCTAGTGCAAGGTCAAGTAGTGGAAGTTTCCTACAATATTCAAGCGGCTGTGGATGACAAACATAATTTGGTAGTTGCCACACACACCATCAACCGCAACGACAAAAATGCACTTTCGGCCATTGCTATAGAAGCCCAAGAAAATCTAGAAGCCGAGACTTTTACCGTATTAGTTGATAAAGGCTATCACAATGGCCGCGAATTAGCCACTTGCCAACAAAACAACATCACCACCATAGTAGCCGTTCCAGAGCAAGGCAAGAGCAACGAAAACGGTACACAACCCGAGTATTTTGTATCGAATTTTATTTATAATAAAGAACAGAACACCTACACCTGTCCGCAAGGGCAAACGCTGACCACCACAGGAAGATGGCACAAGAAAACAGGTCGGACGGAGGAAAGTGGCTATCTGTTCCAAAAATACCGAACTCCGGCTTGTAAAACCTGCCCTGTAAAAGACCTCTGCACCAGCAGAAAAGGAGGTAGAGAAATAGATCGAAGTCAATATGCCGATGCTGTAGAAGAAAATAACAAGCGCTACCAAGAAAACGCACAATTATACCGCAAAAGACAGGAAATAAACGAGCATATTTTTGGCACCATCAAGCGGCAATGGGGCTACAACCACACCAACTTAACGGGTCTCGAGAAAGTAAACGGCGAACACAATTTGATTATGCTGGTTTACAACATTAAACGCAGTATAAATATTTTGGGTGTAGCTGACTTAATCGCCAAGCTCAAAAACTGGAAGTCACCCTACAAAGCTAAAGTCTTGTTTTATCTAAATTGGACTTGTTTAAAGCTTTTTAGAGCTTCTTATATAAATCAAACTACATATTTAGCTTGAAGAACAACCTCGCTTAAAAAGCACTTATACAAGTAAGGAAGTAGAATAATCTTATGAAAAAGAGGTGAAAAGAGGTTTATTCACAGCCTGACGTTTTGCGGCTTGGCGATGTGGCGGATTTATAGCACTAATGTTCATACGAAGAACAAATGTTTGTTTAACCACAAATGTTTCTACGAAGCACTTCGCCCGCCATATTGCCAAACCGCTGTTGGTGGCTGTGCTTTTTTGATTATTCCTGTTCATTGTCTGTCTTTGGCTTAGGTAACACAACTCTTTTTAGTTCTGCTGCTGTTGGATTCTTGGAACCAAATTCGTGTTTTGCAAAACACATTTTAGCTAATAATGAAATTTCTCTTCGTTCTTCTTCTGTCGTAAAATCAAAATTATATTTCGCTAATAACGCATTATGAATGTCATATAGGTAAAAAGAGTTTTTATTAAGATTTACTATGTAATCGTGGATGTGTTTACGCCATTCTCTTGGACGACAAAAGACAAGTAACAATGCTATTTTGTGTTTGCTATTAGGGTTTTTAGAGTTTGCAAAATGCTCATACAAAAGAGGGGCGATTTTGCCAGAATATATGTCGTCTTTAAAGAAGCCAACAACATTAGTCATATTGACTTGTATGATTCTGTTTAATCTTGTTTCAAAAGTATCCCCGAAATCACCTTGAAGCGTAAAGCTGTGCCCATCAAAACCTGCACTACCTTTGTCAGCAAGTATTGGTGTAAGCGCAAGCAAAACATTTGAAATTTGCTCCCAACTTCTTAATATTTCGTTGAAAATTTCCCGTTTAGCATCAGGGTTTACATAGTCGCTGTTTCGCAAAGCCCTTGAAGAAGCTCTAATATTTTGCATTAAATTGTGCAACGAATATTCTTCAAAAAAAGCCTGTATGCTTTGGTTATATGGTCTTATTTGATTGTAGGTCTTGTCAGCGTGTTGGTCTTTAATATCATCAGGCAATCCTGAACTTAAAACATTCTCACTAAGCTGATTTTGCGCTGTTTGAATTTGCTCTTCTGTCGGTTGCCAACGTATTTGCGAAAAAATATTCATATCGCCTGTTAGTCTGACTTTAAAATTTACAATGTCGCACGTTTCTTTAATGTCCTTTGTCAATATTTCAAGTGCGTCTATTTTATTTCTATCAATGCCTGTGTAGAACTCAATTATTTCAGGAAATGAAACGTATTTCTTAGAGGAAAAAATATAATCCGCAAAATTTTTGTCATTATCCATTCGTTTTGCAGCAAAATAGTAAACCCAAAATGAAGACCTGAAACAATAGTCAAATTCTTGCTTTACTATGATGTGATTTAAAACCAAAACATCAAATACAACTTCCACTTCTAAATCTATAAGTTTTTCTTTGCAAAATTCTTTTAGTTCTTTTACAAAAGAATCTCTTGAAAAACAATACTTGTCTGTTCGTATCATCATTTCACAATAACGACCTAATACATACTCGCAGTCTTTTAAATCGGGTTTCGTTTTGTATCTTGGAATGCCGTCCATATTGAATAAAACGAACAGCACTTTTTCTATCATATCAGTTCGATTAATAGGACTTTCGTCAAAATATTTTTCGGCAACTTTCAGCAATGTCAAACAGTTCATAGCCGTCCTATGAATATTAAGAACATCTAAGTCTGAAACGACCTTTGTCAATACGTTATCTTCTATGCCTATTTCTTTAACTTTATTGTATTCTGCAACTACTTTTCTGATTTGAGTTCTCGGAAGTGCTAATAAAAAAAGTTGTTTAAAATTTCTTTCTATTTTGATGTCATTAGGTTCTTTTAAAAACTTGGCATCTTCAATAGTGTGCATAACGATTATAGGAATGTCTTTGTATGAATCTGATAAGTTTTTTAGCCTTTTAAAACTATCTAACTCATAACTATTCCAAGAATCAAGGATAATTGCTTTTACGTCTGATATTTTTAAGCCAAGGGCTTCTGTTTCCCTAACGACAGCGTTATGAATATTGTGAGATTTTGTTTTATGAGAATCAAGATAAAGCCAAAAATTGCCTCTTTCCCAAGATTGAAGAACCATATAATGGGCTAACGAAGTTAGCCCAAATTGTGGTGGTGCATTGAAAATAATTGATTCAGGATTATTAATTATTTCAATTACATCTATTCGTCTTGTATAGTTTTCGTCCGGGTTTTGGGAAATTTCGTTTGTATTACTAATAACAGGGTCAACCCAAATTATAGGTTGCGAACTAAATGCTTGTAATGAATCGTCAAGGTTTTCTTTAAACTTCGCTCTAAGAACTTCAAATTGAACGTTTGCCTTTGTTGAACCCGATTTTTCTTTGCTGTAAAGTTTGACAAAATAGTCAGTTAGATGAGTTCGGAATGTGTTTTCAAAATCGTTAGTTCCGTTGTATGTCCAATGATAACCACCTAAATCCCCAACTCGCTTTTTAAAATCTCTAACTTTGTTTAGGTCGCTTGGGTTAATTGCACTTGGTTTGATAGGTGCATCATTGAAATAAAACATTATTTCAACGTTTTCTTTATTTTTTAGTCGTTCGTATGCGTTATTAAACTCTTCTTCTGTCCCCGAACCTGCAACTTTGGTTTCTGTCCCAAATTTTTGGTTCATTATCCCAACAAATATGTCATAATCATTTCCTAATTGGTCGCTAATTGTAGCTTGGCTATAATCACCTGAAAAACTTGGTCTGGTGTTATGCTCCCACATTCGTTCCTCAATAGTGAAGCAGAAACTTTCTCCAATCCCTTTGTTTAGTTCTTTAAAAATTTTCAAACACAATTCTCTTTCGTCTTTAGTGTCGCCCGGTGAAGCAACCAAACATTTAAATATTCTCTTTTCCATTTTCTTATTGTGTCATTTGTTTTTGTTTTTATGGGACTGTCCGTTAGCATTGCCACCAACGTCAGGCTGTGAAAAAACCTCACAATCTTTTCAACAAATATAGCAAAATAGTTGTAAGGAAAACACGATAAGAACCAAGCGATAATTACACAAAAAAAGAGGACTTCTCATCCTCTTGAAATTCTTTAAAAACAAATAACGGAATCCCCATAGTGGACAGACCTGTAATCGGTTCCGTTCAACAGGAGTTTATTTCAGCGTTTTTTATTGTTTATTTTGGTTTTGATGATTTTTCAATTCATTGTTGGCTTTGCAAGTCCAACGAAACTCTAGCTATTAGCGGTTCGTTGTTTTGTCATTTCTTATAAATCAGTCTTGTTGTTATGGCAATTCTGTTCCAAGCGCTTATTGTAACTATAAGCATAATAATTTGTGTCGTCATTGTTGTCGTCTGTTTGCCTTGCTGCTAACGTCAGACTGTGAAAAAACCTCACAATCTTTTTAACAAATATAGCAAAATAGTTGTAAGAAAAGCACAATTTTTGTATTTTTACTTATGCAACACATCCAAGGAATTTCCCGCCATCAGCTCCAAATGAGCAGTTTAGAAGACAAGATTAGCACTGATAATCCCGTGCGATTTATTGAGGCTTTTGTCAACCATATTGATGCTGTAAAACTAGGTTTTCAGCCCAAAGTTTTAAAAACAGAGGGTCGCCCTGGTTTTAGACCCGAAGTCTTTTTAAAACTGTATTTATACGGTTATCTCAATGGTATTCGCTCTTCCCGTCGATTAGAAAGAGAGTGCTTCCGCAACATCGAAGTCCAATGGCTTTTAGAGGATCTTTGTCCTAATTATCATTCGATAGCCGATTTCAGAAAAGACAATCCCAAAGCCTTGAAGCAACTCTTTAAATTGTTTGTTTCGTTTTTAAAAGACGCTGATTTAATTGCTGGAGAAACCATAGCTATTGACGGTACCAAATCCAGAGCGCACAACAGCAAGAAAGCCAACTTTAATCAAAAGAAGATAGACAAACACAAGGAATATATCGATGCCAAGTTACAAGAATATTTAGACCAATTAGAGCAAAACGATATTCAGGAAAACCCTATTGCGATAAAAAATATCCAACAAAAAATCGAGCGCTTAAAACAAAACAAAATTAAATACGAACGCCTTGAAGAAGAATTAAAAAAAAGCGGAGAACCTCAAATAAGCACCACCGATGCCGATGCCAGAGCGTTGCTAGTGCAAGGTCAAGTAGTGGAAGTTTCCTACAATATTCAAGCGGCTGTGGATGACAAACATAATTTGGTAGTTGCCACACACACCATCAACCGCAACGACAAAAATGCACTTTCGGCCATTGCTATAGAAGCCCAAGAAAATCTAGAAGCCGAGACTTTTACCGTATTAGTTGATAAAGGCTATCACAATGGCCGCGAATTAGCCACTTGCCAACAAAACAACATCACCACCATAGTAGCCGTTCCAGAGCAAGGCAAGAGCAACGAAAACGGTACACAACCCGAGTATTTTGTATCGAATTTTATTTATAATAAAGAACAGAACACCTACACCTGTCCGCAAGGGCAAACGCTGACCACCACAGGAAGATGGCACAAGAAAACAGGTCGGACGGAGGAAAGTGGCTATCTGTTCCAAAAATACCGAACTCCGGCTTGTAAAACCTGCCCTGTAAAAGACCTCTGCACCAGCAGAAAAGGAGGTAGAGAAATAGATCGAAGTCAATATGCCGATGCTGTAGAAGAAAATAACAAGCGCTACCAAGAAAACGCACAATTATACCGCAAAAGACAGGAAATAAACGAGCATATTTTTGGCACCATCAAGCGGCAATGGGGCTACAACCACACCAACTTAACGGGTCTCGAGAAAGTAAACGGCGAACACAATTTGATTATGCTGGTTTACAACATTAAACGCAGTATAAATATTTTGGGTGTAGCTGACTTAATCGCCAAGCTCAAAAACTGGAAGTCACCCTACAAAGCTAAAGTCTTGTTTTATCTAAATTGGACTTGTTTAAAGCTTTTTAGAGCTTCTTATATAAATCAAACTACATATTTAGCTTGAAGAACAACCTCGCTTAAAAAGCACTTATACAAGTAAGGAAGTAGAATAATCTTATGAAAAAGAGGTGAAAAGAGGTTTATTCACAGCCTGACGTTCCGAGGCTTGGCGCAAGTGCGGGCTTGAATTGAGCGAAAGTTCAATTCAGACCGAAACTAAGCCAAAGCCAATTTCTATTTGCTAATTTAAAAATAAAAGCCAATAAAATTGGCTTTTGGCGAATAAAATAGGAGAGGAGTTCAACTTTGCACTTAACCCCGCATTGCGCCAAGGCTTTGTTGTGTGCAGTGCTTATTTCCAAGTTTGTTTTAGTTTATATTTGGTTGGAATTTTGTTTAATCCAGCTCCTAACTTATTCCAAATTTCGATAAGATTAATTTTGTGTTGAATTATTAAAACATTAATGTCACATAATAAGTTTTCATCTTCATTTATTAATTCAAGTCCGTCAAAATTTAAGTCATTTTGGTTATAAACTTTATTAATTAGTTCCAATTCAATTTTTGAATTTTGAGAATTTAAATTGATAAAGCATCCATTTCCAGTGTATTTGATTTCCTCAATTTCTACATTTAGAATATATTCTTCTATACTTTTTTGGGAATATTCACCTTCTAAAATTTCAGAACAAATTCTAAGTAAAAAGTTTTGAATTTCATCATTCATTATACATTCATTTTATAAAATTTTTGAGGATTTCTTTTATGCAGTATTTTGGTAGCATTGCACACAACGTCAGACTGTGAAAAAACCTCACAATCTTTTTAACAAATATAGCAAAATAGTTGTAAGAAAAGCACAATTTTTGTATTTTTACTTATGCAACACATCCAAGGAATTTCCCGCCATCAGCTCCAAATGAGCAGTTTAGAAGACAAGATTAGCACTGATAATCCCGTGCGATTTATTGAGGCTTTTGTCAACCATATTGATGCTGTAAAACTAGGTTTTCAGCCCAAAGTTTTAAAAACAGAGGGTCGCCCTGGTTTTAGACCCGAAGTCTTTTTAAAACTGTATTTATACGGTTATCTCAATGGTATTCGCTCTTCCCGTCGATTAGAAAGAGAGTGCTTCCGCAACATCGAAGTCCAATGGCTTTTAGAGGATCTTTGTCCTAATTATCATTCGATAGCCGATTTCAGAAAAGACAATCCCAAAGCCTTGAAGCAACTCTTTAAATTGTTTGTTTCGTTTTTAAAAGACGCTGATTTAATTGCTGGAGAAACCATAGCTATTGACGGTACCAAATCCAGAGCGCACAACAGCAAGAAAGCCAACTTTAATCAAAAGAAGATAGACAAACACAAGGAATATATCGATGCCAAGTTACAAGAATATTTAGACCAATTAGAGCAAAACGATATTCAGGAAAACCCTATTGCGATAAAAAATATCCAACAAAAAATCGAGCGCTTAAAACAAAACAAAATTAAATACGAACGCCTTGAAGAAGAATTAAAAAAAAGCGGAGAACCTCAAATAAGCACCACCGATGCCGATGCCAGAGCGTTGCTAGTGCAAGGTCAAGTAGTGGAAGTTTCCTACAATATTCAAGCGGCTGTGGATGACAAACATAATTTGGTAGTTGCCACACACACCATCAACCGCAACGACAAAAATGCACTTTCGGCCATTGCTATAGAAGCCCAAGAAAATCTAGAAGCCGAGACTTTTACCGTATTAGTTGATAAAGGCTATCACAATGGCCGCGAATTAGCCACTTGCCAACAAAACAACATCACCACCATAGTAGCCGTTCCAGAGCAAGGCAAGAGCAACGAAAACGGTACACAACCCGAGTATTTTGTATCGAATTTTATTTATAATAAAGAACAGAACACCTACACCTGTCCGCAAGGGCAAACGCTGACCACCACAGGAAGATGGCACAAGAAAACAGGTCGGACGGAGGAAAGTGGCTATCTGTTCCAAAAATACCGAACTCCGGCTTGTAAAACCTGCCCTGTAAAAGACCTCTGCACCAGCAGAAAAGGAGGTAGAGAAATAGATCGAAGTCAATATGCCGATGCTGTAGAAGAAAATAACAAGCGCTACCAAGAAAACGCACAATTATACCGCAAAAGACAGGAAATAAACGAGCATATTTTTGGCACCATCAAGCGGCAATGGGGCTACAACCACACCAACTTAACGGGTCTCGAGAAAGTAAACGGCGAACACAATTTGATTATGCTGGTTTACAACATTAAACGCAGTATAAATATTTTGGGTGTAGCTGACTTAATCGCCAAGCTCAAAAACTGGAAGTCACCCTACAAAGCTAAAGTCTTGTTTTATCTAAATTGGACTTGTTTAAAGCTTTTTAGAGCTTCTTATATAAATCAAACTACATATTTAGCTTGAAGAACAACCTCGCTTAAAAAGCACTTATACAAGTAAGGAAGTAGAATAATCTTATGAAAAAGAGGTGAAAAGAGGTTTATTCACAGCCTGACGTTTCGGGGCTTGGCGTCAGTGGCGGAAATTGAAGCGAAAAGTTTCAATTTAGCGACACGGTAAGCAAAAGCCAATTAATTGAATAAATTTAATGAAAAAGTCAATATAATTGGCTTTTTGCGGAATAGAAAGCCGAAACTTTCAATAATCACTTAACCCGCCATTGCGCCAAACCCTTGTTATGCACAGTGTTTATTTCATCAGTTCGATTTGAAATAAAGTCGTTTTAAAAGCTGTTTCAAGTCCTTTTAAGTTTATTTTATCTCTATTATTCTCAAATTCAGCTGCGATAAGTTGAGTGGTTTCTTTAATTTTATTTTCATTTCGTCTAAAGATATGATATTTTAATAAAATCAATTGCCCCATAATTTGATTTTCAGTAGTCAAGTTTTCATTTTTCGTTGATTCTATAATCAATTTTTCAATTTCCAGATCATTATTTTCTAATTCATCAAATAAGTAAGCATTTGATAAGTCTATGCTATTTAGCTTGTAATAATCCTTTGCACTTGATAAATCATTTCTATATGTCATTTTATTCTGGTTTAAAAAATACCATCTTGTGTAAGATTCGTCTTTAACTCCATCTTCAAATATTTTTAGATTTGGATTCCAATTTGTATAGCAAATTAATAGTTCATCATTTTCCTTTTTAGCCAACATTATAGCAATTAAATAGTTGTTTCCATTTGTTTTCTCAATTTCTATTACCAATGAATTCTCTTCAGAAACATACTTTTTTATAGCATTAATAACAGTACTAACTTCTTCAGGTTGTGCATCGGGAAGTAAATTTTCTCTCAAAAATAAATCAATATACAGATAATGTGTTAAGTAGAAGTCATCTATTTTTAAATAGTTTGTTTCTTTTAAATTTTCACTTTTTACATAAATCCTATTAGTTTGAGCATTTATTGACAGATGAAAAAATAAAATAATTATTGGGAAAAGTATCTTGTTCATTATTTTAACGTTTTTGGGTAATATTGTGCATAACGTCAGACTGTGAAAAAACCTCACAATCTTTTTAACAAATATAGCAAAATAGTTGTAAGAAAAGCACAATTTTTGTATTTTTACTTATGCAACACATCCAAGGAATTTCCCGCCATCAGCTCCAAATGAGCAGTTTAGAAGACAAGATTAGCACTGATAATCCCGTGCGATTTATTGAGGCTTTTGTCAACCATATTGATGCTGTAAAACTAGGTTTTCAGCCCAAAGTTTTAAAAACAGAGGGTCGCCCTGGTTTTAGACCCGAAGTCTTTTTAAAACTGTATTTATACGGTTATCTCAATGGTATTCGCTCTTCCCGTCGATTAGAAAGAGAGTGCTTCCGCAACATCGAAGTCCAATGGCTTTTAGAGGATCTTTGTCCTAATTATCATTCGATAGCCGATTTCAGAAAAGACAATCCCAAAGCCTTGAAGCAACTCTTTAAATTGTTTGTTTCGTTTTTAAAAGACGCTGATTTAATTGCTGGAGAAACCATAGCTATTGACGGTACCAAATCCAGAGCGCACAACAGCAAGAAAGCCAACTTTAATCAAAAGAAGATAGACAAACACAAGGAATATATCGATGCCAAGTCACAAGAATATTTAGACCAATTAGAGCAAAACGATATTCAGGAAAACCCTATTGCGATAAAAAATATCCAACAAAAAATCGAGCGCTTAAAACAAAACAAAATTAAATACGAACGCCTTGAAGAAGAATTAAAAAAAAGCGGAGAACCTCAAATAAGCACCACCGATGCCGATGCCAGAGCGTTGCTAGTGCAAGGTCAAGTAGTGGAAGTTTCCTACAATATTCAAGCGGCTGTGGATGACAAACATAATTTGGTAGTTGCCACACACACCATCAACCGCAACGACAAAAATGCACTTTCGGCCATTGCTATAGAAGCCCAAGAAAATCTAGAAGCCGAGACTTTTACCGTATTAGTTGATAAAGGCTATCACAATGGCCGCGAATTAGCCACTTGCCAACAAAACAACATCACCACCATAGTAGCCGTTCCAGAGCAAGGCAAGAGCAACGAAAACGGTACACAACCCGAGTATTTTGTATCGAATTTTATTTATAATAAAGAACAGAACACCTACACCTGTCCGCAAGGGCAAACGCTGACCACCACAGGAAGATGGCACAAGAAAACAGGTCGGACGGAGGAAAGTGGCTATCTGTTCCAAAAATACCGAACTCCGGCTTGTAAAACCTGCCCTGTAAAAGACCTCTGCACCAGCAGAAAAGGAGGTAGAGAAATAGATCGAAGTCAATATGCCGATGCTGTAGAAGAAAATAACAAGCGCTACCAAGAAAACGCACAATTATACCGCAAAAGACAGGAAATAAACGAGCATATTTTTGGCACCATCAAGCGGCAATGGGGCTACAACCACACCAACTTAACGGGTCTCGAGAAAGTAAACGGCGAACACAATTTGATTATGCTGGTTTACAACATTAAACGCAGTATAAATATTTTGGGTGTAGCTGACTTAATCGCCAAGCTCAAAAACTGGAAGTCACCCTACAAAGCTAAAGTCTTGTTTTATCTAAATTGGACTTGTTTAAAGCTTTTTAGAGCTTCTTATATAAATCAAACTACATATTTAGCTTGAAGAACAACCTCGCTTAAAAAGCACTTATACAAGTAAGGAAGTAGAATAATCTTATGAAAAAGAGGTGAAAAGAGGTTTATTCACAGCCTGACGTTTTGGCGCTTGGCGCAGTGGCGGATTTCGAAGCACAAAACTGTCAATACACCACAAAAGTTGATGCGAGGCAGAATGTTCAATTAACCACTTCACCCGCCATTGAGCCAAACGCCTGTTATGTGCTGTAATTTTATGCAATTATTTTTTCCATTTCTGTCCTAAGTACTTGCCAAGCTTTTATTGGTTCGGTTTGTCCTTTTGCATCTTTTGGTTCTATTTCTTTTTCTACTAAGTCAAACTTTGCTAGAAACTCGGAGTCGTTGTCTACCAATTTATAATAAAATTTATTACTCATTAGTACTCCATTTACCTCACAATTTTTCTCAAGTCTTGCAGCTAAGTTGATTTTGTCTCCAATGAATGTTACCTCATATTCATCTGTTCCAATATTCAACGCATAAATTGGTCCTGTCGCAATTCCTACACGAGTTCCTGTCTCTATCTTTTGGTCCAACTTTCTTTGAAATTCGTTTAATATGTTTTCACCCATTAGAATTAGTTCAGAGCAGAATTTTGTTGCGTTAGTGTAGGAGTCTTTGTTTTTAAATGGATAATTAAAAATTGCAAGAACTGCATCTCCAATGAATTTGTCCAATATGCCACCATACTTAAAAACTAGTTCCCGAGCATTTACGTAATATTTACTCATTAGGTCATTTAGTTCTTCAGGGTCGGATACTGAAACTAAACTTGAAAAGCTTTTGATGTCAGTCAAAATAATAATTGCATCATCATACTTTTTTCCGAAGCCTAAAGCATCTGCTAAATTCTCAGTGTCTTTCTCTAATTCTTTAATTATACCATAAGGAAATTGTCTTCTTAAACCAAAAAGAATATTTGACTTTCCAATTTTGCCTTCTTTTACATTCTCAAAATTCTTTTTAAGATGTTCTGTTAAGTCAGTTGTTGCAATGTTAGAACCTATAAACTCTTTTCCATAGTCTTCAAATTTTGATGTTACTGCTGCAACTTGTAAATCCAAAAGTGCATCTCTGAAATCGTCCGATAATTCAATTCCTAATTTTTGTTGTTGGATAAATTGGTTAATACTTAGCCAATGAATTTTGACTTTAGAGTCTTTGAATACAAATTTAACCCTGTCTTCAAAAGAAGGTTGAGGCTCTTCTGGTGTAATTAAATAAAATTCGTCAAGGTCTGTATATTCTTGAAGAGCGGATTCTATATTTTTTAAAGTTTTGAGCGTTACGTTTTGCCCTTTTACCTCAATACCAATTTTCTTTCCATCATCGTCTTTAATGATGAAGTCAAACTTTGCTCTGTCAGAAGGACTTGTAATGACCTTCTTTTTTAGAAAGTCAAAAAGTGAAGATAATACGCTTTCAATTAAATATGGTTCTATCATTGGTTGGTCGTTTTATTATAGCACATAACGGTGCGGGTATTGCCGAAGGCGGGAATTTTTAGCACAAAATTTAATCGAAGGACGAAAGTTGAACCTCGTACAAATGTCCAATCGAAGCTGTTTAGCCCCGCTTTTGGCAATACCTTGTTAGCTGATCGCCCGTATTATCTGTCTTTTAGTTTCCTATTTTATTTCAACTAAAATCTTCACTTCGGTTGGACTTTTAATCAAGGCTTCGAATCCTTTTTCCACAATATCATCCAATTCAATAACGCTTGTAACTAATTTTTCTACAGGAAGACGACCACTGTTAATTAAGGCAATGACTTGTGGAAATATATTCCGATAACCAATTATCCCTTTGACGGTTATTTCCCGTAGTGCTTGGTTTAATGCATCGTGGATGACTTCTTTGGCAAATAAAGCTACCAAGACAGCTGTTCCACCGTTGCGAAGACTGTTAATTCCTGTGTCAAACGAGGCTTGCACTCCTGCGGCATCAATAAATATATCCACACCATAACCGGTCATTTCCTTGATCTTTTTAGGAATATCTTTATCTCTTGCATCAAATGTATGAGTAGCACCAATTTCTTTTGCTTTAGCCAACCTTGCTTCCGATAAATCAGAAACGAAAATTTGAGAAGCACCCACGGCTAAAGCTACCTGAACGGTAAGTAATCCAATCGGGCCGGCTCCTGAAATTAAAATGGTATCGCCCATTTTAAGACCACTTTGCTGAATGCCATAAGCTGCAACTGCAGCAGGTTCAACAATCGCTCCTTGTTCAAAAGTCATCGTGTCAGGGATTTTATGCACCATATAATCTTCTACTACCACATATTTGGCAAATGCACCATCAGAAGTTAAACCCACAAATCCCAAAGGTTCGGAAAGATTATATTCTCCTGATTCAATAAAAGGACTATCGGGATTTCTGAAAATGGGTTCGACTACTACCCGGTCGCCTTTTTTATAGCCTTTTACGTTTGCGCCTACTTGATCCACAATGCCTGAAAATTCGTGCCCTAAAGTAGTTGTACCCTGATGTCCGTTGAGTAAATAGGGTTTGTCGAACGGGATTAATTGCGGTCCGTGATTGTACTCGTGCAAATCAGAACCGCAAATTCCGGTAAACTTAACTTCGATTTTTACCTGATCGTCATTGGGAGTAGGAATGACTGTTTCTTCTACTCTGATGTCTTTGGCAGCGTGCCATCTGGCTGCTTTCATTGTTTGTGTGCTCATAACTTTATCTTTTTTTAAATAACGATTTTAATTTTCGTATCAATGACAAACTTCCTTTGTCAGTTTGGTTAGTGATTGAAGATTGGGTATCCAACTCCACGATTTTCCCTGTACGCATATCAAACACCCAACCGTGAATTTCAGGATAATCAGGAGTGCCTTTTAAAGCTTGAATACAATCCATTTCAACTACATTTTCCGTTTGTTCTATGACATTCAGCTCAACTAATCGGTCGTAGCGTTTGGTTTCGTCTTTTATCTTTTCCAATTCCGATTTATGGATACGATAAATGTCTTTTATAATTTGTAGCCAAGGGCTATTCTTTCCAATCCCTTCTTCTTTCATAGCCGCTTTGATACCGCCACAACCATAATGTCCACAAACGATGATGTGCTTCACTTTTAAATTGGTAATGGCATATTGGATAACGGAGGCTACGTTTAAGTCAATAGGATTAACGATATTGGAAATATTTCGATGCACAAACATATCTCCTAAATTCAGTCCTGTAAAAATATCCGGATCTACACGACTGTCGGAGCAACCAATAAACAGATAATCGGGTTTTTGCTCGGCACATAAGTTACTAAAGAAATCTGGATTTGAAGCTATTTTTTCAACTATCCATTTCTCGTTATAGGCTAATATTTGTTGATATGATGGCGGCATATACTTCTTTTTTTTAAATCTTATTTATCGAATCTAAGTCAATATCGCATCTCTTTTGTTGTGGAGGTGCTTCTCTCGGGTGTCAGCTAACGTTTCGGGGCTTTGCGAAGTGGCGGAAAATCGAAGACGAAAGTTTCGATTTAGACGGAACGTAGCAAAAGCCAATTTCTATTTGCTAATTTAAAGAAAAAAGCCAATTTTATTGGCTTTTGCGGATTAAGATGTACAGACTTTCAATTTAGAGGTAAACCCGCCATTTTGCAAAACCCTTGTTGTGTGCAGTACTTTATTTTACTTTTATTACTTTATTCATAACTTCAATGAACTCCTTACTCCAATATTTGTTATTATGTCCACCTTCGTACTCTTTTATTTCAATAAAGGAATTTAATTCTCCATATTTAGATTTTAAAAATTCAGCATCATCTTTGAGAAAAAATGGTTCTTCAGTTCCATATTTTAAATATAAATTTGGATATTTTGTGTTAATGTCCCAGTTATTCGATTGAATATCTCCTCCAAAAGTGGAAAAACAAATATATGTTCCGATTAAATCTGGTCTGTTATTTAGTAAACTTAACCCAAAACCTGCGCCATTTGAAACACCGTAAAAATATCTGTCACTTTTATTAAGATTCTGATTATACTGCTTTTCTATTCCAGGAATAAATTCTTTGATAAAATAAGACATATGATTTGGAAAACGTTTCATTAGTAAAGTGTCTTCTGTCATATTATTAACATATTCAAAATTTCTAAATTGCATCATAATTTTTTCGCCTAAACCGTTGGTAACACTTGTACTGTCTGCAATTTTATTGTTTGCAAAACTTGCAACAAATAGTAATGGTTTGATATTATTTGAAACAATTAATGAATCCAATACTAATTTTACATCCGTTAATCCGCTACCTCCATCTGTTGCATATACAATTGGATATTTTTTATTTTTATCAAATCCTTTAGGTAGATAGATAGTATGCTTTCGATATTCTTTCAAATATTCACTATAAACGGAATCTGTTAAAAACTTAGATTCCGATAAAATTGTATTCATTTCAGAAGCCGTTCTTTTAATATTACAGGAAATAGTTAATAAAAGTCCTAATGTTATTGTTGTTAATTTTAATGTGAATTTCATTTGATGTTTTTTAGGCGTATTGCACACAACGTCAGACTGTGAAAAAACCTCACAATCTTTTTAACAAATATAGCAAAATAGTTGTAAGAAAAGCACAATTTTTGTATTTTTACTTATGCAACACATCCAAGGAATTTCCCGCCATCAGCTCCAAATGAGCAGTTTAGAAGACAAGATTAGCACTGATAATCCCGTGCGATTTATTGAGGCTTTTGTCAACCATATTGATGCTGTAAAACTAGGTTTTCAGCCCAAAGTTTTAAAAACAGAGGGTCGCCCTGGTTTTAGACCCGAAGTCTTTTTAAAACTGTATTTATACGGTTATCTCAATGGTATTCGCTCTTCCCGTCGATTAGAAAGAGAGTGCTTCCGCAACATCGAAGTCCAATGGCTTTTAGAGGATCTTTGTCCTAATTATCATTCGATAGCCGATTTCAGAAAAGACAATCCCAAAGCCTTGAAGCAACTCTTTAAATTGTTTGTTTCGTTTTTAAAAGACGCTGATTTAATTGCTGGAGAAACCATAGCTATTGACGGTACCAAATCCAGAGCGCACAACAGCAAGAAAGCCAACTTTAATCAAAAGAAGATAGACAAACACAAGGAATATATCGATGCCAAGTTACAAGAATATTTAGACCAATTAGAGCAAAACGATATTCAGGAAAACCCTATTGCGATAAAAAATATCCAACAAAAAATCGAGCGCTTAAAACAAAACAAAATTAAATACGAACGCCTTGAAGAAGAATTAAAAAAAAGCGGAGAACCTCAAATAAGCACCACCGATGCCGATGCCAGAGCGTTGCTAGTGCAAGGTCAAGTAGTGGAAGTTTCCTACAATATTCAAGCGGCTGTGGATGACAAACATAATTTGGTAGTTGCCACACACACCATCAACCGCAACGACAAAAATGCACTTTCGGCCATTGCTATAGAAGCCCAAGAAAATCTAGAAGCCGAGACTTTTACCGTATTAGTTGATAAAGGCTATCACAATGGCCGCGAATTAGCCACTTGCCAACAAAACAACATCACCACCATAGTAGCCGTTCCAGAGCAAGGCAAGAGCAACGAAAACGGTACACAACCCGAGTATTTTGTATCGAATTTTATTTATAATAAAGAACAGAACACCTACACCTGTCCGCAAGGGCAAACGCTGACCACCACAGGAAGATGGCACAAGAAAACAGGTCGGACGGAGGAAAGTGGCTATCTGTTCCAAAAATACCGAACTCCGGCTTGTAAAACCTGCCCTGTAAAAGACCTCTGCACCAGCAGAAAAGGAGGTAGAGAAATAGATCGAAGTCAATATGCCGATGCTGTAGAAGAAAATAACAAGCGCTACCAAGAAAACGCACAATTATACCGCAAAAGACAGGAAATAAACGAGCATATTTTTGGCACCATCAAGCGGCAATGGGGCTACAACCACACCAACTTAACGGGTCTCGAGAAAGTAAACGGCGAACACAATTTGATTATGCTGGTTTACAACATTAAACGCAGTATAAATATTTTGGGTGTAGCTGACTTAATCGCCAAGCTCAAAAACTGGAAGTCACCCTACAAAGCTAAAGTCTTGTTTTATCTAAATTGGACTTGTTTAAAGCTTTTTAGAGCTTCTTATATAAATCAAACTACATATTTAGCTTGAAGAACAACCTCGCTTAAAAAGCACTTATACAAGTAAGGAAGTAGAATAATCTTATGAAAAAGAGGTGAAAAGAGGTTTATTCACAGCCTGACGTTTCGGGGCTTGGCGTCAGTGGCGGAAATTGAAGCGAAAAGTTTCAATTTAGCGACACGGTAAGCAAAAGCCAATTAATTGAATAAATTTAAGAAAAAAGTCAATATAATTGGCTTTTTGCGTAATAGAAAGCCGAAACTTCAAATTTTAGCCTTAACCCGCCATTGCGCCAAACCCATGTTGGCAGAAGTTTTTATTTTCTGTTTAGTTTTACAACTCCTGCGTAAGTTGCTATCCAAATATCTCCATTTCCGTCTTTAGTTATTTGTTCAGCGTGAATGCTTGGGATATTTGAGTTTTGATTAGTATAAATTTCCCATTTCTCTGTTTCTAAATAGTAGCACAAAACTCCAACTCCGTTTAAAGTAATCCAAAGTTCTTGATGTTCTTCGTCTAAAAGAAAATCATTGATTGAATTTCCGTCCAAAATTTTGTTGTTATCTGGAAAGTCAATTTTAGTCCATTTATTAACTGTGTTTAAGATGTAAATTCCTTTGTCTTTATAGTTTTTGTCATTGTATAGCGAAAACCAATAATTACCTTTTTTATCTTCAAAGACCTTTGAGATAAATGCTTTTGAAAGTGGTGATTTCTTGTCATCTAAAAGTTTTGTTTTTCCATTATCAATAATTACGTTACCCTCAAAAGTTCCAACCCAAATTTTATCCGATTTATCAACAAAAACTCCAAAAGTTTTGTCAGTTGGCAATCCTGAATTTTCTTTGTTTAAAACAGTCCAATCTTTCCCATCAAATTTTGCAATTCCGTCCCAAGAAGTAAACCAAACATTATTTTTATGGTCAACGAATATTTTTCTTGCCCAGTTTATTGGAGAATTTATAGAGTCGTATTTTGTCCAATTCTTATTATCATATTTGTAAACGTCCCAACCAGCAATAAACCATTTATTATTGTCTTTATCTACTGTTGTATATCTTACTGATTGAGTTTCGTTTTTGTTGTATGGAGGAGATGAAATTATTGTGTTTTTGGAGTTGTACAAATTCCAAATATTGTTATTGATTTCAATAATTCCATTGTCTGTTCCAATCCAAATATTATTCTTCAAATCAGTTGCTACTGACCTTGTCATATCCCAAGGTAAATCGGAGTTTGACTGTGTAAACAAAGTCCAAGTTTTTGATAATTTTTCGTCACTAGTTTTAATTTTGGGAGTTCCTTCAGACTTCATATTAGATTGATTTGTAAAATCAAAATTTCTTCTTTTTGCAGATAGTTTTCCATTGTCAAATTCAAGAATTAATGATACAGAAGTATTTTGATTTTTCCCTTTATTTACTGCTGGATTCCAATATGAAGTATTGTTAATCGCCTTTTTTAGTTTCAGTTTAGTTGTTGAGATATTAGTTTGGTTTTGCACGCTTAAAAGACAAGGTTTCCCATTTTCATCTACAAGAATTTGTACTTCAATAATGCCTTTAGTTTTAGCAAAGTTTGATTTGTTTAGGTTTTTAATAATCTCATCAATTATATTTGATTGAGGTTCAGCTTTTGTATCTCCACAGTCTAAACAAAAGGTTGATAATTTGCAATCATCAAATTTTTCTTGATATAGGTTTTGTCCGTTTACTATTAAAGCGGATAAAAATAGAGAAAAGGTTAAAAAGTATGTTTTCATTGTTATTTCGGTCTAAAATTTCTGCCAACGTCAGACTGTGAAAAAACCTCACAATCTTTTTAACAAATATAGCAAAATAGTTGTAAGAAAAGCACAATTTTTGTATTTTTACTTATGCAACACATCCAAGGAATTTCCCGCCATCAGCTCCAAATGAGCAGTTTAGAAGACAAGATTAGCACTGATAATCCCGTGCGATTTATTGAGGCTTTTGTCAACCATATTGATGCTGTAAAACTAGGTTTTCAGCCCAAAGTTTTAAAAACAGAGGGTCGCCCTGGTTTTAGACCCGAAGTCTTTTTAAAACTGTATTTATACGGTTATCTCAATGGTATTCGCTCTTCCCGTCGATTAGAAAGAGAGTGCTTCCGCAACATCGAAGTCCAATGGCTTTTAGAGGATCTTTGTCCTAATTATCATTCGATAGCCGATTTCAGAAAAGACAATCCCAAAGCCTTGAAGCAACTCTTTAAATTGTTTGTTTCGTTTTTAAAAGACGCTGATTTAATTGCTGGAGAAACCATAGCTATTGACGGTACCAAATCCAGAGCGCACAACAGCAAGAAAGCCAACTTTAATCAAAAGAAGATAGACAAACACAAGGAATATATCGATGCCAAGTCACAAGAATATTTAGACCAATTAGAGCAAAACGATATTCAGGAAAACCCTATTGCGATAAAAAATATCCAACAAAAAATCGAGCGCTTAAAACAAAACAAAATTAAATACGAACGCCTTGAAGAAGAATTAAAAAAAAGCGGAGAACCTCAAATAAGCACCACCGATGCCGATGCCAGAGCGTTGCTAGTGCAAGGTCAAGTAGTGGAAGTTTCCTACAATATTCAAGCGGCTGTGGATGACAAACATAATTTGGTAGTTGCCACACACACCATCAACCGCAACGACAAAAATGCACTTTCGGCCATTGCTATAGAAGCCCAAGAAAATCTAGAAGCCGAGACTTTTACCGTATTAGTTGATAAAGGCTATCACAATGGCCGCGAATTAGCCACTTGCCAACAAAACAACATCACCACCATAGTAGCCGTTCCAGAGCAAGGCAAGAGCAACGAAAACGGTACACAACCCGAGTATTTTGTATCGAATTTTATTTATAATAAAGAACAGAACACCTACACCTGTCCGCAAGGGCAAACGCTGACCACCACAGGAAGATGGCACAAGAAAACAGGTCGGACGGAGGAAAGTGGCTATCTGTTCCAAAAATACCGAACTCCGGCTTGTAAAACCTGCCCTGTAAAAGACCTCTGCACCAGCAGAAAAGGAGGTAGAGAAATAGATCGAAGTCAATATGCCGATGCTGTAGAAGAAAATAACAAGCGCTACCAAGAAAACGCACAATTATACCGCAAAAGACAGGAAATAAACGAGCATATTTTTGGCACCATCAAGCGGCAATGGGGCTACAACCACACCAACTTAACGGGTCTCGAGAAAGTAAACGGCGAACACAATTTGATTATGCTGGTTTACAACATTAAACGCAGTATAAATATTTTGGGTGTAGCTGACTTAATCGCCAAGCTCAAAAACTGGAAGTCACCCTACAAAGCTAAAGTCTTGTTTTATCTAAATTGGACTTGTTTAAAGCTTTTTAGAGCTTCTTATATAAATCAAACTACATATTTAGCTTGAAGAACAACCTCGCTTAAAAAGCACTTATACAAGTAAGGAAGTAGAATAATCTTATGAAAAAGAGGTGAAAAGAGGTTTATTCACAGCCTGACGTTTCGGGGCTTGGCGTCAGTGGCGGAAATTGAAGCGAAAAGTTTCAATTTAGCGACACGGTAAGCAAAAGCCAATTAATTGAATAAATTTAATGAAAAAGTCAATATAATTGGCTTTTTGCGGAATAGAAAGCCGAAACTTTCAATAATCACTTAACCCGCCATTGCGCCAAACCCTTGTTATGCACAGTATTTATTTCATCAGTTCGATTTGAAATAAAGTCGTTTTAAAAGCTGTTTCAAGTCCTTTTAAGTTTATTTTATCTCTATTATTCTCAAATTCAGCTGCGATAAGTTGAGTGGTTTCTTTAATTTTATTTTCATTTCGTCTAAAGATATGATATTTTAATAAAATCAATTGCCCCATAATTTGATTTTCAGTAGTCAAGTTTTCATTTTTCGTTGATTCTATAATCAATTTTTCAATTTCCAGATCATTATTTTCTAATTCATCAAATAAGTAAGCATTTGATAAGTCTATGCTATTTAGCTTGTAATAATCCTTTGCACTTGATAAATCATTTCTATATGTCATTTTATTCTGGTTTAAAAAATACCATCTTGTGTAAGATTCGTCTTTAACTCCATCTTCAAATATTTTTAGATTTGGATTCCAATTTGTATAGCAAATTAATAGTTCATCATTTTCCTTTTTAGCCAACATTATAGCAATTAAATAGTTGTTTCCATTTGTTTTCTCAATTTCTATTACCAATGAATTCTCTTCAGAAACATACTTTTTTATAGCATTAATAACAGTACTAACTTCTTCAGGTTGTGCATCGGGAAGTAAATTTTCTCTCAAAAATAAATCAATATACAGATAATGTGTTAAGTAGAAGTCATCTATTTTTAAATAGTTTGTTTCTTTTAAATTTTCACTTTTTACATAAATCCTATTAGTTTGAGCATTTATTGACAGATGAAAAAATAAAATAATTATTGGGAAAAGTATCTTGTTCATTATTTTAACGTTTTTGGGTAATATTGTGCATAACGTTTCGGGGCTTTGCGAAGTGGCGGAAAATCGAAGCCGAAAGTTTCGATTTAGACGGAACGTAGCAAAAGCCAATTTCTATTTGCTAATTTATGAAAAAAAGCCAATAAAATTGGCTTTTGCGGATTAAAATGCACAAACTTTCAATTTAGACTTAACCCCGCCATTTTGCAAAACCCTTGTTGTGCGACGTTTTTTTAAGCGGTTATTGGGTTTACTTTTATTTGTCCTCCAACTGCTTTTAAAACTTTCATTATTGTTGAAAATTGTGGTTTAGCTCCGTCGGATAATGCCTTGTATAAACTTGGTCTGCTCATTCCGGTTTCTTCTGCTATTTTGGTCATACCAATAGCCTTGGCTATATGTCCGATTGCGGTTACAATTTCAGTATCATTTCCTTCTTCCAAAACTGAATTTAGATATTCGGCAATCATTTCGTTACTGTCTAAGTAGTCCGCTATATCAAATTTTGATGTTTCCATTTTTTACTTTTTTAATTTGCTCCAAATTTCTTTTGCTTTTTCAATGTCTTTCTGTTGAGTTGATTTATCTCCACCAATCAACAAAATGATAATCTTTCCATCTGTTTCTTTGAAATAAACTCTGTAACCTTTTGCGTAATTAATTTTTAGTTCGCTTATTCCATCTCCAACAGGTTTCCATTCACCGAAATGTTCTTCATTTTCTAATTTTTGGATTCGGAACAAAATCTTTGCTTTTGCTCTTAAATCTTTTAATTTCTTTAGCCATTTATCAAACTCGGCGGTCTTTTCTATAAAGTACATTTCTTATTTTGTATTCACTTGGATACAAAAGTAATAATTTTTTTTTGAAAAAATAGATTGTTAATCCATTTTTCCTATTCCTGTTTCGTTTATATGCTCGAGTAATTTATCTTCAATATCATCACATCTTGCCCAAAATTTCTCATCCATAGATTCAACAAGTTCTTCATCAAATTCTCCTAAAAGTTCATTTCTTTCGTCAATGTCTATTGGTGGTTTTTCATTAGGGAAAAGTTGATTAAAGTTTCTCATTAGATTAGCAATATCATTAAATCCAAGATATTCCAAGTCTTCAATTGTGTCAGCATTATGTTCAGCTCCGTAATTTACATAATGGTCTATCAATCCATCGGTCGTCAATGGTTCAATATTGAACCAAACCCTTTGCTCTCTACTTAGTTTTTCATAATCCGAAAAACCTAAATCCACAATTCCTTCCCACGCTAATTGAGCTTCTTCTCTTGTCATCTTTTAGGATTAATTTTTAGTTACGTTTTGGTGTTTTTAGGTTTGTTTTCGTAAAATGTCGCACAACGAGCCGCGGCTTTGCGATAGTGGCGGATTAGAAAGCCGAAACTTTCAATTTTGCACTAACTTGAGCAACAGCTTTTTTATATTTACTAAAATAAGAAAAAAGGAAATATAAAAAGCTGTTGCGGATAAAAATGCACAAACTTTTATTTTTTCCTTAACGCGCCATTTCGCAAAACCGATGTTAGCTGTAGTGCGAGATATTTGTCTTAATTTAATATTGACTTTAGTTTTTCAATATTGTTTTGTTCGTTATTTTTTAAGTCAATGAAATATTCGGTTTGCCAAGATTGAGTTTTTTCAGCTTGCTTATTTTCCGTTTTTACCCAAGTAGGGTAGAGTCTGAAACCTCTTTTGCCTTCTTTTATTTGTGTCGATAAAATATTCTTTTCTATTAAAATTTTTTTCGAGAAAATGAAGAAACCAAACTTTTCATCTTGTTCTGAAACAAAAATGAAAAAATCAAAATTATCGGTTTCGTTAAACGGTTCGGTTTGTTTTTCAGAATTTCGTTTCCAAAGCGTTACAAATTGACCTACTTTTTTAGGAGTTATTTTCGACTTTCTGAATTTGAAATTTAGCTTTTCAATTTGAAAGTTAAACCCAAAATATTCATCGCATTCATTTTCAATTGTCAAGTTAGTAATTTTCTGTCCATAATTTTTTATAAACAGGCTTTCAATTTTGTTTAATTCTTTAATCACTTTTTAATTCTGAATTTTGGACTGGATTTTATATACTTTCTGAATACGCATTACAGCTAACGGGTCGGGGCTTTGCGAGGGAGCGGATTTTATGCACTATCTTTGATACGAAGCCGAATGTTCAAATTTACGAAAAAGTTTCATACGAAGCACTTAACCCGCTCTCTTGCAAAACCCTTGTTATGCACAGTGCCTTTTTATGTCGGCTTATGCAAACAATTCCATTTGTCCACTTTCAATTGGTTTCATTTCGTTTATGAAGTCGCACCACAAGTCCAAAGTCAAATTAAAATTGTATGTTTCGTTTATGTAATTCAGTTCGTTTTGTAATTCAGATTTGTCAATAGTTTGAGCCAACTCTAAAAGGTCAATACGCATTAAAACGTCTTTTGTGAAAGTCCGTTTTGCATCTGCAAAAGTTATAGATTTCAGAAATTGCATTGTCGTTTCAGAGTTTAAAAGTATCAACGAATAAACGGCAAACTCCAATTTGTCAAATCCCAACATATAGCAAGTGTCGTCAAGCATTACAGGTTTTTCGTTTTGTGGCAAAACAAGTGTAAAATGAAAGGTTTTGTAAAGTCCCGAAATAGCAACTTTATACGGTTTGAACGAATAATCGCCTACACCAAAAATTGAGAAAGGCGGTTTGTTGTTGTAAATACTCGATTTTCTCGCATTAAAAACGTCTTGATGTTCGCTTAAATATTGATAGGTTTTCGGGTAATCGTATTTGATGTAATTGGTTTCCTGTCCAACTTTTTTTTGCGTTACAATCGTGTGTTTTCTCGTTTCTTTTATGACTGTATTTTTCAAGTCGGAACTTTTTAAAATACCATAAACCAAATCGCTTTCCAATTTGATTTCTTCTTTCAGTCCGTTTACAAAATGTCCGTTCACTTTATCCAATTCCATAATGGACGAACAATCGTGTTTTATACCTTGTCGCCACTCAAACGGACATTTTCCGTCAATTTGTTCGGCATTGGAATAGTTGTCAATGTTTGAAACAAACTTGTCCGATAACCAACCAAAACGATTGCTTTTTCTTTCTTCATTTCTTCTGTTTGTTCTTCGGATAGTTCTTAATTCGTTTGTAGTGTAAATTGAAAATTCAGCACACTCAAATTCGGGTTCAGTATTTAGTTTGCAATAAAACAAAGATGCTTCCACAGAAACATTAAACTCTTTTTTACTGTCAATTGAATACTTTTCTATATCAGCAATGTGATGTTTGTTATTATTTTGGTCAAACACAATATTTTTAATAACCGAATTTTTAACTAATAAAGCAATATTACCTTTTTGATGTTGAAAGACTTCAATCATCATCAAAGTAATGTATTCGGCAATGTCAAAATTGCTTTTTCCTGTCATTGCATCTAATCCATTGTGATTTTTGAAGTTTGCTTTTTTCGGAAGATTAGATGAGTTTAAACTGCCTAATTTTGAATTTGTTACCCAAGGTGGATTGCCTATAATTAAAATTCCTTTTGTGCTGTTTTCTTTGGAAATAGTTTTAAAATCAAAGTCAAAAACGCTACTATGAATGATTGAAATTTCGGGCTTATTTTCAGTTGGATTATTCAGATAAAAATCAATGATATTGAATTTACTTTCCCAAACATAAGGCTTGTAAATCTCAATTCCGAAAACTTTTTTAACGTTATCGAAATGCTTCAATGAAGCAATAATAAAATTTCCTTTTCCGCAAGTTGGTTCAATAACAATTTTAGGCGAAATGTTTTTTGTAGTAAGATGAAACGCAACTTTGTTTGCTAATTCTGTATTGGTTTGAAAATCGCCATATTCGGCTCTGTCAGGTTCTGAAACAATATTTTGAGAAATAGAAATAGTTTCTTTGAGTATTTGCAAATCTTCATCATTATCAAAAAAATGTATGAAGCCGAAGGCTTCATACATTTTTTGATTAGCCTTTTCAATAGACACAACATTTTTCAGATTATCGTTTAGATAATCCGAAACCTGATGAGTGATATTTGCTTCAAATACTCTCATCATTGTGGTTTGTTATAACTTACAATTTTTTCAATTCCTTGAATATCGTCCGTCAAGGCAACAATTCTTTGATATTGTAGTCGCCATTGTAAAGCATTGGAAATTGTCAAGTAGCCTTGTTCGGGTGGTGTTTGTAAAATCTGTTCAGCAACTTTTGCTAACGTGATTTCGTCCGCAGGAATATTCTTATCTTGTAAATAAGCGACAATGTCTGCTTCGTTTGCACCGTCTTTTACCATTTCTCGCAAACGGAAAGTTGTTGTATAATCTGCCGTCCGTTCCTTATGAACAAATGAACAACTTACAAAGTTTAAGATTGCTGTTTGTGTTGTCGGGTCGTCTGTTTTATCATAAACAAAAACAAGAAGATTGTAGCCAAGTCCGAAAATCTTTTGTTTAGCGTCTTTGAAAGGACAAGATGATTGAGGTTGTTTTATGGAAGTTACTTTGATGTCTGTCTGAATGTCGTCCGAAGGCAAGTCTATTCCTCTTGCAGAAGAACCTACTAAAACTTCATATTTTTCGTTTAAGTGTGATTGGAATTTATGTTCAATAAGTGTTCCTACTGCTTTACCGTCTGTTACTCCATAAAGTTCTTTGTGTTGGAATTTAGATTGTTCCATACAAAATAATTGAGCTTCCTCTATCAGTTTTTCTATCGTTAATTTCTCCTTTTGTTCCATTCTGTAAAGTTACAATTTTTATTTTTGAGTAGGTTTGTTTGCTGTCGATTTTTGTTCATTCGTTGATGTTAGCACGGTCGCTGGTGGCATTGTGCATAACGTTTGGCGGCTTGGCGATGTGGCGGATTAAGGAAGCCGAAACTTTCGATAAGCACTAATTTTCAGATACAAAACCAACTTCAAATTAAGCCTTAACCCGCCATATTGCCAAACTGCGGTTGTGCGCAGTTTTTATTCTTTTTCCAATGATTTATTTTTCTTTTCTCTAATGAGATATACACTAATCAAAATTAATAATCCACCGATTGCATACCAAACTGTAAATTTCTCTTTGTCCAAAACGCCCCAAATTACCGCAACGACTGGTAATAAAAGTGAAATAGTACTTACAAAAACTGCAGAGGTATCTTGAACAAGCTTGAAAAACAAAAACATTACCAAAGTAGTGCTAATGACGGTTAGAAAGACTAAATAGCCTAGAGCCGTTAAAGTTTCATTTTGGCTGTAATCAATGTCTGTAAAAAAACCTGAAAAACTTAAAATTAAAAGAGACGGCACCATCCAAATAGTGTAAATACCTGTTGATATATCTGTCGATTTTATGTGATGTAATTTTTTTTCAATAATGAGTGCGGCAACGGCATAAAGTGCCGAACCTATAACCAATAAAACCGTATAATAAAGATGATTTTCGCCATTTCCTGAATTGGAAGAGTAAACTAAAATGATAGCACCTATAAATCCAATTATTGCTCCAGCATATTGAATAACTTTATTTCTGATTCCAAACAGAATTGCTCCTAAAACGAGTGTGAATATTGGGTCTAATGCATTTATGATTCCCGCCAATGAGCTACTTACGCCCTGTTGTGCAATAGGAAAAATAAAGACCACTAAAAAGTTACCAAATAACCCTGATAGAGCAATCCAAAAAACGTCCTTTTTTGACATTCTTTTCAAAGCTGGGAATCCAATAAATGACAAAAGCAAGCCTGACAATCCTGCCCTAAAAGCTCCGATTTGATATGGGTCAAATACTGGTAGTATTTTTTTTATGAGTATAAAGGAAGAACCCCAGATTATAGCAATAAAGATGAGTAGAAAATATTTATTTTGAATGAATTGCCTCATAAAATGTATATGCTTTTTTAATTCGATAAATTTAATCTTTTGATTTGTATATAACTATTCAATCAAGTATTTTTTTCATTGACTTTCATTGGTTTTTTAAATTGCGCCCAACGGTCAAGTATAAGCGTAGTGCGGGTTTTCGGAGCAATACACTGTCCGCCAACACGAACTTTGATAGATGGCAAAATACTAAATTTTAGCCACTTCGCCCGCATTACGCTTATACAATGTTGGCGGTAGTTTATTTATTCAATTCTCCTTAATACCCCCTTTAATTTTGCTTCAACTCCAAGATTATCAAAAAGTTTTTCAGTCAATGTTAATGTCTTCTTGAAAGCTGTTTTAATATCTGTCGGATCTAATTCTGATGTTGTCTGCTGAAATAACGAATACCAATCTGGATCTATGTCTTTTTCCAAGCTTTTTGTTGGACTTTCCCAATGTTTGGTTTGGTATGTTTCAATTCTTATTAACCAAAGTAAATATTTTTGAACATTTGATAAGCTTTGGTAAGCGTGAGCAAATTCCTGTCGTTTAATTAAGTTGCTTGTTGTAAGTAAAACATTCAACAATGATTGGCTCAACCACAGGATATTTTCATTTGTTGTTCGATCAGGTACTTTAGTTTTTATTTCTTTGAGCGTGTTAGTCAATAAATCTTCTTTATCTACTAAAATCATCTTGTCAAAGTCGCTAAACTCTACCAATCCGTCCCACGATTTGATAACTTCCATTTGGTCGTTTGTCAAAAAATGAAACTCCCCCCTTATCATATTTTCAAAAATGGCAACTTCACTTCCAAACTCGTTGGTAAAATATAATGCCAAAGGATGAATTTGGCTTACCCAATTTTCAGCGGAAAATTTTTCTTTATCCTTCAAGAAGATGTAGAATTCAATATCTGAATATTTGTCCCCTTCATTTTTGGTAAATGACCCATACATAAATACGGCAGAAATATTTTTATCATTTTGAGCTATTGACTTTGTTTTGTCAATCATCTGTAACTGTATCATTTTCTAATTTTTTAATATTAACAATCGTCCTTTCTACTTAGCGTAGTAAAGGATATTTCAATTCTTATTCTATCTTACAGTTACTTATAGCTTCATTTTCTTGAATGTTTTTCGTTGTTAATCGTTTCTTCAAATTACCGCCAACGTTTTGCCGCTTTGCGAAGGCGGGGATTTTCAGCACTAAACTTTATTAAATGTACAAGGTTCAAATTTAAGGTAAACTGTCATACGAAGCACTAAACCCCGCTTTTGCAAAACGGCTGTTATACCGCGTTTTTAATATCGGTCAAATCCACGTGTCATAAAATAAGTGCTTATCCAATATCCATTTATTTTTATGGCATCTCGTAATAATTTTTCCATAAAACGAGTATCTCCATAAGCGTGGTCAGAAGTACGAGTATTTGTTACAATGCCATATCTTTCGGAATATCTTGTGTAATCAACAACATTGAGTGATGAACGGTTGTAGCCTGAATAGCCCAAACTTGTATCTGCGTTCCATTCGCTGTTTTTGAATGTCAGCAAATCACGTAAATACTTTTCTTTAATATAGTCAATGTTTACATATAGCGTGCTTTTGTCAAACAAGTTTTGTTTTAAGTAGTACAAAATATGTTCTGACGGTGCTATTTTATCAACAAATTCTTTCAACAATGTATCGTCTTTGCTGTCTAACGCTTCGATAAGAGCAAATTTAAGTTCGTCAAAGGTTTCGTATCCTATGTGCGGTTGCATTGGTTTTTCATCAGTAATAAAGTTTCCTTTGCTGTCCATTACACGCATTTTTCCATTGAAAAATGTAAGTCCTTGTAAGATATTATCTTCACTATAATTATTATCAACTCGCTCAAAATTTGCGACTTCGTCAAAGGTGTTTTTACTTATAAGTTTACCGTCTTTATCAATAATCTGATATTGTTTTCCTGTTTTCGCTTTGAATACTCCACTATACGAAATGCGTTGTAAAAATGAATATTGAAACGGAATCACGACTTCATTTTTTAGGTTTACTGTTCCATATTTTTTGCCTGTTGCCACTACAACTTGGAAGTCGTTGGATTGGTTTTCGGTTTCTTTGTTTTCATTGAAATATGCTGTTGATATTGCAAAAGATAAATTTATAACATCATATTTTATAGGTATCAGCACTTCATTTTTTTCATTGATTAAACCAAATTTTTTACCTTTTCGTACACTAAAATAACTAGGGACTTCACTTGAACTTGTGCATTGTATGATTTCATCATAAACCATTGGAACGCCAAGCATTCCTGACATTTCATTAAGTAATCCAAATTTTCCGCTTTTAGTTTTTACGTATAACAATCCTCTTCGCCCTATTGGACTTTTTAACTTGTCTTCATCTAAAACATATCCATATTCACTAACATTTTCGGGCAAAATAATTTTGTTGTTCTTGTCTAAAAAATTAAAGGAATAATCATCTTCATTCAATACCAAAATACTGCTGTTTGGTGTGGCAGTTTTCGTAATCCATTTGTATTTTACAGGTATTACATTGTTTCCGTTTTTATCATACAAGCCCACTTTTCGTTGTGGCGTAACAACCAAATAATTATTATTTAGGTAGTCAATGTATTCAAATTCAACGGGTATAATAACTTTGCCTTCACGGTTTACGATACCGTATTTTTCTCCGTTTTTTACTTTGAAAACATCACGATTATCAAACGAAAAGGTACTTACATCGTCATAAATTGGTGGTACAATTACGTTTCCTTGTTTATCAATAATGCCTCGCTTTTTGTCTTTTGAAATTCTGTAACCAACACCGCTGTATTGTGCAATAAAATCGTTGTCGTATTCAAATGCTGTAATTTGCTCGCCTTCGAGATTGAAAATTCCCATTTTTTTGTTTTTTGATGCCATAATAGCACCGTAGCCATCAACAGAAATATGGTCAAATTCTATTTCTGTATGCTTTTTATCTTTACTTTTTGAGAAGTAAATACCATAAAGATTTCCTTTTTGTACGCTATAATAGCCAAATTGTTCAGCATTGAAAACTTCGTCATTATCCGCAGGATAGATAATTTTTCCTTCGCTATTTATCAAACCAAACTTATTATTCTTTTGTAAGGTTAAATACAAAATGGTTTGGTTGGGTCTTGTCAACGGATTGGGCGTATTTCTCTTTTGAATTGCCTTATTACTACTGCCAACAGGAATATGTTTAGGGTCTTTTGTCGGCATATAAATACTATCGTACTCGAAAGGAACTATTATTTCGTTTTTTACTACTCCAAATTTTCCGTTAGATTTTACAAGAGTTAAATTTTGATACAACTCGGCATAGTCTATCTTTTTATTTAGTGATTTGTTCTTTTCGTTAAAAATAAGTTCGGTTTCGTTTTTTTTGTTTTTAACTAATGTAATGTCTTGATTTCCTGCGATAATTTTGTTATACTTAATGGGAAGTATGATTTCTCCCGTACTTGTTATTTTTCCGTATTTTCCTTTTTGTTTTGCAATGAAGCCTACGCCTTTGAAATTATCTGCACCAATGCTGTCGTATTCTATTTTTACGGTAATTTCTGCTTTTTTGTTAGCAATACCATATAGGTTTCCGTTTTTTACGATGTAACTTTTGTTGTCGTAAACAAAATTTATCTGGTCATAAAGTCCTTTTTTTGTCTCATCGCCCATTAAAAAACTCTTTTTTCCGTCTTTTTCATAAGAAATTCCACGTACTTCGTCTGGTGCTGTTTTGCTAATAGGTGGTGCTACTTCTCCGATGGGTACATCTATAATCCTTTCTTCTCGTTCTTGCGTTCGTTCTTGTCTTGGAACTTGTGCATAAACATTGCCACAAAGCGTGAAAATAAAAATGAATATTAGTTGTCTCATAATTTTTAATGGGTGTTGTTTGTAAAATGCGGTATAACGGTTTGGGGCTTTGCGAAGTGGCGGAAAATCGAAGCGGAAAGTTTCGATTTAGACGGAACGTAGCAAAAGCCAATTTCTATTTGCTAAATTATGAAAAAAAGCCAATAAAATTGGCTTTTGCGGAATACGAAGCACAAACTTTCAATTTAGACGGAACCCGCCATTTTGCAAAACCTTTGTTAGTGGCTGTTTTTTATTTACAGTTTTTTATTTCATTAATAAAATTTATTATTTCAGGTATATTAATATTTGCATTTATAGAACTTTCCAATGCCATTTCAGCGTATTTTTGTGCGTTTGGACAATCATTCTGTAGTTTCATTATCAATCCAAGGTTCAAATAAAGTCCGATTTTTTCTCCATTTGAAGAGTTTCTATTTAATCCTTTTAATAATATTTTTTTAGATTCATCAAATCGTTTTTGTTCAATTAATAAATTTCCATAATTAATATAAGTTTGTATAAAACTGCTATCTATACTTAATGAAGTCTTATACAAATTTTCGGCATTATTAATATCTCCAAGAATATTAACCGTATTTGCTAAACCGTTTATTATTATGGTGTTATTTCCTTCGATATTATTAGCTTTTTCAAAGAATATTTTAGCTTTATTATAATTTTTATTTTGAGACTCTTTCATTCCTTCGATAAAATTATTTTTTGCTTCACTACTATTAATTTCTAAATTATCGTAATTATAAGTTGATACAGCTTCAGTTGATTTTTGACAGGATATTGTGAATCCAATAAAAATAGTAATTAGGAATAATTTTTTCATTTTTTCTAAATATTATTCAGTCAATTTAGGACGATGTGTTTGGTAAAAATAGCCACTAACGTTTCGGGGCTTGGCGTCAGTGGCGGAAATTGAAGCGACAAGTTTCAATTTAGCGACAGGGTAAGCAAAAGCCAATTCATTGAATAAATTTAAGAAAAAAAAGTCAATATAATTGGCTTTTTGCGACATAGAAAGACGAAACTTTCAATTTATCACTTAACCCGCCATTGCGCCAAACCCTTGTTAGCTGTAGCCCTTTTATTTTAATTTTATAGGCTTTACTTCATATCCTTCTCTTTTTAATTGGGAAATGATACCACAGTCATAATACAAATGATAAAGTCCCACTGCAATAAAAACTGTTTTATTATCATTTATGTATTTTAATATCTGGGGCATCCATTTATTATTTCTTTTTGTTAATAATTGGTCTTCTCCAGAGCATTTGAGATTAAATTGATAATCCAATTTCATTCTCATATAATTATTAGCAATAGAACATATTTGTTTTAGTCGTTTTTTATCATTCGTGTTAGCATCAGTAACATATTGATGAATTATATTTTTTGCCTTATCCCAACTTAGTTCTTCCTTGTCTGTGTAACTAGAATTGATTACTTTCATCTGATCTACATATGTTTCAAGTCCTAAAACTGGAACACTATTTTGTTTCGCCAAATGTTGTAGATAGTCTTCCATTTGTTGAAAAGTATCAGTTGTATTTATCGTACTACATCTTTCTTTAACTATTTCTTGGTGTAGTTTAAGAATAAGTTCACCAGGTTTTAATTTATGAATTGGAATTTTCCAGTCTTTAGAGTAATTATTTAGAAATTGAACATCATCCTGATGGAGTATTTCTCTATATGAGTAATCATCCTTTCTATTCAAAAATACTTCTTCAACCTCTGCTTTTGTTTTTGAATCTTCAATAGATTCAAAAATAATAAGCTCAGATTTACTTAATAACTCCTTAATAAGCGGTTTTTCATCAACAAAAGAATTTCCCATTTGGTGGAACGTACCTAAAATATACGAAGTTTTTTCAGAATTTGGTTTCTTAACAGACCAAAGAATGGTGTTTTGAGCGAAAGTTAAGTTTGCTAATAATAAAAAGACGAGAAGTAATAACTTTTTTTTCATTGATTGAGAATTTGTTTTGAAATATCGTATTGTTAGCTGTAGTTTATTTTTCAAATTTCAATATAAAACCATCAGCACCTACGCCACTTGATATTTTATTTTGGTCTATTGTTAGATTATTAGTTATGATAGTCAATCCACCATATTCATCATTCTCTATTTTTAGATATTTTTGACCACTTATTTCAATAATTGAGTAGTTGTAAGTTCCACTATCAAAAGTAAAACTTTTGCTTGATGGTTCATTATTGTCAATAATTATAGTCTGATTTTGAGAATTAAATGTCCACGTAATAATTCCGTCTGCATAATTTTCATCAAGTCCTGCAAACCCACCACTCAAACTTTTCAAGCTCCAGGTTCCTTTTAATAGTTCTTCTTGGGGAATATTATTCGTGTCATCCTTAGAACAAGACGCCAACAATCCAATTCCTACAAATAATGTCAAAATTAAAGTTTTTAATTTCATAATAATTCATTTTAAAGGTTACTAAATTTTTACTAGTTTTTTGCCAAATTGCTTCCTATGTTAGCTGTAGCCTAATTGTTTTCAGGTTACTTTTTATAATATATTACAATTTGTCCTACCAATTCTGTGGTTGCGTGTCCAAGTGTAATAGCAACAGAATTTGGAAAATATTCAATTGCCACTATATGGGTTTTATTAATTTTTCGGATTGTTTTTTTTATTGGCAATAAACCGTATTGATTACCCCTTTTTGTATAGGTAGGAAGTTGTAAATTTTGAATTGGTTGTTCCTTACTATAATCTACTTCGACAAACAAAAAAGAAGCATAAGAAAAATCAATATATTCTTTGGTATTTACCTTTTTCATAAATTGATTTAATGTTTCTTCTTTTAAGTCAACTGATTGATTGATGCTTACGGGTTGTCTATTAATATTTGATGTACTAATTCTGTCACTATGTGTCAATATAAATTTATTTTTGGTCTTAATATTTTTATCATCATTTTTTATTCTGTCAATCAATAAATTTCTTTTCTTTTTGTAATGAACCAAATTTGAATTTAGTACCGATAGAAAATTGAAATGATTTTCAGCAAGAAAAATATCTTTATTCGTTCCTTTTTCGTAATCTCTTAAAAGCTGTTGTGTTCTTTCCCATAAATAGCAAGAGTTATAAATTGAATCTTTTTCTTGTTTACTTAAAATATGTGTTTGTGGAAGTGACGGTTTGGGTTGTGCATAATTTCCGTTTAAAAATGAGGCAAGTTTTAATGAATCCTTTGCTACCACAAGCGAATCCTGCCCAAAAGCAAAATGCGAAAGGGAAATAAGGAAAAGTATTGTGTAGAGTTTAATTTTCATTTTTTGTGTTTTGTCCACCTGCTTTGAATTTTCTGAAAATTATTTCTGTGTAAGATTCTTCCACAGGTTTTTCAGTATACATTAATTCTATTTTATTGGTATTTTTATTTTTTCTGGAAATAATTACTTTTAATCCATTTTGGCGACTTGTGTAACAAGGTCTGATAAAAGTTTGTGTCAAAACTAAATACTTTCCATTGTCAGATTTAATAATCTTGCTTTCATTAGAATAATCGAAAGTGCTTAAATCTTGACTATAATATTCTAAAGGTATTTTTTCAAAATCTTGGTCTTCAATAAAAATTCGATATTCATATTTCATCGTATCTGCTTTTTTAAGAGATACTTGATAATTACAAATTGGACCTTGTCCAAAAGCAAAATTTGTAACAAGAATTGAAATTAAAATTATCAGATTTTTCATTTTATGCGGTACGTTTTAAACGGGTTACAGCTAACTTATTAATATACGCAATAGTACGAATTATATTCTAAACATCAAAATTTTGTTAAATTATTTTTTAATCATTGATAATCAGTTGAATATGTAAAATTAATATATTCGCAAATTGTATAGTTATATTTAAAAAATATTTCGCACATTTGTAAAAGATATACAAAAAGCGAAGTGTTATGAGTGAGGCTATACTTAATCTTAATCCGAAGAATTATACATTTCAAATAGGAGAGTAGCCTGAGCAAGAAGATGTCTCATTACATCAAAATACTAGGCATATTAAATTTTTTTTCAGGTATTTTTAACCTAAATCTTGCTTATTCAGCAATTGTTGATGCTTTTTTAAGGGTGTTTTTAACATTTGCCATGCTCCATTAATAAAAACAGCTAACCAAATTGGTCTTAGAGTTCCCATCAAACCTAAGCCAGTAGCGATAAACGAAATATAGTTGTATATTTGGGTTTCAAAAAAAGTATTCTATATATTTTGTAGAATGACTTCTTAAAACACATATATCTAGAGAATTTAATTTGACAATTTATGTATCACAACATCCTCACCCAAAGAGAAAATGGCATAGAAATCATTACGATCAACCGTCCTGACAAACTCAATGCCTTAAACAAAGAGACCATTTCAGAATTACACCAAGCCTTCAAAGAAGCAGATTTATCCGCAGAAGTTCGTGTGATTATCATCACCGGAAGTGGCGAAAAAGCATTCGTTGCAGGTGCTGATATTTCAGAGTTTGCTCATTTTTCTAACGAACAAGGAGCTGCTCTAGCCAGAGAAGGTCAACGCGTTTTATTTGACTTTGTCGAAGAGCTAAAAACACCTGTAATCGCTTGTATCAATGGTTTTGCCTTAGGTGGCGGATTAGAATTGGCGATGGCTTCGCACTTCAGACTCGCAAGTGACAATGCCAGAATGGGACTTCCAGAAGTTTCGCTAGGCGTTATCCCAGGTTATGGCGGTACGCAAAGATTAGGACAGCTCATCGGAAAAGGAAGAGCGATGGAGTTGATTATGACTGCCTCTATGATTGATGCACCAACGGCACTCAACTACGGGCTGGTAAATCACGTGACTTCCCAAACAGATTTATTAGATACTGCCAAAGGAATTGCCTCAAAGATTATGAGAAATTCTCCTGTGGCAATCGGAAAAGCAATTCAAGCTATAAACGCCAATTTTGAAGACGGTGTCAATGGTTACAAAACAGAAATTGAGCTCTTCGGAGAATGTTTTGCCACGGAGGACTTCAAAGAAGGAACGTCGGCTTTCTTAGAAAAACGCAAACCCGTATTTAAAGGTAATTAAAAAGTTTAGCTAATAAAAAAAAACGGAGGACTGATTGTTCAGTGCCTCCGCTTTTGTTGGTTGTGGTTGTTATAGTAGTTGGTGTAGTTTCAGTTTTTCAATGAAGTATTGCGGTGGAACGGTCGGTTTTCCTGTAGCTTTATTCACAAAGACTAACATCGAATATCCCGTGGTGAGCAGTTCTTGTTTTTCGTTATAAATCTCATAATCAAATTCAATTTTGACTGAAGTTTGACTCTTAAAGATGGTCTTGATAGTTAGAAGCTCATCATAACGAGCAGGTTTTTTGTAGTTCATCGTCAGCGTAACCACAGGAAGCATAATACCGTTTTCCTCCATCCATCGATAGGATATTCCTGTGTTGCGCAACCATTCTACACGACCCATTTCAAAAAACACAGCGTAATTTCCGTGATAAACTACACCCATCTGATCGGTTTCAGCATAACGGATTCGGGTTTGAGTTAGGTGTTCTCTCATATTTCAAAAGTGTTTTGATAACATCTAATTTCCTTCGAAATGTTAGTTATTAGGTAATTAGTAGGCTCTTTCGTTGTTGCCTTCATAAAAGTTGATGAAAGCTTGATTTACCACTCTGTTTCCTCCAGGAGTAGGATAATCTCCCGTAAAATACCAGTCACCAAGATTCTCAGGACAGGCGATATGTAGGTTTTCTACGGTTTGGAAAATTACTTTTAGGTCTGATTTTAAATCTTCAGGAGAAACGAGCGCAGCTATTTTATCTGAGATTTGTTCGTTTGTAAACGGTGCATATATTTCTTTTACGTAGTTGATTACCTCAGTATCCTCAAAGTTTTTCTGGCTCAAAGCCTTCTGATAAACCTCTTCGATGATATGTAGTTGGTCTGTATCTTTCAGTAGTGCCAAAGCGGCTCTAAAGGCCACAAAGTCGCCAAACTTAGCCATATCAATACCGTAGCAATCGGGATACCTTATTTGTGGCGCAGCAGATACTACCACAATTCTCTTCGGGTTTAGTCGGTCAAGAATTTTGATAATACTGGTTCTTAGGGTAGTTCCTCTGACAATACTATCATCGATAATTACTAAGTTATCTGTAGGTTTTACTACGCCATAGGTTACGTCATACACGTGTGCGACCAAATCGTTTCTGGAGTTGTCAGCGGTAATAAAAGTGCGAAGTTTAGCATCCTTAACCGCAATCTTCTCGGTTCTGATTTTGACTGAAAGCAGTTCTTCTAGTTTTTCTTTGGTGAGTGTTTTGCGTTGCTGTAGGATTTCTTTGTTTTTGCGTTGGTTTAAGAAATCATTGGCTGCTTCGCTCATACCATAAAAGGAAGTCTCTGCTGTGTTTGGAATATAAGAAAACACCGTGTTGTCCGTATCGTTGTCAATAGCTTCTAATACTTTAGGTAAGATGAGTTTTCCGAGTTCTTTGCGCTCTTGATAGATTTGTGCATCACTTCCTCTAGAGAAATAAATACGTTCAAAACTACAAGCTTTCTTAGGGAGTGGCGCCATGATTTCCTCTTGATATATGCTACCGTCTTTTTTGATAATCAAAGCACTTCCCGGATTGATTTCTTGAACCTTTTCAAACGGCACATTAAAGGCGGTCTGAATTACAGGACGTTCAGAAGTAACTACGACGATTTCGTTATCTTGGTAAAAAAATGCAGGTCTGATTCCCGCAGGATCTCTCAGCACAAAAGCATCGCCGTGACCCAAAAGTCCAGTCATCGTAAAGCCTCCGTCCCAAAACTTAGAAGCGCGCTTGAGTATTTTTCCGATATTTATTCTTTTGGCAATCTCAGGAGAAGACTCCTTTTTAGTCATGCCTTCGTTTTTACATTGTAGGTATAACTCATACACTTCATCATCTAAGAAATGTCCGATATTTTCCATGACTGTCACCGTATCCGTCATCTCTTTGGGATGCATGCCTAGATCGACCAAGTTGTCAAAAAGTGTCTTTACGTTAGTGAGGTTAAAATTTCCTGCAATGATTAGGTTTCTGTGCATCCAGTTGTTCATCCTCAAAAATGGGTGTACGTGTTCAATGCTATTGCCACCATACGTACCGTATCTGACGTGGCCTAAAAATAATTCACCTATATACGGAACGTTTTCTTTTTGCCAAGCTACGTCATTTCTCTTTTCTGGGTGCTTGTCTAACGTAGCATTTATGCGCTCATTCATCTGGGTGAAGATGTCCTGAATGGGTTGTGGTTCGTTGGAGCGAATTCTTGAGATAAATCTATCGCCTGCCGCTACATCAAATTTGATGCTCGCTAATCCTGCGCCATCCTGACCTCGGTTGTGTTGCTTCTCCATCAAGAGATACATTTTTTCTACTCCATAAAAAGCAGAGCCATATTTTTCTTGGTAGTACTCCAAGGGTTTTAGAAGTCTTAAAAGTGCAATTCCGCATTCGTGTTTTATAGCGTCGCTCATGGGTGTGTATGGTGTTTTTTTTCAGACAAAAAAAGCCTCATAAAGAGGCTTGGAGTTTTATTTTTGTAACGATATGTCAAATTGTGTCAAGGATTTAAACTGTTGGAGTCTTCTGTAGACCTCATCTCTGTTTAATTCCAGCATGCGTTCAGTTCCGAATTTCTCTACGCAGAACGAAGCTAAATTAGATCCAAAAATAATTGCGTTTTTCATATTCTCAAAAGAGATGTTTTCGCTTTGGGCGATATAACCTGTGAATCCTCCTGCAAAAGTATCTCCTGCTCCAGTTGGGTCAAATACTTCTTTAAGCGGTAGGGCAGGCGCAAAGAATACTTTGTCGTTATTGAATAATAAAGCACCGTGTTCTCCTTTTTTTATCACTACATATTTAGGTCCCATCTGGTGAATCTTCTGAGCAGCCTTCACCAGTGAATATTCTCCGGAGAGTTGGCGTGCTTCCTCGTCATTTATAGTGATAACATCAATACGTTTGATAACTTCCAACAATTCAGGCAGCGCACAATCCATCCAGAAATTCATCGTATCTAAGACGATGAGTTTTGGCTTTGAAGTCAATTGGTCAAGCACTTCCATCTGTGTATTTGGGTGCAAGTTGCCTAGCATCACTATATCAGCATCTTTATAATATTCAGGAACTACGGGTTTGAAATCAGCTAAGACATTGAGTTGTGTGTCAAGCGTGTCTCTAGAGTTCAGATCGTTGTGGTAACGTCCGCTCCAGAAGAAGGTTTTGCCTCCTTTTACTACCTCAATCCCTGAGATATCAATCCCTCGGTCTGTAAGTAAGTCTAAGTATTCTTGTGGAAAATCTTCTCCAACAACAGATACAATACCTATTTCTACATCAAAATTAGAAGCAGACAAACCAATAAAAGTTCCTGCTCCACCCAAAATTTTATCGGTTTTCCCGAAAGGTGTTTCGATGGCATCAAAAGCTACTGTACCTATAACCAAAAGTTTATTCATCTCTCACATATTAAAGGTTGCAAATATACTCATTAAATAAAAATTCTCCAATCGATATCAGAAGTAGTTCTCAAAAAATATTTAGGCTTATCGGCACAGAATTAGAAAGCCACCTTAGAGTCTTTATAAATGCTAGGTATAGGCTATAAACCTAGTCTTGTTAAATAAAGTTAAAGCTTGTTAATCAAGCGTTAAAAGCTTTTTATGAGTAAGAGATATGTTTTAATTTTAGATTATAATTTTAAAAATGCTCATATTATGAAACGACTATCAGGTTTATTTTTGATTGCTTTGATGAGTGGAGGAATAACTCTAGGAGCATACAAAATGTTTTTTGAACGTCCCTCTTTTACACAGGATGGTATTACTACTTTGGCAACACTACCAGTTGCGAATTACAAAAACGTAGGCTTCACAGCTGAAGCTCCCGATTTCACAGAAGCGGCAGAACTCGCCCTCAACTCTGTTGTACACGTCAAAAATGTATCTTACAGGCAAGTAAATGACCCGATGTTAGAATTTTTCTACGGATATAGAGGTGGGCAACAACAAGCGCAGGTAGGTACGGGTTCAGGTGTAATTATTTCTGCCGATGGTTATATTGTGACCAATAACCACGTGATTAATGGCGCCTCTGAAATTGAAATTACTCTTCACAACAGACAAGCTTATAAGGCAAAACTAATAGGTACGGATTCTCAGTTAGACATCGCTCTATTAAAAATTGATACCAACGAAGCCTTGTCTTATGCCGTTTTTGGTGACTCTGATGCAGTGAGAGTTGGAGAATGGGTTTTGGCGGTGGGAAATCCGTATAACTTAAATTCAACGGTTACTGCCGGAATTATTTCTGCCAAAGCACGTAATGTAGGACCTTCTAACGGGAACAGTATTCAATCTTTTATCCAAACAGATGCAGTGGTAAACCCTGGTAATAGTGGCGGTGCACTGGTGAACACCAGAGGAGAACTCATCGGAATCAATACTATGATTTCTTCGAATACGGGTTCGTATGTGGGTTATTCGTTTGCAGTACCATCTAATATTACCAGAAAAACCATCGAAGATATAATGGAGTTTGGCAACGTACAAAAAGGAGTTTTGGGCGTTAAGGGAGGCGAACTCAACCAAGCTGTTTCTGAAGAATTAGGGCTTCAACGCACCCAAGGATTCTATGTAAACGAAGTAACCAAAGACACGGGAGCTGAAAAAGCAGGTATTCAGAAAGGTGATGTTATTGTCAGAATAGACAACCAGATTATTAATTCTTTCGCTGAACTCACAGGTTATATCAACACCAAACGCCCGGACGATTTGGTTGACGTATATGTGATTAGAAAGAATAAAGAACTGAAATTTCCTGTAAAACTTACCAAATCGGAATTGTTAGCTACTGTACTTTTCGGGATGGAAGTAGAGAATCTTACAGCCGCAGACAAGAAACAATACGGTATTGACTACGGCGCAAAAATCAAAGATGCCAAAGATTATGATGCTGATTTCAGAGGTAAAATAATTCTATCTGTCAACGGAGTGAAAATTACAGATGTACAAAACATTCCAGATATATTGTCTAGAAAAAATCCGAGAACTCCTACTCGCATCGAACTGATGAATCAGAAAGGCGAAATTGAAAGATATATTATTAGATAGGACACTAATCAAATCACTAAAAAGGCTACTCATCTCACCGAGTAGCCTTTTTTGTATTTATAAAAGAAAAAAATCTATTTATGGGTTAAAGCAATGATTTTGCCTGCGATAACTTGCGCTAGTTTCTGATGGCTCTCAAAGGTCCAGCCTGCGATATGTGGAGTGAGAATAACATTGTCAGCAGTGAATAAATACTGCAAATCATCAGGGACATCTCTAGCCTCTATTTTCTCAAAAGACGATTGTTCGTATTCTAAGACATCAAGTCCAGCACCGAGAATTTTCTGTTGTTTTAGTGCATTTACCAAATCTTTAGTTACCACACTTTTTCCTCTAGCGGTATTGATAATCCAAAAAGGTTTAGCAAATCTCTGAATAAAATCAGCATTGATCATTTTGTCTGTCAGTGGAGTCAAAGGCGTGTGAAGACTCAGAACATCAGCTTTTTGTTGGATTTCTTCTAGTGTAACTTGTCTTGCATTTTCGTCTGCAATTCCTTCTTGAATATCATAAAAAAGCACTTCTTTGACCTCAAAACCCTTTAGTTTTTTAGCAAAAGATTTACCCATATTCCCATAACCAATAAGCCCAATAGTTTTGCCTTCGAGCTCATAACCACGGTGTTTTTCACGTTCCCATTTACCTTCTTTGACGCTTTTGTTGGCTGAATTAAGTTTGTTGAAAAGCGCTAATAACATCCCTAACGCCTGTTCGCCAACCGCATTTCTATTGCCTTCTGGTGCAGCAATCAGAGCGATATTTTTTGATTCAGCATAGTCACAATCAATACTTTCTAATCCTGCACCTACACGAGCGATAAACTTTAGATTTGATGCGGCATCTATAAAAGTCTTATCCACCTTAAACCGACTTCTGATGACAATTCCGTCATACTGCTGTATCTTGGCTTCAATTTCTTGTTTACTAGAATCGAAATCAATATCGTTTATAAAACCAGCTTTGTTGAGCGTGTTTAGTAGTATTGGGTTGTTAGAATCTATATGTAGAATTTTCATTTTGGTTTATTTTTCAAAAAGTTATAATACAGCCGATACCATGCGAGCGTTTTCGTAGCTATCTTTTTTGAGTTGAATTTCTTTAAAACCTTTTTCTTTGAGCATAGCTATTACTTCTGCACTTAAATATTGATTTATCTCAAAGAATAATTGCCCGTTTGGATTTAGATTCACTTTGGCAAAATCAGCTATTTTCACATAAAACACTAAGGCATTGTCATCAGACACAAAAAGTGCTAAAGAGGGTTCGTGTTCTAATACATTGGCTTTCATCTGAGCTTTTTCAGTCTCTTTTACATAGGGCGGATTAGACACTATACAATCAAAAAGATCACCTTCCCAAAGGTCATTTAAAATATCAAATTCTATAAAATGAACAAAAGTTTCGTTCTTATCGGCATTGGTTTGTGCGGTTATCAGCGCTTTGTCAGAAATATCAAAAGCTGTAACTTCTGCTTTGAGGTGCTTAGCCAAGCTTATGGCGATGCAACCACTTCCTGTACCGATATCTAAGATACTTAGTCGGTGTTTATTTTGATTTTCAGAGATGATCCAATTTACTAATTCTTCAGTTTCTGGTCTTGGGATAAGCACATTGGGATTTACATTAAAAGTCAAGCCATAGAATTCAGTTGTACCTATTAAATATTGAATAGGTTCGTTATTTTTTAACTTTTTGATATAGTCCTCAAATTTGTTTTTTTCTTCTTTAGTTAATTCGATTTCAGGATTTAATGCCACATCTACTTTTGAAAGTCCTTTGAGGTCTTGAAGGATTAGATAAAAAAAGTTGCGTGCTTCTTCTTGGTCATAAATAGGTGTGAGATTTTCGAGAAAATGTGTTCTATACTGTATGATTTTCATCTGAGTTGTTTATAAAGTCAATCAAAGGTAAGTAGCTTCTAGACAAAAGACAAGGTTTTAATCGCCTTCTTCTAATTCAAAAATTGCGTTGACTGGCTTGTTGAATACCGCTGATATTTTAAGAGCCAATACCGTCGAAGGAGCATATTTACCCAATTCCATAGCATTGATGGTTTGGCGGCTGACGCCAATTTTCTCAGCGAGTTCTGCTTGGGTTATATTGCAGATGGCACGTTCTATTTTGATTCTATTCTTCATAATCAAGGCTTTTATTTTGTCTGTAAAGCATCCATCTAAACCGGATGATAAAGAAAAGTAAGTGAGAGAATAAGGCAGCCATCATGACGTTTAGAAAATCAATTCCGTAGATAAATAGATAGCAAAGAAGTATCAGAATATAATTGAAATAGGTTGCCCATACTAGGCTGTCTAACCTGATTTTCTGTACTCTTTCATCCTCTGTTTTCTCTTTTGAAAAGGCATAAATGAGTCCGCTGAGAATTAGTAGTGTAAATAGAATTTCGTCTTTAATATCGTTCTCTGCTATATCAAAATAGCTAGTATCGCTAAAAACACCAGAGTTGATCAGTGAGAAAACCTTTGCTTTGATTTCGATAAACTCAAAATCATCTATAAACGGAAGTATAGCAAATAGCAGTAGTGCTAACCAAAATACAATCCCACTGATTTTTTTGAATCGGTACGGGAATAAATACGATAGGTTCATAATAGCTGGGTTTTAGAATTACTCTACAAATGTAAGGTATTTAATTCTAAATGTAAAGTATTTTTTACATAAAGTAAAAATAAATATACTATTCAAGATTGGTTCCTTGAAAAAAAACACAATAGATAGTCAGGTTTTATTGGATGAAGAAGAGGATTTATTCCTTTGATTTTTTGTTGAAAATAGGCAATAAGAAGAGTGAAATAAGCCCTATAGCAACCGTGAACAACGTTTGAGAAGTCCAGACAATCCACCCGAAAGCACTCCCAACAGTTGAAGTTATGCCGTAAAAAAGTAGAATTTCTGCAACTAGAAAAGGGTAGGAGCCCAATCCGTTATTAGTAAAGGCAATAGCAATACTTCCCACAACAAAAGTGGTGATCACTGCATCAAAACCTAAGGTAGAAGTCTCTGGAAAAGCAAAAATTGCAACCCAAAACATCATAATATAAGACGCCCAAATCAGCAAGGTTTGAAACAGAAAAGGCACTTTTTTCTTCATATGCACCACGCTCATAACTCCTTCTTTAAGTCCAGCGAGTTTTTCTTTTAGATTTTGAATGAATTTAAGCCTAGAGTATCTGTATATAATAAATAGTAGTGACGAACCAAATAGTCCAACTAGTGCAAGCAGGATGATTTTGTCTTTGGGTATATAGTCTAACACAAAGGTTTTGACAATGTCAAATTGGATGATAAGCGTTAAGAGCATTAGCAGAAACAGCAAAATCAAATCAATGATGCGCTCGGCTATAACGGTGCCGAAGCTTTTGTCAAAAGGGATGTTTTCGTAGTTTTTGAGCACTAATGATCGAGAGATTTCGCCTGATCGAGGGATAAACATATTCATCAAATAACTCACATTCACAGCAAAAAATAAATTTTTGAGCGATGATTTATAGCCCATATGTTCGATGGTGTATTTCCATCTATACGAACGAAGTAGTGAGCCTATCAACCCAAAGACCACCGATAAGAAGATATAGAAATAATCTGCGGTTTTGAAGTAGCCGTAGATTTCTTTGATTTCTTGTTCAGAGAATTTGTTGTAGGCATATATAATGAAAAAAATCCCTATCAATAAAGGGATTAATATGGACAACCATTTTTTCGTTATTTTGCTCACAGAAGTTATTTCAATAAATTGGTTTCTTCGTCAGGGAAAATAATCCAAGGATTAAATTTTTTGGCTTCTTCAAAATCGAGAATAGCATAGGATATAACAATAATGATATCACCACGCTGCACGCGTCTAGCTGCGGGTCCGTTGAGAATGATATCGCCACTAGAGCGGTTTCCTTTGATGACGTAGGTTTCAAATCGCTCGCCGTTATTGACATTGACAATAGAGACTTTCTCGCCTTCAATAAGGTTGGAGGCATCCATTAAATCTTGGTCAATAGTGATGCTCCCGATATAATCTAAATCAGCTCCGGTTACAGAAACTCGGTGAATTTTGGATTTTAAAACTTCAATTTTCATGTTGCAAAAATAATCAATTTAGTGCAATAGTATCTATTAAACGAACTTTTCCGATATACACGGCTATAAAAGCTCTGTATGATGTGTCTTCAGATTTCTCTGTAATTTCTATAAGCGATTGATTATCGGCAATTACGAAATATTCTAAATCTATATTTTTTTGATTTTCATAAGAAGCGATGACCGAAGCATATACTTCTTTGAAATCTTTTGTTTTGAATAATTCTTTGGCTTCTAAGAGCGATTGGTAGATAAATCCTGCCTCATTTCTCTCTTCAGTACTTAATCTTTGGTTTCTAGAACTCATCGCCAGACCATTTTCTTCTCTTAGAATTGGGCAAGTGATAATCTCTACCGGAAGCTGGTTTTTCTCGACCATTTTTTTGACAATCAACACTTGTTGATAATCTTTTTCTCCGAAGTAAGCCCTAGTAGGTTTTACAATCCTAAAGAGTTCTCTTACGATAGTACCAACGCCGTCAAAATGTCCTGGACGTTGCTTGCCTTCCATCTGATGTTCTAATCCGTCATAGTCAAAACTCTCTGTAGCGACCTTATTTCCGTAGATATCCTCAACACTTGGTGCGAAGACAATAATAGAAGGGTCTAAAGCTTCGATTTTCTTAAGGTCATCCACAAGTGTTCGCGGATATTTTTCTAAATCCTCTGCATTGTTGAATTGCGTTGGGTTTACAAAAATACTACAAACCGTAAACTTGTTTTCTACTAAAGACTTTTTGAGTAGTGAAAGGTGACCTTGGTGCAAAGCACCCATCGTAGGAACAAATCCTATAGGCTGGTTTGTCTGTAAAAAGAGTTCTAAATGAGCTTTTAATGCTGCTTGTTTTACGAAAGCTTTCATCCAAATTTCTATAAGAGCGTGCAAACTTACGTAATAGATTTATAATTCTCCTAAAAATTTCGTAACTTTGCATATTATTTTTGCCTTTAGTAATGATTATAAGTAAATAAATTATGGAAGAAAAAAAAGATTTTGTATGTGTCTAGTGAAGTGGCGCCATATCTAGAAGATAGCGAAGTATCGCTAGCGTCTTATGATATACCGAAAATGATTAATGATATAGGAGGACAAATACGAATTTTCATGCCTCGTTACGGAAGTATAAATGAGAGAAGACACCAACTGCACGAAGTAATTAGACTCTCTGGAATGAATCTGGTTGTGAATGATGTGGATATGCCACTTATTATTAAAGTAGCTTCAATCCCAAAAGAAAGAATCCAAGTGTACTTTATCGATAATGATGAATATTTCAAAAGAAAATTCACCTATGAAAATGAGGCTGGAGAAATGTTTGAAGACAATGATGAGAGAGCTATATTTTTTGCCAAAGGAGTAATTGAGACGATTAAAAAACTCAATTGGATTCCAGATATTATCCATGTTCATGGATGGTTGTCGAGTCTGTTACCACTGTATATGAAGCATTACTATTCAAGCGAGAAATTGTTTGATGAAACTAAAATAGTAACCTCAATCTACAACGATAGCTTCAAAGGTTCGTTATCCAAAGAACTCAAAGAAAAATTATTGTTTGATAAAATCCCTGGCACTAGTATAGAATGCCTTGAAGATCCAAATTGTGATAACGTTATGATGTCTGCTATTCAGAACTCAGATGCTATCATAGTAGGTTCAGATGATATTTCGTCGGTTTTAACAGAATTTATAGAATCTTCGGGAAAACCTTTTTTACCTTTCGTGCCTAAAGATTCGTTTGCAGAAGCATACACGGACTTTTATAAAAATCACGTTTTATAAAACATTAAGTAAGTATGAGGATAAGCTCTTTTCTACAAAAGATTGCGTTTTTGTTATTTTTTGGGATGTTGTTTTCTTGTGACAGCGATTTTAATTCTGTCGGAGCAAACATAGTTGACAATGAAGATATAGTACTAGATGTCTATTCTTCGGCAAGTATTACAGCCTACAATAAGGCAATAGGTCCGGTTCAGACCAACAGACTTCCCCTGAACAGCTTAGGGGTTATCGATAATCCAGTTTTCGGAAAAACCATCGCCAGTTATGTGACGCAGTTGAAGTTAACTACCGTAGGAAGCAGTCTTTCTATGCTAGTAAATCCCGAGGTTGAAAGCGTAGAATTGACAGTTCCGTATTTCAGCGTACTACAATCAATAGAAGAAGACGGAAAGCGAATCTTCAAATTAGATTCTGTTTATGGCAACCTAGAAAGTAAAATCAGACTTAATGTTTATGAGTCCGGATACTACTTAAAAGAATTTGACCCTTCTACTAACTTTGAAGAAGTACAACGCTATTATTCTGATATGTATGACATTGTGAATAATGCTAAAAATCCGTTGCGATTAAACAATTCAGACAATGTATCTCAAAACGACGCTTTCTTTTTTGACAAATCAGAACATGTGATTTATGAAGAGAACGAAAACGGAGAGCAAGTAGTCAAAGAACGCCTTAATCCGATGATGAAGCTAGCTCTTGATAAAGCTTTTTTTCAAGAAAAATTCTTTAATGCACCTTCAGGACAATTCGAAAACGATAACGTATTTAACAGCTACTTCAAAGGTTTGTTTTTTCAAGTTGAAGACCTTGGGTTAGCCAGCCATTTGGCAAAATTGAATTTCTCTGCTGGGAAGATTGTCATCCACTATAAAGCCGGTGCTACAGGAGCTCGAGAAGACGGTAAAATTGAAATTGAACTCAAAGGAAACTCAGTCAACCTTTTCCAGAATTACTATACAAATAACTACACCAATGCACTCGCTTCAGCCAACGAAATTACCGGTGACGAGAAGCTTTACGTAAAAGGAGGCGAAGGCTCAACTACCTATATCAACTTATTTGACGGACCAGATTCTAACGGAGACGGAATTTCAGATGAGCTTCAAGAACTTAGAGATATGGTGAATGCAGAAAACCAAGGCTGGCTGATAAACGAAGCCAATCTAGTGTTCTATATCGATAAAGCACAGATGGATTCAAATCCGTTTGTACCCCAGCGTATTCACCTTTTTAACGCTGTCGATAAAGCACCTTTGATTGATTATTATTATGATACTACAGTCAATATGTATTACCCGAAATTCAGTAAATGGGTGTATGGCGGAATTCTAGATAAAGACAGTGACAACAAAGGAGACCGATATAAAATTAGGATTACAAAACACATCCAAAATTTGCTGAAGAACAACGATGCCAAAAACGTGAAGCTAGGTCTTTCAGTGGCTGAAGATATTAATTATTTGTTGATGTCAGGTTTGCTAAACGGTGTCGGACAACCCAAAACCTCACCTTATCTGTATGTTCCTGCCTCATCGGTTATGAATCCGTTTGGGACAGTTTTATACGGAAACAATACAACTGACTTAGATAAAAAGTTAAAACTAGAAATTAGATATACCAAAAAACCTTAACTTAATAATATGTGTGGAATTGTAGGATACATAGGCCATCGTGAAGCTTATCCAATTATTATAAAAGGATTACAGCGATTAGAGTACAGAGGATATGACAGTGCGGGAGTAGTGTTGTATAATGACGGAAAGTTAAACCTCTCAAAGACAAAGGGAAAAGTGTCTGACTTAGATACTAAGGCACATGCCGAGATTTCTCTTGCAGGTACAATGGGCATGGGGCACACCAGGTGGGCCACTCACGGAGTGCCTAACGACGTAAACTCGCATCCACACCTTTCTAACTCAGGAAACATAGTGCTTGTACACAACGGAATTATCGAAAACTACGATCCGTTGAAACAAGAATTAATGGCTAGAGGTTATACTTTTAAGTCAGATACAGATTCTGAAGTACTAGTTAATCTTATTGAGGATGTACAGAAACAAAACAACCTAAAGCTAGGTAAGGCAGTTCAGATTGCTCTTAACCAAGTAGTAGGAGCTTATGCCATTGTTGTTTTTGATAAGAATAAACCCAACGAACTCGTAGCTGCACGCTTGGGAAGCCCATTGGCGATTGGTGTAGCAGACGGAGAGTATTTTATTGCCTCTGACGCTTCTCCATTTATTGAATATACTTCAAACGCTATTTACTTAGAAGACGAAGAGATGGCAATTGTCAGGCAGCACAAACCTCTGAAAATCAGAAAAATAAAAGATGACTCACTAGTTGACCCGTATATTCAAGAGCTTAAACTAAACTTAGAGCAAATTGAGAAAGGCGGTTATGATCACTTTATGCTTAAAGAAATTTATGAGCAACCTAGTGTAATTAAAGATACTTATAGAGGACGACTTCTGCCAAGCCAAGGTCTTATCAGAATGGCTGGTGTTGAAGATAACCTTGAGCGCTTTCTCAATGCAGATAGAATTATTATCATCGCTTGCGGAACCTCTTGGCATGCCGGATTAGTTGCAGAATATCTTATCGAAGAATTTGCTAGAATTCCGGTTGAAGTAGAATACGCTTCTGAATTTAGATACCGAAACCCAATTATATCTAAAAAAGATGTAGTGATTGCTATATCTCAATCAGGTGAGACAGCCGATACTTTAGCAGCTATTAAATTAGCGAAAAAAGAAGGTGCTTTTGTTTTTGGAGTATGTAACGTAGTGGGTTCTTCTATTTCTAGAGAAACGCATGCCGGCGCATATACACATGCTGGACCAGAAATAGGTGTGGCATCTACTAAAGCATTCACCACACAAGTTACGGTGCTGACTATGATTGCTTTGCGTTTAGCCAAAGCAAAAGGAACACTATCAAACACAGAATACCTAAGATACTTACAAGAATTAGAAGTTATTCCAGAGAAAGTAAAAGAAGCCTTAGAAACTGACGCGGTAGTAAAAGCTATTGCTGCAACTTATAAAGATGCTACGAATTGTCTTTACTTAGGTAGGGGTTACAACTTCCCGGTGGCTTTAGAAGGCGCCTTGAAGCTAAAAGAAATTTCATACATTCACGCTGAAGGATATCCTGCAGCAGAAATGAAACACGGACCAATTGCACTTATTGACGAGCAAATGCCAGTGGTGGTCATCGCACCAAAACAAGGACATTATGACAAATTGGTGAGTAACGTTCAAGAAATTAAGGCACGTAGCGGTAAAATTATTGCGGTGGTGACTAAAGGAGATACGCAAATCAAAGAATTGGCAGATCATATTATCGAAATTCCAGATTCTTCTGACGCGTTATCACCTATTATTACGACTATACCATTGCAACTTTTATCATACCATATAGCTGTTATGAGAGGGACAAACGTAGATCAACCTCGAAATTTGGCAAAATCAGTAACAGTAGAATAACTACTAGATATACTAAAGCAGGTTTTTCTTTCAGGAAAACCTGCTTTTTTTATAGATTAAAATCAAGAATGTATACATAGCATGAAACAACAAATAAAAGTAATTGGCTTTGATGCCGATGATACACTTTGGGAAAACGAACCTTATTTTGAAGAAATCGAACGTAAGTTTTGTGTGTTAATGGAGAATTATCTCTCACACCAAAGTATTTCTCAAGAGATTTTCAGAAATCAAATTAAGAATTTACCCCTGTATGGTTACGGAATCAAAGGTTATGTACTGTCAATGATAGAGACAGCTACTAAAATATCAGACGGAAACTTACCAATAGAAGCTATTCAGAAAATAATACAATATGGCAAAGAATTGCTCTCAAAACCAGTCATACTAATGCATGGCGTGAAGGAAACCCTAGAGAAGCTCAATGGCGATTATAAACTGATTGTGGTGACCAAAGGCGATTTACTAGACCAGCACAGAAAGTTGCACAATTCAGGTCTAGGTCCTTTATTTCACCATATCGAAGTGGTCTCCGAAAAAAATGACGAAGATTACCTTAAGCTACTCAAGCGTTTAGAGATCAACCCGTCTGAGTTTTATATGATCGGAAATTCGCTAAAATCTGACATATTACCGGTTTTGAATATCGGAGGTTATGCCACACACATTCCGTTTAGAACTACTTGGGAACACGAACGTATAGATTTCGAAATTAAACATGAAAACTTCCGTTCAGTCCAGCATATAACCGATATACTCAAATGGTTCTAGAAAAGATTTAAACTAATTTTAAAAACAAAAAGAACTGCAAATTAAGGCTGTATGAAATTTGTTGTAGGATTTATACTAAAAAAGACTCGCTTTTTTGATATTTTTTTCCTTTTCAAATCAAATTAAGATATATTTGTAGTTGAATATTAAATGAATCACGAAAATGAAATTTATAGTATCAAGTTCTCTTTTATTTAAACAACTGCAGGTCTTAAGCGGTGTTATCAACAGCAACAATACGCTTCCTATTTTAGACAATTTCTTATTTGAGCTTGATCACAATCAGCTTACCGTTACGGCATCAGACCTAGAGACGACTATGTCTGCTGAACTAGAAATTGACTCTGAAAGCCAAGGTAGTATTGCTGTTCCAGCACGTCTGCTGCTAGAAACGCTCAAAACATTTGCAGAACAACCGCTTACTTTTACCGTAGAAGACAACAATACTATAGAGATTAGCTCATCTTCTGGTAAATATGCACTTGCTTATGCAGAAGCAGAGGAATTCCCCAAAACAATTGCCCTTCAAGATGCAGCCAAAACAATTGTTCCTGCTGAAGTATTGGCTACGGCAGTGAGTAAAACAATTTTTGCTACAGGTAATGACGACCTTCGCCCAGTTATGTCTGGTGTTTTCTTTCAGTTCACCACTGACGGGCTTATTTTTGTTGCTACCGATGCACACAAACTAGTCAAGTATTCTCGTACCGATGTCAAAGCAGACCAAACGGCAGAGTTTATTATGCCTAAAAAACCGCTAACTATCCTTAAAAATATATTGGCTGTTTCTGTGGCTGATGTTACTGTAGAATACAACGAATCAAACGCTGTTTTTACTTTTGAAAACTACAGCCTTACGTGTCGTCTAATCGATGGGAAATACCCAAACTACGAAGCAGTTATACCTAAAGAAAATCCGAACAAACTCTTGATTAACCGAGTGTTATTTATGAATTCTGTAAAAAGAGTTTCTATATTCTCAAGCAAAACAACCCACCAGATTCGCTTAAAAATGGCTGGAACAGAACTAAATATCTCGGCTGAGGATATAGATTATTCAAACAAAGCCAACGAAAGACTGACCTGTGATTATCAAGGAGATGACCTGGAAATCGGGTTTAACTCACGTTTTTTGTCTGAAATGCTGACTAACCTTGCTTGTGATGAGATTTCTTTAGAGATGTCATTGCCAAACAGAGCAGGAGTACTTACACCAGTTGACGGACTTAGTGACGGAGAAACCATTACGATGCTTGTGATGCCAGTGATGTTGAATAACTAAGAATTTAATCTTGCGATATACATAAAGAAGCTACCTAAATAAGGTGGCTTCTTTGTGTATAAATATATTGAAGAGATTTAAACTTTTTTCAATTGGCTAAAAAAATGTTCTTTCTGCCTTGTTTTTCGTATTTTTATTACTCTTTAGCTTGTAAAAAAGCCTTTAAACAGAACAAAAATATTCGTTTTTCGCTTCAATCAAAAAAGTTTAAATCTCTTCATTGTCTTTTAAGAACAGACAATTGCTTAATGCTAAAATAATAAGTAAATTTACATACTTAAATTATATGAAAATGAGTACAGAAAAAGATGCAAAACTGAAAGCATTACAGCTTACACTTGATAAATTAGACAAAACCTACGGAAAGGGAACAGTAATGAAATTGGGCGATAAAGCCATTGTTGAAGTAGAATCAATTCCGTCAGGCTCATTAGGTATTGATTTAGCCCTAGGAGTAAACGGATATCCAAGAGGTAGAGTAATTGAGATTTACGGGCCAGAGTCTTCAGGTAAGACAACACTGACGCTACACGCAATTGCAGAAGCACAGAAAGCCGGCGGGATAGCAGCCTTTATTGATGCCGAACATGCTTTTGATAGAAATTATGCTAAAAAGCTAGGTATTAATGTTGATGAACTTATTATTTCTCAGCCTGATAACGGAGAGCAAGCCTTAGAGATTGCGGAGAACCTAATCCGTTCAGGAGCAATTGATATTGTGGTTATTGACTCAGTTGCAGCGCTTACACCCAAAAGTGAAATAGAAGGAGAGATGGGAGATTCTAAAATGGGACTACACGCCCGATTGATGTCTCAAGCTCTGCGTAAACTTACAGGTACCATTAGCAAAACCAATTGTACCGTATTTTTTATTAACCAGTTACGTGAGAAAATTGGAGTAATGTTCGGAAATCCAGAGACGACTACCGGAGGTAACGCTTTGAAATTCTATGCCTCAGTGCGTATTGATATCAGAAAATCAACGGCTATAAAAGATGGAGATACAATCATCGGAAACAGAACGAAGGTCAAAATCGTTAAGAATAAAGTTGCACCTCCTTTTAGAACAGCAGAATTTGATATTATGTATGGTGAAGGAGTTTCTAAAACAGGTGAAGTACTCGATTTAGGAGTGGATTTTGAAATCATCAAGAAAAGTGGCTCATGGTTCAGCTATGGCGAAACAAGACTAGGTCAAGGTAGAGATGCCGTGAAACAAGTAATCAAAGACAATCCAGAACTAATGGAGGAAATAGAAGCTAAAATCAAAGCAGCCATTAAAGAAAAAGAAGAATAATTCTTGTATGATATTACTCTACAACAAAGCACGGTTAGTCCTCTAGCCGTGCTTTGTTGTTATTAGTCTATACTACTGAATCGCTATTTACTTTAGCCTTCATAAAGTCAGTGATGAGGTAAGCGATGAATTTCCCAATAAGATTTGGATTTTTATCGTCTGATAATCCGGGAGCGCCTTCGCAAATATGCAAATAAGAAGCTTTTGGACTCGAACCGAAATAGTGAAGAAACTTCCGTACTTTTTCACTCGAAAAACCGCTGAGTGTCATCGCACTACTCGGCATAGCTTCTACAGCATCAAGATCGATTTCGATTCCAAAATCCTCCTCTTGAATAAAGGCTAATGCCTTGTCTAATTGCTCTGCAAAACTAGTTTCTTTTCGGATAGATATCTGCTCATACGTAGTATAAAAGACCCTGCCCGCAGTTTCTTTGATTCTAAGAAAAACTCCTTTTGAGGTATAGTTTTCGTGTAGACCAAAGATGAAGTATTTGTTTAGAAAACCTTCTTCGTAAGCATACGAAAAACCATTTCCTGAATGTCTTCCTTCGAGTGCTCTAAAATCTGTATGAGCATCAAAGTTGATAGCGTTTATGGGTTTTGCTTTTCCTAAAGCTGTTCCTTTGATCATTCCGTAAGCATTGTTATGACCGCCTCCGATTGCAATCGGAATTTTGCCGCTTTTGACAATTACTGAAACTAGATGTGTTACTTCTTTATCAATTTCCCCTACTATTTTATTGAGTACTTTTAGCTCCTCTTTGTTTGTAGGACTGAGGTTTTTGGCTCTTTCTAAATAATTTTTGGTATCTATATGTCCTAAAATAATCAGGTTATTCCCTTTACAGAAACGATTGTGTTGGATGTTACATATAGCGCTTAGTGCATTGTGATAGGCGGTTATTGTGCCTGGTCGGCCAAAATTAGCCCGTACGCCAATATCTTCGGGTATCCCAAACAAGACAAACTGCGCCTGGGTTGTTTTCAGAAAATCGACTACAGCGGTATTTTCAGGGATGATTTGGATACGTTCACCAAATTTGATTTCACCTTTTCTATAACTAGTGATTTGGCTGAGCTGTTCTGGTGTTAATCGGATGAGGTTTTCCATAAAGTTATTCGATACATTTATAATAATCGATAAAGATAGTATTTGGATTAGAACGGGTATTTAGATTTTTAGAGACGAGTTCTTTTTCCATCACATAGGTCGTTTGATCTCCTCTGCCGTATTGGATGCGCATAACAGAAATAGGATATTTTTTTAGGTCTTCAAAATCATCTTTCATAAAGAAAAAAGAAGTGTTTAGTACTCTGATATTCTGATTGTTGTCTATGTCAGGATATCTAGCAGAGCAAACATTTTTGTCCAAATGTGCAAGTGTATAAATTCTGCCGTTAGTAAGTTGTAAGAAAACCCTTGAGTCTTTGTCCAGACATTCGGTTTCTATAAAGCTATCACTTTTTTGAATGCGTTGAAAGTTGAGCATAGTATAACCAGAATCATTGACCAAAGAGATAAAAGCATAGTTTGATTTTTTGCCAAATTCACTTTCGTAAATCAATATTTTTTGGGTTTCTTTATAGTAGGTACTATCGTTACTTATCTCATAATCATAAACACAAGGTTTCTGAGCTGTAGCATATATAGAAATAAAAAAGAAAGCAATTAGTAATGGTTTCATTCTTCGGATTTAGGGTTAAATTTTATTGCAAATTACTACAATTTTTTGGTTATTCAGATTGGTCGTAAAAAAACAATATAGCTCGCTTCCGTCGGCAATTTTCCATCGTTCTCTAAGTTGAGCTACGCTTTCCGGGAAATTACGAATAGTGATATTGGCTTTTTTTCCTTGCAAGAATTCCTTCATAGCTGTTTTTTTGTAGGGAATGACATGCTTGATTTCAAAGCGCCTTCCCACAAAATTAACAAGTTGCTCTGAGGTATATAAATGTGAATGTTGGTGGAGCTTATTTACACCAAATTGATTACTCACTTGATCAAAACCTTGCGACTTCATGACCGCAGCATTGGGCTCGTACAAATATTTTTGAGGCAAAGTGTAATTCACTAAAGCATTTTCTCCCCAAACAAAATCAAAAAGAGCTGTTTCTGTTGAAGTGATATTTGCAGTTTTGATATAAATTGTATCAGAATTATGGGTTTTGTCAATTTCGAATAACAGTTCTTTGACTTGATTATCTACGGATAGGATGTGAATATTCTTAATGAATTTTAGTTCAGAAAGTCCAGCAGAGATGTCATAAATAGGAGAGCATTTGACAAGTATTTTATCAGAATAGTTTAGGTATTCATCAATTAGTGTAGTGATGTCAGGCAAACAATCTCTAAGCAGAAATACTTTACCTTTAAGGTCACTTCGCCTCGAAGGATCGATATACAACCAGTCAAATTTTCTGTTGATATTTCTCAAAACCTCCAAACCATCATTTGGATAGTACTTAACGTTATCTACTTGTAATGTTTTGAAATTGTGCTGTACGATTTCAGATAAATGAGCGTCTAATTCACAATGAACGACTTTTTGAAATTGTTTTGCAAAGTAATAAGCATCTATGCCAAAACCGCCTGTAAGGTCAATGATTGTTTTGCCTTGTATCAGCTTAGATTTATAGAGAGCCGTGGTTTCAGAAGAAGTTTGTTCTACGGATATTTTGCTCGGATAAATAATATTTTGAGTAGTAAACCAAGTCGGTAACTTTAGTTTTGATTTTGCTTTGGCTTCAATTTGATTTAGTATTTCTTTGTAATCAGTGTTCGGGAAAGGATTTTTCTGTAGGCTCAATTTCTGGATATCTGCATTGATATTCAGGTTGATAAAATCTTGTATTTCTAGGCTTAGTAGTGGGTTCATTTTTGATGTACAAAAGAAAAGAGAATCATTTGTGATTCTCTTTTTCTTTATTATAAATCGTGAGCTTCAGCTAGTAACTCAGCAATGTCATATACTTTTACTGTTTTTTCTTTTTCTTTGAATTTTACCCCATCGGTAAGCATCGTATTACAGAACGGACAGCCTGTGGCAATAATTTCTGATTGGGTTTCAATGGCTTCTTCAGTTCTCTCGACATTGATATCTTTGTTGCCATTTTCAGGTTCTTTGAACATCTGTGCACCTCCAGCGCCACAACAAAAACCATTTTTCTTGATGCGTTTCATCTCCACGAGTTCTGCATCTAATTTCTCAATGAGTTCTCTTGGTGCTTCATATACGTTATTTCCTCTCCCTAGATAACACGGGTCGTGGAAAGTGATTTTTTTTCCTTTGAATTGCCCACCTTCAATTGATATTCTTCCTTCGTCCATAAGTGATTTAAGGAATTGGGTGTGGTGAAGCACTTCGTATTCTCCTCCTAATTGAGGATATTCATTTTTGATTGTATTTAGGCAGTGCGGACAAGCCGTAACGATTTTTTTTATCTCATAGCCGTTTAGCACTTCTATGTTGGTCATGGCTTGCATCTGAAAGAGAAACTCGTTTCCTGCTCTTTTGGCAGGATCACCTGTACAGCTTTCTTCAGTTCCTAAAACTGCAAAAGACACATTGGCTTTGTTGAGTAATTTGACAAAAGCTTTAGTGATTTTCTTGGCTCTATCGTCAAAACTTCCGGCACAACCTACCCAGAACAAAACTTCGGGTTGTTTGCCTTGAGCTGCCAATTCGGCCATTGTAGGTACTTGCATATCTATATGTTTTATTACTTCTGATTTATACTAATTTTATTCTTCGTCTTTCCAGTTCAGTCTGTCCATTTGGTTGTACTGCCACGGAGCACCGTTATTTTCAATATTGGTCATCATATTGTTTAGCTCTACAGGAGCAGCGCTTTGTTCCATAACCATATATTGTCTGAGGTCCATAATAATAGAAAGCGGACTAATATTTACCGGACATTCTTCTACACAAGCGTTACAGGTGGTGCAGGCCCATAATTCTTCTGGAGTGATATAATCATTAAGTAATTGTTTGCCATCATCGACAAATTTGCCCTTGTTATGCGTAATGTTTTTACCAATCTCTTCGATTCTATCACGTGTATCCATCATGATTTTTCTAGGAGAAAGCAGTTTCCCAGTCTGGTTTGCTGGACAGACTGAGGTACAACGACCACATTCGGTACAGCTGTATGCGCTCAAGAGTTGGTGCCAATCTAGATCTGTAGCATCGCTAGCTCCAAATTTTACTGGTGCTGCGTCGGCTGCGGGTGTAGCATACGGATCGGCATTCGGATCTGTCATGAGTTTTACCTCATTAGTCACATTCGAGTCATTTTCAAATTCCCCCAAAGGATTTAAATTTGCAAAATAAGTGTTTGGGAAGGCAAGTAAAATATGTAAATGCTTAGAATAATACAGGTAATTTAAGAATGTCAAAACCATTACAAAATGTCCCCACCATCCGATACGTTCAAGTAAGTGAAGCGTTCCTTCTCCCAGAGATCCAAATAGGACAGGGCCTATATGCTGAGAAACCGTAAAGCCAAAACTTCCTTGACCCTCAAAATGCGATAAACCTTGGTTATACAATACCTCGTCAGTTCCGTTCATCGTAAAGATGCAAGTCACCAAAATGATTTCCATAATCAGAATCAGGTTAGCGTCTTTCTTAGGCCAGCCAGCCAATTCTTTTTTGTTTAATCTAGGTAGTTTTAGCATATTTCTTCTGTACAAGAAAATAACTGTTGCTACGAGCGCCAATACAGAAAGGGCTTCTATAAAACTGATGATAAAGGTATAAAAGCCACCGAGTAGTGGTTTGAAAATTCTGTGTGAACCAGAAACTCCATCGATAATTATTTCGATAAGTTCTATCTGAGTAATGATAAAGGCTGCGTATAAAGCGAAGTGAAGTATTGCGGGAATTGGTCTTTTGAACATTTTCTTTTGTCCAAAAGCAACCAAAAGCATGTTTTTAAGTCGGGCTTTGGGGTTGTCCGTTCTATCGACATCCTGTCCTAATTTGATATTTCGGATGAGTTGTCTGAAATTATTTGCGAAAAATCCTACACCGACAACTAATAATACTACAAATAGTAGGTTAGATAATATGCTCATATCTATGGTTTTATATGATTCTTGATGCTATTCTTCTACAGGAGCTTTATAAGGCTTATTCTTTTTGCCAAAAACAGAAACGTTGATATATCTAGTCGGATTTAAACGTAAATCCTGTAATAACAATTCAAGTTCTTTTGAAGCCTTTGTAATGTTAGTATAGAGCTGTTCGTCTTTGATGAGTTTTCCGGCAGTGCCTTTTCCGGCATCGATCTCAGACATTATTTTGTCAAGACTAGCCATAGTTTGTTCGATGTTTTGCATCGTTCCTTTAAGGTCTGACTCAGCTAGAGATTCAGAAATCTTAGAAAAATTACGGGTGGTTTTGTTTAACTCGCTCATAATACCATCAATATTTTGTTGATTATTGTTGAGCATCGTATTCATAGTTCCCGTAGCTTTATTGAGTGTCTTTAAGGTTTGCGTTAGTTCTTCGATAGCGACAGAAATATTTTCTTTGTTCTTTTGTGTCATCAGGCTATTGAAGTTAGTAAGCAAACTATCTGCACTCTCAATCGTGTTTTCTACTTTAGTCTGCATCGGTACAAGTTGGTCACCTACTTTTGCTAACATACCTAAGCGTACTTTACTCTTAAGCGTATCGCCACTTTCAGCTATTCTCGTATCTTCATAATCTGGAACTAATGCGATTTGTTTGCCTCCAATAAATCCAGGCTCGTAAATCTGCAGGGCACTATTTTTAGAAATAGGAAAATCTGTTTTTATTTGTGTTTCTACTAATAGCTTGCCGTCTGCACCTATAGTTATCGCACTTACTTTTCCGATTTTCAGCCCGTTGAGCGTAACAGGAGAAGAAGCAGAAAGTCCTTCAACATTGTCATAAATGACAAAATAGCTAACATAAGAGCTAAATAAATCTTTCCCTTTCAGAAAGCTGTAACCCCAAATAAAGATTAGGATAGAAGTCAGTACTAATAAGGCTACTTTAATTTCTCGTGATAATTTCAAAACAATAGAATTTTAGACAAAAATAGAATAAATTATTGGTTGTGCAGGTATAGAATGGTTCTAAATTAATTGATTACGTCAGCTACATTGACTTGTTTGTCGTCTTTGAAGGCCACTATAAAAGCATCATTATATCCTTTTGATTTGGCTTGTTTTAATAGTTCTTGAGCGGTGGTATAACTATTGGTTTCTCCGTAGTAATATTTATATAAAGAACCAGCTTTAATAGATGACATCGGACTCAATCCTTTAAAGTTTTGAGGTTTTAGCGGAAGGTCTTTGCTACTTGCTGATATTTGAATCATAAAGATAGCTTCAGTTTTATTTATACCTTCATTAGTAGCAACTGTTTGTATTGTTTCTGCAATAGTAGGAGCGGTGTATTCAAAAGGCTTGCTATAGGCATAATGTTCGTTTTTGTAATTTACGATTGCTCCAGCAATAGATTGTGCCAACTCGTTCTGTCCTTTATCAGACTTCAAAAATGCAGCTTCTTTTTTATTAGATATAAATCCAACTTCAATCAGCACACTAGGCATTGCACTTTGATGAAGCACCCAGAGTGAACTCTGTTTTACACCTCTGTCGTTCCTCTTTAAACTATTAGTAAAATCATTCTGTATAAAACTAGCAAGGCTAATACTCTGATTGACATACTCATCTTGAAGAAGCATAATCCCTACTATTGATTGTGGGTTGTTGGGGTTAAAGCCTTGATAGGTAGAGTGGTAATCTTCCTCTAAGAAAATTACTGAGTTCTCTTTTTTGGCAACTTCTAAGTTGCTTTTGTTGTTGGTGAGACCAAACACAAAAGTCTCTGTTCCGAAAGGATTTGGATTAGCAGTTGAATTACAGTGAATAGATATAAAAACATCTGCTTTTGCTCGGTTGGCAATTTTAGGTCTTTCGTTTAGCGTAATAAAAACATCTGTTTTTCTGGTGAAGACGACATCAATATCTTTGTATTGCTCTAATATTTTTCCGACTTTGAGTGCTAAAGACAATGTAATATCTTTTTCTTGTACACCATTTCCGACTGCTCCAGGATCCTTTCCGCCGTGTCCAGCATCTAAGACAACCTTAAACTTATCCGGCTTTTGGGATATGCCTTGAAAAGGAATAATTAAAGATAGTAGAAAAGTAACGAAGTGTATTTTAGAGGGTATCTTCAGCATTGATCTGTAGGTTTTTCTTGATTAAAACTTATAGTTATATTTTCATAAAGGCATAATTTTGCTAAAAAATATACGTAAGTTTGCCGAGTTCAAAAACTAAGCCATATTTTTACAAAAATAGAACTAAAACCTTTGCAAACAAAGTTATTTCATATCGTTTTTTGGATATTTGTTTTGAGTGCTTCTTGTGGTAAAGTGTATGCACAAGAATTGCCTAAAAGCAGTCCTAGACTCAATCCAAAAGAAATTGATACAACTTCTGTTGTCGATAAAAACGGAGATAAAACGACTATCATATCTACCCAAAAAGATAGCTTAAAACCTAAAAGCGAAAAATTAGAAGGTATTATTTCACGTTCGGCTAAAAGTAAAAATACCAACAATCTAAAAACTAATATTTCTTACCTCGAAGATGAAGCGCGTATCACTTATCTCGATATGCAACTCGAAGCGGGAATTATCATTATTGACCGAAATAAAAATGAAGTCTATGCCAAGGGAATAGTAGATGAAGACGGTGTTTATACACAGGTTCCGAAGTTTACGCAAGGTACAAATTTGGTCACACCAGATTCGATTCGGTTTAATTTTAATTCGGGAAAATCATTGGTTTATGGCTCCAGAACTCAGCAAGGAGAATTGAATATCAAAGCGCCGATATCCAAAAAGGAAAATGATTCTACCTTTTATATGAAGAACGCATTTTTTACCACTTCTAAAGATGTTGACAAACCAGAGTACGGATTCAATACCTCAAAAATTAAACTCGTACCTGGAGAAAAGATTATCGTAGGGCCCACCTATATGGATATTATGAATGTGCCAACGCCCATTGGGATTCCGTTTGCATTTTTCCCGATAACCACCAAAAATGCCTCAGGATTTATCATTCCAACTTTCGGAGAGAACACCAATCAAGGTTATTATTTACAGAATGGAGGTTATTATTTTGCTCTTTCTGACAACTATGACTTGGCAGTAATGGGAGATTATTATACCAACGGAAGTTATGGTTTGCGATTCGAATCGAGTTATGCCTCTATCTATAAATTTAGAGGAAATGCCAACGTGAGAATTGAAAATCAGATTTATAGCGAGAGGGGTTTCCCAAATTATTCTCGATCACAACTCTATAACATTCAATGGACACATACGCAAGATCAGAAATCAAATCCTAATTCTAGATTATCTGCATCTGTAAATATGGGTAGTAGTACTTATTTTCAAAACTCTATTAATAATCTGAATGTGAGTTCTAGGATGAATAATACAATGAGTTCGTCGGTTAACTACTCTAAGACTTTTAATTCTGTGCCTCAGGTGAATATGAGTCTTACGGCTACGCACTCTCAGAATACCCAAACCCAACGAATTGATATGACGCTCCCAACCCTACAACTCAGCGTAGATAGAGTTTATCCGTTTGCATCTAGGGACGAAAGCAAAAAGGGAATTATCAAAAACATCAACTTACAGTATTCTGTAAATGCCAAGAATAGTTATTCTACCACTGATTCATTGTTTTTTACATCTAAGATGTTTAAGGAAGGTAGAACAGGCATGCAGCACTCGATTCCGATAAGCACGAACTTCAAGATCCTAAAGTATTTCAGTATTCCGCTGACCTTTAATTATAAAGAAGTTTGGACGATGAATACCATCGAAAAACAAAGAAACTTCACTACCAACAGAGATAGTATCATCAATATTAATGGTTTTGACTCTTTCAGAACCTATGATTTCTCAACCAGCATCGGGACAACCGTTTACGGAACGTTTAACTTTGACAAAGAGAGTAAAGTACAAGGATTAAGGCATACCATTAGACCTTCTATGTCTTATAACTATTCGCCTAGTTTTGAACAATACTATGACGAATACCCGATTGATGCGATGGGAACCACCATGCGAGATTACACCCGATTTGAAGGGAGTATGTATGGTGTGCCGGGCAATACTTATTCTAGTAGTTTAGGATTTAATCTTGCCAATTCATTTGAAGCCAAAGTGCGTGATAAAGACTCTACTAAAACAGCTCCTAAGAAGTTGATGTTGCTAAACGCTCTTAATTTCTCAACTGCTTATAACTTAGCTGCTGATTCGCTGCGATGGAGAGAAGTGACGATGACTGCTGGTACAACCCTAGCTGACGGGAAATTGGGTATTAACCTTATCACCCGTTTAGACCCATACGGATTGAATAATGCAAATAGAAGAATCAATACCTTTAATATCGATAACGGAGGAAGTCTTTTTAGGCTTACCGGTGCAAACCTGACGCTTAATTACTCGTTCTCTAGTACTGATTTTGAAAGAAAGAATACTAACGATCAAGGAGAGAGAAACGGTGGGAGAGAAGATGATTTATTTGGATCTGATTTAGATTCTAGAAGAAAAAATCAACGAGCAGAGAGCGAAAAATCAAATGTTGAAAACTTCTATTCCCTGAAAGTCCCTTGGGATTTGCGATTGGCTTATTCGATGACATATAGCAATGATTTTAGGCAAAGTGAAATAACTTCAAACTCTTTGATGGTATCTGGAAACGTTGACTTAACTGATAAATGGACTGTAGGAGTTTCTACTGGATATGATTTTGTTCAGAAAGGCATTACTTTCACCCAGCTTCGTTTTGAACGCGATTTACTCTCATGGCGAATGGATTTCTCGTGGGTACCAATCGGACCAAATACGTACTGGAATTTCTTTATCGGAATCAAATCGTCAATGCTTCAGGACATTAAATGGGAGAAAAACAAAACACCTGACCCTAGATTGTTCTAAGTTATTATATTTGAAAACAAGACATAAAAAAAGCTGAAATTTTAATTTCAGCTTTTTTGTGCATTCTATTGTTTATAGAAATTATTCCTTGTGTTTCTGAGCGGTCAGTTCGGCAATTTTCACAATTACTTCAGTTGCTTTGATCATACTCTCGACAGGTACGTATTCGTATTTTCCGTGGAAGTTATGTCCTCCTGCAAAAATATTCGGACAAGGCAATCCCATAAAAGAGAGTTGAGAACCATCGGTTCCGCCTCTAATAGGTTTTATGATTGGCGTAATCCCTAACTCTTTCATCGCTTTTTCAGCAATTTCAACGATGTGATACACAGGCTCAACCTTTTCTTTCATATTAAAGTATTGGTCGCTGATTTCAGCCGTGATGATATCCTCACCAAACTTAGCGGCATATTTCTTATTGATTTTAGCTACTATTTTTTCGATTAGTTTCTTACGTTTTTCGAATTTTTTTCTGCTGTGGTCTCTGATAATAAGTCCGATTTCAGTGTTTTCTATATTTCCTGATATGTTGCTCACGTGGAAGAATCCTTCATAATCTTGTGTTTTTTCAGGAACTTCATTTTTAGGTAATTTTTTTAAGAATTTATTGGCAATAAGTATAGAGTTGATCATTTTTCCTTTGGCATAACCAGGGTGAACGCTCTTTCCTTTGATTGTAACTTTTACGCCAGCGGCATTAAAATTCTCATATTCAAGCTCTCCGATTTGACTTCCGTCCATCGTATATGCCCATTCAGCACCGAATTTCTTTACATCAAATTTATGTGCTCCTCTTCCGATTTCTTCGTCAGGTGTAAATCCAACTCTGATTTTTCCGTGTTTGATTTCAGGGTGATTGACAAGGTATTCCATTGCGGTTACAATTTCTGTAATTCCCGCTTTATCATCTGCGCCAAGTAGGGTTGTCCCATCGGTTGTAATGATGGTTTGTCCTTTGTATTGAAGTAAATCATCAAAATAATCAGGTGATAGGATGATGTTTTGTTCTTTGTTTAAGACAATATCTTTTCCGTCATAATTCTTAATAATCTGAGGTTTTACGTTAGCCCCTGTGAAATCAGGTGTCGTGTCAAAATGGGCTATGAATCCAATAGTAGGAACTTCAAAATCTACGTTGCTAGGCAGTGTAGCCATAATATAGGCATTATCGTCTATAGTAACTTCTTCAAGCCCAATAGCCTTGAGTTCTTCTACTAATTTGTTGGCTAAATCCCACTGTTTAGCAGTACTTGGCGTTGTGTCTGAATTCGGGTCAGATTCGGTATCTATAGTAACATAACTTCTAAAACGATCAATTATTTTTTGCATCTGAAATAAAATTTAAATGAAAAGCAAAATTACGAAATGTTTTTTTGGTTTACTTCAATCTTCAAAATAACTTAAATAAGTCATTTGGCTTATGGTTTGCCCTATGTTATTCTCTGAATTTCGTGAGGTCACTAATTTAAGCGTATTGATTGTGATAATTGAATCCACCTTTTAATTTCTCTTGTAGGCTTCCCCAAAAATGTAGACTTCCCTCTTTTGTAGACTTCCCTCTTTTAGGACACTTTAAAATTAGACAAATAACCCGTTGGGTGTAATTAAACAATTTGATTTTTGATATTATTTATTGGTCTTTCAAAGATAAATTTATTGATATATTGCACTAATGTTAAGGCTGTTATTTTCGCTAATATTCTTGTTTTAAAACCCTCAAAAGTTTTCGCATAATTCCTTCTGATCAGGAATTGGTCACATAATTGAGAAAATAGTGTTTCTATTCTTTTTCTTGACTTTCTAAGAATATAAGCTTGAGGTTTATAGTTATTTTGATTTATTCTTTTTTGGGGTTTCTAGCTTTATATTAACTGTTTGAAACAAATCTAATTGTATACTCTCAGATAAATAACCCCTATCCCCAAGTAGCACACAGTCAGACATTTGTTGTTTTATATTTTTTAAGAAATGAATGTCATGCACTTCTGCTTTTGTAATATCTAATGAATGAAAAACTCCAGATATAGAGCAAACTCCATGTAGTTTATAGCCATAAAACCAATTGTTTTGCGAAGCACAAAAACCTTTAGAAGGCGCCGTTTCTAACTCATTTTTACAGATTTTCACTCTATTATGCCATGAGAACTTGCAAATTTCAAGAGGCATACTGTCTACTATAAAATAATTCTCAAACTCTAAAAAACGTGAAGCTAATTTTGTCCGAATCAACTCAGAAAATAAAAATAATTTTCTACGCCTTTTATTGTATTGGCTTCGTTCAATTAGGTTAGGAATTTCTGATTGGTTTATCTGCTTAAATAAATAGTTTTCACTATCAATTGACATATATTCAGCTGTTAAACTCAATGCAATAACCTCTATATCAGTCATTTTAGGCTTTCTTCCAGCCCCTAGTTGATGTTCCAAGTCTAAGTTCAAAGAATTGATAACTTCTAAAACTCTTAAATAATTTTTGATTATATTTGTCATGGATATTGTTTTTGTTTTGCGACTTCAAGATACTGAAATTCAGTATCTTGAGCAATATCCAATCGATATTTTTTACTTCAAATAATTACACCCAACGGGTTAACTCTATAATATCTTTCAAAGGCTTTTTTTATAATAAGCTCGTCTTCATTTTTAGCTTCAAGGCTAAAGTTAGGGTCTAATTCAGGTTCTCCATATTCAGCTAATAAAGCTTTCGATTCTCCTAAAACCAACTTTTCAACATTTTCCTGTGAAAAATCAGGATTGTCTTTTTGATACATATACTGACTGTAAGCAGTTCTGTATATAGTTAGAGTTTCAGAAGAAAGCTTTTTTGCGTGAGCTTCCTGCAAGTTTGTGTCGGGTTTGGAATTTGATTCCATACTTTCGGAACAAGCTGTTAAAAACACTATTCCGAAAAATAAAATTACTTTTTTCATAGAATGAATTTTTAAAATTATTTGCTAATAGCTTATTTTTAGTATTTTAGCAATTATTATAATAACTTGTTTTTTATATGAAAAATATTACTTACATAACAATGTTTTTTTTGCTGTTCTCTGGTTTTTTATACTCACAAACTAATCTTATTCCCAACCCAAGTTTTGAAGACAAAAATGGCTGTTCTAACAATATCACTTTTTATTCTTATGATTTTAATCAGGCTTTAGAACATTGGAAAGCAACAGATGAAGACCCTTACTCAAATAATCTATCTTTTAATAATACTCCAGAGTATTATAATATTTGTGCAACTGATGGTTTTGTTGGTGTACCACAAAATTTTTTCGGCTATCAGGAAGCTAAAGACGGTAATGCTTATGTTGGAATTGGAGTTGGCTTTACAACAGTCCCACTTCCTAAAGATAAAGCGGAATATATTTTTACGGAATTAACCGAACCTTTAGAAGCTAATGAAGTTTATACTTTTAGTATGTATGCTTCTAAAGCAGATATAATGCCCTTTTCTGTCAATCAGTTAGGTGCTATGTTTGTAGATGAACTACCTTTTGCTGACAGTACTCCGAATGCTCCTATTTCAGAAGAACTATCTCCTCAAATTTTAGAATTAAATGTTATCAGTGATACTGAAAATTGGACAAAAATAGAGGGTGTTTTTACTGCACAAGGAGGTGAACAATATGTGATTATAGGACATTTTTATAATCCGCAAACTTCTATATTTGAAGGTGTTGAAGACGAACAAGAAGATGATTGGAATACTTACTATTATATTGATGATGTATCTTTGAGAAAAGGTAACCTGTCTAATATCGTTTTCAATGAAAAAGAAATCAGAATTTACCCAAATCCTTCTGATAATCAGATTTTTATAGAGGGAATAACACCAGACAAGATAAAAACAGCTACTCTTTTTGATGCCAATGGCAGAAAAATAGCGATTCGTTTGGATAATAATACTATGGATATAAGTAATCTTACATCTGGTATTTATATATTGAATATAGAAACGAAAGATGGCTCTATTTTAAGCGAGAAGTTAGTTAAAAAATAAGGTTTTAGAATTACATTCTAAATTACATAATGAACTTATTTAAACTTTTTCCGATTCTTTAGCAGTCAAAACAACTACATTTTGGTTTTCAGAGTAAGTTTGGTTTAGAGTTTCCTGTAACGGTTTTCGGCTTGCCGCAGTGGGGGGGTTAGCACTAATGTTCAATAGAAGCACTGAACTTCGGTTAAGCACAAAAGTTTCATAGAAGCACGTCAGCCCCCATTGCGGCAAACCGATGTTATGGGCTGGCGTTCTTGTTATCCGTCAATGTTTTTTAGTTTGTCAAGTAATTCTCTCTTCAATTCTTTGTCGTTTTGTTTGTTCAAAAAATAGTCTTTGTCAAACTTTGGTTGTTGTTCATATTGTCCTGCTAAAATATAATTTAACTTAGAAATTGTCATTGTTCTTACAAGTCCACTTTTGTCATTTAAATAATCAAACAGCATTTCAATACTTTCTTCATTTTTCAAGTCCGTTACTTGGTCGAAATGGGCTTCTCTCATTGTGTCAGACGGATATTTTTTTAATTGTCTTAAAAGGTCAGCATAGATTTCATCACGGTTTAGTCGCCAAATTGCTTGTCCAATTGTCAACCGCCAACTTAGGTCTGAATTGCTGTTTAACTGTTCATATAAGATTGGTAAAGCTTCAGCATCTTTTAAAATTCCTGCTGCTTTAAAAAGGTGAGCTTGTCTTAATTTTAAATTTTGTCGGATTAGTCTTTTCGCAATTTCTTTTTCTTCAGTTGTCATTGCGTCATAAAAGTAAGTGTCTACGTTACCCCTTGAAAGCCCAAATGCGTCAACGAAATGATTTTGATAAAAGTCTTTGAATGCTGTCGAAAAAGAATTTGATATTGGGTCAATGTCAATAAAATATTCAGTCGTCATTGGTTGTGTCGGTTCACTTTTCGTTTTCTTGTCACTAAATAATTTTGTCAAAAATCCCATTTCCTTAATGTCTGTTTTTGTTCGATTCGTGTCGCTCTACGCTTGCCCATAACGTCAGACTGTGAAAAAACCTCACAATCTTTTTAACAAATATAGCAAAATAGTTGTAAGAAAAGCACAATTTTTGTATTTTTACTTATGCAACACATCCAAGGAATTTCCCGCCATCAGCTCCAAATGAGCAGTTTAGAAGACAAGATTAGCACTGATAATCCCGTGCGATTTATTGAGGCTTTTGTCAACCATATTGATGCTGTAAAACTAGGTTTTCAGCCCAAAGTTTTAAAAACAGAGGGTCGCCCTGGTTTTAGACCCGAAGTCTTTTTAAAACTGTATTTATACGGTTATCTCAATGGTATTCGCTCTTCCCGTCGATTAGAAAGAGAGTGCTTCCGCAACATCGAAGTCCAATGGCTTTTAGAGGATCTTTGTCCTAATTATCATTCGATAGCCGATTTCAGAAAAGACAATCCCAAAGCCTTGAAGCAACTCTTTAAATTGTTTGTTTCGTTTTTAAAAGACGCTGATTTAATTGCTGGAGAAACCATAGCTATTGACGGTACCAAATCCAGAGCGCACAACAGCAAGAAAGCCAACTTTAATCAAAAGAAGATAGACAAACACAAGGAATATATCGATGCCAAGTCACAAGAATATTTAGACCAATTAGAGCAAAACGATATTCAGGAAAACCCTATTGCGATAAAAAATATCCAACAAAAAATCGAGCGCTTAAAACAAAACAAAATTAAATACGAACGCCTTGAAGAAGAATTAAAAAAAAGCGGAGAACCTCAAATAAGCACCACCGATGCCGATGCCAGAGCGTTGCTAGTGCAAGGTCAAGTAGTGGAAGTTTCCTACAATATTCAAGCGGCTGTGGATGACAAACATAATTTGGTAGTTGCCACACACACCATCAACCGCAACGACAAAAATGCACTTTCGGCCATTGCTATAGAAGCCCAAGAAAATCTAGAAGCCGAGACTTTTACCGTATTAGTTGATAAAGGCTATCACAATGGCCGCGAATTAGCCACTTGCCAACAAAACAACATCACCACCATAGTAGCCGTTCCAGAGCAAGGCAAGAGCAACGAAAACGGTACACAACCCGAGTATTTTGTATCGAATTTTATTTATAATAAAGAACAGAACACCTACACCTGTCCGCAAGGGCAAACGCTGACCACCACAGGAAGATGGCACAAGAAAACAGGTCGGACGGAGGAAAGTGGCTATCTGTTCCAAAAATACCGAACTCCGGCTTGTAAAACCTGCCCTGTAAAAGACCTCTGCACCAGCAGAAAAGGAGGTAGAGAAATAGATCGAAGTCAATATGCCGATGCTGTAGAAGAAAATAACAAGCGCTACCAAGAAAACGCACAATTATACCGCAAAAGACAGGAAATAAACGAGCATATTTTTGGCACCATCAAGCGGCAATGGGGCTACAACCACACCAACTTAACGGGTCTCGAGAAAGTAAACGGCGAACACAATTTGATTATGCTGGTTTACAACATTAAACGCAGTATAAATATTTTGGGTGTAGCTGACTTAATCGCCAAGCTCAAAAACTGGAAGTCACCCTACAAAGCTAAAGTCTTGTTTTATCTAAATTGGACTTGTTTAAAGCTTTTTAGAGCTTCTTATATAAATCAAACTACATATTTAGCTTGAAGAACAACCTCGCTTAAAAAGCACTTATACAAGTAAGGAAGTAGAATAATCTTATGAAAAAGAGGTGAAAAGAGGTTTATTCACAGCCTGACGTTTTGCAGCTACACGCAGGCAGGGATTTCTACTACTGAACTTCCTACGAAGAACTGAACTTCAAATATAGCACATTCCTGTCTATCGAAGCACTAAAACCCTGCTTGCGTGTAGGTGCTGTTATGTACCGTTTTTATTTTTTTCTTGTTGTCACTTGTTTATTTGTGTTAATATGCGTTACTTTGTGTCAAAATATAAAATATGGACAAGTCAAAATTTCTCACATTGGATGATGTCGCCAGTAATCTAAAAGTTACAAGGCAAACCGTCTCAAAGTATATTCAAAATAAAGATTTGAACGCTGTTAAAATTAATAAGAGTTACAGGATTACGGTCAATGATTTTGAAAAGTTCATTAATAATAATTCAACAGTCGAGGAACCTCAAATAAGCTACTTAAAGCGTACTAAAAACTGTTTCCTTGATTATGAAAACAAGTCGGATGAATTTGAAATTTTGTACACTTATGTAAATGGAGATTTTAAACTCATTGAACAAAATCATAAAGCAAAAGAGAACAGATTTATTTTTGGCGATAATTATTTTGTCCTAAAAAAGTTGTTAGAAACACACAAGGGAAAAATTGACTTAATATACATTGACCCACCTTTTGGTACGGGACAAGATTTCAATTCAATTGATGATGATTCTGCATATTCTGACAAACTTATTGATAGCGAATTTTTAGAATTTCTTCGTAAAAGGTTATTTCTATTGCGTGAACTCTTGAGTGAATGTGGTAGCATATATCTACATATTGATAAGAAGATTGGTCATTATGTTAAAATCATTATGGATGAAGTTTTTGGGTTCAATAATTTTATTAACGACATAACAAGAATAAAATGCAATCCTAAAAACTTTGCTAGAAATGCTTACGGAAATTATTCCGATATGATTCTGTACTATGCTAAAAATAGAGATAGACAAATTTGGAATGAAATAAAAGAACCGATGGATGAGGATAAACGAATGGAACTTTTCCCTAAAAAACATCCTAAGTTTGGGTTTTACACAACAAACCCTATTCACGCACCCGGTAAGACTATAGATGGCGATACTGGAATGGAATGGAAAGGAATGTTGCCACCAAAAGGACGCCATTGGAGATATAGTCGTGAAGTTTTAACTAAACTTGATGAACAAGGTTTAATAGAATGGTCAAGTAATGGTAACCCAAGAAAAATAGTTTTAGCAAGTGAACACAAAGGGTTCAAAGTTCAAGATGTTTGGGAATTTAAAGATAAGGGCTTGTCTTATGTAGATTATCCTACACAAAAAAATGAGTCCTTATTAGAACGCATTATCCAAAATTCTTCAAATGAAAATTCAATTATCCTTGATTGTTTTTGTGGTTCAGGTAGTACATTAAAAGCAGCGAACAAGTTAAATAGAAGTTGGATTGGGATTGATAACTCAACACATTCTTTTGAAGTCGTTCGTAAAGGACTCAAAAAGGACAATATTAAATGTAATTACTTCGAGTATGTGTCTAAAGAATAGTTTACAAAAATGAATTTAAGTAGTCTTCTAATAATAAGGCACTAATTATGTCATATTCGCATTCTTGAACTTGAACACAAGTTTTATCATTAATTATCGTGCCGTCAGATTTACGAACAGCCCACGGAAAACCATCAATTATGCCTACTCTTATAACATCTCCTCGTTGATTCTTGCAAACGTTTATAACTTCTACAACTTGTTTATTCTGATTGCCACCTGGAGAACCAATCCATTTTGCCTCACCAACAATATATGTTGAATTAACTTTTGCAACTAAGTCAGGTCGTTTATCTAAATCTTGATGGAGTTCATTATTAATAAATGCTTTTCCGACTTCTTCTGAAGAATTCAAAATAAATATTCCTTCTGTCGATTCTCGAAATTCGTCAACATTTAGCAATTCAAAATTATTTCTCAGCCAATTAGTGAACATTGGTCCCATTTGAGTATTTAGTTTTGGTGCTGATTCTAGTCTAATTACTGTTTCCTCAGCAGTCATTGCATAAAGTGAGTCGGCTATTCGTTGAATTTGTTGAGGATTGTTCTCTAAACAGCCTTGAATATTTTTTATTAAAAACCAAAGTGGTTCGTCATATGGGAATTTCACTTCTTCTCGAAGAATGTCTAATAATTCTTGTGTTCTTCTGCCCTGATGAGCTGAAATAATTCTTCTTCTCAACCTATCATTGAGGCGTTCAGGTCTAGCAGTTTGCAAGGGATAAACTTCAAGTATATTATCTAGGTAAGGAGTAGTCTCAAATAATTCAATACTACGTCTGACCCATATATTTAAATCGTCTCTTTCTTCAATGATGTCAATCGTTCTTTCCATTAATTTTATTTTTTTTCAAATATAGCAATTCTGTTGTTTTATGTTTGTTGCGGTCGTGTCCTAAAATGGTACATAACGGCCCTGCGCTTGGCGAAGAAGCGGATTTCGAAGTACTAAACTGTCTGCCAGCACTGAACTTGATACGAAGCATAGAGTTTCAATTAAGCACCGAACCCGCTTTTTTGCCAAACGCTTGTTATGTGTTCGCCCTTCCTTCTTCATTATAGCGAGTTGTAATAATTCTTGATTTTTTGAGCCATTAATTTCCGTCTTAAAGTCAAAAAATCTTGATAGTCGTCAATACTCATTTCCATAATTTCGGTTGGAACGCAATTCATCTTCAAGTTGTCCAAAAATTCTTGTTCGCTCGAAAGTCCGCTTACTAGGCGGTTATCGTCTTGCATTTGAGTTTTAATAAGTTCAAAATAATCTTTTGGCGGTTTATTGCCAACTTTTATGTTTACTTCCGATTGCATATAAACATAATTTGCAATTTGGTTGTACTGCCGTCTATCAAGTCCGTTTTTTTTCAAATAGTCTTTTGGAAATAAATGATGAATGTCGCCACGCAACGAAATTAAATCGCTTACCAAAACGTCTTTTGATAAAAAACCTCTGTCGTTGGCTTTTACTTGTGAAGCCAAAAACACGTGAAAATATGGACTACTTGCAACGGAAGTATCTAAACTTTGTGGCAAAGATGCGTTCCAAAAAGCTTCAGAAAGTTCTCCGTCTTCTTTTTCTTGTAAATATTCGCCAAATGGTTTTTGAGAAATTTGTTTGATGTCAAAGTCAAATGTACTTTCAGGTGAACCTGAATATCGTCCTGTCAAAATCGAGTAAACCAACCATTTTCTAACATAACTTTCAATGGCAACAGAGTTAACGCCAAGTTCTTTTAGTTTTAGGTAAACAATATAAGCAAAATTCAATGCGTTTTGCGAACGGATAAGTTTTGGCGAAATAAATCCTGCTGATTTCACAATCATTAAAAACCGTTTGAAATTGGTTTCGTTGATGAAGTTGTAAACACCTGTTTTCAATTTCAAAAATGATTGTTCGGCAATTTCTGTTTCGTAGCTTCTTGTTTCAAAATTTCTACCCGATAATAAACTTACCAAATCAGAAAGTCGTCCTCTGTTGAATTGCGAAGTAAATGCAACGCGAAGTAAATCGTTATAACTTGGGTCGTATAAATCCTCGTTTTCGGTTTTAAGCCACGACATTTTTTGAAAAAAATCGGTTTTCGCAAACTCTTTGTCGTTATCTATAATTTGTTTGTAAAATTCTGGTGAGATTGCTAAATGACAGAAATAATCAATTGCTTTTCTCAATTCATTTCCACCGTTTTCTGTGTCAGATGCAATTTTGCTCATTGCAAAATCTGCTTGACTTAAAACAACTCCTTTTGAATTTATTCTAATGAAAATTTCCGTTACGGTTTCAATATCCAATTCAGGTGCTAATTCTATCATTCCGATTGGTTTTTTTACAATGCTGATTAATCTTGAAAATGAGTTTTCAATTAAATCTTCGTCAATGTCTGGATTAAGAGCCAAATAATCTCTGACTAATTTTAGTAAACTAATTTTTCCAGAAAAAGCGTCTGTAATGTCGTGAAGCCAAACTTTGTCTTTTAAAATTGCAGGGTTTTGTACTTCAAAACGTTCTTCAATAGGGTTGAAGGCAATTTTTATTTTTATTCTTTGATAATTTTTGTTGATAACATATTGTCCAAGAATTGCAGCAGTCAAAGCTGTTACACGTTGTTGTCCGTCAATTAAAACTTTTTTTCCTTCGCTTAAACTACCATCTTTCAATTTTACGTTCGGGTTTCTCCAAGCGATTACATAACCGATTGGATAACCTTGATACAAACTGTCCATTAAGTCACGAACTTTTGAGCTGTCCCAAACGAAAGGTCTTTGAATTTCTGGAATTGCGATTTCGCCCGAATTTACCCAAGCTAAAATTGTTTCTATTAAATGTTGGTTTACTGAATATTTTTGCATTTGTCTTTTTGTCGTTCGTTTCTATTTGGTACGGTCGTCATAGGGTAACACATAACGTTTTGGCGCTTGGCGAAGGTGGCGATTTTCAGCACTAAACTTCATTCGAAGCACCAAACTTCAAATTTAGTAAAAACTGTCATACGAAGTACTTAACCGCCACTTTTGCCAAACGCCTGTTACCGCCTAGTGCTTCTTTTTCTCCGTCAATTTTGGTGACAGTCGGGTGGGTTGGGAAGGCACACTCTTTGCCAAGTTTTGGCTTGTGGGTTGGCTCGTGCGACTTGGCAATGTGTGTGACTTAGCGTTGGGATTGTTCGTTGTTTTTTTCTTTAAATTGTCTGTATGAATACAAAATTAGTCGTCTAATGTATTCGATTATAAATGCCCAACCAATCCAATTGATTTTTTCATAGTCAACCAATAAAATCAAGACCAAGCCAATCAGAACTAAGTATAGCTGTTTCAGTATGTCTGATTTGCTTTTCATTAGTTGTTTTCCTTTAAAATTAAAGTCGATGGAATGTCTGAAAGCCAAAGACTTTTGGAGTCAACTAATTTTTTCCAACTTTCTATACTTACAATCATCAAGTTTTGACCTGCCAAAAAGTCTTTATCAATGATTCTTTCGTTGAGCAGGTTGATATGGTTTGGGGCTTTTTGTTCAATCGCTCTAACTTTTTCTTTCAATTCAGGATTGTTCTTGATTTGCCCTGCCACATCTAAAATTGTTATTTGTGATTCTGAATTGTTGATGAGTTTTTGAGCAAATTGAATTAAAAAAGTGTCATTTTCTGAAAACACTGGAATAAAAACCGTATCAGTATTTGAAAAATCTTTGTCTATTAAAACTCCAACTGGCACTTTGCTTTTGTTTAAGATGTTTCGAGTTCTTTCGTCAAATGGAGAATTTTCAAATAGACTTTCTTTTCCTGTTACTTGATTTAATATTTTTTCAGGATTGATGAATCGTGTTGTGAAACCCAAAATTTTCCCGAGCAAACTGCCTTCAAATATGGATTGCCCTAAACCAATCAGCAATAAATCATAATCGCCTTTGTTGGCAACTTCTGTAATGTCTGAATCAATATCGTTGGAAACTTTAAACAAGGTGGTAATTTTCTGATTTAAGTTTTCCGATTCTTCAATGATAGGACTAAAGCTTTGTTTTTCATATTCCGCCACATTGTAATGATGTAATTCGTTTGTAGGCGAAAGGTGCATTGCAGTTACCGCAGCATTTCCATTGAGTTTCCTAATTAAATTGTTCGTCAATCTCAAAAGTGATTTTCCACGCTCTGGATTTCCAAATGAAACCAACACTTTAAACTTATTGATTTGACTAATTTCTTCTGGTATTTCAGGCTGTTTAGATTTGAAAGCCCAATTGATTAAATCCAATGCAGGACCTGTCATAAAGGTTGTAACCAAGGCCATAATCACTGCCATTGTAAATATTTCTGGTGATAAAACACCAAGGTCATAGCCAATATTCAAAACAACCAATTCCATTAAACCACGTGTATTCATCAATGCTCCAATAGAGAGGCTATCTTTCCAATTTTGTCCCACAAACTTGGCAGCAATGGCACTTCCGATAAACTTACCGACTACTGCAACTAGAATAATTAGACCTGTTACCTTCCACAAATAAGGGTCATTCAACAGTCCAATTTCAGTCCGTAAACCAGTAAAAACGAAGAACAAAGGAAGTAGTAAAACCAATGCCACGTCTTCCACTTTTTCAATAAAAATATTTCTGAACTTAATGTTTTCAGGCATAATAGCACCAGCCATAAACGCCCCGAAAAGTGCATGAATGCCGATTACTTCAGTTGCGTAAGATGAAATGATAAGCGTCAAAAAGAAAATAGCTACAATTGGTTTACTTAAACTCTCTTTAGTTTGGTGCAAGTTTCCGATTCTTGTTAAAAATGGACGAACCACCTTTATCATTAGAAGTACATAAAGCACAGCCAAGCCAATAACATACAAAGCACTTACAAATGAACCTGCTTTTACAATAGCAATAACAGCAGCTAATAAACACCAAGCAGTTATATCATCGGCAGCAGCACAGGTAATTACCACAGTTCCTAAACGGGTTTTACTTAAACCGCGTTCTTGTACAATTCGTGCTAAAACTGGAAAGGCGGTAATACTCATAGCAATCCCCATAAACAAGCCGAAGGACAAAAATTGCACGCCTTGTGGTGCAAAAGATTCGTATATGAAATAAGCCAAGCCCATCCCCAAAGCAAAAGGAATTATGATACTTGCGTGACTTATGACTACTGCATCATGAGCTTTATTTCTTAGCACTTTTAAGTCCAGTTCCATTCCAATAACGAACATAAAAAGAATCAAACCGATTTGGCTCAAAAACTGTAAATTGCCTAATGATGCCGTTGGAAAAAGAGTTGCTGAAAATTCAGGAAAATGCATTCCGATAAAGGAAGGTCCGAGAACGATTCCTGCAATAATTTCCCCGATTACAGTAGGTTGTCCTATTTTTTTGCAAATCCAACCGAAAAAGCGTGCAACAAAAATAATAGTAACAATTTGCGCTAAAAGAATAGCCAAAGGATGTTCTAAATTGTGGATGAGTGAATCCAAAAATTCTTGCCATTGTGTTCTTCCTGTTTCAGGAATGACGATGTTTCTACCTTGTTCTAATTTCGCTCCAAGAAGCACTATCCAATACATCAATGCTGTGAACCCACCGATTACGCCTACATAAAAAAAGCTGTTTTTAAAGTTCTTCATTTCTCTTGTCTTTGGTTTGTGAATTATTCTCATTAATTGTAAACTTGAAATTAGACTTTTGCCACTCTTGCAACTTTTTACTTTCTTTATCTGAAAGCATTTGTCTAAATTTCTTATACTCTCTTTGGAAAATCCCTTTATCAAAAGAGACCTTTTTTAATATCGTTTTTGCATAATCGAACATATTCATTTTTTCGTCTTATTTAGTTCGTTTAATCTTAATCCTACTCCCAATCCCACGTGCCATTGACCGTTGAGAGTTTCGGTTTTTGCATTGTAATAGAGTGGCAGTTGAACAGCCCACATTTTGTAGCTGTATGTAAATCCAACGCCAAGATTTGGTGTTACAAATGCATTTTTGGGCGTTCCTTTGTCTTCTTTAAATCGAAGAGAAGGCAACATTCCAAGTATGAATTTTGAATTTTTGTAAGTCGCATTGATATTCGGACCCGTAAAATTTAAAAAAGCACCATTGTCCACATACCCACCTATGAAAATGCCGTCATATAAAGCAAAGGACACTTTATCTTCTTGGGCAATTGTTGATGAAGAGCTTAAAACTGTTATTATAAAAAGTATTTTTTTCATTTCAAGAAAAGTATTGATTAAATGACTTTGAAAATTCTTCTGTTAGGAATTACAAGACCTTGTTTTAGAATAACACTTTCATCTGTGACGCCCCAAATTGTGGTGTCAACGAATAATTTATCTTTGTCATCTTCAAAGTATATTTTCACTTTTACTTGCTCCAAATTGCCCAAAGCCATTACTCTTTCTAATTCACTTTGACGTTGTATTTGTTTCTTTTCCGTTTTCAGAACGTCATTCATAGGAAAATTCAATTTCCCTATATTCTCTTTGTCTATTTCCTTAAATTTCGTTTCCATAACCATCATATTAGAAAGGGTTCAACGTGTTTTTCAATTTGTTAATTCCTGATCTATATTGAGTCATAATAGATTTGAACAACTCCCCACTTGATGGTGGTGTCAATACTATGGCATCTGCTCCCGATTTGATTGATGTTTGGATACTTTCAATGGTTTTTCCGCCCGTTGCAATGATGGGAAAACAAGGTGCAGCAAAGTTTATGTGCTCAATGATTGAAGTGGTATTCGAACCACCTGTTACGTGAAAAATATCTACTCCCGCATTTACTCTGTCTTTGAATGAAAATTCTTTAACGGAAACACTTGAAATAATTGGGATATTAATTTTTCGTTTAATGGCTTCAATATGTTTGTTTTTAAATGGTTGATTAACGATAATTGCTACAGCTCCAATAGCTTCTGCTGCTATCGCCATTTCCAAAGAAACTTTACCCTGAGTTAAACCACCACCTACACCACAAATCACAGGTTTCTCTGAAAAATCAATAAGTGCTTTCATAATTTTCTGTGAGGGAGAAAACGGATAAACAGCCAAAACTGCATCCGCATCATTATTTTCAATCAATGCCATATCGGTTGAAAATATCAATGATTTAACTGTTGAATTACCAAGTGATATGCCATTACATTTTTCAGCAATAACTTGAGGCATTGCAATCTTTTTTGCTTTTGGGCTAGAAAGAATTTTACCCAAAAAAGAAGTTTTCTGGATTCTCGTTTCCCAAATAGAGCTAATGTTAATATTTGCATCCATAGTAATGTAATTTTACACTACAAAGATGTTGAATAAAGAGAGGTAAAAAATCGTTAATGAAATGAAATTGATGGAGAATGTAACAAGACTGAAAAAATATGTAATGAATCAGATTTTAACCTTTTGCAAAAAATCATTGCGGTAATTTTCGCTTAAAGAAAACTTGATGTTTTTACCTTGTTCATTGATTAAATTAGACGTGATTTCGTCAAATGAAAACACCTGAACGGCTTTTATGGAAAGGATTTCTTTCTTGTTTACTCTGCAAAAATCATTTGTTGGAAGTGATTCATTGAGTTTGTCAAAGGTGATATTTTTCAAAACAAATTCTTCTCCATCAAAAAGTCGGGCAAGCTTGTCACGGCTGTCGTTCTCAGATGTTTTGATGTAGGCAATTTTGTCAAAAAATAAAATCGCTTTGCCTTTGTTAGTGTTGAGCTGAAGGTATGTTTTATGATTTAATTCTGTTGAGTTTCCAATATGTTTTCTTGCTTTGTCAATAGCTTGTTTTAATCGTTCAATTTTAATTGGTTTTCTAATGTAGTCTATGGCGTTCAAGTCAAAAGCTTCTGCTGCATAATCCTTGTATGCCGTTGCAAAGATTACAGGTTTACCGTTGAGTAAATTGGCAATTTGTAGGCCATTCATATCAGGCATTTCAATATCCAAAATGCAAAAATCAAATTCAAGGTTAGCAACTTCTTTTATGAAAATGTTAGGGTCATTAAAAGCCTTTACAACTTCCAAATCAGGAAGTTGTTCGCAGAGCATTTTCAGGTAAGTAAGTCCTGGCAACTCGTCATCTAGCAGCAAGCATTTTAGCTTTGTGTTCAAGTAAATTGATTTTTAAATGTGCTATGTAAACATCTCCTTCCGTAAAACGGTCGAGTTTGAAATTGTCTGAATAAATAATCTTTAACCTTTGTTCCAAAGTCTCAACACCAATTCCGCCTTTTTCTTTCTGCATTGCTTTTTTAGCAGACATTTTATTTGAAACTGTCAACGAAAAGACACTTTCCTTAAACTCAAAAACTACTGAAATGAAAGCGTCAGAACTTTGCAAATCAGCGTGTTTAAAAGCGTTTTCAATTAAGTCAATAGAGATAAGCGGAGCTAATAATCTTTGTTCAAGCAAGGGTTCAGATTCGTTGATTTTTGTTTTTACCTTCAATTCAAATAAAGGGCTGACCTTTATCTTATTGATTTCAATTAGATTTAAAGCAAAGTCTATTTCTTGTCTTGGTGTTACAAATTTGTTTCGGCTTTCATATAAGATGTAGTCCAATACATTAGCCAATTTGTCAAGAGCAAAATAAGTCTGATAAGCGTGTGATTGAATAGAATTCAGAATGTTTTTGAATAGGTGGGGATTGAGTTTTGATTCAAGTGTTTGCAACTCCAATTTGTTGATTTTGCTTTCTAATTGCTGAAACTTGTCGTCCGATTCTTTTCTTTTTTTCTCTGCCTTGGTCAGTCTGAAAATTAAATATATGATTGTCAAAAGGAAGATAGCCCCAATTATTGAGAATAAAATTTCATTTGATATTTCTGTTATGCTTGTCATTCAATTGCAAAGTTAATTTTTCAAGTCGGTTTCTGTCCGAGAGTTGGCAAAAAAGTGGCTCTTTTGGTTTTGCGAAGCGTTGGTTTGTGTGTGTCGGGCAAAACCAAATGTGCCACTTGTGCGAGGGCTTATTTGCCCTTGTCTATTCCTTTTCTGTTTCGGTGTCACTGTCTTTTAGCATTGGCGGTAACGTTTCGGGGCTTTGCGAAGTGGCGGAAAATCGAAGCGGAAAGTTTCGATTTAGACGACACGTAGCAAAAGCCAATTTCTATTTGCTAAATTATGAAAAAAAGCCAATAAAATTGGCTTTTGCGGATTACGAAGCAGAAAACTTTCAACTATCACTTAACCCGCCATTTTGCAAAACCCTTGTTACAGGAAGCTCTTATTTATCTAAAAGAAGCTGAAAGTCCTATAAAGAATCCTTTTGCTGATGATTCGGGACTGTCATTATAACTACGTCCTTTTATTTCCCATTTTTCTTTTCCTAATCCTATTCTGTAACCTAAATGAACTCCTAAAAGAATATCTTCTTCTTTATCAATAGCCCAATCGTAACCTGCTCCAAGAGATATGTATTGATTGTTTTTAGACCTTATTTTTACAGAACCGCCATATTCATCTAATGCTCCCGAAAAACTTCCGGAATCCGAATTATTATGTATGTCCACATTATACATCATTACTCCATAACCTAATCGAGCATAAATATTATGTCTATCTTTTTGGAAGAAACGATGCCCTAAAGATATTTCTCCAAAAGTTACCAACTGCTCTAATGAATGACCGTTAGCATTGTTTTTACTTGTGTTTATTCCAACAAGAACATCCCAGAAAAGTTTTCTTTCGGATAAAATATTATCTGTATTATCTGTTATTTTAAAAGCATAAGTAAACTGCAATCCTTCTTTGGCTTGTGGCAGATTTCTGTTTTTCAGCATTTCGTTCAATCCTCCAAAATCATACTCAACAAAGGCAGGAACAGCCGAAAGCTGTAGTCTGAATTTTTTAGAAATGTCCTCTTCCGTTTGAGCATTACATACAAATCCAAATAATAATGCAGACAGTAATAAAAGTATTTTTTTCATTAAAATTTATTTTAAACATTTAACAAAGACACTTACTTATCCGAAATAATAATCATATATCTGACCTGCAAGATTTCCAGCGGAAGCCTCAATAGCACCACCAACTGCACCAGCTACTACGTTTCCTCCTGTAAAAAGCCCTTTTATAAGTCCTTTTACGGCTCCTTTTAAATCGGCTTTTCCTACTGCTCCCCAATCTATTCAAAGGCCAATTTATTCTTAAATTTGCTCCTTGTTCTGCCTGCTTATCATTTATTTGTGACCAATAACTCCTTGGATTCACAAATTGTTGATTCCAATAATATAAGCTTGATTTAGCTACTGCTAATCCACAGAGAATAGGAGCTTGTTCTTTTTCTGTCAATTCTGAAAGAAGAACAATGCGTACTTGGTCATCAATTTTTGCGTTTATTTCATCAATATGGTCAAAAAGTGATTCATACCCATCAAAAACAGTTTCTGCCTGTTTAGCATAAAATATTTGTTTTTCCGTAAACTCTTTTGGATAAATATCCAAAATGCTATAATTTAGAGCATAAGTTGTGGCTACCTCTATGTCGTTATAAGGAATATTGCCAAAGTCATTAGTTTTACTAACAAAAGTAGTTGATAAAGTAATAAAGATGTCGGGTTTGTTAGGGAGTTTTTCAAAAGATAACAAATTTTGTGCAATGTAGTCTAACCCTTGACTGTGTAAATCCCCAATACTTGAATAAGGATTAACTAATGTTTTTAACGTACTCATAATAAAAAGTTTTAAATTAATATGCTCCAAAATTACCCCTTACTCGTATCTATGTCAATAGGTAATTTACCTATATTTTGGTCTAATTATTTTAAAGCCAATGATTTTTTAATAAATGCAATATAATATAACGAACTATTTTATAAGAAGACTCCTGTTTTAATTAGCAGGAGTCTTTAAAGTTCACTTAAATACAACAAAACAGCAGGGGCAACCAAAGAGCTTTTATGGGGTTTTTTAAAAAATGTATAAAAATAATCGTGATGAAGCCACCTGTTGATGTTTATTATATTTCCAGAAAGTTCTCCTGTATGAAAGTCTGACGTTTTTGAATAATAATCGAATTTATCTGAAAGTTGAAAACTCAACTTTGTCATATTATCTATTTCGGGAAAAACAGTATTATTATTTTCATCATAATAGCCTATTACCTGAAACGAAACAAACAAAGGCTTGTCGGAAGATAAAAATACATCTGTATCCAAAGGTACTTCTATTCTGTTTTTCTGTTTTGGATAAAGATATAAGATGTCTGTAGAAACAATGATTTCTCCAATTTCTGCAAATAAATTAGGTCCTAATTCAGTTTCTTGTACTTTATAAAAAACAATTTTGTAAGCTGTTTTATATTTTACTTTATTTACATAAAAAGCGACTTTATCTATCAGCATTTTTTCTTTAAACTGATTTCTGAAAACTATTCCGTAAGTTACATCATCTTTTTTATCAAAAGGTCGGTTTATTCTTTTAATAAATCGATTCTTTTCTCCTAAAATAATCTCATCTTTTTTAGAATTAGAATTGATAACAATCTCATCAAGAGTAAATGTTTTTTTGGTAAGAAGAATAATCTTTTCTATTTTATTTTTTGGCAACCCAAGTGTTTCATAATCTATTCTCGAAAAAGTAATAGAATCATATTCTATATCCGTGCTTATTTTAGTTGGTATGTCAGGTAATGTAACATTACTGTACACTAAAGAATCTCCTTTATACAATTTATAATTTACATTTTCAACAAGCTCATATATATCGTTATCAACAGTAACAAATTCTTGAGAATAAGTTAATTTGTTTGTCAATAGAAAAAGTAACAAAAAGAAAGGTTTGATTTTCATAATATTTTTATGTTTAAAAAACGGCTATGTTACATAGCCGTTTCTAATAATTTATTTTGATTTACATTAAAATGTACTATACAATGACCGTATTAATATGGAGTAACTTCCCCTGTTGAACAATCGCAAGGAGTAGATGCAGTATTTCCGTGTGGAGTTAAAACAGCTGTTTCTTTTCCCCATTTAAAACCAAGAAAAGTTTTCTGATAATAAACTCCTGCAGAACAGCCACCTCCTACATTATTAGGTGCACAAGCTCCATAAGTATAATATCCATAGGTAACATAACCATAATTTCCATCATCAATAATTTTAATAATGTCAAACCCATCAGTTAAACTATAATCAGGGTGTTGGTCTATATCTGTTATAACCTCCCATTCCTCTGTTATCAGGTCAACAGTTTTCATTACATATCCTATTCTATCCACATCAGCAAAGTATAGTAAATCGCCTTTTGTCCTGTCTTTTACCAGATAACCTCTTGCTCTTGTGTCTGAACCTACAATAATCTCGGTAACAACATAAGTATTAAGGCTGTCTCTAACCGAAGCAGAAACTCCTGTTCTCCACGAGGTTCTATAAAATTCATCGATAAAGACATTTTCATTTGTAATCCTGTAATTTGACATTGAATTGTCGGGAGTTTCCATACTTTCGTCATCAGAACAACCTGTAAAAACAAATGTTCCCAAAACCAATATAGCCAAAGCTATAAAACTTAATTTTAATTTTTTCATTTTTTAATAATTTTAAAGATTAAACTGTCTCAAAATTACCCCTTACTCGTATCTCTGTCAATAGGTAATTTACCTATATTTTGGATTAATTGTGTTAAAATCAATGATTTTCTGATGAATACAGTATAATATGGCAGACATCATACTGTCGAAATTATATTTTTGCTGAATATTCTGCTTATGTGTATTTACTGTTTTTGTACTGATAGATAATGTATCTGCAATTTCTTTGGCTTTTAATCCCTGTGCTGTTAGATTTATGATTTCAATTTCTCTTTCTGTAAAATTTATTTCTTTGTTTTCTACAAGTTTTAAGTCGGGGTTATTAAGGATTTCCGTTATTACGGCTGATAAATTTTTTTCAAAATAAAAACCGTTATCTTCTAATTTCCAAATAGCATCTTCCAATTCTTTAGGGAGAGTGTTTTTGGTGAAATAACCTTGTACACCCATATTCACTACTTTTTTTATGGTGTCGGTTTCATTTATAAGCGTGAGAACCAAAGTTTTAATGTTGGGGTATAGTTCTTTTACTTTCTTATTGGTTTCAAATCCGTCCATTATAGGCATTTGTAAATCAAGCAATAATATATCTACGTGTGTGGTTTGTAGTTTTTCCAAAAGTTCTATTCCGTTGGAAGCTTTTACAACCACCTGCATATTTTTAAAGCTGTTGATTAAAAGTTCTAAACTTTTCCTGAATAAAGTGTGGTCATCTGTTATGGCTATTCGTAACATAACTTTCAATATTTTAAAAAGATTTGTATTTTATTTCCTTTTTCAATAGGAGTTTGTATCAACTTTGCATTTATAGATTTAATACGTGAAGTAATATTTTTCAGTCCCATTCCGTAAGGTTCTTTTACGCTCTTATAAAAGTCAAAAAGAATTCCGTTATCGTTTATTTCAAAAATATATGTTTTTTCTTGTTCATAAACCGTAAAACTTATCTGTTGAGAATTACCGTGTTTTATCATATTGGTAACAAGTTCTTGGACAATTCTATAAATCTCGTAAGCATCGGAAGAAGAAATTTTTTCACATTCCGATTGGTATTCTTCGTTAATTGTAACATTATTCCACTTTCTAACTCTTTCAAAATAACCTCGAAGAGTGGATAACAGCCCTAAAGTTTCTAATGTAGGAGGCATCAGGTTATAACTTATATCCTGAACATTTTCTATGATATTGCCTAAAGCTGTTTCTACTTCCTGAAATACAGATTTATTGAAACTGTCTTTTTCCTTGTTGGCAAGAATAGTGATGTAATTTTGCACAGCACTTAAATCACCGCTAACACTATCGTGAAAGTCAGATGCTATGCGTTTTCTTTCCTTCTTTTCGGATTCCAAAGAAAATTTTAATAAGTTTTCAGATTCTTTTCTGTTGATTTTGTGTATTTTGTTTCGATATAAAACCACAGTCAGAATAGTACCCAATACAGAAAAAAGCATTGTTGCCGTTCCTATCCAAAAAAACCATTTTAATCCTGTTTCATTTTCCATACTCCGATAATTAAAAAAGTTCTTAAAATAAGCGTTGCCATAATATTTATTAACCAATAATCATAAAAATACACATTACTGTTGAATATAAAATTTCCTAACAGAAAAAGAAAAAATGTACTTGAATAGTAAACCGAAAATCCCGAAACAAAATAGAAATCAGCATTTTGCCAAGGGTTCTGAATTTCCATTTTTTTAAACAGCTCTTTAAACCAAAGAAAGGAAAAAGTCAGCACAAAAAATGTAAGAGGTGTTTTGTTTATGGCTTTTGGAATAAAAGTACTCTTATCTGTCCATAAAAAGAATGAAAAGCTGTAAGTTGCTACAAGTAAAATTAAAAATAACCAAAAGGTAGTTTTATATTTTGGCAGGAACAGTCTAAAGAAAAAATAATATAAAGTACTAAATTCTAAAAGTGAATATAACTGCGACCAATATGTCGCATTAAATTTTAATATTCTTGTTCCAATAAATTCATATAAAGTGGCAATGGCTGTAAGCCATATAAATGGAATTATCGGGTGCGTTTTGTCGAAAGCCTTTTTTTTATAAAAAATAACCAATAAAGGGACTATTCCTATAAAAAGAGCTAAATAGAAAATAATTTGGTACAAAATTTATCGTTTAATCAAAGGACTTGATTTTGGGCAATCAGGAGGACAAATGCTTAAATCTTCTAAAATTACACCATTGGTAATATCTTCTCCTTTTTCATCAACTCCAACCAAAACCAAATTGTTTTTTTTGGTTTCGGTATTATATCCGTTATAAATACGAAGCCCAACACAATCCTTTTGTTCAAGTATCAAATTTAGCTTATTTATTCCGACAAAAAAAGATTTCAGGTCATCAGGGTTTCTTGTTTGAAAAGAATGTGTGAAATCTATTGCTTCTTCTAACGTAATTACTTCTCCTGTGTTTTTGTCTGTTGCCATATCAATTTAATTTTAAGTTATCAATTTGGCAAAGTTCATTTTTAAAACTTTTCAAGTCAATAGGTAAATTACCTATATTTTGTTTTTCAGGGTAATTTTGGTTTAGAGTTTCCTGTAACGGTAATTGGCTTTGCGATGGTGGGGAAATCGAAGCCGAAAAGTTGAATTTATTACTATTGTTTAATCAAGGCACTAATGTTGAATTTTGCACGTCAGCCCCACTATTGCAAAACCGATGTTATGTGCCGTTTAATTCGCATAATCAATGACTTGTATAGTTGGATATTTAGATAAAAAAACAAAAAAAGTAACAATAGGTGGCGATTCTGCTGGTGTAGCAGGCTTAGACATAACTATTCGTAAAGATGAAAAAGTCTTTAAAGTTGGTGATTTTATAATCGGTTGTACTTCATCATTCAGAATGATACAACTATTAAGATTTTCTTTTAAACCACCTGAAATTAAATCCAAAAATATTTATGAGTATATGTGTACAGACTTCATAAATGCGGTTCGTGAGTGCTTTAAAAACGGCGGCTATTTGCAAAAATATTCTGATGGGGATGAGAAAGGCGGAACTTTTTTAGTTGCTTATAAAAATAGGCTTTTTAGAATTGAGAATGATTTTCAAGTTGCTGAAAGTTTAAATGGTATTGATGCCGTTGGGTGTGGTGCTGATTATGCACTTGGCTCGTTACACATCTTGACTAAACAAAATTTAACTCCAAAAGAAAAGGTTTTAAAGTCGTTAGAAACTGCTTCGTTCTTTTCTGCTGGTGTTAGTAAGCCGTTCGTTATAAATGGCACATAACGTCAGACTGTGAAAAAACCTCACAATCTTTTTAACAAATATAGCAAAATAGTTGTAAGAAAAGCACAATTTTTGTATTTTTACTTATGCAACACATCCAAGGAATTTCCCGCCATCAGCTCCAAATGAGCAGTTTAGAAGACAAGATTAGCACTGATAATCCCGTGCGATTTATTGAGGCTTTTGTCAACCATATTGATGCTGTAAAACTAGGTTTTCAGCCCAAAGTTTTAAAAACAGAGGGTCGCCCTGGTTTTAGACCCGAAGTCTTTTTAAAACTGTATTTATACGGTTATCTCAATGGTATTCGCTCTTCCCGTCGATTAGAAAGAGAGTGCTTCCGCAACATCGAAGTCCAATGGCTTTTAGAGGATCTTTGTCCTAATTATCATTCGATAGCCGATTTCAGAAAAGACAATCCCAAAGCCTTGAAGCAACTCTTTAAATTGTTTGTTTCGTTTTTAAAAGACGCTGATTTAATTGCTGGAGAAACCATAGCTATTGACGGTACCAAATCCAGAGCGCACAACAGCAAGAAAGCCAACTTTAATCAAAAGAAGATAGACAAACACAAGGAATATATCGATGCCAAGTCACAAGAATATTTAGACCAATTAGAGCAAAACGATATTCAGGAAAACCCTATTGCGATAAAAAATATCCAACAAAAAATCGAGCGCTTAAAACAAAACAAAATTAAATACGAACGCCTTGAAGAAGAATTAAAAAAAAGCGGAGAACCTCAAATAAGCACCACCGATGCCGATGCCAGAGCGTTGCTAGTGCAAGGTCAAGTAGTGGAAGTTTCCTACAATATTCAAGCGGCTGTGGATGACAAACATAATTTGGTAGTTGCCACACACACCATCAACCGCAACGACAAAAATGCACTTTCGGCCATTGCTATAGAAGCCCAAGAAAATCTAGAAGCCGAGACTTTTACCGTATTAGTTGATAAAGGCTATCACAATGGCCGCGAATTAGCCACTTGCCAACAAAACAACATCACCACCATAGTAGCCGTTCCAGAGCAAGGCAAGAGCAACGAAAACGGTACACAACCCGAGTATTTTGTATCGAATTTTATTTATAATAAAGAACAGAACACCTACACCTGTCCGCAAGGGCAAACGCTGACCACCACAGGAAGATGGCACAAGAAAACAGGTCGGACGGAGGAAAGTGGCTATCTGTTCCAAAAATACCGAACTCCGGCTTGTAAAACCTGCCCTGTAAAAGACCTCTGCACCAGCAGAAAAGGAGGTAGAGAAATAGATCGAAGTCAATATGCCGATGCTGTAGAAGAAAATAACAAGCGCTACCAAGAAAACGCACAATTATACCGCAAAAGACAGGAAATAAACGAGCATATTTTTGGCACCATCAAGCGGCAATGGGGCTACAACCACACCAACTTAACGGGTCTCGAGAAAGTAAACGGCGAACACAATTTGATTATGCTGGTTTACAACATTAAACGCAGTATAAATATTTTGGGTGTAGCTGACTTAATCGCCAAGCTCAAAAACTGGAAGTCACCCTACAAAGCTAAAGTCTTGTTTTATCTAAATTGGACTTGTTTAAAGCTTTTTAGAGCTTCTTATATAAATCAAACTACATATTTAGCTTGAAGAACAACCTCGCTTAAAAAGCACTTATACAAGTAAGGAAGTAGAATAATCTTATGAAAAAGAGGTGAAAAGAGGTTTATTCACAGCCTGACGTTTCGCGGCTTGCAGAAGTGGCGGATTAAGGAAGCCTAAACTTTCGGTTAAACACTGATTTTGCAAGTACAAAACCAACTTCAAATTAAGCCGAAAACCCGCCATTTTTGCAAACCGCTGTTAGCAGAAGTCTCTTTATTTAAATTCAACGTTAATTATAAAATAATGCGGAATTTTAAATTGTTCTCCCAGTTTTTCAGGTTCAATATTTGATTGTGCAACTTCACAATATGAACCCGAACCATCTTTGTGAATTGTTGGTGTTATAATTGCAAAAACTGCATTCTTTTTGTTAATATCTAAATTTAATTCTGATTTACTTCCGAAAAAATCTTTTAAAGCATATTTTTCAGAATCTTCGAATAATTTAAAGAATGATTTTTTACTTCCGAATTTTTGTCCTCTAATATATGCTTTTAGTTTTCCATCGGTCATTTTAAAAAAGAATTTTAAGGATTCTTTGTCTGAACTAATTTTAAAATAATCACTTTCAGAACCATCAAATAATATTGAAGTATTTTTTAATTTTCCACTTTTATATTCATCTATGCTTATCGTGATAAATTTTCCATTTATTTTTTCACTTTCAAAATTCAATTTTTCAATGTAAATATTTTCAAAATCAATGATGTCTTGAATTTCGGGATTTTCACTTCCATAGTTATTAGTCATTTTGACTGTGTTTTGAGCAAAAGCAATATTAGATATTACTAAAAATGTCAATAATACTTTGATTTTTGTTTTCATACTTTGAATTTTTATTTAGTTTCTGATTTTTTTGAGATTTCTGCTAACGGTTTGGGTATTGCCGAAGGCGGGGATTTTTTTGCACAGAACTTCAATAGAAATACCGCAGTTCAAATATTACAGAAAAGTTGATTAGAATTCCTTCAGCCCCGCTTTTGGCAATACCTTGTTAGTGGCAGTGCATTTGATTTAAAGCGTTATAGGCATTATATCCCATTCGCTATTTAACAAACGGTGGATATAACAACGGTCGGCTTGTTTTATCAATTCTTCTTTCTGCTCTTCGGAAAGATTACCTTCAATAATCATTTTAATTTGAATAGTGGTTTTTAGCCCTCCTTCCCCTCTTGCTACTTCTTGCACTAGTTCGGCTGTTACATTCTCTATCTCCCAGTTGTTTTTGCGAGCAATAAAACGGACAGTTCCGACTTTGCACATTGCCAAACCGCTTAAAACAAGTTCTGAGGGTGCTAAACCTAAATCTGTTCCTTTACTTGTGATAGGTTCGTCACCAATAATGGTGTGCTTACCATTAGTGATAATACTTTGGAAGCCTTCTTCAATGTTTTTAATTTTAATTACTGTTGCCATTTTTATATAAATTTAGATTCTAAAAGTTTAATTTTATCAAATATAATAGGAGGATAATATGAATGTGCATCTGCACAAATAGTGCATTTTCCAGTTTTAATATTAATATCGTCATCAAGGTCTTGATAAGGAAAAATATTGAATAATAATTCGTGTTGCAAAAGAGTTCTATAAAATAAAATATGTTGTGATTTTGAAGAAATAGTATCAATGCGATTGAATAATTCTTCTGCACTTTTCAAAATACTTAATAATTCTCTTACTCCATCATACATAAGTACATCATCTGTATTATGAATATCTACTTTCATTTGTTCCAAATCATTTAAGAAACATTTTATGGCTCTTTTTCCATACAACAGTTGTTTTCCATTTGCATCAGAAAACTCATAACTGAAATTTTTTATTGTTTCTTGAAAGAAAGAATAAAAAGTCCGTATTTGTTCTGTTTTGTGTTGTTGTTCTTCCTTTATATTGTCTTTTTCTATTTGATTTTGCACTATGCCATTTGCTGAAAGTTGAGCTTTTAACGCTAAATATAGAAGTATAGAGCCAATGAGTTGAGAAATAGGATTTGTTATACCGCCAATCGCATCGCCAACAACGCCAAAATTACCAATGCCTGTTTTATTGAGCAATGGAAGTAGTAATGGAAATAAAAATGTTAATAAAATACCAAAAAGCAAGAGCCATTTTGCATTTTTATCAAGACTATTTTTCATTCTTTATTTTTTAAATTGCTTCATTAAAAATTTATGTCTTCGTCCATTATTTCTTTAGTTTATCCTGATAAAGCGATTTTAATTTTGCTAATTTTGGATTTATTACTGCCATACAATAACCAGTTTCGCTATTGCGATTGTAATAGTCTTGGTGATTGGCTTCTGCCTTATGGAAATGTTCAAACATTTTCACTTCTGTTACTATCATATCATCGTAGGCAGATTGAACATCTTCAATGACCTTTAATGCTTGCATTTTTTCATCGTCTGTTCTGTAAAAAATAATGCTACGATATTGTGTTCCTCTATCAGCACCTTGTTTATTTATAGTCGTAGGATTGTGAGTAGTTAAATGGATTTTCACTAAATCTTCAAAGCTAATTTCAGAAGGTAAATAAGTAATTTCAATTACTTCAGCGTGACCAGTAGTTCCAGAACAGACTTCTCTATATGTAGGATTTATAATTTCACCACCACTATAACCACTCTCTACATTTACAACTCCTTTTAATTGCTGAAACATAGCTTCTGTGCACCAAAAACAACCACCACCAAATGTAACTTTTTTCTCATCAGATTTTACTTTTTTCAGAGCAACAGCATTTATGCAAAATCTCAATCCACTTGGCATAGGACCATCTTGAAACACGTGACCTAAATGAGCATCACAAGTGCTACAAGTTGTCTCTATTCGATACATACCAAACGTAACATCTTTGATATAATTGATTGTATTCTCTTTTATCGGCTGTGTAAAACTAGGCCACCCAGTTCCACTTTGAAATTTTTCTTCGCTGTCAAAAAGTACAGTGTTACAACAAACACAGGCATATTTGCCGGGTTCAAACAAATTGCACATTTCGGAGCTATGAGCTCTTTCTGTTCCTTTTTTACGAGTTACGTAAAATTGTTCTTCGGTAAGAAGTGATTTCCATTCCTCTTCCGATTTTTCTATTCTTTGGTCTGGGTTAAGATTGCCATTATTGGCTAATCTTATTACATCTATCCATTTTTGCATATAAAATTTATTTAATTGTTTGTAAAAATTCAATTGCTTTTTCGGTATTCAAATGAAAATCATTGAATACTACTTTTCCTTCTTGGTTTATAAAAATAAACCAAGGAGTTCCTCCTGTTCTATAATGATACATTACTGTTGAAATATTTTGCGTGCTTTCATCTCCTTCATCTTGTCCAAAAGGAATTTCCAACTTATACTGCTTTTGTGTTTCTTTTAGCTTTTCAAAAGTATTTTGATTTTTACCTTCAAACACTGATTGAATAGCAAAGAATTTAATAGCTTGGTTGTTTTTTAATGCAGTGACCATTTGTTGTAACGAAGGCAAGCCTATTTTATGACAGCCAGGACACCAACTTTGAAAACAATACAAAACAATAAACTTTCCTTTAAAATTAGATAATTGTATAGGTTCAGTATCTTTTCCATTTGCATCAATCCATTTAAATTTTTCCAGTTCTGGGGCATCAAATCCCTCTATACCATATTTTTTATTATTCATTTACCATTTTTATTTATAAGTAATTTAAACACAGATTTCGCAAATCTAACATATTCATTTGCTTTTAAGTCAAATACTACCCATTTGTAAATGTTTCCATATGGACACAATGGAGCATTTGTTTCGCTTCCACTACGTAATTCGTATCTATTTGGATCTATATCATATTCTACTTTTCTTATCCTTTTCAATTCAGGTTTCATTGTTCCTTGTTTTGGCTTGGCATTGCCACTAACGGTCAACGGCTTTATGAAGTGCGGAGCTTAAAAGGACAAAACTTTCAATTATTACCAAACAAAACAAAGCCATTTTTTCTTTAGCTAACTTAATGAAAATCTGCGAAAGAAAAATGGCTTTGTGGTTTAAAAAGACAGAAGTTTAAGCTTTGATAGAAACTCCGCATTTCATAAAACCGATGTTGCAAGAAGTTTTTTCTATTGTTTTATAAAGTAATAATATTTAACACCAATATCTATAGTGCTTAAAGATAAATTTTCATCATTCACACCCAAAATTTCATAACAAGATTGAGTGCTGTCTTCTTGGTCAATTAACTTAAGATAAAAATCTTCTCCTACATTAGACCTAACATTATATCCACACTGAGGAGATGTTGTCGAAATAGAATAGCTAAAAGTTTCTGTAAGTTCGTTATCATAATACCAATAGCAAATACCTTGTGAGTTAAATACAATTTTCCAGCTAGTGTCTTCCTCGCTTATCCAAGTTCCTATTATATCAGGAAGAGTTGACTCAAGTACAATGTTATTTAAGTTTCTTTGTCCTTGTACCTTTGTAAAACTTAACACAATAAGAACAAAAAATACAATTTTATTTAGTTTTAATTTTTTCATATGATTCTCATTTTTTGGTTTATAAACATTTTATAGAGTCTTTTGCTTGCTGAAATCTTGATTCTCTATCAGTAAGACCATTAGTGCCTCCATTTATTTTTTTAGTTATTTTTTTAACTGTAGTTGTTGAGTCTATTGAAATCTTATCTACTACTCTTTTTTTGTAAAACCATAAAGCACTTAAAATAGCAATAGTATCATTGTTTTTTAATAATTCAGGATTAGTAATAAAGTCTTTGTCATAACCATACTTGCTATTATACCAACTTTTAAAATCAGAATAATTAGTTTTCCCAGTTAATTGTATAATTCCCCTTCCTCTATATTTATATCCATCTCCACTATTTTCGTCTCCATTACCCATTCTACAACAATATACATAATTAGCTAATGCTGAAGGATTATTGATATAGCCAGAGGCTTCTCTTTTTGTAGCCAATGTGTCTGATTCATTTTGTTTAAAGTATTTTTTAAAAACTGATTTTAACCTTGATTCTGAATAATTTAAATTTTCTTCTCTTCCTATACCATTAGTAAATCCACCTACTTCATGCCCCACTTGAGATAAAAAATGTTGTAATTTTTCTTTAGTATTTATGCCAAAATCTTTTCCATATTGATTAATTACCGTGGCAAGTGTTTCCATATTTTGGTCACTTGCATTTGGGAATATTTTTTTTAAATCATCTTTAGAAGTATTACAATCCTCTTCTTCGTCTTCGGGTTCTAATAATTCAGGATTTTTAACAGGATTTGTATTGATAGGATTTCCGTCTTGGTCTGCAAAACCTGGTTCTTGAGGATTTACCGTATTTCCAGGATTAGACGGGTTGTTTGGGTTGGAGGGATTTGAACCCGTGCCTGGGTTAGTTCCACCTTCAGAACCTCCACCACCTGTGCCAGGACTCCCTCCTGTGGAACCTCCACCTCCACCACCCATTCCACAACCAGCAGAAATTACTTTTATAGTCACATCTTTAACATAAGCAGCTCCTGGGCCACCAGCATAATCACAAACTTGTCCAGGCATATGTAATCCACTGGCACAAGGAACAGCGACTTGTCCAATAACAATATCTTCCCAGCAATCAGGGTCGTTTAGAGGAAATCCACTCGGATTGTAATTATTAGCTGTAACCTTATATATTGTTGTATTTCCTATTAAATCAACGTTTTCTTTGTTTTCTACTTTTTTGAGTTCTTCATCAGAAAGGTCATATACTAATAAATACTCACTATAACTTCCGTCTTTTTCTTGATTTAGAATAAGGTTTTTTAATTTTTTATCATTTTCATCTCCTTGGTATGCTTGTAAAGTTATAGAGTGATATCCGTCCTTTTCTATGTAAACAATACCAATCGTATCAATTTCTATACCAAGCTGTTCATTATAAACAGTTCTTTTTAAAATGTTGTTACTTAAATTGTCCTTAATCGAATTGCTTCTCAATGAAAACTTTCCTAATTTTTCCATTGCTTTTTGATTTGTTTTCAGCTTTTCGTAGGAAATTCTTTTGAATGTAACATCAGTTGATTGGTGGTTTGAAGTTTGATTTTCATAAAAATCATCTTTTTGGCAACTCCAAAAAGTAGTAAATACTAAAAAGATTAGTAATGAACTCCGTTTTAAAAATTTTGTTTTTTTCATACGTTTACGTTGTTTTTGGGTTAAAATTTCTTGCAACGGTTTGCGGCTTGGCGTAGTGGGGGCTTTTCAGCACAAAACTTCATACGAAGCCGAAAGTTCAAATTTAGCACAAATGTTCATACGAAGCACGTCCGCCCCCATTACGCCAAACCGCTGTTAGCTGCTGGCGTTCCTTTCGTCCGTGTCCTGAAACGCTTTATTGTCATTGGTTTTCGTCTGCCAAATATTTGTCTGCGTGGGTTTGCGTGTCGGGTATTTTTTATTTTTTGAAGGGAAGGAATTTTTTTAATTCAATTTTTTCTTGGGTCGGAAAAGCAAGCTCTTACCACAGCTTTGGTCTTGCGTTGGCGTTGAGTGGCTGTGGTATGTGCTTGCTTTTGGGTGGGATTATTCTTTGTTCAATTTAAACCTAACACCAATATAAATTTCCCGTCCCCGTGTCGGACCCCAAACAGAAGATGTGTCAAAATATGGACTGAATGGGTCTTGCCAACTGATAATTGGTTGCTTTTGTCGGAAGTCAAAAATGTTTTCGCAACCTGCATACACTTCAAACTTTTTAAAGTTGTAAGTAAACTGTGCATTTACGATTGTGTAAGGTTGTGAAAAGTCAGGTCGTTGAAATTCTATTGGGTTTGATTTTGTGTCGGGCAAACGCTGTCTGCCATACCAATGCACATTCATATCAAAGTGAAATTTGTTTGTCAATGGCTTGTAGCTAAAAGTCGTAATTACCTTGTGCATTGGATTGAAAGGCAAAAGTTGTTTTGTTTCTCCAACTTCCCGATAAACGTCTAAATAGTTATATCCTGTTTTAAACTCAAACCGCCTGTAAATTTTTAAATACAATTCTGCCTGAAAACCATTGCTTACACTTGTCCCTGTAAAATTCTGAATAATAGCCTTTGTCGGGTCGCTGTCATAATCGGGGAAAATCTGATTTTGAAAATCGGTTCTGTAATAATCGGCACTGAAATAACCTGATAAATTATTGTCTTCCGTATCAAACTTTTGTGTAAGGTTAAGCCCAAAGTTTACTGCTTTTTCGGGTTGCAATTGCTCGGTAAAAATAATGTCCCTTGAACTTACAAGCAATCCGATATTTTCGCTGAATAAATTTACTGTTCGCCAACCTGTTCCAACATTTGCACGAATAATAGTTTTTGGTGCTATGTCGTATTTCAGCAATGTTCTTGGTGTAAACTGAAAACCAAATTGATTATGATGGTCGCCCCGAACTCCTGCAATCCAAGTGAGTTTGTTATTAAAAAATCGCATTGTGTTTTCTGCAAAAAGTCCGGGAATGTTTTCTAATCGCTGATAATTACCTGCATAAGTCCGCAGTAAAAATGTATCGGTAAATGCAATATCTTCATTCAGGTTCAAATGACGATAACTAATACCTGTTTTCAAATCGTGTTTGGCATAGTTTAATTCATATTGAATGTTGCCGTAAAAATTGGTTTGCTGTGCGTTGTATTTTACAGTCCCGAAAAATGAGTTTTGCTGTTGATGAAAAGCCGAAGCAAACAACACAACATTGTGTTTATCATTAAAACGATACCCTGTTTTAGTCCACATTTCAGGCTGGTTGATATTTACCGATTGTCCATAAACATTGGTGCTTCCTTTGTCGCTTTCTGCATTGAAAGAAGTTTGTCCGCCAATTCGTTGTTCATTGAAAAAGCGTAAACCAATTCTGCTGTTCCAACCCCAATCTTTTTCATTACCATACTTCCACTTATTAAAAATCATATATCTGGTAAGCAATGGTAAGTCTAAAAAATTATCGTTGTCCCTGTCAGTTTTGTTGGCAGGTTGCACCGTATGAAACGCAGTTAAGTTGCTCCACTTACCTTGCTTAAGAGCATAGTTGGCGTTAAAATGCTTTTCCATAAAATTGTTCATATACAGGTTGAGCAATAATTTATCTGTTTTGTCAGGTTCTTTTGTTTCTACATTGATTTGTCCGCTAATGCTTTCATACCCTTGAATAACGCTGTTTGCTCCTTTGGAAACATAAATATTATCAACCAATGTCCCCGGAATACTGCTTATACCATAAGTGTATGCCAAACCTTGTATCATCGGGAAACCGTCAATTAAAATTTGATTGTAAACTCCCGATAAGCCCAAAATGCGAAGTTCTTTTGAGTTTGTAATTACATTGGTTGTTTGTGGTTGCACGGTAGTTTGTGTTTCAAAGCAACCTGCCAAATCACAACAAGCGGCTTTTCCAAGTTCCGTTTGTGTAATTTGTTCCGTTTTAATCGGCTTAATGTCCGAAATAATTACTCCGTCACGTTGTCTTGAAATTATAATTTCATCAAGAGTATGGTTTTCCTCTAACGTAAACTCAACAAATGTTTGGTTACTGATTTCAATTGTATCGGGCGAATGTCCTACATAACTTGCAATCAGTTTCTTATCGGAAATGTCTTTGATTGATATTTCAAATTCCCCTTTGTTGCCTGTTAATGTGCCTGTGGTTGTGCCAAGCCAATAAACATTAGCACCTACTAACGGCTCTTTTTTGTCGTTGGTTACTTTTCCTAAAATGGTTTGTGCCGAAATACCAAAAGGAAACAGTAAACCAACAATGAAGATGTATTTTTTCATTGTCTGATTTTTAAATAAAGGGCAAAGCAAGTTTGCTTTGCCCTGCCTTGTTTACTGTTTTACTTTATATGGTTTTTCGTTAGGGTTTTCGCAACTTCCTGTGCTTTCAACGGCTGTAAAAATTTCTTTTTCAGTTACCAACGAAGGATTGTATTTTACTTCAAAAGTTGTTGTTGTTCCTTGTTTTCCTGACTTGCAACTGCTCACGCCATTTAGCTTTTCAACATTGGCGGAAATCATTTTTAAGTCCATTGAACAGGTAATACCCTTAACTTTTATGGTTGCAGTTTTTAAACTGTCTGTTGTCTGATTGGTAGTTGTTGTTTGCGAAAACGCAATGTTTGTCGTGGCTGTCAATACTGTGAAAGCCAAAACGAATGATTTTATAAATTTCATTTTTTCTGATTTTAAATTGTTTAACGATAAGAATTTATGCTCCGAATTTCTCGGTGCAAAGCTCAAAAGGGTTGTTAAACAATTTTAGGCGGTTGCCAAAAGTCAGAAGCGAATTGAGAAGCGAAAGTTGATTGATAAGTAAAAGTTTTCTTTGTTGAAATGGTCGGCTTGGGTAAATATTCAAAGGGTAAGGTCAAACAAGCTAATACACACGAACCGCAAACCTGAAAAGGATTACAAGATTTTCCGTTGCAATCATTTTCTTGATTTTCGTCTTGTGAGTTGTCATTGTCGGCAATCGGGGTGCATTGTCCGCCACAACAGCTTTGTTCGGTGTCTGTCTGCAATGAAATACTGTCAATCCCCGGCTTGACTGCAAGGAACAGAATAGTTGTCGCTAATATGAGTGTCAAAAATTTCATTGCTCTGCAAAGATACAATTTGTTTCTAAATGTTTTAATCTGTGTGTCGGAAAAATTGGCTCTTTGGCTTTTGCCGAAGCGTTGGTATTGAGTGTCGGGGCAAAAGCCAATGTGCCAATGCGGGCAGGCTAAAAATTGAATTAAAAAAAGTGCGGTGGGGAAAATAAAAAATACAGAAGGGTCGGCAATGTGTGTCGGCTTACCATTTCTCTTGTCATTTGTTTCTCCGATTAAAGCGTTTCTTCAGGTCTATGGTCGTCAGTCTGAAAGTCGCACGGTCGTCCGCTACGCTTGCAGCTAACTTATTAATATACGCAATAGTACGAATTATATTCTAAACATCAAAATTTTGTTAAATTATTTTTTAATCATTGATAATCAGTTGAATATATAAAATTAATATATTCGCAAATTGTATAGTTATATTTAAAAAATATTTCGCACATTTGTAAAAGATATACAAAAAGCGAAGTGTTATGAGTGAGGCTATACTTAATTTTAATCCGAAGAATTATACATTTCAAATAGGAGAGCATCGTAAGCAAGAGGTTATTTGGATATCATTTCCGTTTGACCAAAACTTAGTTAAACAGCTCAAAGAAAACACCAAAGCGCATTGGAGTAGCTCACAAAAAAAGTGGTATGTCTCGGATAATTCTTTTTATAGAACGCTTTTCGGGTTAGAGGTCAAGATAGTTGGCAAAAGAATACTGAGCCATATCTATCCAGTCAATCAATTGGCTTTTCAGAAATATATTGAACAGTTACAACTAAAAGGATACAGTCAAAACACCCTTCGTAGTTATTCCGTTGAATTTGCTCAATTGCTCAAAACAATTAAATCTTTCCCTGTGGATCAGCTCTGCACCGAAAAACTTCGAGGCTATTTCTTGTATTGCATCAATACGTTAAAACTCTCCGAAAACGCAATTCATAGCAGGATGAATGCTGTGAAATTTTATTTTGAACAAGTGCTGTATAGAGAAAAATTCTTTATGGAAATTCCTCGCCCCAAAAAGCCAAGCTTACTTCCTAAAGCACTTTCAACTCAAGATGTAAAAAAAATGCTCGCAACTATCGAAAATTCCAAACACAATCTGCTCTTAAAAATATGTTATGGAATGGGACTCAGAGTTAGCGAATTGGTCAACCTAAAAATAACTGATATTGATAGTAAGCGTATGCAGGTTTTGGTGAGTCAAGGAAAAGGGAAAAAAGACCGTTATGTAGTACTGCCCGAATCTATCTTAACGCAACTCCGAACTTATTATTTAGAAAACAAGCCCAAAGAGTATTTGTTTGAAGGCCAATATGGCGGTCAATATTCGGTTCGTTCTGTGCAACAAGTTTTTAAGAAAGCTATGCAAAAAGCCAAAATTAGTAAGAAAATTGGTGTACACAGTTTAAGGCATTCTTATGCAACGCACCTTATCGAACAAGGAGTTGACATTCGTTTCGTACAAGAGCTTTTAGGGCATAAAAACATCAAAACCACGATGGTTTATACAGGTCTCACTGATGCTGCCAAACGAAAAATTGTAAGTCCGTTAGATAATTTATAAAAGTAAAAGTTCAATAAATCATCTCAACCGATTTTGAGTTTCCAATAGGATAAAAAAATGGATTAATACCATCGAGTACACTAATCTTCGCAATAGAATGAAGAAAACGGTATCGGGAATAAAGGATGAGGCTTTTTGATATATAATTTACTTTATTTCGTTATAAACCAGTATCTTCATTCAGTATATACAATCCCAATTTGATCTTCCAATACGGGATTTTTTCTTCCAGTAGTTCAAAGAAAGGCCTTAGTGTCTCTTCTTCTGGTAGTTTCAGTTTAGCCTGTTTGATAGTCTCTATTTCTTCTGTATTAATAAAGCTAGAGAGGTTTATTTCTTTTCCTTCTTGGTGTATTTTTATTAAGTGCATATAAATAGTATCCTCTTTTAGATTGCGCTCTGCGGCTACTTCGGCTACAGTCATGCCTTTTTCAAGAAGCAAATAACTTTGTTGTTGTGTAGAAATTTTAGAAGTTTTCTTAGATTGCCGTTCTTGTATTGCATAAGCGTTGATAAGTGTCAAAAAGTGTTCTCCATATTTCTCTTTTTTGGCTGTTCCAACACCACTTACTTTCTGAAAATCCGTTTCATTTTTCGGTAAGATTTTCTCCATATCCTTTAGAGTAGCATCGCTAAAGATGATGTGTGCAGGTATATTTTCTTCTAGTGCAATTTGTTGTCTTAGCTGTCTTAATTTGTCAAATAAACCTAGTGATTTAGTTTTGGTATAAGTTGTTTTTTCAACTATTTCTTCAGGAGTTTTTACTTTGGCTAGCATTACTTGTTTTCCTTCAAACAGGATTTTCTTTGCCAAAGGCGTTAGGAGTAGTCGCCCATTTTCGTGAAAGCGAATTTCCAATATTCCTTGGTTTATCATCTGAATAATATATTGCTGAAGGTCTAGCCAAGCAATGTCTTTAGCCTGTCCGTAGGTTTTGAGGGTAGTATAACCCTTGTTAAAAACATTGATATTCTTAGAACCGCGCAGTACATCTACGACCATTCCTAAGGCTTCATCTTCATTTAGCCTTGCGACAGCAGAACATACTTTTTGAGCTATAATCGTTCCGTCAAAATAGTTAGGCGGCGCTTTGCAAATATCACAATTGCCACAACTCTCAGTGATATATTCGCCAAAATAGCCCAATAACGCAATCCTTCGGCAACTGAGTGCTTCGGCGAATTGTTGCATACGCTCTAATTTAGCCAATTGAAATTCTTCTGTAGAAGTACCAGTTAAGAATCGGCGCAATTGGATTACATCAGAGAAACTATAAAACAAAAGGGTATGTGCGTGCAATCCGTCACGACCACCTCGCCCAATTTCTTGGTAATAACTCTCGATGTTTTTGGGTAGATTATAATGAATCACCCATCTCACATTGCTCTTGTCAATCCCCATCCCAAAGGCAATCGTAGCAACGATAATCGGTGTGCGATCATTCACAAAATCTTCTTGAACTTTAGTGCGCTCCTCAGCAGGCATGCCAGCGTGATAGGCTTTTACGTTATAGCCTTTGTCCTTTAGCTTTTGGGCTACAGTTTCTGTTCCTTTTCGGCTCAAACAATAAATGATGCCGCTTTGATCGGGTTTTGAAGCCAAGAAATCTAAGATTTGTGGCAACTTATCCGTGCCTGGACGAACTTCGAGATAAAGATTTTTCCGATCAAAAGATGCCAAATGCTTTTCAGCATCAGGAATATTTAGCTGACTGATGATATCATCTTGCGTGGCATAGTCTGCCGTTGCCGTAAAAGCTAGTATAGGAGCGTTTGGGAATAATGTCTTTAGCGTTCTTAGCTGTGTGTAAGCAGGTCTAAAATCATGTCCCCAAGAAGAAATACAATGTGCTTCGTCTATAGCAACTAGGCTTATTGTTATTTTCTGAAAGTAAGCTTGTAATAACGGAAGACTTTCTGGAGCTAAATACAACAATTTTAATTTGCCTTGGCTAAGATACTCAAGTACCTCATTTTGTCTGCTCTCTTCTTGACTACTGTTATAAAAATCAGCAGCAATACCATTGGCTCTAAGCACATCAACCTGATCTTTCATCAATGCAATGAGCGGGGAAATGACGATAGCAGTGCCTTCAAGTAAAAGTGCGGGCAACTGAAAACACAGTGATTTTCCGCCGCCTGTAGGCATAATAACCAGAATATCTTTCTTGTTGAGAACATCATAAATTATCTTTTCTTGATTGAGGCGAAAACTATCGTAACCAAAATAAGTCTTTAAGTGTGGGAGGATATGCGTTGTATGAATCATGGCTTCAAATGTAAAAGAAATATAAGAGTTGTGCTATTTCTAGCCAGCATAAAAATTCCAAATCCCAAAATGCTAGAAAGCACTTTGGGATTGAAATCTAACAGCTAGCTATTTACCCAGCATCAATAACTCATTACAAGTAATCTCCGTAATATAACGCTTATTGCCGTCTTTGTCATCATAACTGCGAGAGGACAGCCTACCTTCGATAGCAATTTCTTTACCTTTGGTGACATAGGTTTCGACCACCTTCACCAATCCACCTTTGACCACGATATTGTGCCATTCGGTGCGCTCTACTTTGTTGCCGTCTTTGTCTTTATAGCTTTCGTCTGTTGCCAGAGAGAATTTAGCCATTTTGTTGCCATCGGCGAAGTTAATAATTTCAGGGTCTTGCCCTAATCTTCCAATCAACTGAACTTTGTTTCTAAGTGCGTTCATAATAAATACATTATAAGGATTAAACAATTGATGCACTCAAAACCTGTAACACTAAAACCGTTTGCAGATCTTGATAGGGCAAAGATGTGTTACTCTCAAAACAATATTCGGTAGTTAGTTATTTACTTCCGTTTATAGCTAATTGCAAGTATTTGAAATTGAATAAGTAGTTGTTTATAAGTAGTATATGAGTCTTTTTTTTTCTAACTTTTACCTCTGAAATTTGAGAAATAAAATATACTTTCTGAATGTGTCAGAAGAATTTCTGCTAATTTTTATGAACTATGGCAGTCAACTACTTCTAAAGCTGTTGCTTAAATATAATTTTATCAACAAACCCATTTTTTCATCGTATTTTTGTCCTTCAAAAACAGTCTTGTTTACTATTTCAGATGTCTATTCTAAGTAGCATAGGTTTTTAAAAATATTTCGACAAGCCTTCACACTTTAAAATCATAGCAAAATGACACTACACGCAGCAATTGAAAAGCTTTTAAAATTTAAGGGAAAACCTATGTTAATTCAAGAAATTGCAGATGAATTAAATGCTAACGGTTGGTATAAGAAAAAGAATGGTGCTAAAATTCAAGCTGTACATATTCATGGTAGAACAAGAAATTACAAAGATATTTTTGTGCGAAAAGGCACTACCGTTTCTCTTGTTGGACACGTAAAGCCTAAAATTGCCTTTCCAGTTAAAACAGGAACTGTAAAACCTACTAAAGCTACAACTTCAGCAGAAACGCCACCAGCTAAACCTACCAAAACAAAAGATATAGATAAAACACCATTTATCAAACCTACCAAAAAAGACAAAAAAATGAAATAACTAAATCTGCCTTGGGCTAACTCAGTTTTTAGGTACTAAAACTAAAAAAAGAGGATGTATGATAAATCACACATCCTCTTTGCAAACAAAAACAGGTTGTTTTTATTCTTTTCTTTTTACATTAACAGCGATTAAGCCTTTTTGACCACGTTCGATGTCAAAAACAACTCTATCGTTCTCACGGATATTGTCTAAGAGTCCTGTGTTGTGAACAAAAATATCTTCATTTCCGTTTTCTTGTGAAATGAAACCAAAACCTTTAGTTTCATTAAAAAATTTTACTGTACCTTCTTGCATTACTTGATTTATTAAAATTATTTATTAAGTTACTTTTTTATGTCAATAGCCCTAGCTCCTTTAGGGGTTGATTCTTTTTTGTAGCTCACCTTATCGTGTTTGTCAACACTTTGGTTAAGCTGTCCGTGGTGAAAAAATATATTTTCTCCCGTTTCGTCTTCTGTAATGAAACCATAACCTTTTTCACTGAAGTAAGTTACAGTTCCTATAAAGGTAGCATCTTTATCGAAACTTGATGCACCTTGTGGAATTCTTTTATTAACAGTCCCTTCATTTTTCATTTGAAGATTCGGAGGAACAGACGTAAAATTCCCGTTGACATCTACATAGATAATCATATCTTCAAGACTTTTACCCTTATTGTTGTTGGTTTTGCGGTCTTCTCTTCTTGAGACTTTATCTATTAGTTTCTTTGCTTTTTTCTTTTTATTTTCTTTTTTCGAAAAAGAATCTGCCATAGTATTATTTGTATTTTTTGATTAGATAGATTTGATATGCCTAGTTTTTTTGTGTTATCACTGGCATATTAAAGCCAATTAGTTTCTGAATATTTTTCAATTCTTTCTTTTCTTCTGTATCACAAAACGAAACGGCTACTCCCGCTGACCCAGCACGTCCAGTTCTACCGATACGGTGAACATACGTCTCTGGAACATTGGGCAATTCGTAGTTAACTACGTGAGGTAATTCATCAATATCAATCCCTCTAGCGGCAATGTCAGTGGCTATCAAAACTCTAATTTTGCTGTTTTTGAAATCGCTCAATGCTTTTTGTCTAGCATTTTGAGATTTGTTTCCGTGGATAGCAGCTGCATATATTCCTGTTTTAGTCAATTGTTTGACCAACTTGTCTGCACCGTGTTTCGTGCGTGCAAAAACAAGTGAACGGTGAATTGACTGATCTTCTAAAATACTGACAAGCAGCTTTAGTTTTTCGGCTTTCTCTACAAAATAAACAGATTGTTGTACTGTTTGTGCTGTAGAAGAAACAGGAGTTACATTGATTTCTTTAGGATTATTTAGTATTGTCTGAGAAAACTTTCTGATCTCACTAGGCATCGTTGCTGAGAAGAACAAAGTTTGTCTTTTCGCAGGTACTTTGGTAAGTATCTTCTTTACGTCATTCACAAAACCCATATCTAACATTCGGTCAGCTTCATCTAGCACTAATATTTCTATTTTAGATAGATTGATGCAACCTTGATTGATAAGGTCTAATAACCTTCCTGGAGTAGCAATAAGTATGTCAATGCCCTTGTTAAGTGCATCTACTTGTTTGCCTTGTGGGACGCCTCCGAAAATAGCCAAATGCTTCATCGGTAGGTACCTGCCATAGGTTTTGAAGTTTTCACTGATTTGTATAGCTAATTCTCTGGTAGGAGTCAGTACTAGTGTACGGATAGTTCTTTGTGTAGAAGTTTTTTCTTGTAATAATTGTAGGATTGGTATAGCAAAAGAGGCTGTTTTACCTGTTCCGGTCTGTGCACAACCGATTACGTCATCTTTTCTTAAAATATGCGGAATCGCTTGGTATTGTATTTCGGTTGCTGATGAATAACCAGCTTCGTTTACCGCTTTTAGAATTTGCGGTATAATGTTTAAGTCTTTAAAGTTCATAGAGTGTGTACACTGAAATAATATGCTTCAGCAGATCTATTATTATCAATTAGAATAATAGATTATTGGGGGATTAGAAGTGATTGTTTTAATTTTTCTTTTTGAACCTAGTACTAGATTCAAAAAGAAAAATTAAAACAATAGGTGAAATGTATTAGTAACGGTTAGACGTGTTTGAACGTCTATTGTCTTCTTGTGGTTTTGCTTCGTTAACTACAATCATTCTTGAGTTAAGCGTTTGGTTGTTAAGCTCGTTAATGGCTTTTTCAGCTTCTTCTTGGTTAGGCATTTCAATAAAGCCAAAACCTCTAGAACGCCCTGAGAATTTATCAGTAACGATTCTTACTGATGTAATCTCTCCGTATGGAGCAAATGCTTCTTGCAATTCTTCTTCTGAAGTCTGAAAATTCAGATTGCCTACAAATATATTCATAATAGTAAATTTGATTAAAGGGTGGCAACTGAAAAAGCGAATACTGAGAGAGAGAAAAAAACGTTCTTAAACTAATTCAGAAAAGGCAAAAGGCAGGAGCCTGTTAGTATTTATATTCGGCAAATATACGAAAAAAATATTCACTTATGTTAAAATAATCATTTAATTATAATAATGAATAATTAGGTTTGATTTTTTTTAAACTTGATTCTTATTCTATTCAAAAAAAAATAAGTACAAAAGCTTGTACTTATTTTTTTGAGTCGAGTTCTATAGTGCTAGCCTTGAACCTTTAATTTTAGTACTTATTCTGCTGTTTTTTAAAACTAAAACTTAAGACCTAACGAAATCTGAAAAGTGGTGTTTTTTGCTTCAGTTTTCTTTGAGAGTTCGCTCATACCAACCATATAACGTGCTTGTACGAAGAGTGATTTGGTCAAATCTACCGCAACTCCACCGCCAGCAGAGAAATCAAAGTCTTGTGCTTCGTAAGTGTTGTTTAGGTTGTTATCAACTAGAAAACCAAACTGTGGTCCAGCTTCAATACTCAGTTTATTTGAGATAAGATAAAACTTTAACATCATCGGAACGTTAACGTACTTTAAGTCTATCGTAGGCTTTCCAGTTTGTTCTGCTCCTTGCACAGAATACAAAAGTTCTGGCTGAAAAGACATGTTCTAAAACACCCTGATCTCGACAAGACCACCCACGTGATAACTGGTTCTGTTGCTATAATCAATTTTATCACTTTTAATATTGGCGAAGTTAACGCCGCCTTTTACTCCGAATTGGATAAATTGCGCTTGGGCGATGCTCGCTGTAGCTAGGAATAGCAGTAGTAATAATTTTTTCATAGAGATAGTTTTTTTAAGTTTGCTAAATTACATAAAACTATCAAATATTACATAGTAAATATGATTTCTATCATAGTTCTGAGGAAATCTTAGTGCTATTTTTGTATCAAATTATAACCAACATTTGTGTTGTGAAAAAATTAGTGTTCCTATTTGCAATTTTTATGCTCCTGAAGCCTGTGCTTCCAGTATTGGAATATGTAATTTTTTATGACTATATCAAAAGCGAACTTTGTGAAAACAAAGACCAACAAGAACTTGCCTGTAACGGACAATGTCACCTCTCCAAAGAACTCTCCAAAGCCGCTGACACGACAACAGACGGGAAAACAAAATTTGTAGTAAGTGTTGAGAGCAATGTCATCTTCTGCCAAGACCTGAACTTTGAGTTTCAGGTGGCCATGCAGTATGCTTTAGAAATAAAACGCGCACATTACTATTCTAATTCTTATTCTTTTACCAAGGTTAATGCTGTTTTTCATCCTCCATCAGTCCTTTTTGTATAAGGAAAGTGCATAAAACCTGTCTTTTTTCTAGTGTAGTTTATTTCTAGATTAAATAGACTCGTTGTAGACCCACACCTCAATTACGGCTACTTTGTCGTAAAACACCTCAATTTTACATAAAATCAGCTGTTTTTTAGCGCCTTATCATGGCGTTCTAAAAGCAGTATTAATGCGAATGTTTTGATTGATAAATTCATCAAAACCAATCTATATACCTAATACTTAAATACATATAAAAATGAAAAATTTTAAATATATATCTCTACTTTTTGTTGCTATCTTTCTTTTTAGTTGTTCGCCTGACGATAGTTCAACACCTCAGCCAGTGAATGAAGTAAGCGGTTTGACTAAAATAAAAGATATCATCGATGAAGCTTATACCATTGAATTCTATTCTAAAACAGGAGTCTTAGAGCAAGGCTATAACGCTATTTCACTTCGTATAAAAGATAATGCAACCTCAACTTATATTTCAAATAATCAAGTAAGCATCAGCTGGAAACCCATTATGGTGATGACATCAATGCAACACGCTTGTCCGTATTCAGAGGTAGCACCAGCACTAGGCAAACAGAATTTATTTGATGGTTATATCGTCTTTCAGATGGCGCAAAACGAATCTGAATACTGGAAAATTACGTTAGATTATACTATAAATGACACAACCTATTCAATCACTGAAAACATAGAGGTTTTTGCTTCGCCAAGACAACGTGTAATTTCTTTTATGGGAGCGGATAATCAAAGGTATATCATCGCGCTAATAGAGCCAAACAAACCCTCTGTAGCGCTTAATGATATGAAAGTCGGGCTTTTTAAAATGGAGAATATGATGACGTTTCCGATTGTAGATAATTATAATATCAAAATCGATCCAAGAATGCCAAGTATGGGCAATCACGGCTCGCCAAATAACGTCAATTTGATACAACATGCAGACCGATTTTACCACGGTAAATTGTCACTCACGATGACTGGCTATTGGAAAATCAACCTGCAACTCTTCAACCAAGCCCAAGAGCTGCTTAAAGGTGAGGAAGTCACTACAGAAAATCCGGCAAGTAGCCTGTACCTAGAGCTAGAGTTCTAAGAGTTCTGTAATGAAGATTATTCCTGATAAGACCTACTTGTCAGGAATATAACCTAAATTTTATAGTTATGAAATGCAATAAAGCAATTTTATGTTTTAGTCTTTCTTTTATCGGATTAGCGGGTTATGCACAAGAGATTCGCCTAGATAGTATTGATAGAACTATCGCAATAGAAGAAGTGATTATCACGGGAGATACTAAAAAGCTACATCAAAAACAATCAAAATCACTTGCCACTATTGATGAGTTTCTCGAGAAATCTCCTAAAGTAAATATGATCAAAAGAGGAGGTTATGCTTGGGAACCGCTTATCAACAGTATGGCAACTGAACGAACCATCATTACCATTGACGGAATGCGCATCTTCGGTGCTTGTACGGATAAGATGGATCCGGTGATTTCCTATGTAGAAGTGTCAAATCTCTCGAAAGCACAGATTACTTCTGGTCAGCAAGGCAATACACACGGAGCGACCATCGGCGGAGCTTTAGACCTCAAAAGATACAGTATCAGAAACCGAGAGTACGGTTATAGAGCTAGGCTTATCAGTGGTTATGAGACTAATAATCAACAAAAAATCATCGGAACTTCTTTAGGCTACAACGATAGTTTGTTTTATGCCAATGCTGATTTTACCCTCAGAGATGCTGAAAATTATAAGGCGGGAAATTCAAAAGAAATTGCTTTCTCACAGTTCAGAAAATACAACCTTTCAGGCGTTGTTGGCTATGTACCCAATTCAAAAACGCTGATTGAAGGTTCTGTGATTTATGACAAAGCAACTGATGTAGGTTATCCAGCATTAACCATGGATGTTTCGCTAGCCGAGGCATTGATTAGTGCTGTGCGTTTTGAACGTGTATTGGATGCTAAGTACTTTAAATCTTGGGAAACCAAGTTGTATTTTAATACCATCACCCATACGATGGACGATACTAAACGCCCAAACGTGCCAGTGCATATGGATATGCCAGGTTGGTCAGACACTTACGGAATGTACTCACGCCTAATAGGAGTCTATAAAAAACACGATTTTTCAATCAATCTTTCGGGTTTTTATAACCGCTCAGTAGCAGAAATGACAATGTACCCAGACGATCCGAATGAGAACCTGATGTTTATGTACACTTGGCCAGATGTCCGTACACTTTATAGCGGCATATCTGCTGAGGATACTTATAGCTTAACGAATGACAAAGAGATAAAACTAAGTGCTAACCTCGGTTTTCATGCCAATGAAGTGGCAGATGATTTTGGCTTGCAGAGTTTGAGGATTTTTTATCCAGAAATGACGAGTACAAAAAGTAGGTTTTTAAAGAGTATATCAGCTAATTATATCTGGTACAAAAACGATTGGATCTATAACTTCGGAGGAGCTTATGGCGAACGTGCACCCTCTGTTTCTGAAGGATACGGATTTTATTTATATAACAGCAATGATTTCTATGACTATATCGGAAATCCATATTTAGCTAACGAAAAGTCGTTTGAAGGCAACTTTGCTATAACTTACCATAAGTCTCTTTTCCATGCCAAATGGACAGCCTCTTACTTTCATATACAAGACTATATCGTAGGGAAAGTAGATGCTTCAGTCTTACCAATGACTATCGGAGCAACTGGTGTCAAAAGATATATAGCACTAGATTATACTACTATTTTTACTACCGGACTAGAATTAGAACAAAAATTCTTAGAAGACTTCAAAGCCGCTTCTTTATTGACCTATACACACGGAAAAGGAAGTGACAATCTGTATTTACCTTTTATGAGTCCGTTTAGTTACCGACTTTCTTTGAGTTACTTAAAAGAGAATTTTGGCGCTGAACTATCGATGCAAGGAAGTGCTAAACACACCCAATATGCATTCTCTTACGGAGAGAATAGAACAGTAGATTACGCAATCTTAGGTGTGAGCACGAGTTATGCCTTGAGATGGGATAAATCGGTATTGAACTTGCAACTAGGAGTGGAGAATATTCTAGACACCTATTATACTACTTTTGCAGATTGGAATAAAATCCCGAGAACAGGTAGGAATGTTTTTTTGAATGTTGAATTTGAGTTGTAAATAATGACCCAAGTACCCAGAAAAAAGTGAGGAAGAAATTAAGCCTCGCTTTTTTCGTTCAAAAAAACGAACTAAAGCGTATATTTGCACTTTCTAAAAAATAATAAAAAAGGTAAAATGTATAGAAGTCATACTTGTGGAGAGCTTACGAGCGCAAACATCGGACAAGAAGTAATTCTTTCGGGCTGGGTACAAACTATTAGAAAAGTAAGTTCATCTCTAATTTTTATTGATTTACGAGATAGATATGGAATTAGTCAGTTAAAATTTGATAATTCGGACACTGTATTAAACTTTGAAGAGTTTAATAATTCTATTATAAACAAAGCATCTAAACTCGGGAGAGAATTCGTAATTCAAGCTAAAGGTCAGGTTATCGAAAGAGCTTCTAAAAACTCGAATATGGCTACAGGAGATATCGAAATTCTGGTTACAGAACTCAATGTACTTAACGAATCGTTAGTACCTCCTTTTACGATTGAAGATACTACCGATGGTGGCGAAGATATTCGAATGAAGTACCGTTATTTAGACATCCGTAGAAATCCAGTTAAAAACAGCTTATTGTTCAGACATAAAGTAGCTCAAGAAGTTCGCAATTATCTTTCTGAAGAAGGGTTTTGTGAAGTAGAAACTCCGTATTTAATCAAATCTACTCCAGAAGGAGCAAGAGATTTTGTAGTGCCAAGCCGTATGAATCCGGGAGAATTTTACGCACTTCCACAATCGCCTCAAACCTTTAAACAGCTACTTATGGTAGGCGGAATGGATAAATACTTCCAGATCGTAAAATGCTTTAGGGATGAAGATTTAAGAGCCGACCGTCAACCGGAGTTTACACAAATTGACTGCGAAATGACTTTTGTAGAACAAGAAGACATTTTAGATACGTTCGAAGGATTAACCAGACATTTGCTTAAAGAAATTCACGGATTAGAAGTAGATAAATTCCCGAGGATGACTTTTGATGAAGCAATGCGTAAATACGGTAACGATAAACCAGATATTCGTTTCGGAATGGAATTCGGAGAACTTAATGCGGTTGCTCAACACAAAGATTTCGGAGTATTCAACTCAGCTGAATTAGTTGTCGGAATTGCTGTTCCGGGAGGAGCAAGTTATACCCGAAAAGAAATCGATGCACTTATTGATTGGGTAAAACGTCCGCAAATTGGAGCTTCGGGAATGGTTTACTGTAGAGTAGAGCAAGACGGAAGCTATAAATCATCGGTTGATAAATTCTATGATCAAGAAGATTTAACCAAATGGGCAGAAGTTACTGGAGCAAAACCAGGTGATATTATTTTCGTATTATCAGGTCCAGCTAATAAAACCAGAACACAACTTTCTGCACTCAGAATGGAACTTGGAAACCGTTTAGGACTTCGCAAACCAGACGAATTTGCTCCGCTTTGGGTTGTAGATTTCCCGCTTTTGGAATGGGACGAAGATACTAACCGCTTTCATGCAATGCACCACCCGTTTACGTCTCCAAAACCAGAAGATATGCACCTTATAGACACTGATCCAGGAGCCGTAAGAGCAAATGCGTATGATATGGTTCTGAACGGAAATGAGATAGGAGGTGGTTCGATTAGAATTCACGACAAGGCGACACAAGCCAGAATGTTTGAGCTTCTCGGCTTTACGGATGAAGAAGCCAAAGCACAATTCGGATTCTTGATGGATGCTTTTCAGTACGGAGCGCCACCACACGGAGGTCTGGCTTTCGGGCTAGATAGATTGGTAGCGATTTTAGGAGGTCAAGAAACAATCAGAGATTTTATCGCTTTTCCTAAAAATAATTCAGGTCGTGATGTGATGATTGATGCACCCGCACCAATTGACCCAACACAACTCAATGACTTGCAAATAAAGTTAGACTTACAAGTCTAATACAAGTTTAGGCTTACAAGCAAGAAAAGTGAAGGCCGTTTCCCTACCCAAGGGAGACGGCTTTTTGGTAGATAGTAATTTCAAAGATAATGGGGTTTATAAAATGACTAAATATTAGTTGTTTTATGATTTTATTTTTGAGGTTGAAGTGAGCTGTATCAAAGAGGAATACCATCAGTCATTTTCTTTTATATGTTTTCTAAAAAGTGAATATCATAAGTTTCAATCTTTGTATATTTGTGTTTTTAGCTCAAGATATGAACATACATTTTATTGCGATAGGCGGTAGTGCGATGCACAATTTGGCACTTGCGATGCACAACAAAGGATATAAGGTAACGGGTAGTGACGATACTATTTTTGAACCTTCAAAATCAAGACTTCAGAATAAAGGACTTCTACCAGCTGAAATAGGTTGGTTTACCGATAAAATCACTACAGACTTAGATGCAATTATCTTAGGCATGCATGCCAAAGAAGACAATCCCGAACTCTTAAAAGCCAAAGAATTAGGACTGAAAATATACTCGTATCCAGAGTTTTTGTATGAACAATCAAAAGACAAAACACGTGTGGTTATTGGTGGCTCTCACGGAAAAACGACCATTACATCAATGGTTTTGCACGTGATGAAGTACCACAATATCGATGTAGATTATATGGTAGGTGCACAGCTAGAAGGCTTTGATACGATGGTTTATCTGACTAAAGAAAATGATTTTATTGTCTTAGAAGGCGATGAGTATTTATCTTCACCCATTGACAGACGACCTAAATTTCACCTCTATAAGCCCAATATTGCTCTGATTTCAGGTATTGCTTGGGATCATATCAATGTTTTCCCGACTTATGAAGATTACCTCAAACAGTTTGAGATTTTTATCGACCAAGTGAGTTACGGAGGTATATTAATCTATAACGAATTAGACAAAGACCTAGTGACTTTGGTAGAAAACAGTACAAATCCTATACGTAAGATTCCGTACCAAACACCTTATTATCATACCAATAACGGCATCACTTATTTAGAAACTCCAGAAGGCGATATGCCTATAGAGGTTTTCGGAGAACACAACCTCTCTAACCTTATGGGTGCCAAGTGGATTTGCCAGAATATGGGTGTGGATGAAGCGGACTTCTATGAAGCAATTGCGTCGTTTAAAGGAGCTTCAAAACGATTAGAAAAAATCGCCGAAAGCAAAGACACGCTGATTTATAAGGATTTTGCTCACTCACCAAGCAAAGTACAAGCAACTACACAGGCGGTTAAACAGCAGTTTCCTGAACGCAAACTTGTGGCTTGTCTAGAATTACATACTTACAGCAGCCTGAATGCTGAATTTCTCAAAGAATATGCCTCTACCTTGGATAGTGCAGATGAAGCTGTCGTTTTTTATTCGCCTGAAGCGGTCAAAATCAAACGCTTGGACGAAGTGACCGAGCAGCAAATTGCCCAAGCATTTAATAAAAAAGATTTGATTATTTATACTGATCCAAAAGCCTTTAAAGACTATTTATACCAACTAGAACTGAAAAACACCGTGCTTTTACTGATGAGTTCTGGCAATTACGGCGGATTAGATTTGGATAAATTCAAACAACGCCTATAAAAGAGTCTAGAAATTATTGATGGTGATAAGGTTCGTTTTTCAATATTGTAAAAGCTCTGTAGATTTGCTCTATGGCAAATAACCGAACCATTTGGTGCGAGAATGTCATCTTAGAAAGCGAAACTTTTCCGTTGGCACGTGCATAAACGTCTTCTGAAAAACCATAAGGACCACCAATGATAAAAATTAGGGTTTTGATACCCGAACTCATTTTTTTCTGTAGGAAGTCAGCAAAATCTACACTTGTGTAGTTTTTGCCGTTTTCATCTAAGAGGATAATATGGTCTGCGGCAGTGGTTTTTGATAGGATAAGCTCGCCTTCTTTCTCTTTCTGTTGTTTTTCTGCCAGATTTTTGACGTTCTTGATATCGGGAATGATTTCTAAATCAAATTTAATATAGAAAGACAACCGCTTTTGGTACTGCTCGATTAGACTCAGTAGGTTTTTGTCATCCGTCTTTCCGATGGCTAGGAGTTTTATATTCATAAAAGCAAAGATAAAAGTTTTTGTTTGTCTGAGAAAGAAGTTAGCTTTGTATAGCATAAAAATTATACATGATACGCGTTTCACTAATAGGTTCTGGCAATGTAGCACATCATCTGATTTGTGCTTTTCAGACAAGTCCTTCGGTCGAATTAGTTCAGGTCTATGCTAGACGAAAGGAAGCCATTTCTACCCTCATCTCAGCTGATAAAATCACTTCAGACATAAATTCCCTCAAAGAAGCAGATGTTTATATCATCTCGATTTCTGACGATGCTATTGGTTCTGTATCCCAGCAATTGCCTTTCTCTGGTAGGTTGGTGGTGCACACATCCGGAACAAGCCCGATGCATGTTTTGTCAGACAAGAACAAAAGAGGTGTTTTTTATCCGTTGCAAACTTTTTCGAAAACCAAAGCACTTGATTTTAGGGAAGTGCCGATGTGTCTTGAGTCTGAGCAACCACAAGATTTGGATTTGCTCAAAACACTTGCGCATCAGATTTCGGATAAAGTTTTTGAGATTGATTCTGAGAAGCGAAAAGCCCTACATGTAGCTGCGGTGTATGTGAGTAATTTTGTAAATCATTTATACAGCATAGGAGAGGAGATTTGTATTGAAAATCAGATTCCTTTTGAGGTGCTAAAACCACTCATAAAAGAAGTTGCCGATAAGATCAACTACCTATCACCAGCACAAGCACAAACAGGACCAGCCAAAAGAGCAGACCTTAAAACTATCAAATCACATTTGGAGTTTTTGAAAGAAGATTCGGAGAAAAAGGAAATATACCAACTTTTAAATCAATCAATTATGAATAAAAATAAAACGATATAGATGAAGAGTTATAAAGAAAAAATGAATGACATTACTACCTTTATTTTTGATGTAGATGGTGTGCTCACTGACGGAACGGTTCACGTAGCTGCCGACGGCGAAATGCTTAGAAATATGAATATCAAAGATGGCTTTGCGATGAAGGCTGCTATAGAGAGTGGCTATAACGTTTGTATTATCTCAGGCGGAAAAAATGAAGGTGTTAGAACCAGACTTCGCAATTTGGGTGTTACCGATATTTATTTAGGTTCTGCTGACAAAGTAGAAACCTTCAAAGAGTACATTGATATTTATAACATCAAAGCCGAACAAGTATTGTATATGGGCGATGATATTCCGGATTATCACGTAATGAAACTCGTCGGGCTTCCGAGTTGTCCTCAGGATGCAGTGTCAGAAATAAAATCTATCAGTGCATATATTTCACATATAAACGGAGGAAAAGGAGCTGTAAGAGATGTGATAGAGCAAGTGATGAAAGTGCAAGGAAAATGGCACACCCAGTTTGACGGAAGACATGATTAAGTAGAATTCAAACTTGATTTAAACCAAAAAACCTACCCTAAATTTATATTCAGGATAGGTTTTTTTATGAGTGTTATATGCGTTTTACTTCTTATAGTGTTTCTTGTATTGAATATAAGATAGTATCCCGAGTACGGCTACTATTGCCACAGAATAATATACAAAACTCGGTGTAACTACTTTATCTCCACTTGCATAAGAGTGTAATCCAGAAAGGTAATAATTCACCCCAAAATACGTCATCACAATTGATGCAAAGGCAGCAACGCTAATCAGGTTGTATAGCCATAATCCTCTGAGTCCGGGTACTAGTCTGATGTGGATGACAAAAGCATAGACCATAATAGAAACTAATGCCCAAGTTTCTTTGGGATCCCACCCCCAATAACGTCCCCAACTCTCGTTTGCCCATTGACCTCCTAAGAAGTTTCCGATAGTAAGCATGACAAGACCTACGGTAAGTGCCATTTCGTTGATATAGGTAAGCTCTTTGATATTGAGCTCCATTATTTTTTTGTTCTTTGAGGTAGTGAAAATCATCATTATTATAGCTACTACTCCGAGTATCATCCCGATTGCAAAAGGTCCGTAACTAGCTACAATAATTGATACGTGAATCATCAACCAATAAGAGTTCAGTACGGGTTGAAGGTTTGCAATAGCAGGATCCATCCAACTCCAGTGTGCAATCATCAGTACCATTGATGCCACAAAAGTAGTCGAAGCAACTGTCAGTCCTGATTTTCTTCCGAAAATAAGCCCGAAGAGCATCGTAGCCCAAGCCACATAAATCATCGACTCATAACCATCACTCCAAGGAGCGTGACCCGATACGTACCAACGGAAACCAAGTCCTATGGTATGTAGTACAAACAAGCTGGCAATGACAATATAAAATATTTTTACGGCTAGTTTGATTGGTTTGTTGTTATAGAATATTTCTAATAAACTGAAAAAGAACATAAAAATACAAGCGTACAAATACCACGAATAAAGGTTTTTGAAGATGTCATATTTGTTGTACAAAACTTCAGCTGCAATTTTATCATCAGAGGGCATAACTTCACTACCAAACTTGTGTTGGTATGCGTTGATACTCTCTAGGAGTTTATCAGCCTCTTGATAATCTCCTGATTGAACGGCTCCTTGAAGCGTATGGAAATACAACGGAATAATATTGCGTACATAAAGCGAATCGCTTCCAGTAATAGCAGACTGATTTAGTTCTAAGTACGAAATCCATTTGTTGTTGTTGTCTCTCGGGATAGGGAAGACTTTTAAAATTCCTCCACCCAAGGCTGAACTTAAGATAACTGCTTTTTTATGTGCTTCGATAATGTCTTTCTGAAAAGCATTTTGAATACGAGCCATCTGTGCATCCTCTAAAAACGGGCTTAACTTATAGTTGTCATCCGCATCAAAGAAATTTAGTAGCGAAACATATTTTGCTTTTTCATCAACACCTAATAAATGTCTGATACTGTCATTTCCTCTTTTGAGGTGAATAATCGGAATCTCATTCCAAAGGTTTGGGTATTGCAACATGGATAAGAACACCTGATCAGAGTTCATTCCTTTATAATGGTCACTTTTGCTTACTTTTCTGATGACTTCTGAAGAGAAGGTATTCACGGGTTTCATACGTCCGCCATCGTCTTGGATGACTAATCGACCAAACTTTTCTGCATGTTCTTTGTTGATAGAAAGTGCGCTGATAAGCGAATCTACTTGTTGGTCAGTGATACCTAAATTGATTCTTTTGTGTTTGTGGTCTTGCGCAGCATCTTGCGTGTGTTGGTGGTCTTGAGAAAAACCTACAAGCCCAATGAGTAGTGCTATGGCAGATAGCAGTTTTGCTTTTCTGTCTTTTACTTTTTTGAGCATCTTTCTCAAATCACCAAATCTTGAGTTTCTGTCAAAAATCACTAAAATCATCGAAATATATAATAAAGTATAGCCGACATAGGTAATCCAAGTGCCCCAAAAGTCGTGGTTTACAGAAAACATAGTAATATCTGGGTCAAAATTAGCTCTTTGTTGATCGTTTGAATAATTGTATGAAGCTTGGAAGAAACGGAATCCTCTGTAATCCAATACATTATTCATAAAAACTTCATAGTCAAAAGAATCTTCACCATCTTCGATAGTGATTTTACTCTTAAAAGAAGAGAAGCCACTTTCTGTACCTGGGTATTTGTCAGCAATAAAATCATTTAGATGAATAGAGAAGGGCAAATCATAGACTTTACTACCAAAAAATAGGGTGTATTCTAAGTCTCCTTGTTTGAAAGAAATTGGGATTCCCATTTTACCTTTTGTCCCTAGAAGTGTTACTTCTTTTTCTTCGCCTTCAGACTTTACTATTACCGTCAGTGCTTCATCACTGCCTTGATCTTTCCAGTCTCCGTTAGAAACATAGTCAATCTTACCTTTTAGGGCAGTGTCTGGCATTACAAAACTCGTACCTCCCAATTGATAAAGGGCACGTAGATTAAGGGGTTGAAGTGAATCAGCATAAACCAAGCCTTCTTCTTGAGATGCCATAACGGTATAGTTTCCGCCAAAAGGAGATTTGATGAAGTATTGACCTTGCTCATCTAAGGTGATGTTGATGGCTCCGTCAGTGGGTTTATTGAAGGCAAATAATATGTTGTGAATGTTTTGAACCTCAGCTTCTTTTAAGAAGTGTTCGTGACGTGTTCCGTCTCCCGACTCAACTAATTTTAGATAGTAGGTGCCGTTTGGATCTTCAACAATCTGTTCAGTTGCACCCATTACGAAGTTCTTGTATTTAATCTCATAGGCTTTGCCACTAAATTCTCCTTTAATAGAAAAATTATTGTTAGTAGCCTGAGAGAGCAAGAGCGGTTTTTCGTGGGTTTTACGTTTCATTTCGCCTTGGTATTCTCCATCCACGAAGACAGAAAGATAGAATTTGTCGGAAAACATTTGATTTTCGCTTTTACCCTCTTTGATCAGCATCACGCCTTCATAACTGATATAGCGCGTAGTAAAAGCTCCGATTAGAATAAATATGAAAGATAAGTGAAGTACTAGGGTTGAGAGCTTCTCTTTTCTGAGTAGGTTATATCGCTTGATATTTCCGATAAAGTTGATGGCAAAAAAGACCATGATAACTTCAAACCACCAAGCATTATAAACCATTATACGAGCTGTCTCCGTGTTATATTTATCTTCTATGAAAGTTCCGATTCCAAGTGCTGCGGCAAATACAATAAATAATACTGCCATCAAGCGAGTTGAGAACAAAAACGAAAATATTTTTTTATCCATTGGTGTAGTAAAAAAGGATTAATTATACCACACAAAGGTAACTATTTAAAAGTGGTTTTGATTTATTTTAGACTGCCTATTCACTAATATAATGTTAAAATTAGTGTTTAAACGGTGATAGAATTCCATTTTGTATTCGGCTTGTATGTTACCTGATGATTGGGATTATAGTATCATGCGTCGTTTCTGTATAACTTTTTTTAAACAAATGGAGTAGGATAGATTTTTAAAAAAAAGTATTTAAACTAGCAAATTACCACAAAAAAAGATAGGCTACGTTACGTAGCCTATCTTTTGAGAAATATATCTAAAAATCGGTATTTTACTTAGAGGTTAAACCCCAAATCTACGCCTAATTTATTTGCAATCAGTTTTGCAATCCTTTCTTGTAGCGATGCGATTTTTATACTTTTGATTACTTCATTGCTGAAAGCATACATCAAGAGTGCTTTGGCTTCTTTTTTAGGAACTCCTCTTTGTTGTAAATAAAATAAAGCTGTTTCATCTAATTGACCAATGGTACAACCGTGCGAACATTTGACATCATCTGCAAAAATCTCCAATTGAGGTTTGGCGTTGATACTTGATTTATCACCGATCAAGATATTGTTGTTTTGTTGAAAAGCATTGGTTTTCTGAGCCACCTTATCTACATAGATTTTTCCGTTGAATACCCCAACAGCGCGCTGGTCAAAAATTCCTTTATAATCTTGGTGACTTTCGCAATTGGGTTGCAGATGATTTACAAGTGTATAGTGATCTACGTGTTGTTTACCTTCGATAATCGTAATTCCCTTTAGGGTAGATTCGATATACTCACCCATTTGGTGGAAGTTTAAGTTATTTCGGGTTAGATTTCCTCCAAAAGAGAAGGTATGTACTGACACATTGCTTTTTTCTTGTTGAGATACATAAGTATTGTCAATAAGATTTGCTTCTAATACATCGTTCTGAATTTTATAATAATCTACAATAGCGCTTTTCTCAGCAAATATCTCAGTCACTGCGTTAGTAAGCACCAGTTCAGAATCGATACTCTGATGGCGCTCAACGATTTGTACTTGAGCATTTTCTCCGACTACAACTAGATTTCTGGGTTGCAGCCAAAGTTTATCGTCATTCTTAGTAGCAAAATAGACGATCTCGATAGGCTTGTCAGCTATTTTATTTTTCGGGATGTTGATAAAAGCACCTTCACTTGCAAAAGCTGTATTTAGCGAAGTAAGTGAATCGTCTTTTAAAGCAATTTGGTTAAAGTATTTATCAACGATAGCTCTGTATTTTGGTTTTGTCAATGCCGCCGAAAATAGACAAACGTCAATGCCTTCGTGTGTAGTGCTTGACAAAAACGAATTAAAAACACCGTTTACAAACACGAGTTTATAAGTGTCCACATCGTCTAAGAAGTATTTTTTTACCTCAGCAATTCCGATATTGGTTTCTGTTTTAGGAAAAACACTAAAGTCATTATTGAGTAGCGAAGTCAGTGAAGTGTATTTCCAAGCTTCTTCTTTTTTGGCAGGAAACCCTTTTTCCTCAAAGTTTTTGATAGCTGAGCTTCGTATGTCGTGTATTTCTTCATCTATCATCGCTTTGTTTTCAAAAGCCATAAACGAAGAGACTAATTTATCTTTTAATTCCATTTTTTTAGTTTCAGGTTTTAGGTTAATTGTATTTTAGGGATGTCTTTTTCCTAAAGTTTCTGCCTTTTTTAAGAAAGCAAACCCAAAACAAATTATACTAATTCTTCTTTGATCCAGTCGTAACCTCTTTCTTCTAGCTCAAGTGCTAGTTCTTTTCCTCCTGTTTTTACGATTTTTCCGTCCATTAGAACGTGAACAAAATCAGGAACAATATATTCTAATATCCGTTGGTAGTGCGTAATGATAATTACTGCATTGTTATTGTTTTTCAACATGTTAACTCCGTTGGAAACAATTCTAAGCGCATCGATGTCCAGTCCTGAATCCGCTTCGTCAAGTATGGCTAATTTTGGGTTTAGCATTGCCATCTGAAATACCTCATTTCTCTTTTTCTCTCCACCAGAGAAACCTTCGTTTAGTGAGCGGGATAAGAATTTTCGGTCAATCTCTAACATTTCAGATTTTTCTCTGAGTAGTTGTAGCATTTCTTTGGCTGGCATTTCTTCTTGACCTCTAGCCTTACGGGTCTCGTTGATTGCTGTTTTGACAAAGTTGGTCACTGATACTCCGGGTATTTCTACCGGATATTGAAACGACAAGAAAATTCCTTTGTGTGCTCTTTCCTCTGGAGCTAATTCTCCTATTTCTTCTCCTTCAAAAACAATTTCACCTTGAGTTACTTCGTAGTCTTCTTTTCCGGCAATAACAGATGAGAGAGTAGATTTTCCTGCACCGTTAGGTCCCATAATTGCGTGGATTTCTCCAGCTTTTACTTCTAAGTTAAGTCCTTTCAGGATTTCTTTGTCTTCTACAGAAGCGTGTAGATTATTTATTTTAAGCATTAGTCTAAATTTTTTAAGATTTATGACTGAATAAGTTTCGTGCCTTTCGGACTAAGATTTATTCAGTAAATAATAGAATGATGATTGTTCTTTTTTTAGTGTATTTTGAAAATTATCCGACAGATCCTTCGAGTGAAATTTCGAGTAACTTCTGAGCCTCAACAGCAAATTCCATAGGGAGTTTGTTAAGGACTTCTTTTGAGAATCCGTTGACAATAAGTGCGATAGCTTTCTCCGTATCAATTCCCCTTTGGTTGCAATAGAAAACTTGGTCTTCACCGATTTTACTCGTAGTTGCTTCGTGTTCTATAATGGCTGAAGAGTTCTTTGATTCGATATACGGAAAGGTATGAGCTCCGCATTCATTACCCATAAGAAGGGAGTCACACTGCGAGAAGTTTCTAGCATTTTCGGCTCTAGGACCTATACTTACGAGTCCTCTATAGCTGTTTTGTGAATTTCCGGCTGAGATACCTTTTGATATAATTGTTGAACGGGTGTTTTTACCTAAGTGAATCATTTTAGTTCCTGTATCCGCTTGCTGGTGATTATTGGTCACCGCAATCGAATAAAACTCTCCGATTGAGTTATCACCCTTTAGGATACACGAAGGATACTTCCAGGTTACTGCAGAACCTGTTTCCACTTGAGTCCAAGATATTTTTGCGTTTTTCTCACAAATCCCACGTTTGGTAACAAAGTTAAAAACTCCTCCTTTACCATCTTTACTTCCCGGGAACCAGTTCTGAACGGTAGAATATTTAATTTCAGCATCGTCAAGAGCAATTAGCTCTACAACCGCTGCGTGCAATTGATTCTCGTCACGCGAAGGAGCAGTACAGCCTTCTAAGTACGAAACATAACTACCTTCATCGGCAATAACGAGTGTTCTTTCGAACTGCCCAGTTCCTCCTTGATTGATCCTGAAGTAAGTTGATAATTCCATCGGACATTTTACTCCTTTTGGGATATAACAGAAGCTTCCGTCAGAGAATACAGCCGAATTTAGTGCTGCATAGAAGTTATCTTTTTGTGGTACGACTGTTCCTAAGTGTTTTCTGACTAAATCAGGATATTCTCTGATAGCTTCAGAGATAGGACAGAAGATAATACCTAGTTTTGATAGTGTTTTTTTGAATGTAGTAGCAACTGAAACCGAGTCCATCACGATATCTACGGCTACGTTACTCAGTCTTTTTTGTTCATCAATTGATATTCCTAATCTTTTGAAGGTATCTAGCAACTCAGGATCTACTTGGTCTAAGCTGTCTAGTTTTGGCTTTTGAATCGGAGCAGAATAGTAGGATATAGCTTGAAAATCAGGTTTTTCGTAATTTACGTTTGCCCAATCTGGCTCTACCATTTCTTTCCAGATTCTGAAGGATTCTAACCTCCAATCGGTCATCCATTCAGGTTCTTCTTTTTTCTTAGAGATAGCACGTACTACATCTTCGTTTAATCCGATAGGGAAAGTCTCGGATTCTATATTTGTAACAAAACCGTATTCGTACTCTTTAGTTTCGAGTTCTATTTTTAAATCTTCTTCTGTATATTTTGACATTTTAATTTAAATTATAATGAAAAACTTTCTCCACACCCACAAGTTCTCTGGGCATTAGGATTGCTAAATACGAAGCCTTTTCCGTTCAGACCTCCTTCAAATTCTAATACTGTTCCTGCCAGGTACAAAAAACTTTTTTTGTCTACAACAATCCTCACGCCATTGTCTTCAAAAATCTTATCTGTATCTGTAGTGTTTTTATCAAAATTCAGAACATATTCTAAACCAGAGCAACCTCCACTTTTGACACCAACCCTTACAAAATCAGTTTTAGGATCAAAGCCTCCATCTTCCATAAGCAAAGCAACGTGTTTACTTGCTCGTTCCGATACTTTTATCATAAGTCGTTATTTTTAATTATTCTAAATCAATTGCAAAGATACTGTTTTTTTGTTTAAAGTGTCAGGTTGCGTTTAAAAAACAAAAATCCCGAGGTGTCGGGATTTTTGTTACAGTGTTTTATTGTAGAGTTGTTATTAAAATATAACATTCCTAAACTGATAAAAATAAACACAAAAAAATATTAACAAACACAAATAATGGAATTTTGTAAAATTTAATATTTTTGATTTTTCTTTTAACAAAAAGTAATCTATCAAAAAACCAGCAACTAATAAAATAAAAACTATATACATTAATACCGAACTTGAAATTTGCCATTGTTCTCTAATAAACTTAAACGAAGGTAATAACACTAAAATTGCTAAAACACCTAAATAGTAGTTAAGAAAATTATTTTTAAAGACATTTATAAACTTACTCATAATAGTAAAATTTAATTTAATAACCACACGCTCTATAACAAGCGTTAAATGTTCTTGCACAAGCTCTTTGAGCACTTCTATGATTTATAGAAGCAATTGCTAATACACTAAAACCAGCTATTGTATTCCCAGAAGCCCATAAACCTGCACTAATAGCCGTCGCTGCTGCATAGGCTTTATCTGCATCTCTCCCACAATCAACTGCATCATTTATACATTCATAACCACAATTATTTGGTTCTACTATAATGGGCTCTTCATAATCATATATTGGCACTTCTAAATCTATCAAAAAGAGACTATCATCTCTCCCATTAGATAATTCATAACTTATTTGCATAAATAACGAACTATTTGATTCCATAACATTCAAATATTTAGAGGCTATTTCATTATAATCATCCATAGCTTCTGAAATACTTAAAAAGCCTGTATTAGATAAATTTTCAGAAATCCAATTAAACATCTCTTCTTTATCTTTAAAAACAGGGTGAGATTCTTCTTCTGATAGGGATAATTTATCAGAGAATTTTCTCTGCATAGCCCTATATTCTCCAAACTCAACAGAATGAACCAATTCTTTGTATTTCTTAATAATTTCATCTTCTCCTCTTTTCAGAGTTAATACATCATTTTCTACAATACTACCATTTGAACAAGAAAAAATAAGTGATAGTCCCAAGAATAAAAATAATATCTTTTTCATAACTTTAAAGATTCTTTAGAATTAAACAAACTAATTTAAAGGTAATGATAAATCAAGAAAATCAAGAAAAATTAACTTTTTATTAACTAAGCAATCAATTGTACTTTTTCATAATCTTTAAATTATATCTATTTAGTTCTTATTTTAACCCTTAAAGATTGACTTCTAATATTTTTTGAAAGATAAAAACTTAAACTTATCTTTGCTTGCTGATAACATAAAAACAACACCCATTAATGAAAGATTTACTTAAAAAATTTGAAAATAAAGCTCCGGAAATTGTCTTCAACTGGAAAGACCAAGAAACTGATGCCGAAGGATGGACAGTTATCAACTCACTAAGAGGCGGTGCAGCAGGAGGCGGAACTCGTATGCGCAAAGGATTAGACATGAATGAGGTATTATCACTTGCCAAAACAATGGAAGTGAAATTCTCAGTAGCAGGTCCAGCTATTGGAGGTGCAAAATCAGGAATCAATTTTGATCCAAATGACCCTAGAAAAGAAGAGGTGCTCAAAAGATGGTTCAAAGCCGTAAGTCCGCTATTGAAGCATTATTACGGAACAGGAGGCGATATGAACGTAGATGAGATTCATCAAGTAATTCCGTTTACAGAAGACTGCGGTATTTGGCATCCACAAGAAGGTGTGTTCAACGGACACTTTCAGGCATCAGAAGGAGAGAAAATAAACAGAATCGGACAACTGAGAAACGGAGTAATCAAGGTTATTGAAAGTGATAAATACTCTCCGGATTTAAGCAAAAAATATACAGTATCAGATATGATTACTGGTTTTGGTGTTGCGCAAGCCGTAAATCATTTTTATAACATCTATGGAGGTTCAGTTGTTGGTAAAAGAGCAATTGTGCAAGGATTCGGAAATGTAGGAGGAGCCGCTGCTTTCTTCCTTTCTCAAATGGGAGCTAAAGTTGTTGCCATCATCGATAGAGAAGGTGGAGTCATCAACGAAAACGGATACAATCAAGAAGAAATTACAGAATTATTCAGAAACCGCAAAGGAAACCAACTCGTTGCTAACAACATGCTTTCTGCAGCTGATTTAGATGCTAAGGTATGGAGCGTAGGTGCAGATATTTTTGTCCCGTGTGCAGCTTCTAGATTAGTGACCAAAGAGCAAACGGATAAAATGATCGCTGCAGGATTAGAGGTAATCTCTTGTGGTGCTAACGTTCCGTTTGCCGACAAAGAAATTTTCTTCGGATCAATTATGGAAGAAGTAGATAGCAAAATCAGCTTGATTCCTGACTTTATTTCTAATTGTGGTATGGCGAGAGTATTTGCTTACTTTATGGAAAAAAGAGTTGAAAACACTGATGAAGCCATATTTGGCGATGCTTCTGAAACTATCAGAAAAGCAATTCAGGCAACTTATGATTTGAGTTCAGATAAGAAGAATATCTCATCAAGAGCTTTCGAAATTGCACTAAAACAATTGGTGTAAGCTCTTTAAAGTTTATTTCTATATAATTATTAAGGATAAGCTGTCTGATTTGCTCAGGCAGCTTATTTTTTTGGATATTATAGAATATAAAACTAGAGTTCTATTGCTTAGGAAATATTGAAAGTCTAACATAAAAGGTAGTGCCTTTTCCGACTTGGCTCTCAAACCAAATTTGTCCTTTATAGCTCTCAATTATATTTTTGATAATACCTAGACCGAGTCCCATACCACTGGATTTAGTGGTAAATTTAGGTTCAAAAATCCGTGCTTTATTTTCTTTAGGAATGCCACTTCCGTTGTCTTTTACGAGAATTAGAATATGATTTTCTAGCTTTTGGACACGCACCTCAACCTTTGGGTTAGGCTGTTGCTCATCTATAGATTGAATGGCATTTTTGACTAAGTTAGTGATGACACGTATGAGTTGGGTTCTGTCCATTAAGGTCAAAATCTCGTCTTCGTCAGAGTGGAATTCGATATAATTCTCATTAAAAATCTCTAAAGACATTTCTATGGCATCCACCACATTTAGGGTTTCGTTTTGTTGTGCCGGCATCGAAGCAAAATTTGAGAAAGCAGATGCTACTGAACTCATAGTGTCAATTTGCTGAATTAAAGTCTGTGAATAATCATTGAGTTTTTGGTTGATTTCAGGGTCATTTGGGTCAAACTTTCGTTGGAAACTCTGAACTGTCAATCGCATCGGTGTAAGCGGGTTTTTAATCTCGTGAGCCACCTGTTTAGCCATTTCTCTCCAAGCTTCTTCTCGTTGGTTTTGGGCGAGTTGTTGTGCGCTTTCTTCGAGTTTATCCACCATTTCGTTATAGGCAGTAATCACCAAATTGATTTCTCTACTAGCATCTTTTACCTTGATTTTTTCGTTTTTTTTATTCAGATTGGTCAGTGTGATTTTACGTGAAATTTCTTGCAGGGTTTTAGTGATGTAATTGGATAAAATATACGCCAAGGCTATAGCGATAAGCAACATCACTCCATAGACTTGCATCAGCCGAATTAAAAAACTGCGGAGTTCGTCATCATAAAAACCATCGTCTTCGATGTGTGGCAAACAGACAATCCCGAGAGGTTTGAACTTCAGGTCTTTAAGATACGTATAGGACGATCGAAATTTTTTAGTGTCAATCGTATTGATTTCGATATATCTTTTGTCGGTTGATTCTCTGATGGCTTTCAGCACGAAAGGATCCATTGGTGGTATCGGAGGATCTACAGCAAATTGCCCTTTTGAAGAGCGCAAAAAATTACCATCCAAGTCATAAATAATCAACTCGAGGTTATGGATGTTAGACAATTCGTGAATTTTATCCTTGAATATAGCTGAAAGATTCTCTGCATTGAGTGGATAGGTAGTTGTCTTTAGTACATAATTTATGTGCTGATGTATGGCACTTTCTTTTTTCTCTAACCGTTCTTCGTGGTACTCTTTGGCCTGTTCTCTAAACTGATAAATAGTTAGAAAGACGATCAAAGCCGAAGCAACAAGAGTTAAGAAAATCATCGAAAAGAAGATTCTCGTGCGCAGCGAAAGTCGTTTTATTTTGAATATCTGATTCAAAATGGAGTGGATTTAGGTTTAGAATAGCTGATGTACATAAAGTGCAATATACTCAAAAAACAAAGAATTAATAAGGGTTGTAAAGCATTTTTTTTAGAAAGAAAATACAATTTGTAGTTGGTGATTATAGGCGTATTTTAACAGTCTTTTAGTGATTAGATTCTTGAGGTTAGAGGCTATAATGTTTATCTTTGAGACATTCGTAAAAACTGCAGTTTGAACCTACATACTACATTTATAAAACGCTGTTTAACTCTTGCCAAAAATGGCTTGGGGACCACATATCCCAACCCGATGGTGGGTAGTGTGATTGTGCATGAAGGTCAGATTATAGGAGAGGGTTGGCACCAAAAAGCAGGAGAGGCACACGCAGAGGTCAATGCGATACATAGCGTGAAAGGCGATAAAAACATTCTTAAAGAAAGTACGCTATACGTCAACCTTGAACCTTGTTCGCATCATGGCAAAACACCTCCTTGTGCGGATTTGATTATTAAAAACCAAATCAAAAAAGTAGTCATCGGAACGACAGATCCGTTTGTAGCAGTGGCAGGCAAGGGAATAGAAAGACTTAAAAGTGCTGGAATCGAAGTGATTGTTGGTGTGTTGGAGCAAGAATGCAACGAGCTGAACAAGCGGTTTTTTATGTTTCACCAACAAAAAAGACCTTATATTATCCTAAAATGGGCACAAACTCAAAACGGGATGTTGGCACCATTAACCAAAGACAAAAAAAGACCCGTGTGGATTTCTAACCCATATTCCAGACAATTAGTGCACAAATGGCGCACGGAAGAACAGGCTATTTTGGTAGGCACTCATACGGTTTTACAAGACAATCCGAAATTAGATACTAGGCATTGGACAGGACAAAATCCCATTCGGATTATTCTGGATAGGACACTAATAATTCCAAAAGATTTTTCAGTTTATGACAAAAGCTGCAAAACAATCTTTATTACTGAAAAACCAATAGCGTCTGAAGATGATAATTTGGTTTTTGAGCAGATTGACTTCTCTAAAAACAGGAATACTCAGATTATGGAAGTGCTTTATAAGCACAACCTTCAGTCTGTGATTATTGAAGGAGGCAAAGAAGTACTAGAGGGTTTTATAGCCGATAACCTCTGGGATGAAGCCAGAGTTTTTAGCAGTGATACTTTTATTGAACACGGAATCAAAGCTCCGGACTTTAATTTTCAGTACAGTAATGAAACGAGAATTCTTAACGATAGTTTGAACTATTATTATAAATCACTTCTATAAAAATATAGGACGCTAAGAACGAATTTAGCACAAAAAAACAAATGGATACTCCGAAACCAAAACCACAGCAAAACATACCAAAAACTATTATAAGAACTGCACGGTTTTTAGAGGCGATTTCTTTGAAGCTAGCCACAAGTTTTGCGGCTAAATTATTTATGACACCCATCAATCACAAATTACCCAAAAGGGAAGAGGAGATGGAGCTTAATTCTGTGCAAACTTATGTGTCAATCCCAAAAATTCAACAACGTATCAGGGTTTTTGAATATGGAAAGTCTGACAAGAAAGTCCTGCTGGTTCACGGTTGGTCAGGTAGAGGAACGCAGCTAGTGAGTATTGCCAAAGCCTTTGTAAAGCAAGGATATATGACCATCAGTTTTGATGCACCTGGACACGGAAAGTCAGACGGGAAAACCAGTCATATGGCTCAGTTTATCGAAAGTATCTTAGAACTCGAGCGCATTTACGGAAAGTTTGATGTGGTCATCGGACATTCGCTTGGCGGTATGTCTGTGATGAATAGTATCAAAAGGGGCTTGAAACCTGACAAAGCAGTGATTATTGGCAGTGCAGATGTGGTGTTTGATGTGTTTAGAGGATTTGTTCAAAGTCTTGAACTCAAACCTGTTATTGCAGAAATACTTCTTGCGAGATTCGAAAATAAACTAAAAGATAAATTATCAGATTATGATGTATATGCAGCAGCAAAAGAAGTGAATATTCCTGTGTTAGTCATACACGACAAACAAGATGAAGACGTACCAGTGAATTGTGCAGAACATATATACAAATACCTCCCTAACGGAAGAGTTTTCATAACCGATGGCTTAGGTCACCGAAAAATATTGGGAGATAAAACGACCATTAAACGGATAATTGAATTTACTGACACAGAGATATAAACAGACGAATTTTAGGAGATAGTGTCTTTTACAGAGATATTTAACACACTATTTATCCCTCAGCCAAAACTCATCTTGCCAAGTATCGACAAAGACTTCGTTGTGATGCAGTTCAATTATTGATAGTTGTGCAGGAGTAGCGATATTTTGTATTTTGTTGAATAACACACGCTCTTCAAACCGAATATGGTTATTTAGTACTTTTTCTAAACTTTCTAAGTTTTGCTGTGTATTGTTTTGGTTTAGAATCAAGTCTTTAATTTGGAGGTGTTCATCAAGTGCTTGTTGCACCATCGGATGCTCGTTTGGAAGTATGCTGAAGATGTGTTTTTCCTCTACCTCAAAATGAAATTTTAGATGAACATCCCAAAACCAATCTACATAAGCTTTAATGCGTTCTAGGGCGATTTCTTTTTGTAGTCCTTGTCTGATTTTCCAACACAATAACAGTCCGTGGTGGTGTTTTCTGCTGAGTGGTTGTAGAGATTCGTGGCGTTTTATAGGTTTAATGCTCAAGGTATAGGCGTTTTGGAGGTTATCAAGAAAGGTTAAAAAAACTTTTTGCTTGTTTTTTGTCGCTCACAAGCAAAAAGTAGTCTTATCGGATACGTATAAAAACTAAATTCTTTTAGTCTTCTAAGTGTTTCCAGTAATTATTTGCTGCAGCTATAGTCTGAAATTCCAGTGCAATGACTTGTGCAGAGGCGATGAGTTGCGCTGTGTCATTCGCATAATCCCCTCGGAGTTGCTTTCTGATTTCTGGGTCTGTTTGTATGGCAGCAATTGACTTTCTAGACATTTTTATAGCTAATTCTCTTCCTTCTTGGGGCGTATCGGTTATGAGCGAATCTAACCAGATTTCATTTTTTTCCATGGTAGTATTATTTAAATTAGTAAATACAGCTTTAAACTATAACTGAAAATCTTCAGCTAGTGGTTACCTCAATAAAGTCGATTTCCCGACCTTCAGGTTGGTTGCAAGCTCAAAGATAGTAGTAGTTTCTAGCATTTGTTTGAGTTTAGCTCTGACAACCGCAAACTTTTCGTGCATAGGGCAGGGGTTGTCTGCATTGCATTGACTCATACCAAGTCCGCAACCATTATAGACCGAATCGCCATCAATAGCCAAAACGATTTGGCTGATATTGATGTTTTTCATGCGTTCGAGATCGATTTCTAGTCCTCCTGTCGGTCCTTTTTGTGAAAGAACAATGTTGTGTTTTGACAGTGCTCCTACAATCTTGGCGGTAAATGCTTCAGGAGAATTGGTCATTTGAGCAATTTCACGAATCTTCACTCGTTTGTGTTCTAAAGACTGAGAAGCGATATAAATCACAGCTCTGATGCCGTATTCACATGATTTTGAAAACATAATTCTAAGATAACGTTACCTACAAAGATACTGATTATAGTATTTCGGACAAAGTTATCTGAAATATTTACAAAAGTATTTCCTGTAGCTAAATAGCTATGGCTAATAAGCCAAAAAGTAAGGAGTAAATCTGTTAGTTTCCTTTGGTAATAATAGCGTTGTCGATATGATAAATCCAGTCTTCGATGTCGTTTTCGTTATACCTAAAGTTACCGACAAGTGTTACGTATTGGTCTGTTTTCAGGCGTTTTTTGAGATCTTTGAATTGGATACCCATAATGGTTTCTGGTCCTGCCTGACCACAGAAGAAGCATTGTGCAAATACGTTTTTGCTCAAGGCATAGCTCACATTATCAATCGGGATGATAAAACCGCTGATGGTGATCTGCTTTCCTTTCATAGCTTTGAGTTCTGGGTTTACAATCGGGTACATAACTCCATCGGGATAGTCTTTGTGAGGTTTGGTTACGTATTTTATTTTGCCGAGCATGCCCCAAGTCATCGTGTCTTCGCTAAGGTTAGGTCGAATCACAATCGGGTTAGCAACCAATGCATCAAAGTTGACAAGACTTGCTTTTTGCACACTAGTATGTGGTGTATGTGGTTTAGAGAAAGCTGCTTTGGTCGTGTTAGAAGTAGCAAGGTAGGCTATTGAAAAAAGAGTTACACTAAAAATAAGAATAAATACTAGGTATGTTTTACGCATTGTTCAAGGTTTTTGAAATATTGAGTGTATAGGCTTTTATAGCAGGAATACAAGCGGCTATGATTCCGACGGCAATCGTCAAAGCAAATAACATGCCTTCTTTTTGCCACAAGATAAGCCAAGGGTCAAAGTCTATTTTGTATTCTTGGACAGTAGCATCAGAAATCATCCAAAGCGATAAACGCCCTAAGACTGTACCGAATATAAACCCAACAACACATAAAAAAAAGCTTTCGTACAAGATGAGTTGCAGGAGTTGTCCTCTTTTGGCACCACCGATACGCATCAGTGCAAATTCGTATTTGCGTTCTTTGAGTTGGTTGTATAACGCGATAAAAATACTAATGCCAGAGATAAGCATAATTCCCAAAGCCAAGTACTGCAAAGCATCTAATCCTAATCCGAAAAGGGCAAAAAGCCTATTTATTTCAATCGCCGGACTTGCCACCTGCATTTTTGTGTTTTGGGGAATCAATCTGGGCCAAGACACAAACGCCATTTTGTTTTTTATTTTTAGCAATACTGCAGTGATTTCCCTGTCAGCATGCGCATTGTGGTCAGCGCCAGAAACCTCATGTGCTGTGTGGTCGTCATGGTCATGTGCTGCGTGACCATGCTCTTCATGATTGTGGTCGTGCGCCTCGTTGTGAATCAGCCAAACACTATCGATCGTGCACAGGACTAAATTGTCAATTACTTTGCCGGTAGGAGCGAGGATGCCCACAATAGTGTAGGAATGATTGTCGTGTAGGTGTTCGTCTTCTTGACTTTCGCCGTGACTACCGAAGAATGTGTCGCCTACTTTGAGTTGCAAGTTTTGTGCTATTTTAGCTCCGATTACGACTTCAAAATCTTTTTCGAAAGCTTTACCTTCAACAAATGTTCCTCCAAATTTCGTGATGTAATCTGTTGTGGTTCCTACAATCTTATAGCCCAAATAATTATCTCCGAATGCCAACGGAATAGCCGTCTCAACAAACGGGTGTTTCATCCAGACTTCTGCTTCTTTGTAGTTGATATTTCCGGTAGGACTATCGAGCTGATATACCGAGGAAAGAATGAGCTGTAAAGGGCTACCTTGTGCGCCGAGCACTAAATCTACACCATTAATATTTTTAGAAAACTTGTTCTCAAATTGCTCTTGTAGTAAAATCAACAGAGAAATAATGGCTACACTTGCCGTAAGTAGGATAATACTTAGAGTAGTGTTTAGGGGTTTGAACCATAGATTTCTCCAGGCGATCTTAGCAATCATAGTTTTAGAAAGTTAGTCAAGTTCTTCATAGTCAATATATTCGCCAATTTTTTTGGTAGAACGCAAAGGTTGCTTAGCTGTAGATTTGTCCGTTTTAGTATTGGTTTGTTGTTGATTACCATTAAATTGTTGCTCGTATCTTTGCTGAAAGTTTCCTTGTGCTTTTTGGATAACTTTCTTCATCAAATACGGAGCAAACAAACGCGCTAAAAATTTAAAGATATAATAAATAGCAACTATAATTAGTATCGTTCGTATAAAACTGGACATAGAGGCTTGATGTATAATAGTTTCATTCATAATTAACAAAAATACAAAACCCGAAGCAACATAATCTTAAAAATTTGTAAAAATGAGTTATTTTTGAGCTAAGTTTTGTTTGACTAATATCTTTTCAGAATGCGTTGGATAAAACGCAATGCGACAATAATCTGCTATCTCTGAAAAAACAAATACAGATATAAAGCTATTTTAGTTAAGTTTGTAAGTCATTTACTGGCATAATTAGATAAGTATAGCATAGCCTAAAAAATCCGACGTATGAATTGGATATCACTTCTACAAATTCCTTATTTTATCGTTACTTTTTTGGTGATTGTGAGGGTGCTTTATGACACTCGTAGCAGTACCAAAGCCTTGGCATATATCTTATTTATAGTGTTTTTACCCATACTCGGAACCTTGTTTTATTTTGCTTTTGGGATTAACTACAGAAAACGAAAACTCTATACCAAAAAAATAGTTATCGATGAGCACCAAGGTAGGCAGATTCGAAAGAAATTGACCGCTTATTCTGATGCAATAATCAACTCAGGTCTGATTGCTGATAAACATAAAACCTTAGCCTCTTATGTTCGCTATTCTAGTAATAGTCCGCTTACAGCTAATAATGAAGTAAAATTATTGATTAATGGCGAGCAGAAGTTTCCAGAACTTTTACAGGCACTAGAAAAAGCAAAATCTCATATTCACCTTGAGTATTATATCTATGAGAATGATTTTACAGGTAATCAAATAGCAGATATGCTTATCAAAAAAGCACAGGAAGGTGTCGAGGTGCGCTTTATGTATGACGATTTCGGGAGTCACGCCTTGGGCAAAACATTTATCAGAAAACTTCAAGAAGGAGGCGTGCGCACAGCACCTTTTTATAGGATAAAATGGTATGCCTTTGCGAGTAGAATCAACTACAGAAACCACCGAAAAATAATTATTATTGACGGATTGGTCAGCTTTGTGGGCGGTATCAATATGAGTGATCGATACAGAAATGATTTGGAGGTCAAGAATCACCTCTATTGGCGCGATACACATTTGATGATTAATGGTCAGGCGAGTGTCTATTTGCAACATCTTTTTATGAGTGACTGGAACTTTTGTAGTAGTCAAAAACTAGCCTTTAGCGAAGTTTACTTTCCTGATATTACTCAGATTCATTCCATCGAAAATGATATCGTACAGTCCGTTGCCTCAGGGCCTGACAGCAAACAACCAGTAATTTTCTATTCTCTGTTGGCAGCTATAAGTTCTGCTAAAAAAAGTATTTATATTACCAGCCCTTATTTCGTTCCGGGCGAAAGCTTAATGGACGTCTTGATTATCGCTATACAAAGTGGATTAGATGTAAAAGTCTTAATTCCGGGCATATCTGATTCTAAAATGGTAAATACCGCTGCGAGTGCCTATTATACTGAGTTGCTGGGTTACGGGGCACAAATATATATGTATGAAAAAGGCTTTGTACACGCTAAAACTATGGTTATTGATGGTGAGTTGGCTATTATCGGTTCGGCAAATATTGATTATCGAAGTTTTGACTTGAACTTTGAGGTCAATGCGATGGTGTATAGCCAAAAGATTGCAACACAACTCACAACTGTTTTTGAGCAAGACCTGGAATCAGCAGTACAGATTGATAAAGAAAGTTGGCTAAATAGACCTAAGTATATCCATTTATGGGAAAAGGTAGTAAGATTATTATCTCCGTTTATGTAGGATAATTAGTTTTTTTATAAGCTCTGATGGAAAAACAGTTTCCTAATCCCTATAAAAACAAAAATCATTAGACTATACACCAGAAAGAAAGGAAAAATAAATGTTGCCCGACCCGTCACAAGAAATACAGCAATAAGTAGTAACTGAAAGCCCAAACCAAAAGTCGAAACGCACATCATCAGTCCATTGGGAATGCTTTTGCTTTTGTGTGCATTGCTGTCAAGGGTATAAATCGTCCAATCAAAAATGCCGTACAAAAGTTTGTACAACCCAAAAAGAACATTCACATGTTGTTGTTCCTCGCCTTTGAGTGCTAAGGGTGTTTTGTTTTCAAACACGCGGCTGGTGGTGTCACCGCTAAACGTATTGCGCAAAATGACGTAGTAATAATTGTAGAGTGTTCCTTGCAATTGTAATCCTAAGAACGCTAGCATACAAACCCAGAAAGCAGTGTCAGTGATAGACCAAACAGCAATAAAAATCAAAGCGTTAAGCAATATATCGGCTACAGAATCTAGATAACGTCCTGTATAAGAGGGTGTGTTTTTTATACGAGCCAATTCTCCGTCAGCAGCATCAAGTATAGACTTGAAAATCAAAAAAAAAGCCGCTAGCCAATAATGATTATAAATAATACAATAAATAGCTATCAAACCTGAAATAATAAAGCCAATAGTCACGTGAATAGGAGTGATGGATGTATTTCTTAACACACCTGCAATCAGTCTTGCGATAGGTCTTCCGTAGTCAGAAAGATCAATGAATTTATGTGCTGTAGGTAGTTTAGACATGCGATCTTTTAGAGAACTATTAAGCGGAATATACCAGAATTGAGGGTTGTAAAGATAGAACTTAATCAGCGTTTATGGTTAGAATTAAGAATAAATAACATCAGTTTTAGTTACTTCATAAATATTCTCTAGCTAAAAATTTCATCAAACAAGATAAAAAATCTAGTTTTGCTTACTCAATTTTTCAAGTCTTTATAAATGCCAACTACACCTCAATTCAAAGGTTTTACAGATACACATACACATCTTTATAGCGAAGAATTTGCAGAGGACAGAGCGGAGATGATTAGCCGAGCGTTAGCTGCGGGCGTAAATCGGTTTTTTATTCCTGCTATTGACAGTAGTTATGTTGAGGGAATGTATGCACTAGAAAAAGAATATCCAGAACATGTTTTTTTGATGTGTGGCTTGCATCCAACTTATGTCAAAGACAATTATAAAGAGGAATTACTAAAAACCGAACAACAACTAGAACAACGCAAATTTGTGGCTATCGGTGAGATCGGGATTGATTTGTATTGGGACAAGACTAACCTAAAAGCACAACAAGAAGCTTTCAGCCATCAAATCCAATTGGCTAAAAAATATAAACTGCCTATTGTGATTCATTGCAGGGATGCATTTGATGAAGTCTTTGAAGTCTTAGAACAGCACAAAGGCGATGACTTGTTCGGTATCTTTCATTGTTTTACAGGGGATTTTGAGCAAGCGCAGCGGGCTATTGCGCTGAATATGAAGTTGGGTATTGGGGGAGTGGTGACCTTCAAAAACGGAAAGATAGATCAGTTCCTAAGCCAAATAGATATACAACACATCGTACTTGAAACCGATGCGCCTTATTTAGCTCCGGTGCCGTTTCGTGGCAAGCGGAATGAGTCTGCGTATATCATCAATATTGCCCGAAAAATAGCAGACCTCTATCAGATTTCTCCGCAAGAGGTCGCTACTATTACTACAGCAAATTCAAAAGATGTGTTTAAAATCTAACAAAAATCAACTAAAGCACGTTGAGTAATTGCTCTTTGATTTTTTCTAGTTCGTCTTTCATCTGTACCACTACTTTTTGCATCTCAGAGTGATTTGACTTTGAGCCCATAGTATTGATTTCTCTACCAATCTCTTGCGAGATGAAACCTAACTTTTTGCCACAAGAAGTTTCTGTTCTCATGGTTTCTAAGAAGTAGTTAAGGTGGTTTTCAAGACGTATCTTTTCTTCAGTAATGTCGTATTTTTCTAGGTAGTAGATGAGTTCTTGTTCAAAACGACTCTCGTCAATAGCGGTATTTAGGTTATTTAGTGCGTCTTTCAGACGACTTTTCACAATTTTGATACGCTCTTTATCATATGACACAGCCTCGTGCATCAACACTCTTATTTTCTCAATGCGTTGTTCAAAATCCTTTTCTAACACGGCACCTTCGTTGAGTCTAAAGGTCGTGAAAGCTTCAAAAGCTTCGGTAATGGCTTTTTGGATTTCAGTCCATTCATTCTCGTCTATTTCGTCGCGTTCTGTTTTGAGCGTATCAGGCATTCTGACTGCCATTTTCATCAGTTCAGTTTGGTCAGCATCGGGGAGTATAGCTTTGAGTTGTTGTATATATCCTCTGACGATTTGCGGGTTGATTTTTGAAGTAGTCTCATCAGAGGTCAGCTCTGAGAACAAAGAGAAATCTACTTTTCCTCTCTCAATCTCCAGTGCCATTCTGTTGCGCAGTGCAAACTCCTTTTCTCTATAGGCAGAAGGCATTCTGATATTCAGGTCTAGATTCTTGCTGTTGAGTGATTTTATTTCTACAGTGATTTTTTTGGCAGGAAGCTGTAAGGAGGTTTTCCCGAAGCCAGTCATTGATTTGATCATGATTCTTTTCAAGATTAGTAGTGCAAAAGTAGTTATTTAATATTTAAGACGACTTTATAGCCCTAAAATAATAATAAACAGGGATATAAGGGCTGATATTTTAATGTTTCATATTTAATTAAAAAATAAATTGGTTAGTTTTTTACGAAGTCATATATTTGTCCGTTTTTCAGTATTGCTCTATCGTTTGAATAGTGTAGTAAAGAAAAGCAAAAACCAACATTATCTAAATTTAATTCAGAATTATAATGCAGAACAAAGGACTCATTAGATTTTTTGCAATCCTATTTGCAATTGTGTGTATTTACCAACTTTCATTTACGTTTGTCACAAACAAAGTAAAGAAAGATGCTATAGCTTTTTCAGGAGGTGATAGAGAGAAAGAGTTAGCTTATTTAGACTCTATTAAAAAAGAGTCTGTTTATCCAATCTTCGGATATAGCTTTGAAGAGGTTCAGGAAAAACAAATCAACAAAGGTCTAGACTTAGAAGGTGGTATCAACGTAACACTACAAATCTCGGTAAAAGACATCATTAAAGGATTGGCAAACAATTCGCAAAATCCAGTATTTGTAAAGGCTTTATCAGAAACTGAGAAAATCAGAAAAGCACAAGAATCATCTCTAGATGCGTTCATAAGAGCTTTTGAAATTGCAAACAAAGAAGCTGGTGGAACTACTAAATTGGCTTCGCCTGATATTTTTGCAAACAGAAACTTTGACGAAAAAGAGGTAAATATCAATTCTTCTGACGATGACGTAAAGAAAGTATTGGCTAAAAAAGTAGATGAATCAGTTGAGAGTGCATTCCAGATTATCAGAGAGCGTATCGACAAGTTCGGTGTAGCACAACCTAACATCCAGAAAATCGGAAACACGGGTAGAATCTTAGTTGAGCTTCCAGGAGCAAAAGACGAAGCTCGTATTAAGAAATTACTTCAAAGTACAGCTCAGTTAGAGTTCTGGGAAGTGTATAAGATGGAAGAAATCGGGAATTTCCTGATGGCTGCCAACCAAGAAATCAAAAACCAAACACAATCTAAAAAAGAAGAAGTAGTTGTAGATTCTTTAGCCGCTCCTAAAAGCGATATCGAAGCATTACTTACAGATAAAACCTCTTCAGAAAGTCTAGTAGCTGGACCTATCATTGATAAAATGGTAGCTTTCGGAGGAGGACAAGTATTGGGGTATTATTCAGTGAAAGATACAGCCGAAATTTCAGCTTACTTCCGTCAGTCAAACATCAGAAATTTGCTGTCACCAGAACAGAGATATAGCAAATTCTTGTGGGGAAAACCTTCTGTTCAAAATATTGCAGAAAAACAAGTAGTAAGATTCTCTAAAGACATCCCGTCAGAGAAGATGGAAGTTGTTGAGCTATATGCTATCAAAGGAAACAGAGATAACAAAGCAGCTTTGGGTGGTAATGCGGTAGTTAATGCAAAGCAAGATTACGACCAATTCGGAAAGCCTGCTGTGTCTATGCGTATGAACTCTAATGGAGCGAAAGAATGGGAGAAACTAACCCGTGAGGTAGCTGCAAGACAAGGAGCTGTTGCCATTGTATTGGACAACCAAGTATATTCTGCTCCAAACGTAAACGAAGCTATTTCAGGAGGAAGTTCAAGTATTTCAGGAAACTTTAGCCTAGAAGAAGCAAATGACTTAGCAAATATTCTTAATGCAGGTAAACTTCCAGCAACTGCAGATATCATTCAATCAGCTGTAGTAGGGCCTTCGTTAGGTCAACAAGCTATTGACAACGGTATGATGTCATTCCTTATCGGATTTGGAGTAGTATTGTTATGGATGGTGTTTTATTATGGACGTACAGGGATGTATGCCAACGTAGCCTTGATGGTAAACTTATTGTTTATTTTCGGAATTTTAGCCAGTTTAGGAGCAGTACTTACATTGCCTGGTATTGCGGGAATTGTGCTTACGATGGGTACGGCAATTGACGCCAATATTATTATAAACGAAAGAGTAAAAGAAGAACTGCGTGCAGGAAAACCTACGCGTGAAGCTGTAGATTATGCTTTTAGCTGGAATGGTGCGCTGTCATCAGTGTTTGACGCAAACATTACTACCTTCTTAGTAGGTATTATCTTATTTATCTTTGGTTCAGGACCTATTCAAGGATTTGCGACTACCTTATTGATCGGTATTCTAACGATTTTGTTTACAGCTATCCTGATTCCGATGTTGTTCATCTACGGAAGATTAGACAAAGGACATGATGTGAAATTCTCTACGTCGTTTACTGAAAATTGGTTTGTAGGTACAAACTTTGACTTCTTAGGCAAAAAGAAAATTGCTTATATCATTTCTGGTATTGCAGTGCTTATATCTGTGGTGGCTCTTTCTACAAAAGGATTGAACCCAGGAGTTGACTTTGTTGGAGGTAGAACATTCCAAGTGAAGTTTGATAAACCTGTAGATGCAAACGAAATTAAAGATAAACTACACCTAGTTTTCGGAAGTGCCGAAGCCAAAACCTATGGTTCTGCAGATCAATTAAGAATTACAACCAAATATAAAGTTGAAGAAGAAAGCACAGAGGTTGATGATGAAATCAATCACATGCTTTATGATAATCTAAAAGAATTCTTACCAGCAACACTTACTTTTGAGGAGTTTATGTCTTCTCACGGAGATAAACAATTAGGAGTACTTCAGACTTCAAAAGTAGGACCAACCATCGCAGATGATTTGAAATACGATTCGATGAAAGCAGTCTTGGGAGCTCTAGCTGTGATGTTCTTATATATTTTGATCAGTTTTAGAAGATGGCAGTTCTCTCTAGGAGCAGTTGCCGGATTGGCACAAAACGTTATAATCGTATTGGGAGTATTCTCATTGACCTACGCAATAATGCCTTTCAATATGGAGCTTGACCAGCACCTAATTGCAGCTATCTTGACAGTTGTAGCTTACTCGATTAACGATACGGTGATTGTATTTGACAGGGTTCGTGAATTCTTGAGAAACAGACAATCACAACACACCGGAGAGAGTTTTGTAGATACTGTAAACTTGGCTTTGAATACAACTTTGAGCAGAACCATCAACGTTTCGTTGAGTTTGGCAGTCGTGTTATTGGCTATTTTTATTTTCGGTGGTGAATCACTTCGAGGATTTATTTTTGCTATCCTTATCGGTATTATCGTAGGTACATTTACTTCGATATTCATTGCTACACCAATTATGTCTGATACGATGATCAAAAGTGGTGCTGATAAAATCAAAGAGGAAGAAGACGAAGAAGCTATAACTTCTAGAGAAATTAAAAACGCATAAGTTTAGCGTATAAAAACAAAATATAGTGTAAGGAAATCCCTTTAAACCAATTGGTTTAAAGGGATTTTTCTTTTGGTATATAAGGCTTGGTTGACTAAAATCAGTTGAACTAAAAACAACAGTATCATAAGATTTTTCAAAACCAAAAAACGTATCTTTGCGAATTAAGAAAATTAAGAACAACACTATGAGAGTTGCAGTTGTGGGTGCTACCGGAATGGTCGGCACCAATATTCTAAAAATATTAGAAGAGCGAAACTTCCCGGTTACTGAATTGCTTCTGGTCGCTTCAGAAAATTCTGTGGGCAAAGAATTAAAGTTCAGAGAAAAGAGCTATAGCGTCATCGGGCTTCAAGAAGCAGTAGATGCGGCACCTGATATCGCTTTGTTTTCGGCTGGGAGTGAAACTTCATTACAGTGGGCGCCTAAGTTTGCCGCTGTGGGCACTACAGTCATCGACAACTCATCTGCATGGCGTATGGACAGTACTAAAAAGCTTATCGTGCCAGAAATCAACGCTCAAGAGTTAACTTCCTTAGACAAGATTATTGCTAACCCCAATTGCTCTACGATTCAGCTCGTGATGACTTTGGCGCCTTTGCACCAAAAATATAAAATCAAAAGAGTGGTGGTCTCTACTTATCAATCCGTAACCGGAACGGGAGTAAAAGCCATGCAACAATTAGAAAACGAATTTAAAGGCGAAAAAGGAGAGATGGCTTATAAATACCAAATCCACAAAAATGCCATTCCTCAATGTGATGTATTTGAAGAAAACGGATATACCAAAGAGGAAATGAAACTCGTTAACGAAACGCAAAAAATACTCAAAGACAATTCCATTGCGCTTACTGCCACAGCAGTTAGAATCCCGGTTATTGGCGGACATAGCGAATCAGTAAATATAGAATTTGAACAAGACTTTACTGAAGGCAAAATTCGTAGCATTTTACACAATACACCAGGCGTGAAAGTACAGGACAACCTAGATACCTTTACTTATCCGATGCCTTTATACGCAGAAGGAAAAGACGAAGTTTTTGTAGGTAGAATCAGAAGAGACCTCAGCCAACCCAATACGGTTAATATGTGGATTGTAGCAGATAACCTCAGAAAAGGAGCTGCTACAAATGCGGTGCAGATTGCAGAGTATTTGGTAGAGCATAAGTTAGTATAGCAAAGCAGTAAAAAAAATAATTTTGAAACAACAAACCGATATAAAAGACAGTATCCTCAAAGGGCTGGAACTTCCGCTTATGGAGGAATTTTATACCATCCAAGGAGAAGGTGTATTTACAGGCGTAGCTGCTTACTTCATCCGTTTAGGCGGTTGTGATGTGGGCTGTCATTGGTGTGACGTAAAAGAAAGTTGGGAAGCAGCCAAGCATCCGTTGACTTCTGTCGAAACCATGGTAGCCAATGCCAAGAAATCAAAAGCAAAATCAGTAGTAATCACCGGTGGAGAACCACTAACGTGGAATCTCGATCAGCTGACTAAAAGACTTAAAGAAGAAGGCTTCAAAGTACATATCGAAACCTCAGGAGCTTATCCTTTTTCAGGTAGTTGGGACTGGGTATGTCTGTCGCCTAAAAAATTAAAACTCCCAGTAGATGAAGCTTACCAAAAAGCACATGAACTTAAGGTAATCATCTTTAACAACCATGACTTTGTATTCGCTGAAGAGCAAGCAGCCAAAGTTTCAGCAGATTGTGCCTTACTGCTCCAACCAGAATGGGGCAAAGCAGACGAAATGACGCCACTCATTGTGGACTATGTAATGAACAACCCAAAATGGAAGATTTCGTTGCAAACACATAAATATATGAACATACCTTAGGTATAGCCGTTATAAAAACACATAATAAAACAATGTTTAAAATAATATCGGAGTACTTTCGTTATTGATAAGGTGTTTCAGATTCACTTCATGTTGAAAAAGCTTTTTCTTGTCGGTTTTCTTTTTTGTAGTTTCCTCAGCTTTAGTCAAGTAGGAGGGCAATCTGTCTATCAATTCCTGAACTTGATGACCTCTCCAAGACAAGCTGCTTTGGGTGGAAAAATCATCACTATTTACGACTATGATGTCAACCAAGTGATTTTTAATCCGGCTACTATCAATGTTGAGATGGACAATCAACTCTCGGCTAATTATGGCAGTTATTATGGCGAAGTGAGCTACGGTACAGGTTCTTATGCCTATACTTGGGATAGAAGAGTACAGACTTTTCACGTTGGGGTGAGTTATGTCAATTACGGCGACTTTGATGGTCGCGACGAGTTTGGCATGCAAACAGAAACCTTTACAGGTAGCGAAACGGCACTCTCATTGGGTTATGCTTATAATATTCCTTGGACAGATATCTTTTTGGGAGCCAATCTAAAAATGATTTCCTCTACACTCGAAAGTTACCATTCCTTTGGTGCTGCGGTTGATTTAGGAGCTATCTATATCGATGAAGCAAATGATCTGAATATTGCCTTAGCCATCAGGAATATCGGTACGCAAATCACTACTTATGCCGGAACTAATGAGAAGTTACCACTAGAGATTATCGCCGGAGTATCTCAAGAATTAGAACACGTGCCTATTCGCTGGCACTTGACTTTAGAAAATTTACAACAATGGAATGTAGCTTTCACCAATCCAGTACATGCCGAACAAGGACTAGATGGTGGTGTCAAGCAAGATGAACCGTCATTCTTTAACAATATGCTGCGACATGTGATAGTAGGAGTAGAGTTATTCCCACAAAAGAGTTTTAACATAAGAGTAGGTTACAACTTCAGAAGGAGTCAGGAGCTAGTGCTCGAAGAACAGCGCACCTTCTCAGGTTTGTCAGCAGGTATCGGTATCAAAACAGGTAAACTGAGGTTTAATTATTCCTATTCACGATTTACAACCGCAGGAAACACAAGTTTATTCGGGATGATTATCAATTTACAATAGAAAATTGTGGGTTTGCCACTTTAACTAAAGCATCTAATGACCAAAAAAATTACCATAGCTATCGACGGATTTTCCTCTACAGGAAAGAGTACTATTGCCAAACAACTCGCCAAGCACTTGGGCTATGTCTATGTAGATACAGGTGCTATGTATAGAGCTGTTGCCTATTTTGCGATGCAACAACATATGATCGACCAGAATCGGTTTGATGTGGAGAACCTGATTTGGAATTTAGATAAGATAAAAATCAGCTTCAAATACAATCCTGAGTTGGGGTATTCAGAGACCTATTTGAATGATGAAAATGTAGAGCGTGAAATCAGAACTATTGAGGTGTCTAACTATGTGAGCAGAATAGCTGAAATTTCAGAAGTCAGAGCCAAATTAGTACAGCAACAACAAGAAATGGGCAAAGAAAAAGGCTTGGTTATGGACGGTAGAGATATCGGAACGGTAGTTTTCCCAGATGCAGAACTGAAACTCTTTATCACCTCTGACCCGAATATCAGAGCTAAACGTAGGTATAAAGAACTTCTTGCCAAAGACGATTCAATCACTTTTGAAGAAGTGCTTGAAAACGTTACCCAAAGAGATTATATCGATACGAACCGAAAAGATTCTCCGCTAGTCAAAGCTGCCGATGCTATCGAAATTGACAATTCATATATGTCTAAAGAAGAGCAATTCGGAAGGATATTGGGCTTAGTCAACGAGTTGTTGTAAGTCTAGTTCTATATAAACTATCCTTCAAAAGCATCCGCCGAGATGGCATCATCCACCGAATAGTTGCCTATTTTGGTGCGTCGAAGTGCTGAAAGATAGGCGCCCGAACCCAAAGCCAATCCAAAATCATTCGCAAGCGAACGAATGTAAGTTCCTTTGCTACAGACCACTCTAAAATCTATTTCGGGTAGTGCTATACGTGTGATTTCAAAAATTTCAATCCTAACTTCACGGAAGGCAATTTCTACCTCTTCGCCTTTTCTGGCGTGTTCGTACAAGCGTTTCCCGTCCTTTTTGATAGCCGAGAAAACAGGTGGTTTTTGTTGGATATCTCCTAAGAATTGTTTGGTAGTTTCGTGTATTAGTTCTTCTGTAATATGTGCGCTAGGAAAAGTTTGGTCAACCTCAGTCTCCAAGTCATACGACGGAGTTGTAGCGCCCACCGTGATGGTTCCGGTATATTCCTTGTCCTGTCCTTGAATTTCAGAGATGCTTTTGGTGAATTTTCCGGTACAGACAATTAGCAATCCTGTAGCCAAGGGGTCAAGGGTTCCGGCATGTCCGATTTTGAAGGATTTCGGTAAGTTGTATTTGCGTTTTAAGGCGTATTTGAGCTTGTTGACTGCCTGAAAAGAACTCCAAGTCAGTGGTTTGTCAATGAGCAAAACCCTGCCTGCTTGATAGTCTTCTGCTGATAGTTCCTGCATTACTGAAAATAATAAAAGTAGATTAAAAGAAGAATCCCGATGATGATTCTATACCATCCCCAAAACTTGAAACCGTATTTGGTGAGTAACGCAATAAAGGTTTTAACAGCAATAAGCGCCACCACAAAAGCGACTATATTCCCAATTACAAAAATCCAAATATTCGCTGAAGAAGACACAATCATTTCGTATCCTTTCTGTGCATGCTCCGTATCTGCGCCCCATGTTTTTACGAATATCGAATACACCGTAACAGCAAGCATCGTAGGCACAGCCAAGAAGAAAGAGAATTCAGCGGCAGCTTTTCTGCTCAACCCTTGGGTCATACCACCGATGATAGAAGCTGCCGAACGAGACGTGCCGGGCATCATGGCTAGGCATTGCCAAAAACCAATCATAACTGCTTTTTTGATTGAGATGTCTTTTTCGTCAAGAACTGTAGGATTCTTAAACCATTTGTCCACAAAAAGTAAAACCACTCCACCCAAGACTAGCACAGATGAAATAGCGATTTGGTTGCCCAATACCGCTTCAATTTTGTCGTCAAACAAATAGCCCAGAATCAAGGCAGGCAAAACAGCAAAGAAGAGTTTGTAGTAAAATTTGAGGTTTGAAAAGTCAAAAAATCGTCTCCAATACAACACGACTATTGATAATATGGCTCCGAACTGAATTGAGACCTGAAACATCTTTAAGAACTCACTGTCTTCCATTCCCATAAGGGCAGCGGTGAAGCCCATATGTGCGGTTGATGAGATAGGTAGGTATTCGGTCAGTCCTTCAATGATAGCTATGATTATAGCTTTAAATAAATCCATTTATGTTTTCTTTTTGTCTTTCTTAAAAATGGCATAAAACGAAATTCCCATTCCGCCAAGTACTAAAGCAGGAGCGAGGTGAATTCTTCTGAAACTAAAAATTGCTTCGCTAAACTCATTCGGATCATCGTTTCCTCCGCCAATCATTAGGATAAAACCAAGTGCAATAACCAAAACACCTACAATAAGTGTGGTATAGTTAGTCTTGCTAAATAAAAATTCGTTTCTCATTTCTTTACTTTTGATGTATAGTATATTTTGTGATTGCTTGCTCAGACTAATACAAATCGTCTGTTCTGAGGTTCAAGAAGCGTTGGGTGGCAAAGAAAGTGCTTATCCAAGAGATCAGTATCCCGAAAAGCAGTACTCCTCCAAAAACAATTCCGAGCGACATATAGTCATTCAGAAACTCAAATTGCGGGAAGCGTTGATCTACGTAATATAGCCCAATGTATAGTGTGATAATCGCCAATAATGCGCCCACGATGCCCAACTTCACACTTGTCCAGACAAACGGACCTCTGATGAATGATTTGGTAGCACCCACCATCTGCATGGTTTTGATGATAAATCGATTTGAATAAATCGACAAACGAAGCGAGCTATTGATAAGCAATACGGCAATCAGACAGAAAAAACCGCTAATGATCAGCATCCAATAGGTGATTTTTACGATATTCTCATTGACCATATCGACCAACACATTGTCATAATTTACGCTCTTTACTTGGTCTTGCGCTTTGATTTCGGTGACTATCTTAGTCAAACTATCGGTGACTACATAATCTGCTTTTAGGCGAATATCATACGAATCTGATAGCGGATTAGAACCTAAATGTTCTACGAAATTATCGCCAAGCTCTTGTTGGTGTTGTTCAGCAGCTTGTTCTTTAGTGACGAAATCAGCTTTGTTGATATAGCTTTTTGACTTGACCAATCGGTCAAAACGCTCTATAGATTCCTTTGAAGCATCTTTATTAAAAAAAACGGTCATCGGGATTTCCTCTTTGAAGTTATCTGATAATTTCTTCGAATTAATCACAAATAAACCCAATGAACCCAACAAAATAAGCACTAAGAATATACTCAATACAACTGAAAAATAAGATGAAATCAGTCTTCGCTTTTGGTATTTTTCAAATGACGAACTCATAGAATTTTAATTTAAGCCGTAAAAGTAAGAAATTTCCGATTAAGAATGTAACCTATAAAGTTTTTAGTTTAGCGCATAAACCTTAAATTTGCTAGCTTTTATTGTATAAGTATACGTTTGTTGCACAAGAGACAATGATGAAATCTATTTTAATCGTATTTTTTGGAGGCGGTGTCGGGAGTGCATTCCGTTACCTAACTTCTCTTATGACCGACAAATATATCCAGAACGCTTTCCCGTGGGCTACTTTTTTGGTAAATGTTTTCGGATGTTTGATAATCGGAATCTTAATCGGATTTTTCACAAAACAACAAGTTGAAAGTACAGATTTAAAACTATTATTTGTGACAGGTTTTTGTGGAGGATTTACGACTTTTTCGGCTTTTGCTCTTGAGAATATAAAATTGTTTCAATCAGGAAATTCGTTGTTAGCACTTTTGTATATCGCTTTAAGTGTGCTTTTAGGAATTTTAGCTGTTTGGACAGGAATGATGATAACGAAGTAATGAGAATAATTTTAATACTATTTTTTTTCAGTCAAGTTCTTTATTCACAAATAGAGGACAATATCTATGAATTAAATTCATTGGATAATAATTTTTTGACGGAAGATGTCAAGAAAATCATTGACCAAAATATAGAAGGAAAACAAACCGTTTTTCTTGGGGAAGCAGTACATTTTAGTGGCTCAGATTTTCTTGCTAAAACAGAATTTGTAAAGTATTTAGTAACTGAACACGGATATAAAGATATTGCGTTTGAGGCTAATTTTATTAGCTTATTGTTTAATCACAACAAAAGAAACTTACCTAAAAGTTGGAAAGAGTCTGAGCAATGTAAAGAACTGATGAAGTTTTTGGAAGATAATAATGTTACCATTTGGGGATTTGATATTCAAACAGGGGGAGATGCATATATAGTTTTTCCGAAAAGGATTAAGGAATTTTTAAGTATAAATGAGATAGAGGTAGAGGAAAAATTTTTTACTCTTACAGATACATTTTTACAAAACATATTAAAACCCCGAAAAGTGCTATCCAAATCAGATATTGATTTTCTTAATAATTATATCACAACACTATTACAAAACGAGAAAGTTAAATCTGATAAGCAATGGACACGAATATTAGAAAGCTATAAATCAAATATTAAGCTCTGTTATACAGACAGATATCAATCTGTTCCTAAACGAAATCCGACAAGAGATACAGAAATGGCTAAAAATCTTGATTTTATTGTAAAACAAAATCCTGATAAAAAGTTTGTTGTTTGGCTTGCCAATGCTCATATGTCAAAATGTAATTACGAATATATGAAAGGCTTGACAATGGGATATCAATTTAGAGAATTGAATCCAAATACTTCATATCATATTGCTTTTGGTTCAATTAAAAGATATAATCGATATGTAAAAGAAAAGACAATAATAAAAGGTTCAAAAAACAATAATAACATTTTATATTATTTGCCTTCAATTCATAACAACTATTTTCTTGACTCAAAGAGCGTATCACCAGAATTTAGAAATAAAGGTTATGATGATTCATCTGTTTTTAATTTGTATAACATTTTTTCCAAGAAAACAGATGTGAGCGAAAGAGATTTATTAAACCTTTTTGATGCTTTGGTTTTTATAGGAGAAGAATGGATAAAAGTATCTTATGAAAGTAAATAATTTAAAATAAAACAAACAACAAAAATATTAAAATTTAGATTTGAAATCTAATAGCTCAAATCTAACATCTCATATCTAAAAAAAATGAAATACAATCCGAATGAAATCGAGCCAAAATGGCAAAAATACTGGGCTGATAATCATACATTCAAAGCTCAAAATCAATCTGAAAAACCAAAATACTATGTATTAGATATGTTTCCTTATCCTTCGGGAGCAGGACTTCACGTAGGACATCCGCTTGGTTATATTGCTTCGGATATTGTGGCTCGTTTCAAACGTCATAAAGGATTTAACGTGTTGCATCCACAGGGTTACGATTCTTTTGGATTGCCTGCAGAACAATACGCAATTCAGACAGGGCAACATCCTGCCATCACAACTGAGACCAATATCGCAAGATACCGAGAACAATTAGACAAAATCGGATTTTCGTTTGATTGGAGCAGAGAAGTTCGTACTTCTGACCCGGAATATTACAAACATACGCAATGGATTTTTACGCAATTGTTTGAATCTTGGTACGATAAAGATACTGACAAAGCTCAAAGCATCTGTTCTTTGATGTTGCGTTTCGAAAAAGAAGGAAATGCTACGGTTAATGCCGTTTGTGATGATGATATTGAAACCTTTACAGCTGAGCAATGGAAGACTTTTTCAGAAGAAGAAAAACAGAGAGTATTACTTAAATATCGTTTGACCTATTTGGCAGAAACAGAAGTTAACTGGTGTCCGGCTTTAGGAACGGTTTTAGCCAATGACGAAATCGTAAACGGAGTGTCAGAACGTGGCGGACATCCTGTTATCCGCAAAAAAATGACCCAATGGAGTATGCGAATTTCCGCTTATGCAGAACGTTTATTGCAAGGATTAGAAACGATTGACTGGACCGAAAGCCTGAAAGAAGCTCAAAGAAACTGGATTGGAAAGTCTGTCGGAGCGTCTGTTAAGTTTAAAGTCAAAAGTCAAAAGTCAAAAGTCGAAAGTAAGGAAGACGTTACAGACATTCGACATTCGACATTCGACATTATTGAAGTGTTCACAACCCGTCCTGATACAATTTTCGGGGTTTCGTTTATGACTCTGGCTCCAGAGCACGATTTGGTGGCTCAAATCACTACGCCTGAACAAAAAGCAGCGGTGGAGGCTTATGTTGAAGCTACAGCAAAACGTTCGGAAAGAGAGCGTATGGCCGATGTAAAAACCATTTCGGGTGTATTTACCGGAGCTTATGCAGAGCATCCGTTTACGGGTGAGCCCATTCCGGTTTGGATTGGCGATTATGTGTTGGCAGGCTACGGAACTGGAGCGGTTATGGCTGTTCCGTGTGGAGACGAACGCGATTATGCGTTTGCAAAACACTTTAATCTTCCGATAAAAAATATTTTCAGCCCCCTAACCCCCGAAGGGGGAATTGATGATTCTGATGAAATTATCAAAGAAGAGGTTTTCACAAAGAAAGAGGGGTTTGTTTACAAAAATTCTTCTTTCTTAAATGGATTGGATTACAAAGCAGGAACTACAACAATCATTGAGGAATTAGAGAAAATCGGAGCTGGAAAAGCCAAAGTAAACTATCGTTTGCGTGATGCGGTTTTTTCGAGACAGAGATATTGGGGAGAACCGTTTCCTGTATATTATGTAAATGGTTTACCACAGATGATTGACCAAAAACATTTACCGATTCGCTTGCCAGAAGTAGAGAAATATTTACCTACCGAAGATGGGCAACCACCACTCGGTAACGCTTCGGTTTGGGCTTGGGATACAATGAACAATCAGGTAGTAGAAAATTCAAAAATCGACCACAAAACGGTTTTCCCGTTAGAGTTGAACACTATGCCGGGTTGGGCAGGTTCGTCTTGGTATTGGATGCGTTATATGGATGCACACAACGATGCCGAATTTGCCTCAAAAGAAGCGTTGGAATACTGGCAAAACGTGGATTTGTATATTGGAGGAAGCGAACACGCAACCGGACACTTGTTGTATTCTCGTTTTTGGAATAAATTCCTTAAAGACAGAGGATTTGCTCCAACCGAAGAACCTTTCAAAAAGCTGATTAACCAAGGGATGATTTTGGGGATGAGTGCTTTTGTTTCAAGATGGACACTTTTTTGTAAAGATGCAATAGACCCTATAATAGAAGAAAAATTAAAGAAAGAATTTCCTGTAATATATTGTTCCTCTCAATTTTCAGATAAATTTTGTTCCGAATTACCTTTGGTTCAAGTTTCTAAACTACAAAATCTTCCACAATTAGAGGAGTTTTTATCTAAAGCCGCGAAACTTACTGATATATACAACTTATATTTTGGGGATTATAGAATTCACGTAGACGTTTCTTTAGTTAATTCTTCGGATGAGTTAGATGTCGAAAAATTTAAAAATTGGAGACCAGAAAATATTACCGCAGAATATGTTTATGAATCAAATAACGTATTCAAGGTTAATAGAGAAGTCGAAAAAATGTCGAAATCCAAATACAACGTAGTAAATCCAGATGATATTTGCAACGAATACGGTGCAGACACACTTCGTTTATACGAGATGTTCTTAGGCCCGTTAGAGCAAGCCAAACCTTGGAACACAGCCGGAATTACAGGAGTTTTCGGGTTTTTGAAAAAACTTTGGAGATTGTATTTTGACGATAATGGTTTAAACGTAACTGACCAGGAGCCAACCAAAGAAATGTACAAATCACTACACAAAACCATCAAAAAAGTAACCCAAGATATTGAAGACTTTTCGTTCAACACTTCGGTTTCGCAGTTTATGATTTGTGTGAATGAGCTTTCGCAACAAAAATGCCACCACAGAGCGATTCTAGAACCGTTGGCAATTTTGATTTCACCTTATGCTCCGCATATAGCTGAAGAATTGTGGAACAAATTAGGTCATAACGGAAGTATTTCAACCGCTCCGTTTCCTATTTTTGAAGAAAGACATTTGGTAGAATCTGAAAAAGAATATCCAGTTTCATTCAACGGAAAAATGAGATTCACCATCGGTTTGTCTCTTGATTTGACAGTGCAAGAAGTAGAGCAAATTATTCTTAAAGACGAAAGAACTCTTGAGCACCTACAAGGTAGAGAGCCTAAGAAAGTGATTGTGGTGCTTGGAAAAATTATTAATATTGTAGGATAAATTTTTATAGTCTGAATACAATCTATTTAGATTTGTTCTAAATATTTCATATCTTATGACTTTAATCATAACTAGCTTAAACTAAAAAATAGTTATCTTTGCATTGAAAATTAAATCTAATTATAAATAAATCCTAAAACTATGAAAAACATTTTCAAAAGCCTTGCTCTAGTAGCACTAATCGCAGGAATGACTTCTTGTAAAGACAAAGCAAACACAGAAACAGTAGTTACTGACACGCCAGAACCACAACAAGAACAAGTGGCTGAAACAACAGATTTCGAAGTTGAAATCAGCTCTGATGATATGATGAAATTTGATAAAGCAGAAATCGTTGTTCCTGTAGGTACAAAAATCATCTTAACACTTCACCACACAGGTAAAATGGCTAAAAATGTTATGGGACATAACTTTGTAGTTCTTAACCAAGGAGTAGATATGCAGGCTTTTGCTCAAAAGGCACAAGTAGCTACTGATGAGGAGTATGTTCCAGCTTCTGAAGCAGCAAGTGTTCTTGCACACACAAAATTATTAGGAGGAGGTGAGTCAGACACTATCGAGTTTACTGTTGAAGAAGCAGGAGCTTATGACTTCCTATGTTCTTTCCCTGGTCATTACGGAATGATGAAAGGGAAGCTAATCGCAGAATAAAAAAAAACTTATGAATACCCTAGAAAAAACACCAATAGGGGAGATTGTGGCTCAAGATTTCAGGACGGCTGCACTTTTCTCTAAGCTTGGCATAGACTTCTGTTGCAAAGGAAATAGAACCTTAGAGGAGGTAAGCCAAAAAAATGATTTAGACTTGGCAAATATGTCATCTCAAATCAAAGAAATCCTTGAAGCTAAAGGAAATTCAAATATCGATTTTAAAGCTTGGCCTTTAGATTTATTGGCTGATTATGTCGAAAAAACGCATCACCGATACGTTGAGGAGAAAACTCCAGTTATTCAGACATTCTTGGCTAAAATTTCAAAAGTACACGGGTCTAATCATCCAGAGCTTTTAGAGGTTGAAAAACTATTTACAGAATCGGCTCAAAACTTGGCTGCGCACATGAAAAAAGAAGAACTAATTTTGTTCCCTTTTATCAGAAAAATGATGCAAGCAAAGATTTCAAACCAGCCGTTAGTCAAACCTCAATTCGGGTCAGTTGATAATCCGATTGAAATGATGAAACACGAGCATGATATCGAAGGAGGTAACTTTAGAGAATTATCTAGACTTACCGATGGCTACACGCCTCCGGAAGATGCTTGTAGTACGTACAGAACTGCTTTTCTGATGTTGCAAGAATTCGAACAGGATCTTCACAAACACATTCATTTAGAAAACAATATTTTGTTCTTGCGCGCACAAGAGTTAGAAAAAAAACTTTTGCATAATTAGAATACATTTTTTTCATTTTACTTCAAAAAAGCCGTACTGAAATTTTCAGTACGGCTTTTTTATTTTTTTTGACACGAACTATTTTAGGCTAAAACAGACTTTATTTTATCCACGACACTTTGAGGAGAAATAGAGCGCATAGCATCTTGATAGGAGTCAATCACCTTATTTCCGTAAACGGAAGTCGGAAGTTTTGGATATTTCTCTAAATCAGGAATAAGAGCATTTTCGAGTGGTTGTCCGAAAGGCATAAATCCTGCATACGGATGCGTAGCTCCAAAAAGTACAATGGTTTTTACTCCGTACATCGAAGCAATATGTGCGTTTCCGCTATCCATAGAAAGCATTATGTCGAGGTTTGAAATGAGTTTTAATTCGTCTGTAAATGGAATTTTTCCTGCGACTACAATTATGTTTTTGTGAGATTTTTTAAGGAGATCTAACTGCTCTATTTCGGTTTTTCCTCCTCCAAACAAAAAGATTTTTTGGTCGGGATTTTGTGCTAATTTATCAATTACAATTTGCATTAAATCCAACGGATAAACTTTGGTTTGGTATTGAGCAAAAGGCGCAATCCCAATCCATTTCCCTGATTTTTCACCTGTAATGATTTTGATTTCATCTGATAAAATTCCCTTTTCAGGAAATGATATTTCGGCTAAATCTACTTTGATTCCTAATTGCTCAAACACATCTGCATATCTTTGATGCATTGGTTTTAGAGGTTTGAACACTTTGTTTTCTTCTCGGGTCAAAGCTTTCTTTTCGCTTCTGCCTTTGTTCAAAAAAGCTACTTTAGTACCTGATAACTTAAAGAAGGTTCGTACTACTTTTGAGCGAAGCACATTGTGTAAATCGGCAAAACCATCTACATTTAGTTTTCTAAGGTCTTTATACAATCGGATAAGTCCTACAAAACCTTTGTGTCTTTGTTTAAGATCAACGGCAAAAAAATCGATTCTTTCGATTCCTTCAAAAAAAGCTTTGAAAAATGGTCTTGAAACTACTGTAATCCTAACATTGGGATGTTGAACCACAACAGCTCGAATGACTGGAACGGTCATTGCAGCATCACCCATAGCAGATAAACGGATTACTAAAATGTGTTTCAAAATGGTTTGTTTATTTGTTTAATCGTAAGTTTTTATTAACTGATAAGCTTGTCAAGCTTTTCTTTTTCTTCTTTTATATCAATTGATAAGAATTTAAAAAATTCTTTTTTACTCTCAAATTTTAGTTTTCCCTCTTTATAATAATGTGCGAAAAGACTTTTTGTTGTATAGAATTCATAAGGCAATTCTCTTTGAAAATAATACTTGTAATTTTCACCATTATTTAATGTAATTAATATCATATTATCTAGTCCATTTGATAGAGAAGGTTCAAAACCGTAGATTTCATAAATAAAAAAACCATAGTAGTCATTCAATATAAAATCTACACTTTTGATTTCATTTAATTGAAAAACTTGATTTTGAACAGTGATTTTATCAATTTCTAATATTATTCCATTTTTAATTAGTTTGCCATAAATAGTACGATAAGTACCCATCGTAAGTAATTTTATTATAGTAGCTAGTATAAAAAATCCGCAACCTGAATAAATGATATACTTACTCAAAGTATCGTTTTTTAATAAATAATAATTTACGATATAAATCAATATGAAAAATAAAAGAACTACCTCTACGATTCTTGTTCGAGTCCAATAAAATTTTTGAGGCTTTATGTATAGGTTTAGCTTTTTCATTTTCTTACTTCAAACTCGTAATACTTTGTTCAAGGGTTGCAATTTTAGCCAAAGCATCCGCTTGTTTTTTTCGTTCGTTTGCGATGACTTGTTCGGGAGCTCCTGCTACAAATTTCTCATTCGATAGTTTTTTCTCTACCGAAGCTAGGAATCCTTTTGTGTATTCAAGTTCTTCCGTAAGTTTTGCAATCTCTTCCTCAATATTGATATTTCCGGCAATCGGTACGAAGTATTCATTCGATTTTACTCTGAAAGTTAATGCACTATTAACCGCTCCGTCCACATATTCTAACATAGAGATATTTCCGAGTTTGGTAATAATCGGATCAAAATAGGCTGCTGTTTTCTCGTTGTTGATTAGTTTTAGTTCAATCTGGTCTCTAAACGGAATATTCTTTTCTTTTCTGATAGTGCGAATTCCTGAGATCACTTCAGTGGCAAATTCAAAATCAGTAATAATTTTTGGGTCGTAGATTGTTTGCGTCGGATATGTTGCGATGACAAGTGCTTCCTCCGGAGTACGTTCTGTGATGTGTTGCCAAATTTCCTCTGACAAGAAAGGCATAAACGGATGTAACAACTTCAATAAATCTTCAAGTATAGTAATCGTTTTGTCGAATGTTACTCTATCGATTGGTTGTTGGTAAGCAGGCTTTATCATCTCTAAATACCAAGAACAGAAATCATCCCAAACCAGTTTATAAGTCGCCATTAAGGCATCTGAGATTCTGTATTTCTCAAAATCATCATTTACTTCCGCCAATGTTTTCTGAAACTTGTTGTCAAACCACTCGATAGCTACTTTTGCGTTAAGAGGTTGCTCGATATCGGTTACTTCCCAGCCTTTGATCAGTCGGAAAGCATTCCATATTTTGTTTGAAAAACCTTTTCCTTGGTTACACAACTCTTCGTCAAACAAAATGTCATTTCCGGCAGCAGCGCTCAGCAGTAAACCACAACGCACGCCATCGGCACCAAATTTTTCGATCAGATCTAAAGGGTCAGGAGAGTTACCCAGAGATTTAGACATTTTTCGTCTTTGTTTGTCTCTTACAAGTCCTGTGAAATATACATTTGAGAAAGGTTTTTTGCCTTCATATTCATAACCTGCAATAATCATTCGCGCTACCCAGAAGAAAATAATATCCGGACCAGTTACTAAATCATTGGTTGGGTAATAGTATTTATACTCTTCGTTTTCAGGGTCTAATATTCCACCAAAAACACTCATTGGCCACAGCCAAGAAGAGAACCAAGTATCAAGCGCATCTGCATCTTGTCTAAGGTCTTCAGCTGTTAATGCCGAGTTTTTCGTTTTGTCTTGAGCGAGTTTCAGCGCTTCTTCTTTCGTTTCAGCAACCACGAAGTCTTCTTTACCTTCGCCGTAATAATAGGCTGGAATTTGTTGTCCCCACCACAACTGACGCGAGATATTCCAATCTTGGATATTCTCTAACCAGTGCTTATAGGTGTTGTCAAAACGCTTTGGGTAGAATTTGATTTCTTCATCTTCTAAAACCGCTTTTAGCGCAGGTTTTACCAAATCTTCCATCTTCAAAAACCACTGGTCAGAAAGTCTAGGCTCGATTACGGCTTTGGTGCGCTCAGAAGTTCCTACTTTGTTGAGGTGCATCTCTACTTTTGCTAAAGCGCCAATTTGCTCTAGTTCTTTTGCGATTTCTTCTCTAACAACGAATCTGTCTTTGCCTTGATAGTGTAGGCCAAAAGAGTTTAGCGTCGCATCGTCATTAAAGATATCGATGATCTCTAGGTTGTGTTTTTCGCCTAAAGTCTTGTCATTCATATCGTGTGCTGGCGTCACTTTTAGCGCTCCAGTACCGAATTCCATATCTACATAATCGTCAAAAATAATAGGGATTTCACGGTTAGCAATCGGAACTATGGCTGTTTTGCCTTTCAGGTGTTCATAGCGCTCATCGTTGGGGTTCACACATATTGCAGTATCGCCCAAAATCGTTTCTGGTCGTGTGGTAGCGATAGTTACAAACTCATCTGTACCTATGATTTTATATTTCAGGTGGTAGAGTTTCCCTTGACTTTCTTCATAGATTACTTCTTCATCTGACAAGGTTGTCTTTGCCTCTGGATCCCAGTTTACCATGCGGTAACCGCGGTAAATCATTCCCTTGTTGTATAAGTCAACAAAAACTTTGATTACAGAAGCAGACATATCAGGGTCCATAGTGAATTTTGTTCTGTCCCAATCACAAGAAGCGCCTATTTGTTTAAGTTGTTCTAAAATAACTCCTCCATATTGATGAGTCCAATCCCAAGCGTGTGCTAAAAACTCTTCTCTAGTGAGGTCATTTTTGTCAATGCCTTGCTCTTTAAGCTTTTGCACTACTTTAGCTTCAGTAGCAATTGAGGCGTGGTCTGTGCCAGGTACCCAACAGGCATTATATCCGCGTAGTCTGGCACGTCTGATAAGAATATCTTGAATCGTATTATTGAGCATGTGTCCCATGTGCAAAACTCCCGTCACGTTAGGAGGCGGAATAACAATGGTATAAGGCTCTCTATGGTCAGGAGTTGAATTAAAATATTTGTGGTCTAACCAATACTGATACCATTTGCTTTCTATTGCTTTTGAATCAAACTGTGTTGGAATTGTCATTTGAGCTAATTTTAGATACAAGGGGCAAATTTACAATTTTTTGCTGACGATACTAGTCTAAATTTATCTCAAAATAAAGAAATGTCAATTGGTGTAAAACCCTCTGTTTATATGAAATAATTAAGCTGAGCTACGAAATTGATGTTTTATCTAAATCTAAAACCATTTTAGAAGGTTTGTTTTTAAGCAGAAAAGCAAATACTAATGTTTCGTTTCAGCGTGAAAAGCACTAATATATACTTGATTTGCTAAATTAAATCGAAAGATGTTTATATAAATATCTATAAAGTGAATTTCGTAAAGCGCTATAAGTAAGAAAGTTGTGTCGTTAAAAATCGTTGTAACGTTATTGTAACGCTACATTTTTGCGAATCACAGTAGAAATTGTTCTATTTGTTCAAGTTAAAATCCAAAGACACTTCTAGTGAAATGTATTTTATTTGTTTGCTAAGAGTAAGATTTTGGTTTTTAATTATTCGTAAGACTATAATGTGATTTTGTGTTTGAAGTCATTTTAGATATAATCTGAAGTTGTGATTCAGATTTAGAAAGTTTAAGTGTTTGTGTTTTTTTGTTTTGTGTAGTTTCTTCGACAGAAACGGTTGAGTGTTCCTAAAAAATTCTTCCTGTTTCTGTCGAAGTTTTTTTTGTGTTAATCTGTAAGGTAAATTACTTGAAAAATTCAACTAAAAAACTATCTTTGCCTACTTATAAATTTCGAAGATGAAGAACATTCGCAACTTTTGTATTATTGCTCATATCGACCACGGAAAGAGTACGTTAGCTGATAGGTTACTCGATTATACACAGACTGTTACGGAACGTCAGAAGCAAGCTCAGTTTTTAGATAATATGGATCTTGAGCGAGAACGTGGTATTACCATTAAATCTCATGCTATTCAGATGGATTTTGAATATAAAGGAGAACAATTTATCCTAAATCTTATTGATACTCCAGGACACGTCGATTTCTCGTATGAAGTTTCGCGTTCTATCGCTGCTTGTGAAGGCGCACTGCTTATCGTAGATGCCGCTCAGAGCATTCAGGCACAGACTATTTCGAATCTTTATTTAGCACTTGAGAACGATTTAGTGATAATACCAGTGCTCAACAAAGTGGATTTGCCTAGTGCAAAACCAGACGAAGTGAGTGATGACATCATGGACTTGTTGGGCTGTGATTTAGAAGACATTATCCATGCCTCTGGTAAAACAGGTTTTGGAGTGGATAAAATACTAGAAGCTATTATAGAGCGCGTTCCGGCACCGAAAGGAAATGTTGATGAACCCCTTCAAGCGCTTATTTTTGACTCGGTTTATAATCCGTTCAGAGGAATTGAAGTTATCTTTAGAGTGCTGAACGGAAAAATTACCAAAGGACAACGAATTAAGTTTATGGCTACTGGCAAAGAGTATTTTGCTGATGAAGTCGGAACACTTAAGCTTAGTCAAACTCCCAAAAATAGTATCTCGGCTGGGGATGTTGGCTATTTGATTTCGGGTATCAAAGAGGCAAAAGAAGTAAAAGTAGGTGATACGCTCACCGATGCTAAAGAGCCTACTCAAAATATGATTGATGGTTTTGAGAACGTAAAACCAATGGTTTTTGCCGGAATTTATCCTGTAGATACAGAGGAATACGAAGAACTGCGAAATTCGATGGAAAAACTCCAACTCAACGATGCATCACTTGTGTTTACTACTGAGAGTTCTGCGGCTTTAGGCTTTGGCTTTAGATGTGGATTCTTAGGGATGCTACATATGGAGATTATCCAAGAGCGTCTAGAGCGTGAGTTTAATATGACTGTGATTACCACAGTGCCCAACGTTTCGTATTTGGCATATACCAAGAAAAACCCAGAAGTAGGCTTGGTTGTCAACAACCCATCTGACTTACCAGAAATTTCGAAAATTGATAGGGTAGAAGAGCCATTCATCAAAGCTACTATCATTACTAAAGCTGATTTTGTGGGTAACGTAATGAGTTTGTGTATCGAGAAGAGAGGTCAGATTACCAACCAAACCTATTTGACTCCAGAGAGAGTTGAACTTACTTTTGATATGCCACTAGCTGAAATCGTGTTTGACTTTTATGACAGACTTAAAACGGTTTCTAAAGGATATGCCTCGTTTGACTACCACCCAATAGGAATGCGCGTATCAAAATTAGTGCGCCTTGACGTACTGCTAAACGGACAAAACGTCGATGCACTATCAGCACTTATACACGAAGATAACGCTTATAATATTGGCAGTAAAATGTGTAATAAGCTACGAGAACTCATCCCGAGACAACAATTTGACATCCCGATTCAGGCAGCTGTAGGGGTAAAAGTTATTGCTCGAGAAACCATCAAAGCACTTCGTAAAGACGTGACAGCCAAATGTTATGGAGGAGATATTTCTAGAAAGAGAAAACTTCTCGAAAAACAAAAAGCAGGTAAAAAACGTATGCGACTTGTGGGTAACGTAGAGATTCCTCAATCTGCATTTATGGCTGTTTTGAAGTTGAACGACTAAGAAAAACATCAAAATATTCATTAGTTACAAGAAGTTTTAAAACAATGTTACTATAAAAAACAAAATTTAAATCACTTCATAATTAAAAATTCTCGTAATTATGAATACATTAAAAACTTTAATTAATTCTTATTCAAGGATTGGGGATTTACATAATTAAGGGTTAGACTAGATTGCACAAAATTTATTGTCTTTTGAAAAACTACTTAACAAGCCCGATCATTATTCTGGAAATAATTAAATAGGAATTTATGAAATATAGTATATTATTTTTTTCGTTATTCATAGGTTATTTATGTAATGCTCAAACCGAAGAGGACAGTTCTAAAAAATTTAGAATACAGCTTTCTGCTGTCCCTGCTTTTGTTGAGTATGATTTTGGAGGATTAAACAATATGTTGAAAAGTAAGGGCTTGCCTCAAGCTAAGGATGGATTACAGTTTACCTATGCTTTTAAAATTACAGATAACACACATTATTTTTCTGAAAGAAACCTTTTTTGGGATATTCTTATCGGATTAAATACAAGTAAAAGCAATGCTAACGGTCATTCATTAGAGCAATTAATAACCTTTGGTGAAATATCTTTAGGATATAAATTTTTCAAAAAAGAAAGACATACAATTTATACGCAATTGGGTTTTGGAGGAATGATGTATAATATGGATATCCATAACAATTCAGATTCTGGAAGTTTTTCAGGAGCTTTAGATGAATTTGGAGGTTCTGTAAAAATCAAGTCTAAAAATAATCAATATATATCTCTTGCAACAGGTTACGATTGGGCTATAGACAAGGAAGAGGACATACTCATAGGAGTTCATTTAGGCTACAGAATCGGCTTGGGAAAAGAAGAATGGGAAATTAAAGGAAAAAGCTATGACGATAGTCCTAAATCATCTGCAAAAGGATTTTTTCTTGGGCTTTCGGTTACTTTTAGGTAACAAGAATATTCCTTCTATAGCATAAACTTTATGAAATATGAAGCTAAACGATTAAGAAGCACAGCCAAATATTCTAAAAAAGCCTATATATTTAGTTATATAGGCTTTTTTGTGTATCGCTATTTCAGGACGGGACAAAATGATTAATAAAAAAACTCCGAACAATGCGCTCGGAGTTTTTTATATCAAGTAAATCGAATTCTTATTTTTTACTTTCTGCTGCAATAAGGTTTAGTGCAGATCCAGCTTTAAACCATTCGATTTGGCTATCGTTATACGTATGGTTAGCCATAATGATGTCTTTGCTTCCATCTTTATGAACAAACTCTAAAGTAAGCGGTTTGTTTGGGGCAAATTCGGTCAAATCTAGGAAGTTGATGGTATCATCTTCTTGGATTTTGTCATAATCCGCTTCGTTAGCGAACGTAAGTCCTAACATACCTTGTTTTTTAAGGTTTGTTTCGTGGATACGAGCAAACGATTTAACCAAAACTGCTTTTACACCAAGATGTCTTGGCTCCATCGCAGCGTGTTCACGAGATGAACCTTCTCCGTAGTTGTGATCTCCCACAACAATTGAAGGAATTCCAGCAGCTTTGTATGCTCTTTGTACATTCGGAACTTCGTCGTAAGAACCGTCTAATTGGTTTTTTACCGAATTTGCTTTTCCGTTGAATGCATTTTCAGCTCCGATAAGCATATTGTTCGAAATGTTATCTAAATGCCCACGGAAACGCAACCAAGGTCCAGCCATTGAGATGTGGTCTGTCGTACATTTTCCGAAAGCTTTGATAAGCAATTTAGCTCCGGTGATGTTTTGTCCGTTCCAAGGCTCAAACGGCTCCAGTAATTGCAGACGTTGTGAAGTTGGGCTAACGATAACTTCAACATCTTTTCCGTTTGCTGCTGGTGCTTGATATCCCGGATCTTCAACATCAAATCCTCTTGTTGGAAGTTCATCTCCGTAAGGCGGATTTAATTTTACTTCTTCTCCGTTATCGTTAATAAGTGTATCTGTAATTGGGTTGAAAGTCAAATCTCCAGCAATTGCCAAGGCAGCAACCATTTCAGGCGAAGTTACAAAAGCGTGCGTATTTGGATTACCGTCAGCACGTTTTGAGAAGTTACGGTTGAATGAGTGAACAATCGTGTTTTTCTCTTGTTTGTCAGCACCTTCTCTGTCCCATTGTCCGATACAAGGTCCACAAGCATTCGTAAATACTTTAGTTCCCATTTTTTCAAACGCTTCGATAATTCCGTCACGCTCGATTGTATATCTGATTTGTTCTGATCCCGGGTTGATTCCGAATTCAGCTTTTGGTGTAATATTGTGTTTAACCGCTTGATTTACGATAGAAACCGCTCTTGACATATCTTCGTAAGAAGAGTTGGTACAAGAACCGATAAGTCCCCATTCAACTTTTACAGGCCATCCGTTTTTAGCAGCTTCTTCTTTCATTTTAGAAACTGGAGTTCCTCTATCCGGAGTAAATGGTCCGTTAATGTGTGGCTCTAGTTCAGAAAGGTTGATTTCGATTAGTTGGTCGAAATATTGCTCTGGATTAGCATACACTTCAGCATCAGCTGTTAAGTAATCCGCTACTTTATCAGCAGCATCTACTACGTCTTGACGACCCGTTGCAGCCAAATATCTTCTCATCGAATCATCATATCCGAAAGTAGAAGTAGTCGCTCCGATTTCAGCACCCATATTACAGATAGTACCTTTTCCGGTAGCAGACATTGAAGTAGCACCTTCTCCGAAATATTCTACGATAGCTCCTGTTCCTCCTTTTACAGTAAGGATATCAGCTACTTTTAGGATAACGTCTTTTGGAGCTGTCCAACCGTTTAGTTTTCCAGTCAATTTTACTCCGATAAGTTTCGGGAATTTAAGTTCCCAAGCCATACCAGACATTACATCAACCGCATCAGCTCCACCCACTCCGATAGCAAGCATCCCAAGACCACCTGCATTTACGGTATGAGAATCTGTACCGATCATCAATCCTCCAGGGAAAGCATAATTTTCAAGGATAATTTGGTGGATAATTCCAGATCCTGGTTTCCAGAATCCGATTCCGTATTTGTTTGATACAGATGATAAGAAATCAAAAACTTCTTTTGATTGTGTATTTGCAACAGCCAAATCTTTCTCTGCACCAACTTTTGCTTGAATCAAGTGGTCACAGTGTACAGTAGTCGGTACGGCTACCTGCTCTTTTCCGGCGTGCATAAATTGCAATAAAGCCATTTGTGCGGTTGCATCCTGACAAGCTACTCTATCTGGAGCGAAATCAACATAGTCTATTCCTCTACCAAAAGCAGTAGTAGGAGTTCCTTCCCACAAGTGAGCATATAAGATTTTTTCTGAAAGAGTTAGCGGACGACCTACCAATTCTCGAGCCTTGTCAACTCTCGACGGCATATTCTCATACACTTTCTTAATCATTTCAATATCAAAAGCCATAGTTCTGTATTTAAAATTAGTTGTTATAATTTAATGAATGCAAATTTACAAAAAATAAAATGTGTTTCAGAACAATATTCACTCCTTGTACTTATTTCAGCGATTTCTTCTGTTTTAGGAGCAACTACAATCTAAAATTCTATTAAAAATATTGAATCAAGATTGAAAAAATAGTTTTTTGGTAGTTTTTTCGTCTTTTAAATCTCCTTTTATATAGTAGCCAAAACCTAATCGCTGATTAGATAGTTATTTCTAAATTAAGGTTGATATTTTATAAACACAATTTAATTTTTCAGCATTCGCTCTAAAATTGTTTTTTGCTTGAACGGAAGCTCAGGTAAAACTTCTTCTTCAAACACTTTTTTATGTGTAGGCTCCTCAATGAGTTTCTGGATTTGCTCTTTGCAGTATTGAGCAAATTTCCAGCTGTGGTGTGAAGTGCCATAAGCTAAACTCTTGAAAACCTCATCTGAGTTGATGCCTAGCCGCATCAGGTTCTCTAAGGCATTTTGTCTAGTGATTGCATCATAATTTGTGCCTGAGAGATTCAACAAAGTGATATAGTCTTTAATTTGCTGCTCTTGTGATTTGGTGGTAATAAACGATAGCGTATGGTGCAATACTTCGAGGTTATTCCCTTCAAAACCGATCCAGTTTTTAGACAACTTCACATAACGTTCTCTATGTACCGGAAAGCTAGTCCAAAGATTAAAGAGTGCAATTTCTCGGTTGATGTAAGACGGGTCGTCAAGTAGGCTTTCGTATGTGGTTCTGAAACTTTCAGGGATGTCATGCAAAGTTGCTGCTACAGCTTGCCTCACTTTGACTTGGTTGGTCTGGAGTGCTGTTTCTAACACAAACTTACGCTTCTCGAACGGAAGTGCTGCGAGTTGATAGACTACCAATTCTTTAATAGGATGATAAGCCTTGCCTTTTAGTATTTTGATTATTTTATTTTTGTCTTTTACTATGTCAAGTGGCTTTTCTTGAAGTGCGATATAGTCTTTTATAAAACTATTTTTCTTTAGGAGTCTATAGACTTCTTCTTTTTGGAAAATCGTGGTTTCTAACCAATTCTTGCTAAATTCCTCACAATCGAAATTAGATACTGCTCTGATTTCTCTGAATAAATCCTCAGTTTCAACACTACCAAAAGCGTGTTTATTGAGATAATTCTTAACAGCCAAACGAAATTTATCAGCTCCCATGCCTTCTCGCATGGCGTGTAAAGCCCAAGCTCCTTTTTGATAAAAAGACAAGGTGCTGGCTTTGGCATTCAGTATGGGATTGGTTTCAGAAGCTGCGGCTTGTTCAATTTTCTGAGCATTTTCGTAGAGTTTCCAATAGAAATAATCATCCCCAAAAATCTCTCGCTCTGCAAGTAGCGCATAGTATGTAGCAAAACCTTCCTGCAGCCAATGGTGCTTGCCTTCTTTGGCTGTAATTAAATTGCCAAACCATTGGTGTGCAAGCTCGTGTGCGTTGACATTGACGTAATTTCTATCATTAAACCCAATAGAATCCACCACATAGCTTTGAGAAAAAATTGTAGCTGTGGTGTTTTCCATTCCGCCATACATAAAATCCCAAACAGGAACTTGTCTGTACAGCTTCCAGGGATAAGCAACACCAATTTCCTTTTCTAAATAATCAAAAATTTCTTTACTGTATCTATAGGTTACCTCAGCCTTGTCTTTGTCAGCGATATGGTACAACAAATCATTTGGTATGCCAGATGCTGAGGTGAAACTCATTTTTTCAAACCTACCAATTGCCAGCATCAGTAGATAGCTGCTCATCGGTTGATACATCTTATATTCCCATAGGTTTTGCTCACTCTGAGCTGTTTTCTGAATTAGATTTCCGTTAGACAAAACAGTATAATCCTTGTGAAAAGCGATGCTCAAACTGAAAATGACTTTTTCATTGACATCGTCAAAACTTGGAAACCAGTGGCTGGTATATTTTCCTTGTCCTTGCGTCCAAATCTGTAGGTCTTCAAAGTGGTTTTTCTCTATAAAATACAATGCCTGAATAGGGAGGGCCTCGTACTGAAAACTAAGGCTGTTGCTGCCTTCTGAAAAGCCTTCATAAAGCAATAGTTCTTTGTCGGTTGTTTTTGAATTGACCGCTTCTCCGTTGATTTTTACTTGAGTGAAAACCATTTTTTTGGCGTCAATTCTGATTGTGTCTAGTAATTCGTTTACATCAAACTGATAGTTGACCTCACCTGTGATATTCTGTTTGACAGGATTTAACTCTAATAAGGCTGTTACTTGTGTAAAATCAACTTTTGGATGCTGTTGAGAAAAACCAATAACTGTACATAAAAAAAGCAGTGCGAAAACTATTTTTTTCATATCTAATAAGTTTGATTGTTAAGTGATTGAAAGCTGTTACTTGAACTATAAATCTATCTCATAAATAGTCAAGCCAACTCTGAATTTCGGTTCGATATAAGTGCTTTTGGGCGGCATAATAAGTCCTTGGTCAGCGATATTTTTGATTTCAGAAATTGAGGTTTTATACATCAAAAATGCTACTTCAAATTCTTGGTTATCTACCTTGTTTTTAAGTTCAATAACTGATTGCTGTCCAGATAAATATTCGATACGTTGATCAGTGCGCAAATCACCTATACCCAATATTGGTTTAAGTACAAAATCATAGAGAATCTGAGTGTCTAAACTCTGTAGTATATCTGATTTGTCTACTTTATTGTCTTTGAGTGTTAGCCTATAAAAATCACCATTTAAATACATGCCAAAATTGAATTTTTCATCTGGTGTATAGATGGTTTGGTTTTTATTCTCGATACTAAAATATGGTTCGAGTAGTTTTAAGAATTGCTTTTTAGAATGCCCGTTGAGGTCTTTGATAACCCTGTTATATTCGTTTATCTTTAAGTTACTCTCTGCGATGAGATAGCTCATAAAATAAGGCGAACTGCCTGTTTCTTGGTGTAGCTTAGTAGCCGAAGCCGTTCTGTGGTGACCGTCTGCGATGTATAGGCAATCCATCCGAGCAAAGACTTCTTGTACAAAAGTGATGTCTTCTGGATTTTTAATTTTCCATAAATAGTGAATTTCCTTTTTATTGGTAGCAAATTCAAAGTGTGCAGATTTGGTTATTTGTTTTTTGATCCATTGGTTGAGCTCCTCTGAATCAGGATAGGTAATCAGGATAGGTTCTGTATAAAAACCGGCATACTTCATATAATCTTTGAATAAATTAACTCTGTATCCAAAGGTATCTTCGTGTTTTTTAATCTTGTTTTCCAAATAATCCGCTACTTGAAGTCCGCCAATAATACCTATAAAAGTTTCTTTTTTAGAAATAATTTTCAGTAAATACAAACCTTCAGTAGTGTCTTTATGAAGGATTTTATCGGTTTTGAATTGATTGTATTTTGAATTTACTTGATGAAATCGCGTGTGTTCATCCATTTTTTGTTGGTTCACGTAAAACGGATTGACCACGTGCAAAAATGAATAAGGATTATAATCCAATTGGGAAGCTAGCTCAGCAACCGTATAGGTTTCGTAAGATCTACAGGTCACGAGTGCCACTTTGTCTTTGGTGGGTAAGGTGGCTCTAAATGGAACTATTTTAGGCATATTTTTATACTATATCTAAGTCGTCTTTTTCTATTACTATGGGTTTTATTCCAAGTGCTTTTTCTTGGTCGAATTCACCTTCCCACTTTGCAATTACTACTGATGCCAAGCAGTTTCCTATAACGTTTACGGATGTTCGTCCCATATCCATAAGTTCGTCAATACCTAATATAGCAGCAATAATTACAGTCGGGAGCCCGAATTGGTCTGCCGTTGCGATTAAGATGATTAGCGATGCTCTTGGTATGGCAGCAACTCCTTTGCTAGTAACCATTAAAGTAAGGCAGATAAGGAGTTGTTCTCCTAAACTGAGATTCATTCCTGCTGCTTGTGCTACGAATACTGCTGCTAAAGACAAATAAAGGGTTGTTCCGTCAAGATTAAAACTATAGCCCGTCGGGACAACAAACGAAACCACTTTTCGAGGCACGCCAAAAGCTTCCATATTGCTCATTACTTTGGGTAGTGCGGCATCAGAGCTAGTTGTTGCAAAAGCAATGGAGACGGGTTCTTTGATAGCGTGAAGAAAGCGTTTTATAGGTATCTTCCAATATAGTGCAATGGGCAGTAATACCAACAGAATAAAGGCAAATAACGCTAAGTAAAGCGTTAGCAATAACATAAACAGGTACTTGAGAATATCAATTCCCATATGCCCAACGGTATATGCCATAGCGGCACCTACTCCAAAAGGGGCAAAGTGCATAATAACGTTGGTAAATTTAAACATGGCTTCAGAAAGGCTCTCGGTGAAGTCTACCAGTGGTTTTCTTTTTTTCTCTTCAACCATCGCAAGTCCAATTCCGAAGATCACTGAAAACACGACAATTTGAAGTACTTGGTTGTCATAGATTGATTTGACAATATTCTCTGGAAATATATCTCTAAAGAAAGCCATGGTCTTGAAGAACCAGTGCATGTTTTCAGGTAATATCTCTAAGATTGGTGCATCAGTACTCACAATAACGGTGTTCGGAAGCTCCTCGTGCGGAATTTTACTCATATCAATACCTACACCTGCTTTAGTGATATTGATGGCTGCAAGTCCGATGAAAAGTGCTAAAGTAGTCGCTGTATAAAAGTATAACATACTCTTCCAAGCCATTCTACCGACTTGTTTTAGGTCAGAATGCCCTGCAATTCCGTACACCAAAGTGGCAAATAGGATAGGACCTACAATGGTTTTGACAAGTTTGATGAATCCTTGACTCAGCGGTTTTAATGAAATTGCAATATCTGGGAAATCGTATCCCAAGAAGACTCCGATAAGAATACTGGTGAGTATCCAAGTTGTTAAGTCTTTCCTCGGAATAGCATACACAATAATTGCTATTACCGCCAATACTCTAGCAGCAAAGAGTGTTGTTGAGGAAAAATCAATAAGTAAGCTTAATCCGTAAGTGATAGAGGCAATTAAAAGAGCTATTGCAGGGAATACTTTGAGTATTTTTTTCATCAACTTGAAGAGATTATATTATTGTTAAGGCTACTTTCTGGCTACTTTATCTGATTTTTCAACTAAAAACCTGAGACCTATGCTTCTGAGCATTTTCTTCTCAAACCACCAGAAGAAAGTAAATTGTCCGAAAAGCCATCCAAATATCACAAGTAAGACTTGATAGATAGGAAAAATAAGAACCAGACTTATAGGCCAATAGAACCACGAGAGCGTTTCTGGTGTGATATGCATCCAATGGGCTAGGGGTTTAGATAAATATGCTGAAGTAGAGCCTGTTATGGCAAATACGATAAAAATAACAGTGAGTTGATAGTTGGAGTTGATTCCCCAACGAGATTTAAGTTTTTTCATAATTTCTATACAAGAATTTACAAAGATATTTTATTTGAACAGAAATCCAAAGAAAGCCTATTTTTAGTAGTATAAATTGTTGAATACTCTTTATATTTGCCTGACAATTTTTCAGAATATTACATGGAAGGTTTTTTTAATAATACTCAGATCGCTTTTGCACTTAAAAGCAACAAGGAACTCAAGAGAGCAAGGTTCCTGTTCGAGATGATTGCATCGCCAACGATGGTCAAAATCGGTACAAAACTCACTTATTTTGCGCTAAATTTCAAATTACCCATAAAAGGCCTGATTAGAAGCACAGTTTTCGATCATTTTTGTGGTGGAGAAACTGAAGCAGAATGTATTCCGATTGTGGATAAAATGTTTTCCAAAGGCGTTTCATCTGTTTTGGATTATTCAGTAGAGGGCAAAGAAGAAGAAGCTCATTTTGACAATGCCGTAAGAGTTACGCTCAAAACCATTGATTATGCCAAGAAAAATCCAGGCATCCCGATTGTGGTATTTAAACCTACAGGTTTCGGAAGGTTTGCACTTTACCAAAAAGTATCTGAGGGAAAGGTATTAACCGAAAAGGAAATGCAAGAATGGCAACGTATCGTTGAGCGCTACGATTTGGTATGCCGTACTTCATTTGAGAATGATATCATTATTTTGATCGATGCAGAACATTCGTGGATGCAAGATGCAGTGGATGATTTGGTTGAGGAGATGATGCAAAAATACAACAAACAAAAAGCAATTGTTTTCGGAACACTTCAGATGTATCGTTGGGATAGATTAGATTACCTGAAAGATATTCATCAAAGAGCTATTGCCAAAGATTTCCACGTCGGAATGAAACTTGTGAGAGGTGCGTATATGGAAGTAGAAGCAGAGAGGGCCAAAGAAAAAGGCTATAAAAATCCTATTTGCGAATCAAAAGCAGCTACGGACATCAATTATGATGCGGCAGTAGAGTATATGATTGATCATATCGACACGATGGCTGTGTATGCTGGTACACATAACGAGGAAAGCACAAGCAGATTGATGCGATTACTCGAAATAAACGAATTTGCACACAACGACAAAAGAGTGTGGTTTGGGCAGCTTTACGGAATGAGTGACAATATCAGTTTTAATTTGGGGAATAAAGGCTATAATGTGAGCAAATACCTTCCGTTTGGTCCTGTTCAGGATGTGATGCCTTACCTCATTAGAAGAGCTGAAGAAAATACTTCTGTGGCAGGACAGACCAGCCGAGAACTCAACCTTATCAATATTGAACTCAAAAGAAGAAAATTATAACTATAGATTAAGACATTAATTCTTGTCGGTATAAAAAGCTAAAGCCTTTATCACAACCTTACAAATGGTTCGGATAAAGGCTTTATTTTTTTGAAATTGCTCTAGTTTAAGTTGCCGTAGCGATTCTATGTTTAATTATTTCACTCTGTGAGATTGAGATTTAGTCCACTCTTTCAATTTTAGCTCCGAGTGCACGAAGTCTTTCGTCTATGCGCTCATAGCCTCTATCGATTTGTTCGATGTTTTGAATCCTACTGACTCCTGTAGCAGAAAGTGCAGCAATAAGTAGTGAAATTCCAGCTCTAATATCAGGAGAGGTCATATTGGTTGCTTTGAGTGGAGATTTGAAGTCATGTCCTATTACTACAGCTCTATGTGGGTCACTCAAGATAATCTTAGCGCCCATATCAATGAGTTTGTCCACAAAGAATAATCTACTCTCAAACATTTTTTGGTGAATCAGCACGCTTCCTCTTGCTTGGGTAGCGATAACTAGTATAATACTCAATAAATCGGGTGTAAATCCAGGCCAAGGCGCATCGGCAATAGTTAGGATAGAACCATCGATGTAGTTCTGGATTTCATAACCGTTTTCGTGTTTCGGAATATAGATATCATCACCCCTTTTCTCGATGGTGATTCCCAACTTTCTGAAAGTGTACGGAATTACACCTAGGTTTTCCCAACTTACATTCTTGATAGTGATTTCGCTTTTGGTCATTGCCGCAAGTCCTATCCAAGAACCGATTTCAATCATATCCGGAAGCATAGTGTGTTCTGTTCCAGAAAGGTATTCTACTCCTTCGATGCTGAGTAAGTTCGACCCGATTCCAGAGATTTTTGCGCCCATACGCTTGAGCATCTTGCATAATTGTTGTAAGTAAGGCTCACAAGCAGCGTTATAGATAGTGGTGGTTCCTTCTGCAAAAACAGCTGCCATCACAATATTTGCTGTTCCCGTCACAGAGGCTTCGTCCAAAAGCATATAAGTTCCTTTGAGTTTCTGGGCTTCTACACCATAAAAAGCTTCTTCTTTGTTGTATCTAAAGGTAGCGCCAAGTTTGATGAAACCCTCAAAGTGCGTATCTAATCTTCTTCTTCCGATTTTATCACCACCAGGTTTAGGAATAAATCCTTTTCCGAAGCGAGACAAAAGCGGACCTACAATCATAATAGAACCGCGAAGCGAACTGCCGTCTTTTCTGAAAGCTTCCGTTTCTAAATAATCGACATTGATATCGTCTGCCTGAAAGCTATAACTATTTGGCGCTAATTTCTTAACCTTAACACCTAAACATTCTAATAGATAAATAAGTTTGTTTACATCTAGAATATCGGGAATGTTGTGAATAGTAACAAGTTCTGGTGTTAGCAAGACAGCACAAAGTATTTGTAGTGCTTCGTTTTTTGCACCTTGAGGTGTTACTTCGCCTTTGAGCGAAACTCCTCCTTCTATTTTAAAATCAGCCATAGTAGTGTCTAATTTTTATTTCTGTTTAGTAATTTTCTTTTGTGTTTTCTGAACGGGGTTCTGTTGTGATTTATTTGAACTTTTTTTATTGGTTCTGAGCAAATCAGTTGAGTTAGAAAGTTCCTCAGAGGAGCTTCTCAAATTGATTCGCTGTCCGGATAATTCATACAGATGATCAAAGATTACTTCGTCTTTGACAGAATCTTTGTTCCAGCTCAAATAGGATTTTTTCATATGATTGGCAATCACCTTAATAAGTGCTGATTTCATATCGCCATCTTCCCACTTGTTTGCAACATCAATCATATATTTGATATTATTCCCGTAGAAACGATATTTAGGGAAATTTTGAGGATAACGCATTCTATCGGGTTTTGCAGTCATCATCTCACGAGACGGAATAGGGTAGGGCGAATCTACGTCTAGCTGAAAATCAGCCATCAAGAAAAGTTGATCCCATAATTTGTGTTGGAAATCGGGCACATCACGCAAGTGCGGGTTCATACTTCCCATAATTGAGATGATATACTGTGCTAATTTATTTCTTTCGACCCTATCTTCTGTAGCAAGAGCTATATCGATAAGTTTCTGAAGATGCCTTCCGTATTCAGGTATAATTAGCTTTTTTCTAAGCGAATTATATTCCAGATTATCCATGGCTTCTGCTTGATTTAGTTTCATAAAATATACTATTAAAGAGAGATAACACCTTCTATATCTGATATAAGAACGTACTTTTCGATTACTGCATCTGGGTCTTTCATCTGTACGTTAATCGATACGCTGGTGTATTTTGCTGTTTTAGATTGATTGGTTTTGATTACTGCTCCCATATTGTCAAATGCGTTTTCGATAGATTTAATTTTCTCAGCATCTGACGGGACAATGAATTTATATAAATATTCAGAAGGCCATTTTGTAGAGGTTGTAAGTTTCTCTTTGAGATTTTTATAAAATTCTTGGCTTTTTTGGTCCATTTTTCTGAAGTATTAAGATAGGCTACAAATATATAGTTTTTGATGTTAATAACAGTCTTTTTGGCTTTATTAGTTGTTTGTTTGTTCGTGAAATCGGCGTTCTATACTCTCGATGTCTTTGATGGTTTTTCGCGTCCAATCTAAGCGTTTTTCGAGAATTTCTGCTTCTATCAACTGCCAATTAATATCAGATCTTCTTAGGCGTTGCATTAAGTTCTGAATAATAATCGCTGCTGATACTGATATGTTGAGGCTTTCTGTAAATCCTACCATCGGAATTTTAAGAAAACCATCTGCGTTTTGCATTACCTCTTCTGAGAGTCCTTCTTTTTCTGTACCGAAGAAGATAGCACTTGGTTTTGAGATATCAAAATCCTCGAGATAAGTCGAATTTATATGCGGTGTAGTGGCGATAATCTGATAACCTTTCTCTCTGAGCGTATCGATACAAGTTGTGGCATTGGGGTGGCTGGTGATATCTACCCACTTCTGAGCGCCCATCGCAATCTGTTTGTCAATGGTCTTGCCATAACGCTGCTCTATGATATGCAAGTCTTGGATGCCGAACACCTCACAACTGCGCATTACCGCACTCGTGTTGTGCATCTGATAGACATCTTCTATAGCTATAGTAAAGTGTTTTGAGCGGTTTTTTAAAACTTCTAAAAAACGTTGTTTTCGTTCTGGGGTAATTATATTTTCTAGATAATTTAGTAACTCCATATTCATTCTGTTCAATGCTTTAGGCTATCTTACTTTAATGGTCCATTCAAACTCAAACTCTGAGACTTGCTCGCCGTTTTGATTGTGTCCGATAGATTTCATCCAACAGGTTTGGCCTTCTTTGGTTTCGATTGCCTTTTGGATGGCTTTAGCAATTTTATCACCATCTTCACAACTAAAGTTAATGCGTCCGGTTGCTTTTTTAGTAAACGAACTTTTGTTTGAGAGCACTAGCATCGATATTTTAGTCTGGTTTTTCTGAATTTGCGCCATTACCAAAGCGCCCGTTGAGAGTTCTGCTGCCATGGCTTGCACTGCAAAATACATTGACTTAAACGGGTTTTGGTTTATCCATCGGTGTTTGACAGTGACTTGACAAGCTTTGTCTGTGATGCTCTTCACCCTTACACCAGTCAAATAAGCAGACGGAAGTTTAAAAATCAAGAAAGTATTTAGCTTCGAAGGAGTAAATTTCATAGACATTTGGTATTAAAAATTAAATGATAGCTTAAAGATAAGATTTACAAATTAAATCTAATGCCTTAAGGATTTGTTGACCACAAAGAAGTGCTCTTTAGCATAGCTCTTCGGGGAAGTTTTAGTCCAGCAAGGATTGGTTTTGCAAAATCTTTGGGTGGTAACATGTTTTTTTAGAAATTATTTGTGTTGTATGAGTTGAATATTTATCAAACTCTATTCTTGTTTTAAATCACTTCATTGTTTAGCTAAGTGTTTTTACGAAATCTAAAAATACTTTTTTATGACGTTTCAGATCAAGATCTGGAGACAGTGCTACACGTGCAATATAATCTTTGTCGCCTTCTTTGGTAGTGCCTTGTGTAGATGTAGCAGGGATAGTCCAATAACAACCCTTTAGCTGTCCGTAGCTTACACAATACTTACTCTCATCGGGGATTTCTGTAATCATACGATGGATGAGCTGATGATTCAATGCTCGTTTATAGTTTTCTTTCTCTTCAGTTGTAGCTCCTTTTGTCGGAAGGTCTAGCGAAAAAACAGAGGGCATAAAGCCTTGTGTAGCTAATTCCTCAGACACAAAATTGATTTTAGCCTCAGGCAAAACTTCATGGATAAAGTTTACAAATGCACGGGTATTTTTGTACGCATCAATAATTCTTTGGTTCATAGAAGGCAGTTGTTCTGCTAATAACGCATATTGCAAGTCAGTTGCCTCATTGTCACAAAGCATAAGGTGCTTTTCAATTGTGTCTATTAAAGTATTTGTATGCTGATTGCCCACGCAGTAGCCAGCGGTACATTTGCCTCCACTAGGAAATTTAGATCCGCTAGCAAAAGAAATAGTTCGCACCGTCGAGAGTATTTCTCCCTCACCTAAGAAGTGAATATTTGGGCAAAAGGTTTGGTCTAGTATAAATACTGGATCTACAGCCGTTTTGCCATTTGTCGTCAGGCGCACAGTGCTAAGTACTTCTAAGAGTGCATTAAGATTCGGCACTTCAACTCTTGGGTTGGTTGGAATTTCGGCAATAATATAAGGAACAGCGTCTTTGGAAGCAACTTCAGTTAAAATGTTTTCGATACTCTGCACCATATCGTTGTCACCATCTACGAGTAAGTCTATAATTTCAACCTTATTATTAGAGGCTGCTGCTACACGTCTTGCTTGGTCATTTGTCCCGCCATAACAGTTAGGAGGAACTATAAATTTGATGTCTTTTCCTGGATGATTTTTTAGTGCATCATCGATAAGTCCCATCATAATAGCATATTGTATAGAAAGACCACTTGAGGCAACTAAGGCTTTTGAGGATGTGCCTGTGATTTTGTTTATAGTATTTCTTACAAAGATTTTGTTTGTATCAGCAAGGTTCTCTTGCTTATCAAATGTAGTTTGAGATAGGAGAGACTTCAAGGCAATATGACAATTGGCAGGTGTCATTGCAATGGTTTCTCTTCTTCTGACATGCTGAATATCAGAGATATAACTTTCGCTTGTATTTCTGTTAATCAATAAGATGCTTCCGAGTTGTGCATAGCAATTGACATAAAAATCTACCTTAGGATTGAATGTTAGTTTAGAAATAGTGTCGTGCGTCGAAATCAGAATAGTGCTGCCATCATAGCTAGGAATAGCTTCAATAGACTTGATTTGTTTGAGATCAAAGTTATAACCATAGACGCTTTTGAGGACCGTAGCGTTAAAATACTCAGGTAGCTTGTCTATATATAGAATTTGCGTATTTTTCTGCTCTAACAAATTCTTTCTGAGTATTGCCAACACAGGAATTGTCTGGGATGAAAAAGCAATAACGCTATCTGGGGGAATTTCTTGCAGCTTTCCAACCGTCCACTCCAACACACAAGACAGCGGATGCCCTAATCGGATATAGTCATAAGCCGTTGACAGTCCTGCTAGAGCTATAGCATCAGAATTGCCTTGGGTGTATAATGTTTCGAACTGCTCTAAAAATTGTGTTTTAGCCTGTGCTTCGTCATAAATATCTAGCCGATGCGTGGTTGTACTCAACCAACCTTCGGGCATGCTTTCTAGTACTTCTTTAATATAATAAAGTGCTTTGGTATTTTCCATATTTTCACTCGTTGAATAACGACAGCAAGATACATTATTTCTAGGTTATTGTGAGTCCTGGAGACTGTAGTTTTTGTAGTATTAGCATCTTTGAAAAATAGAAGAAATTTAAAGTGACTTTGCGAATTATTTTTTAAAATACTATAATGTTACTCATAAACATATTAAAAACACTCTATTTTTTTGAATATTACAATTAGTTAGTTAGATTTGTTTTAACTCTAATTTTAAACAATACTAAAAACAGATTATGAAACAAAAATTACTAAGCTTACTTTTATTAACCACAGTCAGTGGTTTTTCTCAAAACTTCACTTTAGTTGAAGATTCTGGTATTCTTCCGGTTCAACGAATTTGGGACGAAATTGCATTTGAAGATATTGATGGAGACGGATTTGTTGACTTATACACAGGAGGTGCAGCTCCTAATTTTTCAACTGTTGGACGTATGTACAAAAATGACGGAACAGGAAATTTTATACTTAGCGATGATGAAACTTTTATTAAAAAACGGGAGGGCGGATTAGCTTTCGGAGATGTTAACGGAGATGGATTTCCCGATATGATAGTTTCAGGAGCTTACGGAAGCCCGGGAGGAGCGTTGACAAGGTTGTATATTAACGATGGTAACGGTAACTTCACATTAGATGAATCTTCTTCATTTGTAAATGTATCTCGAGGAGATTTCAGGATGTTTGATTATGACAATGACGGAGATTTGGATATCCTCATTTCAGGAAATGGCAGTCAGGGTGTTGCATTTAATCTATACGAAAATGATGGAGCTGGAAATTTCACATTGAATAATCAGTCGGGGCTGGAGCAAGTAGGACTAAATCACGCTTCTATCGTTATAGCAGACCTTGACAACGATGGCTTTCTTGATATTGCTACAAATGGCTCAACATCAAGTTCGGGTGGAGCTTTCAGAACAAGAATTTTTAAGAATAACGGCAATAGCACATTCTCTATAATGACGCAGCCGGATTTTGATTATAATGCTGCCGGAGCAATTGCAGTTGGTGATATAGACAACAACGGAACGCTTGATTTGATATTTTTAGGACAAGCACATTCTTCAGACGATAACCCATTAGGATTCGGGTCAGCAATGTTTTTAAATGATGGAAATGCCAACTTTACATTGGTCGAAAACACGAACTTTATCGGTCATAGAGATTATCCGTCTATTGTTTTGGCAGATTTTGATAATGACGGTTCTTTGGATTTAATGACAATGGGACGAATCACAGCAAACTCAACTGCTTATGGGACTTATTTATATATGAATGACGGACAAGGAAATTTTACTTTGGTAGAAGATACTCCTTTTACAGCACACGGTTTTGGAAAGATTACTGTTGCCGATGTGAATAATGACGGAAATATAGATGTGTTAATTACTGGAATGGGAGATGGTCCTGGAAATACAGCAGTAGCAAAATTATACCTTAATAATGTAGAAAATGTCGGTATAGATACTGTAAATTATTCAAAATTTAAAATTTATCCTAATCCTGTGAAAGATATTTTAAATATAGAGTCTTTGTCAAATGATAAGCTAAAATGTTTTGAAATTTATGCTCTTAACGGAAGTTTGATAAAGCAAAAGAATTTAGATGTTGATATAAACAATATTGATGTAAGTTTTTTAAATTCAGGAGTTTATATATTGTCTTTGACAACTGAAAATGGCACTATTATAAAAAGCAAAATAGTCAAATACTAATAATAATCTTAATTATATCTAGTTCTAAATAGCCAATACAGATTATTTAGAACTAGATAATTTATAATTAAGCATATTACAGATTTATTGATAACCCATATAAGGCACTTTATATTCTTTGAAATCTACACCAAACCCTTTAAGTTCTTCTAGGATAGGTTCATAGACTTCTTTGTTGATAGGTAGTTGCACACCGCTAGTGTTGATTTCTCCGTTCAGAATTCTGATAGCAGCCATAGCCACTGGCAGACCTACTGTTTTTGCCATTGCGGTATAGGTTTGGTCTTCTCCGATAGTGACCATCTTAGAGTCGATTTGTTTTTTCTCTCCATTTAGTTCGTATCCAAAACGGTGGTACATAACAATCATATCTTTATCAAGAGGATTCAGATGCCAACTCTCAGCAAGTATTTTCTCTAGAATTTGTGCAGGCGTTGCTTTTTTAAGCCCAATGATTTTATCAGCGTTGAAGATATCTAATTCTTCTAGGCGATCCCATTGGATGTCATCTTGTTCGATACCCAATTGATAACGGGTTTTTAGTTCGACTGTGTCAGTCATACTAAAGGGCAAGAATGAGTTTACAAACTCTCTGTAACTCATGTTTTCAGAGTCTTCAATGACATAGGTATCATCGGTCATACCGAGCTGTACAAACATATTCCAAGCTCTTGAAAAGCCTACTTTTCGGATGGTTCCTCTGTAGAGTGTCAAGATGTCTTCTAGGCCGTAAATTGATTTGTATTTCAACGAATCTCTATTGGCATAAGCCTCAAAACGTCCGAATTCTTCAACGTCAAGGAATTCTGTTCTTCTGAATAACTTATGATAGGGAATGTATTTGTATCTTCCTTCTTGGATGAACTTTGCTGCGCCACCTTGTCCGGCTAAAACTACGTTTCTAGGATTCCAAGTGAACTTGTAGTTCCAAAGGTTAGTATCTGATTCTGGAGCGACTAGACCACCACAAAAAGACTCAAATAACAACATTTTTCCGCCTTTATTTCTGATGTCATCGATGACTTTCATAGCGCTCATATGGTCAACGCCCGGGTCAAGCCCAATCTCGTTCATAAATACCAAGTTGTTATCTTTAGCATCTTGGTCTAAAGCCTGCATTTCTGGGCTGATGTATGATGCGGTGACCAAGTGTTTTTTAAATTTAACACAATCTTTAGCCACATCAATGTGCATGGCTGCGGGAAGCATAGAGATAACTAAGTCGCAGTTTTGGATGGTTTTCTCTCGCTCTTCAGTGTTTTTAATGTCGAGAATTACCGCCTTGGCTCTAGGGTGATTGTTGATCTTCCTGAGGGCTAATTCAATCGATATGTCAGCAATGATGAGTTCTAGGTTTTCGCTTTCGGATTTGTCTAAAAGGTATTTGATGAGGTATGAGGCAGAGCGTCCAGCTCCGATTACAAGTATCTTTTTCATTTAAGTGCCGCTTCTTCTGTTGTTTTTATTGATGTGTCAAGTGTAAAAAACATCTGAAATTTCTGTATTCTGTAGACTTTTGTTTACGTCAAAGCCTAGTTTAATCTGACAAAGGTAATTAACAAACTGACTTTAGCAATAGTTCTTTGCTATAAGATTATTGATTTAACGTCTCTATTAATTCGTAAATATTAACTGCGATTTGTTCTCCTGAATTTAAGTTTTTAAGATTATATTCTTGGTTTTTCATTTCTTTTTCTCCTGCAACTACTACATACGGAATTCCTTTCTTCTCAGCATACTGAAATTGTTTACCGAGTTTTACGGGATCTGGATAGAATTCGGCTTTGATGCCTTTTTTGTGCAACATAGTCATGGCTTTAAAGGCATAAAGCGCTTCGTCTTCACCAAAGTTGGTAAACAGCACTTTAGAAGATTGTGTTACATTCTCTGGGAATAAACCTAATTCTTCTAATACCATATAAATACGATCTAAACCGAAGGAAATACCAACACCACTCATGTTTTTGAGTCCGAAAATTCCAGTGAGATCATCATACCTACCACCACCACCAATAGAACCTAAAGCAACTTTTGGTGCTTGTACCTCAAAGATAGCACCTGTATAATAGTTGAGTCCTCTAGCTAAGGTAATATCAAAGGTGATGATAGATCTATCGAGTCCTAAGCTTAATAAGTGATTTAAAATAAAGCTAATTTCCTCAATTCCCTCTGTACCAATTGCTGAGTCTTTTAAGAACTCTGCAAGGGCTGCTGTTTTGTCTGCATTACTGCCTTTAAAATCAAAGAGTATAGCGGCTTTTTGAATGGCTTCGTTTGAAATTCCCTTTTCGAGCATTTCTTTAACCACACCTTCAAACCCAATTTTGTCTAATTTATCTAGTGCTACGGTAAAATCAATCAGTTTGTCTTGCACTCCGATGACTTCTGCAATGCCAGACAATACTTTTCGGTTATTGATTTTGATGTTGGTGCCGATAAGACCTAAAGTAGAGAATACACTGTCATAGAGTTGGATAAGCTCAATTTCTTGCCACAATGATTCTGAGCCAATGACATCGGCATCACACTGAACAAATTCTCTGAAACGCCCTTTTTGAGGTCTATCAGCTCTCCAAACGGGTTGAATTTGGTAGCGTTTGAACGGAAATTCTAATTTATTTTGGTGTTGTACGACATAGCGTGCAAAAGGAACAGTGAGGTCATAACGCAGAGCCTTTTCTGAGATCTGAGCTGTCAGTTTATTACTGTCTTTATTGGCTAAAACCTCGTCATTGGTTTTGTTTAAATAATCACCACTATTTAATATCTTAAAAATCAGTCGGTCGCCTTCTTCTCCGTATTTGCCCATCAAGGTGTCTGAATTCTCAAAAGAGGGAGTTTCTATGGGTTGGTAACCAAATCTCTCAAAATTAGTTTTGATGATTTGAGTGATATAATTTCGTTTGGCTATCTCTTGTGAAGAGAAATCTCTAGTTCCTTTCGGTATGCTTGGTTTTGCCATTTGTAATACTAATTATAAAAAAGCGAATGTAAGAATTCTTTATAAAGAAGTCGCTGTGTTAGGGGTTGAGTTTTTTCTGAGAAACATCCATCACCGGAAGTAATCCCTCTGAAGGCATATAGATTATTTGAGGCAAGTTTCCTTTGTCAGCGAGTTTCTCGAGGGTTCTGATAAATAGGTATTGGTTGTACACGGAGTTGAGCGTGCCATTTTCAATCTGCATCGCCTCAGCCATTCCCTTAGCACGTTCTACCTCTGCCTGAGCGTTTAGTTTTTCAGCTTCAAGACGGGCTTTGGCTTCTTCGATAAGGATTTTACGGTTTTGTTCGGCTTTTGCCATTTCTGCTTTACCGACCATTTCTTGTTGCCATACATTATAGGTGGGCAAACCAAACATCAGAATGATGATGACGAATACCGATAAAATAAATATTCCGATTACAGGTACTTTTTGTTTCATATGCATGTTATTTTTTAGAGATTTATAATTTGAGTCTTATAGAAAGTTATTAGATTTCATCCACTCGTCATTAAACATTTTGCCTACATATCGGCTCCCTGAATCGTGGAATAATACCACTACTACGTCGTCTGCTTTGAAGTGGTCTTTGAGTTGTAAGACTCCTTTGATTGCTGAACCAGCTGAGTTTCCTACAAATATTCCCTCTTCTTTGGCAAGTCTTCTTTGGTAGATAGCAGCGTCTTTGTCTGTTACTTTTTCAAAACCATCAATAACGGAGAAATCGACGTTTTCTGGCAGAATATCTTCTCCGATTCCTTCGGTAATATACGGATAGATTTCGTTTTGATCAAAGATTCCTGTTTCGTGGTATTTTTTGAAAACCGAACCATAAGTATCTATTCCCCAGATTTTAATATTCGGGTTTTTCTCTTTCAGGTATTTTCCGACACCCGAAATCGTTCCTCCAGTACCTACACCCACCACAAAGTGTGTAATTTTGCCTTTGGTTTGTTCCCAGATTTCAGGAGCTGTTTGTTCGTAATGCGCTATGGTATTTGACGGGTTGTCATATTGATTCACATACCACGAATTAGGTGTTTCTTGAGCCAATCTTTTTGAAACAGAATAATACGAACGAGGATCATCAGGCTCGACATTTGTAGGACATACAACCACTTCAGCTCCGACTGCTTTTAGGATGTCCATTTTTTCTTTTGATTGTTTGTCAGAAATAACACAGATTAGCTTGTATCCTTTGACAATAGCAGCAAGCGCAAGTCCCATCCCTGTATTTCCTGAAGTTCCTTCAATGATGGTTCCGCCTGGTTTTAGTCTTCCGTCTTTTTCGGCATCTTCTACCATTTTGACTGCCATTCTGTCTTTTACAGAATTTCCAGGGTTAAAGGTTTCTACTTTTGCCAGTACTAGGGCGGGAATTTCAGCAGTAATTTTGTTTATTTTTACCAAGGGAGTATTCCCGATTGTTCCTAAGATATTTTCAGCGTATTTCATGCTACTTATTCTATTTTTATGATATGTTTTGAATATTATTTTTAGACGGCTACATTGTATTCTCTGAGCGCATCGTTGAGCGATGTTTTCAGGTCAGTTGATGCTTTTCTCTGTCCGATGATTAGCGCACACGGCACTTGATAACTACCGGCTGGGAATTCCTTGGTATAACTTCCTGGGATGACTACAGAACGTGCAGGAATGTATCCTTTGTATTCTTTGGGCTCATTTCCTGTAACATCAATTATTTTAGTAGAAGCTGTCAGCACCACATTTGCCCCTAAAACGGCTTCTTTCTCTACACGAATACCTTCAACAACAATACATCTCGAACCTAAGAAAGCATTGTCTTCGATAATCACAGGACTAGCTTGAAGTGGTTCTAAAACACCGCCAATACCCACACCTCCAGATAGATGTACATTTTTGCCAACTTGCGCACAACTACCTACAGTTGCCCAAGTATCTACCATAGTTCCTTCATCGACATAAGCACCGATATTCACATAACTGGGCATTAAAATCACACCACTCGAGATATAAGCTCCGTATCGCGCCACAGCATTCGGTACTACTCGAATTCCTTTAAGGGCAAAATCTTTTTTTAGGGGGATTTTGTCGTGATATTCAAAAATACCCGCTTCAAGGGTTTCCATTTTCTGGATAGGGAAGTACATAACCACGGCTTTTTTTATCCATTCATTTACTTTCCATGTATCTTCAACAGGTTCAGCTACACGTAGTTTTCCAGCATCTAATAGTGCGATTACTTCTCTGATTGCGATTTGAGTTGACTCTGTTTGCAATAGGCTTCTGTCGCTCCAAGCTTGCTCAATGATGTTTTGTAATGATGTCATACTATTTTTTGTTTGTACAAAGATAGACTTATTCTAAAGAATAATTATACTGCTTTAGAAATCCTTTAACCTTTTAGAATTGGTATTAATCAGTGATTTTTAAAGGCTTTATTCAAGGGTTTTTTGCATAAGGTATTCAATATCAAACTTAAAAGAAACAGGTTGTTTGGGTGAAATAGAATAATTTGATTTGATATACTGCAGCTTCATAGATTTTTTTGAGTTACTATTCTGACAGTAGAAATCTGAAGTAGGTTTCAAAAAGGTCATAAATTATAGCTAAACTCAAATTCTTTTCGTATTATAATAGCTATATTTGTACGTTTATTTTATACCAAATGACCAAAGAAAAACAAGCCAAATACGACAAAGCTTACCTCAAAATAGCCAAAGAATGGGCGCAACTTTCCTACTGCAACCGCAAAAAAGTAGGTGCCATTATCGTCAAAGACAGAATGATTGTTTCTGATGGTTATAACGGAACTCCCTCAGGATTTGAAAACTGCTGTGAGGATGAAGAAGGATTGACCAAGTGGTATGTGCTTCATGCTGAAGCAAATGCTATTCTGAAAGTTGCACGTTCTACACAAAATTGTGACGGAGCTACGCTATACACTTCATTTTCGCCTTGCAAAGAATGCAGTAAACTCATTCATCAATCTGGAATTACAAGAGTGGTGTACCATAAAGATTACCGCGATTTATCAGGAATTGATTTTCTTAAAAAAGCAGGTGTACAGGTCGAACTCATCCCTAATCTAGACTAAGTCAGTGAAAATCAAATCTACATATATTCCGCTCTGGATAGGCTTTATTTTAGCCATCGGTATTCTTGTGGGAAGTTCTTTGAACTTTCAGTCAAGCGCACTTCCGTTTCAGACTAAATCTAATTCAAGAGATAAAATAGATAAACTCATGTATTTTATTGAAAAAGAATATCTTGAGGATGTAGATTCTGATGAAATAGTGGATAATGCCGTCAACGAAATCTTAGCACAACTCGATCCGCATTCGGTGTATATTGCCAAGAATGATTTTGAACATGTAGAGGAGAGCATGAAAGGAAACTTCGTGGGAATTGGCATCAACTTTTATATGTATAACGACACCTTAACCGTAATCAGAACCATTGAAGACGGACCTTCTGAAAAAGCAGGGCTCAAGGCTGGAGACAGAATTCTATTGGCTGATAGAGATACGATTTTCGGAAAGAAGTTTGCTTCTGATTCTATCGTTTCAAAACTTAGAGGAAAAGAGAAAACTGCGTTAGGCGTGAATGTTTTCAGAAAAACAGAGAATAAGAAGTATAATTTTACGATTATCCGTGATGTGATTCCTATCAAAAGTGTGGATATCTCACTCAAGATTGATGACCAGACAGGTTATATCAAAATCAATCGCTTTGCAGAAACTACGGCAAAAGAATTTCATAAAGCCTTGGAGTATTTGATAAGTCAAAACATCAAAAAACTCATACTTGATTTGCGCGATAACGGCGGTGGTTATGTAGAAGCCTCCATTTCGATAGCTGATCAATTCTTGAAAAAAGACGAACTCATCGTAGTAACCAAAGACAAAAGAGGCACAGAAGACAAGTCATACGCCACTTCAAAAGGACTTTTTGAAGAGGGCGAATTATATGTGTTGATTAACGAAAACTCTGCCTCAGCAAGTGAAATTGTAGCAGGAGCGATTCAAGATAATGACAGAGGAACCATTGTAGGTAGGCTTTCTTACGGAAAAGGTTTGGTGCAACGAGAAATGCCTTTAGGTGATGGCTCGGTTGTGCGATTGACAGTAGCGCAATACTTTACGCCAACAGGACGTTCGATTCAGAAACCCTATAAAAATATCTCAGACGAAGACTATTATCACGTTTTTACATCAGAAGAAAAAGAATACAAACCTGCCGATAGTCTGAAATTTACAACTAAAAAGGGAAAAATAGTCTATGGCGGCGGCGGAATTTATCCTGATATAGTAGCAGAGAATATTTCTGAAAACCAATCAGTTGCGTATATGATGAATTCTGCGTTGACCAGTAATTTTGTTTTTGAAATTGTGGACAAAAATAGAAAAGACTTTAAGTCAATGAGTGAAATTGAGGTTAGAAAACACTTAGAAAACAAAAAGTTCTATTATGACGGATTCAAGCAATACGTGAGCGGAATGAATATTTTCTTGCCATTGGATAGCAATAAAATTGCAATTGAGAAATACCTAAAAGCGGAGTTTATTCGTCAGTTATTCTCAGAAGAAGATTATTACAGAGTGCTTTTAGAAGACGATTTGATGATCAATAAAATCTTAAATCCATAAAAACAACTATTTTTATAACGGGTCAAAACCCTAAAGTCTTCTTTTTTCTTTAGGTCAAAACCCTTACTTTTGCTGAAACTTAATTATATATGCGACGAATTTTAGGACTTATCTGTTTGACTTTATTGGTATTGGGTTGTGATGACGGAGAATTCTCTGTGACTACCTTTAATTTTCAGACCCAAAGCTTGGCAAAATGTGATAAGAACACCTTTTTATATAAGCTAGAAGGCAATGAAGTGATGCTTTTGGACATTCCGCTATCCAACTTCAAACACAACGAAGAAAGAGACGAAAACAACCAATTGATTCCGCATATTTATACCCTTACCTCAGCTGATAAGTTGATTTACAGAAGGTATGACTCAAATATAAGCAGTGCTGATTTGTGTGCTAGTTTTCCGATTTCTAATCCTAAAGTTGCAGAAGAATGGACAGCGTTGGCTGGTGCAAAAGTTGAGATTTTAAGTTATGCTAATCATGATTCTCAAAATGGAGGAATATTAGAAATCTCTGGATTTACGCATCATATCGTCCTAAAAGAAGTGATTTTCAAGAAAGGTGATAGTCAGATAGTGTATGAAGAGTATGATTTTGGCAATTATGTATCTAAGAATCTTGTGCGATTTGATTTTACCCAAGTCATTCAAAATTGTGAGAACAACAATTTGTTGTATAAACTCAGCCTAAGAGAAGCAATTGTCATGGATTTGGATTATGAGTTTTTGTTTAAGAACGAAGCTACTAATGGCACACCAAGAACAGCTCTTATTGACGGAGTGACCAACCGAATATTATACAAAGTATTTGACGCCAACATCACTGGAGCTTACTTCTGTTCGACTATTCCGCAGACGTCTCCAAACATCGTTGAAGAATGGTATGCAGAAAATGGCGAAGAAGGTTTATCAGGCATTATCGAAGTCGAGACAGAGGTGGTCTATGACCCTATAAGCTCTGAAATCTCAGGTTATATTCACCATGTGACGCTCAAAAATACTTTGTTTTATAATAATAATTCACATTTCTTCTTTCAACAACACAGCTTAGGGAATTATGGTGTTGAAGTGCAACCCTAATTAGATTTCCTTTGTATAACCCCAATGTAGTGAGATAAAAGAAAAGAGTCGTGTTTTATGAGAAACATACATCCCAAAACAATTCAAGATTTAGAGTTCCATACGGTTCTAAAAACCGTTTCAGAGTTTTGTCTAACTGATTTAGGTAAAGTAAAAGCCTTAGCAATTAAGCCTTTTTCTACTAAAGAAGCCTTGCAATCATCGCTTGCACAAACCTCTGAATACTTGGCTTCTTTTGATAACGACAATATTTTTCCGAATCACGATTTTAGAGATTTAACCAAGTCTATTCAGTATTTGGCACTCGAAAATAGTTCTGTAGAGGCTGAGGTTTTCAAAGAGTTTTCAGAGCTTTCTAAAACTGTCAATAGCTTACTTTTATTTCTGAAGAAATTCAAGGAATATTATCCAGTGCTTTTTGCAAAGTCAGAAGAGTTGTTTTTTACTAAAGAAATTACCCAAAAGATAGAAGCTAAGATTGATAAATATGCCGAAATAAAAGACGACGCTTCCGCTGATTTACAACTGATCAGAAAGGACATGAAGTCAGTTAAATCAAAGATTGGACAGAGTTTTCTAGTTGCCTTACAATCCTATCAGTCTAGTGGATATTTGGATGATATCAAAGAAAGTGTAATTGAGAACACACGTGTTTTGGCTGTTTTGGCTATGCACAGGCGTAAGGTTAAAGGCAGTGTGTTGGGCACATCCAAAACAGGAAGTATCGTCTATATCGAACCTGAAACTACACTGAGACTTTCCAGAGAACTCAACAATTTATTATTCGAAGAAAAAAGAAGAAATAAATAATATACTAAAAAAATTATCAGACGAAATCCGTCCTTTTGTTTCACTACTTACTGAATATCAGGAGTTTTTGAGTCATATTGATGTAGTGTATGCCAAAGCGAAATATGCACAACGCATCGAGGGTATATTACCTGAGATTACCACAGAAAAAAAGCTGTATTTCAAAGATGCCTATCACCCGATATTACTGCTGAACAACAAAATAAAAAAACAGACAACCTATCCACAAACTATTGAACTTACTGAAGATAACCGTATCATCGTTATCTCAGGTCCTAATGCTGGAGGTAAGAGTATTACGCTGAAAACTATTGGGCTTTTGCAATTGATGTTACAAAGTGGCTTGCTGATTCCGGTACATCGCAGTAGTGTAACTTTTATGTTTGATAGAATTTTAACAGACATTGGTGACAATCAATCCATCGAAAACCACTTGAGTACTTATAGTTATAGACTCAAGAACATGAATTTCTTCTTGAAGAAGTGCAACAACAAAACACTGTTTTTAATTGATGAATTTGGTACGGGTTCTGACCCTGAACTCGGTGGTGCTTTGGCTGAGGTCTTCTTAGAGGAGTTTTATCACAGAGAAGCCTACGGAATTATTACAACACATTATACCAACCTGAAGATGCTTGCCAATGAGTTGCCGTTTGCTACCAATGCAAATATGCTTTTTGATGAGAAGTCATTAGAACCGATGTACAAACTGGTCGTAGGACAGGCGGGAAGCTCGTTTACTTTTGAGGTAGCTCAGAAAAACGGCATTCCGTACGGGTTAATCAATCGTGCTAAAAAGAAGATTGAGAAATCTAAAGTTCGCTTTGACAAAACAATCGCTACACTCCAGAAAGAACGCTCTAAACTTGAGAAGACCTCACTAAGTTTGAAAGAAGAAGAAGTAAGAGCGCGTGAAGAAAACAAGAAATTAGACAGCATTAACCTGAAAATTCAGCAGAAGCTAGAAAGCTACCAAGAGTTGTATGATGCCAATCAACGCCTTGTATATTTAGGACAAAAACTAGATGATCTGTCTGAGAAATATTTTAATAATAAAGACAAAAAAGTACTTATCGGCGAATTGCTCAAAACCGTCGAAATCGAAAATTCTAAGCGCAAAAAGATTAGCCCAAAAGAACGCAAAGTCAAAGAGGTCAAAGAAAAAGAAATCCTAAAAGAAGTACAACCTCAGATAGAGGAAATCAGAGAACAGAAAAAAATCTGAACGCAAAAAGATAAAGGAAGCCGAACTCAACAAACCCAAAGTCGTATTAAAAGTAGGCGATAGAGTGCGCATGATTGAAGGAAAAGCTATCGGTACGCTCGAGAAAATCGAAAAAAATAAAGCTTTTGTCAATTACGGACTTTTCACCTCACAGGTGTCGTTAGAGAGTTTAGAAAAGATATAGAAAAAGTGCTAAAAAGCACTATGCCTCATAGCCAAATAACTGATTTTCCTTGATGAATTCGTCAATTCCCTCAGGTAGCATACTTTCCCAACCAGTTTCTTTATCCTGAATTTTTTGTAAAATTTCTCTAGAGAAAATACTGAGATTTTCTCTCTCATAGTCAACGATATCCACTACTTTTCCGTTGAATTTAAAGAAATTGTACAATTCTTTCATTCTAGGATGTACTTTCAGGTTGTCAGAATTGATGATTTCTCCGTTTTCATCCAGTAGTGGATATAAGAATACCTTCAGGTCTCTAAAGAATAATTTTCCGAAAGCTTCAAGAATTCCTCCTGATAAATGTCTGTAATATTTCTCGTCAAATATATCGACCAGATTGGGTACGCCCATCACAATTCCCATTCTTGATTTGGTAAATTCAGAAAAGTATTCTACCAAGCGATAGTATTCCTGAAAATTAGAAATCATGACGTTATGCCCTAGAGAACACAGAAGTTCTGCTCTGTCAAGGAAATCTTTTTCGTCAATTTCTCCTTCTGAACGAAGGTTAGAAAGTGTAATTTCAAAAATAACAGTTGTATTATTTTTGTCCACCTTCTTTTCATTCAAAAACATTTCGTATGACTTTTTATACATATCGATGTTGACCTTCGTAACAGGCCTGAAGCTTCCTCTGAGTGCTAATATGTTTTTTCTGTACAATTCGTTGGCAGGGAGTATATTTTTGGCATTTGGATTAAACATAACCGCTTCTGTCATCCCATTTCTCACTAGCTGCAAGCTCATCAGACGGTTGTCAACATCTGCAAACAAAGGTCCAGAGAAGTTAATAGTATCTATCTCTAATTGATCTTTGTCTAGATGGTCATACAAATGTTTTAATAGCGTTTTTGGGTTGTTATAGCTATAAAAAGCACCATAAATAAGGTTTACGCCTAATATTCCGAGGGTTTCTTGTTGTAGGTGCACATCGTTTTCGTTAAAGCGGATGTGTAAAATAATTTCGTTATAAGCTTGATTAGGTTGGATTTGATATTTGATACCTACCCATCCATGACCTTTGAATTGCTTGGCAAAGTCAATGGTTGCAACGGTATTGGCAAAGCTAAAGAAAAGCTTGTTAGGATGTTTGATGCGGTCAAGACGATGTTCTACCAGACCGATTTCATGAGAAAGCATCTTTTTTAGGCGTGACTCCGTAACGTATCTACCGTCATCTTCAACACCATAGATAGCATCGCTAAAGTCTTTGTCATAGGCTGACATGGCTTTGGCAATGGTTTTTGACGAACCTCCAGCTCTGAAGAAATGCCTAACCGTTTCTTGACCTGCGCCGATTTCTGCAAAGGTTCCGTAAATATCATTATTTAGGTTAATTCGAAGGGCTTTGTCTTCTATCGGAAGAACGGTCTCAATTTTCCTATCTCCTTTAAGAACAACTTCTTCTTCCTCTCTAATCATAAACGTACTTGAAATTAAATTTTTGCAAAGTTACAAAATTTAAACAGGACTTTAATAATTCAGGAAATTGTATTTATGAATGAAAAAAAAGCAAGTCCTAAGAGTTGATAATGAAGTTTATTGCTGTCTAATTAGGTGGTTTCGGTAAGATGAATGAGTTATCACTACTAAACTACTAAGCTTAAAAAGCTATTGAAAATTCTTTTGTTTTACGTGTTGTGATTTTGTTAATAAGTATGAGATTATCCATAAAATAACTAACTTTACATAAATAATCAGTAGGATGAAACATATTAAAAAGATAGGGGTTTTGACCTCAGGAGGCGATGCGCCAGGAATGAATGCTGCAATTCGCTCTGTGGTAAGAACTTGTGCTTTTCACAATATTGAATGTGTAGGTGTATATAGAGGTTATCAAGGACTTATTGAAGGCGACTTTAAAGAAATGGGTCCTAGAAGTGTAAAAAACATCGTCAATAAAGGCGGAACGATACTAAAATCAGCTCGTTCTGCCGATTTCAGAACAGCAGAAGGTAGAGCATTAGCCTATAAGAACCTAAAAGAAGCCAATATAGATTCCCTAATTGTTATTGGCGGAGACGGAAGTTTTACAGGGGGATTGATTTTCAGTAAAGAATTTAATATCCCGATTATAGGCATCCCAGGTACTATTGATAATGATATTTTTGGCACAAACAGAACCATCGGATTTGATACGGCTCTGAATACAGTGATTGAAGCTATTGATAAAATCAGAGATACTGCCAACTCACACAACCGATTGTTTTTTATCGAAGTTATGGGACGTGATGCTGGACATATTGCTCTAAATGCAGGCATTGGAGCTGGAGCAGAAGAAATACTGATTCCCGAAGAAAACCTTGGTTTAGACCGATTGGTAGAATCCTTGAAAATAAGTAAAGCCTCTGGTAAAACATCAAGTATCGTAGTGGTTGCAGAAGGAGAGAACACAACTGGTAAGAATGTGATGGAACTCAAAGAATACGTCGAGAAGAACATGCCCGAATATGATGTCAAAGTATCTGTGTTAGGACATTTGCAAAGGGGAGGAGCACCTTCTTGTTTTGATAGAGTCTTGGCAAGTAGGTTTGGAGTCAAAGCAGTAGAAACTTTGCTGGAAGGCAAATCGGGATATATGGTGGGATATATGAATGATCGCATCGAACTTACACCACTCGAAAAAGCCATCAAAGGACACGCAGGCATTAACCAAGAACTGCTCAGAGTGTCAGATATTATGGCGGTTTAGAATTAGAAAAAGCATACATTAAATAAAATATATAATAAACAAAAAATTAAAAATAAGAGATATGTCGAAAATTAAAATTGGAATAAACGGATTCGGAAGAATAGGAAGATTGGCTCTTAGAGAAATAATCAAAAGAGATGATATTGAGGTAGTCGCTATAAATGACTTATTAGAAGTGGATCATTTGGCTTACCTCTTAAAGTATGACTCAGTTCACGGAAGATTTGACGGAAGTGTAGAGGTAGCAGATGGAAAACTAGTTATCAACGGCAAGCCTATTAGGGTTAGCTCTGAAAGAGATCCTTCATTACTGAAATGGGACGAAGTAGGTGCAGAAATTATTTTTGAATGTACCGGATTTTTCACTTTGGTGGCGGATGCCTCAGCACATATTAAGGCAGGAGCTAAGAAAGTAATTTTATCTTCTCCTTCAAAAGACGCTCCGATGTTTGTGATGGGTGTGAACCATGGCAAAATTACAGCGCAAGATACTATTATCTCAAACGCTTCGTGTACGACCAACTGTCTGGCACCACTAGCCAAAGTATTGAATGATACCTATGGTATTGAAGAAGCACTGATGACTACTATTCACGCGGCAACAGCTAGCCAAATGGTAGTTGACGGGCCTTCAAAGAAAGATTTCAGAGCAGGGCGTTCTGCACTTAATAATATTATTCCGGCTAGTACTGGTGCGGCAAAAGCAGTAACCAAAGTTATCCCTGAGTTGAAAGGCAAATTAACTGGAATGGCTTTCAGAGTACCCGTTGCTGATGTATCTGTGGTGGATTTGACCGTAAAGCTAAAAACATCTACTACGTATGAAGCTATTATTAAAACACTAAAAGAAGCTTCAGAAGGACCACTCAACGGAATTATGACTATAACCGAAGATGACGTGGTTTCTCAAGATTTTGTGGGCGATACACACGTTAGTATTATTGATGCTAAGGCAGGGATTGCGCTAAACGAAACCTTCTATAAGATTGTAGCTTGGTATGATAACGAATATGGCTATGCAGCCAAAATGGTTGACCTAGCCTATCAAATGCAAATGGTGAAATAAGTAATTTGTTTCCATAAATAAAAAAATCAGGTTTGTTTCCTTTGTGTTGGATTCAAACCTGATTTTGTTTTTAAAGCAATTTATCTATCCGATTACTTGGAATTTAGCAAACTTCAAGAGGAGTTTTTTGAGTCCGCCCATTTCAAATTTTATTTCCGCTTTTTTATCTGCACCTGCACCTTCAAGGGCAATGACTTGTCCTTTTCCGAAGCGTTCGTGGAGAATAATATTCCCAGCGACTAAGCTGTTATCAAATAAGTTTATCTTTTCTGTCGAACCGTCAGCGGTTGTGGGCTTGATGCGTCTTAAGTTTCTGACATCAGGTCTTGGTGCATTGTCGTGTCTTTTTGGAGGCATATTGCCCACAGGTTTGCTTTGACGCAAGGTTGATTTATCAATATCGCCAAAGATATCGATATCAATACTGGGTTTGTAGCGGTAGCCTTTTCTTTCGTCTGGGTTTTGGTATTCTAAGTACCTTTCGTCAATTTCTTCGATGAATCTAGAAGGTTCACAATCAATGAGTTTTCCCCATTTGTACCTGCTTTGCGCATAGCTCAGGTATGCTTGACGTTCAGCACGTGTGACGGCTACATAAAATAATCTTCGTTCTTCTTCGAGGTCTGTTCTAGAGTGCAAACTCATAGCATTGGGGAATAAATCTTCTTCAATACCAACGATAAATACATAAGGGAATTCAAGACCTTTGGCTAAGTGAATAGTCATTAGCGCTACGCGATCTTCATCACCAGTATCTTTGTCTAAGTCTGTAGCCAATGCAATATCTTCTAAGAATTCTGACAAACTGCCCGTGGCTCCGTCCACTTCCTTTTGACCTTCAATAAAGTCTTTTATACCGTTTAAGAGTCCCTCCATATTTTCCATACGGGCGATATCCTCTGGAGTTGCTGCATCTTTTTTTAGTTCTTGAAAAAGCCCTGATTTTTTGGTTACATAATCAGCAGTCTGAAAAGCATCGTTAGTCTCGTTAATTACCTGAAAGTTCTTAATCATAGTCACAAAATCCTGAAGTCTTTGTTTAGTAGGACTGTTGAGTTTCAAGTCGATTTTATCGATGTTTTCCATTACTTCAAATATAGAGCGCTTATAGTGATTGGCTGCAATATTTAGTTTCTCTAGTGTTGTATCGCCAATTCCGCGTGCCGGATAGTTGATAATACGCACCAAAGCTTCTTCATCTTTGGGGTTGATCACTAACCTTAAGTAAGCCAAGACGTCTTTAATCTCTTTGCGCTGATAGAACGAAAGACCTCCGTAGATTCTATACGGAATATCTCTTTTTCTGAGCGCATCCTCAATACTTCTGGATTGTGCATTGGTTCTATAAAGTACTGCAAAACTCCCATTATTGAGTTGGTTTTGCATTTGTTGTTCAAAGATTGTAGAAGCCACAAACCGACCTTCTTCTGCATCGGTAAAGCTTCTGTTTACTTTTATCTTTGCACCATCTTCGTTGTCAGTCCAGACGTTTTTGTCTAGCTTCACTTTGTTTTTATCGATGATTGAGTTGGCTGCTTCAACGATGTTTCGCGTTGAACGGTAGTTTTGTTCTAATCGGTAGGTTTTTACGCCTTCGTAGTCTTTCTGGAAATTCAAAATATTGTTGATATTGGCTCCCCTAAACGCATAAATACTCTGTGCATCATCACCCACCACACATATATTCTGAAATTTATCTGACAATGCTTTTACGATTAAGTACTGCGAATGGTTGGTATCTTGGTACTCATCCACCAGAATATACCTAAAACGATCTTGGTATTTAGCCAATACCTCAGGGAATAGATTGAGTAATTCATTGGTTTTCAATAACAAATCATCAAAATCCATTGCGCCAGCTTTGAAACAACGCTCTACATAATTCTTATAAATCTCACCCAAGCGAGGCTTTTTGCTCATAGCATCAGCTTCTTGAAGTTCGATGTTATTATAGTAAGCCTTAACGGTAATCAGACTGTTTTTGTACGAAGAGATTCTACTTAAAATCTGTTTGGGTTTATAGACATCTTTGTCTAGTTGCATTTCTTTGATGATCTGCCCGATAAGTCTCAGCGAATCTTGGGTGTCATAAATAGTAAAGTTCGATGGGTAGCCTAGTTTTGCACTCTCTGCTCGTAAGATTTTTGCAAATACGGAGTGAAAGGTTCCCATCCACAAGTTTTTAGCTTCGCCACTACCTACAATCTGAGCAATACGATTTTTCATTTCGCGTGCTGCTTTGTTCGTAAAGGTAAGTGCCAAGATATTAAAAGCATCTACTCCTTGACTCATCAGGTTGGCAATTCTAACAGTCAGCACTCGGGTTTTTCCTGAGCCTGCACCTGCAATGACAATCATCGCACCGTCTTTTTGGATAACGGGTGCACGTTGTGCTTCATTGAGTTGATTGATATATTGTTGTATGTTGTCTGACATCTATTCTTAGGATTTAAGCGAACCCCAAATTTAGTGATTAAACAAGCAAGGTGCAACCCAATTTTTGTGGTAGTATAAGAAAGCCTAACTCTATTGAATTTCAGTAGTTGATTAAGCAGCTGTTTGTTGATTGACATAGTATTACAAATACTAAAATTTCTTTGTCATAAGTCTCCTTTTTCTCTACCGAGCAATAATTAAAACTTAAAAGCATATCACTTTTGTTAAAGTATAAAGATGAATTCTTGTTTATATAAATTTTTTATCTAAATTAGTCAAACAAAAATCAGGCTATGAAAAAACTTATACTCATCAGACACGGCAAATCAAGCTGGGATTTATCAGTAATAGACAAAGAACGCCCCTTAGCACATAAGGGAATCAAAGATGCTTATATGATGTCAGAAAAAATTCAAAGTTATTTGCCTAATTCATTTATTTTGTGGTCGAGTACTGCTAGAAGAGCTTCTGAAACAGCTAAGATTTTTGCACAAAACCTAAAATGTCCCGATGACCTCATTGTCTATAAAGACAAACTATACACTTTTGACGAAATACAGCTAGAAGAACAAATCAAACTCTGTGATGATCGGTATGACAACCTTATTGTCTTCGGACACAATCCTGCTATTACAGATTTTGTGAACGAAAACGGCAACGTATATGTCGAGAATATCAAAACCTGTGGTATTGTAATTATGTCATTTGATCAAGATGAATGGAATAATATCGCCAAAGGAACCATTCAGAAAATAATATTCCCAAAAGATTTTAAATAGAGAAGGTGTTACCTTTTTGAACAACTCTTATATTTTCTATCAAACTAATTACGATATTTGTATTCTATATAAATACTGTATTTTTTTATGATACATCTCAATAAAGACAGAAACTACCGCTATATTGATAGAGAAAAAAAGCTGGTTAGCATTTAATGCTAGAGTACTTCAAGAAGCCGCTGATTCTAGAGTACCACTTTTAGACCGACTTCGGTTTTTAGGAATTTTCTCTAATAACTTAGATGAGTTTTTTAGGGTGCGTTATGCAGCAATCAGACGTTTGCAAATGGAGGGGAAATCTGGAAAAAAACTCCTTGGCGGAATTTCGTCAGACGAATTACTGTATGATATTACAGATACAGTGATTAACCAACAGGCAGATAGCTTGCGTATTCTCAGTTCTATAGAAAGCAAACTTAAAAAACAGGGCGTTTATATCATCAACGAAAACCATGTTTCTGAGCTCCAAAAAGCTTTCATCAAAGATTTCTTTATCCAGAAAGTATCGCCTGCACTGGTGACTATTATTCTGAATGATTTAGCCGAATTTCCGCTTTTGAAAGATACTTCGGGTTATTTGGCCGTGAAGTTAGTGATGGCAGATGATGTAAATAATATTCGCTATGCGATTATAGAGATCCCCACAACCCTTAATAGATTTATAGAACTGCCCAACGAAGGTGACAAACAATATATTATTATGCTTGATGATGTTATCAGACTGAATCTGCACAGTATATTTAGTTTGTTTGACTACCAGAGTATCTCAGTGCATATGATAAAAATTACGCGCGATGCCGAGTTGGATGTGAGTGGTGATATGAGCAAGTCTTTGATGGATAAAATCACTCGAGGTATTAGAGAGCGCAGACTTGGCGAACCTGTACGTTTTGTGTATGACAAAGAGATTGAACCTGATACGCTAAACTTCTTCTTAGAGAAGATGGATATCGATGCTACCGACAGCTTGATTCCGGGCGGTAGGTATCACAACCGCAGAGATTATATGAAGTTCCCAGATATAGGCAGAGAAGATTTGCTTTACCAAAAAAAACCTTCGCTTGGCGTAAAAGGCTTAAGCCTAGAAGGGAGTATACTCGACAAAATAGCCTTGAAAGATTATCTAGTACACGCGCCTTATCAGACGTTTTCGTATATTATTAAGTTCTTAAGAGAAGCAGCTCTTGACCCGAAAGTAACTACTATTAAGATTACGTTGTATAGATTGGCGAATAATTCTCAAATTATCAGTTCACTTATTAATGCCGTTAAAAATGGCAAACGTGTAATCGCACAAGTAGAATTACAAGCTCGGTTTGACGAAGAAAGCAATATCAAATATTCAAGACAAATGCAAGAGGAAGGTGTTGAACTTATCTTCGGTATCAAAGGGCTAAAAGTACATGCCAAGGTTTGTATAATCGAGCGGTTAGAACAAAATAGGATCAAACGTTATGGGTTTATATCTACCGGAAACTTCAACGAATCTACTGCCAATGTATATACTGATGTTACGCTATTGACTTCACACCAAAAGATACTCAAAGAGGTAGAAAAAGTTTTTGAATTTTTGGATATCAATTATAAACTACACCAATACAAACACCTGATTGTATCGCCACACTATACGCGCAAAAGATTCTATAAACTCATCGATAGAGAAATTCAAAACGCAATTGAGGGCAAAGAGGCTTATATCTACTTAAAGATGAATAGCCTTACAGATTACGAAATTATCAACAAACTCTATGATGCGAGTCAACAAGGCGTAAAAGTGCGCCTAATTGTCAGAGGAATTTGTTGTCTAATTCCGCAGGTGTCTGGTATGAGTGATAATATAGAGGCTATTAGTATCGTAGATAACTTCTTAGAGCATTCAAGAATTTATATTTTTTCGAAATAACGGGGTGAATGATATTTATATTTCGTCTGCTGATTTTATGACCCGAAATATTGACGAAAGGGTAGAGGTAACTTGCCCGATTTATGATACAGATATCAAACAAGTATTGATGGATGTTTTTGATATTGGCTGGAAAGCAAACGTAAAAGCACGTATTCACTCAGAGTCACTAGACAATCAATATGTGTATAGTTCAGAAGAACCAGAATTCCGTTCGCAACACGAAATGTATAAATACTATCAAAAGCGGTTAGAAGACTAAGAAACTCTAAAAAACCTATTTTATGTGCTAATACTTCCATTACAAGCTGTAAAGCTTTGTAGTGCAAAAACTTTAATATAAATTTAGGTCAAACTCTTGTGCTTTGCTTATCTTTGCTATGTTTGTTTAAAGTTTTTCTATGGAATTCATCTCTGTATTTGACATGTTAAAAATTGGTGTAGGACCTTCGAGTTCGCACACCTTAGGACCTTGGAGGGCAGCTCAACAATTTCTTAAAGAATTGCACCAAAAGCAATTATTTGATAAAGTAACTTCAGTAAGGGTAGAGCTTTACGGCTCACTTTCGCTAACAGGCAAAGGACATGCCACTGACTTGGCTGTCGTCTTAGGACTCAGCGGCACTGACCCCGAATATATCCCGATTCAAGATATTGACAGTATTATTGCACAAGTCAAGACAGAGCGTCAGCTCAATCTAGACGCTAAGAAACCCATTGCGTTTGAATTTGATACCCAAGTGGTTTTTCATAGAACTTTTTTGCCCTTTCATCCTAACGGACTTATTTTTACCGTAAAACTCGGAGATTCAGAAGAATATTCTGCTACTTTCTATTCCATAGGCGGTGGATTTGTAGTCAAAGATGAAGAGGAGCAAATCATCGGTACAGAAATCGATGAGCGTAAAGTGCCTTTCCCGATTGAAAACGGAAATGAGTTGTTGGCTCATGCTCATGCGCAAAACCTAAAAATATCTGAAATCGTAACTGAGAACGAAAAGATTTTTAGAACAGAAGAAGAAATAGACAAAGAACTAATTCGAATTTGGGAAACCATGCTCGAATGTATGTATATCGGATGTCATACTGAAGGTAAACTTCCTGGCGGATTAAACGTGAGAAGAAGAGCTTTTGATATGCACAAAAACCTGATCGGAGATGCAGTATATTCAACTCCACAAGAATGGTTAGAAGCCATCAGAAAAACCAAAGTGCATTTTAGACAAATACTCAAATGGGTAAGTTGTTTTGCTCTTGCTGTAAATGAAGTCAATGCTGCACTCGGAAGAGTAGTAACCGCACCCACTAACGGAAGTGCAGGAGTAATTCCTGCTGTATTGATGTATTACTTGGTGATAGACAACCATAAAGCAGGTGACAAAGAAATAGTACAGTTCTTAAAAGTAGCGGGAGAAATAGGAAGTATCTTCAAAAAAGGAGCGACAATCTCAGCCGCTATGGGAGGATGTCAAGCAGAAATTGGTGTGTCTTCTTCAATGGCAGCAGCAGCCTTGTGCGAACTTTCAGGAGGTTCGCCTGATCAGGTTACCGTAGCAGCAGAAATCGCTATGGAGCATCATCTAGGACTTACGTGTGACCCGATTGCAGGATTAGTACAAATTCCGTGTATTGAGCGAAATACGATGGGAGCGATTAAAGCTATCAACGCAGCTGAACTCGCACAAGAAACCGATGCTAAAAACGTGAAAGTTCCGTTGGATAAAGTAGTGAAAACCATGTGGCAAACAGCGCAAGATATGAACCATAAATACAAAGAAACCTCAGAAGGAGGATTGGCTGTAGCAGTGAATATAGCGGATTGTTAGAGAAAAACTGATATAGCGATTCTGAAAAACAAATTGCTTTTACTAATTTTGCATTTATACCTAAAAAACACAAAAAACATGTTTGGAGATATTAAAGGAATGATGGGCAAACTCAAAGAAGCCCAACAAAAGATTGAAGAAACTAAAGTCAGATTAAATAGTGTACTTATTGATGAACAGTCAAATGACGGACTTCTGAAAGTGACTATGACCGCTAACAGAACCATCAAAAACCTAAGTGTTGACGATGCGTTATTAGAAGACAAAGAACAACTAGAAGATTATCTGGTTACTGTACTGAACAAAGCCATCAATAGAGCTACAACTATCAATGAAGCCGAACTAGCAACAGTAGCCAAAGAGGGAATGCCGAATTTGCCTTTTAATCTATAACCAAAATTGGCCAAAGACACATAGATGATTACATCAGAATGTATAAAAGAAATATCCCAAAGAGTCTCGGCTTTAGAAGGTTATCTGAATATCGAAAAGAAGAAAATCTATATCGCTAACGAAGAAGAAAAAACCTTTGCACCTGACTTTTGGAATAACCCCAAACAGGCAGAGATTATAGTTAAAAATTTGCGTACTGAAAAAAAATGGGTCGCTGATTTCGACAAAGCTCAAGCCCTAGTTGACGAATTGCAATTGGCGTATGATTTCTATAAAGAAGGCGGACTGACTGAAGACGAACTCGATGAACAACACAGACTTACACTTAAACACCTCGAAGACATCGAATTCAGAAATATGCTTTCTGATGAAGGTGACAGCATGAGTGCTGTCTTGCAAATTACTGCAGGTGCAGGAGGAACAGAAAGCAACGATTGGGCGGCAATGCTCATGCGTATGTACCTTATGTGGGGCGAAAACAATGGTTACAAAATCAAAGAATTAAACTTTCAAGAAGGAGAGGTAGCTGGTGTAAAAACCGTTACATTAGAATTTGAAGGTGATTTTGCCTTTGGATACCTCAAAGGAGAAAATGGCGTACATAGATTGGTGCGTATATCGCCTTTTGACAGCAATGCCAAACGCCATACCTCATTTGCCTCTGTGTATGTTTATCCGCTTATTGATGATACGATTGAGATTGAAGTCAATTCGGCTGATATCGAAATTACAACCGCGCGATCAAGCGGAGCAGGAGGACAGAATGTAAATAAAGTAGAGACAAAAGTTCAGCTTTTGCACAAACCTACAGGTATTCAGATTCAATGTTCAGAAACCCGCTCGCAACACGATAACCGTGAGCGAGCAATGCTGATGCTAAAGTCACAATTGTACGAGATGGAACTCAAAAAACGCTTGGAACAACGAGCTGATATCGAGGCAGGTAAGATGAAAATTGAATGGGGTTCGCAAATCCGAAACTATGTGATGCACCCGTACAAACTGGTCAAAGATGTCAGAACTTCTTACGAAACCAGTGATGTCGATGCCGTTATGGACGGTGAAATAGACGAATTTCTGAAAGCTTATTTAATGCTAATGGGACAAAAAGACTAAATTTAACTCCCCTTCTAAACAAGGGGCTTTTTTATAATCAAAAACTAATTGTGAATACACCAACACAACCCGAAGAGTTGCAATACCAACCTTTTAAAAAGGCTGAAAAATATTTTTCTTTTATAATTCCCGTTTATAACCGCCCTGAAGAAATAGATGAACTTTTACAGAGTTTATCAGCCCTAGATTTCGTAGGTAATTACGAGGTTGTAATTATTGAAGATGGATCTACTATTGATTGTAAATCTGTTATTGAAAAATATCCAGATTTAGATATATCCTATTACTACAAACCCAATTCTGGTCCTGGTGATTCTCGAAATTTTGGTATGCGCAATGCCAAAGGCAATTATTTCCTTATTTTAGATTCTGATTGTGTGTTGCCTACTGATTATCTATCACAGGTAACCAAAGCCCTAAAAGAGGATTATGTAGATTGCTTCGGAGGTGTTGATACCGCTGACCAGAGTTTTTCAGATATTCAGAAAGCAATCAACTTCGCAATGACCTCAGTGCTTTCTACAGGAGGAGTCAGAGGTGGTTCAGAGAAGTTGACCAAGTTTCAACCCAGAAGTTTTAATATGGGACTCTCTAAAGAAGCTTTTGAAGTCTCTGGCGGATTCTCAAAGTTACATCCAGGTGAAGATCCAGATTTAACTATACGTCTGTGGAATTTTGGTTTTGAAACACGCTTGTTTAAAGAAGTAAGTGTATTCCATAAACGAAGAATTTCTTGGAAGAAGTTTTATGTTCAAGTCAATAAATTCGGAAAGGCGAGAGCAATACTTAACTTTTGGCATCCTAGCTACGTCAAGTTTACCTTCTTTATTCCGAGTTTTTTTCTGCTTAGTTTCGTATGTTCGGTACTTTTCTTGTTTTTTGGGAGTAAGTTTCTGTTTAATCTCTTCGTACTTTATTTCTTAGTCTGTTTTATTGTCTCGACTTTTGTGAATAGAAGTGTACGTATTGGACTACTTTCAGTCTATGCAGTGATGATTCAACTTTTCGGTTACGGAACCGGGTTTCTCAACGGATTCTATAAAATAGAAATCCAAAAAGGGAAACCTGAACAAGTGCTTCCTGAAATTTTTTTCTAAAATATAGTGTTTCAACTAATATTCTCTTTACTCTAAGCTTTATAGTCTCAACAAAACTTTGGTTGTTTTTTGCTGTATTTATTACTGTTTTTTAATTGTAGCATTAAAAAATAATTTCATTATAAATCCAAAAAATAATCCACCAATTGTCCAAATTATAGCGCCTAATAAAACCTTCTTTAAGGTGATTTCAGTACCATCAAAATAAGGAAATAAAAAAGTCATTATTATAAACATAAAAAATCCCCAGCTCAATCCAGTTTTAACCCAAGCTTTTTTATCAAAAGGGTTTGGTAATTTTTCTATGTCGATGTTTTTAAATCTTTGAGGTTGATTTTTCAACCAATTATTTTTTAATCTTTTCTTTGACCATCCCCAAAGAGGAAATGTAATTGCAAGAATTAAAAAGCTCCATACGTTTATTATACAAGGTATTATGTTGTTGCAATTAGCACAATAGAGTCCAAACCAATTTTTAAATGCAGTTCCGTTTTCTGTTGACCAAGTTCTTCCGTCGTGTAAAGTTTCACAATGAGGACAAGGAATGAGTGCTCTTTCTATCCTTGGTTTATCGCTTGTTTTGTCTTCAAGGCTAATTTTGGGAACTCTTTGTCCTAAAATCAATTCATTTACAACTAAACCTGGATTTAGAATCCAGTGCAAGACCATCCAGTTTTTCCAAGTGTAGATTTTGTACCTACTTTTATCAAAATTCATAGTGTTCAATTTAATGTAACGGATAATGACAATCGTTAAATTCATGAATACCAAATATATAAAATAGTTTTACAAAAGCAATACTAAACGAAGAGGACGCAAGGCATTAAACAATACAAAAAAATGATGAGAAACCATCTTTACTCTGCTTCTATATAAAACTAGATAGTGCTAATTGTGTCAATAAATAGTATAATAGTAAACTATTGTGTTCTTTTGGTTTTATACTTCAATTTTCCTTTAAGTTGAATTTAATGAAGTTGTTTAGGTTTAAGTAATGTGTAATAAATATCTTATCTACAATTATTTAAAATAAACAATAATTTAATTTAATGGTTGTTTTTATTTTTCATAATATCTTTAATTTTCTTCTTTTAAAAATATTAGCATAAAATTAATAGTATAAAAGTAGCCTATTTGTATTCTTAAGTATTATGTTTGTACACTAATATTAACCTAGTGAAATATATTAATTATGAACTATCAGCTTATCAAAGATGTGATTAACTTGATTGAAAAGTTTGACACGATTGTAGATTCAAAAATCTACTCAAATAATATAGAGGGTTTTAAACATTGGATTTATGATATTGAAAAAGAAAATCATCAAGAAGTCAAAGAGCCCTATTGGGAAGGTAAAGAAAAGGGGAGAAGTCCAGAAAGTGTGATTAATACACTTGTCGTTCATATGAATAAATTTGCCAAAACCTATTCTAAATCGGCTATACACAATTCTGATTTTTCAACACAAGAAGATTTTATATACCTGATAAACCTAAAAGCTTTCGGGGAGATGACAAAGACAGATTTAATCAAGAAGAATATTCAAGAAAAACCCGTAGGTATGCAAATCATCAATAGGCTTATCAAACAAGGTTGGGTGCAACAGATTGATTCACGTACAGATAAAAGAAGTAAGATTATCTCGATAACAGAACAGGGTTCGTTAGTCTTGGCTCAAAACATGCAAAAGATACGACAAGCCACGGAGATTGTAACAGGTAACTTGACGCAAGCAGAGAAGATGCAACTTATCGTTTTACTACAAAAACTAGAAGATTTTCACCATATTATTTATGCTAAAAATACCGAAACTTCAGCGCTATTAGATGTGGCTTACCAACAATATTTAGACTCCAATAACTAACACAAGCAAAACCACGACATGCACACACAAAAGTTGACCAAAAAAATAGCAGTTATAGGTTCGGGAATCTCTGGACTTTCAGCGGCGGCTTATGCGGCAAAGGCAGGGAATGAAGTTCATGTTTTTGAAAAACATGACCAACCTGGCGGAAGGGCAAGACAATTCAAAACGGACAACGGCTACCTTTTTGATATGGGTCCAAGTTGGTATTGGATGCCTGATATTATAGATAATTTCTTTAAGGATTTTGGTTATTCAGCAACTGATTTCTATGAATTAGTAGCGCTTAATCCGCAATTCGAAATGATTTTTGAAGATGATAACTTAGTTATTCCCGCATCTTATGATGCTTTGAAAGAACTCTTCGAATCTCTGGAGACAGGCTCAGGCAAAAAGTTAGACGAGTTTATGAAATCTGCACAATACAAATATGAGGTAGGCATGCAAGAATTTGTAAATAAGCCTTGTCATAGCTGGTTAGAGTTTGTGTCGCCTAAAATAGTCAAAAGTGCGGTAAAGCTTAATTTATTGACGAATTTTAAGTCTTATGTCGGCAAGTATTTTAAACATCCTAAACTACGGGCTTTGATGGAGTTTCCGGTGATTTTCTTAGGTGCTTCACCCAAAAATATACCTGCGCTTTATAGTCTGATGAATTACGGAGGATATGCTCTAGGAACTTGGTACCCAATGGGCGGATTTTATCAACTTATTTTGGCTATGAAGAAAATAGCAGATGAACAAGGAGTGGTGTTTCATTTTGAGGCAAACGTAGATAAAATAGTTACCCATAAAGGCGAAGCGAAAGGTATTGTGGTCGATGGAAAGTTGTTAGAATTTGATGCGATAATTGCTTCTTCTGACTATCATCATACAGAGACGTTATTGGATACTGATACAAGAAACTATGACAATTCGTATTGGAAAAGCAGAACTTTTGCCCCTTCTTGTTTGATATATTATCTAGGTTTTAACCAAGAAATCCCAAACCTAAAACACCATACTTTGTTCTTCGAGAATGATTTGGACAAGCATATAGATGCTATTTATAAAGACAAAAAATGGCCAGAAAAACCTCTGTTTTATGCCTGTTGTCCTTCAAAAACTGATGCAAATGTAGCACCTAAAGGTCACGAAAATATTTTCCTTTTGATGCCATTAGCTACAGGATTAGACGATGATGAAGTCACGCGCAAACGCTATCTCATAGAGATGATCGGCCGATTAGAAAGACACACAGGAACTAAAAACCTAAAGGCAAAAATTGATTACAAAAGAAGCTACTGTGTAAGTGATTTTGTAACTGACTATAATGCTTACGGCGGAAATGCTTATGGATTAGCAAATACACTTTCGCAAACTGCAGTACTCAAGCCATCGATTAAAAACAAACATCTATCCAACTTATTTTATACCGGACAACTTACAGTGCCCGGACCAGGCGTACCACCCTCAATTATCTCTGGAAAAATAGTAGCTAACGAAGTACATAACCTAAAAATTAAAAGGCATGAAGAAACTGTTTGATGAAATGTCCTACAAGGTGAGCAAAACTATTACCGAAAAATACAGTACTAGTTTCTCTTTGGGGATTTTGGCGCTAAAGCCCGCTATAAGACCTGCTATTTATGCTATTTATGGATACGTAAGATTGGCAGACGAAATAGTCGATAGCTTTCACGATTATGACAAAGAAGCATTGTTAGAGCGTTTTAGAGCGGATACTTGGCTCGCTTTGGATGAAGGAATATCGCTTAATCCGATATTGCAATCCTTTCAGGAAACTGTCAACAAATATGACGTGGATAGAAAACTGATCGAGCAGTTTTTGCACAGTATGGAAATGGACTTGAAACAAATTGATTACAATTCTGATTTGTATAAAGAGTACATCTTAGGCTCCGCCGAAGTAGTGGGGCTGATGTGCTTGCATGTATTCGTAGAAGGCGACAAAGAAGCTTTTGAGAACCTAAAACCCTTTGCAATGAAACTTGGCTCAGCTTTTCAGAAAATCAACTTCTTAAGAGATATAAAACACGATTACCAAATTCTAGGTCGTTCGTATTTCCCTAACATCGATATGGAGGTATTTGACAATAGCATCAAATCTCAAATCGAAAAAGAGATCGCAGATGAATTTAAAGAAGCACTAATCGGAATCAAAAGATTGCCCGCTTCTTCAAAATTTGGAGTTTATCTTGCTTATAAATATTATATATCGCTGTTTAAGAAAATCAAAAATACTCCAGCTGATAAAATTCTGAACCAAAGAGTACGCATTCACAACGGACAAAAATTATCTTTGGCAATGAGTAGTTATGTTCAATATAAAATAGCAACCCTATGATGTTTCTGAAAATAGCTTGTTTCCCTATTATGTGGTTGTTTGGCTTTGCGTTAGTTGATGTTGAGTACCTGAGAGCAAATTACGAAAACGCCGTTGTGGATAAGAGTCTTTGCAAGCAAATGATAGCTAAACTAGACCAAGCCCAAGATCCAGTACATCTGGCGTATCTCGGTGCTTTTCAGACAATGTGGGCAAAACACAGCTTTAATCCGATTACAAAACTCAATAGCTTTACGGAGGGTAAAAAAAATATTGACCAAGCGGTAAAACTAAATCCAAATGACCTCGAAATTAGATTTATTCGATTGTCTATTCAGAAAAAAGCGCCTGGTTTCCTTGGGTATAATGGGAATATAAAAGAGGACACAAAGTATATTAAAAATAACCAAAAGAAAGTTACTTCTGAAGTTTTGAGAAAAAGAATAAATGTACTACTCAAGTAAATAAAAAATGATACATCAATTATACACAGAACAGCAATTGTACTGCGATTTAGATACGGCTTGGAAGTTCTTTGCTTCACCGCACAACCTCTCTAAAATTACGCCAAAAGACATGAACTTTGTAGTGCTGTCTGACATCAAAGAAGACCGTATTTATGAAGGAATGATTATCGATTATACCGTTTCGCCATTATTTGGTGTGCCTTTGCGCTGGAAAACCTGTATTTCACAAGTGGATAACCTCAAGAGTTTTACTGATTTTCAAGAAAAAGGCCCTTACAAGTATTGGAACCATCACCACGAATTTATCCAAAATCAAGAGGGAGTTTTGATGAAAGATACCGTTACGTATGAATTGCCTTTTGGTGTTCTTGGCAATTTGGTCAATAAACTAATGGTCAGAAAAAAGATAGAACATATCTTTAATTACCGCTATCAGGTCTTAGAGCAATTATTCAACCCCAAAACAAATTAAGTTATGAATCTACTTATCCTCATCGCAACATTTTTCTTGATGGAAGGCGCTACTTGGGTTATTCATAAATATGTAATGCATGGTTTTTTGTGGGTTTTACACAGAGACCATCACGATCACAGTACAGAAGGGGCATTAGAAAAGAATGATTATTTTTTTGTCATTTTTGCTTTGCCAGCGATTGCTTTGATGTATTTCGGCTCTTTGGCGGATTTCAATTATATGTTTTTTATTGGTCTCGGAATCACTTTTTATGGTATGGCTTACTTCTTCGTACACGATGTGTTTATCCACCAACGCATCAGTTTTTTGAAGAATACTCAAAACCCTTATTTATTGGCAATTCGCAGAGCACATAAGCAACACCACAAACATTTAGGCAAAGAAGAAGGCGAGTGTTTTGGCTTTCTGTGGGTGCCCATCAAGTATTTTAAAATGTATTTTAATAAAGTAAAATAATGCAACCCTACACTTATTTAATAATCAATTTCCTAACGGTAATCATTTGTTTTATCTATTCATTTGACAAAAGAATACAGTTCAACAAGCACTTTACCGCCTTCTTAAAAGCGGGAGTTTTGGTTGCCATTCCATTCATAGCTTGGGACGTGTGGTTTACAGATCTTGGCGTTTGGTGGTTCAATACAGATTATACTACAGGTCTTATGCTCTTAGGCTTACCTATAGAAGAATGGATGTTCTTTATCTTTATTCCGTTTTCGTGTGTATTTACCTATTTCTGTTTTGATAAATTCTTTAATCTAGATTGGACAAAATCTTTTAATAATATAATTGTTTTTGTGACTATTATTGTCAGTATGGTTGTAGCTTTGTTACATTATGACAAAATATATACTTTTGTAACAGCAATTGTCACCGTGGCGACTTTGATTTACTTGCATTTTATAGCTAGAGTAGATTGGATAGGGAAGGCTTCGTTGGTATATACCGTATTGATGCTCGGATTTTTCCCTGTCAATGGTGTGCTTACAGGAACGGGTCTAGAGGCTCCGATAGTAAATTATACTCCAGACAGATTTCTAGGTATTCGTATGCTAACTATTCCTGTTGAAGATGCAGTATATGGTTATGCGCAGTTTGTACTCAATATTTATTTTTTCAAGATATTCTCTAAAAGGCAAAAAATATGACTTTCAGAATTATATTCAGGATTATCTCTTTTTTGATAGGATTATTGCTAATCAGTTCTTGTGCTCAAATTCCTAAAAAGGCACAGGTTGTTGAGAATTTTCAATATGAACGCTATTTGAATATTTGACATGAGACTGCCCGTACCGAAAACAGTTTTGAGAAAAATATAGATAATATATCTGCACATAATAGGCTATGACACAACACAACTACCACCATAAAGACAATCCGCTTCTTGATGAAAAAAAAATAAAATTGCCATTTTTTGGTTCAGAAGAGACTTACGCTTAGAAGACTCTATTGGTTTGCAACAAGCTTTAGATTCGGGCTTGCCTGTATTGCCTATATTTATTTTTGATACAAATATCCTAAATAACCTCGAAGACAAAGCTGACAGAAGACTCGATTATATTCAACAAGCTCTAGCTAAAATACACCAACAGCTCAGCGAATATCGATCAGGAGTTCAAACTTTTTTGGGAACTCCACTAGCGGTTTTTAAAAAACTTTCGGCTAGTTATGACATAGAAGCAATTTACTGCAACAGAGATTATGAACCCACAGCAATTGCTAGAGACAAGACTATTAAAGAATGGGCAATAGAGAAAAACATTGATTTTTATAATTTTAAAGACCAAGTGATTTTTGATAAATTCGAAATTACAAAAGACAATAAGAGTCCTTACACCGTTTATACGCCTTATTCTAAAAAGTGGCTAAATACCTTGCAACCAAAAGATTATAACAGTCAAAAAACAGATTTTAGCCAATTCTTAAAAGCTGATTTCAAGGATATTCATTCGCTAGAAAGCATCGGATTCAAAAAAACCGATTTAATTTTTCAAGCGCCTACTTTAGACGCAGCAATTATTGATAAGTACGACAAATACAGAGATTTTCCTGCTATGCAACACACTACTCAACTGAGCATTGCTTTGCGTTTTGGGACGATAAGTATTCGGAAGTGTGTAGCTTTTGCGCTTAAACACAATACTACTTGGCTAGGCGAACTGATTTGGAGAGAGTTTTTTATGCAAATATTATTTCACTTTCCTAAAGTTGTCCACTCGAGTTTTAAACCTCAATTTGAACATATCAAATGGCGGAATAACGAAGCAGAATTTGAACTTTGGTGCCAAGGAAAAACAGGTTATCCGATAGTAGATGCAGGTATGCGCCAACTTAACCAAACTGGCTTTATGCACAATCGCGTGCGTATGGTCGTAGCAAGTTTTTTGTGCAAACATTTGCTAATTGATTGGCGATGGGGAGAAGCTTATTTTGCGATTAAACTCAATGATTATGACCTAGCTGCAAACAACGGAAATTGGCAATGGGCAGCAGGCTCTGGTTGTGATGCGGCACCTTATTTCAGAATCTTTAATCCCACATTGCAAGCCCAACGCTTTGATAAGGACTTGCAATACATCAAGAAATGGGTGCCTGAGTTTGAGTCTTTAGACTACATACATCCAATAATAGAGCACAAAGAAGCCAGGGAAAGAGCTTTGAGAATATATGGAGAATCTGTAGAAACATAATGAATTAGTGATAGAAGTTAAACACTTTACTCGCTTCATTATAAGCACTTTCAAAACTTAAAGAATTGATTCCGCTACTGATTTTATGTGTCGTAAAATAAGACAACATTTTCTCAGTAGGCATATTTCCAGTAAGGTCGTCCTTTGCCATCGGGCAACCTCCAAAACCTTGAATTGCTCCGTCAAATCTTCTGCATCCAGCTTTGTAGGCACTATCTACTTTTTCGTGCCATTTCAGAGGTGTCGTGTGCAGGTGCGCACCAAATTCAATTCCTGGATATTTAGGAATGAGGTTTGAGAATAAATAATCAATAATCTCAGGAGTAGAACTTCCGACAGTATCTGATAGCGAAAGGATTTTAACGCCCATATCTGAAAGTTTTTGAGTCCAATCTGCTACAATATCTACACTCCACGGATCGCCATACGGATTGCCGAAACCCATTGATAAATAGGCTACGACTTTTTTATTTGTTTTATCGGCAATTTCTAGGATTTCGTTGAGTGTTACGATTGATTCGGCGATTGATTTATGGGTATTTCGCATCTGAAAGTTTTCAGATATAGAAAACGGAAAACCCAAATATTGAATTTCTTTATGTACGGACGCCAGTTCAGCGCCTTTTGTATTAGCGATAATAGCTAATAATTTACTTTTGGTATCGCTCAAATCCAGTCCGGCGAGCACTTCGGCTGTGTCTTGCATCTGCGGAATGGCTTTTGGGGAAACAAAGCTCCCAAAGTCAATCGTGTCAAAACCTACACGCAAAAGCGATTGCAGATAAGTAATCTTCTTTTGGGTCGGAATAAAAGTCTTGATGCCTTGCATAGCATCTCGTGGGCATTCGATGATTTTGACGGTTTCCATATAAGCAAAAGTAGTTTTTTTTTAATCCAAAGACAAAAAGACCTATAATACTATGATATCAAATTGTTGGTCTAGTGGTTTTAATTCTTCAAACAGCCTATCTATCAGTTTGTTTCCGAATTGCTCATAAAATATAGAGAAGTTGTTCTGACGTTCTTGAAGGTTTTGATTGGGAAATAATTGATTTTGTAAGGAGATGATTTGCTCTAAACGCTCAGCAAAATATTTCTTATTCGCCTTTAATAATCTTTTTTCGAGGTATTCTAAACCCTTGATTTGTTTTCGTTCCTGAGCACTGACAGCGCCTTCAAAAGACTTGTCTGTTTTGAGTACTTGCGCTCTAAGGTTTCTGAATTGGATTTCTAGATTGTGTTTGAGTTCTTGAAAATCAACCGTAGTTTCTGAGAATTCATCTGTTTTTTGGTTGACTAATACGTCTTGTTTCTGGAAAATATCAAGGAAATTCAGACCTAATTTCTCCATTTTTTGCTGTTGTTTTTCAGTTAGTAAGAGTACTGAGTTTCGCAATAAAAGCATCGGAAAAGGAATATCTACGGCTTCAAAAAAAGATTTTAACTCCAACCAATATGCCAATTCTCCTCCGCCACCAATATAACACAGATTAGGCAAAATAACCTCTTGATACAGTGGTCGTAGAATCACATTAGGACTGAATTTCTCAGGATTGGTATGTGCCAAAGCGAGTATTTCAGTTTCAGAAAAAACCAAATCAGTGGTATTTACTTTGTATGCGTGGTTTTCTTTTATGATGCGCTCTCTTCGGTTTTTATCCAAATAAAAAAGATTGATTTCCCTTGGATTTACCTGAACTGGATAATCAAATTTTTCAATGGTTTTTGACACTTCTTTATATGAAGTCTGTTGTAATAGTTCATCCTCAATATACGGAACAAATAATTGTTTGAGCACTTTTTTATTTGCATCTATTATCACAAGTCCGTAGGTAGCAAATAATTCATTGGCTAAGAATAGCGTAGCATCTGTTAGGTTTGTGTGTTCTAGATAGGCTTTTTTGAAAAGTGATTTTAGGTATTCAGCATTTTTAGAAATACCAATTTCAGCAGAAAAAGTTTTGAAAACTTCATCTAATCCGTCTAGGTCTAGTTCGCCAACAGCTCCAGAAGCCTTTTTGTTCCAACTGATTTTCTTTTGGTTGAGATAAAAATGATTGATTTCTTCAAAATCGTGGTCTTCTGTCGCCATCCAATACATCGGTACAAAATCATATTCGGGGTAAGCTGCCTTTAGTTCTTTTGTCAGATTAATGGTCGAAACAATTTTGTACAAAAAATAAAGCGGTCCTGTAAATAAATTGAGTTGATGTCCTGTGGTAATCGTAAAAGTAGTCGGCTTGTTGAGTAGCTCAATATTATTTTGGGTTTCCTCAGAAAGTGAAAATCCTTTGTATTGTGTAGTCAGAGCTTCAGTAAGCACTGCTCTATTGGCTTGGCTAAAGTTTTTTTTCTGTTGAATTTGCAGGCGAAAATTCTCTAATGATGGATAAATATTATAAAAAGACTTCAGTTTGTCATTGGCATTCAGATAGTCAATCATTATTTTGGTAAAATAACCCGAATCCTGAAACGTAATATCTTTTGATAAAGCCATATTTGATTATATTTTTTAGAAAAAAGAATTACAAATTTAGCCAAAATAAAGTACATCAGAGGTTTATTGAAGCCTAAAATAACAAGAAGTTATGTCTTATGGCAATTTGAGTCAATTGTGCTATAATTTTTTGTTAATAGTATTAACAAAAGTTGCGCAAGTTCTATGAATTGTTAATTTTGTGAGTTATTACCTAACCGTGAATTATTATGAATATTAGACAGTTTTTATTAGCAGGAGTTATCAGTCTTTCAGGATTATCATTTGCTCAGACCAATGAAGTTCTGTTCACTATTGACAACAAACCTTTTTATACAGATGAGTTTGTAAGGGTTTATAACAAAAATCTTGATTTAGTAAAAGACGAGTCTCAAAAAGACCTCAATAATTATCTAGACTTATATTTAGCCTATAAACTCAAGGTCACCAAAGCCTACGAATTAGACTTAGACAAAGAATCAAGATACATAAACGAGCTCAACTCATACAGAACTCAACTAGCTAAAGAATATTTAACAGACAAGAAAGTAACCGATGAGTTAGTCCAAGAAGCGTATCAGCGTTCGCTCAAAGAGGTGAGAGCTTCACACATCTTGTTTTTGGTCAACGAAGATGCCTTGCCTCAAGATACACTCAAAGTATATCAGAAAGCGATTTCTGTACGCAACAGAATCCTTAAAGGTGAAGACTTCAAAGCATTAGCAGAACAATTCTCAGAAGACCCAAGTGCAAAAGAAAACAAAGGAGATTTAGGTTATTTCTCTGCTTTTAGAATGGTGTATCCCTTTGAGAATGGTGCTTACAATACTAAAGTAGGAGAGGTTTCAGAGCCTATCAGAAGTAGATTTGGCTATCACCTAATCTATGTTGCTGATGTTAGGGATAATAGAGGTGATGTAATTGCGGGTCATATTATGCTGTCAAAATCAGAAGATAAAGCTAAGAATGAAGAGAATGCCCAGAAAATCAAAGATATCTACCAAAAACTACAACAAGGCGAAAAGTTTGAAGATTTAGCCAAACAATTCTCAGATGACAAAACAACCAGTGAGCAAGGTGGGAAATTAGCTAAAATTAGTTCAGGACAACTCAATTCGGTTGTATTTGAAGATGCTGTTTTCTCACTAAAAAATAATGGGGATTATACCAAACCTGTAGAAACAGAATTCGGATGGCATATCATCAAATTGTTTGAGAAATTTCCTGTCAAAACATTTGAAGAAGCTAAGACTGATATTGAAAATAGCGTGAAGAGAGATGAGCGTTCGAGATTAATCGAAGCCTCGATGAATCATAAGCTAGAGAAAAAATACAAACCTGTGGCCGATAGCAAATTTATTGCCAACATATTGACCTTGGTTGACAACACGTATTATACGAGCGAATTTACACTTCCTGAAAATACAGAATTATACAACAAAACTGTGCTGACGCTTGATTCTAAAAAAATAAGTGGCGTTGAGTTTTTGAATTACATCAAAAAACAACAAAACAGAATGCAACGTGTAGAACCTTTAGAAAAACTCAAAAAAGAGTTGGCTGAAAACTTTGTTATCTCTAGCTTGAATGCCTATTATGACGAGAATCTTGAGAAGGAATTTCCAGAATTCAACAACGTAATGCAAGAATACAAAGAAGGTTTGCTTTTGTTTGACTTGATGGAAAAAGAAATTTGGCAAAAAGCACAAACCGATAGTCTCGGCTTAGAGACTTTCTATCAAAAAAATAAAGACAACTACAAATGGAATCAGCGTATTGATGCTATAGTAGCCTCATCAGTGAAACCTGAGTTTGTGGAGAAAGCACAGAAGTTATTCAAAAAGAAAAAATCAGTTGACTATATCAAAAAGCAATTAAACAAAGATGCTGTGGTAAATATCATGATTGACCAAGGTTATTTTGAGCAAGGAAGCAGCGGATTGCCTAAAGACTATAAATTATCAAAAGGAGTTTCTGATATATACAAAGAAGGTGATTATTATTACGTAATTTTAGGCCAGAAAATACTGCCGTCTTCTACTAAAAGCCTTGAAGAAGCTAGAGGTAGAGTAGTAAGCGATTACCAACAATATTTAGAGGAACATTGGTTAGATTCGTTGAAGAAAGAATTTGCCTTCAAAATAAACAACAGTGTTTTTGAAAAAGTGAAAAAGGAGCTAAAGAAATAATGTATTGAAAATCCTACAACTCATATCGATTGCCTGCTTAGTATTGAGCTTGACCTCTTGTGATTATTTCTCAAAAAAAGAAAATCCTAGAGCCATAGCCCGAGTAGTTAATGATTATCTGTATGAAGAGGATATCAAAAATTTGATTTCTGATAAGGTCACGCCAGAAGACAGCGTCTTGATTGTCAGAAATTATATCGATAGATGGGCAAGTCAGAAGTTATTGATTGAGGCTTCAGAACTGAATCTAAGTGCAGAACAAAAAACTGAATTTGACAAACTCGTAAGCCAATATAAAATTGAATTATATACGAAGGCGTACTTAGAGCAAATGGTCAAGAGGAGTATTGATACTGTAATTAGCAATGAAGAAGTAAAGCAATATTATGACGAGAATAAAGCTAATTTCAAGACCAATACTATTCTAGCTAAACTCCGTTATATAAAAGTTCCGAAAGAACATCAAAAACTGAATCAGATAAAAGAAAAGTTTTTTAACCCGAAGAAGGCAGATCAACAGTTTTGGGATACGTATTTGATGCAGCTCAACAGTGCTGCTATGAATGATTCGGTTTGGGTAGATGTCTATCAGATATATCAAAAAGTGTCTTTTATAAACTCTGATAATGTCGATCAGTATATTCAGTCTGGCAAAAAATATGAGTACGATGAAGGTGAAAGTATGTATTTTGTCAAAATAAATGCAGTACTGCCAGAGAATGAAATCAGTCCGTTGAGTTATATAGAACCCACTATAAGACAAATTATCCTGAATAGAAGAAAATTAGAATTCATCAAAAAAATAGAAAAAGAAATTACTAACGATGCGCTTAAAAACAATAAATATGAAATTTATAAATAGCAAAAAAATATTATTCGGTACTATGGCTCTTGCGTTTAGTTCGATACTTTTTGCACAACAAACTCCCAAAGAAAAACGCATTGACGGTGTGGTAGCAGTAGTTGGAGAACACGTGATTTTAGATTCTGACATTGACAAAATGTACTTAGAGATTAAGTCGCGCTCAATGGACATTACAGAAGTCTCTAGATGTGAAATCTTAGGAATGCTTATGGAAGACAAGTTCTATGCACACCACGCCGTTCAGGATAGTGTCATTGTAACTGAAGAAAGAATCAAAGAAGTCATCGATAATAATATCGAATTCTTACTCAGAAACTTCAAAACCATGGATGAGGTAGTGAAGTATTACCGCAAAAAGTCAGAAGGAGATTTTAGAGCAGAATTATACCAAATCACAAAGCTAAACCAGCTGACCGAAGGTATGAAAAGCAAAATTATTGACGAAGTAGAGATTACTCCAGAAGAGGTGAGACAGTATTTTAATAGCATCCCAAAAGAGTCATTGCCTGTTTTTGGTGTAGAACTTGAAGTTTCCCAAATCATCATCAAACCAATTGTTCCTGAAGAGGAGAAACAAAAAGTAATTGACAAACTCAACGAGTTTAGAACCGATGTATTGGTCAACGGAGCAAGTTTTTTTAGTAAAGCAGTCTTGTATTCTGAAGATCCAGGTTCGAAATCAAATGGAGGTTTTTATAAAATCAATAGAAAATCGCCCATGGTCAAAGAATTTAAAGATGTAGCTTTCAGCTTGCAAGAAGGTGAAGTTTCAAAACCTTTTGAAAGTGAATTCGGATGGCATATCATCTATTTAGAAAAGATAAGAGGGCAGGAATTAGAACTTAGACATATCTTGCTTATGCCTAAAGTTCCAGAGAGTTCACTAAGAGAAGCTAGAGATAAAGCACTTAGAATTAGAGAGAAAATTATTGCTGGTGAAATATCATTTGCAGATGCCGCTCGTTCTGAATCTGACGAAAAAGAAACCAGAGCAAATGGTGGAACGCTTATCAACCCAAGAACACAAGATTCAAAATTTGAGCTTACGCGAATGGATCCAGCACTTTATGCTCAAGTATCAAATCTAGCAGAAGGAGAGGTGTCTATGCCAATTCCTGACCAAACGCAGACTGGAGAAAGAAGATATAAACTCATCACCATCCCAAACAGATACGAAGAACACACAGCTGATTATGCCTTAGACTTTATTAAGATTAAGGATATGGCTTTGCAGGAAAAGCAACTCAAAGCTATCAAAGAATGGTTTGACGAAAAGCTTCCTGATACGTATATTAGCATTGATGAGGCTTACAGAAATTGTGAATTTCAGAATAATTGGCTTAAGAAATAAAATAGTTTATCTTTAACGAGAAACCTAATCAAAATTTTTGAAATGTCAGACGTTGCAGCTATTGAACAATTAGTAAAAAAGCAAAAAACACTCAAAGCAGAGATTGCTAAGATTATTATCGGACAAGAAGAAGTAATTGACCAAATCATACTGAGTATTTTCTCAGGCGGACACACACTTCTTATTGGTGTTCCTGGCTTGGCAAAAACGCTGATGGTCAATACAGTTTCAGAAGCCTTAGGGTTGAACTTCAAACGAATCCAGTTCACGCCCGATTTGATGCCTTCTGATATTTTAGGAAGTGAGGTATTAGACGAAACAAGGAACTTTAAATTTATCAAAGGACCTGTTTTTGCAAATATCATTCTAGCCGATGAGATCAACCGTACGCCACCCAAAACCCAAGCTGCTTTGCTTGAAGCGATGCAAGAAAAGTCTGTTACCGTAGCAGGACATCGCTACCAATTAGACTTGCCGTTTTTCGTATTAGCTACTCAAAACCCGATTGAACAAGAAGGAACTTATCCGCTTCCGGAAGCGCAATTAGACCGTTTTATGTTTGCAGTAAAGCTAGATTATCCGTCTTTTGAAGAAGAAGTTCAGGTAGTCAAACAAACCACTGCTGCTCATTCGGTTCAGGTAAGTCCGCTGTTTACAGCTCAAGAAATTATAGACTACCAACAACTCATCAGACGTATTCCAGTTGCTGATAACGTGATTGAATATGCTGTTTCGCTTGTCAACAAAACAAGACCTAAGACCACTATGACTTCTGATTATGTGAATACTTATTTAGATTGGGGAGCAGGACCTAGAGCTTCTCAGAACCTCATTGTAGGAGCAAAGGCTCATGCTGTATTTAACGGCAAATTCTCACCAGATATCGAAGATGTAAAGGCTGTCGCCATCGGAATTTTACGCCATAGAATTATTAAAAACTACAAAGCAGAAGCCGAAGGAATTTCTGAAGAAGATATTATTCAGAAATTGATGTAATAGTCTAAGGTAAATAAATCTTTTTTACTTTTTATGTTGCAGATGCGCGAGGTAATTTTTACCCACTTGCTCGATGTACTCATTAATATCAGTAAACTCGAAGTTCAATTCTCTTTCGATTTTCTCTGACGAATACAGATAAGTAGCATGTGCGGCTTTGCTCATAGAGCTTGTAAATATTCTTTGTCGAAAAAAGAGCTTAGAGATAACAAAATCAATTTGTGAAGCCAATTTAGTCACCCAAGGTTTTGCATAGATAGAAGGTTTCTTAGCTTTTATTGCAGAGGCGATTTGGTTGAAGAAATCCTCAAAAATAATGTTTTTTCCCACCAAGATATATTTCTCCATATTGACATTACTGTTCATAAGTACATACATTGCTCTGATAACATCGGTTACAGCTACAAAACCTGTACTTCCTTTGGTATAGAATAACATTCCTTTGTTTATTTCTTCAAAGAAACGGGCGCTTTCGCTATGCCAAAATATAGGCCCTAAGATGACTCCTGGATTGATGATGACTATTTCAATACCTTCTTGGCTACCTCTAAAGACTTCAGTTTCCCCGCCGTACTTTGAAATAGCATAGTCGGTGTGATCTGCATTTGGATTCCACTCTGTCTCTTCAGTAGCTGTGTGCTTTGTTTTTTCAGGTGCTCCAATAGTAGCAATAGAACTCACATAACACAGTTTTTTTATGCCATAGTCAATACTAAAGTTTACGATGTTTGCAGTACCTTCTATATTGGTTTTATACATTTGTTTATCGGTAGAAGACAGCGAAATATACGCAGCACAATGATAGACGTGAGTGATACCTTCAAAAGCTACATCAAGTGAAGTAGTGTCAATAATATCAGCCTTGACCCACTGTATAAGCGGAAATAAGTCTTGTTTTTGGTAGTGATCAAATAATTTTTTGGTTTTATCAATGCTTTGTGCTGACCTATAAATTGCTCGAACTTGCTCTCCACTCTCAACAAGTAAAAGAAGTAGATGCGCTCCTACAAGTCCTGTTCCTCCGGTTACTAAATTCATAATAAATACTAACTATACTGATTTTGGCTTATAACTATACTCTGGAACTTTGCCCACAACTCCAATAAAAAACTTTTCGAGCGAAGCAATATCATTATCTATATTATCCGTAGTAAAGAACGGTTCGCCAATGCGAACTTCTCTCTTACCCCAATCAAATGCAACTGGGACAACAGGTACATGAGCTTTTTGTGCTATATAGTAGAACCCCGTTTTCCAAGTAGTTACTTTTTTGCGTGTTCCTTCAGGCGCAATAGCCAATCTAAATTCTTCTCTTTGAGCAAAAATAGCTGCTATAGCCTCTACTTTGTTTTCGTTTTTGGCTCTGTTCAGTGGTGCTCCGCCCATCCAACGGAAATAAGCCCCAAGCGGAAATCTGAACAATTCTTTTTTGGCTACAAAGTTCATTTTTTGTCCTAGAATACCTCTGGTAAACACGCCTAAATAAAAATCATGCCAGCTAGTGTGAGGCACTACTAGCAAAATACATTTTTTAGTATCCTTAGAAACTGAACCAACAATTTTCCACCCCCATGAGCTTTAGGAAGATGAGTTTATATAAAGATCGCTTCATATATTTATTTTTTTATAGTAGATAATAAATATGTGTAAGTATTATGGCTTTAAATCTTAATCATTCATTGAGGATGCTTAGAAAATAGCAAAAGCAAATATATTAAAATACTTTCTTTTACTTGCTGTATTGATTAAGCAAATAGGGGTTTTGTACTGTTAGAATAGGTGTAAAAAAAAAAAAGTTGCTTCTAAAAAAAGAAGCAACTTTAATTTTTATGTATAAATTCTAAAGTATTACTTTACAACTAATTTTCTAGTTGCAGTTTTTCCTTCTTCAGTTACTTTAACGATATAAACTCCAGCGTTTAAGTTAGCAACGTTTACAGCACCGTTAGATGTTGTGGTGTTTAGAACTTGTTTGCCTAAGATATCAAAAATAGCAACAGATTTCTCAACTGAGCTATTAGAGTTTATGTAAAGTGTTCCGTCAACTACTGGGTTTGGATAAACCGAAAGACCAGCAATATTGTTATCTTTAACAGATGCTGAACAAACATTTAAAGCAGTTGCCATGTTTCTTGGAGCAGGAGCCTCAGCAGTAAAGTCAGCAGCATTATCGTTTGAGTCTTGACACCCAGCACTTGCTCTAAAAACTGCTGTTGTATTTGATGCCGCAGGTGCTGCGCCAGTTCCTTCATACATACTTGCAGTTCCAACACCAACAAAATCTAAAACATTAGAATCTGTTGGAGAACTAACAGTTGTATCATTTGATGTTAAAGCTACTTTCATATTAGATCCAGCCATTGCTAAAACTTGATTTCCAGTAGGAATATAATCAGCGTCTAAAGGAACAGTACCTCCAGCTCCTTCTGCTTGTTGAATTAAATAATACTGTCCTGGTTGAAGAGTCACACCAGAAGGAAGCATCGTTTTATTTGGGTTTGCAGTAGTTCCTCCAAAGCCTCCTGTGGCAGAAGCATATTGAATTACGTATCCATCTAAACTTACCGGCGTAGTACCAGCATTGAAAAGCTCAACATAGTCATTTTTATATGTAGCACCAGAGTTTCCTCCACCACCATAAAGTTGACTAATTACTACTTGAGCTTGAGACGAAGCAGCAACAAAAAGTGTGGCTGCTAAAAAGTAAATTTTCTTCATAATAATTTGTTTTATAGATTTAAAGACAAAAATACAAAAATTAGCTTTATAAAAAAGGATGTTTGTTAATAAATAACAATTACTTAATGTAACCCGTTGGGTGAAATTAAAAATAGATTGATTTTTCCGTCAGTTCGAGTGATTTTTCGTAGTGAAACGAAGAAAAATTGTATCGAGAACTAAATAAAAATACTTCTCGATACAAAATTCCCTTCACTTCGTTACAGAAATTTCACTCGAAGTGACGATTTGAAGTAATTTCACCCAACGGGTTAATGTAGAAAATTATTGGTTATAACCTCTTATGAGAAGGCTATTGTAATATAATAATTATTTCTTAAGTTCTTCTGCTGCTTTGATTACGATGTCTCTAAGCACTTCTTTGTAGTACTCCACGCGTTGTTGTATTTCTAGGTTTTGACTTCCTAAGATCTGAGCTGCCAGAATTCCCGCATTTTTGGCTCCATTCAGCGCTACTGTAGCGACAGGAACACCGCCTGGCATTTGCAAAATTGACAAGACAGAATCCCAACCATCAATCGAGTTGCTGGATTTCACAGGTACGCCAATCACTGGAAGCGGACTCATCGAGGCAATCATGCCGGGCAAATGCGCTGCTCCTCCAGCTCCAGCGATAATTACATTCACGCCTCTTTTATGAGCGTTGGTTGCAAAATCAAATAATTTTTCGGGAGTTCTGTGAGCTGAGACGATATCAACTTCCGTTTCAATATGAAAATCTTTGAGAATATCGACGGCTTCTTGCATTATTGGCAAATCACTTTTGCTTCCCATTACTACTGCTACTTTCATAATCTTGTGTGGTATAAATTAGTTGCTAATAACTTCGATCGTCTGTTTTACTTTTTCTGCTGTGACTCTAGCACTCACAAGACTGCTATCAACGATGGTCACATGTCCCATTTTCCTGAACGGACGGGTTTGTTTTTTTCCGTAAATATGTGGTGTCACGCCATCAAGCGCTAAGATTTGTTCTATGTTTTTATAAACTACATTTCCTGAATATCCTTCTGCACCAACCAAATTCACCATCACAGCTGCAACTTTGCTGTCTGTATTCCCCAGCGGAAGATTCAGAATTGCTCTTAAATGCTGTTCGAATTGCGAGGTATAACTCGCCTCTATACTATAATGTCCTGAGTTGTGAGGTCTCGGAGCTACTTCGTTGATCAGTATTTCGTCGTCGTGCGTTTGGAACATCTCAACAGCCAAAAGTCCAACATGCTGAAACTTCTCTGAAACCTCAAGTGCTAATGCTCGCGCTTTTGCTGCGACAGCCTCCTCAATTCTTGCGGGACAAATCACATATTCTACTTGATTCGCCTCTGGGTGAAATTCCATTTCAACCACGGGATAGGTTTTTATTTCTCCTTTTGGATTTCTAGCCACAATAACGGCTAACTCATTTTTAAAATCCACCAAATGCTCAGCAATACACTCGCCGAAAGGCAATTCTTCTAGGTCTTCAATTTTTTGGATAACTTTCACGCCATTGCCGTCATAACCGAATTCTGTTGATTTCCAGACAAAGGGACTAGGAAGTTGAGATTCGGGATTTGAGAGTTCTTGTCTAAGGCTTTCGAGGTTTCTAAAAAGTCTAAAATCAGAAGTGGGAATATTGTTGTCTTTGTAGAATTGCTTTTGTTTTCCTTTGTTTTGTATGATTCTCAAGGTTTTTGAAGACGGGAATACCTTAATGCCTTCTTCTTCTAATTTTTCGAGTGCATCTACGTTTACCAATTCAATTTCAAAGGTCAATACATCAACCTGTTTTCCAAAGTTATAAACAGTATCAAAATCGAGTAAACTTCCTTGTACGAATTTATCACAAGCAATTTTGCAAGGCGCATCGGCTGATGGATCTAAGACAAAGGTTTGAATATCAAGTTTTCTGGTATCAAAGAGCATCATCTTTCCGAGTTGCCCTCCTCCTAAAATACCTAATTTAAAATCAGAAGAAAAATAGTTCATAGTGGTGAAGTAGTTAGTTTTTAGGGTAGTGTTTAAAAATTTTCTTGATGGTATTTTACTAAGCCATCCATCGGGCGCCTGAGTATATTACCTAGTTTTATGTTGTATTTGTCTAATATTAACTGTAGTTCATCTTTCAGATAAAAAGCAATCGAACCGATAAAATGTACCGGAACTTCTTTATAATCTTCAAACTGTTTGATGTAATTTTCGATAAACAATTCCAATTCGTCAAAGATAATTTTCTGACAAATAGCTTCGTTTTTATGTGTAATCAGAAACTTGGCAAAAGAAGCTAAATAGGCGTTTGGATTTGGTTTTTTGTATAAATTCTCTTTAATTGTATCGGCATCTAAGTCGTATTCTTGCTCGAATTTCCCAGCCAAAACCTTGGGCATTTTGTTAAAGTAATAGTACCTGATAAGCTCTTTGCCTAGGCGATTTCCAGAGGCATCGTCCATAGCAATATAACCAAGGGATTGCACTTTTTGGATGAGTCTTTCTCCATCAAAATAACTACAATTAGAACCTGTACCTAAAATACAAATAATAGCTTTTTGTTTGGTAGGATTCGTAGCATAGGCAGCGGCATAGGTATCTTCGTAGACCTCAACTTGGGCATTGACAAAGTAGTTCTGGAAGATTCTCTTGAGGTGGTTTTTCATCCTCTTTGTGCCACAACCTGCACCATAGAAAAATAATTTTTCTACCTTATTTTTATTCTGAGAAATATCAAATCGCTGGTTTAGCCTAGCGATAACATCCTCCTCGGTAAGCACTTCTGGGTTGAGACCTAGCGTTTCAGTAGAGAAAACATGCGTCCCGTTATTGTCTAAAGCTATAAAATCGGCTTTTGTAGAACCGCTATCGGCAATAAGAATCATAGGTTGTGTTTGAGACTGCTAATGTAAGGCAAAAAAATGATTTTTAGTTGGTATATTACATACAAACTAAGCCAAAAAGAAAACAAAGTTAAGCATAGAAGACCCCAATATTAAATTTGTGTAAACAACCTGAGATAACTATATATATGTTTAACTTTACGCTCAAATAACATTAAACCATTACATTATACTATGAAGAAAAAAGACATTAAAATATTATTAGTAGATGACGATCTGGATATTTTAGAGATAGTAAGGTATAATTTGATGCAAGAAGGCTATAAAATAATTACTGCTCAAAACGGAAAACAAGCAGTCAAAAAAGCAATTAAAGAACGTCCGCACCTCATTATAATGGATGTGATGATGCCAGAGATGGACGGAATTGAAGCTTGCGAAATCATCAGGAAAACGCCCGAGCTCAACGATGTGATTATTACGTTTCTTACGGCTAGAGCAGAAGATTACTCCCAACTAGCAGGTTTTGACGTTGGTGCAGATGACTATATCACCAAACCTATTAAGCCAAAAGTATTGACAAGCAAAGTAAAAGCTTTACTCAGGCGACTAAAAGATGAAAAACAGCAGGAAGTTATTACTATCGCAGGAATGGAAATCAACAGAGAGCAGTATAAAATCCTAAAAGGCGGCGAAGAAATCACACTGCCCAAAAAAGAATTTGAACTTCTTTATCTATTAGCTTCTAAGCCAGGGAAAGTTTTTGAAAGAGAAGAAATTCTCCGAAAAGTATGGGGTAATGACGTAGTTGTTGGAGGCAGAACCATTGATGTTCATATCAGAAAACTCAGAGAAAAAATAGGAGAGGAGCTACTGAAGACCATCAAAGGTGTGGGGTATAAATTTGAAGTCTAATATAGATTTTGAAATTTAATTTTCTTTTAATGCCAAGTTTAAACAGGCTACTAGTAACAAAAACAGCTTTTTGTAGTCTAATGCTATTGAACATCTAATCAATAGTCAAAATTATGAACAAAAAAACAAGTCTTTTGAGCTGTCTTTGTCTTATTTTTGTGACCTCTTGCAAAAAAGAAGAAGGAACTATGACAAACGAAATTAAGCCGCCCGTAGCCAAAGTAGTGCCTACGGTATTAAAAGAACACGGAAACAAACGTGTGGACAATTATTTTTGGATGAACCAAAGAGAAGATCAAGATGTAGTTGATTATCTAAATGCTGAAAACGACTACTATCAAAAAATGACCGCTCATACCCAAGAGCTTCAAGCAGATCTTTTTACAGAAATGAAATCCCGTATTAAAGAGGACGATGCGTCAGTGCCATATTTCTATAACGAATATTGGTATATCTCTCGTTACGAAACAGGAAAAGACTACCCCATCTATACCCGTAAAAAAGGAAGCATGGATGCTCCTGAAGAAATCCTTTTTGATTGTAATGTGATGGCAGAAGGGCAGAGTTATTTTCAACTCAGTGGAATCAACGTGAGTCCTGACAATAAATTTGCGGCGTTTGCAATTGATAACGTAAGTAGGAGAATCTATACCGTACAGATCAAAAACCTAGAGACAGGAGAGATTCTATCAGACAAAATAGAAGGTATCACAGGCGGAACAGCTTGGGCAAATGACAACAAAACTTTGTTTTATACCGCTAAGGATGCCAATACACTTCGCTCAGATAAAATCTATAAACACAAATTAGGTACTTCTCAGAAAGAAGACGTGATGGTTTTTCACGAAAAAGACGATACTTTTAATACATTCGTTTACACAGAGATCTCAAAGAATTATCTGATTATCGGATCTTCAAGTACTTTGACTTCTGAATACCAAATTTTAGATGCCAATACGCCTGACGGAAACTTTAAGGTTTTCCAACCAAGAACAAGAGGCTTAGAATACAGTATCGATTATTATGACGGAAAGTTCTATATCGTAACCAACAAAGACAACGCAACCAACTTCAAGTTAATGACTACTTCCGTTGGTGCAACAACCAAAGAAAACTGGAAAGAAATCATTGCACACAGAGATGATGTGCTTCTGGAAGGCATAGATTTGTTCAAAAACTTCTTGGTAGTTAGCGAAAGAGACAACAAAAAAGGACTAAACCTTATCCGTATCAAACCTTGGAAAGGAGAGGAGTATTACCTGCCGTTTGAGAGCAATACCTATACTGCTTATACCACGACCAACGTAGATTTTAATACTGATAAACTTAGATATGGCTACCAGTCTATGAAAACACCTGCGTCAATTATCGAGTTTGATATGCAAACCAAGGACAAGAAAATACTTAAGGAACAAGAAGTATTGGGTGGTAAATTCAACAAAGAAAACTATTTAGAAGAGCGTGTTTGGGCAAAAGCCACTGACGGAACATTAGTACCTATCTCTATGGTATATAAAAAGGGAATTAAGAAAGACGGATCAAACCCGTTGCTTTTATATGCCTACGGTTCTTATGGAGCTTCGATGGATCCTTATTTTTCTTCTACTAGACTCAGTTTGCTAGACAGAGGTTTTGTCTATGCTATCGCACACATCAGAGGAGGTGAGGAGTTGGGAAGACCTTGGTATGAAGACGGAAAATTACTAAAGAAAAAGAATACGTTTACTGACTTTATCGACTGTTCAAAATATCTGATCGCAGAGAAATATACTTCAAGCAAGCATCTATATGCTATGGGAGGTTCAGCCGGAGGACTACTTATGGGTGTAATCGTAAATATGGCTCCTGAGCTCTACAACGGAGTGGTAGCGCAAGTTCCTTTTGTAGACGTGGTTTCTACGATGATGGATGATACTATTCCGTTAACCACTGGAGAATATGACGAATGGGGAAATCCGAATGACAAAGAATATTATGACTACATCCTTTCGTATTCTCCGTATGACAATGTCAAAGCTCAGGCTTACCCGAATATGTATGTCTCTACAGGCTTCCACGATTCACAAGTACAGTATTGGGAGCCAGCAAAATGGGTTGCCAAACTAAGGGCTTTAAAAACTGATGACAACGTATTGTATTTAGATACCAATATGGATGCAGGTCACGGTGGAGCTTCAGGAAGATTTGAGGCACTTAAAGAAGTGGCCAAAGAATACGCATTCTTGTTAGACCTAGAAGGCATCAAAAAGTAAGATTCTTATCTCACTTAACCTCATAAAATAAGCCGATTCAATTTTGAATCGGCTTATTTGTTTTTAGGATTATTGTTCCTGAATAATTCTTTATTTAATCATCTCAAAACTTCTCTTTACGAAGTTGGTCAGCTCTTCCCCTTTCAGCAATCCTTGTGATATTTTAGCTAAATCAAGGGCTTGGTTGATGAGCTTTTGTTGTAGTACTGCATCTTTTTCAGCTATTAATTTTGAAGCCAATTCAGAGTTCGCATTCACTACAAGATTATACATCTCCGGGAAGTTACCCATCCCAAACATTCCGCCGCCACCAGAACGACTCATTTCTTTCATTCTTCTCATAAATTCAGACTGTGTGATGATAAACGGAGCAGCATTACTGTCTAACGCCTCAACCTGAATAGTATATTTCTCTTTTGGAACAACTGCTTCGAGTGAGGTTTTCAGTTGTGTTTTTTCGTCCTCAGATAGTTTTGAAATCTGTTCTTGGTCTTTTTTGATAAGATTATCAATAAAATCAGCATCTACACGTGCAAAAGACAACTTCTCGTTATCTGCTTCTAATTTTTGAATCAAGTGAGAGATAATCGGAGAATCTAGTAGTAATACTTCGTAGTCTTTTTCTTTGGCAGCAGCAATATAACTATGTTGTGCGTCTTTGTCAGAAGCGTAAAGCAATACTAAGTTACCATCTTTATCTATCTGATTTGCAGCTAATTTTTCTTTTAGTTCAGCCAAGGTGTAATAGTTGCCATCTACTGTCGGATAAACTACAAAATCTGCAGCTTTTTCGTAGAACTTAGGTTCTGATAGCATTCCGTACTCGATAACGATTTTGATGTCATTCCATTTTTTCTCGAAATCTTCTCTATTTTCGTTAAATAAGGATTTTAGTTTATCACCAACCTTTCTAGTGATATAATTCGAAATCTTTTTTACGTTTCCGTCAGCTTGCAAATAAGAGCGTGATACGTTTAGCGGAATATCTGGCGAATCAATCACTCCTTTGAGCATTGTCAAGAACTCAGGCACGATTCCCTCTACGTTATCCGTTACATAAACTTGGTTTTGATAGAGTTGAATTCTGTCTTTCTGAATCTGTAAATCTGGCGTAAGTTTAGGGAAATATAAAATTCCTGTCAAATTAAACGGATAATCTACATTTAGGTGAATATTAAAAAGTGGTTCTTCAAACTGCATCGGATACAACTCTCTGTAGAATTCTTTATAGTCTTTATCGCTCAACTCTGAAGGTTGCTTTGTCCAAGCTGGATTAGGGTTGTTGATGATATTATCAATTTCTTGATAGGTTGTTTTATAGTCTTCTGGAGCATCTTCTGGCCTTGGAAGTGCTTCTTGTCTAGTTCCGAATTTAATCGGAATAGGCATAAATTTATTGTATTTAGAAAGTAATTCTCCGATTCTGTTGTCTTCTAAAAATTCGGTAGAATCGTCAGCAATGTGCAGAATAATTTCTGTTCCTCTATCGGTTTTTGAATGTGCTTCTAGGGTAAATTCTGGCGAACCGTCACAAGTCCAATGTGCTGCAGGCTCATCTTTGTAAGATTTGGTGATGATTTCTACTTTCTCAGCCACCATAAAAGCAGAATAGAATCCGAGACCAAAGTGGCCAATAATACCTGTATCTTTGGCTGAGTCTTTATATTGATTCAAAAACTCTTCAGCTCCTGAAAAAGCAAGTTGGTTGATGTATTTTTCGACTTCATCCATAGTCATTCCGATTCCTTGGTCAATGATATGAAGCTTTTTCCCTTCTTTATCGATTTTGACTTCGATTCTCGGATTTCCGTATTCAACTTTTGTTTCACCAATACTAGTAAGGTGCTTGAGTTTTAGTGTCGCATCCGTAGCGTTGGATACTAATTCACGAAGAAAAATTTCGTGGTCACTATAAAGAAACTTTTTGATAAGTGGGAAGATATTCTCTACCGATACATTAATTTTTCCTGTTGTCATATCTTTTAATATATTTAAAAATTTAAACATTGTGATTTAGATTGACTTCATTTCAAAAGCAGTACCAAAACACAAAAGATGACACTTTGACATTTTTTAGTAGCTATGCAACTCAAAATCTCTTCTATAATTGCAGTTCAACTGATTCACTGGTTTTATTTTTCTAGACTTTCAATTGATTTTTGTACTTTTACCCACACTATTTTTTATTCGATATTATGAAGGTTAAAACGGAAGGAAACATTACTATTATCAAAGATAGCCAAGAGGATATTGCTACCTTTCTAAAAAAAATCACAACGCAATACACATCCTTTGCACCTCAAAATTTGATTTTAGATCTGTCTAAAAAAGCAGATGTTACGGCTACTGACGTACTTTTGTTTGTAGATATATCTACAAAACACAAAAAAAACGGAAAATCATTTATTATAGTCATGAACCAAAGCTTTGATTTTAATGAAGCTACAGACAAGGTGATGCTAGTACCGACTTTGCAAGAAGCACACGATATTATTGAACTGGAAGAAATAGAAAGAGATTTAGGGTTTTAGTCTATGAAAGTAACCATTTTAGGCTGTTATGCCGCAACGCCCAGATCACTAAAAAACCCTTCTTCTCAGGTATTGGAAATCAGTAATCAGCTTTTTTTGATTGATTGCGGAGAAGGAACACAAGTTCAGCTTCGTAAAAATAAGATCAAATTCTCAAAGGTCAACCATATTTTTATCTCTCACCTTCACGGCGACCATTGCTTCGGACTGATTGGTGTGGTTACTACTTTTGCGATGCTTGGCAGGAAAACAGATTTACATATCTACGGACCAAAAGGCATCAAAGAACTTATCATTACCCAACTCAGAATTACAGGCTCATATACGTCTTATAACCTCTATTTTCACGAATTAGAATCTTCTGAGAGTGAGCTTATTTATGAAGATGATAAAGTAACAGTCAGAACGATTCCGCTTAAACATAGGGTTTATACCAATGGTTATTTATTTGAAGAAAAACCACACGAGCGAAAACTCAATATTGATAAAGTAAACCACTATAATGTAGATAAATGCTATTATCAAAATATCAAAAACGGTAAAGATATGCTTTTGGACAGTGGCGAATTTATCAGAAATGCCGAGTTGAGCTTTGATCCAGAACCTTCTAAGAGTTATGCGTATTGTTCTGATACAGTTTATAAAGAAGATATTATTCCGATTATAAAAAATGTAGATGTCTTATATCACGAAAGTACATTCTTAGAACAAGAAGCTAAGTTCACTGAAAGAACAATGCACTCTACCGCTAAAGAAGCCGCAAGAATTGCGCTCAAAGCAAATATAAAAACCCTCATTTTAGGACATTTCTCTACACGATACCCAACTACCGAAGCTTTCAAAAAAGAAGCACAAACTATTTTTGAAAATGTAGTCTTGGCAGACGACGGACTAGAATTTGAATTTTAGGTTTCTCTAAACAACATTAAACCATACAAAACATTACATAATATCAACATGGATTACACCGCATACTTCATTAATTATTTGAATCAACAACAGATAGGCAAAGACCCAGAATCCCTGTATGAGCCTATCCGATATATATTATCTCTTGGTGGAAAACGCATTCGTCCAGTGCTTACGCTGATGGCTTGTGACGTGTTTGAGGTCGATGTGCATAAGGCGCTACCAGCGGCGATGGCAGTAGAGGTTTTTCATAACTTCTCGCTTATTCACGATGATATTATGGATAAAGCACCGCTCAGAAGAGGTAAACAAACTGTTCATGAGAAATGGAATCTGAATACCGGAATCCTCTCTGGAGATGCGATGCTTATTTTGGCGTACCAATATTTCGAGAATTATGAACCACATATTTTTGCTGAATTAGCCAAACTATTCAGCAAGACGGCACTCGAAGTCTGTGAAGGTCAGCAATGGGACATTGATTTCGAAACCAGAGATGACGTGAGTATCGGTCAATACCTGAAGATGATTGAATACAAAACAGCCGTTTTAGTAGGTGCAGCCCTTCAAATGGGCGGAATTGTAGCCCAAACATCGGCTAAGAATAAATCAGATATTTATCAGTTTGGAGTGAATCTTGGTATTGCTTTCCAGCTGCAAGATGACTATTTGGATGCTTTTGGTGATCCTGAAACTTTTGGGAAACAAGTAGGAGGAGATATCATAGAGAACAAGAAAACATACCTTTACCTAAAGGCAATTTCAGAAGGAACACAACAAGAAAAAGAGCAATTATTACACCTATATTCTGTAAATCCTAGGGATGAACAGGAAAAAATAAAGCTCATTAAGGATATTTTTGTAAGTTCTAAGGCTGATCAAAATACCAGAAGAGCTATCGAGGATTATACCCAAAAAGCCTTCGCAATTCTGGATAATATGGATATTTCTTCTGAGCGCAAAACACAACTCAGAAGTTTTGGAGAAGCACTTATGAACCGAATTGTCTGATGTAATTGTATGACGCATTTTCCTCAAAATATAGATTCCCTTTTAGCTATCGCACAAAGTGAAACACTTTATTGCAAGCTTGTCGAGCAACTCAACAAAGACTTTAGATTAGCTAATCAAAATATTGACTTACAAGAAACTATGTCTTCTTTTGAATTGAAAAATAGAGTGCTCGACAAAGTCTATGATTTACTGCTAAACAAGTTTTCAGAATACCTAAACTTACTTTATATCATAGACGTTTCAGAAGATGAAATACGCAGGCTGAACCTTTCTGATTTGGTCGATTTGGCAGAAGCTGTTTCTTTTCTTATCCTTAAAAGAGAATGGCAAAAGGTGTGGTACAGAAGTAAGTTTCAGCAGTAACTCGATTGTAGATATGCTTTTATAAAAACAAGTTCTATCTTCAAAACTCAGAGATACTGAATTAAGTTTTACATTTGCAACCTATGATAAAAACATTTCGGAATATAGAGAAGATTATCATTTATTTTTTGGTGTGGATCAAACTCCTGACCACTCCGAGGCAATTTCTCTTACTCTCAAGTGTTATCGTCGGACTTTTTGCAGGTATGGCAGTAGTGGTTCTAAAAGCTTTTGCCTATTGGGTTTTTGTCTTTGCCAATTATCTTGACAACATCCTAAAATTGCCCTACAGTAATAGTATTCTGCCCATTATAGGTATTCTTCTCACTGTTTTTATTGTCCAACGTTTTATGGGCGGACATCTCGAAAAAGGACTTTCTCAGATTATGCACTCGGTGGCTAGAAAGAAGAGTATTCTTCCTAAAAAACAGATTTTTGCGCAAATTATTACCAACTCACTCACTGTTGGTTTTGGGGGTAGTGCAGGAGTGGAGTCACCCGTAGCTATTACTGGTGCTACCTTTGGTTCAAATTTCGCTCAGCATTTTAAGATGAATTATAAAGACCGCACACTACTTTTGGCTTGCGGAGTTGCTGCTGCTACTTCTACTGCTTTTAATGCGCCTATTGCTGGAGTTTTGTTTGCTATTGAAGTGATTTTGGTGGATGTGAGTATCACGGCTTTTATCCCGATTATGATTTCGGCGGCTACAGGAGCTATTATTTCTACTATTTTCTTGGGTGAAAGTATTGTGCTTCATTTCTACGAAAAACAACTGTTTGACTTTAGCGATATTTGGTTTTATATTATTTTAGGGCTTATTACGGGTTGGTTCTCGGTTTATTATTCCAGGTATTTTCAGAAAGATTACTGAATATTTCACCAAGCTGAAAATAAACAATCCATATAAAAAAGCCATGTTTGGTGCCTCGATTCTAGCTGTGCTTATATTTATAGTGCCTACACTTTTCGGACAAGGTTATGAAAGTATCAAAACACTCTCAGGAGATAACCCAAATACACTTCTGGACGGAACTATATTCTCAGGATTCAAAGATAAAACCTGGGCTTTGCTTTTGTTCGTGGGTTTGGCTTCTCTTCTTAAAGTCTTTGCTGTAGGGCTTACGCTAAATAGCGGAGGAAACGGAGGGAATTTTGCTCCTTCAATATTTGTGGGTTCATATCTTGGTTTTCTGTTTTCTAATTTGGTAAACCTGACCCATTGGTTCAAAGTTCCGGTGGTGAGTTTTACGCTTGTAGGGATGGCTGGTGTTTTTAGTGCTTTATTTCACGCTCCGCTGACTGCTATTTTTTTGATCGGAGAGATTACAGGCGGCTATTCGCTGATGATTCCGTTGTTGGTAGTATCTTCGATTAGTTTTGCCGTGTCTAAAAACTATGAATCTTACTCAATGGATGTAAGAAAGTTGGCTAAAAAAGGAGATGTATTCACCAGTAATAAAGACCGAAATATACTGACTAGTATCTCTATTGACGAAGTGTTGCTTACAAATTATACAACATTGTCTGCTGATGACGGAATGGATAAACTCATCCAGATTGTGACCCATTCAGAACAACGAAATTTTGCAGTTGTCGATCAAAAAAATAAGATTGTAGGGGTTTTAGATTTCAGTCTAGTCAGGGAAATTGTATTTAGCCCTCTTAAGGTAAAATACTCAAAGATTAGCGAAGTAATGCAAGCCCCACACATTGTGATATACTACGAAAACTCAGTGTATATTATGCTTCAAAAACTAGAACAATCTGGCAAAGATTACTTGCCAATAATCAAAGACGGAAAGTATTATGGATTTATTTCTAAAATCAAAATACTAGAGAATTACAGAATTCAACTAAAATCCATGCGGGTAGAATAAGCTTTTTTATACTCAGGAAAAGCCAAAAAAGAACTATCTTTGTGATTCATACAACACAACTTTATAAATTTATAAAATCTTTTTTACAATGAAATTTTTTATTGACACAGCCAATCTGGCACAAATCAAAGAAGCTCAAGACCTAGGCGTACTTGACGGCGTTACGACTAACCCTTCGCTTATGGCAAAAGAAGGTATTACGGGCAAAAATAACATCCTAAAACACTATGTTGATATTTGCAACATCGTTGACGGAGATGTGAGTGCTGAGGTGAATGCTATTGATTATGACGGAATGATTAAAGAAGGAGAGGAGCTTGCAGACTTACATGAACAAATCGTAGTAAAACTTCCGATGACACAAGAGGGAATCAAAGCTTGTAAATATTTTTCTGACAGAGGAATCAAAACCAACGTTACTTTGGTATTCTCAGCAGGACAAGCCTTACTTGCGGCAAAAGCTGGTGCAACCTATGTTTCGCCTTTTATCGGACGTTTAGACGATGTATCTACTGATGGTCTGAATCTGGTAGCTGAGATCAGAGAGATTTATGACAACTATGATTATGAAACGCAAATTCTTGCGGCTTCAGTGCGTCATACGATGCACATTGTAAACTGTGCTAAAATCGGAGCTGATGTAATGACAGGCCCACTTTCTGCTATTTTAGGATTGATCAAGCATCCACTTACAGACAACGGACTTGCACAGTTTATCGCTGATTATCAAAAAGGAAATAAATAAGTTTCGCTTATCAGTATAAAAAACGGAACGAGATTTAAATCTCGTTCCGTTTTTTGTTATGTATAATATTGTGGTAATTAATTATTTATTTAAGAATTTTTCTACTTCATTTTTTAATTCGCCAAGGCTAAAAGTTCTTTCGTAAAATCGTCGTTTATCCTTGCTGTAAATTATAGTAATCGGGATAGAACCAGCCCAATGCGGATCAACTCTATCTTTCCAAGACTTTATGTTAGCATCGCTTAACATCACCACCTCAGAACGAATATCGTATTTGGTGATATACGGAATAAGTTTGTTTTCTACCTCAGCAGGTTTGTCAAAACTCACCAACACTACATTCACTCCTTTATGTTTATAAGTCGTGTTAATTGATTCAAAATGAGGAAGTTCCTCAATACAAGGTTGACACCAAGTAGCCCAGAAGTTGATGACATAAATCTGATCGTCTTCAATGTGCAGAAACTTCTCAAATTCTTCAAAATCATAGTAGGGGATTTCGATTTCATTAGCTGTAAATAATTCAATAGCAGTAGCGTTAACGCTCTTTACGACCGAAACCTCATTCTTCTTACAAGATACAAGCATCAAAATAATTCCGACAAAATAAAATTTCAGTAGAGACATTTTCTATCTGTTTCAATCAAAGATAAAAAAGATTGTGTTGAGGCTTGGTGAAATTAACAGAACTTTAGACAAAGTCTATAAATTATCTACATAATCCTGTAAATAGGCGAATCTTGGTGTAAGCTTTCCATTTTCTGTAATTTTTGCTCTTGCCAGAATATCATCTTTATCTCCGTTATAAAAAGCAGGAATTACCTTTTCGATAAACATAGAACCGAAACCTTCACTAGCGTCTTTAGGAAGTTCACAAGGTAAATTATCAACAGCCATAACCGTTATAGCAGCAGGATGAGAATAATGCACCTCATTGTAATCAGATGGATGATAGCCATACAGAGGATCGGCAATCGTAGAAGGTCTTAACGTACAGGCAATCGGACCGTCAATATCACATGAAATATCACCAACAACTTTGATCTTATTATCTTTTGACTGAAGCATTGCTCTAGATAAAATAATCGGGGATTCTTCTTTATAGTAATGTCCAGTAATAAGTACATCAGCTACTTTGGTGAATTTTTCGAAATCAGATTCAAATTCGGATGGATAGTTATAGAAGTTTTGTTTATCAAACTCTTTTCCGTCTTTGCGTTTGTTGTAATCTAATACGCCAATTTGAGTATAAACAGGTCTGTCGTATTTTTTTGAGAGAAAATCCTGTACCGAGACTTGTTTTATTTTTGCGCTGTCGAGTATGTCTTTTGCTCCTTTGGCAACCTTTCCGGTTTCGCCTGTAAGAATAATTTTGATAGGAGGAAGCTCATGTCTTCTGATAGCATCTACAAGTGCTTGTTGATTTGTAAGGGTTTCTGCTTTTGGCAAATTAAACAATTCGTATTTAAGTCCAAAAGCTCTAAACGTATTATAAGCACCTACAACTCCAGCATAATATCCAAAACCGATAAGGCGTTTGTTGTTGGCATCTACGATGGTTTCGTGGTCGTATAACTCAATGTTTTTCTCTAAAATAGCTTGGAGTAATTTTCTGTTGTAGGGTTGATGCTTGATGGTATGCGAAAAGAAAAAGTACTTTTTATTCGGAATCAAAGCAGATACAGGTACTTCTTTTACCCCTAAGTAAACATCACAATCAGAGATATCTTCAGTCACCTCAAAACCTCGATCAAGATATTCTTGGTCTGTAAAGACTCTAACATCAGATGACTCAACTATAATTTGAGCTTCTGGAAAATCTTGGATAATGGTTTGGGCTTCTTCGGGAGAAAATACTACCCTTCTATCAGGTGGAGATTTTCGTTCTTTGATCAGTGCAAATTTCATCATAAAGGCTTTTAAAAAACAAGGAATGCAAATATAGCGATTCCTGATGAGAATCTAGAATCATTTTGATTTGAATAAATTTAGCTCCAAATTGAGTTAGATTACACTGATATAAAGCTCTTAAGCTCATGTTTTTGGATTTCAAAATGAAAGATTTTTAGTTGTAAATGTCTGTTTTATATATAACGGACAGCCTGTTATTATATACTAGAATAGCGCTATAAACCTTTGAACTATCAATGTTTATTAAGGATTTGCTAATTTGGTATCAATGTTACGCTATTGTAATGCTAGTTAGAGTATTAGCTAAGTTAAATAGATAGATATTTATGCTGGTAATCTCGTATATTTGCAAAAAAAAAACTGTATGAGAAAAGTTTATAATAAAGCCATTATTGGCTTGATGATTTTAGGAGGATATTTGGCATTTGGACAAAGCCCAACATTACCTGCTAAGAATTATAATATTTTTGTAGAAAATGATTTAAAGTTATCTACAAACGAATCAGAAGGACCTGTTGCTTGTGGAGGTAACCTAACAGTTGCTGGAAACTATCAGGTATCCGCTCATAGTGGTGGAGACTTTGTGGTAGGTGGTGTAAAAATCGGCTTGCTTGTAGGAGGTAAAGTTATCTATCAATCAGGAAATTCTCTTAAGGTTAACCAAAATGCTTACGTGAAAATTGGCAACCCAACGGGTTCTAATGTTTGGTACTTAGATCAAAATAACGCAGCATCTCCCATCAGAATTACTCCGACAACAAGCTACAACTCATCTCCGATGATTTTATTACAAGCCAATAGGAATCAACTAGGAGGCGTGAGTGTGAGTAATAATCCCGTATTTCAAAGTGGTTTGATTGATTTTGCTCAAAGTTTTCAAGAAATGAGAGCCAGTTCTGCGAGTATTGCACAATGTTCGGGCAACGTACAGTTATACAACCCAAACATGCAACCTATTGCCAGTACAGGACTTCCAAATCAGGTAAAGATAAAGCTCCAAAATGGCGTGAACTATCTAAATCTAAGCGGTGCAGATATGAATAATGTTCAGGTATTCACCTACGAAGATCAACCAAGTGCTGCTAAGGTATTGGTTATAAATGTAGATGCGCCAGGCACTTTTAATTGGAATGTGTGGAACCAAGCAGGTGTAGGTTTTCATAATTGTCCTTATATCATTTATAACTTCCACAATACGACTCAACTCAATATTGTTGGTAACTCTACTGTTGAAGGAACCGTATTTGCACCTTTTGCAGATATTTCTAAAACAGCCAATCAATCAAACATTGAAGGTCAAGTAATCGGAAAATCATTGATTCATTCTGGAGGAGAAATGCACTATGCTATTTTTAAACCGACTATTACAGGTTGTGCTGCACCAGTTGTCGTAGCTCCGACAGCTGGATTTGATATAAACACAACAGCGCAATGTTTGGCTGCTAATTCTTTTGAATTTATAAATACCTCATCAGGAGAAGACCTTACTTATCATTGGGATTTTGGTGACGGTACTTCAAGTGCAAGCTTCTCTCCCTCAAAAACCTATACCACTTCAGGAACCTATCAAGTAAGCCTTACAGCTACCAATGCATCAGGAACTAATTCGGTGACCAATCCTGTAACTGTATATGCAGCTACAACGGCCAATGTGACCCAAACCACAGCTAATTCTGGAGCGGGCTCAATAACCAAACAACTGGTTTTAAACAACGCCAATAGCTTTAACTCTTATTATTGGGTTTTACCAGAACAAGGAAGTTATTTATTCCCGAATCAGAGTGTGGCCAACTTTACTTTTACACAAGCGGGTTATTATCAAGTTCAGTTAGTTGGAATAGATACTAACGGATGTAAATCAGAAACAATGATTCCCGTAGTGATTGCCTCAGAAGATGTATCTACCGGAAATGACGGTGGACTAGAAAGTGAAAGTTTAGGTAACGCAGTATCTAAAAGATATGTACATAGAAAACTACAAAGTATTTCTACACGACTTGCCAAAACGGATAATCTTATATTCCGTAACTATAAAACCTCTCATACAGTCGCACGTACGGCAAATGCAGAGCCAGGGCTTATTGATATGTTCCCGATGCAACTTCTTTCTGGAGACGTCGCTCACATCACTTCTCCTACAGATATATTAGATTATACTATAGCCAATGAAGTTTTGAGTGTGGATTATTCAATTGATGGAAAAACTAAAGCAGTTGTGCTAGGGATAAAAACGCTAGATCGCGTGTATAACCATACCAAAGCATCTTGTGATAGACTAAAAGGAGCTGAGATTCTAAACGTAAAAACAGTTCAAATCGATGGTTACAACTTCTTGATGCAAGCTATCAAACAAAGAAACGGCGCTGTTGAATATGCTATTTCTTTTGCAGTGGGAAAAAATGATATAGACACTAATTATTCGCTTCAAACCAATTGGTATGTAAATACTTATACACCTTCAGAGAGTGTTTATAATATGCAGGTTTGGTCAGTATCTCCAGAAAACACGCAAAAATTAGTCAAAGATATTTTGAATAAGTTGAATAGCTTTCAGGCAGTACAACAATCAGAAATTCAGAAATTACCGGAGACTTATGTAGCTAAAGTATCTAGAGAAGGCATTAATTTGGTATTGAAACTAAAAAGCATCCAAAAAAACCAAAGCATAGAAATCGCTATGGAAGAAGTTTATAGCGAAACTCATGGATTTGCTTTAAGATATAACCCAGTGTTATCAGAAGCTGAACAAACGATTAGCATAGAAATCAAAGATGGGTATGAATATGAAGGGTTAGTGCAGGTCAATGGCGAAGTGCAAGATGCTTTTTACCATTCAGACGGAAACTGGGGGCTGGATTACGATGCAACCTATACGACAATCAATCACTATCAAGTCTATAATGACTTTGATAGAGTCTATGAGGAAGATGAGCTTCCTGTAAACAGAAACGTAAAAATCCAAGCGCATAGTGAATATGATTACCTGACGTTATATAAATCACTTTTACCAGCTACTTTGGCAGATGATTACACAGATTACGACTTTATAGCCTTTAAAGCTAAGGGAAGCGGACTCTTAGAAATAGGTTTGGTAAAATCTTCTATAGAACAATGGAAACACCAATACAGAGCCAACATAAACGTTAAGAACGAAGAGGAAACCTATTATATTCCGTTTAGTTTCTTTAAATCAAGCGCGACAAATGCTAAAATTATCGCTAATGACCTCACAATGTTAACCTTTACGTTTTTGCCTGTAGAAGCAGGTACAAATGATTTAGACCTTACGATATCTGAGGTTAAGTTTGTCAAAAAAGCACCTTTAGGCTATGAAGAGTTATTGAATACGATGAAAAACGAGTATGTAACCTATCCAAACCCAACACACGGAGAATTCAATTGCTTGTTATACAGTGAAGTTGCTACAGATGCGACATTAACACTAAGAGATATTACCGGAAAACTAATTTATTCTTCTAAAATTAACTTAGTAGAAGGAAGAAATGAATTAGAATTTAACATCAACCTGAAAAACTCAGGACTGATGCTTATGAATATCGCAAGTGATAAGACCAATTACGGTACAACCAAAATTCTATTCAAGTAATAAAAATAGAAGTACGCTAGAAACCGCTTTGAGCCTAAAACCTCAAAGCGGTTTTTTTATGCCTTATATACTAAGGCGATTACTTAGTTCAAAATTGTTATATTTGCCTGAATAATTCACTGTTTCATGCCATTATACAGAACTGTTAAAGTTGATACTACCACACAAGTACTAGTCTGGAAGGTTACTGAGAGTTTCACAGAGCTTTTCAGAGAAACACCACTCAGAGATGTTTGTTTACATCGATTAGAGCAAATGAAGTCTGAGGTGCATCAACGCTGTTTTCTGAGCGTAAGAAAGCTTTTAGAGCAAGCAGGCTACACTGATTTAGATTTGGTGTATAACGAGAATGGCAAACCAATGCTTACCGATGGCAATCATATATCCATTACACATTCTTTTGATTTTTCGGCAATAATAATTTCAGATAGAAATACAGGTATTGACCTCGAGCAACAGCGTGAAAAGATAATCCGAATCGCACATAAGTTTACTGATTTTGACAATGATTTCTTTGATAAATCGAATGAAATACAGACTATTCGACAACTCACAGCCATCTGGGGAATCAAAGAAGCTATCTATAAGTTTTATTCCATTAAAGGATTAAGCCTGAAAGACCACATAAACGTACTTCCCTTTAATATCAATAGCGGCGAAATAGAAGCTTTAGTAACCTACAGAAATTTTCACTACAAACACCAAGCGAGGTTTGAAGAATTCGAAAACTATACGATGACGTATTTAATATAACATGGGAAATATTCTTCAAGACATCCTCAAAGCAAAATCAGAAGGTAAAAAACTACTTGCTATCCTCCTAGACCCCGATAAAATCAATTGGGACGAGTTAGATGTCTTAATAGACAAGATTAATCAGTCTAAAGCGACACATATTTTGGTAGGAGGGAGCAGCGTTGCTGAAAACCTTACCGATGCGTTAGTCCGTCAGCTAAAACAAAAATCTACATTACCCGTAGTACTTTTTCCTGGGGATTATACCCAAATTACACCCAAGGCTGATGCACTCTTGTTTTTGAGCTTACTCTCAGGTAGAAACCCAGAATACCTTATAGAGCAACATATAAAAGCAGTGCCGTTGCTAAACAAAACAACAATTGAAATTATTCCGACCTCTTATATTTTGATAGAAAGTGGTAACCCGACTGCTGTTACTCGTGTTTCAGGAACAGCACCTATCGCACAAAACAATATCGAATTTATCTTGCATACCGCACAAGCAGGAGCGTATTTAGGCCATAAATTAACTTATCTAGAAGCAGGGAGTGGAGCAAAAATGGCCGTTTCTCCAGAAATTATTGGCACATTGAACTGTGGTGTTTCTACACCTTTGATTGTGGGAGGAGGCATTCGTACCCAACAACAGATTAATATTGCCTATAAGGCAGGTGCAGATATGGTAGTTGTGGGAACTATTTTTGAAGAAAATATAGATTTTTTTGAGTGAAGCAAGATTCATCTTAACCTGTTGAAAACGAGTTTTTTAGATTCAAAATAAACTTTTATTTTGCAAAGGAACCTATTTTAACAAGACAAACCTAGAAGTAATTTTGCCTGATTAACAGGATTTGGCTTGACTCTTGTAAAGGTAATTGGAAACACAAAAACATATTTTATGAAAATGTTATTTTTATCAATGGCAATTGCTTTAGGATTTGCCTTTAGTTCTTATGGACAGGATATTTCTAAAAATTCTTTAGGACTTCGTTTTGGGAGTAACGATGGATTTGGGGCTGAAATCTCTTACCAAAGAGGTTTTTCAGAAAACAACAGACTAGAACTTGACCTAGGATGGAGAAATAATAATCATACATCTTCTTACAAATTAGTCGGAACCTACCAATGGGTTTGGAATATTGAAGGAGGTTTTAATTGGTATGCAGGTGTTGGTGCTGGACTCGGTGCTTGGAACTATGATCACAAAGGAGTAAAAAACAATGGATCATTCGGTTTGGTAGCGGGTCAATTGGGTATCGAATATAACTTTAGCGAAGCTCCGATTCAATTATCACTTGACATTAGACCAGAGATTTACTTTGGTGGAGATAAATGGAATGATGGATTTGGTCCAGATATCGCATTAGGTATCAGATACAGATTTAACTAGTTTAGACAAATTCCTTTTCATAAAAATTCCCTGAGATAAGTTCTCAGGGAATTTTTTTGTATTGTATATCGTGAAGTCATAAGAAGTAAAGAACAAAAGGTTTTGTTAGATATGAAATATTCTATTTTACATAATGTAAATTATAGTTCAAATGCTTCAAGGTTTATTTTTAATGGTATCAGCATTTGGCAGCTATAATTTTTGGGTACGGCTTTCGATTCAACTTTTTGGCAATTCCATATTAGAACGTTTCAGCAAAAGCATTTACTCACGCTGTTTTTATTTGTTTTTTAAAGGTGTTCGTGAATACTTTGTATTTGAACTATAATTTGACATTATGTGTAAATAGCCGCCCGTCCAACGCTGATTGTTTTATAAAATCAAAATGCTTTTGCATTTTATTTTATACACAATTTTCCAACGCTCAGCCCTTGTTTATTTAATTTTTTTGCCCACGCTCGAAAAAGAAATTTTATTTGTAGTGTTCGCTGGCATAAAAAAATGTGTATGTGCCTTAACAGGCTTTTATTTCACATTTTTTTATGCTGGCACTCACGGGTTAATGATTTGTTCTTTTTTCTTGATAAAAAAGAACCAAAAAATCAGGGAGATAATCAAACTTACTCATTATCTATCTCTGTTAAGAGATTTTTTAATCTATAAATATTATGTAAAATAGAAAACTATTTATCCGGATTTTCAGATGTTTTCGTGCTTAGGAATTTTAATATCCGTTCTCTATCGGGATTGACAGACTTTGAATTACAATTCGTGAATTATTATTTTTATTGGTGGCTAAAATATAGTTACTCTCCCCTCTCCCACTATTTTGATATAGTATACTACCCGTTGGGTGAAATTACTTCAAATCGTCACTTCGAGTGAAATTTCTGTAACGAAGTGAAGGGAATTTTGTATCGAGAAGTATTTTTATTTAGTTCTCGATACAATTTTTCTTCGTTTCACTACGAAAAATCACTCGAACTGACGGAAAAATCAATCTATTTTTAATTTCACCCAACGGGTAGTATACTTTCCCTTTATACTTCTATTGAGATTTTTACTTTTCCGCCTAATCCTTTTTCAACAATGTCAAACAAGGTTTTCAGCGTTAAGTTGCTTCCGTTATTTTCAACTCTCGAAATATACTCACGTTTTTTGTCCACAAGTTCAGCGAGCTCAGATTGCGTTAAGTGTTTCTCTTCACGGGCTTTTTTAAGAAGCAAACCGATTTTAAAAGACTCAAAATCTCTTTCAAGTTCGTCTCGTCTTTCTGTTCCTGCTTTTCCGTAAACGTTGTCTTTTATGTCTTTCCAACTTTTAGTGTCCATTTTTCTTAGATTTTTGTTCGTAATATTCAGCCATAATTTTTAAGGCTTTTTCAATCTCATTTTTAGGTGTTTTCTGTGTTTTCTTCTGAAATCCGTTCATTAACACCACCAGTTTATCTCCGTCAAAAAAGCAAAATACCCTCCAGATGTTTGAGGCAAGCTGAATTCTTGCTTCGTATAGCCCGTCAGTTCCTGTCAGGTGTTTCAAATAATTTGACGGAACCCGTTCAAGAGTTTCTATAGCTTCGATTATTTTAAAAATTTTGTCCTGAACTTTCTTTGGCTGTTCCAAAAGAAAATTCTCAAAGTAGTTTTTAAAAGCTATAACTTCTCTTACTTTCATAGCACAAAAGTAATTTAAAAGTTACGTTCAGGCAAATTTTTCAGAAGTTTTATTTTTTTCAGCAGTGTTCAATCTACACTTTTCCCCGCATTCTGCCTGCTTAGCCTGATAAAATCGCTTACAGATATATTGGTAACTTCTTTGAAAGCGATTGAAAAGCTTTTGGCACTGCCAAAGCCAAATTCTTCTGCCAGAACATCAAGTTTGAGCTCTTGTAATTGAGGCTTGCTGCTTATTTCTTTTACCGCATAATCTATCCGCAGCTTTTTGATATAATCCTTAAAGCCGCCTTTATGTTCGTTGAGTACTTGTGAAAACGTTGTCCTGTTGGTCAAAAGCTCTTCTGAAAGGTCTTCGAGAGTGATTTTTTGCAAAAAACCTTTGTTGTTCTCAAACGTGGCTAACTTCTCCAGGATAATTTGTGCCGTATCGGGAATTTCGACAGCAGCTTTTTCCTGTTCGGAGTTTTCTGCCGGGGCTGGTGTTTCCTGCTTTTCCTGTAGGTTTTGTCTTTGCTCGACAAGTCGCTCATATTTGTCCTGGAACTGTTTTTTTGATTTTCTATACCGGGTAAACAACCCGATAATAAGAATGATAAGTGCAGCAATTATAACATAAATACCTTTACTCCAAGCCTTGTTCTGACTGATTTCTTTTTCGAGTTGTGCTTTTGACTCCTCGAGCTTTTTGGTATCAAGGTTGGTATGCAGGTATGTCGTTAGCTGCTTATTGTTTTTTTGTAGCTCGTTTGATATTTGCAGGAGTATATTGGTATAATGCAACTGCCTTTCGGGGTTTTTCTGCTCTTTATAATAGTCTATGATATAGCTGTAAGCTTCGCTTAGCTCTGTGTTGATAAAGTTTTTGTTTTGATACAGTAAATCTATTTTCTCAAAATAGCCGAGAGCCTGTTGCTTTTTGCCTAATTGCCAAACGTTTTTACCGAGATACAGATATACCAGATGCTCATTGGCAAAATCATTATTTTCCTTAATATGAGGCAGGGCTGCATTGAGCAGGCTGTCTGATTTTTGATAGTCCTGCAACGTATGATGATACATACCATTTATAAACGAAAAATAAGCTTTTTCCAAAGGCTGGTGATGGTCTTTAAGCTCTTTGATGCCTTTATACCCCTCTTTAATTAAAATTTGGAGGGTATCATTTTTTTGCAGTCTGAAAGCTGTTTTGCTCAAACCATATAAATTACTGATATACCCTCTTAGGTTATTATAAGAATTTTTACTGTCCTTTTTATAATAGGTTGTGGTTTCTTTAAAAAACTTATAGGCTTTCGGGTATTCTTCCAAATGGTAATAAATTGAGCCAATGGAGTTTTTTACGTTATTAAGAGTATATAAATCATTTACTTCTTCGAGGTATTCTTCCGCCTGTAACCCGTATTCTAATGCTTTTTCATAATTTTTAGCAACAAACTCAACATAACTTTTATAGTCATAAGCGATACCTAAAACCTGTTTGTCCCCGAGTTGCCGGGCAAAATCAAGCAGGCTGTCTGCATATATCGTTTTAGCTATATGGTCTTTTAAATTTGCTACTTTCTTTTTATACCCTGTAACAATATCCTTATCCGATTTTTCTTTTTTGGCTTTTTGCAGGTAAAATTCAATATATTCTAACCTGATTTCCTTATCCAATAATCCCGAATCAATGGTAAAAAGCAACTGTTCAAGTGACCATTTTTTGTAATCTTCGCTTTTTTCGGCAGAATTTTGAGCAGACAAAAGCGGGTTTATACAAAATATAAGCCCTGCTATGCAAAAAAAACGGGTTATTTTAAACCGCATACTTGTTTTTTATTTTTTTATATTTTGCAAAGGTAAGGTTTTTTTTGATATTTTAACATATTGATAATCAATCTCCGGTTTACGTTTTATCCGTCAGATTTACGTTTCGTCCTCCAAATTGACGTTTTGTCCTTTCCTTTTATTAACACATTGAAAATCAGTAAGTTTTTCAGCCGAATTAAACAAAATTGACGTTTCGTCCTAACGATTTACGTTTCGTCCGCATTATTTTTTGCAGCCGGGCATAAGTTTGTCTCGAAACAAAATTGAAAAGCTACCCGGGCAGCATTCAAAAAAGATTTTCAGTTGAACATTTAATTTCCGAAACAATGAAAAAAATCTATTTGTATGCAGTAGCATTAAGTTCGGTATTCGCAGGATGCAGCAGCGATACCCTGGTTGAAGATAATATAACAACCAACCCAAGCATTGCCTATAAGGCAAAAACACAAAGTTCTTTGGCAGAGCTGGTAACAGAAATAAGCATCGGCTGTAATGTCAAACCTTTAAAAAAGAGAATACCTGTCTGCCGACAGGCAGAGAGAACGGAGAACAGAAAAAAGAAGAAAAACCGCAACGTAGCTTTCGCAGCATAAATCGTTTGCACAGCAAAAAACCGAAACAATGTTTCAAAAAAATATTTTAAACAAATAAATTTTTAATTAACCCGTAGGCTTGTTATTTATAACAAACAAAATCACAATAACAGGCTTACATAAATTTTAATAATATGAAAAAGATTGGTTTATTATTCGTTTTATTTTTTACGGTATTTATATCGTATTCACAGGAAAAATTTGTTGTAGGTACTTCATCAGGAATAACAGGTTATTTTGAAAACAACAAAGAAGGGGCAGATATTAACTATAATTTGTTTGCAGGATACCATATTTCAGACAGATTGATTATAGGAGCAGAGGCTTTTAAATCTAAATTAGCAGTAAAAGACAGTAAAAGCATTGGCTTAAACTCTTATCTTGTCTATGGAGAGTGGTTAATCAAACCATACAATGAAGATGGTTCTTTACAAAAGTTCCATTTTTCGGGACTTTTAAGTTCGGGGGTATCTAATATGAAATTTCAAGGAGTTACAGATAATGAATTTACTTTGTTTGTAGGAACTAAAGCCTGTTTTAATTTTCACCCGAAAATTCAGTTTGGGTTGAAATCAGGGTATTTTATAGTAAAAGACAACAATCATTTTATTGCGAATGTTTTTGTATCATATAAATTCTAAAAAGGCATTTTTATTTTTCTGCTTTTTGCTACTGACTTTTGATAATAAAATCTATGCTCAACAACATTTTCCTTTATACGAGAACGTTATTTATATCGTAGCACGTTCAACACAAAGTAAAGAAGGGATTGTGGCTTCAAGTTTCAACATCAATAATAAAACTATTTCCCATATAGGAATTGGTTATGTTGAAAACAACAAGCTGATGATTTATAATGTTTCCAACTATAAATCAGACAACAGGGGTTCTTTTTTACAAAAAGAAACATTAGTTGATTTCATAAATGAAAAAGGTATCAAATATTATTCGGTTTGGAAGCATAAACCCGATAAAAAAACTTTTGATGAATTTAGAATGTTGGTTAATAAGAAGAACAATACAGTTATAAAATTTGATAAAGATTTCAATTTAGATACTAATGACCTGTATTGTTCGGAGTTTGTTTTCAATCTTCTTAAAGATTTAAAACTCACTTCTTTTAAACCTGTAAAAAAAGAATTAGGGATTGCCTATTCAGTTGCTTTGGGAAGAAAAATATTGGAATATATCCCTGTTGATTTTTTCTTATCTGGCAACAAATTTAGTCTTCTTTATGAAGAACACATTAAAAAATAATTAAATTAAAAAAAGAAAAACAAATGAAAAAAGTAATTTTCGGCTTAATCGCCACAGTTTTAATGAGTGTTACCTCTTTTGCTAATGACAAGAATTTTACAGAGTCTAACTCTAAATCACAAATCATCGAATGTGAAACATCGACAATAGGATATGGGATTCCGTTAACAGAAAACAAAATAATGGTAGAAGATTGTGTTACTGTCTCTGTCGGTATAAGTGTTTTTATCTCTGTTTCAGTTGATGTTAGAGTTTGTTGCTGGAGAAAATCTGCACATTCCCCAAAATATGATTGTAGTTTCACTGTGTTGAAAAAAAAATGAAACTGCAAGAGTGTACATAGATTTGGCTGATTTAGGAGAAGAAAGCTTGAGAAAGATAAGAGATGAAAGAATAAAAGAACTCACTATTGAACGTTCGGGAGCAACTTCTTTAGGAAATGGTTTGAGTCTTCAAGTTTCAAAGGGGACTTATCGTATAGTAGAAGTAAAGGGAGAATACTTCGCTGAAGTGGAAGTGAAAGCAATTTAAAAGCCAAAAATATGATACGCTTTATATTAAAAATATCCGTATGTCTGACAATATTGATTTCTTTATTGTCTTGTTCGGGGGAGAAAAAACCTCAGGTATTTTCTAAGGAATTTGAAAGTAGTAGCTTTAATAAGCAATATTTTGAGAGCGACAAATACCTCATCGTTAATGTATGGGATTCCGGCAGTGGAAACATTTTTGACAAGTTTTATTCTTTTGAAGAAAAAATAGATACATCAAAAGTGAATTTGGTTACTGTCTGTATAGAGAAAGACCTAAACTTTTTAGAGAGCTATTCCAAGTATTCTCTAAAAAAGGACATAACTTCAGAAAATCTGGCTGTCAGAAACGAAATTCTCGAGGCTATAGACTACCCTACCGATGAAAAAAAAGGTGTGGTACAAGTTAAGGTCAGACGAACTCCCTATATAGCAGTCGTTAAGGATAAAAAGCTCGTTTACTCCGCTTATGAATACAACTTGGATAAGATTTTCAGCATAATAAACGGAGAATAATTTTTTGAAGAGTTTGCTTTAGTTAAGAGAGCAAGCTCTTTAAAAACAAAATCAGGTAATTATTTTTTAACCCGTAGGCTTGTTATGTATAACAAACAAAATCACAATAACAGGCTTACATAAATTTTAAATAATATGAAAAAGTTTTTATTCAGCCTTATGGCAATCGTTTTAGTAAGTGTTAATGTTAATGCTCAAAAAGATTATAATAAAATTGTCAAGGATACAACTTTCAAAGAATGGTATCTTGACTTTATCAAAGAAACCAAAAGAAATATTGATTTAGAAACCTTAAGGGGTTATGCGTCAGATGGTAAAATTGATGATTTGGAATTAAGAAAAGGGTATAGAGCTTTTGGATATTCATCTTATTCTGAATTAGAATATCAGTACACATTACAAAATAACAGATTAAAGGTTCTAAACGATAGATTTAATTTAGCTCATTTTGATGAAAATGAAATGTTTGGTTTGTTAGATTTGGCTGACCAAAATTATGGCGGATTGTACAATACAACTGAAGGAAATTGTGCAGATAGATATAGATATTGCAAAGGCAAAGTAACAACACTAGCTGTACTTGCACACGCTGCGTGTTTAGTTGCTGACACAACAGTTATTGGAGGTATTATTTGTCACGCTGCAGCATCTTCAGGTCACGCCTTTGGTATGCAAGATTGTAAAAATGATTACAATGATTGTATGCAATAATTTTCGTAATTAATTTTAAAAACATACGCAATATGAAAAATAACAAAATCTTTAGTTTATTGTCTTTTGCTTGTTTAATTACTGTCTTCGTAGATATGGTAATTATAAAATCAGAGAACGAAATAATTACTTATTCATTGTTAGCTTTAAGCTTATTGTTTTCTTGTTTTAAGTTTTATTTAGACAAAAAACAAGGAAAAACTATTCCTTCAAATAAACTAATAATTTTTGGCATAGTTATGATGATTACTATAATTGTTGTATTTCTTTTATAAAAAAGCCCTGCTATCCCCACTCCAACACAATTTTATTATTTAGGGTATTAAACCACTACTCGAAGAGATTCGGACGGTAGCTGGGCTTTATTTGCTCAAAAAATTATAAAAAACCCCGAAGTATAGTAGGGTTTTGTAATGGGTATAAAGAATGTTGACCTTATCAAATAAGAACACGGAGAACAGAAAAAAGAAAAGAAAACCACAACGTAGCTTTCACAGCATAAATCGTTTGCACAGCAAAAAACCGAAACAATGTTTCAAAAAAAAAATAAATTAACCCGTAGGCTTGTTATTTATAACAAACAAAATCACAATAACAGGCTTACATAAATTTTAAATAATATGAAAGCATTTTTATTAAATACTTTAGCTTTTATGCTTATGACTATTTCGTCTTGTGCACAAAACACTTTAAAAATAGATGAAAATACTGATTTAAAAAAAATTGAAAGAGAATTAGTCAATCATTTTCAGAAAATTGACATTCTCAAAAATGTAAAAGACATGAATTCTTTCGAATTATACAGAGCTGAAAATGGTCTTTTGTTAGTTACAGGTCAAGGTACAGAAATTAAAGACGGTGTGACTTGGAATGTTTCTTTCAGGGTTGCAGTTGTTGATGCCTCTCTATCTGCAATGGCTGAAAGCTGTTCAGGGAACAATTGTGAAAAATGTAAATTTTTAAGTAAGGGAGGTTGTGATTGTGAAAGAGTTGGTAGTATCGGAGGAGGAGCATCATATTGCAATCATACAATAACAAAAGGGTTTGCAGAGCTTATGAGCAGTTATTAAACATCCTGTTTGAGTAAACGTATAAACCATTTACACAGGAAAAAAACCGAAACAATGTTTCAAAAAAAAAAATTTAAACAAATAAATTTTTTAATTAACCCGTAGGCTTGTTATTTATAACAAACAAAATCACAATAACAGGCTTACATAAATTTTAAATAATATGAAAAAGTTTTTATTCAGCCTTATGGCAACGTTTTAGTCAGTTTAAGTGGAAATGCTCATAAATTTGTAGATATGAAAATCCCTGATTTTATGAAATCAAGAGAGGATATTAAAAAATCTGAAACTATAGTTAAAGAGTTTTCTTATAAAAACTTAAGAACAGGAGAAAAAGGACAAGCCAAGATTAAAGTTATTATTCCTGATAATGGAGAGGGAGTGCTTGGTATCACATTTACTGATAATTTCTTAAACTCGGGAGGAATAGGAGATGATTTTTTTGTTCTTAATGAGGGCGTAACCCAATCCGTTATGGGAGGTCATAATCATGGTGCTTGTATTGCAGATTGTAATGAGAGGTACACAGACGAAAATGGAAATAAAATTCCTGGTAGAGGCTGGTGTAAAGCAGGTTGTTGGGGGCAAACAGCCTTACAAGTTGCAGAATTAGTTGTACAAGTTGCAGCAATTTTATAAAATAAATCCCCACAACAGTCGTTAATCCAACTGTTGTGGGGATTAAAAAAACAAATACTATGAAGAAGAAACGATTTATTGTATTATTATTCATTATGTCATTATTTTTTGTCGGTTGTGGTAAAATGATAACAAAGTTTGCTGTTACAGTTCATAATAAGTCATATTTATATACTAAATTCAGTAATGGAGAAAAAGAAATAATTCATTTACCAATGATTCACTTAAATAATCCTGAATATTATGAAATGATAAAAAACAAAGTAGATTCTTTGAGAGAAATAGGGTATAAAGTATACTATGAATCGGTTGCTTTAAATTCTAATAATCAATTAGACAGCATTCAAAGACAAACAGCATTAAAAAAATTCAGAAAAGTTGTTGGCTTTGTTCCTATGGATTATTTTGCAGAAGAAAATAAACAATCTAATCAATTAAAGGTCAAAGGATACATTATGCAATCTTTTATTAACACCGGTGTTGACCCGACTAAAGATATAAAAGCAGATATTCCTATGGATTCTTTAGTTTATTTATACGAGAAAGAAAAGGGTGAAATTTTATTGAATAATTGTGATATTGAAACAAAAATAGGACAGAAATATAAATGTTCTAAAATAGACAAGAATGATTATAATTTTATAGTAGGAACATTAAGGGATAATCATTTAGTAAAAACATTATCAGAATCAAAAGATGATAAAATACTATTACTTTTTGGTAAAGCCCACGAAAATGCTTTAAAAAATAATTTAAAACAAGCAGATAGTAGCTGGACACATAAGTATATTCGTCCTTAGTCATTAAATCGATGAATACAAATATATTTTTATTGTGAAAAAAGCACTTTTTAATATCCCAATCATCTGTTTTCTTATTATCTTTTTTATACAAAGCTTTAGAATTGACCTACCGGTATTTATTTATTATATATTTGGTTGCTATCTCTGTAATTGCTGTCATCTTAAAGTTTAAAGAAGACAAGAAAACAAACAGCATCAATAAAAACAGGTATTTAATTTTGATACTTGCATTGTTAGCTACTGTTTTACTTGCATTTTTTTATTAGGATTTTCTGCTTTTTATTTTATCCCTGCTACTGCACGAATCTTTCTGTGGTATTAAAATGTCTTGTCACTCGATGTAATCGTGCGACAGCAGTGACTTGTTTAGTAACCGCCGTAGAATACTATGTACAGTAGGCTTGATTTTAGTTAATAATGAAAAAAAATAAATTAACCCGTAGGCTTGTTATTTATAACAAACAAAATCACAATAACAGGCTTACATAAATTTTAAATAATATGAAAGCATTTTTATTAAATACTTTAGCTTTTATGCTTATGACTATTTCGTCTTGTGCACAAAACACTTTAAAAATAGATAAAAATACTGATTTAAAAAAAAATGAAAGAGAATTAGTCAATCATTTTCAGAAAATTGACATTCTCAAAAATGTAAAAGACATGAATTCTTTCGAATTATACAGAGCTGAAAATGGTCTTTTGTTAGTTACAGGTCAAGGTACAGAAATTAAAGACGGTGTGACTTGGAATGTTTCTTTCAGGGTTGCAGTTGTTGATGCCTCTCTATCTGCAATGGCTGAAAGCTGTTCAGGGAACAATTGTGAAAAATGTAAATTTTTAAGTAAGGGAGGTTGTGATTGTGAAAGAGTTGGTAGTATCGGAGGAGGAGCATCATATTGCAATCATACAATAACAAAAGGGTTTGCAGAGCTTATGAGCAGTTATTAAACATCCTGTTTGAGTAAACGTATAAACCATTTACACAGGAAAAAAACCGAAACAATGTTTCAAAAAAATATTTTAAACAAATAAATTTTTTAATTAACCCGTAGGCTTGTTATTTATAACAAACAAAATCACAATAACAGGCTTACGTAAATTTTAAATATAGTTAAATATGAAAACAAAATATTTTATTATTGGTTTCCTTTCGTGCCTAATGTTGTTTATAATTCTTGGAGTTATAGGCTATAAATGGCTGTCTAACGAACGACAGGAAATGTTACTTGAAGAAAACTCAAAAGAGATTTCTGATTTATCTTTTGAAATGATTGAGTTTACAGATGATGATTTAAACGGATTAGAATTGTATTCTTTGGAGCGTTCTCAAAAAACAGATATTCCTACAGACAAAATTATTTTTCTGAACTTTTGGGCTACTTGGTGTAAACCTTGTATTGCAGAATTTCCAAGTATTGAAGCTCTTAAAAAAGACTTTGATAATGATATAAACTTTTTGTTTGTGTCAAATGATAAGAAAGAGAAAATGCTTCGGTTTAAAGAAAAAAATGATTACTCTTTTGAATATTTTGTGTACGATAAAGCAAATATTTCTTCAAAAATAAATCATAGTATGATACCTTGTACTTATGTGATTGATGCTAAAAATAATATTGCATACAAGTTTGAAGGAACACATAATTTTAATTCTAAATTATTAAGGAGTTTTATAAACAAACAGTTAAAACCATAGGATAGTGGTCATTTAGAGTATAAAGATTTTAAAATTTTTGAATAAAAGTTTAATTAAACTTTAATTAGCTTACGAAGTAACTGTAAAATAATTTTACCTAAACCTGTCAAGTTTAAAGTCTTGATAGGTTTTAATCTATAAATTTTTTAATATAAAAAAAACAATATTATTGGCAGCAGCCTTGCTGCCCGGGGCTTTATTGGCTCAAAATTTTACAAAAAAGCTCGAAAAACAGTACGGCTTTAACAGAGTGATAAAATCAATGTATAATCTTTAAAAACAAAAAACGGAAGAAAAAGAAATAAACAAAATCATAAACGTAGCCTACACGGTATAAACCGTTTGCACAGGAAAAACCCGAAGCACAGCTTCAAAAATATTTTTAACAAATAAATTTTATTAACCGTAGGCTTGCTGTTTACGACAAATAAAGGAAAACAAAGATAGCAGGTTTACATCTAAATTTTTAAATATGACACGTAAATTTTTAAAATCCGTATTAAGCCTTACGGCAATCGTTTTAGTAAATATAAGCTCCTTTGGGCAAGTTGACATTTCTCATAAGGATGCTAAAAAAATAGCTTTTGAACATAATAAGTATCTTACAGAATTTATAAAATCAAATCCTGTAAACCTAAAAGACCTTAATTATTATTTTAATAATATTAGTTTTGAAGGTGTTTCTGAAGAAGAAAAAAATAAATATTTTACAAATTATTCTTATGATTCAAATCTTGAAATCTTGAAAAAACATATTACAAATAAAAAGGTATTTGAAGTTATAAACAACAGTAATATTATTGTAGAAAATGATAAAATCAATTTATCAGAAATTAATAATAAACTCGAATATCAACTTGAGTATGCTAAAAAAAATCTAAAAGGAGTTGATTTACAAGTTTGTTTAGTCTACATTGAAGTTTTAAAGAAAAGTGCTGAATTTTGGTTAGAAGAAGATAGAGGAGGCAATGGTATAGGAAGTGCTTTTTTAACTAATACTACTCAAAAAAGCACCCCAAAAAGTCATAAAGTATTGGCTGCTGATGCAATGGGGGCGTCTGGAGCTCTGGTAATAGGAGCATTAGCTTCTCCGTGGGCAGGGATAGGTGCACCAGCTGTATTTTTCGGTATTGTTGGAGCAAGTGCTGCTTGGAGTTCTGGAGCAGCTGCAATAGGTTTATAAGGGGTAAAATAAAAATGACAATAATTATGAAAAATAATTTATTTAAAATAATGATTCTTTTAATCATCTTATTTTTTTTGACTTCAAGTTTTTTTGCGTTAAAAGTTTATTTTACAATTCAAGAAAAGGGCGTTTATGAATCAAAAAATATTGAGAGTGATTTATTTAGTGCTTTTATATACGCAATAGGACCCGTTATTATTTCTATAATTGGCTTTCGTAAAAAATTATTTAAAAAATAAATTGTTTCAATTTCAGGCTTGAAAATTCAAGCCTGAAACTATTCAAAAACTTAAAAATAATCACAATGAAAAAGACAATATTATTAGCAGCAGCAATGTTGCCTGTGGCTCTATTTGCCCAAAACCAACCAACCAAACTGACAGAAGTCTATGCTTTAGGAGGAGGAAATCACAACAGGGATTGCAGAGGCGGAGGAGGAAGATGTAACAGAGATATTATAACGCAAAGCAACACAGAAACAAATGTTATCGTCCGAAAATTAAGCGAAAACCAGATCGAGCTTTCCATACATAAAAACGATTTTTCTGAAGAAGAATTAAATCAGATTTTACAGGATATGAATTTTGTGATTAGTGATAGTACACAAATTGAAGAATCCATATTAAGGGAGCTTAAAATCGACCCGAAACTTACTTTTATATCAGCAGGAAGCTATCCTGTAAAGTTGAAAGATGAACGATTTGATATTACGCTTCCGCTTTCTGAAAGATAATAAAGTGTGTGTCATTGCGAGGAATATAGTGTAGCGAAATGACGTGGCAATCTTGAGATTGCCTGCCTGTCGGCAGACAGGCTTCGTTCCTCGCAATGACATACGTTACGATTACAAGTACCGAACTAAAAATTAACTAAAAAACATAATAATATGATACGGCTTATCATATACATAACAATATTGTTTGTTTCTGTTCTGAAATCGTATGCTTCTGCGAACGCAAATGACGACCCAAACCTTATCGTAAACGAAATGGCTCTGGAAATAGAACAGGTAAACAAAACCTATTTTGACCTTATTACAATCAAAGAAAAAGAGCTTCTGGAAATCAGCAGCAATCTGGCTTTGGCTTCTACCACAGAAACCAAGCTGAATTACCTCTTGAAAAAAGACAGGCTCAAAGAAGAGCTGCAAAAGCTAAAGCTCGACAATGCAAGTGATATTTCAAGAATCCGCTACCTGAAAGGCTTACAGATTATCCGTATCCTGTACGAAAAAGTATTGAGCCTTGACCACCATTTTGCCTCGGTACGGACTTTTTCTGAAATCAACAAAATAGCCAACCCCAATCAGTACCCGGAGTTTAACAAAGTTAAAGAGCTTGTGCAAAGCAAAAGGGACAAAAAACAAAGCTTTGATTTAACTTCTGTTTTGGGAACGAATACGATAGTTTCGGTTGTGAATACGTTTTCCAATATGCTGGTTTCGGGGCTTACCAAAGAAGAAAAAGAAACCGAGCTTAAAAACATTGAGTGTATCATAGACTTTACCCTGCGTATGCAAGGCGATTTGAATACGATTTATTTTGAAACGGCTTACCTGCAAAAAAGCAACGAAAAAATAAAAGAAGACATCGAAATCCTTTTCCGTGATTATACCAAACCCATAGATTACCTTGTTTCGCTGGAACAATGCAGGAGCAATGATGACTGGGAAACTGTCCGTAAAAAAATGAGTGAGTACATCGAAAAGCTCAATGCAAGCTCGGGTGCAGTTCAAACCAAAATGTATATCAATATCGAATTCCCGATTGACAGGCTGATGCAGTTCGTAACCCAATACAACAGCTTTATAGACCAAGGGGGCAAGTTTTACGAAAAGTTCAAAATTATCCTCAACAGCTACGAGAACGAACAGCAATGCCAGACCAAGCTTCCTATGGAATACCAAAAGCTAAAGAATGACATTGATGTAGCTATCAATAAATTCAACGTGGCTTACAAACCCGTTGAGGTCAATGGCTCAAAAATGAAAGAAATCCTCTATGGAATTAACGAATACGAATAAAAATGAGAACAAGCACTAAATATATTTTATCAACCATAATATGCCTGCTGCTGATGCTGGCTATAGCCATAATAATGGCTAACCGCTGGCTTGACTACAGCACTTACCACTACCCTGCTTTAACCTGTGTGGTCGTACTTTCTGTTCTGGCTGTAATATTCTTTATAGGATACCTTAAAAAGAGTAAAGGGTAAAAGCTAAGGCACATTAAGAATAATCAGGGCGTGCCCCCTGCCCTATTTATTATTGTTTTGGTTGGGCAGGGGTCGGGCTATCCGCTATATCTTTTGTTCCGCTAAAGCTCCACAAAAGGATGCCGCTTCTATCCCTCACGCACTCAAAATAAGTAAAGCCCTTCCCTGCTATATCCTATATAGGCTTAACCTATTTTTCGTAGGAACAATGGTGTGTAGAGGTTGAAAATTGCTTGAAGTGAAACGCAATTTCAACCCTTACACGAGTAGTCAATAAATAAAATTTCTTTTTCCCCTCTCTTAAAAAAATTGAATCTCCAAAGCTATGTTAACATAATGCAATGAACATTATAGTTCAATTGTACGAAATTGTTTTTATTAGTGTTGGTAAGCTTTTCTATTAGCTAGAAATACTACTAGTTTTCTTATTGATGATAGTATTAAATTAAAACACATTCACTTCCATCTCTACAGCGATACCAAATTTATCTTTAATTGTTTGTTGGATTTTTTGAGCGAGATTAAAAATTTCTAACCCCGTAGCATTGCCATAATTTACTAAGACCAAAGCTTGTTTTTGATGTACGCCAGCATCGCCAAAACGCTTGCCTTTAAAGCCTGCTTGCTCAATGAGCCATCCTGCAGGAACTTTGACCAAAGTCTCTGATACCTCATAAAATGGCATTTCTGGATAGTCTTTTAGAATTGCTTCGGATGTTACCCTATCTACTACTGGATTTTTGAAGAAACTCCCGCTGTTGCCAATTTCCTTAGGATTCGGAAGCTTACTTTGTCGAATAGCAATCACCGCTTTACTGATGTCTTGAATGCTTGGGTTGACAATCATATTTTTCTCTAGCTCTGAGGTGATTGCTCCGTATGAGGTTTTAATTTGATGATTTTTTTTGGTAAGTTTTAATACAACTGAAACTATTATGTATTTACCTTTTACTGAAGTCTTAAAAATACTGTCTCTATATCCAAACTTGCAATCATGTTTGGAAAATTCTGTAATATCTCTGGTTTTAATGTCAATAACCTTGCACGAATCGAACACATCTTTAAGCTCTACGCCATAGGCGCCGATATTCTGAATTGGCGCTGCGCCAACATTTCCAGGTATAAGAGATAAGTTTTCGATGCCTCCATAATTATTTCTGAGAGTCCATAAAACCAACTCATGCCAGTTTTCACCTGCTTGCGCCTCGACCCATACGTGGTTGTCATCTTGCCTGATAACTTTAATTCCCTTCAGGTTTATATGCAATACAGTTTGCTCTATATCTTTAGTTAGCAGCATATTACTCCCCCCTCCTATGACGAAAATATCTTCATTTTTATGTGTTTCTAAGGTGTCCTTAAGCATATCTAATGATGAAATTGAGAAGAGTTCTTTTGCATTTACGTCAATTCCGAAGGTGTTATAAGCTTTTAAAGACTGCATTTCTGGTGTTTTATGAGGGTTAATAACGCAAATCTACAATTTAAAACTTAAGTTATTTAGCTAAATTTAATTTCCTTATAAGTTTTCGCTTCAAAATAAGTGATGAGAAAATTATCACTAATTTTGAGCCTAATTTTTTTTATTAATTTACAGCAATGAAAGCTACTTATCATAAATATATTCTAGATTTTAAACGTCCTAGCGGGACTTCTAGAGGGGTGCTAACCCAAAAAGAAACTTGGTTTATTATCATCCAACACAATGATAAAATTGGAATTGGCGAATGTGGCATCTTACGTGGTTTGAGTATAGATGATCGAGTAGATTACGAAGAAAAATTGCAATGGACTTGTGAAAACATCGATTTAGGTGTCGAAAAACTATGGCAAGAACTTCTAGAATTCCCTTCAATTCAGTTCGGATTAGAGACAGCTTTTTATTCTCTTCAGGCAGAAAATCCTTTCATAATATTTGAATCAGATTTTACGAAAGGACTCAAAAATATTCCTATAAACGGGCTTGTTTGGATGGGCGAAAAAGAGTTTATGAAAACACAAATCGAAGAGAAAATTGCTCAAGGTTTTTCGTGTATAAAACTCAAGATTGGCGCTATTGATTTCGATAAAGAACTAGCACTTCTGAGCTATATTAGGTCTAATTTTGATGAAGATAAAATAGAAATAAGGGTGGATGCAAATGGTGCTTTTGATGAGATTAAAGCTTTATATAAAATAACTCAATTATCTGGTTATAAAATACATAGCATAGAGCAGCCTATCAAACAAAAACGACCTGACAGTATGTCAGAGCTATGTAAAATCACTCCTTTACCCATTGCACTTGACGAAGAGTTGATAGGTGTGTTTTCGTACAGCGAAAAAGAAGCCTTACTAGAGAAAATTAAACCACAATACATTATCTTAAAACCGAGTTTGATCGGTGGATTTAAGGGATGTGAACAGTGGATAGAAATTGCTGAAAGACATCAAATCGGTTGGTGGATTACCTCTGCCCTAGAGTCAAATATTGGGCTAAATGCCATAGCTCAATTTACGTTTCTGCAAAACAATCTGATGCCTCAGGGTTTAGGCACAGGAGGTTTATATATTAATAATTTTGATTCTCCTCTAATAGTAAGAAAAGGTGAGTTGTGTTATGATGTAAATAAAAATTGGGAGCTTCCTTCCCTGTTCAAAGACTTTGGTTTTTAAATAATCTTTAGTATTGCGTACCAAGGCTAAAAATGATTGCTTTTTATTTTGGAGTTCATACTAATAAGCAGTAATTTTGCATTGAACTTTTTAGAAATAGCTCAAAAATGAGAGTTTTTCAATCTACATCAGCCATACAGCTGATTCCCTACCGATTAGACCTCACCTTAAGTAGTGTACTTTTGGAGTCTCTAAATTCAGTCAAACCTTGTTCCCAACCCAAATTAAGCCGTTAAAGATTTATATTCTATTGCTATGTTTAAATTTCTAATCAAGCATTTCAGTGTACGAACTTTGGTATGGTCAGTAACCTTATTGTTGCTAGCCTCGTTTATACTCTTAGTGGTATTCGCCTCTTGGTCTTATTACTCGCTAATTATTCCCGTATTTTTGTTAGAATTGATCTTGTATGATACAATTCAGACCAAACATACTTTACGTAAAAACTATCCGTTTTTAGCGCGTTTCAGATACTTGTTTGAAGCGGTTAGACCTGAATTTCGCCAGTATTTCTTTGAAGGCGAAACAGACGGAAAACCTTTCAACAGAAGACAGCGTTCGATTGTTTATCAACGTGCAAAAAACGAAAAAGAAACGGTGGCTTTTGGTATGCAAGACGAACCTACCCGCGTAGGCTATGAATGGGCAGCTCACTCTATCTATCCGAAAAAGGCCAATCCTGAAACTTTCAGAACCCTTGTGGGCGGTAAGGATTGTCAACATCCATACAGCCTTAGCTTGCTCAATATCAGTGCTATGAGTTATGGAGCATTGAGTAAAACCGCCATTACTTCGCTTAACAAAGGAGCCAAAATGGGAGGTTTTGCACATAACACAGGAGAAGGTGGAATCAGTGATTACCACAGGCAAGGTGGAGATTTGATTTGGCAAATTGGTACAGGATACTTCGGATGTAGAGATAAAAACGGATTTTTTAGCAACGAATTATATGCTGAAAGAGCTAATTATCCTGAGGTAAAGATGATTGAGCTAAAACTTTCGCAAGGAGCTAAGCCTGGACACGGAGGGTTGCTTCCTGCACAGAAAAACACGCCCGAAATTGCTAGAATCAGAAGTATTGATCCACACACAGATGTACACTCTCCTTCTGCACACTCTGCTTTCTCAAATGCAACCGAATTAATCTACTTCATCAAAAGACTTAGAGACCTCTCTGGAGGAAAACCAGTGGGTTTCAAATTGTGTATTGGTAGAAAAGATGAATTCGAAGAAATTATTGATGCGATGCTAACTACCGGGATTACACCTGACTTTATTACCCTTGATGGTGCTGAAGGAGGAACAGGAGCTGCTCCGATGGAATTTATCGATTATATCGGTATGCCTGTGGCTGATGCTTTGGTATATGTTACGACTTTGCTTAAAAAACACGGATTAAGGGACGAAATAAAAATCCTTTGTTCTGGTAAAATTATCACTTCATTTGATATTGCTAAAGCAATGGCTTTCGGAGCTGATGCTTGTTATAGCGCTAGAGGAATGATGTTTGCGCTGGGTTGTATCCAAGCCTTACAGTGTGATAGTGGTAAATGTCCCGTGGGTATAGCTACTCAAGATGCTAAACTCTACAAAGGACTTGATGTTACTGATAAAAGCGTCAGAGTTGCCAACTTCCATAGAAACACAATGAGAGCAGTAGCCGAATTTATTGGTGCTTGTGGATTTGAAGAGCCACACCAAATGACACCAGATGTGCTATTCAGAAAAACGGATAAGTATAAAAATGAAAGCTTTGGAGATATGTACTTTAACAAGAAGTCAAAAGCCATCTAAACCATCTTTAAAATCCTCCTTTGTGGAGGATTTTTTTATTAGCCTTTAAGCAAAAAAAAAAACTATATTTGTCTAACCAAAAAACCTTATTATTATGTCATTTTCAGAGTTGTTTGATAGTGGTTTCAAAACCAGAAATAAAGGGCACTTTTCAGCCATAGTTCGTGTAGCCTTGTCTAACGGTAAAATAAGCGAAAAAGAAAAATTATTCTTAGACAAGCTAGCTAAAGAACTCGAAATCAACGAAGAGGAATACAAAGTAATTTTAGCTGATCCTTTGAAATTTCCTATTAATCCACCCTACTTATACGTCAATAGACTAGATCGTTTGTTTGATTTAGCAAGAATGGTCAGATTGGATAATGATTTAGCCGAAAAACAAACGGATGTACTGACACGATTTGCACTTGCACTAGGATTCACGCCTTCAAACGTTGAGTATATTGTAGATAAAGCACTTTCTTTGGTTGATAAATCAGTTGATTTAGATACTTTTATCTATGAAATGCAAAACATGAACAAATAATCAAGTAGGATATAAATGCTATAAAAACCTGTGAATTTGGAGTTTACAGGTTTTTTTTTAATTTGTCTTAAAAAGCACCTCACACTTACCCATTAGTTATGTCTCAAAAAGTAGTTCTCATCACCGGCGCATCCTCGGGTATCGGAAAAGCAATAGCCGAATTCTTACAGCAAAAGCATTTTATTGTTTACGGAACAAGCCGAAACCCTGAGCGAAGCCTAGATTCTAAAATACAACTGATCAAACTTGAGGTAACCGACACAACCTCTATACAACGTGCAGTTGATGAAGTTCTGCACAAAGAAGGCAGAATTGATGTGTTGATAAATAATGCCGGAATAGGCATTACAGGAGCTTTAGAAGAAATTCCAACAGCAGAAATGAGACGTAATTTTGACACGAACTTATTCGGACCAATCGAGGTAATTAAAGCGGTTTTACCTCAGATGCGTCAACAAGGCTCTGGACTGATTATCAATATAACTTCTATCGCAGGTTATATGGGTTTGCCGTTCAGAAGTCTGTATTCTGCCTCAAAAGGAGCTTTAGAACTCACAACCGAGGCACTTAGAATGGAGGTAAAGCCTTTTGGTATAGAAGTTACCACTATTGCTCCAGGAGATTTTGCCACCAATATCGCTCAAGGACGTTATCACGCTCCTCTTCTAGAAGATTCAGCTTACCATAAAGCCTACAAACAGACTTTAGACCTTATAGATAGTCATGTAGATGCAGGAAATAATCCGTTAGAAATGGCTGAGGCTGTGTATAAAATCATCAATAATCCGCATCCGAAAGTGCATTATAAAGTAGGTTCGTTTTTGCAAAAATTTTCTATTCTACTCAAGAAAATACTACCTGATAAAGTTTATGAAAATATGCTAATGAATCATTACAAACTAAAAAAATGATTGATTAAAATCAAATTTCATTTAATATAAAAATTTATCTTTACATCATGAACGAACATTTGGATCCGACCAACACAAATTTCACCCCTGAGGAAGTAGATGTAGAAAAAAAATTACGTCCGCTCTCATTTGATGACTTTACGGGTCAAGAACAAATTCTTGAAAATCTTCAGGTGTTTGTACAAGCGGCCAAAATGAGAGATGAATCGCTTGATCACACACTTTTTCATGGGCCTCCAGGACTGGGGAAAACTACCTTAGCCAATATATTGGCCAACGAATTAGGCGTAGGAATTAAGATTACTTCAGGTCCCGTTTTAGACAAACCTGGAGATTTGGCAGGATTACTTACGAATTTAGACGAAAGAGATATCTTGTTTATTGATGAAATTCATAGACTTAGTCCTATAGTTGAAGAGTATTTATATTCTGCTATGGAGGATTTCAAGATTGATATTATGATTGAATCTGGACCTAATGCTCGTTCGGTTCAGATTAACTTAAATCCGTTTACGCTTGTGGGAGCCACGACCCGTTCAGGTCTTTTGACTGCTCCGATGCGTGCAAGATTTGGTATTCAATCCAGACTAAAATACTACGATACAGAACTTTTAACGACAATAATTGAGCGAAGTGCCTCTATCCTAAAAATGCCTATTTCTATGGAAGCGGCAATAGAGATTGCAGGCAGAAGCCGTGGAACTCCTAGAATTGCGAATGCCTTACTCAGAAGGGTGAGAGATTTTGCACAAATCAAAGGAAACGGAAATATAGACATCAAAATCGCCCAATTTGCATTAAAAGCACTCAATGTTGATGCTTACGGACTTGACGAAATGGATAATAAGATTTTGACTACTATCATCGATAAATTCAAAGGAGGTCCAGTGGGTATATCAACACTAGCTACTGCCGTATCTGATAATGCTGAGACTATCGAAGAGGTTTATGAGCCTTTTCTGATTCAAGAAGGTTTTTTGATGCGAACCCCTAGAGGCAGAGAGGCAACTGAAAAAGCCTACAAACATTTAGGCAGAATCAAGCTAGACACGCAGGGTAACCTGTTCTAGATTAATTTTATTGTATTAGTAGTTTATATTTTAGAAGTATATGACATTTAATTAGTAAATTTTTGTTAAATTGCGCCGAATTTATTTTTAGCCAAAACATCATCTATGCCAACGAATAAGCCCCGAAAGATTTATTTTGAAATTTCAGAACGTAAGGTATTCTTGCGCATCATTGATTTGATTGTTGTTTTGGCGGGTATATATTTTACAGAATCATTTTTCAGGCTTGAATACGTCAATTTTGACACCACAAATTATTATTGGGTAATTGTTTTATCTGTTTATATCTCCATTTTCGGAACTATATTCAGTATGTATCATTTGCCTACGACTACAAATTCTTTTCAGATTACCAAGAGCGTTTTCCTGACGGCTACCTCTACAGTGATTCTCTTTTTGTTGACTCCTATCTTCACGCCTTCATTACCTCAAAATAGAATCCAGATTATTTATTTTTATATAGCCTTACTGTTCTCATTATTGCTTTGGAGATGGTTTTATCTTAAGTTTTTTGCTACACATAGATTTGTCAAGAAATCATTACTCATCTGTAATGCAGAAGACTTTGAACAGCTTGCTACTCCCCTAGAGAAATCTGATCCACACTTCAAAATTGTAGGTTATTTAGACCCGCGAAATAACAATACTAAATGTGTGAAGAATGATACAATAAATGATACAGAATCCTTAGAACTTGTTGATTTTATTTTTACAAATGGCATTTACGAAGTCATTGTAGCACCTAATGTAAATATCAAGTCGATACATTTTGACTTGTTAGAGCTGATGGAAAATGGTGTCTCTACTAAAGATTATTTATATGCTTGTGAGAGTATTTCGCATAAGATTCCTGTAGATTTGATTGAAAATGACTTTTATAGACACTTCCCACTAAATAGAAGTAACAGCAATAGACTTTATCAATATACACTTAGAGTTACTGAGGTTATAGCCTCTATAATAGGATTGATTATTAGCAGTGTATTAGCTCTTCCTTTTGTTTTTGTAGGAAATCTTATCGGAAATAAAGGAAGTTTATTTTATACGCAGGAGCGAATTGGCAAAAACGGAAAGCCTTTTAATATCATCAAATTCCGAACGATGGTTAAAGATGCAGAGAAAGACGGTGCTGTGTTTGCACAAAAAAATGATGCTAGGATTACCCCTTTCGGGAAATTTTTAAGAAAATCTAGGATTGATGAACTTCCGCAGCTTATCAATGTGCTCAAAGGCGATATGTCTATCATCGGACCAAGACCTGAACGCGCATTTTTTGTTGACCAAATAACCGAAGCTGTTTCGTTTTATCCTACCAGACACGTCATCAAACCAGGGCTTACAGGTTGGGCACAAATCAACTATAGCTACGGAGATTCGATAGAAGACAGTATCGAAAAACTAAAATATGATTTGTTCTATATCAAACACAGAGGTATTTTGTTGGATTTTAATATTATTATCAAAACTATCGGAACAGTTTTGTTTTATAGAGGTCAATAAATTTGTTTATTATCTCAGTCTGTTTTTCTCAAAAACATGTCTTGAATTTACCCAATAAATAATAAGTCCTACCGTACAAAGACTCGCTGTAATGAGATACATAGTCGAAAAGCTATATTTATCTCCTAAATAAGCCCCAAACATCATTCCTATACCGATTCCGAGGTCAAAACCCGTCAGATAAGTTGAATTAGCCGTTCCTCTTTTTGAATGGGGTGCCATATTGATATAAATGGTTTGTAGTGCAGGGAAAAGTGTTCCGTAGCCCAAGCCTATCAAAAAGGCAGAAATACAAAAAGCAATTATAGAGTGAACTAAGGCAAAGCTGATAAACCCGATGATAATGACTGAAAGCGCCGTTGCCATCACTTGATGAATATATCCTCTGTCCACAAACTTGCCTGAGGTAACCCTAGACAGAATCAATCCTATGGCTAGGAATAAAAAGAAAATTCCCGGATTAGAAACCCCTGTTTGTTTTCCATAGAGTACTGCAAAGGCAATTAAAGTTCCCCAACCAAAAGTTATGAAAAGTTGGTTAAAAAAAATAGGAATTCCTTTGACAAGCATGAACCTGTCAAGTGACATGGGGTGGATCTCATCTAATTTAACCCTTGTCGGAATCTTGATAAAGGCTACTGCAATGACAGAAAGCGCTCCCATGATAAGTGCTGCTGTTACCAAGGCATAAAAGTCATAACTTTCATAAATTTTTATAGCAATAAAAGGCGCAATAGCCATAGCAATATTGGTATTTACCCCAAAGTACCCGATGCCTTCTGCACGTCTTGAGGTAGGAATAAGATCAATTGCTACGGTGTTAGACGAAACTGTTGTCAGTGCCCAAAAAAGCCCATGGATAAAGCGCAATACGACAAAATATATTATCGAAAAAGCTACATAATAATAACCGATATAGATGAATATAAAACAAATTAACCCAAATAAAAATAGAGGTTTACGTTTATAAACATCTACCCAATAACCACAAAATGGTCTAATAATAAGTAGTGCAATAGCATAAGATGAAAGTACAATGCCGATTTGTGATGCTTCAATCCCCAACTCCTCAGATAGAAATATCGGAATAGTAGGCATCAAAAGATTGAATGAACAAGCGACTAGAAAATTGGCAATACAAGCAATGATAAAGTTTTTGTTCCAGATTTTTTTTTTTTGGTACCATATCTATAAATTAAAAGCTGCTAAATTATATAACCACACTGAAAAGTAAAGCTACTAAAACTATGTATAATTGCTCAAAATAAAACCGATTCTTTTTTAAGTGCTATTTTAGCTTTAACAAAAGTAACAACTAACCTATGAGTCCACAAATTATCGGGGTGATTTCATAAAATTTATAGAGATAATTAACAGCCTTTTATAACTTGAGAAATAAGTTAATCCCCTTTGACCAAAAGATTTACCTCGTTTTTTAAATAGCATTGATATTGATGCTGATAATGCTTAAATTTGCCTTATGCAATTACAAAAACTCAACCTACTTAATTACAAAAATTTTTCTGAAATCAGTTTTGAATTTGATGCAAAAATCAACTGTTTCATAGGGCTAAACGGCATTGGTAAGACAAATATTCTTGACAGCATTTATCATTTAGCATACGGAAAAAGCTATTTTAATGCTATTGGAATTCAGAATATAAAACACGACCAAGATTTTTTTGTGATTGATGGCGAGTTCCTAAAAGAAGATCGCGTCCATCAAGTAGTTTGTAGCCTAAAGAAAGGACAGAAAAAGATACTCAAAAAAAACGGAAAGATATATGACAAATTCTCTGAACATATAGGCTTCATTCCGCTTGTCATCATCTCTCCTTCTGACAGCGATTTAATTTCTGAAGGCAGTGAGGTCAGACGTAAGTTTCTAGACCAGATTATCTCACAATTAGATGTTAGTTATCTAAACCAACTCATCAAATACCAGAGGCTTTTATCACAGCGAAATGCACTACTCAAGTACTTCCACGCCAATAGTGTTTTTGACAAAGAAACCCTTGCTGTGTATGATGAACAGCTAGATGAATTAGGGAGTGCTTTGCATAAAAAACGCACGAAGTTTTTAACGGACTTCACTCCTATTTTTAGCAAATACCATTCGATAATCTCTGGCAATACAGAACAGGTGAATTTGGTCTATCAAAGTCAACTTTTTGAAACTAATTTGCTCACATTACTTCAGGAAAGTATCCAAAAAGACAGAGCTATTCAATACACTTCTACGGGAATTCACAAAGACGACTTGTCATTTGAGATTGAGGGTTACCCGATCAAAAAGTTTGGTTCTCAGGGACAACAAAAGTCATTTCTGATAGCGCTTAAACTTGCACAATTTGAATTTGTAAAACAACAGAACAACGTACAACCCATACTATTATTTGATGATATCTTTGATAAGCTAGACAAGGTTAGAGTGGGTAAAATCATCGAATTGGTCAACGAAAACACCTTTGGGCAGATTTTTATTTCTGATACCGATGTAGAGCGAACTGAGAATATCATCAGACAAACTAACCAGCCTTACAAGTTGTTTAAGCTTTAGAAATCCTGAGTTTAGCTCTTATTTTTTTCCACCTGTAATTTCTGATAAATTTAGCTTGGTTGGCTGTAACCAAAAGTGGTTTTCGTGCTTTTTTTGCCTTGTAATACCCGTATATATAATCGATAAATAACAGTAGTTTTCCTTTTTTTAGGGCTAATTTTATTGAAGCCAATACTGTAATTAATACTCCATACCCAAGTCTGTAAAAAGCTTCTCCTTGATTGTATCTGGATTTTCTATCATACAGATTACCTGTAGGTTTGAGGTGTTTCACTTGAAGTGATTTGTCAACTAAAACTTCCCATCCATAATACCTTGCTAAGAGTTCGTCTAGCGTATCCCAACCCATTTCTGTTTTGAGTTTTCCGATTTCTAAAAAACATTCTTTCCGATAGGATTTAAAGGCACCTCTAATGTGGTCGTCATCGGTGAGGCTCTCTAGAATCCACTGATTATTTTTCTCGATATAAGCTCTCCCTCCTGCCATTCCTACTTTTGGGTTAGCTTGAAATAACGCAGCAATTTGTTCAAAGTAATTTTCAGGCAAGATTAAATCTCCATCTAACTTTACGATGAAATCATAATTGTCGTCTAAAGTTGCCAAGCCTTTGTTGAATGCCTTTATAACTTTAGAACCTGGAAGGTGAATGGCTTCAGACGGGTTATAGACTAGCTTAATATAATCATGTTTTACTGCATATTCCTTGATAATCTCAGCTGTGCTGTCGGTAGAATTATCGTCCACAACCACTACTTTTTGAGGCAAAAGCGTTTGCTTTAGAATCGAATCTAAAGTCAAACCGATGTTTTTCTGTTCGTTATAAGCAGGAATTATGATATAATAGATCATTTATTTTTGCTTTTCAGCATATACAATATAATATCTTGGAGTAAATTTTCGGAGAATCGGGCGAATTCCTATTTTATTAATAGGATTAGTCCATTTTGTTTTATCTATGATTTTCCAACCTGTTTTTTCTAACAGCCAATCTAGTTGCCAAACTTCAAATTCGTGATAATGTCTGTCTCTTAAATCTGTTTTACTCTGATAAGCTGGGCTAAACCAGAGTCTTAACGGAACAGAAACCACTATTTTATCTGCTTGTATCTCTTTAAAAAGTGTGTACGGATTCAGTAAATGCTCCGCTATTTCTAAGGCAGTAACTACCGTATAATCGTTGTTGTGCAAAGCACTTCGATCTTCGTCTAAGTCCTCGCCTAGTGTGTTCTTCACGCTGTATCCTTCTTTGATTAGCAGTGCCGAAAAAGGGTTGCTAACTCCCAAATCTAACAATTGTTCTGAGGTTGAAATATGTTTTTTTATAAAGGCTAAGGTTTTATCGTATCGTTTTTTCGGAAAATATTGTTCGTACATATACATTACTATTATCTTTGCTAAAGTATAAATATTTTCTCAGAAAACTTTTCATAATATTCGATGCATCAAAATTCTGTTACAAAGCAACTTTTTTGGTTTAGCCTTACTAGTTATATTGGCGTAGCTATCGGAATTGTTTCGGTGCTTTTTATTTATCCTGAAAACCCTGAATTCCTCGGAATTATCAGGACTATCGAGTCCTATTCTCAAATCATCTTCCCCATAGTGCTTATAGGTGCCTCTCAGGCATTGGTACACTATTACCCTACATTGAGTGCTGAAAACCGAAATAGGTTGTTTCTATACAGCTTGTATTCCGTTTTGATCAACTCGGTATTAGTGTTTGGCGCCATAGCACTTATTTTTACTTTCTTTGATTTTGAACTCAAACATTTGGTTTGGATGGCTTTACCTTTAGGGATTTCGATAGCGTTTAACGAAGTATTCAAACGGCAATCTCTCAATTTACAGAAGATAGCGCTACCTACCTTCTTTGAGAAAATTATTCCAAAGTTAGCCCTGCCACTTATTTTTATACTGATCGGGACTTATGCCATCACCACTAATCAGGGTATTTGGTTTTTCATACTCGCTTATGCACTTATGCTGATGCTTACCGGAATATATACGCTTAAGAAAGACCGGACAAAATGGACTGCTGATTTCAAGAATATTTTCAAATCCATCTCCAAAAAAGAATATTTCAGGTATAGTTTGTATGCCTTTACAGGAAGTTTAGGCTCGCTTTTGGCATTCAGAATTGACACCATTATGCTCGGATTATTTGGTTATGCTATGAGCGATATCGGAATTTATAATATTGGAATTTTAGTCGCTTCAACGCTTATTATACCTGCAACGGGAATTTTCGCCATCAACTCTCCTATTATTTCTGAATTGGTCAAAACCAATAAAATCAAGGAGTTAAGTGTGAAATACACTGAAAACGCCAAACTGCTATTTGCTATCGGCGCTATTCTTTATGGATGTTTGTTTTTAGGTGCAACTGACCTGTTTTCGTTATTTCCAAACAAAGGAATACTGTTACAATCAGTTCCAATACTTCTTATCTTAGGATTTGGGATGCTGATCAATATGGGAACGGGTTTTAACTCAGAAATTATTACTTTTTCAAAATACTACCGTTTTAATATGATTTCGATTCTGCTAATCATCTTCTTAAACATCGGATTAAACCTCTTATTTGTACTTCAGTTTGAAATGGGGATTATCGGTGTTGCCTATGCTTCGCTTATCTCAATATCAATTTTTAATTTAGTCAAAGTCTATTATATCAAAGTTAAGTTTGGCATACTCCCGTTTGACAAAACTTATTTAAAATTGATTACAGTTGTTTTTTTAGTAATCGGGATTCTTTATCTGATACCTAATCTCGAGTTTCCTTTTTGGAATTTAGCTTTAAAAGCTGGGTTTTGTGTAGGGCTCAATCTGATTCTGATTTATAAATTAAAATTGGTTTACTCCATAAATAATTATATCAACTACTTCAAAAGCAGATTCTTGTAATATGTATTTACTCAAAAGTATGCTTTACTTCCCTCCTGTCGAGAAAGCCCATTCCTCTGGTATTATTGCCTTTGGAGGTGATTTATCGGTAGAGCGATTGATTTTGGCATATCAAAGTGGCATCTTTCCTTGGTATGATGACCAATTAGAGCCTATTACTTGGTGGTGTCCTGAGCAGCGGATGGTTGTTGTCCCACAGGAATACAAACCCTCTAAAAGCACTCGAAACATCATCAACAGAGGCATCTTTAGTGTGACTATGAATCAGAATTTTGAAGAAGTGATCAAAAACTGCCAAACTATTCGCAGAAGCGGTCAAGAAGGCACTTGGATCAATAATGATATCATAAAGGCGTACACTGAACTCCATAACAAAGGATTGGCAAAGTCAGTTGAAGTTTGGCAGGACGAAAAATTAGTAGGCGGTCTGTATGGTGTAGATTTAGGAAACGGCATTTTCTGTGGTGAGAGTATGTTCTCAAAAGTATCCAATGCCAGCAAAGTTGCCTTTGCGTGGCTGAATACTTACCTAAGAGAAAATAACTATCTACTTTTAGATTGTCAGTTATACAACGATCATTTAGCCAGTTTAGGTGCTTTTGAAATAGACCGAAAAGTATTTATGCAAATACTTAAATACGCTCAAAATAAAACGCCGAAACCTTAGCTAAAACAAGAAGTTTCTACAGCATATTCAAGATGCTCAACCCGAACATAAAACCGTCAGTAGCATACGCAGAACCGTTGTAAGACCTTACATAATCCACCCTAAACATTCTGAATTTCCCGAAGCCTATATTCCCAAAACCAGCAGAAAACTCGTTATATGGTTTTCTATCTGGAATAGCGATATTGTGATAACCTAGATTCAAATGCCATTGTAATTTGTTGAGAAGCGGCACTTTATTCATCACATATCCTTTGAAATGATGTTCAAAGTGCATTTCTAAATAGCTGTCATTTGTACTGTGTGAATAATAAGGCAATAGGTGAAATTGATTCAGGTACCAACCTGAAGTACCCACGTGGGTTTGGTTACCGTTGAAGTGTTTGTAGTCAATAAACGAAATGTCATCAGCACCTAAGAACTTTCCTGCTTTGATATTGGCACCCATCGTTCCCTTGTTTCCAAAGGTTTTGGTATGTGTAGCGCGCGCCATCAATAAATCGTGATTCAAACCGCTTTCAGAAGCTGCAAAGCCTTTTTGATACCCCAAATACAAACTCGGATAATTTTCATTTGGCATATTCCATTTCGCATCAGGACGCGAGATATATTCTTGACCGAAACGTATGCGCATTCCCAAGTTGAATTTATAGATATGGTTGGGTTCAAAAGCCGCATAACTGTCATCGGTTGGGTCTAGTGGATTGTTTGACAAATATTCCTTGTCTTGGTTAAGCAAGACATAATCAGTAGTGTTAAACAGCGCTTTTCGGTTGGCATATTCAAGCTCGCCACTCATATACAATCCGTTGACAACCTCTTGACCATAGGCTAATTTGACAAATTCCTTGTTGTATAACTTGATGTAGTTGTCTTTGAAAAACAAAGTACTAATCATATTTATAAAAGGAGAAATCGGTTCTGACTCGTTGAACTGACTCACTTTACTACCTCCTGAAAGGTTGACAGTTGCATAGTTTTGTCTGTTGAATTGATGTCCGATATAGCCTGTGACACGAAGTCTATCATCTGCTAATCCGTAATTGAATTTTGAGCCAATCGATGTATAAGTTCCTTTGTCTTCATTTTCGGTAGAGAAACGAAAGCCTGAATTGAAGTTCCATCCTTGAACGGTGTTGTAGGTAGTGGACATTAAATCAGAAATTCCGTCATACGAAAAACGCCATTTTTTGTAAGAGTTTTTATAGGTGTAACCCAATAAAATATCTTCGATTTTAAATTTATTGTTCTTTCGGTCTATCGAATCCATATATACCTGCAATTTTCTCAAGGTTTGAATACTGTCTTTTTTGACATAGTCTGTAAATTCCTCTTCGTTAAGCGGCACAGGGCGAATATTATTCCAATAAGTAATGTCTTTTTTGTTGGCTTCTTTGTCAAAAGAAATGATTTCTTTCGTAAAGGTTCTCTTCTCAAAACTATCTACGAAAGTATAATTAGAGAAAACGTGAGTGAATTTTCCGTTGAATTTTATACCAAAAAAGCCTGCTTCAAAGTCAAATGTCTGTAAATTCTTGGTCCATTTATCGTTTTCTGAGTTGTATCCGTAGTTTTGAACCAAATCCAAATTATCAATAAATGGTTGATTCATTCGGTAGCCTTTGATGTTTAGCTCAACTGCATAAATAGCCCACGAATCCTCAACAATATAAATATATCCCTCAAAAACAGGCTCTTTATCGCGTTTGGCAATCACTTCAATTTTATTGATTAGATGATCATTTTCATCCGTAAAAGTGCTCTCTAACCTGTATTTATAGTAAGCAAAAGCATTGTCAGCAATAGGAGAAATCAACATGGAGCCGAAATCGATATAATTATTGTAGAAATCCAAGTCTGTTCCTTGCGCCGTATTAAAGCTAAATCCGTTGTCATTGCCACTTACTTTTGAAGCTATAATGCGTTCTTTTAGCTTTCCTGGTTTTTGAACTGTGATTTTAGAAATAGTTTCAGAGAGGTATAAAATTCCAGAACGAGTGGAGTCTAAGCCCGCACCCATATCCTCTAAATCAATTTTCTGTCCGAATATTTTCTCAGGGATATCTTTGACCTTAAAAATCCCTTTTGAGTAGAAGTCAGCCGTGTATCTGTCGGTTTTGTCTGTATTTGCTTTTTTGTTTTTGATGGCATTTCGGATGATTCCATAAGCTGGATTCTCGCTGCTCGTAATTACGATTTCTTCCATCATATAGGTTTGTACTTCAAGACTTAAGTCCTGAATAAACGGAAAAGAATTGATCTCTATCGGGATTATTTCTGTTTTGAAACCCAGACTTTTGACCACAAGTCTGTAGTTTCCTTTCTGTTTTAGGTCTAATTGATAATCTCCGTTATCGTTTGAAGAAGTCCCTATATAGGTATTTTCAATCAATATGCTCACATACGGAATTGGAGTTCCGTAGGTATCGGTGATTTTTCCTTTTATTTGAGATTGACTTAAAAAACTAATAAGAAGTAGTGCTAATGAGAGTTTTAGTTTCATACAAGATAAAGTCTGAATTTATTTTCGATAAGTTGTAAATATAATAAAGTATCTCTAAAATCAGTTAAACTCTAAAAATTAGTTTTAAAACTAATATGTACAATTGAGTTAGAGAATTTTATTTCCTGATTGTCAGCACTTCCGTTGGCATATACAAAATTAAAGAGTCCGTTGTTGGTAATAAATCCAAGCCCGAACCCAAGTCCTAAGAGTTTTTTGTTGATATCCGAAGCTTTGTCCTGAAAATAAGCATAATCGGTTATAGTATGCACATAAATACTAGGTGCCAATACATAGCGATATTCTAACATCAATCCTGAGAGAAAGCTAGCTTGGAGCGAATTTTCTTGAAATCCACGAATAGAATTAATTCCCCCAAACCGATGTAGCTCATTGATGACATAAGAATCACTTTGCAGATAATAGCCATCCATTTTCAGGTGGATAATATTCTTTTCGTTCAAATAGAAATTATTAAATCCGTTTAGATGTGCAAAGTATTGGCTGGTATCACCGAAAGATGTTTTCCTATTCCCTACACCGCCTTTGAGTATAAACTTTCTTTTTTCTGGAAAAAGAAAATCCTCTCTGTTTAGATCAAAATATTCAAAAGTAGAAGTGAAAAAAGTGCTTTTGAAGTCATTCAAACTCATCGAACTCACACTTTGAATATCATTAGAATTTACAGACTCATAACCCAAATAAATCCTTTGGTTGTATTTGAGGTAGTAGCCTAGATCAAATTTGGTTTTCGTGGTCTGAAAAGTACTGTCTTGTTTGTAGATGTTTAGATTTCCTCTCAGCGCAAAAGGCGTGTTGAACACATACGGAAGTTCTGCCGAAAAGTCAAAAGTCTGTTGTTGGTTTCCGTCGTTTTTCCAATATAACTTAAGGCGCTCACCTGAATTCAGTGCGTTGTTCAACAATAAATCTAAATATCCCGTGAACTGAACCTTATCATCTTTGTCTGTATTAAAACCTACATAGCCGTCAAAACTGTTAGCTCTGGCCTTCTCTAAATAAATAAAAACTCGAGTAGAATCTTTGGTAAAGAGAATTTCAGGTGGTTTGATTTGGTTTACAAATAAGAATTTCTGAACGTCTAGGTATAACTCTTTGAGTGTTTGCTGGTTCAGAGTTCGTTTTCTGTACATGCGTTTGAGCTGTTTTTTATGCCCTTCGTGGAATTTGGTATAACCCATCACCACGATGTCATCAAGGCTTCTTTTGGCGCTAATTTCCTCTTTTAGATGAGCGGTGAGCAAGGTGTCCTCTAGCCGAAAGTTCTCTAATTTGAGCTTAGAAATCGCAAATCCGCTTTGTTCTAATTGTTGCAGTAGAGCATTCATGAAAAGCTTCTGTATCGGTTATAGACACCAAAATGGTATCTTGCTTGACAAAATTCATTTCTTTCAGAAATGGCGTGTGAGTAGTAATAATTCTGAGAGTTGAGGTCCTCTTGCCGAGTTGTAATTGAGAGACGAAAGTAGAGTCATTAGTTTTCTGAAGAGAGGAAATCCGGTGTTGTAGATAACCTATCTTTGTTAATCTTTCTGAGAATTGTTTAGTGAAATCAACAATTGCTTTGGGAGTAGTAAATTGCTTTTGATAGCCGAGTGAGTCGAGGATTTGCTTTTGATTAGGATGATTGGTTTGTAGCTCTAGATAGAAGTTTTGAGCAAAAACAAGATTGCTGACGACTAAAAATATAATACACAAAAATCGACTCATTTTCCGCTATCCAACACTTGATGCAAATATAAACAAATCACAATGATTAGGCTTAAACCGCTAGTCTAACTTAATTATTTCAACTGAAATACTACAACGAAAAAAGCCGCTTCTTGTTGTGAAACGGCTTTTTTAGGATAAAAAGAACAATATCTAAATTGTCTATAGATTTTTGAGGTTGATGATCTCTTGTTCGGTTAAGGCTCTCCACATTCCCCTTGGTAAATTTTTCTTGGTAAGTCCAGCAAAAGTAACTCTATCCACTTTCAGAACGTCATATTTCAATTCTTCAAATATATTCCTGATCACTTTTACGTTTGATGTTCTTACTTTAAGCCCAATTTCCGTCTTAGGTAAATCATCGATATAGCTTATTTCTTCTACATATACCTTGTGTTGATCTATGGTAATTCCTTTTTGAATTCGCTCTAAATCTTCAAATTTCAGATTTCTGTCTAAAGTTACCTGATAGATTTTTGACGAGCGTTGACTCTCTTGCGTGAATTTCGTAATCATATCATGATCGTTAGTAAAGAGAAGTAATCCTGTAGTGGTGCTGTCCATTCTACCTACGGGAAGTAATGGGTATTTACTAGCTCCGCTAACTAGGTTTGCTACATTATTCTGTATAGAATTAGATGAAGTCGAAAAGTTTTTGGGCTTATTTAGGAGTATATATTCTTTTTTTTCGGGTGTCAATAAGGTGCCGTCAAACAGAACTTTATCACTTCTTTTGACCTTATGTCCTAATTCTGTGATGATCTCACCGTTTACTTTTACGTTGCCCGAGGCGATATAAATATCTGCTTCTCTTCTAGAGCATACCCCAGAATTAGCGATGTATTTATTCAATCGGATTGTGTCAGGATCTGCTTTAGCTTTGGGCTTGTTAGTTGTTTCAGGTTTTGCAACTACCGATTTTTTGGAGGCTGATTTTGAAGGTTTAGAAAAAGAATCACTCTTTTTCATAAACTTCGATTTTTCTTTTGGTTCTGATTTTTTGTCAGAAAACTTCGGTTTCCCTGAAGTTGGCTTTTTTCTGTCGTTGCTACCTTTATTCATAGTACTCATTATTATTTTATATTTTTATAAACAAAACCTACAAACATAAGTGCTTGTAGGTTTTGCCTATCAAAAAACATTCCTGTATTTTGATTTATTTCTTGTAAGCTACTTTTTTGACTGCTGTAATCACATCATCAGCATTAGGCAACCATTCTTTCAGCAAAACAGGCGAGAATGGCGCTGGAGTATCAGCTGTGGTGATTCTTTGTATCGGAGCATCGAGATAATCAAAAGCTCTTTCTTGTACGATGTACGTAATCTCCGAAGACACGCTCCCGAAAGGCCATGCTTCTTCTAAGATGACTAATCTATTTGTTTTCTTTACTGATGCTAGGATTGTTTCGTGATCCATCGGACGTACTGTTCTAAGGTCTATAATCTCACACGAAATACCTTCTTTAGCTAATTCGTCAGCTGCTTTATATGCTTCTTTGATGATTTTCCCAAAAGAAACGATGGTCACATCTGTACCTTCTCTTTTAATATCAGCAACGCCTAACGGAATGGTGTATTCTTCTTCAGGCACCTCTTGTTTGTCTCCATACATCTGTTCAGACTCCATAAAAATAACAGGGTCATTATCTCTGATGGCTGTTTTTAAAAGCCCTTTGGCATCGTATGGTGTTGAAGGCACAACTACTTTAAGCCCTGGAGTATTGGCAAACCAATTCTCAAAAGCCTGTGAGTGTGTAGCTCCTAGTTGTCCAGCAGAAGCGGTCGGACCTCTAAACACTATTGGCATATTAAACTGACCTCCAGACATCTGACGCATTTTAGCAGCGTTATTGATGATTTGGTCAATTCCGACCAACGAAAAGTTAAAAGTCATAAACTCAACAATTGGGCGGTTTCCGTTCATAGCTGATCCTACTGCAATTCCTGCAAAACCAAGTTCAGCAATCGGAGTGTCAATCACTCTTTTAGAACCAAACTCATCGAGCATTCCCTTTGACGCTTTATACGCCCCGTTATATTCGGCTACTTCCTCTCCCATCAAATAAATAGACTCATCTCTGCGCATTTCTTCGCTCATTGCCTCACATATAGCCTCTCTGAATTGAATTGTTCTCATAATACTATTTTGCTTTTAAAAATACTACCTGCAAAAATAAGAAATTTTAAGCAAGTCTTGTTATGTTTGGTTAAATAAAAAGGTGGATAGATAAAAAAGAAACTTAAACTAAAAGCCTAAGCGTTCTAATATAAAATTGGCTCTGTTTTCTGGAGTATCTCTAGGTACTTCGGTCATCTCATATCCAAAATCAGTATAAGTCTGCACGAGGTGCTCTTGGATTTTCTTTGCTTCTTCAAGGCTTTCATACCTCTCGTTATCTGTGAGGTAAATTTCACTCCAAACCGGTAAGATAAAAAGCTGTGAATAGCGGTGTTTTTTGCTAGCGGTTGTAAAGGATTCAGGATAAGCTTTATCTCCGATAAAGTGCATATAAGCCACCACGTCAGGAATTCCTCTATCTATAAAGACAATATCTTCTTGTTCAGCCAGAGCTGCTTCATACTGTTTAATTCTTCCCTCTAATAGTTTTTGACTAAAGAGCAATGGCTCTTCTAGGAAGAGTTGTTCTGTTCCTTGCTGTTGTGCCTCAAGGATCACCTGTCTGGAAATCTCTGGATAACAGACATATCCCCTTTTTGAAAGGGTTTCAATGAGTGTTGATTTGCCCGTTCCCGGACCTCCGATAAGGAGTATAATTTTCTTCTGCATTGTTGTGCTTTAATAAAGCCAACGAAAGTAATTAATTTTTACTACATCAGGAAATGATTTAATTGATTTTTTCGTATCTTTGCACCCAAGTTCTTTTACAAAAAACTAATACACTTTGGGGTCGACCGGTTTTGACAGCGGGTGGAATTGATTAGTAAGCACGTCGAGCCAGGTATGGTAGGCTCGTTAATCTCTGCTATGCGACTTTTTTAAACGGCGAAAATAACTACGCTCTTGCTGCTTAATCTGAATTATAGTAAGATTAGCCTCGCTCCTACAAGGTAGGAAAGCAGGATTTCTCTCAGAACCCTTGGTTTGTGGGGTCTGATACAGAGGAACTGGAAAAATAAACCTAGGAAAGGTAAAACTTTAAACCCTTTCTGACACTCATAAAAGTTAAGCAAAAAAATGGTTGTTTCTGTCCTTACTTTTTTGTCGAAAATCTAAACAGATACTAAGCGTGTAGAAAGCTCTTTGATTGCTCGTTTGGACGAGAGTTCGATTCTCTCCGACTCCACCAAGAACTATTTATTTCAAAGCAAAAGCCTGTAAATCGTATGATTTACAGGCTTTTGTGTTTTTAGTGCTTTTCAAATTATTCAGTAAATCACATATTAAATTTTCAAAATTCGGTTACCCGAGAAAAAGTAAAATTCAGGGTAACCGAATTTTGAGACACACCAGTGATAGTAAGGAGTTTAGAAGATGAACATCTTGACTGGAATGAGTTAAAAATGTAATTTGAATAATGTAAAAGGTCACCACAAAATGTAGACTTCCCTCTTTTAGGACACTTTAAAATTAGACAAATAATTATTATTTAGTTCAGATTTGATGAAGAATTTAAATTCTTCATCAAATCTGGGCAAAAATTCTTTAGGGGATTTATTTCCTAAAGATTTATGAGGATGATTAAAGTTGTAGTCTTCTCTCCATTTATCACTTAACTTTTGAAGTTGGTAAATGTCATTAAAATAAAAAGCATCTAATATATCTTCTCTAAAGAATCGGTTAAATCTTTCTATGTACCCATTCTGCATTGGCTTACCTGGTTGGGTATACTTGATTTCAATATGATTTTTTGTACACCAGTTCATAAAAGTTTTTGATGTAAATTCCGGTCCATTATCGCATCTAATATATTTTGGCAATCCTATTTCTTCTTTAAGGTTTTCAAGTGTTTCAACTACTGCTCTAGCTGGGTATGACAATCCTGCATCGATTACAATAGCTTCACGATTAGAGTCGTCTATAACGTTAAATACACGTAGTTTTCTGCCATCTGTAAGCGCATCGCTCATAAAATCCATACTCCAACACTCGTTCAGACTTGAAGGGGTTTCTAAAGGTTGTTTAACCCGGTTAATCAAGCGTTTTTTATGTTTACGTCTAAGACTGAGCTTCATATCACGATATACTCGTAATACACGCTTTCTGTTCCATATTAGACCTTCTCGACGGATTTTGAGATAGTATTCATCAAAACCTCTTGTAGGATATGCTTCGGCTAGCTCAGTCAATTTATCAATAACCGCACTATCCTCTCTTTTACTCTGATAATACCATATTGAACGACTAAGACCAACAATATGGCAGGCTCGAACAACAGGAATTACATATTCTTTAATGAGATATTTGGCACGAAATCTTTTGTCGGAAGGCCTTAAAACTTTTTTGACAATAGATCTTTTAACATCTTATTGTCTAGGCTAACATCAGCATACATCTGTTTGAGCTTGCTATTCTCGTTTTCTAACTCTTTTAAACGCTTTAGCTCCTGCTGTTCCATACCTCCATATTTCTTGCGCCAATAGTAAAAAGTGCTTTTATCAATACCTAATTCTCTGGAGAGTTCTCCAACAGATCTACCTTGTTGATTTTCCTTGAGAGCTGTTATTATTTGACTCTCGCTAAATTTGCTTGTTTTCATTATGACAGTTTAAATTTAAAGTTACTAAATTTGAATTAAAAACTGTCCTATTTTTGGGGAAGTCTACAATAACAGTTTTATGTGTCAAATAAAATAATAATAATTTATGGCAAATATTATTAAATACGCTATTGACAACACAACAAAAAATATTATCCATATTGATAATGCTGATAATGGTCTTAATTGCAATTGCCATTGTGCAAAATGTGGAGCAAGGATGGTTGCTGTACAGGGGAGATCGATTAATCACCGCGAATGGCATTTTCGTCATCATATAGAAAGTGATTGTCTAGGGGGGCAAGAAACTGCTATCCACAAGCTAGCAAAACAAATTATTGCAGATAATACTCAAATAGCAATACCCAACGACGTATTATTATTTTACACAAGCCCTAGATTAGAAAGTAGATTTGAGACAATAATTCCTGATATTTCAGTTACATTTGATGGCATAGACATTCACTTCGAAATTTTGGTTACACATCCCGTTGATACTCTAAAAGAGGAATTTTACTGCAAAGGACAACACAAAAGCATAGAAATCAATTTAAAAAATTATCCTTACAATATTAGTCCCGAAGAACTAAAAGAAATAATTATTAATCAAGTACATAACAAACGTATAATATTCTGGGAGCGTAAAGAACATATAAAACAAGAAAACAAAACCAACAATAATTTTTTACAATGGTTAGTTGGGTTTACAATATTTGTAGGTATATATAAATTATTTGACAATAGAACATCACGAAAAAAAAGGTGTTAGTTTACGTCCAAAAGGTTCTGAAACAGCATTGTAATCTAAAACACTTATTAGTAAAATTGCTTTTCTTGCATATAATTTTTTCAATTGGTTTTAATTCCCAGTTACTCCATTGGTAAAAGTATCCACAAAGTTTAGAATCCTGTTTAAAATTCTATCACCTGTTTTTTTACGTTGTAGAATAGATGGTTTATCCCCCTCAATCAAATCCAGTATTTCATCCCGCAAAGGTTTCCTCTCAGCAAAAAGATAATCTTCTACCAACTTTTCTGTTTTTTCTTCAGACAGATTCTCTTCTTTTATTAATTCCTTAAAAGACTTGATCTGTTCTTCGTTCCAAAATTTCTCAAATTCATCAGGAATAGTATCAGTATCTTCAATAGTTGGTAAGTTTTCCTGTATGAATTTTTCGATTAATTCACGTTTACTTCTTAAGGAAACTTCACTGTTTAATAGGTTAATAATTTCTTTTTCAACACTTTCTTTGTCTTTTGCATTGTGCTTGGATTTAAACCGTATCAGCAATTGTATAATATAGGTTACATTAATAGTATCACGTCTTATCAGTTCCAATTCAAAATCAATATCGTTAAGGATAGATGTTTTATCCTCAGTAGATTTATGGGTAATACGGTCTTTTATATCCAAATACTTACTGGTATAGTCAGCAAAGAGTTGTTCTCCTATGGCTAAATCACCCCAATTAAATTCTGTGTAATGGCTCATTTTTTTATGCAATCGCATCAATGCTCTGAACGACAGGATAAACTGCTTTTGATCTTCTTCTGTATATAACTGAACTGGAGGCTCAAAAGTTTTTTAATTACTTCTCAAGCAACGGCTGGCTGGTCGGAGGTAAAACGAAAATGAAAGACTGGCAGGCAGCCGCACGAAATTGGATGTTAAACACACAAAAATTCAACCGCTATGGAGACCCCGAAGACAGAGCCAAACACCTTAACACCACAACCGGAAAAGATTATTCCGAACCATTATGATTATCCTAAAATTTTGCAGCTGTTGGAACAACGGGGCAAAGAACAATTCGGACAGCATTTCCGGTTCCGAAAAGAGGACGAACCAATCATTTTGCGTTTGATTGCCTATTTCCTGAAAGATGAAATGATGTGCAATAAAGCAGGTATTAGTTTGCAAAAAGGAATTTTATTATCGGGTCCTGTGGGTTGCGGTAAAACTACCTTGATGAACCTGGTGCGTTTTGTAGCTCAATCCGAAAACAAATTTATACTAAAATCCTGTCGGGATATTAGTTTTGAATTCATCCAGGATGGTTACGAAGTAATACATCGTTACAGCAAAGGCAAATTATATGAATCCAATGTCAGAAATTATTGCTTTGACGATTTAGGTACAGAGAATAACCTTAAATACTACGGAAACGAATGTAACGTAATGGCTGAAATTATTTTATCGAGATATGATTTATTTGTTTCCCGAAAACTACAAACTCACATCACCACCAACCTCTCTGCTTCCGAAATCGAAAAACAATATGGAAATAGAGTTCGTAGCAGATTAAGAGAACTATGCAATTTAGTAGCCTTTAATAACTCAGCAACAGACAAACGCAGATAAATTACATAATCACGAATACCATAAAAAACAATAAAAACATTTTGAGTAAATGGTGAATTTGATTGGATTTTATAGAAATGTTAGGATAAGAGGAAATAATTTTGTCCCAAATATTCACCAAATTTGGGACAAAAAAATAAATTAACTTTCGGCAATAAAACTATTTTACTGCCAAAGCTTAACAATTCCTATCCACCAACGTCATATATCTCATAGTAGAACTTTTTACAGTAAATAACTATAAAACAAAAACATTACTTTTATACCCAACGGGTTAAAAATATAGCTAAACATTATTATTTGCCTTTTATCTCTTGACTACAAAAGAATTTTCCGTACTTTCGGGAATACAAAGAGTTGAAAGTGAAATAGTACTAAACAAACTCTCTGACAACTGAAAATTAGACAAACGAACCTTTAGGAATGATTCTATTTAGATACTTAAAAGATAACTAACCTATATTATAAAGAGAAAAAAGATGAAAAAAAAAGACCAACAGTATGTTCAATCCGGGTACGTATGACAAAAAGCTAAACCTCACTTTTCTCCTATTTCGCCTTGCCTCAGGAGGACTTATGCTCACCCACGGCATTGGGAAGTTCACCACTTTATTCGGTAGCGAACCCATACAATTTCCAGACCCATTAGGCATTGGAGCAACGGCTTCTCTAGCACTTACGGTTTTCGCCGAAGTCTTTTGTGCTATACTTATAATGATTGGGTTGGCAACGCGCTTTGCAGCAGTCGTATTATTAATTACGATGCTAGTTGCTGCTTTTGTTATTCACGCCAATGACCCTATTAGCAAACAAGAATTATCGTTGTTGTATGCAGCAATATTTTTGGTAATTGCTGTGACAGGTGCAGGAAAATTCTCAATCGATAGATGGATATTTTCCAGAAAATAGTCTGAAATAACTCGCTTTAAGAACTTAAACTTTATACTTATGTCAAACATCCAACTAATCATCGAAGAAAGAGCTGCCAATATCGGTAAGTTTATGGTAGGACGTTTATTGCCGTTCAGACAAAAAAGAATGGTTGGTCCGTTTATTTATATCGATCATATGGGGCCTGTTAAGCTAAATGAACGGGAGAATTTTGATGTGATGCCGCATCCGCATATCGGTCTTTCGACACTTACTTTTTTGTTTGAAGGAAGCATTATGCACCGTGATACGCTGGGCAATGAAGTAGAAATAAAACCTGGAGAGGTCAATTGGATGACTGCAGGGAAAGGAATCGTCCACTCAGAGCGAACACCAGATTATCTGAGAAATTCGTCTTTGTTTCTGCACGGATTACAGATTTGGGTTGCACTGCCAAAAGAATTCGAAGAAATGGAACCCTCTTTTTCACATATCGAAGCTAATCAAATTCCGACGTGGACACAAGGAGACTTGCAGTTTACTTTAGTAGCGGGCGAAGCCTTCGGCAAAAAATCTCCCGTTCCAGTTTTAAGCAAACTCTATATGTTGGAGGTGAAAAGCAAAACAAAACAAATTGTGAATATTGGTCACGAACTCTTTGGCGAATCTGGATTGTATATCCTAGAAGGAGCAATTGAGAGTGAAGGTAATATATATAGCCCAAAACAATTGTTGGTAGCCAAAGACAGTACACTTTGTGAGTTTACAATCCACGAAAACAGCACTATTTATATCTTCGGTGGAGAGCCTTTTGTAGAGGAGCGTTTTATCGATTGGAATTTTGTATCCTCAAGTAAAGAGCGTCTCGAAAAAGCAAAACAACAATGGATATCAAAATCCTTCCCTAAAATCAAAGGCGACGAAACAGATTATATTCCGTACCCAACATTTAATAGAAAATAAAAGTCAGGAAATTCAAATATTTATCACTTGAAACTATAAAAATTACTATAAAATCAATTATTTATGAAAGACGATAAGAAAAAACTCACTTCAGTATCTGGCAGACAAATAGCTGAAAATCAGAATGTGAAAACCGCAGGCAAAAGAGGGCCTATGCTTTTAGAAGATTTTTGGTTCTTAGAGAAATTAGCTCATTTTGACCGAGAGGTAATTCCAGAGCGAAGAATGCATGCCAAGGGTTCTGGAGCCTTCGGCACATTTACGGTTACGCACGACATTACCAAATATACCAAAGCCAAAATATTCTCAGAAATCGGTAAAAAAACTGAAATGTTTGCGCGCTTCTCCACAGTTGCAGGAGAAAGAGGTGCTGCGGATGCAGAAAGAGACATTAGAGGTTTTGCGATGAAATTCTATACAGAAGAAGGCAACTGGGATTTAGCAGGAAACAATACTCCTGTATTCTTTATGAGAGATCCTTACAAATTCCCTGATCTGAACAAAGCGGTAAAAAGAGATCCGAAAACCAACCTAAGAAGTCCAAACAACAACTGGGATTTTTGGACTTTATTGCCCGAAGCACTACATCAAGTTACCATTGTGATGAGCGATAGAGGTATCCCAAAATCATACAGACATATGCACGGTTTCGGGAGTCATACCTTTAGTTTTCTGAATGCTGAAAACCAGCGCTCATGGGTGAAGTTCCATTTCAGAACTGCACAAGGAATTCAAAATTTGACCGATGCAGAAGCACAAGATTTAGTAGGAAGAGACAGAGAGAGCAATCAACGTGATTTATTTGATTCCATCGAAAAAGGTGATTTTCCGAAATGGTACCTAAAAGTACAGATTATGCCTGAAGAAGATGCGAAAAACTACCGATTCAATCCGTTTGATCTGACCAAAGTCTGGCCACACGCTGATTATCCACTAATGGATGTAGGTGTTATGGAACTGAACAGAAATCCTGAGAATTATTTTGCCGATGTAGAACAAGTAGCATTTAACCCAGCGAATGTGGTTCCAGGTATTGGATACTCACCAGACAGAATGCTTCAAGCTCGTTTGTTCTCGTATGGCGATGCACAGCGTTATAGATTAGGAGTAAATCACTATCAAATCCCTGTAAACAAACCCAAATGTCCGTTTCATAATCCACATAGAGATGGCGCTATGCGTGTAGATGGCAATGAAGGAGCAACCATCCACTACGAACCAAATAGTTATGGACAATGGAAGGAAAGCAAAGAATATGCAGAACCAGCCATGCCTCTAGAAGGCGATGCTTTTCATTATGACCACAGAGAAGATGAAGATTACTTCACACAACCCGGAAACTTATTCCGAATTATGTCACCTGAACAGCAACAAGTATTGTTTGAGAATACTGCACGAAATATGAATGGCGCTGAGCGATTCATCCAGATAAGACATATCGGTAATTGTTATAAAGCCGATCCTAATTACGGAATAGGTGTTGCAAAAGCACTAGGTATTGATATGAATGAAGTAGATTTGTCTTAGGACAAGAAATACAGTACTATAAAACCAACATTGTCAATAGGTATTTTTATTGATAGTTTTGGTTTTCTTCTTTTAACACCAACTTTAATAGCTTTCAAATGCAATTTATACAAGTCATTTTGCGCGGTGTCGGTCAAGTAATGTTTCAGAATAACAGCTATTCAGGAGCTTTATTTCTTGTGGGTATATTTTATAACTCTTGGCTCTTGGGCTTGGCTGCACTAATAGGTACACTCACAAGTACCTTTGCTGCTCTGCTCCTAAACTATTCAAAAAAAGACATACAAAACGGACTTTACGGATTTAACGGAGCCTTAACAGGTATTGCTGCGTGGTATTTTTTTGAGCCTTCTGCCAATAGCCTACTAGCCCTAGTGTTAGGTGCTTTGTTATCTACTTTAGTGATGCATTATCTAAAGAAAATAATTCCGCCTTTTACCGCTCCGTTTGTATTGGTAACTTGGCTACTGATTTATACTTTGGTCTTTGTATTCCAGCTCCCACTAAATTCGTCCTCATCTCCTAGCCTTTTTACTGTTAACTTATTTGTTGCCACTAGCCATAGTTTTGGTCAAGTTATGTTTCAAGAAAATATCATCACCGGACTGTTTTTCCTTTTGGCTATAACTATTAACAATCGACTAATGGCAGTGTATGCGCTCTATGCTGCAGTATTGGCTTCTTTGACGGCTTGGCTGTTGGCAATGCCTTATACCGAAATTAATGGGGGTCTTATGGGGTATAACGCCATTCTTTGTGCTATTGCCCTAGCGAGTAATCACAGAAGAGATTTGCTGTGGATGACTATAGCAATTATTCTGTCCACGGGGTTAAATATAGTTCTAGCAAAGACTGGAATTATAACGCTAACCGCTCCTTTTGTTCTATCAACTTGGATAGTACTAAGCATTAAAAATCATATTCCATCAAAATTATAAAACCTCTATTCGCTTTGTTTTATGAGTATTACCTTGGTTGGTTTAAACTTCTGCTCTAACCATTCTTTTGCTTTTTGTATGTCAATCTTTGCATTCTTGTCTTGAGTGCGATAAATCACTACTGTTAAGGCCCTAGCACTATCTGTTTGCTGATTGACTAGGTGTTTCCCTATTGAAATCTCTTTCAGCTCAGGAAATAAGATACCGATTTCTTTCAGTAACTCAGAGTCATCTATCTTATACTGACTGAGTTCTTGTTTTAGATTATTGATCATGATATCTTTTTCAGTCAATGTTTTATTCTGATTTCCAATTTCATTTAAGATTTCGCTCTTAAGGTCCTTAACATCCTGTCTAATTTCTAATTTTGTGTCGTATAAATCATATTGACTGAGTTTGTCTTGTAGTTCTGAAATCTCCTCTTCACTGAATTTTTTAGTCAGAAAAGCCAGTTCTATCTTTTTAGGACTAACGTTGTATTTGGTGTTTTTGAAAATCAACATATATCCGTTATTGACAAACTCAGTAGTGATAAACTGTTCGACTTTTTGACTGAATTTTTTGGCGTTAAAAAGATTATATGCCAGATAAAAACTCGGGATAATCATCACGAATATCAAAGCGGTGATACCGTATTTTATCTTCTTCTCCATGGCTGTATCCATCTTAGATACAGGCTTGTATTTTAGATATTTAATTATGAAGAAAGTCGAGATGCATATAAAGAAACAGTTGATAGTATATAAATAAAACGCCCCGAAAAAATACGAAAGATTCCCGATAGCCAAGCTATATCCCGCTGTACAAAGCGGAGGCATCAAAGCAGTAGCAATAGCCACTCCGGGAATAGGATTTCCTTTTTCTACTCTAGTGATGGCAATAACACCTACTAATCCACCAAAAAAAGCAATCAATACGTCATATATGTTGGGTGAGGTCCTTGATAAAATCTCTGATTGAGCTTCTTTAAAAGGGCTTAGCAAAAAGTAAAACCAAGCTACTGACAAACTTACGATCGTAGCAATCAATAGGTTTTTGGCTGATTTTTTAAGCAATTCGAAATCATAAATAGCTAGAGCAAATCCAGCGCCGACAATCGGACCCATAAGCGGCGAGATAAGCATCGCTCCGATAACTACCGCAGTTGAGTTTACGTTGAGCCCGATAGATGCAATTACGATTGCACAGGCTAAAATCCATAGATTTGCGCCTTTAAAAGAGATGTTTGATTTGACATTATCTAAGACTTTCTCTTGCTTGTCTTCACCATTACTAAGATTGATAAAATCAAAAAACCTATTGCCTTTAAAAAAACTATTCTTATGCTCTAACATTTCTGCTGAAGTTAATGATTTATACTAATTAGATACTCTGTGTAATTTATTACAAAAATATCAATATTTATTACTTTGTCGAATTATAATATCATAATCCAACCAAATAAACTCATTCTTGTCAATGGACTAAATTTATATGTCCCTAATTCAGGAACTATGCCCCAAAACTGAATAGTATTTTATAACTTTGCTACTCCAAAAAAATCAAACCTAATAATGTCTAATACTATCCAATTACTTCCCGATCACGTAGCCAATCAAATAGCTGCCGGAGAAGTAGTTCAAAGACCCGCTTCCGTAGTAAAAGAACTCTTAGAAAACGCCATCGATGCTAAGGCGACAGACATAAAACTAATTGTCAAAGACGGAGGGAAAACTCTTGTTCAAGTCATAGACAACGGTGTAGGATTAGGAGAAACAGATGCAAGACTTTGCTTTGAGCGCCATGCGACTTCAAAAATCAGGATCGCTGAGGATTTGTTTGATTTGCATACCAAAGGTTTTAGAGGCGAAGCACTTGCCTCGATTGCGGCAATTGCTCATGTAGAACTCAAAACCAAACAAGAGCAAGAAGAAGTAGGTGTACATCTGATTATAGAGGGAAGTAAAATTATTTCTCAAGAAGCAGTCGTCACGCCTAAAGGCACTTCTTTTTCGGTTAAGAATATGTTTTTTAATATTCCTGCCAGAAGGAATTTCTTAAAGTCTGATGCTGTCGAAATGCGTCACATCATCGATGAGTTTCATCGGGTAGCATTAGCACATCCTCAGATTGCTTTTTCGATGTATTCTAACGGAAACGAAGTGTTTAATTTACCCGCTTCAAATCTAAGACAACGCATCGTAGCTGTTTTTGGCGGAAAAACCAATGAGAAATTAGTACCGATTCACGAAGATACAGATATCGTAAATATCTATGGATTTATCGGCAAACCAGAATTTGGAAAAAAAAATAGAGGCGAACAGTTTTTCTTTGTCAACGATAGATTTATCAAAAATGGGTATTTGCATCATGCTGTGCTAAATGCCTTTGACGGATTGCTCAAACAAGGCACACAACCTTCCTACTTCATATACCTCGAAGTGCCACCGCATACGCTGGATATCAATATACACCCTACCAAAACAGAAGTCAAATTTGATGACGAACAGTCTTTGTATGCTTTTTTGCGTTCTACGATCAAACACAGTCTAGGGCAGTTTAATATTGTACCAACGCTAGATTTTGACAAAGATGCTACACTTGACATTCCGTATGAGTTTAAGGATAAAGATTCCCAAACGCCAACGGTAATGGTTCGTCAAGATTTTAATCCCTTTCACAGCGAAAGGCAAGAGTCTTCTATATCTAGTTATAAAAAACCAACTTATAAAAGCCAAGCAAAAAGCGGTAATTGGGAAGCATTGTATGCAGGCTTAAAAGAAGATTTTTCAACTATTGAAGTGGAGCATACCGAGCCAGAACAGGTCTTTGGTTCGCTTTTTCAAGAAACTGGGACAGCCTCTGATTTTGATGAAGAAACCTCAGCCAAAACCTATCAGATTCACCGAAAATATATCGTGAGTCCGATAAAATCTGGAATTATCCTAATCAACCAACAACGTGCTCACGAGCGCATCCTCTATGAGGAGTTCTTAAAAAAAATAACCCTTTCGAAGTCAGTAACACAAAAACTGCTTTTCCCTATCGAAATTACTTTTTCTCAATATGAGATTGCATTGTTACAAGAACTCAGCCCTACGCTCAGTCACCTTGGTTTTGAGTTTGACTATATAGATAAAGAAAGAGTGAGCTTATCTGGACTTCCGTCAACTATTACCGATATAGAAGTGCACAAGGTTTTTGAACAACTTATTTTTGACCTAAAGGAAGGCATCCCAAAAAACAGTTATTCGCTAAATGACAGCATCGCAAAGTCTATTGCAAGTAGTTTAGCACTGAAAACCGGCACTCAACTTAGTGAAACGGAACAAACAAATATTGTAGATATGCTTTTTGCTTGCAAAGAGCCAAGCGCTTCGCCTTCAGGCAAAACCATATTTATTACTATGGGTATGGACGAACTTGACCGCAGGTTTTAATTTTGCCAAAAAGCAACTTTATCTTATACATTAGCACTTTATTATACCCTCTTCAAATGCCTCGCTTAAAAACTGCTTATAAATAACAGAAAATATAAATATAAAATTAAAGTGTTTTTAGTATATTTGCTATTAAAATTTTTATAGAAATTGATTCGCATTCACGACAAACAATTCGTACCCTTTTTGTCAGCAAGCCAAATAGACAGTGCTATTGCACGTATGGCACAAGAAATAGCTGATGATATTGATGAAGAAGTCCCCATATTTATTGGTGTACTCAATGGCTCTTTTATGTTCGTTTCTGACTTTATGAAGCATTATAACAGGCCATGTGAACTCTCTTTTATCAAACTCTCCTCCTATCAAGGAACTACCACAACAGAAAAAGTCAATGAACTTATAGGTCTTGGTGTCAATGTAGAAAACAGAACTGTCATCATTCTTGAAGACATCATTGATACTGGAAATACCCTTGTTATACTCAACGATTTATTCAAAGACAAAAAAGTCAAAAACCTCAAAGTAGCCACGCTATTCTTCAAACCTGAAGCTTATAAGAAGGATCTTCCTATCGATTATGTTGGTATAGAGATTCCGCATAAATTCATTGTTGGATTTGGTTTGGATTATGACGAGCAAGGCAGAAACTTGCCAGAGGTCTTTCAATTAAAAGAATAATTAAATATTTTTACGACAGTATATATACAAATTTTAACAGCTAATGATTAATATAGTTTTATTCGGGAAACCGGGAGCAGGAAAAGGAACTCAAGCAGAATTCTTAAAAGAGAAATACAATTTAGTTCATATTTCAACAGGAGATGTTTTTAGATATAACCTAAAAAACAACACAGAATTAGGACAACAAGCCAAAGAATATATGGACAAAGGCGACTTGGTTCCCGATCAATTGACCATCAAAATGCTTCAAGATGAAGTTGAAAAAAACCCAAACGCAACTGGATTCTTATTTGATGGATTCCCTAGAACTATTGCTCAAGCAGAAGCTTTAGAAAAATTTTTAGCTACAAAAAATTGGAAAATTACAGCAACTATTGCTTTAGCTGCCAATGATGATGTGCTTGTTCAGAGAATATTAGAAAGAGGGAAATCAAGCGGAAGAGCAGATGACCAAGACGAAAACAAAATCAGAAATCGCTATGAGGAATATAACCTAAAGACGGCTCCGCTGATCAATTATTATACCCAGAAAGACTTGTTTTATTCGGTTGACGGAATCGGAAGTATCGAAGAAGTTACGCGAAGGTTAAGTGTCATAATAGACGATTTTATAGATAAATAACTCAATGGAAATATTATTAATATTATTCTTAATTCTATTAAACGGAGTTTTCTCAATGTCCGAGATTGCCCTGATATCCTCTCGTAAGAGCAGGTTAGAAAGCGAAGCAAAAAAAGGAAGCACGAGTGCAAAAGCAGCCTTAGATTTGGCAAATGCTCCAAACAAATTTTTATCTACAGTACAAATAGGAATTACTCTTATCGGGATTTTAACCGGTATTTATTCAGGAGAAGCAATTACTTCTGATATGCAAGCTTTCTTAGAGCAATACGAGGTGTTTCAGCCTTTTGCTAAATCGCTAGCAGTAACAATCATTGTTATTTTGGTTACGTTTTTTACCCTCGTATTGGGTGAATTAGTACCTAAACGCATCGGACTCACCCATCCGGAGAGCATCGCCAAGATTATGGCGTTCCCGATGAAGTTCGTGTCAATTATCGCTGCACCTTTTATATGGTTATTGACGACTTCCACCGAATTTTTATTAAAATCTTTCCGCATAAAACCCAATCAAGACGGTAGAATTACCGAAGAAGAAATCAAAGCCTTTATCAAAGAAGGTACTGAAGGCGGAGAGGTTCAGGAGATTGAGCAAGATATCGTAGAACGTGTTTTCCATATTGGAGACAGAAAAATCAACTCACTGATGACTCACCGCAAAGGTGTAGTGCCGCTGTCGCTTGATTATTCATTGGATAAAATAAAAGAGGTTATCTTGAATGAAATTCACTCAATATATCCGGTTTGTGAAAACAATAACCTCGATGAAGTGGTCGGCGTGGCACATCTGAAGGATTTGTTTGCCAATTTTGAAAAAGGAGCTGATTTTAACCTGATGGATATTATCAAAGAACCTGTGTATTTTATCGAACATACATCTGCGTATAGCGCCTTAGAAGCCTTCAAAACCTCAAAGATTCACTATGCTTTGGTGACCGACGAATACGGTGTGATCCAAGGAATTATCACGCTAAATGATATTCTTGAAGCACTTGTAGGTGATGCCTCTGATTTTTATCAAGACGAATTCCAACTAGTAGAACGTGAAGACGGCACTTGGCTTGTAGATGGACATTATTCGCTGCACGACTTCTTGACGCACTTTGAGCTAGATGAACTCATCAATGACTTTGACGTAACCACCGTCAGCGGACTGATAATTACCACTATTGAGCGCATTCCAAAAGAAGGTGACAGAATTCCGTGGAATCGATTTGAGTTTGAAATCATGGATATGGACGGAATTAAAATCGATAAAGTTCTAGTCAAAGAAATAATTCCAGAAGAATAATCCTCCTAAAAATATAAATCTACAAAACCGTCTTAGATACAGTATTTAAGACGGTTTTTTAATGAATTACCTTTAGACTTTTGTATTTTAGCACACTTAGAACTTCATATTTATGACTCTTATAGAAAAAACAATTGCTTACGTAAAATCTGAATTACAATTTGCTGAAGCAGGACACGATTGGTATCATATCGAACGGGTTTGGAAGCAAGCAAAACACATCGCAGCTGATTATTCATGCAATATGGAAGTAATAGAGCTTGGTGCCTTACTTCACGACATAGCCGATTCAAAATTTCATGATGGAGACGAAAACATTGGTCCTAAAAAAGCAGAAAAATTCCTTCAAATCCTCGGAGCTAATTCTGAAACTATTGAGCAGGTCATTTATATCATCAAAAACATTTCTTTTTCGAGTAGAAGTACGCAAGAGAAAACCATCGAACTCCAAATTGTGCAAGACGCTGACCGCCTTGATGCTATCGGAGCCATTGGTATTGCTAGGACTTTTAACTTTGGTGGGTTCAAAAACAATCTGATGTATGACCCTGAACTAAAACCAAGATTGGATTTGTCAAAAGAGGAATATAAAAAATCAGACGGCACGACTATCAATCATTTTTATGAAAAATTATTGTTGCTAAAAGACTTGATGAATACCGAGAAAGGAAAAGAATTAGCACTTATCAGACATAAGTTTATGGAAACTTTCCTTCAGCAGTTTTATGACGAATGGAATGCTACTATATAAAACCAAAAAACCTGCTATTTGCAGGTTTTTTATGTAAACATTTTGGCTCAAACTAATATGCCAATAAGTCTTTTAGTTCTTTTTCGAATCTATTCTTAGGCAAATATTGGTCCTCTAAGTTTTTAGTAAACGGAATTGGCGTTTCTAAACTCGCTACTCTTCTCACAGGTCCGTCGAGATGCTCAAAGCAATGTTCTGTTACCAAAGCCGAAATATCGCTGGCTATTCCACCAAAAAGACTGTCTTCTTGAAGTATAATTAGTTTTCCTGTCTTTTTAACGGAATCAAAAATCGCTTGCGTATCTAGCGGTTGAAGTGTTCTTAGATCTAATAAATCGGCTTTGATATCCGGGTTTTTATCTAATACCTCTAAAGCCCAATGCACACCAGTACCGAAAGTAACAATCGTAATGTCTTCACCTTCTTTGAGTAATGCTGCTTTACCTAAAGGAAGGGTATAGTAATCTTTTGGCACATCTTGATATACACTTCTGTATAACGCCTTATGTTCAAAAAACAATACCGGATTTGGGTCATTGATAGCAGTAGTCATTAAACCTTTAGCATCATACGGAAAAGCAGGATACACGACTTTTAGTCCTGGAGTTTTAGTAAACCAAGCTTCGTTCGTTTGTGAGTGGAAAGGTCCTGCTTGCACGCCAGCACCACATGGCATTCTGATAACTACATCGGCTTTTTCGTCCCAGCGGTAATGGTTTTTTGCCAAATAATTCACAATCGGATTAAATCCTGTAGATACAAAGTCTGCAAACTGCATTTCGACTATGGCTTTATAGCCATTGATAGACAATCCCATAGCTGTCGAAACAATAGCAGATTCACAAATAGGCGTATTTCTGACTCTATCTTTCCCAAAAGCTTCGACAAAACCTTCTGTAATTTTGAAAGCACCACCATATTCCGCAATATCCTGTCCCATTATTACTAGGTTTGGATGTTTCTCAAAGGATTGCTTCAGCCCTTCTGAAATAGCGTCTATAAAACGAATATTCGCCTTTTCGGAAGTCGGATAAATTTCAGCAAAATGAAAAGGAGCAAAAACATCTGACAGTTCTTGTTCCAGATTAGCTTCAATCACTGGTTCGGCAGAGGCTTTTTGGTAATGCTCATCAATCTCTGCTTTGATTTCTTTGTGTAATTCAGTATCGACATCTTCGGATAAAACGCCCTGTGCAAGCAAATAGTTTTTATAATTTTCGATTGGATCTCGTTTGCCCCACTCCTCGATTAATTCTTTGGGTACATACTTAACCCCACTCGCCTCTTCGTGACCTCTCATTCTGAAGGTTTTGAATTCTAACAGTATAGGTCGTGGTTGTTTACGAACAGATTCGGTTATTTCTGATAGTTTTATATATACTTCTAAGATATTATTTCCGTCAATGATATACGATTCCATACCGTAACCAATAGCTCTATCAGCGATGTCTTTACAGCGATATTGCTCATTAGTGGGTGTTGATAGTCCATACCCGTTATTCTCAACTACAAAAAGCACAGGTAAATCCCACACCGAAGCAATGTTCAGCGCTTCGTGAAAATCTCCTTCGCTGGTGGCTCCTTCTCCGGTAAAAACTGCAGTAACTTTATGTTTGCCTGATAATTTATCTGCCAAAGCAATACCATCTGCCACACCGAGTTGCGGACCTAAGTGCGATATCATCCCGATAATCTTAAACTCTTGTGTACCAAAATGGAAAGAGCGGTCTCTACCTTTGGTAAATCCGTTTGCCTTACCTTGCCATTGCGAGAAAAGTCGAGATAGTGGAATTTCACGTGTGGTGAATACGCCTAAGTTTCGGTGCATCGGCAAAATGTATTCATCTTTGTCTAATACGGATGTCACACCTACTGAAATAGCCTCTTGACCAATTCCTGAAAACCATTTAGATACTTTACCTTGGCGTAGCAAAATAAGCATCTTCTCTTCTATGAGTCTAGGCTTTAAAAGTTTTTTGTATAGGTCTAAAAGTTGCGTATCTGTAAGGTCTTTTCTGTCAAAAATCATGGTTGATGATATTAAAAATAAACGAGCCAAATTTAGGCTTTTTAATTGTACTTTCTCAGAAGCACAGAAAATGTTTTCTGAATCTTTTAGGTGTATTTTACGGATTAAAAACCTTTCCGTTAATCAGTACTTTATCAATGAGATTAGTCCCGAAATTGTATGGGATTTGGTAGTAATTAGGGATTTCTTTGGTGATAATTAGGTTGGCAATCTTCCCTTTGGTAATACTCCCGACTTCGTTTTCGAGTCCCATCGCATAGGCAGCATTAATAGTCGCAGCGTTGAAAGCCTCTTCTGGAGTCATTTTCATCTTGATACAAGCCGTAGCCACTACGAAATTCATGTTTCCGCTTGGTGTGGTTCCTGGGTTGAAATCTGATGCTAAAGCTAGCGGAAGTCCCGCTGCAATCATTTGGCGTGCAGGTGTATAGGGAATACTTATAAAATACGAACAAGAAGGCAGTGCTACAGGCATGGTATTCGAGCCTCTTAAGACTTGAATATCCTCATCAGTCATAACCTCTAAATGATCTACAGACAATACCTCATGTTCTACACACAACTGAATACCGCCGATACTGGTGAATTGATTGACGTGAATTTTAGCTGGAAGTCCATATTTTTTGCCTGCATCTATTATTTGCTTGGTTTGTGTAACTGAGAAATAACCTGTTTCTAGAAAAGCATCGATATAATCAGCTAAGCCTTCTTGGGCAATTTTAGGAAGCATTTCCTGAGTAATCATATCCACGTAGGCTTGTTGGTTTTCTTTGTAGGCAGTCGGAAAAGCATGTGCTCCTAAAAAAGTAGCTTTCATCGGGAGTTTATAGGTTTCTTTTAATCGTTTGATTACCCTAAGCATTTTGAGTTCGCCTTCAAGCGTAAGTCCATAACCTGATTTTATTTCGACAGCTCCTGTGCCTTGAGAGATGACTTCTTCTAAGCGTAGTTTAGATTGTTGATATAATTCTTCTTCTGATATTTCGTTTAAGAGTTTGGCGGAATTCAGGATGCCTCCACCCCTATTGGCAATTTCCTCATACGAGAGCCCGTTAATTCGATCTACAAATTCTTGCACTCTATTTCCTGCGTATACAATGTGCGTATGCGAATCTACCCAAGTAGGCATCACTACTTTATCTTTAGCATCAATTGTATTTTCTACGCTAATCACAGGTAAGTTTTCCATTTTACCAAAATCGGCAATTAATCCGTCTTTTATCAGTAGGTAGGCATTTTCTAGAATTGGTAAACTAGCCATTTCAGCTCCTGAGACTTTATTGACATTTTTCTCTCTAACTTGAATGAGTTGCTTTATATTGATGATTAGGGTTTGCATTATAGAATTAATTATAGTGAATAAAGTATGATTGCAAGATAAATAGCTATCCCGATGGCAAGGAGAATAAAATTTAAAACAAATAAAAACATCGTGCGAACAAAGGTGTTTATTTTTGAGAACCCGAATACTTTTTTGTGCGCTTTATAAAAATAGATGGGCATCCATACAAAGGTTATGAAATATAATATACCAAAAACAAGCTCTATTATATAATCATTTTGCAGGAATGGAAAATCATCAATTACGCCTAATATTGAAATTATTACAAAAAAGTTAAGCAAGAGGAAAGAGAAATAATGCAGCGTAAAAATACCGTGATCAAAGAAATACCACTTCTTTTTATTGTGAAATAACCACATAAGAAAGGCAAAAACAGGCATATAAAAGAACAAAAATGTAGGAAGATTCTTAGAGAACTCATCTAAAATCTTTTCTCCATACTCGGGGTCAGAATCTACATTTTTAACAATATTTGCTATCTCTAGAAGTACTTTTCTTTTAAAATAGCTATCTCTTTCAGCATTAGGCAAATTGTTTTGTTTTTCTAGATAATCATCTATTAGTTTAGTTGGTCTAGACTCAGTAGGTGTTGTTTCAGGATTTATTTCAGTGATTTGTTGGATATTATTTTGAGGTTCTTCGAGGTAAGTATCTTCGATTTTCACAATTATTCCGCCTACAAAAAACACAAAAAAGCTAACGAATATATAAAGCTTAACGGGAGCTACATGTATTTTCCGTTTTCCTGTGAGGTATTCCACGGTAAGAAGTCCGGGTCTGAAAAGTAGGTTTCTGAGTGTTTTCCAGAAACTCCCTTCGTAGTGGACTAAATCCTCAATAAAATGTATGAATAAATAATGAAACGATTGTCTTGTTTCTATATTTTCTTGACCACATTTCGGACAAAAGCGTTTGCGAACCAAATAACCGCAATTCTGACATTTTTTGTCTTCTCTAAGTTTGTGATAGCTCATAGTTGTTAGGACAGTGTAATTTAAGGTTTGCTATTATCTGAGTATAAGGTCATTTACAACTGTTTTGCCTACTTCTTCATTCATCATTTTGATGATTTTCTGTTTTCCGTAGAGCAGTTCTTCGCGCAATACAGCTGAAGTAAGCCAGACATAAAGCACGCCATTCTTGAGGGTCACTTCTTTGGTATAGCTATTCACGCCTGCTCCCATAAGGTTTATCCAAGCCTGTTTTACATCTACCGCATCCAAGCCTTTCTCAAGTTTATTCTTTTGGATAAACTGCTTCAACACATCACCGATCAAAAAGCTATCGTCATCTCGTTTTGAATTATTCATGGTCAGTTGTAGTTAAGTTTATTGAATTGGCTTTCTTATAATAATAAGTCTTATCATCTTGGTTTTTAAGTACTAATTTATCGGTTGTAAGCTCCAAGATAGACATTTCTCTGTCGTCAAATTCAGAGTGAAATGTAATATAAAATGCGTTGTCTTTTTCTATGACTTCGATTTCTTCGCGGTAATCATCCACTATAAAAGTACCGTCGAGTTGTGGCGAAGCTTTAACATAAAAGCCTTTGTTTTCAGTATCAATTTCGTAATAATCATATATGGTGTTCATACCAAAATCAATCTCTTTGGCATCTGGCAGAATTACTTTTTCAATTTCCCAATAGCCATTTAAGAAATGTATATCAGATTTTTCTAAAGAGGTACAACTAAGGCAAGTGGCTAATAGTATGGCAAAGAGGTATATTTTTTTCATATCACAAAAGCAAAATTAATGCGTAAAGTTATAAAAAATAAAAGACCCTATCGAGAGGATATAGCCTTTTATTTTTAATTACAAGTAATTTAGTAAGAGTGTTTTTTTGATTTGATTTCCGATAATTTTTCGTTTTCTTTGCCCTCACATGAAATTAGTTTCTCTTATATTGCTTATTTCCTTGATTTGTACAGGGACTTCTGCCCAATACAAACAAATGCTTCACAAGCCTTATATAGACAAGGTAGCAGATATTCATCAATTGTACCAAAACACCATTAACAATGGTATTCAAGACTCTTCATCAATAGCCATATTTACCAAAACAATGAAGGATTGGGCATTGGCTAATAATGATAAAGAACTTGCCTTAGAAGCAGAACTCTTAAAGGCTTACTCCTATTGGTATATTTACAGTACTAAAGATTCTAATTTAATTCAAAACCTTATCAAAATAGCTGACAAAGCCAAAAAGGAACATATTCCACACATAGAAGACCGTGCAGTAAAGGTTGTTGCAACGCATTATTGGGGTGTCAAAAACTATGAGAAGGCATTTGTATGGTTATTACGTTCTGCCAAGATTTTAGAGAATATGGATCCGGACAGTTATCCAAATATGGCTGCACAGCTCAATCTTATAGGAATGAGCTATTATTATTTTGGAGATTATGAAGAGGCTGTTGGCTATTTAGAAAAATCGAGCAAGCTCAAAAAAACAGTTTTTAATGCAACCGAAGTTATAAGTACTCAAAACACCTTGGGATTATGCTATCAAAACTTGGGCGACTTAGACCAATCAGACCAATATTTCCGAGCTATTATTAAAGACACCACCGCAAGTGCAATTTGGAGGGGAATTGCTTCTGGAAATCTGGGTTATAACCATTATCTGAAAGGCGAATTTGAAAAAGCCATCCCTTTGTTTGAAACCAATATTGCTGAAGCACTCATCCAAAACGACTATGGACTTGCTGCTGGATCTCTCACTCCCTTATCTGATATCTACCTAAAACAACATAAGTATAAGGAAGCCAAACAAAAAATAGAAACAGCTAGAAAATATATTCAGCAATCTGGAGAAACAGACCGCCTTCGGAAATTATACCCCGTCATGAGCAAATGGTATGCTGCCAATAAAGAACCCGACCTAAGTGTGGCTTATCTGGACTCATCATTGGTCGCAACAAAAGCCTATAACGAAAAATACAATGGCTTACAGTTGTTGCGTGCTAATCAAAAGGTAGCAGCAAAGAAACAGGAATTGGAGATTGAAAAACTAAATACAGAAAGCCTACTAAAACTAAGCCAACGCAACTTCATTATTTCTATAATTTCACTCTTGTTAATAGTGAGTATTCTTGGTTTTTGGTTTCGGAACAAGTACCTCTTAAAAGAACAACAAATTAAAGAGATGGCACTAGAGAATACCAAAAAAGCATTGACTAGTGCAAAAGTTCAGCTCGAAAATCTTAGGTTCAAGGTTCGCGAAGACAACAACCGAATTATCGAATTAGAAAAAATTAAAACTGATGAAATAGACTCAAACTTACTTTCTCAACTCAAATCTAAAATTATTTTGACTCAAGAGGATTGGGCACAATATCAAGATTTATTCAAAGCGGTGTATCCAAGTTTTTTTCCGTTACTTTTGGCTTCGTATCCCAATTTGAGCCAAGCGGAACTGCGGTATCTGTGCTTAATAAAACTCCAATTAAACAACAACGAAATGGGCTTGTTGCTTGGCGTTTCAACAAACGCAATGCGCGTAACCAAACACCGCGTTAGAACTAAACTAAACCTAGAAACCCACGAAGACCTCCAGTGCTTCATTCAAGACTTAGACGCAAACTTTGAGAATTGATACTTCGACTTCGCTCTATAAAGATTACTTCTGCGTCAAGAGAAATCTAAAAAAAACTAGATAAACTAAATTTGATATGTTGTAGTGTCTTTTTTAAAAAAACTAAGGACAGATTTACTTCAAATTTTAGGCATTGAATAAGAATATATTGCCCGATACCTATCTGTTTTTTTCTTTTTCCTGCTTGTTGTGCCCCACAACAATACCTCCTTAATCCCTATAAAAGCTACAAAAATCAAGTTGTAATGCTTTTGTAATGCTTGAAAATATTTATTCTTCTTGTATTCTCCTCAACTTTGTCTTGTGTCAAAGAAAAAACATAAAAGGCTATTGGTATTGCTCTTGATTTTAGTCTTGGGAACAATATTGCTTTGGTCTGTTTGGAATTTTTATAATAACCAACTCTTAGAAATAGACCAAGCTATAAACCAATTAAACAAAAATTAAAATAATGCTTTTAGAAAATAGCGCAAACACCGATTCTAGTCAAAAATGTTTTTTTAATAAAAGCACTTAAAAATAAATACTAACCAAACTGATTAAATTATGAGAAGATTTACATTTCTATTTTTCCTAACCCTGCTAAGCTCGCTTATGTGGACTTCGGTAAATGCACAGCAATATTGTGCTGCAGCTGGTAGCGATACACAAGTTGAAAATATCACAAATGTTACTTTCGCAGGTATTAACAATACCACTACCACTCATCTTGGGTATAATGATTTTACTGGCTTGGTGGCGCAGGTAGCTCAGGGAGAACAGCAGCAGCTCTCAGTGACGATAAATGCCTTTATAGGAGGAGGTGACTTTGTTTATGCTTTTATAGACTGGAACGGGAATGGCATTTTAAATGATGTAGGAGAGGTCTATACCCTTGCAACCAATACTTTTTCGTCTTGGTCATATACGCTGAATGTTACGGCTCCTAATGATGCGGTTTCTGGCAATATTCGTATGCGTATTATAATTGCTTATGATAAAATTAACCCTGATCCCTGTGGAAATTTCGATTATGGAGAGGTAGAAGATTATACAATTAGTATAACTCCTCCTCTTGCAGCATGCCCAACAGGAGATTTCACTTTTACTACCCAAGCAGAAATAGATGCTTTTGGGGCTACGTATGGGCATTGTACAGAAATCCCTGGAAATGTTCTTATACAAGGTGGTGATATTACGAACTTAGACGGTTTGTCTGCCTTGGAAAGTATCGGAGGGAATCTTATTATTCGGAATAATTCTCAATTAACTAACCTTGACGGGTTAAGCAATCTGACAGAAATCGGAGGGAATCTTATTATTCGGAATAATTCTCAATTAACTAACCTTGACGGGTTAAGCAATCTGACAGAAATCGGAGGGGATCTTGATATTTATAATAATTCCCAATTAACTAACCTTGACGGGTTAAGTGCTTTGGAAAGTATTAATGGTTATTTAGTAATTTATAATAATGCTGTATTAACTGATATTTCGGGCTTACAGAACATAGACCCGGCTACTATTTTACCAACCTATGATTTGGGATTGTATATTGTTGACAACCCGCTTCTATCGGTTTGTGATTTGGATAATTTCTGTACCTATCTTGCAGGTTCGGGACCAAGAACTATTTCAGGTAATGCAGGAGATTGTGTGAGCGTAACGGCTGTAACCACAGCTTGTACTACTTCACAAGAGCCTCAATGCCCAACGGGAGATGTTGCTTTGTATTCTCAGACAGATGTGAATAATTTTGCCACCAACTACCCGAACTGTACCGAGATTTCGGGTTATCTGTATATTTCTGGAAGTACGATTACCGACCTTTCGCCTTTGAGCAATTTGACAAGTATAGGAGGATACTTGCACATTGATTCTAACTCAAGCTTAACCAACCTTGACGGATTAAGCAATCTGACAAGTATAGGAGGATATCTCCGTATTTATAATAACTCCAACTTAACCAACCTTGACGGGTTAAGCAATCTGACACAAATCGGAGGGTATCTTGATATTACTTATAATTCCCAATTAACCAACCTTGACGGATTAAGCAATCTGACAAGTATTGGAGCTGACTTAGTAATTAACTCTAATTATTCTTTAACCGACATTTCCGGGTTGCAAAATATTGACCCTGCCTCTATTTTATCAACTTATGGATTAGGATTGTATATTATGAATAATTCTTCTCTTTCGGTTTGTAATTTACCTAACTTTTGTACTTATTTGCAAGGTTCAGGGCCAAGAACCATTTCGGGCAATGCAGGAGATTGTATCAGTGAAGCTGCTGTGACTACAGCTTGTATTCCTGCTTGTGATGCTCCAACAGATGTAACAGCAACCGATATTACTTTAGAAAGTGCTACCCTAAACTGGACAAGTACAGGTACTGATTTTGATATTGAGTGGGGAACAGCAGATTTTACACAAGGAACAGGCACTCAAGATACTACAACCAACACAAGTTATGATTTATCAAACCTTGAAATCGGAACTTCTTATGATTTTTACGTTCGTCAAAATTGTTCGGATAATGAAAGTAATTGGGTAAAATATACATTTAGCACTTCTGATTATTGTGTTCCTGTGCCTGAATGGGATAGTGGAGATTTAGGAATCAATATCGACTCGTTTACCACTACGGGAGGCGAAACCAACATCAGTAATACCAATTCAGGTTATTCTACCAATGGTTATGGAAATTTCTCTGCTACCCATTCGGTAAGCCAAATTGCAGGAGAAGATATTTCGTTTTCGGCTGTTCCGGGAACTCAGCATTGGAATAAAGGTTTAGGAATATGGGTGGACTGGAACAATGACGGAGTTTTCAATAATGACAGCTCAGAGATAGTTTATGTTTCTCCAAATGTTACTATCGGTACACACAACGGCTCGTTTAGCATACCAAGCGATAAACAGGCAGGTAATTACAGAATGAGGGTAATGATTAAATATATATACACTACTATGGACCCTTGTGAAATTACTTATGGTGCTCCTTATTACGAATATTTCTACGGAGAAACAGAAGATTATACGCTTACGGTTTTAGAAGTTCCTCCTTGTGAAGTTCCAACAGCTGTAACAGCAACCGATATTACTTTAGAAAGTGCTGCAATAAACTGGACAAGCACAGGAAATAACTTTGATATTGAATGGGGAACAGCAGGTTTTACACAAGGACAAGGTACAACAGCTACTACAACAACTACAAGTTATGCTTTGTCAAACCTTACTTTAGGTACTTCGTATGATTTTTATGTTCGTCAAAATTGTTCATTAAATGAAAGTGATTGGGTAAAACACACGTTTAGTACAAATAATTATTGTATTCCTGTACCTGTAGCAAATAGTGGATATTACGGAGTTAATATCAGTTCATTTACCACTATGGGAGGCGAAACCAACATCAGCAACATCGATTCAGGATTTTCAACAAACGGTTACGGTAACTTCTCGGCTACCCATTCGGTAAGCCAAATTGCAGGAGAAGATATTTCGTTTTCGGCTGTTCCGGGAGAAAGTTCTCTATATGAAAAAGGTTTAAGAATTTGGGTGGATTGGAACAAAGATGGAGTATTCAACAATGACAATTCAGAGATTGTTTATATTTATCCGAATGTTATTACTGGAACACACAACGGTTCGTTTAGCATACCTGCTGATAAAATTGCAGACAGTTACAGAATGAGGGTAATGATTAAATATAGTTCGTCCAATATTGATCCTTGTGAAACTAATTATGGTGACTCTTTCTACGGAGAAACAGAAGACTATACGCTTACGGTTTTAGAAGTTCCTCCTTGTGATGTTCCAACAGCTGTAACAGCAACTGATATTACTTTAGAAAGTGCTACGATAAACTGGACAAGTACAGGTAACAACTTTGATATTGAATGGGGAACAGCAGATTTTACACAAGGAACAGGCACAACCGTAACAGGTATTACAGCGAATTCTTACAGCCTTACTTCATTAAGCAGCAACACACAATATCAGTTTTACGTACGTCAGGATTGTAGCGTAAATGAAAGCGACTGGACAGGACCTTTTGGGTTTACTACACTTTTACAATGCCCAACGGGAGATGTTACTTTGTATTCTCAGGCAGATGTGAATAATTTTGCTACCAACTACCCGAACTGTACCGAGATTACAGGTTATCTGTATATTGGCGGAAGCAACATTACTGACCTTTCTCCTTTAAACAACATACAAAGTGTCGGAGGGTATCTTAATATTGAATCTAATTCCCAATTAACTAACCTTGACGGGTTAAGCAATCTGACACAAATCGGAGGGTTTCTTGCTTTTCAGAGTAATGACATATTAGAAAACCTTGACGGGTTAGGCAATCTGACACAAATCGGAGGGTATCTTAATATTTATTATAATTCCCAATTAACTAACCTTGACGGGTTAGGCAATCTGACACAAATCGGAGGGAATCTTTATATTACATCTAATTCCCAATTAACTAACCTTGACGGGTTAAGTGCTTTGGAAAGTATTAATGGTAGTTTATTTATTTATGATAATCCTGTATTAACTGATATTTCGGGCTTACAAAACATAGACCCGGCTACTATTTTATCAACCAATGGTTTGGGATTATATATCCAATATAACCCGCTTCTATCGGTTTGTAATTTAGATAATTTCTGTACCTATCTTGCTGGCGATGGAGAACGCACCATTTCTGGAAACTTGGGTACTTGCTATGATGTGGATGCGGTAGTTGCTGCGTGCAACGCATCAGTATATGACTGCCCTGATTTGGAATTAAATATTGGAGATACCTGTACAGACGCTGACGGCAATGAAGGAACAGTTGATGAAGATTGTAACTGTTATGTAGAGCCAACTCCAGCAGTATGTGAATGGACTGTTCATATATGGGATAATCATTGGGGAGATGATGTTACTTGGTCTTTAAAAGATAAAGAAGGCAACGTACTTCTTCAAGGAGGCTATTATGATCTTATTTATGATGATACACAGACTGTAACAACTGAAGGACCGCTTACGTTCACAATTTCCAATGTTGGAGAACATAATGATAATATACCAAATTATACTGTTTTCAATGGAACTGAGATTCTTGTGGAAGGTCAATTAACTCAACCATCTATGACTTTGGAATTTACTGATTTAAATTGTTATGTTGCACCTACTTGTTCAGCAGAATGGACAGGAGCTGTAAGTGAAGACTGGAATACTGCCGCTAATTGGTGTGATAACACAGTGCCAACAGCTGGTTCAAACGTAGTAATCAATAATTCAAACCTTGCTATTATAGATATAAACACAGTTGTTACTATAGAATCGATTACTTTAGGAGCGGCTGCAAATGTTACTGTTAATGGCTTATTAAACGTAGGAGATATCACAGTAGCAGCAGGAGGTTCATTAGTAATTGCTAATGATGCAAATCTACTCCAAAGTGAAACTGCTACAAACACAGGAAACATTACTGTAAAAAGGAACACCGTTATCAAACATCTTGACTATACCATTTGGTCATCACCAGTAGCAGATCAAGAACTTGAAGCTTTCTCTCCGAACACACTTGCTAGCAGAATTTATCAGTACAATACCTCTACTGATGCTTGGGAAGTTACTGCAGAAAATTTCACAGCAGGAAAAGGAATTATGTTTAGAGCACCAAACCTATTTGATGACGGAAACTACCCTAATGCCTATACGTATGAAGGAGTATTTACAGGAACACCTCATAACGGAGATATTTCTGTTAGTTTTTCTCAAGTAGGTGAATATCAAGGAGTGGGTAACCCATATCCTTCTAATATTAAAATCACAGGTGCTGATGGCTTCTGGAATACAAACCCTACTGTAGGAACATTATATTTTTGGACTAATACTAATGCTTGGGATACTGGAACTGGAGACTACGTTGCAAATAACTGGGCTACCTATTCTAATTTAGGAGGTCTTGCAGCAGCCAATAGCACAAAAGTACCAGTAGATATAATTTCAGTAGGTCAAGGTTTTGTCATTAAAACTCCAGGTTTAAGTTCAATATCGTTTAATAACGGTATGAGAATTGCTCAAAATAGCGTGTTTTTCAGAACTATTGAAGAAGATAAACACAGACTTTGGTTAAATCTGTCTGATTCATCTAGCGAGCTAAATAATATCCTTATCGGATATATGGACGGAGCTACACAAGGCGAAGACCTTAGAATTGACTCTAAAATGTTCAATTATAATGGGTCTGCTCTTTATAGCCTGATTGAAAGTAACGGATTTGCATACACTATCCAAGGACGTTCGCTTCCGTTTGATGATTTTGATGTAGTACCTCTAGGATTTAGAGCAATTACCCCGGGTTCATTTACTGTATCATTAGCAAGCTTTGACGGTTTATTTGCACAAGGTCAGGACATCTTCTTAAAAGATAATTTGACTCAAACACAACATAACCTAAAAGATAGCGATTATACGTTTGTAAGTAATCAAGGAGAGTTTACCACTCGTTTTGAGGTTGTGTACAGAACATCAATGAATGTTACAAATCCTGAACTTAGCAATGCTTGGACTGTGTATGCCAAAAACAAAACATTTTTCATCGAAACGCAAGGAATAGATCTGAAAGAAGTAATGGTTTACGATATGTTGGGTAGAGTTATTTATGAAAGTCAAGCACAAGGTAATAAACACTCATTTGCTCAAATAGGTGCAAATCAAGTATTAGTTATCAAACTGATTACTACTGACAACGAAGTGCTAACTAAAAAAGTTAGTAATTAAACCACTCAATAGAAAAATAAATTCTATATCACTAAGCCGCCTTGATATTCTAGGCGGCTTTTTTTAATGTTATATCTTATGTTTATAGGATTACGACCGCTCGCAAGACATTTATTAGTGTAAGCCTATTTTTCTATTTCTTTAAGGCTCTCCATTTTTTTGAAAGCCAAGAAACCTTTGATATCCTCAAAGTGCTCAACCACTCTTTTGTTGGTAAACTCAAATACTTTGGTAACCAACCCGTCAAGGAAATCTCTATCGTGAGAGACCAATACTAGCGTTCCGTCAAAGTCTTTGAGGGCTTGCTTGATGATGTCTTTGGTTTTCATGTCTAGGTGGTTGGTCGGCTCATCCAGGATCAATAGATTTACGGGTTCTAGTAATAACTTAATCATCGCCAAACGAGTTTTTTCTCCTCCTGAAAGCACTTTTACCTTCTTTGTTGTATCATCGCCAGAGAACATAAAAGCGCCTAGTAAATCCTTTATTTTAGAGCGAATATCACCTACTGCAATTTGGTCTATCGTATCAAAAACCGTCAATTCGCCATCCAAAAGCGAGGCCTGATTCTGTGCAAAATATCCGATAAGTGCATTATGCCCGACTTCTAGTTTTCCTTCGAAGTCAATTTCTTTCATAATGGCTTTAATCATCGTTGATTTTCCTTCTCCGTTTTTACCTACAAAAGCGATTTTTTCACCTCTTTCGACAACCATATTGGCGTTGTTGAAAACCACATGAGAGCCATAGGATTTTGATAAATCTTCAACTATAATAGGATATTGTCCGCTTCTTGGCGATGCCGGGAATTTGAGTTTTAGCGCAGAGTTATCTACCTCGTCCACCTCGACAAGTTCTAGTTTTTCAAGCATCTTTACCCTTGATTGTACTTGTAATGTCTTAGAATAAGTTCCTTTGAATCTATCAATAAATTCTTGGTTGTCAGCAATCATTTTCTGTTGCTCTTCATAGGCTTTCTGCTGGTGTATGCGTCGGTCTTTACGGAGTTCGAGATAATGCGAATACTTTGCTTTATAGTCATAAATCCTTCCCATAGTAACTTCTATGGTTCGGTTGGTAATATTATCTACAAAAGCCCTGTCGTGAGAAATCACAATTACAGCTTTTGCTGAATTGATCAAAAAGTCTTCCAACCATTGAATACTCTCAATATCCATGTGGTTTGTAGGCTCATCCAGCAAAATGAGGTCTGGTTTTTTCAACAGTATTTTAGCCAGTTCAATGCGCATTCTCCAACCTCCCGAAAATTCTGATGTAGGTCTAGTGAAATCTTCACGCACAAAACCCAATCCTTTCAGGATTTTCTCAACTTCTGCTTCGTAGTTGACTTCTTCTATAGCATAGAATTTCTCAGAAAGCTCAGAAACACGCTCAATGAGTTTCATATAAGCATCGCTTTCGTAATCGGTACGGATGGTGAGTTGGTTATTGATGTCTTCAATCTCATCGCGCATTCTGAAGACTTCTTCAAAAGCTTTGGAGGCTTCTTCAAATACAGTAGCCTCGTCTTGTGTCAATAAATGTTGAGGTAAATAAGCTATTACAGCATCTTTCGGTGCAGAGATACTCCCTTTGCTAGGTTTACTCGCACCGGCTATAATTTTGAGCAAAGTGGACTTTCCTGCTCCGTTCTTGCCCATTAAGGCTATTTTATCGGTTTCGTTGATCGAAAAAGACACATCACTAAAAAGAGTAGTTCCGCCAAACTGAACCGCAATATCATTAACTGCTATCATTACCTGAAAAATTTTAAGCGGCAAAGATAAGAATTTTAGGATGTAGTTAAGCTTAAATTACTTGCTTCTAAACAAAACAATTATTGAAAATACGCAAAGGCTAAACTTATTCATTACTGAAAATATTTAGCCTTCTTTTTTCTATAATCCTGTACGATAACTTACTCGAATAGCACAAGCGCCTCATCTGATTACACCAAATACATATAATCCAGTCCAAAAGTTTGAGTGATTTTACTTCCGTTAACCACTCGGTTTTCGGTTTCAGGACTCATTATAAACTCAGGTAAATCCTTAATACCTAAGCGTTTTGTTTCTTTGGTATAAAATTCTTTTCGATTGAGGCCAATAGGTGCTACAACATTAAATAATTCATTTTTAATAGGTTCTTCGAGAATTTTGGTTATCAGTCGAATAATATCTGCCTGATGCACTAGATTCACGGGTTTGTTGCCTGCTTCGATCACGCGTTTTTTGCTCAACGACAAAAGTGGATTTCTATCCTCTCCCATCAATCCTCCAAGGCGAAGTACAGTTGCGTTACAGAAATCGGCATTCAAAAACAAATAATCCGCTTGCGCCATTTGTTTGCTTCTTGGGGTAATTGTATTGAGCGGTGTAGATTCATCGACCTCGCCTTCAAGTCCGTGATAAACCGAAATAGAACTGGTGAAAATAACTTCTTTGATTTGGTGTTTTTCTATATTCCAGAGAATAAAGTTGATCCTCTCAGCATAAGCATATGGAGAAATTTTAGTGATTTTTGGAGGAATGGTCACGATAAGGACATCGGTATCAGACAGAAAAGCATCTACATCCAGAATACCTTTGGTAGTGCCTAATTCGACTACATAACACGGAATATCGTGTTGCTCAAAAAACGCTACTTTATCTGAAGTGGTGGTGGATACTTTGAGTTGATGCCCTTGTTCTTTGAGCGCTATAGCAAGTGGCGTACCTAGCCAACCTGCTCCGAGGATACTGATTTTTTTCATCCGATAAAGATACGGATATAAAGCTTTAGTACAGATATAAAACAAAAAAGTCGAAAGAGATTTCTTCCGACTTTTGTTTGAGCCTCCAGAGGGATTCGAACCCACGACCTGCTGATTACAAATCAGCTGCTCTGGCCAACTGAGCTATGGAGGCATTCAATTCGTTGCTTGATTGCGAGTGCAAATATAGATAAGATTTTTAAAGTTGCAAATAATATTTTTAAAATTTTTGAGAATATTTTACAACTCCTTGATTGTCTGATTCTATCTAATGAAAATATTTTTGACGATTATATATCTTCCCTCTCTTACAACAATAAGTTTAGTGTTTTCTACGTAAATTGAACTTTGAATTGCTAATTTTGTGTTTGAATTATATTAAAAATCGAAACTATCATCCTTTGAGAACTAGCCATACTTTTATTATCGAAAACCCTAAACACTTCAAACAACAGCTTTTAGATTGGGCTGACAAGTGTAGAGAAGTAGTCTATTTAGACAGTAATGATTTTCCCCAAAAGTACAGTTCGTATGATATGATTTTGGCTGTAGAGGCTTTTACGCTTATCAAAACAGATTATTTCAACGCCTTTCAGAAACTCAGCGAATATTATCACATCACTAAAGACTGGCTTTTTGGCTATTTGTCGTATGATCTAAAAAATGATACCGAGCAATTGTCATCTACGAACCACGACGGACTCGGCTTTGCAGATTTGTTTTTTTTTTCAGCCCAAAAAAGTATTCCTACTCAAAGGAAATCAACTCGAAGTGAAATACCTATTTATGGTAGATGACGAAATACAATCAGATTTCGCTGAAATTCAAAACACAAGCCTTTTGAATCAGGCTATACCAAACAACAACCAACACGAAATCCTACAGCGCATTTCAGAAACTGAGTATTTAGAAAAAGTATCCAAAGTATTAGCACATATCGACCAAGGCAATATATATGAGGCTAATTTCTGCATGGAATTCTATGCAGAGAATGCGGAGATTGAACCTCTAGAGGTTTATAAAAAACTAAACCAACTATCAGAAGCACCCTTTTCGGCCTATTTCAAGAACCAAAATCAATATGTTTTGTGCTCATCTCCGGAGCGATATTTGAGAAATGAAAACGGCAAAATCATCTCGCAACCCATCAAAGGAACTTCGAAGAGATATGATGATATTGTACGAGATAACACATCTAAAACTGAACTTGAAAACAACCCAAAAGAATGCTCTGAAAACATCATGATCGTTGATTTAGTCAGAAATGATTTATCCCGTACAGCAGCCAAATCAAGTGTGGAAGTAGAGGAGCTTTGTGGTGTATATAGCTTCAAACAAGTACATCACCTTATCTCAACTATCACTTCACAAAAAGATACTGAATCATCTGTCATAGAAGTAATTGAAAAAACATTTCCGATGGGAAGTATGACTGGAGCACCCAAAATATCAGCTATGCAAATCATCGAGGAGTTAGAAGAAACCAAACGCGGAATATATAGTGGTGCGATGGGTTATTTTACACCTGATGGTGACTTTGATTTCAATGTTGTTATTAGAAGTATTTTGTATAATGCTGAAAATAAATACTTGTCTTTTTCGGTGGGAAGTGCCATCACTTCAAAGTCAAATCCGAAGAGTGAATATGAGGAATGTCTGCTCAAAGCAAAAGCCATGATGCAGGTCTTAGGACAATTGTAGTGCTACTTCACCCAAAAAAATTATCTTTGTTCTAACCCGAAAAAAATATAAACAATTGAGCCTTTATAAAAGTCTTTTTAAGCAAACCACCCTCTACGGATTAGCCACAGTACTGCCGAGGATGCTGAGTTTTTTTTTAGTTAGATTATACACTGACACTCTCGAAAATGCAAGTGATTACGGTGTTGTAACTATCGTTTTTGCTTGGCTTGTTTTTATGAATGTTGTGCTTTCGTACGGAATGGAAACCTCTTTTTTCAGGTTTTATAATACCGAGAAAAACAAACAAGACGTCATTCAGACCTCGAGTATCTCTATCTTTTGGTCTTCCGTCGGATTTCTGATACTAGCCTTACTTTTTAGGAATACTATCGCTGAACTCATCGGTATTGAACTACAATATGTTACGTACGGAATATGGATATTGGTCCTAGATGCCCTAGTTGTGATTCCGTTTTCAAAACTTAGAATCGACCAAAAACCTTTGCTGTATGCAGGAATCAAAGTAGGAAATACAGCTATTACGCTACTGCTCAATATCTTTTTCTTGGTTGTATTGCCAGAATTAGTACAAACCAACCCCGATTCAGTATTTAGTTTACTCTATATTGAAGACTTTCAAATAGGATACATTTTTGTTTCAAATCTGATTGCCAGCCTGTTGACCTTGCTGTACTTCTTGCCGTTATACCTCAAAATAAAATGGCAATTTGATTCAGTGCTCTGGAAGCGTATGATGAAATATAGTTTGCCTATTTTGGTCGCTGGAATTGCATTTGCCATCAACGAACACTTCGACAAAATACTGTTAGAATGGATGTTACCTGACAATATTGCCAAACATGAAGTAGGTGTTTATGGTGCTTGCTATAAGCTCGGACTCTTTATGGTACTTTTTGCTACGGCTTTCCGTTTGGGGATTGAGCCTTTTTTCTTTAGCTATGCTAGCCATGAAAATGCACCCAAAACCTATGCAATTATTACTAAATATTTTGTGATCTTTGGTTCTTTGATTTTGCTTGGCGTAATTGTCTTTGCTGATGTTCTCAAAAGAATCATGATTAATGCTGATTATTGGGAAGCGATGAAAGTAGTGCCACTCATTATCTTAGCCAACTTCTTTTTGGGTATTTACCATAATTTATCGATTTGGTACAAACTCACTGACAGAACCAAAATGGGTGCTTACATCTCGATTGTAGGTGCTGTGCTCACCCTTGTACTCAACTTTGTGCTGATACCTAAATACTCTTATATGGGTTCGGCAATTGCGACACTTGTTGCCTATGGCGCAATGATGTCAATCTCTTATTTCTTAGGCAGAAAGTATTATTTCATTCCGTATGACATCAAGAAAATTGGTGTTTATCTGGGGAGCTCTATACTTTTTTCAGGAATTTACTTCTATTACTTCAGAGAAATTTATAGCATCGGAATTGGACTTATACTACTTTTTGCACTGCTGATCTATTACTTAGAGAAAGATACTTTAAAAACCATTTTAAAACGAAAACATGCAAATTAACATCATCAACAAATCAGGACATCCTTTACCAAAATACGAAACCACCGCTTCAGCGGGAATGGATCTCAGAGCGAGTATTTCTGAGCCAATATTACTCAAACCCTTAGAACGAACCCTTGTAAAAACAGGACTTTTTCATCGAACTTCCTTTAGGCTACGAAGCACAAGTTAGACCTAGAAGTGGCTTGGCACTAAAGAAGGGCATCTCAGTTTTGAATTCACCAGGTACGGTTGACGCTGACTATAGAGGTGAGATTGGCGTGATACTGATCAACTTGTCTAACGAGGATTTTGTGATCGAAAACGGTGAGCGCATCGCACAGATGGTCATCGCCAAACACGAACAAGCACAGTTTATCGAAGTAAACGAACTCTCAGAAACCACTAGAGGTGCGGGAGGATTTGGGAGTACAGGAGTGTAGAGACAATTAAATTATTTCCTTCACCTTCTCAATCGGTCTACCGATAGCCGCTTTATTTCCGTTGACTACTACAGGTCTTTCGATAAGTATTGGGTATTTGACCATGGCGTTGATGATTTCATTATCAGTCAAATCTTTTCCTTTGTAGTGTTCTTGCCAAATTTTTTCTTTTTGTCTAACTAGCCCCAGCGGCTTGATAGCTAGCTTTTTAATCAACGCCTCTAACTCTTCAAAGCGCAGCGGATTTTCTAGGTACAACACTGTTTTAAAGTCTTTTCCAGACTGTTCTAGCAGCATTACGCCTTCTCTGGATGTGCTGCATCTTGGGTTGTGATAAATAGTAATCATAATCGTGAGTTTATTTTACAAATTTACTTAAATTGCAGAATTAAACCGTAGAAATTATGTTTTATATCAGGCAAGCACTCAAGGGTAAAAATGATTGGTGGAGGGTTCTTATCGTAGCAGGGCCTATCCTACTGCTGTTCTCTTTCAACTTTATCATGTTTTTATTTCTCACTCCAGAACAAATGGCTGAGCTGATCAAAAGTGCTGCTATGTTTGAGGACAAGAACTTAAACCTGATTGCTAACCTGCTTCCTTTTGTGTTTTTACTCGGGTTTTTATTCCTATTCTTTTACCTCTTTCATCAGCGAAGTCTAGTCAGCCTTACTACGTCTCGCAATAAAATTGATTTCAAAAGGATTTTCCTATCTATTTTTATAGTAATTATCATTCAGGTAGTTTATTTTTCCATCTCTTATCTGAATGACAGTTCTGATATACTTTGGAACTTTGACTTGTCAAAATTTGCTATTTTAGTCGTGATATGCCTGATTATGTTGCCCATACAAATAGGCTTTGAAGAGTATTTCTTTAGGGGGTACCTGATGCAACAAATCGGGATTAAGACCAAGAGCCTCTGGATTCCGCTGATAGTGACCTCTGTCCTGTTCGGGCTTGTGCACAGTGCCAATCCAGAAGTCTCAGAATTGGGCTTTAAAATGATGATTTTCTATATCGGTACTGGGTTGTTTATGGGTATTATGACTTTGCTCGACGACGGTCTGGAACTAGCCTTGGGCTTTCATTTTGCCAATAACTTCGTGGCGGCAACCTTGATTACATCTGAGTTCTCTGCACTGCAAACCGATGCTATCTTCACATTTTCTGGAGAGGCAAATACGGCTTCAATGTTTAACGAAACCTTGATTACCATGCTAATTACCTACCCATTAATCCTGCTGCTCTTCAGCAAATTATACAAATGGAATTGGCAGAAACTGCTGAAAAAATCTAACTAAAATCCAACCTCGCTATGATATCTTACAAAAATGTGCACAACCATTTTCGAATAAATGGACAGTATTTCACCAAAAGTGATATGCTCAGACTAGGCTCTGAGTTTATCAAAGACGGCAATCATTTTGAGAGGGCTTTTGGGCTGTTTGTATTGGATTGGTTTGACAAAAGCGATAAAATAAGCCTGAGAACCTCTGGAACCACCGGAGCACCCAAGGAAATACAAGTTCAAAAACAAGCAATGGTCGATTCTGCTCTAGCCACTGGTGATTTTTTTGGGTTACATCCCAAAGACAAAGCACTTTGTTGCCTACCGATTGATTTCATAGCTGGAAAGATGATGGTCGTAAGGGCTTTTATTCTAGGTTTAGATATGAGTTTCGTAGCGCCTACTGCCTATCCGCTTGAGAATATCAGAAACGAGTATGTTTTTTGTGCGATGACCCCGATGCAAGTTGAGAACTCAATTGAACAATTGCAGTATATCAAAAAACTCATTATTGGCGGTGCAAAACTTCCTGCTACACTTGAAGACAAATTATTAAAACGCGGTATAGATGCATACGAAACCTATGCTTCTACCGAAACGCTTACCCATATAGCAGCTCGAAAAATAGGTGACAAAAACTTCAAATTATTACCTAAAATTACTATCTCGTTAGACGACAGAGGTTGTTTAGTAATTGATGCACCGCGCATTTCTTCAGAGAAAATTGTCACTAATGATCTGGTTGACATACAGTCTGAAACCGAATTTAATTGGGTGGGCAGGATAAACAATGTGGTGAACAGTGGTGGTATCAAGCTTTTTCCTGAGAAAATAGAGGCACAATTAAACGGCAAGATTCCACACCGCTATTTTGTAGGTGGCGTAACCGATACGCTACTCGGAGAAAAATTAGTTTTACTTATAGAAGCTCCTAAATATAAACTTCCTACAGATGTTTTTGAAGGTTTAGACAAATACGAAAAACCCAAGAATATCCTTTTTGTAGATGCATTCGCAGAAACTGAAAACGGCAAAATAAGACGACGAGAAATTCTCGACAGCCTTATTTCATAACCCAATTTAGAAACTCATGCGCGCTTTTGAGACCACACTAACCTCATCAAAGATTCCTTTTTGGTATTTCAGGTAACCCGCAATGCCAATCATCGCTGCATTATCAGTGGTATATTCAAATTTAGGGACGAAGGTTTTCCAGCCCAACTCTGTTTCCGCGTTTTTTAGTGCTTGGCGTATGCCTGAGTTGGCAGATACTCCACCGCCAATAGCGATTTGGTTAATTCCAGTTTCAGCTACTGCTTTTTTGAGTTTATCCATAATAATATCTACAATAATATGCTGGATTGAAGCACAGATATCATTGCGGTTTTCTTGAATGAAATCAGGTTTCTCTTTTACTTTCTTTTGGACAAAATACATGATTTGGGTTTTCAGTCCACTAAAGCTAAAGTTCAAGCCGTCTATCTTAGGTCTTGTAAACGGATACATAGGTTTGCCCAACTGTGCGTACGTATCAATCAAAGGTCCTCCTGGATAAGGAAGCCCTAGAATCTTGGCACTTTTGTCAAAAGCCTCTCCTACTGCATCGTCTGTAGTTTCGCCAATAACTTCCATATCAAAATGGTCTGTGACTTTGATAATCTGTGTATGACCACCACTAATGGTCATCGCTAGAAACGGAAAATCAGGTTTGTCTGTGCCTTCTTCGTCGATAAAATGTGCCAAAATATGTCCTTGCATGTGGTTTATACCAATCAGCGGAATATCTAATGCAAGACTGAGTGATTTGGCAAAACTGGCTCCGACCAAAAGCGATCCCATCAGTCCAGGACCTTGGGTAAAAGCAATTGCTGAGAGCTGTTCTTTAGAAAGGTGTGCTTTTTGCAAGGCTTGGTGTACAACAGGGATAATATTTTTCTCGTGTGCTCTAGAGGCTAGTTCGGGTACAACTCCCCCATATTGCTGGTGAATGCTTTGGCTTGCCACTACATTTGACAAGACTGTAGCATTGCAGAGCACTGCTGCCGAAGTATCATCACAAGAGGATTCGATAGCTAACAAAAAAACGGGAGCTTTATCCATAAAATACAAGGAAATTTGAATTATCTTTGACAAAATTAAACATTTTAGTAGTATCAAAAAATTTAGAAAAATAATAGTTCGTTTTTTGGTGGGAATTATTCTCTTAATTTTACTTTTAGGGATACTTCTCACGCTTCCTCCCGTACAATCCTTTGTGGGTAGAGTCGTAACCAAAGAGCTGAAAAAATCTACTGGTGTTGATATCAACGTTGATCGAGTAGCTGTTTCTATTTTTGGTGGTGTCAAACTGCGTGAAGTTCTTATTCGTGACCACCATCAAGATACTATGATTTATGCCAAGAACATTCAGACTAGAATCATCAGCAAAGCTAGATTAATAGATGGTGATTTAATTTTTGGTGACCTCAATGCCAAAGACCTTGTTTTCTATATGAAAACCTACAAAGGTGAAGATGATTCAAACATCGGAGTGTTTGTTGACCAATTGGACAATGGCAAACCCTCATCTGGGATTCCGTTTATCATGAAAGTGCAAAACCTGAAGGTGGCTAACGGACATTTCAGAATTGAAAACCAAAACTCAAATACTCCTATAAGTGTTGATTTTACCCAACTCAACGCTGATTTAGACCATTTCTCTATCTACGGAGACAAAATTACTGCCGATGTGAATATGCTTTCGATTCAAGATCACAGAGGTATATTTGTGCAGAACCTAAAAGGAAAAGCCAAATACTCAAACACAGAACTTTATATCAAAGATTTAGACGCTCTTACCAAAGAGAAAACACATCTTATCGGTGATATAGTAATGACTTATGGTAAAGGTGATATGTCAGCATTTACGGATAAAGTAATGATTACAGCTGATTTTAAAAAAGGAAGCAAAGTAGCTAGTAATGATATTTACTTTTTTTATCCTGAGATTGCCAACGGAAAAGTTTTTGATTTTAATACAGAACTCCGCGGAACGCTCAATGACTTTACCACTACTAACTTGATCTTAGAAGATAAAGAAACTCTGTTGAGTGGAAATCTAAATTTTAAAAATCTAATTGATACTGATAGTGGTTTTTCTATTTCTGGGGATATCACTCAGCTTACCTCTTCAGGAGAATACATCAAAACTCTTTTGCCAAACATACTCAGCACATTGCCTGACGAGTTGAATAATTTAGGCAAAACTACCATAATCGGAACGATGTATTTAAACAGCGATATTTTAGATATAAAATCGAACATCACTACAGCTATCGGAAGTGCCGTCACTGATTTGGTACTCGGCAACCTTTCTGGCACCAAAGAAATTTCATACAAAGGGAAAATAGCAACACAAGGATTCAATCTCGGACGTTTTCTGAACCTAAGCTCGTTTGGACCTATAACTGCTGACTTGGAGGTCAACGGAGAAGGTTTTACAGAAAAAACGGTCAACTCTACTATTGAAGGGAAAATAAATTCCTTCTATTTTACGGGATATAATTACAGAAAAATACTCATCAGTGCCAATCTAAAACAACCCATTTTTAAGGCAGAAGTGCATATTGACGATGACAATGCCAAACTCTCGTTTAAAGGTCTATTAGACACTTCTAAAAAAGCCATGCAATATGACCTCGAAGCTCAAGTGGATTATGCTGACTTGAATGTCATCAACCTAGTGGAGAGAGATGCTATATCAGTACTTAAAGGAAATGTAAGCTTTAACGGTGAAGGAAATTCACTTGACGAAATTTGTGGAGAACTCAGACTAACTAGTGGTTCTTATCAGAATCAAAATGATATTTATTTTTTCGAGGATTTCCAGATTGTATCTGATTTTACAGAGGATAACATCAGAATTATCTCTATCAATTCGCCTGATATTATGGATGGTGAACTTACCGGTAGATTTAGCTATGCAGAATTGCCTCAGATTTTCGAAAATGCTTTTGGGACACTTTATACCAATTATTCACCGCATAAGATTCATAAAAATCAATTCCTACAGTTTGACTTTTCAATTTACAACAAAATTATAGAGGTGTTTTATCCTGATATTTCATTGGGTAAAAACACATTCATCAAAGGAAACATCAATCCTGATCAAGAGATTTTCAAGTTAAATTTCATAACACCTTCGCTTAACATAGGTACAAATAAAATCTCTAGACTAAACCTACAAGTAGATAACAATAATCCGCTGTACAGTGCGTATATAGAAATGGATAGCCTCAGGACGAAGTATTATAAAGTTGCTGATTTTGGGATGATTAACGTCAAACACAACGATACTTTATATTTCAGAACGGAGTTTAAAGGTGGAGATAAAAGCAAGGATTTCTATAATCTGAATATGTACTATACGATTAATCAGGAGAAGAACTCAGTCGTAGGATTTCAGAAATCAGAACTAAATTTCAAGGACTATCTTTGGGAAATCAATCCTGACAGCGATCAAGACAACAAAGTGGTTTTCAATAAATCATTCAGCAACTTCTCTATTGACGAAATCAAGATTGCACATGAGAATCAACTCATCAAACTTATCGGGATTGTGAAAGGCAATGAGTATAAAGATATCGATTTGAGTTTCAAAGACGTCGATTTGTCTAAGATTACGCCTGATATAGAAAACCTTGATTTAGAGGGACTACTCAACGGAAATCTGCATTTTACACAAGAAAAGAACATATTTAACCCGGTTGCTTCTATTGAGATTATGAGTTTTGCAATTAACGAAGTGCCACTAGGAGATTTCATGGCTGATATCCAAGGTGATGAAAACCTAAGGAAGTTTGGGATGAATGCCTATTTGTATAAGGATTCTGAGACTGTTTTGGCTGCTGAAGGAGATCTTGAGGTTATCAACAAGCAGACAATGGCGAATTTTGATATTCGCATGAACAGATTTAACATCAAGCCCTTTAGCAATTTCGGAGGAGATGTAATTACCAATATCAGAGGATTTGCTACAGGTAGAGCAACTGTTGTAGGGAATCTGACGAGTCCTGAAATCAACGGACGCATCTTTCTTGATAAATCAGGAATGAAGGTTCCGTATCTGAATATTGATTTTGACCTCGAAGACAATGCTGCAGTGGATATCACCGATAGAAATATCTTTTTTAGGAATATCAATTTGACAGATACAAAATATAAAACTAAAAGCCTTTTTGACGGAACCATCACGCACAAACTTTTCTCTGATTGGTTTTTAGATTTAAACATCAACACCAATAGATTTTTGGTACTTGACACAAAAGATGCTGAGGATGCTTTGTATTACGGAACAGCTTTTATCAAAGGAACGGCTACTATTAGCGGTCCTACTTCTGGATTGCTTATCAAAGCTAATGCTACCTCAGAGAAAGGAACTTCTATAAAAATTCCGATCGGAAACTCAAAATCATCAGGTGAAGTATCACATATTAAGTTTTTAAGCCCTGAGGAAAAATATAATATAAAGAAAACAAAACAACTAGAATATGTTACCTCTGGATTAGAGATGATGTTCAATCTAAACGTAACTCCAGATGCTGAAATTGACATTATCATCGACAAAGCTTCAGGTCATGCCATCAGAGGTGGTAGAGGTACCGGAACGCTCGAGATGAATATCAACACCTTGGGTAGCTTTACGATGAATGGTATTTTTACAGTAGAAGACGGACATTATGACTTTAGATACGGCGGAATTATAAGTAAGCGTTTTAATGTTAAAAAAGGAGGAACAATTACTTGGTCTGGAAGTCCAGCCTCAGCTAATATGAATATTCAAGGCGTGTATTCAACCGAAGCAAATCCTGCCGTATTATTGGACAACCCTAACTTTAACAGGAAAATTCCTGTTGATCTAGTCATTGATATCAAAGGAACGCTTGAAGCCTTACAAGAGCCTGATTTCACCATCAACTTCCCGAGTGTAAGCACGGTGTTGCAATCTGAAATTCAATATAAATTATCTGATGATGATACACGCAGAAACCAAGCTTTCTCATTGCTGATGTTCAGAAATTTTACGGGTAGTGACGGGATGAGTTCTGGGGCGTTTGCCGGAAGTTTGACTGAAACTGCTAGTAGTTTGTTTAATAACTTACTCTCAAATGACGATAGTGTCTTCCAGATTGAAGTAGATTATACCGTCAGAAATAAAAACCCAAATAGCAGTAGAGATTTTGAGGATTTTGATAGACTCGGAATTAACGTATCTACACAAATAAACGAAGACATTACCATAAACGGAAAACTAGGTGTTCCGGTGGGTGGTGCACAAGAATCAGTGGTAGTAGGCAACGTAGAGGCTTTGCTCCGACTGAATGAAGATAGAAGCCTAAACGCAAGAGTATTCAACAGAGAGAATGACATCAACTACTTCGGAGAAGGAATCGGATATACACAAGGAATTGGTATAACTTGGGAAGCCAACTTTGATACCTTTGATGAATTGTGGAGAAAAATTTTCTACAGCAAGAAGAAACGACGTGAAGCTGAACTTAGAGAAGCTGCTGAATCCCAACAAGACAACACCCATAGAGACGCAGATTCAGAATTTAACCAAGACTTCCAGAAATTCATCCAAAACAGAGGAAAACAAAAACAAAAACAAAAAGTAGATGATACTATCGAGCGTGCTCCTGATCCTTTTTAAACAGTGATAAATAAGTAATTTAGTTAGTGAGATTTCGTTTATTCTGTGTTATTGTTAGTTCTGCTTCATTGTTTTAAACAATAAAACGCTGTAAACTTGAGCAGTAAGAGTAGTTGACTGGCTTTTTATAAATCAAAGACAGAACCTCTTTTGGTATAAATCATGTCTTTTAGGCGCAACAAAAAACCTAAGGTAAGATAAGCTCCAAACCACAGCCCAACAGTAAAAAAAGAGATATAAATAAAGAACAAACGCACGTTAGCTACTCTCATTCCTAGCTTGTCAGCTAATCTAGAGGCAACGTCAAAACCGTGTTTCTCAAAATAGTGTCGGATGTCAGTGATTAGTTTCATAGTCGTAAAAGTATAAAAAAAGCTGTCCGAAAATCGGACAGCTTAAGTTTATGATTTTAAGAGTACATTTTATCTCTTAATTCTTTGATTTTCGGATCATCGAGATATTCATCAAAAGTCATATATCTATCAATTGCTCCGTTTGGCGTAAGCTCTATAATTCGGTTAGCAACTGTTTGTGCAAATTCGTGGTCATGAGTGGTAAATAAGACTGTTCCTTTAAAATTCTTGAGCGAGTTGTTGAATGCCGTAATTGATTCTAGGTCAAGGTGATTTGTAGGTTCGTCAAGCATCAGAACATTAGCGCGCATCATCATCATTCTCGATAACATACAACGCACCTTTTCTCCTCCAGAGAGAACTGTAGATTTTTTAAGGGCTTCTTCTCCAGAGAAAATCATTTTTCCTAAAAAACCTCTCACATACACCTCTTCTCTTTCTTCTTCTGTTTTTACCCATTGACGCAACCAATCGACCAGGTTTAAGTCTCCGTCTTTAAAGTACTCACTGTTGTCAGCAGGCAAATAGGATTGGATAGTAGTTACGCCCCAATCTGCTTTTCCGGTGTCTGCTTTTAGGTTGTCGTTTAAGATTTCGTAAAAGGCTGTAGTGGCACGTGAATCTCTTGAGAACATGAGGATTTTATCTCCTTTGGCTACGTTTAGGTCAATATCGCTAAACAAAACTTCTCCGTCTGATTTTTTTGATAAGCCTTGAACGTTTAGGATTTGATCTCCTGCTTCGCGTTCTTGGTCAAAAATAATAGCTGGATAACGTCTTGATGAAGGCTTGATATCGCTAATATTTAGCTTTTCAATCATTTTCTTACGAGACGTAGCTTGTTTTGATTTGGCTACGTTAGCTGAAAAACGTCTGATAAAGTCTTCTAATTCGGCTTTTTTCTCTTCGGCTTTTTTGTTTTGTTGTGCTCTTTGTCTAGCGGCAAGCTGAGAAGATTCATACCAGAAAGTATAATTTCCTGAATAGTGATTGATTTTACCAAAATCAATATCGGATATGTGCGTACACACAGCATCAAGGAAGTGACGGTCGTGAGAGACGACCAATACTGTGTTTTCATAATGTGCTAAGAAATTCTCTAACCAACCGATAGTTTCAAAGTCCAAGTCGTTTGTAGGCTCATCCATAATAAGTAAGTCTGGATTACCAAAAAGCGCTTGAGCTAAAAGCACACGTACTTTAAGTTTTGGTTCTACATCTGCCATCAGCGTATAGTGGTTATCTTCTGAAATACCTAAGTTGGAAAGCAAAGTTGCTGCACCTGATTCGGCATTCCAACCGTTCATTTCGTCAAATTTGATTTGCAACTCTCCTATCCTATTGGCATTTTCATCGGTGTAATCGAGGTATAAAGCATCAATCTCACTTTTGATAGCATAGAGCTCTTTGTTTCCTTTAATTACAGTTTCTAAGACCGTAAACTCATCAAACATATTGTGGTTCTGATTCAGTACAGACATACGTTTGCCCGGTTCAAGATGCACATGTCCAGAGGTTGGATCAATCTCACCTGCGATAATTTTCAGGAAAGTAGATTTTCCAGCTCCGTTTGCCCCTATAATTCCGTAGCAATTTCCGTGGGTAAAGACGGTGTTTACGTCGTCAAAAAGTATTCGTTTACCGAACTGAACCGATAAATTTGATATTGTTAGCATTATGTATGTTTTCTTTTAAAATTTTAAGACTGCAAAATTACTCAAAATTTATGAGTTTTCCGAATTTGAAGTAGTAGATTAGTTTATGAATGCTAGAGTAAAAATGCACTCGAGTTTTCCCTGCTGGCGAAACAATAACTAAGAGTTCTTAAACTATAAAAATGCCTCTATTTAGCGATTCATAAAGCGTATTAAAAATCATAACGTTTCTAAATCTTTTTTCATCCTAGTTACTGTAGGTCTTACCAAAATGAGATAAACAATCAGTAATATCCCAAAGATTAAAAAGTCGGGGTTAAACAAAGCTATAAGCATTACAGTACCTTCAAGTACAGCCCATCTAACAATAGAAGTCTTTTGATAGACAGCGAAATTATCTTCGGTTTTTGGTTTTATATCTGCTTGTTTTAATTAATTTCGAACAAAAAGTCACTCAACACAAATACCCCAATACAAGAAGAGCTAAATATACCAATGACGAACTGTCAACATTAGGAATATTCAAGTTTTCCATCGAAATTTCACCTATGAATAGGTAAAATAAAATAGCACCCATACAAAAGGCAAGATGAATGCTTTGAAGAGATTTTACTTTTGCGAACATCTGAAAGCGTAGAAATATTTGTTTTGGAAGTAATGGTTTTTAGAAATTTCTATATTTTTTAGTTTCCTCAAAGAGGTGTTCCATTATTTTAATATCTTCCTCAGAGAGTTCAACATGTCTTCTGCTCATCACTACTCTAGCGACTTCTAGTGCTTTTTTAGGCAAATAGGTCATGAAGCCAGAAGCACCTCCCCAAGCAAAACTCGGCACGAAATTTCTAGGGAAACCACTACCAAAGATATTAGCAGAAACTCCGACTACTGTTCCGGTATTAAACATCGTATTGATACCACATTTGCTATGATCGCCCATCATCAGTCCGCAAAATTGAAGTCCTGTTTTTTCAAATTTTTCGGTTTCGTAGCTCCATAATTTTACTTCTTCGTAATTGTTTTTCAGGTTAGAATTATTAGAGTCAGCACCTATATTACACCATTCTCCTAATACTGCATTTCCTAAGAAACCGTCATGTCCTTTATTAGAATATCCCATTAATACGGAGTTATTGACCTCGCCTCCTACTCTACAATGCGGACCAACAGTGGTTGCTCCATATATTTTTGAAGCTAGTTTGACTTGCGCTTCTTCTCCTAAAGCAAAAGGTCCTCTAATTACAGAACCTTCCATAATCTCGGCATTTTTGCCGATATAAATAGGTCCTGTTGAGGCATTTAAGGTTACGAACTCCATCTTTACACCTTCTTCAATAAAAATTTGCTCAGGAGCGATAACATTGACAGAACTCGGAATGGGTTGTGATTCCCTTCCTGTTGTAATCAGCTCAAAATCAGCTATAATGGCTTGGTCGTTTTTCGAAAAAATATCCCATGTGTTTTCAAGTGTCAAGCATTCACCTTCAAAATCGATGAGCTCGTAGGAGTCAAAATCAATTTCTTCTTGGGCAGCGGCTGCATAAAAAGCGATGATGTCTTCTCCTTTGATTACAGCTTGGTTTTCTTTTAAACTTGTGATTAAATCTACCAGCTCTTCTGTAGGCAAATAGCTAGCGTTGATAAGTATATTTTGCTCAGTCTCTACCATCGGATATTTATCTGATAGATAATCTTCTGTAATTGTGGTAGTTGTAGAAGATAAATAACTCTCCCATTTCTCTCTGATGGTGAGTATTCCGATGCGGATATCTGCTACTGGGCGTGTGTATGTAAACGGAAGTAAAGCCATTCTTCTGGATCCGTCAAATAAAATATAGTTCATTTTCAATAAAATTTATGAAAACAAATATAGTCTTTTAATTTTAAAATTATAACTGATTTTCGTTGGATAACTAACCTAGGTAGCTAAGTATTCATCGAACAAATAAATTGCCTCCAACTCTAGATTTCTTCGTTCTGAAGCAGTAGAATTAGCAAATAAATACCTAACTTCGTAGATTAAATTATTTATTACAATAGACTAAAAGCTTTATACAATCATGCAAATTAAATCATCAGAACTCATACTAAACCCTGACGGAAGTCTGTATCATATCAACCTAAAACCAGAAAACCTTGCTAAGGATATTATTTTTGTGGGCGATCAAGATAGGGTCGAGAAAATCACACAGTTTTTTGACGAGATAGAATTTTCTACTCAAAAAAGAGAATTTAAAACCCAAACCGGAATCTATAAAGGAAAGCGAATCACGGTGATGTCAACCGGAATTGGCCCTGACAATATTGATATTGTGATGAACGAATTAGACGCTTTGGTCAATATCGATTTAGATACCAAACAACCCAAGCCAAACCTAACCCAACTCAACATTATCAGAATTGGGACTTCAGGTTCGCTTCAGGCAGATATCCCAGTAGATAGCTTTGTAGCAAGTGAATACGGACTAGGCTTAGACAATATGATGCGCTCTTACCTAATTGATGACATTACCGAAAAAGACATTGAAGACGCTTTTATAGCACATACAAATTGGGATCTCAGAAAAGGGAGACCATATATTGTTAAAGGAAGTGAGGTGCTTCTAAATCGTTTTTATAGCGAGAAAACATTCAAAGGATTCACCGGAACAGCTGGCGGTTTTTATGGTCCGCAAGGAAGGGTTTTGCGACTAGACATTCAAGACCAATTGCTCAACCAAAAAATGGATAGTTTTGCATATAAAGGCATTAAAATGACTAACTTAGAAATGGAAACATCTGCTATCTACGGATTAGCCAAACTCTTAGGACATAACGCCTTAGCACTGAATGCAATCATCGCCAACAGGGCCGACGGAACTTTCAGTAACAATCCTTATAAACCCGTTGACGCTTTGATTCAATATACCTTAGAAAGGTTAGTGAAATAAGATTTCTTAATCTATAAATTACCGATAGGGATGAATCAGAAACTCATCCCTATTTGTTTTAAAAAAATCACAATTTTAATCCTTGTGCCCTGAATATAATTCGGTAGTCTAATTATTGTTATATTTGCACCAAAATTAAACGAAAATGACAGAAAGTGGAAAAATAGAACTGATGTGTCCAGCTGGGGATTTTACCTCGCTGCAAGCTGCCTTAGACAACGGAGCAGACTCAGTTTATTTTGGAGTAGAACAACTCAACATGAGAGCTAGAGCAACCATCAACTTTACTCTTGATGACTTAGAAGAAATCGCTCGAAGATGTAAAGAAAAAAACGTAAGAACCTATCTTACGTTGAATACCATAATTTATGACCACGATTTATCTATCATCAAAACCTTGATGGATAAAGCCAAAGAAGCAGACCTAACAGCTGTGATTGCGATGGATCAGGCGGTAATTTCGTACGCCCGACAAATCGGAATGGAAGTACATATTTCTACACAAATCAACGTCACAAATATCGAAACGGTTAAGTTTTATGCGCTCTTTGCCGATACGATGGTCATGAGTCGTGAGCTTAGTTTGAGCCAAATCAAGAAAATCTGCCAACAAATCGAAAAAGAACAAGTAAAAGGCCCTTCTGGAAAATTGGTCGAAGTAGAGGTTTTTGGACATGGTGCTCTGTGTATGGCTGTTTCGGGTAAATGTTATTTGAGTTTACATTCAAATAATTCTTCTGCTAACAGAGGTGCTTGCAAACAGAATTGTAGAAAAAAATATACCGTTATCGATCAAGAAACAGGTTTTGAGATCGAACTTGATAATGAATACATGATGTCTCCGAAAGACTTATGTACTATTGATTTCTTAGACCAAGTTATTGATACAGGCGTAAAAGTACTAAAAATCGAAGGTAGAGGAAGAGCTCCTGAATATGTAGCAACAGTGACCAAGTGTTACCGCGAAGCTATTGATGCTATTGCTGACGGAACCTACTCAAAAGAGAAAGTAAGTGAGTGGATGTCACGCCTAGAGACTGTTTATAACCGTGGATTCTGGGGCGGATATTATCTTGGTCAAGAACTAGGAGAATGGTCTGGAGATCCAGGATCAAGCGCTACACAGAAAAAAGTGTACATCGGAAAAGGAAGACATTTCTATCCTAAAAATAATATAGCCGAATTCTTAATCGAAGCCTTTGACCTTACTGTAGGTGACAAAGTACTGATTCAAGGTCCTACTACAGGTTCTCAGGAAATGATTATTGAGGATATGCGCGTAGATCAGAAAGAAAATGCCACAAAGGCGACAAAGTCTGATGTAGTAACCTTCAAAACCGAATTCAGAATTCGTGCTTCTGACAAATTATATAAAGTAGTTCCTGCTTAATGGTTATAGTTACCCTACAAAGAGATAAATGCATCGGTTGTAATTATTGTGTAGAATTTGCACCCGATTACTTCAGAATGTCTAAAAAAGACGGTAAATCTGTATTGTTGAAATCTGTCGAAAGAAAAGGTTTTCATACAATCAAAACAAACATGCCCGAAGCATTTGATCTATGTGATAAAGCAGCCAAGGCTTGTCCTGTCAGAATTATTTCCGTCAAAGAAGTATAGGTAACAACTCTATGTATTTCAATAAAAACACTTGCTATATTTTTCTTATAGCAAGTGTTTTTTTATGCCTTTTGAAGACAAAATCATAACCTATAGGTTGCAAAAAAATAGAAGTTTATATGGTTTAATCTAATCAAGCTATTCAAAACGAATTGCCTTCACGGGAGAAATCTTCGTAATGATATACGACGGAATCAAAAGCACTACTAAACACACCACTACTGTACCTACATTCAGCAATACCACATAGCTCCAATCCAAGTAAATTGGAACTTCATTCACATAATAGCTCTTTGGATCTAGCTTGATGAGTTTGAAGTATTTTTGGATAAATAGAATACTGATTCCGATAATATTTCCCCAAAAAAGTCCTCTATGAATCAGGTAAAGTGCGTTATAAAGAAATATTTTTCTGATTTGCCAATTATTAGCACCCATCGCTTTAAGAATACCAATCATCTGGGTTCGCTCTAGAATCAACACCAAGAGTGCGACAGCTATATTAATAATCCCTACGAGTAACATCAGAAGAATAATCAGGTAAATATTTGAATCGGTAATTTTCAGCCATTCAAAAATATTGCTGTATTTACTGATTATGGTCTGAGAATCCAATGTCGATGGAGTTTGTTGATGTACTTGCTCTCCTACTTCACTGATTTTATTAAAGTCATTAATAAATACTTCAAAATTCCCGACTTGATTAGGACTCCACCTATTCATCCGTTGGATATGACGAATATCTCCAAAAACAAAATTAGAATCAAATTCCTGAAAACCCGAATTATAAATTCCGACAATTTCAAACTGGCGAAGATTAGGTCTTTCCGTAGGATCTTCTTTTAAGAAGTGTGTGGTAAATTTATCACCTACTGTAAACTCTAATCTATTTGCCAAAAATTCAGAGATCAATACCTCTGCATTTTCTCTTTCGTCTTTCATATTTGGGATTTTTCCTGCGACCAAATATTCTTCAAGGTTTTCAAAACGGTAATCTGTGCCGACGCCTTTGAGGATTATTCCTTCAAAAGTTGTCTCTGTTCTGATGACTCCTGCCTTAGTAGCCACAGCCTGAATATGATTTACCCCTGACACAGAACTGATTTCCGTATAAAGATGCTGAGATTTCTCAATAGGTATAAGACTGACTTCTGACTGGTTATTGTCATAGTTTGAAATCACGATATGCCCATTAAAAGCAGCTATTTTCTCACGGATTTTCTCCTGAAGTCCTATTCCGGTTGCTACCGAAACAAGCATCATAATAATCCCTAAAGCAATGGCGATAACTGCAATAGAAAATATCGGACTAGAGACTTTTGCTTTTTTATGCTTGTCTTGGGTAAGTCTTTTGGCTATAAAATAGGATAAATCCACTGCTTAATTAGTTGTGTATAAATAGTTTGGAAGAGCTATACGAAAAGTTATTTCTTTATTTTTTTGTAGAAGTAGTTATTCAGCCACCACATAAAAGTTGCAAAAACAAACATCCCAAAAACACTAAAGATTAATAATTTCACTAGTGTAGTCAGACTAAAGAATGCAACTGTAAATGAGACACCTTTGAGCGTATCCATCAAAGCCATAAGCACAGTAAGAAAGACTCCGTATTTCAGTCCTTGATTTAGGGCATAACGGAGTCTTCCTTTTTCTTTTATGTCTTCCCAACGTTTGACAAACTGATGGTCGTTCATAATTATATTTTGAGTATTATTCTTCTTTTTGAGTGTTTTCTTCTCTTTGTTGCTTAATTTTTTTGGCTGCATTATTTAGTTGAGATAATTTCTCTTTCCAGCCTTCAAGTTCTTGTTTTTGTCTTTCGATATTTTTATTCACTTCAATAACAAAAGGATTATTGTTTTTTGCACTAGTGATAAACATGACGTTGTTTTCTAATTGGAGTATATCATTCTGAATTTCATCAATTTTTCTAGTCAAGAATACACGCTCTGAGTTTAGTTTTTTTGCATCGTCAGTATCGACCAAATTAGACAAGTGATTGTTATATCTGATGGTATCTGTTTCTTTTTTGCTCAAGCTCAGTTTAGCAAACAAGCCGTCTAAGATTTTATTGTATTTCATCTCTATATGTCGCTGTCCATAAGGCACACGTCCCAGTCTTTTCCAAGCTTCTATATGTGATTTAATCAGGTCTAAATCTGCTTTATGAGTACCAGAAAGTTCAATAGTTTTTAGGGTTTCTAAAAGTTCTTTCTTTTTCTGGAGGGATTCTGTTTCTTCAGCACTAGATTCGTTGCGTTTTTTGTGCAGACGATCAAAATAGAAATTACAAGCATCTTTAAATTCTTTCCAGATACTAGCAGATACTTTTCTCGGAACATGACCTATGTTTTTCCACTCTTCTTGAATTTGTTTCATCACAGCAGTGGTCTTTTCAAAATCCTCGCTGTGTTTCAGTTCGTTTGCCTTATCTACGAGTGCTTGTTTTTTGTTCAGATTCTCTTGCTGCTCGATTTTAATATTTCGGTAGAAAGAATTTTTATTTACATTGAATGCTTTGGTTGCTTCTCTGAATTTCGCCCACAATTCGTCTCTTTTTTCAACGGGCACTTTTCCGATAGCAAAATAGGCTTCTCTAAGCGCTTCTACTTGCTGAATCAATTTTTGCCATTCTATATGAGATTCTATTTGTTGCTCTGCAATAGCGGCAATCTTAGCAATTACTTCTTGTTTCTTGGCGTAGTTTTCTTGCTCTTTACCTCTTTGTTGTTGAAAGAAAACCTCTCTTTTGTCATGAATTTGTTTCGTAATAGCACTAAATTCATTCCAAATCTCTTCTCTATGTTCTCTAGATACAGGACCTAATTCCTCTTTCCAGAGTTTGTGTAAAAGTTGTAATTCTCGGAAAACTCTATTTAAATCTGTATCATTTAATAGTTCCTTAGCACGTGCAATTACCCTTTGTTTTTGTTCTAAGTTGTGTTTGAAGTCCATATCACGGGCTTCTCTATCTAAGTGTAGATAGTCATAAAAGTTCTCCACATGAAAGTGATAGTTATTCCAGACGTGGTTGTATTTATCTTTTGGGATTGGTCCAGCAACTCTCCACCGTTCTCTGATTTCGTTAAATTGTTTGAAAAGATCAGGAATATTAGTTTCTGGATTAATGATATTTTTGAGTTCTTCAATAATCTCTATACGATTATTAAGATTGGTGGTGAGTTTATTTTCTAAGGCTTTATAATAGCTGTTTCTTTTGTCTTTGTATTGGTTGAGCAATCCGTCAAATTTTTGTTTTAGCGGAAGGTGGTATTCAAAATCAGTAGTATCTCCATCGTGTTCAGCAGCATATTCTTCTTTCTTTTCTTCGATGAATTCATTAAATTTAGAGGTAAACTCTTTCCTTATATCTTCCAAATAATTCTTAACCGATGATATTTTTGGATTTGCTAAGAGTTTCTCAAACTCATCTACCAAAGCCTCCATTGTTAAGGTTTCGTAATCGAGTATCTGCACTTCTTGATACTCTTCAGGTGTTTGGTTTTCTGAATCCTCAGATTCTTCTGCGTTAGAATTGTCAATAGCATCAATTGCTTTTTGGTTTTCATTCTCCACAGCAACTACTTCTGCTTGAATCTCCTCTATTTGAATTTTCTCAACTTCGACTATCTCAGGCTGAATCTCTTCAGATTTAACCTCAGATACAGAACTTTCGGTTGATTCTGATTGAATTTTAGGTGTATTTATACTTTCTAGGTCTCCATCTGCATGCTGCAGGTTATCATTCTTTTGCTCTAACATTTGTATAATGTTTATATATTTATAAATAAGGCACTAAAATACTAAAGACACGGCAAATAGCAAAACTTTAAGCCATAAAAGGTTTTTTTATTGTCATAAATCCTAAGGAAAGCTTATTTATAGTTTAAAACATTTTGTCCTATAAGCCCTTTTAGAAACCAGTAATTCAACTTAAATGATTATATTTGCACCTCTTAAAAATTATAAATTTCATAGTTGTTATGATTCATAAAAACATCAAGCTTGCTCTGACAGCTTTATTAGTTATCACTGCTGTATGGCAATTTACTGAAAGCAATATAGGTAACGGAATTTTCTTAATATTGCTGGCGCTTTTAGTGATTTTATTTTATTTTAAAAATGAAATCATCTTATTGGCATTTCTGAAACTCAGAAAACAAGATTTTCCGGGTGCTCAAAAATTACTTTCTAAAATAAAGAATCCAGAAGCTTCACTGATCAGAAAACAACAAGGATACTACTATTACCTAAGCGGATTGATGGTTGTTCAGACTAATCTAAACCAAGCTGAAAAACACTTCAAAAAAGCAATTGCCTTAGGACTAAATATGAGCACTGATCTTGCGCTTGCCAAACTGAATTTGGCTGGAATTGCAATGACTAGAAGAAGAAAACAAGAAGCTACATTGCTGCTAAACGAAGCAAGAAAATTAGACAAACAAAACATGCTAAAAGAGCAAATCGCTCAGATGAAAGAGCAAATGAAGAGAATCTAAAAAGCCTTTCGAGCTTCATCATATTTTATAAAAAAAATCCTTGTAATTCTTAGAACTACAAGGATTTTTTTCGTGCTATTTTATATATTCCGTATTCTATACACCTAGACTAGGCTTGGCTTTTTGATTAGTAATAGCAATCTTAAGCACCTCTCCCATATCTTTTACGTAGTGAAATGTAAGACCTTTGATATAATCCTCTTTGATTTCATCAATATCTCTTTTGTTGTCTTGACAAAGGATGATTTCTTTGATATTCGCTCTTTTTGCAGCAAGTATTTTTTCTTTAATTCCACCTACCGGAAGTACTTTTCCTCTGAGCGTAATCTCACCTGTCATAGCCAGTCCTCTTTTAACTTTTCTTTTGGTAAGCGTAGAGACAAGTGAGGTCAACATTGCAATTCCTGCACTCGGACCATCTTTTGGTGTAGCTCCTTCAGGCACATGAATATGAATATTATACTTCTCAGCAAATTCAGGATCGATGCCCAAAGCCTCTGCATTGGCTTTGATATATTCCATTGCCAAAGTGGCAGACTCTTTCATCACATTACCTAAATTACCAGTCAGTGTGAGTGTTCCCTTACCTTTTGACAAGATAGACTCTATAAACAAAATATCGCCTCCTACGCTTGTCCAAGCAAGTCCTGTTACTACTCCAGCAACATCATTGCCTTCGTATTTATCACGTTCTAATCTTGGTGCACCCAGCACTTCAATTATTTTCTCGTCAGTGATTTTCACTTCGTAGGCTTCTTCCATCGCGATTGACTTAGCAATATTCCTGACAAGTTTAGCGATTTGTTTCTCTAGACCTCTTACACCCGATTCACGTGTATAACCTTCTACAACTTTTTCTAATTGCTTTTTACCAATTACCACTTGTTTATCGGTTAGTCCGTGTTCTTTAAGTTGCTTGGGCAATAAGTGTTGTTTTGCTATTTCTACTTTTTCTTCAATAGTATAGCCTGTCATATTAATGATTTCCATCCTATCTCTAAGCGCAGGTTGGATGTTTGACATATTGTTTGACGTAGCGATAAACATCACCTTAGATAAGTCATAACCCATCTCTAGGAAGTTGTCATAAAATTCAGAATTTTGCTCTGGGTCAAGCACCTCTAGCATTGCTGATGAAGGATCTCCTGTATGCGAACTTGATAACTTATCGATTTCGTCTAAGACAAAAACTGGATTTGAAGTACCTGCTTTTTTGATACTTTGAATAATCCTACCAGGCATAGCACCGATATAGGTTTTTCTGTGTCCTCTGATTTCTGCTTCGTCACGTAAACCTCCGAGTGAAATTCTCACGTATTCTCTACCTAAGGCTTCAGCTACTGATCTTCCGATAGAGGTCTTCCCTACTCCTGGAGGTCCGTAAAGACAGAGTATCGGGGATTTCATATCATTTCTCAGCTTGAGTACAGCCAAGTGTTCGATGATTCGCTTTTTTACATCTTCAAGACCAAAATGGTGTTTGTCCAATATTTTCTGAGCGCGTTTTAGGTCAAATTTATCCTTAGAATATTTGCCCCACGGCAGTTCTAAATACAATTCTAAATAATTCCTTAGAATTCCAAAGTCTGGTGACTGCGGATTGGTTCTTTGTAGTTTAGAGAGCTCTTTTTCAAAGTGTTTCTGTACCTTATCATCCCATTTTTTGGTTTTCCCTTTTTGACGCATTTCTTCAATTTCCTGATCATACGAAACCCCACCCAATTCTTCTTGAATGGTTTTCATCTGTTGTTGCAGGAAATATTCACGTTGTTGTTGGTCAAGGTCAAGACGTACTTTAGACTGAATATCATTTCTCAATTCGAGTTTTTGCAATTCAGTATTCATAAATTTGAGTGTTTCTAAAGCTCTTGTCCTTAGGTCTGAAATCTCTAAAAGTACTTGTTTTTCTTTTACATCAAGATTCATATTTGACGATACAAAGTTGATCAAAAACGAATCACTCTCTATGTTCTTAATAGCAAAAGTAGCCTCTGACGGAAGGTTAGGGTTCTCTTGAATAATTCTAATAGCCAATTCTTTTACGCTATCAGTAATGGCTTTAAACTCTTTGTCTTCCTTCCCTGGGCGCACTTCAGCAAATTCTCTAATTTTAGCTTTAATATACGGCTCTTCGGTAACAAACTCTTCTATCTCGAAGCGTTTCTTACCTTGAATAATTACCGTAACATTTCCGTCAGGCATTTTAAGTACCTTTAATATTCGGGCAACTGTACCCGTTCTGTTGATGTCTTTTGCTGTAGGTGTTTCAGTTTCTTCTTGAATCTGAGACACCACACCTATTACTTTTCCGCCAGAATTAGCATCATTAATGAGTTTGATAGATTTATCTCTACCTGCCGTTATAGGGATAACCACTCCTGGAAACAAAACCATATTCCTAAGAGGTAGTATAGGCAAAACTTCTGGGAGCTCTTCTTTGTTCATTTCCTCTTCGTCCTCAGGCGTAAGAAGTGGAATCAATTCTGCTTCTGAATCAAAATCTTGCAGTGACAAATTGTCAAGGGATATTATTTTTCGTTTAGACATAGTATAAATTAAGTCATTTTGTCATTATTGATATTTGTTTTATGGACTATCGCCATATAACCTAAAAACACAAACTACTGTAAATCAAGCACTATCGCTTTGTATGCAGGCATTTATCAACTCTTGAAAGTCAATCTTTATGCCACAAAACATACGCACCCATACATTAGTATAGTATTCAAGGCTTAAATAACCTACTGTCATAAAAAAACCGTCTCAATTATGAAACGGTTTTAAATTATTTAGAATAACGTATAGTTAATTAACTCGTGTAGTTCTTCTGGCTCATCTATTGTCTCAGCAATCTTAAGTTTGATAAGTCCTACACCTTTGGCATACCAATATTCGTGAAGCAAAGGAGGTTCTGGATCCCCAAAAGGCTCTCCGTTATATAGCAACTCAGAATCAACCATAGCCGCTACTTTGATAACATCTGGATAATTAATGTTATTTACGGTATAACTTCCTTTAGACTCAATCACGCTCGTTGTTGACACTATAAGTTCTGTCACTTCACCTGGCTCATCACCCATTGTTATGGTAAATTCTTCTTCCCATCCTTGTCCTTCGTTCAGATAATCTTTCAGAAGAATCATCTCTATACTTTGATTAAGTGAAGGATAATTTACTCTAGCGTAATAATTTCCGTTTTCTTTTCTCACGAAATCCTGAGCGTCATCCGTAAGGTCTTGTGCATTGATTATAGCACCAGTCATTCTGTAATAGACCTTGCCATTAATGGTTTGAGTAGAAATAATTTTAGAAGGATCAGTGGTTACATTAGTATAATTCCAAATATTCCCTACAGCCATCGGAAAATAATCTCCTGAACTCGGATCAGACGGATCACCAGGAAAAATAGGGTCATTTGGGTCAACTGGATTAACAATTCCAGCACCATACGGAATGTTCAACATTGTTCCTTGAGAGAAGACTAGTTGCTCTACTCCAGGAATAACTTCTTCAGGAATATCTAAGTCAGGGAACTCTCCTTCAGGCCAGTCAATATCAGGAAAGTCTATTCTAGCCTGAATATCTGTATCAGGATCTGGAATAGTATCAGCCATTCTATATCCTACGAACTGGAAAGTTCCAGTAATAGATTGCTTCTCAAAATTTATTGAAGTGATGGTAAAGGTAGAGTTGTTCTCACCAGTGATAGGGTGTTTACTACTGAATACTTTTCCGGTTACCGCTTCTATGAAGGTAAAATCTGTTTGACCGTTTATATAAGTGCCTGTTAATGCTCCTTGGTTTTTAATTAAGAAAATTCCTTTAGAATCTGTCGCTTGAACGCTGAGGACTCCACCCTCGACATTAGCTGAAGCATTCTCTGTCTTGTAGTTTACATTAGCATAATTTGTTGCAAAAAACACTTCGTTCGTTGGCAAGTTCTGAGCCCCTAATCCATCATCTAAAGGCTCTATATCGCAAGAAGTGACACCTAGAGCCACAAAAAGAGCTAATGAAATTCTGAAAAGTTTATTTATCATGTTTATAGTTTTTTTTAAAGGTATCAAATATAGTTTTTTTCTTATTAGAACAAAAACTTAATATAAAATAATTTTATTTAATATGCTTGCATAGTACTTTTTTTTGCTATATTTGAGGAATAATTATTGATAATAAAGAATGAACGATAAAGAAAAGACGGTTGATTACATCTTGAGAGAAACATGGCAAGCTGTGTCGCGTATGTATAATGAAGAAGCCTCAAACTACGGTGCTACTATGGCTTTAGGGTTTGCATTATTAAGTATTGACAGAGACGGAACTCCTTCAACAGCCTTAGCTCCAAAAATGGGAATGGAGCCTACAAGCCTTACTAGAACACTAAAGTCAATGGAAGATAAAGGACTTATAGTCAAAAATAAAAACCCTAAAGATGGCAGAGGAGTTATTATCAGCCTTACTAAATTAGGACTCGAAAAAAGAGAATTATCTAAGCAGACCGTATTGCGATTTAACGAAGTTATCAAACAAGAAATCTCAGAAGAAAAACTAAATATCTTTAAAGAGGTATCAAATTCTATTAACACAATAATAAACGAAAGAAAAATATTCAAACACGAAAAATAACCATGAAAAGACTAATTAAAAAAGTAGCTGTCATCGGTTCGGGAATTATGGGCTCCGGAATAGCCTGCCATTTTGCAAATATCGGAGTAGAAGTATTGCTTCTTGACATCATACCCAAAGAACCAAATGAGACTGAACTCAAAAAAGGATTAACCATAGAGAGCAAAGCTGTTAGAAACAGAATTGTAAATTCAAATTTGGCTTTAGCTCTAAAATCAAGCCCCTCACCTATTTATAATCAAAAATTTGCTTCTAGAATCTCAACCGGAAATACCACTGATGATTTAGAAAAAATTAAAGATGTAGATTGGATTATCGAAGTTGTAGTAGAGCGCTTAGATATCAAAAAAGCAGTCTATGAGCAAATCGAAAAATACCGCAAACCTGGAACACTTATCACATCTAACACTTCAGGAATTCCTATTCACTTTATGAATGAAGGAAGAAGCCAAGACTTCCAGAAACACTTCTGCGGAACACACTTCTTTAACCCTGCACGTTACCTAAAGCTTTTTGAAATCATTCCAGGTCCAGATACCTCTGATGAGGTAATCGAATTCTTAAGTCAATACGGAGAGAGATTCTTAGGAAAAACATCAGTAATCGCTAAAGACACTCCAGCATTTATCGGAAACCGAATTGGGATTTTTGGTATTATGAGCCTTTTCCACCTTGTAAAAGAAATGGATCTGACCGTTGAAGAAGTCGACAAACTTACAGGCCCTGTCATTGGCGGACCAAAATCAGCTACCTTCAGAACCGTTGATGTCGTTGGGCTTGACACGCTTGTGCACGTTGCTAACGGAATTTACGAAAACTGCCCGCAAGACGAGGCACACAAACTCTTCAAACTGCCTAGCTTCATCAATACGATGATGGAAAACAATTGGCTAGGAAGCAAAACAAAACAAGGTTTCTATAAGAAAGTAGACAAAGATATTCTAGCTCTGGATTTAGACACTTTAGAATATCGTCCGCAAAAGAAGACTTCGTTTGCAACATTAGAACTTACCAAAACGATTGACAAACCGATTGATCGTTTTAAAATTTTAGTAAAAGGAAAAGACAAGGCAGGAGATTTTTATCGTAAGAATTTCACCGCTATGTTTGCTTACGTATCCAACCGTGTTCCTGAAATTACAGACGAATTCTACAAAATCGACGATGCAATGAAAGCGGGTTTCGGTTGGGAAAACGGTCCGTTTGAAATATGGGATGCTATCGGAGTAGAAAAAGCTATCAGCCTGATGGAAGCAGAAAACCTTAAACCAGCTGCGTGGGTAAATGATATGTTAGCTAGCGGAATTACAAGTTTCTACACCATCAAAGACGGAGCGACATATTACTATGATATTCCGTCTAAATCATACCAAAAAGTACCCGGACAAGATGCCTTTATCATCCTTGATAACATCAGAGATACAAAAGTAATTTGGCAAAACAAAGAAGCTGAAATACAAGACCTTGGAGACGGAATCCTAAACCTTGAATTCAAATCAAAAATGAACTCTATCGGTAGCGGAGTATTACAGGGAATCAACAAAGCTATTGACTTAGCCGAGAAAGATTATAAAGGATTAGTTATCGGAAATCAAGCGGCTAACTTCTCGGTTGGAGCCAATATCGCAATGATATTTATGCTGGCTGTAGAACAGGAATATGACGAGCTGAATATGGCCATCAAAATGTTCCAAAACACCATGATGAGAATCCGTTATTCAGGAATTCCGGTTGTGGCTGCCCCTCACGGAATGACCCTTGGTGGAGGTTGCGAAATCTGTTTGCACGCTGATAAAGTGGTAGCAGCTGCCGAAACCTATATCGGACTGGTCGAATTCGGAGTAGGTGTAATCCCAGGTGGTGGTGGTTCAAAAGAAATGACCGTTCGTGCTTCAGATTTATACCGTAAAAACGATGTGGAACTAAACGTATTACAAGAGCATTTCTTAACCATCGGAATGGCAAAAGTAGCTACTTCGGCTTATGAAGCTTTTGACACGAATATACTACAAACCGGAAAAGACGTAGTTGTAGTAAACAAAGACCGTCAGATTGCTGAAGCTAAAAAACACGCATTGCTATTGGCTGATGCTGGATATACGCAACCTGTTCCACGTAAAGATATTAAAGTTCTTGGTAAACAAGCTCTTGGAATGTTCCTTGTGGGTACAGACCAAATGCAAGCCGGAAAATACATCTCTGAACACGACCGTAAAATTGCTAACAAACTGGCATACGTAATGGCAGGAGGAGATTTATCCGAAGCTACATTAGTATCTGAACAATACTTGTTGGATTTAGAAAGAGAAGCATTCTTATCTCTTTGTACTGAAAAGAAAACTCTTGAGCGAATCCAATATATGTTAACTAAAGGGAAACCGTTGAGAAATTAATCGAGAATTGAGTAGTGAGATTTTAGAATTTAGATTTTTAAAGTATGCACAAAGTAGAAGATTTAATAGTTTGGCAAAAATCTATGCAATTAACCAAAGAGGTTTACTTGTTATGTACTAAAATTTCAAATGATGAGAAATTTGGAATTATTTCTCAAATCAAAAGATGTTCAGTTTCTATCCCTTCAAATATAGCTGAAGGGGCAGGAAGAAATTCAAATAATGAGTTCAAACATTTTTTAGGTATAGCCAATGGTTCTTGCTACGAATTGCAAACTCAATTAATCTTGATAAAGGAATTAAATCTAACAAATAACGTTTCAGAAATTGATATATTAATTGAAAAATGTGTAGAAATCCAAAAAATGATTTATTCATTCAAATCTAAAATCTAACATCTCAATACTAACATCTAAAATCTAAAAAATATGAAAACAGCCTATATAGTAAAAGCATATAGAACAGCAGTCGGGAAAGCACCTAAAGGAGTATTCCGATTCAAAAGACCTGATGAATTGGCAGCAGAAACCATTCAGTATCTGATGAATGAGTTACCTGATTTTGACAAAACCAGAATTGATGACGTAATGGTCGGAAACGCAATGCCCGAAGCCGAACAAGGCTTGAACGTCGGACGTTTAATCTCGCTTATGGGATTAAAAATTACCGATGTTCCGGGAGTAACCGTAAACCGTTATTGTGCTTCAGGACTGGAAACTATTGCAATGGCAACAGCCAAAATCCAAAGCGGAATGGCACATTGCATCATTGCAGGGGGAGCAGAAAGTATGAGTTATATTCCGATGGGAGGTTATAAACCAACTCCGGATTACGAAGTTGCCAAACAAGGAAACGAAGATTACTATTGGGGAATGGGACTCACTGCAGAAGCGGTAGCCGAGAAATATAAAGTTACTCGTGAAGACCAAGATGAATTCGCCTATAACTCACACAGAAAAGCCCTTCAAGCACAAGCTGACGGAAAATTTGACAAACAAATCGTGCCGATTACTGTGAACCAAACTTTCGTAAACGAAAACAGCAAAAAAGAAACAAAATCATACATCGTCAATAAAGACGAAGGTCCTAGAGCAGATACGAGTATCGAAGCATTAGCGAAACTTAGACCCGTTTTTGCAAATGGAGGCTCTGTAACCGCAGGGAACTCATCTCAGATGAGTGACGGAGCAGCATTCGTGATGGTAATGAGTGAAGAGATGATGAAAGAGCTAAACCTAGAACCTATCGCAAGATTAGTGAGCTATGCAGCCTCAGGCGTAGAACCTAGAATTATGGGAATTGGCCCTGTAAAAGCAATCCCGAAAGCAGTCGAACAAGCAGGGCTGAAGCTAAACAACATTGAGCTATTTGAATTAAACGAAGCCTTTGCTTCGCAATCGTTAGCTGTTATCAGAGAGCTAGGACTGAATCCAGACATCATCAACGTAAACGGAGGAGCTATTGCACTGGGGCACCCACTGGGCTGTACTGGGGCAAAACTATCGGTTCAGCTTTTTGACGAAATGAAACGTAGAGGCAACAAATACGGAATCGTAACAATGTGTGTCGGAACCGGACAAGGAGCTGCGGGAGTATATGAATTATTGTAAATGATGAATTTTAAATTTTGAATGAATTGTAGGCTTCCCAAAAACAGGACAGTTTTTAATTCAAAATTCAAAACAATAAAAGAGCTATAATTCAAAAACAATTACGACAATTCAAAATTTATAATTTATAATTTATAATTCAAAATAATAAAAGAGCTATGGAAAACATTATAAGAGGAGGACAATTCCTTGTAAAAGAAACAAAATGTGAAGATATCTTCACGCCTGAGGATTTCTCAGAAGAGCAAATTATGATGAAGGAATCCATAATGGAATTCGTTGATCGTGAAATCTGGCCACACAAAGAAAGGTTTGAAAAGAAGGATTATGCTTTTACTGAAGAATGTATGCGTAAAGCAGGAGAATTAGGATTTTTGGGAGTATCAGTTCCCGAGCAGTATGGAGGACTAGGAATGCCTTTTACTTCGACTATGTTAACTTGCGATTATATCTCAGGTGCAACAGGTTCGTTTTCAACAGCTTTCGGAGCACATACTGGGATTGGTACTATGCCCATTACACTTTACGGAACAGAAAAACAAAAAAATAAATACGTTCCTAAATTAGCCGCAGGAGAATGGTTTGGAGCGTACTGCTTGACCGAGCCGGGCGCTGGATCAGATGCCAATAGCGGAAAAACAAAAGCAGAACTTACTGCTGACGGAAAACACTACAAAATCAACGGACAAAAAATGTGGATTTCGAATGCTGGTTTCTGTTCGGTAATGATTGTATTTGCCCGTATCGAAGACGACAAAAACATTACTGGGTTTATCGTAGAATACGACCCAAACAGCCCGAATGGAATCACATTAGGTGAAGAAGAACACAAATTAGGTATTCGCGCTAGTTCTACCCGTCAAGTATTTTTCAACGATACGCTAGTGCCTGTCGAAAATATGTTGGCAGGACGTGGCGAAGGATTTAAAATTGCGATGAATGCACTAAATGTCGGACGTATCAAATTGGCTGCTGCTTGTTTAGACTCGCAAAGAAGATTGATTAGTGCTTCAGTAAATTATGCCAACGAACGTGTGCAGTTCAAAACTCCGATTGCTAATTTCGGGGCTATCCGTCAGAAAATTGCCGAAATGGCAACCAACTGTTTCGTAGGCGAATCAGCTTCGTACAGAGCGGCAGGTGATATCGAAAGAAGAATCAACATAAGACTTTCAGAAGGTAGTTCACATCAGGATGCAGAGTTGAAAGGCGTAGAAGAATTTGCTATAGAATGTTCTATCTTAAAAGTGGCTGTTTCGGAAGACATACAACATTGTTCAGACGAAGGAATCCAAATCTTTGGGGGAATGGGATTCTCTGAAGACACACCAATGGAAGCTGCTTGGAGAGACGCGCGTATCACTAGAATCTATGAAGGTACTAACGAGATTAACCGCATGCTTTCTGTTGGAATGTTGGTTAAAAAAGCAATGAAAGGTCACGTAGATTTATTGGGACCTGCCATGAAAGTAGCAGAAGAACTAATGGGTATTCCTGACTTTGATGTGCCAGATTACGGCGAACTGTTTGCAGAAGAAAAAGAGCTTATCATTAAACTGAAAAAAGCCTTTTTGATGGTAGCAGGAAGTGCCGTTCAGAAATATGGAACCGAGTTAGACCAACACCAACAGTTACTAACCGCAGCTGCTGATATGCTTATCGAAATCTATATGGCAGAATCAGGAATCTTGCGCGCTGAGAAATTAGCCAAAACCAAAGGAGAAGAAAACGTAAAAGAGCAAATTGCTATGGCAAAACTATACCTATACCAAGCTATTGATATCATTTCGAGCAAAGGTAAAGAAGGTATCATCTCCTTCTCAGAGGGTGACGAGCAGCGTATGATGCTTATGGGATTGCGCAGATTTACCAAATATGTAAATATGCCAAATATCGTTGAGCTTCGTGAGGTTATCGCTAGCAAAGTAATTAGCGAAAACAAATATCCGTTCTAAGTAGATTATTTTTTTAGTTATTTGATTTTTAAAAAGGCGAGTTGTTTCTGACAGCTCGCTTTTTTTTGTAAAACATCCACCGCTCAACATCACCCAATTTTCGTAACTTTGTTTTTATGAGAGTACTGATTATAGAAGACGACCAACGCGTTGCTGAACTCATCAAAAGAGGTTTAGAAGAACAAGGTTTTGAGACTGAGCTTGCCTTTGACGGACTTTCAGGTAAAAAACTCGCCTTTCAAAATGATTATGATCTCATAATCACTGATGTAATCTTACCAAAAATTGACGGCATCGATCTCTGTAAAGAAATCAGACAAAGGCTTCCAGACATCCCCATTATAATGCTTACAGCCCTTGGTACCACTGATGATAAGGTAGAAGGATTTGATGCTGGAGCCGATGATTACTTGGTAAAACCCTTTGAAATTAGAGAACTTTTGGTTCGTATTAGGGCGCTACTCAAACGAAATAATAAAAACCAAAACCAACGGGGAAACCTCTTGACCTATGCAGATTTGGAAATGAACTTACACTCCAAAATTGTCAAGCGAAACAACATCGAAATTGACCTTACGCCAAAAGAATTCAACCTCTTGCAATATATGCTTCAGAATCCTGAACGAGTTTTGTCTAGAACAGAAATAGCAGAAAAAGTTTGGGACACGCATTTTGATACCGGAACAAATTTTATCGATGTGTATATCAATTACTTAAGGAATAAAATCGACAGGAAATTTGACCCTAAACTCATACATACCAAATCAGGCATGGGCTTCATTCTAAAAGAGGGATAATGCAAATAAGAACGCGACTTACCATATTATTCACACTCATCACAGCCACAATACTCTTGGCTTTTGCTGCAGTAATCTACTATTCGGCGACTGAAAATAGAGAAAAAGAATTCTACTCTTCGCTCAGAAAAGAAGCTATTACTAAAGCCAATTTACTTTTTAATGCAAAAGTAGATCCCCAAACCCTACAAGACATTTATCGCAACAATAGAAAAGTGCTCAACGAAGTTGAAGTTGCCGTGTATAACAAGGGATTCACCCTACTCTACCACGATGCTTCAGATATTGATTTCGTAAAAGAAACACCTGAGATGATAGGTGAAATTTATCACAGCGGAGAAATTCAATTCTACCAAGAAGACTGGCAGGTAATTGGTGTTATTTATAATTTTGAAGGAATTGATTACGCCATCATAGCAACGGCTCAAGACCAATATGGCTATAATAAACTCGATAGTTTGTTCAACACTATCCTGATAGTTTTCATCATTTCGATTTTATTTATTTATGTCGCTGGGTATTATTTTTCTAAAAGAGTATTTGCGCCCGTCAAAGAAATGGCTGAAAAAGCAGCTCAAATCTCTGTTACCAATCTCGATTTACGCCTTTCAAACAACGGAAACAAAGATGAACTAGCACAACTGGCCAATACATTCAACGAAATGCTCAACCGCTTAGAGCATTCCTTTGAAGCACAAAAACATTTTGTTTCGAATATTTCTCATGAGTTGCGCACACCGCTTTCGGCTATTATTACGGAGTTGGAATTGTCAATCAACAAAGACCGAGACATTGAGGAATATAAAATGGCTATTGAAAATGCATTGAGCGATGCCAAGAAATTAGTGCGTTTATCAAATAGTTTACTTGACCTTGCTAAAGCGAGTTATGACACCTCTGAAATTGGTTTTAAACAAGTGAGGGTTGACGAATTATTATTGGATGCAAGACAGCAAGTGCAACAAACAAATTCAGAATATAAAATTGATATTTTCTTTGAAAACAACTTTGGGGATGAGGCTGATGTACTCATCAACGGAAATGAATATTTACTAAAAACGGCCTTTGTCAATCTCTTTGAGAACGGCTGTAAGTTCTCGTATGACAACCGATCTAAGGTTTCTATCTCATTTGAGGACAAGAAAATAAGACTAGAGTTTTCTGATCGTGGCATCGGTATTCCGCCTGCTGATTTAGAGAATATCTTCACTCCTTTTTATCGCGGCAAAAACAAAACTTTTGCTGACGGAAACGGCATCGGGCTTTCACTTACAGACAAGATAATTAGGCTTCACAACGGAAGTATTTCGGTTACTTCTCAACTCGAAAAAGAAACTGTATTTATAGTAGAATTCCCTTACCTATAATGCGTTTCTAATGAAATTCTAATTTTTTTCTATTGGCTCTCTAACTGCCTTTTGGCCAATATAAGCCGAGCTTTGCACTTCTTAATTTATTAAGCTGTAAAACTATGCTAACTAGAGCCATTCCTATATTATCCTTGATAGTTGCCTTAATGCTTTCGTCTCAGATCAAAGCACAAGAACACTATAGCTTGCAAAAAGCACTTCAGACTGCTCAGGAAAACAACCTTTTCTTGAAAACAGAACAGTTGAGCATTGACATAGCTGAAGCCGAAATTATTTCGGCTAAAATAAGACCCAACTTTGTCTTGAACAATGAGACCTTGCAACTGATGAAGTCTTCGGAGTTTGAACCCAATACCAGTTGGCACAATCCTCAAAACAGAGAGGCGATGTGGCAACTATCAAAGCCTTTTCAGATTGCTGGGCAACGCAAAAATAAAATTGAAATGGCAGACAACAATAGGTCTTATGCCGAAAAGGAATTGGCTGATATACAGCGTCAACTCTATTTTGAGGTAGCGCAATCTTGGCTAGAAGTCTGGGCACTCCAGAAACAATTAGATGTGTTGACCATCGCCAAAGGGAATATGGACACCTTGGTTTTAAACAACCAACTTCGCTATAAAAACCAAGTCATCACCCAAACCGAATTATACCGCACTGAATTATTGTCTAGGCAATATGAAATTCAATATAAATCAGCCGTTCAAGAACTCAGTAACACCAAAAAACAACTAGGTTTATTGATGGGAGTGCAAGACAATATAAGCATTGATACCACTGATGATTTTATGACGGACTTCCCTCCTACTTCGCCTGAAGATTTGTTGAGTCAAGCGCTGAGTGGCAGAAGTGATATTCTTGCTGCCAAGCAATGGGTTGAAGTTTCTGACAGCAATATCAAACTTCAAAAATCACTTGCCTATCCGCAACCTGAGTTTGGTCTAATTTATAATCCTCAGAATCAAGTGCCTTATTTCGGAGTTTCTTTTGGCATTGAATTGCCTTTTACGAATCGGAATCAAGGTGAAATCAAAAAGTCACATATAGAGAAAAAACAAGCTGAATTTCAACTTTCCGCTATTGAGCGACAGCTAGAAACTGAAGTAAAAACAGCTTATGAAAGCTACCAACTCAACCAACAAAACATCAGGAGTTTTGAAACTGTGGTAGAGCAATCTCAAATTATTTTAGATAACGTCAAGTATGCTTACCTCAGAGGAGGCACTACTATCATTGACTTTCTAGAAGCGCAGAGAAGTTGGCTAGAAACACAACAACAGTATTATGAGGCGGTACAAGAATTCCGTCAGAGTCATATTCAATTACTTTTTTCGTCAGGTTTAATTAATCAATTGGTACAATAATGAAAAATACACTATATCTATTTTTAGCATTTTTATTTCTAGTTTCTTGTCAAGAAAAACAGCGAAAAAAGGAAGTAATACAAGCAACACATTCCGTGAATAACGACGGAAAAGAAATTGTTTTTTCTGATTCTGAATCCATTTCATTCTTTACTACAGAAACAGTTAATATAGCAGAAATCGATGCCAAATTTGAAGCCTTAGGCGTTTTGGGCGCTACGATACTTTCGTCAAATACAGGAGCTTCTCAAAACATCATCTTATTTGAAAATCCTGAATTGGCAAGTAATTATACCCAACTGATTCAGCACCAAATCAATATTCGTCAAATTACACATACCAATATCAAACAAAAACAAATCGAACTCAAACGAACTGAAGACCTCTACGCTCACGGAGCAGCAACAGGTCAGGATTTGCTAAACGTTCAGACAGAACTCAGCATTGAAGAGACGCATTTGGCCAACGAAAAAACAGCTCTGATTGAGCATGAAGTAGTCTTAAAATCCCACGGATTTAACCCTGAGTTATTGCGCAATTCAAAGGCAGGAACAGCTTATATCATTTGTAACATACCGGAAAATCTAATCGAAAAAATTGTTGAAAACAGTTCTTGTACTATTGCTTTCACCGCTTTCCCCAATAAAAAAATAACTGGAAAAGTAGATGCTATAACCGATATGGTCGATAATGCTACGCGAATGATAAAAGTTAGAATCTTGGTTGATAACGCTTCAAATAAATACAAAGCAGGAATGTTTGCCAACGTTACTTTTCACCTTACTGAAGGCAATTATATCAGCATACCAAAAAGTGCTTTGACAACTGTGCAGGGCAAGCATTATGTATTTATAAAATCTGATCTTAGTTTTGAACGCAGAGAAGTGCAGATAGGACAGCAAATTGGCGACAAAGTAGTGGTCTATGAAGGACTCGTTGACAATGAACAGATTGTTACCCAAGGCGTAATGCAACTCAAAGGATTGTCTTTCGGTTACTAAGCAGATATACAAAACAAGTCAATTAAAGATGCTTTATAGTGCAGTTTTTATTGCCATAAAAGCAAATTATAACCTATAATCCCAAACGGAGTGATTAAGAACATTCTCACATTTTCTCTTAACAAGCGCTGGCTCGTAGTTACCATAAGTTTGATAACTATGGGTATCGGTTACTATTGTTTTACGCATCTCAAAATAGAAGCCTATCCAGATATTGCCGATACTAACGTAATTGTGATCGCACAATACCAAGGAAGAGCCGCAGAAGAAGTCGAACAACAAGTGACTGTCCCGATTGAGAGGGCCTTGCAAAACACACCCAATGTCTTAGACAGACGCAGTAGAACTATCTTTGGTTTGGGCGTTGTGCAACTGACCTTCAAAGACGAAACTGACGATTATTTTGCCAGACAACAAGTGATGGAGCGCTTATCGACAGTTGATTTGCCAGAAGGAGTCGAGATAGAACTCGCACCACTTTCTACTGCTGTGGGCGAAATTTTCCGCTATGTGGTAGAAGCACCGCCTTCTTTTACGCCTACTGAGCTTAGAGATTTACAAGACTGGGTGATTATCCCCTACTTGCTTCAAACAGACGGTGTAGCCGATGTGGGTACGTTTGGAGGTCCTCTAAAGCAGTTTCACATCCTGAGCTCACCTGACAAACTCAGAAAATACAACCTGAGCGTTGCTGATATCGAAGAAGCCGTTACTGTAAACAACCAGAACACAGGCGGAAATATCTTAGAGAGAGGTAGCCAAGGTTTTGCTGTAAGAGGCTTGGGTTCTATCAAAGACGAAAGAGATATCGAGAATATCGTTTTGAAATCTGAGCATGGCGTTCCCATATTTGTACGCGATGTTGCCAGTGTTGAAGTAGGGCCACCACCGCCAAGTGGGGTTTTGGGTTATACGATTACTGACGAAAATATAGATGTTAATAACGGTGTTGAAGGAATTGTACTCCTTAGAAAATTCGAAAATCCGAGTGATGTTTTAGTAGATTTAAAACAACGTATTGCCGAATTAGAAGAAAACGAATTACCAGAAGGTGTAACCATCAGAACACTCTATGACAGGAGTTTCTTGATAGACCATTCGCTCAACACGGTTGCGATGACCTTGTTTGAAGGGGTCAGCATTGTGATCATCATACTTATCTTTTTCTTAGGAAGTATGCGTAGCGCAATGGTTGTGGCATTGACCATTCCGTTTTCGCTATTGTTTGCTTTTATCATTATGAGATTTACAGGAATTCCTGCAAATCTACTTTCTTTAGGAGCAATAGACTTCGGGATTATTGTGGATGGCGCCGTGGTGATGACTGAACATCTCGTCCGGAAGTATCGAAAAGCATCTCCTGAAGAAAGAAAAAACGGAATTCTAAAAATGACTTTAGCTTCGGCTCAAGAGGTAGGAAGAGAAATATTCTTTGCGGTGACCATTATTATTTTGGCCTATATGCCGATTTTATTAATGACACGTGTAGAAGGAAAACTCTTCTCTCCTATGGCATTGACGCTGGCATTCGCAGTAGTGGGTTCTATGATTGCCGCACTGACATTCATACCCGTACTGATATCCTTTGTATATAAAAAGGAATTTGAAAATACTGAGAAACCTTTTAAACAACGCAGAAATAGAATACTTGAATTCATAGAATCTGGTTATGAAAAACTGATTACTAAACTCGTGGTAAACTACAAAAAAGTAGTTATCATTGGTTTTGGAATAGTAGTATTACTCATCTCTTTCGGATCTAAACTAGGAACAGAATTCTTGCCTGAACTCGATGAGGGCTCAATTTTCTTACGTGGAAACTTCCCTGCCGGAATCACCATCCAAGAAAATGCAAAATATGCTCCTAAGATGAGAGATATTCTTGCTGGATATCCGCAAGTATCTTATGTAATTACGCAAACCGGAAGAAATGATGATGGTACAGATCCCTTCCCTGCCAATAGAAATGAGATTCTTATTGGGCTGAAAGATTACTATTTATGGAGAGATACCATTACTAAAAATGAATTGGTAAACAGCATGTTGTATGACCTTGAGAGAGAATTCCCGAGTGTTGAATTTTCTTCAGGACAACCGATTATTGACCAGGTAATGGAAATCGTAAACGGAAGTGCTGCTGATTTGGCTGTATCTATCGTTGGTGACGATTTGGTAATGATGCGCAGAAAAGCGGATAGCATCGCGACAATCGTGAAATCGATGGAAGGAAGTGGCGGTGTGAACATCGAGCAAGAAGGAACGCAAGACCAATTGGCGATTGACATCAACCGTGAAAACGCCGCACGTTACGGAATAAATGTAGCCGATATTCAGAACTTGATTGAAGTTGCCATTGGTGGAAAAGATATTTCTGTGGTGTATGACGGTGTGAAACGCTATGATATTGTCCTCCGTTATTTGCCACAATTCCGAAATAATATAGATGAAATAAAAAATATACTTGTGCCTTCTGCTAACGGAGCTTTGATTCCGATGGATCAATTGGCAAAAATTCACTTTGTAGAAGGACAAACCAATATTTACCGTTTTGATAACAAGCGAATGGTAACGGTCAGAACCAATATCAGCGGTAGAGACCAAGGTGGATTCGTGAAAGAGTTACAACAAAAAATTGACGAAAGCATCGAAATCCCAAAAAGCTATCAACTGGTTTATGGAGGGCAATACGAGAATCTTGAAAGGGCGGGCAAGCAATTGGCACTAACCATTCCGCTGACCTTACTTATGGTATTTGTGTGTCTGTTTATGCTGTTCAAGAACTTTAAAAGCACTCTAATCACTATAAGTTGTGTGCTATTTGCACTAGCAGGAGGAATTATAGGACTTATGCTTAGAGGCTATTACTTCAATGTGTCAGCTGGAGTAGGCTTTGTGTCTATTTTTGGGATTTCAGTTATGGCAGGTGTATTGTTAGTCTCTGCCTTAGATAGGGCATCTAAAGGTCAAGAATTAAGTAAGGTATTTGTAGGCAAAGTCTCTAAAGAACAACTCAGAGCAATACTCTCTATTCTAATTCTAGCCATCTTAGGGCTTGTACCCGCAGCACTTTCTAGTGGAATTGGCTCTGACGTTCAACGACCTTTAGCTACTGTGATCATCGGTGGGCTAACCAGTACACTAATCTTTGCGCCTATCTTACTTCCGCCACTGTATTGGTGGGTGAATAAGAATGTAAACAAGGAATTAAAATAGAAATAACTCTATATAAACTTATGTTCTTCTGTTTATATCTCTGTGTCAGTAAATTCAATTATCCGTTTAATGGTCGTTTTATCTCCCAATATTTTTCGGTGACCTAAGCCATCGGTTATGAAAACTCTTCCGTTAGGGAGGTATTTGTATATATGTTCTGCACAATTCACTGGTACGTCTTCATCTTGTTTGTCGTGTATGACTAACACAGGAATATTCACTTCTTTTGCTGCTGCATATACATCATAATCTGACAAGTTTTCGTTTAGTTTTTGAGCGAAAACTTCATTGGGCGTTTTAAAACCAAATCTTTTTCGTGGTCTGTTGTTTAATATATCATAGATTCAAATTGATAAAAAGAAACTAAACTAACTTATAAAAACCAAACACCTATTCACAGCTAGCAGATTAAACAAAATATTCTACAGAGGAATCAAAAGTAGAGTCATTCTTGTTACAATACTTATTTTATATATTGGAAGTATCGGTTTTTCAGTTAAATTTGCAAAATATTTCTAACACTCAAACAACGACTTCTAAGACAACAAAACACTAATGAACACGCTAGCTACAACCAACTTCAACTTCCCAAATCAAAAATCTGTGTACAGAGGAAAAGTACGTGAGGTTTATAATATCAACGACGAACTTTTAGTAATGATTGCCACGGACAGAATCTCTGCTTTTGATGTGGTTTTGCCAAAAGGCATTCCCTATAAAGGACAAATCCTAAATCAGATTGCCACCAAGTTTATGGAACTCACCAAGGATATCGTACCGAATTGGCTACTGGCAACACCAGATCCAAACGTTGCTGTCGGACATCTTTGTGAGCCTTTTAAGGTAGAGATGGTCATCAGAGGTTATCTCTCTGGTCATGCCGCTAGAGAATACAAAGAAGGAAAAAGAATGCTATGCGGCGTCGCCTTACCCGACGGGATGAAAGAAAACGATAAGTTCCCCACTCCTATCATCACACCTTCTACGAAGGCTGACGCTGGAGAGCACGATGAGGATATATCAAAAGAAGACATCTTAAAAAAAGGAATCGTTTCTGCTGAAGATTATGCCCTTTTAGAGCAATACACTTATGCCCTTTATGAGCGTGGTACGCAAATTGCCAAAGAAAGAGGACTGATATTAGTCGATACTAAATATGAGTTCGGAAAAACCAAAGACGGAGTAATCGTTCTGATAGACGAAATCCATACACCTGATTCTTCGAGGTATTTTTATGCAAATGGCTACCAAGAACGTCAGGATAAAGGCGAAATACAGAAGCAATTATCCAAAGAATTCGTAAGACAATGGCTGATTTTCAACGGCTTTCAAGGAAAAGAAGGACAGCAAATTCCTGAAATGACAGACGAGTATGTACAAACGGTTTCTGAACGCTATATCGAGCTATATCAACAAATTACTGGAGAAGAATTTATCAAGTCAGATACTTCGGATATCGAAAAACGCATTGACCAGAATGTAGTAGCTTATTTGAATGAAAACTAAGTAGAACCTAAAAAATAATGTTATGAATACAAAATCAAAATTTGTTCTAGCCCTGCTTTTACTTGTTGTATTTGCATGTGCTACCAATCCGTTTACAGGCAAAAAGACCATGGCTTTTGTAGGTAATAACGAGATTTTCCCGATGGCTTTCCAGCAATATGATTCGTTCTTAACTGAAAATAAAGTGGTCAAAGGAACAGCTGATGCTAAGCGAATTACCTCTATTGGAGATAAAATTAGAAAAGCAGCCGAAACATACCTAAAATCAATCGGTCAAGAAAGCTACCTAAATGATTATGCTTGGGAATATAACTTAGTGGAAGACAAAGCAGTAAATGCTTGGTGTATGCCCGGAGGAAAGATTGTTTTCTATACGGGAATTCTCCCTGTTTGCCAGAATGATGCTGGAATTGCAACAGTAATGGGACACGAAGTAGCGCACGCACTACTCAATCACGGACAACAACGCATGAGTGCCGGTATGATCGAACAAGGATTAGGCGCTGGACTAGCGATTGCCTTAGCCGAAAAGAAAGCAGAAACTCAACAACTTGCTATGATGGCTTTTGGGATCGGTTCTCAAACACTTGGAATGTTACCTTTTAGTAGATCGCACGAAACGGAAGCTGACGAAATCGGACTTAAACTTATGGCAATTGCAGGTTATAATCCTGATAGTGCAATTGATTTCTGGCAACGTATGGCTGCTAACTCGGGAGGAAATGAGCCAATGGAATTTATGAGTACGCACCCGTCAAGCACTACACGTGTGGCTAACCTCCGCAAAATGGCTCCCGACGCCAAAAGAGAAGCCGCTAAATTTGGAGTACACTTCAACTAATTCACATAACTTATCAAGTAAAAAGCCGGTTTGAACTTCTTTAAACCGGCTTTTTAGGTTACTTAATTTAGGTTAGCTGTTTTTGAGGTAATCTCTTAACACATATTGCAAGATACCGTCATTTTTGTAATATTCAATTTCAATAGCTGAATCCATTCTAGACTTTACCTTAAACTCAATAACTTTTCCATTTGGGTGGGTTGCTTTGACATCTAATAATTTGTGAGGTATCAAGTCTTCTGCTAATCCTGTAATATCAAAAAATTCAGTTCCGTCAAGACCTAGAATTTCTGGATTTTGTCCGTTAATAAATACAAGCGGAGCAATTCCCATACCAACCAAATTACTTCTGTGGATACGCTCATAACTTTCGGCTATAACAGCTTTGACACCGAGCAAGAAGGTTCCTTTGGCTGCCCAGTCACGAGAAGAGCCCGAACCGTATTCTTTACCTGCCAACACAATCAGTGGCGTTTGTTCCTCTTGGTACTTCATCGCTATTTCATACACTGTATTTATCTCATTCGTCGGGAAATGCTTGCTATAACCGCCTTCTTTGGCTATAATTTTATTTTTGATACGCACATTGGCAAACGTACCGCGCATCATCACTTCGTGATTTCCACGTCGAGAACCATAGGAATTAAAGTGTGCCCTCTCTACGCCGTTCTCGAGCAAGTATTTGCCCGCTGCACTAATTTCGTTAAACGAACCTGCGGGAGAAATATGGTCTGTAGTGACAGAATCTCCTAAATACAATAATACTCGGGCATTTCTGATATTCTGAACTGGATTTAATTTTGCTTCGATATTCTGGAAGAATGGTGCTTCTTTAATATAAGTAGAATCCTCATTCCAAGTATAGCTTTGCTCTAGATTTACTGCTAAGTTCTGCCAATCTGTAGAACCGTCAAAAATAACATCATAGACTTCTTTAAAGTCTTCTTGTTTCACACAATCATTGATGGTCTGTACAATCTCTTCTCTACTTGGCCAGATATCTTTCAGATAAACAGGTTTTCCGTTAGGGTCAAACGAAATAGGATCGTTGATTAAATCAACATCTACTCTACCCACTAAAGCATAGGCAACAACCAACATAGGAGACATCAAAAAATTCATTTTTACTTGTGGATGCACACGAGCCTCAAAGTTTCTGTTTCCAGACAAGACTGATGCTACTACCAACTCGCCTTTCTCGACTGCCTCAGCAATATGCGGTGGTAATGGTCCTGAATTACCGATACAAGACGTACAGCCGTAACCTACGGTATGAAAACGAAGTGCCTCAAGATCTTCGCTCAATCCTGAACGCTCTAAATATTGTGTTACCACTTTAGATCCTGGTGCCAATGATGTTTTGACCCAAGTTTTGGTACGCAAGCCTTTGCTCACTGCATTTCGTGCTAGCAAGCCTGCTCCTACCATTACAGCGGGGTTAGAGGTATTCGTACAACTCGTGATAGCCGCAATAACAATACTACCGTCACTTAAAATAAATTCATGATTTTTGTGTTTGATGCGCACAGATTGCAAATCATTCGAAATAACCTCCATCGTAGAAGCTTTATCTCTAGGCACTTTCCCAAATGTAAATTCCGTACCTGAACCTCCGTCTGACAACCATGCTGATTCTTTACGTTTATTGACAGGCGCATAGCTGCGTTGGTGTTCTTTTTTGAGTAAGTCAGCAAACTGATTGCCCAAGTTTTTGACAAGTATCTTGTCCTGCGGACGTTTAGGTCCAGATACAGTGGGTTCTAAAGTTGATAAATCAAATTCGACTACGGATGAATAATTGATTTTCTCGTTTCCTGTTCTCCATAATAGGTTTTCTTTGCAGTATTCTTCTACAATTTTGATTTGCTCTGCAGAACGGTTGGTTCCGTGCATATATTCTAGGGTGCGGTTGTCAATTGGGAAATAAGTAATCGTACATCCAAATTCTGGTGACATATTACTAATGGTAGCTCTATCAGTTACGGTCAAGTGGTCTAATCCATCGCCAAAAACCTCTACAAATTTACCTACAACTCCTGTATCTCTCAACACTTTTGTAATAGAGAGTACCAAATCAGTTGCTGTACAGGCATCGGGTATTTTGTTGATGAGTTTTAGCCCAACTACTTCCGGACAACTAAAGAAAATAGGCTGACCTAACATGGCTGCTTCTGCCTCTATTCCTCCTACACCCCAAGCCACAACTCCAATTCCGTTAACCATTGGCGTATGCGAATCTGTTCCGACTAAGGTATCAGGAAACAACCATCCGCCTCTACTGGTCACACCTTTTGCTAAATACTCTAAGTTCACTTGGTGGCAAATTCCCATTCCTGGAGGCACTACGGTGAAGTTCTTAAGTCCTTTTTGCGCCCATTTCAACAGTTCGTAGCGTTCTTTATTTCGTTCGTATTCTAATTCTACGTTTTTATCATACGAATAATCTGTTCCATAATAATCCACCTGAACCGAGTGGTCAATGACTAAGTCTACAGGAATAGCGGGGTTGATTCTGTCGCCGTCCTTTCCGTGTCTGACATATTCGGCTCTTAGTGATGCCATGTCCACCACAGCGGGTACTCCAGTAAAATCTTGCATCAAGATTCTAGCAGGCATAAACGGAATGTCTTTGTCCTCTGGCTGTGGTTTCCAGTTGACAAGTGTATTGATGTGTTCATCCGTTACACTAAAACCATCGTAGTTGCGCAATACGTTTTCTAGTAAAATACGAATGCTAAAAGGCAGGTTCTCAATACTTCCGTGCGGTAAGTCTTTTAACGAACTATAATTATAGGTATTTCCATTTATACTTATTGTTTTTGAGTATTTGGGTGCTCTTTTGCTCATAGTGCTATGTTTTAAAGGTTAGTATAGATTTTCAAGTTATAAATTTAATCAATTTGATTTTGATTAAAGAATTATATGCAGTGTTTGTGTTTTTTTGAGGATAACTCAAGTAAACCAACGACTCTAATCTAGCTCTATCAGGTTACTATCAGATGCCAAGAAGTCTGTTATGTATGTTTTGGGCAATAATCCGCCACCTGTTGCCCAAGCGATATGAGTTATTTTATTAGGGTCAATATTATTTTGGCTAAGATATACTGACTCGGCGATCTTCTCAGGTCCGATAAGTCCTGCCGTGGCTGAAGGTTCTATAAATATCTTTTCAGTGTGATACAGTTGTGCCAGTAGTTGCCTTAATGTCTTGTCGTCAATGCTATAAATCCCACTCACCAACTTCTGAATATATTTTGAGGCAAAAGCAGAAGCTCTACCTACAGCCAAGCCATCCGCTTCGGTTAAGTTATCAATGCCAAAATCTTGAACGCTGATGTTCTCGAGTTCCTTCGTAATCAACCCGAGCAAGACTGCTGGTGCATGGGTGGGCTCTACAAAAAAAGAATGTACAGCATCGCCATAGATGTTTTTCAATCCCCACATCACTCCGCCCGGCGAACCTCCAACACCGCAAGGGGAATACACAAACAATGGATGCTCTTTATCGATTGAGATAGATAGCTGGTCTAACTGATCTTTGATTTCGTATGCAGCCAAGCTATAGCCCAAAAAGAGTTGTGCACTCTTTTCATCATCCACAAAATACCCCATCGAATTATCTAAGGTTTCTTTTCTGCCCTTGGTTATTGCAATCCCGAAATCACCTTCTTCTTCAATGACAGTAGCTCCTTTTTCTCTAAGTAGTTCTTTTTTCCATGCTTTGGCATCTTGGCTCATATACACATTAACTTTGAATCCTAATTTTGCACTGATAATACCGATACTAAGCCCTAAGTTACCTGTAGAACCCACGCCTATCGTATATTTAGAAAACAGTTCTTTGTATTTTAGCTGACTAAAATCAGCTGTTTCATTTTCTTGGATAAATGCATGCTGAACGGCAAGTTGATGGGCAAAACTCAAGACTTCAAAAAAACCTCCCCTTGCCTTTATAGATCCTGCTACCGGAAGCGCATTGTCACATTTTAAGAAAAATTTACTCTGGTCTGGCAATTGTTTGTTAGAAATTCTGTTTTTTTTGAAGTTTGGTATTTCTCTAAGTTCTGAAGTTATCTTACCTCCAAAACTTGCAGTCTCCGGAAAAGCTTTAGCTATAAACGAGCTGTATTTTTGCATAAATATTTTGGCAGCTTTCATATCTGAAAAACGAAGTGATAGTTCTGGCTGCGCAGCTATAAGCTTTGGCTCAGGGTTAATCCAAAAAGTAGGCTTCAGATTAATTATCGGTTGAAGTTCTGGATATTTTGCTACCCATTGCTGAATAGTGGTGTGCTGTTGCATATTTTATAGTTATTAGAATGAACTTTTTTAAAATTGCTTTATACTACAAACTCAATTAAAGACAAAACTATCCTTAATCAAAGGTTAGGTCTGCTAAATTTCATTCATTTGGTTATTGATATGTTTTATTTTAAGTCTAATAGACTATTTAAGCAGTTCAAAATCAGACCTAAAGTTACCAATTATATTGATACAACTCCAAAAAAATAGTTTTAAAAATAAATCCATAGTTAAGTCTTACGAGCTAGATATAGTTATAGTATATAAATTGCTGAGCAAACTTTTGGATTTCATATTTCTCGACAGAACATATTTCTATGAGCAATTGCACCTTAAGTTTAAACACCATAAAATTTGTTTTACCAATCTAACTTATATATTTTTACAACCTAACTTTAATGGAAATAATAAAATGAAGAAAATATTGCTTATTGGGTTTAGTTTCTGCACATACTTAGGCTTGCACCAAGCTACTGCCCAATCCTCAACTATTAAAGGCAAAGTGGTTAGTTTTGGAATAGCTGAATCTGCTGTGAATGTGTATCTAGAAGGAACTACCTACAAAACAGCTACAGATAATGAGGGCAATTATAGTTTTGAAAACATTCCTACCAAGAGATATACGCTACTCACCAGCCATATTAGCTATGATCGCTATTCTAAACAACTTACGCCAACGCCAAATGAAATATTGATTCATAATATTGATTTGTCCCTATACAGCAATGCTACAATGATTGAAGATGTGGTAATTTCAGGAACGATGAAGCCTGTCAGAAGGTTAGAAAGCCCAGTGCCGGTTGAAGTCTATAACGCAACTTATTTCAAGAAAAATCCAACACCAAGTATATTCGATGCTTTGCAAAATATCAATGGCGTACGTCCTCAACTGAATTGTAATATTTGTAACACCGGAGATATTCATATTAACGGACTCGAAGGGCCTTATACGATGATACTTATCGACGGAATGCCGATTGTGAGTTCACTCGGTTCAGTGTACGGACTTTCGGGAATACCGAACTCGCTAATTGAAAGAATTGAAATTGTCAAAGGCCCTGCTTCTTCGCTCTACGGAAGTGAAGCTGTAGGTGGTCTAATCAATATTATCACCAAAAAACCATCTAACGCTCCCTTGTTTAGTGCTGATGTATTTTCCACGAGTTGGGGCGAATATAATGCCGACTTTGGTTTCAAATTCAAGGCAGGTAAAAAAGCAAACGTGCTGACAGGAATCAACTACTTCAACTACCAAAACATCATCGATAAAAACGGAGATAACTTTACGGATGTCACCTTACAAGATCGTGTTTCTATTTTTCAGAAATGGAATTTTGAACGCAAGGACAATAGACTCTTTAGTTTAGCAGGACGTTATTTATATGAAGACCGTTGGGGTGGAGATACGCGGTGGAACAAATCTTATAGAGGCGGTGATGAAATTTATGCAGAGAATATTTATACCAATCGCATGGAACTTATCGGAAACTATCAGCTGCCTGTTAGCGAGCAGATGTTCTTCGGATTTTCATTCATCAACCACGACCAAGATAGCCGATATGGTGAAACCTCTTATATCGCCAATCAGAAAATTGCTTTCGGACAAGTCACTTGGGATAAATCTATCGGCAGACACGATTTGTTGTTAGGAACAGCTTTGCGCTATACTTATTATGATGACAACACTCCTGCCACAGCAAATAGCAACGGCGATAATGAAGCAGAGAAAACAGTACTTCCAGGGATATTCATTCAGGACGAAATTAGTCTGGCAGAAAAACACAAATTGCTCTTAGGCCTTCGTTATGACCACAACAACATTCATGGAAATATCCTAACGCCTAGATTTGCGTATAAATGGACGCTCAACAACGAGAATATTTTCAGAATTAATACTGGAACAGGTTTTAGAGTAGTGAATTTATTTACAGAAGATCATGCTGCCCTTACTGGTGCTAGAGATGTGATTATCTTAAATGACTTAAAACCAGAGAAATCATACAATGTAAACCTGAACTATATCAGAAAGTTTTACTTTGACTCAGGTGCACATATCAGCTTAGACGGAACGGCTTTTTATACGTATTTCAACAACAAAATTGTTCCTGATTACGACACTAACCCAAATCAGATCATTTATGATAACCTGACGGGGCATTCTGTCAGTCAAGGTTTCAGTCTAAATGCAGATTTGAATTTCCCTAACGGTCTGAAGCTTATCTTAGGTGGTACGATTATGGAGAACTTCATCAAACAAGATAACGTAAAAACCCAACAAATGTTAACCGAAAAGGTGACGGCTACTTGGCTGGTGTCTTACAAAATAAGACCATGGAGCCTTGCGCTAGATTATACAGGAAATTTATATGGCCCCATGTCATTGCCCTTGGTGAGTGATTTAGATCCGAGAAGCAATACTTCACCTTGGTGGAGTATTCAAAACATTCAACTGACTTATGATGGATTTAAGAATTTTGAGATCTATGGCGGAATAAAAAATATCTTAGACTGGACACCATCAAAGGGAATTCCATTTTTGATATCCCGAACAAATGACCCATTTGACAAAGATGTCGTATTTGACGGCAACGGACAGGCAATAGCCACGCCTGGCAATCCTTATGCGCTTATCTTTGACCCATCTTATATGTATGCACCCAATCAAGGTATTCGTACATTTATCGGAATTAGATACAACTTAGACTAAAATGAAAATGACGTTTAGCCAGCTACTTAAAGGAATATGTATCACAGGAAGTTTAGCGTTCTACACTGCTGGCTTTTCGCAAATAAAAAATCTAGAGTTTGAAGATATTGCAAGTCTTCAACAAAAAAAACAAAAAAACCTGATTGTTTTTATCTATACCGATTGGTGTGGCTTTTGTAACGCCATGCAAAAAACAACTTTTGGCAATGCCAAAGTCATTGACCAAATCAACAAAGACTTCTACTTTATCAAACTGAATGCAGAGGAAAAACGTGATATTTATTTTGATAATACCTCTTTTAAGTTCAAACCCACAGGATCTAAAACAGGTATTCATGAGTTAGCAGAAGCCCTAGCTACAATTGACAAGAAAACTTCTTATCCCGTGCTAGTAGTGCTGAATGCCAAAAACGAAATTATTTATCAATATGGTGGGTTTTTAAAAGTATCTGAAATTTCTGAATTGCTCAATGGGGTAATCGAGATTCAAAAACAAGTTACGCAGACAAAATAAGTTCTAAAAAGCTTTGCTTGCCAATTAATCTTACTTCTAGTATAAAAAACTTTAGACTTTATACGGCACAAGCCCAATGTGTATCGTATAAAATTTAATTTTTTAAAGGAAATCTAATTTTAATTTCTAGTAAATTATACAGTATCTTTGTGCCCTAAGCAGACCGCCTTATCGCTGCACTTTTAGGAGTGTGGAGGAAAGTCCGAGCATCACAGAGTAGCATAGTGGGTAACGCCCACCCTTCTGGTTTTCCAGAAGCGGACTAGTGCAACAGAAAGTATGTACAGGTAATGCTGTAGTGAAACCAGGTAAACTCTATGCGATGAAATACCAAGTATACCGATTGCTAAGGGTTACTCGCCCGTTGTCGGAGGGTAGGTAGATAGATCTTGTCAGCAATGCCAAGGCTAGATAAATGATAAGGAATTGCATCTGCAATTACAGAACTCGGCTTATAGGTCTGCTTTTTTATCAAAAAACTCTCTACTTTTTTGAGCATCCAAACTTAATACTGATTAAGTCTAGCGATGATTTCACTCACTTCAGCCTCTGTCAATACATGACTCAGCGGGATACTCAGTACTTCGCGGTGAATTTTCTCTGTAATAGGTAGTAATAAATCTGAAAAATGTGTCAATGCCTGTTGCTTGTGCGGCGCTATCGGATAGTGAATTAGGGTTTGGATCTGATGTTTGTATAAGTATTCCTGTAATTGTTGTCTGTTAGCCGTTCTGATTACAAACAGATGAAAAACATGAGTTTCAGAATAATCATACAACGGAAGAATAATCTTCGGGTTTTTCACTTCTGAAAGATAGCGCTGGGCAATCTCCCTACGTCTTTGGTTTTGATAATCTAAATCAACTAATTTGATGCTTAGAAAACCTGCCTGAATTTCGTCTAAACGTGAGTTTAGTCCTATGTATTCATTCTTATACTTTTCTTCTGAGCCGTAATTCCTGAGTGAAAATAAGGTTTTTGCCAACAAATCATCTTGGGTCGTAATCGCCCCAGCATCTCCCAACGCACCTAAATTCTTTCCAGGATAAAAACTAAAACCAGCTGCGTCAGATAAATTGCCTGCTTTGCGTCCATCTAATGTGGCTCCATGTGCTTGGGCTGCATCCTCGATTACTAATAAATTATAAGTCTTTGCCAATTGATTGATAGCCGTCATCTCTGCCAATTGTCCATACAAATGTACGGCCAGAATAGCTTTTGTTTTTGGGGTAATGTGTTTTTTTATTTCCGAAGGATTGAGGTTATAGGTGTCTAGCCTTGGCTCGACCAAAACTGGAACCAAATCATTTTGGATAATTGCAATGATTGAAGCGATATAGGTATTGGCAGGCACAATCACCTCATCGCCACTCTTTAGCTTTCCGAGTTCTTTATAAGCTCTAAATATCAAGATTAAAGCATCCAATCCGTTGGCAACACCAATACAGTGTTTGCTGCCACAATAGGCAGCGAAATTGCTTTCAAATTTTTTCACCTCATCGCCCAAAATATACCATCCCAAATCTAAAAAGCCATTGAACTGCTCTTGAAGTTTTGTCTTATATTCAGAATTAATCTTTTGTAAATCAAGAAATTTAATCATTTCACCTAAACCTTATTTTTAATTTAAATCTAATTCATAAAAATCCTGAACTAGTGGTTTTGCACCAAAACTTTCTTTCCAATAGCTCAGCCCTTCGTTAAGCACTCTGCCTTGTTGCTCGTTAGATGTCCCGAAGTCAAAATACTTCTTTTGGGATGCGTATTTTGCAATCAAATAATCAAACAAATAATCTACACTACCTAGTTTTCCGCGAAGGTTGTTGCTGCCGATATACTGAATATGCACTACATTATCAGTTTCAAAAACAGTAGTTCCCGCTACAATTTCACCTTCATAATAAACATCATATTGCTTGATATTATTAGGGAAGAACTGATGTAACTTTTGAACTTCCTCTAGCGAATGTACGGGTTGGGCTTGGTGTTTTTCCTGCAAGGTGGGAATCAAAATCCGATTCCAAAATGCAGAAAAATCATCGGTTTGCCGAATCTCTAAGTGGTGTTTTGTTCCTTTTCTGATTTCGTATTTTCGCTTCTGTGAAATATTGGGTGCTATACTATTGTCAATCACTGCGAGTGTATCTCTGCGAATCAGTTTGGCGTGGTTTAAAAACAGCGCATACAACAACTCATCTGAGAAATGGGTGTTGTAAATGGAGGGAATAACTTTAAAAAACACTTTGTTGAAATTGGGTTTTAAGAATTCGCAAATCTCTTTAAAAATCTCTAAAAACACCTGTAATTTCAGGTTTTCATCAATGACAATTCCGCCATACGTAAGCCCAGAATGCGAATGTAGCTGGTCTGCTATTTTATTGGCAGGCAATACAGCTAAGAGCTGAGTATCCTCAAACACCATAAGCGAATAGTCTTCAAAGCGATTTTTGTGGTATTCCATAAAGTTACGATGAAACAAAAAGCTGGCATTCTTGGCATTGGCAATAAAATCATTCCACAAACCAAAGTCAGCAACGGTATAGTGTCGGATGGTGTATTTTTTCACTGTGCTATTTCAAAAAAGTAAAATTAGTCAAAAAATCAAGATTGACCTTCAGAAAGCCTAAATTTTCAACACAACAAAAGCAACCACGGCCTCAGCAGTACAAAAGCAAGTAATAATTCTTTCTTTTGAAATTAAATTTGCTTATATTTGAAGCACTTTCTATAAACAGAAAGTAGTGATTTACATAATTTATAAAAACAACCTAAAACAATTGATAGTATGAAAAAAACAAGATTGATTATGGCTATGATTATTAGCCTTGGGCTTTTTGCTTGTAACAATAAGGCAGCGGAAGTTCCTGCTGACGAAATGGAAGTAAGCATTGAGGCAGACCACCATCAAGAGCACGACCATAACCACGACGGAACAGAAGTACTTACTTTAAATAGTGGTGAAAAATGGATTGTGAATCAAGAGATGAAACCTTTCGTTTTAAAAGGTGAAGAAATGGTTCAGAGCTACATCAAAAACGACACTAAAGACTACAAAGCATTGGCCTCTAATCTTAAAGAAGTAAACAACAACTTAATCAAAAGTTGTACGATGGACGGAAAAAGCCATGACGAACTACACAAATGGCTTCATCCACACTTAGAATTGGTAACAGCACTAGAGCAGGCAAAAGACCAAGATGAAGCAAATAAGTTGGTAAACGAGCTAAATGAATCTTATCATACCTACGCAGCATACTTTAACTAGTCTAGTTTCCTCCTTTTAACAAACAATGTATCTCAGGACAACAGTTTTGAGATACATTTTTTTTTTAAAGTAGCACTGAAAATATAGAAAACCAGACGTTGTATCTATTAAATAGTTATGCGTTACCCTAAAGAACAACTCTAATAAATAAACAATCATCCATCATTTTAAAAACAAAAAGTCTCAATTATTTTTTAACTCAAAAGTATATCGTAATATTGCAATATTACAATAAAGGTATGGGAACAACGAAAACAGAACATTTTACGGAAAAACAAAGCGAAATTGCGGTAATCGCAAAAGCAATGGGGCATCCTGCAAGGGTCGCTATTATCGACTTGTTATTAAAAGTAAATGCGTGTATCGGAAATGATATTTTAGAAAAAATTCCGCTTGCACAACCTACGATTTCTCAGCACCTAAAAGTTCTTAAAGATGCTAATTTAATCAAAGGAACAATTGAAGGAAATACGGTGTGCTATTGTATCAACGAATCTACTTTCGAATTACTAAGTAAATATTTTGGAAATATTGCTTCTAATGTTATCCATCAAGACTGTTGTTAAATTAAAAAATAAAAATAATGCAAACAGAACAAGAAATCAAAGAAATGGTAAAGCAAAAATACAGTGAAATTGCTTTACAAGACAAAGGAAGTAACGCTTCTTCCTGCTGTGGTGCAGGTAGTTGTAGCACCGAAGTATATAACATCATGAGCGAAGAATACAACGAGCTGGATGGTTATAATCCCGATGCAGATTTAGGTTTGGGTTGTGGCTTGCCTACACAATTTGCCAAAATCAAAAAAGGCGATACCGTTATTGATTTAGGAAGCGGAGCGGGTAATGATTGTTTCGTTGCCAGAGCAGAAACAGGCGAAACTGGAAAAGTTATCGGAATTGATTTTACAGAAGCGATGATTGATAAAGCTCGGCAAAATGCAGAAAAATTGGGTTTTAATAATGTTGAATTTAGACAAGGTGATATTGAAAATATGCCTGTAGCCGCGAATACGGCAGATGTCATTGTGAGCAATTGTGTCTTAAACCTTGTACCGAATAAACAAGCGGTTTTTGCCGAAATGTTCCGCGTATTAAAACCAGGCGGACATTTCAGTATTTCAGATATTGTTTTAACAGGAGAACTACCCGAAAAAATTAAAAATGCGGCTGAAATGTATGCAGGATGTGTGGCAAGTGCGATTGATAAAGAAGAATATTTGAGCTTTGTAAGCAAGGTTGGATTTGCAAATATGATTATTCAAAAAGACAAACCGATTATTGTTCCTGACGATATTTTGAAGGATTATCTAAATGAAGAAGAAATTACGCAATACAAAGCAAACGATACGGTAATTAGAAGCATAACGGTTTATGCCGAAAAGCCAGCGGATTGTTGTTCACCAAGTTCGAAATGTTGCTAAAAAAATAATTATGGAATATCAAATTAAGGCTTCATCTGTTTCAACAAAAGATGCGATACTACAAATAAAGCAAAATGAGATAGCTTTTGGAACGACTTCAAATTCAGCAGAAATTTTACCTAATCCTGCCGAACTTTTTTTAGGAGCTTTTGCTGCGTGTATGCTAAAAAATGTAGAACGATTTTCTGCTATGATGAATTTCACTTATGCAAAAGCCGTAGTAAATGTGTCCGCTATTCGCACGGAAAAACCTGTGAAAATGGATAATATAAATTACAAGTTAATTATTTACAGTGCTGATGAAAATATAAATACCGTATTGCTAAAGAAGAATATTGAAAAATTTGGCACAATCTACAATACCGTAAAGTTATCGTGCACTATAAATGGAGAAATTATTCAAGTAAAAAACGATGAATATTAAAATGAAGTTCTTAGACCGTTATCTGACGGTCTGGATATTTTTAGCAATGGCAATTGGTGTTGGTTTGGGATATTTTTTTCCAAATATTCCTACTAATATCAATGCCGTTTCAATCGGAACAACTAATATTCCATTGGCAATCGGATTAATTTTAATGATGTATCCACCATTAGCAAAAGTGGATTATTCCTTATTGCCCAAAGCGTTACAAGATAGAAAAGTAATTGCCATTTCTTTGTTACTCAATTGGGTAATCGGTACTTTGTTGATGTTCGGATTAGCCGTTTTGTTTTTGCGAAACGAACCTGAATATATGACAGGACTTATCTTGATTGGTTTGGCAAGATGTATCGCAATGGTTATAGTTTGGAGTGATTTAGCCAAAGCGAACAGAGAATACACCGCTTTACTTGTTGCTTTGAATAGTATTTTTCAAATTTTCTCTTACAGTTTTTTTGTATGGTTGTTCATCAATGTTTTACCAAAATATCTTGGATTGGGGGATTTTGATGTAAGCGTTTCAATGCGTGCTGTTACTGAAAGCGTTTTAATATACTTGGGTATTCCATTTTTAGCAGGTTTTTTAACCCGATACATTTTAATAAAACGAAAAGGGAAAGAATGGTATCATCACAAATTTATTCCTAAAATTTCGCCCATTACATTGATTGCTCTTTTGCTAACTATTGTTGTAATGTTCAGTTTAAAAGGCGACAAAATAATTGAATTACCATTTGATGTTTTAAAAATAGCCGTTCCGCTTATCATCTATTTTGTATTGATGTTTTTCGTGAGTTTTTTCATCAATAAAGCGTTGAAAGTTCCTTATGATAAAAATGCTTCAATTTCATTCACCGCCACAGGAAACAATTTTGAATTAGCAATTGCAGTTGCTATTGCAGTCTTTGGTATCAATTCGCCACAGGCTTTTGTTGGAGTTATTGGTCCTTTAGTAGAAGTTCCCGTTTTGATATTATTAGTCAAGATTAGTCTATTTCTAAAACAAAAATACGATATAAAATGAACCAGAAAATTTTAGTGCTTTGCACAGGAAACAGTTGTAGAAGCCAAATTGCAGAAGGTTATTTACGCTATTTTGCAGGTAAAAAAGCAGACGTTTACAGTGCAGGTGTAGAAACGCACGGAGTAAACCCAAAAGCAATTGCCACAATGAAAGAAGATGGAATTGACATTTCAAATCATACATCAAACAACATTGACGAATACAGAAATATAGACTTTGACTTTGTTATTACCGTTTGCGACAACGCCAAAGAACGCTGTCCATTCTTTCCGACCAGTGCCGAAAAATTTCATTACAATTTTCCCGACCCAGCCAAAGCAACAGGAACAGACGAAGAAATTGCCGAAGAATTTAGAAAAGTAAGACAACAAATTAAAGTGTATTGTAAAGATTTTATTAATGAAAATTTGTAACTTGACGACCAAAAAAGGGCGAACGCATAACAAGGGTTTGGCAAAATGGCGGGTTTAGTGCTAAATTCAACAGCAGTTCTTCGATTGAACTTTTGTGCAACATTGAAAATTTGTGCTTCGATTTCCGCCACTTCGCCAAGCCCCGAAACGTTATACAGCAATATGTATTTAGCATTCAAATGGTACTGTGATTCTTGTGTTGCAATATTCCTACTAATCAGGCGTAATAAACAAATACACTGATTTCTGAAAGCTTAGCATACTATTTACAACTGACATTCTAAATAATTGGTATATTTGCGCCTTAATTTTCCACAAATAAAGTAGCATGATTTTACCTATCATAGGATACGGAGACAGCGTATTGCGCAAAAAAGGAGAAGACATAACTGCAGATTACCCAGAGTTAAAGCAGCTTCTATCAAATATGTTTGATACCATGTACAATGCCAGTGGCGTTGGTCTAGCGGCACCTCAAATCGGGTTACCTATCCGAGTATTTACCATTGACACCACGCCATTTTCTGACAATGATGAGTTGTCAAAACAAGAGCAAGAAGAATTGAATGGCTTCAAAAAAGTATTCATTAATGCCAAAATTCTTAAAGAAGAAGGTGGACTTTGGGCGTTTAACGAAGGCTGCTTGAGCATACCTGGCATCCATGAAGATGTTACCCGTTTTGATAAAATTACTATCGAATACTACGACGAAAACTTTGTCAAACACACTGAAGACTATGACGGATTGCGTGCTAGAGTGATACAACACGAATACGACCACATCGAAGGTGTGTTGTTTACAGACAAAATATCTTCGTTTAAAAAACGTCTGATTGAGAAAAAACTGAAAAACATCCTAGAGGGCAAAATAAATACAGATTACAGAATGAAATTTGCTGTTAAAAAAGGCAGATAATAATTCTAATTCTATATATTTGCTACCTTTTTAGAAAAATATTTGAAACATGAGTTTAGATAAAATTTTAGCCATTTCGGGCAAACCCGGACTTTATGAATTGAAAGTGCAAACCCGTTCAGGATTCTTAGCAGAATCATTACTTGACGGCAAAAAGCTAAATGTAGGACTTCAAAGCAACGTAAGTTTATTATCAGAAATTTCTGTTTATACCTACGAAGGCGAAAAACCTCTTGCTGAAATCCTAAAAGCAATTGCCGAAAAAGAAGATAACAAACAAACCACTATCAACAAAGATGACAAAGCTACACTCGAACAATACTTCTTAGAAATAGTTCCAGATTATGACACAGATAGAGTGTATGCCTCTGATATGAAAAAAATTGTCAATTGGTATAACCTACTCGTCTTAAAAGAATTGGTTTCTAAAGACATGGAAATCAAAAAACGAGCAGAATCAGAAGACACTCAAGAATAACATACATCAAAAAAGTCGGAAGCAAAACTTTCGACTTTTTTGTTCATCAGCATCTCTCACTCTTCGCTCAGAAAACTCAAATTGACAAAATATGACCAAAGAACTAAAACTTCAGGCGCTTTCTCGATTACTCGACATTATGGATGATCTTAGAGAAAAATGTCCTTGGGATAAAAAGCAAACTCTACAGACACTCAAACATCTGACCGTAGAAGAAACCTACGAACTCACAGATGCCATTGACAAAGACGACAAAGAGGAAATCAAAAAAGAACTGGGTGATTTGCTGTTGCACATCGTCTTCTATTCTAAAATCGGTTCTGAGACCAATGACTTTGATTTTGCTGACATAGCCAACGGAATTTGTGAGAAACTCATTCATAGACACCCTCATATTTATGGCGATGTAAAAGTAGAAAACCAAGAAGACGTCAAGAGAAACTGGGAAAAATTAAAACTCCAAGAAGGGAGAAAATCAGTCCTAGAAGGCGTTCCGAATAATCTCCCCGCGCTTCTGAAGGCTTATAGAATACAAGAAAAAGTAAAAGCCGTTGGGTTTGACTGGGAAGAACCACATCAAGTTTGGGACAAAGTCCAGGAGGAGCTTCAAGAACTTCAAGATGAAGTCAATGCCAACAACAAACAGAAAATTGAAGAAGAGCTGGGAGACGTACTATTTTCTATGATTAATTACGCTCGCTTTTTAGACATCAACCCTGAAGACGCACTAGAAAAAACAAATAAAAAATTCATCAAACGTTTTATGTATTTAGAACAAAAAGCTGCAGAAAACAACCAATCCTTAAGCGATATGACACTGGCTGAAATGGATGTGTACTGGAACGCCGCTAAAAAAGTATAGGTATAACAAAAGACATAAAATCCAATACAATATAAATACGTAAATTTGCATTTTTTGATTAAAACACTACTATGATAATTCCAAAAACCAGAGAAGAAATAGAATTGATGCGTGAAGCAGCACTATTGGTGTCTAAAACACTAGGAATGCTCGCATCTGAGATAAAGGAAGGCGTAACTACCCTTCATCTAGACAAGTTAGCCGAACAATACATCAGAGACCACGGAGGAGTTCCCGGGTTCTTAGGTTTATACGATTGCCCTTCTACCCTACTGACCAGCGTAAACGAACAGGTAGTACACGGCTTACCTACTAACAAACCTCTTAGAGATGGTGACATTGTCTCAGTAGATTGCGGAGCCATAATTCACGAATTTTATGGAGACCATGCCTATACTTTTGAGGTAGGTGAAGTTTCTCAAGACAAAAAAGACTTATTGAGAACTACTAAAGAATCTCTTTATGTCGGTATCAATGAATTTAGAGCTGGAAACAGAGTAGAAGATATTGGAAGTGCTATCCAAAAATTCTGTGAAGCCAAAGGCTACAGCGTTGTTCGCGAGCTTGTCGGGCACGGATTAGGACGCAAGATGCACGAAGATCCAGAAGTACCCAATTACGGTAAAAGAGGACGAGGAAAGCTATTTGTCGAAGGTATGGTCATCGCTATTGAACCGATGATTAATATGGGTTCTAAGAACATCAGACAACTAAGCGATGGCTGGACCATCTCAACTAGAGACGGAAAACCAAGTGCACACTTCGAACACGATGTAGCACTCGTGGACGGAAAGCCAGAAATCCTTTCTACATTCTATTATATCTATAAAGCTTTAGGCATTACAAGTACTGAAGAAGATGCGTTCAGACAACAGAAATTAGTGTTGTAATGAAAGGTTTATTTAAGTTTTTGTTGAACCTCATCCCAAGACCAATACTAATCAAGATGAGCTATCTGATTCGTCCTGTATTGGTTTTGTGGCTCAAAGGAAATCGCTATACAGATCCTATTGACAACAAAAGTTTCAGAAAATTCTTGCCTTACGGCTATGAAAACCAACGATATAACGTACTCTCTCCGAGCACCTTATCTCTTGAAAGACATAGACTTTTATGGCTGTACTTAAAAAACGAAACCGATTTCTTTACCAAGCCCAAAAAAGTATTGCATTTTGCACCTGAACAAGCTTTTTATAAGCGTTTCAGAAACCAGGAAAACCTAGATTATACCACCACTGACCTCCACTCGCCCCTTGCGGATGTCAAAGCAGACATCTGTGATTTGCCTTTTCAGGACAACATCTTTGATGTGATTTTGTGCAACCATGTCTTAGAGCATATACCCAATGACACCAAGGCAATGCAAGAGCTTTACCGAGTACTCAAACCAGGAGGCATGGGCATATTCCAGATTCCTCAGGACTTGACAAGAGCCACTACTTTTGAGGATGCAAGCATCACAGATAAGAAAGAACGAGCAAAAATATTCGGACAATATGACCACGTGAGAATTTACGGAAGAGATTATTTTGATAGGCTTCGCTCCGTTGGTTTTAGAGTAATCGAAGAAGATTACACCCAAAAAATAGCTACTGAATGGGTCAATAAATACCGATTAGCCAAAGGAGAAGTTATCCCTGTTTGTTATAAATAGTATCGTTTTACTATTATTTTTCTCTATCACTTGTCTTTTGTAGCTTTAATTTTTACCGCTATAGGAAAAACATAATTAACTCTGACTGGTCTTCCGTTTTGAACTCCGGGAGTCCACTTATCGGCAAGTTTCAAGACTCTTATAGCTTCAAATCCTATTCCAAAACCTAAGTCACGGACTACCTTAATATTTGACATACTCCCATCAGGTTCTACTACAAAGGTAATTATTAAATTTCCATCTATATCTCTACTTACTTTTGGGTTCTTATAATTTTGGACAACAAACTCCCTAAAAGCATTTATTCCTCCAGGATATTCAGGCATTGTTTCTACTGAGGTATAAATTTTATCTGAACTATAATCAGTATTAGATGTAAGAGTTTCAATAACAACTCCTTTATTATTATTTTGCTTTTCAATAGTTTCTGGCTTTTGCGAATAGCCCGCAAGAGAAACCGATAGCAAACTAAGGAAAATCACTTTTTTCATTATTTTTAAATTTTGATCTTAGAGCCAAAGTTAAAAATTCATTTGACAAATTTCGTACCTTTGCTTAATAAATAAAAGTTATCTTAATGACTAAAATAAGAATTACCAAACAGTTTTCATTTGAGACAGGTCATGCTTTGTTCGGCTATGACGGAAAATGCAAGAACGTTCATGGACATAGCTACAAGCTTTTCGTAACAGTTATCGGAACTCCTATCGAGGATAAAGACAATGTAAAATACGGAATGGTTATCGACTTTACTGACCTGAAAAAAATCGTAAAAGAAGAAGTCGTTGACGTGTTTGACCATGCAACGGTTTTCAATAAAAATACTCCACATATTGAGCTAGCCAAAGAACTTAAAGACAGAGGTCATCACGTTATTCTAGTAGATTATCAGCCCACTAGCGAAAAAATGGTGATTGATTTTATGCGAAAAATAAGCCTTCGCTTACCTGAAAACATCAAACTTTTCTCTCTTCGACTGCAAGAAACTGATTCTTCGTATGCTGAATGGTATGCCTCCGATAATTAATAACGAATTACAATTCAACAAATCCACGATTAAACGATTCAACCACTTTGAAGCCTGAAACCACCATAACATTATCCGAAAACAAAAAAGCATACTTTGCTTCAGACAACCATTTGGGAGCGCCCACTTGGGAGGAAAGTCTTCCCAGAGAGAAAAAGTTCGTGAAATGGTTAGACGAAATCAAACACGATGCTGGTGTAATTTTCCTTTTAGGGGATTTATTTGATTTTTGGTTTGAGTACAAAACTGTTGTTCCGAAAGGATTTGTCAGAGTTTTAGGGAAATTGGCAGAGCTTCGAGATAGTGGAATTCCGATTTATTTCTTTGTCGGAAACCACGATTTATGGATGGATGATTACTTTCAAACAGAACTAGATATTCCTGTTTTTCATACGCCCCAAATTTTTACGATCAACAATAAAGTCTTGCTCATTGGTCACGGAGATGGTTTAGGCCCTGGAGACAAAGGCTATAAACGCATGAAAAAAGTCTTTACAAATCCGTTTTCGAAATGGCTTTTCAGATGGCTACATCCAGATATTGGCGTCAGGCTCGGGCAATATTTATCGGTGAAAAACAAACTTATTTCAGGTGATGATGACGTGAAGTTCTTAGGAGAAGAGAATGAATGGTTAGTGCAATACGCAAAACTAAAGCTACAAACAAAACATTACGACTATTTTGTATTTGGGCATCGCCACCTACCAATGAATATTAAACTAAAGGAAAACTCCTCTTATATCAACCTAGGTGACTGGATACAGTACTTTACCTACGGAGAATTTCAGGGAGATAACTTGACATTAAAGAAACTTGAATAACTATAATTTTTACTATTTTTACTAAAAATAAATTAGATGAAAAAAATTCAAATGGTTGACCTCAAAGGTCAATACGAACATATAAAAGACAGTATCCAAAACGGATTTCAAGAAGTTTTAGACAGTACGGCTTACATCAACGGCCCACAAGTACACGCCTTTCAGAAGAGTTTAGAAGAATATCTTGACGTCAAACACGTAATTCCGTGTGCCAACGGAACAGACGCACTTCAGGTAGCCATGATGGGGTTGGGATTACAAGCAGGTGACGAAATCATCACTGCAGACTTTACTTTTGCAGCAACAGTAGAGGTAATTGCCCTATTAGGACTAACGCCAGTCTTGGTTGATGTCGATGCAGATACGTTTAACATCTCTATCGATGCTATCAAAAAGGCAATTACGCCAAAGACCAAAGCTATAGTCCCTGTTCACCTTTTCGGGCAAGCGGCAAATATGGAAGAGATTATGGCTATTGCCAAAGAGCACAACTTATTTGTGATTGAAGATAACGCACAAGCCATCGGTGCAGATTATGAGTTTTCTGACGGACGCAAACAAAAAGTAGGAACCATCGGACACATTGGGGCAACCTCATTCTTCCCTTCTAAAAACTTAGGCTGCTATGGAGATGGTGGAGCTATTTTTACCAATGACGATAAGCTAGCGCACGACTTAAGAGGAATCGTAAACCACGGAATGTATGAGCGCTATCACCACGATGTTGTAGGTGTAAACTCCAGACTTGACAGCCTTCAGGCAGTAGTTTTGAATGCAAAACTCCCTAAATTAGACCAATACAATCACGCACGCAGAAGTGCAGCCAAGCAATATAGTGCAGCTTTAGCCAATCACAAAAACATAATTACACCGGCTATTAAAGCAAATGATTCGACGCACGTTTTTCATCAATACACACTAAGAATTATAGGCGCAGATAGAAACGGACTGATGCAACACTTATTGAACAAAGGAATTCCTTGTGCCATCTATTACCCTATTCCGCTACACAGCCAAAAAGCCTATGCGGATACTAGATACAAAGAAGAAAACTTTCCGGTGACTAACACTTTGGTAAGTGAAGTCTTATCTTTACCAATGCATACGGAATTGGATGACGAACAAATTAAGTTTATTACCGATAGTATTTTAGAGTTTTTAAGTTAAAATAAATTATGACAAGGATTATATTACTTTTAATTTTATCAGTTTCATTTAAAATTTCGGCACAAGATTTATTTAATAAAGGAACAATCAACCACAAAAATCATATAGAAGTTGTTGATTTCGAGATATTTAAAGGTAAAATTATTATTCCTGTTTCAATTAACAATAAACCATATAGATTCTTATTGGATACAGGAGCTCCGAATATTATTTCTGAAAGACTTCAAAAGGAATTGAATTTTCAGAATATAAGAGAAGTTCTTATTTCAGATGCTAATAGCAAGGCTGATACAATGCAGGTTGTAGGACTTCCAAGATTGAGTATAGGTAATTTATCCTTTGAAAACACGACCTCTTTGGTTAATGATTTTCATAATCATCAGTTTTTGAAGTGTTATGATATTGATGGTTTTATTGGAAGTAATCTGTTTGGAAATACAGCTATCAAAATCAGCCTCAAAGAAAAAAAGTTATATATTACTGATAAGGTTAAAAATCTAAATCCAAAAACAAAAGGCATAAAACTTCAATTAATTGGAAGCCAATTAGCACCCTACATAAATATTGATTTAGAAGGAAAAAACGGAGAAAAAGGATCAGAAGATGTGTTAATTGATACAGGAATGGATGGCATATATGATATTTCTAATAGGGCATTTTCTGTTTTTAGGTCACAAAATATATATAGTCAAGAAAGTTCGGATATAGGGTTTGGTTCGATAGGTTTATTCGGAAATGCAGAAGAGCAAGAACAGTATCGAGTTATTATACCTAAAATAAAGATTAATAAAGCTACGCTAGCAAATGTATCTACCTATACTATGAATGATAATAATTCTAGAATAGGTTTGAAACTTTTAGAATATGGAGATATTATCATAGATTTTAAAAAGAAAAAATTCTATTTTGAAAACACTTCTGAAATACAGATCGGAAATCCTACAAAACTTGAATTTACTGTAGAGGAAAATACATATATAGTTGGATTTGTTTGGGACGAAAAATTGAAAGAACAAATAAAGTACAGAGATAAAGTATTACGTATTGACCATCTGAATATAAAAGAGATGGAAGTATGTGAAATGCTTACTATTAAGGAATATCTTAAAGATAAAAGCTCCTATGAAATAGAAATTATAAATCAGAATAATGAAACTATAATTATTGAAATTAAATAGAAAATAACACCTCTATTTTAATTACTTTAATTCTCAAAAAAAATAATACTAATATGACAAAATTTAAAAACATAGAAAGAACAAGAGCACAGGAATCATCTGGTGCTATAGAGCGAATGTATATCACGATGAGACATTTATTCAATCGTGGATTTTATAAACCTATGGGCGTTTCTGGAGACACACTTCGTGAAGCACTACTGGATTTACGACCTGAAATATACGGTTCGATAAACAGCGAAAAAGTCGAACTCAACGGACTTCTGTACGTTATCGAACGTCTTCCAATCGGAATTGAAGAATGTAGATATATCAATTTGATTTCGGATGAAGGTTATTCCAAATCACATTTTCAAGCCATTGTTCCTCCAAAAAGACGTAGAAATTGTTATCGTATTGACGATGAACAGATGAATATCGAAATCACTCGAGGACGTTCGGATATTTATGATATTCTGACGCATCTGACCTTTATTTTTATCGAATCACACAAAATAAAAGATCACGTTCTGATTAACGAATTCAACGGAACCCTCAATCGCGACTGGAAAACCTTAGAGCAGACGGTTGCCAAAACAGAACCACTTTCTCAGGAAGAAAAAGAAAAATCTATTGCTCACGTATCAAATATGCTGGGCAGAACCTTCGTGGAAGTACTGAACATCTATGATGCATTTGCAACATCTGAGAATCCAGACAGGTTCTTACACGTCATCTATTGGTTAGGAAAATTAGCTATCGAAGAAGTGGTAAGCAACAACAAAAGGGCAATTACTTTCAGTCCAATACTAAGAGAAAGGTTAGGACACCACATCCACGGAGAAATATGGGCTGACAATATCAAAGAAGTACTTAAAACCAATGATTTGCTAGAGAGACCAATTCATATTATCAGTGCGAATATGCACTCAGTTATGAATTCTATTTTTGCTATTCCTGTGTTAAAAACTAAGTTCAAAGACACAGAAGACATTGACGTGTATGAGGCTCTAAGTAATTCAGAAAATAGTGCGCTGCGCAAAAAGGTAGAAGATGTGGCTCTGAAAAATGGTATGTATCAGGTTTGGGATACTTCGGGAACCAACATCGACGTACAGGTTTTTGATACAGCCAAAATTGACTTCAAAAAATCAAACTTCCCACAAGCAAATGCTTCTGACAAACCAGTCATCATCGTTATGGATTATGCCTTCGGGGAACAAGCCTACGAAACTATCGACGAACTACTAAAACCTTATAAAAACGGAGAAGAAAAAACACTCTTAAACGTAGTTTCTCTTTCGATTATGGGTAAAGCTGGAATTCTCGAAGGCGGAAAAGGCGATATTATGATTCCGTCTGCTCATATCAACGAAGGAACGGGTGATAATTATCCGTTTGACAACCAGCTTACCAAAGAAATGTTTGAAGGTCACGACATACCTGTTTTTGCAGGACCGATGATTTCGGTTTTGGGAACATCTCTTCAAAATAAAGATTTGTTATATTTTTTCCATAAATCAACTTGGGGAATTATTGGACTCGAAATGGAAGGTGCTCATTATCAAAAAGCGATTCAGTCGGCTTCTAAAATCAGAAAAAGCATACCAAAAGACGTAAAAGTTCGTTATGCCTATTATGCCTCTGACAACCCGTTAGAAACAGGAAGTACGCTTGCCTCAGGAGGATTAGGAACAACAGGAGTTAAACCAACTTATCTGATTACTATTAAAATATTAGAACAAATCTTCAACGTAAAATAATGCAGGTAATTCCGACAATGCTCGAAGGATGTCTAATAATCGAACCTAAAGTAATTCTCGACCAAAGAGGGTATTTCTATGAAAGTTTCAACGAAAAAACCTTCCTTGAAAAAACGAGAGTCAAGGTGCATTTTGTACAAGATAATATATCGCAATCAACCCGAGGAGTCTTAAGAGGATTGCATTATCAAACGGGAGAGTTCGCTCAAGCAAAATTAGTCCAGGTCATTCAGGGCGAAGTACTTGATGTTGCAGTGGATATTCGGCCAACATCAAAAACCTATGGGAAATATGTTTCAGTAGTACTCAGTGCTGACAACAAAAAGCAGATGTTCATCCCTAGAGGTTTTGCACATGGTTTTTTGGTGTTGAGTGAAACAGCTTTGTTTAGTTATAAATGTGATAACTTCTACAACAAAGAATCAGAAGGGCAAATATCTTATAAAGACGCAAGCATCGGAATTGATTGGGGTTTTGATAAAGATGAACTTATCGTATCTGATAAAGATCAAAATGCTCCACATTTAGAAAAAGCCAAAAAAGTATGGTAGTTTTAGTTACAGGAGCCAACGGACAATTAGGACAAGCTATCAAAAAGATTTCTGAAGATTTTTCAGAAATCTCTTTTGTTTTTGCCGATTCCGAGATGCTTGATATTACGAATACTAAAAATTGCCTAGACTTTTTTGACCAACACAAGCCTAATTATTGCATCAATACAGCAGCTTATACTGCTGTAGATCTAGCGGAAACTGAACAAGAAAAAGCTTATAGCGTTAATGTTATCGGAGTTAAAAATTTAGCCGAATCCTGCAAAAAACACCTTACAACCTTGATTCATATTTCGACTGATTTTGTTTTTGACGGAGAAAAAGATTTCCCTTATACCGAAGAAGATATTCCTAATCCGAAAAGCGTTTATGGAAAGACAAAATTAGAGGGGGAACAAGAGATTCAAGCTATTTTAGATAAATATTATATTATCCGTACTTCGTGGGTATATTCAGAATTTGGCAAAAACTTCAAAAAAACGATGTTGAATCTCTCTAAATCTCATCCAACAATTCGCATAGTCAACGACCAAATCGGAAGTCCTACCAATGCTAATTGTTTGGCAAGGGCAATACTCCAAATCATAGCAAAGGACAACCCAGCACAGCATTTCGGGCTTTATCATTTCTCTAATGAAGGAAGCTGTTCTTGGTATGAATTTGCTAAGAAGATATTTGAATTAAACAAAATTACTGTAAATGTTGTTCCGGTTCCTACGAGCTCCTATCCTACTGCAGCACAACGTCCGAAGTATAGCGTATTGGATACGACAAAAATCAAAACAATATTCAACATACAACCCAAATTCTGGGAAGAAGCATTAAGTGAAAAACACTAAGCACCGAAGATTCAACCCATCCAATAAAAAAATCCTGTTTTTGTAAATTATCAATGTAATTTCAGGTGGAATAAATAACCAAAACGTACTAAAACCAAATAACTAAAAAATTATACTATGTGTGTGCATAATAAATTTATGGCCGACGCCATCGAATGGTCAAGAAACGGAATGAATAACAATCAAGGCGGCCTTTTTGGAGCTGTAGTAGTCAAAGACGGAAAAATTGTAGGTGCAGGAAACAACAAAGTAACCTCTAGCAACGACCCTACGGCTCACGCAGAGGTGACGGCTATTAGAGATGCTTGCAAAAATCTAAATACGTTTCAGCTCGACGGTTGTATTCTTTATACCTCGTGCGAACCTTGCCCGATGTGCTTAGGCGCTATCTATTGGGCTAGACCCGACAAGGTGTACTTTGCAAACACGCGCAAAGACGCTGCCAATATCGGTTTTGATGATGACTTTATCTATGACGAACTACAGGTTGCTATTGAGAATAGAAAGATTCCTTTTGAGCAAATCAGCCGTGAACAGGCGTTGCAAGTCTTCCAGGAATGGACCGACAAAACAGATAGAACAGAATACTAATCACAAAAAAAAATCTCAAGTAAATTACTTGAGATTTTTTTGTTTTGTAACTAACTATAACTCTTTGTTACTTTTAATTCTTACAAAAAAGAATACAAAAAAAGAGGAAATACAACGAAGTACCTCCTCTTTTTTAGAACTAATTAATTGATTACTTTTTAATTAGCTTATTAGTTGTTGTTTTTCCTTCTGAGGCAACTTTGATAAAGTAAGCACCTGTAGGAAGTGATGAAAAATCAACCTGAACTTCATTGGCATTTAGTTTTAAATCTAAAACAGATTGCCCGATGTGGTTATATACTACAACGCTATCGATTAGAGTGTTTGCTCTTAAGAATAATACATTGCTAACTGGGTTTGGATAATAAGCAAATCCAGCAATAGTATGGTCTGCTATAGCTAGTTCTTCTGTTACTGTAATGGCTATTATTCCACTTTCACAACCGTCAGCTGTTTGGCTTACATAATAAGTAGCTCCATCTAATAGAACAGTAGTATTCGGGAGTTCAGTCGTACCTGCTACATCGCTATACCAAGTAATTCCAGTTCCGTTAATCTCTAAATCAGCGAGTGTTTCTCCTTCATTAAATGTTTGTTGTGCTGCAGCTATAGGCAGTGCCGTCTCAATAACTTCTACTACGACATCAGTTGATATACTTCCGCAGTCTCCTACGGTAAGCGTTGCTGTATAGGTATATTCTCCTCCTTCTGAGGTTTTCATATAAACAGCTGTAGCTTGAGTTCCGTCATAGGCAATAGTAGCTTGTGCATCTAGAAACAGATTTGTTATAGGCGACCATATTATGTCATCTGTAGATACCTCTGAGGCAACTGCTGTTAAGGTCACCGTAGTATCCACACAAACTGACGCTTCAGAAGCTGTTATTGTTAAGGTATCAGGAACACTGAGCACGATAACTATAACACTCTCTTGGGTAGTACATCCAGTGTTTGGGTCTAAAGCCGTTACGGTATAGGTAGTAGTCACTAACGGGTTTACAATAATCGAAGCTCCTGCAAGTGCACCTGGCTCCCAAGTATATACATAGTCAGCATTTGTACTAGTTACTGTAAGTGTAGTACTAGAACCTTCACAAATATCTTCATCTAAAGAACTTGCCTCAACAGCAATGGTTGGATTTACTGTCGCAATAACCTCTACTCTTGCCGATTCACAAACAACGCCTGCAACATCCAAAAACTCAGCAACCCAATATGAAGTTGTTGTTGTAAGGTTTGGCGTAGTGAAAGTTCCTCCTGTATGGATAGAAGTTCCTCCTGTTTGAGTAGTGTACCAATAAATATTTGTTGATGCAGCTGTTGCCTCAAGTGTCATCACTCCTGTATCACAAGTAGAATCACTAGTAGTGGTAAGTATTTCTAATTCATCACACGGATTTATAGGAGCATAACCTGTCCATTCAATGTTGTCAAGTACTATTTGTTGGTTTCCGTTTGCACCGAACAAGCGCAGCTCTAAAGTAAATGTTCCCTCGATGTTGATATCCTCAACCACAAAAGGAAAGACAGTATCGCTACCTCCATTTGGAAAAGCAGGCTCAAACTGTTCGATTACAACTCCATTGATGACTAGCTCAAGCTTTCTTTGTCCACTTCCTGTAAAAGCTTTTCTGGTATCTACAGAAAAGTTTCCTATTCCCCCGTCAATAGTAGCGCTTATGCTACTAGGCTCGTTGGCTCTTCTAAACAAAATCCCTTCACCGTCAATTGGATAATTTACAGCGCTCTGGGCATGAATATAATTCCAAGTAATTCCGTCATTACCTACAAAGGAACCATCGCCGTAGGTTGACCCTGTAGGTAAGTCTGTCGCATTATCAAAGGTCTCAGACCCTTGTGCAAATCCTATCCATACAGACAAGAAAGCAGCAATAATAAATGTAATTTTTCTCATAATAAACACTTTAATTTAATTATTAATTTTTGAATGTGTAAATATATGAGTTTTTATGTTCATTTAACATTTGAAAACAAATAATAAACAAGAGAACTTCTAAAAATTCTACTTAAGCCTTAGGTATGACAGAAATTAAAAAAAACAATGAAGTTGTTAGACTTATATTATTCATCTACTTTCTAGTTCTTAAAATCATTCCGATGAAGACTTCTAACATTTAAGTACCGATTATGTATCTTTGCGACTTGCTCAACAATTTTTAGACGAGCAGATTGATTATTTGATTTTTATGCTGCCCAATATGGATACTAATTTTAAGATGGTTGCCAAAACCTTTTTTGGCTTTGAAGAAATATTATTTAAAGAACTCCGCGACTTGGGTGCTCAAAAAGTAGAAACAGGTGTGCGAATGGTAAGTTTTTATGGCGACAAAGGTTTTATGTATAAAGCCAATATAGCTCTTAGAACAGCATTAAAGATTCTAAAACCTATCAAAGAGTTCCGTGTATTTGACCAACAAAGTCTCTACAAGGGTATGCAAAGCATCGATTGGTCTGATTATCTAAACAATAACAAAACCTTTGTGATTGACACCACTATAAATTCGGATGCTTTTAATCACTCTGAATTTGTGGCGCTTAAAGCAAAAGATGCAATTGTTGACCAATTCCGAACCAATACAGGCAAAAGACCCAGCATTGATAAGGACTTTCCGGATTTGAGAATAAACGTGCATATCCAGAATGACATCTGTACCGTATCTTTAGACACTTCTGGGAGTTCGCTCCACCACAGAGGCTACAGAACAGCTACCAATATTGCTCCGATAAACGAAGTATTGGCAGCCGGAATGTTGCTCTTAGCGGGTTGGGAGGGTCAATGTGATTTTCTGGATCCGATGTGTGGTAGCGGTACTATACTTGTCGAAGCAGCCATGATTGCTTGTAATATTCCAGCAAACATCAACCGAAAAGAATTTGCTTTTGAGAAATGGAATGATTGGGACAATGACCTCTTTGATAAAATAACCGAATCTCTTCTGAACAAAACGTATAATTCTGAATTTACTATCGATGGTTATGATAAGGCATCTTCTGCCGTGTCTAAAGCCAAAGACAATATCAAAAATGCCAACTTAGACGAGTATATCAAGGTCACCCAAGCTGATTTTTTTGAGAGTAAAAAAGAAAATGACGACAAACTTTTTATGCTTTTTAATCCTCCATACGGTGAGCGCCTTGATGTTGATTTAGAGCGTTTTTATAGAGAAGTTGGCGATACCTTCAAGCAAAACTATCCTAACACTATAGCTTGGTTTATCACAGCAAACCTAGAGGCACTAAAATTTGTTGGGCTGCGTCCGTCTCGAAAAATAAAATTATTCAACGCCAAGCTAGAAACTAGATTGGTGAAATATGAGATATACGAAGGAAGTAAAAAACAAAAAAGAAGTATCGAGTAGAGATTTGGGGTTTGGTTTGATTAGATAATTATTTTGCGTATAAACCTGATTTACTTATTTTTTTTTTCTATTTTTGTAAAAATTGACTTCTTATGAAATATTACAAGTACTTTTACTGGGCATACCTGATTCTAGGCGTTTTGTTTGCCTTTGATGGTTATCAAAAATTTATGGGTGAAAAAGAAGGGAATGGTTATATAAGTCTCGCTCTTGCTGCCCTTGCTGTATTTATGTTTTTTTTCAGAAGAAGATTCGTACAGAAGATGGAAGATAAAATGAGCAAATAACACATACTTTCCTTTTGCTTTACTTTCTTTAGCCTAAAAGACTATCACTACAGACTACTCTACTCCAATTTACTATTTACGGATATTCCCTGTCTTTTTGTTAAAACCATAAGGACAGTGTTTGCATCCGTTTTTGCAACAGTAACCTCTTTTGAGGTGGTGTTTTTCTGTAAAGCATTTATAACCCTCAGGGGTATAATAAAAATCTTCACCCTCAATAAGTTTTCGCTGATTTATGTTATTGTCCATAGGGCAAAAATAACAAATTTGAGTGGTATTCAATACAACAAAAAAGACCTTATAACTTTTATAAAGCTATAAGGTCTTTTTAATATCTATAAAGTCTTGTTATAATACAGCTTCAAGTGCATTATTCATGGCTCTTACCGCCTCAGCACTTTTTGCAAAAGCAGTCTTTTCGTTGGTATCTAGTTTGATATCCACTATTTCCTCTATTCCATTCTTACCGATGATACATGGCACTCCCATACAGATATCTGTAAGCCCGTATTCGCCCTCTAGCATTACTGAACAAGGGATCATGCGTTTTTGGTCGCTTAAGATACTGTCAACCAAATACGAAACCGATGCTCCTGGTGCATACCAAGCAGAAGTTCCTAACAACTTCGTTAGGGTTGCTCCTCCAACCATAGTGTCTGCAGCTACTTTAGCTAATTCCTCTTCTGATAAAAATTCAGAAACTGGCACTCCGTTATAGCTTGCTAATCGGGTTAGCGGAATCATTGTGGTATCTCCGTGACCTCCGATTACCATCCCTTGAATATCATTTGCTGGTTTGTCAAGAGCCATAGAAAGATAGGTTTTGAAACGAGAGCTATCTAACGCTCCGCCCATTCCGATGATTCTATTTTTTGGCAATCCTGTAGCTCTAAGTGCAAGGTAAGTCATCGTATCCATTGGGTTTGATACTACTACGATAATTGTATTTGGTGAATACTTCAAAATATTTTCTGCTACTCCTTTGACAATTCCAGCGTTAATACCGATAAGTTCTTCGCGAGTCATTCCTGGCTTACGCGGAATTCCTGAAGTAATTACAACTACATCACTATCCGCAGTTTTAGAGTAATCGTTAGTTGATCCGCTGACTTTGGTATTAAATCCTAACGTGGTTTGGGTTTGCATAATATCAAGGGCCTTACCTTCGGCAAAACCTTCTTTGATATCTAATAAAACAATCTCGCTTGCTATTCTACGAAAAGCAATAGCATCTGCACAGGTTGCTCCTACGTTTCCTGCTCCTACAATGGTTACTTTCATTATGTTGTGGTATTTATTATATAGATTAAACAACTATTTTAAAGCTACAAATTTACAAAAATATTCTTACTTAAAACTGACATTTATTAGCAGAATTAAGCTTCTATCAAAAAAATAAGAAAAGATTAACAAAGCATCAAAAAAGCCCTCTTGACTATTCAAGAGGGCTCTCTGGGCGGTAAAGTGTACCTATTTTTTATTTATGCATCAATTTTTGCATAAGCTGCATTTTTCTCAATAAACTCTCTTCTTGGTGGCACTTCATCGCCCATAAGCATAGAGAAGATTCTGTCTGCTTCGGCAAGACTATCGATTCGCACTTGTCTTAGGGTTCTGTGTTCAGGGTTCATGGTCGTATCCCATAACTGCTCTGCGTTCATCTCTCCAAGACCTTTATAGCGCTGAATAGATGTTCCCGACCCCATTTGCATAACTATTCTATCACGCTGGTCATCATCCCAAGCATATTCTTTTCTATTTCCTTTTTTAACTAAATATAAAGGTGGGGTTGCAATATACACACAGCCTTTTTCGATAAGCTCTTTCATATACCTAAAGAAGAAGGTCAGGATAAGTGTAGCAATGTGACTACCATCGACATCGGCATCACACATAATTACTACTTTGTGGTAACGTAGTTTCTCTAGGTTGAGTGCTTTGCTGTCTTCTTCAGTACCTACAGTTACACCCAGTGCGGTATAGATATTTCTAATTTCTTCGTTTTCGAAAACCCTGTGTTGCATAGACTTCTCTACGTTCAGGATTTTACCTCTGAGAGGCAATATAGCTTGAAAATTTCTGTCTCTACCTTGTTTTGCAGTTCCACCTGCCGAATCTCCCTCGACTAAGAACACTTCACACTTTGTTGGATCAGTCTCAGAACAGTCTGAAAGTTTTCCGGGTAATCCTCCACCGCCCATAACGGTTTTGCGTTGCACCATTTCACGGGCTTTCTTAGCTGCGTGACGGGCTTGTGCTGCAAGAATTACTTTCTGAACAATGATTTTTGCATCATTTGGGTTTTCTTCTAGATAAATCTCTAGCATTTCAGAAACCGCTTGAGAAACCGGTGCAACCACTTCTCTGTTTCCTAATTTGGTTTTGGTTTGTCCTTCAAATTGAGGTTCTTGTACTTTAACCGAAATAATTGCTGTCAAACCTTCGCGGAAGTCATCTCCTGCAATTTCAAATTTAAGTTTGTCTAACAGCCCTGATTGGTCAGCGTATTTCTTAAGTGTGTTGGTTAGCCCACGTCTGAAACCTGAAAGGTGAGTTCCACCTTCGTGGGTATTGATATTATTAACGTAAGCAAAGATATTCTCTGAGTAACTCGAGTTATAAATAAGCGCTACTTCTACTGGCACATCTCCTTTATCGGTCTCCATGCTGATCACGTGACTGATAATCGGCTCTCTGTTACCGTCTAGGTATCTGATGTATTCTTTAAGTCCTTCGTCTGAGTGAAAAACTTCACCTATAAACTCTCCGTTTTTATCGATTTCTCGTTTATCGGTAAGGGTGATGGTAAGCCCTTTGTTTAAGAACGATAGCTCTCGCATACGGTTGGCAAGTGTCTCGTAAGAAAACTCTATCGACTGCGTAAAGATAGTGGAGTCTGGCATAAAGGTAACCAGTGTTCCTCTTTTATCTGTTGTACCTATTTGTTTTACCGGGTATATGGCTTTCCCTTCTGAATATTCTTGTTGGTATATTTTTCCTTCTCTAAAAACCGTAGCGACGAGCTTGCTTGAGAGTGCGTTCACACAAGAAACCCCTACTCCGTGCAATCCTCCAGAAACCTTATACGAATCTTTGTCAAACTTACCTCCGGCTCCAATTTTGGTCATGACTACCTCTAGCGCAGAGACACCTTCTTTTTTGTGGACATCCACCGGAATTCCACGTCCGTTATCTTCGACAGATACAGAATTATCCTCATTAATTACAACATTGATAACATCACAATGTCCAGCAAGTGCTTCGTCAATCGAGTTATCTACAACCTCATAAACCAAGTGGTGCAATCCTCTGGTGCCTACATCTCCAATATACATCGAAGGACGCATTCTTACGTGCTCCATCCCTTCTAGGGCTTGGATACTGTCGGCAGAATAATTTGTGTTTTTAAGTTCTTCGCTCATAATTATTTTTAAATTGCTTATAACAAGCAAATATACAGAAAAAATCTCATTTTATGAAACTAATACACACATAAACGCGACTAAAAGTTATCAACATTTAGCCGCGTTTATTTTCTCTAAACTCTAGGGTTTATCGTGTATATATAAAGCTTGTTAAGGTCTTTTATATTTATCGTCTATATCAGAAGTAAGTGCTTTTAAGAACACGACTATATCCGTTAATTCCTTGTCTGTAAATTCTTTATTGGTTTGGAGCCTACCCATAATCGCTACAGCTTCGGTCAAACTCTCTACTGAACCGTCGTGAAAGTATGGTGCTGTCTTTTCGATATTCCTCAAACTCGGCACCTTAAACATAAATTTGTCGGCTTCATTCTGAGTGAGGTCATATAATCCGTGATCGACATTCTGGCTTTTGGTGTGTATCCAATAATCGTCGTATAGCCCAAACTTTTGAAGCATTTGTCCTCCTAAGGCCACTCCTGTATGACAGGTAATACAACCGTTGTCCATAAAGGCTTGAAGTCCTTCTTTCTCTTGCTGAGTTAAAGCATCTTCATCTCCATCAAGGTAGTTATCAAATCTTGAAGGCGGATTCAGCATTCGCTCAAAAGCACCGATAGCATCCGTAATATTGGCAAAAGTAATCGGGTTATTCTGCTCTGGATACACTGCTTTGAATATCTTTTGGTATTCATCAATCCCCCTTAACTTATCCTCTAGATAGGTTTCAGACGGAATATTGTGCTCTACCGGATTTAGAATCGGACCTCCAGCTTGTTCTTCTACATCTTTTGCTCGACCGTCCCAAAACTGCATGTGGTGCAGACTCGAATAAAAAACAGTAGGCGAATTTCGACCTCCGAACTCTTTGGTATCTCCAGGAGAAAGTGGTAAGTTATCTACACCAAAAGTCTCTAGGTTATGACAGGAATTACAACTGATGTTTCCTTCTTTTGACAAACGTGTATCAAAATACAGCTTTTTACCCAATTCGATTTTATTCTCAGGAATATCGACATACGGAAGCGAAGAAACCGATTGAAAAAAGTTACTTGCTCGTGTAAACAACGCTGACTTTTCCGTTGCTGAATCTACACTTTCTATTTGTGACTCTTTCTTACAGGCCACCACAGCCAAAAATGTCGTGAAAATTATTAGTTTTCTCATCTTCTTACACATTTTAAATTCTTAAGACAAATATACCCCATAAAACCGAGGTATAAACTGATATAAATCAGCTTTGACTATGTATGGATAGCCAAAAGCAATCAGTGTTACTAAGTTTTAGAGATTACTATGAAGAGTTTTTCAGTAGAGCATCTTAACGAATTGCCCAAATAATATCTGAGTAGACCTTACCTTCACCAAAATCTAATTCTACTAGATTATCTGGATTAAAGTGAAAGACATAATCATCAATTTTTTCTTTCAAAAAAGTTATTTCAGCTTTTAACTTCCAATGTTCAGCAGGATTTTGAGTGTTGTACAAAACCACAAAAAGTCTGTTTTTGAGGTGCTTCCGACCTTGTTGACTTTGGTTTTCGTAGAGCCACTGAATAAGTTCAGATTTGTTGTGGACAGCTTGTTCCAAGGGCTTAGCAAAAGCTTTAGGATATACAGATGTTTTGTGGTCAAAACATATAGTTTTGATTTTGAAGTCAACTAATTTGTCTCTATAATTCAAATTGGGTTGCACTCCTTGATGCGAACAGAAAACTTGTTCTACACCAACTGCTGACCAGAAGTTCAGCCACCGATTATAAGTGTAGTTTTTGAACTGTGGTTCAAAGTTTTTGGTTTTTTCTGCTAACGCAGAAAAATCTTTAGTTGTGTAAATAAAATTGGTTTTAGCGTCCCAATCATTAGACTGCCTCATCCCCCATTGATACGGATAGGTCAATCTCATTTTGAGGTTGTGTTCTAATAGCTGTAGTTCAATTTTATTTGTCAAAACAATCAATTATCCAATGGGCAACTCTAAGTGCCTCAGTTCCGTCTTCTAGTGTGACTATCGGTCTAGTATTGTTGTTGATAGCCTCTGCAAAGGTTTCTAACTCTTCGAGTATAGCGTTGTTTGTGCCTACTTCTGGATTGTCAAAATAAATTTGCTTGCGCAAGCCTTCTGCATTTTGGAGAATCATATCAAAATCTCCTGGCACTTCAGGCGCGTCTTTCATCTTCACTACCTCACATACTTTATCGAGATAATCTACCGATATATAAGCATCCTTCTGAAAAAACCTTGCTTTTCTCATGTTCTTCATCGAAATACGACTAGAGGTAATATTCGCCACACAACCATTTTCAAATTCAATTCTAGCGTTGGCAATATCTGGCGAATCACTAATTACCGATACACCACTGGCGTGAATATCTTTTACTTTTGACCCAACTACACTCAAGATAGCATCGATATCGTGAATCATCAAGTCTAGAACTACAGGCACATCAGTTCCTCTAGGATTAAACTCAGCCAAGCGATGGGTCTCAATAAACATCGGATTGTTGATTTGGTCTTTGACTGCCTTAAAAGCGGGATTAAAACGCTCTACATGCCCTACCTGACCTTTTACGTTGTGCTCTTTGGCAAGACGAATGATTTCCTCTGCTTCTGCAACCGTATTTGATATGGGTTTTTCTAAGAAGATATGTTTTCCTTTTTTGATAGCTTTTACGGCACAATCAAAATGCGATAAGGTTGGCGTAACAACATCCACGACATCCACATGTTCAATCAGCTCATCTATGGTATCAAACCTTCGGTAACCGAGTTCTTCGGATAGCTTTTGTGCATTTTCGTGATTTGGGTCATAAAACCCAACCAATTGGTATTTTTCAGATTGATTTAATAACCTGAGGTGTATTTTTCCGAGATGTCCTGCTCCGAGAACTCCGATTCTAAGCATATAAAAATAGTTTTTCCAAAAGTAGTAAAAAGCTCAAAAAACAACAAATATAAACCAACTAAACAAAGCGCTCTAGTAAGGCCACGTCGATACTTTCGTGCGAAGCAGCAAAAACGGCTCTCCCGTTCTTAATTACGATGATTTGTGGAGATTGGTGCTCAACGCCGAATTTCCTTGAGATTTCGTTTGAGATTTCTCTGAAAGCAAGTAAATCTAAATAAAAAGGAGCCATCTGCTCAGAAGAAAAGTGGTAATCAGCCTCAAAGTTGTCTAGTGCAAATCTACTGATGTTACAGCGGGTGCTGTGCTTGAAGATTACTACTGTTTTCTCATAAGAACGAGTGATTATTTCGCTTATTTGAGCCAAATCATTTAAGGGTTGCCAGTCAATTGTTTTCTGAACTTTAGGTTCGCTACTGCTAAAAAGTCGTTTAAATACACTCATAGATTTAAATAAAAAGACATAATGTCGTTAAAGTCAATTATAATCTAATAAATTAAGCCAAAATGGCGTTTTTTCTTTATCGGAATAAAAGTTGTCTAAAGATAAACAAATAATACAACAGAACATACATAACAACTAAAGAAATTCACAATAACATGAACTTAAATAACTTTACAATCAAATCGCAAGAAGCCATCCAAAAAGCACAACAGCTTGCCTTGGGCTTTGAAAACCCACAGATTGAGAACGAACATATTCTGAAAGGAATTATGGAAGTCGATCAAAATGTAACTCCGTTTATCCTCAAAAAAGCAGGTGTGAACTTAAGTGTTTTTGAACAAACAATAGACAGTATTATAAAGAGTTTCTCAAAAACGCAAGGCGCCGATGTGATGCTCTCTAGAGACGCAACAACGATGCTTAATGAGGCGATGAATACTGCCAAAAAGATGAATGATGAATACGTGTCTATCGAACACCTTATCTTGGCTATCTTCAAATCAAAAAGCAAAGTAGCACAAGTACTCAAAGACCAAGGTGTAACTGAAAAAATACTTAATGAAGCTATAAACGAAATCAGAAAAGGAGAACGCGTTACTTCTCAAAGTCAAGAAGAGACGTATAACGCCTTGAATAAATATGCCAAAAACCTCAACCAACTCGCCAATGACGGCAAGCTAGACCCAGTAATCGGACGTGATGAGGAGATTAGAAGGGTGTTGCAAATCCTGTCTAGACGTACTAAAAACAACCCAATGCTAATCGGAGAGCCTGGTGTGGGTAAAACGGCAATTGCCGAAGGATTAGCACAGCGAATCGTCAAAGGTGATGTGCCCGAAAACCTAAAAGGAAAAATTGTATTCTCACTCGATATGGGAGCGCTGATTGCTGGAGCTAAATACAAAGGAGAGTTTGAAGAACGCCTTAAGTCAGTAGTCAAAGAAGTAACTTCCGCAGAAGGTGACATCGTTTTGTTTATCGACGAAATTCATACCCTTGTAGGTGCTGGTGGTGGCGAAGGCGCAATGGATGCCGCAAATATCCTAAAACCTGCTCTAGCTCGTGGTGAATTGCGTGCTATCGGAGCCACTACTCTTGATGAGTATCAAAAATACTTCGAGAAAGACAAAGCCCTTGAGAGACGTTTCCAGAAAGTAGTGATTGACGAGCCAGATACAGAAAGTGCTATATCTATCCTCAGAGGAATTAAAGAAAAATACGAAGCACATCATCAAGTGCAAATCAAAGACGATGCGATTATAGCCGCAGTAGAACTTTCGCAACGCTATATTACCAACCGTTTCTTACCCGACAAAGCCATTGACCTTATTGATGAAGCCGCTGCAAAAATCAGAATGGAAATCAATTCTAAGCCTGAAGAACTCGATGTATTAGACCGAAGAATCATGCAAATAGAGATTGAAATTGAAGCAATCAAACGTGAGAATGACGTGGTAAAACTCAAGTCATTAGGCATTGAATTGGCAAACTTCAAAGAAGAGAGAAACGAAATATTCACCAAATGGCAAACTGAGAAGACCTTGGTGGATACGGTACAGCATACCAAAAACGAAATTGAAAATTTCAAACTCGAAGCAGAGCGTGCAGAACGTGAGGGCGATTACGGAAAAGTAGCCGAACTGCGTTACGGAAAAATAAAAGAAGCCCAAGAACGACTGGAACAACTACAAACGCAATTGGCAGCACAAGGCGAAAATTCGCTGATCAAAGAAGAAGTAACCAGTGAGGATATTGCAGATATAGTTGCCAAATGGACAGGCGTTCCAGTAACCAAAATGCTACAATCTGAAAGAGAAAAACTGTTGAGCCTAGAAAACGAACTCCACAAAAGAGTCGTAGGACAAGAAGAAGCCATCATCGCTGTAGCCGATGCCGTTCGTAGAAGTAGAGCCGGATTACAAGACCCTAAAAAGCCCATTGGTTCGTTCTTGTTTTTAGGAACTACCGGAGTAGGTAAGACAGAACTCGCAAAAGCCTTAGCCGACTATCTCTTTGACGATGAAAATGCGATGACACGTATTGATATGAGCGAATACCAAGAACGCCACAGCGTGAGCAGACTTGTCGGAGCGCCTCCAGGATATGTAGGCTATGATGAAGGTGGGCAGCTCACTGAAGCCGTAAGACGCAAACCCTATTCTGTAGTATTGCTAGACGAAATTGAAAAAGCACATCCCGACACCTTTAATATCTTATTACAAGTACTAGACGAAGGAAGACTTACAGACAACAAAGGGCGTTTGGCAGATTTTAGAAATACGATTATTATCATGACCTCTAATATGGGTTCTCAGATTATTCAAGAGAAATTTGACAATGCAGGCAATGATATCCAGAGCGCTACCGAAAGTGCCAAAATAGAAGTATTGAATTTATTAAAACAAAGTGTACGCCCAGAATTCTTAAACCGTATTGATGAAGTAGTCATGTTTACGCCACTCACCCAGCAAAACATCAGAAAGATTGTAGAGCTGCAACTCAGAAATGTCTCTAAGATACTCGCACACCAAAACATCACTATGGATGCTACGCCCGAGGCAATCGATTATCTAGCCTTCAAAGGTTATGAACCTGAGTTTGGTGCACGACCTGTAAAACGTGTTGTTCAGAGAGAAGTTCTAAATGAACTATCAAAAGAAATACTAGCAGGAAAAATCACCACCGATAGCATCATCATCCTTGATAGTTTTGATAACAAACTGGTGTTTAGAAATAAATAAAAAGCCTAATATAACCCAAAAGCCGTCTCAAAACCTGAGATGGCTTTTTTGGTTTTAGAACTTCCTTTCTTCCATCGCGTCTTAAACCAACAGCAAGATAAATAGTTTTGTTGATGACTTTTGAGTTCTCACGAACTTTAAAAACGATTCCATGCCTCCAAACAATGAAGTGTAAATCCTCTAATGGTCGGTTTTGTTAAGCAACATTTTCACTGGAAACAGCATTTGTAATCCTGAAAATTATTGATGTTGAAACATCAAAATCATACATTTCTTTGATCTAGTCTTCAATATCATTTATGCTCATTCCTTTTGCGTAAAATGAGATGATATTTTCTAAACCTTCAATGATATTGTGTCTTTTTAGAACTAAAACGGGCTGGAAAGAACCTTTTCTATCTCGTGGAATTCTAATTTCATCTTTACCAAAGGACGTCTTTATCTTTTTAGTTCCGTATCCATTACGATAATTTCCGTCTTTGGTTTTTTGATGTTTTTCCGTATCCAGATGCTCATTAAGTTCAGTTTTGAGCATATGTTCTACTGTTCGTTTGTGCATTGTTTTGAAGAAAGAGGTAAAGTCTTAACTACTCTTGAAGGATTTCTACAAATCCTTGTTGTTTAATACTTCTTCTTTGTCGATCATAACTACATAAGGTTTAAAAATAATGAAAAGTTATTCTGAAAAAAATCGAGCCTTTTTGAACTCAAAAAAATTTTCAGAACAACTTTTCAACTTACACAGTTAATGAGATACTACCAACACTTGCAAAAAATATTTTTTGCAAGTGTTTCATTAGTTGAATCTATGTTTTAATTATTTATTGTCTGATAATCCGTATAGATTATTTTAAATTAGACATTGATAATAATAGTAAGTACTTAAGCTAGTTTCTTGTCTAAGTTTACTTTCAGTGCTTCTAAGAAACCTTCTGTAGTCAAGTAATCGGCTTCAGTAAGTCCTTCTGGTTTTACGAGCATAGCCAAGTCTTTGGTCATTTTTCCGCTCTCAACTGTATCGATACACACTTGCTCTAAGTTTTCACAGAAAGTGATAAGCTCTTGGTTATTATCTAATTTACCTCTGTGCATAAGTCCTCTTGTCCAAGCAAATATAGAAGCAATAGGGTTAGTAGAAGTTTTCTTTCCTTGTTGGTGCTGACGATAGTGTCTCGTAACTGTTCCGTGTGCTGCTTCTGCTTCAACAGTTTTTCCGTCAGGAGTAACCAATACTGAAGTCATTAGTCCTAGCGAACCGAATCCTTGAGCAACAGTATCTGACTGAACGTCTCCGTCATAGTTTTTACAAGCCCAAACAAATCCGCCGTTCCACTTCATTGCTGAAGCCACCATATCATCGATAAGTCTGTGTTCGTACACAATTCCAGCTTCTTCAAACTGTGCTTTATAGTGCTCTTGATATACTTCTTCAAAGATATCTTTGAAACGCCCGTCATAAGCTTTTAGGATTGTGTTTTTGGTAGAAAGATATAATGGCCATTTTTTGGTCAATGCCATTTGGAAAGATGAATGTGCAAATCCGTAGATTGATTCATCTGTGTTATACATACTCATCGCTACTCCATCTCCTTTGAAGTTATACACTTCCCATGAAGTAGTTTCTCCTGCTTCATTGGTAAAGCTCATCGTAAGCGTTCCTTTTCCTTTGATTACTTTGTCTGTAGCTTTGTACTGATCTCCGAAAGCGTGACGACCAATAACAATTGGTTTTGTCCAACCTTGAACGTATCTCGGTACATTTCTCATAATGATTGGCTCTCTAAAGACAGTTCCACCTACGATATTACGTATAGTCCCGTTTGGTGAACGCCACATTTCTTTTAGTCCAAACTCTGTTACACGCTCTTCGTCTGGCGTAATAGTAGCACATTTGATTCCTACGTTGTATTTCTTGATTGCCTCAGCAGCATCAATCGTTACTTGGTCGTTAGTTGCATCTCTGTGTTCGATACCTAAATCATAATATTTGATATCTAAATCAAGATAAGGAAGTATAAGTTGTTCTTTGATGAATGACCAAATAATTCTTGTCATCTCATCCCCGTCTAATTCCACTACTGGATTAGCTACTTTAATTTTTGCCATAGTAAAAGTTATGTTTTATAAAGGTTCTGAATAAAAATCCAGCAAATATAATCATTTCTAGCTGTAAATACAAGGTGTAAAATGCTTTATGAACTGTTTAACGCATCGTTTTGGGAGTGTATAAAGATTGTCTAATCTAGTTGGAGTGCCAAAACCATAAGGGATTGACTTTGTGTTTGTCTTATGATATGCCTAAGATCATAGTTGTTTTGGTTGCGATTGGATTTTTTAAAAACTAAATACTATATTTTTCTTATGCCTATTTTACTATACATAGATTCAACTAATAAATGCAACACTATTACTAACTGGGAAATGGATGACAGAAGACAGAAAGTGAAGCTCAACAACGGACTTGAGCTAAAGTTCAACAAAGACGATGACTTCTTGCGTATTGACAACTAAAATAGTCAATTGTTTTTAGAAGCAGCCAAGCCTCAGAAATGAGGTTTAGTTATGACCTAAAAACACAAAAGCCATTCAATTTCTTGAATGGCTTGTCTATGTTGTGCTCCCCCTCTTGGGCTCGAACCAAGGACCCTCTGATTAACAGTCAGATGCTCTAACCAACTGAGCTAAGGAGGAAGATGATAAGTGGTAAAACCCTCTCATTTTTCTGACGGCAAATATACAACTACTTTTGATATCTCCAAAAATATTTAAAGAAAAGTGATGCTTTTTTCGTCTTTTTTTTTCACCTAAATCCTAACTAATTATTGATGAGCAGGTTTGATTAAATCGTTAACCGTCTTAACTGGGCTAAAAGTTTTGATAGGCACCTCTACAAACACAGAAATCCAGCCTGCCATTGCTCCATTCCATAGTCCTGGAAGTTCATAACCGAGGATCGGATAGCCATCTTTTGTCTTTTCAGTCAGAAATCCGGTATTGTCATCTCTATATTGAATAAGATCAAACCTCTGTCCTTTATAGTTTTTGATACCGCAAACCAAATCCACAGGATTAAAGTGCGTAGCTGATTCTAATATCTGTTTTTGCTGCTCATCAGTTTTATTTATCTGAGAACTCTCGACAATTTGCAAAGACAGCTCTCCCCTATCGTTTCTGATCCAAAAAGGACCTCCACCAGGCTCTCCTTCATTTTTAACCATACCGCTCACCCTAAGTGGTCTATTGAGTTTTGTTTGGAGAATATCGATTTGGACTACTAATTCAAGTCTAGCAAAATCCTCTGGAAGTATGATATTCAGTTGTTTTTTAGCGAAAGTACTTATCTCCAAAACTCTTTCTTGGGATGGATTTTGGTCTAACTCGTGCAAACAATCAAAAATTTGGTCTTGCAATTGGATAAGCAATCCGCCTAAAGCTTTTTTGTAGAAGACTATTTCATCGTAATACACATCGCTTACGTTATCTATATTTTTGATAAAAACGATATCTGCATCCAAGTCGTTCAGATTTTCTAGCAAAGCGCCGTGTCCGGCTTGTCTGAAAAGAATTTTTCCGTCCTGCTCACTTCTAAAAGGAGTTTTGTCAAAATGAACCGCTATTGTATCTGTCGATTTCTTTTGGTACGAAAAATCAATCTCAAAGTTATACCCGTTGATTTCTTGAGTAGCCTCAGCGATGACTTGCTCAAAAGTAGCTCTGTGTTCTTCTGAAATAGTAAAATGCACTTTGGATCTGCCTTTTGAAGTGGCGTATTCTAAGGCTTCTCTTAAATGTTCCTGAACAGGAGTTTTGTGTTTGTGAAAAGGCAAAACGCCTTTAGGCAGACGACAATAATTCAGGTAGTGTTCAGAAAGAAGTAAATTCACAAAAGTGTGGTAATACTTCTCTTTTGACCAAGACTTATACTCTAAAAAATTCTCTTTGAGTATTTTCTTTACTTTCTTATAAAACGGAAATTTCTCCAATCCTGCAAAAAAAGCACTGAGCTGATGCACTCTGTTGTGGTTGATATAAGCATTTATAGTTTGGGTCTCAGGATCAAAGTCCCTCAAAAAACTATTTAGAAACTCAAACATTCTACTAGCTGCTCCTGAGGCTGGAACCATTTTTTGGATGTCAAAACGCTCCTTGTTAGCATCAAATAAAATGGCTTTATTCTGCATTTCAGCAACGGACAACTTTATTATTCCGTCATTGAGTACTGCTGGTTTTTCGAGTTGTACAAACGGAATACCTTGCTCAAACACCGCAATCTGTTTCAGCACAGCCGAGAGTGTCGTACCTCTCTTCTCAAATTCTACTATATCTTGTGGTACAAATCCCTTTTGCTTGGCTAGTTCCAAGTCATTGCTTAATTGTATTGCTTTTTCCATACGCTCTTCTATATTTCCTGAAATCTCTATAAAAGGTAAATCAGCATCTATTAATTTTTTTTTAAAGTAATTGTAGTGTTTTTCTCTTTCATACGGGGCATCTCGGAGTATATCCTCTTCCCAAGCCACGTCAATTTGGGTCAAAATATACAAATCATATTTTAATATTTTAACATAATAATCAAAAAAAGCATCTGATTTGCCAAAATACAACTCTGAATAGATTTTGGTTTGTATAAAATTCGTGTCACAAAACAAAAACCGATGTGCGTATTTCTCTGCCAATGCTTCTAGCTTGAGTTGTTCTTTTACAATCTTTAGATTATCGGATTGCTGGATAGATTTATTCTCAGACAGCAGTTTTTCTTCAGAGAAATCGCGCAAATATTCTCTTACCCAAGTCGTATTAAAATGGGCAGCTAATTCTCTAGCTAAAGTAGTTTTACCCGTACTTTCAGGACCTACTAAGGCAATTTTTATAAGTTTGTTTGTGTTTTGCTCCAATTTTTCTTCCATTCTAAATATCCAAAAACAGCTATAATCGTATATATCAAAAATAAGGCACTCGTGATGGCATAACCTTTAAAGTAGTATAAAGGAATCGAAATAAGATCACCTATAATCAAGAATAACCAATGTTCTACTTTGCGTTTGGTCAATAAATACATCCCTACAAAAAACAATCCTGTAGTAAGAATATCTATGTAGGACCACCAAATTCCAAATTTTTCAAAATAAAAATAAACACCCGTAATCATCACAATTGACGCAATAAAAATCAAAGCTGCGACTCTATAATCCGTTGGAGTTGTTTTGCTAATAACTAAAGCTGATTGGCTATCATCAGAAGGTTTTCGCCACAAATACCAACCATAAATACTCATCACAAAATAATAAACATTGATAATCATGTCACCATATAAATTCCATTTATACAGCAGATATACAAAAATCAAAGTGCTGATAATTCCTGTTGGGTACACTTTAATGTTATTCTTTTTAGAATATAAAACACTGGCTATAGCAAAGGCTACAGCCATTATTTCTAGCAAAATATCTAAATCTGAATAAGACTTATAGGGTTCAAAAAGTGTTTCCAATACAATATTTTAAAAACTATTATTTCAGGAAGCTAAAAAATTTCCTCAAAAATACAGTTATTCTGATGATTTCCAGACATAGTTAAGGCTCTAAAAAACTTTATGACTATTCAACTATACTCAGTATTTTAGAGTATTTATCTGGAAACTACTTTTTCAGATAATCTAAGGTATAAAAATTTTGGTTTTACCTATAAATTATTACTTTTGCCACGGTTTTTAACTTTATTTTAATAAATGAATAAATTACTTCCGTTTTTCATGTTATACTGTCTGAATGCTTTCTCGCAGTCAGACTCATTAGCTCTTGAAAACAAGCGTTTTGAGGGTAGAAAAACCCAGACTTATGTGATTGATAACCAAACAGAACGCATTTACTACCAACCTAAATGGCATGAGCCTGTTACGAATCTTTGGCAAGACTTCAAAGACACTAGTGTTGATTTTGTTGCCAAAGACCACGCTTGGTACTTGGGAGGTGCAATTGCTGCAACAGCTGCTCTTGTGCCTGCTGACCAATATATCGTGGATCAATCTAGAGAATTTGCCGAAAGCATTGGGCTAACCAAACAAAATACCTACGGAAGTTTTGGTCCGCTGAGTAATATTCCTCAAAATATAGGTGCAGGACTTTACTTAATAGGCAACGGAACCACTGTTATCCTACTGTCTGCCGGATTTATAACCCACGGTTTGATAACCAATGATTATCGTGCTTATGCGACTGCTTCAGGAATGTTAGAAAGTATGGCACTTTCTGGTTTTTATATACAAGTCATCAAACGCTCAACAGGAAGAGAAAGTCCGTTTATAGCGCGCGAAAACGGAAATCCAGGCGGACACTGGACGCCATTTCCTTCTTTTAGAGCTTATACAGAAAACACACCAAGTTATGACGCGATGCCTTCAGGACATTTGGCTACGATTATGTCAGCTTTTACAGTGCTTACTACCAATTACCCTGAAGTAAAATGGTTGAAACCAGTAGGCTATTCAGCCATTGGTTTGATGTCATTTCAGATGGTACAAAGCGAAGTACATTGGATTTCAGATTATCCATTAGCCTTACTTATTGGCTATTTTAGCGGAAAAAATATTGCGAAGAATAGGTTTGTCGAAAAGAAAAACGGACAAGCTAGTGTTGAGAAAAAATACGACCTTCAAATCACCGGAAATTATGTTTATGGTTTTCAGACTATCGGACTTAAACTCACTTTTTAATGAAAAAACTGAAGACTTTATTACTTACATCTTGTGTGTCTATTATGGGATTCTCTCAAAGTACTTTAGATAGTCTGCACCTACCAACAGACAGTTTGGTTCAGAAACAAAGAGGCTTTACATACAATCAACTTATTTTGCCTGGAAGCCTCATTGCTGGAGGTTTTCTACTCAGAAACTCCTCTACCAATGCAAGACTGAATAGAGATATTAAGAAATTTAGAGATAACAACTTTAATGCGTTTAGAACCAACGTAGATGATTATTTTCAGTACAGTACCATACTGCTTACTTTAGGCGGAAATGCAATGGGTTTCAAATCACAGAACAATTATAAGCAAATGATCTCTGATGGAATTGTGTCAAATATTTTGCTTTCTGCCATTGTTTTGCCTCTCAAAAACAACATTGGTGATATGCGTCCTGACGGATCTGCCTCAAATTCTTTTCCGTCAGGTCATACGGCAGCAGCCTTTAACTGTGCTACTTTACATTTCTTAGAGTACAGAGATGACAATGTTTTGTTTGCAAGTGCAGGTTTTGGGATTGCCTCTACTACCGCACTTTTTAGAGTACTCAACAACAGACACTGGCTGAGTGATGTGACTGCTGCAGCGGGAATAGGAATCGCCACTGCCACGCTTGTGTATTATTTCAACCCGTTTAGGTTTGAATCTAAAAAAGAAACCACACTTACTTTATTACCGACCTATAGCAACAATACGGCTGGTTTTGTTTTGAATTACAGCTTTAAATAAGCTTATTTTATGGTGAATTTAAGGGCTTAACATAAGTTGCCTATTATGTAGGTTTACTGCGAACTCTCGAATTAATGTTGATTGCGTATTCGTGATGATTATCTGAGGTTAAATCTATATATTTGTAACTTGTTTTTAAAAAATTTTATGAGAAAAAAACTACTTTTTATACTCTTTTTCATAAGCTCTCTACTGGTTGCTCAGACCAAGGTCAGCGGTATTGTCTATGATGACAACAACCTGCCGATGCCTTTTGCGAGCGTCGCTTTTAAAGGGACGACACAAGGTATGGTCACCAATGAAAACGGAAAGTTTTATTTAGAATCAAAAGACAACAACTTGACTTTAGTCGTATCATTTATAGGCTATAAAACTCAAGAAAAAAAACTTAGCATTGGCGGAAGCTATGACTTGAAGTTTACACTAGAACCTGACAACCTAATCGAGGCGATACAAATCGTAAGCGGAAAACAATCTAAAAAGAACAACCCCGCTATTGATATTCTCAGAAAAATATGGGAACGCAAACGCAAAAACGGACTCTATATGTTTGACCAATATAAAATGGACAAATACGAGAAAATTCAGTTTGACCTCAACAATGTAGATAGTACCTATACCCAAAGCAAGGTTTTTAAAGGCATGGAATTCATCTTTGAACAAGTGGATACTTCAAAAATCACCGGAAAAACCTACTTGCCCTTTTTCATCAGTGAGTCTATGAGTGAAATCTATGGCGATAATATGATGGGTAAGAAAAAAGAAATCATGACTGCCTACAGAAACTCTGGTTTTGATGGTAACGAAAACGTGATGGCTTTTGTGAAAAACCTATACAAAGAATACAACATCTACGATAACTTTATCAATCTCTTTGACAAGAGCTTCCACAGCCCTATTTCGCGTTACGGAATTGACACCTATAACTATGTCTTAGCTGATAGCGCTTATATTGACAACAAATGGTGCTATAATATCATCTATTATCCGAGACGTAAAGGAGAGTTGACCTTTAAAGGAGATTTCTGGGTAAACGATTCTACCTTTGCCATCAAGAAAATCAGTATGGCAGTTACAAAAAGTGCCAATATCAACTGGATCAAAGACGTCTATATCGAACAGGAATTTGACGTATTAAACGATTCGGTCTTCTTGCTTTCTAGAGATTATTTTATGTCTGATTTTGCGCTAAACAAAAAAGACGAATCAAAAGGAGTTTACGGAAAACGAACCAGTATCTATCAAAATCACGTTTTCAATCAAGTGCAGCCCTCAAATTTCTATAGAGAGAAAGTCAATACCTATGATGAATCTATCTACCTAAAAGATGACAATTATTGGATAGATAACCGAATGGAATCACTCAGTAGAGACGAAAGAGGTATTTATCAAATGCTCGATACACTACAAAACGTAAAAAGATTCAAGCAAATGTATAACCTAGTTTCGATCATAGGTAGTGGTTATATCAAGCAAGGTAACTTTGAATACGGACCCGTACTCTCTACTTTTGGTTATAACGAAGTAGAAGGATTGCGCCTGAGGGCAGGCGGACGAACCTATTTCAGCCGAAATGATATGTGGAGGCTAGAAGGTTATACAGCCTACGGATTCAAAGACAATCAGGTTAAATACGGTATTTCAGGAAAATGGCTTTTTGGTAAGAAAAACCGAATGATTATCAGTGGTGGAAATCGTAGGGATATTGAGCAAATAGGAGCTAATTTGACTTCTACAAACGATGTTTTAGGGAGAGACTTTGCGTCCTCAGCAATTTTCTCGAGCGGAGATACCTCAAAATTGACCTCGGTTAATCTGACGACCACTATGCTTGAAATCGAACCACTGAAGAACCTAAAATTCAAAACCGGTTTCAATTACAGAACCCTAGAGACTGCCTCGCCTACCTTTAGTCTAGATTATTATGATGATTTGGGCAATGTGCGAAGCAAGACTACCCAGTCAGAGGTCAATTTTATCATAGATTATTCTCCGAACAAGAAAAATGTAGGTTACGGAGTAGAACGCAGGGTCGTAGACAGACTCAACTACGGACAAGTATTTGTTACTTATTCAAAAGGAATAAAAGGCGTTTTTAATAGCGATTTTGAATATGATAAAATTCAACTCTATTATAAACAACCCATCACTATAGGGCTTATCGGGAAAACCTATGTGACCACAGAAATAGGAAAAACCTTTGGTGATGTCCCATTAGGCTTATTGTCAGTAATTCCTGGTAACCAATCTTACTTCTCAATCCCTCGAAATTTTGACTTGGTGAATTACTACGAATTTATCACCGATAGATATGCTACACTGAATGTTGACCATCACTTTAACGGAAAAATATTCTCGAGAATCCCTTGGTTTAGAGAATTCAACTGGAGAGAAACCGCTGGATTCAAATTAGCTATCGGAGATATCTCAGATGCCAACAAAGCTCTCAACGCCTCGGGAATTAGCTATCGAGCGCCTAGAAAACCCTATTGGGAATACAACGTAGGTATCGAAAACATCCTGAAAGTAATGCGCCTAGAATTTACCTGGAGAGGCAGCTACAGAGATGCACCAGACACAAGTAATTTTGGGGTAAAAGTAGGTTTTGGAATATTCTTCTAATAGACTATTTCTTTTTAGACTGTTTGCTAAGTACTATATATCCTAATGTTCCGCCGATAATCGAGGCTGCAAAGATGCCGATTTTTGCCTGAACCATATATTCTTCGTGTGTAAAAGCGAGCGAAGTAACAAATAGCGACATCGTAAATCCGATAGAAGCAAGCAAACTCAATCCTAAGAGGTTCTTTAAGTTCATTCCCTCAGGAAATGGTGTAACATTTAGTTTGACCAAAATAAGCGTAAAACCAACTACGCCCACTACTTTACCTACTAGCAATCCGAGTCCAACTCCTAGAGCCACATTAGTACTGAACAACAAATCAGAATCAATAGCAAGAGAGACTCCTGCATTTGCCAAAGCAAAAATAGGGATAATCAAAAAGGTCACAAAAGGATGCATCGAATGCTCTAAACGTTGGAGTGGCGGAATGGCATTCCTAGTATCATTCTGCATTCCTTCGAGTATATGAAGTTGTTCATTAGTCAATGTTGGGATGTTGTCATTAGGGTCAATTGCCTTGAACTTATTTAGATAGTGTTGAATCTTAGTTATAAACACATTTTCTTTAATCTTGACATCTGCAGGAATCATAAACGCCGCCAAAACAGCTGATATCGTAGCGTGAACGCCTGAAAGCAAGAAAGCTGTCCATACACCTAAAATCCCCAACAAGGCATAAAACAAGATACTTCTAACACCCATTTTATTTCCGATATACATCAATAAAATAAAACCCATACCGATAGACAGACTTATATAAGAAATCTCAGAAGTATAGAAAAAAGCAATCACCATAACTGCTCCTAAATCATCTACGATAGCTAGTGCTGTCAAGAATATTTTGAGCGAAAGCGGTATTCTGTTTCCCAATAGATACAATACACCAAGTGCAAAAGCAATATCCGTCGCCATTGGTATTCCCCAACCTTGATGCACCTCTCCTGATGGGTTTAATGCCAAATATATAAGTGCTGGCACTACCATCCCTCCGATTGCAGCAGCTATAGGCAACATGGCTTTGCGCGGATTAGACAATTCACCAGCTATGATTTCTCTTTTGAGTTCTAGTCCAACTACAAAAAAGAAAACAGCCATCAATCCGTCATTGATCCAATGAATTATACTGTATTCCAAAAAGGGTTTTGAGTCAAACATCAAACCTATTTTGTGATTCAAAACATCAAAATACGTGTCTGACCAAGGTGAATTAGCAAAAAATAGTGCAAAAATCACACTGATTCCCAATACTATTCCTCCAGATTTTTCTTGTTGGATAAAGCGTTGTATCGGAGTAACTAATTTGTCTATTGGGTATTGCTTGGGTGTTTGCATATTTTCTTATTAAGAGGGCAAAGATAGGTTTTTAAGGTTTTTTGTCCAAAGGATATGACAGCCAAATAAAACCTTTAGATTTAATTAACCTTATATGCAAATGCCATAGGTATAATCACAAGCCTCAATACACCATTGTTAATTTTTCTTTAAATCTATACTAACTATCTTGACTGTTAAAATAAATGTGCTACTTTTGCAATTGACAATTTAATCAAACATTTAAGTTAAACAATTATGTCAGTACAAAAAAAGGAAGATGCAACCTTTGAGTTAATCTTAAATACGGCAAAAAACCTCTTCTTCAAAGAAGGCAAGTTTAATGCTACAACTCAGGAGATTGCCGATGCAGCTGGAGTAAACCGAACGCTTATCAATTATTATTTTCGCTCTCGAAATACGCTTTTTGACTTAGTTTTCAAAGAAGCGCAGAAAGAAGAGAAAGAAAAACAAAAGATTATATTCTATCAAGACCTGCCTTTCAAAGAGAAATTAGAGCGCTTTATGGATTACTTTTTCGAAGAGGTCAAAGAATATCCCTACAAAGAAATTTATATCGTTACACAGCTCAATCAACAGAACTTATACAGTCCGGAAGACAAAGAACACCACAATCAGTTGCTCGATAAATTTAAGCAAGAGATTCTAGCAGAGATGGAAAAAGGCAACATTCAGAAGATGAAGCCCATTCACTTTATCCTGAATTTGATTTCACTTATGTCATTCCCTACAGGTATGCGACCACTTATTCAACACGGTTTAGAGTTATCTGATCATCAATACGATCAAATTTTAACAGAGCGCAAAGAAGTTATTCTCAGAACCATATTCAACAACTCATCATTTTAATCACACAAATCCTTATATACTATATGAACACTCGCACCTTCAACAAACAATTGCTCATGGCAAGTGCACTGTTTCTATTGAGCGGAGTTTTTGGGTATGCTCAAGAACAACTCAAACTAAAAGACGCTATCAATTATGCCCTAGAGCATAAAGCAGATGCCAACAAAGCCAGACTAAAAGTAGAAAACGGACGCCACCAGATTGCTGAAGTGCGCGCCAGAGCGCTGCCACAAATCAGTGCAACAGGAAGCCTCGTAAACAACCCTATTCTTCAAGAAATGGCAATGCCAGGAGACATTATCGGGATGCCAGGAGAAACATTATTAGTAGCTTTTGGACAAAAATGGACAGCTATTGGTGGAGTGTCTTTACAACAAAATCTCTTTGACTATTCTGTATTTACAGGTCTGAAAGCAGCTAAAACCACTCTTGAGTTTTATAAAATAAATGAGCAACTCACCCAAGAACAAATCATTGAAGCGGTTGCCAAGAGTTATTACCAGATTTTTATTACCAAACAGAAACTTGCAACCATAACTCAAACCTTAGAAAATACCCAACAAGTTCAAAATTCTGTGCAAGGGCTCTTTGACAATGGCTTGGCAAAAGAAGTGGACTTAGATAGAACTAAAGTAACTGTGGGCAACCTGAAAGCCGTCAAACAACAATTAGAGAACGCGGTGAAGATTCAAGAAAACGCCTTAAAATTCTTGATCGGTATGGAGATCAGTAACCCGATAGTATTGCTTGAAGAAGATTTTGAGGTCACTCCTGTCCTATTGGATGCGCCAAACGTAAAACAACTGGTGGCTTTTCAGCTCCTAGAGACACAAAAGAGACTCTTAGAATACAACAAACAAGCAACAAAAGCAGCCTACTATCCTACCCTATCACTTTTTGGAAATTACAACTACCAAGGGCTGGGCAACGAATTTCCGCTTTCAGACAGAAAACCTGCTGATGGTGTTTATTGGACAAATTATGCCTCTGTAGGACTGAACCTGAACATACCTATATTCACAGGTTTTGCTACCCGCTCTAGAGTGCGTATGGCACAGAACCAACTCGATGTACTGGAAGAAGATATGAAAGAAGCTGAACAAGGGCTGAACCTAGCTTTTGAAAATGCAAAGACCCAAATCAACAACAGCGTGATTACTATCGACAATCAAAAAGAGAACGTAAAGCTAGCCCAACGAGTATTAGACAATACGCAAAACAACTACCTCAACGGTATGGCATCTCTCACAGATCTTATCGAAGCTGAAAATGCTCTAGCCGATGCCAAAAACAATTATTCAAACGCATTACTAGACTATAAAGTAGCTGAAATAGAACTCATCAAATCAAAAGGACAATTAAATTCATTAAAATAACCAAATCAATACCCTAGAAATGAAAAAAATAATATATATCATCATTGCTGTAGCACTTGTAGTTTTGGCTGGATTCAAACTAATGAGCAACAAACAAAAACAAGCAGAAGAAACGGCTATCGTAGCCCAGCAAAACGCCTTTGTATCTGTGCGGGTAGATACCGTAAAATCAGAAATAATCCAATCAGAATACAGAGCAAACGGTAACTTTGCACCATTCCAAGACCTGAAGTTAGCTTCAGAAAGAGGTGGAAGAGTAATCAAGGTATTGGCAGAAGAAGGTAGCAAAGTAAGCATAGGCCAAACCTTAGCAATCATCAAAGCCGACCTCCAATCAGTAGAATTGCAGAATGCAGAAGCCGCTTATCTTAACGCGCAAAAAGATGCTACCCGTTTTGAGAGCGCCTTTACTACAGGTGGTGTGACCCAACAACAACTAGACCAAGTGAAGCTACAACTGCAATCCGCTCAAGCAAGGCTAAATCAAGCCAAAATCAATGTAGGCGATAGTTATGTTAAATCTACTATTAACGGAGTAGTCAACAAAAAACATATCGAACCCGGAACTGTTGTAGGTCCTGGCGCTCCGCTATTTGATGTGGTGAATGTGTCAAAACTAAAACTGAAAGTCAATGTAAGCGAAAACCAAGTAGCCACAATCAAACCAGGACAAGAAGTAAACATAACCGCAAGCGTATATCCTGACAAAGAATTCAAAGGTAAAATCACTTTTGTAGCGGCTATGGCCAACGAATCTGTCAACTTCCCAGTAGAAGTAGAAGTCTTGAACAACAAAGACAACGAGCTAAGAGCGGGAATGTACGGCACAATCATCTTTGGATCTGAAGCAAAAAGCGATGTTAAAATCACTACCGTACCTAGAAATGCTTTTGTAGGGAGTATCGCCAATAACGAAGTGTTCGTAGCACGTGAAGGCGTAGCACAACTAACCAAAATTGTATCAGGCAGAGTGCTCGGTGACAAAGTAGAAGTTCTTGACGGACTAAAAGAAGGCAATATCGTGATTACTAGCGGTATCATCAACCTTAAAGACGGTGCAAAAATCAATATTGTAAAATAATACAGAACAAAGAGAAAAAACAAAAGACAAACACGTTGTTTTCTTTACCTCTTTTCAACTTTCTTCTAAATAGAGAACTATGAAATTAGCTGAAATATCAATCAAACGTCCTACTATGATTGTCGTATTATTTACGATACTCACCCTTGGAGGACTCTTCTCGTACAACCTTCTGGGGTATGAGCTCATACCTAAATTTGAGGTAAACGTAATTACAATTTCGACTGTTTATCCAGGAGCATCGCCTGCTGAGATAGAAAATACGGTGACAAAAAAAATAGAAGACGCTGTATCTTCCTTAGAAAACATCAAAAAGATAGAATCAAAATCTTTTGAAAGCATCTCTGTGGTAATGGTACAGCTCAACCCCGGAACCAACACCGACTTCTCATTGAATGATGCGCAGCGTAAAATAAATGCGATTCTAAAAGACCTACCAGATGACGCTGATCCACCGTCGCTTGTGAAATTCTCACTAGATGATTTACCTATTATCACCATCGCTGCAACGGCTAAAATGGATGAAGTAGAATTCTTTGACTTGGTTGACAAAAAGATTCAACCGCTACTTTCTCGTGTTCCCGGAGTTGCGCAAGTAAACCTTGTGGGTGGTGAAGAAAGAGAAATTCAAGTAAACATCAGCCAAGAAAAGCTAGAGAGCTTCGGTCTGTCTATTCCTGAAATCAGACAAACTATTATGTCTTCTAACTTGGACTTCCCTACCGGGAATGTCAAAACAAGAGAGAACACCACGCTAATACGTTTGGCAGGGAAATACAAAGACGTAAAAGAACTTCAGAACCTTATAGTCAAAGAGGTCAATGGTATTCAAATACGTCTGAGTGACGTGGCTGAAGTTAGAGATACACAAAAAGACGTTGAGAAATTAGCGCGTAATAACCAAGAAAACGCGATTCTTATTCAGGTAATGAAACAATCCGACGCCAATGCCGTGGCAGTGAGTGAACTGATTCATAAATCAATTAGAGAAATCGAAAATGATTATAAGCAACGTGAGCTAAATCTAGCTGTAGCCGATGATACTAGTGAGTTTACACTAGTGGCTGCTAATAACGTGATATTCGATATCTTCTTGGCGGTATTTTTGGTTGCCGTTGTGATGTTGCTTTTCCTTAAGAGTTTAAGAAACGCACTTATCGTGATGGTTACCATTCCAGCCTCGCTTATCGCTACGTTTATCGGAATATATTTTATGGGATTCACACTAAACTTGATGAGTTTGGTTGCGCTATCGCTTGTAGTAGGGATCTTAGTCGATGATGCGATTGTGGTATTAGAGAATATACACAGGCATATGGAGATGGGTAAAAACAAGGTAAGAGCTGCCTATGACGGAGCTTCTGAAATCGGTTTTACGGTTATTGCCATTACCCTAGTAATTATAGTGGTATTCTTACCTATTACGCTTAGTAACGACTTAGTTTCGAATATCATCAGACAGTTTGCCGTAACCGTAATGATGGCGACAGCCTTCTCATTCTTGGCATCCTTTACGCTAGTGCCGTGGTTATCATCGAGGTTCGGAAGATTAGAAGTGGTTACAGGAAAGAACTTCTTTGAGAAAATTATCCTTTGGTTTGAAACAAAAATTGATGCGTTCACACACTGGATTTCAGGACTCTTGGAATGGGCTCTGAAAAACAGACAAAATAAAATTATCACTTTATCTATTGCTGTTGCGATGTTCTTCGGTTCCTTCGGGCTTGTGGGAGCTGGATTCGTAGGTGGAGAGTTTTTCCCTAAACTTGACAAGGGAGAATTCTTAGTACAGATAGAATTGCCTAAAGACGCTTCGATAGAACAAACCAACTTCGTTACCCAAAGAGCCGAACAGTTCTTGCAATCAAAGCCAGAGGTAGTCAACCTAATTACTAAAGTGGGTGAAACCAGCGGAGGTTTTGGAGCTACACAAGCCACAGTTTATAAATCTGAAATCAGCGTAAAACTAACTGACGGAAGCAAGCGTGAAGACAATACTTTTATCTACGCAGCCAAACTAAAAAGAGAACTGCAAAGCGAACTCGTAGATGCCAAAGTAGTGATTGTCCCGATTGGGATGATGGGTGCTGATGATGCGCCACTACAATTAGTAGTGACAGGTGTTGACCTTGAGAGCGCAATGGACTTTGCACGCAAAGCCGAGGCAGAATTACTGAAAATTGCGGGAACATCTGAGGTGGATTTATCCGTAGAAGACGGAAACCCAGAGATTACAGTTCAAGTAGATAGAGATAAAATGTCTCGTTTAGGACTTGATTTAGGAACCGTCGGAATCACCATGCAAACTGCTTTTAGCGGAAATACAGATGCTAAATTCAGAGCAGGTGAATATGAATACGACATCAACATTAGATATGACCAATTTAATCGTTCAAATATTGAAGACGTTAGAAACATTATCCTTATCAATAAATCAGGTGAACAAATACGTCTGAATCAATTTGCAGATATCCAGCAAGGCTCAGGACCAAGTGTTCTAGAGCGTAGAGATAAAAGCCCTTCTGTTACCGTATTGTCACAAGTTATTGGAAGACCAGTGGGTAACGTGGCTACAGAATGGGAAAAAGCATTCTCTCAAATCGAGCGACCTGCGGGCGTAAATTACGTTTGGGGTGGAGATATCGAAATGCAAGGAGAAGGTTTCGGTACGCTTGCCATTGCACTCTTAGCGGCTATTATATTGGTTTATCTGGTGATGGTTGCGTTGTATAACAGTTATGTGCATCCGTTTGTAGTATTGTTCTCTATTCCGCTGGCACTTATCGGAGTGATGATTATTCTGGCGTTGACCAATAACTCAATCAATATCTTTACCATTTTAGGTATGATTATGCTTATCGGATTAGTTGCCAAGAATGCTATTCTGATTGTCGATTTCACCAACCACCGTAAAGAGGCAGGTGAAACCACTAAGACGGCACTTATCCAAGCAAACCACGCGAGGTTACGTCCTATTTTGATGACTACAATCGCAATGGTTTTCGGTATGATCCCGATTGCTACGGCAAAAGGAGCAGCATCTGAGATGAACAACGGATTGGCACTGGTGATTATCGGTGGACTAATTTCTTCGCTGTTCTTGACCTTGGTTATCGTACCGGTGGTATATTCAGTTTTCGAAGGAATAACCAACAGATTCAGCAAAAACAAAGTCAAAACCGACTATATTGCAGAGATGACCGCTGATTATGACGAAATCGAAATCAAAGAAGAATTCGAAAAATAACATAAAATGAACCGCTTTACAGACCCTATCGGAAATACAATAGAACTAAAAACGACGCCCAAAAGGATTGTTTCTTTGGTGCCTTCTCAAACTGAATTACTAGTCGATTTAGGATTAGAAGAAGCCATCGTGGGCATAACCAAGTTCTGTGTACATCCGATAGGCCTGAGAGCAAATAAAACGATTATTGGCGGAACCAAGAAAGTGAATTATGATAAGATTCGCAAACTGAATCCTGACCTAATCATTGCCAACAAAGAAGAGAATACCAAGGAAATCGTTGAGGAGCTTCAGAAGTACTTCCCTGTCTGGACTACAGACATCATAACCGTTGAAGACAACCTAACGATGATTTCAGACTTTGGCAAACTCCTAGATTGTGAAGCAAAAGCAACCGAATTACAAAACAAAATTGCCAATGCACTAAAGGATTTCAAAGCTTTCACAACGGATATACCTACAAAAAAAGCAATCTATCTAATTTGGAAAAACCCGTATATGGCAGCGGGTTCTAGTAATTTCATTCACGAATTGCTAAAACTCAATAAGTTTGAGAACATCTGCCAAGATACCGAGCGTTATCCAGAAGTAGATCTAGAGAGTATTTGCAAACAAGGGCAACTCGATTATATTTTCCTGTCGAGCGAACCTTATCCTTTTAAGCAAGAAGAAGCCAGCGAAATTGAAGCCTTTGCAGGAAATGCAAAAGTAGTGTTGGTCGATGGCGAGATGTTCTCTTGGTACGGAAGTAGATTATTCAAATCCTTTGACTACTTCAAAGAATTACATACAAAGCTAATTCAGCACTAATACTCTGAAATAGCTGCAAAATAAATAAGCCTATGACTTGGTTGTCATAGGCTTATTTTATTTTATAAAAGTTCGGAAGATTATTCCTCCATAAATTTATCCATTACTGCATTGCTCACGCCCATATTAGAGAAACCTCCGTCGTGGAATAAGTTCTGTAGCGTAACTTTCTTAGTCAAGTCTGAGAACATACAAACCGTATAGTTAGCACATTCCTGTGCTGTTGCATTCCCTAGTGGTGACATTTTATCTGCATAAGCGATGAATCCGTCAAAACCTTTAACGCCTTGTCCGGCAGTTGTTGGTGTCGGCGATTGAGAAATCGTGTTTACCCTTACTTTCTTGTCACGACCGAAGAAGTAACCAAAGCTACGAGCAATTGACTCTAAATACGCCTTGTTGTCAGCCATATCATTATAGTCAGGGAAAACGCGTTGTGCAGCCATATAGGTCAGTGCAACGATACTTCCCCACTCATTCATAGCGTCTTTTTCGTACAATACGCGCATCACTTTGTGAAAAGAAACAGCTGAAACTTGCCATCCTTTTTCAGTATAGTCATAGTTTTGCTCAGTATAGTGAAGTCCTTTTCTCAGGTTGACTGACATCCCGATTGAGTGCAATACAAAATCAAGTTTACCGCCAAGGATTTCTTGTGCTTTTTCAATTAAATTTTCTAGGTCTTCCATCGAAGTTGCATCTGCAGGAATCACCTGAGAGCCTGTTTTCTCAGCAAGCTGATTAATAGTTCCCATACGCATAGCAATCGGTGCATTGCTCAATACAAAAGTACCTCCTTCTTCGTGAACGCGTTCTGCCGTTTTCCAAGCGATAGAGTTCTCATCTAAAGCTCCGAAAATAATTCCTCTTTTTCCTTTTAATAAATTATACATAGCTTAAGTGTTTAAGTATAGTTTTAGATTTTCAAATGTAATGATTTTATTATTCAGTTTGCTAGCCTAATTTGACAATAATGTTTTGGCATGCAACAGTGCTGATTCTGACGGATTTTCTCCTGAGAGCATTTGTGCAATTTCATCAATTCTTTCGGTAGTAGATAGTTTCTTTAAGTCAGACAGCGTATCTGATTCTGTAACAGATTTATACACCTTGTAATGACTATCTCCTTTTGAAGCAATTTGTGGTAAGTGCGTAATCGAAATCACTTGTCTTGTTTGGCTCATTTGTTGCATAATCACAGCCATTTTCAAAGCTATTTCTCCTGAGACTCCAGTATCAATTTCGTCAAATATGATGGTCGGCAGTGTCTTATAAGAGGCGATAATCGCCTTGGTTGCCAACATAATCCGAGAAAGCTCACCACCAGAAGCTGTTTTTTTCAACAGTCCAAAGTGACCTCCTTTGTTGGCAGAAAACAGAAAATCAATCTTGTCTTTTCCGTTGTTGTGATAATCTTCTGTAGGTTGAAGTTGAATATCAAAACGGGCATTCTCCATACCGAGTTCTGTTAACAAAAGACTGATTTTCTCGTCAAAAACTGCAATGGCTTTTGTTCTGTTTTTATGTAACTCTAGCGCAAATTTATCTAATTCTTTTTGGTCTTGTTCGATGTGTTTCTGGTTCTTTTCTATAATTCCGTTGAGTGCATCAACAGATATTACTTTTTGTTCGAGTGCATCTTTGATAGCAATAAGCTCGTCAAGGTTTGCCGTTTTGTGTTTTTTCTGTAAGTCATACAAGAGTTGAAGCCTATCCCCTATTTCTTGCATTTCAGAAGGATTATCTACCACCAAATCAGTAAGGTTATTCATTTCTTGCAAAACATCGGCACATTCAATCTGCATACTCTCAATCCGGTCATGTATTCCTGCGTATGTTGTGGAGAACGAAGCTATTTTAGCCAATAGCGTCTTCATTTCATTCAAGTTTTGATAGACTCCTCCGAGTTCGTTATCTGACAAGTGAATCGCATTTGACAAGGCTTCTTTGATGGTCTCAACATTACTCAATTGCTCATAAGTCTCTTCTAATTCTTCTTGTTCGCCTTTTTTGAGCTGAGCTTGTTCTAATTCCTCTAAGATATATAGGTCATATTCTTGCTCTTTGACAGATTCTTCGCGTTTTCGAAGGGCTTTTTCTAATTGTTTTTTATGCTCTTTATAGCTCGCTAATCTTTCTGAATAAGCAGCCAAAAGCTGGTGATTGTCTGCCAGTATATCGAGTATCTCAAACTGATATTTGTCTTCGGATAATTCTCGAGTTTGGTATTGCGAATGTATATCCATCAATCGGTTGCCCAATTCGTCTAATTGCTGTAGGCTTACTGGGCTATCGTTTACGAAAGCTCTTGATTTTCCGGTTGGCAATATTTCTCTTCGGATAATGGTTTGGTCTTCATAGTCCAAATCGATTTGTTCAAAGAAGGCTTCAAGATTATATTTTTCTATAGAAAAAACAGTTTCTATAATACATTTCTCTTCTTGGTTTTTGAGTGATGAGAGATCGGCTCTTTTTCCTAAGACAAGCCCTAAAGCACCGAGAAGCATTGATTTTCCTGCTCCAGTTTCACCTGTAATTACAGAGAAACCATTAGTAAAATCAATATTCAGATTTTCGATTAATGTATAATTTTTTATAGAAAGAGATATAAGCATTTTCTTAAGATAGGTTTTTTGAACTATAATTACAGGTTTGCCAAATTATCAATTTCGTTTGAAGTCAACCTAAAAACGGTCCAGTCATCCATCGGCTGTGCTTTTAGCGATTTATAAAACGTAATTGCAGGTTCGTTCCAATCCAGAACTGACCATTCCATACGACCACAGTCTTTTTCGCGGGCTATTTTTGCCAATTCAACAAACAACTTCTTACCATAGCCCTTGCCTCTGTATTCTGGTTCTACAAACAAATCCTCTAGGTATAAACCGGGCTTGCCAACAAAAGTAGAAAAGTTAAAGAAATACAACGCAAAACCAACTGTTTTTGTGTCTTCTGAGGCAATGAGCACCTCGGCGTGTTTTTTGTCAAAGACGTTTTCTTTGAAGCTCGCCTCTGTCGCTACAAACTCATGTTCGAGTTCTTCATAAATAGCAAGTTTTCTGATCAGACCTAAGATTATAGGCGTGTCTTCTGGAGTTGCTTTGTGGATGTTAAAAGTATTCATATTGGTATAAACTTCAAAAAAAGCAAAAATAAGCAATTTCTAAGAGGATTTGTCATAATATTCCACTCTGATTTTAATTTCTATTTTAAAGCAACTTTCTGGATTTGTATTTATATAAGTAGTTCTTGTTTACTTTTTTAAGCAACCCTCTGTTAAGGTGATCCAATAAGTTGCACCTTTGGTCAACAATTTTTTATTAAAAGTAAATGCTGGATGATTCCTCTATTGAATTGACTAATACCGCACCAGGAATTCCTTCGCGAATTTCATACGTACAACCAAAACTTTCTGCTTGAAGACGTGTGAACGTTCGTACTCTGTCTAAAACAAGTACTCTATCATCTGGCGTTTTGTAGGGATATAAAACAATTTAATACAGATAAGAAGCTCTCCTTATTGCATGCAAAGTCCTAAAGTTATAACAGCTCAAAAATTAGTTTTGATAAGCGTTGGTTTTTTACCTAATCATAGCTCAGAAAGTAAGCTATACTGTTTTGCTATTTCATCTATCTAGGGTCAAAACGCCTATTCTATTTATTTTATAAAAAGTCTTTGTTTAAAAATCCGCAATAGGCTATCTTTGCACGTCTTATAATTTACCCAAAAAAACACGATGAAAATATCTTACAACTGGCTAAAACAATTTATAAAAACCCAAAAAACATCTGAACAAATAGCTGTCTTATTGACCGATTTAGGATTAGAAGTTGAGGGCATAGAGCAATTTGAGACCATCAAAGGCGGACTAAAAGGAATTGTTGTAGGTCAGGTGCTCACGTGTGAGAAACACCCCAATGCCGACAAACTAAACATCACTACAGTTGATGTGGGCGAAGAAGCTCCACTTCAGATTGTGTGTGGTGCTGCAAATGTTACTCAAGGACAGAAAGTTGCTGTAGCAACAGTTGGCACTACGTTATACGACCTTCAAGGAAATCCTTTTCAAATCAAGAAAAGTAAAATAAGAGGCGAAAATAGCTTCGGGATGATTTGTGCTGAAGATGAATTGGGCTTAGGAAGCTCTCATGAAGGTATTTTGGTATTAGACGCCAAAGCAAAAGTGGGAACACCTGTAAGCAAAATTTATGATATTGAAGTGGATGAGATACTTGAAATTGGTCTTACCCCTAACCGCGCCGATGCGATGAGTTACTGGGGCGTAGCGCGCGATCTCAAAGCAGGACTGCAACAACAAGGTATACACACAGAACTCGTCACTCCTTCTATCAGTAACTTCAGAGTGGACAAACGCACACTAAAGGTAGATGTAGATGTAAAAGACACTAAGCTTTGTCCGAGATATTGCGGAGTAACTATTTCAGGCGTGACAGTCAAAGAATCACCAGAATGGTTAAAGAACAGATTGAAATCTCTTGGGATTGCTCCCAAAAATAATATTGTTGACATCACCAATTATGTCCTGCATGAGCTTGGACAGCCTCTGCATGCGTTTGACGGGGCAAAGATTAAAGGAAATAAAATTATAGTCAAAACAGTTGCCGCAGGCACTAAATTTATCACTCTTGATAATGTAGAGCGTGTGTTGAGTGCTGAAGATTTGATGATTTGCAACGAAGATACACCTATTGCACTAGCAGGTGTGATGGGAGGAATCAATTCATCCATTACAGAAACTACCTCTACGATTTTCTTAGAAAGTGCTTATTTTGACCCCATAACAGTCAGAAAATCTGCCAAACGCCATTCGATAAACTCTGACGCATCTTTCCGCTACGAAAGAGGAATTGATCCGTCAATTACAGAATATGCTTTAAAAAGAGCTGCGATTCTAATCAAAGAACTTGCTGGTGGAGAAATCACTTCAGACACCATTGATTTATGTCCTAAAAAAGTACCTGGATTTCAAGTGGTCCTAAACTTTGAAACGCTCAACAGAATTGTAGGACAAGAAATCTCTAAAGAAGTAGTAAAAAACATCCTCACCTCGCTCGAAATAAAAATAGGAAGTATCTCTGAAGCTGGCTTAGGACTGACTATTCCTCCATATAGAGTAGATGTACAACGAGAAATTGATGTGGTAGAAGAAATTCTTAGAATCTACGGTTACAATAATATCGAATTCAGTCAAAAACTGAATGCGTCTATTTCAAATTCCTCACAAACAGAAGAATACAAATTACAGAATATTACGGCAAATCTCTTGGTTTCAAACGGGTTCTACGAAATCATGTCGAATTCGCTAACTACTCCTGTATATAACGAACTTTCTGCCAATATACTGAAAGACCAAACGATAACCATCCTCAATCCATTAAGTAATGACTTGTCTGTTATGCGTCAATCGCTATTGTTCAGCGGATTAGAAGCTGTTTCATACAACCTAAACAGAAAGAAAACAGATATTAAGTTTTTTGAATTTGGGAAAATATATAAAAAACAATTTACTGAATACAACGAAGAACGCCACTTGGCTATCTTTGTCTCAGGCAACAGAACTGCTGATAACTGGCTAGAGAAAGCCCAACTCTCAGACTTTTTTCTTCCTTAAAGCGCACCTAACCAAAGTACTGAACCGATTAGGAATCAAAGAGTTAACAAGCACACCTCTGACGAGTGATGTGTTTTCAGAAGGAATTGCACTTATGAAAGGAAATGAACTCATAGTGGAGTTTGGGGTGGTCAAAAAATCAATTCTAAAAGAGTTTGACATCAAACAAGAAGTTTTGTACGCCGATATCAGATGGGAAAATGTAAGCAGAATTGTGTCAAATAAAATCAAGTTTACAGAAATTGCCAAATACCCACAAGTAAAAAGAGATTTAGCCTTGTTGATAGACAATGAAGTGACTTTTGAAGATATTTATCTGACAGCTATGCAAACCAACAAACAGCTTATCAAAAAAGTTGATTTATTTGATGTGTACCAAGGTGATAAATTACCAGAAAACAAGAAGTCGTATGCGGTAAGTTTTATTCTTCAAGACGAAGAAAAAACACTTACAGACGAGAAAATAGACAAAGCTATGACGACAATTATTACAGAATTAAATCAGAAATTAGGTGCAACGCTAAGATAAATAAAAATTGCTTTTAGAACTCTACAACAAGCGTGTCGTAAGCCAAAAACACATTATCAGGAAGGGTCTTTTGCACCTCTTCATGAAAACCCAACATAGGGCTTATATGAACAATATAAGCCCTATCTGGTTTTACTTTGTCAATAAACTCTAGCGCTTCAGGAAGTGAAAAATGCATCGGATGTGGTGTATTACGAAGTGCATTGACTACCAAAACTTTCACATCTACTAACTTCTTTAATTCCCTGGAATCAATATGACTAGCATCAGTTATATAAACAAAATCTTTAATTCTAAATCCAAAGATTGGCAAAGTGCCATGCATCACATTTATAGGAATAACTTCTGTGTTTCCGATATTGAAATTAGTGTCCTTTTCGATAAGGTGTGCCGCTACTTCAGGCGCTCCAGGGTATCTATTTTCTGTAGTGAAAATATAATCAAAACGTCTCTGTAAAGCAGCCAAAACATGTGCATCTAAATAGATTGGCAGCTTGCCTTGTCTGTGACAAAATGGGCGAATGTCATCTAGCCCAGCAGTATGGTCTGAGTGTTCGTGCGTAAAGAGAATTCCGTCTAGTTTAGTGCAACCGCTCCTAAGCATTTGATACCTAAAATCAGGTCCACAATCAATTGCGTAGGTATGCTCATCCCAGCTTACCAAAACAGAAACCCTAAGCCTTGTATCTCTTAGGTCTTTGCTAAAACAAACGGGATGTGTACTGCCAATAATTGGGATACCTTGCGAGGTGCCCGTACCTAAAAACTCTACTCTCAAAATCTAAATAAGTGCTTTATTTATCAAACAAAATTAAGGATTTTTTTTTCAACAAGACTAGTTTTGTTTATATTCTGAAAATGATTTCCTCAGCAGCTCAAAGCTAAAGCTATAAGCAGTTTAGCTAATAAAACAATTGTAGAATTAAAGTAGCCCGTTATATTTTCTGATAAACCACTCCAATCCTAAAAGGCTAATAATTGCTCCTAATAAAATCCAAAAATCAATTAATGGAAGCTTTTTAGAACGCTCTTTTTCAATAGCTTTGAATTGATCATTTTGCAATAATTCGCTTATCAAATCCTCCAGTTGCTTTTCGAAAAATATTTTTCCGCCTGTATTCTGAGCCAATTGTTGAAGCTTAGTATAATTTGCCCCAGAATATTGTTTTTCGATATCAAAATCAATCACTTCAAAACTACCGTTATAAACCGTATTAGAAGCGGATTCTTTGAGTATAAACGAATAACTCCCTGGGCTTAATCCGTTGAGACTAGCTTTGTAATAATTATGACTCAGTAATAAGTCATGAGTTTTTGACTGATTTGTCTTTGTGTTTTTGAGTGTTAACGACAGCTTTGCATCTTGAGCAAATTCATAATTCTTGTTGAAAAACTGCGCTGTAATTTGAATGTCCTCATCAGGATTATAAAAACGTTCATGGTTTACGACTAATGATTTACGTTTATTATCCGTTGCCAAATAGCGTATAATTTTATTTATAAACAAATCAAAAGCCTCAAAATTCTCTACTTTTGAATAATGACTCAAACGCCATTTCCAGATACCCTCTCCTAGCAATACTGCTGTTCTTTGTTGTTGTTTTTCAGCGAAAAACAAGAGTGGTTTTTCGGTATTGATACTGCGAATTCGCGCTTCCAGGAGTGTTTCTACGTTTTGTTTGATTTCGAGATTTCCGAATAAATTCTCCAAAGGTGGAAAATCGTCAAAACCTATATCCTCCTGAGCAAACATAGAAAATGCCGCGTTATAATCAGCCAAATAATCTTCTTTTTGCATCGATGGTCTAAAACCAAAAACCTCTTGTTGGCGGCTTAAGAAGTTAAAATCAGTATGTTTTCCGGTGATTACAAAATAGTTTTTATCTGCTTTTTTCAATTCCTCAAAAACCTTCTGAAAAACATTTGTAGGTTGATAGGCAATTATCACGTCATATGCTGCAAGAGAACTACTATCTTTAGGAGATACAACAGTTATTTTATTTTGTTCGTTAGTCTCAATACTTCTTTTTAAAACACCCAAATCAGGATGCGTGATATCTGAGATAAGTGCGATTTCTGTTTTCTGATCGATGACCTCTATTGCAAAATTCTTAGTATTATTATAAGTATTCTTCTCTTTTTCTGTGGATGTTATTGCTGTTTGATAGACCTGAACGCCAGTCTTAGAAGCTTCGAGTAGTGCACTTATCACTTGTGATTTATTGTCTTTTGAGAACTTGACTTTCTCTTTGAATAAAATATTTTCTCCTTGTTTAATGCTAAAATCAGCTTCGATTTCTTTATTGCCTTCATACCCCAAGAAAATCTCAACGGGAAACATATTCTTATAAAAAGCATATTTATTGGCATTTAAATGATTGATTCTCAAATCAAAATGCACAATAGTATCTCCCAGAACTATCGGATAAACCCTGTTTTTCTCAGCAAAAGCGTAGATATAATCATTTCCTTGGGTCTGATTTCCATCAGATAAAAGGATTGTAGGAAAAGTTGTGTTTTTAAAAGCCGCTGAAGTGCTTTTGGCTAACTTATCAATTCGCGTTTGATTGCCTTCAAAGTCAAAATCCTCTGATAATCTCGCTTCTGCATCAAAGCCATACAAACGAATATCAAATTTATCATTCAATCTCGGGTCAGCAGATAATTTATCTTTTAAGGTTAGAAGTAGTTGGTCTTGTTTGAGTTCTTTTATCGAACGAGAATTATCCACAGCCACGACCAACGGAGTTTTGATGTGTTCGTATTGAGTAGTGGTAATCTTTGGGTTAATAAGCAAAACCAAAATTCCAAATAAAGTTAGCGCCCGAAGTGCAAAAAGGAGTTTATTTATGTTGAGCTTACTTTTTGACTTATAAAAATACTGAAACCAAGAAAGTCCGAATGTGGTGACAAAGGCTAATACTAGAAGCAGTATGGTGTTGGTTTCCATAGATATATTTAGGGTTCAAAACTTCAAAAATACAAATATTATTGACAAAGTGTCAAAGGTTTTTTTTTGAGTATTTAATTTGTATTTTTGACAGCCTAAAACTAGTGGTTTTTATGTCAAAATTTCATCCTCACAACGATTTTGTCAGTAAGGCTTGATTTTTGTAATCAAAGAAAGTTAAATCTTAATCTATACCTAATATGTATTTTATTCTTATCGGAGCTATCGCTCTTTTTAGTTGGATAGTGAGTTCAAGGCTGAAAAGCAAGTTTGAGAAATATTCAAAAGTTCAGCTTAGAAACGGCATGAGCGGTGCTGAAATTGCTGAGAAAATGTTGTCTGACAACGGTATTTATGACGTGAAAGTTATATCTACACCTGGAAGGCTTACAGACCATTATAATCCTACAAATAAAACAGTTAACCTAAGTGAAGCTGTATATAACCAACGCAATGCTGCTGCTGCTGCTGTAGCTGCACATGAGGTTGGGCACGCTGTACAACATGCACAGGCTTATAGTTGGCTACAAATGCGTTCAAAAATGGTTCCTGTAATTGGTGTTGCCTCAAGCATGTCTCAGTGGCTAGTTATGGGAGGGCTTATCTTAGGTATCGCAGACAAATCTGGTATCGGAATGACAGTTGCGGTCATCGGACTTGTATTTATGGCTATAGCTACAACTTTTAGTTTTGTTACGCTTCCTGTCGAATATGATGCGAGCAACAGAGCGTTGGCTTGGTTAAAAAATAAAAATATGCTTTCACAACAAGAATACGCTGGTGCAGAAGATGCTCTGAAGTGGGCTGCAAGAACCTATCTGGTTGCCGCTTTGGGAGCTTTGGCCAACTTGTTGTATTGGGCGTGGAGAATTCTAGGTTCTAGAGAGTAATGAGCTAATTCTTTTCAGCAAATAGCATTAAAGTCCCTCCATAAGTTATGCACAAACTTATAGGAGGGACTTTTTTTTGTGCTACAAAAGACTAACTTTGTAATTAACAAAAACAAAAAAACTAAACTTATGCAAAGTGATTCCAAAAGGCTACAAGCCTTGTTATACCATGCAAAACCAAGACCAGGAAAAATAGAGGTTGTGCCAACCAAAAAATATGCTACACAGAGAGATCTAGCTCTTGCCTATTCTCCTGGAGTTGCAGAACCTTGTTTAGAAATTCAGAAAGACATCAACAATGTCTATAAATATACATCTAAAGGAAACTTAGTAGCTGTAATTACTAACGGGACAGCTGTTCTGGGATTAGGAGATATCGGTCCAGAGGCCTCAAAGCCCGTGATGGAAGGTAAAGGATTACTTTTCAAAATATTTGCAGGAATCGACGTTTTTGATATTGAAATAGATACTAAGAATGTTGAAGAATTCATACAAACAGTAAAAAATATCGCCCCTACTTTTGGAGGAATAAACTTAGAGGATATTAAAGCTCCGGAGTCTTTCGAAATCGAAAAAAGACTTGTAGAAGAACTCAATATTCCGGTGATGCACGATGACCAACACGGAACCGCCATTATCTCTGCTGCTGCCCTTATCAATGCAATTGAATTGTCAGGAAAAAAACTTAGCGAAGTGAAAATTGTTGTCTCTGGTGCGGGTTCTGCAGCGATTGCTTGTTCTAAATTGTATATTGCCTGTGGAGCCAAAAAAGAAAACTTCTTAATGCTGAATAGCAAAGGAGTACTCAAAAAAGGGAATGACAGGCTTTCTGAAATGCAATTAGAGTTCGCAACCGACAAACCTATCTCAACGCTAGAAGAAGCAGTACAAGGGGCAGATGTATTCATCGGATTGTCATCTGGCGATATCCTTACGGCTGATATGCTTTTGTCAATGACTGAAAACCCAATTGTGTTTGCTATGGCAAATCCGAATCCAGAGATTAAATATGACTTAGCAGTGTCAACCCGTAAAGATGTTATTATGGCAACTGGTCGCTCTGACCATCCTAACCAAGTAAATAACGTATTGGGTTTTCCTTATATATTCAGAGGTGCGCTTGATGTAAGAGCAACCAAAATCAACGAAGAAATGAAGATGGCAGCTGTTTTGGCTTTGGCTAATCTAGCTAGAGAATCAGTGCCTGAACAAGTAAATATCGCTTACGGAGAAACTAAACTTTCGTTTGGTAGAGACTACATCATCCCAAAACCTTTTGATCCAAGACTAATTACCGTAGTATCTCCAGCTGTTGCAAAAGCAGCCATAGAGACAGGAGTAGCACTAAATCCTATCACGGATTGGGCTAAGTACGAAACGGAACTTTTAGAACGTTTTGGGAATGACAACAAAGTGGTTCGCATGCTGCTCAACAGAGCCAAAACAGATCCGAAGCGAATTATTTTTGCTGAAGCTGATAATATGGACGTACTCAAAGCTGCTCAAATCGTAGCTGAAGAAGGTATTGGCTTCCCGATACTCTTAGGAAACAAAGAGATTATTGCTAAGATGAAAGAAGAAATTGGTTTTGATGAAGATGTAGCCATTATCGACCCAAAAACACCAGAAGAAGACTCAAGAAGAGAAATATATGCACAGTCTTATTGGGAATCGAGAAAGAGAAAAGGAATTACACTTTTTGAAGCACAGAAATGGATGCGTGAACGCAATTATTTTGCTGCAATGATGGTCAATCAAGGTGATGCTGACGCTCTAGTTACAGGATATTCGAGAAGCTACCCAACAGTAGTAAAGCCTATTATGCACCTGATTGATAAAGCGCCAGGAGTGTCAAAAATAGCCACGACCAATCTTATGATGACCAAACGCGGACCAATCTTTTTCTCAGATACAGCAATTAACCCAGATCCTACTGCAGAAGAGTTGGCAAATATTGCGTTGATGACTGCCAAGACTATCAAAATGTTTGGCATAGAACCCGTCATTGCGATGGTTTCTTTCTCTAACTTTGGCTCGTCAAAACAACCAAGTACAACCAAGATAAGCAAGGCCGTTGCCTACTTGCACGAGAACTTTCCGAATCTGATTGTAGATGGTGAAATACAGACAGATTTTGCACTCAATGCAGAACTTATTGCCTCTAAATTTCCGTTTTCTAAACTAGCTGGTAAGAAAGTAAATGCGCTAATTTTCCCTAACTTAGAATCGGCAAATATTACCTATAAATTACTCAAAGAACTGAATCAAAATGATTCTATTGGTCCTATAATCTTAGGTCTAGACAAACCAGTTCACATTTTCCAATTGGGCGCAAGCGTAGAAGAAATGGTAAATATGGCTGCTATTGCTGTAGTGGATGCTCAAGAAAAAGCAAAAAAGAAGCTTCAGAACTAAAGTCGAAGATTTGAGACCTAAAAAAAGTAAAACTAAAAACTATTATATAGGTTTGTTTATTATGGTTGCGGTGCTTTTTGTACTAGACAAATTAGAAACGCAGCCTAAAGAAAATCAAACTAAAACTACTTCTTTTGAGCCCCATACAAGCTCGAAGGAAGTAGTTCCTTTTATAGAAAATTCAGAGCTTTTTTATCCGACTTCTACAACAGGAGTTATAATCAAATACAGCAGCTATGCCCTATCCTATTCTGAAAAACACGAACAAGCCGAATGGGTAGCTTATGTGCTCAAACAAGAACACTTGACGGAGGATAAACGCAAAAGACCAAACTTCAGACAAGACCCGAGTATAACTTCACAATCAGCTAATTTGAGTAATTATAAAAAATCAGGTTATACAAGAGGACATCTTCTCCCCGCTGGAGATAGAGTGTTTTCTAAACAAGCTTATGATGAGACTTTTTATACTTCAAATATATCTCCTCAATTATTTGAGTTTAATGCTGGCGTTTGGAATAGTTTAGAGGTACGTATTCGAAATTTTGTCAAGAAAAACGGAGAAGTATTTGTAGTTACAGGTGGTATTTTAACCGATACGCTCAAGACAATAGGAGATGAAAAAGTAGCTGTTCCTGACTATTTTTATAAAATCATATTTTATAAAAAAAACCAAAAATACAAAATGGCAGCTTATCTGATTCCGCATAACAAAATCAAAAAGCGCAAGTACAGCGATTTTAGCGTTACCACAGATAGTATCGAGAAATTGACAGGTATAGATTTCTTTTATCAACTAGACCCTAGTATTCAAGAGCAATTAGAAAGCAAAATAGACACTAGTTGGTTTGAATAATTATTTGCCAATAGTCACTTGTAACCAAGCTATAAAACTACGTTAACACAGTTTTTTTGCTTGGCTTTGTCTGCTAAAATGCTTAATATTGTTGCTTCTGAAATTTAAAATTAAACAACAGCACGACAATCACAAACAACTAATAATCAGTGGTTTGAAATAGAATAACACTGTATTCTACAATCCTATTTCACACAAATTCGATTACATTATTCATAAATTATGTCCGTACAATTATACAATCCTTTTGAAAACTTATTTTTAGACGATAAAACCTGTTTTTTGACTGGAGAAGATCTCAACAGCTCAGATGATAACATCACTGTTTTTCCGGAATGGATTTTAGACCGTTTTGACTATAGAGAACGAAGCTTCCAGATGATAGATGCTGTGAATTCTTTCTTATACAAAGATTTAAAATTACCTTGTTCAGAAAAAATCAGAAAAGAGTTCGACAAACTCGATCTTGAAGTAATGGCTGCTTTTGACAAAGGATACCAAGGTGTCAGTAGCTTAGACCAACATCGGTTGTTTTTATGGATTAGCAGGATTGTTTACGGAACTCTATTCAACGAGTTAAAACTCGAAAAAGCAATGAAAGCAAAGGTTGGCAAAGAGTTCAAACTCTCTCCTTTGCTACAAGAGCGCTTTAGTTATTTCCACTTAATGCTACAATCACTTATTGCTCCTGTTGCTTTTGAAGCAAAAAAACCTTGGAGTATTACTGTGGTTAAAGTCAAGTATTCTGAAGATATTTTCAATTATAGAGACGATGCTGTAAACCTCATTTTCTCGTTGGGTATCAAAGGGTTCGGAATCGTAGCCTGCCTGCAAGACAACGGAATTGTCAACAGAAAAACAACAAGAGGTATTAGACAAAATTGGCGATACAGAACTTCACCCCGTACAGTTTGAAGAACTTTGTGCCCGATTTTTATACACCAATTACCTGCTACAAGATCGTCCTAAATATGTGTTGAGCAGCACAGAAGATGGATTTCTGATAAAGTATATAGCGCCTAATAACGCTGATAATCAACCTAAATTCGCCTCCTGGAGCAATGATATGTTCGGACAAGTTCTAGAAGATTACTGGACACCTTGGGGTCTTAAAAAAGAGAATATCACTATTTTCCCAAACCCACCGGTCAGCTTCTTGGAAGCTCCTCATAGTTTAGATTTCATTGATCCTGAAAGTATAAAGCTTGCGTATTAACGACACATATTTTTTTTAGACCTATATTTGTAACTAACAAAGACAACAATGCATTTTATATCCGAAGAATTAGACTTGTATATCGCCCGGCACTCAGAGGATGAACCGACACTTTTGGCCGAACTCAACAAAGAAACTCATCAGAAAATTCTAAAACCTAGAATGCTTAGCGGGCATTTTCAAGGTAGGGTACTGAGTATGATTTCTAAGTTGATTCAACCTAAAAACATATTAGAAATAGGTACTTATACGGGTTATGCCACATTGTGTTTGGCAGAGGGAATTTCAACGGACGGCGTCATTGACACTATTGACAATAATGAAGAGTTGGTTGATTTCCAAAAAAAATATTTTGAGAAATCAGCTTATTCAAAACAAATTCACACACATTTAGGTAATGCCTTAGACATTATTCCTACTTTGGACAAAAAATATGATTTGGTTTTTATAGATGCTGATAAAGAGAATTATATCAATTATTTTCATTTGATTTTGCCTAAGATGAATTCAGGTGGCGTAATTCTTTCAGACAACGTTTTGTGGAGCGGAAAAATACTACAAGAAGTCAAAGGGAATGATAAAGCCACCCAAACATTACTAGCCTATAATACGTTGCTTAAAGAAAATGATAAAATAGAAACTGTCTTATTGCCGATCAGAGATGGATTAACGCTAAGCAGAGTAAAACAATAGAAAATGCAGGAAGAAAAAATAATTTTAGTAAACGAAAAGGATGAGCCTCTTGGCTTAATGCCAAAATTAGAAGCACATGAGAAAGCACAACTTCATAGAGCTTTTTCCGTTTTTATATTGAATGATAAAAATGAGTTGATGCTTCAACAAAGAGCTGCACACAAATACCATTCGCCCTTATTATGGGCAAATACTTGTTGTTCACATCAAAGAGAAGGCGAGAGCAACATTGAGGCAGGAACCCGTAGATTACAAGAAGAAATGGGCTTTAGTGTTGCACTAAAAGAGCTTTTTTGGTTTATCTATAAAGCGCCTTTTGATAACGGACTCACCGAACATGAGCTTGACCATGTGATGATTGGCTATGCAAACCAAGACCCCGTTATCAACCCAGAAGAAGTGGCAGATTGGAAATGGATGGATATCGATGCCGTGCGTGAAGATATTGAGCAAAATCCTCAACTATACACCGCTTGGTTTAAGATTATTTTCCAGAAATTCTATCACTTTTTAGAAGAACAAAAAGTAAAAAATTAGATAAATTATGAGAGTAACTGTAAGTAGAAAAGCCCACTTTAATGCCGCTCACAGACTTTATCGAAAAGATTGGTCAGCTGAAAAAAATGATGCCGTTTTCGGGAAATGTAACAACCCTAATTTCCACGGACATAACTACGAGCTTATCGTCAGTATAACGGGCGAAATCAATCCTGAAACAGGTTATGTCATCGATATCAAAGACCTCAAAGATATTATATACCAAGAAGTTGAGCAGCCTTTTGATCACAAAAACCTGAATATTGATGTTGAGGAATTCAAAAACCTCAATCCTACGGCTGAGAATATTGTGGTGGTGATTTGGAATAAAATTAGAAAAAGATTGTCCGCTGATTTAGACATAGAGGTTACCCTTTATGAGACACCACGCAATTTTGTAAGTTATAAAGGAAGTTAGTTGTAATCAATTATTGACTTCTAATGCTTAACTCTTAATTCTCATACATGACTATTTACCCACTTATCTTCAAGCCTATACTAAAAGAGCGTATTTGGGGCGGACAAAAACTAGCCACACTCTTTAGCAAAGAATTGCATTCAGACCAAATAGGTGAAAGTTGGGAACTCTCTGCTATAGATAATGATGTCAGTGTTATTGCTAACGGATTTTACAAGGATAAACCACTAACAGAACTCATTTCAGTATTTCCGGATGAAATTTTGGGAGGAAAAATCAACAAGCAGTTTGACGGAAAATTTCCGTTGTTATTCAAACTTCTTGACGCCACTGAAGATCTTTCTATACAAGTACATCCGAATGATCAATTGGCTAGAGAACGCCATAATTCTTTTGGTAAAACCGAGATGTGGTATATTATTCAAGCCGATAAAGATGCACGAAATATCATTGGGTTTTCTCATAAAATTTCTCCTGAAGAATACCTACAACACATCGAAGACAAAACTTTGGTCAGTGTACTAAAGGAAGAAAAAGTACAAAAAGGCGATGTATATTTTTTAGAAACAGGAACTGTTCACGCTATAGGCAAGGGAATCGTAATTGCTGAAATTCAGCAGACTTCTGATATCACCTACCGCATTTATGACTGGGACAGAACAGATTCTCAAGGAAATTCAAGAGAACTGCATCTTGATTTAGCACTAGATGCCATCAACTACAATCCGTCAACTACTCAAAAAGAATATTCCAAAGAAGAAAACGCTCAAAATAAAATCACACAAAGTCCCTATTTTTCAGTAAATTTTATTCCGCTAAACGGAGAATTAACACTATCTAAAGACACGGATGTATTCAGAGTGTATATGTGTACAGAAGGCGAATTCTCTGTTTTGTATGCCAACCAAAAATACGATTTTAAAAAAGGAGATACGATACTACTTCCTGCTGTGCTTAACGAATATAGTTTAAAAGGAAATGCTGAACTTCTAGAGATATTTATTTAAGTTTTTTAATCAATTAAGAATAATATAAAATTATTATAGTATGGATGTAAGAATAGAATATAAATACGAAAATAGAGAGGTTCGATTCACTGAAAAACAACTAAAGGTTTTAAACAGTCCTGCGAATACGTTAATAGAAGGGATTGCGGGTTCAGGAAAAACTCTACTTGCGATTTTATTAGCTGAAAAACTCATTAAGGAAGGTTATTCTGTAGCAGTAATTGTATTTACAAAAGCCTTGTCCAAGTTTATTACTGACAAAATAAGTTTTAGCATAGATATTGAAAATCTATTAATAAGTTATGAATATCAATGGAAAGAAAATAAGGAAAATTATGATTACATAATTATTGATGAGTTTCAAGACTTTTCATTAGAGACAATAATTGACTTTAAAAGATATGCTAATAATGGAATTTATCTTTTCGGTGATTTTAATCAGAAATTATATTATGAAGAAATAGAAAATAGTAGACCAACTATAAGTAAAGAAGATATAAGTAAATTAGATATTAAATATACAATAAAACTTAATGAAAACTATAGAGTACCCAATAACATTGTTTTTTTATTAAATGATTTATATTTAAAATTATCTAATTTAGGTAATAAATATATAGAAAGTTCACATTCAAAAAAAGACCTAACTAAAAGTAACAAAAAGAATGACTTTAAGTCATATTTTCATCAATTTGATTCGCACGAGGAAGAGATAAAATTTATTGCTAATTTAATTAATGATGAAAAATTAAGAGGCAAGTCTATTGGAATACTTTTAAATTTAAATGGTGATAAAGAACAACTATATAAAAGTTTTGATGAAGTATTTGGATTTAATAATGACCAAAATTTAGAGAAAATTATTAATATAAAAGATTTAGCTAAAAAATTATCAATCCAAACTAATAAAAAAATAGGTTATAAAATGAGATATGAATCTCATCTTGATTTTGTTTCTAATGAAAGTATTAATATTTTAACTATACATAGTAGTAAAGGATTAGAGTTTGATATCGTAATATTACCGTTTATAAAAGCAAATCAAGATTTTGTTAGTCCAAACTCTATTTATGTAGCAATGACAAGATGTAAAGAACAACTTATTGTAACTTATAGTGGTTATATACAAAATCAAATGTCTTTTTTAAATAAGAACCTAATTAATGGGGTTATAAATATATTGCCAGACATGCAAGATTAGTATAAGATATATTAAAAATGTATGTTAATCATAAAATTATATTATTTGGCTTTTACATTATAAACAATGAAACAAGTATATTTAGACAACGCATCTACTACGCCCATCAGAGAGGAAGTCATCCTAGCTATGACCGATATTTTGCGCAACAACTTCGGCAACCCCTCTTCTACCTATGCGATTGGTAGAAGTGCTAAGGCAGTAATCGAGACTGCACGCAAACAAATTGCTAAATACTTAAATGCTAGTGCTCAGGAAATTATATTTACCGCTACAGCTACTGAAGCCAACAATTGGATTTTGTGCAACGCCGTTCAAAACTTAAAGGTGGAACGAATTATCACTAGCAAAATTGAGCATCACGCCGTTTTAAACACAGTGCTTGAACTTCAAAAAGAATACGGAATCGAAGTCAGTTTTGTAAATCTATTAGAAAACGGAAATATTAATTACACTCATTTAGGTGAACTTCTAAAAGATGAAAAGCCAACACTTGTAAGTTTGATGCACGTGAATAACGAAATCGGCAACTTACTCGATATCCATAAAGTTGCTGTTTTATGCAAAGAACATAAGGCTTATTTCCATTCAGACACCGTACAATCAATGGGGAAAATCAGTTTTGACCTCAAAGAAATGCCTATTGATTTTCTGGTTGCCACCGCACATAAATTTCACGGACCTAAAGGCGTTGGTTTTTTATTTTCAAGAAAGGGAATTCAGCTCAAACCGCTCTATTTTGGTGGAGGCCAGGAAAAAGGTATTCGTCCTGGAACCGAGAGTACACACCAGATTGTAGGCTTGGCAAAAGCTTTGGAACTCTCTTATGAAAATTTAGAAACTGAGCATAACTACATCAAAAACCTAAGAGAATATCTCATTCAGAAATTAAACAATGATTTTTCAGGTTATAAAATCAATGGCGATGTAGCAAATAGCGCTGTTCATATACTCAACATTCAATTTCCTTTCAAATCTAATATATCGGCGACTATATTATTTAGCCTTGATATGAAAGGTATTGCTATTTCCAGAGGAAGTGCTTGTCAGTCTGGAAGTATCAGCCAGTCACATGTGCTTGTAGAGCTGCTTGACCAAGAAGCGCTAAACAAACCGTCACTTCGGATTTCGTTGAGCCACTTCAATACCACAGAAGATATAGATTTGCTGATAAAAGCGCTAGGCGAACTTTAATCAATGCTGTTTTATACAAAAAAAGCAAGGTAATTATCCTTTGCTCATTTTCTGTTCTAGTTCTTTTTGGAATTCTTCTAACACTGGTTTTACGGTACTTTCAGGAAGGTCAGCAATCCTGATATACATCAATCCATCAATCGAATTATTAAAAAGCGGATCGACGTTAAACGAAATCACCTTTGCATTTTGTTTGATATATTTCTTTATCAATACAGGCAAGCGCAAGTTGTCAGGCTCAATTTCGTCAATGATTTTGTCAAACTTATTTAAGTCTGACTTGGTTTCGTTGAATACAAAATCCTTATCGGCATCTTTGAGTTTTACTTTATATTCTTTCTTAGGGTGCACATACTGAGCGATATATGGATCATAGTAATGTGATTTCATAAACTCAATCATCAATGATTTTGAGAAATCTGAAAACTGATCACTGATACTCACTCCGCCAATCAAATATTTATGTTCAGGATAACGCAGCGTAGTATGCACAATTCCTTTCCAAAGTAAAAACAGTGGCATAGGTTTCTGTTGGTATTCGCTGATGATAAAAGCGCGCCCCATTTCGATAGATTGATTCATCATACCGTGGAGTTCACTCTCAAATCTAAAGAGTTCTTGCAGGTAGAATCCGTCAATTCCGTATTTAGGAAAAATCTCAGAGCCCAATCCCATACGATAAGCACCAGCTATTTTCTGCGCCTCTCCATCCCACAAAAACATATGGTTATAGTATTGGTCATATTTATCAATATCGATAGATTGGTTTGTTCCCTCTCCGATTTCTCTAAAAGTAATTTCTCTAAGTCGGCCTATTTCGTATAAAACATTGGGTATCTTCTCTGCATTCACAAGGAATACTTCGTAGTTTTTGCTGTGCAACAGTCTTCCTTCATTTTCTCTTAACCAATCTACTTCTGCTACAATTTTATCGTGATTAGCTGCTTTTACGATTTCTTTTGGTGCTTTATGTGACTTTAGCATAAAGTTCTGCGTATTCAGAATTTTTGCATTCGGCTTCATAAAAGCATTAGACAACATATAGGTTTTTTTTCTCAAAAACGCACCAAACTCCTCAGTGGTGGTATATTCATTTTGTTCTGCTACACTTATGACCTTACCAATTCTAATCTTAATAGTTCGGTTTTTTTGAGTCAATAATTCTGAAGGTAGTTTTGCCGTTCTGAGTGTTCCGCTTAATTTTGACAGCATATAAAACAGCGGGCTGTTCTTGGCATGGAAATAAATCGGAACTACTGGAACTTGTGCTTTTTTGATAATTTTGATGGCACCTTCTTCCCATGCCTTGTCAATAATTAGTTTGTCGTCCTTAAAAGTAGATACTTCTCCAGCAGGAAAAATCCCCAAGGGTTTATTTTGACTCAGATGCAATAAGGTTTCTTTAATTCCCGCAACGCTTGATTTCTGATCTTTGTGATTCTCAAACGGATTGACAGGCATTACATAAGGTTTCAGCGGTTCAATTCTGTGCAACAAGAAGTTGGCTATAATCTTATAATCTGGATTTCTTTCTGCCATTAGTTTCAAAAGCAAAATGCCGTCAATTCCGCCCAACGGATGGTTTGAAATGGTGATATAAGCACCGTCCTTTGGGATTCTCTTAAAGTCTTCCTCCGGAATTTCAAACTTTACCTGAAAATCATCAAGAATGGCATTTAAGAATTCAACGCCCTCTAGGTGTTTATTTCTATCATATACTTTGTTTATTGTTGAAATTCTGAGTGATTTTAATAGTGACCAACCCAGAAATGTGCCTACAAATCCGAACTTATCCACCCTTAAAACCTTAGCAATTTCTTTAGCAGAAACTAATCCCATTCTTTTTTTTATTTGAAACGATTACAAATATAATCAAAAATAATTATCAAGTCTTATTTAAAACACCTACTACTGTCAATTTCTTTATGGTATTAAAGCTAGAAATAGTTTTGTTATGCACAGAGTAAAAGCCTTCTCTTTAGGCAAAAATATCGATTTAAATTGATCAATCTATTTATAGTTAAACACATAAAAGAACAATAGAATTTCTTTTAAATAAGAATAAGTATAAATAAGCCAGCCCTATCAAATACTTCCTTCAAAAGCACTATATTTGTACTAATGAGAAAGATAACTGTCATATTCTTTATTTCACTCTTCTTGTTTTCTACAACGGAGCTAGCTGAGCTATTGCGAATTCCAGTCTTAATTTCCCATTTCAAAGAACACAAAGAACACGACCCAGACATCTCATTTATCGGTTTCTTAGATTTACATTATAACAATCAATTGCCTGATCATCACCACGACAAAGAATCAGATACGCATAATAAGCTTCCTTTCAGCGGTTCACATGGGGTTAGCATCGTTTTTGTATCCTCTTGTCCGTTTTTTATTCAACCTCAAAATACCATTGAAGTAAATACTAAACTAAAATCTACTTTTTCAAATGACCAATACCTAGAAAACAACCACTTGTCTTCTATCTGGCAACCTCCCAAAACCTGTTAATCCATCTGAAGTTTTTATTTACAGCGCTCTATATTTAGTTTTTAGAGTTCTAATTTTCAATTGATTAACAAAACCAAATCATGTTACATAGAATCATTGATTTTTCAATCCGCAACAAGCTTATTGTTGGGTTGTTTACACTCGCGCTTATTCTCTTTGGTAGTTACGAAGCCACTAAACTCCCTATTGATGCCGTGCCCGATATTACAGACAATCAGGTACAAATCATCACTGTTGCGCCATCTTTAGGTGCGACCGATATTGAGCGCCTAGTCACCTTCCCGATCGAACAAGTCAATAGCAATATTAGCGGAATAACAGAAATGAGAAGTTTTTCTCGTTTCGGATTGTCGCTCGTAACTATTGTATTCGACGAAAAAACCGACCTGTATTGGGCAAGACAACAAGTGACTGAACGACTTCAGACGGTTCAGAAAGAGATTCCAAACGGCGTAGGAACGCCTGAACTCGGACCTATTTCTACTGGTTTGGGCGAAATATACCAATATGTCGTACGTCCAGAAAAAGGCTATGAAGACCAATATGATATCACCGAATTGCGCACCATCCAAGATTGGATTATCCGCAGACAGCTTCTCGGAGTCAAAGGTGTAGCTGAGGTCAGTAGTTTTGGCGGAAAACTCAAGCAATACGAAGTTGAGGTCAACTCAAATAAACTCCAAGCACACGACCTGACTCTAAAAGATGTCTTTACTGCGCTAGAGAACAACAACCAAAATACAGGTGGTGCCTATATCGAAAAAGGACCTACGGTTTTATACATTCGAAGTGAAGGACTCATTGGCAACAAAGAAGATATCGAGAATATTGCCGTAAAATCAACTGCAGAGGGCATTCCGATATTTCTAAAAGACATAGCTGTAATTAAAACCGGACATGCTACCCGTTACGGAGCTATGACCTATAACGACCAAGGTGAAGTAGCCGGTGCTATTGTGATGATGCTCAAAGGCGCCAACAGTAATGAGGTTGTCAAAGATGTTAAAAAGCGAATCGAAAGCATTCAGAAAACCCTGCCCGAAGGTGTTGTTATCGAGCCCTTTTTAGACCGAACCAAAATGGTGAATAATGCCATTCGAACTATTGAAACTAACCTATCAGAAGGAGCGCTCATCGTACTCTTTATATTGGTATTGTTTTTAGGTGATTTCAGAGCGGGCTTTTTAGTTGCCTCTGTGATTCCGCTCTCGATGCTCTTTGCTATTATTATGATGAATTTATTTGGGGTGAGCGGCAACCTGATGAGCTTAGGTGCATTAGATTTTGGGCTAATTGTGGACGGAGCAATTATTGTCGTCGAAGCCGTGCTGTTTCAACTTCATCGCGGCAAGCGGTTCTCTGTCTTACAGAAAATTACTCAAAGTGAAATGGATCAAGAAGTGAGTTCATCGGCTACTAAAATGATCAACAGCGCTGTGTTTGGACAGATCATTATTCTGATTGTTTACCTGCCAATTTTCACTTTGCAAGGCATTGAAGGAAAGATGTTTAAGCCAATGGCTCAGACTGTTTCTTTTGCACTTATCGGAGCTTTTATCCTATCGCTTACCTATATCCCGATGATGAGCTCATTGGTTTTGAGCAAAAAGATGAAAGTGAAAGCCAATTTCTCTGACAGGATGATTTAGACTCTAGAGAATATTCACCAAAAAATGCTTACGAAGGTTTTAGAATTTCCTAAAATAGTAGTTGTTACTACTTTATCGCTCTTTGCGCTGGCTATGGTAGTTATGTCTGGATTAGGAGGCGAATTTATACCGGCACTAGAAGAAGGTGATTTTGCCATTGACACCCAAGTACTGTCGGGAAGTAATCTTCAAACCACTATCGAATATACTAATAAAGCGGCTCACGTACTCCTTACAGAATATCCAGAAGTAGAAAAAATAGTCACTAAAATTGGTAGTGGAGAAGTACCTACTTACCCAATGCCTATGGAGGCCAGTGATATGATGGTAATTCTAAAAGATAAAAAACAATGGACTTCAGCCAAAAGCTTTCCTGAATTAGCCGATAAAATGAGTAAATCACTCGAAGCTGTTCCAGGAATCAGTACTGGCTTTCAGTTTCCTGTGCAAATGCGCTTTAACGAACTGATGACAGGTGCCAAACAAGATGTAGTTTGTAAGATTTTTGGAGAAAACCTCGATAGCCTCACTCAATATGCACATCAATTTGAAGAAATCATCAAATCTGTCAAAGGAGCTGAAGAAATCTATGTCGAAACTGTAACGGGATTACCTCAAATTGTGGTGAATTTCAATAGGGCAAAAGTAGCACAATACGGACTCAACATCACGGATATCAACAACATCGTAAATACCGCTTTTGCAGGACAAAGTGCGGGAAAAGTTTATGAAGGCGAAAAACAATTCGATTTAGTATTGCGTCTTGACCAGCACCAACGCAAAAATATTGAAGACATCAGAAGCCTACTAATCCCTACAGATAGCAACTTACAGATTCCGTTATACGAATTGGCTGATGTGGCTATTGTTGATGGTCCAGCACAAATTCAGCGAGAGGATTCTAAAAGGAGAATCGTGGTAGGCTTTAATGTCAAAGGTCGTGATGTGCAAAGTATCGTTGAAGAACTACAGACCAAAGTCGAGAACCAACTCAAATTTTCTCCTGGCTACTACGCCACTTACGGCGGTGCTTTTGAAAATCTAAACCAAGCCAAAAGCCGACTGATGATTGCCGTACCGATGTCTTTAGTATTGATTTTTGTATTGCTGTATTTTGCCTTCCATTCGGTTAAAAAGAGTTTACTTATTTATACCGCCATTCCGCTTTCTGCTATTGGTGGAATTTTCTTTCTAGCACTAAGAGGATTGCCTTTCAGCATCAGTGCTGGAGTAGGATTTATCGCCTTATTTGGTGTAGCCGTCCTCAACGGAATTGTCCTCATCGCAGAATATACACGACTCAGAGAAGCGGGAGAAACAAACCTGCAAACAGTTGTTCTTAAAGGAACCAAAACTAGAATTCGACCTGTGTTGATGACGGCTCTTGTGGCTTCGCTCGGTTTCTTGCCGATGGCAATCAGCAAAGGTGCTGGAGCAGAAGTGCAACGACCACTAGCCACCGTTGTTATCGGAGGATTGTTGCTGGCTACTTTCTTAACCCTTTTGGTCTTACCTGTATTCTATATTTTATTCGAAAAAATAAAATTACCTACAATGAAAACACCTAAAAAAGTTCTTCTACTCCTAGTGCTTCTAGCGGTGCAAATCCCTGTGTTTGCGCAGAGCATTACACTAGAAAAAGCCTTTGAAATGGCTGAGGAAAACAACCTTTCACTCAAAAGCAGTGAGCTATTAGCAGAGTATTACGCCAAGCGAAAAGCCACTTATTTCAACCTGCCACACACCTCTTTTAGCCTGGAGACGGGTCAGCTGAACAGTGCTACCTCTGACACAAAGTTTGATATCTCACAGTCCTTTAGCTTTCCGACGGTGTATAGCAATCAGAAAAAGCTATTAGCACAAGAATGGCACTTGGCTGTTATTGAAAAAGAACTCAATAAGGCTGAGCTCAAAAAATCGATAAGTCAGTTGTTTTATCACATTCTTGTACTCCGAGAGAAAGAGAATATCCTTAAGAAAACAGATAGTTTGTTTCAAGGCTTTTTAGAAAAAGCACATATCCGTTTTGATAAAGGAGAGTCCAATAGTATGGAGATTACCTCTGCTGAACTACAGCGCGATAATGCAAGCATACAACTTGCGAGGCTAGAGAATGAAATTGAGTTGGCTAAGATTCAGATGCAATTACTACTCAATTCAGACATTCGATACGAACCCATTGCCAATGATATCATACTGCGAACCGCTATTTTTGAAAACAGCAGCACTACAGAAGCACATCCTTCGATACAGTTAGCGGCGCAAGAATCTGAACGCTCTAAACAACAGCTAATACTCGAAAAATCAAAGTTACTGCCAAACTTCACGATTGGCTATTCAAACCAAAGCTTTTTAGATATAAATGACAAGCGTTTTAGTGCTATAATGGCGGGAATCGATATTCCGTTGTTCTCGGGTTTTCAGAAGGCACAGATAAAGGCTGAGCAACAAAAATTAGATTACACACAGAATGAGTTAGCTTTCAAAAAAGCCCAGTGGCAAGCAGATTATGAAGTGGCTTTGAGTACTTATCAATTGCAAATCCAAATTGTAGAGCGCTATAAAACCAAACAATTACCACGAGCCACGATGATTTTCAAAACGGCTGAACAGCAATTCCTCAACGGACAAATCAATTATCTAGAATGGGTGATGCTCAACAATCAAGCCTTCCAGATTCAGAATGATTATTTTGACGCGGTGATGCAACTCAATCAAAATGCCATTCATATACAATACCTTATTTCAAAATAAAATAGCTATGAAAAACATATATATATTACTTGTTTTATTCCTTATTTCAGGCTGTTCAAACAAAGAGCAAACAGAACAAAATACAAATGTGGAGTCAGAAGCCTTACTGAAATTATCCGATAAACAACTGGCTTCGTTCGAGCTGAGTACAACCGAGTTACAAGAAAAATCAATCTTTCATACTATTAGGCTAAACGGCGTGATAGAACTACCTCCTCAGAATTTAATGTCTGTAAGTGTAGCAATGGGCGGATACCTAAAATCAACCAAACTGATGCCTGGCATGCACTTCAATAAAGGAGAAATATTGGCTGTATTAGAAGACAATCAATATATACAACTCCAACAAGACTACCTGACTACCAAAGCACAGTTACAAAATGCAACGTCAGAATATGAGCGTCAGAAAGAATTGAACCAGAGCAAAGCAAGCAGCGATAAGGTCTATCAACAAGCTATGTCAGATTATCAAACCTTGCAATTGTCAAAAGAGGCTTTAGAAGAAAAACTACGATTGCTCAACATTAACCCAAGCACACTGTCGTACGGAAAAATAAGCCGAACCATTAACATCTACGCTCCTTTTACAGGATATGTTGCTGCCGTAAATACCAATATCGGAAAGTATATATCGCCCACAGAAGTATTGTTTGAACTGGTAAACCCTAAGGATATGCATTTGAATATAAAAGTATTTGAAAAAGATTGGGGAAAAATCAAGGCAGGACAACCTATCATTGCCTATTCCAACACCAATCCAACAGAGAAATACAATGGAAAAGTAGTGTTAGTAGGCAAGGTAATTACTAATGAAAGAACCCTTGAAGCCTATAGTGTTTTTGATACATACCATCCTGAATTGCTTCCCGGAATGTATATGAATGCAGAAATAGAAGTGCTGGATGACCACAGCCAAGTCCTACCAGAAGACTGTGTACAGGCGTTTGAAGGTGGTAGATATGTTTTTATAGCCTTGGATAACAATACTTTTGAGATGATTGCGGTCGAAGTTGGCGATACTGGCAACGGATGGACAAGCATCAACAATTCAGAAAAACTAAAAGCCAAGAAAATTGTTCAAAAAGGTGCCTATACCCTACTGATGGCACTAAAAAACAAAGCTGAAGAAGAATAGATTAAAAATCACTAAAAACTGAAAAGCCGTCTCAAACTTACAGTTTGAGACGGCTTTATTACTTATTTTTGGTCGTAATTATCTGAAGCTAAAAGCAATTCCAGCGGATGCAGTGTTGTATTCTTGGAAGGTATAATCTGCAAATATCTTAAAGAAACCTAGATTTAAACGGGCTCCTAAAGTAGCTCTTATCCCATTGGCTTCATAAGCCATTGAAATAGGGTCTTTCACGTATTTGGTTTCAGGCTGTCCATCTTTTTGATAAGTAATGGCATAATCACCTTTCATTTTCATCGTAGCGCTACCGTTGTTGTAACCTAAACCACCATACAAGGTAGCTAGTTTAAAGTCCATCGAAGCTAGTGCTTGAATAGTCCAAGTGTCGATTTTGAATTCGGCTTCACCGTTGCTCACTGCCACGTCATCAGAACCCGTCTCATTCTCGAGGTTATAGGTAGTTGTAGAAGTAGAATAAGCAGCAAGTACAGAGAGGTTTAAAAATGGATTTTCCATCTTTAGATATTGCATAATATCGTGCTGTAGCCCGATGCCAAACAAACCAGTTTTCAGGTCATTGCCAAATTTCATATTCGGAATAAATCTAAGCTTAATATCTGTACGAGTTGGCAGTCCAAATCCTATCTGAACCATCGGCAATGGCACAGCATTTATAGGCAAGTCTTTCCCGATTCCCTTAGGCATCTCAAAATTACCCACAAGCATTTTGCCGTCTTCATCCGGAATAGCCACTCTAATTTGAGTGCCGTGTTCAGCATCGCTCATAATCGTATTGATTTGCGACTCTCCATTCGGTAAGGTTACGTATTTATAATCTGCGGGGTTAAAGTCAAAGTTCATCGCCGAGGAAGGTACAAACGATGCAGACGGATTTATAGTAAAGTCAAATCCGAACTTCTTATGGGTTTTTGCAGTTGTGTACCAACCCGAATTCATATTATACATCAAGCCCTTGACTACAGGCTCAGTATAATTTTGGGTCAATTTACTCGCATCTTTGCCCGCAAGTAAAATGGTCTCAAAGCTCTGTCCAAAGGAGAACTGAGAAATGAGGTAAAAAACGGAAATTACAAGTATCTTTTTCATTTTAAGTTTATATTAACATTTATACAAATGTAAACAAAATAATTTATGGTGGTTTAACTTTTGCCCTTTAATTATAAGTATTCAGACAAAAATTAGCAATATAGCCCACTAGCCCTTTTTACTAATAAGAAACAACTCGTTGTGTCCTTCAATACCAGAAAGTGCAGTAATTTGTATCTCAGATAAGTCCAAATTATGCCTAAAGACCTTATTTCTCTCATTGTCTTCTGAACAACTATTTAAGGTATTGAAAAGAATGCTTCCGGTGGGTTGAAGTAAATTTAATGTTTTATCAATGAATGTTCTTTGGAATAAAAATGCTGGCATACTACTGTCCTCAAAAACATCAATAATGATAAGGTCATATTTTTCTATCTCTTGCTGTACAAATTCTTCTGCATCAGCAATGACAATCTCTAGGTTTAAGGTTTTATTCAGACCAAAGTAAGTATTGGCAACTATGATGATTTCAGGGTCTAACTCCACTCCTTTTATCTGTCCTTTATAGCCTATTTCATTTACCAAAGTCTTGATGACACTTCCCCCAGCTACGCCCAAAACAAGAATATTATTCATTTGCTGAATATGCTCAAAACCGATGTGCTTCAATCCCACTCTCAACGCTCTTTGCAGACTTCCGTAAGAATAATTGACAGTTTTGGCGTCCATCACCAGTTCACCATTATGCAATGTCACTTCTATAGTCTTGCTTATCTTCGAGTTTGTTTTATAGATATTTACAGGAAATAGGTAACTGATGATTTTCTTTAGCATTGTAGTGTTGGTTTATTAAGAGTATCTAACTGATGAAATTCCAAATAGTTTTCTTTTTAGTTATTTCTATAAAAGCAGTTCTAAGTTTTTGGTTTTCAGGCTCAATCATTGGAGCATCTTTACGCAATAACTCAAAAGCAGCTGCTCTAGCCAGCGAAAGGATCTCTCTGTCTTTGACCAAATCAGCAATTCTGAGGTTTAGAATTCCACTTTGCTGAGTTCCCATCAAATCTCCTGGACCTCTGAGTTTGAGGTCCACTTCTGCAATTTCAAAACCGTCATTGGTAGCAACCATCGTCTCCATACGGGTTTTACTGTCATTTGATAATTTGTGTGAAGTCATCAATATGCAATAACTCTGCTCAGCACCTCTACCCACACGTCCTCTAAGTTGGTGAAGTTGTGAGAGTCCAAAACGCTCGGCACTTTCGATAATCATCACACTTGCATTCGGAACGTTCACACCGACTTCAATTACCGTAGTAGCCACCATTATATCTGTTTTTCCGTCCGCGAATAACTTCATGGCAAATTCTTTTTCCTCTGGTTTCATTTTACCATAAACCACGCTGATACTGTATTTCGGTAACGGAAAATCTCTGGATAAGGCTTCATATCCATCTTCTAAATCTTTAAAATCCATGGATTCAGATTCTTGAATAAGCGGATAAACCACATATATCTGTCGTCCTTTCTCTATTTCATCTCTGATAAACTTCCAAACGCTTAACCTAGAATTATCATATCGATGTGTAGTAATAATGGGTTTTCTACCTTTTGGCAACTCGTCAATCACGGATATATCTAGGTCTCCATACAAGCTCATCGCCAGTGTTCTAGGGATAGGCGTAGCAGTCATCACAAGAATATGAGGTGGAATGGTATTTTTCTTCCATAATTTCGAACGTTGCTCAACGCCAAAGCGATGTTGCTCGTCAATAATGGCTAAACCTAAATTTTTGAATTTTACTTTATCTTCTAAAAGTGCGTGTGTGCCGATAAGAATCTGCAAACTTCCCTCTTCCAATTCTTTGTGAATAATCTTGCGTTCTGCTGTTTTTTTAGAACCCGTGAGGAGTTTGACGTTTAGGTTTATCTTTTCTGAAAACTCTAAAATACTCTTGTAATGTTGCGTTGCCAATATCTCCGTCGGTGCCATAATACAGGCTTGAAAACCATTGTCTAAAGCCAATAACATCGTCATAAACGCCACAATGGTCTTACCTGAACCTACATCTCCTTGCAACAAACGGTTCATTTGTGCATTGCTTCCCAAATCATTTCTGATTTCTTTAATCACTCGTTTCTGAGCGGCTGTCAGTTCAAATGGTAAATGGTTTTTATAAAAGGAATTGAAATAATCACCTACTACACCGAAAGGATGTCCTTTGATTTTATTCTTACGAATCAAATTTTGCGTAATGAGTTGTAGTTGAATAAAAAACAATTCTTCAAATTTCAGTCTGAACTGTGCTTTGGCTAGTTGTTCCTGACTTTGCGGAAAATGTATGTTGAAAAAAGCCTCTTGTTTAGACATAAACTTATACTGCTGCATAAGTGAAGGCGGGAAAATCTCTGCAATCAAATTACCTGTTTCTAAATAAAGTTGTTGCATCCATTTGTGCACCAGTCTAGATGAAATACCCTTTTTAGTAAGCGTTTCCGTTGACGGATAAACGGGTTGCATAGCTGTTTTCAGGTTTTGTTTATGCTCAGAAAGCAAATCCATCTCCGGATGTGGCATAGAAAAAGTACTTCCGATGAAGTTTATCTTGCCAAAAATCACATACGGTTCGTTGATTTTCAGACTTTCTCTAATCCATTTATAACCTTGAAACCAAACTAAATCCATCTGTCCCGTATCATCAGCAAAGGTTGCAACTAAGCGTTTTCCTCTTTTCTGTTCTACAACTTTAAGGTGAATAATCCTTCCTACAACTTGAACTTCTGCATTAATTGAAGGTTGTAATTGATTGATTTTGTAATACTTTGTTCTATCAATATACCTGTTAGGAAAAAGCTGTAGCAAATCTTCATAAGCAAAAATGCCCAACTCTTTCTGGAGCAATTCAGCCCGCTGCGGACCAATTCCCTTTAAGTATGCAATAGGCGTTTTCAGAAGATTACTCATAATTGGTGTTTAGACTAGTATAAAAACAAAAATAGACAATTCTACTGCCATCCAAAAAAGACTTTGTGTTTTTTGTTAGGCTGTGTGTGCCAGGCATAATTTATTCAACAAAGTCCAAGCAAGGTTCGGTATATTTTTATATTTTTACCCTTTTTAAACCACATACTGATTATTATGAATAACTACAAAGCAACGGTCAACAAAACCGAAACTTTTGATCTGAACAGTGATACTATTCAGGAATTAAACGCTATTGCAATTGAAGAATCTGTATATCACATACTTAAAGACCACAAATCACACAAAGCACAAGTAACTACCTCTGATTTTTTAGCCAAAAAATATACTGTAAAAGTCAACGGAAACACCTATGAAGTAGATATCGCTAGCCAGCTTGACCAACTTATCAAAGAAATGGGCTTTGAGGTAGGTGCTGCCAAACAAGTAAACGCTATCAAAGCTCCGATGCCCGGATTGGTATTAGAAATCAGTGTCGAAGTAGGACAAGAAGTACAAGAAGGCGACAACCTTTTGATCCTCGAAGCGATGAAAATGGAAAATAGCTTTACTTCTCCAAGAGCCGGAATCATCAAGTCTATTGCCGTAAACAAAGGACAAGCCGTAGATAAAGGACAATTGCTAATTGAGTTTGAATGATAAGTCTTAAAGTCGAATGTCAAAAGTTATAAAGTCTGTGATTGCTTCGTTGTTCCTCCTCGCAATCATACTTTGAACCTTAAACAAAAATCTAAATGAAAAAAATATTAGTTGCCAATAGAGGAGAAATTGCATTACGCGTAATGCAAACCGCTCAAAAAATGGGAATCAAAACCGTTGCTGTTTATTCTACAGCAGACCGAAATGCACCCCACGTAAAATTTGCAGACGAGGCGGTCTTAATCGGAGAAGCTCCATCAAATCAATCGTATTTGTTGGGAGACAAAATCATCGAAGTGTGTAAAGAATTAGGCGTTGATGCAGTACATCCAGGATACGGATTTTTGTCTGAAAATGCTGAGTTTGCTGAAAAAGCAGAACAAAACGGAATCACGTTTATAGGTCCACGCTCTAAAGCCATTAAAATGATGGGAAGCAAACTAGCAGCAAAAGAAGCTGTGAAAGCTTATGACATTCCGATGGTTCCTGGATTAGACGAAGCCATTACAGATGTAGCAAAAGCCAGACAGGTAGCTCAAGAAATTGGATTTCCGATTCTGATTAAAGCCTCTGCTGGTGGAGGTGGAAAAGGGATGAGAGTCGTAGAAAACGACCAAGAATTTGAAACACAAATGCAGAGAGCTATTTCTGAAGCTACATCGGCTTTTGGAGATGGTTCGGTTTTTATAGAAAAATATGTAGGTTCTCCCAGACATATCGAAATTCAAGTATTGGCAGACACACACGGAAATGTGATTCACCTGTTTGAAAGAGAATGTAGCATCCAACGTCGTCATCAAAAAGTGGTTGAAGAAGCACCTTCTGCTGTACTTACTCCTGAAATTCGTCAAGCGATGGGAGAAGCAGCTGTAAAAGTAGCCAAAGCTTGTGATTATGTCGGAGCAGGAACTGTTGAGTTTTTGTTGGACGAAAACAAAAATTTCTATTTCCTTGAGATGAACACCCGATTGCAAGTGGAACACCCTGTAACAGAAATGATTACAGGAGTGGATTTAGTTGAGATGCAAATCAGAGTGGCAAGAGGTGAAGTGTTGCCTATCAAACAAGAAGATTTAGCCATCACAGGACACGCGTTAGAACTTCGTGTATATGCAGAAGATCCGATGAATGATTTTTTACCGAGTATTGGGAACTTGTCAGTTTATGAGCTCCCAGAAGGAAAAGGAATTCGAGTAGATAACGGAATCGAACAAGGAATGGATGTTCCGATTTATTACGACCCGATGTTGGCAAAACTAATTACCTACGGTAAAAATAGAGACGAAGCATTGCAACTAATGCTCAAAGCTATCGAAGATTATAAAGTGGAGGGAATCTTTACAACATTACCATTTGGAAAATTCGTTTTTGAACACGAAGCATTTCGAAGTGGAGATTTCGATACGCATTTTGTAAAGAAATATTACAGTGCAGATTTATTGAAAGAAGAAATTTCAACAGAAGCAGAAATTGCAGCCCTCGTTGCTTTTAAACAATATTTAGAAGATAAAAAAATTGTTAGACTTCCAAATGAAAGTTTTTAGTGTTGAGTTGTATGTTTTTAGTTAAACACTTCCACAATTTGACGATTAAACAAAAATATTATGAACGATAAATTAAAAGTATTAGAAACCAAAAAGGCTGAAGCATTACTAGGTGGAGGTCAAAAAAGAATAGACGCTCAACACGCTAAAAAGAAATTAACGGCCAGAGAACGAATCGAATATTTATTAGACGAAGGTTCGTTTGAAGAAATCGGAATGTTCATTACTCACCGTACCAAAGATTTCGGATTGGACAAGGAAGTGTATCTGGGTGATGGAGTTGTAACAGGTTACGGAACCATCAACGGACGTTTAGTGTATGTTTTTGCACAAGACTTTACAGTTTTCGGAGGCTCGTTATCTGAAACTCACGCAGAAAAAAATCTGTAAAGTGATGGATATGGCTCTCAAAGTAGGTGCACCGATGATTGGTCTAAATGATTCTGGAGGTGCTAGAATCCAAGAAGGTGTACGCTCACTCGGTGGTTATGCTGATATTTTTTATAGAAACGTACAGTCTTCTGGAGTGATTCCGCAGATTTCTGCCATTATGGGACCTTGTGCGGGAGGAGCAGTGTACTCGCCTGCTATGACCGATTTTACAATGATGGTCGAAAACACTTCGTATATGTTCGTAACCGGACCAAACGTAGTAAAAACCGTAACCAACGAAACCGTAACAGCCGAAGAATTAGGTGGAGCTTCTACGCACTCAACCAAATCGGGAGTGGCGCATACTACTTCTGCTAACGATGTAGAATGCCTTGAAGATATTAAAAAGTTATTGAGCTATTTACCTCAAAACAATCAGGAATTGCCACAAAACTTACCTTATTCTCCAACTGACGAAATCAGGGAAACCTTGGATTCGATTATTCCTGATAGTGCCAACAAACCTTATGATATGAAAGATGTTATCAATCATATCATTGACGAAGATTCTTTCTTTGAAATTCATAAGAATTTTGCAGAAAACATTGTGGTTGGTTTTGCCCGTTTAGGTGGTAGAAGTATCGGAATTGTGGCTAACAACCCTATGTTTTTGGCTGGTTGTTTGGATGTAAACAGTTCGACCAAAGCAGCTCGTTTTACTCGTTTTTGTGATGCATTTAATATCCCGCTTTTAGTATTGGTAGATGTTCCAGGCTTTTTACCAGGAACAGATCAAGAGTGGAACGGAATCATCGTTCATGGAGCGAAATTATTGTATGCTCTATCTGAAGCAACGGTTCCGAAAGTAACTGTAATTACCCGTAAGGCTTACGGAGGAGCTTATGATGTAATGAACTCTAAACACATCGGAGCAGATATGAATTACGCTTGGCCTTCAGCTGAAATTGCAGTAATGGGCGCCAAAGGAGCTTCAGAAATTATCTTCAAGAAAGAAATTGCAGAAGCCGCTGACCCAGCTGCAAAACTCTTAGAAAAAGAAGAAGAATATGCTAGAAAATTCGCCACGCCATACCGAGCTGCGCAAAGAGGATTTATTGATGAGGTAATTCTGCCAAACGAAACCCGCAGAAAGCTTATTAAAACCTTTGCAATGCTGGAGGATAAAGAGGTAGAAAGACCTAACAGAAAACACGGGAATATTCCGTTATAGATAAAGTAGCTTAGACTTAAAAAAGGAGTTAACTCACGTTAGTTACTCCTTTTTTTATTTCACTTTTTCTGGGTTTTGTTTAATAAAACTGTCCCATCCGCTATAATTTTTATCTGCAGTAATGCGTCCAGAATTTAAAAAATGGCATACTGCTGCTGCCAATCCATCGGTGGAATCTAGGTTTTTAGGAAGTTCTTTGAGTCCTAGAAGTTGTTGGAGCATACGCGCTACTTGTTCTTTACTAGCATTTCCGTTGCCTGTAACAGCCATTTTTATTTTTTTGGGTTCGTATTCCGTAATCGGAATTTCTCTTGAGAGACCTGCTGCCATTGCCACACCTTGCGCCCTACCTAGCTTGAGCATTGACTGAACATTTTTGCCGAAGAAAGGTGCTTCAATCGCAATTTCGTCCGGATGATGCGTATCGATAAGTTCGATAGTGCGTTCAAAGATGAGTTTTAGTTTGAGGTAATGATCTTTGTATTTTGAGAGTTGCAATTCGTTGAGTTGCATAAACTCCATTTTTTTATTCACCACGCGTATGAGTCCAAACCCCATAATAGTTGTCCCGGGGTCTATGCCTAGGATGATTCGCTCTGTATTTTTTGTTGGAACTTTCAAGTTTAAAATCGTTTCTTTGTGGTTATGAATGCTATTTCTGACAAAGCTAAACAATTCGTTGCTTTTATAATCAAAATTCTGGTCGTAGGTTTGGCCTTATGGTTTATTTATAGGCGTCTTTCTGAATCCACATGGCTAGATTGGGAGGAGTTTAAGACAACATTGGCAGGCAAGAACTTGTTTTTAGCTAGTTTTGTCGTACTTGCCTTGGCTTTTCTGAATCGTTTCTTTGAAATTCTAAAATGGAAAAACCTAGCTAATTTACTCAAGCCCGTTTCCGTACTTGATTCGTCAAGACAAGTGCTCTCTGCCTTGGTTTTTTCGATATTTACACCCAATGGCATTGGCGAATATGGTGCAAAAGCCTTATTCTTTCAGAAAAAACAGGCTAAACATGTCGTCTTCTTAAACTTTGTGTGCAATGGTATTCAGATGATTATCACCATTTTCTTCGGAATTATAGGCTTATTGCTTTTGGGTTATTTTGATTGGCTTATTGGTGCATTAAGTATCTTATTACTACTCTGGATGTTAATATTTGTTCTCAAGAAAATAAAAATCAAAGGTTATTCAATAAACACTCTGATTGACGAGATATACAAAATCCCAAAAGAAGTTCACCGTCAAAATACAGCTTTAGGTATTTCTCGCTTTGTATTTTTCTCTTTACAACAATATTATCTCTTTGTGTTTTTTGGCGTAGAGGTTTCTTTCTTGCCAATGATGGCTACTATAATGGCGGTTTATCTCATCGCTTCGTGCCTTCCTAACTTTCAGTTTTTTGATTTTATGGTCAAAGGTGGCGTAGCTGTTTATTTCTTCGAACTTATAGGTGTCAATGAATGGGTTGTGATGATAGTCGCCTTGTTGATGTGGTTGCTCAATGTGGTGCTGCCTGTATTAGTAGGTACTGGTTTTGTCTTGAGTCATAAAACAAAATCAAGCATTCAAAAAACAGTTGTTTAGATGAAAACACTCGCTTTAATTCTACTCATAATTCTCATTTTGTATGGATATTTTATCCTCAGAACACTATACGGATGTTTGAAGATAAAGCCATTTAGTTCAAGTTCTAAGCAACCTAAGAACAGTTTTAGCGTTGTAGTTCCGTTTAGAAATGAGAAAGAAAACCTCCAAATACTAATCCATTCGTTATCTAATCTCAATTATCCAAAAGATTTATTCGAAGTGATTTTAGTCGATGACGATTCAGAGGAGTCCTTCCCTATTCTGAACACAACCTTCAGTTTATCTGTCATACCAAACCACAGAAAATCAGCTTCTCCTAAAAAGGATGCTATAGAAATGGCAATCCAAAAAGCAAACTTCAATTGGATAGTTACCACTGACGCTGATTGTGTTTTTTCTGAAAACTGGTTGCTGGTGCTAGATAATTTTATCCAAGAATACTCACAAGCAAAAATGGTTTGTGGCATGGTCTTCACGCAAAAAGAAAAAAGTTTTTTAAAAGACTTTCAGTTATTAGATTTTATGAGTCTTCAGAGCGCAACTATCGGCGGGTTTGGCATCGGCAAAGCTTTTATGTGCAACGGAGCCAACTTTGCATATACCAAGGATTTCTTTGCTGAACTAGACGGTTTTTCTGGAAATCAAGACTTTGCGGGTGGTGATGATGTTTTTCTGTTGCAAAAAGCTGCTAAAATTGCTACTGAAAACCTCTTTTATTTACGTGCTAAAGAAAATCTCGTGTTGACCAAACCAGCAAAGCGATGGAGTGCTTTTTTGAGTCAACGCATCCGTTGGGCATCAAAGACCAAAGGCTATCAAAGTAGTTTTGCCAAACAATTAGCCATTGCCATCTTCTTAGGTAATTTAGGTTTCTTAGCTGCGCTTCTCGGGTTATTTTTCAGTGGATATTTCCTTGGATTTATTCTATTGAAAATCACTCTTGATTTATTGCTAATCAGGCAAACCAGTAGCTATGTGCCTGCCCTAAACAAATTATCAATCATACTTTCGTGCTTTGTTTATCCTTTTGTAAGTAGTGCGATTGCTATATATATTTTGTTTTTCAAACGTTATAACTGGAAAGGCAGAACTTATAAAATCTAGGAATTGAATTTTACTTTTATAAAAAACTTTTCTGTAACCACTCTCAGTTTAGTAGAAGAATTTATTTTAATGTCGTAAAACTGTGGTTCTTTAGTAGGATTTAAACGTATGGTTTTGCCGTCAATCACAATTTCTACGGGCATCGTAAAGTCAGTTGCAGCAGCTGTCCAATGATAATATATTCCGTCTTTTTCGATCTTTATCTCTAGTAAAGGAAGTTCTTCGTGATAGATATATTGTTCAAAGATAGGTCTAAGATTCATCTTGCTTTCTTTTACAAAAAAATCAATGACTTCATCGGCTACAATAATTTGGTATTTAAAATGATTGGAATAATCCAACAATAACTTCCACCATTTTTCATCGTCATTGACACTGTGACGCAACGTGTTGAGCATTAAAGCACCTTTGTAATAGATATCGCTGTTACTGGGTTTTTTGTTCACTCCAAACTGCCCTACTAAAGGTTTTTTGTTCTGAACCAAATTCCGTTGTCCGTTGATGTATTGCATTGCTTTTTGATAACCAAACTGACATTCTACAAAAACACTTTCGCTATAGGTCGTAAAACCTTCGTGTATCCACATATCAGCGATATCTTTACTGGTAATCGAGTTGCCAAACCATTCGTGTCCCGTTTCATGGATGATGATAAAATCAAATAGCATTCCTACGCCACTACCTGATAAATCGCTACCTAAATAGCCTTTTTTGTATTTATTGCCATAAGCAACAGCGCTTTGGTGTTCCATCCCTAAAAATGGTGTTTCTACTAATTTATAGCTATCTTCCATAAACGGATAAGCACCAAACTTCTCTTGAAAACAAGTGAGCATCGGCTTTACATCTGCTTCAAAATGTATTTTAGCTTTGGCTTCATTTTCCCTCAACACATAATAATCGATATCTAAATCACCTAATTTGTCTGCAAAATGAACATAATCTCCGATGTTGAGCGTAATATTATAAGAGTTTATCGGGTTTTTGACCTCCCAAACCCAAGAAGTAAGATTTTCATCTATCTTTTGTGAACTTACTAGCCTGCCGTTGCTTACTGCCACTAAATCATCAGGAACCACCAAATTAATCCTTGCTCCCCAATCAGGTTCATCGCTTTGAGAGTCTTTACACGGATACCATAAGCTCGCTCCCGTGCCTTGTACTGCAACACCTACAAAAGGTTTTCCGTTGCTATCTTTGCTCCACACAAAACCACCATCCCAAGGAGGATTTATAGCTTCAACGGGTTTTCCATAATAGCTAAATTCAAGAGCATGTACGCTCCCTTTTTCTAATTCTGTCGGAAAATGTAAATAAACGGCATCATACTTTCTTGTAAATTCTATTTTTCCGAAATCTCGAGATACAATTTCATCCACAACCATATTCTCAAACAAGTCCAATTGGATTTTATTAGTGGATTCTAAAACCTTAAAAGTAATCGTATTCGAACCAAAGATAGTTTTCTCTTCAATTCCGATAATTAGGCTAATGTCATACTTCAATACATCAAAACAAGTGCGTTCAAAGGACAATCCACCTCTGAGGGAATCTCGCTGAGTAAAATTTTGAGCAAAACCGAGTTGGCTGAGGTTAACCAGTAAGAGTACTAAGAATAGTTTGATTTTCATAGCTACATTATTAACGTATAGAGCCTATAAAAGTAAATAAAAAAAGTGCCAACTAGGATTTTCCCGTTGTGCACTTTTATAATATACCCTATTTTGATTCTTTTTAAAAAAGGTAATTATTTTACCTTTTTCCAGGTTTGGGTTCTTCCTAAAAGAGAAATTCCTACATAGCCTCTTACTTTAAGAACATCTTTTCCTTCCAAACTCATAGAGCATTTATATAATTTCCCTTTATTTGGGTCTAGGATTTGTCCACCATTCCACTCATTTCCATCTTTAGAAAGGCCTTTAATAATTACCAGCCCTAGAATAGGTTTATCTTTATCACTTCCCTTGCAGTTTTGACATTTTGCATCTCTTTTAGCTGGGTTGAGTATTTCGACAACTTTGCCGTACATTTTCCCTCCTTGTTCATAAATCTGAACGATTGATTTTGCTTCTCCAGTCTCATCGTCAAAGGTTTTCCAATTTCCGATCACGTCTTGCGCTTGAGACATAAATGTTCCTAAAGCGAACATTACTAATAAAATTCCAAGTTTTCTCATTTTCTTATTGTTTTAAGTTTTCGTTAAAAATAATACTTTTTTCTGATTTCAACCTATTAATTGTAGCATTTAATTCGAATCCTAATAACAAAATCATACAATTCAGCCAAATGTAAATCATTAAGACAAGAAGTGTGCCGATAGATCCGTACAGCTCATTGTACTTAGCAAAATATAGTACATAAATACTGAATCCGTAAGAAGATAATATGACTAAAAAAGTTGATATAATAGCGCCAATGCTGATAAAAGAAGATTTATTAAATTGTTTTGAGCCAAATTTAAAAATAATCGAAATAGAGAAAAAGACCATCATCAAAATAAGCAAATACCGAAGTATAACCATAATCATGATGTTGTTTAAATCAAAAAGATCAATATGATTGACCACTACTTCTGACACAACAATCAGCGCAACGGTAATGATAATGATAAACGAAAGCCCCACTCCCAGAACCATTGAGACTAAATATTGTCTGAAGAAACTACGAGTTATAGTAATGTGATAAGAATTCTCAAATCCAGAGAGCATAGAATTCACTCCATTAGCCATCAGAAAAACAGCAAAAATAACTCCTGTTGAGAGCAAACCTTTGTTACTGTTATTCATAATATCTTTAATGATTCCGTAGATGGCATCAAAGGTATTGGGCGGTACGTTTTGTGACAAGAAAGTAAAAAAATCATCTTGGAAATTATCCAACGGCATAAACGGAATCAGGTTCAGAATAAACAGCAAAAAAGGAAAAATAGCCATAAAGAAATTAAAGGCAATCGAAGCAGCTCTATTGGTAAAAGCACCTTCAATAATCCCGATAATATACAACTCTAAGATAGCGTATAAGCTTAAGCCTTCCAGCCTTTTAAAGGTGATTTTTTTTGCCCACGAAACTAGGTTTCTCAGGATAGGGATTTTATCAAAGTTATGCTTTAACTCTGTTGTCATATCTTTAAAGTATTAAATTACAAGTATGTACTTTAATCTATCTATTACATTGCTTTAAGACTTAAATCCATATTATAGACCGAGTGTGTGAGTGCTCCAGAGGATATATAATCAACTCCACAATCAGCATATATCTTGATAGTTTCCTCATTTATGTTTCCTGAAGATTCAGTAAGGGTTTGGTTACCAATAAGTGCAACAGCTTCTCTGGTTTGTTCAAAACTAAAGTTGTCTAAGAGGATTCTATACACTCCTTTCGTGTCTAAAATTTCTTGTACTTCTTTGATATCTCTCGCCTCTACAATGATTTTCAAATCTAAGTTATTTTCTTTGAGATAAGCTTGTGTTTTCAGAATTGCTTTTGACATTCCGCCTGCAAAATCGATGTGATTGTCTTTGAGCATCACCATGTCGTAAAGGGCAAAGCGATGGTTCTCTCCGCCGCCTATCTTGACTGCCCATTTCTCAATAGCCCTGATACCTGGCGTGGTTTTTCTGGTGTCTAGTATTTTGGTTTTTGTGCCTTGTAATAAATCGACAAAAAACTTGGTCTTCGTGGCTATTGCTGACATTCTCTGCATCGAATTCAATACAAATCGCTCTGCTTTTAGGATGGATTGCGAACTTCCCCAAACGTGAAGAACAACATCGCCTACTTTTACTTTGGCACCGTCTTGTATGAATGTTTCTACCTTTAGATTCTTATCTACGTAAGCAAAAATCATCTTAGCAAAATCTACGCCTGCTATGATTCCGTCTTCTTTGACTAGTAATTTTGCTTTTCCTTGGGCATCCGCTGGAATACAAGCCAGTGAAGAGTGATCGCCGTCTCCTACGTCTTCTCTAATGGCGTTGGCTATAATTAAATCGAGTTCGATCTGAAATTGTTGTGCTGATATCATTGGGTTATCTGAGCATTTTTGTGTTAATATTATTTTGCAAAAAGTCTTTTTATTCTTGGTTATAACCAATAAAAAAGTACTTCATTTCAAGTAATTTATCCATTAATTAAAATCACTAGATTACAAATATATTCATAATCACAGCTATTAAAAAAAAGTTGCGGCTAAATAAGCCAAAGTTGACCTGTAATCGGTATATAAATTTGACAACTAGCCGTATTTTATATCTTTGCACAAACCAAAATCAGATGCACACACACATTGACCCTTCTTGGAAAGAGGTATTGAAAGATACTTTTGAGGCACCTTACTTTAAGAATTTGACTGAGTTTATAACTCATGAATACCAAGACAAAACCTGTTATCCTCCAAAAGAACAGATTTTTGCGGCTTTTAGTCACTGTAGCTTTGCGGCTATCAAAGTTGTCATTATCGGTCAAGACCCTTACCACGGACCAGGTCAAGCCAACGGGCTTAGTTTTTCGGTTAATGATGGAGTGTCGTTCCCTCCTTCCCTCAGAAATATTTTTAAAGAAATTGAAACTGACCTGCAGCAGCCAATTCCAATTTCAGGAAACTTAGAATCTTGGGCAAAACAAGGAGTTTTATTGCTCAATGCTTGCCTAACCGTTGAGCGTTCAAAACCTGGTAGCCATCAAAATAGAGGTTGGGAAACCTTTACGGATACCGTAATCCAATCCATCTCAGCGCATAAAGAAAATATTGTTTTTCTGCTTTGGGGTGGTTTTGCTAAAACTAAAAGTAAACTCATAGATACCACAAAACATCATATCCTCAGCTCAGGACATCCATCGCCTATGAGTGCCAATAGAGGTTATTGGTTTGGCAACAAGCACTTTAGCACAACCAACTCCCTCTTAAAGTCAAAGGGAATTCCAGAAATTAATTGGTAAATCAACACCATTAATTTATACCGCAAAAAAGGCTTCTAGCTCTCTGAGCGTCTCTTCTGAAGTCTGAATATCTTTGACGATTTCACCTTTGTTGAGCACGACAATTCGGTTAGAGACTTCTACCGTATGTGCCAAGTCGTGGCTAGATACTAGAATGGTGATATCAGGATTATCGGCTAATTCTTTAATCACTCTTTTGAGTCTGATTTGAGTGGTTGGATCTAGATTTGCAAATGGCTCATCTAGGATAATGACTTCAGGATTTCCGATAAGTGCAGCAATAATCCCTACTTTCTTTTGGTTTCCTTTTGATAAATCTCTTAGGTATTTTTTGCCACCTAGAATCTCATCGTTAAAAAAGTCTTTGTATTTGCTGAGCAGCGAATTGATATCTGCTTTGTTTTGACCTCTTAGCTCACCTATAAAATAGAAGTACTCTTCCGGAGTCAGATGTCCGATCAAGAAGCTTTCGTCTATAAAAGCAGTCGTAAAAGGCTTCCAGTCCTCGCTCTTGTCTATCTGCACGCCATTGTTAGTTATATTTCCTGTGGTAGGCCTGATTAGATCTAACAATAAACTGAAAAAAGTAGTCTTCCCAGCACCGTTATTACCCACTAGTCCAAAACTCTCTCCTTTTTTTATCTCTAGATTCTGAATATTCAAAACCGTAGTGCCGCTATAGCTTTTAGTAAGGTTATTTACGTGTATCATCTCTATGTATTTTTAATTTTTTGAATATTATTTTTTATGAAGCTTATAATTACTTTGCTACTTAACTCTCCTGTTGTTTAAAACCGTCAAGCATGGCATATTTTCTCTTTTTGTAAGCCGATACAATTTTATTTAAGAATAGATTTCTGAGCAAAACGCCTGTTCCACCAATCAATGCCAATATAAGGGTGGCTATATTTTCGCCCCCTATCAGGTAAGCAATATACCAAAATCCGATAGGAAAAAGAAGTAGTGGAAAGCCAAGAATCCATTGTGTAGCACCTGTACCTTGATAATTCATAAACGGACTTTTGTCTAAATCAATACGTTTTTTGTTGAAAGAACCTGCATATAAAATGAGCGGGACATTTACTCCAGCATTATATACGGCACAAGCTAGGTTCAGTAATAAGATATTCATCCCAAAATAAACGTAAGGCGAGGTTATGATTGCCATCACCGCTATCGAGAAATACATCAATCCGGCTTTAGACTCAAGGTATTGTTTCATCGGAATGTTTTGTGACATCATCATCGAATAATAACTACTATCCCAAGCAGGTATAAACTGTCCGAAGTTGATTATAAAAATTCCAGTCATAAAAACTCCAGCAAATAAATACCAACCCGGCTGCGAAGCATAAATTGAACCGGTATAGAATACCATTCCGTAAGCTGCAAACAACAAACTCATCCAGATAGTAGCTTTCGGTCGTTTATTTCTCCAAATCAGCTTCAAGTCATTTTGCAAAAACGGAGCAATATTCCCGAACTTTTTAGTCCAAGAGAAATTAGCTGTTCCAATTTCTTCATTTTTATTTTTTAGCGAAGCATCTAAATAAAGATTGTTTTTCAAGTAGTTGAAATTCCATACATATAAACCTATAGCCATCAACATCGGTACTAAAGCCAATATTGGATAAACGAGCACTCTATTCATCACACTGCCAATAAGTTCAGTGGTTTTAAATATTTCAAAATACTCTAAACCAACAAGCACAAGCACTATAGATATATACGGAAGAAAGGCTTTTAGATTGTTGGTGAATTTTTTCTTAAGCAAGAAATTGGCATAATTCACGACCAATACCAGTGAAAGCATAGCAATCATCCAGCCTATAACCTGCAAGCTAGAAAAATCTGATTTAAGCAAACACCAGATACCGAAAGGGATAATTGCCAAGGGTGCGAGCGTATTATAAAAAGAGAAAACACTTTTAATCAATACAAAGTGTATGATTGTCTTTCTCTTGACATTGTTCACCATCAAGGGTTTGATATTCATAACTGGAAGTGTTTGCATCATAAAGCGGATGACCAGCTCATAGACTAACCAAAGCGTAACAAACGAATTGATTGTGAATATCGGTTCCTCTTCAGGATACATCTCTTTGAGCATCGGATATAAGGCAATACCTAATGCTAAAAATGAAAACATAAAATAGGCGGCAAGAAAACCCATAAATAGTTTGAGACCCAAACTTTGACCTAGGCTAGCAGAACGAAAAAATGCTTTCCATTCGAGTTTTAAAAAATATCTAAACATGGTAGTAACAGATTTTTGATTTAATCTATTAGTATCTAAAATCGAGAATTGTTACAAACCATAGATTCAACTAATAAATATAACCTTCAAGTTTTCGTTTAGTTTTTGAGCGAAAACCTCATTGGGCGTTTTGAAACCAAATCTTTGCTGAAAACGAAAAAGAATATGGACGACTAAAAAAGAATTTAAAATGAGAAAAAGATAATGCAAAACATTTTGACTTTACTTTTGACAAACACGTAAATATTGGAACAAAAGGAAATATTACCACCTACTTTATATAAACCAGTAAACCCAAACAAATGATTCTGTTTGGGTTTGTATCTATTTTTCAGTACTACTGTTTATTTTACTTTGTTGGCAGCACTTACGTATTTCTCGAGTGCCATAGTCATCGAAGGCGTTTCTGGAGACGGTGCAAATATATCAACTACGAGCCCTAGCTCTTCGGCTTCTTTTTTGGTTGTCATACCAAACACCGCAATTCTAGTTTTGTTTTGCTTGAAATCAGGAAAGTTTTTAAACAACGATCGCACGCCTGTCGGGCTAAAGAAGGCGATTACGTCATAGAAAACATCTTCCAGATCTGAGAGGTCACTCATCACTGTTCGATAGAAAACCCCTTGTGTCCAATCTACTCCCAACGAATCTAAAGTAGTAGGCACTTCAGCGTTCAGCTGGTCAGAAGCAGGTAACAAAAACTTCTCTTCTTTGTATTTTTTAATTAGAGCGGTAAGGTCTGCAAAGTCTTTTTGACCTACGTATATTTTTCTTTTTCTGTACACCACATATTTCTGAAGGTAAAAAGCAATAGCTTCTGACTGACAAAAATACTTGAGGTCTTCAGGCACTTTGAAGCGCATTTCTTCAGCTAGTCTGAAAAAATGGTCAACTGCGTTTCTGCTGGTCAGGATGATAGCAGAAAAATCATTTAAGTCAATTTTCTGTTGCCTCACATCCTTAGCAGTTGTACCTTCTACGTGAATAAAAGGTCTGAAATCCACCTTTATTTTGTGTTTGTTTTGCAAATCAAAATAGGGAGAATTATCTGCCTTAGGTTCTGGCTGTGAAACGAGTATTGACTTTACTTTTTCAAGAGTCATGGGCTTAAATAATTATTTGGTGAACCAATAATAAGTGAAATAATAAGGTGCTATTTCGAGAGTGCAAAGATACAAAATAAAATAGAACATGTTACTCAGAATTTCTTTTCGAAAAACTCGAAGAGAAATAAGGTAAATAATCAAGTGCAAGAGTAGGAATACTGATAGCAATATATAGGCTAAGACTATATTAGGTTGTTTTGCATAAAACATAATAAAGCAACCTAAAAGTAAGAACAAACCCAAATACATCTTATACGACATCTGGTAAAACAGGTACTTGTTGCAGAAATCTTGTATTGTAAATAAACCTGCGATACTTCTATTAATCAGATATTTCAATCCAAAGAACAAAGAGACAAACGCAAATATCTGAATAAATACCTCAAAATTGGCTTTATGTACTAACCCAAAATAGGATAGCATTATCTGTATAAAAAAGCTATACGATATCAATTGCACCAGAGTCAATACTATCGAAAACCAACTCAGGCTCGCCTCACCATAGAGTTTGATATATTTATTGGTGTACAACAGTCCTAAGAAATCTTTGAATTGTTTGTCAAAGACAGCTCTCACAATAGCTACTAACAAAAAACTTCCGATAAACAGAAAAAGACTCCAGGAGTTGTCTTGGAGTTGTCGCTCTGTAAATAGGAAGTCTATCATTCGTATTGGCTTATTTCTTTACTTTGAATGCTCTAGCTTGCGGATAATAAGCTACCTCTCCTAGTTCTTCTTCGATTCTTAGGAGTTGATTGTATTTTGCCATTCTATCTGAGCGCGAAGCCGAACCTGTTTTGATCTGTCCGCAATTCAGCGCTACAGCCAAATCAGCAATAGTTGTATCTTCAGTTTCTCCCGAACGGTGTGACATCACTGAGGTATAACCCGCATTATGCGCCATATTTACGGCTGCAATAGTTTCAGTCAAAGTTCCGATTTGGTTTACTTTGATAAGAATAGAATTGGCAGTATTCGTGTCAATTCCTTTTTTCAGTCGCTCAACATTCGTTACGAACAAATCATCACCTACTAGTTGTACTTTTTCACCGATAATTTCGGTTAGGTATTTCCAACCTTCCCAGTCCTCCTCATCCATTCCATCTTCAACCGAGATGATTGGATAGTTAGCACATAATTCTGCTAAATAATCCGCTTGTTCTTTTGAAGTGCGTATTTTTCCGTTAGTACCTTCATATTTGGCATAATCATATTTTCCGTCAACATAAAATTCAGAAGCCGCACAATCAAGGGCAAGCATAATATCGTCACCAAACGTATAACCCGCATTTTCAACCGCTAGTTTGATTGAGTCTAGTGCATCTTCTGTTCCGTTTAGAGCAGGTGCAAATCCTCCCTCATCTCCTACTGCAGTACTGAGGTTTCTATCGTGCAATACTTTTTTGAGGTGATGGAAAATCTCAGTTCCCATTTGCATAGCCTGGGAGAAGTTTTTTGCTTTTATAGGCATAATCATAAACTCCTGAAAAGCAATCGGCGCATCAGAGTGAGATCCACCGTTAATAATATTCATCATCGGAACCGGAAGTGTGTTGGCACTAACGCCTCCTACATATCTGTATAATGGCAGACCTAATTCGTTGGCAGCAGCTTTGGCAGCAGCTAATGAAACACCTAGAATAGCGTTTGCACCTAAGTTTGCTTTGTTTGGCGTAGCATCCAAATCAATCATAATCTGATCAATCAGGTTTTGCTCAAAAACAGAAACTCCCAATAAAGCTTCGGCAATAGTTCTGTTTACGTTAGCAACTGCTTTTGATACAGCTTTGCCCATAAAGGCTTTGCCGCCGTCGCGAAGTTCAACTGCTTCAAAAGCACCTGTAGATGCACCAGAAGGTACTGCAGCTCTACCCAGCACGCCGTTTTCTGTAATTACGTCAACCTCAATAGTTGGGTTACCTCTTGAATCTAGAATCTGTCTTGCGTGAATTTTGATAATAATACTCATGTCAAATAGTTGTGTTATTTAATTAATTATAATCGAGTGCAAAATTATGACTATTTAAGATAATAACGAAAGGAACCCAAACAAAATAAACGCCTTTCCGGAATTATACGCAACAGCGATTAGTAATACTAGCTCAAAATTCTTTTATCCTCTAAAGCCTTACTGAAAACCTGACTTTATAGTGATAAAAACATAGCCTGACAAATTTCTTTTTGTCAGGCTATTAGTGAAGTGATTTAAACTTTTTTCTAAATGCTTCGGGCAAGCTGATGCTTAGAAATCAAATTTATAATTTGCACCTGCCAATATCTGAATGCCTTGTACAGGGAAGTTCGCCCAAGTTTCATGTTTCTGATCTGTCAGATTGTTTAATTTCAGGAAAAAACCTAGACGCTCGTTGTATTTATAGTTAGCTCCAAGGTTCATATCAAAGTATCCGTCAAGCGAAATGCTTTTATTCTCCGTATCTATTAGAGGGTCTTGCGCATCATAAATAAGTAACGCCTCGCGCTTTCCTACAAAATATAGATTGGCAGTTAACGATACTTTATCAGTTATGTTGGCATCTACTCCAGCAGCCAACTTTATCGAAGGCAAATACCAAGCTTTTTGATTGTCCTCAGTCGTAAAAGTATTGAAGGTACCGTTTACAAAGAGTGAAATATTTTGGTTTATTTCTGATTTCAACTCTCCAAACAGGCTAAATGTTCTCAAATCACTATACATTATATTCATCGAGTTTCCGAAAGCATAACCTTGGGTATTCGCACTGCCTTCTGCATATTCAGTATAAAAAAGCGGTTTTCTTTTTTCGTTAACGTAAGAGCCTCTTAGGTTATACGCCATATTATCAGCTAATTTCCCTTTGAGTCCTATATAAAAATCAAAGCTTCTGTCTGTAGGTGCAATAATTTGTCTCGGTGCAATAAAAGGATTTTCATCTACAAAATCCGCATACGAATTTTGCTTTAAGCCACCTTCGATTCCTGCATAGGCAATCATCAAATTGCCTACAACTTTGTACGAAGCCTGTACCTGAGGATAAAAATACAACTTGCTTTCAGATTCTTCTAAAACTTTTCCAGCACTATAAAACAAGCCCACTCCTATTTTTAAGGCAAGGTCATCTTGTTGGTAAACTAAACTGGGTTGTACGCCAAAATTAAAGATTGAAGAGTTGATTTCAGTTGCTAGAGCTGTGGTGCTTTTGTCAAAATTTGTACCTACATAATCTGCAATAACATCCGTTTTAATTTTGATATCAGAAACCTCAATATCAAACGAAGGTTTTAGCCAAAATCTGTTTTCAGTTCCTGTATGTGCATCCCAAAAACGTTTGTAATATACTTCTGCACCATTAAAAACACTTTCGTTCATCAGGAGCTTTCCGCCCAGATAAAAGCTGTTATAGGTTTGTTTTTCGTCTATCGATTGGATTTGTGATTCTGTAAAGTCAATATATTTCACAGGTAATCCGTACCAATTATAGATTTGATTTCTAAAGCCTACATCTGCATTCCAACTATAATCTTTCTCTTGTGTAGCATAAGTTAAATCAATTGAGGTATCATAAAAGAAATCGTCTAAAACCACATCTTTCACACCGCCTTGAGAAGAGTGGTGCTTGAGCATTCCACCGATAAATTGGTTGTTGCTGATGGCGTGACTCAGGTATAATTCACCTAAAACAGTACCGTAATTACCAATACCTAATGAGGCGTAATTACTAAAGAATTTTTCTTTTTTGGTTCTCTCTACATTGGCTGCCGAGCCTTTGTTGGGCGTAAAAGTAGAGGCTACCGGAAACGAGAGTATAGAATAGTTAATTTCCTCTTTGTCATTTAGGGTTTCGTCTTCAAAAGACGGGGTTTCTTTGACCTTGAATGCGTCTGATATGGTCGGTGTATAAGTTCCGATGACGTTTACAACCTCAGAGCCAATCGAGCTGTCTTTCTTCTGAGCCAAGCTGTTTAAAGAAACCGAAGCTAGGAGTATCGTTGTAATATATAGTTTTGTCTTATTCATTATTCTATGTACTTAGCATATAAAAATTATTCTTTAATCGATGCGTTTCGTTTGGCTTCTTCTGTTTTGATTCTAGTCAACTCAGTTTGTGCTTGGTCAATCACATCGTCATATTCTGTGAAATTCTTGATGACACTCTCTAAGATATGTGTAGCTTGGAAGCTATCATTCATCGCATAGAAATTTTTTGCCATCACCACCAGCCCTTTGACCCCGAAGTATTTGTAGCCCGAATAATCTTTGGTCAACTTCTGAATACTTTTGTTTGAATCCTCAAACTTTCCTTCTTTGTTTTTGAAATAGGCATCATAGTATAAAGCTTCTGCTGCCAATTCCCCCTGTGCAATTGTCTCAAGTTTTTTATAGGCTGCTTTGGCTTTGACTTGGTCATTGGTTTTCATTGCCGAACGGGCAATCATAATCTGCGCATCGCTCTTTACTTTGTTGTCTGTTTTGTCGTTGGCTAGTACTTTCTCAGCATAGATTACCGTATTTGAATAATCTTCAGTGTTATAGTACGAACGCATCAAGTTTGCTTGGGCATAGGTAATATTCTGCGGGAAGTCTGCCTCTGATTCAAGTCTTTTAAGAACCGGAATTGATTTGCTGAAATCTTCTTTTTTGAGGTGAATGGCACACAGCCTAACCAACACTTGTTCTGTAAACTGATTTCTAGGACGGCTAACGACCTTTTCGTAAAGTGGCTGTGCCATATTGGGTAGGTTATCCAAATAATACATCTCGGCTAAGTAAAACTCCGCTTTAAGCGAATGTAACCCCGCAGGGAATTTGCTAAGATAGCCCTCGAATGCAGCGATTGCTTTTTTGGTATTGTTCTGCAAGTATTGTTTTTCAGCCGATTCATAGGTAGCATTGTCTAAATCCGCGTCGGTAACTTCGATATAACTCAAGGTTTTTACCCAAGTAGCGTATTGATCCACTTGTCCTTTGTCGATATAAATGAGTTCAGCAGTTTTTACGGCAGATAAGGCTTCCGAAGAATTCGGGAAGTCAGCAGCTACTTTCTTGAATTTCATAAGAGCCGCATCGTCATTACTCGAGTTATAATGTATAAGCCCTTGACGCAGAATTGCCTTTGATGTATAACCACCATTAGGATATCCCTTGATTAGCTTGTCATAAGCCGCAAGAGCCTCCTGATTTTTGCCTGCATTGGTATATGAATTACCCAGTTCAAACAAGGCATCGTCGTGGTATTGAGATTTAGGGAATTTAGCCACAAAAGCGACTAACTCTTCTATCTTTTTTTCGCTTCTTTCTACAAAACCATAACTAATTGCTTTTTGGTATGACGCATAATCTGCATCCGGGCCTTTCATCTCGATAGCTTTGTTATAGGCTTCCATCGCAGGCCAATATTTACCTGAAACGAAGTGGCTGTCAGCCAATCTCAGGTTTGCGTCCGCAAGTCTTGTGGCGTCAGCATTTGCAGCGGTGATGAACCTTTGGAAGTATTCAGCGGCTTGGGTGTAGTCTTTTAGCTTAAAGTTGGCATAACCCAAGTTATAGTTTAGGTTTTTATATTCAGGGGTGCTTTTCGCACTCGGGCTGTTTTCAAACTGTTTGAAACTCAAGAGTGCTTCCTGAAAGTTATTCATCGTAAACTCGGTTTCTGCTTTCCAGAAGGTAGCACGCGCCACAAACTGTGGGTCTTTTGGCTCGGCTATTGATTTTTTGAAATATGTCAGTGCCTCGGTGAAGTTACCGTCAGAATATAATTCTAATCCTCTGTAGAAGGTCACTTTCTGATAAGCATCTTTGTTCGAGAAGTTTTTGTTTTTCTCTAATAGATTCAGTGCTTCTTTGTAGTTTTTAGAAGTGATGTAAGAGTTCACCAGCAATCCTTCTACCTCTTGTTTGTTAGGGTTTGACGGATATTTGTCGATGAAGTCTGCTAAGATACTCGGGATGCTTTGGTAGTTATTCCCTATTTCGTAACTCAGTTTGGCATAGTTCAGCATTGCATCTTCTTGGATTTTCGCATCGAAATCCATTTCAGAAGCATTCTTAAAGGCGTTGAGTGCTTGTGGTTTTTTGTCAGTTTTTAAATAGCTCTCACCCAAGTGGTAGTAGGCATTTTGAGCAACGAAGTCACGTCCGTCAATGATTTTATTAAACTGCAGGATGGCTTGGTCAAATTGTCCTTGTTTGTAATAGGCATAGCCCAATTGGTAGAAGTCTGTATTGTTCCACTTTCCCTTCCTGCCTTTGTATTCGTTGAGGTACGGAATGGCTTCTTGGTATTTGCCCAAGTTGAAGTAGCTCTCACCGATAATCTTATTCAGTTCAGACTTTTCTGTTGCATTTGACTTTGGTAGTTGTACCTTACCTTCGTCGATTGCTTTCTGGAAGTTGCCCAACTTAAAGTTCATATCCGCTTGAAAGTACGAGAGCTTGTCTTTATACTGTTCTTGCTCTGCCACCTCGTCAAAATATTTGGTAGCTTCTTTATAATCATCTCCCTGATAGGCAAGATATCCCAAGTAGTATTTTGCTTGCGCGCCATACACTGGAGAATTAATCACTGCGGTCAGGTATTTCTCTGCTTGTTTTTTGTCTTTAGATTGGAACAAAGCATAGCCTTTCTGGAAGTTATATTTATCTTTATCGGCTTGTGGTAAGTTATGCGTATCCACCTTTTCGAACCATTCTAAGGCATTGGCATAGGCTCCTTGGTTAAAGTAATACTCACCTACTTCTCTGTAGGCGCTATTTCTCCTGATGCTTGTCGGATAGTCTTCTACAAAGTCTTCCATCAATGCATCGGCACCCATTTGGTTGAGGTGTATGGCGCAATTGGCGATATAATAGGCACAATCTGATTGAATTTCGTTGCTTTGATTGCTGTGTTTTACTTTGTGAAAAAGCACTTGGGCGGTTTGAAATTGCTTTTCTTTATACAGCTCGACAGCCTTATAAAAATCTGCGTTTTGGTCTGTATAGATATTTGATTGCTGCGCATTTACGGAAGCAAGTCCGATAAACGACATCAATACGGCAATTCTTATTTTGTTTTTATTCATAGAGGTCTCTTACTTATTGGTTTTGGGCATTAACCCTCAAATTTACGTCATATAGCTAACGAAATAAAGCTTTGTTTCGTATTTTATCTACAAACATATCAACATTTATATTGACAAAAATACAGCTGTGCTCTGAGAAAGTACTACTAAATAAAACAAAAAAACTACCAGTAGTAGTCCTGCTGATAGTTTTTGTTGGTTTTCTAAATCACCTAACTCATATTTATGTAGAAGTCCTATACCTTATCCCACAAATTCTCAGTTGGCAATGGTGCTTCAACATTGATTTCGTTTTTAGAAACTGGATGTATAAACGACAATCCTCTTGCGTGAAGGTTAATTCCGCCGTTGGGGTTGCTTCGGTCAAAACCGTATTTCAAATCTCCTTTTATCGGACTTCCGATGGCAGAAAGTTGACATCTGATTTGGTGGTGTCTGCCGGTATGCAGCTCGATTTCGAGTAGATGAAACGTATTCAAGCTTTTGATAAGCTTATAGTCTAGTACTGCTTTTTTGCTTTCTGGAACCTCATTAGTATGTGCTCTGGAAGTATTATTTTTTGTATTTCGTTTGATATAATGCACAAGTTGTGCTTCGGTAGCTTCTGGTTTGTTTTTGACAAGTGCCCAATAGACCTTTTTCATCTCACGTGTTTTGAACATATCATTCAACCTTGGAAGTGCTTTAGAGGTTTTGGCAAAAAGAACGATGCCACTAGTAGGTCTGTCCAAACGGTGTACGGTTCCGAGATAAACTTCTCCTGGTTTGTCATATTTGTCTTTGAGGTATTCTTTGACAATATCTGACAGAGGCGTATCGCCTGTTTTATCTCCTTGCACGATGTCTCCTACGCGTTTATTGACGATAATAATGTGGTTATCCTCGTATAAGACTTCGAGGTTTTCTTTGGTTGTAATAATTTTCATTTCTGATGTATAGCTATTTAAAAAGAGCAGATGAATTTAGGTTTGATAAAGCTGTTTAGGACTCTTTACTGATATTGATAATTTGTTTGAAGACTGTATATAACGCAATAAATACGCCTATGATAGTCAACAGCTTGATATAATAAATTCTTGGGTGTGGATGATTCTCATCGAGCCAATCTCCTATAAAAACAAACAAAAAGATAATTATCCCCATCTGAAAAGGGATATTTATCATGGCTAACCACTTGTTATAGTGCGGCTTCTTGTTGTTTTTGTCTGTCATCATTTTTGGGTTCGGCAGAGCTAATGTTTTTTATAGTACCTCTCATTTGGCAAGTTGCCGTGAATTCTGCTCCGGGTTCTACAGCCAACTTGGCGGTCAACACCTCTCCTTTTATCTTTGCTTTTGATTTTATAGTCAAGAGTTCTGAGATGATGATTTTGCCTTCGTAGCTTCCTTCAATATCAGCATTTTTGCATGTAATATTACCCACCACTTTTCCGGTCGGACCAATAACGATTTTGCCTTCAGAGGTAAAATTCCCGATGAGTTCTCCGTCTAATCTAAAATCGGTAGTGGAGCTAATATCACCTTTAATTTTGGTTCCTTCTACTATTCTGTTGGTTTTACCGAAAAGGTCTTTAGGGTTATTTTTTGGTTTTGCAAACATGAAATTATATTTTTTTGAATGTCGGTTGTAAACTCTGAAGATAAGCTTCATAGTTTTTCTTAATCTGAACAACTTTATAGTCTTCGGTAGAAATTACAACAAAATGCTCATTGATTTTATAGTCTTTGTATTCTACTAATATCGTTACTAAACTCTGAGCTTCTTGTTCAGAAGCTATGTTGTGAATAGTTACGAAATTCTCTGTTTCAGTATAGCCATCAAAAGTGATTTTCAGTCCTTGTTCAGGTCTATCTTTAAGGAAGACCTCTAGTTTTTTGTTGAGATCAGTAAGGTCAGCTTGTTCTGTTGTCTTGTAAATAAGTTTCCAGCTTGCGCTTTCTTTGCCAAAGTTCTGCTTCTCTAATTTCGGGATATTATGGGTCAGCAAATGCTCTGCTTCTTTTCCTTCTTCAACATTCGGATAGGTCAGCGCGACATAATTCAACGCATTTTTATAGGCTTCTAAACCTCTAAGATTACCGATGGCATTCGCTTTGAGCAATTCTAACTTAGCGATGATATCCTCTGCTGCATATTGGTCAATCAGGAAGTTTAGCTCTACCAAAAGCTCTTTGTATTGAGCTTGTTCGAAGAGTGTGTACATCTGTTTATAGACTTTCTCCGGAGAATCTATATTTGCAAAATCAGTGTTCGGGTTATTGATAATCTGAGCGTATCTCGAATCTGGATATCTCGAGCTTATTTCTGATTGCAATGCCATTTTCTTGTCTGAACCTAAGATTTCATAGACTTTATACAAATTATACATCGCTGGCAGTATCAAACGCTCTTCAGGATTGCTCTCTAGCAGTCCTTCTAATTTATCTTGTGCCAAATAATACTCCTTAAACTTATCTTTATAGATAATCCCCAATTGATAGTAAGCAAAATTTCGTTCTTTCTGAAGCTCGTCAATTATGGCTTGGTCTGTAGGGATTTGGCTCAGATAGAATTGTTCCGTAAAACGAGGCTCTACAAAATCTTTGCTTTTTTCTATCACTTTTCCTTCTTCGTCAAACTCTTCTTCTTCTTCAAAAGCTCTTGCGCTATCAGAATAATTGGCTAACCTCCAATAATCTCTAAGCGGTCTATTACCCCATCTTCTTCTGAAGTCTGTTCTTCCTTGGTTGAGTAAGTTTTGGTTATAGAAATAAAAGTTAGAACCCACAGGTGAGGTTGGTGGCATTCCCGGAGAAACAGATGGTGCAGAAGCCTCTCTGGTCTGTCTAGAAAAGCTAGCTGATCTTGTAGGCATCATCTCTTCTGAGGAAACTCCGCCCATTCGGTTAGATGCCATATCCGTTGAGCCGAAATCCTGATAACCACCTGATTTCTCTTGTTGTTTTTGGAGTAAGGCTTCGTCTTTTTTGAGTTGTAGAATATAAGAAGCAAAGAAGTCTTTTCGTTCTTGATTTGACATACGTACCAGTCTTAGAATACTGTCATTGGCATTGGCAATAGCCTCGTATTTGATAACGTCTTCAAGATTTTCTCTCTTGCGTCTGATGCTTCTGAACTCTCGGGTTTTGGTGTCTAAATTGGCTAAAGTACTGTCATAATACTTGCCTGCTAGCGCATATTTTGCATCATAAAAATAGATTTCTCCTAAGTTTCTATAGTTTGAAGCTACTGTATAGATGTCATTTGTTCTTTTGCTCAGCGAGCGGTTGTAGTAAGTTATCGCTTGATCATTGTTGTCTTGATTTTCGTAGTACAAAGCCATTTGATGGTTGAGTGCATCTAAGAAAGGTCTGTTTTCTCTGTCTTCAAGAAGTTTTTTGTATTTTTTTAAGAAAGCAACAGTGTCTTTCGGGCTGTACTGCGAAAGCTTGGCTTGGTTGATATGTGCCTGAATTATGTATTGTCTCGGAGATTTTCTGTTCATCTCAATCACTTGCTGAAAAGCTGCATAGGCGGCATCTTGCTTGTTGTCCTTTGCCAATAACTGTCCGATGATGAATGTATAACGTGCTTTTTCTTCTTTAGATTTAGTGAGTTGGTGTGCTCTTTTCAGACACGAAATAGCACTGTCATTTTGATTTTCGTTGTAATAGGCTTGTGCCAAAACAGCATTTGCATCTGCTTTGACTTGGTCTTCAAACGTTGCTTCTCTGAGTAGTTTTGACAAACTCTGAATAGCCAGTGCTTCATTCTCTAAACGAATATTTACTTTTTCTTTCCAGATTTTCAGCTCGTTAATTCTATCGCTGTCTGGATATTTATACAAAATGAAATTTAGCGCTTCTAAAGCAGGAATAAATCGCTGGTCATAATACCTGGCTTTGGCAAGTAGTAAATACGCCTCGTCCATCTGAGGGTTTTTCTCTGAACCGCCGATACTCATCGAGTGTTTGTCAATTGCTTTTATCGCTTTGTCTTCGGCTTTTCTGAAGTTGGCATTTCTAGGCACAGAATCCTGCCCAAAGATGGGTTCAATGATTTGCATGCGTTCTGTGGGAAGCACCTCCCAAAAGTTGTCAACATAACTCGTGTGTAGTTCTAGTTTTCCTGTTTCGAGTGCTATGTTACCGTTATACAATACGTTGTATTTAGTGGTCATCGCATGAAAATTCCGATTCAAGAATTTATCTTTTTTGGTAGAACAGGCTAAAACTGTGGTTACTATTGTGAGTAGTACTATATATTTTGTTAGGCTTATTTTCAAAGTAAAATTGTATTTAGAAAATCAAACTCTTAAATCTGCATTTTATTGCTATAAATGCGTAAAAATACATTTCTTTTTTCAAAAACAGATATAAATTTGGCCAAAAAAAAGCTTCCAACCAAAAAAAGAAAGCCCTCGTGTTATCAGGAATATAAGTAATCCGGTGACAATAATTTGTAAAACCAAACTGCAAAGAGCAACTAGACTATTATTATAGAATGAGACAACTTTCCTAAAGAAACAGTCTATTTGAAGTTTATGAGTGGCTGGAACGTAGGCAAAATAGCAGGTGTTGATTCTAGAATTTTTATTAAGTGATTTGTTTTTTAGCCTTAGATAAAACAGGTCTGATTGTAGTATTTCTTGAAAAGCTGTGTTGGGGCTACTGCTTCTGATCTGCGAAAACATTGACATTCATTGGTTGTGAAAACTCCCGTCTTTTGCACTGCCTCCACAAATACGGGGTTAAGACTTAGGTTTGTTTAAAGTTTTTTACAAAACTCGATATTCCGCCAAAACTTTGTTGTGATGCTTTTATAACTTGAATCCACCATACAAAAACAGTACTGAGAGTAGTATTGCTTTCAGCACTGTGTGTTTAGTATAGTTATAGCTGAAGTGATTTATTTTTAGCTAGTTGAAAAAAATTAATTAATCACTTCACTCCTCTTTAGGGTACAGACAAGGTTTAAAGTTTGCTATTTGTGTAAAAAACCAAACTAGGTATATGACCTTTATAGCAAACTCTATTTCATTTCAATAAACAGTCCTTCGTCAGTTTTAGAAACTTTTAGTATTCCTTTTGAAGTCAAGGTTTTGATGGTTGAGTCCCATTTTTTACCGCTGAATCCTGTTTGCTCTTTAACCAAATTTAGGGGTTGTGTACCTTCTTTTTCAATGAGTTGATAAATTACTTTTTCGTCTTCGCTCATCTCTGGGTTTTTCTTCTCAGCTTTCATCTGTGGAAAGAACAAGACTTCTTGAATCGAAGCGTTATTGGTCAGGTACATCATCAATCTATCCATCCCGATACCCAAACCTGAGGTTGGTGGCATACCGAACTCTAGTGCACGCAAGAAATCATTATCGATAAACATCGCCTCGTCATCGCCTTTTTCAGATAACCTGAGTTGCTCCTCAAAACGCACTCTTTGGTCAATTGGGTCATTGAGCTCTGAATAGGCATTGGCAACTTCTTTACCGCAGATCATTAGTTCAAAACGCTCCGTAAGTTCAGGATTATCTCTGTGTTCTTTAGTTAGCGGACTCATAGATTTCGGATAATCCGTAATAAAGGTAGGTTGGATATATCTTCCTTCACATTTTTCCCCAAAAATCTCATCGATGAGTTTTCCTTTACCCATAGTCTCATCTACTGCAATTCCCATGGATAAGGCTGCGGCTCTGATTTCTTCTTCTGACTTTCCGGTGATATCAAAACCAGTGAATTCTTTGATAGAATCAGTCATTGTAATGCGTTTGTAAGGTGCCTTAAAATCAATAGTGTACTCGCCAAAAGTAGTGATAGTACTACCGTTAACAGCTATAGCACAATGCTCAAGAAGGTTTTCGGTGAACTCCATCATCCAGTTGTAATCCTTATAAGCCACATAGATTTCCATTACCGTAAACTCAGGATTATGGGTTCTGTCCATACCTTCGTTTCTAAAGTTTTTAGAGAACTCATAGACTCCATCAAAACCACCTACAATAAGGCGTTTCAGATAAAGCTCGTTGGCAATTCTCAGGTATAACGGCATATCTAAGGCATTGTGGTGTGTCTCAAACGGACGTGCAGCCGCTCCACCAGGGATGGGTTGCAACACAGGCGTTTCTACCTCTAGATAACCATGGTCTATAAAGTAGTTGCGCATCGCATTAAACAATTTGGTTCGTTTGACGAATACTTCTTTTACGTGCGGATTCACCACCAAATCTACATAACGCATTCTGTAACGCAATTCTGGGTCAACAAAAGCATCGTGGGTGTTTCCGTCAACATCTGTTTTCGGAAGCGGCAACGGACGCAAGGATTTGCTAAGCAATTTTAGTGAAGTGATTCTGACGGATTGTTCGCCTACCTGAGTCAAAAACAATTCTCCTTCAACCCCGATAAAGTCACCAAGGTCGATTAGTTTTTTAAAGACTTCGTTGTATAAACTCTTGTCTTCTGTCGGGCAAAGTTCGTCTCTGTTGATATAGAGTTGGATACGCCCTTCGCTATCCTGAAGTTCAGCAAAAGAAGCCTTTCCTTGAATCCTAAAACTCATAATACGTCCTGCCAGGCACACCTTTCGCCCTTCAGAAAAAATTCTCTTTGACCTGTTTAGAGGTTTCGCTCACAGGATAAAGTTCGGCTGGATAAGGATTAATACCCAGCTCTCTTAATTTGTCTAATTTTTCTCTACGGATAATTTCTTGTTCTGACAGTTGCATAATGCGTTAATTTTATAAAAGTGCAAAGATAAGAATATTAGGATTGCTAACGAAGTCTTTCTGTATCTATTCTGCGCTAGATAATATTATAATAAAGTGATTTTACTATTCCGTCTGATAGCCCAATTTTAGGTACGAATATTTGTTTTGCACCACTCCATTTCATCGCATTCATATAGATTCGTGTAGCTGGAATAATGACATCTGCCCTATCGGCATTTAGCCCTAATTCAGTGACACGTTCTTCATAACTCATCTGATTGAGTTTATTGAATTGTATTTTCATATACGTATATGTCAGCGGTTTGTCTTGAGATTTTCCCGACATTTTAAAAAGCTTGTTGATATTTCCTCCAGAACCAATAAGCTTTATATCATCATAACGACTAGTCGTTGTTTTTATCCATTGTTCGATAGCATTCCAATCTTCATTAGCCACTTGGTTGTTTAAAAAACGAACGGTTCCGGCTTTAAATGATTTTGAAGTCATCATCTCGCCATTAGAGAAAAGTGAAATCTCTGTACTTCCTCCTCCAACATCCACATAGAGATATGTTTCGTCCGTTTTTATAAAGTCGTGCAAGTCTGTCGAAGCCACGATTTTAGCTTCTTCTCTACCGCTGATAATATGTATTTTGACTCCTGTTTCTCTCTTGATATGTGCCATTACCTCTTTGCCGTTAGCCGCTTCACGCATAGCAGAAGTAGCACAAGCCATGTATTTCTCAACCTTGTGTACTTTCATCAATAACGCATAAGCCTTTATTGCATCGGTCATTCGCTCTATGTTTTCGTCAGCAATTTTCCCGACTGTAAACGAATCTTGCCCCAAACGGACAGGCACACGTACAAGTGAACTTTTGGTAAATTGAGCAACTTTGCCTTCTTGTTCGACAATGTTAGTAATAAGCAAACGCATCGCATTCGACCCAATATCAATGGCTGCATATTTTTTGATACTAATCATACTATATATTTATTTCTTTCATAGATTTAACCTATACATAAACCCCTTTCAAAACAAACTATTCTTTATTCCCTTTGTGTGAGACTCAGAAGTTTTGAACACCTCATACACTGACTCTAATAGCCCTGAACCTAAAGTTGTAGCTCTAGGGCAATGCTAATGATTTTATAAGATAGTTCATTTTCATTCATCCTTGTCAGGTTCTAAAAACTAATAAACAAGTAATTCTCTACGGATACAACAATACAATGTTCTATTCTATTATTCCTCGACTACTCAGAAATCTTCGAGTCCTAAAGATATAATTATTCGTCTAAATAGAAACAATTTTCGGATTAAATTTATGTTTAATGAATACAAAAATTACAACGAATGTTGTTTGCATAATATCTACTATATCCTCAGCTGAATTATTTATCTTTGTAGTAATCCGTTCACCTATAATACCTCTAAAAAATGGCAAACACTCCTTCTACTATGCTTCCGCTTCAGACCAAAGCGCCTGATTTTTATTTAGAAGACACCAATTCCAATTATTCGTATTCTTATACAGATTTGAAAGGCAAAAAAGCTACGCTTATCGTTTTTATGTGCAATCACTGCCCTTTTGTGTTACACGTGTTGGATGAGATTATCCGTATAAATAATGATTATAGGGTGCAAGGACTTTCTGTGATTGGTATTAGCAGTAATGATGCAGAGAAATATCCTATGGATGCTCCGGACAAGATGACTGAATTCGCCTTTAATAGAAATATTGAATTTCCTTATTTATATGACAAATTCCAAGAGGTAGCACGCGCTTATGACGCCGCTTGCACGCCTGATTTCTATTTGTTTGACACCAATGACAAATTGGTCTATAGAGGACAATTGGATGATTCAAGACCTTCAAACGGAATCCCCGTGAGCGGTAGTGATCTCAGAAATGCTATTGACGGCTTGCTCTATAACCGACTCATTAACCCAGAACAAAAGCCAAGTATGGGTTGTAATATCAAATGGAGGTAACCCCAAAACTTCTATAATGCAAAAAAGCCATCTCGATTTTAGGTCAAGATGGCTTTTTCTATAAGATTAAGTAAAACTTTTGTTAGACGTTTATTTTACTTTGTTTACAATTGTAGTGAAAGCTTCCGGGTGGTTCATAGCTAAGTCAGCTAGAACTTTACGGTTAAGTTCAATTCCGTTTGCTTTTACTTTCCCCATAAACTGAGAGTAAGACATTCCGTGAAGTCTTGCTCCAGCATTGATACGGGTAATCCATAAAGCTCTGAAATTTCTCTTTTTCTGCTTTCTGTCGCGGTAAGAATAAAGCATTGCTTTTTCTACTGCGTTTTTAGCAACTGTCCAAACGTTTTTACGTCTTCCGAAGTAACCTTTTGCTTGTTTTAATACTTTTTTTCTGCGTGCTCTTTTAGCAACTGAATTTACTGATCTTGGCATAATTTTCTGTGTTTTTGTAAGAGGTGCTTCTATTGTTGCAAGAAATCTTGGGTACCTGTTACAGGGTTATTAAATTGTTTTTAACCAACAATTGAGGTATATAGTTTCGCTTGAGGGTTATTGAGCTTAGTTAAAAACCCAACTTCCGAACGCACTAAACTTAGATAAGTCTCAATTGTTCTTTAACGTTTCTCTCATCTGCTTTGTGAACAAGTCCAGAGTGAGTTAACGCTAGTTTACGCTTTTTAGATTTTTTAGTCAAAATGTGACTTTTGTAAGCGTGCTTTCTTTTGATTTTTCCTGTACCGGTAAGCTTGAAACGTTTCTTAGCTCCCGATTTAGTTTTCATTTTAGGCATTTTTTCCTAGGTTTTATAAATATTACTTAATCTTATCTTATTTACTTTTCTTTTTAGGAGCGATGTACATTGTCATGCGCTTTCCTTCCAAGACGGGCATTGCCTCAACTTTTCCAAACTCTTCGAGGTCTTGTGCTAATCTCAGCAACAAGATTTGTCCTTGGTCTTTATAGATGATTGAACGTCCTTTAAAGAATACAAATGCTTTTAGTTTTGCTCCGTCTTTCAGGAACTTTTCAGCATTCTTTCTTTTGAACTCATAATCGTGCTCATCCGTCTGAGGACCAAAACGAATTTCTTTGACCGTAATTTGGCTAGATTTTGCTTTGAGTTCTTTCTCGCGTTTCTTTTGTTCGTAAAGAAACTTTTTGTAGTCCATTATTTTACAGACAGGAGGTTCTGCATTTGGTGAAATCTCGACCAAATCCAACTCTAATTCTTCAGCTCTTCTTAGAGCGTCAGCTATTTTGTGTACTCCCATCTCAACGTTTTCTCCAACAAGTCTTACCTCTGGAGTACGTATGATGTGTTCATTAATTCTGTGAGGATCTTTTTTCTCTACTCTTCGATTGTATCCTCTGTTATTACTTCTTATTGCTATGGCTCTAAAAATTTTAGGTTAAACGTATATTTTGTTTTTAATCGTTGTTTTTATCTAAAAAAAGCGATTATGTATATTATCCTTGAAAGGCTTTGAGTGTTTTTGCTACTTCTTCTTGTACAATTTTTGCAAAATCTTCGACTGTAATCTGTGTATTTCCTTTTCCTGCTTGACCTTGAATACGCAGCGAAACCGTACCTGTACGCTCTTCTTCCTCTCCTACTATCAGTAAAAACGGAATCTTTTGCATCTCTGCTTCGCGAATCTTTTTACCAATGGTTTCGTTTCTATTATCTACAAGGGTGCGAATTTCGTGATTTTCCAGCAAATTTAAAACTTTTTTTGCATAAATTTCATACTTCTCACTCAAAGACAAGATAATAGCTTGCTGTGGCATGAGCCAAAGCGGGAAATTTCCTGCTGTATGCTCTAGTAATATCGCTACAAAACGTTCCATAGATCCAAACGGAGCTCTATGAATCATCACTGGCCTGTGGTGTTTGTCGTCTGATCCGATATAAGTCAAATCAAAACGCTCAGGTAAATTATAATCCACTTGAATGGTTCCTAATTGCCATTGTCTACCCAAGGCGTCCTTCACCATAAAGTCAAGCTTTGGCCCGTAGAATGCAGCTTCACCCGTTTCTATCACATAATCAAGTTTTTTGTCTTTTACAGCTGAGATAATTGCACTTTCTGCTTTCTCCCAGTTTTCTACTGAGCCGATATATTTATCTGGATTATCTAAATCCCTAACGGATACTTGCGCCGTAAAGTTCTCAAATCCTAACGAACTGAATACATACAACACAAGGTCAATTACTTTTTTAAACTCTTCGTCTAATTGCTCAGGCATACAGAAGATGTGTGCATCATCCTGCGTAAATCCTCTTACACGAGTCAGTCCGTGAAGTTCTCCTGATTGCTCATAACGATACACCGTTCCGAATTCAGCATAACGCTTTGGCAAATCTTTATACGACCATGGTTTTGCTTTATAAATCTCACAGTGGTGCGGACAGTTCATCGGTTTTAGCAAAAACTCTTCACCTTCGTGTGGCGTATGAATCGGTTGGAAGCTGTCTGCTCCGTATTTGGCATAGTGACCCGAAGTGATATAGAGTTCTTTGTGCCCGATATGCGGTGTGATTACTTGTTCGTAACCCGCTTTTTTCTGTGCTTTTTTAAGGAATTGCTCTAGTCTATCTCTAAGTGCTGCACCTTTAGGCAACCACAAAGGCAATCCTTGACCTACGCGTTGAGAGAAATGAAAAAGCTCTAGTTCTTTGCCTAATTTTCTGTGATCTCGCTTTTTAGCTTCTTCTAGCATCTCTAGATATTCAGTCAAATCTTTCTGTTTAGGGAAAGAAATTCCGTACACACGAGTGAGCTGTTTGTTCTTTTCATCGCCCCTCCAATAAGCTCCAGCAACGCTAAGAATTTTCACAGCTTTTATAAAACCTGTATTAGGAATGTGTCCTCCTCTACATAAATCGGTGAAAGTATCGTGGTCACAAAAAGTGATGGTTCCGTCTTCAAGGTTTTCGATTAGCTCTACCTTGTATGGGTTATTGTCCTTCGTATAAAAATCTAAAGCTTCTTGCTTAGAAGTCGAGCGCATGCTAAAAGTGTGTTTTTCGCGTGCAATCGCCAGCATTCTGTCTTCAACTTTTTTGAAGTCACTATCTGAAATCTTATGTTCTCCGAAATCTACATCATAATAGAATCCGTTTTCAATAGCAGGACCTATTGTGAGTTTGATACCAGGATACAAATCCTGTAAAGCTTGCGCTAGTATATGAGAACTTGAGTGCCAAAAAACTTTTTTACCCTCTTGATCATTCCATGTATAAAGTACAAGCGTACCATCGGTCGTGAGTGGTGTCTCTGATTCTACTGTTGAACCATTAAACAAAGCTGAAAGCACATTTCGTGCAAGTCCTTCACTAATGCTTTTAGCCACTTCCATAGGCGTAACTCCTTTCGGATACTCCTTTACTGAACCATCTGGTAATGTTATCTTTATCATCTATAAAAAATTAAGTTGCAAATTTAATACTTTTTGTCGTAAGGTGCACCATTTTTCGGTAGTATCACTAAAAAACTATCCACCAAAAAAATGATTTGCGCTATCTATTAATACTTAGGTTTATTTATCAAATTAAACAAGCCCTTAAACTGATTATTTTTTAGCCAATCTATAAAACGGAGCAAGTTCACCTTGAATTTCTCTCCCGTTGCTATCCAAATGTATGATTGCATTCTCAACCACTTTATAGTTTCTTTTCAAATCATCTTCTGCCTCAAGCGTAATTATCTGTCCTGCTTTGTCCCAACCAAAAGTGCCTTTGCTCTCTATAACTAAATTTGGTTCTTTGAGGTATTCTTCGGTTATAGTAAAACTCTTGTCTTGGTTAAGAATGATGGTCGTTTCAATACCTTCACAATCTGCACAAGGCAAAGTACCTTCATACACGCCCGCCCAATCCAGTGCGTTTTCTGAAGTATGTCCGTCAATTACCTCAACAGTTTCAGTTGTAGTAACTCCTTCAGTGTTTTGGTTTTTATTTTTGCACGACACTAAAGCTAACACAACTACGGCTGACAAGAATAAATTAGTTTTCATGATTTTTGTTTTTTATTAGGTAAATAAATAGTTTAAAACAATTTTCTAAGAAAAGAACTTCCATGAGATACCAAATCGGATAATAAAATCTCTATAAGGTTGGTTTGGTGTTGAATAGAAGTTATACCCCGTAAAACTGGAATTAAAATGTTCTGCTTTTAGAAAAATCTGTGCTGTCGAAACTTTGGCATTGATAAAGAAATCAATCATCGGGAAGTTTCCGATTTTCTTTTGATCCTGCACATAAAACTCTCCGATGACTCCATTATAATTATCCGCATAATATTCGGTGAAGTAATTTATTGTGAAGCCTGTTTGGATAAACATGGCTTTTCTGAATACATATTCAGAATAATAAAACGAATGTCTGGTTACAATCTGAGGTACATTTAGAATGTTATTATCCTGAGAAACCCCTTGATAAAGTACAGTATTATCAAGTGCAAACTTGCCTAGACGGAACTCTTTAGCAATTTTTATGCCCATATAATTTATAGACTTGCCGTATTGCTTTGGCGTAGTAATCAGTTGGTCAGGGTCTGTTGCTGAATTTGAAAAATACAAGTAGTCTTTCATCGTCGAAAACTGAGCTGATGCCTCAAACCACTTCAAGTTTGCCTGAATCTCTAGGTTGTTAATCTTCTGGTTACTAAAGTTGTTTGACCAATTATAACCCACATAATCACTTTGATACAAGTTATACATGGCATTGGGCAATTTATTGATATTCTGAGCTTTAAATTCTAATGTATTGTCTTTATCAAACTTATATCTCGCATACAAATCAAGATTAGACAAATCCTGATTACCTATCGAACGAGAGTATAAAAACACACCTTTCCAATTGTTTTTGTAGTAAGTATATTGTCCTCCAACAGCGTTTATATTCTCATTTAATTTATTCGGAACAATTACATTTCCTTGGCTTAAAGTCGCTCGGTTATAAAAATAATTATACCTGTGATCATCCGCAAAAAACATAAAATCACCTAAGGTTTCATTCTCATAAGAGGCTCCTATACGATTATACATCTGGTTATAATTGGTTTTATCATGGATATTACTGGACACATAACGCGCTCCTAGCCTATCGCTTGGCGTTTGTTGAGAAAAAGAATATTCTTTAGTTTCGTAATAAAATCGGTGCGAAACCGATAAGTTGTTCTGTCCTTTTTCTTTGTTTATTCTAAAAGTCTGATCAGTAAAAAGTCTTTTTCCTTCTAAGTAGGACTTGGCATCTTTATAAAAAACATCAAGTCTCGCCCTTTCGGTGAAGGGAGCTTTGCCACTTTCAAAATCATCGGTGTTGACAATACCTCCGTTTTCGCCATTTTCGAAGTCCTGAGCAGTCAAGTGATAATTACCCACATAGCGATTGCCTTCAGACCTATAACTCGTTGTCAAACGGAAGTTTCCATTGCTCGACACGGCGTTAATATACTTACCAACCGAACGCAAACCTTTATATGAAACAGAGAAGTTTAAGCGCTCAGAGGTGTTTACACTAAGGAAAGCATCTAATAATTGCCCTTGCTCTACAGCTGATCTATACAATAAATCAGTCATCGGAGTAGGCATGTGATAGTAGTTGATATCTTCTACTTCATCGTAGGCAAAGTGTTTTGCCTTGAACCCCATTTCAGGGTTTGGGCTAAAATCAGTCAAGCCGAAATCGAGCAAGTTATAGGTTTGTCCTTCGTTGGGCAAAGCCAAACGTCCGAAAAGGTCTTTTCTGAGGTAGTTTACACGATATTCTTTGCGGATACTGAGTGTGGTATCTGCTATAATTGAGTCGTTTTTAATCGAGATGATTTTATATAAATCAATAGGTGCTTCGGGTGTAATATTTGAGGTAGAACCCATTCCTAAATTTGATTTATTCAAAGAATCATTCACACCCATAGAACCTGTATTTGATCTAGAGGTCAACACGCCTCTTTGTGAATAGATAAGCGTCGGAAGTAGTAGTATAAAAAGAAATAAAACTTTTCGCATTATTTTGATTTGGACTGCAAATGTAAGTCTTTTTTGATTGAAGCTAAACAATCAAAAATCAGACTTTTATAGCTTCTGTTTAAATGTTTTTCATCATTTCTGTAAATTCCTTCACACCTTGACTTGCGGTTGCCTGAATTGCAATAAAGTTTTTGCCGTATAATTCTGGAATATTTTTGTCAATCATATACACAGGCGTGTTTTCTCTGATATATGAAATTAGATTAGCAGCAGGATATACTTGCATTGAGGTTCCTACAATCAGAAAGATATCTGCTGAGGCGGCAATCTCAATCGCCTGCTCAAAAAGAGGTACAGCTTCTCCAAACCAAACAATATCAGGTCTGAAAATGCTCCCATCTGGTGCTTTATCACTCAGACTCATATCTCCTGATACCAGCGTGCTGTGTGTTTTGTCAATACTGCTACATTTTGAGAGCAAACTTCCGTGTAGATGAAGCACATTTGTAGAACCTGCTCGTTCGTGCAAATCGTCCACATTCTGTGTAATGATATGTACGTCAAACTCATTTTCTAATTCCTTCAAACCAAAATGAGCTGCATTAGGCTGTACGCTAAGCAATTGACTTCTTCTCTGGTTATAAAATTCTAAGACCAGTTCAGGGTTTTTGTGCCAAGCCTCAGGAGTTGCCACATCTTCGATACGGTGATTTTCCCACAGACCATCGGCATCTCTAAAGGTTTTGATGCCACTCTCGGCACTTATTCCCGCTCCAGTAAGTACAACGATTTTACTCTTCAAATTCAATTTTCTTTGTCGTATTGATTTTTGCGATTACAAACGGCTCTGTAATTACCATAGTTGCTATACCATCAGGATAGGTTTTTTTGATTTTCACGATTACTTTGTTCGATTCCTCTCTGACCTCTTCAATTCCGATGGTATAACCTCCAGTATTTTTTTGTCCCATATACAAAACCACTACTCTTGCTTTGGCAAAATCAATATTCGGAACAAGTTCGTCTTTGATGAGTTTATAGGTTTTGTTCAGGTCAATATGATTGTCTATAACCTCATAAGATTCAAGAGTCTTGCCGTTGTAACTCGAATCTATCAGTGTTTGATAAGTAACTTTTTTTGAAGATTTTGATGAACTACAAGAGAGAATCAGCAATACTGAAAATAGTATTAGTATTTTTTTCATTATTATTTGGATTAATTTTGTTCTAAAGCTTCTTTGTATATTTTTTCATACAAAGGTAAAATATTTACCACATCAAATTTATAAGCTGTTTCCTTAGCTTTGATTTTAAATTCGTGCAATACCTTTTCATCGGATAATATCTTAATTGCATTTGCTGCCATTTCGTCTGTATTGCCTACATCCGACAAATAACCCGAAACACCATTTATATTGACCTCTGGTAGTCCGCCTGAATTACTCGAAATCACAGGAACCTCTAGCGCCATGGCCTCTAACGCTGCTAACCCAAAGCTCTCTGTCTCTGAAGGCAATAAAAACAAATCAGAGCTACATAAGATTCGGCTGACCTCGTGCGTATTTCCAAAGAAAATTACTTTGCTAGCAATACCTAATTTCTCACATTGCTCTTCTGCTTTTTCTTTCTCTGGTCCATCGCCTACCAACAATAATTTTGACGGAATTTCCTTTTGTACTTTATAAAATACATCTATTACATCAGAAATTCTTTTTACCTTTCTAAAATTACTGATATGTGTAATAATTTTTACGTCTTCCGCAGCAAACAAATATCTTTCACATTTGTGGTTTTGTTGATATACCTCATCGTTGAAGTCTATAAAATTTGGCACTACTTGAATTTCTTTTTTGATATTAAAAGTAGCGTAGGTTTCTTCCTTAAGACTTTCAGACACCGAAGTCACCACATCAGATTTGTTGATACTAAAACTCACTGCAGTTTTATAGTTCGGATGTTTCCCGACAAGGGTAATATCTGTTCCGTGAAGTGTAGTCACCATCGGAATTTTGATGCCTTGGTCTTCGAGCATTTTCTTTGCCATATACCCCGCATAAGCATGTGGTATGGCATAGTGCACATGCAGTAATTCAATTTTATACAAATTCACCATATCTACAATTTTGCTCGAAAGCGCCAATTCATAAGGTTGGTAATGAAAGAGAGGGTATTCCTGTACGTTTACTTCGTGGTAATATATGTTGGGATTGAGCAGCTCTAGACGAACGGGTTGCTTGTAAGTGATGAAGTGTACTTCATTTCCTTTTTGTGCTAGCTTTAGGCCCAGCTCGGTAGCTACAACTCCACTTCCTCCGAAGGTCGGGTAGCATACAATAGCTATCTTCATAATTTTATTTTTAGGTTGGATAAATTTAGCACGTTTTTTCTGATTTTAGATTAGCTTATCAGTATTTAAGATTTCTTTAGGACTTCTAACTTAGTATTTCATAAAAATTATACAAAACTAGTTTGAATAAAACTTTTAAGCATTGCCGTACAATTCAAAATTCAGACAAAAGCAATATCTTTGCACTATGAAACAAAAAGTTGTAGTCGGACTATCCGGAGGCGTTGATTCGAGTGTGGCAGCCTATCTCTTGAAAGAGCAGGGCTACGAAGTTATTGGCTTATTTATGAAAAACTGGCATGATGATACGGTAACTATATCGGACGAATGCCCGTGGCTAGAAGACAGTAATGACGCATTATTAGTAGCTGAGAAATTAGGCATACCTTTCCAAACTATTGATTTGAGCGAACAATACAAAGAGCGTATCGTTGATTATATGTTCAACGAATATGAGCGTGGTAGAACGCCGAATCCCGATGTGCTTTGCAACAGAGAAATCAAGTTTGATGCGTTTATGAAAATTGCTTTGAGTCTTGGTGCTGATTATGTAGCGACAGGTCATTATTGCAGAAAAGAAGAAACAGAAGTAAACGGAGAAAAAACCTATCGATTACTCGCAGGAAAAGACCCGAACAAAGACCAATCTTATTTTTTGTGTCAACTCTCGCAAGAGCAACTCTCAAAAGCCTTATTCCCTATTGGAGAACTTAACAAGTCTGAAGTAAGAGCCGTCGCAGCCGAATTAGACCTGATAACCGCAGAGAAAAAAGATTCACAGGGCTTGTGCTTCATCGGAAAAGTAAGGCTTCCAGAATTCTTACAACAAAAACTAAAACCAAAAGAGGGCGTTATATATCAAATAAGCAACGACGCTGACCTATACAACATTACCCGAACTTCGTTTGACAACCTAGAAGACGAATTGGCTTACTTATCTACACCCAAAACCTACGCTCCTGCGGATGGCAAAAAAGTAGGTACGCATCAAGGCGCGCATTATTTCACCATCGGACAGAGAAAAGGATTGCAGGTAGGCGGAACAAAAGAGCCTCTATTTGTGATTGCCACAGATATGGCAACCAATAGCATTTTTACCGGAGAAGGAAGTCACCACCAAGGTCTTTTCAGAAAAGCATTGTTCATACAAGATGCTGAGGTGCATTTTATCAGAGAAGATATGGCGCTGAAACCTGGAGAAAAACTAGAGGTAATGGCCAGAATCCGCTACAGACAACCACTGCAAAAAGCGACTTTATATAGATTCGAAAAAGGTATGTATGTCTTCTTTGAAGAGCCTCAATCCGCTATTACAGAAGGACAATTTGTGGCTTGGTATATTGCGGACGAACTTATAGGTTCTGGGGTAATTTCTTAAGAATTCTCAGCTTGCAACGCTGCTAACTTTAGCTTGACTTGGTTGCGAATATCTTCAAAAAACAACGAGAATTCCGCTTCAAATTCCCCGTAGTGCTCTTTGAGGTCAGCCACGGCAAAACTCATCTTAGACTTGTATTTGGTTCTGGAATCCATTTGGGTGAGTATGACTTCAAATTTATCCAAAAACTGATAATTGTAAAGCCAATTTCCCTTTTCCATATAGGGCAATAAATACTTAATTTTATCGGTGAGTAGGTCGTAATTTTCGTGTAGCGAATGATAGAAATTATTCACATAATCAGCTAAATCTTCATCGGAATACTTCGCCCAATGCTTGCACAAAAAATGATCGTAATACATATCTATGATTACGCCAGAATAATGCCCGTAATTTTGGTGTAGCTTTTTAGTGCTTTGCTTAAATACAGGATGCGAATCTGTGTACGAATCGATAAATCTGTGCAACAATATACCCGTTTTAAGTTCGTCCGTGTAGTTCTCATAATCTCTGCCTTTGATACTATCCGCCATAAAATTGCCAATTTTTATCAAATCGTCATTTCCTGAAAGGTAGATGTGGGCTAAGAAGTTCAATTTTTTTGTTGTTATGAGGTGATAAAGTTATGCTGTTGTTTTAGCGGGTAAAAATCAGGTTATTGTCTTCAGATAAGTTTTCGTCAAATCTGTATTTGTCATAATTAAAACCTTTGAGGTCTTCTATGCTTTCGCAATTATGGTCAAGGATGTAGCGTACCATCTGTCCTCTGGCTTTTTTGGCATAAAAACTTATGATTTTGAGTTTTCCATCTTTATAATCTTTAAATTCAGGTACGACAATATTAGCTTTTATCGCTTTGAAATCAATAGCATCAGCATATTCTTTGCTTGCGAGGTTCACCAAAATATCTTTGCTTGACATTTCGTTGTTTAAAGCTTCCGTCAGGCTCTTGCGCCAAAATTCATATAGGTTTTTAGACCTACCAACAGGGAATTTAGTTCCCATTTCTAATCTATAAGGCTGAATCAAATCCAAAGGCTTTAGCAAACCATATAAACCCGAGAGAATCCTAAGTTTATCCTGAAGCACATCTATTTTAGCCATCGGAATCGAATACGCATCCAAACCCGCATACACATCTCCGCTAAAGGCATATACCGCAGGACGCGCATTTTCAGGCGTAAAAGGCAATTGCCATTCTTGGTTGCGCGTATAGTTTAGGCTTGCCAAGTTATCAGAAATAGACATCAAGTCTGACAACTGCTTTGGCGATTGTTTTTTTAGCAACGTGTTGATTTTCTTAGACTGTGTCAAGAACGAAGCCTCTGTATATTGTGATGTAGGTAAAGTAGATTTGAAGTCTAATGACTTTGCTGGTGAAATTATAATTTTCATAACTCAGGTATTTTGGTTTGACCTAGTTCTAAGAAACAGATTTTTAGAACTAGATCAAACTACATTTATATTATTCAAGAAGGGCATCATCCACCATATTTGGCAGTGTGACTTTCAGGAGTGGTTGTGCTGCCATAGCTCTTTTTATTGCAAAAACAGCACCTTCGTTTCTAGCCCAACTTCTGCGGGAAATTCCGTTGTTCACATCCCAGAAAAGCATAGATTCCAAACGCCTAGAGGCTTCTTTGCTTCCGTCGAGTAACATCCCAAAACCTCCGTTGATGACTTCTCCCCAACCTACACCTCCTCCATTGTGGATAGAAACCCAAGTTGCTCCTCTGAAACTATCGCCAATGACGTTATGAATCGCCATATCAGCAGTGAATTTAGAGCCGTCATAGATATTTGATGTTTCTCTAAAAGGCGAATCAGTACCAGACACATCGTGGTGGTCACGACCCAAGACTACGGGTCCGATTTCTCCTTTTGCGATAGCTTGGTTAAAGGCTTCTGCAATTTTTATACGTCCTTCTGCATCTGCATATAAGATTCTGGCTTGAGAGCCCACAACTAATTTGTTTTCTTGTGCTCCTTTGATCCATTTGATATTATCGGCCATTTGCTGTTTGATCTCCTCTGGAGAATTTTTCATCATTTCCTCTAAAACTGCACAGGCAATAGCGTCTGTTTTCTGTAAATCTTCTGGTTTCCCCGAAGCACATACCCAACGGAAAGGACCAAAACCAAAGTCAAAACACATTGGTCCCATAATATCCTGAACATACGACGGATACCTAAAATCGATTCCATTCGCTGCCATAATATCCGCACCTGCTCTGGAAGCTTCTAACAAGAAGGCATTTCCGTAATCAAAGAAATACGTTCCTCGGCTGGTGTGCTCGTTGATAGCATTGACTTGTCTTTTTAGACTTTCGTGTACTTTTTGTTTAAAGAGCTCAGGCTCATTGGCCATCATTTCGTTGGCTTGTTCAAATGATAAACCTACCGGATAATAACCTCCCGCCCACGGATTGTGCAGTGATGTTTGGTCAGAACCCAAATCAATATAAACATTCTCTTTGGCGAAGTGTTCCCATACCTCAACTATATTTCCTTGGTAAGCAATCGAAACTACTTCTTTGTTTTCTTTTGCTTTGCGTACTCGTTGCGTAAGTGTGTTCAAATCTTCAATAACTTCATCTACCCAACCTTGCGAGTGACGTGTATATACGGCTTTAGGGTTTACCTCGGCACAAACTGTAATGCAACCTGCAATATTTCCCGCTTTGGGTTGCGCACCGCTCATTCCGCCGAGACCAGAAGTAACAAATAGCTTTCCTGCTATGCCTTCGCCATTCTTAGAGATTTTTCTGCCTCCGTTGAGCACTGTGATGGTAGTTCCGTGGACGATTCCTTGCGGACCGATATACATATAACTCCCTGCGGTCATCTGTCCGTATTGTGTAACACCAAGCGCATTGAATTTCTCCCAATCATCTGGTTTAGAATAATTCGGAATCATCATGCCGTTAGTCACTACGACTCTCGGTGCCTCTTTGTGTGAAGGAAATAACCCCATCGGATGTCCTGAATACATCGCCAAGGTTTGCTCATCGGTCATTTCTGACAAGTACTGCATGGTGAGCAGGTACTGCGCCCAGTTCTGAAAAACAGCACCATTACCTCCGTAAGTGATAAGCTCATGCGGATGTTGTGCTACTGCATAATCCAAATTGTTTTGAATCATCAGCATAATAGCTTTGGCTTGTTCGCTCTTTCCTGGATATTCTTCTATTGGGCGAGCATACATTTTATAATCTGGACGAAATCTATACATATATATACGTCCATAAATATTTAATTCATCAAGAAATTCCTTTGCAAGCTCTTTGTGAAACTTAGGATCAAAATAACGCAAGGCATTTCTAAGGGCTAATTTCTTTTCCTCAGCCGAGAGTATTTCTTTGCGCTTAGGTGCGTGATTTATAGAAGGCTCATAGGTTTTAGGTACAGGTAACACTGATGGAATACCTTGTTTTATCTGTTCTTGAAAAGTCATCTTATCTTATTTTTATGAATCAAAGTCACAAATATAAGTTTTTTTATGGCGATAATAAGTACAAAAAATACGCTTGAGCTAAAGAATAGCGCAACTTCAGCTATTTATTCATAAAATAATTAACCCAATAATAACCTATACTTATTAACATTTTAACCCTAAATTAAAGTTAAAGCCTTATCTTTGTCAAATATATTTTAAAATCTTTTTAACTATGAAAACATTTTACTTAAAACATTTTTTTAAAACATCAATATTGATGTTAACCCTCTTGCTAGGAACTAGTAGTTGGGGGCAGACAACAAATACTATAACTATAACGACTACAACCATTGGCGGTGTATCAGTTTTAGGAAGTGGGAATTATGGAAGTGGTGCCGAACGAGTATGGTCTCAAAATGGCATTGACTTTGGTGGAAAATATATCACTCAAGGAACGGGGACTAATGCAAATACTATTCAGGGTCAAGCAAATAATGGACTTTTATACAATACAACTGCTTTACCAGGGAAAATTGTCAGTATAACCATAACTGGAAATGCAGTTTCATCCACATTGTATGTTGGTAATACTAACCGATTAGTTCCTGCTGGTACAGGAACTGCTGGTGCCACTCCTAGTGGAACATCCCAAGGGGCAAACAACTCAACATGGACAATTTCTTCAGGTGATTATAATTACTTTGCTATTAAAAGAGGAAATAGCGCATCATACTGGAGTCAAGTCGTTATTGTTTACGAAGAAGCAACTCAGGATCCTACCCTAAGCGTTTCTACCAACGAAATCACAGGCTTAAACTATATTTTTGGCAACGGTCCTTCTGATGCACAGAGCTTTACACTTAGCGGCATGAACTTAGACGGTACTGGCGATGTACTGATAGGCTTAGATGATGGTATCAATTCTGATTTTGAAATCAGCCTTAATGCTACATCAGGTTATGACACTGACTTATTTATCGAAGGTTATGACGGTACTGACACAGAGATTTTTGTAAGACTGAAAGCAGGAAAAGCTGTTGGAGATGCTTACGGAGACATTATTACAATATTCGGTGACAACACAAATGAAGTTTATGTGTTGCTATTAGGAGAAGTAACTCCTCTACCTTCTCTTCCAGTTATTACGGATGCTGAGTTGACAGGTACTGTTGGCGTTGCTTTTGAATACCAAGTAGTAGCTACTTATGAGCCTGATACTTATTTCATTAGCAGCGACGCATTGCCTACTGGACTATCTTTAGACACAACCACCGGACTTATTACAGGTACGCCTACCGTCGCCGGAGAATTTATAACAGGAATCAAAGCATCTAACGTATCTGGAACAAGCGCTGAAGCTGTTTTTATCTTTGAAATTGCCAAAGGAATACAAACTTTAACTGGTTTTACAGACCAAAACAAGTATATTACAGATACATCTTTCACCTTCCCTGCCGTTACAGATATGGGATATGTAGTAGATTATGACAGTGACAACACTGCAGTAGCTACTGTATCAGGAAACACAATTACTATCACCGGAATTGGTACGACTACCATCTGGGCAATGAGCAACGGAGATACAAACTGGGAAGATTATATTGAGACCATAACTTTAACGGTTTCTGAGACTCCTGATATATATTTAGGACAAGGAATTTTCAAAAGAGTTACCTCAACTGATGACCTTACTGATGGTTATTATGTTATCACTAACGAGACTAGTGAGTTTTTAATGACAAGCGGAAGAAGTGGAACTGCATCTGCTGGTTACTTTATTAGTGATATTGCAGAGGCTAACTATGATTTCATGCTTGATCCTTCAGCATCAAATGTTTGGAAAATTGAAACAAATGAAGCTGGAAAAACAATTTATAATGAAATAATCGAGAAATATGTAGGTTGGTCAAGTGGTAATGCTGCTTCTATTGAGGCTGCTCCTGCTAACACAAATAGATGGACCTTTACATATGCAGGTGAAAAGTTTACTGTAAATAACGTTGCTACTCCTGAAAGACAATTATCTTATAACTCTTCTTCGCCTAGATTTGCCGCTTACGGAAATTCTGCACAACAAGAATTACAGCTATACAAACTAGTAGAATCAACTACTTGGGATGGACTTACGTGGTCAAACGGAACACCTGACAACACTAAAGTAGCTGTATTTACTGCAGACTATACACTTTCAGCTAATCTTGACGCTAAGGATGTGATAACTGCTCTTGACGCAACTCTTACTATCGTAGATGGAACAACACTTACGGTTGTAGGTAGTATTGTTAATGAAGGATTTACAACTCTTGAAGATGGTGGAAACATCATTCAAATTGAACACGACGCAGTAAATGGTGGAAATATGTTAGTTAAGAAAAACAGTTCGCTTATCAAGCACTTAGACTACACTATTTGGTCATCACCAGTTGCTGGACAAGGTCTTCAAGCTTTCTCTCCACTAACCCTAGATTACCGTATTTATTCATACCAAACAACTACAGATACTTGGGTACAAGCTGAAGGAAACTTTGAAGCTGGACGTGGATATATGTTCAGAGCTCCGAATGATTTTGTAACAACACCTTATATCTACAACGGAGAATTTAACGGTGTGGCTAACAACGGAGACGTTACCGTAAACTTTACTACAGTGGGAACTTACCAAGACCTAGGAAACCCTTATCCATCAAATATGAGTGCGGCTCAGTTCTGGGCTGCAAACCCTGGAACTGCAACATTGTACTTCTGGACAAACACCAATGCTTGGAATACTGCAACACAAGAATATGAAGGTAACAACTGGGCTACTTTCTCTCTTGCTGGAGGTGTTGCTGCTTTTGGTGGTTCAAAAATACCAACAGATGTTATTGAAGTAGGACAAGGATTTGTAGTTGAAACAGACGCTGCAATTAGTTCAGTTACTTTTGATAATGCTATGAGAACTTCTGATACTGGTGTATTCTTTAGAACTGCTACGACAGACAAACACCGTATGTGGTTAAATTTCTCTAGCACAAATAGTCCATTAAACCAAATTCTTATAGGATATATGGGTAATGCTACAAATAGTTTTGATTTAGGAATAGATTCTAAAATGTTTGGATGGAGTGGTTCTGCACTATATAGCTTAATCGAAAACAATGAGTTTGGATATACTATTCAAGGTCGTCCAACGCCGTTTAACGAATACGATGTTGTTCCCTTAGGTCTTAGAGTAACCGAATCAGGTACATATACTATATCAATTGCTAATATTGATGGTATATTCGCAGAAAGTCAAGATATTTTCTTAAAGGATAATTTGACACAAACACAACACAACCTTAAAAACGGAGACTATACTTTTACAAGTGCAGAAGGTGTATTCCTTAACCGTTTTGAAGTTGTTTATACTGCATCAATGAGTATTGCTAATCCTGAACTTGCAAATGCTTGGGTAATCTACAACCAAGACAATAACTTCAACATCGAAGCTCAGTCATTTGAGTTGAAAGATGTAGTGGTTTATGATATGCTAGGTAGAGTAATTTACCAAAGCGCTGCAGAAGGTAATACGCACAGCATTGCTAATCTTAATTCAAATGGGGTAATGATTGTTAAAATCACTACAACTGACGGACAAGAGTTCAGCAGAAAAGTAGCTAAATAAGCTTCTAAAATATAAATCTCAAAAAGCCGGTTCTTCATTGAATCGGCTTTTTTTGTACAACTCATTTTTCATACTAATGAATTTTAAATGAGCTATCAGAAATCCCCAAAGCGTTCTTTACTCTTTACTTCTTTCTTCTAAAAAAATAATTTCCGCGCTCGTTCTTTGGTTTTCACTTGTTGTTAAAGTATATTTGAAACACTAATTTAAAAATCCTTATTAAGAATGAAAATAATAGTTCCTATGGCGGGTCGTGGTTCACGATTGCGCCCACACACATTGACCATCCCAAAACCACTTATACCTATTGCAGGTAAACCTATCGTACACAGATTAGTTGAAGACATCGCAGGCGTAATCAATCAGAAAATTGACGAAATCGCTTTTATTATCCACGAAAGCTTCGGTGCGCAAGTTGAGAAAGATTTGATTGCCATTGCCGAAAAGTTAGGTTCTAAAGGAACTATTTATTATCAGAATGAAGCCTTAGGCACAGGTCATGCCATTATGTGCGCCAAAGAGTCTATGTCAGGACCTATAGTTGTGGCTTACGCCGATACGCTTTTCAGAGCAGACTTCACCTTAGATACCAAAGCTGATAGCGTGGTTTGGGTCAAACAAGTAGATGACCCAAGTGCTTTTGGCGTAGTACAACTCAACGACAACAATGAGATTACGGATTTTGTCGAAAAACCCAAAGAATTTATTTCTGATTTGGCTATTATCGGTATTTATTATTTCAAAAGTGGCGAGGTTCTGCGCAGTGAATTACAGTATTTGCTCGACAACAATATCATCAAATCAGGTGAATACCAGCTGACCGATGCGCTAGAGAATATGAAACAAAAAGGCTTGCGCTTCGTACCCGGAAAAGTCGAAGAATGGATGGATTGTGGCAATAAAAACGTAACGGTTGAGACCAATTCGAGAATGCTAGGCTTCTTAAAAGAAGACGGAGAAAACCTAATTTCGTCCACTTTCGTAAACGAAAACTCAAGCATTATCGAACCCTGCTTTATAGGAGAAAACGTAGTGCTAAAGAACACCACCATCGGACCCAACGTATCGGTCGGAAACGGAACGATTATTGAGAACTGTGAGATCAAAAATAGCCTGATACAAACCAATTCATCCATCAAAAATGCAAAACTTGACAATGCGATGATTGGTAATTTCGCAAAGTATGACGGAAATTTCACATCAATAAGCATCGGTGATTATTCAGAACTTGTCTAACCAGACACCTGTATCAAATACTGTTGTATAATGTACACACCTTATACAACAGTACTTGTTGGGTAAAACTAAAACAGAATTAAATTTCCCCTCAGTTCGAGTAATTTTTCGCAATGAAACAGAGAAAATTATAAAATTTTCGGTTATAGCAGTAGTACAGCATCCAACATTACCTTAAAAATGAAAAAAATAACTCTTATTATTTATCTCTCCACTGCGAGCCTTTTTGCCCAGTCCAATCAGGTCGAGCCAGATAGTATTGCGCTTGTAGATGACAAATATACCGAGTTGTTTTATGAATCCTTAAAGCAAAAAGGAATCGAGAATTATGACCGTGCCATCAATACGTTACAACAAGCTTTAGTATTAAAACCTAACGAAGCAGTGTTGTATCACGAAATAGGACGCAACTACTTCTTTCAGAAAAAATATGCTGAAGCAGAAGATTATCTCTTAAGAGCTATTGCACAAGACCATACCAATAAGTATTTCTATCTAAGTTTGTATGATGTATATTATCAGACCAAAAATTATTCTGAATCGATCAAGGTTGTTAAGAAACTCATCAGCTTTAACGACAAAAGAAAGATCGAGTTTCAGGATGACTTGGTGTCGCTGTATATGTACACCAGTCAGTTTGACAAGGCATTAGCACTTATCGAAGAACTTGAGCAACAAACGCCAAGCAACAAAGAAAGAGAACTCTATAAACTACAAATATTAAAAGACAAACTCGGTCTTTCTGACATCAGCAATCTTGAGCAAGAAATTAAGAATAATCCTCAAAACGAGCAAGCTTATATCTCGCTTATATATCAATATTCAGAGAAAAACCAAGAAGACAAAGCCTTTGAAGTAGCTAAGTTATTGGCCAAAAACATTCCGAACTCTGAATGGGCGCAGGTGAGTTTATTTAAATATTACCTAGAAGATAACCAAGCCCAAAAAGCCATCAGCGCTATGGAGGTGGTGCTCGAAAGCAGTGTTATTGACGCTAAAATCAAACATCGGATCTTGAATGAGTTTCTGATATTCGTCAGCAAAAATCCGCAATACAACAACCAACTGCAAAAAGCGATTAGTTATTTCAAAAATGATCCGACCATTGATGTATCAAGAGAGGTCGGTAAGTTTTTCTTCAACAAACAAAACTGGAAAGAAGCAGCCGGTTACTTTGAAAACAGCCTAGGTGCACATCCGAATGATTTAGAAACCCTATTGCTTTTATTGCGCTCGTATACTGAAATGGGTAATTTTGACGTTATAGCTATCAAAGCACCGCAATACATAGAGGTCTTCCCGATGCAACCCGAATTATATTATTACAACGGATTGGCTCAGAATCAGCTAAAAGACTATAAAAAAGCAAAAAACACTTTACAAGAAGGTATAGATTACCTGATTGATAACAAACCGTTAGAAATTAATCTCTACATCCAACTTGTTCAAGCATACCAAGGATTAGGAGACGAGAAAGCCAAAAGTAATTATCTCAAAAAAATTGAATCACTGACGAAAACAGTTTCTAAATAATGAAAAAAACTATTGTTGTACTGGTCCTTTTTCTAAGTCTATTATCGTGTAAATCAAAACATGTTGCCTCAAATACAATAGCTATAACCGATGCTTCATCCAAAGAAATTGTTGCCAATTATTCAAAACAAGCTGCTCTTGATTTCAAAACACTGCACATCAAAGGAAGTACGAAATACGGTTTTATTAGCCCTGCGCTAGACATCCGCATCAAAAAAGACGAAATGATTTTGGTGAGCATCAGAATTCCGATTGGCGGAACCATTATCAAAGCTTGTGCTACGCCTGAATACATCAGTTATTACAACAAACTCGAAGCTGAATACTACCACGGAAGCTATGCACTTTTAAGCAACTTCTTGGGGATTGAACTTGATTTCAAACAAGTGCAACATTTACTATTAGGAAGAGCGATAGATGATTTGACTAGAGAAAAATTGGTATCAGAAATTGAAAATAACCTTTATAAATTATCTTCAAAGAAAACAAACCTAAACAGTGCCTACTTTTTTGACCCAATCAGCTTTAGACTCGTCAAACAATTCATCGAACAAAAACAGCACAACCGAAGTGGTTCTGTAGAATATGCTGACTTTAGGGCACAAAACAACACTATCCTGCCCTATTCCATCAATATCAACTCGATTAGTGACGATAAACAAAACGAATTTAAAGTGAATTATAAGTCGATAGACTTCGATACCGAAATTTCTTTCCCGTATCAAATCCCCGATGGGTATAAAGAAGTAGAAATTAATTAACTTTGTCAAAACTTTTTAGGATGTTCAGACGACTTATACTCTATGTATTTTTAATCATTTCTGCTTTTGCGTTTTCTCAAACCGAGAAACAAAAGCAATTAGAGGCACAAAAAGCCCAGATTCAAAAGCAAATTGCTGTTTTCAAAGAATTACTACAAACCGAGCAAAACAAAGAGAAATCTATCTTAGAACGCCTACAAGAACAAAATACAAAAATCAGCCTTACTGAAAATCTAATCAAAAACACTAGAGAACAAGAAGCTCTTTTGACCAAAGAAATCAAAGTCAACGAACTAAACATAAACCAACTCTCTAAAGAGCTCGATTCGCTAAAAGCAGACTATGCCAAGATGATTGTGAAGTCTTATGAATCGCGTTCGCAACAAAGCAGAGCCATGTTTATATTGTCCTCAGACAATTTTCTCCAAGCCTACAAGCGCATTCAGTATATGAAACAATATGCCGATTTCAGAAAAGAACAAGGCGTAGAGGTACAGAAGAAATCAGAAGTTTTAGCCGAAAAAAACAAAGGTCTTCAGAAACAAAAAACCGAAAAAGAAAAACTCATCAAAGAGACCGAAAAAGAACTAACAAACCTCGAACAAGAAAAGAAAGTTCAAGACCAGCTGATAATTATTATCAATAAAAACAAAAGAAAATACCTGTCAGATATCAAGGTGAAACAACAAGAATCTGACAATATTGACAAGCAAATCGAGAAACTCAAACGCGAGGCAATTGCTGAGGCAAACAGAAAAAAAGCATTAGCTGAGGGCAAAAAAGCAGATGCCAAAACCATATCTACTACCAAATATGACCTCTCTCCGGAAGCTAAATTAGTAGCTAATAATTTCTTGGCAAACAAAGGCAAGCTGCCTTGGCCCATAGAGAAAGGACTCATCAGCTCTAGGTACGGAAATCAACCCCACCCGATAGAAAAACACCTAACAGTAAACAACACAGGACTTATCTTCTCTACACCAGAAGGCGCTGAGGCAAGGGCTATTTTTGAGGGAGAAGTTACCCAGATTATGGTCATCACCCCAGTGAATATGCACGTTTGGGTGCAACACGGAGATTACGTGACCATCTACGGAAACCTTGATAAAATCTATGTCAAAAAAGGTGATAAGGTCAACTTCAAACAAAAACTAGGCAAGATACATACCTATGCCAACGGAGCTACAACTATGAAATTTACATTAATACAAAACATAACCACCCTAAATCCAGAACACTGGTTAGCTAGAAACTAAAACAATTATTTTTATACTATTTATGCAAAACGACCATCTAATCAATCACCCAACACTACTAATCGGATTCGGAGTTGCCGTAATCATAATGCTACTCCTAGACCTTGGCGTATTTAACAAAAACTCACATGTAGTTTCCAACAAAGAAGCACTGTCTTGGTCAATAGTCTGGATTTCTCTAGCGATGATTTTTAGTGGAGTTATTTATTTTATACTGGACAAACCTCAAGGCATATCCGACAACTTCTCGAAGTTTCAAGCGGCCTATTGGATCGAAAAAGCACTATCTGTAGACAACTTATTTGTTTTTATCCTCGTCTTTAGGTTCTTCAAAATCCCTAAAGAATACCAACACAAAATCTTGTTCTGGGGAATCTTAGGTGCGTTAATTTTTAGAGCTATATTTATATTCGCTGGAGTAGAGCTAATCAAAAACACCTATATAACATTGCCTTTCTTAGGTATCGACCCTGAGACAGGAGATTCAAGAGAACTCAACGTCGTTCTGTTTGTCTTCGGGTTCTTCCTGATATTTGCTGGGATTAAATCTTGGAGCTCATCAGATGATGATGGTCAAGAAAAAGACCTTAGCAAAAATATCGGTGTGCGACTGGTGCACAAGTTCTTTAAAGTAACCAACGAATTTGATGGAGATAAATTCTTTACGCTAAAGAACGGTATTAAATATGCCACTCCACTATTTGTAGCCTTAGCAGTTATCGAAATAACCGACCTAGTATTTGCCGTAGATAGTATCCCGGCCATCTTTGCCATTGCTCCGGATGATCCGTTTATATTATATACTTCGAATATATTCGCTATTTTAGGACTTCGTTCGCTATATTTCTTATTGGCAAACTCCATGGATATGTTCTCAAAGTTACATTACGGACTAGCAATTATACTTGCCTTCATTGGTACAAAAATGATTATCATGCCTTTCTATCATTTTGAATCAACCGTGTCGCTATTTATTATCGGATGCCTTTTGGCTGTCTCAATAATTTGGTCATTGTTTTCAAGAAAGAAAAAAGTCTCGTAAAATTATAACAACATGGAAAAAGCTTTTTTTGCAGGAGGATGTTTCTGGTGTACAGAAACAATATTTACAGAGCTTCTAGGCGTATTGATGGTTGTTCCAGGCTATATGGGCGGACATCAAGAAAACCCAACCTATGAGCAAGTCTGTCAAGGCACAACCGGACATGCAGAAGTTATCGAGGTTGATTTTGACCCTGAACTTATTTCCTATGAAGAACTTTTAGACATATTTTTTGCTACCCACAGCCCTACTACGCTAAACCGTCAAGGTGCAGATGTGGGTACACAATACAGAAGTGAGATTTTCTATACCTCAGAGAGTCAAAAACTCAAAGCAGAACAGTTTATTGCCGCACTTCAAAAAGACAAGGTCTTTGATGACCCGATAGTTACCCAAATCTCTAAAGCGTCCAAGTTTTATAAAGCAGAAGACTATCACCTGAATTATTACAAACAAAACCCAAATCAGCCGTATTGTGAAGCAGTCATCAACCCAAAACTTCAGAAATTCCGTAAGAACTTTAAAGATAAACTAAAGCAATAAACCTTGTTTTAGTTGCTTAGATATGCCGTACGGCTCAAGAAAAAACAAGATGTATATACCAAACCTCATAATCTACAAAATTATGAGGTTTTTCTCTTTCAGGTGATTTTCTTGACTGCTATATTGACTTTAGCTCTATATCAAGTTTTTAGCTCAAGTTATAGCTGAGATAAGTGCAACCTGAAAATGAGATTATAGTTAAAAAACCCTGTTTTAGTACCCATTACAAGCGAATATTTACAAAAAAAGACCTCGCTTCTAAACTCTTTTTATATATTTGTTAGGTTAAACAAAACACTATAAAAATGTCTGTTGCAAAAAAGGATTACAAACGCATTACCACGCGTTCTTTGTTTGAAATGAAACAAAACGGCGAGAAAATTTCCATGCTTACTGCCTATGATTTTACTATGGCAAAAATTGTAGATGAATCTGGAGTAGATGTTATTCTAGTAGGCGATTCTGCAAGTAACGTCATGGCAGGACACGAAACTACGCTACCCATCACATTAGACCAAATGATTTACCACGCCTCTAGTGTGGTCAGAGCTATCGAACGCTCTTTGGTAGTGGTTGATCTGCCTTTTGGTAGTTATCAATCAGATTCAAAAGAAGCCCTGCGTTCTGCAATTCGAATTATGAAAGAAAGTGGCGCTCATGCAGTGAAACTAGAAGGAGGAAGCGAAATCAAAGAAAGTATCAAAAAAATCCTTAATGCTGGAATTCCAGTAATGGGACACTTAGGACTTACCCCACAATCCATATACAAGTTCGGAACTTATACCGTACGAGCAAAAGAAGACGAAGAGGCTGATAAACTTATCGAAGACGCCAAACTACTAGAGCGCATCGGATGTTTCTCTCTTGTCTTAGAAAAAATACCCGCACATCTGGCACGAAGAGTAGCTGAAAGCATTTCGATTCCTGTCATTGGCATCGGAGCAGGAAGTGGTGTTGATGGTCAAGTACTAGTTATCCACGACATGCTAGGGATGAACAACGAGTTCAACCCGAGGTTTTTAAGACGCTACCTCGATCTTCACGACCAGATGACCAAAGCCATCGGACAATATGTAGCTGATGTAAAAGCTGTTGATTTCCCTAACGAAAATGAGCAGTACTAATTTGATTAAACCTTAATAAAATCAACTAATCAAGATTAATATTTACTATTTAAAAAACTAACCACTAGTATGAGTTTAAAGCTACGTTTAATTATAATGAGTTTCTTGCAATTTGCTGTTTGGGGAGCTTATCTTACATCGATGGGAAGTTATTTATTTTCTATCGGAATGAGGGAACAAATCGGTCTTTTTTATGCAATGCAAGGAATTGTTTCGATTATAATGCCTGCAATTATGGGAATCGTTGCTGATAGATGGATCCCTGTTCAAAGACTACTTGGTTATTGTCACGGATTAGCAGCTATTTTTATTTTTGGAGCAGGATACTATGGTATGACAACAGGTTCAGAAGCTGAATTTTCAACTTTATTTTTCTTATATTCTTGTAGTGTGGCTTTTTATATGCCGACAATTGCACTATCAAATTCGACTTCGTACACAATTCTTACAAATAACAATTTTGATACTATCAAAGCATTCCCTCCTATTCGTACATTAGGAACAGTTGGATTTGTTTTTGCTATGCTGTTGGTTAACTTTATGGGAACAGAAAACGGAAATATTACATTTAATTTTCTGGAAAAAAACAGCGAATTTATAAGTTTTCAGAATACATATAGCCAGTTTTTTGTTTCGGGAATTTTAGGAATTATCCTGTTTTTATATAGCTTTAGTCTTCCGAATTGTGCTATCAGTAAAGATGAAGAAAAAAAAATCACTTGCAGATACTTTAGGACTTAAAGCTTTCTCTTTATTTAAAGAACGAAAAATGGCGATTTTCTTTATTTTTTCTATGTTATTAGGAGTTTCTCTTCAAATAACTAACGGATATGCTAATCCATTTATCGAAAGTTTTCAGAAAATCCCTGAATTTGCACAAACTTGGGGAGCTCAAAATGCAAATGCCTTAATTTCTCTTTCTCAAGTATCCGAAACACTTTGTATTTTATTAATTCCTTTCTTTTTAAAAAGGTTCGGAATCAAAAAAGTAATGCTTATGGCAATGGTTGCTTGGGTTTTACGTTTTGGACTTTTTGCTACAGGTAATCCAGGAGATGGGGTGTGGATGTTTATATTATCAATGATTGTCTATGGAATCGCTTTTGATTTCTTTAATGTTTCAGGATCTTTGTTTGTTGACCAAGAAACTAGTAAAAAGATTCGTTCTTCTGCTCAAGGTGTCTTTATGATGATGACAAACGGATTCGGTGCAACAATTGGAATGCTAGGTGCTCAAGTTGTTGTAAATCACTTTGTTTTTTCAACAGAAAACCCTGTTGCTCAAATAGAAGGATGGAAAACTTCTTGGTACATTTTTGCTGGATATGCGTTGGTTGTAACTATTTTATTTGCAATACTATTCAAACACAAACACGATCCAGAAGAGATTGCTCACATAACCTCTTAAGAACACTATTTTATTTGGAAAAGAGGTTTATTGTATCATACTAAACTCGACCCAACTAATAAGAAACAAATGAAACTAAACGGAGTAACTGTGGCACTTAGGGCTTTAGAACCCGAAGACCTAACCTATCTATATGAAGTAGAAAACAATATAGCTATTTGGGAATTGAGCAGTACGCAAACGCCTTATAGTCAGTTTGTCCTAAAGCAATACCTAGAACGAAGTTTATCAGCAGATATCTATGCGCTTCGCGAATTGCGTTTGGTTATTTGCAAAAACGAAAACCGCTCGCCCATCGGACTTATAGATCTCTTTGATTTTGATCCCGTAAACAAAAGAGCAGCTATGGGTATTCTCATCTCAGATGAACAAAACAGAGGGCTAGGCTATGCTTCAGAAGCGTTAGAACTGCTCATTGATTACTCGTTTGAAATCATAGGTTTGCATCAACTCTACTGTAATATCCTATCTGATAACCCAAACAGCATCCGTCTTTTTCAGAAGTTCGGGTTCGAGAAAATCGGTATCAAAAAAGATTGGATTTTTGATGGACAAAACTATAAAGATGAATTGCTCTATCAGCTTATCAACCCAAAATAATACTTTTCAGAAAAAAATGAAACTAAAAACTATTATTTCTTTATCCTTAGTTGTCATCGTTCTAGCTGCTAGCTATTATGGATATACCATCTATAGTAAAATATTTTCTGCCAATACTACTATCGAAAACCACGAGGTTTTTATACATATTCCGTCAGATGCCAATTTCAAAAAAGTAACAGAAATTCTAGTTCCTTATCTATCAGATGTAGAAGCTTTTGAGCTTACAGCTGACAAAGCAGATTATATTCAGAATATTCGTCCAGGCAAATTTTCTATCAAAAAAGACATGAACAATTACGAAATAATAGCTTCGTTACGACACAATATCCCTATAAAACTAACCTTCAACAACCAAGAAACCATAGAGGATTTTGCAGGCAGAATTGCACAACAAATCGAACCTGATAGCCTGACGATACTCCAAACACTTACCGATAAAGGCTTTTTAGAGAAAAATGGATTTACGCCAGAAACCATTCTCTCTATGTTTATTCCCAATACCTATGAATTCTATTGGAACACAACGGCCACTCAGTTTGGGAATAATATGGCAAAAGAATACAGACGTTTTTGGAACGATGATCGCAGAGCCAAAGCCGAAGCCTTGAACTTGACTCCACAACAAGTGAGTACGTTGGCTGCAATCGTACACAAAGAAACCGTCAAAATAGACGAAAGACCACGTGTAGCAGGAGTTTATATCAACCGACTAAAAAACGGAATGCCTCTTCAAGCTGATCCGACTGTCATCTACGGAATAAAGAAAAATGCAAATGACTTTGGTCAAGTAATCAAACGCGTAATGCAACATCACTTATTGGTAGATTCTCCGTACAACACCTATAAAATTCAGGGACTGCCTCCAGGACCTATCGCAATGCCTGATATCTCTGCAATTGACGCCGTTTTGAATTACGAAAAACATGATTATCTGTATTTTTGTGCCAGTGTAGAACGTTTCGGCTATCACGAATTTGCAAAAAACCTAACCCAACATAATGTCAATAGCGCAAAATACCATAGATGGGTCAGAAAACAAGGGTATTGAGAACAAAGACCGCTTTGCTGAAAAAGAAAAGAGTTTAGTTAAAATCAATTCATAATTCAAAACAACAAAAAAGCTGTAATTCAAAATTTATAATTCAAAATAACAAAAAAGTGAACTCCCCAATAGGCATATTTGATTCAGGCGTAGGCGGTACTTCGATATGGAGGCAAATCCACAATTTGCTGCCTTTTGAGGATACACTCTACTTGGCTGACAACAAGAATGCGCCTTACGGATATAAATCAAAAGACGAAATTATTGCACTCTCCTACAAAAATACCGAGTTTCTTTTAGAGCAAAACGCCAAAATAATTGTGGTCGCTTGCAATACGGCTACAACTAATGCCATCAAAGAACTCAGAGCAAAATATGATGTAAAATTCATCGGAATTGAACCTGCAATCAAGCCAGCTGCACTTAATTCTAAAACACATAAAGTAGGCGTTCTCGCTACGCAAGGTACTATTAACAGCGAACTTTTTTCAAAGTCCACCTCTACTTTTATAGATGTACAATTTATAGAGCAAATAGGACACAATTTAGTTCAACTCATCGAAAACGGCGAAATGCATTCACCAGAAATGACACGTTTATTACAACTATACCTGCAACCGATGATTGATGAAAATATTGATTATTTGGTTTTAGGATGTACGCATTATCCGTATTTGATTCCGCAAATACAAAAAATACTACCCAAAAATATCCGTATTATCGACTCTGGAAAAGCTGTTGCTATACAGACCAAAAATATTTTAGAACAGAACAACCTACTCTCCCACTCGACCCAAAAAGGCAAAGCTGTTTTTTATGCCAACGGGCACACAGCTGTTTTGCAGGCGTTAATCGGGAAAGATTTTTTGGCTATACATAAAGAATTTTAAAACACATAGAAATTGGAAAAACCTACTTTAGGAAAATTGTATTTGATTCCCGTAATGATGGGAGACCACAGCAATCACAAAAATGTATTACCTGAATCAGTTGCGAAAACCATCGAAATGCTGGATTATTTTATAGTCGAGAATGAAAAAACGGCACGAAAACACATCAAACAAATTGTTCCTCATAAACCTCAACCATCGCTCAAGATTAGTCTGCTAAATAAACGTACAGAAAGTGCTGAATACAACGCTATGTTAGCACCTTGTCTAAACGGAGAAAACGTTGGCGTGATGTCTGAGGCGGGCTGCCCAGGCATTGCTGATCCAGGTGCTGAAATTGTAAAAATAGCACATCAGAAAGGCATACAGGTGATTCCGATGGTCGGACCTTCTTCTATTTTGATGGCGATGATGGGTTCTGGATTCAACGGACAGAGCTTTGCTTTTAATGGATATTTACCTATTGATAAATCAGAAAAGAAAAGTGCTCTGAAAAATTTCGAAAGACTCTCGTCGGAGAAAAACCAATCCCAGATTTTTATCGAAACTCCTTACAGAAATAACAAACTAGTAGAAGATATCCTTCAAATACTCCAAAGCGATACCCTTTTGTGTATAGCTGCTGATATCACATTAGATACGGAATATATCAAAACCAAAGCTGTGTCAGAGTGGAGAAAAACCAAAATAGACTTACAGAACAGACCTGCTATTTTTGTAATTCATAGGTTTTAGTAACATAATTTCAGGAAAAAACCACACCGAGTTAGAACGGATAGTTAATTCCGATATTCAATACAGATTCGCTGAATTTATAGTTTCTAAACCAACGATTATCCTCATTATTACTCGGATTATACGTCTTAAATCCTAAGTCAAGCCTGAAAATAACAAATCCTAAATCATATCTGAATCCTATTCCTGAACCCACAGCAATATCTTTTAGCGATCGGAACCCTTCAAACACTGAACCTTCGTCTGTCACGTCATCAAAGACATTCCAGATATTACCCGCATCTACAAAAAAGGCAGAGTTTAGCTTTCCTAATAACTTAAAACGGTATTCTACACTTGCCGCAAGCTTCATATTTGCTTCGTTATAATCGTTCAGGCTTCCGCTACTTCCAGGACCTAGGCTATACGATTGCCAACCTCTGTTGTCGTTAGAACCTCCTGCAAAATAACTTCTTGAAAACGGAATATTTGAAGAGTTCTCATAGGGAATCGCAATTCCAGCAAATACGCGACTTGCCAATACTTGATAACCGCCTAGATCAAAGTGTTTTACAAACTCTCCTTCTACCTTAGCATATTGCGAATAATCAATTTTCAAGATATCATACCTATCTCTTTCGTTTTTCTCTCTGCCTGCAACATTTGACAAAAGCGAAAGAAAAGCTCCAGCAGATTCTACCTTTACCTTAAAAGCATAAAACGAATTGTCATAAAGATTGGTTTGAGTCGATTCTTGATAGGTGAGATTTGAGGCTAAAACGAGGTTGTTTTCAGTAAGTCGCTTGCGTCTTTCTTCAATACTCCTGACAATTCTATAATCTTCTGAGTCAATGGCAATAGGGCTTTGTCCCTGAAAGACATCATTGATAAAACCTGTGGTTCCTTCAGGTCGCAATAGGTTTCCGTTTTCATCCAAGTAGCTCGGATTAGCTCCGTATTCTTTAGCAAGGCTATTTAAACGACTGTACGAAGAGGAATAGACATTAAAGTAATTAGACGCATTGATGTTTCTGATGTATTGCACATTCAACAAATCAAATTTCATATTGGTTCGTGAGAAATTTGCACGTCCGCCAAAGCTAGGTGTCCAGCTGTAGCTCACCACACCCGTAAAGTTTTCTTTGTCCAAACCAATATTTTGCTGTTTAAAAAAACCAAAACTCGCCATAGTACTCGGAATCATTTGTTTAGAAATAATTTTCTCGGTTTTTACTGGAAAAAGAATCCTAGGTACACTGAGTTTAATATCTGCTCCGTATTCAATGATATTAAAAAAGGTGTTGTTGGGGTTTGCTAAGTCTTGTGATGATCCGAAGTTACTCCTGAAACCCAACTGTAAAACCTCGGCACCTCTAAAGACGTTCCTGACAGAAAACGCAGTATTCCCCTCGATTCCAAACACTTGAATATTTGAGTGTGTGAAATCTAAAGAAGGATTTAGGTTAAATTTCTTCTTAGAACTCAACTGAATGTTTGCAATCAGAGAGTTGCCCGACGGATCTGATTCATCTTCTACGTAATGAATAGTCGGGTAATTGAAAATCTCTAGGTTATTCAGGTATCGTCGTGTTAATTGATCTCTAAAATCAGAATACGGACGTCCGATACTCAAGAATATAGGGTCTGTAATCGCTTTGGGTCTGAACCTTAAGTTTCCTGAACTATAGATATTAATACCGTTATAACGCACACTATCAATCATTTGCGAAGAACCCTTATCATACGGATTATCTGTGAAGATATTCACTTCGCTAATCGTATAAATATTAAAGGGTTTGGTATAAAGTGAATCTCCTTCTCTTACGTTTTGTTCAGAGATTATTAGTTTTATGTTCGCTTTATGTTTGGTGTTTACGGTATCCACCTCAAAGTTGATATAGCTCTGTTGAAAGTGATAAGCACCTCTGTTTCTGAAATAAGTAGTCAACCGATTTCTCTCAGCATTCAAATCTGCAACATTATACTGTTGATTGGATTTGATGAGCGATTGATTTTTAGTGAGATTATACAAGCTGTCGAGCGCTTTTGTAGCTATATTTACTTTGAGCGAATCAATAATATATGCCTTTTCGGTCTCAACAATATAGGTGATTTGAGCTTTTTTGTTCTCGAGAGTATCTACTTTATAAGAGGTTTTGGTATTAAAGTAACCTTGATTAAAAAAGTAGTTTTTAAGCCTTTCAGTAGAGTGTTTACTTTTATCTAAGTCAATAATAGCAGGAGGTTCGCCAATATTTTCTAAAAATTTACTATAACCCGATACTAAAAAAGATTGCCCTAAACGCTCGACTTGTTTCTCTGACAAAACAGCTGATAAATTGCTGTAACGGTTTGGTTTTCTGTGCAACCAAGCGTTATACAACAAATCAGGATTTTCTTTCGCTAGATTATACAGCGTCAAATAGATAGGCATACCTAGCAGTTTAGTGTTAGGTGTTTGGTAAAGCTGTTCAGCAATCTCGCCCTTTTTGGTAACCTCACCATTCAGGACAATTGTGTTTTTAGTGAGTAAGTGCTTAGTATCAGGAACTTTTTTCACTACATTACAAGAATGAAAAAACACACCCAATCCGATTATAAATAGTATTTTTGTAAAAAGATTTTTCAAACTTTAGAATTAAAACATTCCAAAATTACGTTATTTAAATGGTTACAAAAAATCAAATAAAACGAATATTAAACTTACAGCAAAAAAAATATCGAAAACAATACGGACAGTTTTTTGTTGAAGGTCAAAAAGTAATCAGAGAACTTCTAGATTCTGATTTTATTTTGGAAGAATTATACACCACTGAAGACATTTTCAAAGACATCCACATGCGGGTTTTGATCTCAGAGAGTGATCTCAAGAAGATGTCAGCACTGACAAACCCAAATAATTCTCTGGCTGTTTTTAGTTTGCCAAAAACCCAAGATATCAAAGCTGAAAACCTAATAGTCGCCTTAGATAAAATCAGAGATCCGGGTAATTTAGGCACTATCATTAGGTTGTGTGATTGGTTTGGAATCAGTGATTTAGTCTGTTCAGAAGACTGCGTTGACGCTTATAACCCAAAGGTGCTTCAAGCGACAATGGGGTCAATTACTAGAGTTAACATCACTTATCTAAACTTAGAAGATTTCTTATCGACTACGAAACTCTCCATTTTCGGAACCTTTATGGAAGGAAGTTCTATTTATAAAACGAATCTGCCTCAACACGGAATCATTGTTTTAGGCAATGAGGCTAACGGCATTTCGCCTGAAATAGAAAAACTAATTACAGACAAAATAACTATTCCGCGTTTCGGAAACAACACAGAAAGCCTAAACGTAGCTACGGCAACCGCCATTGTTCTGAGCGAATTTAGACGAAATTCATAATTATACACACAATAATAAGGCAGAAATAAGATGATTTTAACTGTATTCGCAGCATTAACTACAATTATCACACGCAAGCAGGTTTAACCAAAACTACTTATTGTAAATATTTCTAAAATTATTGGTATAGCACTAAAGAAATCAATCTTTTGGGTATAAAAATAGATGCGTCTGACGGATCTGGACAAAAACAAAGAGTAATTTACTTGGTTTGAGCAGCACTTGTCTTTACTGGTGAGCTTTATTCGCTTAAAACAAAAGACAAATAAATAGTATTGGTGTTTTATTGATGAGAAATATCATAAGACTATATACAACTACATTTGTATATTTGTAGCCGAAAACTACCCGTCACCATGAACACAGCTCTTATCAATAAATACAACATCCCTTGTCCTCGTTATACTAGTTATCCTACAGTTCCGTATTGGGAGGAAGAACTTTTTGTGTACGAAAAATGGCTTGAAAGTCTCAAAAAATCGTTTATCGAGAGTAACGCGACAGAAGGAATAAGTCTTTATCTGCACTTGCCTTTTTGTGAAAGCCTTTGTACTTTTTGTGGTTGCAACAAGAGAATTACCAAAAATCACGATGTAGAATCACCTTATATCAATGCGATTCTAAAAGAATGGAACTTGTATTGCAACGAGTTTCCGGAGAAGCCTATCATCAAAGAAATTCACTTAGGCGGTGGCACACCTACTTTTTTCTCAACTACAAACCTAAAGAAACTGCTCAACGGAATTTTCGAGAAAGCTAAGTTCGCTGATAATTATGAATTTAGCTTTGAAGGTCATCCCAATAATACCACCAAAGACCATCTACAAACACTTTATGACTTGGGATTCAGACGTGTGAGTTTTGGTGTGCAAGACTATTCTCCAACCGTTCAAAAAGCCATTCACAGAATCCAGCCTTTTGAGAACGTACAACAAGTAACGCTCTGGTCTAGAGAAATTGGCTATACATCTGTTAGTCACGATTTGATTTTCGGCTTGCCATTTCAGACTTTGAGTGATATTTTTGATACCATCGAGAAAACTATTTTGCTCAAACCAGATCGACTTGCTTTTTATAGTTATGCACACGTACCTTGGATCAAAGGAAACGGACAACGCGGTTTCAAAGACGAAGATGTACCCAAAGATCAACAAAAAAGAGAAATGTATGAAAAGGGAAAACAACTTTTGATAGAAAAAGGCTATTTTGAAATAGGTATGGACCACTTTGCTTTGAATACTGATTCGTTATATACTTCGTACAAAAACCTTTCGATGCACCGCAACTTTATGGGTTATACCTCATCCAAAACACATCTGATGATTGGTTTAGGCGTTTCGTCAATTGGCGATACTTGGTATAGTTTTGCACAAAACGAAAAGAAAATCGAAGACTATTACAAGGCTTTAGAACAGGATAAATTACCCATCATCAAAGGACATTTATTAACCGATGAAGACCTGATTATCAGACAACATATACTAAATCTGATGTGTAGTTTTGAGACTTCTTGGGATAACAAGACGGCATACTTCCCCGAAATAGACCAAACGGTAGAAAGCCTAAAAGAAATGGAACAAGACAACTTAGTTATTCTAGGCAAAAACAGCATCCAAATAACGGAAGTCGGCAGGCCGTTTATTAGAAATATCTGTATGGCTTTTGATCTGCGCCTAAAGAGAAAAACACCCGAAGCCAGACTTTTTTCGATGTCTATATAACATTTTTTAAGATTTACATATCACCACAAAACATTATATTTGTGATTTTAAACAGATATAATGGAAACCCAGCAGCGCATTGAGCAGTTAAGACAAGAGTTAGAGCTTCATAATTACAATTATTATGTAGCAGATCATCCCACGATTTCTGATTTTGAATTTGATCAAAAACTCAAAGAGCTTCAGGATTTAGAGAATAAAAACCCACAGTTTTTTGACGAAAACTCTCCTACCCAACGCGTTGGCGGTGCAATAACCAAGAATTTCAATAGTATTGCACATATCTCAAGAATGTATTCTCTTGATAATACTTATTCAAAACAAGAACTTATCGAGTGGGAAGAACGTGTCAAGAAAGTTATTGAAGACGACACGATTGAATATACCTGCGAACTCAAATATGACGGTGCCTCCATTAGCATTGTGTACGAAAATGCCAAACTTAAAAGAGCAGTAACCAGAGGTGATGGTTTTCAGGGTGATGAGGTGACCAATAATATCAAAACCATCAAATCTATACCGCTTAGATTAAAAGAAAATTTTACTGAGGAGTTTGAAATCAGAGGTGAAATAATCCTTCCATTCGATGGATTTGAGAAGATGAACCAAGAACTTATCGACATTGGCGAAACTCCTTTTGCAAACCCTAGAAACACAGCTTCCGGAAGCTTAAAACTACAAGATAGCGCAGAGGTTGCCAAACGCCCGCTGGAGTGTCTTTTGTATAATCTGATTGGTAATTTTGGTGCCAAAACACAATTCGAAAGTTTACAGAAAGCCAGAGATTTAGGCTTCAAAGTGCCGGCACAATCTATATTAGCAAAAAACATGGAGGAAGTTTTTGCTTTTATTGACCATTGGGAGGTACACAGGCTTCAACTCCCGTATGAAACGGACGGAATCGTAGTGAAAGTCAACAACTTCAACCACCAAGAAGAATTGGGTTATACTGCCAAAGCACCCAGATGGGCTGTAGCCTATAAGTTTAAAGCAGAACAAGCTTCTACAAAATTAAATTCCATTTCGTATCAAGTGGGCAGAACAGGTGCCATTACTCCAGTTGCAAATTTAGAACCCGTACAATTGGGCGGAACGGTCGTCAGACGTGCTTCACTTCACAACGCTGACCAAATCGAAAAACTAGATATCCGTCTTGATGATATTGTTTTTATCGAAAAAGGAGGCGAAATAATTCCTAAAATTGTGGGTGTAGATCTTATTCAAAGAGCCGAACTCTCTGATCCTGTTCACTTTATTGAAAACTGCCCTGAATGCAATACACCACTCGAGAGAAAAGAAGGCGAAGTACAGCATTATTGCCCTAACTTCTACGGATGCGCACCTCAGATAATTGGGAGGATTGAGCACTTTGTTAGTCGAAAAGCAATGGATATTGAAGGTCTTGGAGTCGAAACTATAGATTTGTTGTTTTTCAATAAAAAACTAGTGAATTATTCTGATTTGTATTTTTTAAAGAAAGAAGAAATAATAGGTTTAGAAAAGTGGTTAATTAAAGAAGATTCTGGATTTAAATATAAAAATCAATTGCAAGTTAATCTAGCTAAAGCAATACATGCGCTTTCAAGAAAATGGGGGAATTTAACTTTTATTGAAGCTACTGAAATATCAAAACACATAAAGAATTTAAATGAAATTTATAATTTAGATAAAAGTCTTCTAGATAAAACTGCTTATAATAAATTTGATAAATTTATTATAAGTCTAAAAAACGCTACACGAAACCTTAATTTATCATTATACTTTTCAGCTGAAAATTATGTTTCTTTAAATTTTTTACTTGACATAAAGTTTCCTGAATATTCGTTTTCTACTAATAAATCTCTTTTTGATGATAATTCTTTTATTATAAATGAATTAAAGTATATTGATCAATTATTAAAATACAACTCTTATAAAAAAGACAAAGATTTTGAAAGTTTTATAGTAAGCATAGCTGACAGAAGTAGAGCTGGAATTAAAGATAAATTAGCAGAACAAATTATTCAATCAATAGATAATTCTAAAGAAACCCCCTTTTATAAAGTTCTATTTGCATTAGGAATCAGAGAGGTTGGTGAGATTGGAGCAAAAAAGCTTGTAGAGTACTTCAACAATCTTGATTCTATAATAAACGCTAGTTTTGAAGAACTAACAAGTGTAAAAGATATAGGTGCAAGTACGGCTAACAATATTATTGAGTTCTTTAAAAACGAGAATAATATAAACATCATTCAACGTTTAAGACAAGCCGGGATTAAGTTTCATTCTGATGAAATTAAAATTATAAAATCTGAAAAACTTAAAGGATTAACATTTGTTTATTCTGGAACTTTTAATTTAGACAGAAAAGAAATAGAAAAAATTATAGAAGAAAATGGAGGTGCTTTTTCTAGCTCATTATCTAAAAAAACCAGCTATCTTATTGTTGGAGAAAACATGGGACCAAAGAAACATGAAACAGCATTAAAACTCAACATCACGATGATTGATGAAAAACAATTTTTAAATTTATTAGAATGATTGGTAATTTTATAGCATTAGACTTTGAAACATCTTATGGACATATACCATGTTCTATAGGAATTGTTGAATTCATTGATGGTATTCCTATAAACGAATACTATTCATTGATTAAACCTATTGATTTAAAATTCAATCCTATAAATTCAAGAATAAATGGAATCTATATAGAAGATGTTTTGCTTGAAAGAGAGTTTAATGAAGTATGGGAGGACATTAAACATTTATTTCAAAACAGTAATATTGTTGCTCACAATGCTTCAACTGATATTTCAATTTTAGAGAAAACATTAGAATATTATAATGTCGAAATTCCCAATTACACTGTTTTTTGTACTTTATCAATATCAAGATTTAATTTTAAATTAGATAGCTACAAATTATCATTCCTAGCAAACTATTTTAAAGTTGAACAAAAAAAATATCACAATGCTTTAGATGACGCTTATGTTTGTGGATGTTTATTCAATATTTTTAATCCTAATGTATTTGAATATTATTCTAATCCTAAATCGAGGGTCTTAAAAAACCTCACAACAAAGCCTAAAGCTATTCAAAGAGCTAAATTCTGGAACACATCAAAAATACTAGAAAATAAAACCTTAGTGGTATCAGGGGTTTTTGAGAAATTCTCTAGAGATGAACTCAAAAAAGCTATCGAAGATAATGGCGGGAAAGTAGGTAGTTCTATTTCATCAAAAACCAGTTATGTAGTGGCTGGAGCCAATATGGGACCCTCAAAACTCCAAAAAGCAGAAGACCTTAAGGTACCTATACTTTCTGAAGATGATTTTATTGCGATGCTTTTAATTTAACAGAAATTTACAGCGAATTGGTTCGGTAATTGCCGAACTAAACCTATTTTTGCAGTCAAATTTTTAATAAGTCAAATTTTGAACGCCGATTTAGAAAAAGAAGAGCTCATCGAAATGATGGGCATTCACCTGCAAAACCAACATGCTATTCCGCCTCTGGCAGGTAAGATTTGGGCATCAATCATTATAGACGGAAAAGACAAAGGACTTACTTTTGATTACTTGGTAGAAAAGCATCAGGCAAGTAAGAGCAGTATATCGACCAATCTGAACCTACTTCTAAAATTAGAAAATATTTATTTTACTATCATAGAAGGAGACCGAAAAAAGTATTTCAGAGCCTTCCCTTTTAGTGAACGCTTCGTAAGATTACTTAAGAATATGGAATTCGAAAAGAAATTAATTAAAAAACTCATTCAGTACAAGAGCAAAGAAGCCAGTCTAACCGGAAATAACTGTTCGCTTCACAATATACAAGCCTACAAAGACCACCTCATTGAGATGGAGACACTCACTGAAAAAATCTTGATAGACCTAAAGAAAATAGAAGAAAAAAACCTAAAAATCAATAACTAATTTATCTTAAAAACATGAGCAAAATAACTATATGCAGTGGATTATTAGCCTCTTTATTACTAATATCTTGTAATAATGAAAATAAAAAACAGCAACAAGTCCCTTCTGCAATGCCTTTTTCAGTAACAGAAGTTACAACTAAGAATATTATTGGCTATAATGAATATCCAGCCAATGTCGAGGGAACTAACAACAGTGATATACGAGCAAAAGTGTCAGGTTATATTACCAAAGTGTTGGTTGATGAAGGGCAGAAAGTGCATAAAGGTCAAATCTTATTTACGCTCGAAACGCAAGCTATGAATCAAGATGCTCAAGCAGCAAAAGCCAACGTAAACGCTGCTCAGGTAGAAGTGGATAGACTAATTCCGCTTGTTGAAAAAAATATTATTAGTTCTGTACAGCTAGAAACAGCTAAAGCTCGACTCTCACAAGCTAAAAGTGCTTACAGTAGTGTTGCAGCAGCTATTGATTATGCCAATATTAGAAGTTCTATCGACGGATATGTGGGTTCTATTAACTACAGAGAAGGTGCATTAGTCAGCCCTGCAGACCCTAGACCACTTACAACTGTCTCTACAACTGCTGATGTATATGTGTTCTTCGCTTTAAACGAAAGAGATTATATGAATTTCTTGAGTCATACTGAAGGTACAACCCGAGAAGAAAAAATCAAAAATGCGCCAGAGGTTGAACTGCGAATGGCTAACGGAGAAATCTTTTCTAAAAAAGGAAAAATAGAAACCATCACAGGGCAAGTAGATAAATCAACAGGAACAGTAAGCTTTAGAGCTAGATTCACAAATACTTCAGGCTTGTTAGCAAACGGAAATAGCGGAACTATTCTTATTCCCAAAAAATATAATGATGTAGTTGTAGTGCCAGAAGTAGCCACTTTTGAACAACAAGGAATTGATTATGTATATGCTGTTAGAAACGACACTGCTGTTACCACAATTATCAGTATTAAAGATAGAATCAACAATATTGCTATCATAGAGTCAGGTGTTAAACCAGGTGATAAAGTGGTGGTTGAGGGTATCGTAAAACTTCGTAACAATACGCCTATTGTTCCGAAACCGGTAAACTTTGACACTTTGGTAAATTCGATTAAACCCATTCTATAACAAACCTATTTAGATTATGCTAAAGACTTTTATAGAAAGACCGGTTCTTTCAACCGTTATTTCAATCATTATAGTCATACTCGGAGTACTGGGAATTGCAGTTTTACCTATTACCGAATATCCAGAAATTGCTCCGCCAACGGTACAGATTAGCGCCAACTATCCTGGAGCCAATGCACAAACCGTTCTAGAGAGTGTTATTATTCCGATAGAAGAACAAGTTAACGGAGTAGAAGGCATGGATTATATCACCTCTACTGCCTCAAACTCAGGAAGCGTCTCAATCAACGTTATTTTTAAACAAGGAGTTGATCCGGATATCGCTGCGGTTAACGTTCAGAACCGTGTCTCTAGAGCAACACCGCTCCTACCGGCTGAGGTAACTCGCTCAGGAGTAGTTACGCAGAAACAGCAGACCTCTGCCTTGATGTTTATCTCCTTCTTTGCGACCGATGATAGATATGACCAAACTTACATACAAAACTACTTAAACATCAACGTTGTACCAGAATTAAAAAGGGTCGAAGGAGTTGGTGATGCAAGTGCTTTTGGTAGCCGTACCTATTCGATGCGCGTGTGGTTAGACCCGATAAAAATGGCAAGCTACCAGCTCGTTCCATCTGACGTAACTGCGGCTATAAACGAACAAAGCCTAGAAGCTGCTGCTGGACAATTAGGTGAAAACAATGGTGAAGCCTTCCAATATACCATTAGATATAGCGGAAAGTATCGTAACCAAGAGCAATACGAAAACATTGTCATAAAGTCATTAGACAACGGACAGATTTTATACCTAAAAGATGTAGCTACCATAGAAATGGGTGCACAATCTTATAGTGGAGCTTCGCGCTACAACGGAAAACACGCTGCAGCTATGGCAGTTTACCAGACTCCAGGCTCAAACGCTCAGCAGATTATCAAAGACATCAAAGTAGAATTAGAATCTATAAGACAAGCTTTGCCAGAAGGAGTTGACTTTGTCGTGATGTATGACACCAATCAATTCTTAGAAGCTTCTATATCAAAAGTTATTACTACTTTGATTGAAGCCTTCATATTGGTCTTCTTTGTAGTATTTATATTCTTACAGGATTTCCGTTCTACACTGATTCCGTTGATAGCTGTACCAGTATCAATTATTGGAACCTTCTTTTTCTTGAGTTTATTTGGGTTTACCATCAATATGCTAACGCTTTTTGCCTTAGTGCTTGCCATCGGAATTGTGGTGGATGATGCCATTGTCGTCGTCGAGGCGGTCCACGCCAAAATGGAAAAAACCAAACAAAAAGCAAAAGAAGCTTCTATTAATACGATGCATGAAATCTCTGGTGCTATTATTTCAATTACACTAGTAATGGGTGCCGTATTTATCCCAGTGACTTTTATCTCTGGACCTACGGGAGTATTCTATAAACAATTTGGTATCACACTTATAGTTGCCATCGGTATTTCTGCTATTAACGCGCTTACCTTAAGCCCTGCTCTGTGTGCACTATTGCTTAAGCTGCCGGAGGAAGAAGAAGATAATGGCAAGAAAAAGAATTTTGTCAAAAGATTCTTTACATTCTTCAACAAGAATTTTGAGAAGATGACCGACCGTTATGCGAGTAGCTTTAATTTCTTGCTCAAACACAAATGGGTAACCTTCGTTATTCTAGGTGTATGTGGAGTGCTTATATATTTTGCCAACCAAACTATGCCTACAGGATTTGTTCCGAGTGAAGACAAGGGATTCGTGATGGCTAACTTCGAGCTTCCGCAAGGAGCAAGTAATGATAGAGTAGTAGAATTCCAAAGTAAATTTAGAGAAATGGCAATGAACATCCCTGAAATTGAAGGAATTACACTCGTGTCGGGTTTTAGTTTTATCAACGGACAAGGATCAAACTACGGAATGGGAATGCTTCGTCTAAAACCTTTTGAGCAGCGAAAAAGCGAAGGTGCCTCTGTAGAAGCAGTAATCGGGAAGTTATTTGGAGTTGCCGCTCAATTGCCTGAATCTAAATCTATTTTCTTCGCACCGCCAAGCATACCTGGCTATGGATTCTCTTCAGGGTTTGAACTGAAACTATTGGATAAATCAGGCGGTAGCCTCAACGACTTTAACGATGTAACCAATCAATATTTGGGCGAGCTGATGAAGCGTCCAGAGATTATGTATGCGCAAACTTCATTCAACACCTCTTATGCGCAATATGAAATCGAACTGAATGTACCAAGAGCCAAACAATCAGGTGTTTCTGTAAGCAATATTTTCTCTGCACTTCAAGGCTATATCGGAGGAATCTATGCCGCTGACTTTACGCGTTACGGAAAACAATATAGAGTGATGATTCAAGCCCTGCCCGAAGACCGCGCCAAAGAGAGTGACTTGAGTAAAATCTCTGTCAGAACAGCATCTGGAGAGATGACTCCTATTACTCAATTCGTAAGCCTTAAACGTGTATATGGGCCGCAATCTGTAAATAGATTTAACCTGTTTACCTCTGCTAATATTTCAGGAGCGAGCAATGCTGGCTACAGTACTGGAGATGCGCTTAAAGCTATTCAGGAAGTGAGTCAACAAAACCTATCCACAAGCTACGGAATTGATTTTACCGGACTATCTAGAGAGGAGATAAACGCAAGTTCACAAACAGTAATCATCTTTATCTTGTGTCTGATATTTATCTACTTCTTCTTGGCTGCTCAGTATGAGAGTTATTTAATGCCACTAGCTGTAATTTTATCACTACCTGGTGGAATTATGGGTGCGTTTTGGGCACAGAAATTAGCAGGACTAGAAAACAACATTTATTTCCAGATTGCACTGGTCATGCTGGTCGGATTGCTAGCAAAGAACGCTATTTTGATTGTGGAATTTGCCCTACAAGGCAGACGACAAGGACAAAGCATAACCGAGTCAGCCATCAGTGGAGCCAAAGCTCGTTTACGTCCGATTTTGATGACTTCATTTGCCCTAATCTTGGGTCTGATGCCTTTAGTATTAGCTACAGGTGTCGGATATGTAGGAAACCGTTCTATTGCTACAGGTGCTGTTTACGGCATGCTCGTTGGGACAATCATCGGAATATTTAATATTCCTGTATTGTATGTTATTTTCCAATGGCTACAAGAGAAAGTAAAGCCTATTCAATTTGATGATTCACAGCAAAAATAATTCTTAAGACAATGAAAATCACAAAATATATATTCGTTTTTAGTAGTGCATTGGTATTACAATCTTGTTTTGTAGCCAAAAATTACGAAAAACCAAACCTCAAAACAGAAGACCTTTACAGAACAGAAGTAGTCGCCAAAGACACTACCTCTATGGCAGATATGTCTTGGCAAGAACTGTTCAATGACCCGTTACTTCAAGAACATATTCACAAAGGACTTCAAAACAACTTTGACATCAGAACAGCTATGCAAAACATAGCTGCTGCTGAGTCAAGCCTAAGACAACGCAAAACAGGCTACTTTCCTACCTTAGCCGCTAACGGAAGTTGGACTCATCAAGAACTTTCTAAAAACAGTCAATATTCTGGAATGTCAGGTAGTGTTGACCAATACCAACTCAGTGCAAACCTTTCGTGGGAAGCTGATATTTGGGGAAAAATAAGAAGTAACAAACGTGCTGCTAACGCACAGTTCCTACAGAGTATCGCTGCCAATCAAGCTGTGAAAACACAAGTAATCACCGGTATTGCTTCTTTGTATTACCAATTAATGGCTCTCGACGCTCAGCTTATTATCGCCGAGCAAAGCATCATTAATAGAAATGAGAGCATAGAAACCATCAGAGCACTCAAAGATGCTGGACAAGTTACAGAAGTAGCCGTCAAGCAAACCGAAGCTCAGAAGTATGCAACATTGCTGATTATTGAGGATATTAAATACAATATCATCATACTTGAGAATTCGCTCAGCATCCTTCTAGGCGATAGCGCACAGACAATTGCGAGAAATACACTAGAGAAACAAACACTTATGCCTGCTATTGATTTGGGAGTTCCAGCCTTATTGTTGAGCAAAAGACCAGATGTAATAGCAGCTGAATACGGATTAGTGAGTGCATTTGAACTCGTAAACGTCTCTCGTAGCAACTTTTACCCTTCGCTCACCCTTACGGCTAGCGGTGGATTTCAGAGTTTTGAACTCAGTGAGTTGATCAACTCTAATTCGCTTTTTTCGAATATCATAGGTGGTATCGCCCAACCGATTTTCAACCAGCGTAAAATAAAATCGCAACACGAAATCGCAAAGGCAAACCAAGAAAAGGCTTTGATTTATTTTGAAAAAGCACTAAAGACAGCTGGAAAAGAAGTATCCGATGCTTTGGCTAATTACGAAAACGAAACGACTAAACTCAGCATCAGACAACAACAAGTCGAGGCACTGAAAATCGCTTCTGAATACTCTGAAGAGCTATTGAATTACGGAATGGCAAACTACCTAGAAGTACTGACCTCTAAGGACAATGCACTGAATTCAGAACTGAGTTTGGTAGACAGCAAATTCAAACAGTTTGACGCCATCATTAAGCTTTACAAAGCCCTAGGTGGCGGTTGGGAATAACAGTCAGCTTCTCTTACTTTACTAATAAAACCGCTTTAATTGAAGCGGTTTTTTTGTGGATAGTGGTTTAGAACACAACTAAGCTGTCACAGAAGCTCAGTAAGTCCATTATACCCCCATAAAAAAACGAGAGCGGTATGAGTGCTCTCGTTTATATATATCAGCTATTCATAGCTATTAGTAATCTCTATTGGTATCCCAAGACTCTAGGTATTCAGCAATTCTCTTTACGAATTGTCCTCCTAATGATCCGTCAACAACTCTGTGGTCATAACTGTGTGATAAGAACATCTTCTGACGAATACCGATAAAGTCTCCTTCTGGAGTTTCGATAACTGCAGGAACTTTTCTAATCACTCCAAGCGCTAAAATACCTACTTGTGGTTGGTTGATAATTGGTGTCCCGAATACACTGCCAAAAGCACCTACGTTGGTTACCGTATAGGTTCCGCCTTGTGTGTCGTCTGGTACAAGTTTTCCTATTCTGGCTCTATTAGCTAAGTCATTTACAGCTTTTGCCATACCTACCAAATTCAGTTGGTCTGCATTTTTGATAACCGGAACAATAAGGTTTCCGCTCGGAAGTGCTGCTGCCATTCCTAGGTTTATATTTTTGCGTTTGATGATATAATCTCCATCTACAGAGATGTTCATCAACGGAAAATCCTTAAGGGCTTTGGCTACTGCCTCCATAAAAATTGGAGTAAAAGTCAGCTTCTCTCCTTCTCTTTTCTCGAACGCGTCTTTAACTTTGTTTCTCCATTTTACAACGTTGGTTACATCCACTTCAACAAATGACTGAACGTGTGCTGAGGTCTGAACCGACTTCACCATGTGGTGTGCAATAAGCTTGCGCATACGATCCATCTCGATGATTTCGTCCTGTCCGTTTACAGATACTGGAGCTGCTTTCGGAGCTTCTGGCATTTTTGCAGCTGGAGTAGCGGCGACTGTTTTGGTCGGGGCAGGTTGTGTAGTTCTGGTTTTAATATATTCTAGGATGTCGGTCTTAGTTACTCTAGCTTCTTTTCCGGTTCCTTTGATAGTTTCTAATTCAGCAACTGAAATGCCTTCTTGTTTAGCAATATTCTTTACTAATGGCGAGAAGAATTTATCTGAATTAGCAAAATTCACCTCAGTGATCTCTTTGGCTACTTCAACTGTTTGGGCTACCTGAGCCACAGCAGCAGGCTGTTCTTGCTTAGTTGGAGCTGCTACAGCACCTTCTCCTTCAGTTTCTATAATTGCGATGGTTTGTCCTACTTGAACCAAGTCATCTTTCTCAAATAACTTTTCAACCAATACTCCAGAAACTTCAGAAGGTACTTCGCTATCGACTTTATCTGTTGCTATTTCTAACACCATTTCGTCTGCTTCAATCCTATCTCCTACTTCTTTAAGCCAATTAGTGATGGTTGCCTCTGCAACACTTTCTCCCATTTTCGGAAGTTTTAATTCAAATCGTGCCATATTTATTAGTAAATGTGCTATTTTAAAGTGGCAAAATTACAATTTTAATTTGAATTTCTGAGAAATTGTGAAGTGAATTTCGAATTGTATAATTTTTGTAATATCTTTTGCGAAAGCCTGTGTATGCTATTTAAGCTTAAACCAATTGGTTATAAATAATATTCATTCTGACAACAATTACGACACAACAGAGCGGCAAACCAATTTTAACATTATTTTTTAGGCTAAAGATTGTTGTTTAGGTTTTAAAATGTATTTTTGTTGAATTAAAATTTTATTATCAAATCGGATGAAAAGAATATTTTTGTTTTTAGTAGTAGCCTTTGCTTTTGCCTCTTGTGCAGAAGATGTTAAGTTTAATGACCCTTCTTTGCAGGCGATGAACGGAGAAAAACTCTTTAGAGCTGTAGCGCCTAGGGCTATTCAAAATCCAGACGGAACCATCTCTCTTGAAGGCGAATACCGCTTTGAAGAATTACAAATCACAGTAGCCTCAGCAGAACCAGGAACTTACCCATTTGGCATAAACAGTAATACAGTAGCTAATTATAGGTATAGTGCTGACGGAATGGTCTTAGAATATTCTACTCTTAACGGTATCACAAACCCTGATAACATAGGCAATTTAGGAGAAATCACTATCTATGCTGCAGATAATCCTCTAGCCAGTAAAGAACCAGGAACTATCTCAGGCGTGTTTAAGTTCAATGCTAAAATCACCCAAAGCAATCCTTTCGGACAGACCGATATTTTTATGCAACAAGGTCATTTCTACGGGCTTAAACTTCAGACAACTCTACCAGAACCAGATAATGGCGATACAGATATTGATGAAACTCCATAGAGTAGAACACCACCAAAATATATCAAATTCATTAAAAGACCATTTTTGGTCTTTTTTTGTGAACAGATGTCATAGATTCAACCAATAAATGCAACAGCATTAAAAATAACCAAAGGATATGTTTAAAAACTATCCTTTGGTTGGCGAAAAAAAATCACCTTATTTTGTGGTTACGACACTACAAAAAGTATGGGACACTTAACGCTTGAACAAAGATACAAAATTGAGACTTATAAAAGTTTTGGAAAAGGAATAACAGAGATTGCCAATTATCTTGGTCGAGATAAATCTGTGATTTCAAGAGAAATTAAAAGAAATTCCGATGGTAGAAGCGGTTTATATAAAGCTGATTTGGCACATCGAAAAACAATGCAACGGCATCAAAAGAAACCCAAAAACTGTCTGTTTACACAAGAAGTCGAAGCTAATGTATTACACTATTTAGAACAAGATTTTAGCCCAGAACAGATCGTTGGAAGAGCTGCGTTAGAATGTAAAAAAATGGTTTCTCACGAACGTATATATCAATACATCTGGTCGGATAAACGAGCAGGAGGAAAATTATACAAACACTTGAGAACCAAAGGTAAAAAGTATCGTAAAAGAGGTAGTTCAAAAGACAATAGAGGGTTGATAACCAACAGAATAGACATAAGTGAGCGTCCTGAAATTGTTGATAGAAAAGAGCGAATTGGAGATTTAGAAATCGACTTAGTGATTGGAAAAGATCACAATGGAGCACTTTTAACAATCAATGACAGAGCTACAGGATTGCTCTTTATGGGTAAGGTTGAAACGAAAGAATCAATCGCTATAGAAACTAAAACTATGGAACTTTTAAAGGATTGGAAGCCGCTGTTACATACTATTACCTCTGATAATGGAAAAGAGTTTGCCAATCATCAACAAGTCGCAGAAAAACTCGGAATAGATTATTATTTTGCAAAGCCATACCACAGTTGGGAAAGAGGAGCTAATGAGAATTTGTATGGACTCGTAGGCAATATTTTCCAAAAAAGACTAATTTTGAAAATATAACCCAAAAACAAATCGATAGAGTAATAGATATATTAAACAACAGACCACGAAAAAGATTTGGTTTTAAAACGCCCAATGAAGTTTTCGCTCAAAAACTAAACGAAAACTTAGAAGTTGCATTTATAACTTGAATCCACCTTTCTTTTAATATTGCATTTACATATTCACTATCAATAGAAGGAATAATATCTGCTACATTTCCCATTCCTAAAAATATCCCTTCAAAAATTTCTTTATCTGAAAATTCTTGAGAGATTCTACTTTTTACGGATAATGAATCATTGTTTACAATGCTATTATTATCGCTTGAACACGAGGATAAAACCAAAAACAACACAACAAATTAAATTTACTTTTTAAGATTTCCATTTTTATCAAATTTAAAGTTTAACATTACTTCTACTATAGGAATTAATAATACTGATAAAATAGTTAATATTGTGAAAGAATAACTATAAGCAGTAAAATAATCATCTCTAAAAAAACACAAATAAAACAAAAATTCAAAAACAACAAAAACTATCACAATAATAATAAAAAGCCTTTTAGCTAAATTATTTGCGTATAGCCAAGTTTTTTCATTTTTCATTGACATAGGGGTTCTGTATCCAAAAGCCCCTATAGATTTTGGAGTGTAACAGTACCCTAAAATAGCAATAACAACAATAATTACAGTACCTATTAAACTTTTAATTAAGTATTCCATAAATAGCAATAAAAGTTATTTTGTCGCAAAATTATATTCTTTTTGCAGAAAAACAGTTCATATACCATAAAATATTTTTCAAAACAATTTGACCAATTTATTTAATCTTTTTTGAAAAGGTTAATTTTTGGGATTGATGAGTTCGCATTGCCCACAACGTCAGACTGTGAAAAAACCTCACAATCTTTTTAACAAATATAGCAAAATAGTTGTAAGAAAAGCACAATTTTTGTATTTTTACTTATGCAACACATCCAAGGAATTTCCCGCCATCAGCTCCAAATGAGCAGTTTAGAAGACAAGATTAGCACTGATAATCCCGTGCGATTTATTGAGGCTTTTGTCAACCATATTGATGCTGTAAAACTAGGTTTTCAGCCCAAAGTTTTAAAAACAGAGGGTCGCCCTGGTTTTAGACCCGAAGTCTTTTTAAAACTGTATTTATACGGTTATCTCAATGGTATTCGCTCTTCCCGTCGATTAGAAAGAGAGTGCTTCCGCAACATCGAAGTCCAATGGCTTTTAGAGGATCTTTGTCCTAATTATCATTCGATAGCCGATTTCAGAAAAGACAATCCCAAAGCCTTGAAGCAACTCTTTAAATTGTTTGTTTCGTTTTTAAAAGACGCTGATTTAATTGCTGGAGAAACCATAGCTATTGACGGTACCAAATCCAGAGCGCACAACAGCAAGAAAGCCAACTTTAATCAAAAGAAGATAGACAAACACAAGGAATATATCGATGCCAAGTCACAAGAATATTTAGACCAATTAGAGCAAAACGATATTCAGGAAAACCCTATTGCGATAAAAAATATCCAACAAAAAATCGAGCGCTTAAAACAAAACAAAATTAAATACGAACGCCTTGAAGAAGAATTAAAAAAAAGCGGAGAACCTCAAATAAGCACCACCGATGCCGATGCCAGAGCGTTGCTAGTGCAAGGTCAAGTAGTGGAAGTTTCCTACAATATTCAAGCGGCTGTGGATGACAAACATAATTTGGTAGTTGCCACACACACCATCAACCGCAACGACAAAAATGCACTTTCGGCCATTGCTATAGAAGCCCAAGAAAATCTAGAAGCCGAGACTTTTACCGTATTAGTTGATAAAGGCTATCACAATGGCCGCGAATTAGCCACTTGCCAACAAAACAACATCACCACCATAGTAGCCGTTCCAGAGCAAGGCAAGAGCAACGAAAACGGTACACAACCCGAGTATTTTGTATCGAATTTTATTTATAATAAAGAACAGAACACCTACACCTGTCCGCAAGGGCAAACGCTGACCACCACAGGAAGATGGCACAAGAAAACAGGTCGGACGGAGGAAAGTGGCTATCTGTTCCAAAAATACCGAACTCCGGCTTGTAAAACCTGCCCTGTAAAAGACCTCTGCACCAGCAGAAAAGGAGGTAGAGAAATAGATCGAAGTCAATATGCCGATGCTGTAGAAGAAAATAACAAGCGCTACCAAGAAAACGCACAATTATACCGCAAAAGACAGGAAATAAACGAGCATATTTTTGGCACCATCAAGCGGCAATGGGGCTACAACCACACCAACTTAACGGGTCTCGAGAAAGTAAACGGCGAACACAATTTGATTATGCTGGTTTACAACATTAAACGCAGTATAAATATTTTGGGTGTAGCTGACTTAATCGCCAAGCTCAAAAACTGGAAGTCACCCTACAAAGCTAAAGTCTTGTTTTATCTAAATTGGACTTGTTTAAAGCTTTTTAGAGCTTCTTATATAAATCAAACTACATATTTAGCTTGAAGAACAACCTCGCTTAAAAAGCACTTATACAAGTAAGGAAGTAGAATAATCTTATGAAAAAGAGGTGAAAAGAGGTTTATTCACAGCCTGACGTTTCGGGGCTTGGCGTCAGTGGCGGAAATTGAAGCGAAAAGTTTCAATTTAGCGACACGGTAAGCAAAAGCCAATTAATTGAATAAATTTAAGAAAAAAGTCAATATAATTGGCTTTTTGCGGAATAGAAAGCTGAAATTTTCAATTATGACTTAACCCGCCATTGCGCCAAACCCTTGTTATATGCCGTTTTTATATTATTAATGTTCCTTTATAATAGAATGTCATCCTAGCATTTTCTATAAATTCTTCAATCGAAGTTTCTTTAGTTGCATTTTTATTGTAAAGCTCAAAATAATATTCAGTTGGATTTGCTGCTCCAATTCTAAAAACCCAAAAAATAAACCTTTTCGTTTGTGGATTTGGATTTAGCTTTTCCATTTCTTCAACACAACATGTAGACTTCCCCAAAATGTAGACTTCCCCAAAAATAGGACAGTTTTTAATTCAAATTTAGTAACTTTAAATTTAAACTGTCATAATGAAAACAAGCAAATTTAGCGAGAGTCAAATAATAACAGCTCTCAAGGAAAATCAACAAGGTAGATCTGTTGGAGAACTCTCCAGAGAATTAGGTATTGATAAAAGCACTTTCTACTATTGGCGCAAGAAATATGGAGGTATGGAACAGCAGGAACTAAAGCGTTTAAAAGAGTTAGAAAACGAGAATAACAAGCTCAAACAGATGTATGCTGATGTTAGCCTAGACAATAAGATGTTAAAAGATCTATTGTCAAAAAAGTTTTAAGACCTTCCGACAAAAGAGTTCGTGCCAAATATCTCATTAAAGAATATGTAATTCCTGTTGTTCGAGCCTGCCATATTGTTGGTCTTAGTCGTTCAATGTGGTATTATCAGAGTAAAAGAGATGATAGTGCAGTTATTGATAAATTGACTGAACTGGCCGAAGCATATCCTACAAGAGGTTTTGATGAATACTATCTCAAGATCCGTCGAGAAGGTCTAATATGGAACAGAAAGCGTGTATTACGAGTATATCGTGATATGAAGCTCAGTCTTAGACGTAAACATAAAAAACGCTTGATTAACCGGGTTAAACAACCTTTAGAAACCCCTTCAAGTCTGAACGAGTGTTGGAGTATGGATTTTATGAGCGATGCGCTTACAGATGGCAGAAAACTACGTGTATTTAACGTTATAGACGACTCTAATCGTGAAGCTATTGTAATCGATGCAGGATTGTCATACCCAGCTAGAGCAGTAGTTGAAACACTTGAAAACCTTAAAGAAGAAATAGGATTGCCAAAATATATTAGATGCGATAATGGACCGGAATTTACATCAAAAACTTTTATGAACTGGAGTGCAAAAAATAATATTGAAATCAAGTATACCCAACCAGGTAAGCCAATGCAGAATGGGTACATAGAAAGATTTAACCGATTCTTTAGAGAAGATATATTGGATGCTTTTTATTTTAATGACATTTACCAACTTCAAAAGTTAAGTGATAAATGGAGAGAAGACTACAACTTTAATCATCCTCATAAATCTTTAGGAAATAAATCCCCTAAAGAATTTTTGCCCAGATTTGATGAAGAATTTAAATTCTTCATCAAATCTGAACTAAATAATAATTATTTGTCTAATTTTAAAGTGTCCTAAAAGAGGGAAGTCTACATCAGCTCGCCTGTTTTTCCAGCATATTCTATTAGTCCTGTTTTTACACCATTGCCTAATCCAAAGGCTCCAACTACTGTGTTTGCCAGATCCCAATCAAATCCTCCTCCCCAGACATTAGACCAGACCCATCATAAAGATTATTATTAAAACCACCTGGTTGTAAAGCCCCTCCTTTAATAGTCCATATATCTATAGTGACTGAAGAGATAATATTCATTCCGCCAAAACCACCAACAGAAGAAAAACCTCCTGTGCCACCTATTCCAGTCTTAGATTTATCAGGCACAGCAAACCTTATAATAAGGTCATTTCCTTTTTGAGAGAATGTATAGCTTCCTGATGTAATCTCCCAGATTGCACTATCTTCATTATAATTTACCTGAGTTCCCACAAGACCATAAGTATCTATATGAGCCAAAGCAAGTTCTCGAGTTTCAAACAATCCCGTTGGGTCACTCCAATAATTTGGGTTGTTAAAACCAAAACGGTAGGGAGTTATGCTTGGTGCAAGCTCTGTAAGCCTATCCATATTATGAAACCTCCCCAGCGCATTATCATACTGACGGAAGTCCATAGCGGTGACGTTTAAGTCAAGCTCGTCTTGAAATTCCTGTGAGTTGTATTTATATTGATGCGGCTTCCTTGCCTGTGGAGGAATTATATCAATACCTACCTCATAACCTACACCTGTTTCTTCATCTATTACAACAAAATCCTTATCAACAGAACCGTACTTTTTATGTTTTAGTCCAAAAGAATAGTAATGGTTACTACTGTGTTATTAGTTATACTTTTACCCAATCACAATTTTATCCTTTTATAAATTGATTGCATCTCAATTACTAAATCTTTATTCCCTTTAGCATTATTAATTGTACTAATAAGCTGTGGAAATAATAAGTTTGCATTTTCTCTACTTATTTTACAGCCTAGTAATTCCTTCCCTTCTTTGTAATGTGTTAATTTAAAACTACCAAATTCTTTTAATTCTTTTTCATCACATCTTTTACAGAGTGAAGTTATAGAATTGTTAAAGATATTATAAGCTTCTTCTTTAAGTAAATAGTTAAGTATAGCTCCTTCCAAATTAATCACTCTTTTGCTTATAATTAATGTTGGAATAGGCTTGTCACTAATCCCTATATGTTCTATCAATATATATTCATCCATATTTTTTACCATTGAACAAGAGGAAAACATTAAACTAATAATTATTATCATTTTCATATCTATCAAAATTAATTAAAATGTATTAAGATGAAATGCTGATGGCATTAACAGGACGGACCCATTATATCACCTAATTAATAATGAAATAAAGGTTGAAGGCTTCTCAATAATTTTAATAGAGTCAAAATTATCTTTAAAAATTTTGTCTATTTTGTAATTTATTAGAGAGGATAAGATAATTTTACCTCCATCTTTTAAACAAATTTCAAGATAATAATAATAATCATTATAAGGTAATGCAGAAACCCCTACCGAGCTATTAAAATGTTGATATGTAGCAAAAACATTAATTTGATTTATCTCATCAATGTTATATAATACATCATCAAGTATTAATTTGTTTTTATTGATTATTACTTGTTGATATTTATTTTTATTTAAATAATTAGTATGTAATAATATCACAGGTAAAAAGAACAACAATAAATATATAAGAAAAGTTGATAGAAATACTATTTTAAATAAATCAAACTCTACCTTTATATATAAAAAACATATAAATCCAAAATAAAATAAACTTATAGCTATTAACTCTTTTAAAGCAAAAAACTGACTTTTTAATGAAATTTTTAAATTCATAACTTAGTGATATCTCGAAATATTGTAAATGATATTATTGTAAAAATTATTAACACTTGCTCTAAACTGTGGAAACCAAGTATCCCATGCGCTTTCAATTGTAGCTGCTGTAAATCCAATAATTGTTCCTGCTACAAAACCAAATGGGCCACCTATTGCAGTCTTAGATTTATCAGGCACAGCAAACCTTATAATAAGGTCATTTCCTTTTTTGAGAGAATGTATAGCTTCCTGATGTAATCTCCCCAGTGCACTATCATACTGACGGAAGTCCATAGCCGTAACGTTTAAGTCAAGCTCGTCCTGCCATTCCTGACCGTTGTATTTATATTGATTAACAAAAACAAACGGAAAATCAACACATCTGAAACATTACCTTATTAGCTTATTTTTAAAAATAAAATCCCAACAATTACAGGTAAGATTATAATTAATATTATTGTAAATATATTTTTTATAGTAAACATGTTTTTTTTTGATTTTATTATTTCATCTGTCCGATTTTTATTATAATATAAATAAACTAACAGCACTAATACTAATATAAATGGAATTATATAAAACTTATTTATTAAATATCTTTCGTCAAATCTTGGCAGTGTTATATTTAAAAAGTATTTAAGAATACTAACTAAACAAAAAACATGAAATCCAATAGTTGTAGTTACGGCTAATATTGCTCTATACCTTGGTATAGGATCCTTCAGGCGTTGAAAATATTTATAAAAAAAAATAAAAATAAAATTATACATAATTATATATTAAGATTGGTGAAAAAACACGTATAGATTCATTAACTATTATACACTTTGTGCTGTAAAGTAGAACATTAACCAAAATAGAAAAGCAAAAATGGAAGCCATTACGCAACGTAACTGCTGTCAAGATTTTTGCGAAAAAATTAAAGGTGAAAGAGTTGTTGTTTCCAACTCTAACTCTAAAAAATTAGCACTAGAATAACTAAATATTTTGTTATGTCGATTAATGTAATAGATTATTCTTTAAGAATAAAACTTTGTTCTACGTCCCAATTGGCTCGTACATCAATTTTTTCGGGGAAGTATATGACTTTTTCAGGTTGAATTTTCTGAAGATAATTTCCAGAGTCCCATACTTTGTTATTGTTTGTATCGTATATAATTCTAAGGTTATAGAGTGACGGACTAAGAAACTGAAAATCTACCGTATAAGTACCTTCTATAAACTGCTCTGCCAATACCTTCCTTTTGTCATCGGTCAATTGAATAATTATCGGGAGATCTTTGGCGTTTTGCAAGACCACCCTCAAGTTGCCGTAATCTGCATGATTAGTCGTAGAGAAGTCTGATTGTATCGTGTCGTTAGATACGCCATAAAAATCAGTCATTGCCTCAGGCAACATTAACAGGTTATACTTTTGATTTTCTTCTTTGTCAAATGCGATTTCAAAATTTTGCTTTAGAAGCTCGTATCGGGTAGTAAACGGAACTTCTAACGAGTCTTTATCCAATAGTTTAATTCTAGAATTGTCAAATTTAATAAGAGGCGTTGACGTATTATATACGATAGGATTTCTGAAATCCAGCCTTTTTGAAGACTTCAACTGAAACGAAAGTGAATCTGATTTTTGCTCTTTTTGCTTGATTACAAATGATTTGTCCGTTTTTTTATCAGATACAAGCACTACCAAAGAATCAGCCAAAAGAGGTTTGAACCAAAGGTTTAGCGAATCACGCTCAGGCATTTTTGTGATTAGGTGTTCAAGCGTATTTGCATCTTTTTTTAGACTGATCTGAACATTCTCAGGGTTTCCTTCATAACCTAGTACAATTCGGTTTTTAGTTGCCTCAAATGCTCTTAACGACTTATATTCAGGTTGTTCTCTGAATAATTCTAGCACATAATTTTCGTCTGTTGGTACCGTAATTAGTTCTGAATGAAAACCTATTTTGTCTTGCTTTGGGTCAAATTTATTGTTGTTATTTTGATCTTTAAGCGCTACCAAAAGATAGGTTCCTTCTTTTATGTTTTCAAGTGTAAAGCTAGTCAGGCTATCTAAGGTATTGGATATATATCTAGGATTTTGCTTATAAATAACCGAATCGCCATACTGCTGATTTGCCTCATATAACATTACTGAAATATAAGGTTCGGTTTCTTTATCTAAAGCGTCTTTTACGACTCCTTTTACAGTCAATGAATCAATATAACTTCCGGTTGAAAACACATAGCGATAGGCTTTTAGTTTATTTCCTTCATTATTGTCTTCGATGCTTTCTCCAAAATTCAGACTATAAGTAGTGTTCGGGAGCAATGTGTCTCTAAGGCGAATTTTGATTTGCTTGGCTGCTGTGTACGGCGTAATCTCAGGAGCGTATTTCAGTGGCGGAGAAACAATAAGCCTTTTGTGAATGTCTTTGAGCTTGACATATTCATCAAAATCAATGATAATTTCTTTAGAATCAAAATGAGTATTAAAATTCTTAGGACTGGTTTTAAGCACTACAGGAGGCAAAATATCTTTTTCTCCACCAGTGATATATCCTCTTTTTGCACATCCTAAAGCAAGTAGCGCTAGGCAAATAACAACAAAACTTCTCTTTGTCATAACTCTTTTTAAGTAAAAGACAAATATATGAATTTAAAAAACGAGGATACCGCAGTTATTTCAATTTTCTGAAATTATCAGCACTGCTTACAAATCCTTTCTAAATGTCTTTCTCCTTTTATGAATCTCAGGGCTAAAGGCTTTCCAGAGCAATTGCGTTTTTAGGTTTTCTTCTAAAATAGGATTGGTTTCGATCCAATTGATTTTATATTTCAAATAGGTTTGTTGTAACTCTCTAAATATTAGTGAGGTTACGCCCTTATTTTGAAAATCAGGATGCACCCCGATAAGATAAAACTCTACGTTTTTACTGTTTTTTAAGGCTTTGATAATATGCAAAAAGCCAATCGGGAAAAGTCTGCCTTTTGCTTTTTGAAAAGCAGTAGATAACGAAGGTATGGTAATGGCAAAAGCGATGAGTTTTTTGGTGGCATTATCAACTACACACGAAATAAATTCAGGGTTTACAAGGGGTAAGTATTTTTTCTTGTAATGCTCTACCTGAAATTTCTCTATTGGTACGAAACTCTGTAGATCTTTATAAGTGAGGTTCAGCAACTCAAACATCTGATTAGCATAGGGCAACACTTCTTTGGTAGACTTAAAGTTTAATGAGGATATATTATAGCGCTTTTCGATGAGATTAGATAACCTAACGGTATTCTCAATATTGGTGTTTTTAGTAAGAAATTTATATTCTAACCACTCGGCTGCTTTTTCAAAACCTAAAATCTTTAGGTGCTCTGGATAGTACTCGTGGTTATACAACCCTATCATCGTAGCCAATTCTTCAAAACCCTCTGTTAGCATACCCGCTTTATCCATATTAGTAAAGCCAACAGGACCTTCAATGTATTCCAATTGATGTGACTTGCCAAAATCAATTACTTTATCTATCAAAGCTCTAGACACCTCAATGTCGTCGATAACATCAAACCATCCGAAACGAACTTTTGGTTTTTGTTGCTCCTTCACTTCAGTTTTATTGATGATTCCTGCAATGCGTCCTACAATTTCATCATTTTTATACGCCAAGAAAAAACGAGCCTCCACATTGTCAAAAATAGGGTTGTTTTTAGAGAAACTACGAAGTTCCTCTTTAATGACAGGAGGCACCCAATAGAGATTATCTCTATAAATCTTAAAAGGGAATTTTATGAATCGGAGTAAATCGCTGCGTCTTTTAACTTCTTTTATAGTTATCATCATCTAAAAATCTATTCTGTGGATGTGTTGGTGTCAGTGGGTGTATTTGTATCTGGAATGTTAGCAGGAGCCTCTAAATTTGTGTCTGCTGAAACGTCCTCTGTAAGGGCTTCCTCTCCAGTAACGTCTTCATTAACTACCGTATTTGGATCTATTTCTTCTTCAGGTATCATCCCTGCGGGTCCTGCACTTCCTTCCTCAAGTACTCTATAAAAAAACAAATCTCGGTAGTTTAAGGTAAATCTCCATGAAGCTCCTACTCCTCCGTAAATAATATCTCGAGAAGTATTGAAGTTTTTACCGATAGAAATATCCAATTGAAGGTTATCATCAAGTAAATAAGCTGCTCCTGTTCTCAAGAAAATATCGTTATAATAATCTCCTTTGATTCCTTGTATTTCTCCAAAACCACTCCATTTTCTGTTAATAGCTTTGGTGGCAGTCAATATTCCTTCTATAGTACTGTAGTCTGATGAGATGTTATTCAAGGCAATATTAGTGATAAACACCCAACCTCCGTTAAAATGATTTTGAAGAATAAGCATTAACTTGGGGCTAACTTCAAATCGGTCTGAGAGAATGTAAGGATTGTCTGAGAAATTTAAGTTTACTCCAGCATACACGGCTACTGCAGGTATGAATTGCCTCCACTTAAAGCTATGATTGGCTTTCCAGCTATAAATATTTGGTTTTTCTACATAGTTCTTAAACGGATCATAAAGCAAATACTTAAAACCAAAAGACGTCTTGCTCATAAAGCTTCTTTTGTCATAGACTTCGTGTGGTATTTGATAGGATTCGTTTCTGTATTGCAACTCCGAAACGAACTCTAACTCTTCAAAAAGAAAACCATACCTCACATCTAAATCCACAAAAAAGCCTTTGGCTTTCGCATCAATTTTTTTCATTTTCTCATTCACATACGAAAAACCGCCTTCTATCTGAAAGATAGACTCTCCTACTGAGAATGCAGAAAATGACTCGCTAGGTCTATTTGAATTTATGATGTCTGTATATTGGGCATACGAAAGATTTCCGAAGAACAGATACACAAAAACAACCAACAAACGATTTAGATTATTCATAAACTTAATAGCGTTTTAGCTAAACATAATTCAAAAATAAGTATTTTATTTAGAATATTTTGGATAAAAAAATCTTTTTTTTAGATAGTCAATTTTATTAAACTATAAACACAACATCCTATAAAAATGAAATATGCATTCAAAAGCCTTTTTATTTGATCTTTTATTGTTTCACCCAGACGTTGTTTCTTAGATTGACATCTGGCAAAAAGCCTTGCGGATCAATCTGAATCTTCACTATTTCTTTTGTTGACTTCAGCATATGAACCAACTGTGAACTGCGCTGCCAAATTTCCACTGGTAATTTTCTCATTTCTTTAGTGTCATCATCATAGGTTACTTCAAAGACGATTGGCATCGGAATATCCCCTTTATTCAAAAAAGTAATTTGAGTACTTTCTTCTTTTTTCTGAACACTATCAATAGCCAAGTCTATATTTGCGTTAGAATAGAACCAAGTTTTCCAAAACCAATTTAGGTTTTCGCCCAAGGCATTTTCCATATAATTAAAGAAATCAGTCGGTTGCGGATGTTTATATGCCCAAGCCTTGATATATCCTTTGAAAGCTTGATCAAAAAGCTCAGGATTCATGATGTATTCTCTGAGCAATATCATACCCGTTGCTGGTTTATAATAAGCAGTATAGGCAAGATTATAGCCTTTTGCAATATCCGGAAAAGTGCTTGGTGTCTCTCTATTTTTCCATGTCATCCAGCCTACCTTACTTTTGCCTTCAGCGGTGTCTGAACCGTATTCTCCATTATTGAAATGAAGTGTGCTATAATGGTTAATAAAGGTATTAAATCCTTCGTCCATCCATGCGTGTTTGCGTTCGTTTGAACCTACAATCATCGGAAACCAGTTGTGTCCGAACTCATGATCAGTTACATCCCAAAGACTGCTTCTTTGAGATTTATAGCTACAGAACGAAACTCCAGGATACTCCATTCCTCCTACATTAGAAGCTACATTTACTGCTGTTGGATACGGGTATTCATACAACCAGTCTGAATAGAATTCTACAGATGCTTTGGTATATTCAGTCGAACGAGACCAAGCATGGTCACCATTACTTTCTTTCGGATAAACCGACATAGCCATACTGGTTTTTCCGCTTGGAAGATTGATTTTAGCCGCATCCCAAATAAAAGCAGCTGAACTGGCAAAAGCCACATCGCGGGCATTCTCTATTTTGTAATGCCAAGTCAATGTTCCGCTTTGTTTTGGACGTGTAATGGTAGTATTTCCCACTTCATTAAGTGGCAGAATCATAAGGGTTGTATCGCTTTTTGAAGCAGCATTCAACCTGTCAATTTGTGTTTTTGTAAGCACTTCTTTTGGGTTTTTCAACTCTCCTGAAGCCACCACGATGTGGTTATAAGGCACGGTGATTTTGTAGTCAAAATTTCCGTATTCACAATAAAACTCACCCGCACCAAGGTAAGGCAACGTATTCCATCCTGACACATCATCAAAAACAGCCACTCTCGGATACCATTGTGCAATAGCATAAATTATTCCGTTTTCAGTATCTAAACGTCCCATTCTATCTACTCCATGTTGAGGAATTTTGAATTCAAAATCCATAGAGACAGTAGCTTTTCCGCCCTTTGCAGGAATAGGTTTAGCAAAATTCACTTTCATTCGAGTATCCGTTATATAATACTCAGAAGATGGCGATTTTTGGGTTTCAGCCTTTAAATTGGATATTTTCACTCCGCCATCTACATCTGCCTTATAGCGTCCGCCTTGAGCAGTCAAATTTCCTCTGCTTTGCTCCATATACAGATTTTGGTCTAAATACATCCATATAAACGGAAGTGCTTCTGGCGAATTATTGGTGTAAGTTAGTGTGACTTTTCCTTTGATAATATTCGTCTTATCGTCCAAAGCAACCTCAATCACATAATCCGCAGCGTTTTGCCAATATTCAGACCCTGGAACCCCAGAAGCTGAACGAAAGTTATTTGATCTTCTGTACATAAAATCATCAAATACCTCTTGATTATTAGGCACAACTTCCTCTTGTGCAAACAGATAACCTATATTTCCTAAAAGGAAAAGCATTACGACTAATTTTGATACGCATCTCATATACATTATTTTTATACTAGATATTATACTTTGTTTCTAACGCTATTATTCGTTGGCTATTTGCTCCGCCTCTTCTGCTCTACTGAGCAAATTCTCTGGGAGGGTTTTGGTAGTTTTTGCACCCATTTTCTTGAGCTTTTCGATGGTTACAATAACGTTTCCTCTTCCGTCCACCAATTTATTCATTGCACCTGAATACTCTGTTTTGGCTTCGTCCATTTTCTTTCCTATTTTGATCAAATCCGCTACAAAACCTTCAAACTTATCATACAATGAGCCTGCTAATCGGGCAATTTCATAAGCGTTTTCTTGTTGCTTTTGATTGGTCCACATACTGTCAATAGTGCGAAGCGTTGCTAGTAATGTCGCTGGTGTTACGATTACTATATTTCTCTCAAACGCCTTTGTATAAAGTGAGTTATCGTGGTTTAAAGCTAAGGCAAAAGCAGGTTCAATCGGGATAAATAGCAAGATAAAATCAGGGCTTTCAATCTTATAAATATCTTGGTATTTTTTGTCAGACAGTTGCTCGATATGTCTTTTAATAGAATTCACGTGTTCTTTTAGATGGCTGTTTTTTTGGTCTGCATCCTCTTCATTCACATAACGCTCATAAGCCGTAAGCGATACTTTTGAGTCAATAACCATCTTATTATTGTCAGGCAAATGAATTACCACATCAGGCATCACGCGCTTTCCGTCTTCGTTTGTAAAGCTTTGTTGAACGAAATATTCACGGTCTTTCTCCAATCCTGATTTTTCAAGCACACGTTCAAGTACTAACTCTCCCCAATTTCCTTGAATTTTTGAGTCTCCTTTTAGGGCTTTGGTCAAGTTTTCTGCCTCTTGGGTAATCTTTAGGTTTTGACTTTGCAATTGGATGAGCTGTTCTTTGAGCGAAGCGTGAATACCGATATTTTCTTTTTGAGAATCTTCAACCTTCTTTTCGAATAACAAAATTTTCTCTTGCAGCGGATTCAGAATATTTTTGATATTCTCTTTGTTCTGTTCTGTAAATTTAGTCGATTTCTCTTCTAGAATTTTATTGGCTAAGTTTTCAAATTCTTTGGTGAATTTCTCCTGAAGTTGTTCTACTTCTTTTTTCTGCTCTGCAATTTTCTGTTGTATATTCTCAAACTCAGTCTCCTTGCGAGAAAGGTCAACCATAAGCAATTGCTTCTCGTCTATGAGTTTTTCTTTGTCTGTATTGAGTAAGCTAAGTTGTTTTTCAGCATATTGTACTTGTTGGGCAAGTTGCTGTTTGTGAGTATCAATTTCCCTACCTAGGTTATTGATTTTTTCTTCTAAAACCATTTTCTCTGAATCAGCAGAGGCTCTAAAAAGTTTTTTACCGATAAAAACACCTGTAATTAAAGCTGCAAAAATCAGCAGTATGCCAATTAAATCCATAGAGTAGAAGAATTATATTTCTACAAATATAAAATTAAAACCAGCAATAACCGAAACCAAAAAGCAAACTATCAAAAAACATCAATATTCTTTAATCAGAATGATGGTTCCTTTGAAGCCTGTAGCTAGTTCCCATTGATTACTGCTTATTGTCTCGCCTTGATCATCATAGACTTGAAACTCTGCTGTATTAGGGCCTGAAGTTCCTTGATTCAGTGCAATAATTTCAATTTTGTTGAATCCGATGATTAAGTCTATTTGTATGCTTTTGTAAGAAGGTTCAAGCAAGACATTGCTAAGGATAACCTTGTCATTCACCACTACCTGAACCCTGTCACCATCAAAGGCAAGGTGATCTCGATAGACTAATTTGATGAATTTAGAAGTTGTTTTGAAGTCTCCAAAATACTGATTTCGTTTGAATTCTTCGAGGTTTTCTGCACCCTCTGTTTGGAGACTTTTGTTTATTTTTTCAGCAATACCAAAGTTAGGCATACTGAATTTTGGTTTATCAAAAACACTTTTGCCTTCAGATTTTAAAAAACTTGGTTCGGGTAATTTATTAGAATCGAAATCTGATAAAGTAGGTGTTTTTTCTTTGGTAATTGGCTTGATATCCAACTGATTATCATCAGGCCTAGGTTTAATACCAAGCTCAATAGACGTAGGTGCTTCAAAAGGTTGAGACCACCCCCCAAAAGAGACCAAAAAAACTAAAAATAGAATATAATTTCGCATCGGTTTTTGGGTGATAGCTTTAGCCTTTAGGTGTTTTATAATTATTATAAATGGATGAACGAATCATCAGACAATTCTAATTTTTGCATGACTGCATCAAGATCATTCATATCAACTCCTAAAGTTAAGAAATATCCCGGTACAATCACCACTCTAAATGTTTTATTGATTCTGTACTGATCAGGTAAACTAGTCGGATTCAAGTTTGTATCCAAATAAATCTGAATATCATGTCTAGAAAAATCAAAGAAATAACGCAAGTCTCCATTTCCGATATAATAAGTTATCGGAAGAGGTGTCCAGATATCGTTTCCGTTATAATCCCCTGATAACTCATAAATCAAAACTACATCAGAGCTATAAATCGCTGGGTTAAGCGGCACGTTGATCGTATAGTCGTTATTCGATGAAAAAGAACCCGTCACCTCAAACACTTCGCTTAGAATACTTGTGCCTGGATTTCCTTGTATTCCTCTTGGTCCTTCAGGACCTGTACAAGCATTTAGAAATACAATTCCGGTTGCAAGCATAAGGATGAAGATAATTTTTTTCATAATATTATTTCTTAAATGGTTATGGAGCCTTTTCAAGCAAGAACCAAGCCAATTATACGTTAGACTTGAATCACTCCTAGGTTAAACTGTTTTTCGATGGGTGCGTGGTTAGCGGCTTCTATCCCCATCGAAATCCATTTTCTGGTGTCTAAGGGATCAACAATGGCATCTGTCCATAGTCGTGCAGCGGCATAATAGGGCGATACCTGAGCGTCATATCTGGCTTTTATCTTGTCAAACAACTCCGCTTCTTTCTCTGGCGTAATGGTTTCTCCTTTTTTCTGAAGCGAAGACGCCTCTATCTGAAGCAATACTTTTGCGGCTTGCGAACCTCCCATCACAGCTAATTCTGCACTTGGCCAGGCAAAAATAAGTCTTGGGTCATAGGCTTTTCCGCACATGGCATAATTGCCCGCACCGTATGAGTTGCCGATAATCACCGTAAATTTAGGCACTACCGAATTAGAAACAGCATTCACCATCTTAGCACCATCTTTAATAATACCGCCGTGTTCAGATTTTGAACCCACCATAAATCCGGTTACGTCTTGCAAAAATATCAACGGAATTTTCTTCTGATTACAATTTGCTATAAATCGTGTAGCCTTATCCGCACTATCTGAATAAATCACACCACCGAACTGCATTTCGCTTGGTTTGGTTTTCGCTGCTGTTGTTTTTACAACTTTTCTTTGGTTGGCAATGATCCCGACAGCCCAGCCGTCAATTCTTGCATAAGCCGTAATAATGGTCTGTCCGTAGCCAGGTTTGTACTCGTCATAGGTAGAGTTATCGACCATTCTTTTGATAATTTCATACATATCATACTGCTCGGATCTTGATTTTGGAAGTATGCCATAGATTTCTTTTTCGTCTAATGTCGGTTTTTGAGCTTCTATCCTATTATAACCCGCTTTGTCAAAGTCTCCGATCTTTCCGACTACACTTCTAATTCTGTCTAGCGCATCTTTATCATCTTTGGCTTTATAATCCGTCACACCTGAGATTTCTGTATGTGTTGTTGCACCACCAAGGGTTTCGTTATCAATTGTCTCTCCGATAGCTGCTTTAACCAAATAGCTTCCAGCCAAGAAAATACTACCTGTTTTATCGACTATAATAGCCTCATCGCTCATAATCGGAAGGTAAGCTCCACCAGCCACACAACTCCCCATTACAGCAGCTATTTGAGTAATTCCCATACTGCTCATAATAGCATTATTCCTGAAGATGCGACCAAAGTGCTCTTTATCTGGGAAAATTTCGTCTTGCAAAGGCAAATACACCCCAGCACTATCAACCAAATAAATAATCGGAAGTCTGTTTTCGATCGAAATCTCTTGTGCTCTGAGGTTTTTCTTTGCCGTAATCGGGAACCAAGCACCTGCTTTAACCGTTGCATCATTGGCTACGACGATTACTTGTTTTCCTGAAACATATCCGATTTTTACTACAACACCACCACTTGGGCAGCCGCCGTGTTCTTCATACATACCATCGCCTACAAAAGCACCAATCTCAATATTCTCTGTATCTTTATCAAATAGGTAGTCGATGCGTTCACGAGCTGTCATCTTGCCTTCAGCATGTAACTTTTCAATGCGTTTTTCTCCACCGCCTTTACTAACGCGTGCAAATTTATGTCGTAAGTCAGAGACCAATAGCTTATTGTGGTCTTCGTTTGTATTAAAATTAATATCCATTGTAATTTGAGTTATATAGCTTTAATAGGTTGAATTTATGTATTTAGTGTATTTGTATTACTTGCCGTCTTTATCCACAACAGGTCTATTCTCTACATTAGCCAATTTCCAAGCTGTTGCAAAAGCGAGTTTTGTGCGTTTGGCATATAGTGGAAAATCTATTTTATCAGCAGTATCTGTGGTTTTATGATAATCTTGGTGGACACCATCAAAATAAAAAATCGCTGGAATGCCTTTTTTCGCAAAGTTATAATGATCTGAACGGTAATAAAAATGATTCGGGTCATTCAGGTCATTATAGGTATAATCAAGCTCTAAGCCGATATAGGTATTAGCTTCTTCAGACAAAGTATGCAAATCAGTACTAAGCCTGTCCGAACCGATGACATAGATATAGTTGTCATTATCTTCTTTTTCAAAACCACGTCTCCCAATCATATCGATATTGATGTTGGCAACTGTGTTTTTAATACTGAAAACAGGATGGTCAGTATAATACCTAGATCCGTGCAAGCCATATTCTTCAGCGGTTACATGCAAGAAAAGTATAGAACGCATTGGAGTATGTCCTGCTTTTTTGGCAGCTATAAAGGCTTGGGCAATTTCTAAAAGCGCTGCAGTTCCCGAAGCATTATCATCCGCTCCGTTAAATATTTCTCCGTTTCTCATACCTATATGATCATAATGAGCAGACAATATAAGTACCTCTTCTTTCTTTTCGCCACCCTCGATAAAAGCCCAAATATTTTCTGAATCAGGTAAAGTAGGACTCCAGGCAGTTTTCATCGCTTTAGACGGAATAGGTTGATAAAACCCATCGGCAGTGGGCGGGTATGAGATTCCCATTTTCTGATATTGTTCGATGAGGTATCTACCTGCTTTTTTCTGCCCTTCACTTCCCGTATCTCTACCTTGCATTTCATCTGAAGCAATCACAAAAAGGTGGGTTTTAAGTTCCTCCTGAGTAATGGTATTGGCATAGGTATCAAGCAGCTTTTTGTCATCAGTGTTTGAGGCTACTTGCTGTCCTTTAATACCTGAACCACATCCTAAAAGCAGTAGGGCAAAAGAGGCTATTATTAGGGTTTTTCTCATGCTTATATTGTTGTTATTCGGTTAAATTTAACGTATAGATTATTTCTATAATTGTTGTTTAATATACTTTAAATCAGATAGTTAAACAATATTACCTAATCTACTTATCCATCAACCAGTTCTTAAAATCAAAGAAGTTCTTAGGCGCTACGCCATGCCCAATTGGATACTCGTGATAGACATTTTTTACACCCAAAGCATCTAAAAAACCAGGTGTTTTTCTCGCCCATTCCACCGGTATTACTTGGTCAGAAAATCCATGAGACACAAAGAAATCGAGCCTAGAAAAGTCATTGTTTTTATAATTTTCTTTGATGATTTCTTCGCTTAAATACCCGCTTAGTGCTACTACCCTACGCAGCTTTTCTGGATAGGATAAGGCAACGGCATAACTCAAAATACTACCTTGAGAAAAGCCAATTAGCGTAACATCATTTTCGTCAATCGGATAGTTTGCGATAATCTCATCAATCACCTTAACAATCAAATCCCGAGAAGCAATTGCTTGATTATTGTCTGAAAACTTATTCATATCCGCATCAAAATTGATGGCATACCATGCATTACCATAAGGTGGCATCGCATAAGGTGCTTCGAGCGAAATGACATAATATTCATCGGGGAGTTCGTCTTTGAACGAAAACAAATCTTCTTTGTTACTCCCGTAGCCATGCAATAGCAACAACAACGGATTTTTATCTTTTTTATGTTTAGGTTCTCTGATGAGATAATCTAAGGATAACTTCATGTGTATTTATAATAAGGATTATATACTCTTAAAAAATCTTTGAAAAAAATTGCCAACAATAGGCACAACCTTCGCTTCATATTGCAAAGCTGCAGAAAAACCGAACAGCCAAAGTACAATAAACGTCACATAAAAAGCTGAGGTAATCAACCAACTATCAAAATACCCTATTGGATAACCCATTGCAAAAAACAAGAGATTAAGACCTAAGGCTTGTCTATTATGAAAGGATGCAAAAGGATATTTCTTTTCACTATTCATAACTAATGCAATGATGCTTCCGAAAATGGTGAGGTAACTAATTACAGCAATTTTTTTATCTTCTTTTTTTTCCATAGTTTTCTTTAAAAGATTTTAAGTCAAAAATATTTTGTTTTACTGGCTAAATATAACCCATTTTAGCAGTACAGACTGACAAAGATATAATAAAATACAGAAGAATTTTAGACATATTTAGACTTGGAACTATTTGTACAGCTTTAGATATTTCAAAAAATAGCTATTTTTCTAATTAAGTCGTAAATTTGTGTTTTTAAAAATTATTAAAACAAAAACAATTATGTCAGAGGGTATAGAAAAATTAGATTGTCTTATTATTGGATCAGGTCCTGCAGGATATACAGCAGCAATTTATGCAGCAAGAGCTGATATGAAACCCGTTATATATACAGGTATGGAGCCAGGAGGACAGCTTACAACGACCACAGAGGTCGATAACTTTCCGGGTTATCCAGATGGAATTGACGGACCTACGATGATGGTTCAATTACAACAACAAGCAGAACGTTTTGGCACTGAGGTGAGAATAGGGATGGCTACTGCTGTAGAATTTAGCAAAGAAGTTGGAGGAACACATCTTATCACCATTGATAATTCAAAGAAAATAGAAGCCAAAACAGTAATCATCGCCACAGGTGCTACCGCTAAGTATTTAGGGCTTCCGAGTGAGGAACGTTTAAGAGGTGGAGGAGTTTCGGCTTGTGCTGTATGTGATGGATTTTTCTATAAAGGACAAGAAGTCGTTATCGTAGGTGCTGGAGATACAGCAGCTGAAGAAGCGACTTATTTAGCTAAAATATGTTCTAAGGTGACAATGCTTGTCAGAAGAGACGAAATGCGCGCTTCAAAAGCAATGCAACACAGAGTAAACAATACCTCCAACATTGAAGTGCTCTACAATACTGAAGTCGATGAAGTGATTGGAGAGCAAGTCGTAGAAGGCATAAGAGCTATCAATAACAAAACCCAAGAAAAAAGGATTATCCCAGCCACTGGTCTATTTATTGCTATCGGACACAAACCAAACACAGATATATTCAAAGGTCAATTAGAGATGGACGACACAGGATATTTGATTACAAAACCTCGTACGACTCAAACCAACCTTCCTGGCGTATTTGCATCAGGTGATGTTCAAGACAGTCAATACAGACAAGCCGTAACTGCTGCAGGAACTGGATGTATGGCTGCTTTGGATGCTGAGAGATATCTTTCAGAAATAAAAGGCTAGACTATTAGCCCATTTTACAACGTAGTTTATATAGATAAGTGTAAGGTTTTTTTGTTAAAACTTTACACTTATTTTTTTATTATCATTTTTTGTATAACTTTGAACTGAGTTTAATCCACAAAAACACTATTGCCTATTGCATAAAAATACTTTTAGACAGTTAGAAAATATAAACAATTGAAAATCTAAAAGATATTTCTATGGCTTCAAATAAGACTATCACAGATGGAGTTTTGGTACAAAGGTACATTAGTGGAGATGAGCAGGCACTTGCCACACTTATCGACAAACACCAATCAAAAATTTTCGGGTTTATCTATTCAAAGGTAGCTGACCGAGATGTTTCCAACGACATCTTTCAGGATACCTTTATCAAAGTGATTCATACCTTAAAAACAAAAAACTATAACGAAGAGGGGAAATTCTTGCCTTGGGTCATGCGAATCTCTCACAACCTATGTGTGGATTACTTCAGAAGTGTCAAAAAGATGCCTATGCAACGCGACACTGAGGAATATTCGGTTTTTTCTTTAATGAAAGACAACAACCCTAATATAGAAAGTCAGATTATTGACTTGCAGATTAAGAACGACCTTAAAAAAATTGTCGAAGAGCTGCCTGAAGACCAACGAGAAGTACTGATGATGCGTATTTATCAGGATCTTTCGTTTAAAGAAATTTCTGAACTCACTAACGTAAGTATCAATACTGCCTTGGGCAGAATGAGATATGCGCTTATTAATCTTCGTAAGATTATAGAAAAGAGCAACTTAGAATTAACCGTATAACAATATTTAAACCAATATGTCGTTATAAGTCTGTATAACCTCTAATCAGACCTATATGACCAAAATCTACTCAAAAGGAAAAAGTATAACTGTTGAAGCTCAACCCAGAAAAGAAACCATCAATTTTTTGCTCAATTACTCTAAGTCACTACACATGGCGCATACAAAAATAGGGGTATTTGATATTATCTTAAACTAAGATTTCTTTTATTTCACAGGTATCAAAAAGCAAAATCGCCCTAAAATAGAATTCTATTTTAGGGCGATTTTTTGATTTATAACTAAATTGACTTTTACTTCTTGTCTTTCTTCTGACGTTGTTGTTCTTGGGCTTGCTCCATAGCTTGACGCATTTTTTGTTGAAACTTGCTCTCCTTCTTAGGTTGTTGTTTATTCACCTGAATAGTAGCGTGAATCTTTTCGTTATCGATAATATACTTTTTGATCACAATCATAATTCCGATAGTAATCAAGTTAGAAACAAAGTAGTATAGTGATAATCCTGAGGCATACATATTAAAGAAGATAATCATCATAAACGGCGAAATATAAATCATTACCTTCATGATTTTAGCCATATCAGGCATACCCTCCTGTTGGGGTTGCGCCATTTGTTGGTCTCCTGTAGTCATCTTCATATAGAAGAAAATAGCAATACCCGCAAGAATCGGAAATAAACTGATATGATTTCCGTAAAATGGAATGTAGAACGGAAGTTGAATCACCGCATCATAAGCTGACAAGTCATCCGCCCACAAGAACCCTTTTTGTCTCAGCTCAATCGCTGATGGAAAAAATTGAAATAGTGCATAGAAAATCGGAATTTGCATCAAAGCAGGAATACAACCCGCCATCGGATTCACTCCAGCTTTAGAATATAAAGCCATGGTCTCCTGTTGCTTTTTCATCGGGTCTTTCTTGTACCTCTCGTTGAGTTCATTGATGTCTGGACGAAGCGCCTTCATCTTTGCCTGTGATAAATAAGATTTATACGTAATAGGCGAAATTGCAATACGCACTAGAATCGTAAACAATATAATCACTATTCCATATGACGGAATAAAATTAGCAAAAAATCCAAAAACAGGAATGAATAAGAATCGGTTGATCCACCCGAAAATCCCCCAACCTAGCGGAATAATTCTATCCAAGTTTTTGTCGTATTCTTTTAAGATTTTATAATCTGAAGGACCGTGGTACCAATTCATAGCATAACTCACCTCTCCCCCTTTAAACTCTAGTGGAATTACCGAGGTAAAAGCTTTGGTATTTAAGGTATCTGTTTCTTCGTTTTGAACCAAGTTCTTAGAAGTAAAATCTACGTTCTTGAACGGTATTTCAGTCAATAAAATAGACGTGAAAAAGTGTTGTTTATAAGCGATATAGGTTACATCTTTAACTGTTTTCTCTTCAAACTTACCCATCCCAAGGTCATTGTCTTTGCCTTTTTCATATTCATACAACAATTTGGTATAGCGGTTTTCGTATGAAACTGATTTCTCATTTCTAAAAGCCTCTAAGTTCCAAGAAAGCTGTAAAGGCTCTGAAGTATCTAATACCGAATTCAAACCTTGCGTTTTGATAGAAAAATCCATCATATAATCATTCGGTTTCAATACATAACGGTATTCCAAAAACTTGGTATCATCAGATTTAAGCCTAAGCGTAAGCACTTGGTTATCGCCTTCTTTCGTAACGATTGGTTCAAACAACAAATCTTTAGTATCTAAGATTTTATTCTCTTGTGTTCTAAGACGGATATTAAACAGGGCATTATTATCGTCAATAAGATTCACGATACTTCCAGAGCCTTTGCGGAATCTCTCGAAATTCTTCACCTCAGCTTTGGTAATATAACCTCCTTTATTTGAAATCTCTAATTTCAATAATTCGTTTTCGAGAACTGTAGTTTCTTCGGCAAGTGTTCCTGAATACGCAAAACTACCAAGCAAACCTTGAAGTTGTGTCATTTTCAGCGAATCGTTAGGGCTAATTTCTCCAAGATTTGCAACTTGCTGTTCAGCTGTTGTAGATTGGCGTTGTTCTTGATTTTCGACTAATTCTTTTTGGGCTTTTGAATCAGCAATTTGCTCAGGCGTAGGTTGATTCTGATACATTATCCATAGAAGGATTCCGAAAATAAGCACAAAGGCAAGTAGTGTTCTTGGGTCAAATTTCTTTTGTTCCATTCTTTTGTTTATTCTATTTTTTAGGTTTCGGATTATTGTGAGTTGTGTGTTTCGCACACAGTCCGTTTTGGGTATATAATTATTTTTTATGCTCAACAGTTGCTTTTATAAAAGCTATAAACAATGGGTGCGGATTGATCACTGTGCTCTTATATTCTGGGTGAAACTGAACTCCAATAAAAAACGGATGTTTTTCTAGTTCGACAATTTCTACAAGTCCTGTCTTTGGATTTTGTCCAGAAGCGACAAGTCCTGCTTTTTGTAGGTCTTTCAGGTATGTATTGTTTAGCTCATAACGATGTCTGTGGCGTTCAGAAATCATGTCTTTTCCATAAATAGAGTGAGACAAAGTATTTGATTTCAGCTTACAATCCCAAGCACCAAGACGCATAGTTCCTCCTTTGTGCGTTACTTCTTTTTGGTCTTCCATGATATGAATCACAGGATAATTGGTCGTCGGGTCTATTTCAACCGAATTAGCCCCAGCTAATCCCAATACATTTCTAGCATATTCTATAACCGCCATTTGCATCCCTAAACAAATTCCAAAAAACGGAATATTGTTTTCTCTGACGTATCTAATCGCTTCAATTTTTCCTTCAATTCCCCTAGAACCAAAACCTGGTGCTACGAGTATCCCGTCAAGACCTGCTAATTTTTCAGCTACGTTTTTGTTGTCTAAATATTCTGATTGAATACTTATGATGTTTATTTTGGTATAATTGGCTGCTCCTGCGTGCACAAACGATTCTAAAATTGATTTATATGAATCTTGAAGTTCTACATACTTGCCAACCAGTCCGATGTTTACCGTGTGCTTCGGCTTTTTGTATCTTTTCAAAAATTCATTCCAAATGGTCAATTCTGGTTTGTGCTTTTTAGGGAGGTTCAGTTTTCTTAAGGTTACTACATCAAGTCCTTCTTCTAGCATCAAATTCGGCACGTCATAAATCGTTGACGCATCAATTGACTGAATAACAGCTTCTTTTTTTACGTTGCAAAAAAGCGCTAACTTTTCGCGAATATCATCTGATAGTTCGTGTTCTGTTCTACAAACCAAAATATCGGCTTTGATTCCGCTTTCCATTAAGGTTTTCACTGAGTGTTGTGTAGGTTTGGTCTTGAGTTCTTTGGCTGCAGCCAAGTAAGGTACAAGCGTAAGATGAATCGTAATGGCATTGCCATCGCCCAATTCCCACAACAACTGACGTACAGATTCGATATGAGGCAGTGATTCAATATCTCCGACCGTTCCTCCAATTTCAGTGATTACTATATCAAAATTACCCGTATCTCCGAGTAATTTCATTCTTGATTTAATTTCGTTGGTAATATGCGGCACAACCTGAACGGTTTTACCCAAAAAATCTCCCTTTCTTTCTTTCTCAATTACCGAAAGATATACCCTTCCAGTGGTGACATTATTTGCCTGAGAAGTAGGTGTGTTTAAGAAGCGTTCATAATGTCCTAAGTCTAAGTCTGTTTCTGCACCGTCATCGGTTACATAACATTCTCCGTGTTCGTACGGATTAAGTGTTCCGGGATCTACGTTGATGTATGGGTCAAATTTCTGGATGGTAGTTCTGTAGCCGCGTGCTTGAAGTAATTTAGCCAGCGATGCTGCAATAATTCCTTTACCCAAAGACGAGGTTACGCCTCCTGTTACAAATATATATTTTACCGGATTCATCTATTATGTTTGTTGTGTTGTAGTTTTTTAAAACCTTGCAAAAGTAGTTTATTTTTGTGCGAATGGCAAGCAGATTTTCTATTTAAACACTTGTAGTAAGCTAAAACTCCAAATCAAAATAATTGACTGTAGCTATTGTTTAAACTTACAGAATTAAGTTTACCTCTTAAAATGAGACAGCATGACTCAGTGCTGATTTACAAAAAGATACAAACAAAAAAGGGAGACTCATCTTTTATATCTCCCTTTTTAGTGTACATTATATAATTGAAAATAATTTTTTAGGCTAACTCTTCCATCGTATGAAAGACATTCTGAACGTCGTCATCTTCTTCTATTCGCTCTAATAATTTCTCAACATCTATCACCTCTTCTGGTGTCAAAATTTTAGTCTGCTGCGGAATTCTATCAAAACCAGAAGATAGGATTTCTATGCCTTGTTTTTCTAATTCTTTCTGAATAGCCCCGAAGCTCTCAAAAGGTGCATACATCATTACGCCGTCTTCATCGGCAAAAATCTCTTCTACCCCAAAATCAATCATCTCGAGTTCTAGCTCTTCAATATCTTGTCCTGTATTGGCAATTCTGAAATTACAGGTATGATCAAACATAAATTCAACCGAACCTTGTGTGCCAAGTGTGCCGTTATATTTATTAAAATAACTTCGGATATTAGCCACTGTTCTGTTGTTGTTATCAGTAGCGGTCTCGATCAAAATTGCAATTCCGTGCGGTGCATAGCCTTCAAACAAAACCTCTTTGTAGTTTGCTGTGTCTTTGTCAGTTGCTCTTTTGATAGCCCTGTCCACATTGTCTTTAGGCATATTCGCTGCTTTTGCGTTTTGCATCACAGCTCTTAACCTAGAGTTGGTTTCAGGATTTGGACCACCTTCTTTGATTGCCATCACAATGTCCTTACCGATTCTAGTAAATGTTTTGGCCATTGCTGACCAACGTTTCATTTTTCTTGCTTTTCTAAATTCAAAGGCTCTTCCCATTTCTATTCATTTTAATTTAAAGATAGCAAAATTAAGTAAAATGAAATGAAAGTTATATATGAAAGGTTTTTTATTAAATACTTTTATAAGCTTATATTTGCCTAAATTTAAAAAATAGCTTTAAATGAAAAAAATTATTTTTACAGCAGCCATACTAATTTCTGTTTTAGGATATTCTCAGTTAGGAGAAAAGGGAACGGTAGAACTAGCTCCCTTTTTAGGTGTTGGGTTTGCTAATTATTATGGTGGAGACGCTACTTCCGCAAATAAACCGATAACAAGAGCTACTTTAGGAGTTAATATAGATCATTACTTTAATGACAGATGGAGTTTAAGATCAGGGCTCATATATCAAATGTTTGGAACAGAGATTAAGAGCAAAGGTATGATCTATATAGATGTTGAGGAAAATTTGAAGTACATCACAATTCCTGTAAATGCCAACTGGCATTTTGGAAGCATGAGAAATTGGCATCTTAACTTCGGACCCAGCTTTAGTTTCTTAACTGCTGCTGAATCAACAATAAACGGAATTACTAAGAATATAAAAGACGATATTAATTCTTTTCAGTTAGGCTTAAATGTGGGAATCGGATATACAATTGAAGTGACGGAGAAATTTGGAATAGGTATAAGTTATAACGAAACTGTCGGACTTACCAAAGTTCCAAAGTCAACTCAATTTAGTTTTAAAAATACGCAGAGTGCTATCAACTTGACCGCTGTGTTCAAGTTAGACTAATAACGTAGATTTATAATAAATAAAAAGGAAGTCGTTTGGACTTCCTTTTTTTATATGAATACTCTATCAAAATTACTTCTTATAGAATGGCGTTTTCACCACCTTAGCTTTTATGCTATTGTTTCTAATTTTAATATAAATCTCAGTATCGATTTTGCTGTGTGCAAGTTTTACATAGCCTAGACCGATTCCTTTTCCTAACGAAGGCGCCATAGTTCCTGAAGTTACTCTTCCGATTACTTCGCCTTGGGCATCTACAATTTCGTAATCCTTTCTCGGGATTCCTTTTTCGATAAGCTCAAAACCGATGAGTTTATTTTCGATTCCAGTTTCTTTTTGTTTTTTTAGATTTTCAGAATTGGTGAATTCTTTGGTGAATTTAGTAATCCAACCCAAACCTGCTTCAAGCGGTGAAGTCGTGTCATCAATATCATTTCCGTATAAGCAGAATCCCATCTCTAAACGCAACGTATCACGTGCTGCAAGACCCACAGGTTTGATTCCGTATGCTGCTCCTGCTTCAAAAACCTTATTCCAGATTTGCTCTACTTCCTCATTTTTGCAATAAATCTCAAATCCTCCTGAACCAGTATAACCCGTAGCCGAAATAATAACATTTCCAATCCCGGCAAAATCAGCTACTTTAAAGCTATAATACGGAATTTCAGATAAATTTACAGAAGTCAATACCTGCATTGCCTCAATAGATTTTGGTCCTTGAATAGCCAAAAGCGAATAGTCATCAGATAGGTTTTTTACCTCAGCCCCAATGTCGTTATGCTTGGCAATCCAAGCCCAATCTTTATCGATATTTGATGCGTTTACGACCAATAAATATTGATCTTCTTTCATTCTATAAATAATCAAATCATCTACGATTCCGCCATCTTCATTCGGGAAACAGGTATATTGTGCCTTGCCTATCTCGATGGTTGAAGCATCATTTGAGGTGATTTTCTGAAGTAACGCAAGCGCATTATCTCCAGAAACCAAAAATTCTCCCATATGAGAAACATCAAAAACACCAATGCCATTCCTTACGGCTTGGTGCTCAGCATTAACGCCTTCGTATTGCACAGGCATATAGAATCCTGCAAAATCAACCATTTTTGCTCCAAGAGCTTCGTGTACATGCTTAAGTGGTATGTGTTTCATAAGAATATTGAGAATTAAGTATTAAGATTTATGCTGTTTAAGATTTTTTAGAGAACCTAGCTCTTGAGTTTTGAGGTGCGAATTTAAGCATTTTTGTATAAAAATCAAAGTACAACAACCGCTAAACGCGTATTGTAAAATGTTCTTTTTGTTGTTCTTTCCTGAAAAACACCAATCCCCACTGAAAGGTATCTATACTAATAGTCACGCTTTTATGATTTTTAATTTCCTGCCAAGCCTCAGCCATCCCTGGACTCCAATAAATATCATCTAAAATCCAAGCTGTATCGTTAGTGATTGTGGGCAAAAGAAGATTAAAATATGTTAAGGTAGCTTCCTTGGAGTGGTTGCCGTCAAAATAGATTAAATCAAATTTTTGAGTTGCAACTGCTGGACTTTTTAGAAATTCTGTAAACTCAGTATTGACAAAAGAGATGTTTTCTAACTTACATCCACTTTGAAGGAATTGCTGCTCAGAAACCGCCAAAGTAGCTCGACATCCCTCTAAGCTCATTAACTTAGCCTCAGGATTACCTAAGTGCAAAGCTGAAGTTGCCAATCCCAATGAAGTGCCGATTTCTAATATATTATTTGGTTTGAAATAATGTGTAATTCTAAAGAGCAATGCAGCTCTTTTAGGACTGATTCCCGCATTTTTTGCGATAGCAGCAATAGAACGCTTATTCGATTTAAAAACCTTAGAACCTGCTCCAAAATCGGTGACTGAAATGGAGTTAGTATTGCTTAGCAGAGATTTTCTATATTTTTTTAGCACAGTGTATTCTGAATGTTTTTTTCGGTCGTAAAAACATCGGGTAACCAAGCCATACACAAACGGAGAATGTACTCCGTGTTGATTTGACGATCTAATCAAAAACTGTAAATAAGATTGTATTTGAAAAATCATAGGTCAATTGTATAGTAAATCTTTAGAAAAACAGTACAGTCTATTCTTCTCCTGCCATAGCCGAGAGTTCAAACCATCGCTCCTCTTTTTCTTCTAATGTTTTAATTATTTTTTGAAGTTTGGCAGCTTTGGCTTCAATGTCTGAATCAGCTACTTTTCCGTCGGTAAACTCCTCTTCGATTTGCTTTTTTTCAAATTCTAAATCTTTGATATCGCGTTCAATACGTTGAAATTCCTTTTGTTCATTAAACGTAAGTCCTTTTTTGGCTTGTTGCTCTTTCCAATTGGCTTTGTTTGCTCCGTCTGTTTTTTCTTCTCTGATAGGCTCAATCGAATCTTCATAGCTTCTGAAATCAGAGTAATTGCCTGGAAAATCTTCTACTTCTCCTTCGCCCCTAAAGACAAAAAGGTGATCAACAATCTTATCCATAAAATACCTGTCGTGAGAAACCACAAGCAAGCATCCCGGATAATCTAATAAGAAGTTCTCTAAAACGTTAAGCGTTACGATATCTAGATCGTTTGTAGGCTCATCTAGAATCAAGAAATTTGGGTTTTGAATCAACACCGTACATAAGTACAGTCGTTTTAATTCTCCCCCACTTAGTTTTTCGACAAAGTCGTATTGTTTTTTTCTGTCAAATAAAAAACGCTCTAACAACTGGGCTGCAGAGATGGTTCTCCCTTTAGAAAGCGGAATGTGTTCTCCGAATTCTTTGATGATATCAATAACTCTTTGCTCTGGTTTTGGGTTGATACCACTTTGGGTATAATAACCAATTTTAATGGTCTCTCCTACGACAACCTTACCTGAATCTGGCTTGATAGTTTGAGTAAGTATATTCAGAAAAGTAGATTTTCCCGTTCCGTTTTTACCGATAATACCGATGCGCTCACCTCTGTTGAAGTTATAATCAAAGCCATTTAGAATAACCTTGTCGCCATATTTTTTAGAAACTTTGTGTAGCTCGACAATTTTGCTGCCCATGCGTTCCATATTGATTTCGAGCTCTACCTGGTGTTCTTTACGTCTAGAATTTGCCTTTTCTTTGATCACATAAAAGTCATCTTGACGTGATTTTGATTTGGTCGTACGTGCCTTTGGCTGACGCCTCATCCATTCTAATTCTTTAGTAAAAAGGTTTTTTGCTTTATCTATTGAAGCATTTTCTGCTTGTATGCGTTCTTCTTTTTTATCTAGATAGTAGGAATAATTTCCTTTGTATTGATAGAGCTTTCCGTTTTCTAATTCTATGATTTCGTTACATACTCGCTCTAAGAAATACCTGTCGTGCGTTACCATAAAAAGCGTAATCGGCTCTTTTGCAAAATAGCTCTCTAACCATTCAATCATCTCTAAATCCAAATGGTTAGTAGGCTCATCGAGAATCAATAAATCAGGTTTATTGAGCAGGATAACCGCTAGCGCCAAGCGTTTCTTTTGTCCTCCAGACATTCCTTTTACCTTAAGGTGTAGGTCGTCTAGTTTGAGTTTTGAGAGAATTTGTTTGTATTGTGTTTCAAAATCCCACGCGTTGTGAACATCCATTTGGTCAAATGCTTTTTGGTAAGCTTCTGAATCGTCTGGGTTTTCGAGGGCTTTTTCGTATTGCTCGATAACTTTCAGAATCAAATTATCAGAAGCAAAAATGCTTTCTTCAACCGTAAGTTCTAAATCAAATTTTGGGTCTTGAGACAAGAACGCCATTTTGATTTCTTTACGCATCACGATTTGTCCAGAATCAGGTGTGTCTTCTCCGGTCATGATTTTTAGGAGCGATGTTTTACCGGTTCCGTTTTTAGCGATAAATGCTATTTTCTGTCCTTGGTTAATTCCGAAAGACAAGTCGTCATACAAGACTCTTTCGCCATAAGACTTGGCGATATTTTCAACTGAAAGATAATTCACTATAAATAAAGTTTTTGCAAAAATAGGCTTTTAAAGACTCGAATCAAAAGTTGCTATTATAATTGGTGTATATAGAAAACGAAAACAGTTTCAGAGCCTATCTGAAACTGTTTTTGTGTAAGATTTGAAATTCTAAGATTATTAAAATCCTAAATTGATTCTGTTGTCTTTAATATCTGCCTTATTTCTAAGTGAAAGGAATATTCTTCCTTGAGCAGTATTTTGATTTTGAGCTTTCATTCGGTTAGAATAAGTAGCGTAGTTCGGGAGTTCTGGACCATTGACAACAGATTGTTTTTTGATTACATAAACAGCAATCTTTCCTTCGATTGGTTCAGAAACCTTAGCTTCTTCGATACCAAAAGCTCTACCTACTACTTTAGGCTCTACTCCTAATCCTTGAAGCATTGGGTCTGCAAGCGAAACACCACTTGCATTTCTTACTGTCTCTTCGTTGGCTTTAGCGATTTCTTCTAGTGTAGTTCCTTTAATTTTCTCTTTAATAAGAACTGCTTTCTTCTGATTTCTGATAATCGGCTCTAGGCTTGCTCTCATTTTCTCAACAGATTGAAGTCCGCTTTCGTTGATGTTCTTAAGCTTGGCAATCACATGACCTTTAGTAATGTCAAAACGCTTTATAGAACCTTTCTTAGTGTCTTTAGCAAAAGCCCAAGTTACCATAGCTCTTTGTGCATCCAGACCTTGAATATTCTCATCCACTGCAGTAATTCCGTTGATGGCGATAAGTGTCAACTTTTGTTCGTCTGCAATTTCTTGTAATGATCTAGTCTGTGCTTCGATTTCAATTTTTTGAGAAGCAGCATATACGTCGTCATTGGTTTTGTTTGAGGGCTCAATCTGACGTGCAATCGTAGCTAATTTATACGCATCTGATTTGCTTCCGTTGTCATCAATTTTGATGATATGGTAACCAAATTTTGTCTCAACTACATCCACACTTCCTTTAGGTTTGAAGAATATAAATTCAGCAAAGTCTTTGTCAAATCCTTCATACGTAATCTGAGAATACTGTACCCATCCTATTTCTCCACCGTTTCCTTTAGAGCCATCAGTATTGATTTCGTTAGCAACTTCTTTAAACTTAGCCTCGTTATTTTTAACTAAAACCAAGATGCTGTCTGCTTGTCTTTTAGCGTCTTCTTTAGTAGTAAAAGTCATTTCATTAGCCGCCATTGACCCCGTAAACGGAATCAGAATATGGCTTGACTTTACCGAGTCAGCAATAACTTTATGATCAAGGATTCTAGAAACCTTTACAAAGTCTTTTTCTTTATATATAGGTGTCACTGCACCTATGCTCGTATCCGTCATTGAAGGCAAGTCTTTGGCAAAAATATATTTTTCAGTAAAAGGAATATCTGAATTAGTGTTTACAAACTCTTCTATATTCTCGATAGTTGCAAATCCTTGGGCAGTTTCGTTTTCTTTAGTTGACTCATTATAAACCGTTTTTGGCTGCAAAAGTGAAGCAATACCTTCTTCGATTTCTTTGACGTCATCCTCAGAAGCACTGCTCTCAATTAATATGTATTCAAAATCACGAGAATCATCTCCTCTGTATTGATTTTTTCTTTTTGACATATAATCCATGATTTCAGCATCAGTTACCTTTACCTCGTCATCGTTTATAGAAGAATACGAAACCGCAACATAATCAAAGCTAACCTTGTTAGCCTCTCTCTGGTAAACCACTTTACCGTCAAAGCCAGTCGTACTAATACCTGCTTTGACAAGCGTATTATATGTTTGCTCGTTTGCAAATCCTTCGAGTTGTTTTTCGTAATCATCTAACCAAAGTCTCCATTGTGTAGGTGCTTGAAGTTTGATGTCTTCTACATATTGGTTGAATTTAGCAGCACTAAATTTGCCTGTTTCATCCAGAAACATTTCGTTTCCACTTCGTTCAAGCACGCCTTCAATTTGAGCTTTTCCTGAGATAAGACCTAATTTCTTGAATTGCTCTTCATACAAAGCACTTTTAATTTCTTGTCCCCAAATGCTGTTTGAGATCATCAGTTGTGAAGACCCAGGGTTTTGTTGCTCTTGGTTGGCAACCTTAAATCTGAATTCTTCAGTAGAAACATCTTTTCCGTTAATTGAGCCTACGTATCTTCCAGAATCTCCGAAAAACCCACTCTCAAAAGCACCACCTATTACAAAGGCGAACAAAGCAACACCGATTGCACCTACTAAAAGTAGTGAACGTTGTCTGATTTTAGATAAAACTGCCATTTCTTATTCGTTTATTATTTTTCAAGTGTGCGAAAATACAACTATCTATGAAATAATAAAAGAAATGACCTAATATTTTGTCTAATAGTTCAAAAAACGAACTTATTTTTGTAATAAATATTTTTAAACCTACTTAATATGAGCCAAACAGACACAATTGGGCTTGTTCTTTCTGGAGGTGACACCAAAGGCTTAGCTCACGCAGGAGTGCTGAAATTCCTCGACGAACAGCACATCAAGCCCTCCCAAATTGCTGGTACAAGTGCTAGAGTCATCGTGGGGAGTTTATATGCTTTCGAAAAAACACCAGAAGAAATCTTAGACTTCTTTAAGGCTATCTATTTTTTCCATTGGAGGCACTTCACGATAAGAAAAGCGGGGATTATCGATTCTAATTCGTTTAAAAATTACTTTCAAGATTTTTTTCAAGAAGCAACCATTGGCGAGGCACGTGATTTGCATATTACAGCCATTGATTTGATCAAAGGAAAACTAAAAATTTTCGGCAAAGATGCCTTAATGTGCTATTGACTTCGAGTTCTTTTCCGGGAGTTATTTCTCCTTATAATATAAGCGGCGATTTATATAGCGATGGGGAATTCTAAACCGCTTTCCTACAGATATACTTTTGGGAAAATGTGATACAATGATTGGCGTGTACATCAGCCCGATAAACGATGTGGAGGCTAAAGACCTGAATTCAATTAGAGCCGTAACGATTAGGGCATTTTATTAGCAGAAGTGTTTATTTCTTTGTGATTATGTTTTTAATTTGTTCATAATTTTTTGTGCTAATCATATATTTCTTAGAGTTTGAAACTAATTCTATACCACTACCACTTCTCGTATTATATACAACAATTCCATTCCCAAACCTAATTCCCATTCCATAGTACCAAGGAATTCTTGTTTTTTTTATCCTTTTATGATCTATTTTTGAAATATCTATCTCTTTTTTGATTATACCTATCCCAAACGAGATACAAATACTATCATTGTTAATAGTTATAGTCATTTTATAGGTTAAAAATATAATTGCCATAAAAATTACAATAGATATAATAGTTACAGATAAAGGAATAGGTTTTGTTCCCAATTTGTATACATAAGCAATAATTGTAAAAATTAAAAGTGTTATAAAAGGAATTATTAGTAACCAAAAAAATTGAACTTCCTTATAAATTATTTTTCTTTTTTCCATATTGTGAATTTTAAATTAGGTGGATTCAAGTTATAAATGCAACTTCTAAGTTTTCGTTTAGTTTTTGAGCGAAAACCTCATTGGGCGTTTTAAAACCAAATCTTTTTCGTGGTCTAGTTGTTTAATATATCTATTACTCTATCGATTTGTTTTTGGGTTATATTTTCAAAATTAGTCTTTTTTGGAAAATATTGCCTAACGAGTCCATTCAAATTCTCATTAGCTCCTCTTTCCCAACTGTGGTATGGCTTTGCAAAATAATAATCTATTCCGAGTTTTTCTGCGACTTGTTGATGATTGGCAAACTCTTTTCCATTATCAGAGGTAATAGTATGTAACAGCGGTAACCGTTACACAACCCTCTATTTTTCCAAATAATCTTTAAAAACATAAAAACTCAACCTTTTTTAAAGCGATTTTAAGGAGGTTTATTTTTAGTGGTAGTTCAACTTGAGTAATTACCCAACCTGCCCTATCAGTCAAAAAAGTCTTAAAAGGTTGCTTTTATGAGCAAAAACACCAGAGCTGCAAGCTTTAACTTTATCTTAAAGCAAGTAAGAAACCAAGTTAAATTCATTCTAAATAATATTCATTTTTATAACACTTAACAAATGTTTAGCAGGTTTTGGCTTCTGGAAAATTACTTTTGTTTAAATCAAAAAACTGATGATAATGAAATCCATCCAAATTATTATTTTTTCACTTATTCCTTTTGTTGCTTTTTCTCAACAAACCCTAAAGATATCTGGAAAAGTGTATGACAAAGCAAACAACCTTCCGTTAGAGTATTCTATCGTTTACATCAAGAATACGCAAAACCCTAGCGCTGTTTTTGGAGGTACAACAGATGATAAAGGAGCTTTTTCTATTGATGTTCCAAAAGGAAGTTATAATATCAAGATTGATTTTATGTCATTCAAACCTTATGAAGTTACGATGACTATCGACAAAAACACTGATCTAGGAAATATCCAATTGGACACTGACAGTCAAATGATAGAAGGAGTAGAGATTATCGCTGAGCGCTCTACCGTTGAGTTGCGTCTTGACAAGCGCATTTATAACGTAGGTCAGGATATGATGGTCAAAGGAGGAACAATCAGTGATGTTCTTGACAACGTACCTTCTGTAAGTGTAGATGTTGATGGAACAATTATGCTAAGAGGAGATACCAACGTAAAGATTCTAATTGACGGAAAACCATCGGGATTAGCTGGTATAAATATCAATGATGCTCTAAAGATGCTTCCTGCTGATTCAGTAGAGAAAATAGAGGTTATCACCAATCCTTCTTCAAGATACGAAGCTGAAGGTGGTGGCGGAATCATCAACATCATCCTCAGAAAAGGTAAAAATGACGGAATAAACGGAAGCTTTACAGTAACCACAGGCGATCCTGCTAATCACAGTATTAGCGCGAATGTCAACCACAAGACAGAAGAATTTAATATTTATACGACACAAAGCTATAACCAAAGAGGTAGCAAAGGAAATTTCCTAAACGATATCGAAAACCTTGATCCGCTTACGGGAGACACTACAGGATTCATAAACGAAGACAGACATAACGAAAGACTGAACAAGGGATATACCGGAACGGTAGGCATCGATTGGAACCTAACCGATAGCTTCTCTTGGAGCAATAGTCTTACTTACAGAAAAGACAACAGCTCAAACCCAACAATGGTTTCTATTGATTATTATGACCCAAACATGGGGCTTTTATCAAAAACCTCACGTGACAATTATGATGTAGGAACAGGAGAAGATGTTGACTATTCTACGGGGTTTATAAAGAAATTCAGCAAAGATGGGCATAAACTATCTGCAGACTTCTCTGTGGCTTATAATAAAAATGATAATCTATCAAATATCACTACGCAAAACTTAACACTTGACCAAATTACACGTTTAGAGCGTACAGCTAATATCAGCAGAAACAACAGAAATCTAGCAATGCTTGATTATGTGTTGCCTATCGAGAAAAACACGCAGTTTGAAGCAGGATACAGAGGTAATTTCTCTGATGTTGTGATTGACTACAAAGTAGAAAACTTCAATCAAGGTAATGACCAATGGGAGAATGATGCCAACTACTCAAACATCTTAGGTTATAAAGAAAATGTAAATGCGCTTTATACACAACTCGGAAGCAAGTTTGGGAAATTCTCTGTAATGGCAGGTTTGCGTTGGGAAGACACCAACATAGAAATCGATCAACGCACAAGTCAGATTTATAAAAACAAGAGATACGACAACCTATTTCCTAGTGTATTCTTTAATTACGAATTAAATGATGAGGCTAATATTTCGTTGAGCTACAGCAAACGTGTTTCACGTCCTCGTTCGTACTACATCAACCCTTTCTCAAACTTATCGAGTAACGTATCGCTATTCAGAGGTAATCCTGATTTAGACCCAGCGATGTCAAATGCCTTCGACTTAGGATTCTTAAAGCGTTGGGGTAATAGAGTAACGCTAAGCACTTCGATGTACTTTAACCACACCACAGATTCTTTCCAGTTCATCCGTTATGTAGAGGAAATAAACAATATTGACGTACTCGTTACTTCTCCTGTAAACTTAGGAGTGCAAGACCGTTTTGGTTTTGAATTCACCCTAAACTACAACCCTTTCAGATGGTGGAGACTAAACGGAAACTTCAACCTGTATAGAAACGAAACCAAAGGAGATTATACGTATTATGATTTGAACAATAATATGAATACGCAAAACTTTGATAACGTAGCTTACTCTTGGTTCTCTAGAATTACATCAAAAATCACTTTACCCTATAAGATTGATTGGCAAACCAACGCTACTTACAGAGCACCAGAAGAAAATGCACAAGGTAGGTCTAAAGGAGTTTTGAGTGCCAACTTGGCTTTCAGTAAAGATATGCTTAAGGACAAAGGAACCATTTCAGTAAATGTTAGTGATGTGTTTAATTCGAGAAAACGTATTTCAGAAACAGAATTATTGACACAAAACAGCTACTCAGAAATGCAGTGGAGAGAAAGACAAATCACATTATCGTTTACCTATAGATTCAACAAGCCCAAAGAAAGAGAACGTCCACAGAGAAACGGTGGAGGATATGGGGATGATGAGTTTATGGGAGGTTAATTTAATTCAAAAAAAAGCTGGAAGATATCTTCCAGCTTTTTTTATGCCCGAAAAGTACAACCAATTTTATTCTTCTTCTAGTGCTATATACATTTCTGTTCGCATCGGTGTCATTCGTTTCAGGTCTGAAAACTCAGGCAAACCCTCACTCATAAATCTAGAAGGACGACTGGGCGTTCCTGTTATCTGAGAGATGGCTGTCGCCAAGAATAGTTCATTTACATCTCCTAGAGGCTGCATATTTTCAAAATCTTCGTGCACTTCAATAGCTGGTTCTATGCCCGCTTGATACTCTCCGAAACCTACACTGTTTACTATCTTAAGTACCAAGGGTTGCATGGCATATTTATGTTTCGGATTAGCTCCTTTTTTGCTATAATCAGCTGAATCATATAAGGTTCTAGACCCCACATTCTTCCCGATTGTTTTTGTACCTATTTGGATGACTTCAATATATGGTTGGAGTCCGTTGATGACCAATTCACTTGCAGAAGCTGTGCTTGATGTAGTCAGCACATATACTCTATTCAAATTCAAATGATTGATAGCAACACCCTTATCGAGCTTATCTGTAAATCTATTGATTAATTGTTCTTCAGTACCTCCGTCTTGATAAACCTTCATTATTCTAGCATTCCACTGTTGTTTAGCAAATACCTGTCCAGTGAATTGCCCGGTAATCATACTTGCTAACCGCGTTGCTGTAGAGATCAATCCGCCGGAGTTATACCTCAAATCCAAAACTAAATCAGTAACGCCTTGGCTGTTAAAATACGCAAAAGCAGCATTGAGTTGGCTATCATAATCTCCGTAAAAGCCGTTGTATACCAAATAACCAATGTTGTGTTGATTAATTGAGTACACATTTGAATAATACACTGGATTTTCTGAGTAGTCATGTTTAGTCAAACTCACACTTTGCCCATTGGACGTGAAGTTACCGTTGTCGTAATCTGCAAAGTTTAGTGTGTAGCTATCTGCCGAAAGAAGCGATTGGTAGTTGTTTACAGTAAGTGGCGTTCCGTTTACGGCATAGAAAATATCTCCTCTAGTAATATCTTTGGTAGATGCATCTGAGTTAGGTAATATATATCGAACCAAACCTATCACTTGGTCTGAATTTGGAGCAATGCGGTAAAGGGCGTAATCTACTCCGTTGTTTTTATTTTTTCCTGTAAGAGCTTGCTCTAAGACCGTGTAATCATCAAAAATCACACTAAACCTATCGACAACTCCTTTTTCATACAACAGACTATTGAATAATTCCGTGGGATTAGGATATCCTTTAAGGAAAGTATTAAGGCTTCCTTGACTATCAAACCGATCATCTCTGAGGTCCTGGACATCGTCTTGCCATAAATAATAAAGGTTAAGTCCTTTCCATACAAAATCTTCTACTACGATCTCACTCGGAACAGCGTTCGTATCATCTGAGGTACAGCCTAAAAAAATTGAGGAGCATACAAAAGCGATACATACAAAGGACTTTCTCATAACCTTATTTTTATATTACATAGCCTAAAATTTTAAAATCTGTGCAGCGTGCTCTTTGGTTTTCACCTTTGTAATCACCTCTTCTATAATTCCATTTTCATCAATGATAAAAGTAGTTCTGTGGATGCCATCATAGACTTTGCCCATAAACTTTTTTTCTCCCCATACACCAAAAGCATTGATAACAGCGTGGTCAATATCTGCAATTAGCGGAAAAGGAAAGTCATACTTTTCTTTGAAATTGGTTTGTCTTTTGGCATCATCTGCACTAACGCCTATTATTGCATATCCTTGTGAGGTAAATCTGTCAAAGTTGTCTCTCAGATCACAAGCTTCTGCTGTACATCCTGGAGTACTTGCTTTAGGGTAAAAGAATACTACTAGTTTTTTGCCTGAATAATCAACAAGTTTGTGTGCGGTGCCGCTTTGGTCAATACCTAAATCTTTTGGAGCTGCATCTCCTACTTTTAGCATATTCATACATTATTTTTTTACAGTAATAACTATCTTTAGTTTCCTACCTGGCTGATAAACTGAATGCGCATCAAACGCAATTCATCATAGTCAAAGTCTCCGTCAAATTCTTTTATAGCTTCACTTATTTTATCTGATTCAGACTCCATAAAATAATCATGGATTTCTTGCTGTTGTTCCTCATCAAGAATGTCGTCAATCCAATATTTGATATTGAGTTTGGTGCCTGAATAGACAATTTGCTCCATTTCTTTTAGCAAATCATTCATCGGCAAGCCTTTTGCTTTTGCAATATCCTCCAAAGGTAGCTTTCTGTCGATGTTTTGGATGATATACAACTTCAAAGCCGAATTAGTTCCGATTGATTTCACAACCAAGTCATCAGGTCTGGTAATATCATTTTCCTCCACATATTTGGCGATGAAGGATACGAAGTCTTTACCGTATTTTTTGGCTTTGCCCTCACCTACACCGTGTACGTTAGCGAGTTCTTCGATGCTTATCGGGTATTTGAGTGCCATATCTTCTAGCGACGGATCTTGGAAAATCACAAAAGGAGGCAAACCTAGTTTCTTGGCTACTTTTTTGCGTAAATCTTTCAGAAACACCATTAACTGCTCATCGGCTACATTGCTTCCCTTGGCGATTGAGATTATACCACTGTCATCTGTTTCAGAATATTCGTGGTCTTCAGTCATCATAAACGAGGTCGGATTTTTTAAGTAGTCCAATCCTTTGTCTGTAAGTTTGATAACTCCATAACTCTCAATGTCTTTTGATAAATATCCTTCAACTAATACTTGGCGAATAAGTGCCATCCAGTATTTCTCGTCAAAGTTTTTACCTCTACCAAAAACAAAATTAGCATCTGTTCTGTGTGCTTTGATCGTTGCGTTTAATTTACCGACAAGAACAAAAATAAGTTCTTTAGATTTGAATATATCTCCTGTCTCCCTGACGGTTTCAAGTATAGTAACTACCTGTTGTTGTGCTTCTACTTTATGCTTCGGATTTCTGACATTATCATCCATATCAGCACCTTCGCCTGTTTCTGAATTAAACTCTTCTCCAAAATAATGCAATAAGAATTTACGTCTTGAGATAGAAGTTTCTGCATACGCCACAACTTCCTGAAGTAATGCATAACCAATTTCTTGCTCTGCTATTGGCTTGCCAGACATAAATTTCTCGAGCTTCTCAATATCTTTATACGAATAAAAAGCAACACAATGTCCTTCTCCTCCGTCTCTTCCCGCTCTTCCTGTCTCTTGGTAATAGCTCTCTAAAGATTTGGGTATGTCGTGATGAATAACAAAACGAACGTCTGGTTTATCGATTCCCATCCCAAAAGCAATGGTAGCCACAACCACATCAACGTCTTCCATCAAGAACATATCCTGATGTTTTGCTCTGGTTTTTGCATCTAATCCCGCGTGATAAGGTACTGCTGAGATTCCGTTTACCTGAAGTACTTCGGCTATTTCTTCTACCTTTTTACGGCTAAGACAATATATAATTCCGGATTTTCCTTTGCGCTGTTTGACAAAACGGATAATATCTGATTCGATATTCTTGGTTTTTTGTCGTATTTCGTAGTATAGGTTGGGTCTGTTAAAAGAAGCCTTAAAGACTTCTGCATCAGGCATCTCAAGATTCTTAAGTATATCTTCTTCTACTTTTGGAGTTGCCGTAGCGGTCAGTCCGATGATTGGAATGTCTCCAAATTGCTTGACGATACTTCTTAAGTTTCTGTACTCTGGTCTAAAGTCATGTCCCCATTCTGAGATACAGTGAGCCTCGTCAATGGCTACAAAAGATAGGTTTTGACGTTTTAAGAACTGAACATATTCTTCTTTAATCAGTGACTCAGGAGCCGCATACAATAGTTTGGTTATGCCCGTCTCGACATCTTCTTTCACTTGATTAATCTCTGTCTTTGTGAGTGAAGAATTCAGCACGTGTGCGACTCCAGGATTTGATGAGAGGCTTCTTATGACATCAACTTGATTCTTCATAAGAGCAATTAGAGGTGATACTACTACTGCTGTCCCTTCAAGCACTAAGGCTGGAAGTTGATAGCAGAGTGATTTTCCTCCACCTGTTGGCATTATCACAAAAGTATTTCTACCGTTGATAATACTAGTCACTACATCTTGTTGCAGTCCTTTAAACTGGCTAAAACCGAAGTATTTTTTCAGTTCTTTATGTAAATCAATTTCAGATAAATTCATTCTTATTAAAAACTAATTTTTACGTAAGTTTGCACATTATAAAGATAGGATAACTTTTTGATATCGACAAACTTTTAATTTATACATTTTGACAGTACAACAAAATATTCTGACTACGGCAAAGAAGTCTTTGCAATCACAGAGTAATTCCATAAGCAAACTCATTGATCTACTTGATGATAACTTCACCAAAACAGTCGAACTTATCTTACACACCAAAGGTAAAACCATCGTGACAGGTATTGGCAAAAGCGCTATTATCGCTCAGAAAATTGTCGCTACGCTCAATTCTACCGGTACACCAGCCCAGTTTCTCCATGCCTCAGAAGCGATTCACGGAGATTTAGGAATGATTCAGGCGGATGATGTGGTGATTTGTATTTCAAAAAGCGGAAATTCACCTGAAATAAAAGTGCTTGTTCCTATTGTTAAAAACTTCGGCAATACCCTTATCGGAATTACTGGTGATACCGAATCATTCTTGGGCAGGCAATCTGATTTTGTGCTAAATACATTCGTGGAGAGAGAATCTTGCCCAAATAACGTAGCACCGACAAACAGCACTACGGCACAACTTGTTATGGGCGATGCCTTGGCAATTTGCTTAATAGAAGAAAGGGGCTTTACGTCTAATGATTTTGCAAAATACCATCCTGGTGGTGCGCTTGGCAAAAAACTATTGTTCAGAGTAAAAGATATGCTCGATACAGAAAACAGACCTCAGGTTTCGCCTGATGTAAATATAAAAGAAGCAATTATTGAAATCTCTCAGAAACGCCTCGGAGTAACAGCTGTTGTAGAAAACGAAAATCTGATAGGCATCATCACTGATGGTGATATCCGAAGAATGTTAGAGAAACAAGATACATTTGTAGGCCTATCTGCTAGAGATATTATGAGTATAAACCCCAAGACAATCGCACTTGATTCGATGGTGGTAGATGCGCTAAATATGATGGAAAACAACTCTATTACGCAACTTATCGTTACTGAAAATAAAAAATATAAAGGTATCATCCATCTTCATGATATCCTAAAAGAAGGAATTGTATAATGGTAAAAGACAAATTAGGAGAAATGTCCTTTTTGGACCATCTTGAAGTTTTGAGATGGATGCTCATCAGGAGCTCAATAGCAATAGTGATAGGTGCAGTAATATCCTTTACATTTCTAGACTTTATTTTTGATGTAATTATCTTCGGACCTAAAGACCCTAACTTTTTCACTTACCGATTTTTCTGTGAAGTAGGTAAATTCTTCGGAGCAGATGATGGCATGTGTATTACAAAACTCGACTTTGTGATTCAGAGCAGAAAAGTAGGCTCTCAGTTTACCACCGCAATCTGGATGGGAATTACGGTCGGTTTTATTTTAGCTTTTCCGTATATTTTATGGGAAATCTGGAAATTTATCAGACCTGCTTTATACGACAACGAAAAAAACAGCGCCAAGTGGTTTATACTCATCGCCTCACTCCTGTTTTTCATCGGAATTCTTTTCGGATATTATGTAATGTCGCCTTTGTCTATCAACTTCTTAGGAAATTTTACGGTAAGCAAACAGGTTCAAAACGAATTTGACATCGACTCTTATATAGGACTAATCAAAACCTCATGTCTCGCCTCAGGGCTTATTTTTGAATTACCTATCCTAATGTATTTGCTAGGCAAATTAGGTGTTGTAGATGCAGATATGCTCAGAAAATACCGAAAAATAGCCATTATACTCATACTTGTAGTAGCCGCAATCATTACTCCACCAGATGTAGTGAGTCAGACTATTGTAGCTATTCCGTTGCTAATCTTATATGAAGTAAGTATTTATATAGTAAAGTGGATAACCAAGAAAAATGAAATCAGAAAGACCAGTTTATAACCTCGTAATAAATCAAAAAAGCCAAGAAGTTTCTTGGCTTTTTTGATTTGGTATATATGTCTTATTTGACAGTCTTTTTGAGTTCTTCTACAAAGGTCATCAGCACATCTATCTCTACGTGTTCCATCAAAACCACTTTGTACCATTGGTTAGTCGCATCGTGTTTTTGAGGCACGAGTTGAAATTTTTCTGCTAATTCCTCAGTGATATGTTCTGACTTAATAGTCACTATATTCATAAACGGATCTCTGAAGTATTTTATATCTAGTTTGTCTAATTCGTGACACAGCCAAGAGGTTCGCATCTGTAAGACACTAATACGCTCAAACCAACCGTGTGGTCCGTGGGTGAAGAGAATCATCCAAACCGCCACTGCATTTGCACCTGATCTAGAGCCACAGATAGTAAGATCCATTCCTTCTACATATTCTGCCTCTTTGGTCAGTACGTTTTCAATCAGCCCTTTTCTGCATACAAAAATCCCTGTTCCGTAAGGAGCTTGAAGTACTTTGTGCGCATCTATTGTAACCGAACTAACCTTAGGGTTTGAAAAATTTAAGTCGCTTGCAGGATTGCTAAACGGATATACAAAACCTCCGTAAGCACCATCAATATGGAGTTTATAGGCAAGGTTTTGCTCTTCTAAAATGTTTGTATAACTAGCAACCGCATCCACAGAGCCAAACATCGTCGTCCCCATATTAACCACCACTATAAAATATTTTTTGCCTTTAGCTTTAGCTTGAATAAGGATTTGTTTTAAAGCCTCCGTATCAATTTCGCGAGAGTCAAAACCTACCGGAACCTTCAGCCAATCAATCATCATCAAGTTGGCTCCTTTAGGAATAGAATAATGCGTGTCTTCAGAAGCCAAAATAGCTATTTCATCAATAGTTGCCTTGCGACTATTCATAAAATAATTGCGATAAATCCATAATGCCTGAAGATTAGCCTCAGTTCCGCCTGGAGCGATATATCCGTCAAAAGAACCTGGCTCTGCTTTAAGAATATCAACAGCAACAACACTTAACACCTCTATCTCAATATTTTGCGTGCCTTTGAAAGCCTTTTCAGAAGTACCCAAAGTATGGCAACCAATGTTATTTGGATTGGTTATAAAAGCCTGTAAAGTAGGTGCGTTTTGTAAGATAGTCCCGTTGTCAAAAAACACATTTCCGTCTAATTTTGAAGCTGGATAACCAAGTGAAATGTCCTCAGCAAAATTTACTACCTCATGAAGTGCTTGATGTATGTGTTCTCGCCTTTGTTGAACGGTAAGTTTTTTCCAGAAATGATGCATAGTATGTAGTATTAAAATCTGAATGGATAATTAGTATTCAAATCCCTCCAAATTTACGATAGTTAGTATTTATAATTTATGATTTTAGTCAGGTTATAGATTTAAAAAAAATTGAATTTTATAAGAGCATTTGAACTATAATTCGCCTTATTCATCACTTTTGAGCGTTAAAAAACCACGGATTTTATTGGGGAAATACGGAATAATGTTAATTTATTGTGGAAATAAACCCCACAACACTAGGGAGTTAGGAACGGATAGTCAGTTTACAACTCATTGATTAGCAACTCAATATATTTTTTGTATCTTTGCTGGCTTAATTTTTGTTTGATGTCGGTCAAACAATAAATATTCAATTATGATTAAAAAATGGTATGTCTTAGCTATACTCGGTATTGGTTTAGCATTAACTATTTTGAGTTTTAAAACCGAAGATCCTTTTGATTACAACTGGATTGTATCTCAACAAAACAAAACTCCTGAAGCTGTTTATACAGTACTTGACGAAACACAAACCTTTCAGAATGATTATGAAATTCCCTTTACAGGAAAATCATTCGTAGCCTTTAAACAAGCTTTGGCATTCAAAGAATCTCAAGGCAGGTATGATATCGTAAATCAGTTTGGCTATGCTGGTAAATATCAATTCGGAGGAGCAGCCTTACGCTCAGTAGGCATTAAAGACAGAAGAGAGTTCCTATCTAACCCTGCATTACAAGAAAAAGCCTTTGAAGCGCTGTTAGCAATCAACAAACACAACCTTCAGAAAGAAATAGAACAGTATTCCGGAATGGTAATCAGTGGAATCGAAATTACCGAATCAGGAATTTTAGCCTCTGCTCACCTACTTGGCGCTAGTTCAGTAAAAAGATTCTTGAGAAACAACGGAAAAGTAAGAATAACTGACGGTTACGGAACTACGATGCGTAGTTATATGAAGAAGTTCGCTGGTTATGATACTTCAGTCATCATTGCTAACAACCAAGCCACTGCTTTTGACGATTTGGTAAAACAGTACACTTCATAAGATTTGCTGTATTACTAAAGCTAAATTGCGTTAGCTAGGCTTAAAAACATTAAACCCTATATCAATAACAAGTTGATATAGGGTTTCGTTCTTTTATGAACTGAGAGTTGAAATATAACCAATAGCTCAATCAAATGCAAAGAAGAAAAAAGCAACAGCTGCTGATTCTTTCTTCACTCCTCTGGCATAGCCAATGGTCATATAACTATTGTTCTGAACGGTTCCGTCGTCTTGGATATAGTCTTTAGCACCGTAATTACTTGCTTGTAGAGTCTGTGCTTCTGCAAAACCACAGTTAGCTGGACTTAGTAAAATCAAAGTGTTTTTTTCATATCCCTTTTATTCGTTTGCACCAAATATATATCTTTTTTTAAGAAAAAATGTTATATCATAAAATCTTAATCCGAATAAAATTACTCCACAAAAAAACCCTACAAATTGTAGGGTTTTTAACTTCTATAGGCTTATCGGGCTAATCGGCTTAGATAATCACCCATTCTCCGGTTGCAAGCAGTGATTCTGCTTTTTTGTATTTCATTTCCTCTGTCTTACCGCTGATTACGTGTTTGATAGTAACGGTATCATTTCGGTTAATTTTTGGAGTATCTCTCACGATAGTTTCGATAGGTTTGCGTTGCTGGGTCTGCCCTGCTTGTTGCGCCTCTCGTCTAGCCTGATCTGTATTCGGAACTTCCTCTTTGTTGGTTTGGTATTCCTGTTTCTGACGTTTTACCTCTGCTGGTGCTTCCTGAACATTTTCTTGCACCGGAATTTCAGATTTCATCAAAAACGAGATAACATCTTTGTTGATGCCATCCATGGTTTTTTTGAATAACTCAAAAGCTTCAAACTTATAAATCAGTAGCGGATCTTTTTGCTCGTGCACTGCTAGCTGTACAGATTGTTTTAACTCGTCCATCTTGCGCAAGTGCTTCTTCCAGGCTTCATCTACAATGGCAAGCGTAATGTTTTTCTCAAAGTCATTGATTAGTTTCTTCCCTTCTGTCTCATAGGCAGTTTTAAGATCGGTCACAACGTTCAGCGTTTTGGTTCCGTCTGAAAAAGGAACTACTATACGCTCGTATCTGTTTTCTGGATTCTCATATACGTTTTTGATAATTGGATAGGCATTCTGAGCAGAGCGAATATTCTTGGCTGCATAATGCTCATAAGCAGATTTATAGGCTTTAGCAGCGATTTCTAAAGCTGACATTTTTTTGAATTCAGCCTCAGTAACTGGAGATTCAATAGCCATATATCTGATGAGTTCAAACTCAAAGTTTTTGAAATCTTCGTTCGTCTTATTGCTCTGTGCAATTGCTTCACAAGCATCATAAAGCATATTGGCAATATCTACCTTTAGTCGTTCGCCAATAAGTGCGTTTTTTCTACGTTTATAAACCACTTCACGTTGTGCATTCATCACATCGTCATATTCTAGTAGTCGTTTACGTACACCAAAGTTATTTTCTTCTACTTTTTTCTGAGCTCTTTCGATAGATTTGGTCATCATCGAATGCTGAATAACCTCTCCTTCTTTAAGTCCCATTCTGTCCATTACTTTTGCAATACGCTCTGAGCCGAAAAGTCGCATTAAGTTGTCTTCTAGCGAAACGTAGAATTGTGAACTCCCGACATCTCCTTGACGTCCTGCACGTCCTCTTAACTGGCGGTCCACACGCCTTGAGTCGTGTCTTTCTGTACCTACAATTGCTAATCCTCCAGCAGCTTTCACCTCTGGAGAAAGTTTGATATCCGTTCCCCTACCTGCCATATTCGTAGCAATAGTTACGATTCCTGGCTTACCGGCTTGTTCAACGATTTCTGCTTCTTGCTTGTGCATCTTGGCGTTCAATACGTTATGAGGGACTCCTCTCATCTTTAAAGCTCTACTCAAGAGTTCTGAAATCTCAACAGAAGTTGTACCGATCAGCACCGGACGACCCGATTTTGATAATTCACTTACATCCTCAATTACTGCATTATATTTCTCACGTACCGAACGGTAAATCAAATCTTGTTTATCAATTCTAGCGATAGGTCTGTTCGTAGGAATTTCTACTACATCCAATTTATAGATTTCCCAGAACTCCCCTGCTTCAGTAACCGCCGTACCCGTCATCCCTGACAGTTTGCTGTACATACGGAAATAGTTTTGAAGAGTAACCGTAGCAAAGGTTTGGGTAGCTGCTTCGATCTTCACGTTTTCTTTCGCCTCAATAGCTTGGTGCAAACCGTCAGAATAGCGTCTTCCGTCCATAATACGTCCAGTTTGTTCATCGACTATCTTTACTTGTCCGTCAATCACTACATATTCTGTGTCTTTCTCAAAAACAGTATAGGCTTTTAGCAATTGGTTAAGGGTATGAATTCTTTCGCTTTTGATGCTGAAGTCTTGGAAAAGGTTTTCTTTTTCCTCTGCTTCTTCTTCTTTGGAAAGTTTCTTCTTTTCAATTTTCGCAATCTCAGTTCCGATATCTGGTAAGATAAAAAAGTCGTCTGCCGTATCTTGAGAAAGGTATTTTATTCCGCTGTCTGTAAGCTCTACTTGGTTATTTTTTTCTTCAACTACAAAATAAAGTGCCTCATCTACTTTAGGCATCTCTCTGTTGTTGTCAGCCATATAATGGTTTTCGGTTTTCTGAAGAATTTGTTTTACTCCTTCTTCACTCAAAAACTTAATTAAAGCTTTGTTCTTCGGCAATCCTCTGTGTACTCTCAAGAGCAAGAATCCACCGTCTTTAGTGTTTCCTTCTTTGATGAGTTTTTTAGCCTCAGCCAATACTCCGTTGAGCATTTGACGTTGTAGGCTAACTATATTTTCGATCTTTGGTTTCAGCTCGTTAAACTCATGCCTATCACCCTGAGGAACAGGCCCTGAGATGATGAGTGGTGTACGTGCATCATCAATCAATACTGAATCGACCTCATCAACAATAGCGTAGTTGTGTTTGCGTTGTACCAAGTCTTCTGGCGAATGTGCCATATTATCTCTGAGGTAATCAAAACCAAATTCGTTGTTTGTCCCGTAAGTAATATCTGCTTCGTAGGCTTTACGTCTTGCAGCCGAGTTAGGCTGGTGGTTATCGATGCAATCTACTGTAAGTCCGTGAAATTCAAACAAAGGTGCTTTCCATGTGCTATCACGTTTTGCCAAATAATCATTGACAGTTACTAAATGCACCCCATTTCCGGTCAAGGCATTTAGGTATAGTGGCAAGGTTGCGACAAGTGTTTTTCCCTCTCCTGTATGCATCTCTGCAATTTTACCTTGATGCAATACGGCTCCACCAATCAGCTGTACATCATAGTGAATCATATCCCAAGTGATTGATTTTCCAGCGGCGTCCCAAGAGTTAGCCCAGAGTGCTTTATCTCCTTGGATGCTGATGTATGGTTTTGTCGCTGATAGCTCAATGTCTTTCTGAGTGGCAGTCACTTCGATAGACGCATTATCTTTAAAGCGTCTGGCGGTTTCTTTGACTACAGCAAAAGCCTCTGGGAGTAATTCGTTCAACAAATTCTCAGATAGCTCATAAGCCTCAGCCTCTAGCTTATCAATTTCTAGATACATATCTTCTCTGGAGTCGATATCATCTGTTTGTTCGATTTTGCTTTTTATTTGGGCAATTTCGTTGTCTTTTGCAAGGCGATTTTGTTTAATTTTCTCTTTGAAATAAGTCGTTTTTTGACGTAGTTCATCGTTTGAGAGTGCTTTTAGAGGTTCTTCAAACTTTTTGACCTTCTCTACGATAGGTCTTATTTGTTGTACATCTCGCTTTGACTTATCTCCTACAAATAATTTTAATATGTTATTTACAAAATCCATTTTAATGTTTTGTATGTGTTATAATTCCGTTAGTATGTCTAAACCAAAAAGCCTCACTAGTGAGGCTTTTTGGGATATTTTTTATTTAATATTCATCCTCATTCCAAAGATAATCTTCGTCTGAAGGATAATCAGGCCAAATCTCTTCCATGGTTTCATACACTTCGCCCTCATCCTCAATGGATTGTAGATTTTCTACAACCTCAAGCGGAGCACCAGTTCTGATTGCATAATCGATAAGCTCGTCTTTGTTAGCCGGCCAAGGAGCATCACTAAGATAGGATGCCAATTCTAAAGTCCAATACATCTCTTCTTCAAATTTAATTTTTGCAAAAATATATTTAATAGTCAGAAAAACAAGTTATTTTCAGATTATTTTTTCAAAAAGCGTATCTTTTTAAATATAAATACGTTTCTGGAGTTTTTAATAGTTATGATTCCTTTCTCGGAATCCATTTTACTTCTTCAATATTCAGGTCTGATGACAAGATTCGTGCCAACATAAATAGGTAATCAGAAAGGCGATTTAGGTACTTCAGGACGAGTTCATCAACAGGCTCAACTTCATTTAGTTGCGTAACTACACGTTCTGCTCTACGACATACACAACGCGCAATATGACAGTATGACACCGTTACATGTCCGCCAGGCAAGACAAAATGTGTAATCGGTGGCAGGGCAGCATTAATTTTATCAATTTCGTCCTCTAAAACCATAATATCTTCTTCAGTAATGCGCATAATATTTAAACGTTGTTTACCGCTTTTGAGGACTTCTTTTTCGGGTGCAGTTGCCAAGATCGCACCAAGCACAAATAGTCTATCCTGAATGTCTATTAAGAAGTTCTTGTGGTGGTTGTTTATCTCCTGAGAGCGGATCAGCCCAATAAAAGAATTGAGTTCATCGGTTGTGCCATAACTTTCGATTCTGACATGGTGTTTGGGTACTCTTGTTCCGCCAAACAAAGCCGTAGTTCCTTTGTCTCCTGTCTTGGTATATATTTTCATGGGTTGTTTTTTTTTAAGGAAGCGTAAAGTTAAGAAGTTATAGCTGAATAACTAAATTGAAAAGCTCTTTTGTATCTAAATTCTCATAAAAAAAGAAGTAAACTACTAGTAGTTGTAATCTTGTCTTCTAAGTTACTCATTTGTAGTTTACGGCGAGGAATTTCTTGGATACCATCCATAACCCTTTACTTTTGTATATATTTTTTACAAATCAGCAAAATGTTTTTTTTAATACGACTCACTACCATCCGAAAGTCTAAAATAAAAAGTGTCTGAGATTCTAGTCATGGTCGGAATTTCTTCCGACCATGACTAATGAATGAGCAACCCTCTTTTTTTTGTGTGATTATCACTTGATTTTTGATTGCGTTTTCCTTTCAGCTTTTTTGCTATATTTGTTAAAAAGATTATGAGGTATTTTCTACTACTTTACTTTTTATTTTTCTACAATTATGTTAATTCGCAATGTGACGAAAAAAAAATCTTAGGAACTTTTGAAAATATAAGATATACATTAAACTGTCCTACTTATAAATACTCTTTTAATTACACAAACAATTCTAAAGAATTAGATATTTTAAATCATAACAATATTGAGCTTGTAAACGAAACTTTTATATACGTAGATAACTTTATAAAAGAATATATTTCAAAGTCATCAGATTTATATTTATTAGAAAATCTAAATTTCTATAGTATAGAGATTGTTGAATTATTCGATATCGAAAGTTTTAAAAATAGAGGTTCAAAAGTAATACCTGAAAAATGTAAAATTAAATATTCCGTATATTATTATTTTGAGCCAATACAAAATGTTAAATACTGTATTGGATTTGCTATAAATGAAAATATGGAAATTTTGAATAGTAATAATTTCCCTTCTGGTAGTTTTGAACCATTTTATCAAACAACAATTTGTGAAATTAAAAGAAAAGCTTCGAATTATTTAAATTCTGAAGTTGAAGATTTAGGTTTAATTGTTTCTGAAAATAAATTCTATTGGAGTCTAAATGAAAAAGTAAATTACAAACAAGGTGAGAATAAAATTAAAAATATAAAAATAGAAACATCTAATCTTGAAAAACACATAATAACCGACAAAGTAATTTATGTTGACTTTTAAATAAAACTACACCCAATAGCTAGAGTTTCATTGAGCTTGAAAAGCAAATTGTAACTAACAAAAAAATGCCCACAACACGGACGATTCTAGCACAACCATCAATTTCTCAAAGCAATCTTCAAAAACATAAAACCAAACCTCTTTAAAAGCGATTTTAAGGAACTATTACCTGTTTAAGAAAGTAAGCCAAAAATCTTTCTAAAACTTATACACAAAAGCATTGACATTCATCCCTGCTCCTACAGAGGCAAACAAGACAACATCTCCTTTTTTAATCTTATGTTCAGGCAATTCGCCATTGAGAATCATCGTAAGTAAAGTAGGAATAGTAGCTACACTAGAGTTCCCTAATTTATGGATAACCATCGGCATAATATGTTCTGGCACTGGCGTATCGTATAACTGAAAGAACCTGTTCACGATGGCTTCATCCATTTTCTCGTTGGCCTGATGGATGATGATTTTATCGAGTTGGTCTATGCTATAACCGCTAGCATCAAAACATTTCTTCATCGCTCCAGGTACATTCAGAAGGGCAAATTCATAGATTTTTCTGCCGTTCATCTTGATGTATTTTGTATCAGGACAGCTTTGGGTATTAAAGGATTTCCCGAAGTAAAGGAAGTCTTTTTCTTTGAGTGTAAAAGAAGCCGATACATGAGATTTCATTCCTGAATCATCAGTGCTCAGCTCTACAATGGCTGCTCCTGCTCCATCGGCATAAATCATACTGTCTCTGTCGTGAATATCCACAACGCGAGATAAGGTCTCTGCACCAATTACTAAACATCGCTTGGCGATACCAGCTTTGACAAAAGCATTGGCTTGAATCATCCCTTCGATCCAACCTGGGCATCCGAAAAGGACATCATAGGCAACGCAGAAATTATTCTCTATTCCCAACTCATGCTTAACTCTCGAAGCAAGACAAGGCACCGCATCAGATTGGATAGTACCAAAACGCACATCACCAAAATTATGGGCAAATATGATATAGTCTATGGTTTCCAGATCTATCTTGGCATCAGCAATGGCAGCTTTAGCAGCAATGAGTCCTAGGTCAGAAGTGACTTGGTCAGGGCTAGCATAACGACGCTCTTCGATACCCGTTATTTCTTTGAGTTTATTAGCTATTGTTGCGTTGTTTTGCTTTAAAGCCTCTCCACTTTCATCTAAAAAATGATGCTTGTCAAAAAATAGATTAGTAATGGTCTGCGAAGGGATATAATTACCTACTCCTATAATTTTTGTTGTCATCAATCGTAGATTGCTTTTTACAGAACCCTCTTGGTTGAGAGTAAATTAAAGCGACGAGGTAAATATAACAAATTAAACTACGCATCCCATAGTGAGTATCTAAAAACTTATTCTACACCCATTGCACTAAAGCCTTTAGAAAGTTCTCAAAACTCAAACAAAACTGATGATTATGAAGAGGTTAGGAGCTTTCTTTAGCCAAACTTTAAGTTTAGTGGTCTCACTTAAGTTCTTCTTGGTTTATTTTAATGGATTTTGGGTTAAAAGCTACAAAAGCAATTGAAATACATAAGATTAAAGCAATACCAAAAAGCGTATGGTTAATTTTCGGGATTAAAAATATCCCATAGGCGGTGAGACCTTGAATAGCCAAAGCAAGTTCGTTCAGAAACACGCCAATTGTAAAACCTATAAGCCCCCATTTGATGACTTTACTTAGGGGCATTAGTTGGTTAGAATAGATATAATACAACAAATACAAACTGATTACTGCCAATAAAACCAAGTGTAAATAACCAATGGCAATAGTTCTGAAACCAAAAGCGAGACTACTCAATGACGGAATAGCCGATAGTAGTTGCAAGACGAATTTCAACGTAGCGCATAAGACGATAAACTTCAAGATATTTTTTAGAAATAACGGCTTGTCCTGAAACTGGTTTTTATTATATCTAAGCAAACTCACGAGCATCATTATCCATACAATAAATTGGACAACGGCAAATAAAATAGTAATAGTGGTCACCCAAAAAGGCAAATCTACCCACAAAATAGACAGGAAATAGCCAACCAAACAAGAGGCGAAAAACCATGGAAAAACCTTAGAGAAGAGCTTTATTTGCCCTACACCAAGCTTGAGCGAATTTAGAAGTAATCCCATACAAGCGAAGAAAAACCAACCGTTGTACTGAAAGTGAAGATAAAAATATATCGACCCGAATTGATAGGATTGAACGATGTTCTTAGTAGCAGTCATATACGCCAATCCAAAGGTTCCGATAGAGGAGATTACCAAGAAAAACAAAGCTCCTGAAAGCCATTTTCTGACAATCGGTTTGTGGTGGATGGTTTTTAAGTCTTTGTAATATGCATACGAAAAGCCATAAGAGACGAAGATAGACAAAGTTGAGAACAGAATAGACCAAAACGCATAACTCTGCAAAACAAACGCCACCATCATTCCGTAAGCGGTGAATAAGTTAGCGATAAGATACCAAGAGTATTTGGTAAGTTTTACAGACCTCGCATTTTGCTGTAAGAAATAAATCATCAGCACCAAGATTGTGTGAGTAATCCAACCTGCAAAAGCAAAATGTGAATGCGAATGCAATAGATTCTTAAACTCCAGGGCTGGAAAAGGAAAGCCTATTTTGTATCGCAACAAGGTGCCTAATAAAGCAACTAAAAATAAGTTAACGAGTGAGAACTTTAGCCAGAAGTCAACTTTGAATTTCATCTAGTAATAGATTTTATGGTTGATAACTTCAATGATACCTTTCTTCGCCATTTTTGAAATGCTTCTGATCACCGTTTCTACCCTAAGTCCGGTGAAGTTAGCGATCTCTTGGCGCGTAAAAGGGATGAGTTCTTTCTTGCTGTCCTTTTTGTACGAATCTAAAAAAGCTTTGATTCTGAACTCTGATTTCTGGTTGATAATATCTTTAGAAGTAGTGGCCTTGTTGTGGATTCTTCGTGCCATAAGCTTCAAGAAATCCTTATGGATAGCTGGGTTTTCATCTAGTATTTTCAGAAAGATATCTTTGGGAATTCTAATCACTTCGCTATCGATGCAGGCCACGGCTGAGGCTGGATAAATTTCGTCTATAAAAAGTGGTGGCTCTCCGAAGCTTTGACCTCTGAGGAAGTAGCCTTGGGTGAACTCTTTGCCCTCGTCATTCGTGTTAAACATCTTTATATTTCCACTGACTACTTGGTAGTAAAAATGAGGCGTATCTTTCTCTAAAAACAATACTTCTCCTTTTTGGAAATTCTTAAATGTCGCTCCATAAGAAACGAGTAATTCGAGTGGAATTTGTGTCTTCATAATCTATGTTACTTAGGAACTTCACTTACAAATCTACTAAAAAAAGATTATAAAACACTGTAAAACAGTACTCAATCTTTCTTGTCAAACTGTCAGTGGTTGTTCTATTTTTACAAATACACCTTTGTTGTCTGTTCGCTTTAGCGAATGCTCTATTATCAATAAGCCAACATCAGTAATATTTATTAACTCATAAAATGCTTTAGAAAGTTTATTTTCAGGCTGAATTTCGTTAAGTTGTATGCTCCATTTTCTAAGTTGCTTCTGTGCTAGTAATAGCTCAGTGTCGTTTCTGACTATCCCAACATACTTGAGCATGTATTCTTGTACTTCTTTTTTTCTGTTTTGTATAAATTCTAGCCCGATAACCTCTGCTGTTAAATTATAATTGCGTTCTAGTTGCCCTATTTTTTGTTGCGGTATATAATTAGCAGCTACATACTCAAAAATTCTATTCGAATATACCAATGCCTCTAAAAGTGAGTTAGAAGCTAATCTATTAGCACCGTGCAAACCCGTTCTCGCACACTCACCACAAGCAAAAAGACGCTCAATAGAAGTCTGTCCGTTAGTGTTTACGGCTATACCACCACAGATATAATGCTGTGATGGTGCCACTGGAATCCAATCTTTGGCTAGGTCTATTCCCATAGTCATACAAGTCTGTGTAATCATCGGGAAATGTTTAGCGAATGCTTCTTGATCCAGATGGGTACAATCCATAAACACACACTTTTCGCCTGACTTCTTGAGCTCTATATCAATACTTTGCGACACGATATCTCTCGATGCCAATTCTCCTCTAGTATCGTACTTTAGCATAAAGCGTTCGCCGTCTTTAGTTTTGAGATAAGCTCCAACCCCCCTGACCGCTTCCGATATCAAAAAAGTAGTACTCATCTCTGGGTTATAGAGTGCCGTTGGGTGAAACTGCACAAACTCCATATCCATAATTGTAGCTTTGGCTCTTTTTGCCATAGCAATACCGTCACCTGTAGCCACCATTGGGTTAGTCGTATGGCCATAAACCTGTCCGATACCTCCGGTAGCTAGGATAGTATAATCTGCCCTGAGAGCAAATACCTGATTTGATTTTTCGCTGAGTACATAAGATCCAAAACAACTGTTATCCTCAACAATCAAGTCTAAAGCGACGTGATAATCTAAGATAGTGATATTAGCCGAACGCTTGGCTTGTGCCAATACTGCTCGTTCTATTTCAAATCCTGTTTGGTCTTTGTGGTGCACCACACGGTGGTCAGAGTGACCACCTTCTTTGCCTAAATCTAATTCGTTATCGCTGTTTAGGTCAAACCTTGCACCCCAATCTATGAGTTCTTTGAGGCGTTGAGGGCCATCTTTGATAACCATATCCACTACCTCCGTATCACACAAACCATCGCCACATACAAGGGTATCTGCGATGTGATTGTGATATGAATCATTGATGTGGGTCACAATGGCAATTCCGCCTTGTGCATATTTTGTATTTGACTCATCCTCGCTGGATTTGGTAACTACAGCAACCGTCTTATCAGGAAACCTAGTAGATAACTTAATTGCCAACGACAAGCCTGCTACTCCTGAACCGATGATAAGAAAGTTGGTCTTTTCCATTATAGAGATAGTGTAAGCATTCTGTCAATCGGGATAAGGGCTTTTAGTCGGGTCTGTTCATCAAGTATGATTTCAGGTGATTCGTTGACCAAACAATCATAAACTTTCTGAAGTGTATTCACTTTCATAAAAGCACATTCGCTACAAGCACAAGTATTATCTTCATTTGCTGGTGCGGGTATAAGTATTTTTTCAGGCACTACTTGACTCATTTTATGCAAAATTCCCGCTTCTGTAGCCACGATAAACTTATGGTGAGGATTAGTCTTCACATAATTGATCATCCCTGCTGTCGAGCCAATATAATTGGCTGTTTTCAGGATATGCATCTCTGATTCTGGGTGTGCGATAATCTGAGCATCAGGATGTTCTTTGTATAAATTGAGTAATTTCTCTAGCGAAAAAGCTTCGTGCACGATACAAGCACCGTCCCAAAGCAACATATCTCTGCCCGTTTCTTTGATAAGGTATTTACCCAAGTTCTTATCGGGTGCAAAAATTATGGGCGTATCTTTTGGTACTGATTCCACTATTTTTACTGCATTAGAGGAAGTACACACAATATCACTCATCGCCTTTATCTCAGCTGAACAGTTGACGTAAGTAATCACCAAGTGGTTTGGGTGCGTTGCTTTGAACTTTCTGAATAAGTCTGGAGGACAAGAGTCTGCTAACGAACAACCAGCCTCCATATCTGGCAATATAACCTTCTTACTCGGATTTAGAATTTTGGCGGTCTCAGCCATAAAATGAACGCCAGCAAAGAGTATGATATCCGCTTCTACTTTTACGGCTTCTTGTGATAACCCCAAGCTATCACCCACATAATCTGCAATGTCTTGAATATCGGAATCTTGATAATAGTGTGCCAATATCACTGCATTTTTCTCTTTCTTGAGCTGAAGTATTTTTTCTTTTAAGTCTTTCATGTACTACTTTTATTAGAAATAAGCTTGCCAAAATAACACCAAATAATCTGATTAGACTATGACAAAAATCAGCCTTTAGCTAAGGACTTTATACGCCATGGTCTGGGCAATATTGGCAGCGCTCTGCATCATATCATTGGCATTCGGACCTATATACAAACTACAAACCGTCTGCTCAAACAACTCCAACCAATGTGCAAACTGCTCTGTTCTTAGCGGACTTTGCTTATGCAATTGCTTGTGTACAAACATCGGATTGCCCTTAAAACTACCTGTCCCGAAGAGAATTACCTCCCAAAAGTCATACATTTTGGGCAAGTGATGACTCCAATTGGTCTTAGCCACATCGTTAAACAAATAGCCAATCACCTCATCCTTTTGCACACGCTCATAGAAAGTATTGATTATATGCTCTATGTCGGCTCTGTTTTCTATATCCCTCATCATAATTTGTAATCAGTCTTAATAAGACAAAAGTAGGCAATAAATAGAGATTGGTTTGTGATATATATCATAGACAAGCTACTCAATTTAGATTTATACTAAGCAATCCTTGTTCTTGCTATTGACCCAACTCATTTTGGATCTATTCACTTGCAAAATACGGAGCTATATAATACTTTTGACCCTTGATTATCCTACGGAAATTCCGTATAATGGATTATCAATTTATGCCTATTGTATTATGAATGACTTTCTGAAATACCAAGCTCAAACCTCTAAATTCCCTTTGGGAGTTAACGTTTCTCATGCCAAAGGTTCTTATATCTATGACACAAGTGGTGGCAAACACCTGGATTTTGTAGCAGGTGTATCAGCGTGTACGTTAGGGCATTGCCATCCTAGAGTCGTAGAAGCCATCCAGAAACAAGCGGAAACTTACCTACACGTGATGGTCTATGGAGAGTATGCCCAAAGCCCCGCAGTGGAATACTGTAAACTATTAGCAGCCAACTTGCCCGAGCCACTCAAAAAGACCTATCTAGTCAATTCAGGCACGGAAGCTACCGAAGCTTCTATCAAACTAGCACGAAGAGTAACCGGACGTTCTGAGATTATCTCGATGAACAACGCCTATCACGGCAATACGATGGGTTCTATGAGCGTGATGAATCACAAAGAACGTAAAGCTCCTTTCTTGCCCCTTCTACCCGATGTGCGTTTTATCGACTTTAATAATACTGACCAACTCGATCAAATCACCGAAAAAACAGCAGCAGTTATCCTAGAGAGTATCCAAGGTGGTGCTGGCTTTATCCAACCCAAAAACGATTATTTTAAGAAACTGAAAAAGCGATGTGAAGAAGTAGGAGCGCTGATGATTGTAGATGAAATACAGCCGGGCTTCGGAAGGACAGGTAAATTATTTGGCTTTCAGAACTATGACGTGGTACCAGATATTATTACCATCGGTAAAGGAATGGCAGGCGGCATGCCTTGTGGTGCGATTGTCGCCTCTCCTGAGATGATGGATACACTCGCTGACAACCCAAGTATGGGGCATATCACCACCTTTGGCGGTAATCCTGTAATTGCAGCGGCATCGCTTGCAACGCTCAAAGAAGTGTTAGAAACTGACCTGATGCCTCAGACACTAATCAAAGAACAACTCTTCAGAACACTACTTGTACACCCACTTATCACTGAAGTGAGGGGAAAAGGACTGATGATAGCCGCTATGACTCCGAGTGAAGACATTACGAATCAAGTGATATTGAAATGCAAAGACAAAGGGCTTATCCTATTCTGGTTGTTGTTCGACAAGAAAGCCATTCGTATCACGCCACCGCTAACTATCTCTGAAGATGAGATTAGAGAAGGCTGTGCCATTATCTTAGAAAGCTTAGACGAACTCTATAAAGCAATGCAATAAGGTTGTATTGGAACTATTTCTTAGCTCTACGTTTGAGTGCTTCCGCCTCAATATCGACCTCTTTGTCTAGCTTGCCGTCTTTATAGTACTTCCAGATTCCCGTCTTAAGGCCTTTGTTGTACTGTCCTTGTGCATAGAGTTTGCCTTTGATATCTCTATACGTAACTAATCCTGAAAACTGACCATTGACATACGGAATCTCTTCTATGACAATGCCTTGCTTGGTATATTTCTTATATACTCCTTCGAGGATACCGTCTTTGTAGTGACTTTCTGAGGCGATATTCCCTTCTGGGTAAAACACTACTACTTTGCCTTGTAACTTTCCGCTAGTATAATTCTCAACAGACATTACGATAGGCGACTCTTTGTGGTAATACTTCCACTCGCCTTCTTTGGCTCTATCTTTATTGAGAAAGCCGTGACTCACCTTATTTCCTTTCTGATCAAAGTAAGTTACGAAGCAACTGCCATCGCCTTTAGTAAAGTCACGCGTAGCAATCACCTTTCCTGCTTTGGTGTCATCGAAATATTTGAATACGCCTGTCTCTTTGCCATTGACAAAAGTTCCTTCATAACGCGGACGCTTTGATTTCTCATGTGTGCCTTTCCACAAACCAATGCGATTGCCATTTGCATCCAATTGATTGAATTTTTCTTCCTGAGAAAAAGCGATTAAATTAAGTGTTGTACATATAATCAATAAAATATTCCTAAAACGCATCATATCACTATTGTGTTTTATTACTAACTATAAAAAAGGCTGAAAAGTATATTTGCTATCTTTTTTTACTGCAATTGTACGTGGTATAACCCAGCATTAACAAGAGATTTTATCCACTCTACTTTGATGTCTGCCACCTTCAAATACGGTTGTTAAGAACGTCTCTACTATGGCAATGGCTTGTTCTTTGGAGGTATATCGTGCAGGAATACTCAACACGTTGGCATCGTTGTGTTGTCTTGCTAAGGTAGCTATTTCTTTTGTCCAACAAAGGGCACAGCGAATACCTTGGTGTTTATTGGCAGTGATAGCAACACCATTGCCGCTTCCGCAAATAACAATACCCAAGTCTGCTTGTTTATTCTCGACCTGAGTGGCGACAGGATGTACAAAATCAGGGTAATCAACGCTGTCTAAGCTATCTGTTCCGTGGTTAGTTACCGTATGTCCGTTTTGTTTTAGATAAGCTACAATGGCGTTTTTATAAGTGGTTCCTGCGTGGTCGTTTCCGATGGCTATTCTCATGATGTGCTGTGTTTTGAGTGTGTAGTTTGTGTTGTGTATGTATTGTTGTTATTTCATCCAATGTTATGCCAAAGTTATTTGCCGTTGTATTCGTTCATGGTTCGCGCAAGTCCGATACTAACAAATGCTTTGATAATTTGTTCTGACTTCTCTAGGCGTTCTTTGAGAGCTTTTTTCTCTTGTTCTGTCCATTCCCCCAAGACATAATCTACTTGGCGTCCTTTTTTAAAAGCATCGCTGATACCAAAACGAAAACGTGCGTATTCTTGTGTACCTAAGACTTCTTGAATACTCTTTAGCCCATTGTGACCGCCATCACTGCCTTTGCCTTTGATGCGAATCATTCCAAACTCGATATTCAAATCATCGGTAATCACCAAGATATTCTCTAACGGAATCTTCTCTTTTTGCATCCAATACTGTACTGCTTTTCCGCTGAGGTTCATATAGGTATTGGGCTTTAACAAGAAGATTTGCTTTCCTTTAAACCTATAAGTAGCCAGAGCACCCAAGCGCAAAGTCTCAAAGTGGAGGCTCTCTTGGTGGGCAAAAAAATCAAGTACTTTAAAACCAATGTTGTGTCTGGTGTTAGCGTATTCTGCGCCTGGATTGCCCAGGCCTACTATCAAGTATTTGTTCATTACAGTCTCTTGTTCGGGTTGCTTTGCAGCAAATAGCCTTTGTAAAAAGTTCATGTCACAAATATAAAGGCTTTCGCCAAATAAATAAAATATACTCCCTGCCTTTATATACCAAAAAAGCCACCCTGATTAGGGCAGCTTTTCCGAATGTTTATTCTCTAATTCATTAGGCATGAATTGCTCTATTATCTGTAGCTGCAAGGGCAGCTTCTTTTATTGCTTCTGAGTAGGTTGGGTGTGCATAAGACATTCTTGTCAGATCCTCTGCCGATGCTCTAAACTCCATTGCGGTAACACCTTCTGCGATCAAATCTGCCGCACGTGCACCGATAATGTGCATTCCGAGAATCTCATCTGTATTTTTATCGGCTAATATCTTTACGAATCCGTCGGTGTCCATACTAGCTCTAGCTCTACCTAAAGCTCTGAAATTAAACGTTCCCGTTTTGTAATCTACACCTTCTTCTTTGAGTTGCTCCTCAGTTTTTCCGACTGCGGCAACCTCTGGCCAGGTATAAACCACGCCCGGAATCAGGTTATAATTGATGTGTGGTTTTTGTCCTGCAATAGTTTCTGCAACAAAAACGCCTTCTTCTTCTGCTTTGTGTGCCAACATTGCTCCTCTTACCACATCACCAACAGCATAGATATTTGGCACGTTGGTTTGTAGGTATTCGTTGACTTCGATTTGTCCTTTTTGGTTGACAACCACACCTGCTTTATCAGCTACAAGTCCGTCGGTATAAGGTCTTCTACCTACTGAAACTAGTGCATAGTCTCCTTCAAGACTTATGAGTTCGCCTTTAGCGTTCTCTGCCTGAACATGTACTTCATCTGCCTTGCGCTCTACCGACTTCACTTTGTGCGAAGTATAGAACTTAATGCCTTGTTTTTTGAGTACTTTGGTCAGTTCTTTAGACAGTTGTGCATCCATTCCTGGAATAATTCTATCTAGGTATTCTACAATCGAAACCTTAGCTCCTAATCGTGAATATACTTGTCCCAACTCCAATCCGATAACTCCTCCACCGATAACAATCAGGTGTTTAGGAATTTCTTTTAGCTTTAAAGCTTCGGTTGAAGTGATGATTCTTTCTTTATCAATCTTAATAAAAGGTAGTGATGATGGTTTAGAACCTGTTGCAATAATCGTATTTTTAGCTTCGATTATCTCGGTAGAACCGTCATTTTTAGTGATTTTGATGTGTGTTGCATCCTCAAAAGAACCTACGCCTTCAAAAACAGTGACCTTGTTTTTATCCATCAAAAAGTTGATTCCTGAGCTAGTTTGGTCAACAACCGTTTGCTTACGCTCAATCATTTTTTCTATATTCATTTTGATTCCTTCAGGAATCTCGATACCGTGTTGTGCAAACTGCGAAACCGCACTGTGGTAGTGGTGTGACGAATCCAAAAGTGCTTTGGATGGGATACAACCCACGTTAAGACAAGTTCCGCCAAGATTGTTATATTTTTCGATAAGCGCAGTTGAGAAACCAAGTTGAGCTGCACGTATAGCCGCTACATATCCTCCAGGTCCTGAACCTATCACAACAAGATCAAATGATGTCATAATTTTATAATCTTTTAGTAGTTAAAAAAAGTACCGCAAAGATACATGTTTTTAGATAAATTAAATACGAAAGTCACAATGTCTTAACCTCAAAAGTCATGAAAGTCGACTGAATTGGGATACAAATAAAGTTAAGAGTTTGTAAGGTCATAGTATGAAATAGTATTCTACTTAAGCTTTCACCCCTTCAACTAACCTTATATGGCATTTACAGTACCAATATCATAAAGTTCATAAAAACTTAAAAATAAAAAAGTTTATGCTGTATTTATAGCTTGAATCCACCCTAGTAATAATAGGTTTTAGAATTCTTTTAGTTTTTATTTTTAAGTAGATGGATGGTTAATACCTGTAAGTAATAATTGCTTAGTGCTAAATTTTCACTAATGTAGAAGTAATCAAACAATATTTTATTACCTAACTCTCAATACTTATTACTTTTATTCATCAAAACAAAATCGGCTAGAACCATTGCAGCCATAGCTTCAACGATAGGCACAGCACGAGGAACCACGCAGGCATCGTGTCTGCCTTTGCCTTGTATTTGGGTTGTATTGCCTTCTTTGTCGATTGTAATTTGGTCTTGTAAAATAGTGGCCACAGGCTTAAAAGCTACTCTGAAGTAAATATCCATTCCGTTAGATATACCACCTTGAATGCCGCCTGACAGGTTAGATTGTGTAGTTCCGTCTGGGTTAATCAAATCATTATGTTCAGAACCGCGCATTTTGGCTCCACAAAAACCACTGCCATATTCAAAGCCTTTTACCGCATTGATAGTAAGCATTGCACTCCCAAGTGCAGCGTGAAGTTTGTCAAATACCGGCTCTCCGAGCCCAACAGGGACATTTTGAAGCACGCAAGTAATGGTTCCACCTATAGTATCGCCTTGTTTTTTGATTGTTTTGATAAGTTCTTCCATCTTCTGAGCCGTAGCAGTATCAGGACACCTGACATTATTAGATTCTGTCAATGAGAAGTCAAGTGCTTGATAAGGTTTATCAATAAATATCTCACCTACACTTGATACAAAAGCATTTATTTTTATGTCTGAGAGGATTTGCTTGGCGATAGCTCCACCCACAACCCAATTAGCAGTCTCTCTAGCCGAACTGCGTCCGCCGCCTCTATAGTCTCTGATGCCATATTTTTGATCGTAGGTATAATCAGCGTGAGAAGGTCTGTAAGCGTCTTTGATATGCGCATAGTCTTTTGACTTCTGGTCTTGGTTAGCAATCATAAATCCGATAGGCATACCCGTGGTTTTCCCTTCAAAGATTCCACTCAGGAATTGTACGGTATCACTCTCTTTTCGTTGGGTCACAAGGGTAGATTGCCCTGGTTTACGTCGGTCTAATTCGGCTTGTATGGCTTCAAGATCGAGATGGATTCCACTAGGGCAACCATCAATAACACCTCCGATGGCTGGTCCGTGTGATTCACCAAAAGTGGTTAGCCTGAATATTTTACCCAAGGTGTTTGCCATACTAATCTGCTCTTTGGGTTTTAGGTAAATACATAGCTTTATCGATCACTTCCATCTCAAAGGTTTCATCACTATTGACATAATAGCGGATAAGCACTTGTCCGCCAAGCGTTGAATTGTCAAAATCAGCCAGTATCCATCGGTGATTCATAAATTTCATTCTACTAATCACGATTGGGTCTTCAGGATAATCAAAGCCAATAAGTTTATTGCCGCCACGGACATGGTTGAGGTTTAAGATTGAATCCTCTATCTTTTTGACCACCTCATTGCCGTTGTATCGGTTTAGATAATCTTGAGAAAAGTCATTGCCTTGAAGTGTATAGTGTGACATTTCGAAAACCTTTAATTCAAGCGAGTCTATCAGCTGTTGTTTCTTCTCTAGTTTGAGTTCTGTTTTCTGGTGTAGTTCTGCTTCGTATTTCTGTTTTTTAGTGAAATATGCATAGGTAAATACGTTGATTAAGACTGCGAATATAAGTAGGTATAAAAATATTTTATTCATAAGTCAATTCTATTAAAAATTATACATTATCTGAAAGTTAATCGTTGAAATCCCTTCTAGTTTGCGCTCTACATTATTTTTTTTCATACTAGCAAAATCAGATTGGGTCTCAAAACCAATTCCGAAATTAAAGTCTTCTGAAATTCCGAATTTCATCCCCAGCTGAAAACCATAACCTCCGTTCCAACCTTGATTGCTGCTCTCTTGGTTTGCTGTGAGTGTTTTTATTTCTTCTTTGAGTAGCGTATTGGCATAAAACCCGATGCCTGCATAAGCTTCTAGTTTATCACTCAAAGCATCTTCAAAAATACTCATCGAAAAATTGACGTACAGCGGAATTCTCAAATGTGATTGCTCAAGAGAATACGTCTCTCCAGCGGTAGTTCCGTTGGTTTTAAAATCCACTAATCCGACACCTGTGCTGATAGAACCCAGTTTTGAAAATTTGTAATACACTAACATATCACCTGCGTTCACCGTTCCTTGAAGCTCAACCACATCAGTACTGACTAAGGTTGCATAGCCTATTTTCGCCTGAAAGTTCATACCCCATTTAGAGGCACTATGATCCTCTTGTTCTTGTTGTCCAAAAACAGAAAACGAGCACAGGGCAAGTATCAAAACAAAAAATGACTTTCTCATGTTATTTGATTTTTGGTATTATTTCGAAAACTGTTTAGAAACCGTTTCTGCTTTTCTGCTCTGCGAATAATCATAGAATCCTTCTCCAGATTTAGCGCCTAACTTTCCTGCCATTACCATATTCACAAGTAACGGGTTTGGAGCATATTTAGGATTTTTGAATCCGTCATACATAACATTCAGAATAGACAGACATACATCTAGACCAATAAAATCAGCAAGTTGCAATGGTCCCATCGGGTGCGCCATTCCTAGTTTCATCACCGTGTCAATTTCCTCTACACCTGCTACGCCGTTGTATAGCGTTTCGATAGCTTCGTTGATCATTGGCATCAAGATTCTATTGGCTACAAAACCTGGATAATCATTTACTTCTACCGGGGTTTTACCAAGGGTTTTACTCAAGTTATAGATGGTATCAAAAGTTTCTTTTGAAGTGGAATATCCTTTGATAATCTCTACCAATTTCATAATAGGCACCGGATTCATAAAGTGCATCCCGATAACTTTGTCTGCTCTTTTGGTCACAGCTGCAATCTGCGTAATAGAAATTGAAGAAGTATTGGTAGCCAAAATCACGTGACTTTCGGTTAGCTCTTCTAATTGCTCAAATATCTTCAGTTTTAGGTTTACGTTTTCTGTAGCTGCCTCTACAACCAAATCTGCACCGACTACACCGTCTTTCATATCGGTATAAGTGATGATATTTGAGATGGTCTTGTGTTTGTCGTCTTCAGTAATGCTTCCTTTTGAAATCATTCTGTCAAGGTTGGTTGCGATAGTACCCATGCCTTTTTCGAGTGATTTCTCTGAGATATCAATAAGTTTTACGGTGAATCCTGATTGAGCAAAGGTATGTGCAATTCCGTTGCCCATTGTTCCTGCTCCTATTACTGCAATGATTTTCATTTGTATATGGTTTATATTTATTTTTCTAGTATATGTAAGTATTCCGTTGTTGCGTTGGCTTTATGTTTTCTATTCTCTTCTTTATCCGCCTTGAATCGCTGGTATTCAGTTGTGAAGAGCGAATACCTCCCATATTTTGAGAGGATATTTCTGATATCTTGTTCGCTCATCAGTCCTTCGTTGTTATAACTCAGGAAGATATATTTAAAGTCTGCGTTTTTAATCAGCTCCTCAAAAGACGCACGCACGGCATTTTTACTGCAATATTCAGACTTGTTATAGACTCTGAGTCCTGTTTTTCCTTTGGGTACAAAATTATCATATTTTGCAATAGTATTCAACACATGATAATTTGCACCGTATTGTCTGGCGTTATAAGGCGGGTCAAGGTATAAAACATCACCACTAATCTCCTTGATAAGCGTATTGCTATCGGTATTATAGACTAAATGCTTATTGGTTGTTTCCTCAAAAACAGCAGGCTGAATGAGCATTTCTTTCTGAGCTGATTTCTTAATATGTTTCAGAAAAGCACCGTAAACTGAGGCGGTATTTGCCACCTTATCTGCACTTTCTAAAAGTGAAGCCAATAAGAAAAAATATTGATCCTCTGAGATTCGGTTGTAGTTTTTCCACTGCGAGATATGTTGACGCACCGCATCTATCTTCTTGCCGTTCTGAGCTGAGAAGTACATACGTTCTGCGCTTCCGTTATGAGAATACTCTTCGAATACAAACCCTGCTGTGGCTGGTAGTGTATTGAGTTCTTCAATCAATGACGTGTATTCAAAAGCTTGGTGATTGCCGATATAATTTCGGTTGAGCACATAGCTGTAATATTCTAAATCATTGCTGATGACTTGTTTTACTTCTGTTTTGAAATTCCGCCCGACAATTCCTGTTCCAGCAAAGATATCACAGAACACTTTATCAGACAGGTCAGCCCCGACTACCGCATAAACCGATTGTTTAATAAAGTCTGAAAGTCTGTGTTTTGAGCCTATGTAGTTCAAGAATTAGCTGCTTTTTGGTTGGATACAAATATACACAATCTGCCTACTTATTCAGCCATAAAATCTATATTCTACGCCTTAGAGGTCATACAACTGCGAAAACACAATAAGTACGATTGATGAGAGTGCGAGCAGTATGCCAAAATAGTTGTGTTTGTTGAGCTTTTCTTTAAAGAACAAAACTCCGATAAGACTACCAAAGATGATGACTCCCATATTCATCGTGGCAAAAACAGTCGAAGGACTGTCTGACAATTCTTGGTGAGCTCTAAGATAGAAAAACACATTTCCGAAATTCAACATCCCTAATCCAACTCCCCAATATAAGTTGCGAATAGAGAATTTATATCGTTTTGTCAGGATCTGAGCTATACTAATACCCCAAGCAATGACTAGTGCTCCAGCAAACATACAAAACAACAGCGTCGTAAAAGGAGCAGCAGCACTTGCGATGGTTTTCAGCAGTACATCAATCACCCCAAAACCCAGCAGTACCAACAGCGGATAATAGAGTTTCTTCTGATTGCCACTATCAGCACCTGATTTGTTGAGTGTAAAGAATATTGCTGTAAAAGCCAACCCAAATCCGATGATTTTAAGGTTTGAAAAGCTTTCGTCAAACAGAAAATAAGAAGCTAAAATAGGGATGAATAATGACAAGCGTTGAGCGATATCTGTCTTTACGATACCTACGTGTTTGAGTGATAAGGCTTGAAACAAAAATACGCTAGGCAACAACACCCATAAACTGAAAAGCAACAACATCGGAAAATTGACTGTCGTCACATCTGTTAGGCTTATATTAAAAGCAAATACAGAAAGTAATAAGGCAACGAGGTAATTCCAACCGATTACCTGCATAAACACAACATTGTGTTGCTTGGCAATTTTCAGTAGTACACCTACACTTAGGCTACAAATAAGGCTTAGAATAATTGAAAACATAGGCTGAATTTCAGAAGGCCAAATATCTACAAAAAAAGCGAATCAACACAGGTCAATTCGCTTTTATATAAATGCTTTATTTAGCTATTCAATGCGTTCATCTTTTATCAAATCGATGCTCTCTGGATTTAACAATGTCGAGGTATCTCCGAAGTTTGAGAAGTCGCCTTCAGCTATTTTTCGCAAGATTCTACGCATAATTTTGCCCGAACGTGTCTTTGGCAATCCCATGACAAACTGAATCTTATCTAGTTTTGCGATTGGCCCTATATGTGTAGCAATATGTTGATTGATTTCGTTTCTGAGGTTAGTTTGATCCCTGCTTTTTCCGGTTTGTTTGAGGGTAATAAACCCATACAATGCACTTCCTTTGATGTCGTGCGGATAACCCACAATAGCCGATTCGGCAACAGCCGGATGTTCGTTGATAGCATCTTCGATAGGTGCCGTTCCGAGGTTGTGTCCAGAGACAATCACCACGTCATCTACCCTACCCGTGATTCTGTAATAACCCACCTCATCTCTGAGCGCTCCATCACCTGAGAAGTATTTGCCCGGGAAAGCAGAGAAATATGTATCTACGTATCTCTTGTGATCATTCCAAATTGTTCTAGCCATTCCAGGCCATGGAAATTTAATACAGAGGTTACCCACCACCTGATTATCCTCAATTTCGTTGCGTTTATCATCCATAAGCACTACCTGAACTCCTGGAAGTGGTAGTGTAGCATAAGTAGGTTTGGTAGGCGTTACGAAGGGAACAGGTGCAATCATAATACCACCCGTTTCGGTCTGCCACCACGTGTCGGTTATCGGACAGCGCTTATTGCCGACGTGGTTGTTGTACCAGTGCCAAGCTTCTTCATTGATAGGTTCTCCCACTGAACCTAAGATTCTTAGTGACGACAAGTCGTATTTAGTCACCCAATCAACACTCTCTTTGGATAGCGAGCGTATGGCAGTTGGGGCGGTGTATAGTTGTGTTATCTTGTGTTTTTCGATTATTTCCCAGAAACGACCAAAGTTAGGGTAGTTTGGGATTCCCTCAAACATAACTGTTGTAGCACCGTTGAGTAGTGGCCCGTATAGAATGTAGGAATGTCCAGTTATCCAGCCAATATCAGCTGTACACCAATAAATATCTTTTTCTTCGTATCTAAACATATTTTTGAAAGTGTATGATGTATAGACCATATATCCAGCAATGGAGTGCACCATACCTTTTGGTTTACCAGTTGAACCTGAAGTATAGAGGATAAAGAGTGGATCTTCTGCATCCATTACTGCTGCGACGTTATTCAAAGGTGCGGCGTCCAAGAGTGGTTGTAGCCACTGGTCTCTACCTTCTTTCATCGTCACTTCTACATGGGTTCTTTTGACAACCAAAACCCTTTCTACGATTTGGGCTTTTTCTACAGCTTCATCTACAATTCCCTTGAGGTCAATGGTCTTATCTCCTCTAAATGAGCCATCAGATGTAATGACTATTTTACATCCACAATCGATAATTCTGCTACTGAGTGCAGAAGATGAAAAGCCTGCAAACACTACTGAATGCACCGCTCCAATTCTAGCACAAGCCAAAATAGCCACAGCCAATTCAGGAATCATCGGCAAATAAACACACACTCTGTCGCCTTTTTGAACACCTTGGTCTAAGAGTACGTTTGCCATTTTACAAACGCGTTCATAGAGTTGGTTATAGGTGATGTGTTGCGCCGCTTCAGTTGGGTCGTTAGGTTCAAAGAGTATAGCAGTCTTATCACCTCTTTTGTTGAGGTGTCTGTCGATACAGTTTTTGGTGATATTTAGCTTTGCATTTTTAAACCATTCGATATTTGCCTTCTCCATATCATACTCTAAAACCTTGTCCCATCTCTGGTACCAAGTAAAATTGTCATCAGCTATCTTCTCCCAAAACTTACGGGGTTCTCTAACAGATTTATTATACATTTTGAAGTAATGCTCTAGGCTGTCTATATTGAAGTAACTCATAGGTTTGGTTTTTTTGGTTTGTAAATATACTGACAAGAACGGCTAAACTTTCAGAAATTTAACTTAAATTTTTCGTACACCAAAATAACTAACCCGTTGGATGCAATTATTTTTGTTATTACTAGTTGTAATATTATAGTTAGCAGAAAGCTTTCTCGAACAAACTTCAAAATAATCAATAAATGAAAAAAATAATTTTATTCTTACTAATATTTATACTGGGACAAAACTTTGCAAAAGCACACACATGTGAAAATGAAACAGTAAAATGTCCAATAGATGGTAATAAAGTAACATTTTGCGTTACAATGAGTATGACAACTTTTGGTTCCTACAAAGATTTTCAAAAACAAGGAGCAATTGGTAATCATTATGAAGAATTAATTAACTCTTGTTCTAAGTGTTATTACTCTGGTTATATTGATGATTTCAAATTGAAATTTAATAAAGATCAGATTGATAGGATTAAAAGTGTTTTAAGTAATCATAAAGAAACTAAAATTGATAATGCACAACAATGTCTTATTGCAGCAGAAATAAAACAAGTTTTAAATAAACCAAAAAATAAAATTGCTTTTTGCTATGTTACAGGCTCTTACCTTTTACGTGGAGAAGAAAATAAAACAAAGTTGAGAAAAGAATTTCAACTTAAAGCGAAAGATAACTTAATACTATCATTAGAAAATAATGAATATGATGACAATACTGTCATACCAAATATTAATTACTTAATCGCAGAAATGTTAAGAAGAATAGGTAGCTTCGAAGAGGCTATAAAATTTTATGATATCGCAATTATTGATCAGAATAAACAAGATTGGGTAGAATTGGTGGCGAATGAACAGAAAGAGCTTGCATTAAAAAAAGATGACAACAATAATATTTAAAAAAACTTTCTGCTAATAGCTAGAGTTTCGTTGGGCTTGCAGAGCCAACAATGAGTTGAAAAATCATCAAAACCAAAATAAACAATAAAAAACACTGAGATAAACTCCTGTTGAACGGAACCGATTACAGGTCTGTCCACTATGAGGATTTCATTGTTTGTTTTTAAAGAAGTTCAAGAGGATCAGAAGTTCGATTGGTGCTACCGAAGGTTTAGTTCAACAATCACTTGCAAAAACTCAATAATTGCGATTGGCTAATTGAGCCTAAACAATTATCATACTACGGTACTTTTGAAACCAATAAATCAAAGATGGATGAGATATTTAGTATTGGCTACGAGACGGCTAAGAAGAATTTCAAGGAGTCAAGTGTCTATCGAAGTAAATAAAAAATCCCAAGACGCTAGTCTTGGGATTTTTTATTGTTTTAATTTACGAATCGCCTTTCTTTGCTTTGATCATCATCTCAAGCATATCCCACATTTCGTCTGGCACGGCTTCAAGCAGGTTAAACTGTCCTGCTCCTTTGAGCCATTCACCTCCGTCAATCGTAATTACTTCTCCGTTGACATAAGCTGAAAAGTCAGAGACCAAATAAGCTGCTAAATTGGCTAATTCCTGATGGTCTCCTACTCTTTTGAGTGGTACTTTTTTGGCTAAATCAAATTTCTCTTTTAGGTCTCCTGGCAACAGCCTATCCCAAGCGCCTTTAGTTGGGAAAGGTCCTGGAGCAATGGCGTTGGTACGAATGCCGTATTTTGCCCATTCAACAGCCAAACTTCTGGTCATCGCAAGCACTCCTGCCTTTGCCGTAGCGCTTGGCACCACATACGCAGAACCCGTCCAAGCATAAGTAGTCACAATATTCAGGATATTTGTGTTTTCTTGTTTGGCATCTATCCAGTGTTTACCAAAAGCTAGTGTACAGTTTTTAGAGCCTTTGAGGACTATATCTATTATAGTGTCAAAAGCATTGGCTGAGAGCCGCTCAGTGGGCGAAATAAAATTCCCCGCTGCATTGTTCAACAAGACATCTACCTTGCCGTAAGCATCTAAAACTTGCTTGAGCATTGTCTCTACTTGTTCATAACTACGTACGTCACATTGCACAGGCAGGCACTTCCCTCCGGTTTCAACCTCTAATTCTTTGGCTGTATTTTGAAGTTTTTCGAGGTTTCTAGAAGTAATAGCAACTTTTGCTCCTAGTTCTAAAAAATATTTAGTCATCGACTTGCCCAGTCCACTTCCACCGCCCGTTACAACGATTACTTTATCTTCAAGCGCTCCATCACGAAGCATTTTTTTTGTAAAATCCATAATTGGTTTGATTATAATTTTTAGAGTCTAAAGTTACCTTTTTTAACCTAGATCAAAAAGAAAATACTTTAGATTTGTTTTAAATTATGACCAACAGCCTGTTTGTGGATAACCTTGTTAAAAAAAAATCAAAACCGTTTCCTAAAATAAATTTATAGTCCTATATTTGTCCAATCAGAAACAAAAAAAAATTGTCATGTTTGATTTTCAGCAATATATAGGTTTTTTACTCTTTGCAGTGATTCTTCTTATGGGATTTTGGCTTCTATTATTCTTAGCAGGCTTTGCTTTCTACTGGATAACAGGACACTCTTTAGAAATGTTAAAAGAGAAAAGAGCAGCTAAGAAAGCCCAAAAAGAATAAGGCTTTTTTCCTTACTCAAGATATTTGATTAGTAGTCATTAACTGAAAATTCAGACAATGACTACTTTCTTCGTTTCTACTCGTTTATATTGAGATAATATTATTGTTTTTCAGAAAACGATTATTTTCCTTTTTTCTGTTGGTTTCTGTTGACTGGTTTCGTCTTTTTAGGATTGCGTTTTCCAGGACCACCAAGGTTTACCTTTTTATTCTTATCTTTCTTTTCATGAAAGGCTCCGCCGCCTTCTACAACAGTCTTTTTGATCACTCTTTTGGGTTGTTCTCTCTTTTTCTCAAACTCCATCAGAGTCGTGGCAATCTCAACATTCGTCGGAATTTCAATCGTTTCTACTTCTTGATTCATCAATAGTTCTATCTCTAAAAACCATTCTTCTTCTCTGGGCGAAATCATACTAATGGCAATTCCGTTTTGGTCTGCACGACCTGTTCTACCTATTCTGTGCATGTATTGCTCTGGAATCTCAGTAATCTCTAAGTTTATCACGTGCGTGACATCTTGAATATCCAATCCCCTAGCCATAATATCAGTCGTGAGGATCCCTCTGAGGTTACCTCTTTGAAGTTCAGCCAAGGTATTCAATCTATAATTTTGGGTTTTGTTGGAGTGAATAACACCTATTTCTTGTTGTAACTTCTCATCCAATCGCTCGTGAATAAGCTCTACGATGCGTTTGTTATTGACAAATATCAATACTTTTTTGATAGATTCATCGGTTAGCAACAGCTCGTTGAGCAGGTTTATTTTGGTAATAAAATTCGGGAGAAAATATTTCTTTTGTTGGATATTCTCTAGTGGTGTTCCGCTTGGTGCAAGCGACACTTCTTGGGGTTGGTCAAAATAATCATTAATTATCTGGTCAACCTCTTCAGTCATCGTAGCAGAAAAGAGAATATTCTGGCGTTTCATCTTCATCATTGCCAGTATTGAGGTAACCTGCACACTAAACCCTAGGTTTAGCATTTCGTCAAATTCATCAATCACTAATTTCTTGACATCATCAAAACGTACGACATTGTCTAATGCTAAGTCCATTAGTCTTCCTGGCGTAGCAATGAGAATATCCACACCGGCATAAACTGCTTTTTTCTGGGTATTGATATTCACTCCTCCGTAAATCCCGAGCACTCGGGTTGACATATACTGGGTGAGTTTTTGGGTTTCTTCAGTTACCTGAACTACTAATTCACGCGTAGGAACAATAATTATCACTTTAGGTACATCAGAGGCTTGAAATTTATATTGTTTGAGTATCGGAAGTAAATAAGCAAGCGTTTTTCCAGTTCCAGTTTGGGCAATCCCAATCATATCTCTTCCAGATAAAATAACCGGAAATGATTTTTCTTGAATGGGAGTTAGGGTCTGAAATCCTAAATCATCAATAGCTTTCTTTAGGGATTTTGGTAAGTCTAATTGCTCAAACTGATTCATTTTGTGTGTATTTTAGTCTGCAAAGATAGTGCTTTATGCTGTATTTGAACTAGACTTTTCTGATGTCTGTCAGATTAAATACAAGCTTAGACCACGACCTATAAAATTGAATAGTACTCAGGAAGACTTTTCTAGACTACTTGAAGTGATTTAAACTTTTTAGATGTATATAGCCCAAAACATTACCTTCTTCTACCACCTCTTCTTCTGCTTGGTTCCTCATTATCTTTTGAGGCAAAACTCTGGATTTTATAAGAGAGCGAGAACATAAAATACTGTTTAAGCACAATATCCTCAGTATCAACAATGGCAATGTCTGAAATCTGTCTTGATGTGCTGCGGTTCTGATTGAGTAAATCATAAACCTTTACTCTTGCGGTCATTTTCTTATCTAAAAACAAATAGGATAAGCTCATATTCCACAACAAGAAATCTTTTTTATAACCCGAAGCGATTCTCGAATTATAGGTATAACCTATATCATTCCCGAAAATCCAATTCTCAGGATAATACGAAGTTGCCTCAAGTCCGGCATTGTGTACTACTTGCGAGCTACTATTCGTCTGATAGTTTTCATAATCTGTTTGGTTATACGAAAACCTATAATTGGGTGTAAACTTCAATAATTCGCCATACTCATACGTGAATCTAGCTCCCGAATTTAAAGTTTTGCCGTAGGCTTCATAAGGCTTAGCATCGACAAAGCCTTTATTATAATTATACCTTCCGTTCATATTCAACGAGTAGCTAAAATTATGTCCATTTTCAGTTTTATGACTTTGATACCATCCTCCTCCTCCCGAGACATTATACATACCTGAGATATTCACAAATGTGGTTGTACGTTTTCTGTCTTGATCATAGGTTGAGATAGCGCTTGTCCAATTGTCATAAAAGTTGCTATACAAATGAATATTAAACCCACTGCTAGTAGCGTAATCATATTCATTCATAAATAAGTTAAATGAGTGTAACTTATTAGGGTCTAAATTAGGATTCCCTATAAATGTATTCAACGGATTTGTGAGGTTTTCGACAGGCAATAACTGAGTAGCCGTGGGCAATGATTGGTTATATCCGTATCTGGCAGAGATTGATCTAGATTTCGAAAACTTATACCTGAAATTTCCGTTAATATTTGTCGTGGTATAGTTTTTATCCAAAGCTATCGTATTGCCTAAGTAATAAGATGAATTTTTGAACTCATGCAAGCCCGTATCTAAAGTCAGATTTGCGTTATATTTGCTTTTTTGCAATTCTAACCCCACACTCGGAGTGATTGTATTGGTCTTAGAGTCAATCTCATTAGACAACAAATCATTAAAATCTGTATAGTCATTACTAATTGTGTTAAAGTCAAAGGTTTCGGTAATGTCTGACAACTTATTTAGCTTGTAGTTTACGCCTACTTTTATTTTGAGCGAGTCTGTCAGAGGTTCTTTATAACTCAGTCCAAATTCATAGTTATCGTTTTTTCTACGTGCATTTCTGTGTTGATTTCGGATATCGTCAGGATTGGAGGACTGAAAGAAATAGGTTTGAGATTGTATATTGCTCTTATTGTCTGAATCTTGGTTATCATTGCTGAAATTCACACTAAAGTTCCTACCGTTTTTCTTAAGTTTTTTGAAATAATATACCGAACTCGAAAACGACAAATCATCACCTTCGGCATAGTTATCACTCCTGTTTTGGTTGAGCGGATCATTTAGTTCGTCAAACGAATCTTCTGAAGATATGCTCCTTGACTTGTTGTTTGTCTTGGCAATTTTCGGAGCAATCCAAAGTGTTGAGGTGGAGTCAATAGCTATCTTCGTATTAAAATTAAAGTTGTGATTGGCTTGCTCTCTTTTGGAGGTAGTTTGTGATTCGGTCGTAAACAAATTATCTGGCAACAGATTTACACGGTTGGTTTTGTTTATATTTTCGCTTGACGAATCGCTATAGAAATAGCTTCCGTTAGCATCTGTTTTCTCTGTCCATTGATCGGCGTAATTAAACCCAATTACATTTGATTGGCTAATTCCTTTGTCCATACCACCTAGATTTACTCCGTTGACGGAAATCCCGCCTGATCTAGTCGTATTAAAGTTATTGATAGTATTCATATTATCAAATACCTCATCCATTGAGAATCCAGAAGCGTTGATATTGTTGGACGAAGCTAATACGCTGAGCTTCAAATCCCCTTTAAAATAATTGACCAAACCACTGGATTCATAGCGCTCATCAGTTCCGTATCCGCCCATTATACGTCCGAAATAACCTTTGTTTTTTTCCTCATCAATAGTCAGGTTAATACTCAAATCATCCGTAGTAGAAGCCTCTCCTGATATTTCTTGTTCTTTGGTTTTGTTGTCTGTTACCTGTACTTTGTTGATGATATCTGCCGGAAGGTTCTGCAAAGCTATTTTTCCGTCTTTATCAAAAAACGGTTTTCCGTTGACAAGAATCTGATTGACCTCTTTTCCGTTGACCATTATTTTTCCTTCGGGCGAAATATCTACACCGGGCAATTGCTTCAAGAGTGTTTCTACATTTGCATCAGGACGCACCTTAAATGACGAGGCATTAAACTCCAGAGTGTCGTTTTTGATTCTGATAGGCGGAGCTTCAACCGTGATTTCAATCGAATCAATCAAAGTAGAGCGAATCGCAAGTGAAATATCGCCTAAATCGAGGGATTCTGAGAGTGTTTGAAATTCTTTGGAATAGCTCTCATACACTATATCTGACATCTTTAGTTGTGTAGGTTTGTCGGTTTTTTTGACATTGAGCGTAAAGTTTCCGTTTTTGTCAGAAATGGTATAATCTACCACAGTAGAATCCTGAACTCTAGACAGATAAACAGTAGTTGCCTCTATCGGATTCTTTGTTTCATTGTCTAAGACCCGTCCTTTGAGGGTGATGTTTTGAGCATTAGATACTGAAACGACAAATAACAACAAGCCTAAAGAAAAAAGAAAAGTTCTCAAATTAACAGATTTTTAGGTTACAAAAGCTAATTTAGAACAAACAGCACAGCATACTGTTAATGTTTTCATATAATCAAAGGCATTAATAATTATATTCTCTTAAAGATATCAAAAAATAAAATTTATGAAGTAAATAGAAAATCAAAAAAAAATGGATAGTTTTGCGATTCTTTAACGCTCTTAGAAAATCTAAATAAAATATGCTAAAATCCCTTTTAAAATCAAGATACGCTACACTTTTTAGCTTTATAGGCTATTATATTATCGCATCGTTCTTAGTCAGACTTATACTTACTCTTCTTTCTTTTAGTGCTATTTCAGATAGTTTAGGACAAGTTTTAGCAGCTTTTTTTCATCGGATTGAGTTTTGATATCTCAGTTGCCTTTTGTTTTTCTATTGTTTATAGCCTTTATCTCCTTTTTTTTCCTTCTAAATTCGTCGGGAGTTTCATTGACAAAGTACTGAGTTATATAATTATTTCACTGATGTTTTTCATCACTTTATTCTCATTTGCCGCTGAATTTCCTTTTTGGGATGAGTTCAAAACCCGTTTCAACTTCATCGCTGTTGATTATCTTATCTATACTTATGAAGTCATCGAAAACATCAACCAATCATATCCTATTCCGCTTATTATAGCGAGTTTATTGGCAGTTATCTTCTTATTATACTTTATCTTTTATAAAACAAAAACCTTCCACCACACCTTTACCAACCAAATGCGTTTCAAGAAAAAGAGCTGCGCTTACGCTAATTGTTATGGTTGTCGGATTGGGTTCTGTTACGCTTCTCAAAAATGATCACTCAGAGTTTAGCGATAATGTATATACCAACGAATTGTCTAAAAACGGAGTTTTCTCTTTCTTCTACGCCTTTAAGTCTAACGAGTTAGACTATAATAAATTTTACCCTACGCTATCAGATGAAGATGCCTATGCTATTATCAAAAAAGAATTAGCTTCTAACGGGGAGAACTATACCAACACAAACTTTGACAATATTACCCGCCAAATTGCAGGTGGTAATTCAGATGCGCCAAATATTGTTTTGATTTGTATTGAGAGCTTGAGTGCTGACTTCTTAGCACGTTTTGGAAATACCGAAAACCTTATGCCTTACTTTGAAGAATTGGCAGAAGAAAGCATTTATTTCACCAATGTTTTCGCTACAGGAACACGTACAGTCAGAGGTATGGAAGCCTTGGTGCTATCTGTTCCGCCGACTCCAGGAAATAGTATTGTCAGAAGACCTAAAAACGATGATTTATTCTCAATTGCCACTGTGCTAAAAAGAAAAAACTACGATATGAGTTTTATCTATGGTGGTGACGGTTATTTTGATAATATGAATGCCTTTTTTGGTGGACAAGGATTTACGATTGTAGATAGAAACAGAGGAAATCCACTTCCGGATAATATTCGTACCGAAAGAATAAATATTGAGGACAGTGCAGTTACCTTTGAAAATGCTTGGGGTATTTGCGATGAAGATATTTATACCCAAGCCCTGAAAAGAGCTAAAGAACAAAACGCAATTGGGAAACCTTTTTTCCAGTTTATAATGACTACCTCTAATCACAAACCCTACACCTTCCCGGAAGGAAAAATTGACATGCCTCAAGGGAGTCGTAAATCAGCTGTGAAATATACAGATTATGCTTTGGGTAACTTTATCAAACAAGCCAAAAATGAAGATTGGTACGAAAACACCATTTTCTTAATCATTGCTGATCATTGTGCGAGTAGTGCAGGAAGATGGGAAATCAACACGGAGAAACACCACATTCCTGCGATTATCTATAACATGAAAAATCATCCAACTGGCGAAGTAGATAAATTAGTCTCTCAAATTGATATTACACCTACGCTGTTTTCTTTGTTAGGATGGGAGTACCAATCAGCATTATACGGAAAAGATATCTTCTCTATGAAGCCGGAAGATGAGCGCGCATTAATCGGTAATTACAGAACATTAGGCTTATTGAAGAATGGCTTCTTTACGCAGGTTAACGATCGCAAAGAGACCAAACAGTTTAGCTATAATCCTGAAGACAAAACCATTCAAGAAGAAGTGTCATCCGTGTCTCAAAAATTAAAAGACCTTACTATTTCGTATTACCAAACTGCAAGCGAGCGTTTTAAAAACGGAAAAATGAAAGAGGATAAGAATTAAGAATTCCTTAAACCTAAAAACAAAGCTACATCTGAAAAACCTAGCCTTCTTTAGGACAAAAGAAGCATCATTTTTGGGCAAAAGAATAAATATAATTAGACCCGACTTGTTACTCTAGCAATAAGTCTGGTTTTTTTAAGCCTATTTGCTATTGAGATCACAAACTCTGATGCGTAATAAGCTTAGCTGACACTCACAAACCAAAAACTTCTGTGTGTGCCGAAGTAGCAAAACCAAAAACAGACTTAAGAATTGTTTTTGCAAACAAGCTTCAAAAAACGCTAAAAGTTTATATATTTGTACTCCTCAAAAACAATATGGAAGAACAATTTATCGTATCGGCTCGTAAGTATAGACCTCAAACCTTCAAGGATGTTGTGGGGCAACAGGCTATTACCGACACTTTATTGAACGCTATCGAGACCAATCACTTGGCTCAAGCCTTATTGTTTACTGGTCCTAGAGGTGTGGGTAAGACTACTTGTGCTAGAATTTTGGCACGTAAGATTAATCAACCCGATTATGACGACCCTAATGAGGATTTCTCTTTTAATATTTTCGAATTAGATGCTGCTTCTAATAACTCGGTTGATGACATTAGAAATCTGATTGACCAAGTTAGGATTCCGCCACAAACAGGAAGATATAAAGTTTATATCATTGATGAGGTGCATATGCTGTCATCGGCTGCTTTTAACGCCTTTCTAAAAACCTTAGAAGAACCGCCGAAGCATGCTATCTTCATATTAGCTACTACCGAAAAGCACAAAATCATTCCAACGATTTTATCGCGTTGTCAGATTTTCGACTTCAAACGCATTACGGTTTTAGATGCAAAAAACCATCTAGCTGAAGTTGCTACAAATCAAGGAATCTCTTTTGAAGATGATGCTTTGCATATCATTGCCCAAAAAGCCGACGGCGCTATGAGAGATGCACTATCAATCTTTGATAGAGTTGTGAGTTTCTCTGGTAAGAATTTGACACGTGAGGCAGTCACAGAAAACCTAAACGTACTTGATTACGAATACTACGTCAATGCAACTGAGCTTATCCTCGGGCATAAAATTCCTGATTTGCTGTTGTTATTTGACAAAATATTAGCCAAAGGATTTGATGCACACCATTTTGTACAAGGATTAGCTTCGCATTTTAGAGATTTATTGGTTTGTAAAGCTCCAGAAACCATTCGGTTGTTAGAAGTTGGTGAAGCTGCAAAGATTCAGTACCAACACCAAGCGGGTCAGGCTTCACAAGAGTTCTTGTTGCAAGGAATCAGCATTGCCAACGATACGGATTTAAAATACAAATCTAGTCAGAATCAACGCCTGCTCGTAGAACTATGCTTGATGCAATTGGCTTCGATTGGGTTTGAGGGTGAAAAAAAAAAAAGCTGATTTCATAATTCCTGCGAATTATTTTCAAGCGAATACACCTATAGCAACTACTACAAGCACGCCTGCTCCTACCCAAGAAATTGCAAAAGAAATAATTGCAAAGCCTGCAATCAGTCAGAAGACAGAAGTAAATCTTGAAGGTGCTGTCAATGCGATGACCATCTCAGGTAGGCGCAAACTGAGAGAAATCCAAGAGGCTAACAGTAAAATTCAGGCTCAGAAACACAATACGTTCTTAGAAGAGCCTTTTACTCACGCAGATCTTGTTCTGCAATGGAATAAATTTAAAGATAGATTAGCAGCAAAAGGACAAATGATTGTATCGTCAATTATGGGTATGAGTCCTGTGGTGCTTGAAGGTATGACCATAAAGTATGAAGTACCTAATGAGAGTTCTAAAATGAGTTTGGAGGCTGATATCCAAAATATAATGGGACACCTCAGAGGGCATCTTAAAAATCATAACATCAAAATTGAAATTATCGTCAATGAGGCTATCGAAGTTGAAAAACCAAAAGACAAAAGAGAGATGTTTATCTATATGGCTGAAAAGAACCCTGCCGTAGAGTTACTCCGAAAAACCTTTGACCTGAATATTTAGATAAAAAAACCAGATTTAATTTAAAATATACTTATATTTGCGCACCGAAAAAATTCGGTTAAGTAAGTTCAAAAAAGTATTACGCCCACGTGGAGAAATTGGTAGACTTGCCACCTTGAGGGGGTGGTGTTCGTAAGGACGTGCTGGTTCGAATCCAGTCGTGGGCACAATCAAAAAATGATAGATAAAAGCAAGAGATTAGAAATAACACAGACTTTTATCTGCAGACTTCACTCTTAGCATACTACTATTGTGACCTAACATTAACTTAAGTAGTAGTTGTTTTTATACATTTCTAAACCATCAATTTCCTGATACTTAACAGCTTTTTAATACCGATATGCCTATTTGAACTTTGACGGCTTTCATATAATAAGTATATTTGCAAAAATTATATCATATAATGAGTGTACAAACTTCGCCTTTTGTGGCTTACAAAGTAAAAGACATTTCCTTAGCAGCTTGGGGAAGAAAAGAAATAGAATTAGCAGAAGCAGAAATGCCAGGTCTTATGGCATTGCGTAAAGAATACGGAGCATCTAAGCCGCTTTCGGGTGCGCGTATCGCAGGATGTCTGCATATGACTATTCAAACAGCTGTACTTATCGAAACCCTTTTAGAACTCGGAGCTGAGGTGACTTGGTCTTCGTGTAATATATTCTCTACCCAAGATCAGGCTGCCGCTGCTATCGCCGCTGCAGGAATCTCTGTGTATGCTTGGAAAGGAATGAATGAAGAGGAGTTTGACTGGTGTATCGAACAAACACTTTTCTTCGGAGAAGACAGAAAACCTTTGAATATGATTTTGGATGATGGTGGTGACCTTACCAATATGGTATTTGACCGCTACCCAGAATTAGTTCCAGGGATTAAAGGACTTTCTGAAGAAACTACTACTGGTGTTCACCGTTTGTACGAAAGAATGAAAAACGGAACTTTAGTTATGCCAGCTATCAACGTAAATGATTCGGTTACTAAATCTAAATTTGACAACAAGTACGGATGTAAAGAATCAGCTGTGGATGCTGTGCGCAGAGCAACTGATGTGATGCTTGCCGGAAAAAGAGTCGTGGTATGTGGTTATGGTGACGTAGGTAAAGGTACGGCGGCTTCGTTTAGAGGTGCTGGAAGTATCGTTACCGTTACTGAAATTGACCCTATCTGTGCGCTTCAAGCAGCTATGGATGGCTTTGAAGTTAAACGACTTGACACCGTTGTAGGCAATGCCGATATCATAATTACTACTACCGGAAACAAAGACATCGTGGTAGGTCGTCATTTTGAGAAGATGAAAGACAAAACTATCGTGTGTAATATCGGTCACTTTGACAACGAAATTGATATGGCTTGGCTAAACAAAAACCACGGTGCTTCTAAAATCGAAATTAAACCTCAGGTGGACAAATATAATATCAATGGTACTGATATTATTATTTTGGCTGAAGGTCGTTTAGTGAATCTTGGTTGTGCAACTGGTCACCCGAGTTTTGTGATGAGTAACTCATTTACCAATCAAACCTTAGCACAAATCGAACTTTGGACAAATACTGAAAAGTATAAAAACGAAGTATATATGCTTCCGAAACACTTGGATGAGAAAGTAGCACAATTGCACCTTGCTAAAATTGGTGTAGAACTAGAAACGCTTTCTGAAGATCAAGCAAAATATATCGGAGTGGAGGTTGAAGGACCTTATAAACCTGAATATTACAGATACTAATACAATATTTTCCAATAGACTTAATTTAATACAACCCGAAAAATGGCAAGCAAAAGAAATTTAAAAAAAGACATAAACTATGTACTAGGTGACATCATCGAAGCTACATACCTTACTGAAATGGCAAAAGGCGGAAAACCTACAGCTGAAACAGATGCAATTGTTGAAGAAGCAATCCAAACCTTTGATGAGCTTATCAGTAAAGTAAACCTTAGAAAGGTTGAAGACAAAAAAGCGCACTTCAAGCAAATAAACCAAGAGCTTGAAAGCAAAGCAATCGGGCTTATTGAGAAAATCAATAAACTACAATAAAAACTAAAAAGCCGTTTCAATATACTGAAACGGCTTTTTTTTATGGGATAATAAGAAGCAAAAAGGCTGTTAAAATAGAGTTTTGGACTTGATAAGTGTATAAATTTAACTTTGTGCTCATCGTACTGAGCTTGTCTAAAAATAATTTACTTAACTCCTAAAACAAAAAAACCGATTGGAGTTTATGGCTTCAATCGGTTGGTTTATTGGGTTGATTATTTATTCAGGAGTTTTTTTCGTGTGACATTACTAATTTGTTTAGACGGTCAACCATAAAATTGGTTTCTAGGAGAATACTCATAAATAGAGTGTGCGTCTTCTGGCTACTTTTGCTTTTATTGATTCGACTTATTTCTTTCGACATGGCTAAGTCAATAGCTTCAATTGTATTTTCACTTAGTCTGCTAATTGCTCCTATTTGGTTGGCTTCAGGCTGAAGGAAATAGTCTTTGGTGTGCGTAGAAAGCACAAGGATATTTTGTTCTATTTTTATCAAATCCTTTACCTGAGATTTTTTCAGTTTTTTGTGATTGTTGTCGATATGTGCTTTGGCAGCATTGTTAATAAAATCCATACTCATGACTATGTTCTGTAGGTTTCCATACGACTTTATCAAGAATTTGCTTGAATCAACTACATTCGGATCGACTTCTTTCATTAACATATAAAAGTTGGATTTCAGTGCATCAATAGATTTGTTTAGCTTTTTGATGCCTTGTTTGTTGTCGATTAGGTATTTACTGTTTTCTTGTTCTAATGCTATGACAGTATTATTGTATTTATCATGGAGTTTATCAAGTATTTTTGCTATTTGCTCAGCGCTTTTTTGATTGATTCTTTGTAGAGAAGCAATATCATCTGTATCGAAAACCGGTACATCAGCTTGTGCTCTGATTTTTTCTCTTTTTTTGTATTGTTTGTTGCTTCTGTACAGTATATAGGCAAGCAAAGCTAGCATAATAAATATACCAATCTCTCCTCCAAAGTACATTACTGCAGCTACAGTTGCCGCCAAGGTAAACGCAGATAGACCGGTCAAAAACCAACCTCCGATTACGTTAAATACACCTGCAACACGAAACACTGCACTGTCTCTGTCCCAAGCACGGTCAGCTAGTGAAGTACCCATAGCCACCATAAAGGTTACATAGGTGGTAGATAGCGGTAATTGCATTGAGGTACCGATGGAGATTAAAACACTGGCAACTATAAGGTTTACCGATGCTCTGATCATATCAAAATGAATTTGCTCTTTATTTTTGCTTTTTTTGACGATTGGCTTTTCAAAACGGTTGTTGATTTTTATTTGCCATCTTGCTGGTAAGATAGTGTTAGAGAATTTGCCTCCATACACAAAACCTCTTACAATCATTCGGGATAAAAAGTTTGGGTTGAACTTTTCCGTTCCTTCATTTTGGCTACTCAATTTAAGCTCCGTTTCCATTACATTGTGGGCTTTTTTAGAAGTCCACAGGGTAATAGTCATTACAACCCCTGCAATAAGCAGATAATAGAACGGGGCTACAATCTCGTTGTTTGCCAGCTCATTCATCATGTAGGTTGACGGATCAGCTGCTCCCGAAGCTACAAAAAATCCATACGACTGTATAGCTGCAATCGGTACCCCGATAAAGTTTACTAAGTCGTTTCCGGCAAATGCCATAGCTAATGCAAAAGTACCAATCAGGATAATGGCTTTAAGGATGTTTACTTTGAAAACGCTGATGAGTAGTTGCGAAACAAGCGTCCATACTACTAAACTTACACCAATAATCAACAGTTGATTGCTGCCTATCCATTGGTTTAGGCTTTGCGGCACAAAAGTTAAGTTTTTCATTCCTTTAATCAATAGGAAAAAAGAAATAGCAGTGATAGCGATTCCGCCAAAAACTGCTCCAGCTTTTTTCACACGTTCATCGGCGCTAAAGGTGAAAAATATACGCGAAACGTATTGCACCAAGGCACCTAAAGCAAAAGACAGCACAACGGATAACAAAATGCTGATGACTATTTCAGAGACCTTACTTGTATTGATGTAATCCAAGATTTGGCCAGACAACCCGCTGTCAGTTAAGACTTTTATTAGTGCTAATGCAAATGCAGCACCCAGTAATTCAAAGACAATAGAAACAGTGGTAGATGTAGGGAAACCAATGGAGTTAAAGACATCTAATAGTATAATATCGGCGACCATTACTGTCAGGAAAATAATCATTACGTCCTGAAAGCTAAACATGGTAGGCACGAAAATACCACTTCGGGCGATTTCCATCATTCCACTCGAGAATAAAGCTCCGATAAGAATACCTGTCGAAGCTACAATCATAATTGTTTTAAAAGACGCTACCTTAGAGCCTACTGCCGAGTTCAAAAAGTTAACCGCATCGTTACTCACACCAACAGTAATGTCAATTATGGCTAGCACAGCCATTACAATCAACATGATTAAGTATAGGTTTTCCATAATTCAGATAATTTTCCAGCTGCAAATATCTAATTTAGAGTTTAACCCTATGTTAAATTAGTATTATCAATTTGAATAGGATTAGACATTTCTCAGAATAGTTTCAATATACTTTATTCTTAAAACCTCACAAGTGCTTGCACAAAGCTACTGTTTCTTTACTTTCCAGCTCTTGTATTTCCTTATAAAGTAAAGTTTTTATATAAAACAACACTTAAGTTCATTCTATATGAGGATGTTATACTTTTAAATCTTAATTGAAAATGAAGTTAGTATGAATACTATATGAATAGTGCGTTTTTTAGACACTTTGGATATTGGCGAGTGCGTTTTAGAGCAATAAACTGTCATATAAACCCTGCTCCAAATTATACCATCGATTGACAACGTGAGACAAAAAAAGGGTTAATTGACTGATAAACAATCAAATTAACCCTACTACGTGGAGAAGATGGGATTCGAACCCACGACCTCTTGACTGCCAGCCAAGCGCTCTAACCAGCTGAGCTACATCCCCTTTTTTGGAAATGCAAATATAGACTTTTTTTGTCCATATAAACATTTATGCTCAAAAAAATAATTGGATGGTGCGAATAGATATAAAGCTTCTTAGCTCAACTTACTTATTTCTTTTTAATGCTCGCTGCTGATGAGGTTGTCTTGTCAATTAGTTGTGGATCATTATAATAAAAAACACTCGAAGCTGAAGATGCTTTTGCTTTTAACGAAAGTACCGGGTGCACCTTAGCTATTGAGCTACTCGATGAAGTGACGGTGATGTCATTGGCAATTAATTCCTTTGTATCTACTGTTGCTGTTGATGAAGTAATGATATTCATCTCTAAAGCTTTTCCTTTAAGCTTGACATCAGAACTACTCGATGCTTTTACCTCTACTTTATTGGCTTCTACATAGGCTTTAAAATCTGCCGTAGAGGACGTAGTGAGCTGTAAGTCAATGGCATATACCTTGCTTACTTCTATCTCTGATGCACTACTGGCTTCAGCTGTAAAAGACTGTGTGCTTACTTCATTAATATCTATCTCAGCGGTACTACTAGTCTTTAAATACAGACGATGAGTTGTGATTTTATTATTTACTTTTATCTCTGATGAAGACGAAGCCGATAGTTCTTCTATTTTAGGCATCTTTACGAACACCTTGAGTTCTTTAGGATTTCTAACAGAAACATTATCAAAATAGATTTTTAGCGTTTGACCTACTATTTCTGTTTTGATATGTTGCATCAAGTTATCATCTGCTCTTACGGTGATTTCTTGCACAGATGCTTGTTCAATTTCAACCTTGAACATACTCGAAACCTGAAGTTTATCAAATTCTTGAATAGCATCGCGTTGCTCAGTAACTATCACGCCACTTCCAGTAATTGTATCTTTTCCGATGCCGTTAGTAGAATATTTCACACAGCTAACAAAGAATAGAGATAGCAACAATAGCATCCAGAATTTAGCAAGTTTAAAGATAAGTTGTATCATTTGAATTGGATTTAAAGGTAAAGGTAAAAAAAACGTTTAAAAAATTGAGCTAACTATTAATTGTTTTTGACAATTACACCATCTGCATTGATTATCAATCTTCCAGCTGTGGGCAGATTTTCTGTGTCGCTTTTATTGATTTCAATGTTTTCACGCGTAGTTGCTGGTTCAGCAATACAATCTAAACATTCAAAACTGGTATTCTTCAATACATAATGATTGCCCACTTGTATAAACGTCTTGCCTTCTGGGGTTTCAATAAAAACTCGATTTCTAAATGATTTAAAATGTTCATCAACTTTGAATACTTGATTTTCAGGAATGTAAATATTTATATTTACTTTTTGATTTCTAAACTTCGTTTTTAGCTCTGCAGTCAGATAATCATCAAAACTGATTAGGTTTTCACTGACATTAAAATTAAACTGTATTTGTTCAGCTCTTTTTTTAGCATTCAAGAGTGAATTTCCTTCAGCTTGCTTATTAATCACTATAAATGGCTGCTTTTCGTTAGTTTTACGGATATAAAAGTAAACCCTGTTTGAGAAGATAATTTCATTATCATTTTGGTCTAATATTAGTCTATAATCTGTATAATCATAGTTATCGTATTTATTATTTGACAGGATATCCAACTTCAGCGTATCTTGAGGTTGTACAAAAAGCATTTGTTTTTCAGATGTTTTCTCTTCAAAGGCAACTTCGGAGGCTTGTCGTACAGCAATGGTTATCAGAGATATAACGGCTATAACCCAGATTACAAACATAGAATACCTGAATATATTACCAAAAGATTTAGAGTTCGGAATTAGAATTCTAAAACCTAATAACAATAGCGCTACAAACGGAATTCCGATGGCTAAGAAGAACAATATGACCAACAACCAAATCGGTGCGTCAGAATAATTAAAGACTTCAGAAATACCCATCCAAGGAAGTTGAAAGTATTCTGTTGTGCCTAAAGCAGCTAGTCTAATCAGCAATGAAGCAAGCATTACTATTGAAAAAATGATTAAGCAAAACCCTAAAATCTTACCTATAACTGTAAAAACTTCTGTAAAAAAATTGCCTATGGCATTTCCGAAGTTATTTGCTTTTGAGTTGACTTTTTTGGTGAATTTATCATAATCGATATTGTTTACTTTTTCAGAAAAGTTCTCAAACTCTTCACGTACTTTTTTTTCGATATTTGAAATATTCACAGGTTGTCCTCTCATTTGTAACTTCTCAGCCGTAGTTTCTGCGCTAGGTACAATAATCCATAGAACAATATAAATCAATACTCCTGTACCAAAAAAGAAGAAAAGTATCAAGAAAAGTATTCTAAGCCATACTTTATCAATCCCGAAATAATGTCCTAGACCGGCGAGTACTCCACCCAAAATATTATTATCTTCATCTCTGTACAATTTTCTAGAAGCATTTGAATACTGTGCATAGTGTGTTTTTGACTCTGGCTCCTGATCGTCAATTCTATAATCTTTAGGTTCACCCATAATAGTTATCACCTCGTCTATATCCTTAACAGTAATGACTTGGTTGTGGTTTCTGATTTTCTCGGAAAAAAGCTCAGAGATACGAATCTCGATATCAGACATAATTTCGCCTTTCCCCCATCGTCAGACAAATGTCTTTTAATAGCTTCTAAGTATTTAGAGAGCTTTAGATAAGCATCCTCATCAATATGAAAAAATATTCCTCCTAAGTTTACGTTTACAGTTTTATTCATGGTCAGTAGAGTTTTGAGTTGTAATAATTGTTACTGCTTGCGATAACTCATCCCAAGTTTCCGCTAATCCTTCTAAAAAAATTTCTCCTTCTTTGGTGAGTTCATAATATTTTCGTGGTGGTCCGCTTGAAGATTCTTCCCAACGATAATTAAGCAGTTCGTCATTTTTCAGTCGTGTAAGTAAGGGATATATCGTGCCCTCTACGACCAACAACTTAGCTTCTTTGAGCGTTTCGAGTATCTCAGAAGTATAAGCCTCTTTCTGTTTTAAGACAGATAAGATACAGAATTCCAAAACACCTTTTCGCATCTGTGCTCGTGTATTTTCTATATTCATACTATATTATTTTTTTGAACATTATACCATTAGCTTTCCTAAGTCTTTAGATCACCTAGTATTTTCTTATGCAAACATACATCTAAAAGAAGCTACTATGCAACACATAGTAGTTGTTTTTAACGAAAATTTAACTTTTTAAACTACTAACTCATGCTGATTTATAAGCTCGTATCATAAAATTACGTGAATTAGACTTCTTAATTTCTAAATTAAGCCTACTTTTGCGGTTTAAAATTTGAACATTATGGAAAACGGAATTTATGCTAAATTCAACACGAACAAAGGAGAAATTTTAGTTAAATTAACTCACGATAAAACACCGGGAACAGTTGGCAACTTCGTAGGTCTTGCTGAGGGGAAACTAGAAAATACTGCACGTCCTCAAGGAAAGCCCTATTATGATGGATTGACCTTTCATAGAGTTATTGAAGACTTTATGATTCAAGGAGGCTGTCCGCTCGGAACAGGAACTGGAGATGCAGGATATAAGTTTGACGATGAGTTTCGCAATGATTTAAGACATGACAGCCCTGGAGTACTATCAATGGCAAATGCCGGAAAAGGAACCAACGGGTCTCAATTCTTTATTACACACGTAGCTACACCTTGGTTAGATGATAACCACACGGTTTTCGGAAAAGTAATCAAAGGACAAGAAATAGTTGATGCAATCCAACAAGGTGATATTTTAGAAACACTAGAGATTGTTCGTATAGGTGAAGAAGCTCAGAAATGGAATGCCATAGAGGCATTCAGAACTTTTGAAGGTTCTAGAGAAAAGCGTATCGCTGAAGAAAAGCGTCAAGCACAAGAACGCATGCAAAAACTAACCGAAGATTTTGATAAAACTGAAAGCGGTTTATACTATAAAATTATAGAAAAAGGAAACGGAGCCAAAGCACAAAAAGGAAAAACAGTTTCAGTACATTATTCAGGAGCTTTAGAAAATGGTGATGTCTTCGATTCTTCATACAAAAGAAACCAACCAATTGATTTTGTTTTAGGAGCAGGTCAAGTAATTGCAGGTTGGGATGAAGGGATTTCTCTACTTAACGTAGGTGACAAAGCACGTTTTGTGATTCCGTCAGACCTAGGCTACGGATCAAGAGGCGCTGGTGGTGTTATTCCTCCGAATGCTATTTTGGTTTTTGACGTAGAGTTAAAAGACATCAAATAATAGCTTAATAATAAAGTTGAAACAAGATTTGCTGAATTACAAGAATATAAACAGCCAAATCATTTTATAAATTATTCAAATTGTATTTGAATCAAACAATATAGATTTAATGAGTACAGAAACTTCAACAGGAATAGAAATTATAAAATCTCCGAATACTAGAATTCAAGAGATAGATTTTGAAAACCTTTCGTTCGGGTCTGTTTTCACTGACCATATGCTGGTTTGTGACTTCAAAAACGGAGCTTGGGAAAAGCCTGTTATTATGCCTTATGCACCCTTTTTGATGGATCCTGCCTCAAAGGTTTTCCATTATGGCCAAGCTATTTTTGAAGGAATGAAAGCCTACAAAACCGATGATGATGAAATCTGGTTATTCCGCCCTGACGAGAATTACAAAAGATTAAACAAATCAGCTGTGCGTCTTGCTATGCCTGAAATCCCTGAAGAGATATTTATGGAAGGCTTGAAAGAGCTGATAAGAATTGATCAAGATTGGGTAAAAAAAGGCAAAGGAAACGCACTGTATATTCGTCCGTTTATGATTGCTACCGGCGTTGGAGTTACGGCTTCACCGTCATCAGTTTATAGATTTTCGATACTTTTATCGCCTGCGAAGTCTTATTATTCAGGAGAGGTGAAAGTAGTCATTGCTGATCATTTCAGTCGTGCTGCCAACGGTGGTATCGGTGCTGCAAAAGCAGCTGGGAACTATGCCGGACAATTCTATCCTACGAAATTGGCTAACGAAAAAGGATTCCAACAAATTATCTGGACTGATGATGCAACGCATACGAAGCTCGAAGAAGCTGGAACCATGAACGTTTGGTTCAGAATGGGCGACACGCTTTATACTGCTCCAGCGAGCGAACGAATCTTAGATGGAGTGACCAGAAAAAGCTTAATTGAGCTTGCCAAACACTTAGGCCTAAAAGTAGAAGTGCGTTCTGTGCTAGTTTCAGAACTAGTAGCCGCTCACAAAGAAGGTTCGCTACTAGAGATTTTTGGCTCAGGAACAGCAGCTGTGGTGAATCCGATTGTGGGGTTCTCACACAATGAGACTTACTATGAACTACCGAAATTAGACAATTCGTATGCCATGCTCTTGAAAGACAAACTCAATGACATTCAGTATAAAGTGGCTGAAGACATCTTCGGATGGACTGTGAAGGTTTAAAAACAGCATTGCTTATAAATAACAAAGGCTTCCCTAAAAGGAAGCCTTTGTTTTTGCCCGAAGGCGCTGTTGTTTGTGTTTTGTGTGTTTCTTCTTATTTGTCGATAGACCCTAAAACTCTTTTCATAAAAAGATTTAGTGCTTCTTTTGGGTCGGTTCCCTCTTTGGTCATTTTATGTACCTCCAAGGCTCCATACATATTCGAAATCAATTCACCAATCACGTCTAACTCCTCATCTTTGAGTGAAGATACTTCTGTTAGATTCTCCAGCACCTCTAATGTTTCGACGATATAATCTTCGTCGTTATCGTTGATAAACTGGGTCAGTTGTCTAATTATTGGTAATTTCATCGATTAATTGATTTAAAACTTCTTGTTTGTTGGTTTGCACCTCTCCTACTAGCTTTCCGTCTATAAAAGTTGCGAATGTAGGCAAGTTCGAAACGTTGGCTAATTTTCTTGATTCAGGAAACTTCTCGGCATCTACGATAACAAATGTAATTTCTTCTTTTTCAGTCGAAAGTTTTTTGAATTTCGGCTTCATTATACGGCAATTGCCACACCACGAAGCTGAAAACTGAACTGCTACTTTGTTATGCGAACCTACTAATTCCTGTAAATTATCGTTTTCTAATTCTATTAACATAAGGTAGTTGTGTTTTGTAGTTTTGAATTTCAGGCCAATACCTTAAAGCATCAGCCTGATTTTCAAAACAAATTGTGATTAATGTTTTGCTAAGTACTCCGCTGTGCTTTTTCTGTCAGCGTTCATTGCATCTTTACCCTCTTCCCAGTTTGCAGGACAAACCTCTCCGTGGTTTTGAACGTGTGCGTACGCATCAATTAGTCTTAGATATTCTTTTACGTTTCTACCAAGTGGCATATCATTAACTGATTCGTGGAATACTTTTCCAGTCTCATCAATAAGGTAAGTAGCTCTGTAAGTAACATTAGAACCTTCAACCATAACTGTATCGTGCTCTTCGTTATATACGTGCTCTGCATCAAGAATACCTAAAGCATTTGACAGGTTTCTTGTCGTATCTGCCAATAATGGATAAGTAACACCTTCGATTCCTCCTTGATCTTTTGGAGTGTTTAACCAAGCAAAGTGAACTTCATTAGTATCTACTGAAGCACCAATAATCATCGTGTTTCTCTTTTCAAATTCAGCCTTAGCTTCTTGAAAAGCGTGTAATTCTGTAGGACATACAAAAGTGAAATCTTTTGGATACCAGAATAAAATTACTTTTTTGTTATTTTTAGTAGCCTCTTCCAACACGTTGATTCTTAAATCATCTCCCATTTCTGAGATTGCGTCCACTGTAATGTTTGGGAATTTTTTTCCAACTAATGCCATAGTAAATTATTGTTTTAAAAGGTTATTGTTATTTTTCTTATGCAAAGATACCAACTCTAACTAAAAATACCATAAACCTTTATTATATGTTTTTATAGTGGAATAGATTTTATCTATAATCAATAAATTTAGCTTGGATATGTATTTTTGTAAAGAGTTTTATCAAACATACGCACACTAAAGTCTCAGTGTGAACTCTTTTTAGTACTTTTGTAAAGTTACAAAAAAAGACAACACCGTGTTTCTAAAAAAAATCAATTCAAATCTAAATCTTTCTTTATCAGAAAGCAGCCTAACCAACGCCAACATTCTACAAAAGGAAACTTTCTCACTTATCAAAAGTGGTGCTGACCTAGTGATTAGTTCGCCTGACAAAAGCGGTAAATCTACTACAATCGTGTTAAACATCATCCAACGCTTAGTAGAGCCTTATGAACATTCGCCTAGAGCACTTATCATCGTTGAGAACAGAGAACGTGTGATGGAAATGGTGCAGATTTTTGAAACACTCAACAAACACAACGACCTCAGAGTGAGCTATACGTATGAACAAACCAATTTAGACGACGACAAAAACAAAATCTCTATTGGTATAGACGTACTAATCGGAACGCCTAAGAGATTGGGAGAGATGTTCTCAGGAGCAGGTTTTGATATCAACCGTCTCAAAATGTTTGTAATTGATGATGTAGATAACATCCTCAAAAGCAGGCATGAACAAATTATCACCAGACTTTCTGATGCAATCGAGAAGACTCAACGCATTTTTATGACTACTACTATAACTGATAAAATAGAGACCTTGGCCGATAAGCTAATGGCTAATCCTACATTTATAGAGATGGATGAGGATGACACACAAGAAGCCTAGCCTACTTCTTATCACTATCGACTAATAATTATCTATTTAAAGTAATTTAGATAGATCGGCACACTCAAACTATTTTGTTTTTGCTTTCGAGGCTTAGCCGTAAATCACTCAGCTAATTTTATTAACTTTGTCACTTAAAAATAAAGACAGATAATACAACCACCATGACAGAAGGGAATTTTGTAGATTACGTAAAGATTTTTGTGGCTTCAGGCAAAGGAGGTCGAGGATCAACGCATCTTCACAGAGAAAAATTTATTGACAAAGGAGGACCAGACGGAGGAGATGGAGGACGAGGCGGACACGTATATCTTGTAGGAAGTCAAAACTTATGGACACTACATCACTTGAAGTTTGCCAGACATATCAAAGCAGGACACGGTGGCGATGGAGGAAGTTCGCGTAGTACGGGCGCTGATGGAGAGGACAAATATATTGAAGTACCACTAGGAACTGTCGTAAAAGACAGAGATACAGGTGAAGTATTATTTGAAATCACTGAACAAGGAGAAAAAAGAATTTTGGCTTTAGGGGGAAAAGGTGGACTCGGAAACTGGCACTTCCGTTCTTCTACAAACCAAACCCCCAGATACGCACAACCCGGATTAGAAGGACAAGAACTCGATATAATTTTAGAATTAAAAATACTAGCTGATGTAGGTCTTGTAGGCTTCCCTAATGCTGGAAAATCGACACTTTTATCAGTCATAACCTCGGCAAAACCAAAAATTGCTGATTATGCCTTTACGACCCTTAAACCAAACTTAGGAATCGTAGAATATAGAGATTTTCAATCTTTTATCATGGCTGATATTCCCGGGATTATTGAAGGAGCGGCAGAAGGAAAAGGTCTAGGGCATTATTTTCTGCGTCATATAGAGCGCAATTCAACCTTATTGTTCTTAATTCCAGCCGATACAACTGATATCAAAAAGGAATATGATATTTTGCTCAACGAACTTACTCAGTATAATCCTGATCTTTTAGACAAGGATAGACTCGTGGCAATATCTAAATCAGATATGCTTGATGACGAACTCAAAGCAGAAATGAAAAAAGAATTAGACAAGCAGTTTAAGAAAACACCTTACCTATTTATCTCCTCTGTTGCACAGCAAGGATTAGTGGAACTAAAGGATAAATTATGGCAAATGCTAAATACGAATACTTCAGAAACACAACAGAAAGAGTCTTAATCCTCAAAAAGAAACCGCTTTTTAGTGCGATTAAAGACATTGAGTGTGAATGATATAAACACAAGTTAGTTAAGATACAAGCCTAGTGTTTATCGTTATTTCAAAAGAAAATAAGATAATTTTCGTTGTGAAAATTATCTTATTTTTTCTTTTATCTAAACCTTATTATAGTATATTTGTCTGAATTTGGAAATTGAAAAATGAACAAAGAGCTTACAAAAGACAAAAAATATACTTATTTCGAAAAAGGAGAAGGAATTCCCATCATAATTCTTCACGGACTTATGGGTGGATTGAGCAATTTTGATGGTGTAGCCAATTTTTTCCCAGAAAAAGGATACAAGATTGTCATTCCAGAACTCCCTATATATACTCAAAACATACTAAAGACTAACGTAAAGGCTTTCGCCAAGTTTGTCAAAGACTTCATCACCTATAAAGGTTACGAAAAAGTAATCTTGTTGGGTAATTCCCTAGGAGGTCATATTGCTTTATATCACACCAAAATGTATCCCGAAAAAATGGCTGGACTTATCATCACCGGAAGTTCAGGGCTTTACGAGAGCGCTATGGGCGAGAGCTATCCAAAAAGAGGTGATTATGAGTATATCAAAAAGAAAGCTCAGGATGTTTTTTATGACCCTGAGGTTGCTACTAAAGAAATCGTAGATGAAGTTTTTGCAACGGTCAATGACAGAATAAAACTCATCAAAACCCTAACAATTGCCAAAAGTGCAATCCGTCATAATATGGCTAAGGACTTGCCAAAAATGACTACACCTACCTGTATTATTTGGGGAAAAAACGACAAAGTTACACCTCCGGAAGTAGCCGAAGAGTTCAATGCCCTCTTGCCTGATTCAGACCTTTATTGGATTGACAAATGTGGACACGCAGCGATGATGGAACATCCAGATGAATTTAATCGTTTAATGTATGAATGGCTTTTGAAAAGAAAGTTCTAAGCTGAGCTCTGTCCTATCCTGAATTAGGATTATAATAGTCTTCAAAAATAGACTTTAAATACAACCACCTATAATGAAAGTAAACACGGCAGATTTTGTAATCAGTAACTCTGAAGTAAGTAAATGTCCGAAAGAAATCCTTCCGGAATATGCTTTTATCGGGCGTTCAAACGTCGGGAAGAGTTCGCTTATAAATATGCTTACCGGAAACAAGAACCTAGCTAAAACCTCAGCAAAGCCCGGAAAAACACAACTTATCAACCACTTTAAGATAAACTCAAATTGGTTTTTAGTAGATTTACCTGGCTACGGCTATGCCAAAGTTTCTAAAAAAACTAAAGCCAGCTTCCAGCAGTTTATCACTGATTATTTTGAGCAGCGAATGCAGTTAGTCTGTGCTTTTGTTTTAATTGACATCAGATTGGATGCACAACAAATTGACCTTGATTTCTTGAGGTATTTAGGAGAAAGCGAGATTCCTTTTTCAATTATCTTTACTAAATCCGACAAAATAGCAAAAACCAAAATTGAAAATCATATTTCAAGCTATAAAAAGCAATTACTTGCAGACGGTTGGGCAGAATTTCCTGATTATTTCATCACCTCTTCGTTAGAAGAAAAAGGAAAAGATGAAGTATTAAACTATATAGACACTATCAATCAAGAATGGTTTAAGAATAAAGATTCTTTTATATAGTTTCTTTTTCGTGAAAATGTAAAGGGAAGTTGTAGTGGAGGGTATATACAAAAAATGGCAAGCGACCTACATCGCACCGCTCAACCATATACCTTTGCTGTGTTCCCACCCTGGAGGATTCTACAGGAGCTGGTCGTGTAGGACTTGCCGTTTGCAAAAGTACGATAATTTTTTATCTTTGCAAGCATTCGATTCACTTTATCACCTATAAACACTCATGAAAACACATAAACTACTCATACTATTAGGATTAAGCATTGCCCTTTTTTCGTGTGAAGATGAAAGTCCTGCTTTCAGACTCAATACTTCTATACTCAAGCAACACCACAAGGCTAACGAAACTATTTCTCTAGAGATAATCAACGATAAAAATAAGACAGTAGATTCGGTTGTATATTATTTTGACAACAAGAAGATTGGTACGACTAAAGGTCAAAGTCCATTTGAATACAGTCTTGCCAACCATAAATTCGGTAAGAAATCCATCAAAGGCTTGGTATTCTATGGCAATACATCAGAGGAAATTGGCACTAGCATCGAGGTTGTTCCGAGTGTAGAGCCTAAACTATTAGACTACGAAATACTAAACACCTATAACCACGATATTGGGGCATATACGCAAGGCTTAGAGTTTTATGAAGGTATTTTATTCGAAAGTACTGGTCAATACGGACGTTCATCAGTAAGACGAACTGATGTCAAAACCGGAAAAGTATTGACTGGCAAAAAATTAGACAACAAATACTTCGGTGAAGGACTAACCATCCTAAATGGCAAAGTTTATCAATTGACTTGGAGAGAAAAGATTGCTATGGTGTATGACCCAAAAACACTAGAGAAAATCGATGAATTCAACTACTTCAAAGATATCGAGGGCTGGGGACTTACCAATGACGGCACAAACCTATATTGGTCTGACGGAACAGAAACGATATATATCGTTGATCCAGAGACCAACAAAGAAATTGACTACTTTAATGTGTATACCGCACAGACCAAAATTCCAGGCATCAATGAAATGGAGTGGATTGACGGAAAAATTTATGCTAACATCTACACAAAAGACGCCATAGCAATTATTGATCCTAAGACAGGAACGGTTGAATATGTAGTTGATTTATCTGCCTTAAAATCAAAGGTAACACAACATGCCGAATTAGATGTACTCAACGGAATTGCCTATAACCCTGAAACCAAAACTATTTTTGTGACTGGCAAGAACTGGGATGTGATGTTTGAAATAAAAATCAAACATGAGTAACCTCAAAAAAGAGCTCTTACAAACCGATGACGGCTCGCTGACCATTCACTTACCGGAGTGGAACGAAAGCTATCATTCCAAACACGGCGCCATTCAAGAAGCCTATCACGTCTTTATCAAAAACGGACTTGACTTTTTTGCTGAGCGCAAAGAAGTATCGATTCTTGAGATTGGTTTCGGAACAGGTCTGAATGCCTTCATCACACTTTTAGAAAGTCAGAAAAGAAGTCAGAACATCAAATACACAGGTATAGAAGCTTTCCCTGTAACAGCTGACACCTACACCCAACTCAATTTTGATGTATTGCTAAACGCCGAACATCATAAAAAAGATTTTATTAAACTCCACGAATCTGAATGGGAAAAAGAAAATCACATCTCCCCTACTTTTACACTGACAAAACACCAAATGAAATTCGAGGATATTATCTTCGAAAACAAATTTGATTTGATATATTTCGATGCTTTTGGCTATAGAGTGCAACCTGAACTCTGGAGTTTGGCTATTTTTCAGCGCATGTTTAAGTCGCTTAAAAAAGAGGGAATCTTGACCACCTATGCCTGTAGAGGTCTAGTTACCAAAAACCTAAAAGAAAGTGGCTTCACAGTTCAGAAGACGCAAGGACCTATCGGAAAAAGAGAAATGACAATTGCTCATAAAATTGAATCAAAATTTTAACATTTAAAACAATAATTTTAATACCTTTGTTTGCGTTAGAAAGGGAGTTGCCACCTAATTTATAAACTAGAAATGGGAAGAAATATGTTTACGTATACAAAAAAGGTCTTAGAAAGTGTGAGTTTTGATCCAGTTCTGTTTTGCAAAGAGCTAGAAAAAGCACTCAATACACTTTTGCCTTATGAATTAGAAGAACTAAAAGCTTGGCTTCTAGTTTTTATTGAAGGAAAACCTGAGTTGTCCAATTGCCTTCAACTCATTGAAATCAACTAAATAATAACTTATCAAAAAGCCTGACAAATAGCTGTCAGGCTTTTTTAATTCCTATTAAAAGCATATCAAAATTTATTTTTTGTATGTTTATCAACTCTATTCACCTAAAACACTATCAAAATGAAAAAAGCAGGCTATCTATTGCTGCTATTGCCCTTACTTACTATTATTGGTTTTAGGTGCCAATAAATCAAAAATCGTCAGCAAAGCCCTTAAAGGCAAAATATCTACGGACGTTCCTACCTCTGTCTTACAAACCTTACCACAAGTAGAATATGTGCTGGATAGGGATGCACCAGCGTTGATTTAGATGCTTTATAAGTTGAAAGTTGCTTATTGATTTGGGTCATACATGCTTTGTTAGCAAACAGGTATAGCTATTAACTATAATTTATAGATAAGATGATTGTCAGTAACTGTGCGTGCTTGAATACTAAAAAACAATGCCCTAATTACTTATGTAACAAGAGCATTGAGAGCTAATCGACTTATATTTATAGGATTGAAGCCTGAATTATCAACCCTGATTGGTGTGATTTTATGGTTAGAAGTTAAAGCCCAATCGAAGTCCCATGAAAGAAGCCGTACCCCCTTCAGTTGAAAAAGTCTCGTAGCGCAAGCCTAGTTCTAGGGATTTATACTGAAAGCCTATCGAAGGTGCATATACTAGGCCACCACTACTTATCTTTTCTAATTCTCCATCACTATTAGGAGCATAAGTTGTAAGAGAACTGTAACCTATCTCTGCCATAGCAAATAAATAGTCTTTATAGATAAACTTATACCCCGCTTTTATGGGTATTTGCATAGCAGCTTTCATGTCTTCTGAGTTTTCTCCGCCATCAAGTGATTTTGGGGCGAACACAAGCGCTCCTGAAGTGAGGGTTACAAATCCAGGACCTGCTTTATAAGAAGCTCTGAGCGTGAGACCACCACCCATTCCATAAGACTCTGCTAAATCGCCTGAAGGAATAACTCCTTCTAGTCCAAAGCCAAAGCTAAATGTTTTATTCATCTTTTGCGCATACACTTGGCTTGAGAAGCCCATCAGAAGGGTAACAGTACTGATTAGTAGTAATTTTTTTTTCATAATATAAATGTTTATAATTGTTTTGAAACCTGTTTTTAGAATAGTATGTGTTGAAATTATTTTCTTATGAAAATAAAGATCAGATTCTCTATTTTTAGCTTCAGTGTTGAATTGGTAAGGGTTAAGACTTCGTATGCATCTGTTCCGTCTTCACCTGTAAATTCAAGACTATTCTCAGTCAAAGACCAACTGCCTTCGCCGTAATCTAAAACACACGATTCGTCATAAAAATATTCTTTGCCTAATCCTCCCTGCACGAGCTCGATATAGTCTTTGTGGGATACGCACTCATGTTCATAGTCCGTTAAGAACTCCTGCTGATCGGATATTGTTCCTGTTTTGTCAAATTGCCACTTTCCAACAATACTCCCGCTTGGAGTGTCGGTGTTCTCATCATCAGTACTGCTACAGGCGTTTAAACATAAAGTAGCAGCGGAGATAATTAATAGAGATAAAATGATTTTTCTCATAATTGGATAAAATTTATAAAATTAATACTATTTTCCTACCCTTGATAATTTAACCTTGAAGTTAGTGTCAGGGATTAAGACAAATATAGAGGCGTTTTTAGAGGTAGTCAATACCCAAAAAGTAGTATTTTTATTTACGAAAAGATTTGTTAATGGCTTCTGTACGAGAATTTACTTGGAGTTTTTTATAAATATTACGAATATGCGTGCGGACGGTTTCTGTACTAATAAATAGGTTGGAGGCTATTTCTTTATAACGAAAACCCTTATCTAATAGTTCTAATATTTCTTTCTCTCGATCACTTAGTTTCTGAAAGTCAGAAGTAAGACTTGTGTGTTGATAAAACGAATTGACTACTTTTCTGGCAATTTGATAACTCATCGGAGAACCCCCATTTTGTATGTCAATAATGGCATCTATCAACAGATGTGTCTCGGTAGTTTTCATAATATATCCAGAAGCGCCAGCTTTTAATGCTTCAAATATTAACTCTGTATCATCAAATGAAGTGTATATCAAAAATTGAGTTGTGGTATTTAGAGGTTTGAGTTTGCTTATACATTCAATTCCGTTTTGATTGGGAAGACCTATATCTACGAGTACTACATCGAGGTTTAAATGTGGAATTTCTGAAAGAGCTGTTTCAGCATCCTTAAAAGCATGGGAGCAAAATACTTTTAGGCTTCTATTAAGACTTTCTAAAAGTAGGCTTCTGATGTTTATATCATCTTCGATAATGGCAACTCGTATCATTTTCTAATAGTTTTATGATTAAGCATTAATTCCAATAGACCTCGATGTCAATTTGAACGCCTTGACCGGGATGGCTTTGAATCTCTATTTTACCTTGAATAGACTTTATTCTGTTCTGTATATTTTGTAGGCCATTGCCCTTGATAGCCTGCTTTCGGATACCTTTACCATTATCTTTGATTTGTATGCAAAGTCCGTTGTCTATTTCTGTGAAAAGCAGTGTGACTTCTGAGGCTTCAGCGTGTTTTGCAATGTTGTTTAAACATTCTTTGATTGTCATAAATAACTGTCTAAAGACTAAGCTTGACATTTCTTTAGAGCTATTTCTTATCTCAGACTTAAAGTTTATTTTAAGAGGGAGTTCTTCAAAGAAATCATAGGAGTATTGTCTGATATAGGGTATAAATTCACCTAGGTTTAGGTGTTGAGTGTTGAGTGACCATACAAGTGTTTTTATACTTTCTGCTATTTGTTTTGTTGTTTCTTTAATAGTTATACCATAATTGAGTGTTTTTTCGTCTTTTGTAGCATGTTCAGAAATGAGGTTTCCGATGAGATTTATTTTTGTTATCCCCGCACCTAAATCGTCATGGAGGTCTTTTGCTATTCTCAAGCGTTCTTGTTTTTCTGTTTCTTTGACAGCGAGTATTCTCATTGTGTGATTCTTTGCTTTTTGTCTAGACCAATATAAGCGTATGACAATGCCTGTCAAGAGTAAGACTAATAGACTTCCTAAAAGAAGAAGGTTCCGGTTTTTGAGTTGAAGGGACTTTTCGTTAAGCAACAATGTTTTGATCCTGTTTTTTTCTTTTAAACTTAGGTTTTCAGCCTCTTTTTTTTCTGTTTCGTATTTTTCTTTCATTTCTGCTAATTGCGCAGCATTTTCAGTAGTAAAAAGACTGTCATTTGCTTGTTTATAGCGTTTGGCATATCTGAATGCTTCTTTGTAGTTATTCATTGCTTCATACACATCCATTAGGTTGCCATAGGTCTCTATAACAATTGCTGTGGCTCCGATTTGCCTTGCCTTTTCCATAGCGGAATGATTTGCTTGTATAGCCTCAGGATATTTTTTTTGTAATAAATATACATTTGCCATATTGGCGGATAGAGCAGCCACAATATAGTTTGCATCAATTTTTGTGGCTATTTCTAAAGCTTTGTTATAATAATATATAGTTTGGTCTAATTGGTTGAGTTGTTTATGTATGATGCCTAAATTGTTATAGACCAGAGCCAATCTATCCTCGATGTTATGTTTTTCATAGATTTTAAGTGCCTGATTGTATAAGTTTAAAGCCTCTGGATAGTTTTCTTGCTGTTCTCTAATCAGAGCAATGCCGTTAGCACAATCAGCTAGAGTTTCTTCATCATTGACCCAATCAGCCCAACGCATGGCTTGTTGAAAATATTCTAATGCTCTCTCAAAGTCTTTTGCGTCAGAATAAAGTGTTGCTATATTGTTGATGATGCGAGTGGCTCTGAGTGTGTCTGCTGTTTTATAGGCAATATCAAGTCCTTTTTGATAATTCTCTAAAGCTGCTATCACATTCCCTTTAGAGGCATGGGCATTACCCAAATTAGTATAAATCGATTGTAAGGCAATATTGTCATTGGTATCCTCAGCCGTCGAAATACATTCAGTAAGAACCAAAATACTGGCGTCAAAAGCTCCTTTCGCATATAAATCAATCCCTTTTTGTAATTTTTCCTGATTAAATTCTTGACCCCACAAAAGGTTTGAAATAAGGAGTAAGAGAATCAGAGTTATATACCTCATTATTATTTTCACTTTCAGATAATTACACCAAAAATAATGAATCTAATTTAATAAACAATTAACATTTATTTAAAGAGATATTTAGAGGTGGTAAAAAGTTGAAAGTTGATTTTTCTTGTAGAATGAAGGGTACTTAAGGATTTTAAAGATTAAGGGCATTATTCTAAGTGAAGTCCTTAATGAGCCCTGTTGTTTTACTTTCATCTAACAACCCTAAACAACTCTGAGTTAATATGTCTCTTTGAGGACTTTTATTATCTGACTCTCGCTAAATTTGCTTGTTTTAATTGTGACAGTTTAAATTTAGTAAATTTGAATTTAAAACTGTCTTGTTTTTTTGGGAGACCTACAATGATTTTAACCAAGAAATGCATCACTAAATATTTGACCAAAAATAGCCGAAATACTTTAACAAAAAACTTTATAACCAGATAACAACATAACCTAGAACCCAACTAACTACGACTTAACCGCAATTTTACAATTAGTTTACATCACTATTTACAGTTCTTAGATAGTATATTCTCATAATATAAAAAAGGTCATACTACTTAAAAGTACACGCAACAAAGGAGTAAAGCTAAATAGTGATAAGCGATAGTTTTAATCAACATAACAAACTATATTTGTTTTATATGTAGCTTTGCGATTGTAAGAGCTAAAGTCAGTATTATGTATTTGGCATAAAATATTGCATAAAACAAACTAACAATTCAACAATAATACAGTTCAACGAATTAACCATTCAACACCCCTTAAATGTCCAAACGCTTATTTGATATTTTCTTTTCTGTAGTAGCATTGATATTCCTAGGTTGGGTTGTGGTATTAGGCTATATTATTGCTAGTATAGACACTCGTTCTAATGGACTTTTTGTGCAAGAAAGGATAGGACAGTACGGCAAGATATTTAAGATCTTCAAACTCAAAACCTTTCATCCACTGACGCAAAACGTATCATCTTTAGGTAACTTCCTACGCAGATATAAAATAGACGAACTCCCCCAACTACTGAACGTTTTGATTGGAGATATGAGCATTGTGGGTCCTAGACCTGATATACCAGGCTATTATGACAAACTACAAGGTGAAGACAGAAAAATATTAGAACTCAAACCAGGTATCACTTCGCTAGCTAGTATTAAGTATGCCAATGAAGAACAGTTTTTGGCAACGCAACCTGATCCTTTAAAATATAACGATGAAGTGCTTTTTCCAGATAAAGTACAGATGAATCTCGATTATTATTACCATAGGTCTGTGTGGTTAGACCTAAAGATTATATTTAAAACATTTATCTAAATTGTATAAAAGTGAATAATTATAGGCTAAATTATTTGGACAAATGTTAAATAGTGTATATTTGCAAATTATAGTATACGACACCATGACTGACACTAAAATATGGCTCTCTTCTCCACATATGGGAGGGAATGAGCAGAAATACATCAAAGAAGCTTTTGACACAAATTGGGTAGCACCACTAGGCCCAAATGTTAATGGATTTGAACAAGATTTAGAAACTTATCTAGACCAAGAGGTATTTGTGGGTGCCCTAAGTGCGGGCACTGCAGCTTTGCACCTAGGACTTATCTTGCTTAATGTGCAACCAGGTGACGAAGTCATCTGTCAGACGATGACTTTCTCTGCTTCAGCCAATCCAATTACATATCTAGGAGCAACGCCCGTTTTTATAGATAGCGAACTAGATACTTGGAATCTGTGTCCAAAGGCATTAGAAGAAGCTATAATAGATCGTATTGCCAAAGGGAAAAAGCCAAAAGCAATCGTAGCAGTCCATCTTTACGGAATGCCTTATAAGATTAATGAAGTAAGAGTCGTAGCAGATAAATACGAAATCCCAATTTTAGAAGATGCTGCGGAAGCACTAGGAAGTACATATAACGATCAAAAATGTGGTACTTTCGGTGATATCGCAATTCTATCCTTTAATGGAAATAAAATTATTACCACTTCAGGTGGAGGAGCAATCGTTACGCCTACTAAAGAACTTAAAGATAAAGCTGTCTTTTTATCTACCCAAGCCAGAGATAATGCACCACATTACCAGCATTCGCATATCGGATATAACTACCGTATGAGTAATATATGTGCAGGCATCGGAAGAGGACAAATGGAGGTTTTAGACAAACACATTGCACTAAGAAAGGCTAATAACACATTCTATAAAGATTATTTTAAAGATATTGAAGGCGTAACTGTGTTTTCCGAACCAAATGAGCAGTTTTCTTCAAATCATTGGCTATCTTGTATCGTATTAGAATCATACGAACAAAGAGAATCCTTGAGATTGGCTTTAGAGAGCGAAAACATAGAGAGCAGACCACTATGGAAGCCCATGCACCTACAGCCTATCTTCGAAAAACATCCTTATTATGGGGCAAATGACGCAGAAGAATTATTCCAAAAAGGTTTATGTTTGCCTTCAGGCTCTAACTTAACTGAGGCAGACAAATCTAGGATAGTCTCTTCGTTAGATGCTTTTTTTAAATAAATGGTAATATTCGCAGCATACAACGGGCATAGTATAGTTTAGCATTTGGATATATGAATAGAGACACAACACATAAACTTAGAAGTAATATAATAGCCAAATTTGGAGATACCCTTAGAAACCTAGGCTACCTCCCAAGGTGGATTATATTGTTTATTGATATTTTTGTTTTGTGTCTGTCGCTTTTTCTAACTTATTTTATTCTCGGTAGATTTGAACAAGAATATTTTCTGGTGGACTATGAAGCTTTTGGTTTTGCATTATATTTTATCGTAAATATATTCTTCTTTAGGCTTTATAGAATTTATTCAGGGATAATTAGGTATTCTTCTTATGTAGATGCCTTTAAGATATTTTTCTCTCAAGTCAGTACTCTCATTGTATTCTCGGGTATAAACGTAGCTTTTTATATAACCTATAAAGACTTCTTATTCCTTGGAGTAGGTCTGGTCATAAATTTCGGATTCTCATTCTCAGGACTTTTTATCTATAGGCTATTAATCAAATATGTCTTTGACGAATACATCATTGAGAATAAGAAAAAATCAAGGATCAGAGCAATGATTTATGGTTCTGATGCCAATGCAATTTCTGTTACAAGCGCCTTACACTCTGAAATTCCTAACCGATTTAAGATTGTAGGATTTGTGGATAAATACAGCCAGAACACCTCAAAGAGAATCTTAGACTTACCAATTTTTGCACACAGCAAAAAGATCCACTCATTGATGCGAATCAACAATGCACAAGCCCTTATCTTAACAGATAAATCACTCACAAAAGAAGAACAGATATCTATTGTAGATAGTTGTTTAGAGTACAACTATAAAGTTTATGTAGTACCGATTATAAGCGATTGGGCAAACCAAAAAGAAATTTCTAAAAAGGTTACTAGCTTTCAGATACAAGATTTGTTAGAGCGAAAGCCAATTGTACTAGATAACAAGAGTATCTCTGAGCAACTAACAGGAAAGTCAATACTCATAACTGGTGCTGCAGGCTCTATCGGAAGCGAAATTGTATGGCAAGTCTTGAAGTTCAACCCCAAAAAGGTAATTATGGTTGACCAAGCTGAGACTCCTTTGTATAGTTTATCCTTAGAGCTGAACAAACAAAACCACTCCTCAAATATTCTTGCTATTGTAGCAGATATAAGACAGGAAAAAGTAATGGAACAAATTTTCAGTAAACATACGCCAGATGTGGTGTATCATGCTGCTGCCTATAAGCACGTGCCTTTGATGGAAGAGAATCCTTGTCAGGCAATCTTTACAAATGTTCTAGGAACTAAAATAATAGCAGATTTAGCTTGTAAATACAATGCGAGCAAGTTTGTGATGATCTCTACAGACAAAGCAGTAAACCCAAGTAACGTCATGGGTGCCTCAAAGCGTATTGCTGAGAAATATGTACAATCACTTTATTTTAATCTACAAGAAAACCAACCCAAAAATAAAACAAAGTTTATTACCACGCGTTTTGGTAATGTATTGGGTTCGAATGGTTCAGTAGTACCGTTATTCTCTAAGCAGATAGCAGAAGGAGGTCCTTTAACTATCACACATCCAGATGTAATAAGGTATTTTATGACAATACCAGAAGCATGTCAACTCGTGCTTGAAGCTGGTGCGATGGGTAACGGAGGTGAAATATATATCTTTGATATGGGCAAACCTGTCAAGATTATCGATTTGGCTAGAAAGATGATAAAATTAGCTGGTTTTATACCTGATAAAGATATTGAGATAAAAATAGTTGGACTCAGAAAAGGTGAAAAACTTTACGAAGAATTATTAAATGATTCTGAGAAGACCTTAAATACCCATCATGAGAAAATAATGATTGCTCAAGAAGATTTTGCTGATTATCATTCACTAGCTACTGATATAGAGAGTCTTTATACTGAAGCTGACGCATACAATAAAGAAGCCGTAGTAATGCTTATGAAAAAGATCGTGCCTGAATTTAGAAGTATGAATTCAGTTTATGAAGTCTTAGACAAATAAAAATTACCATATAAACTAAATAAAAAGATATCTTTACTGCTTTTTATTTTCAGAAATTATATTATAATAAAATGATAAGAAACAAAACACTCCTTTTTGGAATTATTCTTACTTCTATACTCTTATTGTCGTCTTGTACTTCTAGAAAGAACATAGCTTACTATCAAAATATTGAGCAGCTTAATAGCCAAACCCAACAAACCTACGAGCCTAGATTACAAGCAGATGATTTGTTGAGCATTATCGTAAACTCAGCAACTCCTGAACTTACTAAACCTTATAATCTTTATATGCCCTCGGGACTTGAAAGACCTGATTTTGTATCTGTAACAGCACAACAACGTTTACAATCTTATCTTATAGACAATCAGGGATATATCAATTTCCCGGTATTAGGAAAACTAAAACTTGGAGGTCTTACCAGAGCAGAAGCAGAAAGGCTTTTGACTGATGAATTAAAGAGTAGTATAAAAGACGTCAGTATAAGTCTTAGGATTCTTAACTTCAAAATTTCAGTTCAAGGAGAAGTGCTCAGACCTGCTGTTCATAACATCACAACAGAACGAGTAACATTGCCAGAAGCCTTAAGTATGTCAGGAGATCTAACCATATACGGCAAAAGAGATAATATACTCATCATAAGAGAGGTTGACGGTAAGAAAAGTTATAATTATGTGGATATTACTAAATCAGACTTTATAAACTCTCCGTTTTATTACCTTTCGCAAAATGATTTAGTTTACGTAGAGCCCAATAAAACTAAGGTAAACTCCTCAGTTGTAGGACCTAATATTTCAGTTATACTCTCTGCTTTATCAGTATTAGCCTCAGTAGTATCAGTAATAGCCATAGTAACAAGATAAAATAATACAAATGCCCTCAAAAATAAACCAAAATACATTTCCGGATTTTGAACAAGAAAATTCCAACGAATTAAATATCAGAGAACAAATAGAATTCTATTTAGTTCATTGGAAGTGGTTTATCTTAAGTGCTCTAGTATTGGTTTCAGGTGCTTTTTTGTACCTGAGATACTCCTCTAATGTATATAAAGCAACAAGTATCGTCATGCTAAAAGATGATCGAAAAGGGGGTGCGCTTAACGAACTGATGATGTTCTCCGAACTAAGTTCTTTTACCGGAGTAAAGAATAATGTGGACAACGAAATAGAGATTCTTAGGTCAAGAACATTAACTGAAAACACTGTAAAAAAACTCAATTTAGATATTTCGTATTTTAGTGAAGGACGTATCAAGTCATTTGAAATCTATAAAAATAGTCCTATAAAAGTCTTTTTTAAACAGCCTTCTGATAGAATTGATACCAAAAACCTCCGTTTTACAGTTGATATTCTATCTAATGCTAAGTTTTTGATAAAAACTGAAGAGGACGAAGTACTCGGAGAATATACATTTGGCGAAACTATAACCAATAACCTAGGTAGTTTTATTATTACCAAAAATGAAGATAGCTTTTCTGCTGAAGAGAGTATTAAACCAGTTATTGTTTTTGTCAGTACTGTAAAAAGAGTTACTGAAAGATACAGAAGAAGCTTAAGTGTAGAGACATTAAGCAAATTTACTAGTGTTATCTCGATCTCTATTACTGATTTGAATAAAGAGAAAGCTGAAGATTTTCTTAATACTCTAATAACGTTGTATAACGAAGATGCTATTGCTGACAGAAAATTCATCTCTGAAAAAACATCAGAATTCATCAACGAAAGACTGAAAATCATAGCAGAAGAACTAGGCGTGGTTGAAGACGAAGCAGAAGAATTTAAAAAACAATACAGAATTACAGACATCCCTACTCAGGCTTCTTTATACCTTCAAAATTCAAGCGAGTTTGAGAAAAAAATAATTGATACCGAGATAAAAATTAGTATTATCAACACTATCATTGATTCTTTTAACAAAAAAGAATCGTTGAGTGATGTTATACCTATTGATATTTTACCCTCTGAGGCTAATGCGTCAGGACTAATCTCAGAACTCAATAAATTTATACTTCATCGCGAAAAAATATCCCTAAATGCAGGGCCAGATAACTCAGTCCTCAAGGATATTGACTCACAGATCTCTGCCCTAAAAGCAAGTCTCGAAGAGAGTTTACTCAGAACAAAAACAAATCTTGAAATAGGACTGAAAGACATAAAAGGACAACGTTCGTTCTTAGCAGAAGAAATCTCTAAAGTACCTACCTTAGAAAAAGAATCTAGAGTTATTGCTCGTCAACAAGGAATCAAAGAAGCCTTGTATTTGTATTTATTACAGAAAAGAGAAGAAACTGAGATTTCTATGGCAGCTATAGCTCCGAATGCAAAAGTTATTGACGCAGCCGTAGCCGCTGATATTCCGGTATCACCAAAAAAGAATATTATTTATCTAGCTGCTTTAATCTTAGGGTTACTCATTCCGTTTGCTATTATTTATATCAAAGATTTATTAGATACTAAGATCAAACGCTCTGATATCGATAAGTATTTAGCTACTATTCCGTTTATTGGGGATGTTCCGCGTTCTGAATCAGAAAAAGATATTATAAGAGCTAGTAGTAGAACTAGTACTGCAGAAGCCTTGCGAATTGTCAGAACTAACCTAGAGTTTATCCTGAGTCAAGTAAAAAACAGCAACTCACAAGTGATTTTTGTTACTTCTACTTTACCAAAAGAAGGAAAGACTTTTATATCCACCAATTTAGCAGGAACTTTTGCGCTATCAGGCAAAAAAACCTTGTTGTTAGGGATGGATATTAGAAATCCTAAATTAGGAGAATACCTGAAATTACCAACTATAGGTCTGACTAACTACTTGTCATCAGATAGTATTCAGCTTGACTCAATCATTACTAAGATTGAAGGCTTTAAAGAGTTTTATGCGATGTCTCCTGGAGTTATTCCTCCAAACCCTGCTGAGCTGCTTATGAGTAATAAAGTATCAGAAATGTTTGAACAGTTGAAAGAACAATTTGATTATATTATTGTAGATACCGCTCCTGTGAGTTTGGTTACAGATACTTTATTAATTGCCCAAAACGCAGATGCTTTTGTGTATGTCGTACGTGAACATTATTTGGATAGAAATCTACTTCATATACCTCAGAAGCTTCATAAAGACAAAAAACTTCCGAATATGTCAATTCTATTGAATGATACCAATTCTAAAAAGGCCTACGGAAACAAGAGCTTTGGTTATGGTTATGGTAGCTATTTTGAACGAGAAACCAAAAAGCCGTGGTATAAAAAACTATTCAACCGCAAATAAAAACAGTTTTACTCAAAATAAAACGCCTTAAAATAGATGTCTATTTTAAGGCGTTTTATTTAATTGAACTACTATGATATGCGTTAAACCAAGCGCATATAGCTTTGATAAATGGATTGTCAATTTACTTCCAAAAACTTAAAGCTCCAATTCTAAACTCACGGCGACTTGTTTATAGAGTTTTCCGTCACTTATTATGGCTCCTTTGCGAATAAGATCAAAAGCTGCCTCATTCTTATCTTCAAAGCTCTTCTTGCCTTGGGTGAATTCGATTTTGTCTGAGGTAATATTCTCAGAGAGCCAGACAAGTCCTTCTGAACTAGTGAAATCAACCGAATCGTCACTGGTTTGAATAACTATTGAGTGGGCTTGGTTCTGAGCAAAATAAAACATAAAAATATAGTTTTTAGAGAAGTGTTCTAAAAACTCAACTTTGCCCAGCGCACCATCCCAAATCATATCCGAAAAGACATCGAATTGTTGTTCTACTATTTCGGGTTGATTGGTTTTTAGCTTTTCCCAGTCGGTTTTATCTATATTCTGAGAAGCTAAGAAAAGGGCAAATTCATGATGTAGCTCCTCAAATTGTTCTTTGGTGAGTCTTGTGTATTTCATAACAAGCTATGGTTTTATTTAATCGTTAGTCTAACTTTAAATCCTTCGTAAGTACGGATATTGAAAACTGTTTGGTCTTCAAAAATAAGATATTGCCCTTTGATTCCTTTGAGTTTCCCTTGGTAAATAGGGTTTACACCAATATTCAACGAATTTATTTTGGTTGGATATTGCAAAACTGGATATTCGATTTGAGTGAGGCTGTCTTGATTCGTGTCAAAAAAAGTCAGCACCTCCTCAGGCAGATATTCTCTAACTTTATTTCTTTCTTGAATAAGGTCAATTGCTGGAATTTCGTTTTGGAGCATTTTCCTGAAATTAGTTTTGTCAGAAAAATGTTGTTTTAGGGCAACCTCTGTAATTCCCGCTAAATAACGGTTCGGCACTTCTACTATCGAGAGTGCTTGTACAGCCCCTTGATCAATCCATCGGTAAGGAATTTGGGTTTTTCTGGTTACACCTACTTTCAATTCGCTAGACACCGAAAAATAGACAATATGCGGTTGCAACTGCACTTTTTTCTCATATTCCAGATCCCTGTCTTGAATATCTAGGTGTGCCGTGCTGAGTTCGGGCTTCATAATCCAATCTCCAGCAAGTGGCGAGCTATAGAAACAGTCGTAACAGAAGCCTTGACGGAATATCTTTTTTGCTTGTCCGCAACTCAGGCATTCATAGCCAATGTGCTCAATAGTAATCACTTTGTCTAATAATTGATTGACATTTAACGAACTATTATTAGAAAATAAATAATACTGAACCGGATTTGTAAGTTCAGTTTGCATTTTTGTAAGTACAAATTCGAAATACATAAGAATTTTAATTATTTTTACGTTTTGTAAAGATACTAAAAAATGCCTCTTTCTATTATAAACTCGTTCGCCTCTTGGATTCTTAAAAAAAGAATTCACCAAATTGAGTTGTTTATGAAATACCCGAATGAAGTTCAGGAAGAGCTGTTACTTAATCTGTTACATAGTGCTGAGCATACGGTTTTAGGTGAGAAATACGGTTTTTCGTCCATACATTCGTATGCGTCTTTTTCTGAAAATGTTCCGATTGTAACCTATGAAGACCTTCAACCCTACATAGAAAGAGCCAGAAAAGGCGAACCAAATGTTTTTTGGAACACGCCTATCAAGTGGTTTGCCAAGTCTAGTGGCACTACCGATGCCAAAAGTAAATTTATTCCTCTAAGTACTGAAACCCTCGAAGACTGTCATTTCAAAGCAGGAAAAGATATGCTCTGTCTGTACCTCAACAACAACGAAAACTCACAACTATTTACTGGAAAAAGTCTGAGACTTGGTGGCAGCAAACAGTTGTATGCAGATAACAATACCTACTTCGGAGATTTATCAGCCATACTTATAGAAAACTTGCCGATTTGGGCAGAATTCAGCAGTACGCCAAGCAATAAGGTATCGCAGCTTTCAGATTGGGATCAGAAACTCTCAGCTATTATTAAGGAAACTTATAATGAGAATGTAACTAGTTTTGCAGGTGTTCCTTCTTGGATGTTAGTGCTACTAAATAAAGCTTTAGAAACTACCGGAAAGAACAACCTATTGGAGATCTGGCCTAATTTAGAAGTGTATTTTCACGGAGGTGTAAGCTTTGAACCCTATAAAGAACAATACAGAAAATTGCTTCCGAGTTTAGATTTTAATTACTACGAAATATACAACGCATCAGAAGGATTTTTTGCACTTCAGGATTTGAATAATTCTGATCAGATGTTGTTGATGTTGGATTACGGAATTTTCTACGAATTCATTCCGATGGATAGTTTTGGGACTGCAAACCAAAAGGTAATTCGCTTAGCTGATGTGGAATTGGGCAAAAATTATGCGATTGTCATCACTACTAATTCCGGATTGTTTCGCTACTTGATAGGAGATACCGTTCGCTTTACGTCACTTAGTCCGTATAGGATAAAAATTACGGGAAGAACCAAACATCACATCAATGTTTTTGGAGAAGAACTGATGATAGAAAATACCGATAGAGCTATTGCTAAAGCCTGTAAACTAACGGGTGCCGATGTGTTAGATTATACGGTAGCACCCATTTTTATGGTGGATAAAGAAAAAGGAGCACACGAATGGATGATTGAATTTAAAGAGGCTCCAAAAGATATCGAACGCTTTGAAAAGATCTTAGACGATACGCTTAAGAGTTTAAATTCAGATTATGAAGCCAAGCGAATGAATAATATGACTCTAAATCCTCCGGTGTTGAATATTGCACGAAGCAATCTGTTTTATGATTGGCTCAAGCAACGTAATAAATTAGGTGGGCAGAATAAAATTCCGAGATTATCCAATGATAGATTATACTTAGAAGAATTAAAAAATATGTAAATCAAAAAAAAAGCCGTTTCAGGATGAACTGAAACGGCTTTTCTCATTTTTGAATAATTTAAATCAACGCTTTGATTTCGTTTATGAAACGTTGCGCCAAAGCATCTGCTTCTTGTTGAGATTTTGCCTCGGTATAAATTCTGATTATCGGTTCTGTATTTGATTTTCTGAGGTGTACCCAATTCGTAGGAAAGTCAATTTTTACGCCATCAATAGTCGTGATTTGTTCGTTTTTGTATTGTGTTATAAGCGCTTCTAGGATGGCATCTACATCAATTTGCGGCGTGAGTTCTATTTTGTTCTTACTCATAAAATACTGTGGATAGCTCGCTCTGAGTGCTGCTACGTTTAGATCTTGTTTGGCCAAATGCGTCAAGAATAAGGCTACACCCACTAAAGCGTCGCGTCCGTAGTGACTCTCTGGATAGATGATTCCACCGTTTCCTTCTCCGCCAATAATAGCGTTAGTTGCTTTCATCAATTCTACTACGTTGACCTCTCCTACTGCGCTGGCTGTATAGCTTCCGTTGTGCTTTTGCGTAATATCTCTGAGTGCTCTTGACGATGACATGTTTGAAACTGTATTTCCAGGCGTCTTAGAGAGTACATAATCAGCCACGGCAACCAAGGTGTATTCTTCTCCGAACATCTCTCCATCGTTTGATATGAAGGCTAATCTATCTACATCTGGATCAACCACTATCCCTAAATCTGCTTTTTCTTTGACTACGAGTGCAGAAATATCAGTCAGGTGTTCTTTTAGTGGTTCAGGATTGTGAGGGAACTGCCCGTTGGGTTCGCAATATAATTTCACTACCTCAACCCCCATTTTCTCTAATAAGTTCGGAATAACAATTCCGCCTGATGAGTTTACACCATCCACCACTACTTTGAATTTCTTGACTTTTACAGCCTCTACATCAACCAGAGGTAGGCTTAGTACGTGGTCAATATGCACATCCATATAATTATCTATGTAAGTAATTTGACCGAGGTGGTCTACCTCTGCAAAATCAAAAGACTCTTCTTCAGCTATTTCTAATATTTTTGCTCCATCGGCACTGCTCAAGAACTCCCCTTTTTCGTTGAGGAGTTTTAAAGCATTCCATTGTTTTGGGTTATGCGATGCAGTGAGGATAATTCCTCCATCTGCTTTTTCTAAAGGCACTGCAATCTCAACCGTAGGAGTAGTAGATAGTCCTAAATCAATCACATTTGCACCTAGACCTATAAGCGTATTCATGACCAGATTTTGAATCATAGGTCCTGAAATGCGCGCATCTCTACCAATTACAACCGTTAATTTTTCTTTTTTGTGGTGTTGTTTTAGCCAAGTTCCGTAGGCAGAAGCGAATTTTACAGCATCAACTGGGGTTAGGTTATCACCTGTTTTACCGCCAATGGTACCTCTGATGCCCGATATAGATTTAATAAGTGTCATATATATAGGTTTTAAAAATCAATTTTTGCGAATGTACAAAAATTCAAGATAACCACTCAAAAATGTTGATTCTAAACTTTTATATAAAATTTTTTGATGAACCAATACTTTTTTTAACCCTATGAGCTAACTATACCAAACACTATCTAAAGCCCTATGAACAGGCGAAAACCTCAGATTTTATAGTCCTAAAATAATAATAAAAAATTTCTTTGTTTTTATTTAGATTGATTATATATTTGCCACTGTTTAAAACAAGTCTAAATAAAAATACTGTATGAAACCCTTAAAATCATTATTGTTTATATCTGTTGCTTGTGCTTGCGGTGTCTCCTTTGCACAAACATCAGAAGTAGAAGTAAAAGTAGTTGACAATGACAACCAAGCTATAGCCTACGTAAGTGCAAGTATAGAGGGAACGAACGAAATTGTATTGAGCGATGAAAAAGGCTTACTGCATTTTAACAATTTAAAGTACGGAAGCTATATCCTAAATATCTCTACTATGGGTTATACGCCTAAGGTCTCAACTTTGGTAGTAGATGCACCCAAGGAATATCTGAGAATAGCTTTAGAGCCTAAAGCAACAGTCATTGAGGAAATAGAGGTTTTTGGTGAGCGCAACAAAAAACCAAAGGGTATAGAAATGATTACCCGTTTGCCTATCAAACCCTCTGACAATATACAGACCGTTTCTGTAATTTCTAATAAAGTAATCCAAGACCAAGGTGCGTTAACTATTACTGATGCTGTCAAGAATATTCCGGGTGTAACATTGTTTGGTAGCTACGGTGGTGTAAAAGAATCAATGTCCACTAGGGGATTTAGAGGTGTACCTGTCTTGAAAAACGGAATCAGAATGGATTCTCAGTTTCAGACCGCTTCGGGAGTAGTCGATATGCAAGGTGTAGAATCGATACAAATGATCAAAGGTTCAGCTGCCATTACCCAAGGTGTAATTACTGATATCGGGAATGCAGGAGGGGTGATAAACGTGGTGACCAAGACACCTAACTTTTATGACAGCGGTAATGTAGCTCTTCGTTATGGCAGTTGGAATCAGCTCAGACCAACTTTTGATATACAACAAACGCTAAACAAACAAGGTTCTATAGCCATACGATTTAACGGAGCCTATGAGCGTGCAGATAGTTATAGAAAAATAGTGAATGCTAATAGAGTTTATTTTAACCCTTCACTAGCTTGGAAAGCTTCAGAGAAAACCACTATTATTGTTGAAAGTGATTATTTTAACGACAGCAGAACGCCACACTCCTCTGCGATTAACTTAGCTGCTGACCAAGGCACAAACGCATTGTATGTGTTGCCTAACGATAAGTTCTTAGGATTCCGCTCAGACAATAACAATACTAAGATGACAAGTTTTATGACTCGTATTGATCACGAAATTAGTGATTTATTCAAAGTTCGTGCAGCTTATGGAACTTCGAGTTATCAAGTAGAAAGCATTTCTACTTCGGCTAAAGCAGCTTTTAAAGACAAAGATTTTAATATTCTAAACAGAAGTCTTTCGAAAAGCCTTAGGGATGACCAAAATTCAACGTTCCAGTTTGACTTCATAGGAGAAAACTTAAAAACAGGCTCTATAAAACATCTGGCTCAAATCGGATTTGATTACCGCACCGCTTTTGCTACAACTACCAGCTTCGAAACACAATTGGACGGAAAAAAGATAGGCGTAATTGACCAAATCGATGTGATGGGCAATTTTTCAAATGACCTGCAACAAATACCACTGACAACCACTGACGGAAAAGAAATGAATGCTAGCGACATCAAATTTAAAGCTTTAACCCCCGTAGTAGCAGACTACGAAACTTTTGGGATTTTAGCACAAGATGTTATCGAATTCAACAAATACCTAAAAGCATTCTTAGGCATTCGTTATTCTGAAATCTATGTCAAAGACACTAACGGAACTGCCTCAAAAAGACAATCAGCTTGGAACCCGAGTCTTGGGATTATGGTTTCGCCCATCAAAAACATCAATTTGTTTGGTTCGTATACTAATTCTACAAGTTTGCGTTCTGCATCAAACCTAATGAATGATGGCTCTGAGATCGGACCATCAATCACAGAACAATACGAAACAGGTTTCAAAACACAATGGTTAGAGAATCGCCTACAATTTAATATGACTTACTTCCATATTTTTACATCAAACTTATCTAACAGCGAATATATTGCAGGTACTGATACTACTACTGGATATTATTTCAAAGCAGGAGATTTAGTACGTGACGGTATAGAGGCTGAATTAAGCGGACGTGTTACTGAAGATTTGACTTTGATGTTGGGGTATGCTTATTTAGATGCGAGGTATGAGAATTCACCTTCTTACGTAAACGGATCTTCACCAATGAATGCACCTGAACACACCGCAAATAGCTGGATTCAATATAACTTTAATGCAGGAAAACTAAAAGGGTTGACCATGAGTGCAGGATTGTATTTCGTAGGGAAACGCCCAGTGAATGAATACAGCCTTGCTCCAGACGGACACGGAAATATGGGTGGAATAGCACCTTTTGATATGCCAGCTTACACAACGCTAAACGCTCAGTTGGGATATACCTATAAGTCAATCGTAGCCAAAGTATTCTTCAATAATATTACGGACGAAGTAGGTTTGAACTCGTATTTCAGAGGTGGATACATCAACCAAATTGATCCGAGAAACATAGCGATGTCTGTAGGATATAATTTCTAAATACTATACCTAACAAGAAAAGACTCAACTACTGCTGAGCCTTCTCTTGTTTTAGTTTTTTTTTAAATTTAATATACTCGACTAACATTTTTCATCAGCAATGGCTACTAAAAAAACATACACTTTTAGGAAATTAATCAACGATTTACACCTGTGGTTAGGTATCGGTAGTTCGTTAATTTTATTTGTAGTTTGTCTAACAGGAACTATTTATACCTTCAGAACAGAAATTGAAGAATGGATAGAGCCTGAGAAATACACCATTGAAGTATCAGAACATAAATACAGCGTTGCTGAACTCATAGCCATTACAGAAGCTACGACAAAAGGAAAAGTTACTAGAGTTAGTTTTACTGACGAGCCTTCGCGACCTTATGAAATCAATGTAAAAACGAACAAAGACGACCGCAGAGGCACCAACTTTATGGTGAATCCGTATAGTGGAGAAGTCATAGGATCAACTAAAGGTCCTACAACTGATTTTTTTATGACCGTTTTCAAGCTTCACCGCTGGTTATTGCTAGATATGGAAATCGGAAGACCTATCGTCGGAATTGCTACACTTATCTTTACGTTTCTGTGTATTTCTGGACTTATTTTATGGTTTCCAAAAAGAATCAAAGGCTGGAAGAGCTTGAAACCTGGATTTAAAATCAAGTTTAAAGCCAATTGGAAGCGTATCAATCACGATTTGCACAATGCACTCGGGTTTTATAGTTTGTTCCTCTTGCTTATTATGTGTCTCACTGGACTGACTTGGTCCTTTGAATGGTATAACAACGGTCTGCATAAAATCCTTACTGGGAAAGAAAAGGAGTCCCGCAACCTAGGAGGTAAACAAGAAGAAAAAAAAGAGACGTTTATTCCAACAATTACCTACGAAGAAGCACTTGAAATTGCCAATCTCGAATTAACTTATACCGGAAAAACAATTATCTCTGTACCTAAAGAATCGGGTTATGAAGTGACCAAATACAATAAAAAGAGGTTTAATGTAGAAGCTTCTGACAAAGTAAGTATTGACGCTCTTACTGGAACTGTCAGCAAAATTGACCTATTTGATGATTTGTCTTTCGGAGAAAAAATAAGCAAACAAATCAAAGCCTTGCATTTAGGAACATTCTACGGATTATTCTCAAAAATCATCTATTTCATCGCTTGTTTAATTGCTACTTCATTGCCTATTACTGGAATTTTTATTTGGATTAACAAAATGAAAAAAACCAAGAAGAAGGTAGCATAGAAACCAAAAAACAGCTTTAAAAATTATTTGGATAGCGGAAGCACTTTGGGTTAAATTCATATATTTACAAATCTAATTTTGTGTTATGTCATTCCAAGACCTATTCCGTAAGAAATCCGTTTCAGAAATATTAGCTAGTGCAGAAAAAAACAGCCTTTCAAAACATTTAGGTGTCAGAGATCTCACTGGTTTTGGGATAGCCGCAATTATCGGAGCTGGAATTTTCTCAACCATCGGAAGGGCGAGTTATGAAGGCGGACCTGCGGTGGTTTTCTTGTTTTTGTTTACAGCACTTGCCTGTGCTTTTACGGCTTTTGCCTATGCTGAATTCGCATCGCTCGTACCCGTTTCGGGTAGTGCCTATACCTATAGTTATGTCGCTTTTGGCGAATTGTTCGCTTGGGTTATCGGGTGGGCACTGATTATGGAATATGCCATCGGAAATATAGTAGTGGCGATTTCGTGGAGTGATTATTTCACTAATTTACTCAACGGCATCCCCGGAATTCACGTCCCCGAATGGATGACAATGGATTTCTTTACAGCCAAAGAAGGTTTTTTTATTATTCAGAACGAACTCTCTAAAGGCATTAGCCTCGAAGCTTTAGCAAGCTCCTCAGAATTTGCACAAGAAGTCCCGAAATATCTAGCCTATTCTAATGCACCCAATGTCGGTTTTCCGCTTGTGGTAGATGTTTTTGCACTTGTCATTACTTTTTTGATTACAGCATTAGTGTATAGAGGAATTAACCAAAGCCGTAAGGCGAGTAATATTATGGTTATCCTTAAAGTAGCTGTGGTGTTGCTGATTATCATCGTTGGTGCTTTTTATGTAAATACTGATAATTGGAGTCCGTTTGCGCCTAATGGTGTAAGTGGAGTTTTGGCTGGAATTAGTTCGGTGTTTTTTGCTTATATCGGTTTTGATGCAATTTCAACTACGGCTGAAGAATGTAAAAATCCGCAGCGCGATTTGCCTAGGGGAATATTTCTAGCCATCATTATCTGTACGATTCTCTATATTGCTATTGCTTTGGTAATTACGGGTATGGTACATTATTCAGAGCTCAATGTGGGCGATCCGTTGGCGTATGTATTTACGAAGATAGAAGACTTGCAATGGCTTTCAGGCGTGATTGCTATTAGTGCTGTGGTAGCGATGACTAGCGTGTTTGTTGTTTTCCAACTCGGGCAACCGCGTATTTGGATGACCATGAGCAGAGACGGATTATTGCCAAAAAACTTCTCTAAAATCCACAAAAAATATAAAACTCCTTCGTATGCAACGATTATCACCGGAATTGTAGTAGCTGTTCCAATATTATTCACTGATTTAGAAATGGTGGTTGATGCTTGTAGTATCGGAACTTTGTTTGCTTTTGTGATGGTGTGTGGCGGTGTGTTGAAGCTAGAAAGCAACAAGAATGGACCTAGAGGTTCGTTCAAAGTACCTTATATCAATTCGGCGTATGTGATGCCTATTGTATTCGGGACAGTTTGTGTAATCTTGTTTAGTTTTTTCAGAACAGAAACCGCTGATTTCTTTACGAATAAACCTCAGATTGCTCAAGCCTCTGATTTTGTATCGGGTTTGACACCAGCCGAATTAAGCCAAGTAAGAACAAGCATCGAAGCTTCTACTAATACTACTGTATTACATATTGAAGAGTACCTAAACTTTTTAACTCCTGATGTTTACCAAGATACCATCACTTCGCTTGATATAGATCATTCAAAGAAATACGAAACAGGCTGGCAGCTCTTTAAGCATAAAATTCCGATGTGGATTTTTATCTTTATTTTCGTAGGGATGACCTTTGTGAGTATTGTCAAAAAGATGACTTTTATTCCGCTGGCGGGTATGCTTTGTTGTTTTTATATGATGGCTGAATTAGGTCTCAAAAACTGGGTGTTTTTCCTAATTTGGCTAGCTGTAGGATTAGTTATTTATTTCATCTACGGACGCAAACATAGCAAGCTCAGGCAACACAACTAAAACTCAAGTCAACTCGCTTAAGTTTTATTGGTTTCAATCCGGGTTTAAACTATCTGTAATACATTAGATAAACCAAGCTTTTCCCCCGATATTTAAGGCTATATACTTTCTAATCTGACTGGAGGGTTGTATATTTGTGGCTTTCCTAAAAAAACAAGCAATTATAATTGCTAATAGCAAAATATATGAATCAAGAAATAAGAAATTTAGAGCCAAAACAATTGTGGAATAAGTTTGCTGACCTAAATGCTATACCACGTCCGTCAAAAAAAGAAGAGAGAGTAATCGTTTTTATGAAGGATTTCGGAAATAGTTTAGGATTAGAAACACTGGAAGATGAAGTAGGAAACGTAATTATCAAAAAACCCGCAACCGCAGGTATGGAAAACCGCAAGACAATCGTGATGCAATCACACTTGGACATGGTTTGCCAAAAAAACAATGATACAGATTTTGACTTTGACACCCAAGGTATTCAGATGTATGTCGATGGCGATTGGGTACGTGCCAAAGGAACTACACTCGGAGCTGATAACGGACTTGGAGTAGCGACAATTATGGCTGTACTTGAGAGCACTGATATTCCGCATCCAGCTATTGAAGCACTTTTTACTATTGATGAAGAAACAGGAATGACAGGCGCTTTAGGACTTAAAGGCGGCTTGCTAGAGGGCGAAATCCTGTTGAACTTAGATACAGAAGAAGATGACGAAATTGATATCGGATGTGCAGGCGGAGTAGATGTAACGGCGACAAGAACCTATCATACAGAAGAAGTTCCTGAAAATTCATTGGCGTATAGCATCACTGTAAAAGGCTTGAACGGAGGTCACTCAGGTATGGATATCCATAAAGGATTGGGAAATGCCAACAAGATTATGAACAGGCTTTTGTTTGACGGATTTGCAAATTTCGGATTACAAATAGTAGAAATAAACGGAGGTGGATTGAGAAATGCCATTCCTAGAGAGAGCAATGCCAAAGTAATCATCTCAGGAATTTTTGAAGAAGCTTTTCACGCCGAAATGCAAGAAGCTATTACAGATATTTTATCAGAATACAATACAACAGAGCCTAACCTAGAGATTCTTATTGAAGAAGCCGAGTTGCCTGAAGCTGTTATGGAGCTTGGCGTACAAGAAGGACTGCTCAGAGTTGTGTATGCAGCGCTGAATGGCGTTTATAGAATGAGTCCTGATTTTGAAGACTTGGTTGAGACTTCAAATAATATTGCCAAAGTGAAGGTCAAAGACGGACAGATTTCTATTCACTGTTTGACGCGCTCATCAGTAGAGAGCTCGAAATACGACCTAGCCAATTCGCTGCGATCGGCTTTTGAACTTTTTGGTGCCGAAGTAGAATTTTCTGGAGCTTATCCGGGTTGGACACCCAATGCAGAATCAGAAATACTAGACGTATTAGTTTCGATATACGAAAAACAAAACCAAAGCAAACCCAACGTTGTGGCTTGTCATGCCGGATTAGAATGTGGAATCTTAGGAACACATTACCCAAATATGGATATGATTTCTTTTGGTCCAACCATCAAAGGAGCGCATTCCCCAGACGAAAGAGCAAGCATTTCGTCAGCACAGAAATACTGGAAATTTGTACTGGAAATATTGCAGAATATTCCTCTTAAATCTTCAAACTAAACTTCATACTATTGAACAATTAGAAAAATAAACGATTAAATAAAAAAAAGAATGAAACAATACTTCAATGCGTGGCACCACGTAAACCCTAAGACTGACAAAAAAGATGTGGTAAAGGGTATTATCGAAATTCCTAGAGGTTCTAGAGCAAAATACGAACTAGATAAAGAAAGCGGACTATTGATTTTGGACAGAGTTCTGTACTCATCTGTCTATTATCCAGCCAATTACGGATTTATTCCACAAACCTATTGTGATGACAATGACCCACTTGATATCTTGGTTATTTCGCAAATCAAAGTTGTACCGATGTGTCTTACACCAGCCAAAGTTATTGGAGTGATGCGTATGATGGACAACGATGAGGCAGACGACAAGATTATTGCCGTATCTGCGGGAGATCCGACATACAACCATATCAATGATATTTCTGATCTTCCTCCGCACACTATCGCTGAGTTGCGTAGTTTCTTTGAAGATTACAAAAAACTTGAAAACAAAGTGGTGGTCGTTGAAGAATTCTTAGGAAGAGATTTAGCACTTGATATCTTAGAAGAAGGATACAAGATGTATGATAGAGATATCAGACCAAGCTTAGAAAAATAAAAACTATACAGGAATAAGAACACAAATTATTATTGTCGTAGATGCAATCCATAACAGAGAAAAATTATCGAAAACTAGTACTCAACGTTTCGTTGAGTGGTTTTTCGTATGCTGTTAGGAGCCTTCTCTCGGATGAGGTTTTGGTGCTAAAAGAAGTGTGTTTTTCGAAATTCGAAAATCCGAATAATACGCTTGAGTGCTATAAGGCTGCATTTTCTGAATATTCAGAACTCAGTCAGAAATTTGATGAGGTCATTGTCTTACACAATAATAATTTGTCTTCTTTTGTTCCGACAGCTCTTTTTGATCAAGAGAATTTAGGAGCTTATCTACAATATAACATAAAGACATTTAGCACTGATTTCTTTGCGTATGATGCACTTGAGAATTACCAAATCAACAATGTGTATGTGCCTTATGTGAATATCAATAACTTTCTGATAGATATGTATCAGAGTTTTGATTACAAACACCACTCGACTATTTTGGTTGAGAAACTGCTAGACGCTTCAAAAAACGATGATGACAAACAGATGTTTGTGCATTTTCACGAGAAATCATTCGAGATTATTGTCATCAGAAATCAAAAGTTATTGTTCTATAACTCATTTGACTTTGTTACCAAAGAAGATTTCGCTTATTACCTGCTTTTTACTATTGAGCAATTAGAGATTAATCCAGAATTTGTAACCCTTAAATTATTAGGACATATCGCAGAAGAAGGAGAACTCTTTAAGGTTGCATATACCTATGTCAGAAACGTTTCTCTTTTTGATATATCTGTTGTTCAGGAGCATAACTCTCTTGATAAATATGAGAACTTAACCCATTTTGTACTGCTTCAATCGTGAGAATAATATCAGGAAAATACAAAGGAAGACGCATTAGCGCACCTAAGAACTTGCCTATCAGACCTACTACTGATTTGGCTAAAGAATCACTTTTTAATATTCTAAACAACTATTACCACTTTGACGAATTGCGCGTCTTAGACCTATTTGCAGGCAGCGGCAGCATATCCTATGAATTTGGTTCTAGAGGTAGTACAGATATCACTGCTGTTGATCTTGATTACGGTTGTGTACAGTTTATCAAGCAAACCTCAGACAGCTTTGAGATGGATATTAATACCATCAAAAGTGATGTGTTTTCGTTCTTAACCAAAAGCAAAGTAGGTTATGACCTGATCTTTGCCGATCCTCCGTATGATTTTTCTCAAGAGCAATTTGAACGAGTTGTCCAACTTATCGAGATAAACCACTTACTGCTAGAAGGCGGAATGCTAGTCATTGAACACTCACCCCACACCAAACTAGATCACCTAGAAAACTTTTCTTTTGATAAGAAATACGGTAGTTCTATCTTCTCCTTTTTTACTTCTAATCTAGAAGAAGAAGAAGATGTAGAGGAATAAGAAGCTTTTGTAATTACCTTTTGTTTTTCAGTATCTTTGAGACAGTGTGCAACTTGCTTATATTTGTAACTTAAGAAAAAGTTATAGTATCCTAAACCTTATTCTCAAAATCGAATAATTGTGAATAGTGAAAAAACCGAATATTATTAGGGACAAGAGTTTTTGCTTTCGCTTTGCGAATTATAAAGCATAGATTCAACGCTGTGTTCAACTCATAAGTACAACAAACTTATTTTTTAGACTTTCAATAGGACTAAGGTAATTAAAATTTCTACCTCGCTCAACTCCAAAGCACTGAGTTCTTTCTGAAAAACAAATAATCCATTTAGATTTCACACATTAAAATAAACAGTACTTTTGTTCTTTGTCAAAAACACTACAGAACAAAAGAAAAAATGCCATATTATGCACACAGACTCGTTTCTAAATAAATTTGGAATTACAGCGCTTAATCCTATGCAGGAAGAAGCGGATATCGCTATCAAAACCAAATCAGATGTGGTGTTGCTTTCGCCTACAGGAACTGGCAAGACGTTGGCTTTTCTACTGCCTTTAATCGAAAGGATTGACACAAACTGCACTGATATTCAAATTCTTATACTTGTACCTTCGCGCGAATTGGCACAACAAATTGAACAAGTAGCCCGACAAATAGGTTCTGGATTCAAAGTAAATGCTGTGTATGGCGGACGAGCAGGTGCTTTGGATAAAATTGATTTAAAACACAAACCTGCCATTCTTATCGGGACTCCTGGGCGTGTTGCAGACAGACTCAGAAGAGACAACTTTTCGCTCGAACACATTCAGACGCTTGTGCTTGATGAGTATGACAAATCACTAGAAATAGGCTTTGAAAACGAAATGGCTACTATTATTCAGACGCTGCCCAATCTAAAGCAAAGAATACTCACCTCAGCTACTAGCAATAGTAAAGTTCCGAATTTTGTAGGATTGCAAAAACCTGTTTTTATCAATTATCTCAAAGATGGCGATTCACAACTCACGATTAAAACGGTACTTTCATCCGATAAAGACAAACTAAATACTTTAAAAAATACGCTGAATTATATCGGAAATCAATCCGGAATTATTTTCTGTAACTTCAAAGATGCTTTAGACAGAATAAGTGAATTTTTGACTGACCATCAAATTGCTCACGAATGCTTCCACGGAGGAATGGAACAAATTGACCGTGAACGAGCGCTTATTAAATTCAGAAATGGCACTTCTGGACTGTTATTAGCTACTGATTTGGCCGCTCGTGGATTAGATATTCCTGAAATAAAGTTTATTCTTCATTACCATCTTCCGCTGCGTGAAAAAGAATTTACGCACAGAAACGGGCGTACTGCACGAATGAACCGCGATGGAATTGCTTATATCCTACAAGGTAAAGATGAAGTGCTTCCTGATTTTATTCAAGAAATTGCCCCCGAAATATTGAGTATTACAGACAATCAAAAAGCAACTAGATTACCTATTCAATGGAAAACTTTGTATGTGAGCGGAGGAAGGCGTGATAAAATTTCAAAAGGAGATATCACAGGTCTTTTTCTTAAACAAGGACAGATTCAAAAAGACCAATTGGGTATTATCGAAGTCAAACAAGACTGTGCTTATGTAGGTGTAGATGCAAAAATAGCAGAAAAACTAATTGAGAAAACCAACAACACCAAACTCAAAACCAAAAAGGTGCGAATTAGTCTCATTTAGTGTATAAGCTTCATTCACAAATAAGCCTAGAAAAACATTTCCTGAATAAAACAACTAAAACCATGTATGATGAATTGGAAAGAAGAAAACAATAGTTTGACAAGAAATTTCAAATTCAACGATTTTGTAGAGGCTTGGTCATTTATGAGCAAAGTGGCGCTAATAGCAGAAAAAATGAATCACCATCCAGAGTGGAGCAATGTCTATAACAGCGTAACTATCACACTGACTACACACGACAAAGGCAATACAATCACTGCAAAAGACCGAGAATTAGCGGCAAAAATAGACCATCTTATTTAATAGAATTTTATATAGATTATCACTTTTTTGATTACCTTACGCACTCAAAAACAATAATAATTAAATATCTAAACAAGATGATTAGAAAATCAATTTTATTAGCGACAGCGGTAGTACTATATTTATTAGTGACTATTATTCCTGCTAAGGCTTGCACCAGAGTTGTCTATCAAGGTACCAACGGAACAATTATAACTGCCCGCTCGATGGACTGGAAAGATGATATTCCTGCAAATCTTTGGATTCTCCCTAGAGGTATGGAACGAAAAGGAGAAGTAGGAAAGTCTTCTATACAATGGAAATCGAAGTATGGTAGCGTAATTACGAGTTCTTGGGATATCGCCTCCTCTGACGGTATGAACGAAAAAGGATTGGTGGGTAATTTACTTTGGTTAGCCGAGTCTGATTATACAAAATTTGATAAAGACAAAAAAACACCTGGTTTGTCGGTTTCGCTATGGTTGCAATATGTGTTGGATAACTATGCGACAGTTCAAGAAGCCGTAACTGCCCTAGCCAAAGAAGAGTTTGTTGTGGTATCTTCTGATATTCCTGGTACAAATAAATTTGTAACCGTGCACTTATCAATCTCAGATAAAACTGGTGATAATGCGATATTCGAATACATAAACGGAAAATTAGTCATTAACCATGACCGATCTTATACGACGATGACCAACTCTCCTATTTTTGAGGAACAATTAGCAATCAACACTTACTGGAAAGGTATTCCCGGTACTATAATGCTACCAGGCACAAACAGAGCTGCAGACAGATTCACAAGAGCTTCTTACTATATTGATGCCATTCCAAAGACAGACAATATAAAAATAGCTATACCGAGTGTATTTAGCGTCATCAGAAACTGCTCTGTTCCTTTTGGAATTGCTTCTGAAACAGAACCGAATATTTCTTCTACACGATGGAGAACAGTGGCTGACCAGAAGAATCTAGTGTATTATTTTGAAAATGTCTTGAATCCAAATGTGGTCTGGGTAGATTTTAGCAAGATAGATTTCAGTGAAAAAGGCAAAGTGAAAAAACTAAGTCTATCAAACAACGAAAATTATGCAGGTGAATCATCTATGAATTTCAAAGTTACCAATCCTTTCCAATGGCTTGGGATAGACATCTAAAATCTTATATCAAAAAACAAATAGCCCAAGTTTCACATGAATACATATGAGACTTGGGCTACTTATTTAGATAGGTAATCAAAACTAAAGTTTAAGCTTTCCCACAACCTTCTTGCGATTAAATCAACGCTGCTGCATCCCTATCCAGCACATATTCTACTTGCGGTAGTGTTTGAAGAATTGATGCAGGAACCTCAGTAGAAATCTTGCCTTTGAGGGCTTGACTTATAATAGTTGACTTATTGGCACCTAAAGCCAGTAATAATATTTTTTTGGCTTGGGTTATCGTTTGGATACCTATACTTATTGCCTGACGAGGGACTTTATCAATAGTTCCGAAGTCGTTCTGCGCATCTTTTCTAGTGAGTGGGTGTAAATCAACTAAACGTGTGGTTGAGTCAAAACTAGAGCCAGGTTCGTTAAAACCTATGTGTCCGTTGCGTCCAATGCCCAAGAGTTGTAGGTCTAAACCTCCGAAAGCCTTTATCTTGTCTTCATAGTCCCTGCAATACTGTGCTATGGCATCTGCTGGACAGTCTGCGTGAGGGATGTGTATGTTGTGGGGTTGGATATCTATATGACCAAAGAGGTACTTACGCATAAAGTAAGTATAACTCTGGTCGTCTTCTGGGTAAATGGGGTAGTATTCGTCTAGGTTAAAGCTGACTACGTTTTGAAAGCTCAAGCCTTCGTGTTGGTGCAACCTAATGAGTTCTTGGTAGACAATCTTAGGGGTGTTGCCCGTAGCTAGCCCGAGTACTGCAAGCTTACCTAGTTTTTGTTGCTCTTGGATGAGTTCCGCTATTTGCTCTGCTACGTATAGCGAAGCCTGCTCTGCGTTGGTACACAAAGTAAGGTTTCTGGCGCTGGAGGATCTTTTTGCGTTTGACATGGTTGTTGAGAGGATACTGATTTAAAGGGGTTGGTTTTGACCTAGTATTGATAGTGCCTTTTCAGGTTATAAGCATAGTTTATAAAACATTATAAACCTTAGGGTTTACAAACACTACAAGCTGTGTATCCGTCACGTTTAGCTGTTGTTTTTGTAGTTTCTATCTTGCTTTTTTTAAGGTATTTACAACTATTCTTATGGTACTTATTACCTATTTTTGTCACATAGACTACTTGATTTACTGGATAAGAGTAGTCTATATTTTCTGGTGTTAAAGCACCAGAGAAACTTGGGGTCAGAGAAAAGAACAGGAATATAAATAAAAATAATATTTTTTTCATTGCATTGTATTTAGTTAGCCTACTATAATTATCTATGTTAAAGTTTATATCGAATAATTCGCCCAGGATTACCTACTACTACCGTATTATCTGGAATGTCTTTTATAATAACAGCACCTGCACCAATAGTACACCACTTACCTATTTTGACACCTTGAATCACACAAGCGCCAATTCCGATATGGCTTCCCTCTCCTATCTCTACGTTACCTGCTAGAGCTACTCCAGGAGAAATATGTGTAAAGTCACCAATTAGGCAATCGTGCTCTATAATTGAAGCTGTATTGACAATGCAGTGTTTCCCGATTTTTGCATCGGCGCTAATTGTTGCTTGTGCCATTACCACCGTTCCTTCTCCAATTTCAGAGAAAGCTGAAACTACAGCTGATTTATGTATTGCAGTGATATAAACTGCATTTAAATTTTCTGAAATATCTTTTCTAGCTTTATTATTGCCAATGCTGATGATACAGTTGGCATTATTTTCTGTAGCTAGTTGATCTGTATGCAACACAGAAATACCCAGAATTGAGTCCTCTTTGGGGTTGTCGTCATAAATTGCTGAGATATTATTGCCTAAAGATAAAAGAATATCTGCAACTACCTTTCCATGACCGCTTGCTCCATATAAATACATCTTAATTTCCTTTAAAAGCTTCTGCTGTTGCTTGTCCCTCTTGATTAATGCCTTCGCTTATAAATACCTTCTTGATTGTCAAAATTATTATTTTAATATCCAAACCTAAAGAAAGATTATCTACATACCAAACATCATAATCAAATTTTTGCTTCCAACCAATAGCATTCCTGCCGTTTACTTGTGCCCAACCTGTTATCCCAGGACGCACCTCGTGTCTTCTTTTCTGCACTTCATTATACAAAGGTAAATACTGAATCAATAAAGGTCTTGGGCCTATCAATGACATATCGCCTTTCACTACGTTGATCAACTGTGGAATTTCATCTAATGAAGTCCTTCTGACAAATTTACCAATAAGCGTTAATCGCTCTGCATCTGTTAAGAGGTTTCCGCTGCTATCTTTCTTGTCATTCATAGTTTTGAACTTGATAATGCTGAAAATACGCTCGTCTTTGCCAGGACGCTTTTGTAAAAAGAAAGCTTTGCCTTGATTGGCAAAAGCAAGCCCTATCATTACTAACAAAAATATAGGTAATAGTAGTAACAGACCCACTAAGGCAGCTGAAAAATCAATAAGTCGTTTAAAAATGGTTTTATACATCAATTATTTGTTTAACAAAGTTTTGTATTCCTTCAACAATTCGTTCCAAATGTATTTTCGCTCGTAATTTTCTACTATTGGTTGTCGGCTGTTGTCTGCGATTTCTTTTCTTTTATCTGGGTTTTCGAATAAAAACAACATTTTTTCGTATAGTTTTTCCTGATTTTGGGCAGGAATAATTATACCGTTACATCCGTCTTTGACAATTTCGTTGCAACCGTTAATATCTGTAGCTATACTTGCAATCCCCATCGCACACGATTGCATCAATACATTCGGGAAGCCTTCTCTATAACTCGGAAATGTAAATACATCTGCTATGGCAAAATACGGACGAACATCCGATTGATATCCCACCAATATAATATTCTGATTAGTAGCAATTATTTTTTCTGTTTCAGGTTGAAGTGGGTCTAGTGTCTTTTCATAATCTCCAACCAAAAGAAGTTTTGAGTTTTGAGTTTTGAGTTTTGAGAAAGCACTTGCCAATTCATTAATACCTTTATCTGCAACAATTCTTCCAACAAAAACATAAACAAAGTCGTCGGGTTGAATGCCTAACGAAGTTCTTAACTCTTGTTTTTGTGTTTCCGAAATCAAAGCTGTATCAAAATAGGAAGTATCAATCCCATTAGAGCTACCTTTACCAATTACTTTAAGTTTATCAACGTTTGTATATTTGTTTTTTAGAATAATTTCATAAAGTCCCTTTGAATTAGGATATACTTTTGTAGCCCAATCGTATGTTTTTTTTTCGACAAAATCGAGAAGTTTACGTTTGTTACCTTTAGTTACTAATAGTGGTAAACCAGCTACAGTATGCAAACGATGTGGAACTCCTGCTAACTTGGCTGCCAACATGCCAACAGTTCCTGCTTTAGGCGTATGTGTATGTACGATTTGCGGCTTTTCTTTTTTGAAAATTTTATACAATTGCCACACCGATTTCAAATCCTGAAAAGGCGAAATAGTACGAGTCATCTCCACAGCAATCGTGCGAATACTCTCGTCATTAGCAACCTCGTGTAACTCTTCTGCATCAGAAGAAATACCAATCACCTCAAAACCATTTTCGGACATAAAGCGATGCTGCCCCTTTAAAAGGGTTTTTAAAGAAACCGGAACGGTTGTGATACGGATGAGTTTGGGCTTGGTCATTTTAAATTATTTCTCCTAATAAAAAATCAGTGATGTGCAGATGCTTTATTCCCTCAATATTATCTTGCCAAAACTCGTCCATCGTTACGACATATTTTGGATATTGGTCATCAATTGCCAAAAGATTCCCAAACTCCCGATTTACGGTTTGTTCATTTTCTAATTTATAAGCTACTTGCACATAGATTTTTTCATTTCGTTTTTCTGCTACAAAGTCAATTTCGGTAGTATCTAATTTTCCTATATATACATTGTAACCTCTTCGTTTTAGTTCCAAAAAAACAATATTTTCTAAGATTCCCGAAATCATTCGGTCTCGGTATCCCATTAAGGCGTAAATGATAGAAACATCACTTACATAAAATTTCTCTTGTGTTTTCAGAATTTCTTTTCCTTTAATGTCGTAGCGAGGGACACGATACAGCACAAACGCACCTTCTAAAGCGTTCAGATAATTATACACCGTATTGACATCCACCTTACGTTGTTGACTTTTAAAGAAATCAGCAACATTTTTACCCGAAAACGTATTCCCGATATTATCAAAAGCGTATTTAATCACCCGTTCCAAAAGTTCAATATCCCTGATTTTGTACCGTTGTACAGTATCTCTTAAGATAACGGAAGAATAAATATCATAGACTACTTTATAAGCCGTTTCATCAGGATAATTGGCTGTATGAATCACAGGGAAACCTCCAAAACGGAGATATTGCACAAAAGAATTTGCCGTATTTTCTTCCTTAAAATATTGTTTTCTAAAATCCAAGAACTCCTTATAAGAAAGTGTAAAAACTGGAATCTCAACGTATCTTCCTGCCAGATAAGTCGCTAATTCTGAAGACAATAAATGAGAGTTGGAACCTGTAAGATACACATCTACATCAAAATCTACTATAAAAGAGTTGACCGCTTTTTCCCAGTCTTCTACCTCTTGGATTTCATCTAACAAAAGGTAATATTTTTGGGGATTTGTGATTTTCTCTTTTACAAATTCGTACAACTTTTGTGCTTGTATCAGTTCGATAAAGGCAAAACTTTCAAAGTTAATCGTAATAATCTGCTCTTCTTGGACACCTCTTTGTAGTAATTCTTCTTTAAGCAAACGCAACACAACCGATTTCCCAGAACGTCTGATTCCAGTAATAATCTTTATCTGTGGCTTGTCGATAAAGGGAATAATAGCATCAATATAGGTTGGTCTTAAAATCATATTTTTTTAGGGATATGACCACAAATATAAGTTTTTAATTTAAGTTTTTATAGCCACAACCATAAAAACTTTTATTAATTACTTTTTAAAAAACTGGAACGGTTGTGATACGGATGAGTTTGGGGTTAGTCATATAAAATTTTCAACTTTATTTTCTAAAACTAATTATAAAATAAAACTTTCCTCATAAAATTTTTTAAAAAAGCTTCTTCTTTTACTAATAAGAAGATCTCTATCATATTCTAAGGACTTATTCCAATTCTCTATTGCCATACCCTTTAAGTTATAAGTTCTTGAAATAATTTTTTTTATATCATTATAGAGTTTTATATGATCCCCTGGATTATGTAAAAATTGTTTGGGCAATAACTCTGGAATACCACCAATATTTGAAGCTAATATAGGAGTAGCACAACTCATGGCTTCGACAACAACCCTAGGTAGACCTTCTTGAAATGAAGGATGTATATACACATCTATATCTGACAAATAGCTAAAAACTTGTGCTCTATTTAAAGTCCCCATAAAGAAAAGTTGATCTTTGACACCATACTTAATTGCCAAGGATGATAAGTAATCTTGAGAACCAGCTCCAGCTATTTTATAATTTAATATAATACCTTCTTTTTTAAGCAGTGCTATTACCTTGATAAGGACTTCATATCCTTTGTATTTAACCTCTATATTTCCGATTGTGCCAACATCAAAAAAAAGCGGCTTAAAACGAGAGATTTTTGTAAGTCTTTTATCTAACATGACTTTATCACCCGCTTCAATCTCCACATCAGAAGCAAATTCTGTGGTATTACTACATGGATAGCATTCTTGCAAGTAGTCTTTAGTCACATAAATAGCATATTTAGCTTCTTTAACTGCTTTTGCAGTTAGTTTATCTACATATTTAGCAAATACTCTTCCTATGAAACTACCATAATTTGATAAGGCGTCTTCTACATTTCCAACTACTTCAACTAAATAAGGTATATTTTGTTTCTTACAGGCTTCAACTACTGTAAGCCCTAAAAAACTAGGTAATCTAATTATTACAACATCTATTTCTTGTAAAACAGAAGTTACTTCTAATTTTAGCTTAGTTCTATTTAAGAAATAATCTTTAGGTGATTTATAAATAGACGATAAATTAAAAGTAACATTATTTTTAGATGATAAACTTTTAGCCTTTCTATTTTCTAATAACCGAGCATACACAAAAAGTTTATGTTGTAAACTATGTAAATAATTATCCCAAACAGAACTTGGTAGGCCACCTGTAGAAAAATAATCATCCCCAACTCTCACAAATGGGTGGTCGTGAACAAATAAAATCTTCATATATCTTTAATTTTTTTTGCAGGTATTCCGCCTACTATAGTCTTTGAATCTACATTTTTATTTACAATAGCACCAGCTGCAATAACTGATCGTGTATGTATATTAACTCCTGCTAATATTCTACAACCACAACCAATCCAAACATCATCAAAAATTGAAACACTTGCAAAAACAACTGGATTATATTTTATTGGAATAGTAATATCTGTCCAATCATGATTAGTTGATAAAATTGTAGAATTATGAGCTATTGAAACATTATCACCAATCGTGATTTGTCCATTTGCATCAAGATAGCAATTACTGTGAATACTCACATTAGAGCCTATGGATAATTTATCCCATCCTAAAATTTGAACATTTGTACCAATCTTTACATTATTCCCACAATTTTTAATGAGTGATTTGAGAATAACATACCTCAATCCAATAAAAATAATTTGTGAATGATTTGCCGTACAATCCCATAAGAATTGGAGAAATGTTTTTGGTAATAGCTTAAACAGTTCAACAAAAAAACCTATTAATCTATTATTTTTTTTAAATTTTGCTCTACCAGTTTCACTCATAACAGTTTATTATAAAATTCATCAAACCTCATCTTGTAGTCAAACTTCATCATTGTATTTTCTTTTAAATTATGATCTCTTTTAGCCCTATTTAAATATAAGGCTTCTAACGCCTTCACGAATGCATTAACATCTTTTGGGTCAAATAATTGAGTGTTTTTATCAACGGTTTCTTGTATTGGACCTATATTTGAAGCTACAAAAGGTAAACCCATAATCATTGCTTCAATTAAGGCATTTGGTTGTCCTTCTGTTATAGATGGAAAAAAATAAACATCCATAGTATTAAGAAAGATAGGAATATCTTCTCTATTATTAAATAGTCTGATGTTCTTATGAATGCCAATCTCTATTGTTTTATTCTCTAAATTATCTTTAACTCCATTTCCGCATAATATAAAATAAATATTTGGATATTTTTTTATTAATACTTCTGCAACATCAATGATAATATCATGATTTTTAGCGTAGTTAAACCTTCCTGTGTGACCAATAACAAAAACATCTTCAGGAATATTAAATTCATTTCTTAAATTTTCATTATCAAGTTGAAATTTCTCTGGATCTATTCCGTTATAAATGACTTCAAATCTATCATCTTGCTGTTCTTTTGAATAAAAAAAGTCAAACGCCGCCTGTGAATTTGATAAAATATCAGTTGCATATTTATAATTGACTTTTTTAACAAAAGTATCGTAAAGTACTTTCAATCTTGACTCGTTAAAATGGTTAGTTGCACCTCTATAAAATGAAATTCTTTTATTCACTCCAGCCCACTTTGCAGTAAGCAATATCACTCCAGCAAAATTACCTGTAAAATCACATACAACATCTATATTGTATTTTTTAAAGAATTTATATATATATATATAATCTTTTGGATTAAAGAAGCTTATTTTCTTCACATGAATAGTTACATTCGGAATAGCTTTGTACTTCATTTCTAACTGTCCTGCCTTTCCCCCTTTACAAAAGACATATATTTGGTCAAAGCTCTCAGCTTTATAGGTGAGAAATCTAAGTAAATAGTTTTCTATTCCTCCTGAATCTAATCCCGTTACAAAAAAAACGCAATTCATTTTCAATTATAATAGATTTTTTTAGTGAATATTCTATCTAAAACTATTGCATAAAATATAATTTTTAATGGATCTAAAAAATGTGATCTATTTATATATAGAGCCCCCATAACTAGAATCACATAACAAAGGGTATATATGTGCTTTTGAGTCTTAAAAAACTTAAATGTGATGTTTGAGATAAAGCATCCTAAAGAAAACATCAGTATTAGCACACCATAAAAACCGAAGTTGATATAAATGTCAGCCAGTATCTCGCTCCCTTCACCGTAACTAAAGAAAACACCTTGTCCTAGAATCGTAAAAAAATAGGATGAAGATTTATACGTTTCAGGAGTTCCAGTTAATTCCATATAGGCACTTCCTCCAAAAGGAATTACACCAACTATTTCAGAAGCAAAGGTTGCTCCATAGAGGTAAGGATGTACCTCTGGGACTACATCGAGTGCTCTATAGAGAATTCTATTTGATGTAGCTAATTCTTCTGTAAAAAACATTTTTTCGGAATTCTGAGTGAAGTTTTCATATCCACTTGATAATATCCCTTTTCCGTCAACTCCTTCCCTTGAACGTCCTAAACTCAATAAAGACATTATAAACGAACCTATGATAATTGCAAATAAAAATGAACTAAGGCTTATTTTTTTATAGAACACAGAATATAATAACCCCATAACAATCAAAACATCAAGAACTGGTCCTCTATCACCCGTTGCAAAAAATATAAACACGTAAAAGACTAATACTATTACAAATATTTTATCATTTAATATTGAATAAAATAATTTGCGCTTATACAACTGCTTATTATTAATAAAAAAGTATATTAACTTTAGTGTAATCACTACTCGTAGTAACATAAATACATAATTTGCACCTCCTCCCCAATTTTCTCCACCATCATAAGCTCCTGATAGGAATTCATTTCCGACAAGTCCTATAAAAGCAACAAACAAAATAATAAGAAGTATGTCTATTTTTTTTGTATCTACTTTATACTGTTCTAATTTAACATTTGTTTTATCGTTTATATTTTTTAACGAAAATATTAAGAAACCTAAAAGCCACATCAAAAGAGCCAGCAAGCTCAACCAAGTAGCATAATTTACAACTTTTTTATTAATCCAAACATAATCACCAAAGGATGGTTCTATACCAATGCTTGCTAAAAACGGAATCTGAAAATGCACAATTGCAAAACCTAATAGAAACAAAGTATTATAACTGATCCAAGATTTTGCAATTTTAAAAGAAGTTTTCCAAAAATAAATAATATTCACAAACCCAATTATTGGTAATATGAAATTTGTGCTCCTATCAAATGTTTCAAACTTTTCAGGCATATAAAACACGCACACTATAAGTGAAGCTACAACTAAAAAAATATTATTAACTATTTTGCCTTTCATTTAAATTCTTGAATTTTCTATTTTTGGATATTGGAACTACCTGCTACTTCAAAACAGAACATTCTCATACTCCCTAATTTCTTGATCAAATCAATAGTACTACTCTCATCAATCAATCCTCAAACTTCAGTTATAACTTAAATTCTTTATACCATAAAGACAAGACATATAACCTCCACACTAGACTAGAATAATTATACTTACCTTGAAAATATTGATTCATTTTTACTTTGAATTTTTCAACATCTAAATTTGGAACAGTATTTAAGAAATCATCATTTAGTTTTTCTAAAACATCTTCTTTTAGCTCATTTTTCAACCATTCTGAAATAGGCACTGCAAATCCTCTTTTAGGTTGGTCAAACACTTCTCTTGGAATATATTCTGAAAGTATGTCCTTGACAATTTTTTTCTTTACACCATTACCGTATCTATAGTCTACCGGTAGCGTCCTAGCAAATTCGACAATACGGTAATCTAAGAAAGGGCTTCTTACCTCAACTGAATATGCCATACTGGCTCTATCTACCTTGACATTGCTGTCATTCTCAAGCCATAATTTAATATTTAAATCAGCCATTCTTTGTATTGGGTCTTTTGCCCAAGATGTATAACCTTTGTAATAATTAGCCCAGGCTTTATGTTTATTTTTTTGTAAAGTATCAAAACCTGTAAATATTTTCCAAGCGAAGTTATCCGCATTTCTTGATTTTAGTATAGATTTAATAGTTTCAGGTCTTCCCTTAAATATTTTATACCAAGGTAATAAACTTAATAATTTTCGTAATTGAAATGGAACAATACTAGCTTTTTCAAACTTTTGCATCAAATCAAAGTGTATGTATCCTAAAAAACTTTCATCTCCTCCATCTCCAGATAATGCCACTGTTGCATGCTTTTTAGTTACTGAGTTCAGTAGTAAGGATGGTAAAGCAGAGCTATCTGCAAAAGGCTCATCATATACATTAACAAAAGTAGGAAGCATTTTTAATATATCTTCAGGAGTACATTTTGTTTCTTTATGATTAGAACCAATAATATCAGCAAATTGCTGTGCTACCTTGCTCTCATCATATTTGGGATCATCAAATCCTATTGTAAAAGTATTGATTGGTGTCTTAGATAATTTTGAAGCGATAGCCGCAACTAATGAAGAGTCGATTCCCCCTGACAAAAATGCTCCTAAAGGTACGTCAGATTGCATTCTAATTTTTACTGCGTCAACTAGAAGATTGTGAAGTTCATTTTTAGCGTCTTCATAACTAATCTCTCTCTCTTTTACTGGTTTAAGGTTCCAATACTCATTTACGTACTTAGTCTTTTTATTTAGGTCAATAATCATAAAGTTTCCTGGAGGAAGCTTAAAAACATCTTCTATGGCAGAATAGGGACTCGGAATATATCCGCAATCCAGATATATAGATATAGCCTCGCTAGATACCTTACTGTTTTTATTGATTAATGGTCTTAATTGACTACAAACTTCAAATTCTCCATCTTTCCAGTAATAAAAAAATGGCTTAACCCCTAACCTATCTCTAGCACAAAACACTTCGTTTTTAGACACATCATATATAGCAAATGCAAACATTCCGTTTAGCTTTTCTAAAATATCTTTACCCCAAACAGCATATCCTTTGATTATTACCTCAGTGTCACTCGAGGTTTCGAAAGAAAAGCCAAATTGGATTAGTTCTTCTTTAATTGACTCAAAATTATAAATTTCTCCATTGTAGGTAATACACAAATTCTTATATCTAAAAGGTTGGTTAGATCGCTTATCTAGATCTAGTACAGATAAACGCAAGTGTCCCAGAAAAACGTTATTTATTTTTTCCACACTTAGATTATCAGGTCCTCTAAAATCGATTTCTTTTAGTTTGCTCTGAATTACTTCTTGTTGAAACGATCTATTTGTTAGGTAAATACCACACATAAATTTAATTTTTAAATTTTTTCCTCCTGATAAAATCAAATATTTCAGACAAAATAGCTATTCTAAATATAAAAGAACACAACAAGTAAACAATAGCTCCTAATGATACAGAGAAAAACAATTTGATTACTTCACTTACTCCACCAAAAGTATCTAAATAGTATAAAGATAGTTCTATACTTCCAAATGTAATAATTGCAATCAACAACATTGGAAGCATAGACAACAATTGTTGTTTGATTGTGGTATTAATTACTTTTGAACAATAGTGCATATTGATTAGCAATGTAAAAAAAGAGTTCAATACAATACTCCACAAGAATAAATAAAATCCAAAGTATAGTGCAGTTCCAGAAAGTATAACCATCAATACTTTTAAAAAAACCTCTCCTTTCAGAATATAATCTGTCCTTCCGTATATTTTTATTGTGTTCACATTTAATGCTTGTAAGGTATAGAAAATGCCCCCAAAACAAAGTATCTGAAAAATAGGAATCGACTCACTCCACTTCTCGCCAAGTAAAGTAAGTATTAAGGGTTTTGCAGTAGCAGACAAAATTATCATTATAGGTGCACTTACAAAAAAAGCAAATTGAACTAGTTTAATAAAGACTTCATGTAAATACTCCTTATCCTCTTGAATTTTTGACAATAAAGGAAAGGATACCTTACCAATGATTTGTGTTAAAACCATGAGAGGGTAATTGTTGAGTGTAAATGCACGTTCAAAACTACCTGCTGTATTTAACGAATAAAACTTACCCACTACAGCATTATATAAGTTTGTAGTTGTTCCGCTTAGAAAATTTGCTAATAATAATTTGTACCCATAATTAAAATGATAAAAGAATCTATCTTTAGAGAATATAAAACTTGGTTTCCAATCTGAACTAAGCCATAATCCCAATGACAAAACAAACTGCGTAGTAAGATACATAATAATAATACTCCAAACTCCATAACCAGAAACAGCCATAAAAACCCCTATAATCAATCCAATAAATACACTTGGAATGTTTAAAATAGCTATTTTCTTAAACTTCATCTCTTTTATCAAGATAGTCATTTGAACTGATGAAAATGAAGTAAATAAAAACACAAGTGAATACGTCCTAATAACCTGAACAAGAATCTCTTGATTAAAAAAACTAGCTATTAAAGGCGCAACAAGATATAGTAAAATATAGATTCCTACACCAAAGAATATATTTGTGAAAAACACTGTAGAATAGTCAATATTGTCATTGTTATTGTTCCTAATTAATGATGATGACAAACCGCTATCTAGTATTATATTGCCAAGTGTAATAAAAATGGCAATCATTGCTATAATCCCAAAATCACTTGGCAATAATAAACGAGCTAAAACAATTGAACCTATAAAAGAAACCCCTTTCACTAAAAAGTAATCTACTAACACCCATACCATTCCAGAAAAAGCCTCTTTTTTCAGCTGCATTATATATTGAAGTTATAAATTATTAACTTACTACAACTTCCCGTCCACATCACCACTCAATATCCCTTTCACATCATACACAATTGCATTGTCTTTCTTCAAAGAACTCAGGTCAATGGTTAGGAATTCGTCGTGGGCTACGGTCAAAACGATAGCGTCATATTTTTTATTTGATGTAGTGTTATTTGAATTACAAACTTGATCAACATTTGCTAAGCTTGTGATGCCGTATTCGTGTGCTACTTCATTGGCACTTGCCCAAGGGTCACATATAAAAACGTTCACTCCGTAGTCTTCTAGTCCTCTGTACACGTCAACTGCACGTGTGTTTCTGATGTCTGGGCAGTTTTCTTTGAAAGTTATCCCTAACATCAAAATATCAGCTCCGTTTACTTTAATGCCTTTTTTGATCATAGTTTTGATAACTTGCGAAGCAACATAGCCTCCCATAGAGTCATTGAGCCTTCTTCCGGCTAAGATAATCTCAGGGTGATAGCCATGTTCTTGGGCTTTCTGAGCCAAATAATACGGGTCCACACCAATACAGTGACCACCTACTAATCCTGGCTTGAACGGAAGGAAATTCCACTTTGTGCCTGCTGCTTCTAGCACGGCATGTGTATCAATTTCGAGTATATTAAATATTTTTGCCAATTCGTTTACGAAAGCAATATTGATATCTCTTTGCGAGTTTTCGATAACTTTTGCTGCTTCGGCAACTTTTATTGTCGGTGCGAGGTGCGTTCCCGCTTCGATGACTGATTTGTATAAGTCATTCACTTTAATTCCGATTGCTGGTGTAGAACCTGAAGTCACTTTCAGAATTTTCTCAACGGTATGTTTTTTATCTCCTGGGTTAATACGCTCAGGCGAATAACCTGCGAAGAAATCTACGTTGAACTTCAATCCGGACATTTTCTCTAGTACAGGTACACATTCTTCTTCGGTAACACCTGGATATACGGTAGATTCGTAAATCACAATATCTCCTTTTTTGAGCACTTTAGCCACGGTTTCACTTGCTTTGTATAGTGGGGTCAAATCAGGACGGTTATTTTTATCCACAGGTGTAGGAACCGTAACTACATAATAGTTGCAGTTTTCGATATCGGCTAATTGATTACTGACGTATAATCCTTTTTGATCATTATTAGAAATCTTCATAACGGCTTGAAGCACCTCATCTTCAAGCTCTAAAGTCAGGTCTTTTTCCTGCTCTTAGCTCGTCAATCCTTTTTTGATTAATGTCAAAACCGACTACACTATATTTGGTGGCAAATAATCTTGCCAACGGAAGACCTACATAGCCTAGGCCGATAACTGCTATCTTTTCCATATCTTAATTATATATATCTTATTTTGTAATTTGCAATAAATATTCTCCGTAACCACTTTTACATAATGGTGTTGCAATGTCAATCAATTCTTCTTTAGAGATATAGCCCATTCTGTAAGCCACTTCTTCAATGGCACCTATTTTAAGTCCTTGTCGTTCTTCGATGACCTGAACAAACTGTCCGGCTTGCATCAGCGAATTAAAGGTTCCTGTATCTAGCCAAGCGGTTCCTCTATTAAAAACGCTAACTTTAAGTTTTCCTCTTTTGAGGTATTCTTTGTTTATATCTGTTATTTCGAGTTCTCCTCTATGTGATGGCTTGATGTTTTTAGCTATTTCAACTACGTCATTATCATAGAAATACAACCCTGGGATAGCATAATTTGACTTAGGTTGTTCTGGTTTCTCTTCTATCGAAACAACGTTAAAATTTTTATCAAACTCCACCACGCCATAACGTTCAGGATCAACTACTGGATAAGCAAAGATAATTCCGCCCTCAGGATTAGCTGATTTTTGTAATAAACCTCCCATGCCACCAGCATAAAAAATATTATCACCCAAGATAAGAGCAACTTTATCATCACCGATAAATTCTTCGCCTAATATAAAAGCTTGCGCCAATCCGTCAGGGCTAGGTTGTTCTATATATGAAAACTTACAGCCAAGTTTTGAACCATCTCCCAATAATTTCTCGAAGTTCGGCAAGTCTTGAGGTGTAGAGATAATCAATATTTCGTTTATTCCCGCCAACATCAAAACAGACAACGGATAATATATCATAGGTTTGTCATACACTGGCATCAGCTGCTTGCTAACCGCCAATGTCAACGGATGTAATCGTGTGCCTGAGCCACCTGCTAAAATAATTCCTTTCATTTCTTTTATTGTTAGGGAGTGATAAAGTTATAATGTGATGCTGTTTTTGTCAAATTTCAATGCTATTTTATAAAATATAGCTTAATCATTTTACTTCTTTAAACTAATGATCAACTTCGAAATCATATTTCGTATGTATTTAATTTGTTCAAAGAGCTCTTTATCCTCATTTATAAATTTTAATCGTATAGCTATTTCTAATTGCGTCTCTAATTCTGATAAAGAGCCTAAGGCAATATATAAAAATCTTGTCCACTCCAAGTTCCCTTTTCTTCCAGCTCCTTCTGCAATATTAGAAGGAACAGAAACCGCAGCTCTTTTTATTTGGCTCGACAATCCATAAAGTTCTTCACTAGGCAATAAAGCAATTGTTTTATAGACTCTTACTACTAAATCCATACTTAGTTGCCAAACCTTTAGATCTTTATGTGATTGTATTGACATCTTACTTGTTTTAAAAAGATGATTTAATTAAGCTTAAAAATTAATAAACTTCTCAATTATAACTAATACATAACCTCATAACTGTATAACTGCATAACTGCATAACTGTATAACTGCATAACTGCATAACTTCATAACATCAAACCCCATATTGATCTTCATAATACTTCAAATAAGCCCCAGAAGTAACATTTTTAAGCCACTGTTCATTGTTCAAATACCAATCAATAGTAATTGCTAGTCCTTCTTCAAAAGTAACTGAGGGTTTCCAACCTAGCTCTGTGTTTATTTTTGTGGCATCGATAGCATAGCGTTTGTCGTGTCCTGGTCGGTCTTTTACGTAAGTAATCAGTTGTGCTGATTCTCCTTCTTGCCTATTCAGCTTTTTATCCATCAACTTACACAAGAGCTTCACCAAATCGATGTTCTTCCATTCATTAAAACCTCCGATATTATAGGTTTCTGCGTTTTTACCTTGGTGGTACACCAAATCAATAGCCATGGCGTGGTCAATTACATAAAGCCAATCTCTGGTATAATTACCATCTCCGTACACAGGAAGTGGCTTTTTATTGATAATATTATTTATAAAAAGCGGAATTAACTTCTCAGGAAAGTGGTTGGGTCCGTAATTGTTAGAGCAGTTCGAAATCACAAACGGAAGTCCGTAAGTCTCTCCATAAGCTCTTACAAAGTGATCAGAAGAAGCTTTCGAAGCAGAATAAGGCGAGTTCGGGCTATACGATGTTGTTTCTACGAAGAAACCATCTTCCCCTAAACTTCCGTACACCTCATCAGTACTGATATGGTAAAATCTCTTACCTTCAAAATTGTTTTTCCAAGAGTCTTTAGCAGCGTTCAAAAGATTCAGCGTACCTATCACATTGGTCTTTACGAACTCTAAAGGTTCTGCTATAGACCTATCTACGTGTGACTCCGCAGCCAAGTGAATTACTCCTTCAAAATTATGTTCTGAAAATAAATTAGTGATAAACGCAGCGTCGGTAATATCAGCCTTTACGAAATGATAATTCGGTTCGTTTTCTATATCCGATAGATTCTCAGGATTTCCGGCATAAGTAAGTGCATCAAGATTATAAATCTGATACTGCGGATATTTTTTTACAAAAAGTCGTACTACATGTGAACCAATAAAGCCTGCTCCTCCTGTTATCAATATTTTTTTCATATCCATTTTATAGAAAAATTTCACTTAAATAAAGAATACTACTTCTTATTCTCTAGAACTTAATTTTATATCATTCTTAGTTTACACTAAAAAATTATTTCCCAATTCCTTGGTAGACAAACCCAATTTCTTCTAGCTTATCTTTATCCAGCAGGTTTCTTCCGTCAAAGACAAAGGCAGGTTTAAGCATACCGTCATAGATTCGCTTCCAATCATACTCCTTAAACTCATCCCATTCCGTGAGTACAGCAATGGCATGAGCCCCGTCAGTAGCTTGATATGGATCATTGTACGAAGTCACTCTTTGTTTGTTTTTATCTGCTTCTCTGGTCTCTAAGTAATCCAAATCAAAGTAAATCTGGTGTGCTTCTACTTTAGGATCATACACCGCAATATTTGCTTGCTCATCGATCAGGTTGTCAGCAATATAAATCGCTGCTGACTCTCTGGTGTCATTAGTATCTTTCTTAAAAGCCCATCCCAAGAAGGCAATTTTTTTATCCGAAACTGTGTTGTATAATGTTTTGACGATATTCTTAGAGAAACGATTTTTTTGGTGGTCATTCATAATAATTACCTGCTCCCAATAATCAGCTACTTCGTCCAGTCCGTATGATTTAGCGATATAAACTAAATTGAGGATATCCTTCTGAAAACAAGAACCTCCAAAACCTACAGAGGCTTTCAGGAATTTATTCCCAATTCTAGTGTCCATACCAATAGCTCTGGCTACTTCATCGACATCAGCTTCGGTTTTTTCACAAATCTCTGAGATAGCATTAATCGAGGAAACGCGCTGTGCCAAAAAGGCATTAGCCGTAAGTTTAGACAATTCTGATGACCATACATTAGTGGTCAGAATATGCTTTTCTCCTACCCAACGTCTGTAAATATCAACTAAAGTCTGAATAGCTTCATTTCCCTCTGCGGTTGAGGTGTCGCCACCGATAAGTACTCTATCTGGGTTTAATAAATCTGTAACAGCTGTTCCTTCTGCCAGAAACTCAGGGTTTGACAGGATTTGGAATCTCACTCCGTTACCTGTATTGTCTAAAATATCTTTGATAGCACTAGCCGTACGTACTGGCAGTGTAGATTTTTCAACGATAATTTTATCCGAAGTGGATAATTGTGCAATTTGTCTAGCTGCAAGCTCAATATACTTTAAATCAGCAGCCATTCCTTTTCCAGAACCATAGGTTTTAGTAGGTGTATTAACTGATATAAAAATCATATCCGCCTCTTTGATAGCGGTCTCTACATCGGTAGAAAAGAATAAATTCCTCCCTCTTGCCTCTGCTACAACATCGCTCAATCCTGGTTCATAAATAGGAATTTTGGCAACATCTTTATCATTCCATTGGTTGATTCTATTTTCATTCAAATCGACAACGGTAACTTTAATGTCAGGACATTTATATGCCAAGACACTCATAGTTGGTCCTCCTACGTATCCAGCACCGATACAACAGATGTTTTTAATCTTCGTCATTCTATTTTAAGTTTTCCCAATACCATTTGATTGCTTGTTTTAAGCCGTCTCTCATAGAGTATTCAGGATTGTAATTTAATAATTGTTTTGCTTTGTCAATACTTGCCAGTGAGTGCGGAATATCTCCAATACGATTAGGTCCGTGTATCACTTCAACATCAGCAATTTCAGCATCAAAGGCTGACAAGAATTCCTTCAGGTATTTCACTAAATCATTCAGTGTGGTTCTATCGCCATAAGCAGTGTTATACACCGTGTTGCATGCCTTCGGATTATCCGTCAACATGGCGAGTTCATTCATCTGAATTACGTTGTCAATATAAGTGAAATCTCTTGAGTAATTGCCATCGCCATTAATAGTCGGGCTTTGGTGGTTGATCAACTGCTTTACAAACAACGGAATCACAGCTGCGTAAGCTCCATTCGGATCTTGTTTCCTTCCGAATACATTAAAATAACGCAACCCGATAGTTTGTATGCCATAGGTCTTACTAAAGACATCCGCATACAATTCGTTTACATATTTGGTAATCGCATACGGCGAAAGTGGTTTTCCTATCACGTCCTCTACCTTAGGCAAAGCTGCTGAGTCTCCATAGGTTGAAGAGCTAGCAGCATAAACAAAACGTTTAACGCCTTCGTCTCTTGCAGCTGTAAGCATGTTCAGAAATCCTGAAACATTTACGTCATTACTCGTGATAGGGTCTTTTATAGAACGTGGTACAGAACCCAAAGCAGCTTGGTGTAATACATACGTAGCTCCTTTTACTGCTTTTTCACAGTCATTTAAATTTCTGATATCGCCTTCAATAAGCTCAAAATTAGGATTTGCAAATAGGTGTTCTATGTTATGTCTATGACCTGTAGCAAAATTATCCAAACAAGTTACCTTGTATCCTTTTTGCACAAAGTATTCACATAAATTAGAACCTATAAAGCCCGCTCCTCCAGTAATTAATATCTTTTGCATATATCTTATTTGTTTTTTCTGAAAACTCTTGTAATTCTCTTTAACCATGACAAGTTTTCTGGGTTTTCATAATAACCTGAAGAATCTCCATATTCTCCGTAACCGTAACCATAGCCGTAACCATAGCCATAACCATATCTTGTTTTGTTTTCAAATCCGTTAAGGAGTAAACTTACGTTAGGCAACTCACCGTTTTTGTGCTTTTTATTTATAATCGAAAGCATTGACTTTTTAGTTATATTCTGTCTGACCACATATAAAATAGCGTCACAATAAGGCACTAGCTCCATCGCGTCAGTAACAAGCCCAACCGGAGGTGTATCTAAAATGATATAATCATACTTCTTTTGTAACTCCTCAAATAATACCGCCATATTATCACTTAAGATTAACTCCGAAGGATTGGGTGGTACTGGTCCAGAGGTAATTACATCTAGAAACGGAATTTGTGTAGGTTGAATAATTTCTTCTATAGTCTTCTGTCCTATTAGAAAATTAACTACACCTAAATCCTTATCTGCCTTGAAATTCTCTGAAATTTTAGGTTTTCTAAAGTCAAGACCTAAAATCACTGTTTTCTTTTCGCTGAGTGCAAAGACAGTAGCTAAGTTTATAGAACAGAAGGTCTTTCCTTCACCACTAATAGAAGAGGTGATCATCAGTGTTTTTGAACCCACGATATTCTTCTTCTTATACATAAACTGCAAGGAGGATCTTACCGCTCTAAATGTTTCTGCCAGTGCAGATTTAGATTGTTCAAAAACAGCTAAGTTAGATTTTGATTTGTGTTTTCTAGACAGAATTCCGATGATGGGAACTTTAGATAAGCGCGTAACATCTTCAGCATTTTTGATACCACTGTCTAAAAGGAAAACTATAAGTAATACTAATATCGGAATTAAAATTCCTCCAAAAACAGCGATGATATAGTTGATAGAGGTTTTAGGACCTATAAGTCCTCCACCCACATCTTTTGCTCTATCTATAAAGTGTACATCTGATAAGCTAGCTGCTTTCATAATTTCAGCTTCACTTCGCTTGGTCAAGAAAATGTTTAAGAACTGTTGTTCTAAGTTATATTTTCTAAGAATCTCTGCTTGTTCTTGTTTGTCACTCGGCATTTTTCTGATACTGCCCTCTAAATCAGTTATTTTGGCATTAATCAGCTTCAAATCATAATCTAAAGCAGCTTTAGCAGAAGAAATATTCTCAAGCAACACTAGTTTTATAGCCTCCATCTCGGAGTCAAGTTGCTTGAAGGTATTTTGGTTTTTGTATCCGAAAGTGGTTTTTGATTGCTGTACAGAGAATGTAATAAGTTTCGATACGTTTGCCTTGATATTTTCATCGTCAATCCCCGCAACTGTAGGAGCTGGAAGTTTTGAGAAATCGCTGTTAGATGTAAGGTAATGCTCTAAAGTCTTATAATACTGAATTTTCCTGAGTACCAATTCTTTATCAACATCATATTGTACTAATCGGCTCATCAACATACCTTCACCTTGTTCTGAGATTTCATAGACGTTTTTGTCTTTCATAAAATCCATTAAAGAACTAGAGGTTTTGGTGTTCTCATCTTGAAGTCTAGCTAGTGTGCTATCGATAAATCGTATCGTATTTACGGCAAAGATATTTTTGCTTTCGAGTTGGTTTTCTCTAAGCATATCTACAGTAGTATTGAGGTATTCAACTATCCTCTTTTTATTGGTTCCTTCTAATTCTAATTTCAGAATAGAACCACCTGTTTTACTATTAGGAGAAGCCGATATGTTTTGATAGCTAGCCACTACGCTATTAAAGTTTCTAAAACTAACAAAGTATTCTTTGCCAATAAAGTCAAAAGGAGTATCGCCTAATTGTAGTTTCCAGTTGATAAACGGTAGTACTACCTGTTCACCAACTTGGTATTTTTTAGTAAAAAATGTTTTCTCAACCGGAAAGCTTTCGATACTTTCAGAGACATAGCTAATGGTTTTTGCTTCTTCTTCTTCAAAAAGAACGCTTAGTTCATATTCAGTTTCACTAATAAATTTAATACCAATGAGCTGATTTAAGAGTTGCGGTTTTGTTTTATCTATATTTACTTTAAATGGTACACGTCCGTAGGCATCTACATAGTTATACTTGTCTTTTATGAGGTAGTCAATATAATACTCTAATTCCGCTACAACCAACTCATTATGGTTTCTAGATTTTAGCGTTGCAATTACTGTTTGCACTTTATCAGATACACCACCCCAGTTAAAAACCAAACTAGTATTTGAGGTCAATAACGGACTTGACTCTTCACGTATGACAATAAGAGAGTTTAGTGCATATACTTTTTCTTTTCTGATATTTACTTGGTAAGCAGCAAATAGGAAAATAATAATACAAGCCACTATCCATTTCCAGTATCCAGCGACTTTGAGTAAAAAACCTTTTAGGTCAAAAATATTTTGACTTTCTTTAAACGAGAAATCTTTTAGGTCAAGCATTATATTACATTCTGTTCATTAAGACAATAGTAGTTGTTACAAGCGAAAGAGCAGTGATAATGGTAGACAAGGTCTGTGCGCCAGTTGCTCCTGTTCCCCAAGTTTTCTGAGGAAGTGGTTTTACGTATATGTAATCATTGGGTTGTATGTAATAGTATGGCGATTCCATAATGCGTCTATCGGTTAGATTAACGGTATAAATCTCTGAACCATGCGGAAATCTCCTGATGATTTCCACTTCTTTTCTGTCTCCTACAAGAGTGATATCTCCAGCAGCTGCAACCGCTTCCATAATGGTAACACGTTCTTGGAAAAGGGTTTTTGCACCAGTGCTTGATACTTCGCCATTGATGGTAAAAGTAAATCCTGCTAGGCGCACATCTATATATAGGTTGGCATTTTCGGTATAATGATCCGCTCTGAGCTCTTGCTCAACTTTCTGACGAGTTTCGTCTGCTGTGAATCCGAGCACGTTTATCTCTCCAATAAGGGGTATGCGAATATTACCGTGTTCATCTACCACAAATGAATTGAAATACATTCCACCACCCTGAAAGGCAGTAGCACCACTAGCGGTACTTTCGCTAATTTTAAAAAGGGCGCTAATTTTATCGTCATCTAAATCAGACTTAACCTGAATCCTGATTTGATCACCAATCTGAAAACGGTAGGGTTTGAATACATCTGCCTGTACGTTTTGATCGTTTTTATCTTTTGATTTCTGTAAATACACAATATTCTTGTATGGGACACAAGAAGAAAGAAAAACTAAAAGTACGAGAGCTAAAATATTTTTCATCATAAAATTTTGATTCAATTTTTTGCAAGACGCAAAGATATATCTTTTTTTTATTTTTAACATTTTTTATGACTGTAAAGAATTTTCAAAAGGTATCCTTTTCTGAATACTCCTGCCTAATGTAATTTCATCAGCATACTCCAATTCATCGCCTACCGCCACACCTCTAGCGATAGTTGATAGTATTACTCCATAATTCTTGATTTGTCTATAGATATAAAAATTGGTTGTATCTCCCTCCATCGTTGGGCTTAATGCGAATATCACTTCTGAAACACCTCCTTTTTTTATCTTTTCTACCAATGAAACAATGCTTAATTGTGACGGACCTACCCCTTCCATCGGGGATATTTTTCCGCCCAAAACATGATAAACACCTTTAAACTGTCCTGTGTTTTCAATAGCCATAACATCTCTAATATCCTCTACTACACAGACTATGTTGTGCAATCTATTCGGATTTGAGCATATTTGACACACTTCTGAGTCAGAAATAGTATGGCAATGCTTGCAGAAAATAATGTTTTGAGTCACTTCTAGCAGTGAATTAGCTAGAAATTCTGTTTGTTCTTTGGGTTGTTTTAGTAAATGTAATACCAAGCGTAAAGCGGTTCTTTTACCAATCCCAGGAAGTTGAGACATCTCATTGACTGCCCGTTCTAATATTTTTGATGAAAATTCCATTTTACAAAAATATAATATGTAACCACATAAGTAAAGAATATACGCTTAAATATTATTCATCAAAATATACGAAGTCAAAAACTTACTTTACAGCAGTATAAAGTTATTTTAGTAACAAAGAATGGCAGAAAATTTTCATCAGAAGAATATTTGATAAACCTATAGAATTACACAAAGTAATACCATAACTGAGCCACTAGAAAACATACAATGACACCGTAGATAATAGGCAGGAAAGTAGCAACAGCTGTCCATTTGCGGCTGCCTGTTTCTTTATAAATAGTATAAATAGTAGTACTACACGGATTGTGAAGCAGACTAAATAACATCAGGTTAATTGCCGTGAGTGTAGTCCAGCCACCCGCTTGCAATAAACTAGCAATTTCAGTATCGCTGCCTTCAAACATCACGCCTGCTCCAGCGCCTATCGTAGTTGTGCCGACCATCATCGTAGTCAACATCAGTAGGGTAGGAATTACGATTTCGTTGGCAGGAATAGCTACTACATAAGCCAATAAAATCACTCCATTCAACCCTATAAACATACCGAAGGGATCTAATCCATTGATAGCCCAAATAGCGATACTTTGCCCACCTAAGTGAATATTCGAAATCAACCAAATCACAGCTCCAGCAGGTGCTGCAAATACAACTGCCCTCCATAACACAATTAATGTACGGTCAATAAGCGAAGTATAGATTGTCTGAAAAAAATTAGGCGGACGGTACGGAGGAAGCTCTAAAGTAAAAAATGAAGACTCTCCTTTGAGCAATGTTTTTGACAAGAGCCAAGAGGTAAAAAAGGTAAAAGCAATACCTAAAATAGCTATAAAAATGACAGCTAGCACCGAGACCGTTCCTGACCATTTCGCCGGAGCTAATGCACCTAAAAATATAGTCGCAATAAGAATTTGTGTAGGCCATCTTCCGTTGCAAAGCGAAAAATTATTGGTGATTATAGCAATCAACTTCTCACGTGGGCTATTTATAATACGTGTCGCAATCACTCCAGCAGCATTACACCCAAAGCCCATGCTCATCGTCAAGGCTTGTTTGCCGTGTGCGCCTGCTTTTTTGAAAATTCTATCTAGGTTGAAGGCTACTCTAGGCAAATATCCAAAGTCTTCTAATAAGGTGAATAATGGAAAGAAAATAGCCATCGGAGGCAACATCACAGCAACTACCCAAGCTGTTCCTAGATAAACTCCATCGATTAAAAATCCGCTTAACCACCAAGGAAAACTCAACGTATCTGCTGCGTTTCTTAGAAAAGGATACAGTGTATCTAACAATAAATTGGATAATAATTGGGAGGGATAATTAGTTCCGATAATCGTCAGCCAAAGTACGGTTCCCAACATCAAAAACATAATTGGAAAACCCCAAATTCTATGTGTTACTATATTATCAATAGCGCGATCCAATCTGAAAGAACGCGGTGAGCTCGCAGAAGAAACTGAATCTTTGACAATTTTGGCTGCTCTAGTATAAATAGCCTCTACAAGGTCATTTGTATAATCATCACCCAGTGCTTTATGATGTTTTCTAGCTATTTGGAGTGTGTTTTCTAAGTTTATAGAAGTGATTTTTGGAGAGAGATTCCCTCGTTGCAAGGCAGTAAAAATACTACTATCCTCTTCAATCAATCGCATTGCTAACCAATTGGTGTTTAGCAAATCAGGATCTAAAGCTACTAACGAATCGGCAACTTCTTGGACTGCTTTTCCGCTTTGAGTTGACAGTTGTAATGATTGATGTGTTTTTATCTCAAAAGCACCTGTAGCTACTTGTTGAATTACCTGCAATAGTTCAGGAATTCCTTCCCTTGAACGGGCGCTTGTCGCCACGACAGGAATGCCTAAATCTTTTGACAAAGTCCTGATGTCAATCGTAATTTCATGTCGTCTGGCTTCATCCATAAGATTCAAACACAAGACTACTTTATTGGTTATCTCAAGTATTTGCAAGACTAAACCTAAGTTTCTTTGCAAACGACTCGCATCAACAACCACAACCGTTACGTCTGGCTTACTGAACAACACAAAATCACGTGCTACCTCCTCATCATCTGAGGTTGATAATAACGAATATGTCCCCGGAAGATCAACAATTTTATATTTATTATCATTGTATGAATAACTTCCTTCGGCTCTTGTGACCGTTTTGCCAGGCCAGTTTCCTGTGTGTTGTTTTAGTCCTGTAAGTGCATTGAAAACAGTGCTTTTTCCGGTATTTGGGTTTCCAGCTAAAGCTACAGTGAAATCATAATCACCAGAAAATTCTCCTAACTTCACAAGATTAGAAGAAGGATTTAATTCACAGGTATGGCAAGCTGCTTTCATATTTATTGTATAAGTTCTATCAATACATTTACTGCATCTTCACTTCTAAGGGAAATCAATGTATTGTGAATGTTATAAGCAATAGGGTCTTTAAGCGGACTGATATTCTGTATGCTGATCTCGGCTCCTCTTACAAAACCTAAATCAAGTAAACGTTGTCTCACCTCCTTTTTACAATCAGAAGATAAGCCAACTATATTTGCCTTCTGTCCTTGTTTTAGTAATCCTAAGTGCATATCGTTGTATGTTTATACCAAACCTTTGTTTAGACAAGCAAAATTACAAAATTAGATCCATCTAACAAATATTAAAAGAAAAATTATTCCTTATCAAGAGCTATTACAAGAGATTTATACGACTAGACTTGGCAAGTCTTATATAGGTTGGACCAGTAATTTTGAGGTTGCTTTACTGCTGAGCACTTCTACAGTTCTATCTGCATAACTAATTGAAATTGTACCATCAAAGGGCTCAATAGACACTATACTAATGACAGTCCCTAGTTCAAGCTGCTTCGTATTGAGATATTTTAGAAGTTCTTCAGATGAAGTTTTAACAGCTACAAACCTAACTACATCTCCTACTTTACAGTCAATTAAGTTCAGGTGGTTTTCGGGATGCACTACGCCATGAATATCTGGAATCGGAGAACCGTGCGGATCTACCTTTGGGTACCCGAGTAATTCATCCATTTTAGAGAAAAATTCAGGTGATTGTATGTGTTCGATTTGTTCAGCAATTTGGTGCACTTCTTCCCAACCAAACCCCATTTTTTCGACTAAATACATTTCAGTCAATCTGTGTTTACGAACAATTAGAGCGGCTTCCTTTTCGCCTTGTGGTGTAAGTTTCGGTGGTTTATAGCTTTCATAAACGACTAGTCCTTTTTCTGACAACTTCTTCATCATACTATTGACAGTCGGCATTTTTATAGCTAATTGCTTACTTATTTCGTTGACACTTGCCTCTCCTTTTAGATTGGTTAGTGAATATAAAACTTTTAGGTAATTTTCTTCTGTTTGTGATATCATAAGACAAATTTAATGAATATTAGTCGCACCTAACAACTAAGTTAGCATTAATTACAATTAAAATTCGTTTATAATTCCATCATTTATACTAGTATTTTGATAACGTTCGGATATATTACAACATAAATATCAAAAAATGAAAATAAACATATCAAAACGCTCAAAAAACTCGTTTTATGTTTCGTAAATTTGGCAAGGTTTATGATTTAAATTACAAATATTTAATCATAATCAGTTATTATTCATATTTCTTTTTAAAATGCCAAAAATCATAGGTCTTACAGGAGGAATCGGAAGTGGAAAATCAACTATCTCAGCATTTTTTTCAGCACTCGGTGTACCGGTTTATATTGCTGATGCAGAAGCTAGAAAAATAATGGAGCGCCCTGAAGTCATTCAAAGTGTTCAAAACCTGTTTGACAAAAGCGTAATTGATGAAAACGGAAAACTCAACCGGAAGAAAATTGCATCTATTGTTTTTAATCATTCTGAAAAATTAGAGGCACTCAATCAGATCATTCACCCTGCAGTAAAACAAGACTTTTTGCTTTGGCTTAAAAACCACAAAAATCAAAAGTATATTATTAAAGAAGTAGCCATTATTTTTGAAATAAAATCTGAAAAAGACTTTGATAAAATTATCTTGGTTACCGCCCCAGAAAAAGAACGTATCAGAAGAGTGATGCTCAGAGATGGGATTTCAGCCAACGAGGTGCAAGAACGTATGCGAAATCAACTACCTGATTCTGAAAAAACAAGTAAAAGTGATTATATAATTGACAATACAGATTTAAATATTGCAAAAAAAAAGGTAGAAGAAATACATCGTTCTATAAATTTAATGTAAAATCGTCTTTTATATGTTAATTTTTATTTAAAAAACCATTGTATTAAATGTTAAAATTAGTATATTTGTAGTGATGAATAAATTTTTGTTCCGTACACTCGTCATTTTGATGTCTTTATCTTTATCTGGAATCATCCTAGTTCAGATATATTGGATTAAATCTTCTTTAGAACAAACGGAAGAGCAATTCAAATACCAAGTCAAGCAAGTTATCGCTAGCGTATCTGACCGTATAGAACAAAATGAGATGAATGCTTTTTTTAGTCAGTATAATAAACTAAAAGACAGTATCGGAAGACCCGTTTACGAAAAAGATTTAATTTCATTCAAAGCTATTCAGACAGATATCACCACCAATGAGTCTGTGTTGTACTTAAATGAAATCACATCACAAGATTATAATATTGATCTTTCGTTCTTTGACAAAAATGCAGATGCTATCCCTATAAAAAGTTATAGCTCAAAATCTAGAAAAGAAATATACAGAAACAACAGCATTGCTGATAACCCGTCTATTTCTGCCAAACCATTGCCCGATGAAGTAGTCGAGCAAGAAGGTGAACTAGATATACTGAAAAGAGCACAATTTGAAATATCTCTTAAGAACTTGGCTTCATCTTTACCCATACAAAGCAGAGTACCGATTGAGGAAGCAAAGAAATTACTCGCTGAGCAATTTGAAAACTACGGAATCACTACTCCTTTTGAATTTGCAATATACAGCAACGGATTAGCGACTAAAGTAAAATCTGACCGATTTAAATTCGAAAAAGAATCCACTTATTCTATACCTGTTTTCAATGATTATGAAGACACTAAGAATAATATTGAACTCTTGGTGAGTTTTCCTCAAAAAGAAAAATACCTCTTTTCAGATATTATGGGAATTATAATTCTGAGTATTGTTTTTACACTCATTATTATTATAGCGTATATAAGTGCACTGAACCAATCTGCAAAACAGAGAAAGATATCCGAAATCAAAACCGATTTCATCAACAATATGACACACGAGTTCAAAACTCCGATAGCAACCATAAATCTCGCTTTAGATGCTATCAAGAACCCAAAGGTTCAGAGTGATAAAGAACGATCAGATAGATATTTGCAAATGATACGTGAAGAAAATAGACGTATGCATGCACAAGTTGAAAATGTCTTGCGAATTTCAAAACTAGAAAAAAGAGAAGTAGATATTGATAAAGAACCGTATGATGTGAGCGCCATTTTAGAGAGTGCCATCGAACACATCCGTTTAATAGTCGAACATCGAGAAGGAACTATCACAAAACACTTTAGTGCAAACAGAACTATGGTTCTTTTGAATACTACGCACTTAACCAGCGTACTGGTTAATATCCTTGACAATGCCATAAAATATTCAGAAGACGCACCAATTATTGATATTTATACTGAAAACGCAAAAGACTTTATACTGATTAAAATTCAGGACAAAGGAACAGGAATGAGTAAAGCGTCTCAAAAACGAGTTTTTGAGAAATTTTATAGAGAACATACCGGAGACATTCACAACGTCAAAGGTCATGGATTAGGACTCGCTTACGTCAAAAACATAATCGAAGATCACAACGGAGAGGTTTTTGTCGAAAGCGAAAAAGGTAAGGGAAGTATATTTACAGTCAAATTACCTTTGATAAATTAAAAATACACACAAACACAAAACACAAACAAAATGGAAACAACTAAAAAAATCTTATTAGCAGAAGACGATGCTAATTTTGGGGCTATCCTCAAAGATTATCTATCGCTAAACAACTTTGAAGTTACACTAGCAAAAAACGGAATGGAAGGGTTAGAGAAGTTCAAAAAAGACTCTTTTGACCTTTGTATCCTAGATGTAATGATGCCTTATAAAGACGGATTTACACTAGCCAAAGAAATCAGAGACAAAAACTCAGATATTCCTATCGTTTTCTTGACTGCCAAAACATTGAAGGAAGATGTACTAAAAGGCTATAAAGTAGGTGCAGATGATTACCTAAACAAACCTTTTGATTCTGAAGTATTATTGGCTAAAATCCACAATATTATTCAGAGAAAAACTATTGAAACCAACAAAATTGACACCTTAAAGTTTGAATTCCAAATTGGAGATTTTCACTTGAACTCTAAACTTCGCTTTTTGACGTTCAGAGACGAAGAGCCTATCAAACTTTCGCCTAAAGAAAGTGAATTGCTGAAAATGCTTGCTCTACACGAAAATGATTTGATGCCAAGAGAATTGGCACTTACTAAAATCTGGAGAGATGACAACTATTTTACTTCTCGTAGTATGGATGTATATATCGCCAAACTGCGTAAGTATCTGAAACCAGATACTAATGTAGAAATTGTCAACGTACACGGAGAAGGTTTCCGCTTGGCAATCAGAACACAACAATAATCAAAAAAGCCTGACAGCTAGCTGTCAGGCTTTTTTGATTAATAACCAGAATTAGTTATGTAATAAAACAGATATCGTATTACTAAGCTTTACAAAAGAATTAATTATATTTACCTTTAGTACCTATAAAATAGGAAGAATGAAAGATAAAAAACTCGCCGTACTAATCGACGCAGACAATGTTCCGTATGCACACGTTAAGGAAATGCTCAATGAGATTGCCAAATACGGTAATCCAACCATCAAGCGTATCTATGCGGATTGGACTAAACAAACGGCATCGGGATGGAAAAGTGTATTACTCGAAAACGCTATTACGCCCATACAACAATACAGCTACACGACAGGAAAAAACTCAAGTGATAGTGCGCTTATTATCGATGCTATGGACTTGCTATACTCAGAGAAAGTAGATGGGTTTTGTATTGTCTCTAGCGACAGTGACTTTACAAGACTAGCCACACGCCTTAGAGAAGCAGCCATGTTTGTCATCGGAATTGGAGAGCGAAAAACGCCTCAACCCTTTATTACTGCTTGTGATAAATTCATTTATATTGAAATCCTAAAAAGAGCAGAAGAAACCGATTCTACTGAGAAACCTAAGAAACAACAAGGCACCAAAGCTGAATCTAGCTCAGTAAGCAAAATAGACCACAAACTAATCATCCTAATCAAGGAAAGTATTGATGAAATTTCTGATGAGGATGGATGGGCTTTCTTAGGGACTTTAGGTAATTATATCCTCAAAAAGAAAACAGATTTCGACCCTAGAAATTATGGTTTCCCTAAATTATATCCACTAATCAAGAAAATAGGAAAGTTCGAAATTGAAGAAAAAGAAACTGGTGACAATAAGATAAGACATATATATATTAGAAATAAATAGGAGCACTATTCTCAGAATAGCACCAAAAAAGCAATTGCTGTAAATAGTAATTTTATAAGAGAAAACCCCTCAATATTTCTTTACTTAGAATTACGAATTACTACCGTATCACTTGGACCATATAAGAATTACTCGTAGCAAGTGTCAACTAATTCAAAGGCACCTCAACAAATCAGTTGGGGTGTTTTTATACTCCACAATTAGCGTTTTCGTTGACGAATAACTGTAGGTTCGAAGGGGATATAAATGGAATTCCCAAACCTAAACCTCTCAGGATAAACAGAATACCAAAGACTACAATCACATAAGGAATAACTCTTGCAAACCTCTTGCCTATTCTATTTCTGATAAATGCACTGAAGTAAATAACCAAGCTCATCAGCGGGATAGTGCCTAACCCAAACAACATCATATACAACATACCCTGAGTAACACTTTGTGTAGCTGTTGCACCAAATAGAGCGATATAAACCATTGCACAAGGCAAAAATCCGTTGAGGATACCTATGATGAATATCGATTTGTTAGATTTGTTTTTGAATTGTTTACCTAGACTTGATTTAACCCAAGAAATAGCTCTATAAACGGGTTTAGAGAAGTTATATCTGGCAAAAACACGTTCTGGAATTACAGCTACAGCAATCATTAAAACCCCGATAACAATAGATAATCTTTGTTGTATTCCTGCCAGATATAGGCTCCTCCCGATTAAACCAAAAATCAAACCTAAAGTACTGTAGCTTAAAAGTCTTCCTGTATGGTAAAGGATTATCTGAAAAGTCTTTCTTGATTTGTTTTGTCTGTTCACAGGGAGCATAAGTGCAATCGGCCCGCACATTCCGACACAATGCAAACTCGATAATAACCCGAATATGAGAGCTGATACCAACAAATAATTAAAGTTTTATTTTATAGATTCAGACTCTCTGAGCTGTAATAAGCCGTGTTTTCGTATTCCCAGTTTATATTCACGTCCCAACGCCCTTCGACTAAAAGCGCTTCTGGGATGTGCAACTCAGATGAGGATAGCGAAATAGGTATTTCAAAGTCAAGGTTCTTATCTGAGGGTCTGTAAAAGGTAATCATTCCCGTAATTTTGGCAGCATCAAACTGATTCGGAAAATGAATCGAAATTGACTTGTCATCCTGAGCTACTATAGTCAATTTGTCTTCTAGGTTGTTGGCATTTTGTGTTTTTTCGTTCTGAGCATTGATACCTATTTCGTAACTATAATAATTCTCTAGAACCAGTTGATTGTCATACTGACTATCGGTTTGTACTTTAATTACAAAATACAATATAAATGTAATAAAAAGTGCAAAAGCAATAACTACCCACCTCATAATCTTAATTGTTTTAATATGTTATTTCAACTCTCACTTTGCTAATTGAATCTTCTCGGACTCAGGAAGTTTGTCTTAATTTTCTCGACCAATACCTCACCATCATAAACCCCTATTTCTAATTTTTGCTTATCTATACTTAAATCTGATGGGTTTATCTCTACAAAGAGCGTTCCCTTAGCCTCTGTTTCTTTTTCTATTTTAAAGTTCTCATGACCTACAACAGTAATCGTACCTTTTGGGTCTAATAACTTAAAGTGAACATCCTGATAATCGTTTGATGTCTTGTTGATCACTCGGTAGGTATATACGTTGCTGATATTACCATTGTCTTTTACTTCGTATAGCTGTCCTGGCAGACGTTGTATCGTCACTTGCAATTCACTTCTTAGGAATAACATTCCGGTGAGTACTCCTATAAGGATAAGCAATACAGCGGTATATCCCTTTAGACGTGGTGTGAAGCTAAACTTTTGGTTTTTAGAGATTTCATCCTCAGAAGCAAATCGAATCAGTCCTCTATCAAAACCCACTTTATCCATTACGTCATCACAAGCATCAATACAAGCTGTACAGTTTACACACTCTAGTTGTGTCCCGTTACGGATGTCTATTCCGGTTGGACATACCACTACACATTGGTTACAATCAATACAATCTCCCCAACCTGCTGCTGCTCTATCTTCTTTTTTGTTGATTCTTGCTCTACCGCTTTCTTTTTCTCCTCTGACATAGTCATAAGCAACTACTATAGATTTGTTGTCAAGCAATACGCCTTGCAGTCTTCCGTATGGGCAAGCGATAATACAGACTTGTTCTCTGAACCAAGCAAATATAAAATAGAATACTCCTGTGAATATAAGCAATCCGATTAGTGTTTTGCTACTGTTTAACGGACCTCCGGTAATCAGGTCAATCACTCTGTCGCTACCTATAAGGTAAGCCAAGAATACATTGGCAATCAAGAAGGACACTATAAAGAACAGAAACCACTTCAATGACTTCTTGCGTATTTTTTCTGTATCCCATTCTTGTTTATCTAACTTTATTTGTGCGTTTCTATCGCCTTCTGTCCAGAACTCAATACGTCTGAACACCATCTCCATAAAGATGGTCTGCGGACAAATCCATCCGCAGAAGATACGTCCGAAAGCAACGGTGAACAGCGTGATAAACACCACTCCCACTACCATCGAAAGCATTAATAGATAAAAGTCTTGTGGGAAAAACGGTATAGAAAATATGTTGAACTTCCTGTCAGGGAAGTTCAACAGTATAAATTGATAGCCATTTATCTTGATAAAAGGAAATGAAAACAACATTGCTAACAAGATATAACTTACGATTTTTCGTCTATCAAAATACCTTCCAGAGGGCTTCTTAGGATAGACCCAAGCTCTTTTTCCGTCTTCTGTTATTGTTGATATCGTGTCTCTAAAAGAGTCATCATTGAAATCGGCCATAATGTTGTATGCTTTTTTGTATTCCTTATTCTCATTCAAGGAGCTTGCTTATTCAGCTTCTTCGGCTGCTAGTTCAGCAACTGAAACCTCCTCTTCTACCCAGAGTTCTCCTTCTGGTTCTTTGCCTGCAGCTGGTGTTGTACCTGCAAGGCTAACGATATAACTCGATACTTGTTGGATTTGCAAAGGTTTGAGCTCTGATTTCCAAGGAATCATCCCTTTTCCTTCACGTCCTCCTTCAGAAATGGTATGGAAGATATTCTTCACTCCTCCACCTAAAATCCAATAGTCATCGGTAAGGTTAGGACCTATACTTCCTCCGCCATCTGCTAAGTGACAAGCCACACAGCTTTGCATATAGATTGCTTTACCAGCACTGAGATCCGCTTCTCCTGTAAGCAACACTACGCTACTCGCATCGACTAAGTCTGGTGCTGTCTTCTTCCACTCTTCGATAGCTGCTAGGGCTTCTGTGTTTTTTCTTTCGTATTCTTGGTATTGGTTCTCACCGTCAAAGACGTGGTAGTAAGCAAGGTATCCTACTCCCCAAATAATAGTTCCCCAGAACAGATATACCCACCACGGCGGAAGGACGTTATCTAGCTCTTTGATTCCGTCATAATCGTGGTCTAACAACAAAGTTTCTTCATCGCCTGGTTTATTTGATTTGGTCAATGCTTCCATCAATCGTTTATAGGCTGGTAGTTCAGTAATACTAGTAACGGCTCTAGTTTGTTTGTCATGTTCTACTCGTTGTTCCTCTGACATGATACTATACGTAATGGTGTCAAAAGCATTCAGAACTATCTCTATCGCTACTAAAATAAACAATACTATTCCTAAAAGAATCGATACGATTGGGTATTCAATAATAGCAGGTTTGTCTCCCGAATCTACTAGACACTCTATTGCAAAGGCAATGATGAATAGTATCAGGGGTATTCTTACATATACAGGAATTAGTTTTCTCATAACCTATTATATTACTTCTGTTGAATGTTTCTTTTTATTAATTATCGTCTAAAGGCAAGTTTCCTAAATACTCTACTTTCTCCTTCTTGTATGTCGCTACCCACCAGATGAGCAATACGAAAAAGAAAAAGAAAATCAGCAACGATATAATGGGGTAAATCTCTACTCCCGTTATGGTCTCCAAGTTATGTTTGATGAATTTCAGCATAATTCTTATATTTTTAGTTTGAGGTAATAAAACCCTTTCCCGTGAGGAGTTGGGTCTTATCTCCTCAAATGTTACTTTAGTTAGCCTCTTTAATTTTGATATCAGTACCCAAACGTTGTAAGTAAGCAATAAGTGCCGTAATCTCTCTTTGGCTCATCGGAACAAATTCCTCACCGTTTGCGGCAGCCTCTTTCTTACTTTGTTCGTATGTTTTCACAAATTCAGGGTCACCGTGTAGGTTCTTCTCAATCTTTTCTGATTGTTTTTTGATGCTTGCTTGTGCATTGGCAATATCTTCATCTGTATAGTCAACCCCAACTTTCTGCAAAGCTCTCATCTTAGCCTCTACAACCGAGTGATCCATTGCTTTGTTCTTAAACATCCATCTATAGCTAGGCATAATAGACCCAGTTGAGGTAGATTGCGGATCCCACATGTGGTTAAAGTGCCAGTTGTCATTGTATTTACCTCCTATACGTTGCAAGTCCGGACCCGTACGTTTAGAACCCCATAAGAATGGATGGTCATATACATACTCTCCTGATTTAGAATATTCTCCGTATCTTTCTACCTCGTGGCGGAACGGGCGTATCATTTGCGTGTGACATCCAACACAACCTTCTCTGATATACAAGTTACGCCCTTGAAGCTCAAGTGGCGAATAAGGCTTGACAGTGGTAATCGTAGGAATATTTGATTTCACGATAAGCGTAGGGATAATTTGTATTGCGCCTCCAATAGATACTGCAATAGTAGCCAATATAGTAAGTTGAACTGGCTTGCGCTCTAACCAAGCGTGGAAGCGTTCTCCCATAATTCTACCGCTCTTAATTCTCGTAAGGGCTGGTGCTTCTGCCAATTCGTCTTCTACTTTCTGACCGCGTTTGATAGTCATAATCATGTTATAACAAAGTACAAGCATCCCGATGATAAATAATGTACCTCCGATAGCTCTCATCCAATACATTGGCATAATCGCTTCAACGGTCTGCATAAAGTTGTTTTTAAGCGTACCATCTGGGTTAAAGTCTTTCCACATTTGGTGTTGTACAAACCCAGCTACGTATAACGGAACCGTATAAAGTATAATACCTAAAGTACCAATCCAGAAATGGAAGTTAGCTAAAGCTCTGGAGTAGAGCTGTGTTTTAAACATTCTTGGTATCAACCAATAAATCATACCAAAGGTAAAGAACCCGTTCCAAGCCATTGCCCCAACGTGAACGTGTGCTACAATCCAGTCAGTAAAGTGAGCTACGGCATTGACGTTTTTAAGCGAAAGCATAGGTCCTTCGAAGGTCGCCATACCATAACCAGTAAGTGCCACTACAAAGAACTTCAATACTGGCTCTTCTCTAACCTTGTCCCAAACACCTCTAAGGGTTAATAATCCGTTGATCATACCTCCCCAAGATGGTGCAAGTAAACTGATAGAGAATACAACCCCTAAGTTTTGTGCCCATTCTGGTAGTGACGTGTACAGCAAGTGGTGTGGTCCTGCCCAAATATAAATGAATATCAACGACCAGAAGTGGATGATTGATAGTTTGTATGAATAAACAGGTCTGTTAGCTGCTTTAGGCACGAAATAATACATCAAACCTAAGAATGGGGTGGTCAAGAAGAACGCCACAGCATTGTGTCCGTACCACCATTGCACTAGTGCATCTTGAACTCCAGCATACGCCGAGTAGCTCTTTACTAAGCTCACAGGTATAGCAAAACTATTCACGATATGAAGTAGCGCAACCGTAACAAACGTAGCTAGGTAAAACCAAATAGCAACATATAAATGTCTCTCTCTTCTCTTGAAAATTGTACCGAGCATATTGATACCAAAAACCACCCAAGTAAGCGTGATAGCAATGTCAATAGGCCATTCTAATTCTGCGTATTCCTTGGTTGAGGTAAAACCCATCGGAAGCGAAATAGCCGCTGCTACGATAACTAATTGCCATCCCCAGAAGTGGATTTTACTCAACACATCGCTATACATTCTAGCCTTTAGAAGCCTTTGCAACGAATAGTAAATACCTGCAAAAATAGCATTACCCACAAAGGCAAATATTACTGCATTGGTGTGCAGTGGTCGTAACCTACCGTAACTCAGCCACGGAATACCCTCTGTTACATTCGGGAAAAGATACATAAAGGCTACCAGTAGCCCTACCGACATCCCAACAACACCGAATATAATTGTAGCGTAAAGGAAATTCTTTACAATCTTGTTGTCGTAATAAAACTGTTGTACTTCCATAAATTAACTATTTTTGTTCGTTTTTGTATTAGATTTCTGATTTTTGGTTTTCGTTTTCTGTAATTCAGTTCTGGTGTTTTTCGTAGGTTTTAATTCGTCCTCAAAAAGCATACGCACAGAGGGTGTATAGTCATCATCAAACTGTCCTGACTTTACTGCCTTTATAAATGCTAAGACAAAGAGAGCAGCAATAATAATACTTACGGTAATAAGAAAATATATAACGCCCATAGTATTCTTGATTCTTACGGCAAAGATAAAAACGTGCACTAGCGCAAACTATGACATTTGTCATACCTCATTACTATAATTACCGACATTTAAACTCTTAATAAAAGTATAACTTTTATCTCATTCTGTCAAGTTTATCTTAAAAATAAATAGTTTTACTATGAATAACACCCGAAAACACAACAGATGACACTTTATTTATATTGAGTCTATTCAAACAAAACTAAGGGCGGAGATAAACCCCAGTTGAAGCTCAATAAAAAAGTCAGAGATTAGTGTTTTTTATCCTTTAAAATACTTCTTGCCCAAAGGTTAGAGGCTAGAGTAACAAATCCGACGATGGTTACGGTGCTGATCGGCATCAATATAGCTGCAATAAGTGGTGATAAGTAGCCCATCAAAGCGATGGAGATACCCACTACGTTATAGGCGAGCGACAAAGCAAAGCTGATTTTGATGATGCTCATCGACTTTTTGCTCATCAACAAGAACTGGTCTATTTTGTCAAACTTAGAAGCATCCAATATTCCGTCACAGGCGGGAGAAAAGATATTCACGTCTTCGGAGATAGAAATTCCCACGTCACTTTGTGCCAAAGCCCCCGCATCGTTGAGTCCGTCGCCTATCATCATCACGTTGTGTCCTTGTTTTTGTAGAGTTTCGACAAATTTCAATTTCTGATCGGGCTTTTGATTAAAGACCATCTCTACGCCTTTTGGCAGCAATTGCTCTAAGGCTTCGCGCTCTCCAGCGTTATCGCCTGAGAGGATTTTTATGTGGTAGTTCTTGCTGAGCCTCTCGAATAATTCTTTGAGTCCTTTTCTATAAGTAGTCGGAAATATAAATTCGCCGTAATATTGGTCGTCGATACTCACAAAAACACTAGTTCTAAAGTCTTGCTGCACGTCTGCACCTACAAAGTTTGCCGAACCCACCTTCACTTGTTTTCCATCGATATTTCCGCTAATCCCTTTTCCGGGTAGTTCTTCAAAGTCAATAATATCAAGATTTTCGCCCTTTGACAAGTAATGGTATAACTTTCTGCTCAGCGGATGATTAGAGGCGTGCACTAAACTTCGGACTAAGTTTAGCTGTATCGGACTCAGGCCTTTACCTTCGTACGCGATGCCGAGGTTCTTTTGATTTGAGGTAATCGTCCCCGTTTTGTCAAATACAATGGTATCGATTTTCGCCATTTGCTCAATCACTGTGGTGTTTTTGAGGTAGTATTTTTTATTCCCAAATATCCGAATAACATTGCCCAAAGTAAAAGGCGTAGTCAGCGCCAAGGCACACGGACAGGCGATAATCAGTACGGCTGTAAGCACATTAAAAGCAGTATTGGTATCTCTGAATATCCAGAAACCAAAGCCTGAAATGGCAATAACCAACAAGATTGGAGTGAAATATTGGCTGACTTTGGTAATTAAGGTCTTATAAGGTTGTTGGTTTTTCTTGTCGAACACCTCATTGTCCCACAGCTGGGTGAGGTAACTCTGCGACACAGAATTGAGCACTTGCATCTCTATCATCGTACCGATTTGCTTGCCTCCGGCGAAGAGTTTGTCGCCTGATTTCTTAGTAATAGGCTCGGCTTCTCCGGTGACAAAGCTATAATCTATTTGAGTTACTTCGCTCAGCAGTATGCCGTCAACGGGTAATAATTCTTGGTTTCTAATCAAAAGTTTATCTCCTTTCTCAATATCATAGACTGAAATAGAGGACTCGGTTTTATCAGAATCTATCTTGGTCACCGCTATTGGGAAATATGACTTGAAATCCCGTTCGAAAGATAGAAAAGCATAGGTCTTTTGTTGGAATAACTTTCCAACCAACATCAGGAAGACTAGCGAGGTCAATCCGTCAAAAAAACCAGGACCGTAATCGAAAATGATATCCACCGTACTTCTGATAAACATCACGATAAGCCCAAGCGACATCGGTACGTTGATATCAAGGGTCTTCATTTTGAGGCTCTGAAAGGCAGCTTTGTGGTACACACTAGCCGAATAAAAAAAGGAAGGCAGTGCCAATATAAAGATCATCCACCTAAAAAAAGGTTTGTATTCGCCCAACGAATAGTCATCCATGCCAAAGTTTCCGAAGTACTCAGGGAAGGATAACATCATAATATTACCATAACAGAAAAAGGCGATGGCAGCTTTGTACATCAGGCTTCTATCCATTTTTGGTTTTCTGGATTCAAAGTTCTCTAAGCTGATATACGGCTCATAACCGATTTTCGACAGCAATAACACTATGCTTTTTAGGCTGGTCGTGTTGGGATTAAGGTATATTTTGACTGTTTTCTTGGCGAAATTCACCTGAGAACTTATGACTCCTTTGAGGAGTTTATTTAGGTTTTCGAGTATCCAAATACAAGAACTACAGTGTATATGCGGGATGTATAGGGTGATAATCTGCAAGTCATCTTCCTTGAAATCCAACAGTTTATCTGCGATCTTTGGGTTGTCTAAGAAGTCGTATTTTCCGTGTACTTCTTGTGGAGTAGCTCCTGGAGCATTCTGGAAATCGTAATAGGAACTCAGGTCATTTTGGCTGAAAATTTCATAGACCGTTTTGCATCCTACACAACAAAAAGACTTATCGTCAAAAGTAATTCTTTCTCTCTCAGAAAAATGTTCTCCACAATGGAAACAATTATTTGATTCCATAAGCTAATTTGCTGATTTAGTGGAGGCAAAATTCCGTTTTTTTAAGAAATTAAAATATGATAATTATCATAATTCTCTTACCTTTGTACCAAACAACTACAAATAATAAGTATACATGAGCAAGTGCAGTCAATGCATTATTAAAGACCTAAGTGCCCTAAAAGTTTTCGATAAAGAAAGTCTCATTAGGATATCTAACTGTAAGACCTCTTCTGTAATCAAAAAAGGAGAACACCTTTTTGAAGAAGGACAAGCCTTGGCAGGTATATTTTGTATTAAAGAAGGTATTTGTAAAGTCTCAAAATTAAGCGATAACGGGCGTAGCCACATCGTGAAGTTGGTGTCTAAAGGAGAGCTGTTAGGGCAACGCTCACTGTTGAGTGACGAGCCAACAAACCTTACTGCCACCGCTATTGAAGACATGCAAGTCTGTTTTGTGCCTAAAGCAGAAGTGATGAATCACTTTGTAAACAACAGTAATTTTGCCCTTGAAGTACTCAGAACCATTAGTGACGACCTCAAAGAAGCCGACAATGGTTTGGTAAATATGGCTCAGAAAACCGTTAGAGAGCGTTTGGCATATACGCTGCTTTACTTACAAGATAACTTTGGTAAAGACGCTGACAACAACCTGCGCATTCAGCTTTCAAGAGAAGATTTGGCAAGTATCGTAGGCACAGCTATCGAGAGTTGCATCCGCTTGCTGTCTGACTTCAAAAAGGAAGGACTCATTGACCTGAAAGGAAAAAAGATAATTATCTTAAACGAAAGAGACCTGCGTCGGATGAGATAAGTTACCTCAAGACGACAAGCACTCAACCACTACTTACGACACACCTCCACTAAAGAGAGTTGTAGTTTAATTAACACTCAGGCTAAGCTAAAGAGCCTTGTCTCAATTAGGTATAGGAGTTAAAAACTTTGTAACTTTGCAAGCTACAAAGCTACTCTTACACTATGAATTTTCAGGTCGTATCAGATTACAAACCTACAGGAGATCAACCTCAGGCAATTACCAAATTAACTCAGGGAATACTAAATGATGAGAAGTACCAGACCCTATTAGGGGTGACTGGTTCAGGAAAGACATTTACAGTTGCCAACGTCATCCAAGAAGTGCAACGCCCCACATTGGTATTGGCACATAACAAGACTCTGGCAGCACAACTATACGCAGAGTTCAAGAACTTCTTCCCGAATAATGCGGTACAATACTTCGTATCTTATTATGACTATTACCAACCCGAGGCATACCTCCCTGTTTCAGGGACTTATATTGAGAAGGATCTATCCATCAACGAAGAGTTAGAGAAGATGAGGCTCGCTACTACCTCTGCCCTGCTTTCAGGAAGACGGGATGTATTGGTCGTGGCGTCTGTTTCGTGTTTGTATGGTATCGGAAACCCAATTGAGTTTCAACGAAATGTAATCGAATTATTAGTTGACCAAAATATATCCAGAACCAAACTCTTACAACGACTTGTACAGAGTTTATACTCCAGAACTGAAGCCGATTTTGGTCGCGGAAACTTCAGAATAAAAGGCGATACAGTAGAGGTATATCCTGCCTATTCTGATGATGCTTTTAGGATTCACTTCTTTGGTGATGATATCGAAGAGATAGAAACCTTTGATCCGATTAGTTCGCTTAGAATAGAAAGCAGACAACGCATTACCATCTACCCAGCCAATATGTTTGTGACCTCTCCTGATATTCTGAAAGGTGCTATTTGGGAAATTCAGCAAGATATGGTCAAGCAAGTGGACTATTTCAAATCCATCGGAAAACATCTCGAAGCAAAGCGATTAGAGGAACGCACCAATTTCGACCTAGAAATGATAAAGGAATTAGGTTATTGCTCAGGAATTGAGAACTACTCAAGGTATCTAGACAGGCGTGCACCCGGAACGCGTCCTTTCTGTTTACTGGATTATTTCCCCGATGATTTTTTGATGGTGATTGACGAATCGCACGTGACTATCTCACAAGTACACGCCATGTATGGTGGAGACCGCTCAAGAAAAGAGAACTTGGTTGAATACGGCTTTAGACTTCCCGCAGCCATGGACAATAGACCACTGAAGTTTGAGGAGTTTGAAGCTATGCAAAATCAAGTTTTGTACGTGAGCGCCACTCCAGCCGATTATGAACTTCAGAAGTCAGAAGGTGTATATGTCGAGCAAATCATTCGCCCAACAGGACTACTAGACCCTATCATAGAAGTACGCCCGAGTGAGAATCAGATAGATGATTTGATTGAAGAAATCAACCTCAGAACAGAAGTTGACGAAAGGGTATTAGTTACTACTCTAACCAAACGCATGGCTGAGGAATTGACAAAATACTTGACCAAGCTCAGCATTAGATGTCGCTATGTTCACTCTGATGTGGACACGCTCGAAAGGGTTGAGATTATGCAGGATCTAAGAAAAGGGATTTTTGATGTACTTATCGGAGTTAACTTACTAAGAGAAGGTCTTGACTTGCCGGAAGTTTCGCTAGTAGCAATCATCGATGCTGATAAAGAAGGATTCTTGAGAAGCCATCGTTCGCTGACACAAACCGTCGGTAGAGCAGCGAGAAACATCAACGGAAAGGCAATTTTATACGCGGATAAAATCACTAATAGTATGCAAAAAACCATTGATGACACCGAATACAGAAGATCTAAACAAATTGCTTATAACAAAAAACACAATTTGATTCCCACAGCATTAAAGGGAAAACAAGTGGATAATCCGCTGGTAAGAAGTGTTATTACTGAGTTTCATTATGATCTTAACGCCATCAATAAAAAAGAAGATTTATCACTACTCCCAAAAACAGAGATAGAAAAACGCATCAGAGCCAAAAGAAAAGATATGGAAAAAGCAGCCAAAGAATTAGACTTTATCCAGGCTGCTCGATTACGTGATGAGATTAAAGCCTTGCAAGCTATTTAATATAGGGTAAAAGTCTATTTTCTAGCTTGATTTGGAGGGTATTTAGATAAGATTCGAGCCACAAACTCGTTAATTCGTACTTCTTTTTTTTCAATGTCTTTGGTCAGTGCCCCCTCGCCTACTCCTTGCCAGACGAGTTCTTTTCGCTTAGCATCGATCAGGTCGATATAAAGAGTACCCTCTGTGGTTCTATACACATTATTATAAGAAGTACCCCAACCAATACCGTAATACCCAAAGCCATAACTCCATTGATCTACGTTGATGTTCTCGGTAGAATCAGTAAAAAAGTTAATCAGTATATCCGGATCTGCAGAAGTGGTCATGCCTTTTGCTTGAAGTTCTCTTTCAACAGCTTTGAGGATTCTCTTTTTATCCAAATCATTTATTTTGACTTTATCGATGCCATCTTTATAAAAAGCATAAGTAGCATACTGAGTATAGTCAACCGATTTGTCATAATCCGCAGAAACACGCACCGATGCACAGGATGCGAGAAACAATAAAGGCAATAGTGCTACAGAAATTATTTTTATGGTTTTCATAAGTAATGATTTTTATGGTTTAGAGTAGAGTTATCTTGTTCTTTGCTGTTTCAAATTTACAAAAAAGAAATAAACCAAAACAATTTTATAGAGACCTCAATAATTATACCAACTGAATTTAGTTTTTCTATCAGAACTCAGAACAACGACATTAAAAGGCTTTGATCAAAAAGGCTTATTATTATGAAATCTAATTTGTATTTTTGCTTTCCTATTCTCAGAAATATGAATTATTATAGCATTTATAGTCAAAACAAAGAGCTTTCGGTCAAAGGAAGGTATGTTGCGCTTGCAGATATCGAGCCTGTTTTGTTGCGACTGCAGAATACTTCAGAAGTAAATGTGCTAGGAACATCCGTCTTAGGCAAGCCTATATACGTATATAAAAAAGGAAAAGGTGCCTACAAAATTATGATGTGGAGCCAAATGCACGGCAATGAGTCGACCACAACCAAAGCCGTATTAGACCTATTCAATTTTTTAGAATCTGAAGAAGCACACGCCTTATTACAAAAATTTACTTTCTGTATTATTCCGATGTTGAATCCGGATGGTGCAGAAGTATGGACACGAAATAATGCCAATGATGTTGACTTAAACAGAGATGCACAAGCTTTATCTCAACCCGAGAGTCAAGTTTTACGAAAGTGCCTCGAGGATTTTCAGCCTGATTTCTGTTTTAATCTTCACGACCAACGCAGTATTTTTGGCGTAAAAGGAACTAATAAACCTGCAACCATTTCGTTTCTGTCACCTTCTTATAACCTAGAGAAAGAAGTAAACGATACCAGAAAAAAAGCAATGGAATTGATTTCTTATATGAATGATAGTTTGCAGAAATATATTCCGAATCAAATGGGTCGTTATGACGATAGTTTTAACATCAATTGTATAGGAGATACCGTCCAACACATGGGAATCCCGACGGTGCTTTTAGAAGCAGGGCACTTTCAAGGCGACTACCAAAGAGAAGAAACACGCAAGTTTGTGTTCATTGCCTTGCTCTCAGGTTTGTATAATTTAAGATTTGACACTAAAAACACCTCTAAACATTTAGAATACTTTAACATTCCGAACAATAAGACGATGTTTTTTGATTTTATTTACAAAAACATCAAATTAAATTATGATAATCAACAGATTTTTACGAATTTTGCATCTCAGTTTTCTGAAAAGGTTCTAGACGGTGATATTCACTTTGAAGCATCTATAAAAGAGATAGGCGAACTAGAGGGTTTCATTGGTCATTTTGAATATGATGCACAAGGAGAAATGTATATGGATAACTTCAATAACTATCCTAAAATCAATCAGAAAGCTGATTTTTATATAGGAAGTCAAGCGTTTAGAAATGGTCTTCCTTTTACTAAGTAAAATATTATTTTTTAATCATTTATAATTAAAACTATGGCTAAATTTCGTTTAGATGAGATTGATCATCAAATCTTAGACATGCTAATAGATAACACAAGAGTTCCTTTTACGGACATTGCTAAAAACTTGATGATATCTGCTGGTACTGTTCACGTTAGAGTAAAGAAAATGGAGGATGCAGGCATTATTATGGGGTCTTCACTTACGTTGGATTACGAAAAACTAGGATATGCTTTTATTGCATATGTTGGAGTGTACTTACACAATACTTCTCAATCTAAATTTGTTTTAGAGCGCTTAAAAGACCTTCCGTTCGTAACGGTTGCTCACGTAACTACCGGGAAATTTAATATTTTCTGTAAAATACGCGCAAGAGACACACAACACGCCAAAGAGGTAATCTTTGCTATCGATGATATTGATGGAGTGTACAGAACTGAAACGATGATTTCGTTAGAAGAGAGCATTAATGACAAAAATCGTTTGATGCGTACCATTTTCAAAAACATGTAATTGTATTTGGAATAAACAGTATATTTGGGGTCTTTTTTCGGTAACGAAAGAAGACCCTTTCTTTTTTACTCAAATCAATATATGAAAAAACTATTATTCGCAACAACATCTCTTATCTTATTCGCCTCTTGTACTAAACAAGAAGGAAACCTTGTCATCACAGGCGATATCAAAGGATTAAATCAAGGAAAAATCTATTTTCAAAAGGTCAAAGACACTACTCTTACCACTATTAAGGCAGTCAAGTTTGACGGAAATTCAACTTTTGAAACTTATTTAAACATCGAGGAACCGGAGGTTATTTATCTCCATTTGGACAGAGGAACTTCAAACTCACTAGACAACAACATCGCATTCTTTGCAGAAAAAGGTAAGATGACTATTTTGGCTGATGTAGATAATTTTATCGGTAAGGCTAAAATCACTGGGAATAAAAACCAAGAATTACTGAATGATTACAAGAGCGTAATCACAACCTATACGCAAAAAAACATAGAAGTTGTAGAAAACAGAATCAAAGCAGATTGGGCAAAAAACACCAGAGTTTCTGATAGTTTGAAAAAGATAGAAGACGGAATTGTCACACGTAAGTATCAATTCACCATCAATTTCTGTCTGAATAATTCAGATGCTGAGATTGCGCCGTACTTAGCTATTACTGAGATTTATGATGCAAATCTGAAATACTTAGACTCCATTTATAATTCGCTTACGCCAAAAGTAAAACAGTCAAAATACGGCAAGAAGCTTTCTGAATATTTAGTTGCCGTAAAAGCGGATGCTAACAACTAGTATATAATTTTTATTTATATTTATCTCCCCAACGGGTTTTCAAAAATTCTTTAGTTTGATTTTCTCTGGCATTGTTCTGAGGCTCATAAATCAACGCATCTTTAATCTCATCAGGCAAGAATTGTTGCGCTACGAAGTTGTGCTCATAGTCGTGAGAATATTTATAATCTTCGCCATATCCCAATTCTTTCATCAGTTTGGTTGGAGCATTCCTAAGGTGAAGCGGCACAGGCAAATCTCCTGTTTGTCTAACGATTTGTTGTGCTTTGCCTATGGCTAAATAAGTGGAATTACTCTTGGGTGAAGTAGCTAAATATACCGCACATTGGCTCAGAATAATTCTACTCTCTGGATAACCAATTGTGGTTACTGCCTGAAAACAGTTGTTGGCAATCACTAGCGCAGTAGGATTCGCATTTCCGATATCTTCACTAGCAGCGATAAGCAATCGTCTGGCGATAAACTTCAAATCCTCTCCTCCTTCAATCATTCGTGCCAACCAATACACCGCTCCGTTAGGGTCACTACCTCTAATTGACTTTATAAAGGCTGATATAATATCATAATGCTGCTCGCCTGTTTTATCATACATCACCGTATTTTTCTGCACGAGTTGCATGACCTTATCGTTAGTTACTACAACTGTATCAGTCGGAGAAGCGTTTACGATTAATTCAAAGATATTAAGTAATTTACGTGCATCACCACCTGAGAGTCTCAACAGAGCTTCTGTCTCTTGGAGTTGTATGTCTTTTGTTTTTAGATATTCATCGGTCTGTAGTGCTCGATTCAAGATAGCTTCAAGATCTTCTCTAGAAAATGGATTCAATACATAAACCTGACATCTAGACAAAAGCGCAGGAATAACCTCAAAACTCGGGTTTTCTGTGGTAGCACCAATTAAGGTAACCCAGCCTTTCTCTACAGCAGCCAGCAATGAATCTTGTTGAGATTTATTAAAACGATGAATTTCGTCAATAAATAGGATTGGGTTTTTTGTAGTAAAAAGACCGCCGCTCTGCTTAGCCTTATCGATGATTTCTCGAATATCTTTTACACCAGAGTGAATGGCAGAAAGCTCATAAAAAGGTCTTTTGCTTAGCTCAGCCATAATCTGAGCCAAAGAAGTTTTGCCTGTACCAGGAGGTCCCCACAGTATGAGTGAAGGAATATTTCCACTTTCAATCTGATAAAACAGCGAACCGCTCTTACCTACCAAATGAGATTGGCTAATATATTCAGATAAGTTTTTCGGACGAATTCGTTCTGCTAAAGGCTGATTCATTTGATATTCAATAATTTACACTATAAACAATAAAAACTAATCAGGCTAAATTATTAAAAAGAAAATTGAGTCTGCTATTCTTTCTGAATAATATCTTTTAGAGTAACTCTATCCGTTGCATTGACTACTTCTATAAAAACAGCTCTTTCGCCATCAACCTTCCCCTCTATAAGATAGTATTTGCCTCCCTGAGTTGGAACATTACTCTTTGAAAAATCAACTTTTCCGTTCTTAAAGATTTCCTTAAGTTGTAAGGTATCTAGAAGCCCTTGTTTCATCTTCTCTGATGCTTGATCTGAATAATAGAAAGGTTTACTTCGAATATCTTTTAAGACTCTGCAGTTCGGTAGATAGCAGAAAGACATCTCTCTATCTCCAAACTTTCCTTTGAAGAAGAAAATCAAAAAAAGTATCCCGACCAATAGCCCTAGTAGATATAGAGCCAAACGATTTATGAATTTCATTGTAGTATTTTTTAGAAATAACAAAGGGAGACTATAAGATAGACTCCCTTTGATGTATTTATGATTTTATTGTCAGAGACAAATTACTCTGCAACAACTTCGTATGGTAACTCAACGATAACTTCTCTGTGAAGTCTGATAGAAGCATTATATTTACCAGTTCTTTTGATCGTACCTGAAGTAATAAATTTTCTATCGATTGAATGTCCTGCTTTTGCTAGGGCTTCTGCTACATCGATATTAGTTACTGATCCAAAAAGCTTGTCTCCACCTGTTTTCACAGTGATTTTTAGCTCTAAATCTTTTAGTGAATCAGCAATTTGTTTAGCGTCGTCAACTAATTTTTGCTCTTTAAAAGCTCTTTGTTTTAGGTTTTCAGCTAATACTTTCTTTGCAGATGGCGTAGCTAAATGTGCAAACCCTTGCGGGATAAGGTAGTTACGTCCGTATCCTGGTTTTACGTCAACGATATCGTCTTTGAAACCTAAGTTTGCAACGTCTTGTTTTAAGATTACTTCCATGTTGTTGTCCTTTTTTTAGTATAAGTTAGGTTCTGATGGACTCAGCAACCAACAACTTAAATTGTTTAATAAATTATTTTAATAAATCCGCTACGTAAGGCATAAGTGCCAAGTGACGTGCTCTTTTAATAGCTACAGATACTTTTCTTTGGTATTTCAAAGATGTTCCTGTTAGACGTCTTGGAAGGATTTTACCTTGTTCGTTTACGAATTTCAAAAGATAATCAGCGTCTTTATAATCGATATACTTGATACCTGATTTTTTGAAACGACAGTATTTCTTTTGTTTGTTTGTATCTATGTTAAGAGGCGTAAGATATCTGATATCCCCTTCTCTTTTTCCTTTTGCAGATTGCTCTAAAGTTGCCATAATTAATTAGCTTTTAATTTAAGTTTTTCTCTTCTTCTCTCAGCCCACGAAATAGCATGCTTGTCAAGTTTTACTGTAATAAAACGCATGATTCTCTCGTCACGTTTAAATTCAGTTTCAAAAGCAGCAATGATTTCTCCTGGTGCTTGGAACTCAAATAGGTGGTAAAAACCACTCTTTTTGTGTTGAATTGGGTAAGCCAATTTCTTTAGCCCCCAATCTTCTTTAGATACAAATTTAGCCCCTCTGGTCGTAAGAAAATCTTCAAATTTGCTTACTGTTTCCTTTACCTGAGTTTCAGATAAAACGGGATTCAAAATGAAAACAGTTTCGTAATGATTCATAATAGTAATTGTTTTAATTAAGTGTGCAAAAGTAAGACTTTGATTCTAATCTACAAAACTTTTATCATAAAGATATAGTAAATAAAAAATAGCGCGCATAGCTTATCAAATACGTCTACTGCTTTATATTATCTCAACTTAGCACTTACAATATATTTGTCTTATGCATCAAGCAATCTCTTGTTGATTGCTTTGATTAGTTTTGGTCCCTCATAAATAAATCCGGTATAGAGTTGCACCAGGCTTGCCCCTGCTTCTAATTTCTCTAAAGCATCTTCTGGCGTATGTATACCTCCCACCCCGATAATCGGGAAAGCGCGGTTGCTTTGGGTCGATAAAAACCGAATGACCTCAGTTGAGCGCTGGCTGAGTGGTTTTCCGCTGAGTCCGCCAGCTTCTGTTTTACTTTCAGATACTAAACCTTCTCTTGAAAGGGTTGTATTGGTAGCAATCACGCCGGCAATTTTAGTTTCTTTGACAATAGCAATGATGTCTAACAATTGCTCATCGGTCAAATCAGGAGCTATTTTCAGAAGAATAGGTTTTTGTTTAGGCTTAGTCAGGTTTTTATTTTGAAGGCTTTGCAGCAAATGTGTTAGTGGTTCTTTGTCTTGTAGCGCTCTGAGGTTAGGCGTATTGGGGCTACTCACGTTGACCACAAAATAATCTACCACTGCATACAAGGTGTCAAAACAAATCATATAATCAGCCATAGCCTCATCATTAGGCGTGTTTTTATTTTTACCTATATTCCCGCCAATCAATACGTTCTTGTTTTTCTTCAACCTTTTGACTGCATCAAATACACCGCCGTTATTAAAACCCATGCGGTTGATGATGGCTTGGTCTTCTTTGAGTCTAAACAAGCGTTTCTTCGGATTTCCCTCCTGAGCTTTTGGCGTCAGCGTACCTATTTCGATAAACCCAAAACCCAAATTTGAAAGTTCGTTATACAACTTGGCATCCTTGTCAAAACCAGCCGCTAATCCGACAGGGTTTTTGAACTTCAAGCCAAAGACCTCTCGCTCTAAGCGTTTGTCTTCAACGGCATAACAACTTCTGACGATACTCGAAACAAGCGGAATGCGATTGACAATACGCAACACAGAGAAAGTGAAGTGATGCACTTTTTCAGGATCACAACTAAATAATAACGGGCGAATGAGTTTTTTATACATAGTTTGGGCTGTTAACAGCTAAATTATACCAAAATAATCAGTGTCAAGCACTAGGCAATCAACTGATTATTTGGGTCTTATTCACTAGACATCGATTATATTATCTGCTCAAATACATTTTTCTTCTGGCATACAATTCATAGAAAGCATCGTCTTTGAGACTATCGATAAACAAGATACTCTCTCCGGTTGACTTCATCTCTGGTCCGAGCTGTTTGTTTACGTTGTGAAACTTATTAAACGAGAACACTGGTTGTTTGATGGCATAGCCTTTTAGTTGCGGGTTGAAATTAAAGTCGGTTACTTTTTTCTCGCCCAACATCACTTTGGTCGCATAATTCACATAAGGCTCTCCGTAAGCTTTTGAGATAAACGGCACCGTACGCGATGCACGCGGATTGGCCTCAATAATATATACCGTATCGTCTTTGATGGCAAACTGAATATTTATAAGCCCAACTGTTTTTAGTGCCAAAGCAATTTTCAGAGTATGGTCTTTTATCTGTTGCAACACAAACTCGCCCAAATTAAAGGGTGGCAGTGTCGCGTTACTATCTCCTGAGTGAATACCACAAGGCTCGATATGCTCCATAATCCCGATGATATAGACATTCTCACCATCACAGATCGCATCGATTTCTGCTTCTACCGCTCCGTCAAGGTAATGGTCTAACAACAATCTGTTATTCGGAATTTGCTGTAGCAAATCAATGACGTGCTTCTCCAGCTCTTCTTTGTTGATCACGATTTTCATCCCTTGACCTCCCAATACATACGACGGACGCACTAAAAACGGAAAGTCTAAAACATCTGCCAACTTAGAGGCTTCCTCAGCTGTTTCGGCTACGCCAAACTGCGGAAAGGGTATATTTAATTCTTCTAACAACGCAGAGAAACGCCCTCTGTCTTCAGCTAAATCAAGGGCATCATAACTGGTACCGATGATCTTTATGCCATATTTATCTAATTTCTCAGCAAGTTTAAGCGCAGTCTGCCCGCCCAGCTGTACGATAACTCCTTCGGGCTTTTCGTGGCGAATGATATCGTAGATATGCTCCCAGAACACAGGCTCAAAATAGAGCTTATCAGCAGTGTCAAAATCAGTAGACACCGTCTCTGGATTACAGTTGATCATAATGGTTTCGTAACCACATTCTTGTGCAGCCATCACTCCGTGTACACACGAGTAGTCAAACTCAATCCCCTGCCCGATGCGGTTGGGTCCTGAGCCGAGCACTACGATTTTCTTTTTATCAGTAACCACACTTTCGTTAGACACATAGCGCGAGCCATCAGCCTTCTCTATTTCCGCCTCAAAAGTCGAGTAATAATAAGGGGTCTGTGCGATGAATTCCGCCGCACACGTATCTACTAATTTATAGACTCTATTGATGTTTAGTTCTTCTCTCTTTTTGTGCACTTGACTCTCGAGACAATTGAGCATATGTGCAATCTGACGGTCTCCATAGCCTTTTTGCTTTGCCTCTAACAGCAATTCTTTAGGCAAGGTATCAATGCTGAAATTAGAGATTTCTTTCTCTAGTAGATATAGTTCTTCGTATTGTTTTAAGAACCACATATCGATTTTAGTGATTTCGTTGATTCTCGAAAGTGGAATTCCGATGGCTATGGCATCATAGATTACAAAAACTCTGTCCCAACTTGCGTGGGTTAGCTTCTCTATGATTTGTTCATAATTGGTATATCCTTTTCCGTCTGCACCGAGTCCGTTTCTTTTGATTTCGAGTGATTGGGTTGCTTTGTGCAATGCCTCTTGAAACGAGCGTCCGATGCCCATCACCTCTCCTACTGACTTCATCTGAAGCCCTAGGATTCTGTCTGCGCCTTCAAATTTATCGAAGTTCCATCTCGGTATTTTTACAATTACGTAATCTAACGTAGGTTCAAAAAGTGCCGAAGTAGATTTGGTTATTTGATTCTGTAGTTCATCCAAGTTATAGCCCAAAGCGAGTTTGGTAGCGATCTTCGCAATCGGGTAACCCGTGGCTTTTGATGCCAAGGCCGATGAGCGAGACACACGCGGGTTGATTTCGATAGCCACGATATCTTCTTTTTCGTCAGGCGAAACGGCAAACTGCACGTTGCAACCTCCGGCAAAATTACCGATAGAACGCATCATTTTTATTGCCATATCACGCATTTTCTGATAAGTTGTATCAGAGAGCGTCATGGCTGGTGCCACCGTGATACTATCTCCGGTATGGATTCCCATCGGATCCATATTCTCGATAGAACAAATAATCACCACGTTGTCATTCTTGTCTCTTAAAAGCTCTAGTTCATATTCTTTCCAACCCAACAGCGCTTTATCGATAAGCACTTCGTGGATGGGCGAAGCCTCTAGACCTCTGGTCAACAGCTCGTCAAATTCTTCTTTGGTATGTACGAATGCGGCGCCAGTACCGCCTAGTGTAAATGAAGGACGGATCACGAGCGGAAAACCAAACTCTTGCGCAATTTCTTTTCCTTTTAAGAACGAGGTAGCCGTCTGAGCAGGTGCTGCTGGCATTCCAATTCTAGCCAACAGTTGTTTGAACTGCTCTCTATCTTCAGTCACGTTAATCGCGTTGACATCCACCCCAATAAGCTTGACATTGTGGTCTTGCCAAATACCTTTCTCATCAGCTTCTAAGCAAAGATTAAGCGCGGTTTGCCCGCCCATCGTCGGTAAAACTGCATCGATATCTGGATGGTTGTTTAAGATCTGAACAATAGATTTGGTAGTGAGCGGCAACAAATATACGTGATCTGCCATAGCAGGATCAGTCATAATAGTCGCTGGATTAGAGTTGATTAGAATCACTTTAATTCCCTCTTCTTTTAGCGAGCGCGCTGACTGTGAACCTGCATAGTCAAATTCACAGGCTTGACCAATAACAATAGGTCCTGAACCTATGATGAGTACTGTTTTGATGGAGTTGTCTTTTGGCATCTTGTAGTTAGTTTATCTCACTTTACGCCTGTTTAAATCAGGTGAGCAATAAGTGATTTAGTAAATTAGTTAGCAGTGTGTTTGGTGTTTTTTTAGGCAGTTATTCTAAAAAAGGTATAAAAAAAGGCGTTACTCTCAAAAGTAACACCCTTTATTATGTATGACATAAAAACATGATTATTTCTTGTGTCTTGGTTCAGAAGAAACAGAAAGCTTATGTCTTCCTTTAGCTCTTCTGCGAGCAAGGACTTTTCTACCACTTACAGTAGCCATTCTATCCATAAACCCGTGTTTATTTCTTCTCTTTCTTTTCGATGGTTGAAACGTTCTTTTGCTCATTGCTCAATATTTTTTAAAAATCTTATGTAATAATCTATATCTTGTTCTCGTGAAAAACTGGGTGCAAATATACAAATTGTTTTTATGTTTTTGCAAATTGTTTTCTATATTTTTTTAGCAACTGTTCTTTAGGTATTTAGAAGACTAAAATTATAGAAAATGAAGCTTTGTGTCTAATTGTTTTTGCAGCAATACTCTTAACACACAACGCATTACCTATTCGATTTTCTTGGCAAACAACTTTTTTACAAATCTATTCATGGGTTTTTCAACATACAAAAAACTCCAATGACTCATTACTAAAGTGATGGCAAACATTATACATATTATCAAAACATCACTTTTAATGTGCAAAAACTTAGCATTCAAAATCCAGAAATACCACATAACAAGGTAGTGAAACATATAAAACCCAAAGCTTCTCTCACCTAAATAGGTGAAAATTCTTTTCGAAAGGAACTTAGAAATCATTCCTTTCTGGAATGAAAACACAAGTATCAGATAACTCATCGGTAGCCAGTAATAGAACGAATAACGAGCTACTTGAGGAATATGCTCGTGAAATAAGAAGAATACAAACAACAAAAGCACAGCAGAAACCTCTATAACATCAAAATTGACATTTGTTTTTTTAGTCAAAAATCTTTTATAAATAGCATAAACTCCTATTCCGATTATGAAATCAGCTATTCGCACAAATGGATTTATATATAAAACGTCGAGATAATAATGCTCTGGCACTATAAATGTCAATAAGGGTACGAGAACAATTAGCAGTAATGGCAAATACTTCTTATAACCCAATAACTTCGGAATCAATAAAAACAGAAAAGGCGTCAGAAGATAAAAAAACATCTCAGCCGAAATACTCCACGAAACTCCATTAAAAGAAAAATAATAGGTTCTTATAGGCACAAAACTCTGAGTCAATGACAGGTTAAGCGCAGCTATAGTCAGCCAAACACTCTTGCTTTGCAAAAACAAATTATACGTAAGAGGCAGTGAGAGCAGAAAAGTAAACAAGTGAAGTGGATAAATCCGAGCTAATCTAGCTATATAAAAATCCCGAATTGACTTTTGCCCCGAGAGTATGACTTCCTGATAAGTATAAGCAAGCACAAATCCGCTAAGGATAAAGAAAAAACCTACACCTATATATCCTTCATAAAAAATAGATTTGAAAATAGATCGAGACACTTCCGAGGCACTCTCTTTCAAAAAAACAAGATGAGACACAAATACCATACAAGCAAATATAAATCTTAAAGATGTTAAGGGCTTTATCATATACTTTAGGGAGGATTGGTAGGTTTATTCCTGTTAATTACTCTATTCCAAATGTATTGTTTTTTTTACAAAATAACCTAAAAAGTTTTGAGATGTACTGCTAGACTTATGTCAAGCTTTTCAGAACAAATTATAGAGCATTCTCGGGTGTGCATTGTATGATCTAATCTTCTAAAACTAAATTTTATCAATATTTTAGTACCGATAGGTTTTGTGTTTCTTCAAGTTTTGGTATATTATCACAAAACAAACATTTCAATGGAAGACATAGAATACCAAGCAACAGATTTTATCAACAAATACACCTATGACCGCCTGATTCAGTGGGGTGTGAATGAGAGGATAACTACCTTTATCAATCTTATTATTTTACTTTTGATTACAACATTTTTTGTAATTCTCATCCATTATATCACGCGAAAAGTAATTCGTCAGGTATTGACGTGGATGGCAAAAGGCAAAAGACTTTTCACTCTATTTCTCAGGGATAATAAATTTGCTTATTATCTAGCGCTAATTGCTCCTGTATCGTTTATTAGCTTATCCATCCCAATAATTTTTGAAAATTTCCCGAAGCTCATAAGACCACTCAATGCTCTTCTTGATATTTATATCGTATTTATGGTCGTGAATATACTCATGGCTGCCTTAAATGCTTTTGGAGATCGGCTCAAAACCAACGAAACCTTTAAACACAGACCTATCAAAAGCTACTTGCAAGTAGTCAAAATCATTTTATACCTATTCGGAGCAATTGCTGTATTCTCTCAACTGACAGGTAAAGACCCTATTGCGTTCTTTAGTATTATGGGTGCTGCCTCAGCCGTATTGTTGTTGATGTTCAAAGACACCATCATGGGATTTGTAGCCAGTATTCAAGTAACTATCAATGATATGGTGCGCATCGGAGACTGGGTCGAAATGCCAAAATACGGCGCTGATGGAGATGTGATAGACATCAACCTGACTACCGTAAAAGTACAAAACTGGGACAAGACGATAACAACTGTTCCTACACACACCCTCATTTCTGACTCCTTCAAAAACTGGAGAGGAATGGTGGAGTTTGAAGGAAGGCGATGCAAACGCTCTATCATTATCAAACAAGGTTCTATTCGTTATATTGAAGACCATGAGTTAGATAAATTCAAACAAATTCAAGGTATCAGCAATTATATTGACCAGAGAAAGGCAGAAATCGACTTACATAACAAGAAAATAAATGCTAATAGAAGTCTGCTCCTCAACGGAAGAAATATTACTAACGCTGGGCTATTCAGACAATATTCTACTTGGTATATTGAGAACCACCCAGGAGTACACAAAGACAAAATCAAGATGGTACGCCAATTAGCACCAACTATCAACGGATTGCCTTTTGAATTTTATTTCTTTACCAATACAGTGCAGTGGGTCGCTTATGAAGGCATCGCAAGCGATATATTCGATCACTTAATCGCGGCTGTTAAGTATTTTGACCTCGAAATCTATGAAGAGCCTTCAGGAATGGACATCAAGAATTTGACACTCAGAAATACTCCAACTATCGGAGAGACTTAAGAGGTTTTCTAAAGAAATAATCTTACTTTTATGAATCCTAAACATCATATTTATGCATAAAGAAGTTATACAACCCAAAAAACCATCTAACGACCCTTTGCATGGCGTTAAGTTAGCGAGCATACTAGAAGTGTTGGTAGAAAATTACGGTTGGGAACACTTGGCTACAAAAGTCAATATCAATTGTTTTAAAAATGATCCTTCTATCAAATCTAGTTTAGTATTTCTCAGAAGAACGCCTTGGGCAAGAGAGAAAGTAGAGCAAATTTATCTCGAATTAGAAAAGAAAAAATAACCTCTTACAAATCAATATGCTCATGAATGAAACGGCAGAAAATAGAATCGTCCAACTACTCACTCAGCAGCGTGCCTTTTTTTTGACCCATCAAACAAAAGATATTGATTTTAGACTGAACCAACTTCGCAAGCTCAAACAAGTGGTAGTGCAGTACGAACATAAGCTAGCAGATGCCTTATGGCAAGATTTACACAAATCAGCAGAAGAAGCTTATCTAACCGAAATCAGTATTGTGCTTAGCGAGATAGACAACCACATCAAACAGCTAAAGCATTGGGCGAAACCCAAAATGGTCTCCACCCCTATTCACCTGTTTCCGTCATCGAGCAAAATTATCTACGAACCTTTGGGCGTAGCACTGATTGTCGCTCCGTGGAACTATCCTTTTCAACTGCTTTTCAACCCGCTGATTGGTGCCATTTCAGCAGGCTGTTGTAGCATCCTCAAGCCATCACCTGACACACCTAACGTTGCCAAAGTGATGGAAGAAATGATTGTCGAAAACTTTGATTCGAAATATATAAGCCTTGTTCAGGGTGGATACGAGACCAACACAACTTTATTTGCTCAACGTTTTGATCTTATTTTTTTTACCGGAAGTCCAAAAGTGGGCAGAGTGGTGATGAGAGCGGCAGCTGAGCATCTTACGCCAGTTATTTTAGAGCTTGGTGGCAAGAGCCCGTGTATCGTTGATGCCGATGCAGACCTAGACGTAGCAGCCAAACGCATCGCCTGGGGAAAGCTACTCAACGCAGGGCAGACCTGTATCGCGCCAGATTACCTCTTTGCGCATAGCAGTATCAAAGACACTTTACTCGACAAAATTGCAAAGCAAATGCAGTTGATGTATGGCGAAGACAGCAAACAAAGTCGCTTTTATCCGCGCATCATCAACCACCAAGCCCTAGATAGATTGACTGAGTTGCTCTTGCACGGAAAAATCCATACTGGCGGCACATTTGACAGAAAAGAAAAATATATTTCACCTACCATAATTGACCAAGTATCGCCTGATTTTCTACTTATGCAAGGAGAAATATTTGGTGGATTCTACCGGTAATGACATTTGATCAGCTCGACCAAGCCATCGACTACATCAATACTAACGAAAAGCCATTGGCACTGTATTACTTCGGGAAAAATAAAAACGCCAAGGAAGTGCTAGCCAAAACCTCTTCGGGTGGAGCCTGTATTAACGATGTGATTTTACATGTAGGCAACCATCACCTGCCTTTTGGCGGCGTAGGAAACAGCGGTATGGGCAGCTATCACGGACACGAAAGCTTTCTAGCGTTTAGCCATAAAAGAGCCGTACTCACCACCCCTACTTGGATGGATATTCCGTTTAAATACGCACCTTTTAAGTATTTCAAGCTGCTTAAAAAATTCATTTAAGCCAAAGGGAATCCTGCGAATATAAAACACAATACTAAAAACACCTACTATGGCATTTTATGATCTTGAAGCTGTCAAAATAAATGGCGAAACCATCGCTATGAATACCTACAAAGGCAAAATTATCATAGTGGTCAACACTGCCAGCAAGTGCGGTCTCACGCCACAATACGAAGGCTTAGAAAAGCTCTATCAGCAATACAAAGCACAGGGTTTGGTGATTTTAGGCTTTCCTTGTAACCAATTCGGCAAGCAAGAACCGGGTTCGACTGAGGATATCCAAGAGTTTTGTCAGATAAACTACGGCGTAAGCTTCCCGATGTTTGCCAAAGTCGATGTGAATGGCGACTCGGCACACCCCATTTTTAAGTTGCTCAAAGCAAAGCTTTCAGGCGGTATTTTTGGCAGCAGCATAAAGTGGAATTTCACCAAGTTCGTCATCGACGCTCAAGGAAATCCCATAAAACGCTTTGCCCCTACAACCAAACCAGAAAAAATGGAAAAGCTAATAGTAGAACTTTTGAAAAAAGCAGTATCCAACTAAGTAGTAATACAGACCCAACTAGTGCTGACATACCTGTAAACTAAACAGCTACACTGCCTTCCTCACCTATACCTCACTACTAATCCTACACCATCCCTTCCGAATCATACAGGAAAGCAGTAAGTGCTTTCCAAACTTTCGCCTATAAATTAGCAATCATAAGTACTCTAAAGTATCCTTGTTTGGACCTATAATAAAAGTGTATAAATGGCGGAAACATTCTATTGCCAAAAGGCTATTTCCGTCATTTGGCCAGCTCTAAATCAACATAGCCTTAATAAGGGCTGAAAGCACAGCCTTACTTGTGAAATCTAGAGACTTAACATAGTCTTTCAGACAAAATAACTCTGATAACCCCGCTCTATTGCCTAAAAATTTCGTATCTTTAAAATAAAACAAACAATGACTATGAAAAACAAATTAGAAAAATTAGCAACTGAGAGAAGCACGCCTTGTGTAACCATTACGCTAAACACACACAGGACTTATCCTGAAAACGCACAAGATATCGTAATGCTGAAAAATCTACTCAAAGAAGCAGAAAACAGAGTAATTGCGGAATTTGGCAAAAAAGAGGTAGCCCCTTTACTGAAGAGAATTGAAAGTGTTTCAAGCGAAATTGACAACAACTACAACTTAGATAGTTTACACATTTTCCTTTCTAACGACACCCAAGAGATTATAAAATCTGCCTTGCCGGCAAATGAAAACAAAGTACATATCTCTGACAGCTTTGCACTGAGATCCATCATTAAAGAGCACGTGAGAAGTGAAGAGTATCTAGTAGCGCTACTATCACAAGGAGGCGTACAAGTATTCAAAGCCATCAACGACAGCATCACAGAAGAAATCAAAAACGATGACTTCCCTTTTGAAGAAATGCTCCGTCCGATAACAGGTGGTGAGAATACAAGTGATTCAAAACACCTAGACAATGTGGTGCGTGAGTACCTGAACAGAGTTGACAAAGCCATAGTTAAAGTCCATAACCAAACCGATATGTCGTGTATCGTAGTTTGTACAGAAGACAACTACAGCAGACTGATGCAAATCGCAGACAAACCGAGTATATATGTGGGTCATGCTTTAATTGACTACAACAACAGCAAAGTAGAACAGATCGCTAAGCAAGCTTCTCATATCTTTTTAGAGATGCAAAAACAAAGAAGAACAGTAGCAATCAACGAAATGCAAGAAGCCGTAGGACACGGAAAAGTAATCTCTGACTTACAAGAAATCTATGCAGCTGCCATTGACGGCAAAGGAGACTTGCTTATCATTCACCAAGACTTCAGCCAACCCGTAATGATGACCGGTGAGAGAACCTTTGACCTCATCACAGATACTACACAGCCCAATGCAATTGATGACATCACCAGCAACATCGCTTGGGAAGTGCTCTCTAAAAAAGGACGCGTGGTATTCACGGCACAAGACGAAATCAAAACACTGGGTAAAATCGTACTGAAGACAAGGTATTAGAACAGCCCTTACAGTGATAAGTAGTTAGCCTAAAAATGCTGTGTACTACTTCAGAAACAAGACCTGCTATTTGATAATAGCAGGTTTTTTTTATAGTTTTATAACCTATTACAAAGCGAGTGGTATGCCTAGCTCATCAACTTGTAGTAGACAGCCTATGAAAATCATCCTTTTAAATACTGTACAACTCAGCAATATCCCCAGCGGATCAGGCATTGCAAAGTCAGGCGACAACTACTATGTGGTGGGTGATGATTCGCCATATTTGTTTCTGTTGGATAAAGACTTCAAAACGATTTCAAAAACACTCCTTATCGATTTAGAATACGATGCTGACCACAGAATCACAAAAGCTGAAAAGCCTGACTTTGAAGCACTAGAACTCATTGCTGATAACCAACTAATTGTCTTCGGCTCTGGATCTAAATCGCCCCACCGCGATATTTTCATGCTAATTACCCTCGGCAGTCAGCTGCATGTGGAGACCTATGATATCACCGCGTTTTATAAGAACCTGAAAGACTTGCCTATCTTCAGCGATTCAGAATTAAATATTGAAGCCACTGCCTTTTACAACAACAGACTTTTTTCTGCTAAACCGAAACAAAAACCTACTCTTAGCCTTTCAGTTTGCTGATCTATTGGCGTATATCAAAGGAGAAAAAAAATTCTCACCACCGATAATCAAACAATTCACACTGCCCAAGCTAAACGGCATAGAAGCGGGTTTTTCAGGCGCAACGACCTTACAAAACCAATCCAAACTCATCTTCACCGCTTCGGTAGAAAATACTACTAACGCCTATGATGACGGAGAGATAATGGGTAGTTTTATCGGGATAATCGATATCGCTACCGATAGCATTGCTGAAACCTATGCCTATTGTGCCATCCCTAATACAGACCAAAAGCTGAAGGTAGAGTCAGTGACCGTACAACAAGAAATTGAATTGGGTCAAACCAAACTAATACTAATAACAGATGATGATAAGGGGAATTCTATTATTCTAGATACTTTATTATTGTGGTAAAAGATAAACTGTTTTTTATCCATAGAAATTATTAGCTTTGAAAAGCAAACAAATGCACCCAAGAAAACCCAATAGCTTATGAAAATAATCGAATTAAAGCCAAGAGAAGAGCAGTCTGATGATATAAAACTCAATAGACTTTATCTACAGTTAGACACTTACCTAAAAGAAGTAAACAAAAAGGAACTGCCTCAGCCTATTGTAGATTCAGTAAATCAAACTATAGAAGAGATAAATTCTTCTGTGCTAAAGAGAAATGCATTGAGCAGGTTTGTCAAACGAAAACAAACCCAAATCATTCATACAATACAGAAAGAACTCAAAATTGTACCCAAGAAATACTACCGAAATATGTGGCTAGCACTGGGTATGACCGCCTTTGGGCTGCCTATCGGTGTGGCTATCGGGATGAGCCTGGGCAACATAGGTCTACTTGGTATTGGCTTGCCTATCGGCATGGTCTTCGGACTTTTTGTAGGTAAGAAAATGGACCAAAAAGCATTCGAAGAAAACAGACAACTGGATGTAGAAATCAAATATTAAGATGCCATCTAAATTCAACTTTATACTGTTTTTTATTTGTCTGGGCTGCACACACGCCTACGCACAAGAGTATGGCGACTTCTCTACAATCAAAAAAGAAAAGCTACTCAATGATCTTGAAATAGTGTACCAAGCGCTGGATAAATTCCACTCTGGAATGTATTGGTATACCCCAAAAGACAGTGTTGACATGGCGTTTCAAGAGGTCAGGACAAAGATAAATCAGGATATGAATGTGCTTGAATTTCATAAACACATCGCACCCCTAGTGGCACTAGCCAGAGAAAACCACACCAGCATCAGCATGCCTGAAGACATCAATAAAAAGATAGTCAACCAGACTGCTTTTCTACCGATGACGGTGGTTTTCTTAGGCACCGAGTTATATTGCCTAAACAACGGCTCAGCACTCAGCGATCTAGCAATTGAAGGGCAGGAAATCGAACTTATAAATGGCGAAAAACCCACTGCTATAGTCGATAAAATAGGGAGCCTACTCAACACAGATGGCTATATACAGTCAATGAAGTACACTGATTTAAGCCTGTTTAATTTCGCTAGATATTACTTTTATTATTATGGCGAAGTAGCTAAGTTTGAGATCAAATTTAAAAACAGCACACAACCCCTAACTCTACAGGCTGAAAAGATTGAAGATATCAGAAAAAACCTACAGGCTAGAAGTACTACTGCCAAGGCTACACCCAAAAAGGATTTATTAGACTTTCAACTACTTAACCCACACACCGCTTATTTGGGCATACATTCTTTTTCAAATTCGGATATTAAAGCGCATTCAAAAGAGAAAAACATAAAAGATTTTTTAGAAAACAGTTTCAAATCAATAGCAGAGCACGAAATCAAAAACCTAATCATTGACGTCAGCCAAAACGGTGGAGGAACAGAAGGCAACGAAGGATTGTTATATTCGTATTTAGGCCCCAACTACCAGAAGTACATAAAAGTACGAGCCAAGACCCAACGCGCAACTTTAGACAACGGCATTGACCCGCCTATCAAACTAAAGACTTTTGGTTTTATAGAACGAACATTTGTCAACAAAAAGAAGAAAGACGGTTCACTAGAACGAAGAGAATGGATTGGCGAAGGGCTGATGGCTTATCAAAAAGAACCTAAAAATAAATTTAGCGGCAAGCTGTATGTCATCATCAGTCCGCTGACCTATTCTGGTGGCAGTGAGTTTTGCAATATGGTTTTCACCAATGATTTAGCTACATTCGTAGGTTTTGAAACAGGTGGCGGATACTACGGGAATACCAGCGGATACAGCAAAGAAATCACTTTGCCCAACTCTAAAATAGTCTTAGACATCCCCGCATTGCAGTTTGTGATGAACGTAAAACCCAAACTTCCGTTGGGCAGAGGTGTACTTCCTGATTATGAAGTCATTCCCACTTTTGAACAATACAGCACTAGAGAAAATCCGGCTTTGAGCTTTATTCTAGAGCTGCTTAAAAAGCAGAACTAACAATATACGACCTCAATAAAACCAATCTGAAATCACCTAAAAAAAACAAAAATCATGAAAAAAATACTGCTTGTACTAACTGGCCTTTTGATGCTTTCGTGTGCTGAAAAACAACAGCATGAAACGGAACTTGAGCCAAATGATTTAACCCAAGATACTGAGCATTTTGATTGGTTATTAGGCAAATGGAAAAGAACAAATGAAGTTGAAGGAAAAGAAACTTTTGAAAGTTGGCAAAAGACGCAAGCAAATGAATATGTGGGCTTTGGGTATACTATCCAAAACAACGATACCATTTGGCAAGAAAAAATGCAGTTGCGCTACCTAGAAGGCAAATGGAATTTGACTGTAAAAGTTCCGGATGAAGCACAGAGTATTGTCTTTTATGGGGTTAGTCATACCCAAGAGGCATTCACTTGTGAGAACCTCGATAATGACTTTCCTAACCTCATAAAATATCAGAAAAATGGCGAAAAGATTCACGCTGAAATAGCGGGTGGAGAAATACAAATTACCTATGATTTTGAAAGGCTGAAAGAATAAACTAGCTTTAGCATAGCTTAGCCCAATAAATGAAGTAAAAATTAGACAAATGGAAAACTCAAATCAAACCAAACAGAAAAAACTGACATTACTTGGCTTCACCTGCATGTTGATTCCATTTATTCTATATGCTTTATGGATACAGGCTTTTAATGAAGGAGCAACACAAACAGAAAGACTTCTAATTTTTAATGCGAACTTACCCAATTTTCTTGTAGAGAGTAACAGCACAATGAAGGTCAGTATTGTTTTTAGTGCATTAGCAATTATTTTAAGCAGTATGACTCTAATGAAATTAAAAGGAATTTGGAGGTTATTTAACATCCTGATTCTAGCTTTGAGTTGTATACTATTATTTTTAAATATATCTTAAAGATGTAAACCCAAAAATAAGTGGATTGAAAAAATTCTAAATACCAAGAAAACAACCTATACTTCAAGTCTGAAACAAGATGCATTAAAGTATCAAATGGAGGATGTCTTTGAACAAAAATCTTTGAGTTTTATAGGGAAGTTCTCCAGTCAAAATGAATTTACAGCTTATGACCAATAGAACTTTATGACCTGGTATGTGCCCAACTTAATAAGGAAAACCAACAATTATACAGGAAAAACACGACAAGCAAAAAAGAAAACCGTAGACATACAAATGCAAAATTCAAATGGATAAACCTCAGCACACAACTTATAAGAAAATAGCCGAAGCTATCGAACACTTCAATCAAAACACTGCTGATTTAGTATCTAGTTATGAAATTGCAGACAAGATTCAGCTTAGCCCTTTTGAGTTGCAAAACCTATTTGTAGATTGGGCAGGTGTTGGCCTTGAAGAATTCCATCACTTTACAAGTACGCAATATGCCAAGCAAACAATGAGCAATGCCACATTTGAAACTGCGGATAGGCATCACGCACCGCTAAAAATAGAGCTAATGACTGCTGGGGAATACAAAGACAAAAAACTCAGTATAAAATATAGCTTTGCAGAGTCTACTTTCGGACGTATACTGATTGCTTCTACGCACAAAGGCATTTGTTATATCGCATTCTCAGATGATGATACACTTGCACGCACAGCACTACAAAAACGTTTTACAGAGGCTCATCTCATCCAAGAAACAGATGAAATACATCAAAATGTCTTGCTGTTTTTCTCACAAAAGACAACCAACATAAACAGCCTAACACTACACCTAAAAGCTACTGACTTCCAACTCAAAGTTTGGCAAGCCCTCTTAAAAATACCGATGGGAAGTTTAGTTACCTACGCAGACGTTGCCCAAGCGATACAACAACCCAAAGCAGCTAGAGCAGTGGGCACAGCTATCGGGAGCAACTTGATTGCCTTGTTGATTCCGTGTCATAGAGTGCTTCAATCTACGGGATTAATTGGGGGTTATATGTGGGGATCTACCCGAAAAAAAGCCATCATCGGATGGGAAGCAGCACAGAAGAAAGCTGGGCTAGGTAACTAACCCCCTCAAGGTTAATCTACTGCAACCCTATATGTAGGGTCTTCAATAATATTCACCTCAATTACTTTTTCCGCATTCTGAAGCAACTGGCGACAATCACGACTCAGATGACGAAGTCGGACGGTTTTACCTACTTTGAGATAGCGTTCTGTGAGTTTATTGACGCATTCAATAGCACTCATATCGGCAATTTTGCTCTCTTTAAAATCGATGACCACTTCTTCAGGATCAGTCATAATATCAAACTTTTCTGTAAAGGCAGCAATTGAACCAAAGAAAAGTGGCCCGTATATTTCGTAGTGTTTCACACCCTTATCGTCAGTATATTTTCTAGCGCGGATGCGTTTGGCACTTTCCCAAGCAAAAACTAAGGCGGATATTATCACCCCAATCAACACTGCCAAAGCTAGATTTTTCAGGAAAACGGTAACCAGAATTACAACCAATCCGACAAAAATATCGTGTTTAGGCATTTTGTTGACCATGCGCACAGTAATCCACTCAAAGGTTCCGATGGCTACCATAATCATCAAGCCCGTCAAAGCAGCCATAGGCATTTTCTCAATCAGACTACTCCCAAACATCACGAAAACCAACAACATAACAGAGGCTACAATACCCGAAAGTCGTGCTCTAGCTCCGTTTGAGATGTTGATCAAACTTTGTCCAATCATCGCACAACCACCCATCCCTGAGAAAAACCCAGTAGTGAAATTGGCCAAACCTTGTGCCACGGCTTCTTTGTTGCTACGGCCTTTAGTCTCTGTGATTTCGTCCACTAGATTCAAGGTCAATAGACTTTCGATAAGCCCCACTCCCGCCACTATCAACGCATACGGAAAGATAACTTGTAGCGTACTAAAGTCAAAAGGCAAATCAGGAATATGAAATGGCGGAAAACCACCTTTGATAGAAGCGATATCCCCTACTGTTGTCGTCTCAAGACCCAACGCCGCAACCACCCCAAAAACAACTAAAATTGCCGCCAGTGGTGCAGGAATCGCCTTGGTAATTTTTGGCAAGCCCCAAATAATAAGCATGGTCAGTGCAACTAGAGCCAACATCGTCCATAAAGCAGTGCCATGTAGCCAACTTCCTGAGCTCATATCCTTAAACTGCGGAATTTGTGACATAAAAATCACTATAGCTAATCCGTTTACAAAACCATACATCACCGGTTGAGGTACTAATCGGATAAATTTACCTAGACGAAGAAATCCAAAAGACATTTGCAAAACACCTGCGAGAATAACTGTTGCAAAAATATATTCAATGCCGTGGCTTTTTGCCAAAGCGACAATTACTACCGCTACCGCGCCTGTTGCACCAGAGATCATTCCAGGACGACCTCCGAAAATAGAGGTGATGAGTCCCATCGAAAAGGCGGCATACAAACCCACGAGTGGTGACAAACCCGCAATCAGTGCAAATGCAATCGCCTCAGGAACTAGTGCCAAAGCAACCGTAAGACCTGACAAAACCTCTGTCTTGTAATTGACCTTCTGCTTCAAATCAAATAAATTAAAATACTTTTGCATGCTATTATATATCAGGTGGGTATAAAGTCTACATTTTAAATATGAGTAGTAGCCTCAGCTTTAGAAGCTGGCAAAACTACAAAAATCAAAATAGAAGAAAGAGCAAAGAGCAAAGAGCAAAGAGCAAAAAACAAACTGTCAATTTTAAGTTAAGACATTCTGACTTCTGGCATTAAGCCATTTTACTTTCTTACTTTTGCACAAAATCCTAGCCTTGTCTGAGACTCCTTCAAACCAAAAGAAAAGAACCTATTTACTACTTGCTGGAATTCTACTTATAGCCGCAAATCTTAGGCCTGCATTGGCAAGCCTAGGGCCCTTAGTAGATGACATCAGACAATCAACAGGACTGAGCAATTTGCTTTTAGGCCTACTCACCACCTTGCCCCTATTGGCTTTTGGAATCGTATCGATGTTGGCACCCGTCTTCACTAAAAGATTCGGAATTGGAAGGGTTTTGCTCTTTGCTTTACTACTACTCACCACAGGAATACTCGTGCGATCGTCTTCTTGGATTCCCGCACTTTATATCGGAACGGTTCTCTTAGGAATTGCAATTGCTTTTGGGAATGTCTTATTGCCCACCTTGACCAAGCAAAATTTCTCTTCAAATTCTGGTGTAATTACCAGTTTATATTCAGGCACTATGGCCGTTGGGGCGTCTGTAGCAGCTGGCGTAAGTATTCCGCTGGCCCACGACTTTAACTTTGGGTGGAGAGGATCGCTACAAATATGGGCACTACTTTCGTTTGTTGCCCTTTGCGTATGGATTCCGCAGTTATGGCGATTAAAAAGAGTAAAAACAGATAGAAAACCCTTTCAAGCCATCAAAAACATGATGGGACAAGGCTTAGCCTGGAAGGTTGCTTTCTTTATGGGTTTACAATCCTATACTTTTTATGTGATACTGGCCTGGTTGCCAGATTTATTAGTGAGTAGAGGCTATGACTACGAAACTGCGGGATGGATGCTCTCACTATCACAAGGAACAGGAGTTTTGGGCTCGATGCTCATCCCGATTATCGCCGGAAAAAGACCCAACCAACGCTCAGTAGTGATGTTCTTAATTGGTTTAGAGATTATGAGCTTACTGGGTTTATTATTCCCTAGTTTTGGTTCTGAATGGATTTGGGTTTCCACCATCGGATTTGTATTGGGCGGCTGTTTTGGACTCGCATTATTATTTCTAGTACTGCGTTCAAGCGATACTGAAACCGCGACAGAACTTTCAGGAATGACACAGTCTGTAGGTTATTTTATCGCTTCTACAGGCCCGATAATCATCGGGAGTTTATTTGATTTAACTGGCAACTGGAGTTACCCCATTATGGCGCTAATGTGCATCACCTTATTAAAGCTCTATATGGGTTTAGAAGCTGGAAAAGAAGAAACTGTCAAGCGCGGATAATCTTAAAATAAGAAACCTATTTTTACTGCTTTTGTAGTTCTTTTTTTGTTTATATTTGCGTTTTAAGATTCCTTTAAAACCTAAATTTTGAGAACACTACTCCTCCTGTTGGTCTTATTAGTCGCCCGAATAACTACTGCGCAAGACAGAGTCTTTAGGTACGGTATCAACGAAAACAGCTATGCTTATGCAGAAGCCTATAGCCCACCCGAAAGTATTGAATTTATTTTCGTTAGTAAGGCTTCGTATAGTCAGTACTTTTACACTGATCTTCAGAAGGAAATCTTACGGACATTTGAGAAAAAAAACATCCAAATAGCATTTAGATACTTGGATAAAAACACACACTATAGCTCAAAAACCACCGATGATAAGACTAAGGCTGTTTATTATCTACATATCGATGATCCAGATACTATTGAAGAGCGCTCTGGTTTTGATAGAATTGTAGGTTTTAATTTCTCTGGCAAACTCATCGATGCAACAGACTTTTCAGAAAAGTTTAGTTTTAAAAGTATCGTAATTGCCATTCACGATATAAATCAACAAAACAAAGACCTGGCAAATTACCTGTTTAGCAGGTTGTACTATAATTAGATTTATAACCCAACACAAGCACTATGGAACTCAACAGCAAAAAACTTGAACGGACTTCTAAACTAGTCAATTACACTATTTCATTTGTGTTGTGTATATTCTTGATTTTATTATCTGGAAAAATTATTGGTGATCTCGATGCTACAACTACCAGACCTGAAGTCGAATTCTTTAAAAACAAAGCTACTCTGACAAACCTCGTAGAAAATGCCAATGCTATCCAGGCGGATATTGACAATCTATACATCAAAAAGAGTTCGATTGAAAAAACAATTGCCACCGCAAAAGAGAACTATAACAACGAAAAACAGTCTTTTGACAATTGGTTAGAAACCAGAAAAACTTTGGGTTCTCCAGATAAAGACCAAGAGGTTATTGACAGAGCTAATAGACTCGACGAATTACACCAAATAGAGCAAAATTGGCGTTTGCAGCTAAACGCTAAACAAGACGAAATCGACAACAAAAATATAGAACTCGCAGAGGTACAAAAACTAATTTACAACGAAAACGAAATTGCTTATAAAAAACATGAAGCCGAACTAAAGAAATATGAATTAAAAGTATTCTTAATTAGACTGCTATTTGTCGCTCCGATATTAGGTATTGGAATCTTCTTTTTTATCCGATACAGAAGACATAAATTCTGGCCTCTATTTTTTGGTTTCAGCTTGTTTTCATTCTATACATTCTTTTTTGGATTAGTACCTTATTTACCTAGTTATGGAGGATACGTCAGATATACTGTGGGAATTATATTATCTGTCGGGTTGGGATATTATGCTATCAAAAGTATTCGCAAGTACATAGAACAGAAGAAAGCAGAGCTAAAAGTTTCCACACAAGAACGCGCTAAAAACGTAGCCATAGAAGTTGCTGTAAAAGCTCTTGACAATCATTATTGTCCTTCGTGCGGAAAAGATTTTCTTATTAAGAAATGGGATTCGCCCTCTAAAAATGTCGCAGATGATGCTTATAAACTAGTGACTGACTTTTGCAGACATTGCGGACTGGAATTATTCTCAAATTGCAAGAATTGCGGACACAAAAACTTTGCGCACCTGCCTTTCTGCTCCTCGTGTGGCACTGAAATAAAGACTAAGCAATAGAGGGAAACACTAGTATTGTAGGTGCCTATTCTGGAGTTAGTACTACAGAAATATGGCAGAGTAAAATAGATTTTATTGCGCTCTATGACTTCAAAGTCAACAAACTATAAACCTTTTTATACATCCAAATAGCACTTTTTAAATAGCTATGTTTGATAGAAGTAAACTATTATCAAGCTTGTTAGCAATGTTTTTAAATCGACATCACACTATTTTACTTTATGGATTCAGAACTTTTAAAATTACTTATACCATTAGGATTAGTAGCTATTGGCTTTTATTTGAAATCAACAAAAGACATAGAAACCAATGCGCCTAAAAACTTATGGAAAACCTTAATTATCGTTGGGCTAATCGGATTTATCTTAAGATTATTTCTTTATTTAATTAAATAAATCCTTCCCACTCTCTAAATTCATCCTTAATACATTGATGCGTCATCAAAGTTGTACAAGATTATTTTCTTTATCTGAGCTATAAGATTTATATTTGCTTTTTTACAAAAAACAGCAATGCAACAACTCACACAACTCACAGCAATTTCTCCTATTGACGGCAGATACAGAAGCAAGACAGAAGGACTTGCACCCTATTTTTCTGAACATGCGCTAATCAAATACCGCGTTCAAGTAGAGGTAGAATATTTTATCGCACTTTGTCAACTTCCGTTACCACAACTCAGCGGAATTGATCCTAACATCTTTGAAACCCTACGCGATATCTACAGAAACTTCTCTACAGCTGATGCACAAGAGATCAAAGAAACGGAGAAAATTACCAACCACGATGTCAAAGCGGTAGAGTACTTCATCAAAAATGCTTTTGACCAACTCGGGCTTTCGCCTTACAAAGAATTTATCCACTTCGGGTTGACTTCTCAAGACATCAACAATACCGCAATTCCGCTTTCAACGCAAGAAGCTTTTCAGGATATTTATCTGAAGAGTTTGGTTGGTCTTGTGGCAAAACTAAAAGAGATGAGCATACAATGGGCAGATGTACCGATGCTTGCCAGAACCCACGGACAACCCGCTTCTCCTACAAGATTAGGAAAAGAACTAGGCGTATTTGTAGAGCGTATCGAAGAACAAATGCGACTGCTTTTCAACATTCCGTTTGCGGCTAAATTTGGTGGTGCCACAGGAAACTTCAACGCGCACAAAGTTGCGTATCCTGAAGTAGACTGGAGGGCTTTCGGACAAAAATTCGTTGAAGAAACACTGGGTCTTCATCACTCCTTTCCTACTACTCAAATAGAACATTACGATCATTTTGCTGCTTTTTGCGACGCACTAAAACGCATCAACACCATTATAATCGATTTAGACAGAGATATATGGACTTATATTTCGATGGATTATTTCAAACAAAAAATCAAAGAGGGTGAAATTGGAAGCTCAGCGATGCCGCACAAAGTAAACCCTATTGATTTCGAAAACTCTGAAGGGAATCTTGGTATTGCTAATGCAATTTTTGAGCATCTTTCGGCTAAATTACCACTCTCACGTCTTCAACGAGATTTGACTGACAGCACAGTACTAAGGAATATCGGAGTGCCTTTTGGGCATACAGTCATTGGTTTTGAAGCAAGTTTAAAAGGCTTGAACAAACTGCTGTTGAATGCCGACAAACTCAACGATGATTTAGAGAAAAACTGGGCTGTAGTTGCTGAGGCTATTCAGACTATTCTCCGCAGAGAAAACTATCTAAATCCGTATGAAGCTCTAAAAGAACTCACCAGAACAAATACAACAATTGATAAAAATGCCATTCACACTTTTGTGAAGTCACTGTCAGTTTCTGAGGAAGTAAGAGCGGAATTACTACGCATAACACCTCAAAACTACCTTGGAATCTAATTTTATATAACTAGAAAAGAACTTGAATATGAAGAAGAATTATTTTGCAATATTGATGGCTGGTGGTGTCGGCTCAAGATTTTGGCCCGTGAGCACCCCTGAGTTTCCAAAGCAATTTCACGATATGCTAGGCACAGGCACCACACTATTGCAAGCTACTTTTTCTCGTTTGTCAAAATTAATTCCTGCAGAAAACATACTCATCCTGACCCATGTCAGATACAATGATTTGATTCTAGAGCAACTCGATGTAGCGCCTGAACAAATCATCCTAGAACCTGCAATGCGCAATACCGCTCCGTGTATTTTATACGCCTCGATGAAAATCAAAAAGATGAATCCCGATGCTCAAATCTTGGTAGCACCTTCTGACCACTGGATTGAAGACGAAGATTTATTCTTAAAACACCTAGAAAAATCATTCGATTTCTGTGAAAAACAAAACGCAATGATGACTTTAGGTATCCAGCCTACCTATGCAAATACGGGTTATGGCTATATCGAATACGATAAGAATGATACCGCTCCTATCAAAAAGGTACGTCAGTTTAGAGAAAAACCAAACAAAGAAACTGCAGAAAAAATTCCTGAAAAGCGGGAATTTTTTGTGGAATGCCGGGATTTTTATCTGGTCTGCGCAAACCGTTATCGATGCTTTTGAGAAACTTCAACCGCAAATGTATGCACTTTTTGAAAAAGGTATCAACCTCTATAATACCGATAAAGAAGAAGCTTTTATCGAAGAGAATTATCCTAAAGCCAAAAATATCTCAATTGACTTTGCAGTGCTAGAAGATGCGGATAACGTCTATGTCCTTCCTTCTAATTTTGATTGGAATGATTTGGGTACTTGGCGTTCGCTCTATGATAAACTCCCAAAGAACCAAGACGGAAATGCTGTAGTAAATGCAAGGCTAATCACAGATGATGCTCAGAATAATATTGTCAGAACCCAAAAGGAAAAATTGGTCGTGTTAAAAGGACTTTCAGATTACATCGTTGTCGAGACTGATGGCGTATTACTTATATATCCGAAGTCTGAAGAACAGAACGTAAAGCAAATTGTACAGGAGAATAATTTGTAAAACATTTAAAGAAAAGTACCTATCCACTCTCGAAAGCAACACTTTTACGTCATTTACTGATAAGAAAACATAACAAAATAATATTTAGAGATATTTTAACATTCATTTGACTTTAAAAAACTAATTTCACGCTCTAAAAAAAATCAGAAATGCACGAATTTGATTGGATACAACTCATTAATCCCGAGTTTTATATCAACATGAAAATAGCCGGAGTCAACATCGGGCTTTGGGTAGTTTTATTCATCGTTTTTGCTGAGACAGGACTTTTTGTAGGTTTCTTTTTACCTGGAGACAGCTTATTGTTTTTAGCTGGCGTGTATTCAACTGAATTAGTAAGTCAATTCGTTCAAGTCGAAAACGATTTTCTCAATGTATTTATACTCTCCTCACTAGTCGCTATAGCTGGAATTCTCGGAAACATGGTCGGATATTGGTTTGGAGCCAGAAGCGGACCTTATCTCTACAGCAGAAAAGACACCTTTCTGTTTAAGAAAAAACACTTGTATCAATCTAGAGATTTCTTTGACAAACACGGAGGTAGAGCCATTATTTTTGCGCGTTTCTTCCCGATTTTCAGAACTTTCGCTCCCATCGTAGCAGGTATTTCAGGCATGAACAAAAGACCTTTTATGTTGTATAACATTCTGAGTTCTATCATCTGGGCTTTCTGTCTTATTTTTGCTGGGCATTATCTGAGTGATTTATTCAGAGCTACTTTCGGAATTGAACTAAAAGATAATATCGGCATAATCGTTATCATACTTGTTGTTATCACTACTATTCCTGTAATTGTCAAATTGGTCAAGAAACCAAAAACAACAGAAGAATAGTCAAAAAAACTAAAAGCTTACATCACACAAAAACCTCGCACAGACGAGGTTTTTTTTATACCTAACTAAAAAATACTAACCCTAAAGAATAGCTATAAGCACAGTATTATTTTTGCTACATTTGTCAACACAAATTATAGATTATGGAAAAATTCAAGAAATTCACTCCTCATATTCTTTCTCTGGTAGGATTTATCTGCGTGGCACTTATTTATTTTTATCCTGTCTTAGAGGGAAAAGAAATTTACCAATCAGATATCGTGCAGTATATCGGAATGGCAAAAGAACAAAATGATTTCAGAAAAACCGACGATGCAGAACCCTATTGGACAAACTCCGCTTTTGGAGGAATGCCGACCTATCAACTCGGAGCAAAATACCCACATAATTATGTCAAAAGTCTGGATTCAGTATTGCGTTTTTTACCTCGTCCTGCTGATTATCTTTTCTTGTATTTCTTCGGATTTTATATACTTCTTTTATCCTTGCGCATCAAACCGCTCAAAGCTTTTTTCGGTGCTCTAGCTTTCGGATTCTCTACCTATCTCATTATTATCCTAGGCGTAGGACACAATGCCAAAGCGCACGCAATTGCCTATATGCCAATGGTTATCGCTGGAGTATTACTTGTTTTTCAGAAGCGGTATATCATCGGAGGATTGCTCACTATGCTTGCGGTTGCGTTAGAGATTAGTGCCAATCACTTTCAGATGACCTATTATTTATTGTTATTACTATTGATAATTGGAGTCTATTACAGCTACAAACTCATCCAACAGAAAGAGTTTAAAGCGCTAGCCTACAGTATTGCTATTTTCTTGGGAGCAGGAATAGTAGCTTTAGGAGCCAATGCAACCAACTTGATGGCGACTTCTGAATATGCAAAAGTCAGTACGCGAAGCAAAAGTATGCTGACCACAAATCCTGACGGAAGTCCAAGAACCTCAGACAACGCAATGTCTTATGAATATATCACTGAATACAGCTACGGAAAAGCAGAGAGTCTAAACCTGATCGCACCTAGACTATTTGGCGGTGGCAACGCAGAAAAGTTAGACGAAAACTCTAACGTACATCAATTTTTGGTCAACCAAGATATCCCGAACCAATATATTCCTTATTTGAGAGATAATTTTGGTAGGACTTATTGGGGAGATCAACCCATTGTCGCTGCTCCTGCTTATATAGGAGTCGTTGTTTTCTTCTTGTTTATACTCGCTTTATTCATCGAAAAAAGAAAAATTAAATATGTATTCCTCGCTGGAGCTATTGTTTCACTCTTGCTTTCTTGGGGAAAAAACTTTCCGCTACTAACGGACTTCTTTATCAATTACGTCCCGATGTATGATAAGTTCAGAGCCGTCTCGTCAATTCAAGTTATCTTAGAATTGTGTATGCCGATTTTGGCGATTCTAGGATTGGACGCCTTCTTCAAATCAGATAAAGCCCAGCAATGGGAAGCACTCAAAAAAACTGCAATTATTACTCTAGGTATATTATTAGTACTGCTTTTAGGAAAGGGAATGTTCTCGTTTACTTCTGCTAACGACCAAAATTTAATTGATTATCTGAATTATACGGTTCAAGACAATTCGTTTGGCTTTGAATTTATGAAAGCCTTACAACTCGATAGAATGGAGATCTTCTCAAGTGATTTGTTGCGTGGAATTGTATTGGTTGCACTTTCTGTACTCGTCCTTTTCGGATTTAACAAAGGTAAACTACAACATACTACAACTGTGGTTGTTATCGGGTTATTGATGGTGGGAGATCTATTCTTCGTAGATAAAAACTATGTAAATGAAGCTAGTTTTGTAGAGCGCTATGAAATGCAAGAACCCTTCAAAGCAAGTCCTGCCGATAAAGTTATCTTAGCTGACACGTCTATATATCGAGTTTTTGAAGTTGAAGCAGGCTTGAATAGTGCCAGAACATCTTACTTCCACCATTCTGTTGGTGGATATAGTGCGGTGAAACCCAAGAAAATTCAGGAATTATACGACTACCAAATTGCCAAAGGAAATCAGGAAATCCTGAATATGCTCAACGTAAAATATGTCATCAATACAGACGAAGAAGGCAATACTGTTCCGATGGAAAACAATGCTGCCTACGGAAATGCTTGGTTTATAAACGATGTTGTATCGGTTACTACTGCTGACGAAGCCATGGAAGCACTTAAGAGTCTCAACAAAACGAGTGCTATATTGAATATGCACGAGTTTAGTGGCATTCAGCCCGAACACTTTACTACCGATAGTTTGTCAACTATAGCATTGACGGATTACAAACCCAACTTCTTAGCATATCAATCTTCAAATCCTTATGACGGTTTGGCTGTTTTCTCAGAAATCTATTATCCTGAAGGTTGGATAGCTACTATTGACGGGCAAGAAACCGAAATCATTGAGGTGAATTATACCCTCAGAGCAATCTTAATTCCCAAAGGAAATCATACAATTGAATTTCGATTTGAACCTCAAGTGGTCAAAACTGGTAGTAAGCTGGCACTTGCAAGCTCAATCCTAATGCTCTTGTTGATAATTGGAGGAGCTTATACCAACTTCAGAAAATAGAAGTGATTTAAACTTTTTTGATTGAAGCGAAAAATGAATATTTTTGTTCTGTTTGAAGGCTTTTTTGCACTGCATAGCAGAGCTACGGAGTCAGAAAACTTCATAATTTAAAAAATCCGGATTGCTAACAATCCGGATTTTTTTTGCCTATTTCTGTGTTTTATACTATAAATACAGCACTAAAGTCAATGCAGGCTTTTTTATCAAAAAAATATTTTTAGCATACAACTCAAAAAAAGTAAGGGTACTTGTATTGGAAATCTATTTTTTTATACCTTTACCCCATCTTTTTATAGGGTATAAAAAATAAACACACTAATTTATGGCAACATTTAGATTTCAGGCTGTCAAAGAAGCCAACTCAAGAAAAATTATACACATAAACGAAACCGAAAGAAGATCTGCTATTTTTGGACAAAATGTTTTCAACGATAGTTCGATGAAGCAGTTTTTGACTGTAGATTCTTACAAGGCACTTCAGGATGCTATTAATTTAGGCAAAAAGATTGACCGAAATATGGCTGACCATGTTGCCGTAGGTATGAAAGAGTGGGCACTATCAAAAGGAGCAACACATTATACACATTGGTTTCAGCCCTTAACAGGAACTACTGCTGAGAAACACGATGCCTTTTTTGAAACCTCTATGGACGGAAGCGCTCCGGTTGAGCGACTCTCAGGAACAGCACTTATCCAGCAAGAACCTGATGCGTCGAGCTTTCCGAATGGCGGAATCAGAAACACATTCGAGGCAAGAGGATATACCGCTTGGGACCCAACCTCTCCTGCTTTTATCTACGGAACAACGCTGTGCATTCCCACTGTATTTATTGCTTATACAGGTGAAGCACTTGACCATAAAACACCTTTATTGCGCTCGTTAAACGCAATTGATATTGCTGCTACAGAAGTTTGTAATTACTTTGACAAAAACACCAAAAAAGTCATCGTAACGCTGGGTTGGGAACAAGAATATTTCTTGGTTGACAGCGCACTTGCCAACTCAAGACCCGACATACTGATTACCGGAAGAACAATGCTAGGGCACACTTCTGCCAAAGGACAACAACTAGAAGACTATTACTTTGGTTCTATCCCAACTCGTGTTCTGAATTTTATGCGCGACTTAGAGCACGAATCTATGCTATTAGGAATTCCTGTAAAAACACGTCATAACGAAGTGGCTCCGAATCAATATGAATTAGCTCCGATTTTTGAAGAGATGAACTTATCGGTTGACCACAACTCACTGCTTATGGATGTCATGCAAAAAGTTGCAGAACGTCATCATCTAAAGGTACTTTTCCACGAAAAACCTTTCAAAGGCGTTAACGGATCGGGGAAACACAACAATTGGTCTTTGGCAACCAGCACTGGAACTAACCTCCTCAGCCCTGGAAAAACTCCGATGAGCAACTTGCAGTTTTTGACCTTCTTTATCAATACCATCAAAGCCGTATATGATAACGAAGAATTACTTAGAGCTGCAATTGCATCTGCTGGAAACGACCATAGATTAGGCGCTAACGAAGCTCCTCCTGCTATTATTTCTGTGTTTATCGGCTCGCAACTCACTAAAGTTCTTGACGAACTTGAAGGAGTATCTTCTGGGAAACTTTCGCCAGAAGAAAAAACAGACTTGAAACTAAATGTAGTAGGTAAAATCCCGGATGTATTGCTAGACAATACAGACAGAAACCGAACCTCTCCTTTTGCCTTTACTGGAAATAAATTTGAATTCAGAGCCGTAGGTTCTAGTGCCAATTGCGCCAATTCAATGACTGTACTCAATACTATAGTCGCCAAACAACTCAAAGACTTTAAGATAGAAGTGGACGAACTTATCAAAACAAAAAACCTCAAAAAAGACGAAGCTATCTTTAATATTTTGAGAGAATACATCAAATACTTCAGAAATATTCTCTTTGAAGGCGATGGATATAGTATGGCTTGGGAAACTGAGGCTAAAAAAAGAGGTTTGAGCAATCATAAAACTACACCCGAAGCGCTCAAAGCAAGAGCCTCTAAGAAAGCTATCGATTTATTCTCAGAAATGGGTGTTATGAACCGAGTTGAAGTGGAAGCACGTTATGAAATCGAGGTAGAAGAATACATCAAGAAAATCCAAATCGAAGGACGTGTTTTGGGTGATATCGCTAGAAATCACGTAATCCCGACAGCTTTGCGTTATCAGAATTTGATAGTCAAAAATGTCAGCGGAATGAAAAATATTTTTGGCGAAGAATATAAAATCATAGGAAAAGAACAAATTGCAATCATCAGAGAAATTTCTTCTCACGTAGAAGCCATCAACTCTTTGGTAGAAAAGATGACAGAAGAACGAAAAAAAGCCAACAGTATTTCTGTATTAGAACTTCAAGCAAAGACCTATTGCAATACGGTAAGACCTTATTTTGACCAAATCAGATACCACTGTGACAAGCTAGAACTCGTAGTAGATAACGAGAGTTGGACACTCACGAAATACAGAGAATTGCTCTTTACTAGATAGATTCTCTAGTAGAGAAAACCCAACTATAAAACCTCTATCCAAAGCAGCAAGCTCAGATAGAGGTTTTTATTTTGATAGATATCTTTAAGTTCTAAAACGCCTTTTTAGTTTTTATGGAATCTCATCAGAATTAAGGCAAAAACAGAATAATTCAGCATATCTTGATAGTTTGCATCCAAGCCTTCAGATACTATGGTTTTGCCTTTGTTGTCTTCAATTTGCTTGACACGAAGTAATTTCTGAAGAATCAAATCTGTAAGCGAACTCACGCGCATATCTCTCCAAGCTTCTCCGTAATCGTGATTTTTGGCTTCCATCAACGCTTTGGTAAGTGCTACTTTTTCGTCATATAAAACGACAGCTTCATCCAATGTTAAATCAGGTTCTGTTCCGATTCCTTTGTCGAGTTGAATCAAGGCCATTATCGAATAATTGATGATTCCAATAAATTCAGAAGCTTCTCCCTCGTCCACTTTACGTTCCGAATTTTCCTGTAAAGTGCGGATTCTTTGAGCTTTGATAAAAATCTGGTCAGTAAGCGAAGGAAGACGTAAAATCCTCCAAGCGGTTCCGTAATCTTTGGTTTTATTGATAAAAAGTTCTCTGCAAACTGATATTATTTGGTCGAATTCTTCCGAAGTATTTTTCATTGACGTAAATTTGCTCAAAAGTAATAATTTTTTGTTGAATCGTCAATTTGTTGAATCGTTTAACCGAATCAATAAATCAACGATTACACGATTTAACAAACAAAACAAATGACCATAAACTGCAACGGAAAACTTATCGACTTATCTTCTCCCAAAGTAATGGGAATCCTGAATTTTACTCCCGATTCTTTTTTTGACGGAGGAAAATATAAATCGGATAAAGATATTTTACTTCAAGTAGAAAAAATGCTTTCGGAAGGTGCTGATTTTATTGATGTCGGGACATATTCTTCAAGACCGAATGCCGTTTTTGTTTCGGAAGATGAAGAAGTAAACCGAATGAAATCTGTTTTGGGGATTCTGACAAAAGAATTTTCCGATGTAATTTACTCGATTGATACTTTTCGAAGTGAAGTGGCAAAAGTTGCTTTGGAGAATGGAGGAGCAATCATCAATGATATTTCAGCTTTTTCGTTAGATGAAAAAATGCTTGATGTGGTTGCAAAATACCAAGTTCCTTATATAATAATGCATATGAGAGGAACTCCTCAAACAAGGCAAAACTTCACTAATTACGATAATTTAGTCAAAGAAATTCTGTTTTATTTTTCCGAAAAAATTGCCCTTGCAAGAAGTAAAGGAATCAACGATTTGATACTTGATGTAGGTTTCGGGTTTGCAAAAACGATTGAACAGAATTTCGAGTTATTAAATAAATTAGAGCTGTTTCAAGAATTAGGTCTTCCGAATTTGGTTGGAGTTTCACGAAAATCAATGATATACAAAACTCTCGAAATCGAACCTAAAGATGCTTTAAACGGAACTACGGTTCTCAATACGATTGCTTTGCAAAAAGGCGCTTCTATTCTAAGAGTGCACGATGTTTTAGAGGCCAAGCAGACGATAAAAATTGTAGAGAAACTGAGAAATTCTTAGGTTGATTTATACTTAAAACTGTTAAGAGTAGCCATTTTAGTTTTTGTATCTTTGCCTACTTTTATGAATAGAAACTGATGAAAAACAAGAAAACAAACGACTTGAGCGCACTAGGTGGTTTTGTCTTTTCTACTAACGAAGACTTTGATTTCTCTGATACATCAGAAGATATCGAAACCCCTGAAAACCGCAAACAACACTTAGAATTACATCTAGACAAAAAAAATAGAGCCGGAAAAGTAGCTACACTTGTCAAAGGATTTCAAGGTACTGATGAAGACCTGAAAGACCTAGCCAAAAAACTCAAAACACTTTGTGGCGTTGGCGGAAGTCAGAAAGACGGCGAAATTATTATTCAAGGCAATTTTAGAGATAAGATTATAGAATATCTTAAAAAAGAAGGTTATAATACCAAAAGAGTAGGAGGATGATTTTAGAAGATTTGTATTTGTGGGCAATTATTGTTGCCAATGTTTTAGTAAGCTACAAAGGTTTTAACGACCATGCTTTCTTTGAGAAATTCAACTTTCATGTCGGGAGTATCTTAAAGGGAGAGCGATACAGAATGTTTACCTCTGCTTTTTTGCACGTAGATATTACGCATTTACTCTTTAATATGCTGACATTCTACTTTTTCGCACCTGTGGTCATAGCCTATGTAGGCGCTTGGTTTTTCCTGATTATTTATTTTGGGAGTTTGTTTTTTGGAAACATCCTCTCGCTGAATTTCAACAAAAACAACTATAATTACAGAGCGGTAGGAGCTTCGGGTGCTGTAACCGGAATTATTTATAGCGCAATTATGTTTCGTCCAGATTCCAATCTATACTTATTTTTCGCCATACCGATTCCCGCTTATCTTTTTGGGATTGGGTATTTGCTTTATTCTATTTACGGAATGAAAACACAGAATGATAATATCGGACATACTGCTCACTTCGGAGGAGCAATTGCGGGTTATGTAATGACCTTGATTTTATACCCATCTATGCTTTGGAGCAATACACTTATGGTCGTTTTACTTGCCGTACCCATCTTGATTTTATTCTATATGATGAAAACCAAAAAGCTATAAATAGGCTATTGGCACAAGTTTTGCTTTTGTCGAGACTGTTATTAACCAAAATAAAAATCCTATGAAAAAACTAATTCTGATATTGACTGTCGTAGCAGGAATGAGCCTACAAGCACAAGAACAAAAAATACAACCCCAAATCTCTGTTTCTGGAGAAGGTAACGTAAAAGTAATTCCGGATGAAGCGGTGCTATCTATAGCAGTAGAGACCAAAGGAGAAGTGTCGGCTAAAGTCAAAAAAGACAATGACGTGATAATCGACAAGGTGTTGAAATATCTAAAAACCACCAAAATCAATCAGAAGGACATCAAATCAGAGCGTGTTTCGCTATATCCTCAGTATGATTATACCAAAAAGAAGAATTATTATATGGCTTCTCAAACCATTAACATCACCCTAAGAGATTTATCTCAATATGAGGTAATTATGGATGAATTGGTAAAGTTAGGTGTCAATAGAGTCAACGGAGTGACTTTTCAGTCCTCTGAACTAGAAAAACTAAAATCAGAAGCTAGAGTATTAGCCATCAAAGACGCCCAGAAAAAAGCCTCCGATTATGCAGGAGCTTTAAGTCAAAAAGTAGGAAAAGCCATTATGGTTTCTGACAATTCACAATCCTACTACAATCCGCCGATGTTTAGGAATGTTGCAATGGCAGAGGCAAAACTTATGAGTGATGGCGCTCAACAAGAAAGCATTGCTATAGGAGAAATAGAAATCAGAACAAACGTAAATATTTCGTTTACCTTAGAATAAACCCATAAGATAAAACACATAAAGAAGGAGCTGCTCGATAAAAGTCGGGCAGCTTTTTTTCTGTAGTAAATCTTCTTGTTCTAGAGATTACTAATAATAAATAACGAGGAACAGTGAGTAAGTTTTGAGTTTGATTAGCCATCAGTTATCAGCGAGTTATATCTCATTCCTTGAGGCTCACTTTTCATCAATGCTTTATACTCTATTTCAAAGAAAATATGTAATTTACACAATTCTTATTTTGAGCCTCATTTATCTATGAAACTAAGCATACTAAAACCCAAAAAAGCACTCAATAAAGCATTTTTAAAAGTAAAACCCAATCGAACGGAGATTGAGCATTTTAAAACAAATCTCATTCAGTTGCTCGATCATATCAACGATGAAGAAAGTGAGGAATTTCACAAAAACTTGGTCATCGACTTTTTGAAGAAAACCTATTACGATCCCAATTATTTTGTGAATACCAAAGGTAGAAACGACTTGGTAATTCACAACGGAGAAAAACCGACCAGTGCTGTTGGCGTTATTTTGGAGGCAAAAAAGCCAACGAATAAATCTGAAATGATTACTACCGACAAGTTGAATGCTAAAGCATTTCAGGAATTGGTTTTGTATTATTTACGGGAACGAATTACGCATAAAAACTTAGAAATAAAACATTTGGTGATTACCAATATCAACGAATGGTTTATTTTTGATGTGACGACTTTTGACCGATTGTTTGCACAAAATAAAAACTTCGTGAAGCAATTTGAAGATTTTGAAGGCGGAAGATTGGCGGATACCAAAACGGATTTTTTCTACAAACAAATTGCCGAACCTTTTATTGCTGAAATCAAAACGGAGATTGAATTTACGCATTTCAACATTCAGGATTATCAAAATCCATTGAGGAACAACGATAAAAAAGACGATAATAAGCTGATTGCGTTGTTCAAATTATTGTCGCCCGAACATTTGTTGAAAATTCCATTTGCCAATGATAGTAATAGTTTGGACAAAGGTTTTTACAGCGAGTTGTTGCACATTATTGGCTTGACGGAAACCAAAGACGGTGGCAAAAAAATCATTGATCGAAACAAAGAATCCGACCGAAATTCAGGTTCTATTTTGGAAGATGCTATTATTCAGTTGGATAGTTTGGATAAATTGAGTCGTTTGCCGAAATCGGGGCAATTTGGAACTACAACACAAGAAAAATTATTCAATGTTGCACTAGAACTTTCCATTACCTGGGTTAATCGGATTTTATTCTTGAAATTATTAGAAGCCCAATTGATTAGCTATCATAAGGGCGATACTTCGTATGCTTTTTTGAGCTATGACCGAATCAAAAGTTTTGACGATTTAAACAGTTTGTTTTTTCAGGTTTTGGCACGGAAATTTGAAGACCGAAACAGCGATGTCAAAAAAGCATTTGAAAAAGTGCCTTACCTCAATTCTTCTCTTTTTGAACCGACGGATATGGAGCAAAATACGCTTTTTATCAGCAATTTAAAAGATGACAAACGGCTTCCTGTTTTATCACAAACGGTGCTAAAAGACCAACAAGGCAAAAAGCGTTCGGGAAGTTTATGTACTTTGGAATATTTGTTTGAGTTTTTGAATTCCTACGCATTTAGTGGCGAAGGTTCGGAAGAAATTCAGGAAGACAACAAAACACTGATTAACGCCTCAGTGCTTGGTTTGATTTTCGAGAAAATAAACGGTTACAAAGACGGTTCGTTTTTTACGCCGGGTTTCATCACGATGTATATGTGTCGGGAAACGATTCGCAAAGCGGTGGTGCAAAAATTCAATGAAACAAAAGCTTGGAATTGCGCCACTTTGGATGATGTTTACGATAAAATTGAAGACCGAACAGAAGCCAATGCCATTGTAAACAGTATCAAAATTTGCGATCCTGCGGTGGGCTCAGGACATTTCTTAGTTTCTGCGCTGAATGAAATAATTGCCGTAAAAAACGATTTAAAAATTCTGCAAGATCGTGACGGAAAACGTCTGAAAGAGTATCAAGTTGAAGTGGAAAACGATGAATTGGTAATTACGGACGAAGATGGCGGATTATTTGAATACAACCCGACAAGCAAGGAAAGTCAACGCATACAAGAAACGCTTTTTCACGAAAAACAAACCATCATTGAAAATTGTCTTTTTGGCGTGGATATCAATACCAATTCAGTGAAAATATGTCGTTTGCGTTTGTGGATTGAACTCTTGAAAAATGCGTATTACAAGAATCCAACAGAATTAGAAACGCTTCCCAACATCGACATTAACATCAAAAACGGAAACTCTTTGGTGAGTCGTTTTGCTTTAGATGCCGATTTAAGACAAGCACTCAAAAGCAGTAAATGGACGATTGACAGCTATCGTTTGGCAGTTTCTACGTACAGAAATGCAGAAAGTAAAGAGCAGAAACGAGAAATGGAACAACTGATTGCCGACATCAAATCGGATTTTAGAAGTGAAATTTCACTAAACGACCCCAAACTGAAAAAGTTACGTAAACTTTCGGGCGAACTTTTTATGCTTACCCAACAGCAAAGTTTGTTTGAAATGAGCCCAAAAGAAAAAACCGCTTGGAACAAAAAAGTGGGAACCTTGACCAAAGAAACCAAAATTTTAGAAGCCGAAATTGAAGAAATTAAAGGCAATAAAATTTATGAAAATGCCTTTGAATGGCGTTTTGAATTTCCAGAAGTACTGAATGATGAGGGCGATTTTATAGGATTTGATGCGGTGATTGGGAATCCGCCTTATATTAAAGAATATGAAGGAAAAGAAATATTTGATGGCTTACGAACTATGGAAACATATCAAGGTAAGATAGATATGTGGTATCTTTTTGGAGAGTTAGGGAATAAGATATTAAAAATAAATGGCTTATTAACATTTATTGCTCCTAATAATTGGGTTACAAATTCAGGTGCTTCAAAATTTAGAAACTATCTATTATCTAAAATGAAACTTACCCATTTTATTGATTTTGGCTCATATTTCATTTTTGATTCTGCAAGTATACAAACAATGGTTTTTGAACTACAAAAATACAATGAAGATAAATATACTTTTGATTATAGAAAGATAAACACCCCAAAGCCCTGTTTAATAGATGTTTATAATTTATTGGATAAGACAGAAAATAAAAATAATATTTACTTAAGTCCAACAATTTCAGTGTCTAATCTAATTGATAAAACACTGACATTCAGCGACAATAGAACTGAGGCACTTTTACAAAAAGTCGAAGATAAAGGGACGTTTAAGTTAACAGATGACGAGATAGCTCAAGGAATAGTTCCAAATCCTGACATTGTCAACTCAAGAAATATTTCTTTGATTGAAAAATCAAAAATTGAAAAATATGATATTCGCATTGGTGATGGTGTTTTTGTAGTTGATACAGGTTTTTTCCAAGACTTGCCTGAAATTGAGAAAAAATATATAAAACCATTATATGAACCATATCAACTCAACAAATATTCGGAAATCATCTATGACAAAGAAATTCTTTATATCACTAAACAAAACTATAATAATGATGCTCCAACATTAATTCATCATTTAGAAAAGTATAGAGAAATAATGGATAATCGTCGAGAAAATTTGAATAAACGTTTAGATTATTATCATTTACATTGGTCTCGTAATAGCTTCTTTTTTGAAACAGGAGAAAAGATTTTATCAATTAGAAAATGTAGTCAACCAACATTTGTATTTACTTCAAAAGAGGCATATACAATGATGTCAATAAATATTATCAGAACAGAACGAATAGATATGCTGTAGACTTCCCTCTTTTAGGACACTTTAAAATTAGACAAATAATTATTATTTAGTTCAGATTTGATGAAGAATTTAAATTCTTCATCAAATCTGGGCAAAAATTCTTTAGGGGATTTATTTCCTAAAGATTTATGAGGATGATTAAAGTTGTAGTCTTCTCTCCATTTATCACTTAACTTTTGAAGTTGGTAAATGTCATTAAAATAAAAAGCATCCAATATATCTTCTCTAAAGAATCGGTTAAATCTTTCTATGTACCCATTCTGCATTGGCTTACCTGGTTGGGTATACTTGATTTCAATATTATTTTTTGCACTCCAGTTCATAAAAGTTTTTGATGTAAATTCCGGTCCATTATCGCATCTAATATATTTTGGCAATCCTATTTCTTCTTTAAGGTTTTCAAGTGTTTCAACTACTGCTCTAGCTGGGTATGACAATCCTGCATCGATTACAATAGCTTCACGATTAGAGTCGTCTATAACGTTAAATACACGTAGTTTTCTGCCATCTGTAAGCGCATCGCTCATAAAATCCATACTCCAACACTCGTTCAGACTTGAAGGGGTTTCTAAAGGTTGTTTAACCCGGTTAATCAAGCGTTTTTTATGTTTACGTCTAAGACTGAGCTTCATATCACGATATACTCGTAATACACGCTTTCTGTTCCATATTAGACCTTCTCGACGGATCTTGAGATAGTATTCATCAAAACCTCTTGTAGGATATGCTTCGGCCAGTTCAGTCAATTTATCAATAACTGCACTATCATCTCTTTTACTCTGATAATACCACATTGAACGACTAAGACCAACAATATGGCAGGCTCGAACAACAGGAATTACATATTCTTTAATGAGATATTTGGCACGAACTCTTTTGTCGGAAGGTCTTAAAACTTTTTTGACAATAGATCTTTTAACATCTTATTGTCTAGGCTAACATCAGCATACATCTGTTTGAGCTTGTTATTCTCGTTTTCTAACTCTTTTAAACGCTTTAGTTCCTGCTGTTCCATACCTCCATATTTCTTGCGCCAATAGTAGAAAGTGCTTTTATCAATACCTAATTCTCTGGAGAGTTCTCCAACAGATCTACCTTGTTGATTTTCCTTGAGAGCTGTTATTATTTGACTCTCGCTAAATTTGCTTGTTTTCATTATGACAGTTTAAATTTAAAGTTACTAAATTTGAATTAAAAACTGTCCTATTTTTGGGGAAGTCTACAATGCAATTTCTAACATTATTATTAAATTCAAAACTTGTCGAATTTTGGCTTAAAAATAAAGGAAAAATGCAGGGAGATAATTTCCAAGTTGACAAAGAACCACTATTGTCAATCCCAATATTTAAATCTGAAAATAAAGAAATATTCATTTCATTATTTAAAAATATTCATTTACTACAACAAAATAATTGTAGCATATTACCTATTCAGAAACAAATTGATATAATGATATATAAGCTTTATGAATTAACATTTGAAGAGGTTCAGATAATAGATTGTTCTATTTCATTAGATGATTTTCAATCAAGTTAATTTCTTCTTCCGTAAAATCAAATGTTTTATAGAAAAGAAAATCAATTTTATCTGTTAGACTTTTGATTTCGTTTGCTTCTTTTTGAACATCTTTAATCTTATCAAATAATTCAATTATTTCAATTTTATAATCAGATGAAACGATAGGAATATTTACTAAAGGTTCTTTGTCTAGCTGATAATTAGAACCTTGCATTTTTCCTTTGTTTTTCAGCCAGAAGTTGATGATTTTAGAATTCAGATAAGCAGTTAAATATTTTTGATTAATACGGTTAGTTTTTATTACATAAAAAGTGGCAGAGACATAACAATCAAAATCTGTATAGGTAAATTGTGGTTGATTAGGGCATTTCCTTAATGTGATAATTTTTTCGTCAATAAAGAAATCTTTTTTTCTTGCTCTGTGTAATCCGTATGGTTTGTTATCTGAAGTGATTACATTTTGAAATTGGTCTAAATGCTTTTTGATATTTGGATAAGGCTTAATGCTATCAAAATTTTTGAATGTCGAGTCTGTATAAATTAGCCATAATTTATTAATTGGATTTGCATAATACTTTGATATTTGTTCAGAAGTATAATAAGGTTTTATCAGTTCTAATTCATCTTCTGTAAGATTCATTTTCTCTTTCTCTTCTTTCGATAATCCAAATATTCCTTGCCCAATTTTTAGTTCAGGGTGCTTGTCTTTGATTTTCTTATTTACGAAATCATAATGAGGATGAATGCCATTTGCCACTTCCTCATCTGTTAACTTAAACGTCGAGTTTATCTTTTTTAGATTTAACTTATACTTTTTTAGATTAAATAATTGATATTCAAATATTTAAAAATGACTAATTTTACTGTATTAGCTTTTTATTAGTCGATAATTTAAACAACAACAATATGATTTACGGATACATCAGAGTAAGCACAGACGAGCAAACGGTAGAAAATAAACGCTACGAGATCAATAATTTTTGTACAAACAAAGAACTAGTCGTCAATAAATGGATTGAAGAAACCATTTCGGGTGCAAAAAATGTAGATGAAAGAAAACTGGGAAAACTTCTCAAAAGAATGAAAAAGAAATCAAAATAGTACATTGTCAAAATAATACGTATATTTGCACCAACATGCTTGTCCCCCTTCCCGTTAGATCAGGGCGCTTAGGACAAGCTTTCTTTTTTTATTCTAATGAGTAAAATCCCTTTCAACAAGCCAGCGCTCACTTATTCCCAACAATTAGAGCAATTAAAAGACAGAGGACTAACAATTGATAATGAAGAAAAAACACTTCATTTATTGGAGTCAATTAGTTATTATCGATTAAGTGGCTATTGGTATCCTTTGTTGCAAGACAAAAAAAATCATATATTTAAACCTCAAGCCAATTTCACTACTGCCTTTCGTTTGTATTGTTTTGACAAAGAACTTCGCAAATTAGTTCTCGCTGAATTAGAGAAAATTGAGATAGCGATTCGTGCAAAAATGATTTATACTTTGTCACATCGATTCGGTCCGTTTTGGTTTTCCGATCCTTCGATTTTCAGAAATCCCATTAAGCAAGCAGATAGTATTACCAAATTAGGACAAGAATATAAGCGTAGTGATGAAGAGTTTATCAAAGCATTTGCTGAAAAATATTCCAATCCATTACCTCCATCTTGGATAAGTATAGAAATTACCTCTTTTGGAACTTTGTCAATGTTGTATAGCAATTTGCTTCCAGGAAAAGAAAAAAGAATTATTGCTAATTATTTTGGAGTTTCAGATTCTGTTTTTCAAACTTGGTTGCACAGCATTGTTTATCTACGGAATATTTGTGCACATCATTCTCGGTTGTGGAATAGAAGCATGAGTATTCGTCCACAAGTTCCTCGAAAAACAACCAAACAATGGATAGATACAGAGAATGTACAAAATAATAAGAGTTATTTTATGCTTTCAATGATGCAGTATCTTTTGCAAACCGTAAATCCCAAGTCCACTTTTTCCTCAAAATTAAAAAACCTATTGTCTAAATATGATAATGTAGATGTGAGAGCGATGGATTTCCCAGTGAACTGGGAAGAGGAACCATTTTGGAATTAAGATCAATTTTAGTTTCTTACTTTGTCCGTAATTTAAAACAACTAAAATATGATTTACGGATACATCAGAGTAAGCACAGACAAACAAACAGTAGAAAACCAACGCTACGAAATCAACAACTTTTGTACAAACAAAGAAATTGTCGTCAACAAATGGATTGAAGAAACCATTTCAGGTGCAAAAAATGTAGAGGAAAGAAAACTGGGAAAACTCCTCAAAAAAATGAAGAAAGAAGACATCCTTATTTGCTCAGAATTGTCTCGTTTAGGTAGAAATCTTTTAATGATAATGGGCGTTCTTAATGAATGTATGAACCGAGATATTCAGGTTTGGACGATTAAGGATAATTACCGTTTGGGCAGCGACATCAATTCCAAAGTATTGGCATTTGCATTCGGATTATCCGCAGAAATAGAACGGAATTTAATTTCTCAACGCACCAAGGAAGCATTGGCACGAAAACGAGCAGAGGGCGTTATTCTCGGTCGTCCAAAAGGAAGCAAATCCGCCAAAACCAAACTCACCGGTCAAGAAAAGAAAATCCAAGAATTGTTGGATAAAAAAGTATCCTATTCGGCTATTGGACGGATTTTAGGCGTCCACCGATTGACGGTGAGTAGTTTTGTGAAGGAGCGGATGAAAAACGTATAGCTTAGACAAAGCAAAACATCGGTGAAAGAAGAAAGGTTACCCGATAAGGACAGCAGAGTTCACAATATATATTGCCCTTTCAGGGCGTTATTCCGATGCTTTATATATATAACTCAAGGCAATGCCATTGAGTTATATATATAAAAGTTTCGTATTCTGCTATCGAACGGATTTTAGGTGTGTATCAATTGACTGTGAGTAGTTTTGTAAAGGAACGGATGATGCAGACAGAGATTAAATCCTACATAATTGTCAGATAGCTAAGAAATTGAATATGGAGAGAACTACGCAGTGGGTTTCGCATATCAAAAACACAACATTACCAAAAATAAAAATATAGACAAAAGCATTAATAAATACACTTATTAAAAGTTATTAGTGCAACATAATCCAGCTTTATCCTAGATAATTAGGCAGAGATTTCCTACTTTTCAAAACTTTAGCCTTATCATTATGTAGCTAATTCTAATTTGTCTTACATTTGCACCAAACTAAATACTAGAAGTGGACAACATATTTATTTACATCTTTTTCGCCTTGTTTTCTGTACTAAACCCACTTGGGGCTGTGCCCATATTCATTGGCTTAACACAAGAAAACACAAAAAAAGAACGTTCAAGAATTTCTATTTGGACAGCGATTAACGTAGTGATTATACTTACGATTTCGTTTTTTGTGGGTGAATATGTATTGAAGTTTTTCGGAATCAGTATTGATGCCCTAAGGATTGCGGGAGGAATTGTGATTATGAACTCTGGGTTTGCCTTGCTCTCAGGCGGATTTAGCAAAAACAGAGGAGTAAACAAAGAAGTACAACACGACGCTCAAAGTCGTAGTGATATAGCTTTAACACCTCTTGCCATCCCGATGTTGGCTGGTCCGGGCTCTATTTCGCTAATGATTGCTACCCACCAAGACAATTCAGGAACACTCAACCAATTGCTCGTCTGTTTGGCAGTATTAGCCATAGGATTGAGCATTTTCTTGATCCTGCGAAGTGCAGATTATATCTCAAAAGTGCTTGGAGCTTCAGGAATTGTGGCTATTTCTAGAATTATGGGATTCATCGTATTGGCTATTGGTATTCAGTACATCACCAATTCGGTGGTGAATATCATCACTAGCATCAACTTCTAGAAAAACCTTAGGTTATTATTCAGCATCCTTTTTTTTCGGTTTGGCTAGAGTTGCTTTAAAGTCTTTATTAATCGGATTTATTTTTCCTTTTACGGGTGCTTTCTTTGTGAATGGCTTTTTGTCTGAATAATTCTTTTTGTCAGAATACTCCTTTTTGGCAGCAGTAGCTTTTTTAGCAATCACCGATTCGTTTTTTGCCAATACTTCTCTGGGATTCTTTGGATTTTCTTTGGTTCCTCTGAGGTGAATAACTAATCCGTTTAAGAAATTACGTAAAATCTGATCGCCACATTCTACGTAGTTTTCGTGGTCTTCTGCGCGAAATATAGCTCCTAATTCTGACTTTGTAATCCTGAAATCTACTAATTGCATAATTTCTACAATTTGGTCATCTCTTAACTGCAAGGCAACACGGAGTTTTTTGAATATATCGTTATTAGTCATCTGATTATAGGTTTTTTAGATTTGGTTTTTTGCTGTTTCTTAAGGCGAGGATATACTTGCCGATACAAATGTAGCCTTTTCAGCGTTAAATCTTTTCGATGCTAGCTACTTTTGCTAGAATTTATTGCTTTGATAGATAAGTTTATGCTTCACGCTCATTATATGTGGGGCTATTTTCTATCTTTGCAAAGAATTAAAAAACAGAAAAAGTGAGTTTAATCGCATTTCTTAGAAGTAAGTTATTTTTAAAACAACTACTATTAGCCTTGGGTTTAGTAGCTATTTTATGTTTTGTCTTATTTAAGTATTTGAACTTTTCGACCAATCACGGCGAGGAAATTGAAGTGCCTGATTTGTCAAAAATGACTGTGGTTCAGGCAAAAGAACTCTTAGAAAACTTAGATCTTAAGTACCAGATAAATGACACGATTAGTTTTCAGAAAGAATTTCCTCCAAATTCTATCGTAGAGCAAGACCCATCACCTTTATCAAAAGTAAAAAGCGGGCGGAAGATTTATTTAAAACTAAATGCCGCTACTTACGAAATGGTAGAAATCCCTAACCTACGAGACAAAACCTACAGACAAGCCTTGCCGACTCTCCGCTCAATCGGACTTGAAGAAGGAACCATAACTTATAAGCCTTACTTTGCTGAAGATGTGGTTTTAGAGCTGCACCACAAAGGAAAAGTACTCAAAGAAGGAGACAAAATCATGCGAACCTCTAAAATTGATTTTGTACTCGGAGACGGAAAAGCAGCCTTTCAGGAAGGTGCAATTGAATAAAGCTTACAGAAACAGATGAACACAGATATACCCAACGATACCGAGCTTGACGAAGAACTTTTTGAGCATTATAATCTTGAAGTAACACAAGGTCAATCACCACTCAGAATCGATAAATACCTGATGCAACTGGTACAGAATTCGACTCGAAGTAAAATCCAAAAAGCAGCTGAAAACGGAAGTATTCTTGTAAATGACTCTCCTGTAAAGTCAAATTATAAAGTCAAAGGAGGCGATAGTATCAGGGTTCTTTTTGACAAACCCAAGTATGAGTACCAAATCATCCCTGAGAATATTCCGCTGGATATTGTCTATGAAGATGACGTGCTTTTGCTAATTAATAAACCTGCTAATTTTGTAGTGCATCCAGGACACGGAAATTATTCAGGAACGCTAGTCAATGCTTTGGCATATCACTTCGAGAATCTTCCGATGAATTCAAGTGAAAGACCAGGACTCGTACACAGAATTGACAAAGACACTACCGGACTTTTGGTTGTGGCTAAAACCGATGAAGCTATGGTTTGTCTAGCAAAACAATTCGAACACAAAACCTCAGAACGAGAATACATCGCTTTAGTTTGGGGCAACCTCAAAGAAGAAGAAGGTACCATAACCGGATATATCGGCAGACACCTAAAAGACAGAATGCAAATGGCTGTGTACCAAGACCCCGAAATGGGGAAATGGGCAGTAACGCATTATAAAGTTTTAGAACGCTTTAAATATACCACACTTGTTTCGTGTAAACTAGAAACAGGAAGAACCCACCAAATTAGAGCGAGTCTGAAGTCTATCGGACATCCTATTTTTAACGATGAACGCTACGGTGGACATTTGATTTTGAAAGGAACTACATTCACAAAATACAAACAATTTATAGATAACTGCTTTAGCTTGCTTCCAAGGCAAGCGCTTCACGCCAAAACTCTAGGATTTGAACATCCTATAACGAAAGAATACATGCGTTTTGATACCGAACTTCCGGAAGATATGACGCAGTGCATAGAGAAATGGAGAAGTTATTCAAACTACAATCCTTTTGAAGAAGAATAGATTGATTTAATCTTTCCTCTTAAAGATAGAACTGATTTCTTTACCAATTTTCTGAACGGCTTCTATGCTTTTGTTTAGAGGCTCAGATGAAATATCTGAATCGGAGAATCTGTCGTCATTAACACTCTCAAACTGTTGTGGATAAACGACAAACAAACTGTTGAGCGGAAAGTATTTCTCTAACTTAGTTGGCAAATTGTCTAAAACCCCCATATACGAAGTTGCTCCTTTTCTGGCTGAAACTAAAATAAGTAAATCATCTTGGTGGATGTGTTCTGCTAAGAGCAGTAAACCTTCCCAATCAGAAAACTCTTGAATAGTGATTGCCACAGAGAGTTTAGCGGTTTTAAACACACGACGTACAGCTTTCTCAGTAGTCTCATTGCAGTAAAGTTGAATAGAAAGACTCAGTTCTTGGGCTAATTTGGCTATTTTGATAATCCATAGTTCAAAGCCTTTTTCGTGTTCCGTAAGGGGCGGAGCCGCAACTACGATTCTTTTGTGAACGGCTAATGGTTTCTCTAAATGGCATACAAATATGGTTTTGTCATTATTACTCAGAATATTGTCAATAGTCTCCCCGATTAATTTATCCAGAAAACTCGAATGACGTGGCCAACCTAGAATAATAATATCAGCTATAATTTCTCTTGAGATACGTGTAATTCCGCTAGCTGCATTGTGGTCAATAGTAGTTATGATATTCAGATTAGTCTCCGCAGCAGAAGCTTGTTTGACAAATTCTTCTAGCTTGTTTCGTGTTTTGATAATATTGATTTCCGCCTCGCTGTTATTTGAAACTACGGATAATATAGACACCGGATTGATTGATTTTTTGTCTTTAATCAGAATGGCAAATTCCAATAGTTTTTCGATACTCATCGCACTGGCAATAGGTAGTAATAAATGCTCGTCAACTGCAGCAGTATTGGTTTTTAGGGTTTGGCTGCCATCCTCATTTTCTGATTCGATGATAATTTTCTTACTGGCTTGCTCCGTAGCAAAAGAAGCCACTATACACGTGATTAGTATTAATATAATAGTTCCGTTTAAAATATTTTCGTCAAGTATCTTTGCTTTGTAGCCCACCAATATAACCGCTAAAGTGGCTGCGGCATGGGCTCCGCTAAGTCCAAAAATCAATTGGCGTTGAGCAGCTGTGAACTTAAAGGCAAGTTGCGTAAATAAAGCTGCTAACCATTTTCCGAACAAAGCCACCATTGATAAGGTACCTGCTACTATTATTGCTGTAGAACCCTTCATAATAACACTTATATCGACTATCATACCAACGCTTATCAAGAAAAACGGAATGAATAGTGAGTTACCGATAAATTCGATGCGGTTCATCAGTGCAGAAGAGTGAGGAATGAGTTTGTTGAGTGCTAATCCAGCTACAAATGCCCCGATAATGGGTTCTACTCCAGCTACTTCTGCCAAAAAAGCTGCAAAAAAAACCACTGATAATACAAAAATATAATGCGAATGTTTTTCGCTCTCTAACTTTCTGAAAAACCATTTTGCTACTCTAGGCACAATTAAGAACATAATAGCTGAGAAAATAGCTAATGAGATTCCTAGTCTAAGCCAAAATTCTATATCTAATTTACCTTGACTCTTACCGATAATCACTGCTAGAATAATCAACACCGCCGTGTCGGTAAGAATAGTTCCGCCCACGGTAATCGCTACGGCTTGGTTTTTAGAAACGCCCAGTTTACTGACAATTGGATAAGCAACAAGCGTATGCGTGGCAAACATGCTCGCAGTTAAGAAACTGGCGTTAAAATCGTACTCCAATAAGTAATAACATACCGGAAAACCAATACCTATTGGTATAATAAAGGTGAAAAAACCGAACAATAAACTTTTGTTTCTGTTTGATTTAAAGTCGTTGATGTCCAACTCTAATCCAGCGATAAACATGATGTAAAGCAGTCCGATAGTAGAGAATAAATCAATAGCAGAACTCTTCTCAAGTACTCCAAATCCGTGTGGACCTATGGCCACTCCTGCAATGATAAGCCCTATTATGCCTGGAATGTTCAGCTTTCTGAGCAATATCGGCGATAGCAAAATAATAAACAAAATCAGAGAGAAAATCAAGATAGGATTCTCTAAAGGAAATTCAAATTCGCTAATTAAATGTTTGAAAAAATCTGTCATCACCTTGGCTTTATCATGTAGTCTTCAGCGTAGTTCCACCCTGTTTTGATATACCAGATAAAAGTAATGAAAAAAGTTTTTTTAGTAGAAGATTGTTGGAATTTTTTTATTACAGAAAAAAAAAGAGTGAATGTTTGTTGAAATACTGTAAATTGTATTGAAGACAAAAAAACAATCCCAAATATCTTTTTTTGAAAGATGCTTGGGGTTGTTTTCTATAATAATTAAGCACTGTTACTTATTCTATTGTTTTCTTAGACTCTACTAATGCCTTTAGTTTAGCTAATGAATTTTTTATCTTTTCTGTCTGCGTCTTTTTTTCCATTAACTCAATCTTTTTTTCTAAAGCACTGTAATTAGCTTTAGGATAGAGTTCTACAAGAGCTGTAAAATGCTTGTCTATCCCTTGAGAGAACTTGTTTTTTCCCTCAACTGAAAGTGCATTTTCTTCGTTGATTAAATCTAGGTAAATAATATAGTTATTGATTAAAGTATTGATGTTAGAGTTGATGGCATTTTTGACTCTTGTAGAGTTAGGGTCATCAGCACCTTCTAGAATTTGATCATTCCCTAGTTTAAAATAGTGTAATTGTAAGTCCAAACCAAATTGCCAAACGGCTATCATTTCTTGATCATAAATATATTGGTCTTTCCTGTCAATAGCTAGATATATGTTTTGCATATCCTTCCACCTTGTGAAGAATTTTGTAGCAACTTCATTTTTATATTTTAACCCTAGTTCTTGGTCATTCAGTACGACTATATAGTTTTGTGTATCAGTAAGCTTTTCAACAATAACTCTTGTTTCGGGGTCATTTAATGTAGGAAGCTTTTCGTCTGAATCATATCCGTAACTTAAAGTTCGTATAACATCTGCATAATCTTGTGTGTCCCAATATCTTTTATCGATAGGGAATTTATGTTTGTCAGATGAGCAATTAACTAAGTTTAAAAAAACAACTACCAAGGCTAAAGTTCTAAGTTTTGTCATTGAATATAATTTTTGGGTTTTTAAATTCTGAAAGCAAATATAACAAACTATCTATCTCTCTTTCGTGTCTTTTTTGTTCACTCAGCACATAACTATGAAAAGTGTCATAATCATAGCGCTTTTGATGGTCGTTTTCTTCTAATTTAATTTGGTCTAAAATTCTATTGATTTTAATACTAGAAAAATCATCTAATTTAGATATTCTTTCTTTAGCTTTCCTCGCATAAAGTTCTGTAATTTTAATATGGTATTTCTCGTGACTTAATAACTCTTTACTGCTTGTCTGTGAGTTGTACACATAAGAACGTGAAGGATAAAACAAAGACTCCACAGTTGCTGAATTCTCATCAATTTCACTTTCGATTGATGTAACTACATAAGCCATCCGTTCATTTCCGTAGAGTGTTTTCTTGAAGAATTCTAATCCTCTGAAATTTTCAAATGTGATTTGATCAATTTTATCATACCTCATTGGTTTTTCATAATTTAGGTAATTAGTATGACTAATTACCACAAAACCTGTAAATAACAGAATGAATATTATTGCACTATACTTTAGTACATAGATAAATTTTCTTAATGGAATTGGATTTTTTCTTTTGGACTCTTTTATTGCAATTATCAAATGATAAAATACAGGTGAAAAGTAAATAGCCACTATTATAAACGCAATTGAAGTTTCGCTCATATTCCGAATTTTCTTTGAATAGCTTTCATACGAAGAGATGTGATTTGTTAGTTCCTCTCTCTTTATTCTAAAGTCAAAAGTATTGTATTTTAACACAGTATCCAAAGATTTTTAAAATTTCGTTTTTTTACAAAACACATAACAACTTGACTTTATGCATGACTTGTAGTAAAAATAAATAATCGGGTGGTGTTGCAGACCAGTCAGAAAGAGAAATTATCCTGAAAGATAAGAAAGCCTAATATGAAGTTGATTAAATTAGAGGTAAACTCTATAATAATAAAGCAGATAGCAATTTCATTTATGTGTATGATCTTAAGAAGTAAGCAAAATATAAAAAAACTCCCAATGTGATTAGGAGTCTTTTTATACTTTCAAATGTCCCGTCCTGAAATAGCGATACAGATTATTTAGGACGGGACACACTTATCGTTCGCAATTAGCTGTCCAAGTCTCACCATCTTTAATATAAAGAATTTGTAAGGTAGAAGCGTCGATTCTGATCACTTGCGTATCATCCCAACCGATATTTACGACTCCATTATCTCCGTCTTCTTCAAATTCTACTCCGGTGATGTTAGGAATTCCGTTTGAGAAAGCAAAATTATACTTGTTCCCAACTTTTGCTACGGTTACACTTCCGTTGTCTGAACTAATATTTTCTTCTCCGTCAGTATAGCTAACGCTACCGTCATAGGTTCCGACAAATAAATCATTGTTTGCAGGATCATCATCTTTACTGCAAGAAAAAGCTAAAAAGGCTAAACAAACAATACCGAAAATTTTAAATACATTTTTCATAACTATAATTTTTAATGGGTTATGTCTTTAAAAAGACAATAAACATTCCTAAAAAATTACAACAAAAGGATTTTTAGAGGGAATTTATAGACAAAACAAGAGTTTTACGAGGTTTTTAACTGTTTTTATAAAATTATATCTCGAATAATAAATTGTGGAAATTCAACACTTTTTTCTATTAAGTGTGTAGAAAAGTTAACAATGGGAATAAAAATACCCTATCAAATTTTAAAAACTCGATAGGGTTAAAGATTTATATAAACAATTTATTTTCTCTCCTTAATCCATTTTCTAGCATTGACAAAAGCTTCTAACCAAAATAAAACTTTTGGATTTGTTATTTACCTAGTTTTATTTGACGATGTTTCGCTTAATTGTTTATCAAATCTATTGAACTGCCCAATTTCTTTGTAGTACTTTCGCAGCCGAACATACTCATAAAATTATATGTTCAATAATTATGAAAAGAGTAGGAGAATACCGAAAATTATTAGGGGTAACTGCAAATGTTACATTAAAAGAATTAAAGCTAGTTTATCGAAATCAAATTAAAGCGACACATCCGGATAAATTTGTAGATGATGAAGAAGGCCGTATATTGGCAGAAGAAAACAGTAAAGTGGTAATTGAAGCTTATCATTTTTTGACAAGTATTAGCCCGGAAACGCACGAAGCCAATAGTGAAGAATTCATGAATACAATCACGAGTTCGGGGATTAAAGATTTTTATTTTGAAAAAAGAGTGCTGTATATCAATCATGAAAACGGAATTAATTATGAATATTTAGGAGTGCCTCAAAGCACTTTTGTAAAAATGATTAATTCAGATTCGGTTAGCCGATTTGCCAAGCGTCATATTTACGGTAAGTTTTTATTCCGCAAATCAAGTAATGCAACTGATGTAACGTCCTGAAATTGACACAGGATTAAATAAACAATACCGAAAATTTTAAATACATTTTTCATAATAACAAGCTTTAATTAATTATTTTATTAAGTGTGTAATAAATAATTCAAAAAAATTAGATAAAACATAATCAGGTAATGTCTTAAAATTATAAAAAATAAAGTAGCTGAGAAAGACTTATATTTGTGTAAATTTTACTCCAATCACTTGTAATTATGTAGAAAAATTAAGAAAAGAATATTTTTTATTTGTTCAAATGTTCCTTCAGGTATTTGATTTCTGCATTAAATTTGGCTCTTAAATTAAAGTTTTCAGTCAAAAGAGCTTGTTCTTTTTCGTTTTTTAAATTTTTAATGGTTAGTTTTATTTTCTTTTTGAAAAGGTTATTTTTATCTGATTGATAAAGAAAAATCAGTTTACTGATTTCTTCCAATTCATCGAAATTATATTTGGCAAGCGGAGTTTCGTTAAAATATTTCTGAAGATTATAAAGTATTTCCTGAATTTCGTGTTCCTTTTCTTTTTCCAAATCCCGTAAGTGAGCTGCATTTGTATATTCCATATTTTTTACAGCAAGATTTTTTTTGTCTCTAATTTTATCAAGTTCTAATTCCTTGACAAAAAGTTCTAATTTGTAATCCATAGTTTTTTTGACAAAAATAACCTCACAAACCGACAAACTATGACGAAAACTAATCTTTATAATTTCTCAAAGATTTTTGAAGGATTTCTTTGATATTTTCTCTTAATCCAACAGGCTCAAGAACGGTAATTTCTTTTCCCTTTGAGAGGATTTCCATTATAAAATCATAGGTCGGACTTATAAAAAGCTCAACAATACATTCTTTTTCGTTTTCGGAAACGATTTTTTGGGAATGATGTAAAGGAAGTGATTTGAGGTATTCGATTTCTTCGGGTAGAACAGACAACACTACTTTTTCGGGTTTTGTTCCGTCTGTGATGATTCCGTAGGAATGTTGAAATTTTTCTTCCATAGACGGAATTTCTTTTGTGGAATAAATGGTTTTCAGGGTTTTGACTTCCGAAATACGTTCTAATCCGAAGGTTTTGATTTGTCTGTCATTTGGGTCAAAAGCTACCAAATACCAACGAAACAAAGCCTCTTTCAAAGCCAAAGGATATACTTTTCTTGTCGGATTTTTTGAAGTATTCCCGAATTTCTGATGTGTAACTTGGATTTCGTATTTGTTTTTAATGGCAAAAAGAAGTTCCTGTAAATACTCCGTTGCTAATGGTTTTCGTTTTTCTAACAACACATATTCCGAAAGCGAATCGGGCAGGCTTAAAAAATCATATATCTCAAACGATTCGATAATTCGTTGTGTTTTTTCATCCATATAATCTTCTTCTATTACATAAGTATTAGAAGAACGTTTGTACTGAATATCAATATTGTAAATTTCTCTGATTTCCAATAAATCCCGTTCAAACGTACGTTTTGAAACTGAATAGTTTTCGTCCGAATTATAAGATATTTGTTCCAAATAATCCTCTATTTCCTTAAACGAACAAGGATTTTTTCGGATTCGGTTGATGATTAGTAAATGACGTTTTATGTAGTGTTTTTTGGACATTGTTATCTTTTCATTCCTATTTTTTGATTTTCTTTTGCCTTACGAAGTTTTTGTTTGTCTTCTTCAGAAATATCAATTACTTTTAAACTAATTCCAAATTCTTTTATAGCGTCTTTAACCCAACTATTTCTTTTGTCATTATCGTTATATTCAAATCGTTTTTTTATGGAATCATCTACAAAAAAAATAATTTTCTCACACTTTTTCTTTAATTGATTTTCAATAAAAACCAATTTGAAACAGTCCATAATTATTTTTCTTCTTGAACCTGTGTTTATTGTATTTATTCCTGCATAAATTTCTCCAATAATTGTTTTTCCTTCAAATTCACAATACACGTCTAATTTATAATTTGATTTTTCAGTTTCCAAAAAATTATATCCTTTTTCCTTTAGCTTTAAAATTACATTTTTTTCAACTTCTTCTTGTACTTCTGAACTTGATAAATCTTTCATATTTTTCGTTTTTTAATTCCCAAATATAACTTTTAATTCCCAAACCCAATAGCTTTTCTGATTTTCGGTTGATGATTAATAAATGACGTTTGATGTAGTGTTTTTTGGACATTATTTGTTTTGGTTGTATTGGTCTATCAGTTCTTTGGCTACCACTTGAATTCTTTTATCGGTATTTCCTTCCTTTCCTTTTGTTAGTTTATTTCCGTTTATGTCTTCACTTATTTGATTTAAAGACTGTAAACCTAGATGACGTGAATATAACACTTTGGCTTTGAGGTTGTCTTTACAAATTTCCAAAGCAATTTTAGGTCTTTTTCCGAAACAGATAATAATTTCAGCTTCTTTAAGTTCTGTTGTTAGTCTTTCTATATTTTCAGAGGTTCTTACTTCTGATAATAAAGGCTCTGTTCTATTATTCCAACTTTTGTAATGAACTTCATTATGAGAATTTGTAATCGTAAAATCATATCTATTTTCAAATTTTTCTGTAATAAAATCTCTCTTTTTTAATTCTTGAAGCAAAAGTTCCAAATTGTACCCTGTTTTCCCATAGACTAACTTTCCTGACTTTAATTCCTCTTGTCCGGGACAACTAAAGACAAAAGCTATTCTGTTTATTCTACCTTTATTGTAATCTACGGTTTCTCTATTTTTCATCATCTTAATCTTTATAACTAACAAAAGGTTCTTGTTTTCCTATAATCGGTTTGATATACATTCGTATATTTTTTTCAATATCATTGGCAACCCAATAATAATATTTTGGGTCAAGGTCAATAATTCTTACGTGAAATTCATCTTCAAATAAGGATTGTTTTTTCTTTTTCCGATTTGTTTTAGCACGTTCCAAAAGTCGTAATGCAGAATCCGATTTTTCAATAAGTTTCATTATTTGTTTACAAGTATTTTGGCTTTTTCCTATATACAAAGTAATTCGCTCTATTTCTTCATTTTCAAATAATAAAGCACGTTGTTCAAAATCACTTGGAATTTTCTCCCATTTCTCTTTAAAATCAGAAATCCAATTTGGCTTTTTCACTATGTAAAAAATGTAGATTCCCGATTTGTTTTCTAATGAGCTTAATTCTTTCTTATAATTTTTTAGGTTAAAAGACACATTACTTTGACTACAATACCGCATAATGCTTTTGCTGATAAGTCGTATATCAGAAGCGGTTTCTTCTAATTTTTGGTCTATTTCTTCAAGAGTTTGTATGAGTTTCATAATTTTCTAATTTCCAAAACCAATGGCTTTTCTGATTTTTGGTTCGTAATAGGTTTCTTTATCCAAATTAAAAATATCAGCCAAAGACATTTCTGTATTCACACAAACATCTTTACCTAACTTTTCCAACAAAACATTGGTTTTGCTTACCGAAAGTTTTTTAAATTCATAAATAGCACTCAATCTTCCTTTTCGCAACAATGCTTTATCAATATTCCGAACATCAGTATTAAAAGTTGCGATAATCTGTATTCCCAAACTTTCTCCTAATAATCCGTCAGTTAAATTCAGTAAAAAAGACAATCCCGAATTTTGCCTGTTATCTCTTGAAACTACAAGACTTTCTGCGTCTTCGATAACCAAAACACAGTTTTTCCTGTCGATTAAAAATTCTGTCAAAGCAAAATCTTCTAAATTCCCTGCAATTCTCGGAGAAAGAAAAATAACTTCTTTGGTTTGTTGATGAATCAGGTGTTTGATATAAGTACTTTTTCCTGTTCCGGGTTCTCCGTGCAATAAATACAGACCCTTCGTGTTTTGTTTACGGATATTTTTGAGAATATTCTGATGAACTTCTTTAAAATTATCGTTGTAGTGTAAACTGAAATTTAGTTTAGGTTTTTTCAATTCGATTTCTGTCGTTGTCAAACCGCTATCATTTTGTGTAATTAACTTTATTTCTGTTGTTTTATTCTTCTTTTTCTGAAAAACCAACATTTGGTTTTGAAGCTGTTCTGCCTCAATTTCCAAATCAGAGCTAAAAAAAAACTCAACCAAACTATTATGCAGGTAAATCATTATGTTGTTTTTAAGAATAAAAAAATGAATGTAATAACCGTTCTTTTTCTTTTCAGCAATATACCGTTGCGTATAATATTGGGTCAGAATGTCGTTTTTTAATTCAGAAAGAATCCATTTTCTTAAAGTTGTAATATCCACATTACCTATTGATTTAGAACTTGCAATTTTTTCAAAACACCCATAATATAAAGACAAAGGGGCAATATGGGTATTTGTCTCTCTAAACCATTCAAAAGATGTTGCTTTTAGTTTTAATTTTTCCATAACGATTTTAATTTTTCAGCAAATCAAAACCCTAACTCCGACAAAGTATGTCGATGTTAAAAATATTTTTTAGGTCATAGTTTGACGGAGTGAGAAAATATTTTTGTACCGAATCAAAAAAATATTTTATATGAAAACTAAATTAAACCTGACAGTTATGGCTGTTACATCGACTTTTTTAATGATTTCCTGTGGTGGAAATGAAAATCAAAAAACAATTAAAAACCTCGAAAAATGTTTGGGTACTATGAAAACGATAGAAGATTCAAGCAATATTTCTGAAGAAGAAGCTATTGATATAGCAAATTGTATGTTACCACATTTGCAAGCGGTAAAAGATAAGGTCGATAAAATGAGTCGTGAAGAAGCGGAAAAATTCTTAAAAGAATTAGAATCCGAAACTGAAAAAAGCGATTACAAAGAAATCATCAAAGAACTGAATTACAGAAAAGTAAAAAAACTTGCCAATCTGAAGCAAAATGATGATTCTGAAGATTATCATTCTGAAGATTGGGATAAAATCATTGATGATTACGAAGAATATGTTGATGAATATATCGAGTTTATCCAAAATATGAACTATGAAGACAGTTCTTCAATGTCAGAATATGCAACCTTATTAGAAAAAGCGGAAAGATTAAGTTCTAAATTGGAAAGAGCGGAAAACGATTTAAGTAAAAGCCAACTTTCAAGAATGACAAAAATTCAAAATAAAATGAATAATGCTGTTTTGGAAATGCAGTAATAAATAAAAAGCCTCGAAATTTCGAGGCTTTTTAACGACTTAATCTTTAGAGCTAATTAAAATATAATCGGAGGCAAATTGATTTCTTTTACTAATTCCTCTTTGATGTTTTCTTTGGTTAAACCTACTTCACTCAATAAATCCCATAAATCTGCTTTTGTGTTAAAGAGATCAAACAGTTTTTCTTTACCGTAAAGACGGATAGTTCTTTCACATATTAGAGCTGGAATAAGATATAAAACCGGAGTTTCTTCTTCAAAATAAATTCCTTCATACGGATTGGTGTGTTCTTCTATTTTAAATTCTGGATTTTCATTAAAAAACTTTTTCAGCTTTTCTCTATGCCATTTATAAGAATTAAATCCGCTACCTCCGATATAAGTAGCCAAACCTTCCTCTAAAAACTTATTTCTGTTCGGAAATAAATTCATTATATAAATATGGACCATTTCATGAGTATAAACTTCTGAATTATTTCCTGAAATAATAATATTCCCGTGTTCAAAAAATCCTCCACTTTCACTCACATACATATTGGGGTCATAATCAAATCCTTTGATTTCAAACACTTCTTTTGGATTTTTACAAGAATAATATGTAACAGGAATTGGTTGAGTTTCAAAGAAGTTTATTATCTTTTCAATATCTTTTTTCTGTTGAAGTATTTCAGATTGATTAGGTGATTTTAGAGGGGTGATTTTATAGGTTATATAATCTGTTTTTATTTCTTTCCATTCTTTAGTTGCTTGAGTAATATATCTGCTCAAGTAAATATTTTCGCCCTTTTGTTGAGCTACTAAATTATATATTCCTAAAAGAGTGTGAGTATCTTTCTCCTCTTCAGAATACTTTTGCATAAAAGCTACTTTTAACAACCATTTATTTTCTGATTTAATCTTGATAATTTGAATCAAACTCGGATAAAAAGTATAGTATTCATCATACTTACCTCCTCCGTAATAAGGCGAAGAAATATCTTGAAAAGGGACAATAAATTCTTTAAAATCAGATGGTAGCCAATATTCATTTTCCGTAAGCGAATCCTTTTTGGTTTTGAAAAACTCTGAAAGAGTTCTTATGAGCTTTTGATTGATCTCAAACTCTTGGTCTATATAAGGCGAAACTTCGAGGGTTATTTCATTTTCCTGAACAGGCTTTTGTTCAGGTAATTGTATGTTACTTGTATTGGCATTACAAGACAAAACAGTAAAACTGATAACAGCAAATAAAAGGTTTTTCATAATTTAAAAAATTATAATCCCGTTTAAACAAACTTAAACGGGATTACTATCGGATTATTATACTGTTAACTAAATACTGAAAACTGTTCACTTATTTCTCTCCTCAATCCATTTTCTAGCATTGACAAAAGCTTCTAACCAAGGCGAAACTTCATCTCTTCGTCCGTTTGGATAGTTTGCCCAATTCCATTGGAAGATGCTTCGCTCAATATGAGGCATTGTTACCAAATGTCTTCCTGTGGCATCACATAACATCGCGGTATTGAAGTCTGAACCATTCGGGTTAGCCGGATAACCTTCGTAAGCATATTTTGCTACGATGTTGTATTTGTCTTCCGAATAAGGCAATTTGAATTTTCCTTCTCCGTGCGAAATCCAAACACCAAGTGTACTTCCTTCTAAAGTAGAAAGCATCACCGAATTGTTCTTCTGAACTTTAACCGATGTAAATCCGCTTTCGTGCTTACCCGAATCGTTATGGTGCATTTTTCCGTGAATTTCGTGCTCCGGATTGATAACTTCCAGTTCCATAAACAACTGACACCCGTTACAAATCCCGACAGACAAGGTATCTTCACGTTTGAAGAAGTTTTCTAAAGCGGTTTTTGCTTTTTCGTTATACATAAAAGCTCCTGCCCAACCTTTGGCGCTTCCCAATACGTCTGAATTCGAAAAACCTCCGACAGCTCCAATAAACTGAATATCTTCTAGCGTTTCACGACCCGAAATCAAATCGGTCATATGAACGTCTTTAACGTCAAATCCAGCCAAGTACATCGCATTTGCCATTTCTCTTTCGGAATTGCTTCCTTTCTCGCGAATGACAGCTGCTTTAGGTCTTTTTCCGTTAGGGATAACTGGAAGTTTCCCTGTAAAATGTGATGGAAAAACGTATGCTAAAGGTTGATTTTTATAGTTGTCATAACGCTCTTTCGCCTTGTTGTTTTTAGTTTGTTTCGCATCCAACAAATACGAAGTTTTATACCAAACATCACGCAATTCAGAAATAGTAAAGTTTAAATTTTCTCCATTATTAGCAATAGAAAGCGTGTTTGAATTCGTTACCTTTCCGATATTGAAAAACTCGATATTATTTTGAGTCAGTATCGCTTCAGCTTCGGGTTTTGCTTGGAAAACGATTCCGATATTTTCCGCAAACAATAGTTTAGCGGTATCTTTTTCGCTTAAAGCGGAAAAATCAAAGTCAGCTCCCAGATTATTCTCTGCAAAACACATTTCGAGTAGTGTGGTAACGAGTCCTCCACTTCCGATATCGTGACCTGCCTGAATTAAATCCGATTTAATCAAATCCTGGAACACATTAAAGGCTTTTTTAAAGAAATCAGCATCTTTGATGGTCGGAGCTTCACTTCCGATTTTATTCAGAATTTGAGCAAACGACGAACCACCTAATTTAAAATCGTCTTGCGAAAGGTTGATATAGTAGATATTTCCTCCGTTTTTCTTTAAAACCGGTTCAACTACTTTAGTGATATCATTACAATTCCCTGCAGCCGAAATAATCACCGTTCCCGGAGCAATCACTTCATCATTCGGGTATTTTTGCTTCATAGAAAGTGAATCTTTTCCGGTCGGTATATTAATTCCAAGTTCGATAGCAAAGTCCGAACAACCTTTTACCGCTTCGTATAACCTGGCATCTTCGCCTTTATTGTTACAAGCCCACATCCAGTTTGCCGAAAGCGAAACACTCTTCAATCCGTCTTTTAGCGGAGCAAAAACAATGTTAGACAACGACTCTGCAATCGCATTTCTACTTCCTGCCACAGGATCAATCAGTGTGGTAAGTGGCGAATGACCGATGGTGGTTGCCACACCTTCTTTACCTTTATAATCCAGAGCCATTACGCCAACGTTGTTGAGCGGCAATTGCAAAACTCCTGCACATTGTTGTTTGGCTACTTTTCCGCCTACACAACGGTCAACTTTGTTGGTTAACCAATCTTTACAAGCCACAGCTTCGAGTTGAAGCAATTTATTCAAATACGTTGGAATTTCATTTGTAGAGTACTCCAAATCTTGATAGTTTGTCTCAACAGAAACATCTTCCATAATAGTTTTCGGACTGCTTCCGAACATATCCGAAAGGTCAAAATCCATTGGTTTTGAAGATTTATTTTTAGATTCAAACAAAAAGCGGTTATCCGAAGTAACCTCACCTACTTCATACATCGGAGCACGTTCTCGTTCTGCGACAACTTTTAGTTTATTGATATCTTTTTGACCGATAACCAATCCCATTCTTTCTTGCGATTCGTTACCGATAATTTCTTTGTCAGAAAGGGTTGGGTCACCCACAGGTAATTTGTCTAAATCGATTTTTCCTCCGGTTTCTTCTACCAATTCCGAAAGGCAGTTCAAATGTCCTCCAGCTCCGTGGTCGTGAATAGAAACAATCGGATTTTCGTCAGCTTCTACCATCGCTCGGATAGCATTGGCAGCACGTTTTTGCATTTCAGGATTCGAACGTTGAATAGCATTCAGCTCGATTCCCGAACCAAAAGCTCCGGTATCTGCACTCGATACAGCCGCTCCACCCATTCCGATACGGTAATTTTCACCTCCGAGTATAACAATTTTATCTCCTTCTTGAGGCTTTTGTTTGATAGCTTGTTCTTTTTTCCCGTATCCGATTCCACCTGCCATCATTATTACTTTGTCGAAACCTAGTTTACGAGCATCTTCTTCGTGTTCAAACGTCAGAACCGAACCAGCGATAAGTGGTTGACCAAATTTATTCCCAAAATCGGAAGCTCCGTTTGAGGCTTTTATCAGAATATCCATCGGAGTTTGGTAGAGCCAATCTCTTTCTTCCATTGCTTTTTCCCACGGACGGTTTTCTTCCAATCGAGAATATGAAGTCATATAAACGGCTGTTCCAGCTAATGGAAGCGAACCTTGCCCTCCTGCCAGACGGTCTCTAATTTCTCCTCCCGAGCCTGTTGCAGCTCCGTTAAAAGGCTCAACGGTTGTCGGAAAGTTGTGCGTTTCCGCTTTAAGCGAAATCACCGACTCAAAATCTTTGGTTTGGAAAAAGTCTGGTTTGTCAGCTGTTTTCGGAGCAAATTGTTCCACAACAGGACCTTGAATAAAGGCTACATTATCTTTATAAGCCGAAACAATTCCATTCGGATTGGCTTCGGATGTTTTTTTGATGAGTTTAAAAAGCGAACTCGGTTTTTCTTCACCATCAATTATAAAAGTTCCGTTGAAAATCTTATGACGACAGTGCTCCGAGTTGATTTGCGAAAACCCAAACACTTCAGAGTCGGTTAGTTTTCTGCCTAATTTTTTAGAAAGATTTTCTAAATACTCAACTTCTTCAGTATTCAAAGCTAAACCTTCTTTCTGATTGAATTCCGAAATGTTGTCAATCTCCAAAACAGATTCAGGAGTGATGTTTATGGTAAAAATATGTTGGTTTAAGCCGTTGTATTTTTGAAACAACATCGGATCAAAATCCGTAAACTCTGCGTCAGATTTATAAAATTCTTCGACACGAATAATGTCTTCGATACTCATATTTTGAGTAATTTCTACCGCATTGGTACTCCAAGGAGTAATCATCGCAGCACGAGGTCCTACGAAAAATCCGTCAAGGTCTTTTTGCTCTATTTTTTTGGCGTTGCCAAAAAGCCAATTGAGTTTCGAAATAGTTTCAGGAGTTAGTTCAGCCTTAGCCTGAACGACATAAACCGTTTGGTTTGGGTTTTCAAAAAAGTGAATCATTGTAGTAGTTGTGTTGAAAGACGCAAAGTTACTTCAAAAATTCGTAATTTGAAACGGAGTTATTATCAATAACTATCCCATAGTAGCTTTTGTAACTTTTATTACTAAAAAACTATCAGCTATTTTGGACCAAATTCTTTAGGTGCTCTTAGATCTCCGTTTTTAAAATCATTTGAATTATAAACTCTATAACGTCCTGGACTTTCATAGATAATATTGCTTGAAATATTAAATATAATTGGCAACGAGTACGTAACTTTAATTTTTTTGCCATTTAGTGTGGCTGGCTTCCATTTTCCTGATTTCTTTATTAGCCTCACGACTTCAGCACTCAATCCTTTTGTATTTTCTATATCTTTTGTGACATTTGCATCTACTACCCTACCTGTTTCATCCACTACAAAAGCAACAACAATAAGTCCTTTAGCTTCCTTGATATAGTCAGGCAATTTGAAACCATTCGTAATATACTTCCTAAACCCAGCTATTCCTCCATGCGGATACTCAGGCAAAGTGTGATTATTAGCTGGCTTTTTGGGATAGACTATAATTCCATTCATCTCAATAAATTCGTGCATAGAAAGACTACTTTCAGTTGGATTTATGGGTTCTGCAGATGCCTTTATATTCAAGTTAATTGGCATTGCAATTTGTACTCTAACGGGTTTCTGATTTATATAACCTGGTGACCATTTCTCAGATTTACGTACTGCTTCTATGGCTGCTTCTCCTGTTCCTGAACCCAAATCTCTAAGAACTTTAATCGTCGATATCTCGCCGTCTTTCTCAACAATAAAATTCACAATTACAGTACCTACTAAATCTTTTTGAACACCTTCAGGAACAATATAGTTTTTTGCGATAAACCTTCGAAATCCGTTGATACCATCATCTTTATATTCTGGCATAATTTCAGCAGTAACATAAACTGAGTCTTGTTGTGTCTCCTGAGCAAGAAAAACATCCGAAAGGGGCTCTGCAGGCATCTTTATATTCAAGTTAATTGGCATTGCAATTTGCACTCTAACGGGTTTCTGATTTATATAACCTGGTGACCATTTCTCAGATTTACGCACTGCTTCTATGGCCGCTTGTCCTGTTCCTGAACCCAAATCTCTAAGAACTTTAATTGTCGATATCTCGCCGTCTTTCTCAACAATAAAATTCACAATTACGGTACCTACTAAATCTTCTTGAACACCCTCAGGAACGATATAGTTTTTTGCGATAAATCTTCGGAATCCGTTGATACCATCATCTTTATATTCCGGCATAATTTCAGCAGTAACATAAACTGAGTCTTGTTGTGTCTCCTGAGCAAAAGAGAAAGTACTACATCCAAAAAACAAAATTATCAACAAAAGGTTCTTCATCAGAAATATCTCCTTATTATTTAAATTAAAAAAAGATTGACGAAATCTGTCATTATTATTTCTAAATCAATCCTTATATACAGTGTGTACCTGTCAAATATATAATAAATAAAATAACTTTCACAAAAAAGTTCCGAGTAGTATTAACTCGGAACTTTTAAGATAAATTGGTATGCTAATGTAATTTATTTACCTAAAGTCTTCACTCCCATATTATAAAGTGTAAAAGCTTGTAGGTCTGCATTTTCTTCGATGGTTTTAGAAAGTGGCTTTCCAGCTCCGTGACCTGCATTTACATCAATTCTAATAAGTACAGGATTAGTTCCTGATTGCTTGTCTTGTAATTCTGAAATAAACTTAAAGCTATGGGCTGGCACTACTCTATCATCGTGGTCTGCTGTTGTAACTAGCGTTGCTGGATATTCTACACCTTGTTTTACATTGTGTACTGGTGAATATTTCAGTAAGTAATCAAACATCTCTTGGCTTTGCTCTGAAGTTCCGTAGTCATACGCCCATCCTGCACCAGCAGTAAAGGTATGGTAACGCAACATATCCAAAACTCCCACCGCTGGAAGTGCAACTTGGAATAAGTCAGGACGTTGTGTCATACAAGCACCTACTAATAATCCTCCGTTCGAGCCACCTCTGATGGCTAAATAATCAGATGAGGTATAACCTTCTTTGATCAAATATTCTGCAGCTGCGATAAAGTCGTCAAATACATTTTGTTTTTGTTGCTGTGTTCCTGCTACGTGCCATTTTTTGCCATATTCTCCTCCACCTCTTAGGTTCGGAACTGCATAAACACCTCCGTTTTCCATCCAAACAGCATTAGCAATCGAGAAGCTTGGCGTAAGACTTACGTTAAAACCTCCATATCCGTAAAGAATAGTAGGATTGTTCCCGTCTAACTTTGTCCCTTTTTTGTATGAAATAATCATCGGAACTTTCGTTCCATCTTTTGATGTATAAAATACTTGTTTCGATTCATACTCATCAGCATTAAATTGTGCTTTTGATTTTTCGTAAACTTCTGTAATTCCTTCTTTAGGTTCGTACGAATAAATTGTACCGGCTGTAATGTAGTTTGTAAAAGTGAAATATAACTTTTCGTCTTCTTTTTTACCTCCAAAACCACCTACAGTTCCCACTCCCGGAAGTTCGATCTCACGCACTAATTTCCCTTGATAATCATATTGTTTTACTTGCGAAATAGCATCTTTCATATAATGTGCAAAGAAGTATCCAGAACCAGTTGAAGGTGAAAGCACATTTTCTGTTTCTGCAATAAAATCAACCCAAGTAGCTGACGGTTTTTTTGCATCTGCTGTTACAATTTTGCTGTTTGGAGCATCTTTATCAGTGACAATAAATAATTTGTCTCCTTCGCTTTCGATAACATAATTACTGTTATCAAAGTTAGCAACAAGCGTAACAATCTTACTGTTCGGATTAGTTAGGTCTTTGATATACAACTCATTTCCGTACGTAGAATTAGCGGCTGTAATAATCAAATACTTGTCGTCTTCAGTCACTGAACCACCCACGTAACGCCTTTTTTGGTCAAGACCAAAAACCACTTTGTCCTCTTTTTGAGCGGTACCTAGTTTGTGGTAATATAATTTGTGTTGGTCTGTTTTGGCTGATAGCTCACTTCCTTCTGGTTTGTCATAACTCGAATAATAAAACCCTTCATTCCCTTTCCACGAAAGTCCGCTGAATTTAATATCAATAAGCGTATCTTCTTTAATTTGTTTAGAAGCTACATCCATAACAATAACTTTTCTCCAGTCGCTTCCTCCTTCAGAAATAGCATAGGCTATTGTTTTACTGTCTTTAGAAAAAGCCACATCGGTGAGCGAAGTAGTAGCGTCAGAAGAGAAAGTATTCGGGTCTAAGAAAACTTCTTCGTTGCCGTCTTTATCTTTTCTGTATAATACTGATTGGTTCTGTAATCCGTTGTTTTTGTAATAGAAAGTATAGTCCCCTTCGATGAAAGGAGCGCCTATTTTCTCATAGTTCCATAGTTCTTCCAGCCTATTTTTGATTTGATTTCTAAAAGGAATTTTGTCTAAATACCCGAAAGTAAGTTCGTTTTGGGCTTTTACCCAAGCTGCAGTTTCTGGTGAACGGTCATCTTCTAACCAACGGTAAGGGTCCTTAATCTCAGTCCCGAAATAGGTATCAACGTTATCCGCTTTGTGCGTCTCTGGATACACTAGCGCTTCAGGTTGTGTTGCTTCTTGCTTTTGATCACACGAAATCAAGGTAGCTACGACAAACATAGGTAGAAATATTTTTTTCATTGATGTGAATGAATTTTGGTTAATACCAACAAAAGTAGGTTTTTATATATCAGATTCAAAATAAAACACACAAAGGGCCTTTGAAATTCAATAATTTCTAAAGCCCTTTGGTTGTAAATGTTCTAAAGACTAACTTAGTATCTAAAGCAATATTTGGTTTTTGAAAACCACTAGTAAATCACTTTCTTAACCGACGTTTTATTTTCGGTTGAAGTTATTTTGATGATTAATACCTGATTGGTATGCGCCATATTTATCGAATGCATTGAAGTGTTGAGGTTTTGGTTTTCGTAAATCACTCTGCCCAACATATCATATACCACAATGCTTGCCATATCAAATCCTTTAGAAGCAACCTCTAAGTTTCCTGCTTTTGGGTAAGCGCTCCAGTTGTCTTGAAGTATCACATCCTCAACACCAAGTGCTGTTCTGTATACCAAAGTAAAACGATCATTCACACTTCCTAAGTCTGAATAAAACTCATAAGGTCCTTCTTTGAGGTTGTGCATTAGATTTAAAAGACTGTCTTTTAGATAGATTTCTTGGTTTTGGTTTTCTGCTGCGAATAATCCGTCAAAATAATCTAAGTTGATGCTGAAATCACCAGAAATAGTAAGGTTTAATCCGAGTGCTACTTCATCGGTATTCTCAAAAGGCAAAGCTCTTCCTTGAACAACTAGTCCTTTGTTGTTTGACAATGTGTAAATACTCACAAAGTTACCTCCGAACATGGTTCCGTCAAAATCATCTAATCCGTTTGAAGCCTCTGCAGTATAGGCCAACATAGTTTGGTGAAAAGCTCCTTGGTCATTTCTGATACTGAGTTTCAAGATGTGTGCTTCGTCGTGATCAACATCTTCTTGGTCTGCCGAAAACGGGGTATTCTGACTGTTTTGTGCTTTTCTATAAAATCTGTCATTCGGTATAAAACCATTTTGGCCGTTATTGATATTAGACACGCGCATAGCGTTGTTGAACTGCACTACACCTTGTTTGGCTGCTATAAAAAAGCCTTGACCTGAAGCGATGTATCTCGTAGGCGTATTATAGTTTGGGTTGATGGTTGTTCCGCCACCCACATAAGGAGTTGCGGCAGTACCGGTTCGCAACTTGACATTATAAACAGCAAAGTCATTAGCAACATAGGCATAGCTATTATTTTCGTACACAGGTCTTGTGTTGTGCGTCCATAAATAGACGTTGGACTCTAAGACCATACTATTGTCGTTATAAAACTTCACCACATCAATAGCTGATGGATATGGATTCCCGAAGAAGTTCCACGCATATTCACCTTGCGGATAACCGTCTAACGGATTGTTATTTTCAAAACCTGGCAACATATCGTCTACGTCTCCTGTAGTGTTGAAAGTATAGATACCTGAGTTGGGCGTTCCCTCAAAAACCGCTTCAAAGACTTGAGGTACACTCATTGCATTGCCCGGGAAGTTGCTTGGTGCTTTGATAATATAGCCATGTCCTTCTTCCATCACACCTGCGTGTGCTTTCCATCCTTTTTGTTGATTACCCGTAATCGTAGGATCCCATCTATAGCTACTGTTGTTTCCTGAGGCAGGCGAGAATTGTTTTGTAGTTTCTCCAGCAACCGGTGAACCCCAATAGGTAAAGTCATAGTTGTGCATAGGCAAACTATTTCTTTTGTAAGTAATGCTTCCGATGTTTTGATTGAAGTCCGTCTCTTGGATAATGCTTCCGTTATTTTCTACAATTACAGCATTGGCTGCAAGCTCGTTAATAAATCTATTGACGATATATACATAATCATTAGCGTTTATGCGTAAAGAGCCACCTGCACTTATTTTCAGTTCACAAGTAGCGAAACTACCGTGAAGTTGGGTATCATAGGCTGCAAGTATTTGTGTTTTAGTGGTTTTGGTTGGCGTTAACAATCCAGGAACCACATTCCCAGAAGCATTCGTCCACATAGTTCCATTCCAATACAAAGTTGTCGCACAAGATTGATCATCAGGCACTCCGAATTCATCTGCTCCGATATCAGGCGTAGTAGTGCTTCTGCTCTGACCATCAATATCTTGATAAGGAATCCCAAACGGACCAAACATAGCCGACAGGTTTACTCCTTTGTCATTTACCCAAGCATTGACATTAGTCACGTGCAGGTTAAAGTTAGATACAAAAGGGGTGTTTTCACTACCTGATTTTACATCTCTTGGTGCTGTAGAAGTGGCTTTCCAATTGGCTAATGTCTTTTTGTAAGCAGGATTATCAACTGATTGCCAACTTAAACTTCCATAAGCTCCGATAAAAGAACGCGATTGCGAAGTATTGACCCAATAGTTATTGTTGTCTATGTATGTAAAAACTTCAGAGAATGCAGGTGTGCCATTTATAGCTATAGCTGCTTTATACGAAGAGTTTCCAGCATCTGTTTGGCTATTGATAAAGATATTATTTCTAACATCTAAACCTCTAGCTTGGTCAATCATCAATGCAGCTGAAAAACCAGTACCTTGGTTAAAGCTTAGACTCACGGTATTGTGGTATATCTTATATCCTTTACCTTTTTGTACAAAAATACCGAAACCTCCTTGATCCCAGCTTCCTCCACCTAGAGAGCGAACGTCAGCCACGAAGTTATTAGCTACCAATATTTTTAGGTCATTGTCTGTATTCTCTGAACTCAGTTTAATTCCAGTAATCAAGTGATTGGTTTGTCTATCGATTCCCAAGATTTTATTGCGGTGTATTTTTCCGTTTTTAGCGTTTCCACCAATAAAAATACCGCCAAAATCATTTCCACCAGTAAAGGTTACATCCAAATCAAAAATGATATTGTTCTCTACATTAAAGTTTTGGACACCTCTCAAATAAATTGAATGTGTAATTTTATCTACTCCAGCGTCCGTACCGAAATCATTGTCTATAACAGTGATATTTGAAGAGAAATTAGCCTCATTGTTGGCAATATAAACCCCTTGTTTTACGCCCAAAAAAACGTTATTAGAAACCTCTAAATTAGAAACTGGGTTGTTAGCGGTATTACCTACAGTTTCTGTATCACCAGCGAATATAGCTGCAGAAAAAGCATAATCAGCATTATAAAATCCTTGTTTAAGCGATGTGTTTTTGATAGTAATGTTATTAGAACTATTTGTTAGCCACATAAGCGTTCTATTTGAATAAGTCAAGTTACAGTAATTTTTCGAAAAACATATTTACTGTATCGGTATTATTATTAGAACCATTAAAAACAATGTGTTTTGCTCCATTAAACTTAAACAGTGCCGTCACTGGAGTCCAAGAATTGACATTTCCTCCTATGACACTGACATTTCTGTTAGGGGCAGGTTTAAAGGTAATAGTTTTGGTTGCTGAAGCTCCTGAGATGGCGTTGATAGTTATCGGAAAAACCTCTCCGTTAGTATTTGAGAACACCTCTTTGTCTAACAAAAAGGTAACTGCTCCGTTCACTCCTTTAGTATTCAAGTGATTTACAGCAGCGGTAATTGTGGTGAAATCTCCTGAAGCTCCGATGTAATACACACCACTAAGCGCACCTGTAGGCGGTGCAGCAAAAGTAGCTTCAATAACAGCCGTATCCTTCACATCAATAGAGTGAGCGAAAATAAAAAACGGTAAAAAATTTAACAAGAAAAGGATTTTGATTTTCATAATAAATCAATGTTTATTTTTGGTTTTGTTTAAATAATTTTTAAAAACAGCATCTGAAAAAACAGCTTTTCCCGGCAAACAAACTCTATGCCAGAGAAAATGATGGTTATTCCTATTTCTATTGCAAATTTACAAAGAGCAAAAAGTTATAAAGTGACTTTACTATCGATTTTTCCTATGCAAGTATAGTAAAAACCTAAAACATAGCTCATCGCAAAAAAAAAACAAATAACTGAAAAACAAAGGATTACATCTATCAATGTACAACAACAGCTCCTAAAGCTCAATGCTACCTCCGATAAAAACAAAAAAAGTTTAAACATAAAATTAGTAGGTCGTCACATAGGCAATCCTATTTGTTTTTAGAAAACTTTATGCTTTAAAAAAGACCTGTCAGTTTTTAATTCTGACAACAATATCCTACATTTGAGAATGCAAGCCCCAACCCTAATAATCAGACTTGTCTAGAATCCAAAAACAGCACTATGAACCCAGATGATATAGAAAAAATTGAACTCGACTATTTGAAACTTGAAGACTACCTAGCACTTAAAGAAGCTATGGAAAAGTCTTATCCGAGTATGACAAATCCCTCTTGGAGCAAAGACCAAATAAAAGTCCTCTTAGATAAATTTCCGGAAGGACAGGCTGTGATCAAAATTGATGACGAATTAGCCGGCTGCTGCTTATCCATCATTGTCAGCTCAGAAGATGTCGAGAATGACCTTACTTACAGACAAATCACAGGTAACTATACCTTTAGCAAACACAATAAAAACGGTACTTTTCTTTACGGAATAGAAATCTTCATCAAACCCGAATACAGAGGCTTGCGCTTGGGCAGAAGACTCTATGATTTCCGAAAAGAGACCTGCGAAAAACTCAACCTCAAAGGCATTGTCTTTGGCGGAAGGATTCCTAATTACCACAAATACTCAGAGGAAATCAGTCCGAAAGAATACATAGAAAAAGTAAAGCAAAAAGAGATTGAGGACCCCGTGTTGAACTTTCAAATCTCTAATGACTTTAGACCTATCAAAATCATTAAGAACTACCTCGAGGGGGATACGGCATCTAACGAGTTTGCCGTATTGTTGCGATGGGATAATATCTATTACGAAAAGGCACTCAAAAAAGCATCTGTCAAAAAGAAAACAGTGCGCTTAGGCTTGGTACAATGGCAAATGCGCCCGTATGCAGACGTAGATTCGCTGATGCAGCAAGCGGAGTATTTTATTGACACCGTTTCGGGTTATCGTTCTGACTTTGCTATGTTTCCAGAGTTTTTCAACGCTCCGTTGATGGCAAAAGACAACAACTTATCTGGCTCAGAAGCCATACGTGAACTAGCCAAATACACTGATGAAATCGTCACGCGTTTCTCTGGTTTTGCCATATCCTATAATATTAACATCATTACCGGAAGCATGCCCGAGATTAGAGACGGCAAACTCTATAACATCGGTTATTTATGCAAAAGAGACGGCACAGTAGAGAGTTACGAAAAGCTACACGTAACCCCTGACGAAGCTAGAGTTTGGGGAATGCAAGGCGGAAACAAATTAGAGGTTTTTGATACGGACTGTGGAAAAATAGGTATCCTGATTTGCTATGACGTAGAATTCCCTGAGCTCAGTCGTTTGCTGGCAGACGAGGGAATGGACATCTTATTCGTACCCTTTTTGACCGATACACAAAACGGATATTCAAGAGTAAGGCACTGCGCCCAAGCAAGAGCCATCGAAAACGAGTGCTATGTAGCCATCGCTGGTAGCGTGGGTAACTTGCCCAATGTTCATAATATGGATATTCAGTTTGCACAATCCATGGTCTTCACCCCATGTGACTTCGCCTTCCCTGCCAGCGGTATCAAAGCCGAAGCCACTACCAATACCGAGATGATCTTAATCGCAGATGTAGATATCGACCTGCTCAGAGAATTACACGAGTTCGGGAGTGTCAAAAACCTGAAAGACAGGAGAAAGGATGTTTTTGAGTTGAGAAGAAAGGAGGAATAAGACAGTATCTATTGCCGATCTTCATTGCACTTCCTTTTAGTTTCTGGGTGTAAAATTACTCTAAGGGTAGAGTCATTATAGAAATAACTCATCATCCAGTTGATAAAAATGCTCAACTTATTTTTGACACTTAAGATGAGCATCAGGTGCAAGAACATCCAAAAGAACCAAGCCAAACTTCCCTTAAAGCTGAATTTAGGCAAATCGACAATTGCCTTTCTTTTCCCGACTGTTGCCATAGAGCCTCTATCGATATATTCAAATTCTTTGAGGGGTTTGCCCTTGAGCATTCGCTTGAAGTTATCAGCCAACACACTCGCTTGATTCAGGGCTACATTGGCTAACTGCGGATGACCTCTTTCGTATTTAGGTGTTTTCATCGAGGCGATGTCTCCTAGCGCATAAACGCCGTCTAAACCTTCTACCTGATTGAATCGGTTAACGCTAATGCGGTTGCTGCCTACGATGACCTCTTGCGGCAATCCTTCGAGTATATTACCTGCCACTCCAGCTGCCCAAATCAGGTTTCGGGTTTTGATTTGATCGCCTGACTGTAGGGTTGCCACCTCTCCATCATAATCAGTTACCAAAGTATCTGTCAACACTTTAACTCCGAGTTTCTCTAGGTATTCCTTAGAAGCTGACTTTGCCAAGTCACTCATTACATTAAGTGTGTTGGGCGAACTCTCCACCAGATACACTGTAAGTTTTGAGAAGTCTTTTTCGGGATAATCTCTAGGCAATATATTTTTCTTCATCTCTGCCAATGCACCTGATAGCTCAACTCCTGTTGGACCACCTCCGACCACTACAAAGTTTAGCAATGGTTCTATTTCTTCAGGGCTTGCCACTAGTGCATCTTCAAAGTTTTGGAGGATATGGTTTCTGAGTTGTAACGACTCGGGAATCGATTTCATCGGGAAAGCGTGTTTCTCAATGTTTTTATTACCAAAATAATTAGAGGTACAACCAAAAGCCACTACTAGATAATCATAACTATACTCCCCTAAAGATGTCTTTAAAGTTTTGCGCTGCGTATCTACAGCCTCTACTTCTGTTACACGGATTCTTACATTTTTGGAGTGTTGAAATACCTTCCGAAGCGGAAAAGAAACACTCGTAGGCTCTAGCCGAGCCGTCGCCACCTGATACATCAAGGGCTGAAACTGGTGGTAATTGTGCTTATCAAGCAACAAAACATCATAATCTGTATTGTTTAGCTCCTGCGCTAGCCTTAAACCAGCAAAACCGGCACCAACAATAACGATTTTCTTTCTTGTATCCATAGCTAATCCATTTTGATGTATTACAATTACAAATATAATTATTTAAAACCAATCTAAATAGCTTAAGTGATGGAAAGTTGAAAAGTGAAAGTTGAAAAGTGAAAGTCGCCTGCCTGCCGGCGAGGCAGGAAAATAATAAAAAGTCCTTCAATTAAACGGTTACACGATTACACGATTAAACAAAAAAACTACTCCTTAGCAAAAGTGCTATAGAAATCGAACACCTTCTTAGCCCTTGATGCGCCTACAACAGCAGCGATGTCTTCTTGCGAGGCTTTAGAGAGGTGTTTGACAGAGCGAAAGTGCTTGATAAGGGCTATCATGGTTTTCTCTCCAATACCGGGTATGGTTTCTATGGAGGTTTGCAAAGCTCCTTTACTTCTCTTTTGCCTATGGAAGGTAATCCCGAAACGGTGGGCTTCGTTTCTGATTTGTTGGATAACTCTGAGGGTTTCAGACTTTTTGTCTAAATACAGCGGTATAGGGTCATTTGGAAAAAAGAGCTCTTCTAAGCGCTCTGCAATACTGACAATGGCTATTTTTCCTCTCAACTCAAGAGCTTCTAAAGCTTTGAGTGCAGAAGACAACTGCCCCTTACCTCCGTCAATAACAATCAGGTTAGGCAACGGCTCTGCTTCATTGAGTAGTCTTTTGTATCTTCTGTACACCACCTCTTCCATAGACGCAAAGTCATCGGGTCCTTCAACAGTTTTGATGTTGAAATGCCTATAATCGTTTTTGCTAGGCTTGCCGTCTTTAAAAACCACACATGCCGCAACGGGATGAGTACCCTGAATATTCGAATTATCAAAACACTCTATATGTCTAGGCTCTACGGATAGCCTAAGGTCGGTTTTCATTTGTGCCATCAAACGCTTGGTATGTCGCTCCGGGTCAGTGATTTTGATTTGCTTGAGCTGTTCTATTCTGAAAAACTTGGCATTGCGTTCAGATAGTTCTAAGAGTTTTTTCTTGTCTCCCAACTGCGGAACAGTCACTTTTATCTTTGAACCAAGGTCAAGTTCAAAAGGCAAAATCACTTCTCTTGTATCCAACTGAAAACGAGCTCTAAGCTCAATAACGGCTAATTCTAATAGGGTTTCATCAGTTTCGTCCAATCGTTTTTTGATTTCCATAGTATGCGAGCGGATAATAGCTCCGTGGGAGATTTGCAGGAAATTCACATAGGCAAAACTATCGTCAGACACGATGGAATAGACATCTACATCAGATATCTTAGGGTTGACAATAGTTGATTTTGATTGGTAGTTCTCTAAGATTTTGATTTTTTCTTTCACCTGTTGGGCTTCTTCAAACTCTAAGTTTTGTGCGTGCTGCAACATCAATTTCTTGAATTGGTGCAAGGAGTCTTTGAAATTCCCTTTTAGTATCTCCCGTACTTCTTTGATTTTCTCTGCATAGGTAGTCTCGGTTTCTAAGCCTTCACACGGCCCCATACAGTTCTTCAGGTGGTATTCTAAACACACCGTATATTTACCCGAACGGATATTGGCTTGTGATAAATCATAACTACAGGTGCGCAACGGATACAGTCCTCTGATCAAATCGAGTATAGTGTTCACCGTCTTGAAGTTGGTATAAGGCCCGAAGTATTCTGAACCGTCATTAACCTTGTTTCGCGTGGCAAAAACCCTCGGAAAAGGTTCTTTCTTGAGGCATATCCAAGGATAGGTTTTGTCGTCTTTGAGCAGAACGTTATACCTAGGTTGGTATTCTTTGATAAGGTTGTTCTCGAGCAACAGCGCATCAGTTTCAGTCGGGACTACGATGTGCTTGATAGTGACTATCTTTTTGACCAATACATTGGTCTTGGCGTTATCGTGTACTTTATTAAAATAAGAAGACACACGTTTCTTAAGGTTCTTCGCCTTTCCTACATACAGTATTTTTCCGTTTTTGTCATAATACTGATACACCCCCGGGTTGTCAGGGAGACTTTGTAGCTGTATTTCGATTGGAAGATTTGTCATTTATTATTTAGTTGGAAGTTGCCTGCTGGCGAAGCAGGAAAGTAAAAATGTCTTAAAGAAGTGAAAACAAAATACTTCCCAAAAAAACTTAAAACAATAAAAAGTCTCTACTCATCCATCAAAGCAATCTCTTCCCCATTATTCACAATTCATTATTCACAATTCAAAAAAAGGCATAAACCTAAATCCTAAAAATCCCTCCAAAAGCGATAACTGTTTGTGCGAAATAGAAGCTATGCGAAGCTTTATCCGCCGTAGAACCTGTTGTTCTGACATTCGGCATATTGATATAGCCTCCTTTGAGTTCAGTTTGGATAAAGAAATATTTGAATAGTGTCACATTCAACCCTACTTTGGCTGACAGCCCATAGCCCGAGATATGGAAGTCGTCATGGCGTTCTTTATTCATCAGAGTAGTATTTGTTTTTGGGTATAAAACCCCTACACCTATACCTTCGGTAAGGTTGATTTGTATCTTGTCTGTATCGTTAATCCCTATGTATTTTGACAAATCATCCACACGCGAAAACTCCACATTGACATAGTTCAACCCGTCTGTATGTTCAAATTTCAGGAAAATCCTCTGTCAGCAATACTTGGTCGTTAGCAATAGCTTCACCATAAGCACCTCTATCCGGATAATTACCTGAGTACCTCACCGCTTGGTCTTGGTTCATCACATACTTCATGTGGTCAACACCCAAGGAGATGTTATAGTTATCGGTAAGGAAGTACCCCACTCTAAGGTTGGTCTGCGGAATAGTCATCCTCGCAGGATTGATATAGTCGATATGCCATCCTTTGGGTTTGTCTTGTGCCTCTACGTCATAAAGCGTGAAGTCATAATTATCTCCTTGAAAGCGAATATCAGATTTGGTAAAATAATCTCTATTTCCTCCCCAATAGAAATAAAATTTGCCTTTGTTGTGGGCAGTATATTTCTCTGGGCTAACAAAGTCATCTTGCTGACCAAAGCCTTGGAAACTGATAGCCAAGACCATTAACAATAAAATACGTCTCAATGTAGTGTTATTAAATAGTTGAAATTCAGTATATCAGTCTTAAAATTGGTTGATGGTTTTGCGTATGGCTACCAGTCGGGTCATCAGTCCTTCAAAATATTTCAGGTCAAGCATATTGGCACCATCACTTTTGGCATTGGCAGGGTCAAAATGGGTTTCGATAAAGATTCCATCAACGCCCACTACAATTCCCGCTTTGGCAATGGTCTCAATCATATCTGGACGACCACCCGTCACACCTGAGCTTTGGTTGGGTTGCTGTAGCGAATGTGTCACGTCGAGCACCGTAGTAGCATACTCGCGCATCGTAGGGATACCTCTGAAATCTACAATCATATCTTGGTAGCCAAACATCGTACCTCTATCGGTAATCATCACGTTCTGGTTTTGAGAATCAAGCACCTTTTGCACCGCATGTTTCATACTCTCAGGACTCATAAACTGCCCTTTTTTGAGGTTTACAGTTTTCCCTGTATTTGCTGCTGCCACAACCAAATCAGTCTGACGTACCAAAAAAGCGGGTATCTGAAGTATATCAACATATTCCGCAGCCATCGCAGCGTCCTCATTAGTATGGATATCTGTAACCGTAGGCACATTAAACGCCTCTGATACTTTTCTGAGGATCTTCAATGCCTTCTCATCACCTATTCCCGTAAAGCTATCCACTCTAGAGCGGTTGGCTTTTTTGAACGAGCCTTTAAACACAAACGGAATTGCTAATTTATCCGTTATGCTTACCAGCTCTTCGGCAATTCGCATTGCCATTTCCTCCCCTTCGATAGCACAAGGTCCTGCTAGTACAAAGAAGTTGCCAGAGTCTAAATATTTGATCTGAGGTATGTTTTGTAGATTCATTATTTAATTTTTAAGTTGTGCTTGATTAGAAGTGCAAATTTACGAAAAAAAAACAGATAGTCTTTATGTCGAAAGTCTTAATGTCAAAAGTCTTAATGTCAAAAGTCTTAATGTCTTAATGGGATGAAATTAGCGGTCAGCTTTCAGCTTTCAGCTCAGTGATTAGTTATGAGGTTATAAAGTTATGAGGTTATAGAGGTCGTTATGGGTTGTAAGTTCAGGATTGACACCCCTGTGGTCCCCTCAAGGGGACACTCATTCCGTTAAAATTTATAAGAATAGCCCTTTAATTTATTGAATAATATATAATCAAGAAACTTTTAAAAAGCATAATATCTAGCAAAACAGTAAAAACAAAATTCCGATTCAACTGTCCCCTTGAGGGGACTTTAGGGGTGTTCACCACTTACGAGAGTCTAAAACCTAAATTCAAACTAACAATCCCCAAAATCAACTAACAATCAACTGTCCCCTTGAGGAGACTTTAGGGGGTTCAACAGTTACGAGAGTCCAAAACCTAAAACAAAATAACAATCCCACAAACAATCCCAAGCAATTGTCCCCTTGAGGGGACTTTAGGGGTGTTCAACAGTTACGAGAGTCCAAAACCCAAATCAAACTAACAAACCCCAAAAACATTTCCCAAACAACTGTCCTTTTGAGAAAAAAATCAGAAAGTATTCATAAAAACTAGAAGTTAATCGGGAAGCCTAGTGATTATACAAAGACACCCCTATGGTCCCCTCAAGGGGACAATCAAGTCGTTAAAACTTATAATGGTTGTCCTTTAGATTATTAAACAACATAAAAAGCAAAAGTAACATCCAATAAAATCAACATTAATAAACCTCATAACCCATACAAAAAACAATCCCCAAGCAACTGTCCCTTTGAGAAAACAATCAGAAAGTATTCATAAAAACTAGAAGTTAATCGGGAAGCCTAGTGATTGTCCAAAGACACCCCTATGGTCCCCTCAAGGGGACAATACCATTTAACAAAATTGATATTATTGATTGAAGATTTCAGAAGAACAAATAGAAATTACTAATCAAAATCAGGAGTTATTCGGTAAATGCAGTTACTGTTCATTAACACCCCCGTAAGTCCCCTCAAGGGGACAATCATTTCGTTAAAACTTATAATGATTGTCCTTTAATTTATCAAGCTTAATAAAAATTAAAGTACATTGAAACAAACGCAATAGCAACTGCCCCCCTTTAGGAAACAAACAGATACTATTCATAAAAACTAGAAGTTAATCGGGAAGCCTAGTGATTGTCCAAAGACACCCCTAAAGTCCCCTCAAGGGGACAATCATTTCGTTAAATTTTATAAGAATTGCCCTTTAATTTATCAAGCTTAATAAAAACTAAAGTACATTGAAACAAATGCAATAGCAACTGTCTCCTTAAGGTGTCAAAGGTTCTCGATACCTGTCCGCCGACAGGCAGACATTTTTCAATCCTCAGCTGCACTGAGTATTAAAAAACACTCGAACTGACGCAAATCCGTCAGTTCGAGTGAAATCAACTGAACGACAGTGAGGATGATTTTGTATCGAGAACCCGTCCAAATTCTCCAAATTAACTAACAATCAACTGTCCCCTTGAGGGGACTTTAGGGGTGTTCACCACTTACGAGAGTCCAAAGCTAAAAACAAACTAGCTTCTCTAAACCAAAACCTCACTCCACATCTCCTTAACAACCTCCCAATCAAAGCCCTCTACATAGGCTCTGGCATTAGAAACAATTTGCGCTCTAAAATCAGTGTTTTCTGTAAGCTCAATAACGGCTTGAGTCATTTGCTGAGCAGCCTTGTCGTCAACGAGCAAAGCTGTTTTTCGGTCTTCGAGTAAGAACGGAATACCGCCTACGTTCGTGGTGACTACGGGTAGGCCAAGGCAAATGGCTTCGATGACGCTCACAGGAGTATTGTCAAAACTGGTAGTATTGATAAAGACATTGTAGTCTTTGGACAGAGCTATCCACTCCTCTTTAGACAGTCTCCCCGTGAAGGTTACGTTTACTTGTTGCTGTTGGGCGTAAATTCTGGTTTCTTCTAGGCTGCCGTCTTTGTCAGGACCTACCATACAAAGCTCCGCTTCTGGATAGGTTTGCTGCAACGCCTTGAGCACATCAACTGCCATTTTAGGGTTGTATAACGAAGCAAACGAACGCACCCACAACAGCTTGGGCGGTGTTAGTTCTCGTGTTGACAAAAACGGGTAGTTCGCCAATTCAATAGTATTTGGGATATACACTAAGTTAGGATACTTGTGCTGCTCAAAGGCGTGCATCAGATAACCCGATGGCGCAACATTTTTATAGGCATGAGTAAAAATCATTTTTGATAAAACAGGGCTTTTATCGAGGCGGTGCGGCAGGTTACCACCTCTTAAAATAGGAATATACTTAATAGCAAACAACCTACACAACTGACTAACCATAAAGGCATACCAAAAGCTTGAGGTGCTATACGTGTCTATAATGACATAATCAACCTTTTTTCTGTTCTTGATAACGCTCCAGCCCATATCCAAAAACCTAAACAACTGATTTTCTTTTTCTGAGGCATAATACATGGTATAACCGTCATTGCTCAAAAAAAGACCTAAGGTCTCTATTGAGGTAGGCGTATAACCATGTTTGGAAAGCTTATTCCCGATGTAAAGGAGGGTTTTCATTAAAAGTGACTTTTAAGAGTGAGAGGGCATATACAAAAGCTGGTGCTGCAATTCGCATAGCGGCGTGATTAATGGTGAGTGCCCAGAAAAAGAAAAAGGATAATAAAAATATATTTTCTCTATTGCTAGAGAAGTTAGATAGAGGAACGAAAATCAAAATCAATAAGCCTAAAACTCCAAGCATTCCATGTTCTGCTAAAGTTCTAGACAACTCATTATGTGATGCCGCGACAATTCCCGCTTCTTCTTCTCGAATTTCTCTATTTCTACCTACGCCTACCCCAAAGATAGGGTTATCGTAAAACATTTGTAATTCTGTGGCAATCAAGGTTTCTCTACCTGTAAGGTTAGATTCTTTTTCCCGCCCAGCTGCATCCTCATTTCTATAGCGATTTTCAATGAGTCCATCTGTTTGTAAAGCAGTATAAGACCATATACTAAAACTTAAAAGCACCCCCAGAAGCGCCATAAAAAGAAGTTTAGCTTTAGCTCTAATATTAGTGTTTAGATATATCACAATAAGAAGCAGCCCCATAATAATTAGTGCAGTAATAATCCCACCTCTAGAAAAGGTTACAAGTCCTCTATAAGCCAACAACGCTAGTAAAGCCGTATTGATACCTAAGAGCAATTTGTTTTTGGAATTCAGCAATATCTGCACAAAAAAAACAAACATGCCAAGCCCTAAGATCGTTGATACTTGATTGGGTCCAAAACCGCCTGAAGCAGCAAAGTTTGAACCCGTACTCACAATTGTTTCTTGAAGATTAGGCGTATATAGTTGAAGGTAAACACCTGTACTAACAATAGGTAGTCCCATAACAAATAGTACATTCACAAGCCTCTTGATTGAAATTTCACGTTGCGCACAATACATGGCGCTTATACCCAAACAAACAGGACCTGAGAGATTAAAGGCAACAGCCTTTCTCATATCCACATCAGAACCCAAATCCCTTATAGTCAGAAATACAGAAGGCAATAAAAGCAAAATAAACACAAAATAATAGCCTGCTTGTTTTTTTATACCTTTATAATACATTCCTATAAGCATAAATAGTATTACTGCATATTTTCCCAATTCATACAAAGGCATTCCTTTAGTCATTCTCATAAACACCTCAATACCCACAAAATAAGCAGCAAAATAAAGTGCTTCGTTATTTCTATCTCTATTTTTAACTATATATACAACCCCCACAAACAAGATTAGAAGTGAGTATATAAAAGAAAAAATATTCAAGTAAAATACTAAGAAGGCTAATGCAATATGCAAACCGATTAAAAAAAGATATTTAGGCACAGAGCTCTTCATATAGAATAGGGCTGAGGGAAATTTAGATATATCGCTCCCTACTTATTTTAATAATTCCCAAAAGTAAACAATTTGATGACATGAGCTGACTTTTGGGTTTAGGAATATTTAACAATACAATATATTTATCCTAACCAATCAAGGTATTTACTAATAATCACCTTGTCAATATAATTATCCATCACAAAACTATTTAAAGCATTCGCATAGTTGATTCTGTCGGTTTTGCTCAACAAAGCATAATTTAGTTTATCTGTAATTTCTGAAAGATTATCAGGGCTAAACAACAAACCACTTTTTGAATCTTGAATAATATCTTTACAATAACCTACTTGAGTTGAAAGTACACACAGATTAGCTTTGCCATACTCTAAAAGGGTTACTGGAAAGCCTTCATAGGTAGAACCTAATATGCCAATACTCGCTTGGCTCAAAATATGTTCTATATCATTGCGGCTATTATAAATAAAGATAGCTTCCTGTAAGTCATTCTTTAAAATAAAATCTTTTAATGCTTCAGAATAAGTATCTGCATAATCATTGCCTATCAGGTGGAGTGACCATCCTAAAGTAGTAGCCTGAGAGGCAGCAAAGGCTTTGAGTACTTGTAAATGATTTTTGGGGTTTCTGAGGTTGGCTAAAAAAACAATTCGCTTGCCCTTCTCACCCTTTAAGTATGTCTCAGATACAACATCAGTCTTGGCTGTAGGAATGAAATTGGGGAAATACTGTATGTTCTTTGTAAATAAATTTTGTTTCGCCCACTTTTCTAGTTCTTGGTTAACAGTCAATACACCCCAGAAAAAGGAGGAAGACCATTTTAGCGTTTTATTCATCGCTCCTCTAGTATGTGCCCTATTGCCATTGTGGTCATGCCAAACAATCCTTAGTTTTGGATGAATCAATTTTACAGCCACGGCAGTAAAAAAAGAAGTGCTATGTGCGTGAATCACATCTATCTTGTGCTGTAGGATAAACTTCCGCAATCTAAGCACAGCTGATAAACCCAGCCTACCTTTTTTGTTTAAAAACAGATAGGTTACCTTGTCTGACAACTGTTCTTTTAAAGCACCTTCTTTGCGGGTAGCCACTAGAGCTGAAAGCGGAATAACCTCTGCAAGCGTGTTGGCATAATTGATAGCCATACGCTCTGCTCCTCCCGTTTCTAAGGAATCTATCAATTGAAGAATACGTACACTATGATTCATTTAACGCAATTATATTAATTCTTTTATTTCACTTTCAAATTTCTCTACGGTGTATTGTCGTGACCAAGTTACGGCTTCTTTCGCCATCTCTTCATAGGTAGTCTGATTGTCAATAACCGCAATGACCTTATTCACATCTTGGTCAAGGTCTAAGCTAAGCAACAGCCCTCTTTTGCCTGCTGCTAACATGTTTGGTACACAAGAGACACCGGTAGCTAGAGGCAAACATCCCCAAAACATAGCCTCAGCCACCACCTTTGGCCAACCTTCACTCTTAGAGGCAAGTATCAAAAAGTGGGCTTGTTTGTAGGCTTCTAGCACTGTTTCTTTTGATTGATTGCCTTGTAATCTAATATGCTCTTTTAAATTATTCTGGGCAATATAGTTTTCTAATTCCTCTCGCTGATTGCCTTCTCCGAAGAGTTGCAGGGAGGCAGCTCTACCTGATTGCAGTAGCTTCTCAACCAACTGCACGGCATAGAGCGGTCTTTTGCCCTGTGCAAGCGTACCGACAAACACAAAGCTGATTTGTTGTTGAAGATTTCGAGCAGATATAGCTTGTTTCTCTGACTCAGTATAAGTAGCTGTAAAGAAGGGCTTGATATTTTTACTACTGCCTTCCCACTCGCCATAGACCAATACCTGCATGTTTTTAGTGAGCAGCCTGTTGTTGAGTATCCATTTCTGAAGTTTATAACTCAAGGGTTGCTTGGCATTCAAATCCCAATTGCCAGCGTATTTAGCTGTCTTTTTCTTCTTAGGAAAAAACAGCTGAACAATACAGCCTATAAGCCCCATATTGCCCGGGCATCTCAAGTGAATATGATCTGCCTTTTGCATTGCCTTAAAAACAGTATAGCCTATCTTTGGTATTGAAACCATTGTTTTTACTAATTCTTTAAAGCCTGTAACATTAAAACTAGCTACAGTGCGAAAATCAATATTATCATGAGTATAAGCTATGTCAATGGGTGTTTTATGCTGCTTTTCTAGAGGTGCCACGATAATGACCTTTTCTACATGTTTTAGCCATATATTCATTTCGCGAACATAGGGCGCATAAGCAAAATAATTATTCTGCTCTTTGTGGTGGTTCACATGGGTTATGATGCAAAAGGTCATATAATTTTGTGTATATAAAAAACCAACCTATAAAGTAACTTACTCTCTTTCAATTATCGGTTTATTAAAGATTAGACTAAACCAACCTATAGTTCTACCTAGGGTTTCGGTCAAAGCTTCTTTGCGCTTACTTGTCGTAATTATATTAGAACCTCTTATTAGGGTAAGCAATATTGTAATAGCATGCCATTTTAGACTATCCTTAAATTTAGGATTCAGATTTTTAAGTCTCCAAACATACCAGCCATTTCTTACTACCATTTTACCATATATATATTTATTTGGACGTCCTGCTGCATCATGGAAGTGGCTTAGATGTACGTTCGTAGCAATTGCGTTCTTACCGAATCGTAGTGCCCTAATACTATAATCAGCATCTTCATACAGACCATAACCTTCAAAATAAGTAGAAAACCTTATACTATTTACAACTTCTCTTCTAAATGACATTGACATACCAATTAGAAGGTCTACTTCATATGTTTTTCCAGTAAGTGGATAACTACACGTACGTCCGTGAGAGTATTTAGGCATTTTACCAGGAAGGGTATTAGGAGCTAGACCTAGTCTATTTCGGACTACGTTTCTTGAAGATTCTTTGAATACAAAATTTTCCAGTTGGTAGTATTTATATTTATTATATATTTTATTATTTTCTTTCGGTTTCCATCTATTTTCATTTATAGCTACGCCACCAACGCCTGTTATTGTAGGGTCTTGCTTATAAACGGCAACTAAATTTTCAAAGTATTCCTTCTCTAATACAGTATCATCATCTAGAAAAGCCACAATTTCTGATTCAGGACACACTTTATCAATACCGTAGTTGCGTTGTTTTGTCAGTCCTCTGTACTGAGGCTCAACTTTATAATAAATTAAATTCTGATAGTTTTTAGATGCCAACACCTCTTTAGTTAAGTCATCTGGCGAACCGTCAATTATCAAAACCTCATCGGGATATACGGTCTGTAAAGCCACAGAATCAAGTAAGTTAGTGATAACCTTTGAACGTTTATAGGTACAGATTATTAATGTAACTTTCATTTCTTTGTTTTTTCACTAATTATTGATTGATAAAAAGCAACATTATGTGTCGCAATTATATCAGAATTAAACTCTTTGTTTATTTTCTCAGAGGCATTCACCCCTAGACTTTTTCTGACATCCTCGTTTTTTAATACTAATACTATTTTATCAGCGTACTCTTGGTGTTCTTTCGGATACACTAAAAAACCATTAATATCATTATCAATAACTTCAGGACCCCAACCAATTTCAGAGGCAACTACCGCTTTTTGCATGGCCATAGCCTCTAACCAAGATACAGGGAAAGCTTCAGCAAAAGTTGGGAATACGCAAACTGCAGCTTCTTCAATCTTATTTTGCATATCATCATAAGCTATCTTGCCATGATAAACAGTATTATTAAGTGCAGCATCACTAAATAGTTTTTGCATTAACACCCATGTAGATTTACTACCAGACATAATATCAGGCGAGTCAGAGCCTACTAAATGTAATTTTGCTTGAGGGACCTGCTCTATAACTTTATTGAAAATTAAAGGTAACTCTAAAAGTCCTTTTTTAGGAATCAAAGTGCCGAAATATAAAATAATGGGTTTAGGGATAGCTCTATATTTAGAACTTGAAAACAAGTTTACATCAACACCATTGTGAATAATAGAAAAATTGATATTTAGCTTAAAAAGCTCATTTGTAAGCTTTGCTGTATAGGCACTTACTGAGCAATGACCATCAGCCTTGAGCAAGGCCCTTTTCTCATGAAAATGGTTTAACCTTTTTACGGGTCTTTTATCTAAATAACAAAAGTAAGTGTCGCTACCATGTAATTTTATAACAATTGGACATTTTTTTGGTTGTATAAATGAGGTTATACCTGTCCAGTCTGGAGCCTCAACTATATCAATTTCATTTTCTTTATGTAATTGATTGATAATTTGCTCTATCTTTTTTCGGGTAAAATACCAAGACAGCCCCTTTACTTTTATATTTTTAATTTGTTGTATAACTACGTCTCCATCATTAAAAGTAGCGTCCTTTTTTTGACCATACACTAGTACTCTAACCTGATGCCCTTTTAAAACAAGCCCTTTTGCTAGGTTTTTTATACTTGTACCTATTCCACCTGAACCTCCTGTATTGAGGTGAGGGTATTCAGATGTCAGAAAAGCTATTTTCATGTTGTAATGGTTTTAATGAAACTCCAAATTCTTTCTGATGCTTTGTCTGCTGGATGTTGATTAATAATTTCAAACCACTTTTGTGCTGCTGTAACATCGTTATTCTGTGCTAGTAAGAGCTCAATTTTAGATTCTATTTCATTAGACGAATTAAACCAAACCACTGCATCTTTTGAAGGCATGGAGCGGAAATGTATGTACTTGTATATTTTCTCAACATTCCAACCAGGTCTGATAGTATTAGACACATCATAATTTACGTACACACAGGGTTTTTGATAAGCAACATAATCAAAAACCATTGACGAGCCTAAATTAACGACAAATTCTGTATGCGCAATGGTGTTTGTTTGTAGCACCATGTCTTCAGGTGTTGGAAGAATGGTATTCCATCCTTCACCTATTTTACTCCAATTTGGTGCAACAGAATTAATTATATCTCTATAGTCTTTTAACACCTCGTCAAATCGATCAGAAAAATCAACAGGACAGCGTCTAAATACAATTCCTAAGTTAGCTCCTTTTTTATTTAAATTCCGTACTGCTTGAGCCGTATCTCTGAGGTATTGGGGGTCATTGGGTGAGGTTGTTATGTCATCTCCAGAGTAACAAATGTATTTTCTGGAAAGCTCTAAATTATTTTGTTTGAAAAAAGCCTCTCTTGTTTGTCTAATCTCTTGATTAAAATGATTTTCAAATTGTGGGGTACCCGTTACTATTATTTGCTGACTTTTTATATAGGGATAATATTTTTGCAACTGTGTTTTCATAAAGTCACTCCATACAAAATAATAATCTGTATCAATGACTAATGTAGCCTTTGGTAAGTTATCCCAAGAAAAAATAAAAGTAGCCGTTGGAATACCTAACTGCCTTGCAGCCTGAATGGGTGCAATAGCTGAGATAGGGCGCTGATTGGTACAAAATACAAAAGCAGGCTTTTCTTGCTTAAGTGTCTTTAAGCAATCCTTATAATAACTTGTTTTTGTTTCAAACCAATTTATCCTGCTTTTCAACACTTCTAACTTTTTCTCTGAGTTATACTGCTGTATAATACGTTTAGTAAAAAATGTTTTGAATTTTTGTTTTATTGATTTAGAACTAAACGGAAAACGATAACTATTATAGGTCGGGTCATTATATCTTTTTATAAAGAGATCCAATTCAATCTGTTTTCTAGCATTTTTATATATATCAGTCAACGGAAAATTTGTTGGATTCTTTATCTTAATTTCTTGAAAGCCCAAAGAAGTTAAATCAAAGGGCGTATTGTTCCAATAGGTAATATCAAAACCCATCTTCTTACCCAAAGAATAAAAATTAGTATAGGCGAAATTCCGTAATCCTACGCCATCAGGAATTAAAAAAAGTACTTTTTTATTTTTCATCAATATAGTTCATGATTATAATCAATACTATCAATCTTAAAATCTTGTGATAAGTATAGATATGATTTCTTATAATTTATCTACCACAACCTCCGCCTTCTCCCAATCACTTAAAGTATCTATATTCACATATAACTCAGGATTACTGACAATATACCCTAGTTTTTCACCATAGAGAGTGCCTCGTTTGATATAGTCAACTTTAGTTAAATAGAGCGCACCATCTCTATGATAGGCATTGGGCAGCTCTTGTCTTCTCGATATAATTTCATTTTCACCCGTTGCTATGCACAGATTGCCTTCACTATCCTCTTCAAAAACCCAATGCGGGTTGTACTCGTGGGGCACAGGTAATACACTTAACAAAGTATCCACTCCAGTAGTAATAAATTTCTGAATTGCCTTGTCTATAAGACCTCTTTCACGAAAAGGACTTGTGGGCTGTAATACGCACACGGCATCAAAGTACTCTCCTTTAGCTTCTAGAGCATCGATAGCATGCCTGATGACATCAATACTCTTGGCATAGTCTGTAGCTAATTCGCTAGGTCTTATGAATGGAACTTCAATACCTACTTCTTTTGCAACACCTATGATATTTTCATCTTCACTTGAGAGGATGATTTTTGTCAGTAGTTTACTCTCTTTAGCACTATCAGCAGTGTATTGTAATAATGGCTTGCCCCCCAATAATTTAATGTTTTTACCAGGAACGCCTTTACTACCTCCTCTTGCCGGAATAATTGCTAAGATTCTCATTAGTATACTATGGTTTTATGAAATTGTAAGGGTACTGTAGCCAGCAAATCTGCTATTTGTTTTCCAGCATCACCACCGCCATATACCTCTGACAACGGAGCTTTGCCGTTAATCAAATGCGTCTGTATGGCATTTGCTATTTGCTGATGGTCATAGTCTACATCAATGACATTATTGCCACGATCTCTTCTGTTTTGTCTACTCCCGATATTTACGGCTGGAATACCCAGATAAGCACACTCTCTAATCCCGACGCTAGAATTACCGATAAGCCCTTTAGAGTGATTGAGCAATTGCAAGAAATCAGTTCCCTCCATATTTTTGAAAAAATGGATATAGTCTAGCTTGTTGTTTTCTCTAAACGAACGTATCCCCGTAGAGGTACCATCCGCACCTGCATCAACATTGGGCCAGAACCAAAGTATGGGCATCTTTAGCTGTGCTACTGCCAGAAGTGTTTCTTCTATATGTTTTCTAGAATCTTTATACTCTGTAGTTACTGGATGCTGCATCACTACCAAATAACCATTTGAAAGGTCTGGTTTTGCTCCTACACCGCCATAGCGCTCATAAGGGTCAAAACTAAGCGCAGTGTCTTTTACTCTATGTGCCAAATCAATAGAAGGGCATCCTGTGTTGAATACTAAATCAGGATTCTCACCTAGTCTAATTACGCGTTCTTGCGCTCCGCTAGAGGCTACGAAGTGATAATCTGCTAATTTAGAGATAGCGTGTCTTACTTTTTCGTCAATATTTCCTGTTACTTCTCCACCTTGAATATGTGCCAACGGAATATTCATATAAGAGGCTGACACGGCGGTTGCCATAGTCTCAAAACGATCAGCTACCGTGACTACGATATCGGGCTTGAGGTTGTCAAACACAGTTGATAATTCTAGTATGCCAATACCAGTGGTTTTGGCGGCAGCAGTGAGGTTTTCGCCTTCAAGTACATTGAACACCTTTGCTTTGATTTCAAAACCATCTCTTTGGATATAATCTACGGCTGAGCCATAGCGGTCTAAGAGTGCAGAGGCAGCCACAACGAGTTGCAACTCAAGGTTTGGATGATTTTTGATGGCTTCTAAAGCGGTCTTGACTCTACTATAAGAAGGGCGAGCCGTAACTACTACACATATTTTTCTTTTTGACATTCTATTTTAATCTTCTAGGTCATTTTGGGTTAAAAAATCCCATTGTTTTTTTGGTTCTTTTAGTCTTTTACCTATGCAATTGCTAAAGTATTGGGCTTCTATTCCGTAACCTTTGGGCTTTTTTGCCTCTAGGTCACTAAACTGAATAAGGTGGTTTTTTGGTAAATCTTTATTTATTGCCAAAGATTTCTCAAAAATAGTTTTTAATTCTGTAAACTTCAAATTATCTCGCTTATCAATCGGATTATTTAGAGCTGTAGAAATCTCCTTTACTGACTTTACTACATAACTAGTTTCTTCCAGCGTCAGGGATGATTTTGCGTCAGGCCCAAACATCTGTCTATCAAACACCACATGGAATTCTAAAATCTCTGCCCCTAGTGCCGTTGCGGCGATTAGTGTAGCGGCCTTAGCAGAATGGTCAGAATAGCCCACAGCCACGCCATACCTATCTTTGAGTTCTTGGATTACGTTGAGGCCATATTGCTCGGGTTGGGTAGGGTATGAAGTGGTGCACTGCAAAATTGAAAAATCTACTTGGCGTTGTTTTAAGAATGCTGTGGTTTGGTCTAGTTCTGCAAACGAACTCATACCTGAAGACAAAATAATAGGTTTTCCTGTCTGGGCTATCTTCTCTAGTAGCAAGAGATTATTTACTTCTCCAGAGCCTATTTTATATCTTTTCATTCCAAGCTCTTCTAGCCAATCAACCGCTAGGTTACTAAAAGGTGAACACATAAACTCTATGTCTAGCTCATCACAATGTTGCTTGATTCCCTTCCATTGGTCTAAAGTAAAGCCCATTCTTTTCCAGTAATCAAACCTAGTATCGTCTTCTAAAGAAAACTTTACCCTAAAGGGCTCATATACACTACTCTCCGCTTCTGCAATATGCATCTGAAACTTAATGGCATCTACTCCCGTTTGAGCCACAGCAGCTATATAGGAATGTAAAATACCGAGGCTACCTTCATGAGCTTGACCAATTTCTGCGATGATAAAGGGGGTTTTCATTTTCTGAATTTAAAGTTTTGGCAAAACACTTAAAAGATGCTTTTCTTCTTTTGTTAACGAAGGATTTAAGTTGCCTTGGTTAAATCGTTTTTCAATTTTTTTTAATAACTTGACAAAGGTATCAATATACATTTGTTCTTCGATAGAATATAAATTTTCTTGTCTAAAGCCAAAATGAGTACAAATCTCTTCAACCATTATAGCTGCTCTTTTTGCTCCACCCTTGTATAAATCCCATATGAGAAATCCATCCATTGACTCACCCCAGTCGATAATATAAATAAAATCTCTATTTTTATCATAAAGAATATTATCAACATTAAGATCACCATGTCTCTTCCCTACTAACAATTTCTTATTCCTCTGAACTAAATCCTTAAATATCCTTAATGATGTATCCCCATTGGTTGTATTCAGATAGCGCTCAACCTCATCAAATCTTTGTATCATAAATTCTGATGGATGACATAGTCTAACGCCTGCTAGTTTGTAGAAATCAAACATGAAGCCCATAACTTCTCCAAATATTTCATTAATTTTAGTACGACCTGAAAATCGTATAGCCTTCGCAGAAAAAATAAGTTCTTGTTCAATAAAAAAAAGCTTATCTTTTGCATAATTATACTTTAACTTTGGAACAGCTACTTTTTTATGACTTATATTATTAGCCAACAGAAGACCTTCTTTTTCAATATTATAGTTCCGTTCATTAGAGAATATTTTTATTAATGAAGGATTTTCTTTATGAAGATACATTAGTATTATACGGCTACCTTTTAAAAATACTACGTCTGCAATTACATTAAACTTCATACTGGACAAAAAACGCCATACTATTAAATTACCAAATAACTTCTGAGGCAAAAGCAGTAGATTATGCTTTTTATTGCCTTTAACTAAAAAGTTTTTTAAGGTTATTAACCAGTTTTTTAATCCAAACGGAAATACTTTAACTTCAGTTATCTTTGAAATTACATTATAAACACCAAAGGGCCATCTTGTATTTGTTACCCAAAAGTTATCATTGATTTTTTTAAATGACTTAAGACTATAATTTATTTCGCCTTTAAAAATTAATCTTTCAACTTCTACTATTTTTTTTTTCTCTTTGAACCATTGAGATAATCTAAGATGAATTGATTCACTTAATACTTAATCTAATATGTTTGAACTTGAAATGCCTTTAAAAAATTAACATCCGTCCCTGTTTTGTTACCTTTATCATCATCTTTTAACTAACTTAGTATTATAAAAATGTACCTTACCAATGCTAGCTCTATTAAGATGTTTATATTCACACCAAAGATGACCTTTTTATCTCTGTTTTTTACATAAGCAAATAGCCAGCGTCTCATTAAAAGAAATGTGAGCTGTTTATCTTGTAAAAATGTAATTTCAAGTCTAATTTAGATTATTAAGCTAAACAAACTCAAATAACAGCGTTAGCTTAAGACAACTTTTAAAACTTAATCTTAACTAAAAAAACGAAATCTTAACCTATAATGTTCCTGAATCATTACTCAACCATCTAACTTACTAACCACAATAAATGAGAGTAAACATAAATTTAATTCAAAACTCAAAAGTTTGTCAATATAAACTAGCAAGGGTTAATAATAGTTATTTAAGATTCTTAGTTTTTTGAAAAGTACAGATAATAATTATATCTTACTCAAGTTATATTATTAATATTCAAGATTAAGCGCAATCACTCATGAAATACTCACTTTTTTATACAAAACAGCAATTTTTATTTTCTTTTCTTTTAACAAATATCCGCAAATATACTACTATTCTCTTAATTTTCAGACAAAGGTAATTGTTTCTGAAAAAATTTAATATCCTAATACAAGGCTTACTTTATTATTTAGAAATAGTTGTAGTTTAAACTAAAAAAGAACTATACCTCATAGAAACGCACAGCACAGCGCCACCATTAGACTAGTGCAAAGTAGTTATAGAGGTTTTTGACATATTTTTCTTAAAGAGGTAGTGATTAATAATGCGCACTAAATGTGTTAAGATCACTATTGGGTAGTTAGCTCACAGAAGTTATGTGCTAGATGTGGACTCACTTGTACTTTAAAGATATTTAGAAGGTAACAAGTCTAAAAAACCACAGGAGTTTTGCATCGGGGGTTTTGAGTTTTTGGATGATGATTGGCTAACTTTACTAACAAAAATTGTTAATAACTTTTTTTTAGCCTAGCGTATTTGAAGTGGCAAAAACGATTTTTGAAAGAGAAATTAATCTTTAAAATGGGTTAAGGTATCGATTTTTGACAAAAAAAGATGTTTTTTCAAAAGCTCCAACACATTTTTGAAAACATATAAGACATTTTGAAAAACATATAAGACATTTTATAAAATGTTGCGGTACTTTTTTCAAGATAAAGCAGTTTATTTTGGTGCAAAAAGGCATAAAAAAATTCCCGAACAACTGGGATTGACCGGGAATTTAAAAATCAAAGCTTACTCTCACGCATCTATACACCTGTATTTAAGCGTATTCAACATCTTCCTCAAGCGCAGAGAGGGCCTGAAGTTGATGTGCGCAGACTTCACTACCGAGGCATTGACATCTGCTATGTCATCTACACCAGTAGATTTCACGCCAACTTGAAAGCGTCCGAGGACACCCAAATCGACAATGCGACCTTGGCTGAGTTCGTCAGCAACATTGTGTGTCATAGCCATAAGCACGGCATAGCAGTCACTTTCGCGCACCGTACACTGATTAGACACTAAGTAAGCCAGTCTCTCTAGACTTACATCGCCCGTAGCGATCGCTTGGGCGTAGAACTTTGGAGGAGCTGTATCGTCCTGCGGGTTCCTTCGTTTGGTTTTTTTGAGAAGCACCATAAGGTAAAAAAAATTAATTACATCCTTTTACAGACGGTCTTCAGAAATAGCTCTAAAAACAGGACTAAACTACTAAGGATATTTCATATATGCAACAGCTAATCAATAAATCAATGTAATTATCTTGCCATAACAAATAAATAACATCTATATTTATGTTAATTTAACATTTACACAAAGGTTAAAACACTCCGTTTAGCCTTACAGCACTAGGATTCCTGCTAGAAGACAGTGTAATTCAGGTAGAAGACTGGAGGTTAGCCATTTATGTATTTGGATTTGGGAATTATCATGCCTACGACAGTTAGGGGAATTGGAATTTGGATAATTTGCGCCAAGAGATAGTCCCTTTCTTTTATTTAGAGCAAAGAAGAAAGAGGTTTTGGTATAAAAACTTCCAAGCGCAGACAGCAGATATAATTTATGCCTAGTTGACAGGTAGCTATAATTCAAGAATATATGAAAAACAAGGTGATTAACCACAGACACCGCTGCGATCACCTCAAGGGGGACAATTGACTTAGAGTTGTTTTGGGAGTATAAAAAGCTGGTTTCAAGTTCAGTACTCTCGTACTAGTACCTCTTTTTACTTTTCACATAATACAATACCAATCCGTATTAATACTTTGTACTTAATACAATGCACTTAAGATCTAAACTAAATTTCCTGTAGCTCCACCATTCTTCTAAACCTGTCTGAGGCAGTAGAGAGTTCTGCGAAACTTCCTGCACCTATGATTTTACCTCGATCCATAAGATAGATAGTATCTGCATTTTTGATGGTGGCTAGGCGGTGAGCGATAATCAGAACCGTATAGTTTCCTTTGAGCTGGTCTATATTGTCTTGGATTTCTCTCTCGGTCTCTGAATCAAGTGCAGAGGTGGCTTCATCAAGAATGAGGATATCAATATCTTTATAGAGTTCACGAGCTATTGAGACGCGTTGTTTTTGACCCCCACTCAGGTTGATGCCATTATTGCCTAAAAGGGTTTCTTCTTTCAGCTTTAGTTCGTCAATGAAATCTGCTATAGCAGCTTTTTCGGTGGCTTCTTTAAATTTCTGTTTGTTTTCTGGAGTAGGTGCCGCCCAGAAAGTGACGTTATTGAAAATCGTATCGTTAAACATCACCGGGTCTTGTGAGATATAGCCTATTCTAGACTGATATGAACTCAGGTTGAGGTCTTTCTGGCTGATGCCATCGATAAGTACATCGCCGTTGTTGGGTTTTAATAAGCCACTGATGAGGTTTACTAGGGTAGTTTTACCGCTTCCACTCTCACCAACAAAAGCAATAGTCTGGTTTTTAGCTATATGCAAATCAATTTTTTTGAGTACACCATCTGCTTCATCATAACCAAAATCAGTTTGTTTGAGCGCTATTGAGGTCTGGAAGCTATCTATTTTATGTTTGCCGTCTTTTTCTATGTTGCTCTTTAGCTCTGCTTCAAAACTAGTCATATTGTCGAGAGATCCAGAGACAGATAAAAAGTTATTGTATTTGCTTTGGAAATTCATAAGTGCCGCTAAGGCTCTATAGAAAAACAACAAGCTAATCATTATTGCTCCTAAGTTCCCTCCTAAATAGGTAATCTGAAGTAGGATTACCATACATACTATTCCTATCATAAAAGGTTCTCTAAGTGCAGTTATTCGAGCATTCAGAAAACCTATTTGGGTATTGTTTTTTTCAATTTGTTTAATTCCTTGGATAAGTTTCTGAGCATATACATTCAGAAAACCTGTTGCCTTGAGGTATTTAAAATTGGCTATATATTGGATGATCAGTCCTTGATAGGCACTGTTGTTTTTGGTTAGTTCTTTGGATTGTATTTTGGTTTTTTTGAATAAGTTTTTAAAGAATATATTTGATGTTAGGCCACCTACGCATACCAACAAAGCAAACTTCCAATCTACCATAAATACAAAGCCTAAGTAAACTATAACCATTACTAGTTGTTGAGCACATTCAGAGTAATCTCTATAAGCACTTGAAACCCTACCTATCTCACCTGTAAAAGAGTTTTGAATTCTTCCAATGTCAGAAGTGACAAAAGCCCTGAAAGAATACCGCGTAAAGAGTTTGGTTAGATTTATCCTAAGCGTTGATATGAAAAACTGATTGATTTTAACCTTATACACAGAGGCAATAAAGACAATCATCCCTTTAAGTGTAAAGAATATAAAGAGCATTAAGAGGGCGATTTTGATATTCAGTTCTATACCCATTGCATTGAAACTCTCTACTATGAACCCTAAATTACCTAATCCTTCACCGGAAGTAGCTGCTCCTCCATCTGCCATTTGCAGTAGTGGCAAAAACATAGTGAGTCCGAGTCCGTCTAAAAGCCCTATCAATATACTCAGCAAAAGCATCACAAAAATCCTGTATCTTAAGTACTTATAAAAATAAGCGAAAGACGAAAAATACTTTTTAACGAGGTTTTTAAAAGCGTTCATGCAGTTGAAAAATCAGTTGGTAGTAACAAAAAATTAAGCTACAAATATATAAACTTAAAAGCGATAAGGTTTGTTTTTTTTAACATTTAATTTTTTGGGATACGTTGCTGAAAAGCCTTTCTTTGCTTTATGATGATACAGGCTCAAAACATACACAAATACTACGACGACTTACACGTACTGAAAGGCGTAAACCTAGCCGTACAAAAAGGAGAAATTGTCTCTATCGTAGGTACTTCAGGCGCTGGTAAAACCACGTTATTACAAATCTTAGGCACGCTTGACAAACCCAGTCTAGACCCAGCCACCCGTCTCAGCATCAACAATCAAAATATTCTAAACCTGAAAGACAAAGAGCTCTCAAAGTTTAGAAATCAACACCTGGGCTTCATCTTCCAGTTTCACCAGCTCTTACCCGAGTTTACCGCCCTAGAAAACGTCTGTATCCCTGCCTTTATTGCTAACAGACCCGTGGCGGAAGCTGAGGCAGAAGCCAAAAAGCTATTGGAATATTTAGGGCTCTCACACCGTATCACACACAAACCCACCCAGCTCTCTGGTGGTGAGCAGCAGCGCGTAGCCGTAGCACGAGCACTCATCAACAAACCCGCAGTTATCTTTGCCGATGAACCTTCGGGAAACCTAGATACTCAGTCTGCCCATAACCTCCACCAATTGTTTTTCAAACTCCGCGAGGAGTTCAACCAAACCTTCGTAATCGTCACCCACAACCAGGAATTCGCCGATATGGCGGATAGAAAACTGGTGATGAAAGACGGGGATATCCTTTAAGCAGCTTCTTTCGTATGTTTTGAGGAAATATAGGCATCCCTCCTTTTGAGGGGAATGGGCTATGCTGTTATGAGGTTATAAAGTTATGGTGTTATCTTGGGTGCCATTAGGGAATTATAAATTCGGCTTGACTGATTAGCGAAGGAAATAAAAACTGAAACAAGTTCAGCTTGACAAGATTGTTCGGATTGAGTTTGACAAAACTGTTCGGACCCAGCTTAATAAGGCTATTGGGATTTAAAAAATATAGAACTTGACAGACAAGAATTCATCTTGATTGGGAATTCAGGAGTGGTATTCAGGGCTTCACTCAGAGTGAAACCCTAAATTAGTTTACTAGTGGTTAGCTCTTTTCAACGTATTGGTCTTTTTTATTTTAGCGAAGTGATGGTCATCATCAAAACACAACTCCATAAACTTATAACAGCAGTTTGGCTTGTAGCTCACAACAAAACGCTCTCTTCATCAGTAGTACGAGAGTCCAAACCCCAAATCAAACTAACAAACCTCAAAAAACAATTCCCAAACAATTGTCCCCTTGAGGGGACTTTAGGGGTGTTCACTAGTACGAGAGTCCATAGCCAAATCAATCTAACAAACCCCACAAAACAACTCCAAAGCAATTGTCCCCTTAAGGGGACCTTAGGGGTGTTCAGTAGTACGAGAGTCCAAAACTCAAATCAAACTAACAAACCCCACAAAACAACTCCAAAGCAATTGTCCCCTTGAGGGGACCTTAGGGGTGTCCACATCACGAGAGTCCAAATCTAAAATCAAAATAACCACCTTACCTAAATCAACTCCCAATCAACTGTCCCCTTGAGAGGACCTTAGGGGTGTCCACATCACGTGAGTCCAAATCTAAATTCAAAATATCAAACTCCCTAAATCAACTCCCTATCAACTGTCCCCTTGAGGGTACCTTAGGGGTGTTCAGTAGTACGAGAGTCCAAACCTCAAATCAAACTACTCTATCTCACTTATAACAGTCTCCAAAGCCAATAAAACCGAAAACATTTCATTCTTCACCTCATCATCTGAGAACCGAACAAACCGAACTCCTAAAGCTTCTAGCTCTCCCTGTCTTTTTATATCGTACCCATATTTATACAAATGACTTTCGCCATCTATCTCGATAGCTAACTTCTTTTCATGACAATAAAAATCAACAATATAATGCAATATTGGTACCTGCCTATGAAACTGTATGCCGAATGCTTTATTCTTGATATGCTTCCAGAGCAAGACTTCGCTTAGCGTGCTGTTTTTCCTAAGTTGCTGAGCATAAGCCTTAAGGTGTTTGTCATAGGGTAGTATTTTATTCTTCATAAATTCAGCTAAAAACATCTTTAATAAACGGACTATAAGACTAAAATATTGTTGTGTTTATCTAGTAGCTAGACAGGTACTGACCTCGTTCCAGCCCTAATAATCTCTTAAGAAAGCAATAGGTTGAAAATTAGAGATTATTCATCAAAATCAGGAGTTATTCAGGAAATGCAGTTACTCTCTATTAACACCCCTGTAAGTCCCCTCAAGGGGACAATCAAGTCGTTAAGATTTATAAGAATTGCCCTTTAGATTATTAAATAACATAAAATCCAAAAGCAAAAGTAACATCCAATAAAATCAACAACCTAACCCTCATAACCCATACAAAAAACAATCCCAAGCAACTGTCCCCTTGAGGGGACTTTAGGGGTGTTCAACAGTTACGAGAGTCCAAAACCCAAATCAAACTAACCTTATCAACCAAAAAATTGTTAATAACTTTTTCCTGGTCAACATTATCACAGACTACTAAAACAACATTTTGGAGCGTTTTATTCAAAAAAAACACACCCAAAAACTCATTTTTCGACAAAAAGACCGTTTTTCAAAATTGCTAAGCAGTTTTCATGAATTGCTAAGCGATTTTTCAAAACTGCTTAGCAGTTTTACAAAATGTATCGGTTCATTTTTCAGAATAAAGCGGTTCGTTTTGAGCCAAAAAGGCATAAAAAAACCTCCCATCAGCAGTACTGCCTGGGAGGTTCTGTATAACAAATAACCTTAAAAAAGCTATTAGTATTTTATTTTCTTTGTAGATTCACCTTGATTATCAAAGCCTACTTTTACAATCAAGATCTGGTTTTGGTCAAGTCCTGAAATATCATACGCACGAGCTGGTGCGATAGATTGGTCATAAATCATGCGTCCTACTAAATCATAGATGCGAATGTGTTTAAAGTCTGCTGTTGACTCTATGCGCAGCTCACCATTCTTGTTGAAGGCTACCCAGTTAGCATCAAGGCTTGCAGGGCTTATGCCTTCACGCTGGATATACATAACCTCAAAGCGGTCATCGTGCACGCCAGCTTCAGTAGTGAAGCTATAGTCTCCTTCTTTTAAGTTATGTGACAGCTGTAATGCTTTGTCATATAGATACACGTCTTGCCCATTGACAAACAAACCTTCAAAGCCTGAGAGCTTTATCGTATAAGTACCTGCTTCTGCAAGGCTATAGCCTAAAGCAACTACGTCTTCTTGCTCAAAAGGCGCACGCCCTTGGATGATGAAGCGCTCTTGGTCTAGGAGTGTATAGAGCTCAATGGTCTCTTGCCCGCTTAAGAAAGGTGGCGCATCGATATCTTTGTCTTTAGCATTAGTCGCTTCTTCTAAGTAACCCACAAGCGTCTGTCCATAGCGGTTGTCTTGGCTTATGAGGCCTAGCCAATATCTATCTACAGGCTTCTCACGATTAAACGAATTGTTATTATTACCCATCACTCTATGACTGTTCTTAAACACCGCTTGCCCGTTGGCATTACCTGGTATAAAGAATCCTTGCCCTGTAGCGATATATTTGGTAGGCATTTGACTGGTCTGAGAAGATGTAGGGTGAGTAGCAGGCGTTCCTACAGCACCCACAGCGTTATAAGTGGCAAAACCTTCCCACTGATAGACATAATTCCCTCCTTCCTTCTGATAACCATTGGTCCATAAATATACCAATTTGTCCAAGCCACTGTTAGCAGGGTCGTATAAAAAAGCATCTATGTTGATAGCACTCGGATAAGGATTTCCGAGATAATTCCATTTCCCCCCGCCTTGAATAGCTCTAGTAACCTCTCCATTATTAGGAATACCATTAAAACTCATGTTATAAACAACTGGCGTATTAGACATAGGCGCGCGCATCAGGTAGCCATGTCCGGGTTGCATTACTACATCCCCTCCCGCCTGCGTTGTCCACGTTTGATCAGAAAGATTCCAACTATAATAACTATTAATAGGTGTATTTGGCGAAAACTGAGACATCTTATATCCAGCCACAGGCGATGACCAATAGCCGTGGTTGGATTTATCCATCGGTTTAGTAGTAACTTTTACTTGTATATCACCCATATTTACCACATCATTTACTTGAACTAAACCCCCTCTATAATCTACTCTAAAGCTTCCTCCAATAATATTCAGTTCATTAAGTAATCTTAAGTTCCTACCTATTGGAACAATTACACTACCTGAATTTATTTTCATTGAACATCCTTCTAAATCAGAAGTTAATGTTAAGTTTCCATTTATAATAAGGTGTTTATCTATACCTGTTGGACCTGACCATGTTGATCCATTCCATACAACCTCGGTACATGAGACCCCACCTTGAAACTCAAAAGCACCAATATCTATTCTAGGTCCTTGAATTCTAGGGTCACCCACAATATCTACGATGCTTCCATTATAGTAAGAGTTTTTACCTGCATCCACTAATGGACTTTGTGCTGAAGGAATGAAATCTGAACTTGAAAAATCTATAAATAATGGATTTAAACTTCCGTCTATATTCCCATTTCCATCAGCTGAAGTAATCAGTTTTATATAGCTATTATATGCTTGATAAGTTGCTCCCGTTAGATTAGTAATTGAAGTCATACCACCATAAACAACGCTATTTCTAATAGTTAGAACAGCATTTTTATCAGACTTTAAAGTAGACCCATTTGGACTCAATGAGTTAGCGAAAGTTACGTTAATACTAATGGGTTTTGAATCAGCACCTCTATTAAACATTTCTGTCCCATTGGCTCCACTATTATTAAAAACTACAGTATTTATAATAATTGGAGAGGAGTCAATATTGGCAATCCCACCTCCACCGGTACCAGCTCTATTTGCAGTAATTATTAGATTGCTCAAACTAGGAGAAGCAAAAGCATTATAAACTCCCGCACCATAACCACCACTTAATTTTCCCTCTCTAATAGTAAACCCATCTAGTAAAGATGCATTAGTCATCTTAGTGTTTTTGGTAAAAACATTTCTAATCACACTATTTCCATTGCCTTTAAGGATGGTCGGGTGCAAAGCCCAGTTTCTTTGACCTAGTGCTGCGTTGTCGTTATTAGCCGGGAAACCACCATAGATCTTTACGCCTTCTTTCATAGAGAACCATTGTCCTGCTGCGGGCTGGTAGGTACCTTCCGCTACCCACACCTCATCACCTGCAGCTGAGGCATTGATCATCGCCTGCAAATCACCCGAAGCATTGCTCCATGAAGTTCCATTTCCGGTTGCTCCTGCCTTTACGTATCTATACTGCTGAGACCAGCCGTAGCAAGCCATCATCACAAACAATAGGCATAGAATATTTTTTTTTCATAACAATTAACCTTTTAATTCACATAATTATACTGCAAATATATGATTTTCAACACACATTTCTATACACATATATAATTTTTTATTAAAAGCAATACAAAACTCCTCTATTACCTACCAAAACACCCCCATTATCCCCTCAAAAGATTGAAGATTAAGAGGGAAAGCCTTAAGTGAAGTAGCCTCTCTTGAACAAAGTGGAAAGTTGCCCGCCCGCCGAAGGAGGGCCTGCACGCCGAAGGAGGAAAAGTTGATAGTGATTAGTAACTGGTGACTTGTTATGAGGTTATAAGGTTATAAGGTTATTTGTTAGGGAGTGGATAAACTGACACTGATTTTGTATAATACTCCCTACTCCCCTTAAAAATCATTAAAGATTGTTATGATTTCCATGCTACAAGTACACACCCCCAACCCCTCTCAAGAGGGGAGCTGGTTTTTGCTTTTTTTACAACAGTAGAGGCTTAATTGACAATTTTATTGCTCGCCGAAGGAGGACCCGCCCGCCGAAGGAGGAAAAAATAATAAAAAGTCTATTTTCTATGCTCTATGCCCTATTCTCTTTCAGCGAGCGCACTCTTAAAAAGCATTCAAAATTTATAATTCCCTGCTTGCCTGCCTATCGGCAGCAGAACCGCATAAAGTGCATCCTACTTATACATACAGCTCTAACAAAAGAAAGCCTGTACAGTTCCCCTCTTGAGAGGGGTTAGGGGTGTGTTCTTCTATGCGCTTCTAAACCTTATTAGTAGGACCACTATTCTCCTCAAAATCTGAAATAAAATTTTCAATAGCTAGCAGAACATTAAAAGTATCTTTCAGAACCTCATTATCTGTAAATCTCAATAGGCTTATTCCTAGTTGATTTAGTTTCTGAGTTTTAATAATATCTTTATCATAAACCTCTTCCAGTTGGTGTGAATACCCATCTACCTCAATAGCTAACATCAATTCGTGGCAAAAGAAATCTATAATATAATTGTCTATGGGCTTCTGCCTATGGAAATCATAACCATACATCTGTTTGTTTTTCAGCTTTTGCCATAAGATAACTTCAGCTTTGGTACTGTTGTTTCTTAGTTGCCGTGCAAGCTCTTTTAGATTTGGGTTATATGGTATGATTTTTCTCTTCTTCATTTTTTGATAAATAAAATTATTTAAGATCGTTATAATTTTCATGCTTCTAAACACACCCCCAACCCCTCTCAAGAGGGGAACTTGTTTTTGCTTTTTTTACAACAGTAGAAGCTTAATTGACAATTTTATTGCTAGCCATAGGAGGACCAACTCAAAGATAATAAATTGATTTAAAATCCTTATAATTGTCATGATTCAAAAACACACCCCCAACCCCTCTCAAGAGGGGAGCTAGCTTTTGCTTTTTTACAACAGTAGAGGCTTAATTGACAATTTTATTGCTAGCCATAGGAGGACCTCCACGCCGAAGGAGGGCCCGCCCGCCGAAGGAGGAAAAAATAATAAAAAGTCTATTCTCTATGCTCTATGCTCTATCAGCATAGCGGTCTCTAAAAAAAACATTTAAAATAATAAAAAGGCGGTCTTTCCTTCATTTTGAAACTCGATTAAACGATTAAACAGTTAAACAATTACACGATTAAACATTTACACTATATTTGTAAAAACACACAATCAGCACAGACGAAATGAAATTCACTACAGAAAACCTCAATACCAAGACAGCGTCTTTTCAGAATCTAGAATTGTTGGCCAATCAGGTTGTTGAGGGCTTTATATCCGGGATGCACAAGAGTCCTTTTCACGGGTTCTCAGCAGAATTTGCCGAACACAAGATCTATAATACAGGAGAGAGCACCAAGCACATCGATTGGAAGCTGTTCGCTAGAACCGATAGGCTTTACACCAAACGCTTTGAGGAAGAAACGAATTTGAGGTGTCACTTTATTATAGACAACTCCTCATCGATGCACTATCCGAAGTTAGGCACGGCGGATCCATTTTATGCCAATAAGATAGGTTTCTCGGTATTGGCAACAGCAGTATTGATGAATTTGCTAAAAAAACAAAGAGATGCTTTCGGGATGAGCATTTATGCAGACACTTATCAATATTATGCCTCGGAGAAAGGAAGTGACAGACATCATCGGATGTTGCTCAACACCCTTGAGAGTATTTCGGTGACTCCACCTGAGGCGAAAGCTACTAATACAGTTGAGTTCTTGCACCAGATAGCCGAGAAGATACACAGGCGCTCAATGATTGTCTTGTTTACAGACATGTTTCAGAACCAAGACGAGGAGGCACTCTTCAAGGCATTACAGCATCTAAAGCACAACAAACACAAAGTAATCGTCTTTCATACCTATAGCAGAACCCACGAACTTGAGTTTGACTTCAGCAATACGCCCAAAAAATTCATCGACATAGAGACCGGAGAGACCCTAAATCTGTTTGCAGACAACGTTAAGGCAGAATATCACAAGGCAGTGCAAAAATATTTTGAGAAAATTTCGTTGGCTTGTTCGCAGTACAGAATCAAATATATTCCTGTGGCTGTGGAAGATAGCTTTGACAAAGTAATGCTCACCTATCTGACCGAAAAACAAAAGTTCGGATAACTATTAAAATTTGTTGCGAAACATTTGCAGAAATAGAAAACAGTTGTATATTTGCACTCGCAATAACGCAGTAATTGAGGTTTGGTAGTTCAGTTGGTTAGAATACATGCCTGTCACGCATGGGGTCGCGGGTTCGAGTCCCGTCCAGACCGCTCAATGTAAGAAGAAGTTTTCGGCAACGAAGACTTTTTTTTGCGGGAAAATATTTAAGATTAGTTGTGTTGTTTTAGGGGCGCAAGCCTCTGGTTTAGTAGTTAGACCAATGAAAAGCTTTCCATTAAATTGGAAGGCTTTTTTGATTTTTATAAATGTCTCAACTATTAGTAAAACCTCAATATCAATACCACTGATATAACTATTTCTCTATTTTAATAGTAAAACTCCCTTAACTTGTTCAGAATATTGGAGGGCTTTTATTGATTTTATACCTTAGCCGCAGAAAAATCAATCCTATGAAGTTTAGTACTCCCATCAAAATCGCCTCCTTTGCCTATCCTATCGATTATTCTTCACATACCTTCTTTATAGGTTCTTGCTTTGCTGAAAATATATCCAAAAAGTTTGATTACTATAAACTCAAAAATACCTCAAATCCGTTTGGCGTACTATTTCATCCGTTAGCTGTGGAAAAAATCATCCAAAAAGCTGTTCAAGGAATTGAGTTTACTTCAAATGATTTACTGTTGTCTAATGAACTTTGGTGTTCTTTAGACGCACACTCCGAACTTTCTGCCACTGACAAAGAGCAACTACTAGAGCTCCTCAACCAAAGGCTCTGCCAAACTCAGGCAGCGCTTCAGAAAGCTACTCATATCAGCATCACCTTAGGAACATCTTGGGTATACAAGCATTTAGCTACCAATCAAATTGTAGCCAATTGTCATAAAATCCCTCAAAGGGAATTTTCTAAAGAGTTGCTATCAGTGGAACAGATTAAAGAAAGTCTAGAACGGATTATTAAACTGCTACCCAACAAGCAAATCTTTTTTACTATCTCTCCCGTAAGGCATATCAAAGACGGCTTTTTTGAGAACAACCTCAGTAAAGCACATTTGTTTACAGCTCTAAACCAGGTATTGGGTAGTCAAGTACATTATTTTCCTGCTTATGAGATTATCATGGACGAACTTCGCGACTATCGCTTCTTTGCAGCAGATATGCTTCACCCGAATCAACTAGCTATAGATTATGTATGGGAACGCTTTTCTGAACATTATCTATCTACCGCAGCGCAAAAAACTTCCGAGGAAATAGACGCTATCCAAAAAGCACTACAACACAAAGCATTCAACCCCGACACCCTTCAACACAAACAGTTTGTCGCTAGCATCCAAAAAAAGATTGAAGCATTGGGGGAGTTGTGGGATTGAAAGTGGAAAATTGAAAATTGAAATCGCCTGCTTGCCCGCCGAAGGAGGGCTTGCCCGCCTATCGGCAGCAGAACCGCATAAAGTGCATCCTACTTATACATACAGCTCTAACAAAAGAAAGCCTGTACAGTTCCCCTCTTGAGAGGGGTTAGGGGTGTGTTCTTCTATGTGCTTCTAAACCTTATTAGTAAGGCCACTATTCTCCTCAAAATCTGCAATAAAATTTTCAATAGCTAGCAGAACATTAAAAGTATCTTTCAGAACCTCATTATCTGTAAATCTCAATAGGCTTATTCCTAGTTGATTTAGTTTCTGAGTTTTGATAATATCTTTATCATAAACCTCTTCAAGTTGGTGTGAGTACCCATCTACCTCAATAGCTAACATCAATTCGTAGCAAAAGAAATCTATAATAACCCGTTGGGTGAAATTAAAAATAGATTGATTTTTCCGTCAGTTCGAGTGATTTTTCGTAGTGAAACGAAGAAAAATTGTATCGAGAACTAAATAAAAATACTTCTCGATACAAAATTCCCTTCACTTCGTTACAGAAATTTCACTCGAAGTGACGATTTGAAGTAATTTCACCCAACGGGTTATAATATAATTGCCTATGGGTTTCTGCCTATGGAAATCATAACCATACATCTGTTTGTTTTTCAGCTTTTGCCATAAGATAACTTCAGCTTTGGTACTGTTGTTTCTTAGTTGCCGTGCAAGCTCTTTTAGATTTGGGTTATATGGTATGATTTTTCTCTTCTTCATTTTTTGATTAATAAAATGATTTAAGATCGTTATAATTTTCATGCTTCTAAACACACCCCCAACCCCTCTCAAGAGGGGAGCTAGTTTTTGCTTTTTTACAACAGTAGAGGCTTAATTGACAATTTTATTGCTAGCCGAAGGAGGACCAACTCAAAGATAATAAATTGATTTAAAATCCTTATAATTGTCATGATTCAAAAACACACCCCCAACCCCTCTCAAGAGGGGAGCTAGCCTTTGCTTTTTTTACAACAGTGGAGGCTTAATTGACAATTTTATAGCCCGCCGAAGGAGGGCTTGACCGCCTATCGGCAGCAGAACCGCATAAAGTGCATCCAACTTATACATACAGCTCTAACAAAAGAAAGCCTGTACAGTTCCCCTCTTGAGAGGGGTTAGGGGTGTGTTCTTCTATGTGCTTCTAAACCTTATTAGTAGGATCACTATTCTCCTCAAAATCTGTAATAAAATTTTCAATAGCTAGCAGAACATTAAAAGTATCTTTCAGAACCTCATTATCTGTAAATCTCAATAGGCTTATTCCTAGTTGATTTAGTTTCTGAGTTTTAATAATATCTTTATCATAAACCTCTTCCAGTTGGTGTGAATACCCATCTACCTCAATAGCTAACATCAATTCGTGGCAAAAGAAATCTATAATATAATTGTCTATGGGCTTCTGCCTATGGAAATCATAACCATACATCTGTTTGTTTTTCAGCTTTTGCCATAAGATAACTTCAGCTTTAGTACTGTTGTTTCTTAGTTGCCGTGCAAGCTCTTTTAGATTTGGGTTATATGGTATGATTTTTCTCTTCTTCATTTTGTGATAAATAAAATGATATAATATTGTCATGATTCAAAAACACACCCCCAACCCCTCTCAAGAGGGGAACTTGTTTTTGCTTTTTTCACAACAGTAGAAGCTTAATTGACAATTTTATAGCCCGCCGAAGGAGGACCAACTCAAAGATAATAAATTGATTTAAAATCCTTATAATTGTCATGATTCAAAAACACACCCCCAACCCCTCTCAAGAGGGGAGCTAGCCTTTGCTTTTTTTACAACAGTGGAGGCTTAATTGACAATTTTATAGCCCGACGAAGGAGGCACTGCCGATAGGCAAGAAAGTGGAAAGTTGCCCGCAGATAGGAAGGAAAAAAATAGAAAGTCTATTTTCTGTGCTCTATTTTCTATTCTCTTTCATCGCAGCGCAGTGGTCTTACTTAAAACACTATTTTCTACTACTTGAGTGTGATCGTTCCTCCAGCAAAGGTCTTCTGATCGATATATGCAGGTGTGCCGTAGATAAGTATGTCTCCTCCTGCTTTGACTCTTGCCTTTACGTAGTCTGTGGCGTAAATTTCAGCTTCTCCGCCAGCGCTGATAGAAACATCAGTTCTTTTGGTGAGTAGTTTTTGAGCTTTTAACTGTCCGCCTGTTTTGATTGTCGCCTCCATCTCTCCTTTGACTTCTCCGGTTAGGTGCATAAAACCTCCGGTGACCACTTTGACTTCTAGCTCGGTGACTGCCAACTCTAGTTTCATCTCTGCTCCTTCTTTGACTTCTAGTTCTAAGTCAAAAGCAGAGATTACATCTTGTGAAGTGATAAAACTACCTTCGTAGGCATCTATTTCGCTGAGTTTACCTGAATAGTAAACCTTAACCGAAATATCTTCTCCTTTGAGTAATTTTGAGAAAGGCATTCTTATTTTGACTTCGTCTTTCTTCTGAAGTACTTCCACCTCTTGACTTCTTGCACCACTAATTTCAATTTTGTTTTGGTCAGATTTGATTAGTTCCGCAGAAATCCTGTCATATACTTTGATCTCTGTAAACGGTGCTAGCTCTCTGGTGACTTCTTGAGCAAAAAGAAATTGCACTAAGATTAAGGCAATTAGGTTAAATAGCTTTTTCATAGGTATAAATTTTAAAACTGTTATTTCTGAATTTGAATTACAAAAAACAAGCCAGTCTAGTTATATTTTATAAAGCGGAATGAAATAAGAGATACTATAATTAAAGCCTACACCCCAATTTCCGTCATAGGTACGGTGAAATCCTGGAATGTATAAGTTATCGAAGCCATTTGGTTTGCTTTGAGCAACCAAGTAATTGATTCTAAAGCTAAATCCGACGAACAGATTCTTAAACACTTCTGCTTTTACGCCGCCAACCATCTCTGCCCAGTGCGCTGATAGACCGCTGAATTCTTTATTGATATTCACTTGGGTGTGTTCGCCTAAAAAACCTCCGGTATCGTTATAAATTGAATAGTGGTTGAGGTTCTGCGAAAACAAACTCGTCCCGTACCTAAAACCAACATAGATTTGGTTTTCCATATTCAGCCAGTTCTCGTAGGCATTAAAATCAAAACCCACTTTCAAGTAAGAGCCTTTGGTCGTAAAGTTAAGCTGTGGTTCGTCAGTAGTTTTGTTTTCGTTGCCCAGTTCAGCTGCGAAATAAACTTTCTTGGTAATGCGATAATCCCCTACAATCTCTAAGCCCTGATAGTTGTCGTCAGTGAGGGATTTGGTGAGTTTAAACAAATCTAAACCTGTGCGCAATCCGTAGCGTTGCTTTTTAGTAGGAACAATAGTATCGTTTTTTGTTTCTTGTGCATAGCTCGTAAAGGCTACGATAAGACTAAAAAAGTATATCCAGATGTGTTTCATTTTCGTTGGTTATGACCGCTTGCCTGATGATACATTCTTTTATCCAGAAATCATCGGCGAGGTCTGTTATTGTAGGGTTCGGATGTAGTGGTTCTGAATTATCTAACACAAAATTAGATTTATAACCACAAGCTCTTGAGACATAGATGTCTTCTTTAGTATATCTGATATCAAAGACATCCTGATTGGTAAGCATGGTATTTATATTCTGATACGTCAGCCTAAATACGTACTTGCTATTGCTGTCATCTGTATTCAACGGAAGTAATATATGATCTGTATTCTCAAAAACCAAAATCCTTTCAGGTGCTTCCTCTTTGAAAATTTCTAGTTTGAGTACTTGCTTGCTCACCGATGGATTCAGGTATTCATAGAAATTGATTACCAGCTTTGGTGTGGTAGGTGTATCTCCTGAACAAATGTCGTCTTTCTCACATCCGAAGAAAACACTGGAGATAAGCATCAGAAAAAAGAAGCCTGATAAATGTCGTTTCATTTTATTTTAATAAGGTTACAAATGTAGTAATTATTGTTTTAACCAAAACTGAGCGGCAGACAATAATCTGCACTAGTTTTAGTCCATAAAAAAAGACAAACCTTGTGGTCTGTCCTTTTTTTATATCGCGCTAATTATCTTGTTTATTTAGACAAACTAGCACTTAAATATTCTCTGTTCATACGAGCGATACTCTCAAGAGTAATTCCTTTAGGGCATTCTACCTCACAAGCTCCAGTATTGGTACAGTTTCCGAAACCTTCATCATCCATCTGGCCAATCATATTCAGTACGCGCTCTGTAGCTTCCACCTTACCTTGTGGCAAGAGTGCAAACTGAGAAACTTTAGCCGAAACATACAGCATCGCTGATGAGTTTTTACAAGAAGCCACACAAGCACCACAACCGATACAAGCAGCTACGTCAAACGAAGCATCGGCATCAGCTTTAGGAATAGGCGTCGCATTGGCATCTTGGGTATTTCCTGAAGTATTTACAGAAATAAATCCTCCGGCATGCTGAATTCTCTCAAATGAGCTTCTGTCAACCACCAGGTCTTTGATTACCGGGAAAGCTGCTGCTCTAAAAGGCTCAATATAAATAGTATCACCGTCTTTGAACATACGCATATGCAACTGACAAGTAGTGATTCCTCTGTCTGGCCCGTGTGCTTCTCCGTTGATAAACAACGAACACATTCCGCAGATTCCCTCACGACAGTCGTGGTCAAAAGCAACTGCATCTTCTCCTTTATTAACGAGACTTTCGTTTAAAACGTCAAGCATTTCAAGAAAAGACATATCAGGAGAAATATCAGTGACTTTATAATCAACCATTCCCCCTTTATCTTGAGCGTTTTTCTGTCTCCAAATTTTTAATGTTAGATTCATCATATTAAGTTTTATACATCTTATCATCAAAAGCCGAGAGTCAAATGGGTTTGGCTGCGGCTTTTGATTATCAGACTACATTATTTGTAACTTCTTTGAACTAATTTGATATTTTCGAACTCTAAGTTCTCTTTATGAAGAATGGCTTCTCTTGGGTTACCTGTGTATTCCCAAGCGGCTACGTAGGCGAAGTTTTCGTCATCACGTTGTGCTTCTCCTTCTCCAGTTTGGTGCTCTTCTCTAAAGTGTCCTCCACAGCTTTCTTCTCTTAAGAGGGCGTCTTTAGCGAACAACTCTGCCAATTCTAAATAATCTGCCACACGAAGTGCTTTTTCTAACTCTTGGTTGAATCCGTTGGCAACACCTGTTACACGTACTTCTTTATAAAACTCTTCTCTGATGGCTTTTATTTCATCCATTGCCTCTGTAAGTCCTTGTGCATTACGTGCCATACCTACTTTGTTCCACATTACTTTCCCAAGCTTTTTGTGAAAGTGGTCAACCGAGTATTTTCCATTATTGTTCATAAAGAACTCTATTTGTTCTTTTATGTGCTTCTCTGCCTTTTCAAATTCTGGCAGATCTGTTGAGATGGTTCCAGTCTGGATATCGTGTGATAAATAATCTCCGATAGTATACGGCAATACAAAGTATCCATCAGCCAAACCTTGCATTAAAGCCGAAGCTCCTAGGCGGTTAGCTCCGTGATCAGAGAAGTTAGCTTCCCCAATTACGTAACAACCCGGTATGGTTGACATCAGATTATAATCAACCCACAGACCACCCATCGTATAGTGTACTGCTGGATAAATCATCATTGGTGTTTCATACGGGTTATCGTCAACGATTTTCTCATACATCAAGAAAAGGTTTCCGTATTTGCTTTCGATAACTTCTTTACCGAGTTTCTGAACAAGTTTTGTGTCGTTTTCGTCAAGGTGTTTGATACGTGCTTGCTCTTTTCCGTAACGCAAAATAGCAGTAGCGAAATCAAGATATACGGCTTCTCCGGTTTTGTTTACCCCATAACCAGCGTCACATCGCTCTTTGGCAGCACGTGAAGCTACGTCTCTAGGAACCAAGTTCCCGAAAGCAGGATAGCGTCTCTCTAAGTAATAATCTCTATCTTCTTCTGCTAATTCGATAGGCTTCATTCTGCCTTCTCTAATAGCTAGTACATCTTCCATCCTTTTAGGAACCCAGATACGTCCGTCATTTCTGAGTGATTCTGACATCAAGGTCAGTTTAGACTGGTGGTCTCCTGCAACAGGAATACAAGTAGGGTGAATTTGCGTAAAACAAGGGTTAGCAAAGAAAGCTCCTTTTTTGTGTGCCTTCCAAGCAGCTGTTACGTTTGACCCCATTGCATTGGTAGAAAGGAAGAAGATATTTCCGTACCCTCCTGTTCCTAATACCACTGCGTGTGCTGAGTGTCTTTCAATTTCTCCGGTAACTAAGTTACGAGCGATAATCCCTCTTGCTTTTCCGTCAACGATAACTAGTTCTAACATCTCGTGACGGTTATACATTTTAATTTTTCCTCTACCTATCTGGCGATTCATAGCTGAATAAGCCCCTAAAAGCAACTGTTGTCCTGTCTGTCCTTTGGCATAAAAAGTACGCGATACTTGCGCACCCCCAAACGAACGGTTATCTAAAAGACCTCCGTACTCACGTGCTAAAGGAACTCCTTGCGCCACACATTGGTCAATAATATTTGCTGAAACTTCTGCTAAACGGTAAACGTTAGCTTCACGTGAGCGATAATCTCCTCCTTTTATGGTATCATAAAACAACCTGTGGATTGAATCTCCATCGCCTGGATAGTTCTTTGCTGCGTTGATTCCCCCTTGAGCTGCAATCGAGTGTGCGCGTCTTGGAGAATCCTGAAAACAAAATGCTTTTACGTTATATCCAAGCTCTGCAAGAGTCGCAGCAGCCGAACCTCCGGCTAGACCGGTTCCTACTACTATTACATCAATCCTACGCTTGTTAGCAGGGTTAACTAAGTTGATATGACTCTTATACTCAGTCCACTTTGTAGCTATATCGCCTTTTGGTATTTTATTATCTAATGCCATAGTTGAAATCTATTTTAAAAAGAAATGAATGTAAATTGGAATAATCGCAAACAACAAAGGAATCAAAGTCGAGAACACTAATCCTGCTCCTTTAATAAGCTTGTTGTATTTAGGGTGATTTATTCCTAATGATTGAAACGCACTTGCAAAACCGTGTTTTAGATGGAAAGCCAACACAATCATCGAGAATACGTAGAATAACATAAACCACATTCCCGATTGCGGGTCTTGGAAGAAGTCCTTGGTGATTTTGTAAAGATCTTTATAACCCTCTGCTACCTTTATGTCAGCAACTGAATCATAAAATTCTGTTCCGTTTTTGATTGTGTACGTTCCTTGTATTACCTGCATAGCTGGAATGAAGTTCCCGTTAGTGGTATAGTACAATTCTTGTACACCCATCTCAGTCTGTACAGCTGCTTTTTGCAACGGCATCTCTGAGAAGTGCATCTTTGCCCAAAAGTGTACCATGTGAGCAGCGATAAACACTAAGATCAACGTACCTAAAACCGCCATGTTTCTAGAAGCCCATTTGCTGTTAGCATTCGGGTTTTCTTTTACGTACTTGATTGGTCTTGCCTTTCTGTTCTGTACAGTTAGCATAATACCATCAATGGCATGAAAAAGAATGGAGATGTACGTAAGGTACGAAAGGAGCTTTATAGCAGGGTTGCTCGTCATAAACAAAGCATACTCATTAAACTGCAATGAAGTCCCAAAAATAAGCTGTAGGTTTCCTACTAAGTGACCAATTAAGAACACACACAGAAACAATCCCGTAAGAGCCATCCAGTATTTCTTTGCTAAGGATGACTTTAAAAGTGCAGATTTTGCCATATATCTAAATATTATTTTTTGGAAATGATAAGCAAAATTAAGACTTATTGATACATTATCAAGCACATTCTGTTATTTATAATCAGTTTAAAGTAAATCCCGACAGGAATAGCAAGGCGTATTGAGGCATACTGTATTGAGGTATAATTGTATACTGAAAAATGTAAGCTGTAATAATATAGACTGTAAACTCAAAGCCCACACTTGTCGCAGACAAGTACTTTTTCATTTTCAACTTTCAACTTTCAACTTTCAACTTTCCACTTTCCTACATCGCCGGCAAGCAAGCAACTTTCAATTACATTAAAGTTAATCAAACCCTTAAAAGTTGTCTAAATAACAAATATTTACTATTTTTGCAACCCAAAATTAACGAGATATTTTATACCCATGAACATCACAAAACAGCAATCAGACGCTTTAAATGCCATAGTTACTATTAATATCGAAAAAGAGGACTATGCTCAGAAAGTAGAAAAAGCACTTAACGATTACCGCAAAAACGCAAGTATTCCAGGATTCCGCAAAGGACAAATTCCGATGAGTCTTGTGCAAAAACAATACGGAAAATCAGTGCTTCTAGATGAAGTAAACAAAATCTTACAGCAATCACTAAACAACTACTTGACTGAAGAGAAACTAGATATTTTAGGCAATCCGCTACCTGTAATGAACGATACGTTTGACTGGGATGCTGAAACGTTATCTTTTGATTTTGAGTTAGGACTCGTGCCTGAATTTACTGTTGACCTAAAAGCTCCGAAAGTAGTGCGTTATAAAATCACTGCTGATGACACACTTATCGATGAGCAAGTAGAGCGTATCCAAAAACAATTCGGAAAACTTTTCTCTAAAGAAAAATCTGAAGAAGGAGACGAACTAAGAGGGACTTTCACTAACGAAGCTGAAGGAATCAACCAAGAAGCTACAATCAATACATCAATATTCAAAACCAAAACTACCGCTAAGAAATTTATCGGTAAAAAAGTAGGTGACGTAGTTACGGTTTCTACCAAAGGATTGTTTGCTGATGACCACGACCTTATGAAATACTTAGGCGTTTCTCACGATAATGTACACGGGCTGGAAGTAGATGTTGACTTCACCATTACCGAAGTAAACGGATACGAATTAGCTGAGGTAAACCAAGAACTTTTAGACAAATTGTTCGGAGAAGGCAAAGTAGCTTCTGAAGACGAACTTAGAGCAAGAATAAAAGAAGATGCAGAAGTACAATTTGCTTCTCAGGCTGACCAAATGTTCTTGAACAATGTCACAGACCACCTCTTAGAAAATACAAAATTTGACCTTCCTGCTGATTTCCTAAAAAGATGGTTATTGCAAGCTGGCGAACAACCGATGCTTCCTGAAGAAGCAGAAGAAGAATACAATAAGTCTGAGAAAGGTTTGCGCTACCAACTCATCGAAGGAAAAATCATCACAGAAAACAACCTTCAGGTTACTTTTGAAGAATTGAAAGCATTTGCTGGAGACCTTATCAAAAAACAAATGGCTCAGTTTGGGCAAATTGATCCGTCAGAGACAGAGGTAGAAGGAATTGCAGCACGTGTACTCTCTAACCAAGACGAAGTAAAGCGCCTTTCAGAACAAATCATCAGCCAAAAAATGCTAAACCTATTTGTAGAGAAATCAGGAGCAAAAACCAAAGAGGTTACGCATGCTGAATTCACCAAAATCTCTTTCGGAGAATAATTTGCATATATTTAATATATATTGAGTATCAAATTTCTTAAATTTGATACTCTTTTTATTTACTCTTAAAAATACTTAACATGAATTACGGCAAAGAATTTCAGAAATACGCTACGAAACACCACAAAATAAGCAGCATGTATTATGACAAAATCATAAGCAGAGCTACACCTCCAGTGAGCATGACACCCTACATCCTTGAAGAACGCCAACTGAATGTTTCTCAGATGGACGTATTCTCCAGATTAATGATGGATAGAGTTATCTTTTTAGGTACGGGTATTGATGACCAAATTGCCAATATAGTGCAAGCACAACTACTATTCTTAGAAAGTACTGATGCCTCTAAAGACATTCAAATCTATATCAACTCTCCAGGTGGAGGTGTATATGCAGGATTGGGAATTTATGACACTATGCAATACATCAAGCCAGATGTAGCCACTATCTGTACAGGTATGGCAGCTTCTATGGGAGCCGTATTACTATGTGCTGGAGCCGACGGAAAACGCGCAGCCCTACCCCATTCACGCGTGATGATTCACCAACCTCTAGGAGGTGCTTCAGGACAAGCTTCTGATATTGAAATTACAGCTCGTGAGATACTAAAACTAAAAGACGAATTATATAACATTATCGCTAAACACGCTAAACAAGATTTCGACAAAGTCAACAAAGACAGCGATAGAGATTATTGGATGACTTCTAGTGAGGCAAAAGCCTACGGAATGATTGATGAAGTTTTAACAAGATAATTAATACCTAACAAATGGCAAAGAACGATTTAGAATGTTCGTTTTGTGGCAAGAAAAAATTAAATACTGAAATCCTAATAGCGGGTAGAGATGCCCATATTTGTGATAGCTGTATTGAGCAAGCCTACGGAATTGTGATGGAAGAACTCGATAAAGGAGGCTTCAAAACAAAGACCAATGCTGATTTGATTCTGAAAAAACCTCAAGAAATCAGAGCCTTCTTAGACCAATATGTTATCGGTCAAGATCAGACAAAAAAAGTACTCTCAGTAGCAGTATATAACCACTATAAACGTCTGGGTCAAGACATTGACGACGACCACGTAGAAATTGAGAAAAGCAACATCATCATGACTGGACAAACCGGAACAGGAAAGACGCTTATCGCCAAAACTGTAGCCAGAATGCTTGACGTGCCAATCGCTATTGTAGATGCAACGGTGCTTACAGAAGCAGGTTATGTAGGTGAAGATGTAGAGAGTATTCTTTCTCGTTTGCTTCAAGCAGCTGATTATGATGTAGAAAAAGCAGAAAGAGGCATCGTATTTATTGACGAAATTGATAAGATTGCACGCAAAAGTGATAACCCGTCAATTACTAGAGACGTATCGGGAGAAGGTGTGCAACAGGCATTACTAAAACTCCTTGAAGGTACTGTTGTAAACGTTCCGCCTAAAGGAGGACGCAAGCATCCTGACCAGAAATTTGTAGAAGTAAATACAGAAAACATCTTGTTTATTGCAGGAGGTGCCTTTGACGGTATCGAACGCGTGATTAGCAAACGTCTGAATTACCAAGCAATGGGATATAAAAAAGGAGGTCAACAAGAAATTGACGGCACCAACATCTTACAGTATATCATCCCTAAAGATTTGAAAGATTTCGGACTTATTCCTGAGATTATCGGGAGACTTCCGGTGCTTACGTATCTAAATCCATTAGACAAAGACACGCTTCGTTCTATCTTAACTGAACCAAAGAATGCACTTATCAAGCAATACAAAAAGCTTTTCCTTATTGACGGAATTGAGTTTAATATCGAAGAAGATGCTCTTGATTTCATCGTAGAGAAAGCATTGGAATACAAACTCGGTGCTAGAGGATTGCGTTCACTCTGTGAAGCCATTCTGACTGATGCAATGTATGAATTGCCAAGCTCAGATATTAAAGTCCTAAACGTTGACAGAAAGTATGCCGAACAAGCGGTAAACAAAAACTTACTTAAGCTACAAACAGCTTCATGAGTTGATCTATAACTATAGAATTTGAAAAACGCCATTTTTATACAATGGCGTTTTCTGTGTTTACAAATTACAACAATCTCTTCTTGTATAAAATAGAGTAATTAGTTCATTCACCTATGAACATGCACTCACCGATTCATGTTAATTTCAGTTCTTTTGGGATAATACAAATTGGAATTGGAGTTACCTTATGTTGGTTGATGCGGTTAAGTCTTGTATAGATTTGCATAACTTCTTTTTCTCTTCCCTGAAAGTCATCTACTGTTTTACCTTGTTCAGCGGCTAACATCGCTTTTTCGAGTTCGTCATAGTTAGCTCCGATTTGGTCTTCATCAGAACGGTCATCACCAAAAAGCCCGTCAGTAGGTGGTGCCTTGCGAATCTCATCAGCTACGCCTAAGAATGCTGCCAACGCATAGACCTCTGACTTCATCAAATCAGCAATCGGGCTGATATCCACGCCGCCATCGCCGTATTTAGTAAAAAACCCTATACCAAAATCTTCAATCTTATTCCCTGTTCCCGCCACCAAAAGTGAATGGATTCCAGCATAATAATAAAGTGTTGTCATCCTAAGTCTTGCGCGTGTATTGGCTAAAGCTAGATTCAGTTTGGTTCTATCTGCAACTTCAGGGAGACTTTGTCTTAAACCTTCAAAAGTAGTAGTTAGGTCAACTTCGACTTGGGTTACGTTAGGAAATTTAGACTGTAACACATCAATATGAGCTTTGCCTCTACTGACCTGCGAAGCTGCTTGGTGAATAGGCATTTCTACACAAAGCGTTTCTAATCCTGTCTGCGCACACAAAAACGAAACAACAGCAGAATCTATTCCGCCTGAAAGCCCTACTACAAAGCCCTTTACGCCTGATTGCTCGGCATAGCTTTGCAACCAATTCACAATATAATCATTTACTTTTTCTATGTGTGGTTTAGCATTCATAACATCTAACAATAAAATATTTCAAAAAAACAATTGACCAAGTCAAATAGCCCAGTTTTGTTTGGCTAACTTAGACAAAAAAAAGCTTTTTTAAAGGATTATAAATTACTTTTTAGTAAAAGTTTTGACTACTATTTAGCTATCAAAAACTAGTATTACAACTTTCTGATGCTTGCTTTTGTTACATGAAGCCCGATTATATGCTCCAAAAGACTGTTTCTTATACATTTAAATTTTATTGTTTTTTAAATTACCCCTAACTTTGTAGATTGTATGCTGATTTAGTGATTGTCTTGGCATGACAACTATTCCCTTTATTTTTAAACTAAAAATGAAAAGATGAAAAAGCTTGTTTTATCTATACTTATGGTTTTTCTGCTAGTATCCTGTAGCGAGAAAGATGATATCAAAGAAGCAATTGATGCCATTGAAGTTGACGTAACTATTCAACGTTTTGACAAAGAGTTTTTTGAAACTCCTGACAACAGACTTACAGAACTCAAAGAAAGATATCCTCATTTATTTCCTGCCCATATTCCTGATTCTGTTTGGTTGGAGCAGAAAAACGACACTTTATATAGAGAGTTATACCGTGAAGTTCACAAGCAATTCCCCGACACAGAACAATTAGAAAAGGAGCTAACTTCACTCTTTAAGCACATTAAATATTATTTTCCAAAACAACACATCCCAAAAGTAAACACCGTGATTGCTGAGGTTGATTACAACAGCAAAGTTTTCTTTACGGATTCTATTGCTATTATTTCGCTAGATTTATACCTAGGAAAAGATCATCATTTTTACGAAAAAGATGAATACTTGCGTGAAGAATTAGTGCCTAGCCAGATTATGCCTGACTTGGTAAAATCTTTTGCTGAAAAAAAGATTCCGTATCCTAACAGTGGGGAATTCTTGTCAAGAATCGTGTACGAAGGAAAAATATTATACCTCAAAGATTTACTTATACCTGAGTTCTCTGACGAGGATAAAATCAACTATTCTACAGAAAAACTTGCTTGGGCAAAAGAAAACGAAGAGAATGTTTGGCGTTATTTTATAGACGAAAATGCACTTTACAGCACTGATCCAAGGCTAATTACCCGATTTGTCAACGTTGCTCCTTTCTCAAAATTCTATTTGGACATCGACAATGAAAGTCCAGGCAAGATGGGAAGCTGGATTGGCTGGCAGATCGTCAGAGCCTATGCCAAAAATAATCCTCAGATCAGTATTGACGAACTCTTACGAAAAAACGCAGACGAATTATTCAAACAATCAAAATATAAACCTAATAGATAATTACACTACCATGAGTAAAGAAACATCAGAAATACTATTCAGTATAGAACTCGACGAAAACAAAGTTCCTGAAAACATCCGTTGGACAGCTAAAGACGGCGGAATAGAAGATACAGAAAGCAAGTCAATTATGCTTGCCGTTTGGGATAGCAAAGCCAAAGAAAGCCTGAGAATAGATCTTTGGACCAAAGATATGCCTGTTGATGAGATGAAAATATTTTTCCATCAAAACTTCGTTGCCCTAGCCGATACGTTTCACAGAGCTACAGGTGATGATAAAATGGCAGCTACCATAAGCGATTTCGCTGATTACTTCGCCGAGAAAATGGAACTCATCAAAAAATAAACTAGAACCCTAGTGCTATGAAAAATAACTTCTTCACCGTATTATTCTTGCTAAGCGTTATCGGGGTTTCTGCTCAAGAAATCACTGAACAAAAAGTCGATAGGCTTATAGAACAGGTACTCAAAACCTTTAATGTTCCGGGAATCGCTGTAGGAATTGTGCATAACGGAGAAGTTATTTTGGCAAGAGGTTACGGTATTAGCAGTATTAATACCCAAGAAAAAGTCAACTCAAAGACTAATTTTGGTATTGCTTCAAATTCAAAAGCTTTTACTACAACAGCTTTAGGGATGCTTGTGGACCAACAGAAAATCAAATGGGATGACAAAGTAATCCAATATATTCCGGAGTTTAAGATGTATAACGAATATGTAACCCACGAATTTACGATTCGCGATTTGGTTACACACAGAAGCGGTTTGGGATTAGGTGCTGGAGACTTGATGGTCTGGCCTGACGGACATGATTTCACCACTACAGATATCATCAATAACATTCAATATCTGAAGCCTGTTTCTGATTTTCGTTCGCAGTATGACTATGACAATTTGTTGTATATCATTGCGGGTGTGGTTATCGAACGTGTTTCAGGTGAGACTTGGACAGATTTCATACAGACTAAAATCTTGTCTCCACTAGAGATGCACAACTCAGCTCCTAACTGGAATTTACTCAAAAACAAATCAAACGCAATTGATCCGCACGTGCCTATTAATGGTAAATTATCGGTCATAGATAGATATACCAATCCTATTTTTGATGCAGCAGCTGGAATTTATTCTAACGTGGATGATATGTCAAAATGGGTACTTATGCATCTGAACAACGGAAAATCGCCTACAGGCAACCAACTGCTTTCTGAAAAACAAAGCAAAGAACTTATGACGCCTCAAACTTTGATGAACGTCTCTACAAAACCACCTTATCATTCGCTTTTCAAAGCTTATGGCTTGGGTTTTATACTTCAGGATGTGGCAGGAAAATTAGAGGTTTCTCACACAGGAGGGTTAGAGGGAATCGTAACTCAAGTGACTATGCTTCCGCAGTTGGATTTAGGAATTATCGTACTTACGAACCAACAATCGGGAGCAGCCTTTTTGTCGATTACAAACACTATCAAAGATTTCTACTTAGGATTGCCTGAAAAGGATTGGGTGGATGAATATCACAGGCTTATATCAAAAAGAAAAGACGGTGCAGACAAAATCACGGATGAAGTTTGGACTACGGTAGCTAAACACAAAAAGAATAGCCTACCCGATACAAAACCACTTATCGGAACTTATAAAGACAATTGGTTTGGAGAAGTACGGATCAAAATGACCAAAAACAACTTGCGTTTTGAGTCAAAGCGTTCGCCTCAACTCAGCGGAGATATGTTCTATTACAAAGACAATACCTATGCAGTAAAGTGGGACAATGCCTATTTGCACGCAGATGCTTTTGTATTCTTAGAGCTTAAGGATGCTAAAGTGACAGGGCTTAAGATGAAGCCAATCTCGCCACTAACTGATTTCAGTTATGATTTTCAGGATTTAGACTTTGTTAAGATCAACTAATCTTATTTGTAAATCAAATATTTAGCTCTGGTTTTCTTGAAATTTTCTAAGCCTACTTCCCATGTTTTTCTGATTTGATTTTCGGTCAATCCTGCTTCAATTTGATTTTGGAGTTCTTGAGTTCCTGCTAGTTTTATAAAGAAGTTGTTGAAGAACTTGGTTTTATCAGGCGTGTTTTGATAGGCTTCGATAAGCCATTTCAGCTCTAATCTATTCACGTCTTTAATGTCTGATAAATCCCTACCAAAACATTTCTTGCCATTGTGCATCGGAGATTTTGCGCCTAGGTTCGGTTTGGGTGTAAACTCAAAATTCATGTTTTCCAGAAATGGCGAACCGAATATCTGAAACTGTTTGTCTGTTCCCCTACCCACACTCACGTTTGTTCCTTCAAAAAAACAAAGACTCGCATAGAGATTAATTGATTTGTCATTGGGTAAATTTGGCGAAGGCGCAATAGGCAGGCTGTAGTCTAAATCATGTTTATAAGCCCTAGATTCAATGACAATCAGCTCACATTGCAATTTATCTTTGAGCCAACCTTCGCCATTGATCATCATTGCATATTCGCCAATAGTCATCCCGTGAAGCACCGGAATGGGGTGCATACCTACAAAACTCTGATTTTTCATCTCTAAAATAGGACCGTCAATAATAGTTCCGTTAGGATTTGGTCTGTCTAATACAATCAGTGGAATATCATTCTCAGCACAAGCTTCCATCAAATAATGTAACGAAGAGATATAGGTATAGAATCTTGCACCTACATCCTGAAGGTCAAAAACCATGATGTCAATGCCTGTGAGTTGTTCTTTGGTTGGTTTTTTATTATTTCCGTAAAGTGAGATTATCGGAAGTCCGGTTTTAGTATCTTTTCCGTCTTTGACTAATTCTCCAGCATCGGCAGTACCTCTGAATCCGTGCTCTGGAGCGTATATTTTCTTGAGATTGACCTTGTGTTTAATCAGAAAATCAACCAGATGTTCTTCTGAGAATTTCACTTCATCTTTAGCACCATTCTTGCCTAAGACAATTTCTTCAATAACCACTCTCCCGGATTGATTTGTCAGTAATCCGACATTTTTTTCTTTGAGAAAAGGAAGATAATCGTTGTAGTTATTGGCAGCAGGTCTGAATCCGTTGCGGTATAATTGCTCATTATCCTGAGCATTCCCAAAAAGGAAAACAAGTAGAATAAAAATAGAAACCAAAGTTTTTTTCAGAAGCTGCATAGCAATAGATTTTTATGTAAATATAAGCGTTGTATCTTCAAAAGTCATTCCGAAAATAAGCGGAGCCTATACATCGGAATGAAGTCTGTTAATCAAATAAATATATAAACTATAGATCTCTTTTCTTAAGTAATTTATACGACAGAAAAACAAATAGCGCAGTCCAAGCTAGGACAATCAGAATTTGTAGATAATCAACCGAGTAAATATTAGCATTGGTCATCCCTGCTTGTTGTTCCATCATTTTGACTACTGACAATCTTCGGGTCGGGTTTAGGATCAACATACTCATCGATTCTAAAGGGAAAAAACGAGATATTTGACTAGCGAGATTTTCTAATCCCATCCCAAATTCCAAGACAGCATATAAAATATTTTCTATAAAAAACCAGAGCACCAGAAAACCAAGGGCAAATGCCGAACGCTTGACCAATACGCCCAAAAACAAACAGAAAGAGAAAAAACCGAGTAGCTTTACGAAGTAGGCAAACAAATAATCTACTTCAGTAAAAATAATCGAAATATCGGTATAGGATGAAAAATTAAGCCCTAGAATTAGTGACAAAAGGAATATAAAAACCATTGAACCCAAAGAAAACAGTACTACTGTCAAAAATTTAGATAAAATAAATTCCTTTTTGCTCAGACCGTCAATTAGGTTTTGTTTTAGGGTGCCATAGGTATATTCGTTTGCCATCATCGACACGATGATTACAGCTAGAAATAGTTTTAGAATTGAGGCAACATAGGTATTAAAATGCCAAATAAACGGGAAGTTAAAAATGCCTTGGTCAGCAATTCTGTAGTCAATCCCGCCGATATTAAACTTTATGGCAGCAATTCCAGCAATAAGTGAGAGCAATACAAAATAAGAAATAATAAGCACTCTAGAGGCTCTATTTTTCCAGAGTTTTTGAAGCTCTATAGATAGTAATCGTTTCATTTTCTACGAGTTAGAAAGTTGTTGTATAAGAAGTTTATTGCTCTGTAATCTGAAGAAATTGCTCTTCGAGGCTGTGCTTGCGTTTCACCAAGTGGGTTAGAGTTATCTGATTTTCAAAAGCCAATTGGTTGAGTGCTTTCGCCTCAAAAGCAGCTTTGAGATATACTACTAATTTCTCTTCTTTGCTCTCTATATTCTGTACCGATGGATGCGAAACTAAAATGCTTTGTAGCTTAGTATTGTCATCAGAACTGAGCTCGAAGAAACCTTCGTTGGCCGTCATACCACTCACCGAACCGCAATAAATCATCTTTCCTTTTTTGAGAACTACCACGTGAGAACATACTTTTTCGACTTCGTCTAATAAGTGGGATGCCAATAAAATAGTAGTTCCTTGTTCGGCAATTTTTACTATAATATCTCTTATCTGTCGAATTCCCTGTGGATCTAGGCCATTGGTCGGCTCGTCAAGAATTAGAATTTCAGGATCGTTGAGCAAAGCCGAAGCAATTGCCAAGCGTTGTTTCATCCCTAGAGAGAAAGTTTTGAACTTTCCGTCTTTTCTTTCTAACAAACCTACAAGTTCAAGCTTTTCATCAATCTTAGCATAAGGTACTTTCTTAATCTTACAGACCAATTTTAGATTTTCATAAGCCGTCATATACGGGTAGAAGTTGGGGCGTTCGATAATAGCACCTACTTTTTCTAATGCGGTATTGGTATCAATCGTACCTTCAAACCAGCTGTAACTTCCGCCAGATTTATTGACTACGTTTAGTACTATACCCAAGGTAGTTGATTTACCACTTCCGTTGGGGCCTAATATTCCGTAAACATTCCCTTTTTGTATATCGAATGAAACTTGATCCACAGCCTGAAGCCCGCTATAATTCTTTGAGAGGTGTTCTAATGTAAGTATCGTATTCACAGCAAAGTGTATTTGATTATATTTTATAAGACGACACTCAAGACAAGATGTTACAGTTTATTTTTGAATATATTAAGATTTACAGAATTCTACTACATCGATTTTAGTTAACCCTTGGTAAACTCCACTTATATTTTACGACAACAAGTCTCAGAAGGATGATAAGAAGTGAGGTCGAAAGGTAAATCATACTATCTGAAAGATCTGTTTGTTTGAGGATAAAGAAAATTATTCCCCCGACGATACAAATCGTAGCATAGATTTCTTTCCTGAAAATAACGGGGATGTCATTACACAAAATATCGCGCACTACACCACCAAAACAAGCAGTCATAGTACCTAGCGTAATACAAATCACGGGATGCAACCCGGCAGCTATACCTTTTTCGATTCCTATAATGGTGAAAATTCCCAAACCAATAGCATCAAACAGAAACAGTGAAAGCCTGAGGTAGATTAGTTTCTTCCTGAAAACAAGTGCCACTATAGTACCAAAAGTAACTACAACTAAGTAGGTCAAGTCACGCATCCAAACCACAGGCGTATTGCCAATGAGCATATCTCTTAGCATCCCTCCTCCCATTGCAGTAACAAAAGCAACCACAAATATCCCAAAAATATCCATCCGTTTGTTGAATCCCGCTAACGCTCCAGAAAAAGCAAAAGCAATGGTTCCTAACATCTCTAAAGTATAAAACATCCTTTGTAATTGTGTGATATGCTTACAAATTTAGTATAATTAAAATACAATATACGCCTATATACTATCTGAATCCTTTTGTCAGAGTGACTTAGCCTAAAAAACAAGAAGTTAGGTGAGATTTTGTGTAATAACGATAAAAGCTTTTTATATATTTGTGTCTTAATTTATTAAAAACTATGAAGAAGACACTATTACTCATCACAATGGCTTTATTTATGATGAATTGTAAGAAAGCAGAAGAGCAAGTTACGGAGGCTGAAATCGAAGTTACCTATGCAGGCTTTGGGGCAAAAATAACTCCAGAGAACACTATCAGCCAGGCTGAAATGACAGAAAAATTCCAGAATATGAAAGAAGGCGATACCCTTCCTATCAAATTCAAATCAAATATAATTGAGGTATGCCAGAAAAAAGGTTGCTGGATGAGTATGGACTTAGACGGTGATAAAGATGCTTTTGTCCGTTTTACAGATTATGAATTCTTTGTTCCGTTGGATGCTCAAGACCAACCTACTATTGTTCAAGGACGTGCTTATCTTAGTGTAGTCACAGTTGATGAACTAAAACACTTTGCTAAAGACGCTAACAAATCACAAGAAGAAATCGATGCTATTACAGAACCGAAAATCACTTATGCTATTCAAGCTGATGGAGTTTTGATTCAGAATAGAGTTGAAGAAACAGCAACAGGACAAGCAGTAGAACAATGAAAAATCTAATTCTTTGTGCTTTATGCTTGCTAATGTTTGTTCGATGTCAAGATGCTAAACCCACTGAGCAAACAACCGACGAAGTAACTGTAACTAACCCAGAAAAGTCTTCCTTCGAGATGTATGATGTGTCTGAAATGGCTGCACTGATGGAGCGTATGTATGCAGATAACAAACGTATCAAAGAAAAAATAGAACAAGGCGAAACTGAATTCGGTAATCTACCTGAAGAATACTTACAGATTTACGCAGCTAAATTCACCGATCCGTCAGACTTAGATGACTTCTTTACCGAGCATGCTAAGTTGTTTCTAGAAACCCAAGAGTTGGTATATACTGATTCTAAAAACGCTAAAGCAAACTTCAATAAAATGGTTGATTCTTGTATTGAATGTCATTATAAGAAATGTTCAGGACCAATAGAACGCATCAAAAAACTATATATTAAATAATCATAAAATGACCAAATACCTGTTATATTTTACTTTTTTTATCTCGTGCATGCTGAGTGTTCAAGCTCAAGGTAAATACGAATATGTTATTGTTCCAGGTAACATGAGTTTTTTAGATGAGCCAAATCAGTATAACTTAAACGAATTAGCTAAATTTCTTACCCAAAAAAAGGATGTTATCGCCTATTTTGACTCAGAGATGAAGCCATTAGAATTCAACATAGCTGATCCTTGTGATGTTCTTTATATGGATATTACTAAAGAGAGTGCTTTTCTGAACACTAAACTCAAAATCACACTTACTGATTGCAACAAAGAAATCGTTGCGCAGAGCTTCGGTACTAGCAAACAAAAGGAACACCGTGTTGCATATAACTATGCCATTAGAGAAGCTTTTGATATGTTGCATATTCCAACCAAGACAATACAAGAAATAAGTACAATAATTGTTAAAGACACTTCTGACCCAAACTTTCTGTACGCTCAAAAAACAGAACAAGGATTTTTATTATTAGACAGTCAAAAAAATGAGACCTATAAACTATTCAGAACATCAAAAGCAGATCAATTTATTATCTCAAATAACGCAATAAACGGAGCCTTATACAAATCTAAAACTCCTAATGAGTGGATTTTAGAATACTTAAAAGAGGATGCTATAGTTACAGATACATTGAAAATCAGGTTCTAGTCCTGATTTTCAATGGTCTTATAGGCAGCGATAATTTTCTTTACAAGTCTATGGCGCACCACATCTTTATCGTCTAGATACACAATACCAATTCCGTCTACATCTTTTAAAATAGTCAGTGCTTCTTTAAGCCCTGAAACACTTTTTCGAGGTAAATCTACCTGACCAGGATCTCCAGTAATCATAAACTTTGCATTTTTACCCATACGGGTCAAAAACATTTTCATTTGAGAATGTGTCGTATTTTGTGCTTCATCGAGAATAACAAAGGCATTGTCAAGTGTACGTCCTCGCATAAAAGCTAGAGGTGCAATCTGTATCGTTCCTCTTTCGATATAATCTGCTAGCTTTTCATGTGCAATCATATCGCGCAACGCATCATATAGCGGCTGCATATACGGATCTAGTTTCTCCTTCATATCTCCAGGCAAAAAACCTAAATTCTCTCCAGCCTCAACAGCAGGTCGCGTAAGGATTATCCGCTTTACTTGCTTGTCTTTTAAGGCCTTAACAGCCATCGCAACACCTGTATAGGTCTTTCCTGTACCAGCCGGACCAATGGCAAAAACCATATCATTTGTCTGAATCTTCTCTACCAAAACTCGTTGATTAGATGTAAGTGGCTTAATTAGTTTTCCACCTACGCCATGTACAATCGTGTGATCGCTCTTCTGATGTTTCCTTTCGTCTTGCTCACTACTTTGCACAATGCGCTCAATCACATTGTCATCAATGTGATTATATTTCATAAAATAAGTAACTAATCTTGTGAGTTGCTTTTCAAATTCATCAAGAATTTCACTCTCTCCAAAAACCTTTACGATGCTTCCTCTAGCGATGATTTTCAGCTTAGGGTATAGCTTTTTTAGTGTTTCTAAGTTTGCTTCTTGAATACCCCAAAATTCAACTGGGGCTATATCTATGAGTTCAATTATTCTCTCGTTCAAAGACTAATATATTAGAGGTTAATACAGCCAAAAATAATGAAAAAACACGATAACTACTATTAGCAAGGTTGATAAAAACTAATTATATCAGCTAACTATTAAAAAGCTGAAAATCAGAAGCAATATAACTTGAGAGTAAGCAGTAGAATCTATTTCTTCGAGTAGTTTAAGGAAAGACTATGGCTATAAGAATGAATAAACCTCAGTTTATATTCAAAACAAAAACCCCCTATCATTTTCATGATAGGGGGCTTTCTAAAAAAAGGCGATTACATACTCTCCCACAATTGCAGTACCATCTGCGCAATCGGACTTAACTTCTCTGTTCGGAATGGGAAGAGGTGAGCCCCGACGCAATAATCACCTTAAGTTTTTAGTTTAAAACACTTTTAATGCTTTTAAACTTCCAACGTAAGAGTCGGACAATATCTTAACATATTGAGATAAATGAATACATAAATAAGAAAGCTGCTCCCTCCCCTTGAGGAGGGAACACGTAAATAAGCTTATGGGTTATTAGTACTACTTGACTATGACATTACTGCCTTTACATCTATAGCCTATCAACGTGGTAATCTCCCACGACCCTTTAAAGAAATCTCATCTTGTGGTGGGTTTCGCACTTATATGCTTTCAGTGCTTATCCCTTCCAAACGTAGCTACTCAGCAATGCACCTGGCGGCACAACTGATACACCAGAGGTTTGTCCAACTCGGTCCTCTCGTACTAGAGTCAGAGCCACGCAAATTTCTAACGCCCGCAGTAGATAGAGACCGAACTGTCTCACGACGTTCTGAACCCAGCTCGCGTGCCACTTTAATGGGCGAACAGCCCAACCCTTGGGACCTTCTCCAGCCCCAGGATGTGACGAGCCGACATCGAGGTGCCAAACCCCCCCGTCGATATGAGCTCTTGGGGGAGATCAGCCTGTTATCCCCGGCGTACCTTTTATCCTTTGAGCGATGGCCCTTCCATGCGGAACCACCGGATCACTATGCTCTACTTTCGTACCTGATCGACTTGTAAGTCTCTCAGTCAAGCTCCCTTATGCCATTGCACTCTACGCACGGTTACCAAGCGTGCTGAGGGAACCTTTAGAAGCCTCCGTTACTCTTTTGGAGGCGACCACCCCAGTCAAACTACCCACCACGCAATGTCCCCCACAAACGCGGGGTTAGGCCTCAGGTAAGTAAAGGGTGGTATTTCAACAATGACTCCACGACGCCTAACGACGCCACTTCACAGTCTCCCACCTATCCTACACATTACTTATCCAAGGTCAATACGAAGCTATAGTAAAGGTGCACAGGGTCTTTTCGTCCCACTGCGGGTAAACGGCATCTTCACCGTTACTACAATTTCACCGAGCTCATGGCTGAGACAGTATCCAGATCGTTACACCATTCGTGCAGGTCGGAACTTACCCGACAAGGAATTTCGCTACCTTAGGACCGTTATAGTTACGGCCGCCGTTTACTGGGGCTTCAATTCAATGCTTCGGTTACCCTAACATCTCCTCTTAACCTTCCAGCACCGGGCAGGTGTCAGGCCCTATACTTCATCTTACGATTTTGCAGAGCCCTGTGTTTTTGATAAACAGTCGCCTGGATCTTTTCACTGCGGCCCATCTTGAGATGGGCGACTTTTCTCCCGAAGTTACAAGTCTATTTTGCCTAATTCCTTAGCCATGAATCTCTCGAGCACCTTAGGATTCTCTCCTCAACTACCTGTGTCGGTTTACGGTACGGGTACTTATAATCTAAGTTTAGAAGTTTTTCTTGGAAGCCCTTAGGCGCACTATCTCTTTGTCCGAAGACTCCGAGTACTATCGTATTTCCCCAAAAGATGTGGATTTGCCTGCATCTCTTATAGGTAGGTACTTCAACGAACTATTCCGTCAGTTCGCGGCGCTTTCATCACTCCGTCACTCCATCACAATTATAAGTAGTACGGGAATATTAACCCGTTGGCCATCGACTACGCCTTTCGGCTGCGCCTTAGGACCCGACTAACCCTCTGCTGATTAGCATAGCAAAGGAAACCTTAGTTTTTCGGTGAGCGGGTTTCTCGCCCGCTTTATCGTTACTTATGCCTACATTTTCTTTTCTAACCAGTCCAGCATAGCTCACGCTACACCTTCAACCCTGTTAGAATGCTCCCCTACCACTTATACAACTTAATGCATAAATCCATAGCTTCGGTAGTATACTTATGCCCGATTATTATCCATGCTCGATCGCTCGACTAGTGAGCTGTTACGCACTCTTTAAACGAATGGCTGCTTCCAAGCCAACGTCCTAGCTGTCTGTGCAATCAAACCGCGTTTATTCAACTTAGCATACATTTGGGGACCTTAGCTGATGGTCTGGGTTCTTTCCCTCTCGGACATGGACCTTAGCACCCATGCCCTCACTGTTACAAAACATTTATTAGCATTCGGAGTTTGTCAGGAATTGGTAGGTGGTGAAACCCCCGCATCCAATCAGTAGCTCTACCTCTAATAAACTATTACAACGCTGCCCCTAAAGGCATTTCGGGGAGTACGAGCTATTTCCGAGTTTGATTGGCCTTTCACCCCTACCCACAGATCATCCCAAGATTTTTCAACATCAACGGGTTCGGTCCTCCATTTAGTGTTACCTAAACTTCAACCTGTCCATGGGTAGCTCACACGGTTTCGCGTCTACCACTACTGACTAAAGCGCCCTATTCAGACTCGCTTTCGCTACGGATCCAGACCTTAAGTCCTTATCCTCGCCAGCAACGGTAACTCGTAGGCTCATTATGCAAAAGGCACGCCGTCACCCAATAAAATGGGCTCCGACCGCTTGTAGGCGTATGGTTTCAGGATCTATTTCACTCCGTTATTCACGGTTCTTTTCACCTTTCCCTCACGGTACTGGTTCACTATCGGTCTCTCAGGAGTATTTAGCCTTACCGGATGGTCCCGGCAGATTCAGACAGGGTTACACGTGCCCCGCCCTACTCAGGATACCACTATGCATTACATCTCTTACTTATAAGGGGCTATCACCCTCTATGGCGCAACTTTCCAGATGCTTCTAATTCAATTTGCATACAATAACGTGGTCCTACAACCCCAATATTGCCGTAACAATATTGGTTTGGGCTAATCCGCGTTCGCTCGCCACTACTTACGGAATCACTTTTGTTTTCTTCTCCTCCGCCTACTTAGATGTTTCAGTTCAGCGGGTTTGCCCCCTATCGGGTAATACATCTTCAATGTATTGGGTTGCCCCATTCGGATATCTGCGGATCACATCGTGTGTGCCAATCCCCGCAGCTTTTCGCAGCTTATCACGTCCTTCATCGCCTCTGAGAGCCTAGGCATTCCCCATACGCCCTTATTTTGCTTATTATATTCTTATATAATTTAATATATAGTATTATACAAATCATTATTGTAAACAACAATGACCTGTGCTTTCTCTACTTTGTTTGTATTTGTATTTATCTCAATATGTCAATGAACTTTCAATGTATTAAGAATAAAGCATTAAGCAGTAAGACTTTCATCTTTGTACTTGATACTATCTTCTTGATACTATCTGGTGGAGAATATCGGAGTCGAACCGATGACCTCCTGCGTGCAAGGCAGGCGCTCTAGCCAGCTGAGCTAATCCCCCATAGTGGAACTATGAGTTTTTAGTTATGAGTTATGAGCATCATAACCTCCCAACCCCTAGAATTTCCTTTGTTTTTATACGTTTATTGTAGTCCCGGGCAGACTCGAACTGCCGACCCCTACATTATCAGTGTAGTACTCTAACCAGCTGAGCTACGAGACTCTGTATATAAACCTATAAATTTTGAATTAACAGAAAGAGTAAAACTTAAAAAATTAAACGAAGATAATATATCTTGTTAATGTCTCTAGAAAGGAGGTGTTCCAGCCGCACCTTCCGGTACGGCTACCTTGTTACGACTTAGCCCCAGTTACCAGTTTTACCCTAGGCAGCTCCTTGCGGTCACCGACTTCAGGTACCACCAGCTTCCATGGCTTGACGGGCGGTGTGTACAAGGCCCGGGAACGTATTCACCGGATCATGGCTGATATCCGATTACTAGCGATTCCAGCTTCATAGAGTCGAGTTGCAGACTCCAATCCGAACTGTGACCGGCTTTGTAGATTCGCTCCTACTCGCGTAGTGGCTGCTCACTGTACCGGCCATTGTAGCACGTGTGTGGCCCAGGACGTAAGGGCCGTGATGATTTGACGTCATCCCCACCTTCCTCGCGGTTTGCACCGGCAGTCTTGCTAGAGTTCCCGACATTACTCGCTGGCAACTAACAATAGGGGTTGCGCTCGTTATAGGACTTAACCTGACACCTCACGGCACGAGCTGACGACAACCATGCAGCACCTTGTAATCTGTCCGAAGAAAAATCTGTTTCCAAATCTGTCAGACTACATTTAAGCCCTGGTAAGGTTCCTCGCGTATCATCGAATTAAACCACATGCTCCACCGCTTGTGCGGGCCCCCGTCAATTCCTTTGAGTTTCATTCTTGCGAACGTACTCCCCAGGTGGGATACTTATCACTTTCGCTTAGCCACTCAGTATTGCTACCAAACAGCTAGTATCCATCGTTTACGGCGTGGACTACCAGGGTATCTAATCCTGTTCGCTCCCCACGCTTTCGTCCATCAGCGTCAATAAATTATTAGTAACCTGCCTTCGCAATCGGTATTCCATGTAATATCTAAGCATTTCACCGCTACACTACATATTCTAGCTACTTCATAATTATTCAAGACTAACAGTATCAACGGCAATTTTATGGTTAAGCCACAAACTTTCACCGCTGACTTATCAATCCGCCTACGGACCCTTTAAACCCAATGATTCCGGATAACGCTTGGATCCTCCGTATTACCGCGGCTGCTGGCACGGAGTTAGCCGATCCTTATTCTTACAGTACAGTCAGTCAACTACACGTAGTTGTTTTTCTTCCCGTATAAAAGCAGTTTACGATCCATAGAACCTTCTTCCTGCACGCGGCATGGCTGGATCAGGCTTGCGCCCATTGTCCAATATTCCTCACTGCTGCCTCCCGTAGGAGTCTGGTCCGTGTCTCAGTACCAGTGTGGGGGATCTCCCTCTCAGGACCCCTACCCATCATAGTCTTGGTGTGCCGTTACCACACCAACTAACTAATGGGACGCATGCTCATCTTGTACCGATAAATCTTTAATTATAAAACAATGCTGTTCTATAATACTATGAGGTATTAATCCAAATTTCTCTGGGCTATCCCTCTGTACAAGGCAGATTGCATACGCGTTACTCACCCGTTTGCCGGTCTCAGATAGCAAGCTATCCTACCCCTCGACTTGCATGTGTTAAGCCTGCCGCTAGCGTTCATCCTGAGCCAGGATCAAACTCTTCATCGTATATTTTTAATATTATAAGACAAAGATACACTAGACTTTTCGCCTAAAATAAATTAAGCATTACTCTTTTTTTTCTGTCAATTCAATATGTCTATGAACTTTTCTGCTTTATGTAATTTCGCTTGTTTTTCAAAGCGAGTGCAAAAGTAGAACTTTATTTTTAACTTCCAAAACTTTTGAAAAAATATTTTAAAATCTTTTTTGAAAAACTTAAAAACAAATCTCGACGTTTTTATGAGATGGCAAAAGTAATACTTTTATTTCAATCTAACAAAGCTTTCTTGAAGAAAATTTTAAGCCATTTCAAACCATCCAAACCATTAAATACTCCTGAACTTTTGGGACTGCAAAGATAAAACCTTTTATCTAAACAAACCAAATCTTTTTTCAAGAAATTTAAACAAACTTCTAAACCTGGAAATCAAACAATATGTCTCTGAACTTGCGAGTGCAAAAGTAGGCAAAACTATACCTATCAACCAAACTATTCTAACTAAATATCCAACGTAGTTATCAACAATCCTACAATCAATACCTAATCAAGACTTTGCAAAATGTAATTATCTAAAACCAATAGAAACACAACTAATACATATATATTAATGTGTAGGGAGTAGAGCAATCAATATCTTTAATCTAGCTCATCCTATATATATAAGCCTAAAACACATTATATATTAAAGAGTACTTGAAACTAGAACTTCAAACTCGACTATAAAAACAATAATAATTCAGGTTTCATTTATTGGGCATTGGCACATGTTCCTTTACTTAAGGATGAATTTATACCTATGGTTAGGAAAAAACTCCTTGATTTGTCAGGTTAATCTTATATAGATATCACAAAAACAGGCTCAAATAAAATTGCACAAACAGGAAACGAACCCTATTTGTGCAATTATAATATATAGTGCTGGCTAGAAAGACTATCCTAAAGATAGTTTACATTTTACTTAACCAGGTTTTGACACTCACTTCTTTTTCGATTATAGCATTTAACACATCGATTTTCACGCGTTGTTGCTGCATCGTATCTCGGTGGCGAATAGTTACGGTCTGGTCTTCTAGGGTTTGGTGATCTACGGTTACACAAAAAGGAGTACCCAAAGCATCTTGTCTTCTGTAGCGTCTACCCACCGCATCTTTCTCATCATAGGCAACAGTAAAATCCCATTTCAGGTCATCGACTATCTTTTGTGCAATTTCTGGCAAGCCATCTTTCTTGATAAGCGGGAAAACAGCCACCTTAGTTGGCGCTAATACAGCAGGCAACTTAAGCACTGTTCTGGTAGAACCATCTTCTAGGGTTTCTTCTTGAAGCGAATTAGAAAAAATAGCCAAGAACAATCGGTCTAGACCAACAGAGGTTTCGACTACATAAGGCACATAATTCTGATTGGTCTCATTATCGAAGTATTGTAGCTTTTTGCCTGAGAACTGTTCGTGTGCTTTAAGGTCAAAATCAGTTCTTGAGTGGATTCCCTCTAGTTCTTTGAATCCGAAGGGGAAATTAAATTCAATATCCGTAGCGGCATTGGCATAATGCGCTAACTTCTCGTGGTCGTGGTAACGGTAGTTTTCTTTGCCCAAGCCCAAAGACAAGTGCCAGTTTAGACGGGTTTCTTTCCAGTACTCATACCATTTCATCTCTTCTCCTGGCTTGACGAAAAATTGCATCTCCATTTGTTCAAACTCTCTCATTCTGAAAATAAACTGACGCGCTACAATTTCGTTTCTAAAGGCCTTTCCTGTTTGTGCAATCCCAAAAGGAATTCTCATACGCCCGGTCTTTTGAACGTTCAAAAAGTTTACAAAAATACCCTGAGCAGTTTCTGGTCTAAGGAATAAATCAGTAGCCGTTTCTGCTGAGGCGCCTAACTTGGTGCCAAACATCAAGTTGAATTGACGTACTTCTGTCCAGTTTTTAGAACCGGTATCGGGATCTGCAATTCCGAGTTCTTCGATAAGTGCTTTTACATCGGCTAAATCTCCAACATCAAGTCCATGCGCCATGCGCTCAATGATCTCTTTTTGTTGTTTGATATAGCCTACGACTCTTTCGTTAGTCGTTTTGTATTGCTCTTCATCGAATGATTCTCCGAATCTAGCTCTTGCCTTTTCAATTTCTTTCTGAGTTTTCTGGTTGATTTTCTCGACAAAGTCTTCAATCAACACATCAGCTCTATATCTTTTCTTAGAATCTTTGTTGTCAATAAGCGGGTCATTAAAGGCATCGATATGTCCGGAAGCCTTCCAGGTAGTTGGGTGCATTAGAATAGCTGCATCAATACCCACGATATTTTGGTTCATCTGAACCATTGATTTCCACCAATATTCTCTTATGTTTTTCTTGAGTTCAACTCCATTTTGTGCATAGTCATATACTGCACTCAGTCCGTCATATATTTCACTTGACTGAAAAATATAACCATATTCTTTAGCGTGAGATACTACATTTTTGAATAAATCTTCTTGCTTTGCCATTTTTTATAAAAAAATAAAATGTTAATTAGCCTGCGAAATTACAATAAATATCAGCAATTTCCTAACCAAAAAAACCGCTTTGACTCTTGACTGTCAAGCGGTTTTTGTATTTTAAAAAGGTTTTAGATTATTTGGTTTTGCTTTCGGCTTGAATCATCTTAATCTCTAGTTCCTTTAGTTTAAGTTCTCTTTCTTTTATCTTGATAGCTTCTTTTTGCTCATCAAGAGGAGCAAGTTTACCTTTTAACTTGTTTTTTTCGAACTTGTTTTTTTGTTTCTCAAGTTTTAATTTTTCTTTTTCGAACTTTTTAGTGGCTTTGTTAGCTGCTTTCTCGGCTTTTAGTTGTTTTTTAGCTTCTTTCTCTACTTTTTTAAGTGCTTTTTCTTCTGCTTTAGCTTTCTTTTTGGCTATTTTTAATTCTCTTTCTGCTTGTTTTTGCTGTGCTTTTTCTAGTTTTTGTTGGTCTTTCAATGCTTTTTCATCAGCTTTAAGTTGTGCTTCTTTTAGCTTGGTTGCTCTTTCTTTTAGTTCTTGAGAGGCTGCTTCTTGCTCTGCCGAAGATTTGACTTCTTGCGCTGGTACAATCTTTCCGATTTTTAGTTCCTCCTGTACTTTAGACGCTGGTTCTTGTGCGAACATTGCTAATGAGGCAAATAGAAATGATCCTAATAAAAGTTTCTTTGTGTTCATGTTTGTTTATTTTTAAGTAACAAACACAAAGATAATACCAATTTTAATTATTTCTCCAAACCTCCAAATATTTTCGCGCTATTTGTCTATAATTATGTTCTTTATGAATAAAAGTTTGTGCAGCTACTGAGATTTCTTTTAGTTTAATAGGATTTTCTATTAACTGAGACATCTTCTCTACTAAGTATTCTGTATTTGGAACTGCATTAATAAGCACTTCATCTTCTTTTAGGTTATAGTAATCTAGAAATTCTTGTTCCGCACCACTAAAAACAACTTTCCCTTTTGCCATGGCTTCAAGTGCATTGTAGCCTTGGTCATAAGAATAAGTCTGATCAAGCAAAATATGACAGCGATTATAACTATTGATATACTCTACATACGGAAGATTTTCAGCAATGATCACCTCTACCCTATCGGGGTATTTCTGTTTGATCACTTCGAGTGCTTCTTCAAAAAACGGAATGCCTTTTTTGATATACGTCAACCTATTAATCCCTAAAAAAAAGATGATTTTATCTTTGACCTCAAAATCTATGCTTTGTATCTTATCCATATTTATCGGATTTGGAATAAGTCCTAGAAATTTTGAGTTTCCCTCTAAGGGCAGAACGTAATCAAAATCTGAGGCAATCACTCCATTTACATGTGCATATAAAAACGCTGACAATTCGACAAAAGGCTTTTTTAGGTACTTATATACATAGTCGTATTCTGACTTTAGCGTATTATTCTGGTGGTAAGGATCTAAAAGCGAATACCTAAAACCTCCGTTATTCATAAAATTCACAGAAATGTAATCTACTCCGCAGGACAAAAGAAAGGTTTTTTTGTTCTGTTGGATGAGTTTTTTGAGGATGATTTTCTCTAACCAAGCAAAAGTCTGAATCGGAGTTTCATTGATAAACTGTACGACATCATAGTTTTTAAGTTTGTGAAGCATTTGATAAAACCGAATTCCCCTTTCGAGCGAATAGATATTATAGCCGAAAAGTTTAGAAAAAACCTTATTGGGATACTTGAAAATTGGTTTTTCTGTCCAGCGTGCTTCATAATTATAATCTACAGAAAAGTTCTTGAACGCATCGCCTGTACCGACAAGTACTACCTGATATCCTAAGTCTTGCAAACCTTCTTTGAGTGAATTGTGCAATCTACTGTATTCTCCTATAAGTAGAATCTTCATAAATCGTTTATATTTGTATCCAAAAGTAGTCGAAAAATAATATGTCTGAAAACAAAACCTATAAAATATGCCTCGTAGGCAACTCACTTTCTGGAGGAGGAGCTGAAAAGGCACATGCAGTTTTGTCAAACAACTTGCATAAAGCAGGATTTGAGATACATAACCTTGTTTTTGACGACACTAGCATAGACTATGAATTTTCAGGAGAACTTTTTATTTTAGATTTTAAGCCTTCGTTGAGTTATGGAGATAAAATCAAACGGCTTACAAAACTCAATCAATATATAAAGAGTCACCACTTTGATTATATAATTGACTTTAGGTACAGAGGCACTTGGTACACCGAATGGATTCTAGTCAGGTATATCTTCAGAAAAAGTAATTACATCCCGATAATTGCGAGCTTCAACACAGAACTCTATTTTACTTCTAATAATCTTGTATCCAAGAATCTATATAAAAAAGCATTTGGAATACATACGGTTTCAAAAGGATTAGAACTAAAAATCAGAGAGCAATACAAATATAAAAATGTACGCACTGTATATAATAGTATAGAATTGGATAAAATACAATTGCTCTCTCAGGAATCAATTGCTTTAGACTATCAATATATAATAGCTGTGGGCAGAATGGCAAGTGATAATGTAAAGCAACAAGATGTTATCATCAATGCTTATCACAACTCTGATTTGCCTCAAAAGAATATCAAACTCGTACTTTTGGGTGACGGAGAGTATAAAAACAATCTGAAAAAGTTAGTCGATGAACTGCAGCTTATAGACAAAGTAGTGTTTATAGGCTTCAAAGCCAATCCTTTTCCGTATATCAAAAATGCTAAGTTCTTGGTGTTGGCTAGTAAGTATGAAGGTTTTCCGAATGTTATTATTGAAAGTTTGGCGTGCGGAACTCCAGTGGTGAGTTATGATTGTAAAACAGGCCCTAATGAAGTTATCTCTCATAAACAAAACGGACTTTTGGTTGAAAATCAAAATATTGATGAGCTTGTTAAAGCGATGAATTTAATGGTCGAAGACGAAAAATTATATGAGATTTGTAGTGCAAATGCAAAGGAATCCGTTCGGAAATTTTCTGCCAAACACATTACACAACAATGGATAGAATTATTAAACATAAAACCATAACCTCACAACTATGCTTTTTAATTCTTTAGATTATGCTTTATTTCTGCCTTTAGTTTTTGTGTGCTATTGGTTTGTTTTCAAAAATAATTTAAAGAACCAAAATGTGTTTTTGCTTTTGGCGAGTTACTTTTTTTATGCGTGTTGGAATTGGAAGTTTCTCTTTTTAATCGTTATAAGCACCTTTATTAATTATTATTTTGCCAAGCAGATTACCAAAAAAAACTCCCATTCGAAAACTTTTTTATGGATAGGAATTTCTCTTAATCTCTTGATTTTAGGATTTTTCAAGTACTATAACTTTTTTATCGAAAATTTTGTAGCTGTTTTCAGACTTTTTGGTTCAGAATTAAACAGTACACCTCTGAAGATTATATTACCTATCGGAATTAGTTTCTATACTTTTCAGGGAATTGCTTATTTGGTAGATGTGTATAAGAAAGAAATAAAAGTGTCTGAAAACTGGCTGTCTTTTTCTATTTTCATAACTTTTTTCCCACAACTTGTTGCTGGACCTATCGAAAGAGCATCTAACTTACTTACTCAAATTGATAAAAAACGCTTTTTTGATTATAGTCAAGCTGTTAATGGTCTCAAGCTTATTGCTTTAGGTCTTTTTGAAAAAATGGTTATAGCTGATAATTGTGCTGTAATTGTTGATGCGGTTTATTCGGATATTAGTAACCAATCAGGAAGTACGCTCTTTTTTACGTCTATTTTGTTCAGTTTTCAGATTTATGGAGATTTTTGCGGTTATTCGCATATAGCTATTGGTTCGGCTAATTTATTAGGATTTAATTTGACCAAAAATTTCAACTATCCCTATCTTGCCAAAAACATAGCCGATTTTTGGAGAAGATGGCATATTTCGTTTTCGTATTGGCTTCGGGATTATATCTATTTTCCGCTTGGAGGCAGCAGAAAAGGAGAATACACCAAAATCCGAAATCTCACAATTGTTTTTCTTTTTAGCGGAATATGGCACGGAGCCGATTGGACTTTCGTGATTTACGGAGCCATTCACGCACTGCTTTATATTATGTTTATTTATTACCGAAAATGGACAAAAAATATTCGGATTTTTTCATCAAAAATAACTGATGCACTATACGATTTTATAGCTATTGTTTCAACGTTTATCATTCTGACATTAGCCAGAGTGTTTTTTAGAGCTGAAAATTATTCGGAATCTATGGGATATTTCAAACAAATGTTTTCTGAAACACTATTCGAAAAGCCTAATATGTCTAGGTTTTTTATTGTATTGTTATTTGGTTTTTTGTTTTTAGAATGGCTTCGAAAAGACAAGGAGCATCTATTGGATATTTCGGATATAAAAAATAAAAGCGTTCGGTACTCGATTTATTTAGCGGTTATATTTTTGATATTTTACAATGCAGGAAATCAACATAACTTCATTTATTATCAGTTTTAAATTATGAGAAGGTTTTTAAAAAAAATATCATTTTTTCTGATTGTAATTTTTATAGTTTGGATTCTCATAGAGTGTTTTTATCGCTTTACCCCCAATAATTATACTGAAAAACACAACCGCATTCAAAATAATTATACCACAGCAGAAATACTCATATTTGGAAATTCGCATCCTTTTTACGGTCTGAATCCTAAATATTTTGACCAACCTGCTTATAATATTGCCAATATCAGTCAGACTATATATTTTGATAAATTATTGTTTGATAAACATATTGGTAATTTCGAGAAACTAGAATATGTTGTTCTGAACATAGAATACACCAGTTTGAGTCAAAAAAACAATACGTCTGAGGATGTTTGGAGAAAATATTTCTACCAAGCACAAATGGATTTAGACGTTCCCTTTATTCCATTTTATGATTTGAGTCAATACAGTTTGGCTTCTAATCGCTCTTTAAAAAACTCTTGGAGAACTATTAAGACTTACTTCAAAAACAAAACTTTGGTAGAATGTGATGAAAATGGTTGGGGAACTACTTATTTGGCAGAAAACAATCATCAAAATCTCGAGGAATTATCTAAAATCATTACTAAAAAACACGAAGATAATTCTATGGATTTCGATAAAAACATCAATGGAATTACTTCGATGATAAAAAAATGCAAAGATTTAGATATTAAAGTGCTTTTGGTGACGATGCCAGTTCATCAATCCTACTCAGAAAAAATAAATAATGAAAAAGCCCAAGCTATTTTTGAGGTGGCTGAAAAGTTGGCTTATGAGAATTCTAATACCTCATACCTCAATTTGTTTTATAATAAGACTTTTTCGGATGAAGATTTTTTTGATCCAGATCATCTAAATGATAAAGGGGCTCAAAAATGTTCTAAAATGGTTAATTTTTTCATCAAATAAATCTTTATATTTGTGTATCATAATATTCTTAATTTGATGAGAAAAGCACTAATACTTCTACCTTTTATACTTTTGTTTTCTTGTTCTAATGACAACGATTCAAATCCTAATCAACAAGAAACTTCAACAACAAAAAAACTTCTCTTTCTGCAAGTTTCTTTTTTGGACTACCAGTTTGAAAGAGCCAAACTTTATGAATTTGAAGGTATAGAAAGTACTTTGGATATTCCTTTGGAAGAAATCCGTCTTGCTTCAGGAGATGGGTTTACTAATGATTACAAATTGATATTTACTCCGAATAATTCTGTTGTTTTTAACGGGAATTACGGATGGATGGCAGGTTGCAATGAGCCTTATATTCCCGAATCTTCTGAGTTTACCAACGCTTCAGAATATTCCGTTTCGGAGATAAACACCTCTATTAATTGGCAGAATGTGCAATATTATGATTCTTCTTTTATAATTAATAACCAAAACAATCAGGCAGAAGATTATCCCATTGATTATGAACAAGTATGGAATGCTATAAGCTCTTTGGACATTACGCATCAATTTATAAATAATCAGGGGAAAATTGCCATATTGCTCTATACTCCTACCATAGGACTTATAGATACTGAATGTACTAAATGGTTTGTAATTCTGTATGAATAATACTTATTCATTACTGTGCAAACAGAGAAAACAACTAAATTTATACACCACTCAAAAAAAAATACTTTGAAAAATTCTGTAAATAATCTTCAACTTATTAACCTTCCAAAAATTAAAGATCCTGACGGAAGGGGAAATTTGTCTGTAATAGAAAACGATATAATTCCTTTTGAAATAAAAAGAGTTTATTATCTGTATGATGTGCCGAGTGGTGCTGAAAGGGGGGGGCATGCACATAAAAATTTACAGCAATTTCTAATTGCTTTAAGCGGGAGTTTTGATGTAGTTCTTCATGACGGAAAGCAAGAAAAAAGTATTACTCTTAACAAACCTAATCATGGACTTTTAATAGAAACAGGCATCTGGAGAGAACTAAAAAACTTCTCGTCAGGCTCGGTTTGTCTGGTTGTTGCTTCTGATGTTTTTCAGGAATCAGATTATATAAGGGAGTTTGATGAATTTGTAGCCTTCGTAAAATAATCTCGATGCAGCAAAAACGCAAAATAGCTTTGGTGGGGTATTCCTTTAGCACAGGTGGTGCAGAACGAGTGCTATCTAACCTTAGTTTTGTTTTTGACAAGCTGGGTTATGAGGTGCATACCATCATTATGATTGACAAAGTGAGTTATCCGTATGCGGGGAAATTCTATAACATTGGAGCTTTACGCAATTCTTCGAATAGCTTTTTTAATAAAATCAATCGTTTTTGGAGGCTCAGGAAATATATCCGAGAACAACAGTTTGATGCAATCATAGATTTTCGCTTTCGTGTGAATGACTTTCAGGAGTTGATGATCTATAAATTTGCTTACAAAGCACCGATGCTGATTCAGACCGTACACTTAGGTGATTTTAAGAGCTACCTCTTTGATAAAAAATGGCTTTCAAATCTGGTTTTCAAGAATTTTGATTCGATTGTATGTATATCTGAGAAACAACAGGAAGCTATTCAGCAGAAACTTGGGTTCAATAACCTGACGCTTATTCACAACCCTATTGATATTCAGAAAATTCAACAGCTTAAAGAGGAAGAAATAGATTTTCCACACCAATATATTATAGCCGTTGGTAGATTTTTTGAAGTCAAGCAGTTTGACCAACTCATAGCAGCTTATAGTAAAACTGCATTAGTTGAGTCAAATATTCATTTGGTTATTTTAGGTGAAGGTCCAGAAAAGGAAAAACTGCAAACAAGTATTGATACTTTAGGTCTTTCTGATAAAGTTCACTTGATGGATTTTCAGGAAAACCCCTATAAATATATGGCTAGAGCTTTATTCCTTGTGAATAGTAGCCTGATGGAAGGACTTCCGATGGTGCTTTTAGAAAGTCTTGCTTGCGAAACCCCTATCATTGCTTTTGATTGCCCGACAGGTCCGTCAGAGATTATTGTCAATCATAAAAACGGAATTCTTGTCGAGAATCAAAACTTTGAGGCACTCATAGACGCTATGAACACCTTAAATTCAGATGTGGATTTATATAATCGTTGCAAATCTTATGCTTTAGAAAGCGTAGCTAAGTTTGACGTATCAGTTATTGAGAAAAAATGGCAGGTATTGCTTGATGAACTTTTAACCAAGAAAGGGCGATGAAAATCTTATACATATCCACACGAATTGATGGTTCAGGCGGTTTGCAGAGAAGTATTTCTGTACGATTGAATTATCTTACTCAAAACGGATATGACATACATTTACTTACGAGCAATACTGAAAACGAGCAAATATACTTTCCTTTAGACAAAAAAATAAAACATACAGATGTTGAGGGCGTATCTAGTTTTTTCAGATACCGAAAACTAATACAAGCTACTTATAAAAAAACAAATCCTGATTTGGTCATTGTTTCTGACAACGGACTGAAAGGATTTTTAATTCCGTATTTTTTGCCTAAAAACACAAAAACAATTTTCGAACTTCATGCCACAAGAGAACTTATCATTCAAGAAAGCAATTCGGTTTTCAGATATTTGGGAATTACCAAAATGCTATTGAAAAATACCGCAAAGAAGTTTGCCACTTTTGTGTTTTTATCAGAGAGAGAAGCTGCGCTCTGGAAATTGCAAAATCAGACGGTTATTCCGAACCCCCTTTCATTCTCAACTACGATAAAAAGTAGATTAGACCATAAAAAAATAATTTTCGTAGGCAGACAAAGCTTTCTCAAAGGTATAGATTTGCTGTTGGATATTTGGCAAGTAGTAAACACTAACCACCCTGACTGGAAACTGGAAATTTATGGGCAGCAGCTTTCTGAATTTGACACTCCAAAAGAAATTGAAAAAAGAGGTTTGACCCATTCGGTTATGATCTATAAGCCCGTCACAACTATTTCAGAAAAATATGTTACTTCCTCTATCCTACTGATGACTTCTCGTATTGAAACTTTTGGCTTAGTGCTTACTGAGGCTATGAGTTGCGGGCTTCCTTGCATCGCCTTTGATGCACCAACAGGACCTTCATCGATTATTGAGAATAACAAAAATGGCTTTTTGATTCCTTGTTTTGATATAGAACTCTTTACTGGAAAAGTAAACTTACTTATTGATGATGCGTCTTTACGAAACCAAATGGGTGAAAATGCTAAAGAAAGTGTTGAGAAATTTGAAGTAAAAAAGGTAATGCGTCAATGGGAATTATTGTTTGAAAAACTTACTCACAACGAGCAGAGATAGCCCAATAGATAGATGTCAAATAAAAAAAGATTGGATTTCAGGGATTATTAAAAGAGAATCCATTAGTAAGATACATATAGCACTCCAAAAAGTAAATTTTCAGTTTTCATTTTGGAGTGCTTAACTCTGATTAGAAATTAAGTAATTACTTTATAATAAATCGTACGACTTCTGACATAGATTTTGAAGTGATTCCTGTCAGTCTTGAATTTCCATTAACCATAAATGTATTAGTTCCTAAAATAGGAGCAGAAGTATAACCAATGCTCAAACCTCCACTTCTATATTTATTATCAGTAGTGGTTGTACCTGTTGGTAAGAACTGAGAATATCCTATATTTGCAAACAGGATTAGAACGAATGTGTAAAAGATTTTTTCATTTTCTTAAAATTTTAAAGTTAGACATAGTAAACTTATGTTAAATATTTAACATAAACAAAAAATAAACAAAATAAATGATTGATAATAAAAAAATAATTGTTGTACTTCCTGCTTATAAAGCAGAAAAAACTCTAATTGAAACCTATAACGAAATCCCTTTTGATATTGTTGATGAAGTTATTTTAGTTGACGACAACAGCCCTGACAACACTATCAAAATTGCCCAGTCTTTAGGAATAAAACACATCATCAAACACGAAAGGAATACGGGTTATGGAGGCAATCAAAAAACCTGTTATAATAAGGCTTTGGAATTAGGAGCTGATATTATTATTATGTTACATCCTGATTATCAATATACTCCGAAGCTCATACATTCTATGGCTTATCTTATTGCTAATGGTGTTTATCCTGTTGTTATTGGCTCACGTATTTTAGGAAAAGGAGCTTTAAAAGGCGGAATGCCTTTATATAAATATATAGCAAATCGCTTTTTGACTTTTACCCAAAATTTGCTGATGAATCAGAAACTCTCTGAATATCATACGGGTTACAGAGCTTACAACAAAGAAGTTTTAGAAAGTATTGATTACAATAAAAATTCTGACGACTTTATATTTGATAATCAGTTTTTAGCTCAAATTTTCGATAAAAATTATGAAATCGCAGAAATTACCTGTCCTACAAAATATTTTGATGACGCTTCATCGATAAATTTTAAACGAAGTTTAAAATATGGTTTTGGAGTATTAGGTGTTTCATTAAAATACTTCCTCCATAAAAATAAGATCGCCAAGTCAAAACTTTTCAATTAATGGATAGCTTATTTAAAATCAATAATATTAAGACCAGAATAAGTTTCTTTTTATTTATAGTTGTGAATTTTTTATTTACTATCAAATACACAGAAAGAATTACTCCCTTCTATTTAATAATTTCCATTAGCTTCATTGCTTTTTATGTTTTATTATGGAAGTACAGAACAAAGCTAAATCCATTTCATTCAAAATTAAATATTGTAAACTTAAGTATTGTTCTTTTGTTTATTTTTGGGTCTTTCTTTATTTTTTCGAGAGTCCCTCAAGAATCTTTAATGGTTGATAGATGGAGTGTTATCAGTTCTTTTTGGGATAATTATTTTTCTGATAAATATGCTTATTTGGCTACTTCGCACATGGGAAATTACCCTGGACCAATGCCTTTTTATTATATTCTTGCTCTGCCTTTTTATCTGCTGGGAGAACTCGGATATTTTTCTTTACTCGGAATAATTGCCTTTTTAAGCTTACTTAAATTTGATAAAATCTCAGTTTCAAATCAAACAATTACTGTTGTTTTACTTTGTTCTTCTGTTTTCTTTTTGTGGGAAGTTATAAGTAGAAGTAATATTTTTTTGAATGGGAGTTTAGTGCTGTTTTCAATTCTTTATTTATTTAAAAGCATAGAGAAAAACACGCGATGTTTTATTTTATGGAACGGAATACTAATAGGACTCATGTTATCTACAAGAAATGTTTTTGTAATTCCTTATATCATAACATTTCTTTATCTTCTTAAATGTAAAGCAATATCAATTAAACAAACTTTCTTTCTCGGAATAGTCGCCATATTGACATTTGTTTCAACTTTTATTCCTTTTATATACAATCACATCGAAGAATTTAAAACAATGAATCCGTTTATTATCCAATCTGATTATTTGATGCCTCAATATCTTACTTTTATTTGTGTGGCTGTTTCTTCTTTGTTTGTTTTTCTAATCAGATCAAAAGAGGATACTTATTTTTATAGCGGAATAGCTTTATTTATGACTATATCGGTATATTTTGTTTATCATTTACTACAATCAGGATTTGCAGAAGCATTCTTTCATAGCAGAATTGACATTTCTTATTTTATTTTGTCAATGCCTTTTTTGGTGTATTATTTTATCAAAACAAATCACCTACAACGAGCAAATATATCCTAGCCTATATAAATCGAATAAGAACATTGACGGGTGTTTGCTTTTTAGGCTTTTGATTAATAGAGGTTTAGCGATGTGAAATAAAACAGAAATTACTTTCTTTAATCGTAAATCAATTACTAATTTGTAGGCTCTACCGTAAGGAGTGTAATTATGAGGAAGTAATTTATTTTCTAACAAATACAAAAAAGCACTCGAACTCTCATTTGTCTTTTTAATATAAATATCAGTAGTTTCAATCCCTAAATGATATACCCAATTTTCTATGTGATTTACGATAACTTTTGTTTGTTTTAAATCATACGAAAAAAGCAAATCTTCGTTTCTCAAATTCGGAATCTCCTCATTAAAACAAACTCTTTCAAAAATTGATTTATGAATTAAAAAGTTTAATGTAAGAAAACTCAAATAAACATCCTTATTTCTTTCAGAAGCAGAAATCGCTTCTCTTTTATTTCCATAAATCCAACGTAAAAGCTGGTGTTTCTCTGGAGTTTCTTCTTGGTATCTTATTCCTCCATAGATAACTCTTGGAGTTGTATTTTTATAAATTTCGTCTAAATAGTTTTCAATTAAACTCTCCCCATTTGGAAAAATATCCGCATCCAAAAAAAGTAACCAATCATATTTTGCCGTTTTTGCCAATAGATTTCTGATAGCGCTGCGCCCGATATTTTTATCTAAAACCTCAAAACGAGCATTTTCAAAATCATTAATCTTTTGGTTGTCAAAAGGGTCTTGCGAAGCATCATCAAAAACGATGATTTCAAAAGGGATGTTTGACGCTACACATTGTTTATACAGGTTTTTGACCAGCGAAAGAACACTGTAATTATATGTAGGGATGAGAATTGAGAGCATTACACCGTTTTTTGCACCACTTCAAAAATCACTCCTTCGTCACATTTAATGGTTTTGGCTGGGAATTTCATAATCAGTGCATAATCATGCGTAGCCATAATGACTGTTTTGCCACTTTCGTTGATTTCTCTAAGTAGTAACATTACTTCTGCAGCTGTCTGAGGATCGAGGTTTCCTGTAGGTTCATCTGCCAAGATAAGCTCGGGGTCATTGAGCAAAGCTCTGGCAATCGCAACTCTTTGTTGTTCACCACCTGAGAGTTGGTGGGGCATTTTACTCGATTTGCTCTTCATCGAAACCTTGTCAAGCACGGTATCTATTTTGAGTTCGATTTCTTTGGTATCTGTCCAACCCGTTGCTCTGAGTACGAATTCAAGATTTTTGTAAACCGTTCTATCGGGTAATAATTTAAAATCCTGGAAAACAACGCCTATTTTTCGTCTTAGATACGGAATGTTTTTTTCTTTGAGTTTGGCTAAATCAAAATCTACGATGCTCCCCTGTCCTTCGGTTAGCGGCAAATCGGCATAAAGTGTTTTCATAAAACTACTCTTGCCTGAACCGGTCTTCCCGATAAGATAAATAAAGTCACCTTTGTTAACTTCAATATTTACATCCTGAAGAATTAAGTTTTTATCTTGGTATATATTGGCATTTCTAAGAAACAGAACAGGTTGATTCATGAGGGCTGATTTTTGCGTAAAGTTAGTAATTTTTAAATGTATCAAAAACAGAAAAAGCTATAAAACAAAAAACTCAAGATTTTCATCTTGAGTTTCTGTGTATTTGAAGCTGTATAAGCTAATTACGAACGCGGAAGTACTTTTTTCTTGTCCATTACGCTTGCTTTAGTATTTTCTTCTGGTTTTACAACTGTTCCTTTAATTCTCAAAGGCACTTTACCATCCGTTTTGTTTACTGCATTTGACTCAACTGTAACCGTTTTATTGATTACACCTGGGTTCATATTATATTTCACTTCAATTTCTCCTGTTTTTCCTGGCATAATTGGTTCTTTCGGTTTTGAAGGAACGGTGCAACCACAAGAAGTCTTGACATCAGTAATGATAAGAGGCTGATCTCCAACGTTTTTAAATTCAAAAACACGAATCCCTGTGTCCTCTCCTTTTTTCACAGTACCATAATCAATGGTTTCTGATTTAAACTCAATTTTTGCTCCACTTTGAGCATAGGTTAAAGCACTAAATAAAAATGCTGCTGCTAGTAGTCCTAATTTTTTCATGGTTAGATGGTTAGTTAGATTATTTAATAGTAATTGAATGATTTGGTAAAATTAAAAATTTATCAGAAAACAACACTGTTTTTTCTGAGTTTTTTAGAAATCAAATCTTGTGCCATAAAAGCAAAATAATCGTTAAATCAAGATTTATACCACTTAATATAAATACGTATCTTTGCAGCTATTATTTTTCATACACTACACCCATGTTTCAAATAGGAAAAACCATCGTATCTGAAGACCTACTCGAGAAGGAGTTTGTCTGTAATCTCTCTGCCTGCAAAGGTGCTTGTTGTATCGATGGCGATGCTGGAGCACCACTTACAGAAGAGGAAACCAAAATATTAGACGAAATATATCCGAAGATAAAATCATACCTAAGACCCGAAGGAATTAAAGCTATTGAAACTCAAGGTACTTCTGTTACAGGTTGGGACGGAGAATTAGAAACTACACTGATTGACGGACAAGATTGCGCTTATGTCGTTTTTGACGGCAAAACTGCACTTTGCGGAATTGAGCAAGCTTATAATGAAGGCGTAGTAGATTGGAAAAAACCAATCTCGTGTCACCTCTACCCTATCCGAATCAAAGAATTCTCGGATTTTTCAGCCGTAAATTATGACCGATGGGATATTTGCAACGATGCTTGTAGTCTTGGCAAAGAACTCTCTGTTCCGGTATATAAATTCGTAAAGGAAGCCCTCATAAGACGCTTCGGACAAGAATGGTATGAGGAACTCGAAACAGTTGCTGCAACCTATAAAAAATAAGTATATCCTAAAAAAAGTAGTTCCATAATGATGCAATCATCCTTTATAGTTAGAATTTCAAAAACACCAATCCTTTTTTCATCATTCATACTCCTATTAATAGGATGCAAAAAAGAAACTCTCGCTACAACCGAGTTTCAATCAAATCAAGTTGAGTTTGCGACCAACTTTGAGTTATACGACTACCAAGAATATAAGATTGTGCGCATAAAAAACGTCAGTCCAGAATCAACGCTACAGCAAACCTATGTATTGCATAAAAAAGAAGTACAACTTCCAGATAGCTTGAGGCACTATATTTCAGTAGTGATTCCTGTTCAACGTATGGTTGTAACATCTACCACACATATTCCCTCACTAGAAATGTTAGGTGTAGAGGATGTACTTGTCGGTTTTCCAGGGTTAGATTATATTTCATCTGAGAAAGTTCGCTCGTTGATTGATGCGGGGAAAATTAAAGAAGTGGGTAGAAACGAACGTATAAACACCGAATTAGTTTTGGATTTAGATCCGGAAGTACTTGTGAGCTATACTATAAACCAAACTTCTGAAATACTAGACAATCTGAAAAACGCTGGAGTAAAAGTACTTTTGAATGGTGATTGGAATGAGAAACACGCACTAGGGAAAGCAGAATGGATTAAATTCTTCGGGGCTTTATTCGATAAAGATGAAAAAGCAAAAGAAGTATTTGACACGATAAAATCAGATTACGAACAAGCGAAAGCATTAGCGCAGAAAGCAAACCTAAAGCCTAGTGTGATTACCGGAAATATCTATGAAGATGTGTGGTATTTACCTAAAGGCGATAGTTGGTCAGCTGAGTTTTTGGCTGATGCCAATACAAATTATTATTGGTCAGACACTTCAGGAACAGGAAGTTTAGCGCTTTCATTCGAAGAGGTTTTTGATACGGCGCAAGATGCTGATTATTGGATTGGCGCAGGAAGTTATGCTAGCTTAGACGAGATGCTTATTGCTAATCCGCATTACAGAGAATTCAAAGCTTTTAAAGAAGGTAATGTATATACCTATTCTACAAAAACAGGTGCAAAAGGCGGTGTCGTTTATTTTGAATTAGCTCCTAACAGACCTGATTTGGTATTGAAAGATATCATCAAAATCGCGCATCCAGAGCTTCTAAAAGACTATGAACTTCAATTCTTTGAGCAACTGAAATGAAGCATAAACTCTTTATCTTCGGGATCCTATTGAGCATTGTACTACTTTTTTTAATAAGTTTAAGTACAGGCTCTGTAAATATCCCGTTGGACGAAGTTTTCAAAACCCTCACTCTAGAAGGGAGTTCCAAAAACACCTGGGACTATATCATCTTAAATTTTCGCTTGCCAAAGGCTATAGTAGCGATACTCGCAGGTATAGGGCTTTCTATTAGCGGACTGCTTATGCAAACACTTTTCAGGAATCCGCTGGCAGGACCTTATGTTCTGGGAATTAGCTCTGGGGCAAGTCTTGGTGTGGCAATCATCGTTTTAGGTTCAGGAATATTACCTATTTTTCTGAAAGACATTTTTCAATCGAATTACGGATTGGTCTTAGCTGCTTCGTTGGGAAGTTTTTTGGTGTTAGTCTCCGTGATGATTGTCTCTCAAAAGCTGAAAGACACCATGGCTATTCTAATTGTCGGCTTGATGTTTGGGAGCATCACCTCAGCAGTAGTCAGTGTTTTGACTTATTTTAGCTCGGCAGAACAACTCAAGAAATTCACCCTCTGGGGATTAGGAAACCTCGGGAGTCAATCCTGGGAATCTATACTACTACTTAGTGCTGTGGTTTTAATCGGACTTGTTTTGAGTTATGTATGTATAAAACCACTCAATGCCTTGTTATTAGGCGAAAATTATGCACGCAGTATGGGCGTTAATTTTAGACTGGTCAAAAACATCATCATCATCGCAACTAGTTTATTGGCTGGGGGAATCACTGCTTTTGTGGGTCCTATCGCTTTTATCGGATTGGCTGTGCCGCATTTAACTAAACTAATGCTTAGCACTTCTGATCACAAAATACTTTTCTGGGGAACCATTGGCGTGGGGAGCATCATCATGTTATTGTGTAACATATTAAGCCAGATGCCAGGATTTGACTTTATACTTCCTGTCAATGCCGTTACTTCAATCATCGGAGCACCTGTTGTGATTTGGTTATTGGTCAGAAAACAGCGTTTTTAGTGTAATATTCCTCCGAGAAATAGCATCCAATTTCAATTACTTTTAAAGAGAAGCATAGATAAATGAGATAGAATCATTAAATTTGATTTCTAAAAAATCTATTTATGAAAAAATTATTTGCTTCTGCTCTGGTACTTGTACTATTTTCGTGTACCAAAGAAACACCTGATTATACTATAGTATCAGGTATCATGAAAAATACGGAAGAAGGGACATTCACTATTACTGGGCTTTCATTTTCGAAAGAAATTACCCTAAAAGAGGATGGTAGCTTTCAAGACACATTACACCTAAATTATGAAGGGTTATACGAAATTGGCAAACAACCTCTTTATTTAGAAAAAGGAAAAAAACCTGCGCTTTGAAGCCGATGCTGAGCTATTAAAAAACATTAAATTTGATGGTGACCTAGCTATCGAAAACAATTACTATGCACAAAAAAGTCGAATTATTAATGAAGTTACCGGTGCGAGTCCGAGAGATTTCTACTCTTTAGAGGAAGCTGACTTTCTAGCTAAACTCGACAAACTTGAGAAAAAAGGAAACGAATTGATTGAAAACACCAACTTCACAGTTACTGATTTTAAAGCTAAAGAAACTAAAAGCATCATTTACCACAAGAGTTTCTTAATAGAAAATTATAGAAATTATCACGGTTTCTTAGTAGGAAATAAAGAGTATGAGGTTTCAGATTCCTTTCCGAAGACTGATGAAAATATTGATTTTGATAACGCAGATGACTTCAACTTCTCTTCTGCCTATAGAAACTTGGTCGAAAGCAACTTTCAAGACAATGTTCAGAATGCTGTAAATGGCGGTGCTGACTACTACGAAACGCTATTATCTAGCTTTAAAGCCAAGAAAAGTCAGAATATCAAAAATGCATTGGCAAAAAATCTAAGCTATGAAATTTCTCCGTCAAACAAAAAGATTGAGGAATTCTACAAAGAATTATCTTCAGGAATTACAGATGAGAAGTTCAAAAACGAACTAACCGACAAATACAACAAAGTAAAGGTATTGGTAAAGGGAGAGCCTTCGCCAAAATTTGTAGACTACGAAAACCATAAAGGTGGTTTTACCTCATTAGATGACCTAAAAGGGAAATATGTTTATATCGATGTTTGGGCAACTTGGTGTGGTCCTTGTAAATACGAGATTCCGTTTCTTAAAGAAGTAGAACGAAAATTCCACGACAAAAATATAGAGGTCGTGAGTATTTCTATCGATAAGAAAAAAGACCACCAGACTTGGAAAGAATTTGTAACTGAGCACCAAATGGTTGGCACACAACTTTTTGCCGATAAGGACTGGGAGTCTCAATTCGTGCAGGATTATGTGATTGAGGGCATTCCGAGATTTATCTTATTGGATACAGAAGGAAAGATCATTTCAGCAGATGCACCAAGACCATCAGATGAAAAATTATCAGAAATGTTGAGCGAGCTGCTTTAATTCGTTAGCAAAAAATACTACATACAAAAAAAGCTATCCTAATCTGGATAGCTTTTTTTTGATTCTATTGTTAATTTTATTTTCTGTCTTCAACGGGTACAAATTTTCTGTGTGTATGTCCAGTATAAATTTGTCTTGGTCTTCCGATTGGCTCTCTGTTCTCTCTCATTTCTTTCCACTGAGCAATCCAACCTGGAAGTCTTCCGATAGCGAACATCACTGTAAACATATCATTCGGTATACCTAGCGCTCTGTAGATAATTCCAGAGTAGAAGTCTACGTTTGGATATAAGTTTCTTGATTTGAAGTAATCGTCCTCAAGTGCTGCTTTTTCTAATTTCTTAGCGATGTCTAAGATTGGATCTTCAATTCCTAGTTCCTCTAAAACCTCATCAGCTGCTTTTTTGATAATGGTTGCTCGTGGGTCAAAGTTTTTATAGACTCTGTGTCCGAATCCCATCAAACGGAATGAATCATCTTTGTCTTTTGCTTTTGCAATATATTTTTCAGTATCGCCACCATCAGCCTGAATGGCTTCTAACATTTCTAGTACCGCTTGGTTTGCACCTCCGTGAAGTGGCCCCCAAAGTGCAGAGATACCCGCAGAGATTGAAGCAAATAATCCGGCGTGAGACGAACCTACCATTCTAACGGTTGAGGCAGAACAGTTTTGCTCGTGATCAGCGTGAAGGATAAATAATTTATTTAATGCACTTACTACTTTTGGATTTATATGATATGGACCTGTAGGTAGCTTAAACATCAGTTTGAGAAAGTTCTCTACGAAGCCTAGAGTATTGTCGTAATAATTCAGTGGATACCCCTCTCTTTTTCGGTAAGTCCAAGTTGCAATTACCAAGAATTTCCCGATAGTTTTGCATACTGCATTATACATTTCTTTTTCGTTTTCTACATCAACTGTCTTAGGGTTAAAAGCAGTTAATGCGCTCATAAGCGAGGCCAAAATTCCCATTGGATGTGCCGTTTTAGGAAATCCGTCGATGACATTTTTCATGTCTTCGTGAACCAGCGTATATTTTCTGATATCATTTTCGAATTTTTCTAATTGATTTTTGCTCGGAAGCTCTCCGAAAATCAACAGATAACAAACCTCTAAAAAGCTAGCTTTGTCTGCTAAATCTTCAATAGCATACCCTCTATAGCGCAAAATGCCTTCTTCACCGTCTAAATAAGTTATAGCACTCTCGCAAGAACCAGTATTTTTATATCCTGGATCCATCGTAATCGCACCTGATAAAGCTCTTAATTTTTCAACATCAATGGCAACCTCATTCTCAGTTCCTGTAATTAACGGGAACTCGTATCTTTTCCCATCAATCTCTATTATAGCAGTTTTTGACATATGTAATATGGTGTAGTAAAATTTTTATATAAATAAAGATAATTTAATTCCTGCGAATATAAAAAAAAACTTAGAGAATATCGACAATAAATAGTTATAAATTATCTAAAAAAATGTGGTTTTTTGTGTTTGTCATCATGCTTTTAGTTGTTCAAAAAACTATTTACCTTATTCTATTTTAAGTTATAGAGACTATTATATTGCAAAACATTTGTTTTTTAATAGAAACTAGAAAAAGAGATGCTTTAATGATAGAGAATCAGATATTGTATGAGATTCTGTCAAATCAATATAAAAAGGAGAGAAAAGAACTATAAATAAAACAACAAACAGCCTGTTAGAGATAATGTTTCAGAAGTCTTGATTTTAGCTTTTTCAATATTTAAGTTTCTGTAAATCACGACACGAGCGTAGCGAACTGATGAAGTAATCCTTTCGTGTGGTAGCGGGGAGTTAATTAAAAAAAGCCCGGAATTTCTGGGCTTTTTTGTGTTTGAGAATTAGTTTACTTTATACTGCTTGAAACAATAAGGTTTCCGTTTTGTTTTCCTAGGGAAATATTGGGAATAGCTTCATTTTTTCTTTCAAAGGTTGCTTCTGATTTTGCTTTTCGTTTGTTGTTTTCTGCTCCTGAATTTTCAGTAAGAGAAATCGTAATTTTATAAATCTCTCCGTTTTTGTTGCGTTTCAGGTTGGAAACTTTCATTTGGATTCCGTTTTCCTGCATTTTGGATTTTATAGATTCAATATCAGAATCAGAAGAATTTTTGCTGATGATCGAATAAGTTTCTGCTTTATCTGATAAAGTAATTTTGTGTTGAGATGTTTTCTCGCTTCGTCTTTCCTCTAATTCTTTTTTTCTCTCCTCTATCTGTTCCTCTCTTCCCTCTAATCTTTTTCCAAGCTCTTTTCTTCTTTCTTCTATCATCTTTCTTCTTTCTTCTATTTGTACCTCTCTTTCATCTAATCTTTTTCCAAGTCCTTTTCTCCTTTCTTCTAACATCTTTTTTCTTTCTTCTAATTTTTCAGTTCTTTCTTTGAGTTCTTCCTCAGAAAGATTGGAGTTTTCACGAGCTTGTCTTTCTCTTTCTTTGTGTTCAGCTCCTTTTTGATTAAGAAGTTCTTCACGTTCTTTCAGTCTTTGTTCTCTTTCACTTTGTTTAGTTATTGCAGGTTTTTCTCCTTTGTACACATAGCCGTTTTCTTTTTCTGCCGATTTATTTTCGAGAACATAATAGTACCTTCCGTCATCAAGAACATTTAGTTTTTGTTCATCAATTTTTTCTCCCGACTTCAAAGAATAAGACAAATTTCCCCAACGATTATAGATTTCAATTTTGTTATAATCTTTTACAGATTTTAGGAATTTGATAAGTTCTTTTTCATTTGATGATTTTGTCGAAGCTTTTAGATTAAAATTAGTAACTTTCCCTTCAAGAATAATAGCTCCGTCTTTGGCTTTTTCTCCAAATTTTTTGACAGCTTCCTCTTTTGTGTAAGTTGTAATACTTATAAGTCCTTCAAATTCAAATTCTTCAATCTTCATTTTTTTAAACTCGGAAATGTCTTGTCCATTTATAAGAATTAAAGCATTTTTTCCTAATGTATTGTTCTCAGGTTCAATTTTTAAAATTTTTTTCACATCTTCCCAAGAATTAATTTTTACAATGTTTTTTTCTCCTGTAGATTGATTTTCCATTTCATCGTCATAAGATTTCGAAAAATCTTTAACCCAAACAATCGTATCCCCAATAACTAAAATGTCTTTTGCATATTCCCATTCTACGGAAGTTGGTAATTTGTATTGTTGTTCTTTTTCTTTTCCTTGTGAAATAACAGTTACTTTCTCTTGAGCTACAACTTTCGTCTGAAACTGCATTACAAACACTGCTAATATCGGAAGTATAACAGCGTACTTTATGATATTTACTTTTTTTGATTGTTTTTTGTTTAGCATAATAATTCTTTTTTTGATTAAAGGTTGAAAAAACGGATTAGCTAAAGCTAAACCCTTTGGGTTAATCGTGATTTTAAGTAAGGTTTTCTGATAATTTACTTTGTTTTCGGAGGTTTTTATAGCTTTGTTGTCGGCTATAAATTCCAGATTTTGCTGAATTGCTTTTTTGTACAGCCAAACAAACGGATTCAACCAAAAAGCAATCGAAAATATTTCGGATAAAATAATATCAAACGAGTGTTTTTGTTTGGAATGAACTTTTTCGTGTATGATGATATTTTGCAGTTCTTCTTCCGAAAAAGAAGAGCTATCAAAAGCAATGTAATTGAAAAACGAAAAAGGAGTTTTTACGTTTTTGCTGTTAATGAATTTGAATCCGTTTTGTTTGGTATTCGGGCTTTTGTGCAGGATTTTGTATAATGATAAACTACTCAAAATGAATTTTACAAGGAAAAAAAACATTCCCAAAAGATAAAATCCTGCAACAATATAGCTCCAATTTATTTCGGATTGTTGTACTTCTGTATATAGGATGTCTGGCATCCGTTCGTTAGAAAAATCAGAAAGGATAAAAGGCTCATCAAAAACAACAGGCTCTACCCAAACGATTTTCGTAATCGTAACAATCGGAAGAATCACAGAAGTAACAAGTCCTAAAAGCAAAAACAATCTATTTTTACTGAAAAAAGTTTCTCTTTTGAGCAAAAAATGATAGCTCAAATAAAAGAGTGCAACCAAAACGGATACTTTTATAAAGTAAGTGAAAAGTGTTTCCATATTTTTAAAGTTTTGAGTTTTGAGTGTTAAGTTTTGAGTAACTAAAAATTCAAAACTTAACACTCAAAACTATTTTTATTGTCTATCATTTTCAGGATTTCACGCAAATCGTCTGCACTTATTTTTTCTTCTTTAGCAAACATCGAAACCATATTTTTATACGAATTGTTGAAATAATTTTCAATCGCATTGTTCATATATTTCCTGCTATACTCTTCCTTGCTCACAAGCGGAAAATACTGATGTGTGTTTCCGAAGCTTTTGTGAGATACAAATCCTTTGTCTTCCAAAATTCTGATAATGGTTGAAAGGGTGTTGTAATGTGGTTTTTCGTCTTGGAATTCTTCCAGCATTTCCTTTACGAATGCTTTTTCTAACTTCCATAAAACCTGCATTACCTCTTCTTCTTTGTTGGTTAACTTTTGCATATCTTTTAATGTTTAATCGTTGAACTGTTTATTTGTTGAATCGTATTTCAGTGCAAACATAAACTAATAAATTAGTTCAGCAACTATTACTTTAGTTAAATAACGAAAAAGATAGTTTTATATTGTGTTTTGGGAATAAAAAAACTCCAACAAAGTTTAAGTTCTGTTGGAGTTGAAACAATAAAGTTAATTTATTTTCTTCTTACATAACCCGTTGGGTGTAATTATTTAAGTAAAAATAAATTGATTAGATATTGGTCAAGATACTGAAATTCAGTATTTTGAAGTCGACAAACAAACCAATATCCATGTCAAAGATAGTAAAAAATTATTTTAGAGTTTTAGAAGTTATAATATCAAAGAATTAATAAAACCAAACTCCATAAAAAAACCGTCTATAAACAAGTCAAGACGGTTTAAGAGATATAAAAATATAAGCTCAGCTTTGCACTAAATTATTTAGTAGCTTTAACTATAAATTTAATTTCGATATTATTGCTGATAACGTTTTCTTTAGCAACATCTGTCAACGACTCATTATTAAAGCTAACATTCCATTGTGTTCTGTCAATCATAAATGCTTCAGAGGTAATAGTCACGTGATCATCACTAACTTCTACTTTTGCGGGGAAAGAGATGTTTTTTGTCTCACCTTTAAGCGTTAAGTTTCCGCTAATTTTATTTTCTTCAACCGCAGTAATTTCAAATTTTGCTTCAGGGAATTCATTTACGTTAAAGAAGTGATTTTCTTTTCCTTCAACCGTTCCTTTTAAGTGAGCCTCAAGATTTGATTTCCCGTCTTCTTCTGTAATGTCTAGTACTGTAATTGTGTTCATGTCAATAACAAAAGTTCCAGCCTCTAACATTCCATCAACTACACTAACTTCTCCAGAAGAAATAGCAATTGTTCCGTTATGTGCTCCTGCAATTACTTTAGATCCTTTCCACTCTATAACAGACGTGGCATCTACAGTATATATTACTGCTGTTTCGCTTGTTCCAGCTGCGTCAGTAGCATCAGTCGCTTCTACAGCTTTTTTACAACTAGTGGCAGAAAAAGAAAGTCCTGCTACGATTACTAAACTCATTACAATTTTTTTCATAAATATTTTTTATTAGGTTTATGGATTTTGTGCAAATATAGGCGATTTATCACAACTTGTTCTTAAAGAAATGTTAGCATTCGAGTTATTACCTAATAAATAATTATGATTTATTAAAAAAAAAGATTTAAACAAATGCTAGAAAACTCATTTTTCTCCTAAAAGTAAAAACACGAATTATTTTACCTATTTGCAAAAGGCACCTGAACAACCGCTATTAACATAAATTTACCATAACGTCTCAAAAAATCTTGTGCTTTTTAATCTAAAAAAAGTAAACATTAAAATAAACTCATTTTACCTTCATAGGTATAACCACTAAACTAAAACCTAAAGATAAGTTAAATAATCAATAGGTAAAACAATGTAAAACAAGACATTACATTAAAAACTAAAGATTTTCAGTAAAAATAAATTTGCTTTTAAAAATCACGAATTTATTTAAGAGTTAGATTGTCATATAGCAAATAGAAATAAATAAAATTTGTTCTTTGATATTTTATTTTCATATATTTACCATAATTTAATCTTAAAATCTAGTTCTATGAAAAAAATTACACGATTTGAATTTTTACAAAATCGAACAAAAATTATCAATCGCTGGCTCGGGAAGCTATCACTTTGCATGATGATTTTAGCAGGATCAATTAGCTATTCCAATCCGATTCAGCCTGAAGGTGCACCGAGTTACCTTCCACTCGTTTATTGTACACCAAGCTATACTACGGGTTGTGCCTTCGGAGATGATATCTCTAATGTAACCCTACAAGGAGAGTCTGTAACTTTAAACAATAGCACTACTGCTTGTAGTGCTAATGCTTATCAAAACTATACTGCACTTCCTGCACCAGACTTAGCTCCGGGAAACACATATTCTATTAGTGTAAGCACTAGCTATGACTTTGCTACTTCAGAAGAGGTCAAGGTGTGGATTGACTTTAACAATGATGAAACTTTTAGCGAAAGTGAACTTATTGCGAACACAAACGGAAATGGACTTCCTAGTTCAGGCACAGGGATTTTTAGCTTTACTGTCCCAACAGGAGTTGTTGCAGGAGACTATAGAATGCGCGTACGACTTGTATATTATACAGATACTTTTGGTCCATGTGATAGTGATACTTATGGAGAAACAGAAGACTATACAATTAGTATTATTCAACTTGACAACTGTACAGGTACGCCCACAGCAGGAACCGTCACTAGTCCTATAAATGTATGTGCGGGCAAGAGTCTCACTCTATCTACATCTGGTGCAACTGCTCCAGCAGATGGATTAATGGGAATATGGCAACTTTCTCCCGCAGGGATGAACACTTGGACTGATTTGGCAGATGCTACCTCTGTGAGTCATACTATGACAAACGGAGTTCTAGAAAATACAGATTTCAGATATAAACTTACATGTACGTACAGCAATCAAACTGCTTTTTCTGATGTTGGTCAAATAATTATGAATCCCGGAACAGATTGTTACTGTACACCTACATACTCATGGGGCTGTGATTTTGGCGCCAGAGTAAACGATGTGATTACTTCATCGGCCATCTTAAACATAAACAATACTGGTACAGGCTGTGGTTCTATAACCGCTCCTATAGGTTATTCAGATTATACTGCTTCACACCAAATGTCAGTCGGAAGAGGAATGTCTTTTGATATTGAAGTAGGTGTTTCTAACTATAGTGCAGGTGTAAAAGTCTGGATTGACTTTAACCAAGACGGACTATTTGGAGCTGACGAACTTGTGACTTCATCAGCAGCTACAATTGCTAATGGCAGTAGCCATACAGCGACTATCCTTGTGCCTCCAACAGCTTTAGTCGGCGAAACGCGTATGCGCGTGCGAGCCGTTGAAAGCTCTACCACCTTTGATGCATGTGGTACACAAAACTATGGTGAAACAGAGGATTATTCAGTAGAAATTATTCAGCTGGATGATTGTGTAGGTACACCTACAGCAGGAACCGTTACTAGCCCTCTATATGCTTGTGCTAATACTAGCTTTACACTTACAACCTTAGGAGCAACTGCTCCGGCAGACGGGCTAGTTGGTATTTGGCAATCTTCACCAGCAGGAATGAATGACTGGGTTGATGTGGTAGGTGCAATTTCTACTACACACGTGATGAGTGCTGGCGTTACATCTAATACTGATTTTAGATATAAATTAACCTGTTTAAATAGTAACGAAACAGACATTTCAGGTACTATTTCAGTACTTATGAATGACGCAGTTGACTGCTACTGTATTCCTATTGGGACTAGTACAACTAATTATATTACTGACTTCTCAACCACAGGAGGCTCAGAAAACATTAGCAACACCACTAGTGGATTATCAGCAAATGGATATGGGGATTTTACTTTTTTCCATAACGTAACGCAAGAGGTAAGCGGCACCATTACCTTTGAAGCAATCACTACAAATGATCAAACTTCAGGATTTAAAATTTGGGTTGACTGGAATCAAAACGGAAACTTTGATGATGCTGGAGAATTAGTATATGCCACAGCTGCATATGCAAATATACATACTGGGTCATTCACAGTGCCTGGCGATGCTTTAGAAGGTCAAACCAGAATGAGAATTGGTAATTCAAATACGCCAAATACAGGTCCTGCATCTCCATGTATGACTAACTTAAGTGGAGAGTTTGAAGACTATATGTTTACCGTAGTTGTGCCTACTTGTCCTAAGCCATTTGCACTTACTTTAGATGCTGTTACTACAAATTCAGCAACCATTAGCTGGACTAGTTCAGGAGCTTTGTTTGATATTGAATGGGGTGAAGAAGGATTCTTCCAATCAGGAGTTCCTACAACTTCAGGAGTTCCGAACCCTACTACAATAAGCGGACTAGACTCTAGTACTACTTATGAGTTTTACGTTCGTCAAGACTGTGGCGTTGACGGTGCGAGCAATTGGGCAGGACCATTCAAGTTTACTACAGAATGTTTACCACCGAACATCACAGGAACAACTCCAGGAGAAGTTTGTGGAGAAGGAGAAGTTACACTATCGGCAACTGCTGACGGAGGTACTATAGCTTGGTATGCCAATGAAACAGGCGGGACTAAACTAAGTGAAGGAGCGTCATTTACTACTCCAGTACTTACAGAAACTACTTCATATTGGGTTGAAACTTTTGAAGGAATCAACGGAGTTGGAGGGCGTTTAGAGCCAAACTACACATCTGGTTCTTACACAACTGCTATTAATTATGGTTTAGTGTTTACAGCTACTGAATCTTTCATATTAAATACTGTTGATGTTTACCTTGTAGGATCTGCTGGTAACCTAGTGGTTAACCTAACTACTAATACTGGAACTATTCTAGATACTAGAACTATTGCACTTCCTGCTTTAGGTACAACAACAACACCTGCTCAACATACGATAAACTTAGATTTCGAGATTGAACCAGGAGAATACAGATTGATAGCTCAATCGAGTCCAAATATGGTTAGAGAAAGTTCTGTAGGAGGATTCCCTTATGCAGTTGGGGATGTAGCTTCAATTACAAATGGATATATATCTGGTACTTCTACAACTTATTACTATTTCTACAACTGGGTTTACAATAATGGTTGTGGTTCTCCAAGAACAGAAGTAATTGCTACTGTAACAGACGCACCTGATTTTGAACTATCACAAACTACATTAGAAATCTGTGAAGGAGACACTTCAGATGCGGTCACTATTACAACTGGAGCTTCAGATTATGATACTTTTGAGTGGACACCAAGTCTTGGTGTAAGCGGAGATGCAACTACTGGTTGGTCATTTGATCCAACAGAAACAACTACTTATGTACTTACTGCAAGCCAGTCTGCTGGAGTTTGTACTACATCAGTCGAATTTACAATTACTGTAAATGCAGCTCCTGTACTAATTGGAATTACTGCAAGTGCTACAGAAATTTGCGAAGGAAGCTCAGTAGAGCTTATTGCAAATAGTGCTACAGCAGCATCTTATTGTCCTGTAGCTTTCCCTTCAGATGTAGAGCCAATTACATTAGTAGAGTTTGAAGAAATCTCTAATGCTACAAGTGCTACAGTAAATGGAACTCCTAATTTAGAGAATTTCACTAATATGGCAGCAAGTGTAATAGCTGGTAATACATACTCAATTACGGTAAACGGGAACACGAATGGTTCTTATACTAATAATTTCTATGTTTATATAGACTGGAACCAGAATGGTGTATTTACTGACCCAGGAGAAACTTATTCTATTGGTTCAATTAATAGTAATAATGGTTCAGGCACACCTCTTACTTATACCAACATACTTGTACCTTCTACGGCACTTAACGGAAATACAAGAATGCGTGTATTGAAAAAGTTCTCTGCCACTACGAACCCAGGCTCTTGTAATACTACTGGTTTTGGACAAGCAGAAGATTACACTGTAAACGTAACAGGAGGAGTGAATCTTTATGACTATTCTTGGTCAGATGGTACTTCAGAAGTAGGAACTACATCACCTTTGACCGTAAATCCTACAACTACCACTACCTATACAGTAACTGTAACAGGTGCAAATGGCTGTACTATTGCAGAATCAATTGAGATTACTGTTAACGAAACTCCAGATGCACCAGTAGCCACGTCTCCTCAACTAATAGCTGAAGGGCAGACTATTGCAGATATAATTGTTACAGGAGATAATCTTACTTGGTACACAGACGAAGACCTGACTGATGAAGTTGACGCTTCAACCGTACTTACCGAAGGTACATATACATTCTATGTAACGGATAGTATGGGAGATTGTACAAGTGAAGCTACGATGATAACTGTTGAAGTTAGCCTAAGCACTAAAGATTTTGATACTGCTACATTCAAAGCATACCCGAATCCAGTGAAAGATTATTTCAACATTTCTTACAGCAAAGACATTCAGAATATTGCTGTAATCAATATGTTAGGTCAGACAATATTTACGAAAAATGTAAATGCAACTGACACACAAATTGATATGACTTCACTACCAACAGGAACATACTTTGTGAAAGTAAATGTTGATGGTGCAGTGAAAACCATTAAAGTTGCTAAGCAATAAAGACTAATTCTTTTATAGCTATAAAATGCCTCTCCTTCTGGAGGGGCATTTTTTTTAAACCCAAAAAACAAATAACTTTGCATTGACTATTTTGATTGCAAAAAACCACATTAAACCAAAAGTCTTTATGAATCTCGTTTTTGCCTCTAACAACAAGCATAAAATTCAAGAAATCAAACAACTATTACCTAAAAACTTCCACATCAGTAGTTTGGGTGATATTGGTTGTGAAGTAGATATTCCTGAAACAGCAGATACTATTGAAGGGAATGCAATTCTAAAAGCAGATTACGTCACACAACACTACCAGCTCCCTTGTTTTGCTGATGATTCAGGCTTGGAGGTCATAAGTTTAGATAATGCTCCAGGGGTATATTCTGCCCGATATGCTGGAGACCAAAAAAGTGATGAGGACAACATTGACAAACTCCTGCAAGAGTTAAAAGGCAAACCAAACCGCAAAGCACAATTCAAAACAGTGATTGCACTAAACATAAACGGAACACAACATTTTTTTACTGGGATAGTTTCAGGAGAGATTATCTCTGAAAAAAGAGGAACTAATGGTTTTGGCTACGACCCTGTTTTTGTAGCAGATGGTTTTGACAGAACTTTTGCAGAACTCTCTTCAGAGGAAAAAAACAAGATTAGTCATAGGGCAAAAGCAATTCATCAACTCATTGATTTTCTGAAATCTTAGCTAGATTTTGATTGGCATTTTGGGGTAATACCCTCATTTTCAAATTTTAAATGCGCTTGATTGATATTATTTCAAATAAATTAAAGTAACTTTGCACCTATTTTAAAAATTATATGAATAAATTTCAAGAATTAGGACTTCAACCGTCCTTACTACAGGCCATTGGGGATTTAGGGTTTACAGAACCTTCAGAAGTACAAGAAAAAGCAATTCCAATTCTACTAGAAAAAGACACAGATATTGTGGCTCTAGCGCAAACAGGAACAGGAAAAACTGCTGCTTTTGGATTTCCGATAATCCAAAAAATTAACACAGAGAGCAGAACTACACAAGCTCTTATTATTTCGCCAACAAGAGAACTTTGTTTGCAGATTACCAACGAAATGAAAAACTATGCAAAATACGAAAGAAACGTAAACATAGTTGCCGTTTATGGTGGTGCAAGTATTACAGAACAGGCAAGAGACATCAAACGCGGTGCTCAAATCATCGTCGCTACACCAGGTCGTATGCAAGATATGATTAACAGAGGTTATGTTGACATCTCTAAAATCGATTACTGCGTATTAGACGAGGCTGACGAAATGCTTAACATGGGGTTCTATGAAGATATCGTATCGATATTATCTACAACTCCGGAGACAAAAAGCACTTGGTTATTTTCAGCAACTATGCCAAACGAGGTATCTCGTATAGCAAGAGAATTCATGAGAAAACCTCTTGAGATTACTGTTGGAACTAAAAATTCAGGAACAGCAAACGTATCTCACGAGTACTATTTAGTCAATGCAAGAGACCGTTACGAAGCACTTAAGAGATTAGCCGATGCTAATCCTGATATCTTCTCAGTTGTCTTTTGTAGAACAAAAAGAGACACACAAGCTGTAGCCGAAAAACTTATTGAAGACGGATATAATGCAGCTGCATTACACGGAGATTTATCTCAGGCGCAACGCGATACGGTAATGAAATCATTCAGAGCCAAACAAATTCAGATGCTTATCGCAACTGACGTGGCAGCCAGAGGAATTGACGTAGATAATGTTACGCACGTAATCAACTATCAACTTCCAGATGAAATAGAAACCTATACGCACAGAAGTGGACGTACAGGACGTGCCGGAAGATCCGGAACCTCAATTGTAATTATTACAAAAAGTGAGATCAGAAAAATTTCTGCTATAGAGAGAATCATCCAACAGAAGTTTGAAGAGAAAAATATCCCAAGCGGAATTGAAATCTGTGCTACGCAGCTATATCACTTAGCTAATAAAATCAAAGACGTAAAAGTTGATGACGAAATCAACTCATACTTACCTTCTATATACGAAGTACTCGAAGATTTATCTAAAGAGGAGCTTATCAAAAGAATGGTATCGGTAGAGTTTAACCGTTTTATCAGTTATTATAAAAAACGCAAAGACATGTCTACTGAGAAATCAGGACGCGGAGAAGGAAACTTCTCTGAAGGAGGTGCGGTGCGTTACTTTATTAACATCGGTTCGAGAGATGATTTCGATTGGATGCAACTGAAGGACTTCTTAAAAGATACGCTTAGCCTAGGCAAAGACGATCTGTTTAAAGTAGATGTTAAAGAAGGATTTTCATTCTTTAATACAGAAGCTGAACACAAAGACCGCGTTATGGAACAACTCAACGGACTTTCTGTAAATGGCAGAAAAATCAACGTAGAGATTTCTCAAAACGAAAGAGACAGTGGCAGGAACTCTAATAGACGTGATCATAACTCTAGAGGTGGAGGTAGAAGAGAAGGTGGCTTTAGCGGAAGAAAAGAAGGCGGAACCAGAAGCGGAAATGACAGATCATCAAGCAGAGGTTCTGATAGACCATCTTTCGGAAGAAGCTCTGACAAACCTTCATCAAGAAGAAGCAGTGGTTCAGATTTTCCAAAACCAAAACGTCCGAGAAGAAGCTAGTTTTCAACAAGGATCTTTTGAACCTATTTTAGTATAATACCTGATGCTTAATCTCAATATTGTAATGATTTTAGATATAGTTTTCTATATTTTTATTGCCATTGTGCTTATTCAAGTATTTTATTACTTAGGATTTTTTTCAAGATTTGCTTTTGCTAAAAAACAACAAAACACGCCAAGAAACATCCCTGTTTCTGTTATCGTTTGTGCTAAAAACGAAGAGGAGAATGTCAAAAAACTAATCCCTTTGTTGCTCAATCAGGCGTATCCAAGTTTTGAAATAGTGCTCATAAATGATGCTTCGAGTGATAACACACTCGAAGTATTCAAAGAGTACAGCAAACACCACTTCAACATCAAAATTGTCGATGTCGTAAACAACGAAGCTTTTTGGGGCAATAAAAAATATGCCCTTACCTTAGGTATAAAAGCTGCTAAAAACGAATTCCTCTTGTTTACCGATGCCGATTGTTATCCGAATTCAGAGCGATGGATTTCAGAGATGACCGCTTGTTTTAGTAAGACCAAAACTATTGTCTTGGGATATGGCGCTTACAAAAAAACAAAAAACTCACTACTCAACAAACTTATCAGATTTGAGACCAGTCTTACGGCTATCCAATATTTCGGGTGGGCAAAATCAGGCAATCCTTATATGGGAGTTGGTCGGAATATGGCTTATAAACGTGAGGAATTCTTTAAGACCAACGGTTTTATAAACCATATAAAAATACGCTCGGGCGATGATGATTTATTTATCAACGAAGCAGCAAATTCAAAAAACACTTCTATCTGTTTTAGTCCTGAAAGCTTTACTTACTCTGAACCCAAAAAGAGTTTTAGAGAATGGCTAAGACAAAAGAGAAGACACGTTTCTACAGCTCAACACTACAAGCTTTTTGATAGAGCTCAATTAGCACTTTTTTATTTATCCCAAGCTTGGTTTATACTCTTAGCTTTATTTCTAACAATCATTGGCTATGATTGGATATATGTAGTAAGCTTAATCGGCTTTAGATATTTGGTCAGTTGGATGGTTATTGGTTTTTCAGCGCATAAGCTCAAAGAAAAAGATCTTATCTACCTCTATCCTATCTTAGAAATAATGCTTATCTTCATCCAATTAAATGTTTTTGTGTCTAATTTATTCTCAAAACCTGTACATTGGAAATAACCTCAGAATTAATCCAACAAAACATAGGCAAAGCAAAAGTTGGCAACCAAGTCGCTTTTACGTTTTTGCTCGATTTTTATTGGAATGAGGTTTACGGATTTATGCTCAGACGCACCGAAAACGAAACTGATGCAGAAGACATTACCATCGAGACTTTTGCCAAAGCTTTTGACAGTATCAACACCTATAATTCGGAATATGGTTTTAATACATGGTTAATTTCTATTGCTAAGAACGTACATATTGATATGCTTCGCAAAAAAAGATCTTCTATTTTTGTGGACATGGATACTAACCAAGAGAGTAATTTCGCTCAAAACATGCCTGATACATCGCCTACGATTGAGGATGCTATTATCAAAGAACAAAACCTAAACGAGTTACTAATCCATGTCAAAAAACTCAAACCTCATTATCAGGAAGTCATACAGCTGCGTTACTTTCAAGAGTTGCCTTACCTGAAAATATCTGAACAGATTCAGGAACCACTAAACAACGTAAAAATAAAATTGCTTAGAGCCAAAAAATTACTTTCTGAAAGCATTTTGAAAAACAAAAAATAATTTCCTTACCACTGATTATCTTATATTTATCTAAAAAACAACTCGTTTTTTGTGTATTGCTTTCTATTTAGAATTGATGTAAATATACGTGAAGCTGAGCTTTTTAATTAAATTATACTCCAAAAAATTATGCTTTTTTAGTCAAATCTCTAAAGATAGATTCTAGACTTGTATTTTTCAGATTGAGTTGCAATATTTTGAGTTCGTGTTCATGTGCAAAGTCAAAAATCTTCGCACGCATATCTAATTTGGTGTCAAAGCTGAGTTCCCATATAAAATCAAAGGTATTGACGCAAGAAATTAAATGTGGTAATCTTTGCAACATTTGTTCTTCTACTCTAAAATCGAATTCTACTTCGATAACCTGATTTGCAGCGCCCTTTAGGTCTGTAAGCTTAGCGTCGGCAACTATATTCCCGTTATTGATAATGATTACTCGATCACAAATCGCCTCTACCTCTTGCATAATATGCGTAGATAGAAAAACTGTTTTGTCTTTACCGATATTCTTGATGAGCTGTCTGATTTCTACCAACTGATTTGGGTCTAAACCGGTTGTAGGTTCGTCAAGAATCAATACCTCTGGGCTGTGCAACAAGGCGTTTGCTAGACCTACTCTTTGGCGATATCCTTTTGAGAGTTGATTTATTTTTTTGTGGGATTCTGGAGTGAGTCCTGTAAGTCCTATCACTTCTTCTACACGAGATCTAGAAATAGCAAAAACCGATGCGCTAAACATCAGGTATTCTCTTACATACATATCTAAATACAACGGATTGTGTTCTGGCAAATATCCAATGATGCGTTGCACGTGTTCAGGATTTACAGAAACCTGATGTCCTGCTACAAAAGCCTCTCCACTATCACTATTGATATACGTGGTTAAGATTTTCATGAGGGTAGATTTCCCAGCTCCGTTAGGACCTAAAAAACCAACAATCTCTCCCTTTTTCACAGAGAATGATATGTTGTTCAACGCTACTTGAGAGCCGTAATTTTTAGTAATTCCTTGTACTTCAATCGACATTCTGAATAAGTTTTATATAAAACGATATACACTAAAAAATAGTGTCCAAAGATATAAAAATGATTGGCATCAAAATTAGTTTTTATCCTTAAAGAACTTCTATATTTCAGCCAATTACTCACAATTCTAGACTGAGCGTCAATACATCTTTCAATTCGCTTAAAATCATTGCTGTTGCTCCCCAAATAATTTGATTGTTGATGTTGTATGCAGGCACACCAACATAATTGCTATAACTTGCTTGAATATCATAATTTGTAGGATTGGTATTCATAAAAACCGCCAATGGCACTTCAATAATCTCAGCCACTTCATTAGAGCAAGGAATAAACAAAGGTTCGCGTTCTAAATATCCTAAAAAAGGAGAAATCAAAAAATTACTTGGAGGTACATAGAGCTGGCTTAATTCTTTTACAATATGAATATCAGATTCAGCAATGCCTACTTCTTCAAAAGTTTCTCTTTTGGCTGTATTTATAAGCAATTCATCCTCAGCTTCATACCTCCCTCCCGGAAAAGAAATCTGAGAAGAGTGCACTCCATTTGCCGATCTGAGAATCAAAACCATGTAGGTTTCTACTCCTTTTGGATAAAACAAAGCCAAAACACCTGCTTTTTTAGGAGCTAATTTTGAGAAATCCCAAAGTTCGAGCATCTTGATCCTATCCATCGGAGCCATTTTCAAATGGGATTGTATGGCGGGTAAGCTTGCTTTTTGTATTTTTGGGATTGTATTCAAGAAAGTGTGATACTTCATAAAAAAGTAAATTATAGATTTTATAAAAATAACGAAATGTATAGCAAAGAGCAAACTCGAGAGCTTAAAAATATTTTCTGGACTAGCTTTTCAAAAGCTTATCCGAAGAAATGGTTGCTTCACAAAACCAAAATAAAAGATTTCTCTTTTAAGTTTTATGCTGATAACAAGAAAGTCGAAGTGATGTTAGCCATAGAGAACAAAGATGACGAGCTAAGAAAAATATATTTCCAGAAAATAGAATCGCTGCAAACACTACTTAGAGAAGACTATCTTCCTGAAGTACTATTTGATGAATTTCATCAGCAAGAAAACGGAAAAATAATTTCTAAAATTTGGGTAGAAAAAGTAGGTTTAAGTTTTCACGACAAAAAAGATTGGGATGAAATATTTGATTACTTCAATCAGAAAATGAAACTATTTGAAGCTTTTTTTAATGAATACGAAGATTATATCAAAGACTTAGAAATAAACACTTAAGTGTTGCCTAAGGTTTTTTTGATTTTAATATCACATACAATACAGATGAATATTTTAATTCACCCAACTTATTTTCCGACTATCTCGCATTTTATAGCAATGCTAAAAGCTGAAACTATACTCCTTGAAGTAGAAGACAACTTCCAGAAACAAACCTATAGAAATCGTATGTATATCTACAGCCCAAACGGAAAACAGATGTTGAATGTTCCTGTAAGTCATACCAGAAAACATCCAAACCAAAAATACAAAGATCTACAAATTGATTATTCTGAGAAATGGCAAAAAATACACTTCAAATCTCTTGAAGCTGCCTATAGAAGTTCGCCGTTCTTTGAATATTTTATAGATGATTTGATGCCGCTGTTTGAGAAGAAGCACAACTTTCTTTTAGACTACAATCTATTGACGCTTGAAGTTCTGCAAGATTGTCTGGGTATCAAACTAAAAACAGTTGAAACCAAAGAATTTGTCAAAGAGACAACTAGCGATATTATAGATTATAGGTATTTAGCAAACAGCAAGAAAACGCTGCATAGCTTTGAAACTTATACTCAAGTCTTTGATCACAAACACAACTTTATTAATGACCTCACTATATTGGATTTGCTTTTTAATGAAGGTAGATATGCTGTGGAATACCTCAAAAGACAAGATCTATAGATCAAAAAAAATCCTCAAATTTTCATTTGAGGATTTTTTATATGATTTAGAAAATAGAGGACTATCTTCTTCTTTCTTTAATTTTCGCTTTTTTACCTGTAAGCTCTCTAAAGTAGTAGATACGAGCTCTGCGAACTTTTCCTCTTTGGTTAAGTTCAATTTTTTGAATTCCTGGTAAGTGAATAGGGAATATTCGCTCTACTCCTATTGCGCCTGACATTTTACGAATAGTAAAAGTCTCAGTAGAACCTGAACCTCTTCTTTGGATAACAACACCTTTGAAAAACTGGATTCTGGTCTTATCACCTTCTTTAATTTCGTAGTAAACAGTGATAGTATCTCCAGCTGCAAATTCAGGGAAATCTTTTTTCGCTACGAATTCGTCTTGTACGAATTTTATTAAATTTGACATTGCTTTAGTTTTATAAAATTGAACCCCGAACCAACATTCACGATTATCGTCAGAGGTTAATCCAGTTACGTATTTAATGTATCAAATTATAGACTAGCTACGTGCTTAGTCAATTTTGATTTTAGGTTTGATGCTTTGTTAAAGTGTATTACATTTTTCTTAGCAAGTCTATCAATCATTGATATAACTACAGGCAACTTTTCAGCTGCTCCAGCTTTATCTGTTTCTAAACGCATTGCCTTGATTGCATTACGAGTTGTTTTGTGTTGATATCTGTTCAACACTCTTTTCTTTTCGTTGCTTCTGATACTCTTTAAAGCTGACTGGTGATTTGCCATTTCTTTATTAAATTTTTAATGAAAATTTGTAGTCCGTAGGGGAATCGAACCCCTGTTACCAGGATGAAAACCTGGCGTCCTAACCCCTAGACGAACGGACCGTGCTTTAACGCTTATTTCATTCTGTAGTCCGTAGGGGAATCGAACCCCTGTTACCAGGATGAAAACCTGGCGTCCTAACCCCTAGACGAACGGACCATTGTAATTGGTTAAAGCGAGTGCAAAAATAGAACTATTTTTAATTATTCCAAAACTTTTTCAATCTTTTTTTCATCTAGTAGGCTTTAGCAAATAGAACCCTGCCTAGAGATGGTTTTCCTGTCATCACACAAACGCCACTTTCTTCTTTTTGCTCTAACGGAATACATCTAATAGTAGCCTTAGTCAGTTCTTTGATCTTTTCCTCTGTCTCCATGGTACCATCCCAGTGTGCCGAGACAAACCCTCCTTTGTTTTCTAAGATTTCTTTAAACTCATCAAAAGAGTCAACTTCAGTAATGTGTGAATCTCTATAATCTAATGCTTTCTTAAAAATACTCTCTTGGATTTCTTTTAATAAGTTTTTGATATAATCCTGAGCAGTGTCTTTAGAAATGATTTCTTTTGTCAATAAATCTCTTCTAGCAATCTCAAAAGTATTGTTTTCTAAATCCTTCGGACCGATAGCAACGCGAACAGGAACTCCTTTGAGTTCGTATTCGTTAAACTTGTAGCCTGGCTTAACGTTGGTTCTGTTGTCATATTTGACAGAAACACCTATTTTTCTGAGTTCAGTCACAAGAGCGTTTGCTGCTTCTGAAACTTTATCCAATTCTTCATCACTTCTGAAAATCGGAACTATTACTACTTGAATTGGCGCTAAGTTAGGTGGCAAAACCAATCCGTTGTCATCAGAATGCGTCATCACAAGCGCTCCCATCAATCGGGTGGACACTCCCCAAGAAGTACCCCAAACATATTCAAGTTTTCCTTCTTTGCTAGCAAACTTCACATCAAATGCTTTGGCAAAATTCTGTCCTAAAAAGTGAGATGTTCCTGCTTGCAATGCTTTTCCGTCTTGCATTAAAGCCTCAATACAATAGGTATCCAAAGCCCCTGCAAATCTTTCGCTTTCAGTTTTCAGTCCTTTCACCACTGGTATTGCCATAAACTCTTCTGCAAAAGTGGCATACACATCAAGCATTGTTCTAGCTTCTTCTACAGCTTCTTGTTTGGTCGAGTGAGCAGTATGCCCTTCTTGCCACAAGAATTCTGCAGTTCTTAAAAACAAGCGTGTTCTCATTTCCCAACGCACAACATTTGCCCATTGATTAATGAGCAAAGGCAAATCTCTATGTGATTGTATCCAACCTTTATAGGTACTCCATATAATCGCCTCGCTCGTTGGTCTTACGATGAGTTCTTCTTCTAGCTTGGCATCCGGGTCAACAATAAGCTTCCCTTTGTTATCTTCGTCAGCTTTTAATCTATAATGGGTGACAATGGCACATTCTTTAGCAAAGCCTTCTGCATTTTTCTCCTCGGCTTCAAACATACTTTTAGGAATGAAGAGCGGAAAATAAGCATTTTGATGTCCTGTTTCTTTAAACATTCTATCAAGTTGTGCTTGCATTTTTTCCCATATAGCATAGCCATAAGGCTTGATAATCATACAACCTCTTACGGCTGAGTTCTCAGCGAGATCAGCCTTCACCACCAGTTCGTTATACCACTTAGAATAGTCCTCAGATCTTTTTGTTAGATTTTTGCTCATAATATAATTATTGACTTTTATAATTGGCACAACTCTTGCCCTATGTTAATTATTAGAAAAGTTTGACAAAACTAACTATTTTTGTAATGTGCAACAATTAAAACCCGAAGTATATGAAAACTTTAAGTTTAAAAAAAAACATAGCTACTTCATTCCTACTGCCAATCGCAACGGGACTGCTCGTTGTTTCTTGTGGTTCTTATCAGAACAAATCATATCAAAGCAATGACGGAATCTACGCTGACGTGAACACACGAAGAACTGAAGTAACCCAGCAAACTACATACCGAGAAGGCAACCCACGACAACAAAAATCAAATTCCGGAAGTTATTTTAGTGATTTTCAAAGCTATGACAATGGCTCTACTCAAGAAACTGTCGGGATTTTTACAGATATAGACACCTATTATGGCGAAGAAGAAAGCTATAGTAACGGTTATTCTGGTTGGGGAAATACCTCAAGCAATGTTACTGTAAATGTATACAGCGGTTACAACTACGGTTGGAATCCTTACTATGGTTCGTATTGGAGCATGGGTTGGGGTTACTATCCATACTATCGTTCGGGATGGAATTTTGGTTGGGGATGGAATTATAGCTGGGGAAGCTATTACCCTTACTATGGTTACGGATTATATCCAGGATATTACTATGGTTATGGTTATGGCTATAATCACCCTGCTTATATAAGAGGACATAGAGGAGGATATTACAATGACTATGGCTACCGCTCAGGATCAAATATCAATAACTCAAGAAGCAACACTACTAGGGGCAATGATGCGAGAAACAACAACAGCTCAAGAACAAATCAAAGTCGAGCTTATGAAGTTCAAGGCAGAAACCAACAGGATGTCAATAGAAATAACTCTAGAACTAATTTAGACACAAATAGAAATATTAACACAATAAATGACTCTAGAGGCACTAATACAAGAACTAATCCTGCCAATACAACTAGACCAAACACAGAAATTCGCAAACCTTCTGATTTAAACAGAGGAACACAAAGAACAAATACTAGAACGCACAGTTCTCCAGCAGAAATGAGAGGAAATACTCCTAGAAGTACTGCACCTAGAAACAACCAAATGAACACACCTGCTCCTGACAACAGAAACAGGAATTTCAACCAAAACACGAGACCTCAAAACAACTCGTCTTTTGGAAGCGGTAGCTCCTCTGGTGGCAGCCGTTCTTCAGGATCAAGTGGCGGTTCATCAGGTCGCTCATCAGGAGGTAGAAGATAAATCAAATTATACACTTTAAAACAATACTATGAAGAAATACATAGTTCTTATAATATTAGGAATGTCAATCGGACTAACAACTCAAGCGCAAGACATCAATGATGCCTTGAGGTATTCTCAGACCAATATCAACGGAACAGCTCGATTCAGAGCTATGGGAGGTGCTTTTTCTGCCTTAGGCGGAGATTTGTCTGCCATCTCTATAAACCCTGCCAGTTCTGCCGTTTTTATCAATAATCAATTTGGTTTTACATTGAGCAATTATAGCTTGGACAATAAATCTGATTATATGGGTACTCAATCATCTAGAACGCATAACAACTTTGACCTGAATCAAATTGGGGCTGTTTTTGTATTCGAAAATGATGATGAAGAAAGTGGCTGGAAGAAATTTACAATTGGAATAAATTATGACAGTCAGAATTCGCATACCAACAAAACTTTTAGCAAAGGCTTTAATACAGCATCTATCGACCGATTCTTTTTGAATAAAGCCAACGGTGTCCCGCTTGATTTATTACAGACAATGCCTGGTGAATCAGCTAGAAACCTATATACCTATCTAGGAGAAGAATACGGTAGTAGCTACCAAACAGCTTTTTTAGGCTATGACACTTATATATTAGATGCGGTAAATAATAACCCTCAAAACACGCAGTATGTATCAAATGTACCTCAAGGAACTTTTGAACACTACAACTATATTACCCAATCTGGATATAACGGAAAAATAGCCTTTAATCTAGCTGCGCAATATGATAGGTTTTACTTTGGGATGAACCTAAACGGGCATATGGTTGATTATACTAGAATGCAGACATTTTATGAAACCAACGAAAACCCTATCAACACATCGGGAGAAACCATTAGAGAGATTCAATATCAAAATGAGCTTTATACGTATGGTTCTGGTTTCTCTTTACAACTAGGTGGTATTGCTAGAATTACCGATGAGTTCAGATTAGGATTGAGCTATGAATCACCTACTTGGTATAGACTCAATGATGAATCTATGGAAAGGATTTCTACGTATAGAATAGACACGTCAAACCCAAGCAACAACTTATTGAATGCTTATTTTGATGAAAGAGTAGTAAATATCTTTCCTGAATACAGATTACAATCACCATCAAAATATACCATTGGTGGAGCTTATGTGTTCAAAAACATCGGACTTATTTCAGTTGATTATTCTTTAAAAGATTATTCAGGAACAAAGCTCAGACCTACTAACGACTCACACTTCAGCACTCAGAACAATATGATGGCAGATGTATTGAAAGTAGCCTCAGAAATAAGAGTAGGCGCTGAAACAAGAGTAAACCAATGGAGCTTTAGAGGTGGATACAATTACCAAGAAAGTCCGTATGCAAAGAATAGTGCAATTGGTGACTTACAACAATACTCTTTAGGTTTTGGATATGACTTCGGTTCTACTAAACTTGATATGGCTTACTCAAGAACACAAAGAGAATCTAGAGAATCTCTGTTTGAAACAGGACTTACAGATGCTCCGAAAATTGAGACAGTAACCAACAATATTTTCTTGACATTATTGTTTGAGTTTTAACAAACAACAAAAGTGTTCAAGTTATAACTAGTTGCTCCTCAATAGATGTTAATAACCTTGTTTACAACATAAAACAAGTTATTCAGAAGCAAAACTTTGAAAACGTACTTTTATAAAAGTATTTGAAAACGAAATAATATGAATTGGAATCAAGAAGAGGAAGAAGAGAACGCATTATCTTTGTCTCGTTTTGAAGCAATGCTTAAAACCAACAAAGTATTTTTCTTCGATTCAGAGGAATTTGAAAATATCATACTCCATTATCTAGATATAGGAAAAACCTTCTTAGCCCAAAAAGCGCTAAAACTTGGTTTAGAGCAACACCCTAGATCCACTGGATTGAGACTAATTCAGGTTGAGATGTTGGTGTTTGATAACAAACTAGATTTAGCCGAAAAAATACTTAGCGATATATTTCTATTGGAACCTAACAACCCTGAAGTTTATATCCAAAAAGCAAACATTTACTCTAAAAGAGGAAAACATCAGAAGGCAGTAGACCTACTATTGACTGCACTTAAGCACACGGATGACTTGTCAGATATATATTCTCTTATCGGGATGGAGTATTTGTTTATGGATGAGCTGGAAAATGCAAAGGAAAACTTCATTTTGTGTCTTGAAGAAGACCCAGAGGATTACTCGTCTTTATACAATATTACCTACTGTTATGACCTGTTAGAAGAACACAAAGAGGCTGTTGATTTCCTGAAAATGTTCATCGAAGGAAACCCCTATAGCGAAGTTGCCTGGCACCAATTAGGGAGGCAATATTATGCCCTAAAAGAATATGAGAAGGCAGTCTGGGCTTTTGATTATGCTATTGTTGTTGAAGAATTTTTCATGGGAGCCTATGTCGAAAAAGCGAAATCTCTTGAGCGTCTAGAAAAATATGACGAAGCTATTAATTGCTATAATGAAGTGATCGAACTAGACGATCCGTCTTGGTACATGTTCTATAGAATGGCTAAATGCTATGAAAAGTTAGGAGACAAAGAGTCAGCTATTGAGTATTATTTAAAAGCTACTATTGAAGATCCTATGTTAGAAAAAGCTTGGTTATCACTTATTGAACTCTTTACTAGAGATGAAAATTATATATTGGCACTAGACCAAATTCAATTGGCAACGGATATAGATCCTGAGAATGATAAATACTGGAAACACTCTGCTAGTATTAACTTCTTGTTAAAAAAATATGAAGATGCCTATATAGGTTTTGAGAATGCAATCAAATTTGGTTCTACTGATTTAGATGTCTTCTTGATGTTTGCTGATTTGAATGTCGCCTATTCCCACAACTACGAAAAAGCCATTAGCATACTTATTGAAGCCTCTGAGTTGCATGTGGATCATTTTGAAATTCAATATCGCTTGTCAGGATTATATTTCACTTTGAATAATCCTAATGTAGCTAAGTTTCATTTGAATAATGCACTTTTGTCAAACTTTGAGCACTATAGACTTTTAGAGAAATTTTTTCCGGATTTTTATACCTCAGAATTAGTGCAATCGCTTATTAATAAGCACAAAGCACTTCAATAATCTATTTTTATTATGACTATTTACGGACTTATAGGTAGAGACATAGCTTACTCCTTCTCTGCTCAATACTTCTCGGATAAATTTCTAAAAGAAGATATTCAAGATTGTATTTATAAGAATTTTGATATTCCAGAGATTGCTTACCTGTCAGAAGTTATAAAAAAAAATAGAACTGTAAAAGGACTGAATGTTACTATTCCGTATAAAGAAGCTGTGATTCCGTATCTAGACAAGCTAAGCAAGAAGGCTGAGAAAATTGGCGCTGTCAACACTATTAAAACAACCCAAAAAGGAAATCTAAAGGGCTACAACACAGATGTTTACGGCTTTGAAAAATCCATAAAACCACTACTAAAATCACATCACACAAAAGCTCTAATTCTAGGCACTGGTGGCGCATCAAAAGCTGTAGCTTGGGTGCTTACCAAACTCGGCATTAACCATAGGTTTGTTTCAAGAAATCCATTTGATGGCAATCTAACCTATTCAGATGTCACCGAGCAGACTTTAAAAGAGTATAAGCTTATAATCAACTGCACACCACTAGGCACTTCGCCCAATATTGATGTTTTTCCTGAGATTGATTACAAAGGATTTTCAGCTGAGCACATTGCTTTTGATTTGATTTATAATCCTTCAGAAACTAGATTCTTAACTCTAGCTAAAGAACACGGAGCAGTTACTCAAAACGGTTATGACATGTTGATTTTTCAGGCTGAAAAGGCTTGGGAAATATGGCATAAATAAAACCCAATGGCAATAAAAAAGCTAGGTAGAAGCTAATCTATGTAGCCTTTTTAAGTATTGTATATAAGAGCTTGCTGTATAGTATGATTTTCTAGAATAGGTTTATAATCATATAGATTAGTGCTGCTACCAATCCCGATACTGGAATCGTAAGAACCCAAGCCCAAAGCAGCTTAATAGTTACTCCCCATCGCACAGCAGAAACTCTTTTAGTAGCTCCGACCCCAATGATACTACCTGTAATAGTGTGTGTGGTTGAAACTGGAATACCGAAGTGCTCAGAGATAAAAAGAGTAATAGCTCCTGCAGACTCAGCACTTACACCCTCTAGCGAAGTCACTTTAGTAATCTTAGAACCCATTGTTTTAACGATTTTCCATCCTCCACTCATCGTACCAAGACCAATGATTATAAATGAAGTAATAGGAACCCAGTAATAGTGTTCTACGAAATAAGAGAACCTAACTTCTTGTAATGTTTTCTCTGTAGTTGCTTGTAGCGTATAGTACACATCTTCAGGACCAAGGCCTAAATGATAAGCAATTACAGCCGCTCCAATAATACCCATTACTTTCTGAGCATCATTTGCTCCGTGGCCTAAACTAAATAAGGCTGAAGATACTAACTGTAATTTTTTGAACCACTTGTCAGCCTTGTGTGGCGTAGTTTTTCGGCAAATCCACATAATAAGTACTGTTAGCAAGTGTGCTATGAAAAAACCCATAGCAGGAGCAATAAAGATAAACAACACTATTTTGACGATAGGTTTAGCGTTTATGACATTATTGACAATAATTTCCCAATCTCCACCCGTTACAATATAAGCGTGCGTTAAAGCAGCTCCCATAAATCCTCCGATAAGTGTATGAGAAGACGATGAAGGAATTCCAAATTTCCAAGTAAGTAAGTTCCAAAAAATTGCAGCTATAAGCCCTGCTAAAATTACTTCCATCGAAATAAAATCCTCCATGACGGTTTTGGCAATCGTATTTCCGACATTAAACTCACCTGTGGTAAAAATAATGATGAAATAAGCCATGAAGTTAAAGAATGCAGCCCATAAAACAGCCTGAAAAGGTGTTAATACTCTAGTAGCTACAATAGTGGCAATAGCATTTGCCGCATCGTGAAACCCGTTAATATAATCAAAAATAAAAGCAAGAACTATAACTATGACAAGTAGTGTAAAGCTATCCATCTAAAGTGTTTTTTAATTTCTGTTTAAGAATATTTTACAACAATGGTCTCCAATACATTGGCGACATCCTTGCATTTATCTGAGGCATCTTCAAGTGCGGTCAACACCTCTTTATATTTGATGATTTTTATAGCGTCAGTTTCATTCTCAAAAATATCCATTACAGCATTATCAAAAACGACATCGGCTTTGCTTTCTAATTTTGAGATTTTCTTACAAGCAACCGTAATTCTCTTTAAGTCATTGTGCTCCTTTAGATCAGTTACGGCTCTTTGGATAAGCAAACAAGCCTCTAAGTTGATTTCTGTAAGTTTTCTGATTGATTTAGTAATTTTCTCAACTTGATACATCTTCATTCTGCTGGCAGAACCATGCAAAAAGTCAGTTACATCATCAATTGACTTCATTAGTGAGTGAATATCTTCACGGTCAAAAGGAGTTAAGAAGTTTCTACTAAGCTCAATATTAACTTTGTGAGTAATGACATCAATCGAAGCTTCTAGCTGATCAATTTTCTTGAAATACTCCTCTCTCTGATCTTTTGGAGCATTAACAGCCTCGTTAAGGGTTGAAGCCAACTCTACTAGTTCAGCGGTAGCTTGTTCGAATAACGGAAAGAATTTCTTGTCTTTCGGGGTCAAAAACTGAAAAATGTCGTTTAATACAAATGCCATTTTAGATTAAGTTTAAATTTGAGACAAAGGTATTTTAAAAAATTTAATAAATTGGGTCTTACTGTTAAGTTAATGTTACCTAATTGTTACCAATTTAGCGCATAAAAACATAGTTGATAATATTAGCACCCATTTGTAGTGCCTTCTCTCTCACTTCTTTAGGGTCATTGTGCACTTCTGGATCTTCCCATCCGTTTCCAAGATCTGATTCATAGGTATATAAACAAATCAGTTTTCCGTCCTTAAATAAACCGAAAGCTTGAGGCGGTTTATTGTCGTGTTCATGGATTTTAGGCAAGCCAGCAGGGAAAGCAAAAGGAGTCTTAAAAATACTGTGATCTTTACCTATTTCAACAAAATCTAATTCGGGAAAGACTCTCTTAATTTCTCTTCGGATGTACTGATCTAATCCATAATTATCATCAATGTGAAGGAAACCTCCGCCCATAAGATAGATACGTAAGTTTCTGATTTCAGCATCGGTAAGCACAATATTGCCATGTCCGGTAATGTGAATAAACGGATATAAAAATAATGACGAGCTCGAAAGCTCGACCGTTATTGGTTTAGGTGCTATTTTAGTCCCAATGTTTTGGTTACAGAACTTAATCAGGTTAGGCAACGAGGTAGGATTTGCATACCAATCTCCTCCACCTGAATATTTTACTAAGGCAATTTCTTGACTAAATCCAGAAGTGGAGAAAGCTAGCATACCTGTAAGTAGAAAACCCACTAAGAATTTTATAAAACCTTGAAAATAAATCTTTTCCATTAAAATCATTTGAGAGGTAAATTGTTAGTTAATTATTACAATTTGCATTTTATAAGATTGAATTTGACATCGCAAAACACTGATTATCAACTGCATTTAAAAACAAAGAATACTCAGGCAAGTTACAAATTAATATTTGCCAAAACACAAAAATCAATAAAACTAAAAACTTTATAAGAAAAACCTATGACTAGTCTTTTCTATAGATTTCATTTGGAATATATAAGTTTTCAAAAACCAAGAGCTGAAATCTCTTTTTTTATACATTTATCAAGCATCAGTATTTTCAAAACTTGTTATCTTGTTAAATAATTTATAAATTCGTAAACTCATAATTCAAACAATACTAACTAAAACCTTAAATCTACATGGAACAAATCATTATTTACCTGCCTATCATTTTGGCTGTTTTAGGTCTAGCCTATATGGGATTCAAGTCATCTTGGGTCAATAAACAAGATGCTGGAACCGATAAGATGCAAAGCATCTCAAAAAGCATTCAAGAAGGAGCTATGGCTTTCCTGAAAGCTGAATACAAAGTCTTAGTTGTTTTTGTAATCATTGCCTCAATAGCTTTATTCGGAATCTCAATGTATGTTCCAACCACACATTGGCTCATCGTAATAGCCTTTATCTTTGGAGCAATTTTTTCAGCTATTGCAGGAAATATCGGAATGCGAATTGCAACCAAAGCCAACGTGAGAACTACCCAAGCCGCTAGAACAAGTCTTCCTCAAGCCTTAAAAGTATCTTTTGCTGGCGGAACAGTTATGGGACTAGGAGTTGCTGGGCTTGCAGTCTTAGGTCTAAGTATCTTCTTTCTAATTTTGATTAAAATGTTTATCACCGAAGATGGTGATTTCTATGCCGAAATGATAAAAGTGTTAGAGGCACTTGCCGGATTCTCATTAGGAGCAGAATCGATCGCACTTTTTGCACGTGTGGGTGGAGGTATTTATACCAAAGCTGCTGACGTAGGAGCAGATTTAGTAGGTAAAGTAGAAGCTGGAATTCCTGAGGACGATCCTCGTAATCCAGCTACTATTGCTGATAATGTTGGAGACAACGTAGGTGACGTAGCAGGTATGGGTGCTGACCTTTTCGGGTCGTATGTCGCCACCGTTTTGGCTTCGATGGTGCTCGGAAACTATATCATCAAAGATATGGCTGACCAAGGACAATCCCTTGATAACTTCAACGGAATGGGTCCTATCCTACTTCCTATCGTAATTGCAGGAGCGGGAATCTTAGCTTCGATTATCGGGACTATATTCGTAAAGATAAAAAACGAAAACGCAAAAGAAGCACAAGTCCAAACTGCACTAAACATCGGAAACTGGACCTCAATTATACTGACCATCGTTTCGTGTTGGTTCTTGATTCAATATATGTTGCCTGAAACAATTAATATGAAGTTCTTTGGTGAAGGCTATAAAGAAATTCCTAGAAACAATATATTCTTCGCTACTATTGTCGGACTTGGCGTAGGCGGATTTATCTCAGCCTTTACAGAATACTATACCGGATTGGGCAAAAAACCTGTACTTAACATCGTGAAAAGTTCATCTACTGGAGCGGGAACTAACATTATTGCTGGATTGGCTACAGGTATGATTTCTACCTTCTCTTCAGTATTACTCTTTGCAATTGCAATTTGGGGTTCATATGAACTCGCCGGATTCTATGGTGTAGCGATTGCTGCTTCTGCAATGATGGCAACCACTGCTATGCAACTCGCTATCGATGCCTTCGGTCCTATTGCTGACAATGCGGGGGGAATTGCCGAGATGAGTGAATTGCCAAAAGAAGTGCGTCAACGCACTGACGTCTTAGATTCTGTAGGTAACACCACTGCTGCAGTAGGAAAAGGATTTGCAATTGCCTCTGCTGCCCTTACAGCTTTGGCACTTTTTGCTGCCTATGTCACCTTTACAGGAATTGACGGAATTAATATTTTTAAAGCCGATGTCTTAGCAGCCTTATTTATCGGAGGAATGATTCCTGTAGTATTCTCAGCACTTGCGATGAAATCTGTAGGTAAAGCAGCGATGGAAATGGTTGAAGAAGTGCGCCGTCAGTTTAGAGAAATCCCAGGAATTATGGAAGGAACAGCTCAACCAGAATACGGAAAATGCGTGGATATTTCGACCAAAGCAGCTCTTAGAGAAATGATGCTACCCGGAGCGATGACCATCATCACGCCTATTATCATCGGATTTGTAATGGGAGCCGAAGCACTTGGTGCGTATATGGCTGGAGTAACCGTATCAGGAGTTATTTGGGCTATCTTCCAGAATAATGCTGGAGGTGCTTGGGATAATGCCAAGAAATCGTTTGAAGCAGGGGTTGAAATCAACGGAAAAATGACCTTCAAGGGTTCTGAAGCACACAAAGCTGCCGTAACCGGAGATACCGTTGGTGACCCGTTCAAAGATACCTCAGGACCTTCAATGAATATCTTGATCAAACTTACGTGTCTAATAGGTCTAGTAATTGCACCAATTTTAGGCGGACATGCTACAACTACAAAGGTTGAGATTGAAGCTACTCAAAACACAGAAGTCCAAATCACGACTCCCGATGTGGCTGCAGATACTACCAAAATAGAGGTTATAGAAATAAAGTAATCCGGTTAATAGTAAAAAACACTTCATTCAAGCTAAAAAAGCCATCTGTAAAAGGAAGGCTTTTTTTTGTGGTTTAATTCAGGATTAGCTGTATTTTAGTTGTTCTAAAAAATTGAATATACTATGCGTGTCGTAATACAAAGAGTTTCTGAGGCTACTGTAGAAATTGATCGAAAAATAAAGGCATCAATCAATAAAGGCTTGCTTGTTTTAGTTGGAATTGAAGATGCTGATACCGATGAAGACATCAGATGGCTTTGTCAGAAAATAGTAAATCTGAGGGTTTTTCCTGATGAAGAAGACGTGATGAACAAATCTATTTTAGATCAGGGAGGAAATATATTAGTAGTAAGCCAATTCACCCTGCATGCTTCTACCAAAAAAGGAAACAGACCTTCTTATATCAAAGCAGCAAAACCAGATTTTGCCATTCCGATGTATGAGAAATTTGTAGCACAATTAGAAGAGTATTTAGACAAAACAGTCCAGACCGGAGAGTTTGGGGCTGACATGAAAGTTAGCCTTGTCAATGACGGACCTGTGACCATTATGATGGATACGAAAAACAAAGAATAGGTATATTCTAATAGCAGTTAAATCTCTACTTAAGCATGATAAAAGACCTTTTAAACTTACTTTATCCTGAAACCTGTCTTGGTTGCAATTCGCTATTACATACTGGAGAATCAGCCTTATGCACTGATTGTCGGCATCAATTGCCACTCACGAATCACCATCTCACTACAGAAAATGACGCTTATAAAAGACTAGCCGGAAAAATTGATGTAGAGCAAGCCATGAGTATGCTTGTCTTTGAGAAAGGAGGTATAGTTCAAGAGATTATACATAAACTAAAATACAAAGGCAATCAGGAAACAGGTAGTTTTTTAGGCGAATGGTATGCAGATATTATTAAAGATAAACTACAGAATATCGATTTTATCATTCCAGTTCCGCTCCATAAAAAGCGATTGAGAAAAAGAGGATATAATCAAGTAGATACGTTTTGTGAAGCTTTGTCTAAAGGTTTTGACATTCCTGTAAACAGGAAAATTCTTATCAGAAAATCAAATTCGAGGTCTCAAGCCAGACAAAGCTTTTTGGGAAGAACATCCGTCGATAAAGAGGTATTCGATGTGAATTTTTTAGAAATAGACACCCACAAACATTTTCTGCTAGTCGATGATGTGTTGACAACAGGCACTACTCTTGAGCAATGCGCCAAGGCACTACTCAAAATCCCGAATACCAAAGTCAGTATAGTTGTGATGGCATTGACTTTATAAGTCAGTAAATTACAGGCGTTGTCTTACGGCCTCATACAAGAAAGCACCACAAGCAACCGATACGTTTAGTGAAGAAATTGATCCGTATAGCGGAAGTTTAGCTTTGTCATCGACAATTTTCAGCACTGACGGATTTACTCCTTTATCTTCAGAACCCATAATAATTGCTATTGCTTTATTAAAGTCAATATCATAAAGAGTTTGATCTGTTTTCTCAGTTGCTGCAACAATTGATACCTCCGAAGAGGTTAAAAAGAAAACGGCATCTTTGACGTGATCTACCTTGCATATTGGAATGTTAAACACTGCTCCTGCAGAAGTTTTTACGGTATCACCGTTAACTGGAGCGGCACCATTTTTCGCAATTATAATTCCGTTAACACCTGAACATTCCGCTGTTCTGATGATAGCACCAAAATTTCTAGCATCTGAAACTCCGTCAAGAATCAAGAAAAGAGGTTTCTCTGTTACAGCAAAAGCTTGCTCCACCATATCCTCAATTTTATAGAATTTAATCGGGGCAATTGTTGCTACCACACCTTGGTGGTTTTGGGTTGTATATCTGTTTAGCTTTTCAACCGGAACGTAGCTATAAGTCACATTCGAAGCTTTGAGTGTTCCCATAAGTTCTCTCATCAAGTGACCTTGTGCTTCTTTTTGTACAAATATTTTATCGACTGCCACACCTGAGTTAATGGCTTCAATAACTGCGCGTATTCCGAAAATTATATTATCTTTTTCCATAAAATTTAAAAAAGGGACAAGCTAAAACCCTAAGATGAGTTTAGCTATCGAAAAGTAAATTAAAATTCCACAAATATCATTACTTGTGGTTATAAAAGGCCCTGTCGCCAAGGCGGGATCAATTCCGTATTTATCAAGTGTAATTGGCACAAAAGTACCTATAAAAGAAGCTATTACCAATACAGAAACGAGCGAAATAGTTACTGTAATTCCAGTTAAGAAATCAATCCCTAACAAGAAATAACTTCCTACAAGCAGTATCATTGCCAATATTAGTCCGTTGAGCAAGCTCAATGAAAGTTCTTTTAGGATTCTCTTCCAGATCGTTCCGCTTAGTGTTCCGTTAGCTATCCCTTTGACCACAATAGCTGAAGATTGAACACCTACGTTTCCTGCCATAGCCGCTATAAGTGGCGTGAAGAAAAATAAGGTTCCGTGTTCGCTAAGTGCTCCATCAAACGAACCCATTACTTTTACCGTGATAAATCCTCCGAAAAGGGCTAGAATTAACCAAGGCAAACGCGCTCTAGTAAGTACTAATATGCTGTCATCCGCTTCTACGTCTTGAGAAATACCTGCTTGTAATTGGTAATCCTTGTCGGCTTCATCAGTAATTACGTCCAGAATATCATCAATAGTTATACGCCCAACGAGTCTGTCTAGCTCATCGACAACTGGAATTGCCTCCAGATCATACTTCTGCATGATACGGGCAACTTCAGTGTTTTTTGTATCTACTCTCACGTGATCCACCTGCGGAATATACACGTCTTTGATATGTGCTCTTGTAGAGCTGGTCAATAAATCTTTTAGTGAAAGGCGTCCTTTGAGTCTATCTTGGTCATCTACCACATAAATCGAGTGGACTCTGGTCACGTGTTCTGCTTGCTTTCGCATCTCTACCACACATCGCAGTACATTCCAGTTTTCATTGACTTGCACGAGCTCCTTCCCCATCAATCCTCCTGCTGTATCTTCGTCATAACGCAAAAGCTCGACGATATCCTTAGCATGTTCAGCATCTTCAAGTTCGGAGATTACTTCTTGTTTTAGACGATCTGACAACTCTGCAATAATATCTGCAGCATCATCAGTATGCATCTCGTCAAGTTCTTCTGCAATTTCTTTGGCAGAAAGTTTAGATAGGATTTCCTCTCTCAGGTCTTCATCAACTTCTAGAAGCACCTCTGAGGTCGTCTCGCTATCCATTATTTTAAAGAGATAGATCGCGTCGTGAAAATCGAGTTCTTCTAGGATTTCGGCAATATCAGCATGATGGACATCTTGAAGCAAAAACTCTAATTCCTTATCGTTTTTGCTCTCAATGCTTGATTGTACACTTCTGATAAGTTCATCACTAATCTTGAATCCCATATCTTTTCTCTTTAAAAAACCATACAAAGGTAGTTCATTCTTTTCTCTTAGAAGAGCAGAACAAAGCTTTATCTAGGTTGCGGGTTGGTCTAACATTTGTGTAATTCTGATAAAATCAGTAACTGCGAGTTGTTCGGGTCTAAGGTCAAATATTTTATCTTCTCTTAGCTCTTCAGGGATTCCGATGGACTTTAGACTATTTCTGAGGGTTTTGCGTCTTTGGTTGAAAGAGGTTTTTACTACGTTAAAAAACATTTTTTCGTTACAAGGCAAATGGAAGTTCTCTCTTCGAGTAAGTCGTAAAACGCCCGATTTCACTTTTGGTGGTGGCGTGAATACGTTTTCTGAAACCGTAAATAAATAGGTTGCTTCATAAAAAGCTTGCACCAATACAGATAATATTCCGTAGGTTTTTGAACCTTTAGTCTCACAAATACGCTCGGCTACTTCTTTCTGAAACATCCCAGAAAACTCTACTACTTGTTCTCTGAGTTCTAAGGCTCTAAAAACAATCTGAGAAGAGATATTGTACGGAAAGTTTCCGATGATGGCCAAAGGTTCTTTGCCAAATACAGTTCGCATATCATACCTTAAGAAATCCTCAGAAATGATATGATCCTGTAATTTTGGATAATGATTATCTAAATACTCAACTGATTCTTTATCAATTTCGATGACATACGTTTGAATTGGTTTTTCGAGTAAGTATTTCGTCAAAACCCCCATTCCTGGACCTATTTCTAGAACCTTATCGTAACCTTGGTACGAAAGTGTATCGGCTATTTTTTTGGCGATATTCTCATCGTTAAGAAAATGCTGTCCGAGGTGTTTTTTTGCTTTTACTTTATCCATAGGTGTTGCGAAAGGTGCTGAAAAATGTAACTCAAATTATGACCTACATCTTGGTTATTGAATCAATTTTCAAAGGTAACACATTTTCATAAACTTAGGCTTAAGCTGGATTGATAATCTCAGATTGATACTACTCAAACTACTGTAAATTCTAAAAACAAAAAGCTTATAAATTCTCTAAAACCGATTTCAAAACAACTGCCTGATTATGAACTTCATTTTTAGCCCCGTAGAGCAAGCAGACTTGTGTATGGGTGGCAATTTCTTTGAGTTCTTTGAGTTCGCCAAGATGCTCTTGGAGTTCTTTTTTGTAGTTCTCAGCAAACTGATCAAAGCGTTCGTCGATATGGTCAAACCATTTTCTGAGCTCCGATGAGGGAGCAAGCTCTTTACTCCATCTATCTAATTTTGCCTGTTCTTTGCTGATTCCTCTCGGCCATAATCTATCTACTAGCACGCGATAACCATCTTGTGCTGCATAGGGTTCATAGATTCGTTTGACAATAAATTCTTTCATTTTTTTGTTTTATATTTGTTTGGCTTATAAGAACCTGGTTCAGATCTAAAGGCTTTTGCCAATCTATTCCAGCCGTTTATCGCCACAATAGCCATTGACAAAGCAACCAATTCTTGTTCTGAGAAATACTGGATTGCACTATCATAGAGCTCATCAGCAACATGGTCAGTTGCAATTAGGGTCAGAGCCTCTGTCCACTCTAAAGCTACGCGTTCTTTTGGCGAGTAAAAAAGTGTTTCTCGCCAAGCAGATAAGGCATATAATCGTTGTTCAGTCTCTCCTATTGCTCTGGCATCTTTAGTGTGCATATCTATACAATAAGCACAGCCATTAATTTGTGAAGCCCTAGTTTTGACTAATTCGTATAGCTTTTTATCCAAACCCGAGTGGAGTACATACTGCTCTAGCTCTAACATTCCCTTGATTGCTTTTGGATCTACAGTTCCGTAATCTAATCGTTTTGACATGTGTTCTTTAGGTTTTGTAATTATTCTTTTTTATCGGCTTCATCCATAGCTTCCATAGCGATAGTTGCGTGAGCATAGGCAGCTCCTGCACGCATTTCTGCAGCAATCCAAATGGCCTCCATAATTTCTTCTTTGGTAGCGCCCTTTTTCATCGCCTGAGGCACATGAGATTTGATGCAATATGGACATTGAGTCACGTGAGCAACAGCTACGGCAATCAGTTGTTTTGTTTTCTCATCTAGAGCTCCTTCTTTAAAAACTGCTCGGCTGAAGTTTCTCCAAGCATCAATTTGAGTGGGTGCTAAATCTGCTTTTTTCTTTGCATTTTCATTGGTTGCGGCAGGATACATTTCGTTATTGTTCATAATTTCTATTTTTTGAGGATTACTAATTGAATTATCTGAAGTACTTCACATAAAATACATGCTTCTTGTATTTAGACTGATTCAAAATTACGGCTTTTCATATAAAAAGACAATTTTATCCGCAATTATTTTAAGATAAAAACCAGTATATTATGAGCTCCAAGAAGCGCCTTAGTATTCGCTTAAATTTCGGTGTTGGAGATATAATGCCTATATTTGTAGCAATGTATCAGAAACAACAATATAGTCATCTTATCAAAAGCATCTTAGTGATGTTTTTGATTATGTTTTCACTTGCTCCTTGCTCAGTCAAGGAAGTGGCGCTAAATTCTGTGAGCATTGATTACACAAAACCCTCTAGCAGATCCTTTAGCTTAAGTCAAAACACTGACTGTAAAGTGCTGTCAGCTATAGAGAGTTCAGCTGTAACAAAAACAAGTTATAAAAATAACTCAAACGCTGTATTAACCACTATAAACAGTACAGCAAGTCTTATCCCAATAATTACAACAGATGCCACAATTAGCGCTGGCTTCTCACAAGCTATCTTGGTTAATTATTCAGCCAAATATATTCTCTACAAGCGCTTGAAAATCGGCATGGCATAAGCCAAATTTGATTGTTGTATAGCTAAAAATCACCTTTTTACTACAGAAATTCTTGATATCATACATTTAGTTGAGACACTTACATCCGTGTTTATCTCTGTGTCTGCTTAAATAGAATTCATACAACATCGCTTCATCATTCAGTTTATTATTTATTATGCGGTCTTCATAAAAGATTGTATATCTTCAACTTACAAATAATTATCTATTTATGTACACAGAAAAAAATCAAGTCTGGAGTCTTGCCGGACTATTCACTTTATCCATGCGATTGGTAATCGGTTGGACGTATTTCTCCGCTTTTTGGCGTAGGCTCATCTTAGAAAACAAGCTCATTCCTGAAGAGGCAGGATACATCGGAGAAAAATTCAACCATTTTTTGCCTAATGCCCTGGGAATTAAACCCATCATCGAATATTTAGTGTCCAACCCCGATGCACTACAGATGTCTATGATTGCCTTTACTATCATCGAGGCTATCGTGGGGCTATTTATTATACTCGGATTATTCACCAGACTGATGAGCGTAGGTGTCTTTTTCTTGGCATCAGGAATTCTGTTGGGTTCTGGTTGGATTGGCACCACTTGTTTAGACGAATGGCAAATCGGGGTTTTAGGATTAGCTGGAGGATTCACTATGTTCTTGACGGGTAGCGGTCCTTTTTCTTTAGATTATTATATGATTAAGAAAAACATTGGCATCACTACCAAAAAATGGTTTAGCTGGTTGGGTTCTGGATTATTACCAATAGCGCCTTCAAAACTAAAGTATATGGTTTTGACATTTTCGATCTTCATATTCGGAGTCACTCTAGCAACAAATCAGATTTTCCACGGAGGAGTTTGGGGAACCTTACACAATAAGTCTGTAAGACCAATAGTAGAAATCTCTAATCCTTTATTTACTGAAAATGACCTTACTTTTCAGTTATATAGAGTTGAAGGAGCTGATGTTTATGGCTCTTTTTTGATCGAAATTCAACTTCTAGACAAACAAAGGAAAGTACTTAAATCTATCGGTATGAGTGAGCTATCAAACTATCCGTTAGATAAAATCAGCAATCACTACGTAGCTAAGATAAAACCAGGAATACACTCTTTGATTATTCCGCTAGGAGCCAAAGCCGACTTTAGCGTTAGTTTAGACAATATCTCTTCAGAGGACATACAAACTATACAACTAATTGATATTAGTGGTGCTCAGTGGCAATTGGAATTGAAATAAGTCTTTGAATATTTTTTCATAAGAAAAGCCGTTACAACTACAAGAAGTTGTAACGGCTTTTATGTTTTAAAAGGAATATAGTTTAATTATTTCGAAATCGCTTCTTCATATTTCTTAGCAACCACATCCCAATTGATAATTCCAAAAATAGTGTCTAGATAATCAGCTCTTTTGTTTTGATAATGCAAATAGTAAGCGTGTTCCCAAACGTCAATCCCTAGAATTGGCGTTCCTGAGATTGTCATTCCAGGCATCAGCGGATTGTCTTGGTTGGCTGTACTTCCTACGACAAGTTTACCTGATTTATCTACTACAAGCCAAGACCAGCCTGAGCCAAATTGTTTTGCTCCTGCTTCTTTTAGTTTTGCAACTAGCTCTGATACTGAACCAAAGTCTGTGTTGATTTTATCTAGCAAAACTCCTGTTGGCTCTGATTTAGAAGGCGAAAGTAGCTCCCAATACAAATTGTGATTATAGAATCCTCCGGCATTGTTACGCAGCGTTTTATTTTCTAAATCCAAGGTGGTCAAAATCTCTTCAATAAATTTATGCTCCAAATCAGATCCTGAGATGGCTTTGTTCAGGTTATTTGTATAACCTAGGTGGTGTTTTGAATAATGGATTTCCATGGTTTTTGCATCAATATGAGGTTCTAAGGCATCATAAGCATAAGCAAGTCCAGGCATCTGAAATTTTCCTTCTGCACTTACATTCGCAGGATCTCCCATGGCAACTACTTCTTCAGCAACAGGCTCGGAAACCTCAACTTCTACAAGATGTTCTTCCTTGCAAGATTGTAGTATTGTAATCAATACCAAGCTCGACAAAATCATATTTAATTTTCTCATTTCTTAAGGTTTTTATGAAGTTCATCAATCAGTTTAATGTATTCTAATTTAGCCTCTTCAATACTCAATTGTCTTACCTGCATCCAAGCATTCATCTTAAAAGCATTGATTAGTTTGTGTTCCTGAGGAGCAGAAACTATGTTTATTGGTTCTTGAACAGCTCTTTTGTAGTATGCATAAAGCCTTAATCGAATATCATCTGGGAGAGGATAAGTGATCTCAGTCGCTTTGTGCAAGGCTTCTTCGAATAGTTTTTCTATGTCTGTATTAGTGTTCAAGACTTGTATTATTTTTTGGCAATTACGGTGATTCCGCCTACCGCTTTCTCTCCTAATTTCACGTTCAATTCTGCACCTAAAGGCAAATATAAATCTACTCTAGAGCCAAATTTGATAAATCCAGCATCGGTTCCTTGTAGTACTTTGGTGCCTACTTTAGCATAGTTTACGATACGTTTTGCCAAAGCTCCAGCAACTTGTCTGTAAAGAACTTCACCGAAAGTTTTGTTTTCTATCACAATAGATGTTCTTTCGTTTTCTTCACTCGCTTTTGGATGCCATGCAACGAGGTATTTACCTGGATGGTATTTACTGTATTTCACTTCACCTGAAAGTCCGTAACGAGTAACGTGTACGTTTATGGGACTCATAAATACAGAAACCATAAGGCGTTTGTCTTTGAAATATTCTTTTTCAAAAACCTCTTCGATAACCACTACTTTTCCGTCAACAGGCGACAGAATAATGTTGTCATCTCTTTTGATATCTCTTTTGGGGTTTCTGAAAAACTGCAAAACCATAATCAATAGAAATAAAGCAATTAGTTGAACTGCTTTCTGTAGCCATCCAAGGCTAATAAAATAATCTGATGCTAATACGATACCCACAGTAAGAACTACGGTAATCATAATAATCTTGGCTCCTTCTTTATGAAACATATTTATATAAATTGATAAAATAAAAATACAAATGGTGCAACAAATATAATACTATCTAAACGATCATAAATACCTCCGTGACCAGGCATAATAGTACCGCTATCTTTTACGTTTGCTCCGCGCTTAAATTTTGACTGAATAAGATCGCCAAGCGTAGAGAATACAACAGAAATTACTGCAATAACAACCCATTTAAAAACAGGTTCTTCTAAGAAATATAATCCGATTAAAACTCCTGTGATAATGGTGAACACCATTCCACCTAAAAAGCCTTCAATAGTTTTCTTTGGAGACACTCGCACAAATAATTTATGCTTTCCGATAGACTTACCTACTAAATACGCAAAGGTATCGTTCACCCAAATAAGTACAAAAATTCCGATGATCTGACCAGGTTTATACACTATAATTGTCTCTTGTGTGTCTTTCACAATTTCTTTTATCATGGGTATTTTGACCATGATAATAAACGAAAACACAATATAGAAAATGAAAAGCGTGTACTTAACAGCATTTCTGGTCAAGATTAGGTCTTCATTTCTGAATAACTTCTGGATGAGCCAAACTCCTGTAAGCACAGAAAGAATGGCAATATACATATCATAGGTTTGACCTATATTATTAAAAAAACCGAAAATCGTATATAACACTATAGCTATTGCGAATCCTATAAGCGAGTTGAACTTAACGAGTCTAGAAAACTCAATAGTGGTCATCACTAAAAAAGCGCCGATTAGAATTTTAAAGCTCACCTCGGAATACCAACAAGCGGTTAGCAATAAGGCTACATAAACAGCACCTGAGATTGCACGAGTTAAGGTTTCTGACATATAATTAAAGGTCTTCTAAAAGAAGCAGATAGAGGTTTTTAGGTATGCTTCCATAGTTCATAAATGATTCGTTTTTCTCCTTTTTGAAATACCTAAAAGTAGTGATATTGGTAGGATAGTCTGTTTTGTACTTATTTTTGATTCCTCTGAGTCCATCACTTTTGCTGGGAACAATTTGGCTTGTGGTAGCAAAGATAACCATATTGACAGGAAGATCATTGGGCTTGTATTGTTTTACTTGTTTTGATGAGAAGAGTACAGAACCTTCTTCGGCAATCAGATTCTCACAACCAGCAAATAAGAAAGCGGGATTTTTTATCTCTTTATGCGGAAGTTTGTTTTCGTCTAATAATTTATGTAAACTAGTCTCTAAGCATAAAACCTCCTTTTCAAACCAATCGTTTTCTTCGAGTATATTTTCAAAATGCAGCTTTACTTCTTCATAATCTAAACAATACAAAAATTTACCCCCATTACTGACAAAGTTTCTCATAAAGAGCTCGTCTATGGGAGTATCATCTTTTTTCTCAGCCAAAAAAGGGCTTTTTTGCTCCTTCTTTTTTTCTTCTGGCGAAGTGACTGCTTTAAATAATTTTTTAAAAAAACTCATTAAAAAATATTTGCTTGTTTATAATGCGTAGCAATAACAGTCAAAGATAGAAAAAATCAAACAAAAACGACAAGAAGCATAGAATAATTTTATCTGTCAAAAACAAGCTATAGTCTCAGCAAACAAAAGGAAATAAGAAAGCCATAGCCGCACATGCTCAAAATCTAAAGAGTCAAATTGGTTCATATAGCGTATTTCACTAGAATATATCAGCTAAAGCACTAAACAGCAGTGAATTAAAAAATATTTTTGATCAACTAACGTAATCCAATAAAAAAGCCTTCCGTTTTTAGAAACGAAAGGCTTTTTATAAAATTTATGGTTGCGAAAAAATTATTTTCCTTTTTCCATTCTTTCTTTTAGTTCAGCAAGCGCGTCGATATCACCTAAAGTGGTTCTTTCAACAGCATTTGAACTTCCAGAAGCAGATTCATTGTCTCTGGTGTTTTTCTCTTCTTCCTCACGGAACATAGCTGTGTGAGAAGCTACCACTCTCTTAAATTCTTTGTTGAATTCAATTACTTTGAATTGGGCTTCGTCACCTTTTTTAAGTTTCTTACCGTCTTCTTTTTCTAGGTGGCGTGTAGGAACAAATGCTACTACATCTTCGTTAAATTCGATTGTTGCTCCTTTGTCTACAATCTCAGCGATTATTCCGGTGTGAACCGTTCCGACAGCAAAAGCATCTTCGTATTTATCCCAAGGGTTTTCAGTAGTTTGTTTGTGACCTAAAGAAAGTTTTCTTCCGTCAGCATCAAGCTCAAGAACAACAACATCCATTTTGTCTCCAACGTTTACAAATTCAGATGGGTGTTTGATTTTCTTAGTCCAAGAAAGATCAGAGATGTAGATAAGTCCATCAACTCCTTCTTCTAGCTCTACGAACACTCCGAAGTTAGTAAAGTTTCTTACTATTCCGTTGTGTTTAGAACCTACAGGATATTTAGTCGTGATATCTGTCCAAGGATCTTGCGAAAGTTGTTTGATACCTAAAGACATTTTTCTATCCTCTCTATCAAGCGTAAGGATAACTGCATCGATTACGTCTCCAACTTTAACGAAGTCCTGAGCACTTCTTAAGTGCGTTGACCATGACATTTCAGAAACGTGGATAAGTCCTTCAACTCCTTCTGCTACTTCGATAAATGCACCGTAGTCAGCAAGAACAACAACTTTTCCTTTTACTTTGTCACCTATATTAAGGTCAGCACTTAGTGCATCCCAAGGGTGAGCGCTTAATTGTTTTAATCCTAATTGGATTCTTGATTTATCTTCATCAAAATCAAGAATTACCACGTTAAGTTTTTGATCTAACTCAAGAACTTCACTTGGGTGGTTGATTCTAGACCAAGATAGATCAGTGATATGGATAAGACCGTCAACTCCTCCAAGGTCAATAAATACTCCGTAAGATGTGATGTTTTTAACCACTCCTTCAAGCACTTGTCCTTTTTCAAGTTGTCCGATGATCTCTCTTTTTTGTTCTTCGATATCTGCTTCAATAAGTGCTTTATGTGAAACAACAACGTTTTTAAATTCGTGGTTGATTTTAACAACCTTGAATTCCATTGTTTTGTTTACATACTGATCGTAGTCTCTAATTGGCTTAACGTCAATTTGAGATCCTGGCAAGAACGCTTCGATTCCGAATACGTCAACAATCATACCTCCTTTTGTTCTTGCTTTTACGAATCCGTTTACGATTTCTCCAGTTTCGTTAGCAGCAATTACTCTATCCCATGCTTTGATTACACGAGCTTTTCTGTGTGATAAAACAAGTTGTCCTGTTCTGTCTTCTCTAATGTCGATAAGAACTTCAACTTTGTCTCCTACTTTAAGTCCTGGGTTGTAACGGAATTCATTCAAAGAAATAACTCCTTCTGACTTTGCGTTGATGTCAACAATTGCATCACGATCAGTGATACGAACTACTGTTCCTTCTACAACTTCGTCATCAGCAGTAGAAACAAATGTTTTCTCTACTAATTCTTCGAACTCTTTTAAGTTTTTGTCATCAACTGCGTCAATACCTTCTTGGTATTTGTCCCAATCAAAATTCGCTAAAAACTCTTCTTGTGTTTGTGTATTTTCAGACATAATCTGATAGTTAAATTTGTATTCCGTAGCCTGAATTTCTCTTTAAACGCATCAACTACAGAAGTGGTTATGACAAAACAATTAAATTCCTTTTTCGAGAAATTCTACTGCTTAAAAAAGGACTGCAAATATATAACTATCTTTTTTACTATCAAATAATTATAGATTATTTTTTGTAACATTCTAAAATCCTTAACACTACTCGCGTTTCATTAGTTTACATCCACTTTTTATGCTTAAACCAGAGGTAAATTGCCAAAGCTATCAGCACCATTAATCCTAAACAAGCTGGATAAGCCCACCAATAGTCTAATTCAGGCATATATTTAAAGTTCATTCCGTAAATCCCTACTATAAACGTAAGTGGCAAGAAAAACATTGAGAAAATAGTCAAAGTCTTCATCACCTCATTAGTTTTTTGAGAAGAAATAGAGATGAATATACTCTGCAAACTCCCCACCTCTTCTAGGGCTTGGTCATATAAAACCATTAGTTTGGTGTATAAATCTTTGACATCTTGCATAGAGGCCCTTTTCATGCCGATTTACCTGAATATTATTGAGCACCTCATCGGTAAGCACCAAGAGCCTTCTGCTTAAATTCGCTTTATTTTTCATATAAAACAACTGCTGTAAGGAATGTGCTGGCATTTCCTTCAAGAACATATCTCCCTCAAACTCATACACTTCATCTGATAGTTTCAACAAAGACTCTTCATAACTCAGTAATACTTCTCTCAGTAGTCTAATTAGAATCCCATTAATGGTTTTAATTCTTTTAGTATTGATAAATTTCTCGATAATCTCATCGATAAAAGGAATTTCACCTCTATGGATGGTAATCAACACATCTTTGTTATAAAAAACTGCAATCTTTCTGGATATCTGATGTACGTTGACTTTACTTCTAGAGCTACTGATGCGCTGTCTGACAATAAAAAAATTCATTTCTGCTTGCTCCTCAAATTTAGGAAGGTGATTGGGCTCTACACTATCAGAAAGGGCATATAAATCAAGCTCAAACTCAGTGGCAATTTTATTTTGCTCTTCTTTAGTAGGGTTTTGCAAATCAACCCAAACAAGCTTTTCATCAGGTATAGCGATGGTTCTTATAGACATAACTTTGATATTTAATAGCTCTGTAAGATACAGGTTTTTAAAGAAAGTAAATAATATGCTATAAAATATCTTTCTTTTTATCTTCTTATAAAGCCTACCTTTGCTCGCAAAGTCAAAACAAAATGATACAAACTGTAATTTTTGATATGGACGGGGTACTGATAGATTCTGAACCTATCCACCATTTAGCCTATATACAGCACTTCAAAGAGTTGGAAATCGAAGTTGATGAAACCTTGTACAATAGCTTTGTAGGCGGATCAACCAAAAATATTTACAAACGTATCAAAGATATTTTTGGACTCACCCATAGTGTTGAGGATTTGGTCAACAGAAAACGAACGCTTTTCTCTGCAATTTTTGACCAAGATATTTCATTAAAACTTATGGATGGTGTTTTTGACCTTATAAAAGAACTGCATCAAAACGGCATCCAACTGATTGTAGCCTCTTCTTCCTCTTATGCAAACATCAACATGATTTTTGAGAAGTTTGGTTTGAATCCTTATTTCTCTGCAAAAGTAAGTGGCGAAGATTTTCCTGAGTCAAAGCCAAATCCAGCAATTTTTAATAAAGCGGTAGAACTATCAGGACACGCAAAAGAAGCTTGTATTATAATCGAGGACTCGACCAACGGCATCAAAGCTGCCAATGCTACAGGAGTTTTTGTCATCGGATTCAAAGCAGTTGATTCTTTCCAAGACTATACAACAGCTGATATGGTTGTCAGCAGCTATGATGAATTGTGTTATGAAACAATAGCTAAAATTAACCCTAAGCCTGAATACAAGAACCTATAATGCCGTTTTTGGCTTCCTAAGCAACATCACAAAAAACAAGACAACTACCACAACTATTGCAATTTTGGCAATAATATCGCCGACCAAAACATAGAGTGTTTTCTTTTGGTTAAGACTAACCTTGCCTAGCAAGGCTGTTTTTTCGTCGTATTTCGTACTGCTTACTACCTCTCCTTTTTGGTTGATAAAGGCGGATATCCCCGTGTTGGCACTTCTAGCAATATCTCTTCTAGTTTCGATAGCACGCAGTCTAGCCAAACTCAGATGCTGTTTGTGTGCTTGGGTATCACTCCACCAGGCATCATTGGTGATTATAGCCAGAAATTCCGCACCATTTTTCACATAACCCGTAACATATGCTCCGTAAACAGATTCATAACATATAATCGGAGCAATTAGCGTTTGGTCGTTCGCCACAAAAACACTTCGTTGCTGTTGGATAGTTTTTATAGAAATCGTGCCTCCCAAATTCAACATTATATCCCCAATAAGAGGCTCTAATATAGGCTTAATCGGGAACGTCTCAATGCCGGGTACTAGTTTTGACTTATAATATTTCTGGATCGTATAATCGTCATTCATAAAAAACGCCATATTATAGAAGTTTCCCCACAAATCCTCTCTAAGTCTATTAGAATATATAGTCGCCTTGGATTTATCCGTAAACAAATCATACGTATCTATCCCCCATAAGAACTGTACTTTCGGGTGTTTCTCGATATAATTACGAAGCGTTGTCGGTACATCAGAATATAAAAATCTATCAAAAGGAAGATTCTCTGCTAAAACTGTTTCAGGCGCAATCACATATTCTGTATCCTCCGTAATTACAGCATCTGCTTGCGCCAATAACAACTGCGTCATAGAGCTATTGGTGTTGTCGTACTTCTCAGTATATGGATCGATATTAGGCTGTAACACCACCACTTCCTTCTGTTCTCCTTTGATTTCATACGAATGAAACATCCAGGAGGAGACGACTATCGGAAGTCCAATAAGCAACGCCAACTTAGGAAGTGCTTTTTTAAGTTTTAGCAGGTAACTGTCAGGTGTATTAAAGATTTTAAACACAAGTATATTGGCACACCATACCCAAAGCGCGCCTCCGAAGGTTCCGGTAAATTCATACCATTGAATCCAAGAAATATATTCTGAAAAGACATTACCTAGACTCAACCACGGCCAAGAGAAATCCCATTGTAGGTGCACGTACTCAAAGCTCATCCACAACGAAGCTAGAAAAACCAAACTCCATTTTTCAGGCAATCTTTTGGCAACAATGTGATAACCCAAAAGCACCAAACTCATCATAGTGGTATTGAAAGTAATCGCAAAAATCATCCCTGTCAGATTAGCATAATAGAGCCAACCTGTGGTATATAAATTCCAAATCAAAAAGCTCAGAAACGCCAATCCAAAAACCGTAATCTTTGTGTTTTTAGCAGTTAGCCGAATGTCTTTTTCTGCTACTAACAAAGGAACGAAGGCTATAAAAATCAAAATCGGCAGACCGTTGGTTGGCCAACTAAAAGCAAACAATATCCCGGATAGAAGGGCTAAAAATAAATTTCTCATCAAACAGACTTTCAGTGTGGGGTCAAATATAGCGCATTTTGTTTCGCTCCAAAACCTCTTAACAATAAAAAATCCCGAACTCGTCGGGATTTTGGTATTTGTTATTTTTGCTTTTCTAAAAGCTGAATTTCAAAAATGATATCAGCATTAGGCGGTATAAGTCCACCTGCTCCTCTTTCTCCGTATGCCAAATGCGACGGAATGAAAAGAATCGCTTTATCACCTAAATTCAGTAACTCTAAACCTTCTGTAAAACCTGGGATAAAACCAGTTTTGTTGCTCATTTTGTGAGGCAAAGGCAGGTATCCACCTTGTGCATCTCTGCTTGCGTTATAGGTTCCGTAAGATTTTGCGACCTCAGGATTTGAGGTATCAAATAAGGTTCCATCTAATAAATACCCTGCATATTGCACATATACTTCTTGGTCTAGCGTTGGTTTTGAAGCACTGCCTTTTTGAGTGATTGCATATTCTAGTCCTGATTTAGTTTTGATTGCAGCCGCTTTGTGTTTCTTAAATTCTTCAATCTTAACCGCTTTTATTTTAGCAGCTTTTTCAGCTTTTTCTTGTTGCGCTTTAGCTTCTTCTTTAAAATGTTCAGAGAAAACTTTTACAGCATCAAATCCTTTTGCTTTTTTACCTTTACGGATAATAGTCACTGTATCAATCATATCGTCTTGAACGATTTTATTGACTACTTCTTGTCCGTTAGTAACATAGCCAAAAACTGTATGCTTACCGTCTAACCAAGGAGTTTCTTTATGGGTAATAAAGAATTGACTTCCGTTGGTAGTTGGTCCTGAATTTGCCATTGACAACGTTCCAGCTTTGTCGTGTTTCAGATCAGTAATTTCATCTTTGAATTTATACCCTGGCTCACCTTGTCCTGTTCCTTGAGGATCTCCACCTTGAATCATAAAGTCAGCGATTACTCTGTGGAATTTCAGTCCGTTATAAAACTTTTTCCCTTTGTATTGTTCTTTTACAAATGGATTTGTTCCTTCGGCTAAAGTGATAAAGTTAGCTACGGTTACGGGTGTTTTGTCATAGGTCAATTCTACGGTAATCGTTCCTTTAGTAGTTTTAATTTCAGCGAAAATCCCTTCGTCTGTCTTGGGCTTCTCAGCACACGAGAATAAGAGTGCAAATGCACCGATTAATAGGTTTGTCATTTTGTTCATTTGTTTTACAATTAGTCTGTATTTAAGTCATTATTGTTCTTCTTTATATCTAAAACCGTTACGGTATAAATAATCGGAACATTCATACCGATTCTTTTTTTGTCACCAAGGTATCCGTATGCAACGTGCGACGGAAATAAGAACTGCGCCTTTTCACCTTTCTTCATTCGCTTTACTCCATCTCTAATTCCGATAATGATATCTTCTTTGTCCACCATATATTCTATGGTCGGAATTTCGTCAGACTTATATATAGTGTCTCCGGATACACTTAGAATTTCAGAATCAAAATAAACGAGATCGCCTGATTTAGGCAAATAGTCTTCAGTTGTTGAGACTTCTAAAAAGGTGTACCAATAGCCTTTTTGAGATAAAAAATAGTTTTTATCTGCATTGGCTTTGATAATAGAATCAAAAACTTTTTCTTCGTCACTGACAACCTCTTTGCTTATTTCGATAGATTTTTTCAGGAATGAACCCGAAACTCTCGAAACAGGTTTCCTTGCTTCTTCTTTTTGGACACAGCCAAAAACAAAGAAAGTCAACAGAAAAAGGATACTTAGGTTTTTTATTTTCATATCAAATACTATTCGGATTGTCTTTTGACAGCACATCTAAAAAATGATCTACGGTTAAATCTAAACTCAAATCACTTCGTCCTCCGGCAGCATTTTTATGTCCGCCGCCATTAAAATAATTTCGAGCAAAGACATTTACATCAAAATTGCCTTGCGAGCGCAAAGATATCTTTATGATTCCTTCGTCTGAATTTTCGATAAAGATAACAGAAAAAACAATTCCTTTTATAGTCAGCGGATAATTTACGATTCCCTCTGTATCACCTTTTTTAGTGTTAAACTCTTTTAGATCTGCCTCTGAAAGTGTGATGTAAGCCGTTTGTAGCTCTGGCAAAACCACCATATTCTCTAATCCTCTTCCCAAAAGTTTAAGCCTATCATACGAGTTGTTATCAAAAAGCAGGTTGTGAATCTCCGCATTGTTTATCTCTTTGCTGATAAGCGAAGAAACTACTTTATGCGTCAGACTTGAAGTTGTCGGATATTTAAACGACCCCGAATCTGTGACAATTCCAGTATATAAACACGTGGCTATTTCGGTGTCTATCAAATTTTCGTATCCTAGTTCTGAGACAAAATGATAAACCATCTCACAGGTAGATCCGTATTTTGTGTCTGAAAACATATAAGTAGCATAGTCATCTGGACTAAGGTGATGGTCAATCATCAAGAAGGGCACATCCAAATCTTTTAATGCTTCTTCCATCAACCTTCCTGTTCTGTGTAAGGCGTTGAAATCAACAGTAAAAACAAGTGTGGCTTGAGTTAAGATTTCTTGGGTTGCAACTGTGTCTTCTTCAAATATTGAAACCGTATCGGTATGCGGCAACCAAGCCAGAAAATCAGGGAAGTTATTAGGCATAATCACATTGACATGGTGATTCAATTTCTTTAGAAACAACCCTAATCCTAAGGCAGAACCCATAGCATCTCCATCAGGATTTCTGTGAGAAATAATTGCTATTTTCTGTTTTTCGGCTAGTAATTTCTTTACTATATTGATGTTATTCTTATCCATAAAGGGCAAATGTACTATTTTTTTTGAGTATGAATAAAGCTAAGTTGCTTTTATTTAATTAGATGCTGCACCGACAAAACAAACAACCTATTCACAATATTCGACAAAGGTTCACTTCGGATATAAATCACTTTTAGTCAACAACAAAAAGCAAATATTGTGGTTTTGAAATTACATATAACAAAAAATGCCCGGAAAATCCAGGCACTCTTTTTCGCACTAATAAAACTAAGATATTAAGGTTTATCGTAATCTATCGACAGATTTTACGAGATCTTCATCTTTCTTGATTGCTCTGTTTGCCAAAACTAAGCAAACAACAGCACCAATCGGGAGGAAAATCCCAATACCCTTCTCAGAAATTTCAACTTCTCCGGATAATGTTAGCGAACGATATATAAATAATCCTAATAATATTAAATTTAATATGATATTCAATCTGTTAAACACAAATTGGTTTTGCCTTTTTTTGTAGCTAAAAATCGATATGACCGCTAGCGTAAAACTTGCCGAAAAAAGTAACAAACTAGAAGGCTCTTGCATAAAATAAACCTCCTTCAACCCCGACTCATCTTGCCATAACGGGAAGATAAAGGGCAATATACCAGCGATAATTACAACCAGTATTAAATAGACTGTTTGGATTCTTTGAAGCATTCTTTTTAATCTAATACCTGCAAAAGTAAACTTTCTTTTTTAATAATACTATTTGTATTTTAAAATTTATTTCGTACTATTGCACTCAGATTAGACATACTTATCTTACTTTCTAATTCAGAAAATCTCACAAATTTTTCTTTATACACACTCTCAGACTTAATTTAAAATTTAACTTACTCCATAGATGTTTGACATTTCTCTATTGAAAGAAATGAAGTTAGCTGAACTTCAAGAAATAGCTAAAGTCGCTAAAATTAAAAACTTTAGAAGCTTAAAAAAAGACGAACTTGTGTATCAAATACTTGATATACAAGCACTAGACCCTAAAATCATAAAAACAGCAGCAACAGAAGTCAAGGAGAGTACTCCTGAACCGACTCCGAAAGCTAAACAACCACACAGTCCTAAACCCTCTCGACCGAGAATAGTAAAAGACACTCCAAAAGAAACAGAGAGCAAAAAGGAAATTGTTGCAGTAGCTACACCAGAAGAGCCTAAAAAACCTGCAGCACCTAAGCAACAACAAAAGAAGGAAGCTCCCGAAAGACCTGCAATAGCACCGCAACAACCTACAAAAGAAGAAACTGAAAGATCTGCTGTACAACAACAGCAAAAAAAGAAAGACTTTCAGCAAAAACCAAGACAAAACGAGAACAGAACTCCTGCAGCACCTCAACAAACCTCCTCACAGTCTGAGTCAGTAGAAACTACTCCAGCTCCGCAAGGAAACACGCCTCCCACACAACATACCAACAAAAAACAAAATCCTACTAAAGGTCACAAAAAACAAAATGGTTTTAGAGATTCTGATTTTGAATTTGACGGAATTATAGAAAGTGAAGGCGTGCTAGAGATGATGGCAGATGGATACGGATTTTTGCGTTCTTCAGACTACAACTATTTAGCTTCTCCAGATGATATTTATTTATCAACCTCACAAATCAGACTGTTCGGATTAAAAACAGGCGATACCGTAAAAGGAGTAGTAAGACCTCCGAAAGAAGGCGAAAAATTCTTCCCATTAGTAAGAGTACTGAAAATCAACGGACATGACCCGCAAGTAATCAGAGACCGTATCTCGTTTGAGCATTTGACACCACTTTTCCCTGAAGAGAAATTTAATTTAGCCGATAAAGAAAGTACACTATCTACTCGAATTATTGACCTATTCTCTCCTATCGGAAAAGGACAAAGAGGAATGATTGTAGCGCAACCCAAAACAGGTAAAACCATGCTTCTGAAGGATATTGCAAACACTATTGCAGCCAATCACCCTGAAGTATATCTAATTGTGTTACTTATCGATGAACGCCCAGAAGAAGTTACCGATATGCAACGCAGCGTAAAAGGAGAAGTTATTGCTTCTACTTTTGACGAGCCAGCAGAACGTCACGTGAAAGTGGCAAATATCGTTTTAGAAAAAGCAAAAAGATTAGTAGAATGCGGACACGATGTGGTGATTCTATTAGACTCAATCACTCGTTTAGCACGTGCTTATAACACAGTTCAACCTGCTTCTGGTAAAGTATTATCAGGTGGAGTGGATGCTAATGCACTACAAAAGCCAAAGCGTTTCTTCGGAGCTGCTAGAAACATCGAAAACGGTGGATCACTGAGCATTATCGCTACGGCACTCACCGAAACAGGTTCTAAAATGGACGAAGTTATCTTTGAAGAATTTAAAGGTACCGGAAACATGGAGCTTCAATTGGACCGAAAAATTGCCAACAGACGTATCTTCCCGGCTATAGACCTTACTTCATCAAGTACGCGTCGAGACGACCTATTACTTGACGAAAACACCATCCAAAAAATGTGGATTATGAGAAAGTTCTTGGCCGATATGAACCCTACAGAAGCAATGGATAGCATACACGAAAGAATCAAGAGAACTAGAAACAATGAAGAGTTTTTGATCTCTATGAATAAATAAAACATAAATATACTCCTTAAGGTACTTTAAGATTTATAGTCTTTATAATAAGTGTTGAAAACTTTCGTTATATTGCTTTATTTCATATCCTAAAAAAACTATTTTTGTTTAAGCTAAAAAAAAATCTAACCCAAACCCTAACTGATTTTTATGTTCCTATTAAGTTTTTTCTTGCAAAATGATTCGATTGTAAATCCTGCTGCTATCATGCTAGACGGAGTCGCTCAAGGTAAAGAGCCTACAACAGCTATCGAATTTTTAATGAAAGGTGGGGTATTCATTATCCCAATTATACTTTTGCTTTTTTATACCATTTACTTAATCATTGAACGTTTTCTGACCATCAGAAAAGCTACTAAATACAACAAAAACCTAGTCGATGACTTGCGTACTGAACTGAGTGCAGGTAGAATTGAATCAGCACGTAATATCTGTAAAAGAGATAATTCTTCTACGGGAAATGTATTGGCAAGTGGAATTGACGGTATTGGTCGTCCAGTTTCTGAGATTGAATCCAGAATGGAAAAAGCCACTAATATCGAGATTGGCGAAATGGAAAACAAAATGGGACATCTCGGACTAATTGCGGGTATTGCACCTATTTTTGGATTTATCGGAACTATTTCTGGGGTTATTAAAATTTTCCATGACATCTCTGTTTCAGAAGATATCAGTATCGGAAATATTTCTGGGGGATTATATGAAAAAATGATTAGTAGCGGTGCTGGTCTTGTGGTAGGAGTTATCGCCTATTCAGCCTATCACCTATTCAACGGCCGAATTGACTCATTCGTTTTGAATATTCAGAAACAAGTATTAGAATTCTTAAACATCATCAACCAACCAAGTTATGCGTCTAAGAAGGAATAAACGTTTTCAGACAGAGGTAGCTACAACTGCACTAAACGACATTATGTTCTTTTTGCTTTTGTTCTTTTTGATTATATCAACATTAGCTAATCCGAACGTAATCAAACTTGCTTTGCCAAAATCTGAGGCTAACGACACGACTAATAAACAACATATTAGCCTGTCAGTAACAGAAGACAAAAGATACTTTATTGACAAGCACGAAGTTAGTTTTGAGAACATCGAAGAAGAACTGCGCTTGCAAGTTGATCCGAACCTACAAACGGTAGTGATTAGAATTCCGTATGACCTACAAGTTCAAGACTTGGTAGATTTATTACAAATCGGAGTTCGACTCAACCTGAAGTTCGTAATTGCAACCGATAAACAATAAAACAATACTTTTACAACATAAAAAAGGAGCTACTCAACATCTGAATAGCTCCTTTTTATTTTACTAAAGTCTTAGTATAGAATCTAAGATTGCTTCTTAACGTACTTAGTCAAGATCACAATATTTTGTCCGTCGATTTTTCCTTCAATCTGTTCGTGGTTGTCGTGTACTAGTCGAATAGCTCTAACGCCTGTTCCGATTTTAGCATTTATTGTAGAGCCTTTTACGTCTAAATCTCTAGTAAGCGTAACCGTATCTCCATTGACCAAAATATTTCCGTTACAGTCTTTGTGGATTTGAGTCGCTTCGCTCATATGATCTAAAGTTGCTTCAGCCCATTTTTGGTTGTCCTCATCTAGATACATCATCTCAAGCGCATCGGCTGCCCAACTCTCATTTCTGAAACGGCTAAGCATTCGCCAAGAAACCACCTGAACTGCAGGAACTTCACTCCACATAGAGGTCAATAAAAAACTTTCCCAAAACTTACTGTCTAGCTCTTCTCTCTTTTCGATTTGGCTTAGACAAGCCTCGCTTATCAATATCGCTCCACTTGCATCTGCATTTTTGGCATACGGCACCTCATAGATTACTAAATTATCTGTGCTTCCGCTCAATTCACATACATTCCCGCTTCTTTGTTTTAGTTGTTCTTCTATTTTCATGGCAATTTGTATAGGTATGATTTAACTTAAAAATATATTTTTGGCAAATATACGGATTTAAAACATCATAAGTTTTGCCTAGTCAACCTCTTGAAGTATGCGCAACTAAAAATAAAACCTATCTAAATAGCTAAGAAAACTTAACAAAATAAGAAGATATAAATTTTTTACCTTTGCAGCCTAAAACAAACACGATAATGCCTAAGATTGGAAATATCATTTTGCCTGAACATCCGCTACTTTTAGCTCCTATGGAAGACGTGAGCGACCCTCCTTTCAGAAGACTATGCAAAATGCACGGCGCTGATTTGATGTATTCTGAATTTATTTCGTCAGAAGGATTGATTCGCGATGCCATCAAGAGTCGTCAGAAATTGGATATTTTTGACTACGAACGTCCTGTAGGAATTCAGATTTTTGGAGGCGATGAAGAGGCGATGGCTATGTCTGCTAAGATAGTAGAAACTGTTCAACCTGACTTAGTTGATATCAATTATGGCTGCCCAGTCAAAAAAGTAGTTTGCAAAGGCGCTGGTGCTGGCGTCTTGAAAGATGTTGACTTGATGGTGCGTCTTACGAAAGCCGTCATCAGAAGTACACATCTTCCCGTAACGGTCAAAACCCGATTGGGATGGGATGATCATTCTATAAATATCGATGAAGTAGCAGAACGACTTCAAGATATTGGTGTACAAGCACTTACTGTACACGCAAGGACACGTGCACAAATGTATAAAGGACATTCTGATTGGACGCATATCGAACGAATCAAAAACAACCCGAGAATCTCTATGCCTATTTTTGGAAACGGAGATATTGACAGCCCTGAAAAAGCATTGGAATATAAAAATAGATTTGGCTTGGACGGCATGATGATTGGTCGTGCTGCCATAGGATATCCTTGGATATTCAACGAAATCAAACACTACTTTAAAACAGGAGAAAAGCTCGCAGAACCTACGATTTCAGATCGCGTTGAAGCGGTTAGAAATCACTTGACTTGGTCTATTGACTGGAAAGGCGAAAGAGTTGGTGTGGTTGAGATGAGAAGGCATTATTCCAATTATTTTAGAGGAATCCCCGATTTCAAACAATACAGACAACGCATAGTCACTGAAGACAATCCCGAAGACATCTTTAGGGTTTTCGAAGAAGTAGAACAAGCTTACGCGAATTATAATACAGCAAACCAATACTAAAAAGAACATAGATATGGCACTCATAAAAACGATAAACAGCAAGACACCCCAAATTCCTGAAGATTGTTATGTAGCAGAAAATGCTACTATTGTTGGCGAGGTGAGCTTCGGAAATAATTGCAGCGTATGGTTTAATGCCGTAATCAGAGGTGATGTGCACTTCATCAAAATCGGTAATAAAGTAAATATTCAGGACGGTGCGATCGTACATTGTACGTACCAGAAACACCCAACTACAATCGGAAACAACGTCTCTATCGGGCATAATGCCATTGTTCACGGCTGTACACTTCACGACAATGTATTGATAGGTATGGGCGCTATAGTGATGGATAATTGTGTCGTAGAGAGCAATTCGATTATTGCCGCTGGTGCCGTAGTAACTCAAAACACAGTCGTAGAATCAGGAAGTATTTATGCTGGCGTGCCTGCAAAAAAAGTAAAGAGCATTGATGCTTCTAGTTTTTCAGGCGAAATAGACCGTATTTCTAACAATTATGTGATGTACTCGAGCTGGTTTAAAGATGACAGCGATAAATAACAATCAAAACAAGTATACTATTCCATTTTGAGCAAATCTTGTCAAGTTAGAATTCGATAGGTTTGGATGAGAATTTAAAAAATAATATGGCAGAGTGTTAAAGTAAACTGTTTTTTCTTTTCTGAACATCAAATCTCCAAGCCTGAAAACAAGCAAAAACTAAAATAACACATCCACAAGCAAAACCTATAAACACTCCTAATGCTGGAGGAGGTAAGTTAAAAGGAGGTGTCTCTCCTTGTTCAATACGATTTTGAACCATTGAATAGCCTTGTATAAAAATAGAAACTACACATAGAATAATTTGTAAGACAATATTTACAATCAAAATACGATAAAAGTATTTTTTGTTCTTTTTTATTACAGCATAAGTTCCTAAAATTACTTGTAACAATAGAGGTATCACAACAATGATATTTGACAATAAAAAATAAAATTTCCACATAAAACACATTTTTTTTATCAAAATTACTATTTATTCCTTCACAAGCTGAACCGAAAATTTTGTTTTTCCGTTTTCGGAAGAGAAAAAGAGATAACCTCCGTGTGCTTCAATGATGTTTTTTGATAAGGCAAGTCCGATTCCGGCACCATCTTTCCGGGTAGTAAAAAAAGGAAGAAAGACCTTGGTTTCAATCTCTTTTTCGATTCCTTGTCCGCTGTCTGTTATTTCGATTGTTATTCGTTTTTCCTTTTGGAATAAGCGAACAGAAATGGTTTTATCAGCAAGAGTTGTAAGTGCATAAATGCTATTGGTAATCAGATTAATTAGTACTTGTTCGAGCTGGTTTCTATCAACTTCCAAATAGATTTTTTCAAGCTCTGAAACTATACTAATGTTTTGCGTTTTCAGGAGTGGCTGCATTACGTTTATACATTCTGAAACCAAGATACTCAAATCGGTTAGTTGTTTTTGGGGTGAAGGAAGTGAGGCTAATTTTCGATAATTTTCTACAAAAAACTGTAAGTGATTACTGCGGTTGGTTATGGTTTCAAGTCCGTTTTTCAGGTCTTCGATATCTTCTTTGTCAAAACTTTTCTGCGAAGTAATCGACTGCAAACTCTTCGACAACGACTGAATCGGAGTAAGCGAATTCATCAATTCGTGTGAAATTACATTCATCAGATTTACCCAAGATTCTTTTTCTTTTCGGTCGATTATTTTCTGAATCGGATCTAAAAGTAACACAAAATAATCCTGATTATATGTTGTAGTTCTCGAGGTTTGCATTACAAAGGTTTGGAAATTTTCTTTTTCGAATCGGATGTTTACAGAGGTTTTATTATCCGAAAAATTCGATTTTTCAATTTCCTTAAAAACAGACGGAATAAATCCTTTCAGAAAACCAAAATCACTTACTTTAGGAACTGAAAACAACTCCGAAAAATAATCGTTCATCAAAAAAACTTTCCAATTATGCTCTTTTCTTACAAGAATCAAAATCCCACTTTCTAACGTATTCAGAAGATTTTCGGAAAATCATTTCCTGAGAAGATTGCTCAAACTGTCTTTCTTTTAATTGATGATACAAACGTATCATTGATTCTTGTTTTTTATTCGGAATTTTTGAGAATTGAGTCGAAAAATCTTTGTGTAAAATCGCTTTTATCGTTTTTTCATAAAAACCCTGATCTTTCCGTACAAGCTGATACCACTCTGCAAAAGCGAACAAAATCAATATTCCGAAAATCATAGCTGTATAAGGATATGATTTCGTAATGCAAAAAACCATTGCTACAATAAGTGCAATAATAATCAGAACTCTGTATGTGAAAGAAAGTAAGGTCATTTTATTTTAAATGATGAATTTTAAATTTCCATAAGCATAAAGCCAATTCAAAATTTATAATTTAATATCGTGTTTTTCCATTCTTCGATACAAGGCAGGACGAGATAAATTCAGTTCTTGTGCTGTTTTACTGATATTTCCGTTGTGTTTTAAAAGAGTTTTTTCGATTTGAATTTTCTCAAAATCACTTATCGAAATTTCCTCTGTTTCGTTTTCGATAAACGGAACATCAACGATATCCATTTCGTTTATCGAAATAATGTTATTGTCAACCAAAATCACAGCTCTTTCGATTTTGTTTTCCATTTCTCTGATGTTCCCTTTCCAAGGATAGTTTTCCATAAAACCAAGAAGTTTTTCATCAAACTCTAAATCGTGTTTTTCGTATTTGTTTTTAATTTTTTCCAACAGGAAATGAGCCAAATCAGCAATGTCGATTTTTCGTTTCCGAAGTGGTGGCAATTCGATTTCCATAGTATTGATACGGTAAAGCAAATCTTCTCTGAAATGTTTTCCGTTTATTTCCTTGTGAATGTCCACATTGGTAGCTGTTATGATCCGTACGTTTAGTGGTCTTGGCTGTGATTCTCCCAATCGGACAACCGTTTTGGTCTGAATGACATATAATAATTTACTTTGTAAATTAAGCGGAAGGTTCCCGATTTCGTCCAAAAAAACAGTTCCGTTTTGAGCCATTTCGAAACGCCCCACAGTATCTGTTTTTGCATCGGTAAAAGCTCCTTTTGCATATCCGAAAAGTTCGCTTTCAAACAGGTTTTCGCTTAACGAACCTAAATCTACGTGAACAAACGGCTTATCTTTTCTGTGGGAATTATCGTGAATATATTTAGCCAAAAATGATTTTCCTGTTCCGTTTTCTCCCAGAATCAACACATTTGCATCTGTCAGAGCTACTTTATCGGCTAATTTGTAAGATTGCAGAATTGCTTCTGATTTTCCGATAAACGGAACATCTGATTTTGGCTCAGATAGTTTTTTCTTTTTCCGTTTTCTGCTTTCATCCACTGCATTAGTAACCAATTGCAATAGTTTTTCGTTATCCCAGGGTTTCAGGATATAATCGAAAGCACCGTTTTTAAGCCCTTCGACTGCTGTTTCCACCTTTCCGAAAGCAGTCATCAGAATTACAACCGTTTGTGGAGAAAATTTAGAAATCTCTTTCAGCCAATGAATCCCCTCTTTTCCGTCCTCAAACCCGATTCGGTAATTCATATCCAACAAAATCACATCAATATCATTTTCCCCTAAAATTTCAAGGATTTTTCTCGGAGAAGCTGCTGTAAAAAGTCCCTCAAAATGTTTTCGCAAAAGCACTTTCAACGAAAATAATATTTCCTCCTGGTCATCTACGAGTAAGATATTGGCTTGTTTTTTCTTCATTTTTGATTAAAAATAATTTAAAACTCAAGGTTCATTCTTTAAAATTTCTCAAAGCTGTCCGTTTCCGAACGTACACCTGTCCGTTTTCGAACACTTATGTGTTTATACAGAAACCCAATATTATCAAAATCAGTATTTTACTGCTTTTTAAAGTTACGGCACAGATATTTCTTATTGATTATCAGACAAATGAACAATCACGTGGACAAAGTTATAAAACGTAAAAGTAACAAAAAACGAAACTTAATACTAATCGGAATAGCTGTTTTGGCTTTCGGATTTTTGGGCTATTTATCTTTCACCAAAAAGCGAACACTAAACGTAAAAACTTCCGAAGTGCTTATCAAGGAAGTAAAATTGGATTATTTTGAAGATTTCATCATTTTTCAGGCAAAAGTCGAGCCGTTGCATTCGATGCTTATCAATGTAGTTGAAGGAGGTTCTGTTCAGGAGATTTTCGTGGAAAACGGAACAATGGTAGAAAAAGGTCAGTCACTTGCACGGTTATACAATCCGAATACGGAACTCGGATATTTAACCCAGGAAACAGCCATTATCGAACAAATCAATAATCTGAATGTCGGAAAACTGAACTTACGAAATCAGGAATTAAACCTAATGAAAGATTTGGTGGCTATCGAACACGATTATAATAATGCCAAAAACCTATATGACCGAAACAAAAGGCTTATCGAAAAAGGAGTGATTTCAGCTAATGAATGGACCATTGCAGAGGAGAGTTACCGTTATCAGTTGGAAAGAAAAAACATTATTCAGGAAAGTATCGAAAAGGAAAAACAAACCAATAAAGTTCAGATTGCACAGATGAATCAATCCATAGCTACAATGCACAAAAGCTTGGAAATCCTCAAAAAGAATAAAGAGAACTTTATTGTTTTAGCTCCGCTTTCGGGAAGATTGTCTTCGTTTGACCCGATTCTTGGAAAAACCTATAATGCAGGAGAAAGTATAGGGAAAATTGACGTGATGAAAGGTTATAAACTCATAGCTCAAGTAGATGAGTTTTATTTAGACAAAGTTGCCGTCGGACAAAAAGGACAAATCGAATACAAAGGACAAATCATTGAAGTTCAGGCAACAAAAGTGCTTCCAGAAGTAAAATCAGGACGATTTGATGTAGAATTAAATTTCTTAGTAAAAGAAGAATTGGCACTTCAGGAAGGAATCAGTTTTGGAGTAAAACTTATTTTATCCGAAAAAGACCAAAAACTGGTTTTACCAAAAGGAAGTTTTTATCAAGAAACCACAGGAAGCTGGATATTTGTCGTAAACGGACAAAAAGCAGAACGAAGACAAATAAAACTCGGAAAAGAAAATCCGTATTATTATGAAATTCTCGAAGGATTGTATGAAGGAGAAAAAGTAATTACTTCGTCATACAAAGATTATAAAAATGTAGAGGAATTGAATTTAGAATAAGTCATAAGGTCGAAAGTCATAAAGTCTGAAAAGACATTCAGCTTTATTACACATTACGGACTTTCGACTTTTGACATTAAGACTTTTGACAAATAAATAACAAAAATATGATACAAATAGAAAATTTAAGCAAGGTATTCCAAACGGAAGAAGTGGAAACAACAGCTCTTAATGGAATTGATTTAACCATAAATCAAGGAGATTTCATTTCGATTATGGGACCTTCGGGATGTGGAAAATCAACACTTCTGAATATTATCGGATTGTTGGACAGTCCTACTTCTGGAAGTTATAAATTGCTGGATAAAGAAATGGCACATCTTAAAGAAAAAGACAGAGCTAATATCAGAAAACAAAACATCGGTTTCATTTTTCAGAATTTCAATTTGATTGACGAGCTTTCGGTTTACGATAATATCGAACTTCCTCTGATTTACAACGGAATAAAAGCATCCGAAAGAAAAGAAAAAGTAGAGAAAATAGCAGAAAAACTAAACATTTCTCACAGGTTGAAGCACTTTCCTCAACAATTATCGGGAGGACAGCAACAAAGAGTTGCAGTAGCAAGAGCTTTGGTAAACGAGCCTAAAATCATTTTAGCCGATGAGCCGACAGGAAACCTCGACAGCAAAAACGGAAACGAAGTAATGGAACTTCTGATGAATCTCCACGCAAACGGAGCTACAATTCTGATGGTTACCCACTCTTCGTATGATGCTTCGTTCTCACAGAAAATCATCGAAATGAAAGACGGAGTTATTTTCTCTGAAAAACAAAATCACAGAAATGTAGATGTTTTTTCGGAATAGTCTTAAAGTCATAAAGTCGAAAGTCATAAAGTCCAAAAGGACAGATATTCGACATTATGACTTTAAGATATTCGACATTAGACTATTAAAAAACAAAAATAAGTCTGAAAGAGCTTATGATACGGACTTTCGACTTTTGACATTAAGACTTTTGACTAATTTAAAAAAATGATACGACTAATTTTATTTATAGCAACGCTTGCAATTTCAATGATTTGCGAAGCACAGGTTTCAGAAAACAGAACCGTTTCTGATTTTACCAAAATTCATACTTCTTCGGGAGTGAATGTTTATTATACACAATCTTCGGAAAAATCGGTAAGGGTTGAAACGGACGATAAAGAAAAACTTAACCGAATCAAAACCGTAGTAAGTGGAGGAAAACTAAAAATTCACATAAAATCCGTAAGAGGAAAATGGGGCGAAGATGACACATTCAAAAAGCTGAAAGTCTATGTTTCTGCACCTGACGTAAAAACGTTTGAAGCAGATAGTGGTTCGAAAATTACTTTGGAAAACGGAGTAACTTCTGATTCAAAAATTGACATTGAAGTAAGTTCGGGTTCGAATATTTCGGGAAATCTGTCTGCAAAACAAATCGAAATCGAAGTCAGTTCAGGTTCGGCTTTCAAAGGAGAAATAAACTCAAAATCCGTTGATGTCGAAATAAATAGTGGTTCAAATGTAACTATTTCCGGAAATGCCGATGTAATAGAGCTTGAAGTAAATAGTGCATCGAACTTTAAAGGTAAAGATTTTACCGTAAAAACAGCAAACATCGAAGCAGATACTGCCTCAAACATTATGCTTACCGTAACCGAAAAACTTAATGCTAAAGCCAATTCACTGGCTAAAATCAACTATTACGGAAACCCGAAAAACGTAAATAAAGACACAAGTTCTTTGGGAGAAATTAATGAAAAATAAATAAGTCATAAAGTCGAAAGTCATAAAGTCATAACGGACTTTCGACATTAAGACTTTCGACATTAAGACATTAAGACTATGATACTAAACTGGCTAAAAATATTTATATATCATTTCAAGCAAAACAAGTTGTTTTCAATCTTGAACATTTTAGGATTGAGCATCGGAATTGCAGGAGTTGTCTTCTCAATTCTGTACCGAAACAACGAATTACAATATGACGCTTGGAATCCGTACAAAAAAGAAGTACATCAGGTATTCGGAGATATGGGAGATGCAGGAACCTGGAATACGCAACCTGCTCCATTGGCTCCGATTGCTTTGGAAACTATCCCTGAAATAGAATCATACAGCTACTTTCTGAGCTATTACAATGCACCTTATTTAGAATACAACGGAAAAAATCACATTGTACATCCTTCATTAGATGCAGACGGAAATATTTTTGAGATGTTTCCTTTTGAATTCATCGAAGGAGATCCGAAAACCGCTTTGAAAGATAAAAAAAGTGTTACTCTTTCAGAACAACTTGCTAAAGAAATTTTCGGAACAACTGAAAATCTGGTTGGAAAAACCATTAAACTAAGTGGGAAAGATGTAGTTATTAAAGGAATTTATAAACTGAATGATAAAACTTCGATTAAACCAAAGCTAATATTCAATAGTATTTTGTTTAATTTAGAAGATAACAAAGACCAATGGGGAAATTTTAATTACGGGCTTTGCTTTAAGCTTAAAAAAGGAGCAGATAAAAAAGCGGTCGAACAAAAAGTAAATGACATTTATTTAGAATACCGAACCAAACATTGGGCTAAAGAAGAAGGAATTTCTGTAGAAGAATATATTGAGCAATATGGGGAACAAAAAGTGCTTTTACAACCTTTGGAAACAGCTTATCTAAATGGTATAAGAGACGGTTATCCTGAGGGTGTCGGAAATTATCAGTTACTACTTATAATGATAGGACTTTCCACACTTATTCTTATTCTGTCAGTTGTAAACTACATCAATTTAGCTACAGCCAACGCAATCAGAAGAGCCAAAGAAGTTGGAGTCAGAAAAAATTGTGGGAGCAGATAAAAGTCAGATTGTAAAACAATTCGTTTTTGAAACAGCTATTACAGCATTTTTAGCTATTCTGATTTCACTGGCTATTGTAGAACTTGTTCTTCCGTATTACAACGATTTTGTTGGACGAACTTTAGATATGAAAGGAACTTCGTTTTTTATACAATTAACAATCATATTTATTGCTGTTGTTGTTTTTGCTGGTATTTTCCCTGCTTTGTATGTGGCAAATTTCGAGGCTCTAAAAGTCTTGAAAGGAAACTTTTCGAGAAGTAAAAGCGGAATATGGCTCAGAAACGGAATGTTGGTTTTACAATTTGCTATTGCAACATTATTCATTATTGGTTCGTATGTCGTATATCAACAAGTAACTTATATGTCAGAAAAAGATTTAGGATTTAAAGGAGACCAAGTAATTAGAGCCAATTATAATTATCCGAATTCAAAATCCATTTATAAGGATTATTCGCTTTATAAAGAACAACTTTTAAAGATAAAAGGAGTTGAAGCAGTTTCTTCAGGAGCTTTTCGATTTGGAGGAGGAGCTAATTCGACCTCATCTTTTAAATACGAGAAAAAAATGGTTCAGGCACAAAATATGGCAATGGACTTTGGCTTGTTAGATTTGATGAACATTAAAATTATTGAAGGAAGGGATTTGTCTGAAAAATTTGCTTCGGATACTATCTCGAATATGCTGGTAAACAAAACATTTGTTGAAAAAATGGGAATGAAAAACCCAATAGGAAAAAAAATAAATGTTTGGGATAATTCTGAATTTGAAATTGTCGGAGTTGTAGATGATTTTAACCTATTAGGATTAGAATCTGAAATTCCCCCTATGGTATTTATCAATGTTAAAGTAAGTTGGATGGCTTATAATATGAATAGTGTTTATATTAAAATTTCTAAAGATAATATTGGGAAAACCATTTCGGATATTGATAAATTCTGGAAAAAAGAAGTAGATAAAATCTATCCGTTTGACTATTATTTTGTCGATAAGAATTTTGCCAATACCTATCAGGAATACGTAAAACAAAAGAATCTGTTTTTTGTATTGAATGCAGTAGTTATTTTGATTGCTCTTTTCGGATTGTTTGCACTCGCTTCCTATTCAATTCAAAGAAGAATGAAAGAAATTGCTATCAAAAAGACACTCGGAGCAGAAACCAAAACATTACTGAAAAACCTTACCAAACAATATGTGATTTTCTGTGTTATCGGGTTTTTGATTGCTGTTTTTCCGACATATCTGTTACTTGAAAAATGGCTTTCGAACTTTGCTTTTAGGGTTGATGTTTCGGTTATTCCTTTTGTAATCGGATTTGTGATTCTGATGATTTTAACCTTGATAATTGTACTTTCAAAAGCCTATCAGGCTACAAAACTTGATGTGTTGAAGTATTTGAAATATGAGTAAGTCAGAATGTCCAAAGTCGAAAGTCATAACGGACTTTCGACATTTCACATTTGACTTTAAGACATTCGACTTTAAGACTTTATAGACTATGCTTTTAAACTGGTTAAAAATATTTGTATATCATTTCAAGCGAAACAAGTTGTTTTCTGCTTTGAATGTTCTTGGATTGAGTATCGGAATTGCTGGAGTTATTTTGGCTGTTTTGTATTGGAATGACGAACATTCCTATGATGCTTGGAATCCGAACAAAAACAATATTTATCAGGTTTCCTATGATATGGGAGATGGAGATATTTGGGCTACCAATACTGCACCTGTTGCACCTTTGGCAAAAATGAAAATTCCTGAAATTGAGGATTTTTGTTATTTAGATGGTTGGTACGTTAAAGAAAATATCGAGTTTGAAGGAAAGAAAATTGTAGTTGAAAAAACCATTGAAGCAGATAGCTCTTTTTTCAAAATGTTTCCGTTTGAGTTTGTTTATGGAAATCCGAAAACAGCTCTGAAATCCAAAAACAGTATTGCTATTTCTGAAAACATTTCAAAACAACTTTTTGGAGATGAAAATCCGATAGATAGATTGGTAAATTACGATGGACAAGCATTTACGGTTAAAGGAGTTTACAAACCAAATCCGAAAAGTTCGTATGCTCCGTCTGTTGTTTGTAACAATATTTACAAAAGATTAGATAGTGGAAAAGACGATTGGAACAACTACAATTATTATCTGTTTTTGAAGATTAAAGAAGGAAGTGATGAGAAAAAAATTATCAAAGCATTACACGATTTAGTTAGGGAAAACACAACGGCTCGTTTTGCAAAAAATGACGGAATTCCTATTGAAGAATACATCGCAGAGTATGGAGATATAATTCCTATTTGGCAACCTTTGTCGGAGCTTCGATTACATTCTACAGGAGAAGATGTGCTACCCGAAGGACGAGGAAATTATCAGATGCTTTTGATAATGCTTGGTTTGTCAATTCTGATTTTGGTTTTATCGGTTGTGAATTACATTAATTTATCCACAGCAAATGCGATTAAAAGAGCCAAGGAAGTCGGAATCCGAAAAATTGTAGGAGCAACCAAAACGCAAATTGTTTTGCAGTTTTTGTTTGAAACAACCATCTATTTGTTAATTTCATTTTTATTAGCTCTTTCGATAGTCGAATTAGGATTGCCTTTTTACAACGATTTTCTGAAAAAAGAAATGGTTCTTTCATTAACTGAATTTTTACCTTCACTTTTACAGATTTTTGTCATAACCTTGTTTTTAGCTGGAGTTTTACCCGCTTTTTATGTGTCGAATTTTGAAAGTCTGAAAGCGTTAAAAGGCAGTTTTTCGAATAGTAAAAAAGGAGTTTGGTTACGAAATTCAATGCTTGTGCTTCAATTTTCGATTGCTTCGGTATTTATTGTAGGGTCGTTTATCGTTCGGGAACAAGTTCGGTTTATGAATACCAAAGATTTAGGATTCAAAGGAGAACAAGTCATAATGATGGATTATACCAAAAAGACAAAAATCGACAATCCACACGAAAAATACCGAATTCTAAAGAACGATTTAAAACAAATAAACGGAGTACTTGATGTTTCGGTAAGTAACCTTGAAATCGGATACGGAGTTGGTTCTTCAACTTCTGTCGAAAGTATTTCTAACAAGAAAAAAGTTCAATCGCAAATTACTTTTTCAGAAACGAATTTCTTTGATGTTTTGGATATAAAAATCATAAATGGAAGAAATTATTCAGACCATTTAGCTACGGATACGATTTCGTCTATTCTGATAAACAAATCGGCTTCTGATGGTTTTGGGTTTAAAAATCCTATTGGAGAAAAAATTGATTTCTGGGGAAAGAATTACGAAATTATCGGAGTTGTAGATGATTTTAACGTAAAAGGATTTCGTGAAAAAGTGCAACCTATGATTTTTCCACATTTCAGTACAAGAGCTTGGTTGGATAAGGTTTACATCAAAATAAATCCGGAACAAACAGAACATATTCTGAAAGAATTAGAGAATTATTGGAATCAAAACATCACAACAGAATATCCTTTTACGTATGATTTTGCGGACAAGGCTTTTGCAAGAACCTATCAAGAATACATCACTCAAAACCGAATTTTCACGGTTCTGAATATTGTTGTTGTTTGTATTGCTCTTTTCGGATTATTTGCTTTGGCTTCGTATTCCATAGAAAGACGAATGAAAGAAATTGCAATTAGAAAAACACTCGGAGCTTCGGTTGAAACCTTGCTTAAAAACCTGTCATTGCAATATGTTATTTTCTGTGTAATCGGATTTTTGATAGCTGTTTTTCCAACTTATATTTTACTTCAGAAATGGTTAGAAAATTTCGCTTACCGAATTGATGTTTCGTGGATTCCGTTTATGGTCGGGTTTATCGTTTTGATGATATTAACTTTGATTATAGTGCTTTCGAAAGCCTATCAGGCAACTAAGCTCGACGTGTTGAAGTATTTGAAATATGAGTAAATCAAAATGTAGGCTTCTCCAAAAACAAGACGGTTTTAAATCTAGACTGTCACAATGAAAACAAGTAAATTTAGCGAGAGTCAGATAATAAAAGCTCTCAAGAAAGATGAACAATATCTAGCTCTAAATAACCGATACAGATCATTAAGAGATTAGACAAACTATTTGAATATCAGACAAAATATGTCAACAAAAAAGCCTTAATTTTCATTAAGGCTTTTTTGTTTAGTTCTTGAATATCTTGTGGATAGTTTCTTTGCTTGAATTCTTTAACTTTAAGAAGTAAATACCGCTTTGAAGTTCGTCTAAATGTAAGGTGACATTCGTCATTATTCCGTTTCTAACTAATTTTCCGTCTAAAGTAAATATTGAATACTCAAAATTATAGTTGTCTGAAATCACGTGAATTTTATCTTCAAAAGGATTAGGATATACTTTTACCTTAGAAACTTCTTGGTCATCTACACTACTCCCATCTTCGTGAATAAATACTGCTTTTATATAAATATCCTCTGTTAAAGAAATAGTTTGTTCAGCATCCGTTCCTTGATATGCGCCTATCCAATGGCTAAAGACATAGCCTTCATTTGGAACTGCAGTGATTGTAATGGGAATATTCTCAAAATATATTCCTCCCCAAGGATATGGAGTCTCCGAAACACCAACTGTAGTCGGAAGAATTTCGATAGTATTCATCTTTATATATCCATGTTCCTGATTAGAAACATCTACTATTACTTCATGAGAATCTATATTAAACCTTTGTTTTATGTGGTTTCTTTGAATTGCAGGTCTTAGCTCAGCAAAATCTCGCATAACATCTACATTACTATTCCAGACGCTATACGAAGAGATCATTCCCCATCTATGGATATGCTCTCCTATTTCTGGTGCTAGAACGCTTTGCATCTGGTCAATCAAGCTTATGGTTCTGGATGGCAAAAACGTCGTATTTATTAAATCCGCAAACCTATTTACAAAATAATTTTTATACGTATCATTCTCTAACAATCTCCTCAAAATCAATGTTGATTTATCAAAATTTTCAGCATCAAGTTCAGTTCCTTGATATAATGTAGTTGCAAAGTTTAAAGTATTATGTGTTCCGTCATCCCAATCCCATAATCCGTAACTATAGTCCATATCTTTTACGAGCCATCTCCATCTTCCGTCCTGACCATAAGGTGCTTCTGGAGAATAACTCACTCTTTTTCTCCAATACTCATTGTTATTATGAGGCCAATCATAATTAGAGGTGAAAATATATGAAATACAGTAATCTGTATAATCAATAGGATCAAGCAACGTTGTTACATAATCATAATTATTAGCATCCTCCAAAGAGTTGCTTTCTAGAAAGTTCATCATTGACAAATAATGCACGTCATCCCCTAAATCAACAACTCCATTCTCTAATCCAGTATTTTCAAGATAATCTATCTCATCTTCATCAACTCCAAATACTCTATCAAAATAATGTTCGTCAAATCTTTCTCTTATGTTATAGATTCCTTGATATTCAGAATTAATAAATACGACCACTGGTTGATAATCCTGTATTTCTACATTAAGATGCTTTACTAATTGCTGTGTAAATGCATCTCTAAACATTGTTTTAGAAGCATCATTTCCAGAGTTACGAAGTATTATCCTCTTAAAGCTATTATAGTCATAATCATCAAAAAACGAGTGGTTGAATTTACTTACGCCATATCCACTCTTAGCATAGAGTCTTATCGAACGATTTGGCATATATCGACTACCATTTCCGTGATTTCTAAGCCCTACGTTATGATTAAGCACCTCTACTCCGTTCTCTATATAGCTAAAGTTAAACTCTAATTCTGAAGAGCCTCCTGACATCCAATAATTACTTGAAGCCCATTGCCCCGCTACTTCACCAGGATTATCTATCCTCCATTGGTCAAACATAAGTCCGGCAACATTAAGCCCGTATTCATAACTATACAGTTTATCTGGGTTTATATTTAAGGAAAGTACAGGCAAGCTATATCTATCCTCTCCTTGTGGAGTTACGTAGTAGTTTTTTGTAACAATCGGGCTGTATTCAGTACCTATAATAGCTCTTGCTCTAACAGTCGTTCCTTTGAAAACTGGTGTATCAGGAAAATAGCGTTGGTTTTGAAACGTAGTAGATATTGCAGCGATTTTATCTGGTTCGTTGCTCCTATCTTCAATTAAAAGAGGTGTTACATAGATAAGGGTTTGAAAACTACCTTGCAGAAGCGTACCATCTTGATCTCCTGGTGTTTCAACATAGGAGTTCTTATAGTTATAGAATACTCCACCCACATTATCTAGATGAGGTTCTGAGCCGTCAAGAGTATAAATAATTACAGCATTTGAATCAGGATGTGAGATTGTTAATGTAAAATCATTTTCGTAAAACCCTGAATTAGCAGACATACTAGGAGATACTACTTGAGCATTTAAAAATAAAGCACTCATAAAAGCTAATAAAGGAAGTAGCAGTTTTTTCATTATAATAGGTTTGAATATTTTTTAACAAAAATACAACTATTTAAACATATCCTTTGGTTATTTTAAATGCTGTTGCATTTATTAGTTGAATCTATGAAACTTAGATTTCAGAAATTAAGAGTTGTACAACAGTTACCGATGTTACAGGAAGCTCTTTTATAAAAAATAATTTAGTGTTAATTTTTAATAATAATCTTTTCAGTATGAAGGGTTTTGTTTTTTTCTGATAACTTCAGCAGATACACGCCTGAAGGCAGATTTGAAGCCGTAACCAATGTTTCTGTGTGGGTGATTTTTTGGGAATATACTTTTCTGCCTTGCAAGTCAAACACAGTTATTTCTCCATTCTGAGGTAGCTCAGGTAGACTTATAGTAAAACTACCGTTATTAGGATTTGGATACAAAACATACTCATTATCATTAGCAATATTTTCTGTACCTAAACCATCAATAGGGGAAAAATGAGCTATAAAAATATTGAAATTTCCTCCCTGCCAACCTGTTGTATTCCAAACCTGTCTTTCGGACTGTAAGGCATCTTCGGTAGTCATACCTGTATCGCTCAAGGTAATTCCTGTAATGTAAAAGTTTTCATCATCTTCGTTAATATAAGGCAATGTTTTTACTGAACGAGATTGTCCATTTCCATTATAATAAGTCCCCCAAATTCGTTCTCCATTAGCATTAAACTTAGCTACAAATCCATTCAAATCTGAATTTACCCCTAATTCTTCCTGCCAAGCTCCTTGTGAAGCAATATTTTCAGAAAAACCTACTGAACCACTCAGATAAATAAAATCATCATTACTTACTGTAACCGAAACAGTAGATATAGTGCCACTGTTATTTTGACCAGAGCCATAGTAAGTTGCCCAAGTTCTTTCGGGATTGGTTATCCCTTGTGCATTATCGTTAAATTTAGTCAAAAAAGGGCCGTTCCATTTATGACTTCCTGATAAGCTCCTGTTGTAGCCATATTGTTAGATGTTGTATGTATCGCCTGATAAACAGTTCCCTTTCCGTCACATTCTAAATTGTTGCCTTTTAAAATTTCAGCCCCAGTACCACCATAATAAGTTCCCCAAACACGTTCTCCGTCTGCATTAAACTTAGCAATCCAACTCTCAAAAGGACTAGTCGTTGCCATGGGCTGATAAGCTCCTTGTGAGCCATAATAACTGCTGCTGTTTGCATTAGGAGGTAATGTTTGTATATAACCTGTTACATATAAGGCGTTATTACAAAAGCAAACTCCTGTTATTTCAGAATTAGAATTGTTACCATAAGCTGTACTCCACACAAACTCTCCGTTATCTGTAAATTTTGCAAGAAAATCTTTACCAAAACCATTAGTAGGAGTAACCGTTGCAGGTTGAGAATTAGCCCAGCCCGCACCAGAAGTAATGTATAGATTGCTCTCTCTATCGTGTACAATATAGTTCCCGTCAGGGTCAATATTATTGAAATGAAAAGATAATAAATAAATAGAAGCAAGGGAAGAAGTGTCACTACTACTGGTAGCATCACCATAGTAGGTACTCCATACTATATCTCCGTCGGGGGCAAATTTTGACATAAATAAATCAACGTTTCCTGCTTTCTCAGTTTGGGAGGCATTAGGTGTTGCAATTCCTGAAAAACTTTCTGTGAAACCGAATACATACACATTGTTGTCTCGGTCTATGGTTATGTCTTCTATCACATCAAAATTTTCTCCACCCAAAAATGTAGCCCAGAGCAGTGCTCCTGACGGGCTGAATTTGGCAATAAAACCGTCTGAACCACCACCTCCGTGAATATTTTGGTGTGGTGCATTGTCAAAAAAATCGAAATCATTCGTTGTGTTACCATAATCTGTTTGATTACCGGTTGGTTCTCCTGTTTCATTGTCTATCTCAATAAGAATACCATCCAATACATACCCTGTGATATACAGATTTCCGTTACTGTCTCTTTCAGAACCTTGTAAAGAAAAGCGTTCATCTCCAAAGTAAGTTCCCCAATCCCTGTCTAAATTAAAAGAAGTCTGGGATAAAACAGGCAGGGAAATAGCTAAAAACAATATTTGTAAATTTTTTTTCATCATTGCAAATTTATATTTTATTCTTTAGAATATCACACAAGTGTATTCGATATAAGTGCCTGATTGGAAAAAGGTATATATTGCTGTCCAACCATTTCCTTGTATATAATCCCCCTGCGAACCTCCTCCGGGTTCTCCCAAATTCCCTCCTCCTTGACTTCCTGATGTTCCTACCTGAAATTTCACATAGTGAAATACTTGGTCTGCTCCCAATACCCAAGCCGCATTAGAGGGGACTATGGTTGAAGTGAATGGCGCTGTCATCCTATACCAATCAGTAATATATGGTGAAGAAGCAGGAGAATGAAAAGGAAATCGATATATATTCGTGGTGTTTTCTAATGTATATACCCCAGTACCCGCAGGAACTGTTATTAATGAAGAAACGGAACTGTCATAAAAAGGATATGTCCCTCCTATTGTTGCAGGGTCGGGCATCGTAACGACACCTCCAATTTCCACATTATATGAGGAAAAATTATAAAAGTAAAACACTTTTTGTGAATAACCTATAGTTCCTGCTAAGCAGAGAACGATTGTTAAAATTAAATTTCTCATGATTTTTTGTTTAAAGTTAAAAAAACACAATTGTGTATAGCCAATAATTAAGATTATTTGGATCAGGTTGTGTTGCACTATATATAGCCGTCCAGCCGTTTGGTGAAACTATATAATCTGAACTCCAAAAACCATTTTCGCCTACATAATCTCCGTCAATAGGATTTGAACCACTCAGAACGGTAAATGAAAGGTAGTCAAAAACTTGATTAGCTCCCAATACCCAAGCTACATTGCTTATAATATTTACCCTATCGCTATTTCCAGTTTCATCGGGAGGATATACCCACCTCCAGTTGGTTATAACAGGAGAACTTACCGAAGAATTGTAAGGAAAACGGAATTGATTTGATGTATTTTCCATAATATAAACATCCCCAAAACCCAAAGTAGTTATAGGGTTTGGTGTTACACTTGCACACCAAGGAAAACCACTACTTCCACTATCTTTAGATACTATCATCTCCAACCTGATGTCGAAAGAAGAAGAAAAATTATATATTTCCACCACCTTTTGGGAAAATCCAAAATTAGCAGAAAGGACTAAAAACAAAAGGACTAATCTCTTCATAATGACACATTTAGTTTTTATTTAATTCTTTTAATGCTTTTGAATATTCTTTCAATGTAAATGAAATCAGAGCTTCTGTACTTATATTTTTTTCTTTGCTGATTTCATCAGGACTTACTCCAATAGAGATTAGCAAATCAGAAGAAGATTTTTTAACATTTTCATGATTTGCAATAACTCTCTTTTGACTATCAATATCAGAAGTGGTTCCATTTTTAGACAAAAACCACTCTTTTAAACTTTCTTCAAAAAATTTCATTTCAGCTGTTTTTTCAACTTTGAATCCATTTTGTTCTTTTGTGGCTATTTCTTCACTTGCACACGAAGAGAAGAGAATAAGCACTAACATCAATTTTGTTAAAGCTAATTTTTTCATTGTTAATAATTTTATGTTAATAATTTTAGATACTACACTTTAAATATAACCTTTAATTTACACATTACCAACACAATATTAAAACAACTATAATTTGGTTTAGAATTTCCTATAATGCCAGACTATTAAAAACTCCAAATATTTATTAACAACTACAGCGATATAGTTATAAAAAAAACATAAAAAATATAAGGGTTTCTAGCCTTCAAATGAGTTAGTAAGAATAAACGATTACAGCTGAATATTTTGAGTATTCCATCGCTTTTCAGGCAAAAGTAGAGCTGTTACATTCAATGCTTATCAAAGTGATCGAAGGAAATTCGGTTCAGGAAGTGTATCTCAAAACGGAAGTAGGGTTACAAAAAAAATAGGCTTTGACTTGATTGTATAATCTAGACATCCAAAGGTCTTAGAAAAGAATCTTCTAATCTGACCCCTGTTTTGGTCTGACTTACATTCAATATTTTATTTTACCAATGAAGCTTAATTAGAATTTGTTTAGACAAAAAAACAGAAGTTATGGAGTTCAATCTTTTTGTGTATTTTTGCATACACAACTATACAAAATGAGCCACAAAGTTTTACTTACTTCAGACGAAATCGATATTATCCTTCATCGTTTGGCTTGTCAGCTTATCGAAAATCACTTGGGTTTTTCTGAAACCCTACTTGTGGGTATTCAACCCAGAGGAACGTTATTTGCGCAAAGAATAAAAACTATCCTTGAAGATGAATACAAAATCAAAGACATCAAGCTAGGATTCCTCGATATTACCTTCTTTAGAGATGACTTCAGAAGGGGAGAAAAAACTCTTGAAGCCAATAAAACCCAAATTGATTTTTTGGTAGAAGGCAAAAAAGTAGTTTTTATTGATGACGTTCTCTATACTGGGAGAAGCATAAGGGCTGCGCTCACTGCCATTCAATCTTTTGGGAGACCCTCAGCAATTGAACTCTTAGTACTTATTGATAGACGTTTCTCTCGCAATTTGCCTATACAACCTGATTATAGAGGTCGTCAGGTTGATGCTATCGGAGATGAAAACGTAAAAGTACACTGGAAGGAACATCACGGAGAAGATGTTATTTATCTAGAAAAACAATAACATTACACAAATGAAAACATTAAGCGTTAACCACCTTCTCGGAATAAAATATATAACCAAAACGGATATTGATTTGATTTTCGAAACGGCTGACCATTTTAAAGAAGTAATCAATCGTCCGATTAAAAAAGTTCCTTCACTTCGCGACACCACTATTGCCAATATTTTCTTTGAAAACTCTACCCGCACCAAACTCTCTTTTGAATTGGCTCAAAAACGTCTTTCAGCTGATGTAATCAGTTTTTCGGCTGCTCAATCTTCGGTTAAAAAAGGAGAAACGCTTATTGATACGGTTAATAATATTCTTGCGATGAAGGTTGATATGGTTGTGATGAGACATTCCAGTCCTGGAGCTGCAGAATTCCTTTCGAAAAACGTAAAAGCAAGTATTATCAATGCAGGCGACGGAGCTCACGAGCATCCGACCCAAGCGCTGTTGGATTCGTTTACTATTCGTGAGAAATTAGGAGATGTCGGAGGTAAAAAAATCGTAATTGTCGGAGATATTTTACATTCACGAGTGGCTCTTTCGAATATTTTTGCTTTACAGATGCAAGGAGCAGAAGTTCGTGTTTGTGGTCCGAAATCACTCATCCCAAAACACATCGAAAAATTGGGCGTAAAGGTTGAAAACAATCTTATGAAAGCTTTAGAATGGTGTGATGTAGCCAATATGCTTCGTGTTCAGAACGAAAGAATGGAAGTAAGTTATTTTCCGAATACCAGAGAATATTCCCAACAATTTGGGTTAACTAAAGAAATTCTAGATTCATTAAATAAAGAAATCGTAGTGATGCACCCAGGCCCTATCAATCGCGGTGTTGAAATCACTTCGGATGTAGCTGATTCTAAACAATCTGTGATTTTGGAACAAGTAGAAAATGGAGTAGCTATCCGAATGGCTGTAATTTATTTACTTGCTTCTAAACTCTAAATTATTTCACAAGTCATTTCTCTTGTTCAAAAACAGTCTAAAAAGCTGATTCTACAGTAGTTTTGAGCAAAATAAAATATCCCTAGCAAGTCTTTTATCAAAAAGTTGTAAATTCGCACTCTTAATCTGATAAGGAATACTAATGAGTACAAAATTTACTGAACACAAAGGTCTTGACCTACCCACTATAACTGATGAAATTCTAAAATACTGGAAAGAAAACGACATTTTTCAGAAAAGTATCGAAACCCGTGAAGGGAAAACGCCTTATGTTTTCTTTGAAGGGCCACCGTCTGCTAACGGACTTCCGGGAATTCACCACGTGATGGCTCGTGCAATCAAAGATATTTTTTGTCGCTATAAAACCCAAAAAGGCTTTCAGGTAAAACGTAAAGCAGGTTGGGATACTCACGGACTTCCGGTAGAACTCGGAACCGAAAAAGAACTCGGAATCACCAAAGAAGATATCGGAGTGAAAATCTCTGTAGAAGAATATAACGAAGCTTGTAAAAGAACCGTGATGCGTTATACCGATGTGTGGAACGATTTGACCGAAAAAATGGGATATTGGGTGGATATGGAAAACCCCTACATCACCTACAAATCCAAATATATGGAATCGGTTTGGTGGTTACTAAAGCAGATTTACGACAAAGATTTGCTGTACAAAGGTTACACCATTCAACCGTATTCTCCAAAAGCCGGAACCGGTTTATCATCTCACGAACTCAATCAACCAGGAACGTACCGAGATGTTACCGACACTACGATTGTGGCTCAATTTAAAAGCCCCCTAACCCCCAAAGGGGGAAATGGGAATTCCATTTTAAAGGCTTTCGGATTAAGCTCCCCTCCTTTGGAGGGGTTGGGGGAGGCTTTTTTCTTGGCTTGGACGACTACGCCTTGGACCTTACCAAGTAACACAGCTTTAACCGTAGGGCCAAATATTGATTATGTTTTAGTAAAAACCTTTAATCAATATACTTTTGAGCCGATTAATGTGGTATTAGCTAAAAATCTGGTTGCAAAACAATTTGGAGGAAAATACTTTGTAGCGGAATCTGAAGAAGATTTTACAAATTATAAATCCGAAAACAAGAATATCCCTTATCAAATCATAACCGAAGCAAAAGGTAAAGATTTAGTAGGCATAAAATACGAACAACTCATTCCTGTTGCATTTCCGTACCAAACTCCTGAAAATGCTTTTAGAATAATTTCGGGTGATTTTGTAACTACCGAAGACGGAACAGGAATCGTACATACCGCTCCAACTTTCGGTGCAGACGATGCTAAAGTGGCTAAAGAAGCTACTCCAGAAGTACCTCCGATGCTCGTTTTAGACAAAGACGGGAATGCCGTTCCGCTTGTAAACCTACAAGGAAAATTCATTGACGGACTGAGAGATTTATCAGGAAAATACGTTAAAAATGAATATTACAACGAAGGCGAAGCACCTGAAAAATCAGTAGATGTAGAGATTGCTATTCGTCTCAAAGAAGAAAACAAAGCCTTTAAGGTCGAAAAATACGTTCACAGTTATCCACATTGTTGGAGAACCGACAAACCAATTTTATATTATCCGCTAGATTCTTGGTTTATCAAGGTTACGGAAGTAAAAGATCGTATGTTTGAACTCAACGAAACTATCAACTGGAAGCCAAAAGCAACCGGAGAAGGTCGTTTCGGGAACTGGCTCAAAAATGCAAATGATTGGAACTTATCTCGTTCAAGATATTGGGGAATTCCGCTTCCGATCTGGAGAACCGAAGACAAAACCGAAGAAATCTGTATCGGTTCGGTAGAAGAATTGATAAACGAAATCAATAAATCGGTTGAAAAAGGTTTGATGAGCGAAAATCCGTTCAAAAACTTTACGTTGGGAGATTTATCGGAAGAAAACTACGACTTGATAGACCTTCACAAAAATGTAGTTGATAAAATTGTATTGGTATCTCCATCAGGAAAACCAATGAATAGAGAAACTGATTTAATTGACGTTTGGTTCGATTCGGGAGCAATGCCTTATGCACAATGGCATTATCCATTTAGCCTCCCCCCAGCCCCCTCCAAAGGAGAGGGGGATAACTTCGGTTATCAAACAGCAGATAAGTTAAACTATGAACTTCTGAAAAAAAACGCAAAAAAGAATAAGGACAACCCTACAGAAGCAGAAAAAATTATGTGGGAAGTCCTTAAAGGAAAGCAACTTGAAGGATATAAATTCAGGAGACAACATATAATAGATAATTATATTGTTGATTTCGTTTGTTTGTCAAGGAGATTAGTTGTTGAGATAGACGGAGGTTATCACAATGACCCCGAAGTACAAGAGAACGATAAACTGAGAGAAGATTACCTTAAAGAAAAAGGATATACCGTTCTTCGATTCTTTAATGATGAAGTTTTTCAGGATATTGATAATGTTTTAGAAAAAATTGTTCAGTTACTCGAAAAGCCCCCTTTGGGGGTTTGGGGGCAAGCCGATTTTATCGCAGAGGGAGTAGATCAAACTCGTGGTTGGTTTTACACACTTCACGCTATAGCAACCTTGGTTTTTGATAGTGTAGCCTATAAAAACGTAGTGTCTAACGGATTAGTATTAGACAAAAACGGACAAAAAATGTCGAAACGTTTGGGTAATGCAGTTGATCCTTTTGAAACCCTGAAAGAATACGGAGCAGATGCTACCCGTTGGTATATGATTTCGAATGCGAACCCTTGGGATAACCTCAAATTTGACCTTGACGGAATTGCAGAAGTTCGCAGAAAATTTTTCGGAACATTATATAATACCTATTCGTTCTTTGCTTTGTACGCTAACATTGATGGGTTCAATTATTCTGAAAACGAAGTACCACTGGCAGAAAGACCTGAAATTGACCGTTGGATTTTATCAGAACTCAACACCTTGATAAAATTCGTAGATGATTCATATAACGACTATGAGCCTACGAAAGCTACTCGAGCTATTTCTGACTTTGTTCAGGAGAATTTGAGTAATTGGTACGTGAGATTATGCAGAAGACGTTTCTGGAAAGGGGAATATTCTACAGATAAGATATCCGCTTATCAAACACTTTACACGTGTCTAGAGGTAGTAGCCAAACTTATGGCTCCGGTAGCACCTTTTTATGCAGAAAAACTTTACAAAGATTTAAACTCGGCTACACAAAAAGAAACTTTTGAAAGTGTACATTTGGCTGATTTTCCGAAACACGCTCAAAGCGTCATAGATAAAGCGTTAGAAAGAAGAATGCAAAATGCTCAAACCATATCGTCGCTTGTACTTTCGTTGCGTAAAAAAGAAATGATAAAGGTGCGTCAACCGTTACAGAAAGTGATGATTCCTGTTTTGGACGAAAGGCAAAAACAGGACATACAGATGGTTGCCGATTTGATAAAAGCAGAGGTAAACGTAAAAGAAATTGAATTACTAGACGATGCTTCTGGAGTTTTGGTTAAGCAAATCAAACCGAATTTTAAGGCGTTAGGACCACGTTTTGGCAAAGAAATGGGATTGATTTCTAAAACGATTCAAGGGTTTTCTCAGGAACAAATCAACGAGCTGGAGAAAAAAGGCTGTATAACAATAGAAATTAACAAAAATAGTATTATATTGTCATCGGATGAAGCGGAGATTAGCTCGCAAGACATTCCAGGCTGGCTAGTGGCTTCGGCAAATAGTATCACTGTAGCCCTTGATATTTCGATTTCTGAAGAGCTCAGAAAAGAAGGAATTGCGAGAGAATTAGTCAACAGAATTCAAAACATCCGAAAAGACACTGGATTTGAGGTAACTGACAAAATAAAAGTACAAATAAAAACAGAAGACGAAATCGCAGAGGCAATTATGGCTAACTTAACGTATATCAAAAGTGAAACCCTTACTAATGATTTACAAATTGTACAAGACCTTGAAAACGGAATAGAAATAGAATTTGACCAAACCAAAAGTATAGTATTAATAACCAAAAACAGTTGAATTATGACAGATGAAAGATTAAGATTTTCTGATACTGATTTAGCGGAATTCAAAGAATTAATTTTACAAAAAATAGAAAAAGCTCAGAATGATTTAGAGCTAATAAAAAGTGCATATATTAATGATTTGAATAACGGAACTGATGACACTTCACCAACATTTAAAGCTTTTGAAGAAGGAAGCGAGACGATGAGCAAAGAAGCAAACTCTCAGTTAGCTATCAGACAAGAGAAGTTCATTCGTGACCTTAAAAACGCCTTAGTAAGGATTGAAAACAAAACCTACGGCGTTTGTAAAGTAACCGGAAAGCTTATCAACAAAGAGCGTTTAAAAGTCGTTCCTCACGCAACTATGAGTATTGAAGCTAAAAATATGCAACGGTAATTTTCGTAGCATTAGCGGAGCAATATTCACGAAAGTGTATAAAACAAACCCCGACATTATCAGATGATGTCGGGGTTTTTCTATGCTACTCATAATAATCAGGAATTTAGTCTGGACAGAAAATCAGTAGCTTTTAGTCTAAAAAAGGTTTAATTCTTAGATACTGCTATTGTTGATTTTTTATTCTTGAACTTCAAAAAGCATTTTAAAGTATTTTAGGATTTTAGCTTTTAATTCCTCCTCATCAACCTTATCCACACCAAGCTCAACATTGAGCGAAGTGACTGCTTTTCCCTTAATTCCACACGGAATAATGTTGTCAAAATAACCTAAATCTACATTTGCATTCAGAGCAAATCCGTGCATCGTTACCCATCTTGAGGCGCGTACACCCATTGCACAAATTTTTCTGGCAAATGGAGTGCCTACATCAAGCCAAACACCCGTTTCTCCTGGGCTTCTTTCTGCTTTAAGCCCGTATTCTGCTAATGTGAGAATAATTGTTTCCTCTAATAGTCTGAGGTATTTATGAATATCTGTAAAAAAATTATCCAAATCTAAAATCGGGTAACCCACAATCTGTCCAGGTCCGTGATAAGTAATATCACCCCCTCTATTGATTTTATAGAAGGTCGCTCCTTTTTCTTTGAGCTGGTCTTCATTCAATAGCAAATTGCTTATGTCACCACTCTTGCCGAGAGTGTACACGTGTGGATGCCCTACAAACAAAAAATAATTGGGCGTAGGTTGTGGATTTTCGTTATTTCTATTAGCGGTTTTTATAGCTACAATAGCTGCAAAAAGTTCTTCCTGATATTCCCAAACTTGTTTGTAGTCTTTGAGTCCTAGGTCTTGTATATTCAGGATTTTATTTTTCATTGTTATATGAATTCTATAGTTATTTTATGCTTGTCAAATTTAACCCTTTTTACGGTAGGTTCCAGAAAAACTATACTAAATATTTGTTCGTTGCTACTTGCGAGCCAATGAAAAAATTTCTACAAAAGCCAAGCTGAGTCTATCTACCTTGTCATAATTTCATTATATTTGAAGTATTGCTTTTGCAACACTACACAATAAAAAACAGCACTAATTTTGACAAAAAAAGCACTTATCATTACCTATTACTGGACTCCTTCTGGAGGTCCAGGCGTGCAACGCTGGCTTAAATTCGTAAAATACTTACCAGACTTTGGGATTCAACCCATAGTATATGTGCCCGAAAACCCAACTTATCCGATTATTGACAAAAGTCTCTATTTAGACATCAAACAACCTTTGGTTCTGAAACAACCCATTAGAGAACCCTACGGATTAGCGTCGATTTTCTCAAAGGAAAAAACAAAATCCATCAGTTCGGGGATAGTTCCGAGTAAACGAAAACAAAGCTTACTTGAGAAGGCAATGCTTTATGTAAGAGGTAATTTCTTTATTCCTGATGCGCGTGTGCTTTGGGTAAAACCATCTGTGAAATATCTGGAGAATTATATCAAAGAAAACGACATACAAACCATAATCACCACAGGACCTCCGCATAGCTTGCACCTGATAGGACTAGGACTCAAAGAAAAATTAGACCTGAAGTGGATTGCTGATTTTAGAGATCCTTGGACGAGTATTGTCTATCATAAAGATCTCAAACTCTCTGAAAGTTCTAAACAAAAACATATCGGATTAGAGAGAAAAAGTCCTGAATACAGCAGATCAAATCATTGTCACAAGCCCATCAACAAAGCTCGAATTTTTAAAGAAAACAAAGCAACCTATTGAGGTCATTACCAACGGATATGATGTCGAGAAAACAGAAAAACGTCCGCTAGACCAGAAGTTTACGCTTGCGCATATTGGCTCATTCTTGTCAGAGCGAAATCCGAGGATTTTATGGAAAGTACTTAAAGAACTCACCAAAGAAAACGAAGATTTCAGAGCAGATTTTCAACTCAAACTCATCGGTATTGTCTCTGATGAAGTGATGGAAGCTATCAAAGAATTTGGTTTGGCATCTTATGTAAATAAAACAAATTATATGTCACATACCGCATCGGTAGCTGAGCAACGAACCTCACAAGTATTGCTTTTGGTCGAATCTGATTCGGACGAAACTAAAGCTATTTTGCCAGGAAAACTCTATGAATATATGGCTTCTAATCGTCCGATTCTGGCTATTGCCAATGAGGAATCAGATATTCGAAACATTATTGAGCAAACCAATACAGGTGTTTTTTGTAGTTATGCAGAAATAAACAAAATAAAAGAAACCATCGAAAAATATTACAGATTATACAAAGAGAATAATCTAAAAACATCGCCTATTGGCTTGCAAGGCTTTAGCAGAAAAAACCTTACTCAAAAACTCGCAACACTGATTTAAAACCTAACTACTACTGATGGATACATTTTTAGACAAGATTTCAAAAAAACTCATCGAGAAGTTCGGCACTTCTATGCTTGATGTAACAGTAATTTTGCCTAACAGAAGATCAAAGATATTTCTGATAGAACAGCTAAAACAAAACTCCGAACACACTATTTTTGCACCTAATATTTGCAGTATTCAAGAGTTTGCAGAGCGTATTTCTGGACTTAGAAGTTTAGATACGATGGAGCAATTATTTGAGTTTTATAATGTCTATACCGAAGTATCCGACAAAAAGGAAAAACAAGCTTTTGAGCAATTTGCTCCGTGGGCAAAAGTGCTTCTCAAAGATTTCAGTGAGATTGATGCCTATCTTTTAGAGCCAAATAACATCTTACAATACCTCAAAGACATCAAAGATTTAGAACATTGGTCAGTGTCTGAGAAGCGAACAGAAATCATCGAAAAACACTTGAAATTCTGGACTTTATTGCCAAAATATTACCATGCTTTTTATACCTATTTAATCACCCAAAAAGCAGGTTATCAAGGTTTGATTTATAGAGAAGCGGCTGAGAATATACAATCTTTTTCAGATGGTTTAAAATCAGAAACATTTGTATTTGCAGGTTTTAATGCCCTGATGCCCTCTGAAGAAAAAATCATCAAGCACTTGCTCAGAGAAAACAAAGCAGCTATCTATTGGGATACGGACCGAGCTTATTTAGAGGACAACTACAATCAGGCCGGATATTTTACTCGAAAAATAAAACAAAACTGGAGTTATTATAAATCTAATCCTTTTGAATGGATCGTTGACGAATTTTCAAAAGACAAAGACATACACATTATTGGTGCAGCAAAATCAATCGGGCAGGCAAAAGTTGTAGGGGAAATCCTCGAAAAACAATTGGCTGAAAATCCGGAAAGTCTGAGCAAAACCGCTCTGATTTTATCTGAGAAAAGCTTGCTCATCCCAGTGCTTTACTCGTTGCCAGAAAGCGTTGGAACGCCAAATATCACCCTAGAATATTCTGCTCGAAACAACCCGATTCAGTTTCTTATAAACCGACTTTTTAAACTTCACACCTATGCCAATGGTCAAAAAAGCAACTCCTACACGTTTTATTACAAAGATGTGCTTGAGGTGCTTTCCAATCCGTTTGTAGAGCCTTTTGTCAAAGCAAATGGTACGGCAAATACAATAAAAATCAATAACTTTACTTTTATAAACCACAAGAAGTTATTTGAATTACAGAAAGAAGAAAAAACAGATTTATTCAACCTGATTTTTGAGCAATGGCCTACAGACGCACTACTTGCGTTAGATAGAATTTCTGATATTCTATTACTAATCAAAGCGAAACTCAGTAACGATACTGAAGCAGACAGGATTACTTTGGCTTTTGTCTATGAGATCTTTAAAGTCATAAACAAGCTAAAAAACTATTTCTCAATTGCTAAAAGTGCAAGTAGCCTGAAGAATCTATATGCCGTTTATAAACAGGTCATCGATAGTGCAGAAGTTTCATTTGAGGGAGAACCACTCACAGGAATGCAAATTATGGGAATCTTAGAGTCTAGAACGCTCGATTTTGAACATGTGATTTTCACTTCTGTGAATGAGGGCAAGATACCTTTTGGCAAATCACAGAATTCGTTTATTCCGTATGATGTGAAAAGAGAGTTCGGACTGCCTACCTACAACGACCGAGACGCTATTTATACCTACCACTTTTATCGACTTCTACAAAGAGCCAAGAAAGTCTATTTAATTTATAACACCGAAGACGAAGGTTTTGATTCAGGCGAAAAAAGCAGGTTTATTACACAGCTAAAAATTGAAAATCTACCCAATCATAACCTCATAGAAGAAATTTATAATTCTACACTGCCTACGGAAGTACAAAACGAAATTATTATCGAGAAATCAGATGATGTGATGGAAGTGCTAAAGGTTATTTGTGAGAAGGGTTTTTCGCCTTCTTCACTAGCGAGTTATATCAGAAATCCGATAGACTTTTATTTTCAGCGTATCCTAAAAATTAACGAAAGCAAAGAGGTTGAAGAGACTATCGAAGCAAATACCTTGGGGAATATTATTCATACAACCTTAGAAAAACTTTATAAACCTTATGAAAACAAATACCTCAGTCTAAGCATTATCGATAATCTTGAACGCAGCTTTGAAGAAATTCTGCTAGATAACTTCAAAGAGGTTTTTAAAGAAGGAAGTATCCAAAAAGGAAAAAACCTCTTGGCTTTTGAATCTGCTAAACGAAGTATTTCTAATTTCTTGAGATTAGAAAAACAACTTATTGCAGATGGCGATGCGGTCAGAATTTTATATTTAGAAAAGCGATTTGAACAAGAATTAATGGATAGTCGCCTACCGTTTCCAGTAAAAATTGCTGGAGTTATAGATAGAATTGAGGAGCGAAACGGAAATATCAGAATTGTAGATTACAAAACCGGGAAAGTAGAAAAGGGGAATTTGACCTTGAATAATTGGCAAGACTTCTTATCAAATGAGAAGAAAGACAAAATCATTCAGCTATTAAGTTATGTATTTATGTACAGTAAACATGCTGGAGACATGCCTATGGAGACGGGTATTATTTCGTTTAAAAACCTAAAGAGCGGATTCTTGCCTTTTGTATTTATTGAAGACAAAGAGAAGATTCAACACATTACGCCTGAAATAGTAGAAAACTTTAAAGAGGAAACAGTTCAGTTGTTAGTAGAGATATTGGATAAAAACATTCCTTTTATAACTAAGAAAAACTAGAGGTGCATCAAGAAGGTTCTGAAAAACTATTGGTAGTTTCTTCTTTTACCTTGTCAAACCATAGCGTCAGTATCGGGAATACCAATTCAGAAGCTCTGACAATAGGTTGATACAAAATAGAATCTTCCTTTTTTTGGTGAGTCACTAGCATATCGTTTTTATTGATTTTCTGGAAGAAATGGAGGGCGATGCTCAATATAAAAAGCATTTTAAGAAGCCCGAAAACTCCTCCGAGCAGTCTGTTTATCCAACCAAGACCAGTGAAGCTAGCTAGTTTTGTAAATGTTTTGGCTAATAAAATCACACTGACAATCACTAGTATGAAAGTAATAGCAAAAGCAATAATTTCTATATATTGAGATTCAGACGATAGGTTTTCTCTGATGTAGTCTGCTACAAATCCTGAGAATTTAATAGCTATAAATATTCCGATAAGTAGTGAAACAAATGAGGCCAACTCGACAAAAAAACCATTCCAAACTCCTCTGATAAGACCAAAGACTAAGATAGTTCCTAAGATGATATCGATAAAATTCATTAAAACTAATTAAGGATATAGGAAGCTCCCAGGCCAAAAGCAGGAATTTCTACATCAAATTTTCTTGAAGTAGTAAAATTAATCATAGTAAAAAACCCTTTCATAGTTCCTAAGGGTGCTACTAATAAACATCCGGAAGTATAGGAATAAGTTTCCCCTGATTTCATTACTGGTTTTTGACCTACGACCCCTGCACCATCGACAACTTCTTTGTGGTTAAGTGCGTCAAATATTTCCCAATGCCTTGTGAGCAATTGCACCGTATCTTTACTTTGATTCACAATTGTAATTCTATAGGTAAAGGCGTAGTGTATTTTTTGATTCTTGAAGTAGATACCTTCAAAACTAGTAATAACAGAAACTTTGACACCTTGGGTTACTTGTGATACCATATTGACAAAAGTTTAAAGTTTCTCAAAGATATGTTTTTTAGCCCTAAAATAAAAAGTTTAGTTTATTTGTTTTATAAAGTAAACCCGGTAAACTCCTAAGAGAAAACCGGGTTCAAAATAAAAAAACTACTCTTAACATTTAATATTTATCGTTATGCCTGACAAGGATGACACAAATATAGTTCACCAAAACACCCTTGGATATAGGACAGATGCCGTATATTTATATTTTTTTAGAAATTAAAGCGAAATTAGCGTCAAAAATTAACAAATTCAAAATAGCTACATATCTTTAAACGGAAGTTTCAACTGAATAGAATCTCTTCTCAGTTCATTATCATCCGCCTTATTTACTTCATTATTCTTGATAGAAAGCCCTAAAAGTCTTATTTTTTTGTTGAGTAAAACTTGCGTAAGTAACTCAAAAGATTCACTCCTAAGGAAATCAAAGTGATTGATAAAGTCAGGAAATGTTTTACTTTTGGAAGTTATTTGAAAGTCACTATATTTGACTTTTAGGGTTAAGGTTTTTCCTTTGAAATTGGTTTTTTTTATACTCCGAAAAAGATCATCCAGTAAAATATCTAATTCTTTTTCTAAGACTTCTAGCACATTAGTATCCTCATAAAAAGTATTTTCGGTACCTAATGATTTTCTGATTCTGTTGGGGTTTACTTCTCTTAAATCAATAGCGCGGGCATTCAGATAATACACTTTTCCGCTTTTGCCAAAATGTTCTACAAGAAAATCCTCTGATTTCTGTTTGAGGTCATATCCAGTGAAAATCCCCATGTGGTGCATGCGTTCAGCCGTTTTTTTGCCAATCCCAAAAAAGCGTTCGATGGCAAGTCCTTCTACAAAAGCTGCCGCTCTTTTGGGCGTGATGACATACATGCCGTTGGGTTTGTTATAGTCTGATGCGATTTTAGCTAAAAACTTATTATACGAAACGCCTGCTGATGCTGTGAGATTGGTTGTTGTTTGAATTTTATCTTTAATTTCTTGTGCGATATCCATCGCGAAAGTCATGTTCTTGTGGTTTTCAGTAACATCTAAAAAAGCTTCATCAAGCGAAAGTGGCTCTACTAAATCTGTATATTCCAGAAATATAGAACGGATTTGTAGTGACACTTCTTTATAAGCCTGAAATCTTGGTGGCGCAAACAATAGCTCAGGACACTTTTGGAGTGCCATTACAGAAGGCATAGCAGAACGAACACCAAACACACGTGCTTCATAACTCGCCGCAGCTACAACGCCTCTAGCGCCTGCATAGCCAACAGCCAAAGGTTTACCTCTAAGCTGAGAATGATCTCGCTGTTCGATTGACGCAAAAAAAGCATCCATGTCAATATGAATAATCTTTCGCTCCACTATAAAATTTGATATTTACTTTCGTTTTTGTTTAAAAAACCTAGTCAGAAGGGCTGCGCATTCTTGTTGCAATACACCTTCTGTTAGTTGTGTTTTCGGATGAGGTTTTGCTCCCATAGTTTTGTATCCTCTTTGCGGGTCGCTAGCGCCAAATACAACTCTATCAATCTGACTCCAATACAAAGCACCCATACACATCTGACAAGGCTCTAACGTGACATACATCGTACAACCTTTGAGATATTTTCCGCCTAAAAAATTAGAGGCCGCCGTAATCGATTGCATTTCAGCATGAGCGGTAACGTCAGTAAGTAGCTCAGTCAAATTATGTGATTTTGAAATAACTCTATTGCCTACTACAATTATAGCTCCCACCGGAATTTCACCCTTATCAAAAGCTATTTGCGCTTCTAAAAGAGCCTTTTTCATATAATATTCGTCAGTCAAGATGTTTTGCATAGATTTTAGCTTCGTTCTTTTAGAATTTGATTGATAATGAGGCTTTCTTTAGGACTGAGTTGTTTAGTATTCAGTAATTGAAAAAGTTGGTCAGACGAAAACTTCTCGTATTCCATCTTGATTTGCAGAATTTCTTTACGGCTTTGCGGTGTTCCGCCACCAATGAGATCTCTCACAAAAGCATATCTTTTATACTTTGAGAACAATATAAGCGCTAACATCGGGAGGATGATAACCAAAAGAAGAATTGCTTTAATCATTGTTTTGTTTTAAAATCTAAAATTACAAATTTATTAGGCGCAAGGAGAATCACACTTACTTAAATAGTATAAAGCTGTAGTAATTTGTGTGATTTTATCCAAAAAAAGAAGCCACCTCGGGTTAGGAGACGGCTTACTTTATTATATTTTGATAGTTTCTTTAATCCACTAAGATGACAGCTTTGTTGTCTTTCATCTCAAGAGTACCAGAGCCTATAGTCATTACATATTTATTTCCTTCTTTGGTGAATTTATCCTCATAAGAAGTACTCGTATCGAAAGAGTTTGTCTCAATCTTTACTTTCCCGTTTTGCAACACAGCTACAATAGCAGCGTGGTTATTGAGCATTTGGAATTCTCCATTTAGTCCTGGAACTGTAACAGAAATAACTACTCCTGAATATAATGTCGCCTCTGGTGATATAATCTCTAATTTCATTTTTATGAGTATTAAATATGAAGTACTACGTATTGTGAATAACTATTCTAATACCTGAAATACTATGACTTTATGACTAGATTATGCCTCAGTCAACATTTTTTGTCCAGCCTCAATTACATCTTCGATGGTTCCTTTAAGGTTGAATGCTGCTTCTGGCAAATGATCAAGCTCTCCGTCAATAATCATATTAAATCCTTTGATAGTATCTTTGATATCTACAAGAACTCCTGGGATACCCGTAAACTGTTCTGCAACGTGGAACGGCTGAGATAAGAAACGTTGTACGCGTCTTGCTCTATACACAGATTGTTTATCTTCTTCAGAAAGTTCTTCCATACCAAGAATGGCAATAATATCTTGAAGTTCTTTATATTTTTGAAGTATATTTTTAACTCTTTGCGCACAATCGTAGTGTTCTTTTCCTAGTACTTCTGGAGAAAGAATTCTCGAAGTTGAATCTAGCGGGTCCACAGCTGGATAAATCCCTAGCTCAGCAATCTTACGCGAAAGTACGGTTGTTGCATCAAGGTGGGCAAAAGTGGTTGCTGGTGCCGGGTCAGTAAGGTCATCCGCAGGAACGTAAACCGCCTGAACTGATGTAATCGAACCTCTCTTGGTTGAAGTAATACGCTCTTGCATCGCTCCCATCTCTGTAGCTAGTGTAGGTTGGTAACCTACTGCTGATGGCATACGTCCTAAAAGAGCCGACACCTCAGATCCTGCTTGAGTAAAACGGAAGATATTATCAACGAAGAAAAGAACGTCTTTTCCTTGTGCTTCTCCTGCTCCATCACGGAAGTATTCCGCGATAGTAAGTCCTGAAAGTGCTACACGAGCACGTGCTCCTGGTGGCTCATTCATCTGTCCGAATACGAAAGTAGCTTTAGACTCTTTCATCACTTCTTTATCTACTTTTGACAAATCCCAACCGCCTTCTTCCATAGAATGCATGAAATCGTCTCCGTATCTGATAATTCCTGATTCTAACATCTCACGAAGCAAGTCGTTACCCTCACGTGTACGCTCTCCTACTCCAGCAAATACTGAAAGTCCTCCGTGTCCTTTAGCGATATTGTTGATAAGCTCTTGAATAAGTACTGTTTTTCCTACTCCTGCTCCACCAAACAACCCAATTTTACCTCCTTTTGCATAAGGCTCGATAAGGTCAATTACTTTAATTCCTGTATAAAGAACTTCTGTTGAAGTCGATAAATCTTCGAATTTTGGTGCATCTCTGTGAATTGGCAAGCCATTAGCTCCAGCTTTCGGAAGTTCCTCAAGACCGTCAATAGCATCACCGATTACGTTAAATAAACGCCCGTAAATATTAGCTCCGATTGGCATCTGGATTGGAGAACCTGTGGCTGTAACCTCAACACCTCTGCTCAACCCATCGGTTGAATCCATAGAAATCGTACGTACTACGTTTTCTCCGACGTGTGATTGAACCTCAAGAACCAATTTAGTACCATCAGACTTAGTTAATTCTAATGAATCATAAATCTTTGGAAGCTCAGCACCCTGAGCATCAAACACAACATCGATAACTGGACCAATGATTTGTGCTACTTTACCTATTGTTTTAGACATAACGTATCTATTTATTAAACAGCTATTTATATTACTTTAAATCTATTTCGATTTTTGTGGTGCAAAGATAGTCTTTTATCTCTAAAAGATAAAACCAAAACTAATAAAAATATTAGAAGGCTTTATCTTACTAAAAATCAACCCATAAGCAGAGTAAACATTCACCTCGAGTGTTATAAAAAGTCTTTGTGAAAACTAAGCGGAAGTAAGTTTTCGAGAGAGTCCGACTTATAGACCTCTCCTGTCTCTCCCATAAAATAAATTTCTATAGGAATATCTTGTTTTTGTTCATACTCAGAGATACTTTGTCTGCATGCCCCACAAGGAGGTGTCGGACGTTTAGTAGGAGAAATATCTGAAGTTGCAGAAATGATGATTTTCAGGATTTTTGTATTCGGGTACAAACTTCCTGCTTGGAACACTGCCACTCGTTCAGCACACAATCCTGACGGATAAGCAGCACTTTCCTGATTATTACCGATAACTACTTTGCCGTTTTCTAACAAAATAGCGGCACCTACTCTAAATTTAGAATACGGAGCGTAGGCTTGTTTGCGCACTTCTACGGCTTTCTGCATTAACTCTCTGGTCTGATCATCCAGACTATCCATAGAGTCAAAAACAGTGAACGTGGTGTTAATTTGAATTTTCTTCAAGCTAAATAGAATTAAATCTAATTACTAATATTCGTCAAACTTCTCTCCGAAGTTGAATGTTAGAGAAAAGCGCAACGTATTCTCTAGCGGATTCTGAACTTTAGAGGTTGACATCAGGTATGAAAAATCAAGTCTGATAACATTGTACTTAAACCCAGCACCTAACGTGAAATACTTTCTAGCTCCTTTGGTTTCATGTTCGTTAAAATATCCTAAGCGCAAAGCGAATGAATCCATGTATGAATATTCTACTCCTCCACCCAGAGTAAATTCTCTAAGTTCTTCTGAAAAACCGCCTGGTGCATCACCGAATGACTTGAATATACCCGAGAACCAATTTGTTCTATTATACTCATCATAGGCTTGATCTCTTTCCTCTTGGGTCATATCTTCTGTAATCTGAGGCGTAGGCACCATTAGTTTATTGGCTTCAAGCGAAACCGAAACGGTATTGTATTCATCCAATATAAAATCAAAAGAACCACCTATTTTAAAGTTAGCAGGCAAAAAGTTAGCACTAAACTCATCATCGTCATACTGCATTTTAGGTCCCATATTCTGGAAGTTGAATCCAGCTCTCCAGCGTCCATCAAAATCACTAAAGGCCATTTGTTCTGACTGGTAGTAGCCCGCAACATCCACAGCAAAAGTACTCGCTGCCGAGGCATCAGAGGTAGCATCAGGGATTTTCAGTGCAGAACGGATATAGCGCCCAGCAACTGCCATCGAGAAACGCTCTGACAGACGCAGTGAATACGAAAGGTCAAAAGCCAATTCACTCGGGCTTACCGTTCTTCCTGGATCATCATAACTCTCAGTAAGCACAATATCTCCAAGTCCAAAATAACGCAAAGATGCAGCGGCTGCCGATCTTTCGTTAAGTCTATAAAAATAATTTAATTGTCCTAAGTTTATATCATTTACAATCTCTGTTAAATAGGGCGTATAACTTACAGAAACACCTTGTTGATCTAGTGCGAAGGCATACTTAGCGGGGTTGTGCTGTTGTGAATAGCCGTCAGCGGCGGTTGCTACCCCGACATCTCCCATACCAGCAGAACGTGCATCAGCAGGAATCATCAAAAACGGAACAGCTGTGGTAATCACTCTGTTTTCCTGAGCATAGACTCCGTTATAAACAAATAGACCAATAATCAATAAAGCAATTTTTTTCATATACATAATGGTTTTTCTCTCTAAAAAGTTAGCAAATATAACACTCTATATTAAAGTATGACAAGTTTCTCGTATTTTTCTGTCTTTTTACCCGTTAGCGTAGAGCGCACCGTAAGTTTATATACATAGACACCTTTACCTATTTTATCTCCAAAATCATCTCTTCCGTCCCAAGAAATCTCTCTAGAAAGAAACCCCTCAGTCAAGACAGTTTGATTTCTAGTCCAGACTACTTTTCCGGTGATGGTAAATACCTGCACCTGTACATCAAGTGGTTCAAAAGGTCGATTATGCGAAAACCAAAACTCGGTATAACTCACAAACGGATTTGGATAATTCAACACATTCTCTAAACGCAGTTCCTCATCACCTACAACTAGAAAATCAATAGTGGCTGTGGATAAGTTATTGTAGACATCCCAAGCCTTGAATGTAATGGTGTGTAATCCTGGCTCAAGATTCCTAAACGGAAATGAAACCTTGCCTTTGGTATAATCATCTAATTCTGTTTGATAATAATCATTCATCACATACGGATTGTTGTGGTCATCATCTAAAATTGCTACCATATCATGCCCGATTCCTCCAGCGGTATTCATTCCGTTTTCATCTTCTAGATAAGCTAAGAATATAGGCGAATGATTGGTGATTCCACCTGAAATAAAAGTGGTGTCATTCATATACAATTTCACTTCTGGCGGCGTAGTATCTGCAGGGGCATTTTCGTTTAAGCCTCCTATTTTTATATCCGCTGAAAAACCCGCTTGGTCTTCTAATGGAGAAGATCGCTTGGTGTAAAAACTGATTTTCCCGTAGTCAATGGGCATTCTGACATCTTTAGGCACAACGAAATTAAACTCAAAATCCCCTCCAACAACTGAAGCCTCCCCTCTAAAGACTGTTTCTCCAAGTACATAAAAATCCATAGTAACTAATTCGCCTCCTGATGAATAACCATCATTACCCAAGGTTGTTCGTTTGATTTTCTTATCAAAAACTTGTGCCGATAATGCCCCTATATAACTAGAGATTTTACTTCCGTTTTGATCTGCTACAATTCCTTTTAGCTTGACCTTTGACAGCGCCTCTAAGCTTCCTTGAAAGTCATTCACCGGAATATCATTTACGTGCGTGAGTACAACTTTGGGTTTTGGTATGGCGAGCGAAAGCGCAGGATCTCCGATACACGCCACCATACGCGTCGTGTGCATATTACCGTAGTCATTTTTTGCTTTTCGCAGTGTTTCTCCAACAGTTGGATACACATTTCCTTCATAAGCTCCATACGAAAACATCACTTGTCCTAAACGCAGGTTGAAGTTTTCAGCTGTTGAAATTCCGATAAGTCTCGTGGTAGTAATCATATTGACAGCACCGCCTTTTGGATTCCAATACACATATTCTCCAGCAGTTGGTCGCAGCGGATTATCAAACTTGGTAAACTCACAGGTCACTGTTACGAATAATGGATATTTGTAGCGATTTCCTAAATTCTGACCGTCTGATTTTTCAAAAATACGCTCATGTGCCAAGCCTTCTTCCCCACCATGCCCGAGATAATTAAAGACCAACGAACCGTTTTCAAAAGACTGCACTATGTCTTTTCTGGCTTGTGGATACCTCGCTCCTCCTGAAGCGGTTTCCTGAACATACGCGTCAGTATAAATCTTATTGATATTAAAGAAGGGTCTGTTGGTCTGAATCGCCTCAGCTAATTCATCCATCTTAAACTGCATATTAGAATCAGTACCTTTATCAATATCATCGGCGATAAGAGTTAAGTTATTTCTCCATCTTCCGTAGGACTTGTCTTCATAATATTCAAACACCTTATTTATCATCTCCTCGGCTTGTGCTGTAGAGCTCACTAACATACGCCCGACTGCTACATCTGCTTTGTCATACATCCCCATATCACCTTCGTTATCATCCATCATCCCAAAATAATCATCCGAACAAAACTGTCCTAGATTGAAGTTTGAGTTTCCGTTGCCTTGATAGTACTGAAAAATCGGAACTATATTGGTATTGCCTCTAATTCTATCCTTAAAATCAAAGGATGCGTCTCCGAACAAATTCACATATTTGACTTTTTTATCTACAGCAGAAGCATTGTAATACACATATCTGACAAAATTCCGGATAGCGCCAATGTCTTGCTTTCCTGAAGTAAATTCTTGATAAATGCTCTCTAGCGTCACTACTCTAACCACAAGCCCTGAATTATTTCTATGGAAATTGGCTAATTTCTCTGCCTGAACACTCAGAAAGGCAGGTGTAATAATCAGATAATCTATATCCTTGAAGTTACCGTTTTGGTCTTTGAGAATCGTTCCTTTCAGGTTCTGATTCACGACCCGCATGTTTTGTGTTTCTCTTTTAGGAGTGTAATAATCCGCCTGATCAACTGCAATATATCTTCGCTTCTCTCCCATAAATGCTTTTAGGCTAATAGTTGGGCTTGAAGAATTATCTTTTTTAGACACATTATATATATCCGTAACATCCCAAAGCTCTTTAATTCCAGAAGCATTGCTCAATTGGTATTCAATCACTCCGGTATTGGTCAGCGCATCATTATGAAAAAAGTGAAATTGTTTGCCTGTAGCTTTGAGTTGTCTTCTGGCAGTAATTGCGATGTAATCAAGATAACCGTTGAGTGTCGGAACACCATTGTTATTAAAAACAACTGTAATATCAAGATTGTCAGAAGTAGCATTAGGCGAAATTTCAAAACTCCTTTCTCTACCAAAAACATCGTCGTTGGGCGAAGACGAACCAAAGCTTGATGTCCCAATCTCCGTGTTATTTATCTTAAACTTAAAACTAGCTGCAAGGTGTGCAGAGTTTATGGCAGTCACAGTTCTGAATTTTATAGGTACTGATGTCACTAAATTAGGGAAACTAAAACTAAAGGTCTGTTCGTTTTTGATATTAAACTGCTCTCCAAACCATTTTCTGCCAAGGCGAGCAAAGTTTTCTAAATCTTTCTCATAAAACTGATAATCGTCAAATTCAGTTACGGACAATACAGGCGATTGAGCAGGCTCAACAATAGTATTCATCCGCTTTCCATCTTCAAAACCTTTGGTTGTTATATAATAATACGAACGATCACTGTACAAATTCAGATGTGTGTCACTCTCTTTGTTATAGGTATCCACGCCCTCTGCATAAAACAAAATATAATCCTGAGCGTCAAAACTCCCGTCATTTTCTCCAATAATTTGAATGGCATTTTCCTGAACATCAAACGGATATTCTACGCTATTCATCAGCGGAACCATTCTTCCTCCGTTACCGAAAATTTTTATTTTCTTCGGATTCACATTAGTTAAATCCATGCCTAAGCTTTGAATAAAACTCTTGGACAATTTATAAACCCCTGATTTTTCTATGTAAAACTTAAACCATTCGCCGCTAGAGAAAACCGAGTTTGAAACTGTAGGTACAGCATTAATGCCTGTTAGGCTATAAGAAGTTGGATTTTGAATTGGCGTTAAAACAAATGACTTTACTTTTCTGAAAGTGTTTTCGCCGTCTTTGATGATGGGTGAAAACGAAATCGACAAGTATTTTTTGTCTCTACTATTGTTTACAGAGATACTTTTGTTGATTGTATTAGGCAAATTCCGGATAGATAAATTGCCTATTTCTTGTTTTGAAATATTTTCATACACAACATTGTTGATTGTAAAATCATTCTCAGAACTAGTAACCAACTGATAATTAAAAAATATCTGTCTTGACTCTGTGACGTAGCTAAAATATTCCGTCTGAAAATGAGGGATATTTACTTTTATATCATCAGAGAACAAAAATGGAGTATCTTTCCACTCCAAAGAAACAGGGATTTCTTTCTGGGCAAAAGAAACCACATAAAACATAAGTGCTAAAAGGCTAATCGTATTTTTCATCGCTTACAAATAACGGAAATCGATGTTAAATATTACAGGAAAGCAAAAATAATTATTCAAAAACTATTTTTATATAATAATTCTTTTAAATTTGCGTTCTTTCAAGGGAATACAAACACGAGCAATAATTTTTTTTAGATAACAGTTGCAATTTAATTTTATATTCTTTTATCTTGCAACCAAAATTTAGTAGTATCTGATTTATGAAAACTAACAAAATCTTAATTTTGAATTTACTTGTCCTTGCGGGTCTTGCTGTGGGGCTAACTAGCTGTAGCAAAGGTAACAAATCAGGAGTGTCTAAAGCTACTGGCTGGAAGATCGATGGTAAAGATGGTAGATTCAACTATAATTCCAAATTCAAGAAGCAAGAAACTCCAATCGGAATGGTAGCCATTGATGGAGGTACTTTTACGATGGGTAAAGTTGGCGATGACCCAATTCACGATTGGAATAACACTCCGACCCAACAACACGTTCAATCGTTCTTTATGGACGAAACCGAGGTAACCAACATGATGTATGCAGAATACCTTTATTACATTAAAAAAGTATTCCCACCATCAGAAGAAAACTACCAAAATATCTATAACGGAGCCCTACCTGACACTTTAGTGTGGAGAAATCGTTTGGGATATAACGAATCAATGGTTACAGAATACCTCTGGCACCCAGCTTACGGAAATTATCCAGTAGTAGGTGTAAATTGGATTCAAGCAACCGAGTTCTGTAAGTGGAGAACAGATTTCGCTACTATGAACGAGCTAGAGAAAAACAAATTCTTAGCAAAAGACGCTAAATCAAAAGACCTTGCCGACGGAACTTATTTTAGTAGAGATGCGTATATCGTTTCGCCAAGCACTGCTTTCGGAGGAGATGAAAACATTGTCTTAAAGAAAGGAAAAAAAGGAAGAGGTGAAGAAGAAGAAACTAATGTATATGCTTCTATGTCATCTGGAGTTATTCCTGCTGAATTCAGACTTCCAACAGAATCTGAATGGGAATACGCTGCACTTGCGATGAATGAAACTAGAGAATACAACTTATACAGAGGTAAAAAGAAATATCCTTGGAGCGGTGCTTACACTAGCTCAGATAGCAGAAGACAAAAAGGAGATAGATTAGCTAACTTCAAACAAGGAAAAGGAGATTACGGAGGACCTGCAGGATGGTCTAGCGACAACGCTGATATTACTGCACCCGTAGGAAGCTACCCACCGAATGCTTTCGGATTATATGATATGGGTGGTAACGTAAATGAATGGGTACTTGACGTATATAGACCACAAGTTGATGACGAAATGAACGATTTCAACTACTACAGAGGTAACGTTTACGTGAAAAATGAAATTGGAGAGGACGGAAAAGTTATTTTCGTAACTCCTGAAACAATCAAGTATGACACATTACCAAACGGTAAAGTAATCGCTGTAGCACTTCCAGGTCAGATTTCTAAAGTTCCAATCGATGAAAACGAAACTTATTTGAGATACAACTTTGATAAAAGTGACCTTCGTAATTACAGAGATGGTGACACTCAATCAAGAAAAGATTTTTATACTGCTGGTTCTGAAACTGATGATTTAGACAATGCTAAGAAAATGTACAACTCTCCTAAACACGAAGTAAGTGTAGATACACTCGGAGAAATGAGCAGAAAATGGGATGGTTCTAATAAAAGAACTACACTTATCAATGACGAAGCTAGAGTTTATAAAGGAGGCTCTTGGAGAGATAGAGCTTATTGGTTAGACCCAGCACAACGTAGATACTACCCACAATATATGGCTACTGATGATATTGGATTCAGATGTGCCGTATCTAAAGCAGGTCCTAAATCAGACAGAAAAAAAGTAAGAGGATAATTCCTTCTTAGAAAAGTATATATACAAAAGCCCATTTAGGGCTTTTGTCTTTTTAACCAATCTCGCTTCGTATGAAAATAACTGACCTATACCAAGTTTTTGTCAAGTCAAACGGAATAGTTATAGATTCTAGAAAAGTACAGCAAAACGATTTTTTTGTAGCCATCAGAGGTGATAACTTTGATGCCAATACTTTTGCTAAACAAGCTCTTGACCAAGGAGCCTTGTGTGTGGTTATTGATAACGCCGATTATTATATCGACCAAAGAACTATTCTTGTTGAAGATTCGCTTAAGACCTTACAAGAACTAGCTAACTACCACAGAAAACAACTCAACCTACCCATTATTGCCTTGACAGGAAGCAACGGAAAAACAACCACAAAAGAGCTTATCCAAGTAGTCTTGGCTCAGAAATTCAACACCAAAGCTACCCTCGGAAATCTCAACAACCATATTGGAGTGCCGCTTACATTGCTTTCATTTGACAAGGACACTCAGATCGGAATTGTTGAAATGGGTGCCAATCATCAAAAAGAAATAGAGTTTTTGTGTACTATAGCCGAACCTGATTATGGATATATCACCAATTTCGGAAAAGCACATCTAGAGGGTTTTGGCGGATTTGAAGGTGTTATCAAAGGAAAAAGCGAGCTCTACTCCTACTTCACTGCCAAAAAAGAAGGTCTCATATTTATCAATCGTGATGATGCTATTCAAGTAGAAAAGTCAGAAGATCTCACTCAATTTTCGTTTTCTTTTCTGGATAAAAGTGCCAATATTTACATCCAAAATTGTCAAACTAATCCATTCGTAAAGCTAGACTTTAATAATATCGAAGTACAATCACATCTTATTGGTGCCTATAACGCCACAAATATCGCTGCAGCAATAACCATAGGAAACTACTTTGAAGTTAGTAATAATCAAATCAAAAAAGCAATTGAGAGTTATATCCCGACTAATAACAGATCACAACTACTAGAAAAAAACTCTAATAAAATCATATTGGATGCTTATAACGCCAATCCGAGTAGTATGAAAGCAGCTATCGAGAATTTCACAAAGCTCGACGCAGTAGATAAACTCATGATTTTAGGCGATATGTTTGAGCTAGGCAAAGAAAGTATCGAAGAACACAAAAACATGGTTGAGTTTATCGAAAAAGAATATAATTCTAGAGTTTTCTTTGTTGGAAAAGACTTTTGTTCCTCCCAAAAAAAGAATGAAAAACTACAGTTTTTTGAAAATTTCGACACTTTAAAAACCTATTTGTCTGAAAACAAAATCACAAATAAAACGATTCTAATCAAAGGTTCTAGAGGCATGGCGCTAGAGCGAAGTTTGGATGTTTTGTAGAAAGTAAAAATTAGAGGCAAAATTTTTAGTTCTCTATAAGAAAGCTTATTTTTGCAGGTGGTATTCAAAATACCAATTCTAAACTTAAATAGAACAGAATCGATTATGAAAGAGATCACCAAAGAAGTTTACCTTAATTGGTACGAAGATATGTTGTTTTGGAGAAAATTCGAAGACAAACTAGCTGCTTTGTACATTCAACAAAAAGTAAGGGGATTCCTACACTTATACAACGGTCAAGAAGCTGTCTTAGCTGGAGCTTTGCATGTTATGGACTTGTCAAAAGACAAAATGATAACAGCTTACAGAAATCACGTGCAACCCATAGGTATGGGAGTAGATCCAAAGAAAGTTATGGCTGAGCTTCTCGGAAAAGCTACCGGAACCTCACAAGGACTTGGTGGGTCTATGCATATTTTCTCTAAAGAAAAAGGATTCTACGGAGGACACGGAATCGTAGGAGGACAAATACCTGTTGGAGCAGGAATTGCTTTTGCTGACAAATATTTTGAAACAGGCGGAGTAACCCTCACCTATTTTGGTGACGGTGCTGCAAGACAAGGTTCGCTTCATGAGGCTTTTAATATGGCTATGTTATGGAAGTTGCCCGTAGTATTCATTTGTGAAAACAACGGTTATGCCATGGGAACTTCTGTTGAGAGAACTGCCAACCATACTGAGATCTGGAAGCTAGGCAGAGGCTATGAAATGCCTTCAGGACCAGTAGACGGAATGAATCCTGAGAAAGTTGCCTTAGCCTTGCACGAAGCTATGGAAAGAGCTAGACGTGGCGAAGGACCAACATTCCTAGAAATGAAAACATACCGATACAGAGGACACTCTATGTCTGACGCACAACACTACAGAACTAAAGATGAAGTCGAAGAATACAAGAAAATTGACCCAATTACTCAAGTATTAGATATTATCAAAGAAAAAGGATATGCAACGAATGAGGAAATTGAAATTATCGACAACAGAGTAAAAGATATGGTTAATGAATGTGAGCAGTATGCTGAAGAGTCTCCATATCCAGATTTGGATGTAATGTATGATGTTGTTTACGATCAAAAAGATTATCCGTTTTTACCACATAAACTCAAATAAGTATGGCACAAATAATCACTATGCCCCGCTTAAGCGATACGATGACCGAAGGGACAGTCGCCACTTGGAATAGAAAAGTAGGAGACAAAATTACAGAGGGAGATATATTAGCTGAAATCGAAACCGATAAAGCTACTATGGAATTCGAATCGTTTTATGCAGGAACATTACTCCACATCGGAGTACAAGAAGGAGAAACTGCTTCAGTTGACAGTATTCTTGCCATCATCGGTGAAGAAGGTGAAGACGTAGCAGCTTTGCTCACTAAAGACAGCAAACAACCTGTCAAAGAAGAGGTAAAAGAAGCATATACAGAAAAACAAGAAGAGCCCAAAAGCGAATCTAAAGATTTTGTAATACCAGAAGGTGTAAAAGTTATTACGATGCCACTTCTTAGCGATACCATGACCACAGGTACGGTTGCTTCTTGGAACAAAAAAATAGGTGACCACGTAAAGGAAGGAGACATATTAGCTGAAATCGAAACCGATAAAGCTACTATGGAATTTGAGTCTTTTAATGAAGGTACACTACTCTATATTGGAGTAAAAGAAGGGGAGTCAGCACCCGTAGATAATATTTTGGCTATTATCGGTAAAAGTGGGACAGATGTTACTGAAGTCGTAAAAAACTACGGTAAAGAAAAACCAAAAACCGAAACTAAACCAGCTGAGGTAAAAGAAGAAAGCACTACTGAGATTGCTTCATCAGAATCCCAAAATAGTGGTGAGAGAATTTTCGCTTCTCCTCTAGCCAAAAAAATTGCAGAAGATAAAGGTTTTGACCTTTCACAAATAAAGGGAACAGGAGAAAACGGACGTATCATAAGAGCAGATGTAGAGCGTTTCACCCCAACAACCCAAACTACAACTCCAGCAACTACTGAGTCTCAAAAATCTGCTCAGCCATTTGTGGCACAAGGACAAGGACAAGAAACTTCTGAGCAAATGAAAAATTCTCAGATGAGAAAGGTTATTGCCAAACGATTGTCTGAATCAAAATTCACAGCACCACATTACTACCTGAATATAGAGGTAGATATGGACAATGCTATGGCTTCTAGAAAAATCATAAACAATGTCCCTAACACTAAAGTATCATTTAACGATATGGTGGTTAAGGCAGTTGCTATGGCACTGAAAAAACATCCGAAAGTAAATTCACAGTGGAAGGAAGAAGCGACCATCATCAATCATCACATACACATTGGTGTAGCTGTTGCTGTTGAGGACGGACTTGTAGTGCCAGTTGTGAAATTTGCAGATGGGCTGACGCTTTCTCAAATCGGAGCATCAGTTAAAGATTTAGCTTCAAGAGCAAGAGTTAAGAAAATTCAACCTAGCGAAATGGAAGGCAGTACCTTCACTATTTCTAACTTAGGAATGTTTGGTATCGAATCATTCACTTCGATTATCAACCAACCCAATTCCGCCATATTATCTGTAGGTGCAATCATAGAAAAACCAGTTGTCAAAAACGGTCAGATTGTGGTGGGCAATACAATGAAGCTCTCACTTGCCTGCGACCACAGAACAGTGGACGGTGCAACTGGAGCAGAATTCCTTCAAACACTCAAACAATACATCGAGAACCCAGTTACGATGTTAGCATAAACTAAAAAACCACCTCTAAACAGGTGGTTTTTTTATATACAAATCTATATTTCTAAACTCTCAATCTACTTAGAATAAAAGTAGGTTTCTTTTGGATATATCTTGCTTTTTTAAGAACAAATTCTTGTATTCATAATCAATGATTGCCTTGCCCTCTAACAGCACATCAGCACCAATAATACCGTGTATGGGGTTTATTTTCACAAAAGCAAGCGCCTCATTCACATGTGTTAGGTCAAACAAAATCACTTGCATCTGATAAGCAGTCCAACGTCCTATTTTCATAGTATTATTCTCTGATAACTTAGAGTCCATACCTGTTGCTCCTGCCCCAGCGACCTTTGTTTTACAGGCTTTTGAAGTGAGTTTAAAATAGTTTTCAAAATGAAAATCCACACAACTGTTTGATGCACCTGTATCTAGTATAAAATTACCTTCAACACCATTTATTTTTGCTTTTATCATCAAATGTTGGGTCTTTGATAATTTAAACTTCGCTTTAGTATATTCTTTTTCCTTTAAAAACTGATCTAGTTCTTGCATCTAGCTGTATTTATTTCAGCAAAGCTAACTTTTCTGAAAATAAGATAATTGATTTTCTTAAAACTTTATTTTGGCACAAGCCTATTATGGTACCCTATGACCCTGACTTTCAGTCCAAATAGCAAACCAATCCTCTATATCCATATTCAATTCTGTTGCTTTATGAAGGTTCTGAATACGTGCCGAGTTGATAGTTCCCGCAATCGGAATTATATTGGCTGGGTGCTTCAAAATCCAAGCCAATAGAATTGTATCTGATCCCACGCTATATTTACTTACTAAATTAGCCAAAAGCTCTTTTAATCTTCGCGTCTGAGAGGTGTTTTCTCTAAAAACAGCACCTAACGGATTCCAAGCCATTGGCCGAATACTGTGTATTTGCATATAATCAAGACTTCCGTCTAACATAGCTTCGTGTTGCGTGGCTGAAAACTGGATTTGGTTGCACCCGACTTCAGTTTTCGTTCTAAGCAATTCTGTTTGAGAATTGGTGAAATTTGAAACTCCAAAATCGATGATTTTACCGTCCTTTTTAAGTTTTTCTACAGCCTCTACCACCTCATCAACCACCATAAGCGGACTTGGTCTGTGCAACATCAATACGTCTAGATAATCTGTCCTCAAATCTTTGAGCGACTTTTCTACTGACCAAATAATATAATCTTTGTCGTACTGATAGTGCTTGATTTTATTATCTCTAGCCTCACACACATATTGAATACCGCATTTTGATACAAGTTGTATCTTTGATCTATCCACTTTACTTCGCTCAAAAGCTTTTCCGAAAGCAGTCTCAGTAGTATATCCGCCATAGATATCCGCTAAGTCAAATGAAGTAATAGCATTCTCGATAAAAATCTGAATCAGAATTGACATCTGTGAGGAAGTAAGGTTTTTATCCCACACTCCCCAGTTCATAGTACCCGCAATTACAGGCGAAAGTTTTGTTTTCATCAATTGATTTTTTAAGTCCTTAAAATTATGAAAAATAATTTATAAATTACGCTTAAAACAGACGAGTAGTCGAAACTTTTAACTATGCCTTAACACCGATAGTCTCATAAAATCTCGAATTTGCACATAGTTATAAAAAATTAAAGTATTATATTTAAAAATATCTAACTCAAAAAAAATGGAAGAGAATACTTCGACTATGGATATACGTGCTATTAACGAAAAGATAGAACGCGAGAGTGCTTTTATCGATTTGTTAGCCATGGAGATGAATAAGGTTATCGTTGGTCAGAAACATATGATTGACCGCTTGTTGATAGGACTTTTGGGACAAGGACATATCCTACTCGAAGGAGTTCCTGGATTGGCAAAAACATTAGCTATCAATACGCTTTCTCAGGCTGTCCAAGGATCTTTCAGCAGGGTGCAATTCACTCCTGATTTACTTCCAGCTGATGTAATAGGTACAATGATTTACAACATCAAGCAAAACGAATTCACTATTAAAAAAGGGCCTATCTTCGCCAACTTTATACTCGCTGACGAGATCAATCGTGCACCTGCCAAAGTACAATCAGCACTGCTCGAAGCGATGCAAGAGAAACAAGTGACTATAGGCGATAAAACTTTTAAATTAGACCGACCTTTTTTAGTATTAGCTACACAAAACCCCGTTGAGCAAGAAGGAACCTATCCGTTGCCAGAAGCGCAGATGGACCGTTTTATGCTGAAGACAGTTATCGATTATCCAAAGATGGATGAAGAGCGAATGGTGATGCGTCAAAACCTAAAAGGGAATTACGATACTGTAAATCCTGTGATTACGACAGAGCAAATTCTTAGAGCACAACAAGCTGTCAGAGAAGTTTATATGGATGAGAAAATCGAAAAATATATACTTGATATTATTTTTGCCACTAGGTTTCCAGAAAAATATAAACTCAAAGAGCTGAAATCACTTATCAGTTACGGAGCTTCTCCTAGAGGAAGTATCAATTTGGCTTTGGCCTCAAAATGCTATGCTTTTATCAAACGAAGAGGATACGTAATTCCAGAAGACGTCAGAGCAGTCGTACACGATGTGTTGCGTCACAGGATCGGAATCACCTATGAGGCAGAAGCCGAAAACCTTACCTCGGTTGATATTATAAACAAAATTGTAAACGAAATAGAAGTACCTTAACATTGATTGGATTTTGTAGTATAGTAAGTATTAGGACCAATCCGTATGTTTAAATTCAGATTAATCTACTTCTGCAATCAATAGTTTACATTTAAAATGGACACGAAAGAGTTACTCAAAAAAGTTCGGAAAATCGAAGTCAAAACCAGAAGGCTCAGTGATCATATTTTCTCCGGAGAGTATAACACAACCTTCAAAGGAAAAGGTATGACCTTTAGCGAAGTGCGCCAATACCAGTTTGGCGATGATGTCAGAGCTATTGATTGGAACGTAACTGCTCGCTATAACGAACCTTATATCAAGGTCTTTGAGGAAGAACGCGAACTCACCATGATGCTTTTGGTGGATGTGAGTAGCTCGAATGACTTTGGTACAAAATCACAATTTAAAAGAGATACAGCTATCGAAATTGCTGCTACCTTGGCTTTTTCAGCAACACAGAACAACGATAAAATTGGACTGATACTTTTCTCAGATCAGATAGAACTATATGTTCCTCCGAAAAAAGGGAAATCACACGTGCTTCGTATCATCCGAGAACTAATAGAATTTGAGCCAAAGAATCAGAAAACAATTGTTTCAGAAGCCTTAAAGTTCTTGTCTAGCGTACAGAAAAAGAAAGCCATTGTTTTTGTCATCTCTGATTTTGTAGCTGACCAATATGAGCATACACTCAAAATCGCTGGCAAAAAACACGATGTGACAGGTATTAGAGTGTACGACCATAGAGAGGAAAGCTTACCGAGTTTAGGTCTTGTCAATATGCTCGATGCAGAAACTGGACAAGTGAGACTCATCAATACAAACTCAAAAAACACACGCCTAGAATATGAGAAATTTCACCACGAAAAAGCCAAATACTTTGAAGAGACCTTCAGAAAATGTGGCTCAGGAACGGTGAGCACCAGGACAGACGAAAGCTATGTAACTAAATTATTGGGGTATTTTAAAGCTAGATAGAGAGTCCAAAAAACGTTGCACTAAAAGAAGAAAGAGAATAGACAATTCTGAAATCAATAATGAAAAAACTACTTTACATATTTTTTATAATACTGATAGGAAGCCAAGTTTCTTATGCCCAAAAAGTAGAAACCTTAGTTGACTCTACAGATATCCGTATTGGTTCACAATTTCATTTGACGATAAAAACTAAAATTGACTCTTCAAACACTGTGTTTTTTCCGGAAGAAAAGTTATTTGGTACTTTAGAAGTATTGGAGTCTTTTCCGGTTGACACTATAATTGACAAGAAAGATAAAGCCAAACTAGAACTCATCAAAAAATATGGTCTTACACAATTTGATTCGGGTAGGTATGTGATTCCTCAGTTGAAAGTGCTAATTGATAACAAAGCTTTTTTGACCGATTCGCTGTATATTCAGGTAAATGCAATTCAGGTAGATACACTAAAGCAACCAATGCACGACATCAAAGAAGTCTTAGGCTCAGCTGAAAAAGAATCTTTTTCTATTTGGATATACTTATTGATTATTGCAGTTATTGGCGGAGTCATCGGACTTTATTTTTGGCTAAAAAACAAAAAAACACAGTACAAAGAAGAACAAATCATCTATACTCCTATCGAGAAAGCAACAATCGGGCTTAAGAAACTCGAAGACAAGCAGCTCGTCGAAAGAGGTGAAGTAAAAGAATATTATTCCGAATTAACCGATATTACACGTACTTATTTGCAAGAAGCAGTAAAATTCCCCGCAATGGAGAATACTACTGACGAATTAATCCAAAACTTGAGACATACGGCTCTCAAACGCAAATTGGTATTCTCTGAGGATATGATTACTTCACTACAAAAAGTGCTTAAACAAGCTGATTTGGTAAAGTTTGCCAAATCAAAACCACTCGAGTTTGAAATCACAACAGACAGAAATATCATTGAAGATTCTCTTCGCACCATGCACAAAGCCATTCCTGTAAAAACTCCAGAAGAGGAAGAAGCAGAGAAAAATGAGCAACTACGTTTAGAACTCCAAAAGAAGCAGAAACGCAAAAAATTAATCTCAAACCTATCGTTCTTCTTAGGAATAGCACTAGTAATCGGAATGGCATATTGGATCGCTACCAACGGTGTTACTACTATCAAAGACAAGTTTTTTGGCAGTCCAACTGCTGAGTTTATGCATTCAGAATGGATTACTTCTGAGTATGGAAATCCAGCCGTAAGAATAGAAACCCCTATCGTTCTAAAACGCACAAGCGCCACAGATAGAATACCAGAAGAACTCAAATCAACCCTTAAAAACAGTTCTGTTTTTGAAGAAGGCACTCCTTTTGGAGATTATTACTTTGCGGTATCTACGATGACTTTTGAGGCAGAATCTCAACAAGGACAAGACCAAAGCAATACTACGACAATTGATTTAGAAAGAGTATTGAGCAATATCTATATAAGTTGGGAAGTATTAGGAGCCAAAAATATCCTGATGCAAAAAGAAAACTATAAAACCCCAACAGGGATCGAAGGAATGAAAGCCTTTGGCACTATGGATTATATAGATCAAACCACCAAAATGAGTAAGAAGGTGTATTATGAAATTCTGGTGTTCAAACAACAAGGAGGTTTACAACAAATCCTGACTATCATCGATGAAACAGACCCTAATAAGAAAGAGCTTATCGATAGAATTATCAATTCAGTAGAACTCGGACAAGTGCATTAAGACTATGGAGAATATTACATTTTTACATCCTGATTTTTTCTGGCTCTTCGCGCTACTGCCTTTGCTAATCATTTGGCAAATCATCACCCGAAAAAAACAACAGCCAACACTAAAGATGAGTTCACTTGAAGGTTTCAGTCCTAAAGCCTCAGTTTTAGCTCCGTTTAGGTCTTTGTTGTTTGTCTTGCGATTATTGGCGATAGCAGCTCTTATTACAGCACTTGCACGTCCTCAGACCATTGACGTATCGAGTAAAACCAAAAAAACTCAAGGAGTTGACATCGTGGTAGCTGTCGATGTTTCGGGAAGTATGTTAGCACGAGACCTTAAACCCAACCGAATAGAAGCGACCAAAAGAGTGGCTTCAGAATTTGTCAAAGAGAGAATTAACGATAGAATCGGACTAGTGATTTATGCCGCTGAGAGTTATACCAAAACACCTGTTACCTCAGACAAAGGAATCATCTTGAATGCCATCAGAGACATCCGATATGACAATGTGTTGCAAGACGGAACAGCTATCGGAATGGGACTTGCTACCTCAGTAAACCGTCTGAAAGATAGCAAAGCTAAAAGCAAAGTGATTATTCTGATGACAGATGGCGAAAACAATGCTGGTTTTTTAGAACCGAGAACTGCCGCTGAAATCGCCAAAGAATACGGAATCAAAGTGTACACCATCGGGATTGGAACCAATGGCATGGCAGAAACACCTTATGCCTATGCTCCGAACGGAGGATTTCTGTACCGAATGGCAGAAGTGAAAATTGACGAAAAACTCATGCGTGATATCGCAACAATTACGGGCGGTAGGTATTATAGAGCTACAAGTAATTCAAAGCTAAATGAGATATATGACGAAATCAACAAACTCGAAAAGACAGATGTAGAAGAATTGAAATACTACAACTATGACGAAAAATACAGAAGTCTTGTGCTGCTGGCTGGTATTTTACTCTTATTAGAATTTATATTGAGAAGAACACTTTTCAGAAGTTTTATATAATTTATGGAATTAGAAGAAAAAAAAATATTTGACATTACTTTTGATCATACCTATTTTGGTAGTGATTTTCTTGCTCTATAAATTCTGGAAACGAAAAAAACAGAAAGAATTTGGCGAGCAAGTATTGCTTAATAGATTGAGCACTGAGAAATCTACCTTCAAGCCTTTACTCAAATTCATCACTATTATATTGGCTATTATAGCTTTGGTATTAGCTTTGGCAAATCCGAGGATAGGAACGAGAATCGAGACCGTGAAGCGCGAAGGAATAGATATTGTATTTGCAATTGATGTCTCAAAAAGTATGTTGGCAGAAGATGTCGTACCCAACCGATTAGAGAAATCAAAACAATTGGTCTCTCAAATCATCAATAACCTTGGTGCAGACAGAGTCGGAATCGTGGCTTATGCCGGCACTGCTCTGCCGCTTTTGCCAATTACTACAGATTATGGCGCTGCCAAAATGTTTTTGCAACAACTCAATACCGATATGTTGTCTTCTCTAGGAACAGCTATTAGTGAGGCTATTTTCTTGTCAAGTACTTATTTTGACGATAGTGATACCAACAAATTATTAATCCTAATTTCTGACGGAGAAGACCACGAAAGCGGTATCTCAGAGGCGATGCTCAAAGCTAAAGAAAACGATATGAAAATTCTCACTATCGGTGTTGGTACTGAAAAAGGAAGTCCTATTCCTATCAAAGTGAATAAAACTACAGAAACCTATCTTAGAGACAATAATAATGATGTGGTAATTACCAAACTAGATGATCAGACGCTAAAAGACATTGCCAAAGAATCTAACGGAAGTTATGTCTTGGGAAACAACTCTAAACAAGTAACCGATCACTTCAAAGCCTTGATAGATACTATCGAGAAAACTCAATTCGAAAGTCAAGAGGTAGCTGAATATGATTCTAAATTTCAGTGGTTTATAGCAGTTGCACTATTTTTGTTGCTGGCTGATATCTTCTTCTTCGAAAGAAAAACAGTCTGGGTAAAGAAACTTAATCTATTTAATGAAAGGAAATAAAACCATGTGGAGCAGAAGTCTTTTATTACTTTTTATAGTTCTTTCTTCTTCGAATATATATTCGCAGAAGAAGGAAGTTGATTTAAAAAAAGGAAACAGAGCCTTTAAAGAACAGAAATATGCTGATGCAGAAGCCAACTATCGGGTAGAGAAATCTAAAACGGATAACAAATCCTCGGTACTATATAATCTGGGGAATGCTATCTATAAACAAAAATCTTACGGAGAATCTAAGGCAGCCTATTTGCAGGCAGTAGAGCAATCGACCAACAAAACCGAAAAACACAAAGCTTATCACAACTTGGGCAACGTACTGATGCAAGAAAAAAATTATCAGGCTGCTGTAGAAGCTTATAAAAACGCACTGAGAAATAATCCGTATGATGAGGATACTCGCTATAACTATGCTTTAGCCAAAGAAATGCTAGAGAAAAATCCGCCACCGCCTGACCAAAACCAAGACGAGAACCAAGACAAAAACGAAAATCAAGAGCAAGATCAAAACAAGGAAAATCAAAAAGGAGGTGATAACCAAGACCAAGATAACCAAAACAACCAAGATAACAAAGACAACCAGGGACAGAATCAACAAGATAATAAAGACCAGAAGCCTGAAGGAAAAGAAAGTGGTATCCCAAAACAACATATCGAAAACCTACTTGATGCCGTAGAAAATCAAGAAAAAGGGATTCAAAAAAGGGTGCAAAACCAGAAGGAATTAGAACAAAAAAAAATGCAACCACGCCAGACCGACAAGAATTGGTAAAGAGCTGGTATCATCGTTTATTTATTCAATCAAATCACCGATTTCGCAAATAAACAGTTCAACGACAAAATAGAAATGAAAAGAATAGCATACATAATATTTTTACTGATCACACAGTTCACTCTTGCTCAAGTTGAGTTTTCAGCCAAACTCAGCCGTACAAAAATCGGACTCAACGAAAATGTCAGAGTGGAATTCGCTATGAATGCTGATGGAGACAACTTTCAGTTGCCTGCATTTGAGAATTTCAGAGTCATTGGCGGTCCTTATCAACAAGTGAGCACCTCGATTATTAACGGAAAACGCTCCTACAACAGATCTTTTGGCTATAACTTACAGCCAACCAAAAAAGGCGTACTGACTATTGGTAGCGCTAGCATTTCCATCAATGGGCAAATCTATAAAACAGAACCCATAGAGCTCACCGTAACTGATGCTGTGCAAAGACCAAACGATACCACAGAACAACTTATCGAACCCGATGAAAGCGTACACCTTGTTGCCCAAATTTCGAACCTTAATCCGTATCTAAACGAGCCTATTACAGTTTTGTATAAATTGTATTTCAAAGAAGGTTTGGGAATCCGAAATTTTACGGCAACTGACAACCCCGAATACAACGATTTTTGGTCACACAACATTGACAATAAAGACTATGAAGCGGTTTCTGAAACCTATAAAGGAGAGACTTATTCAAGTGTAATTGTCAAGAAAGTAGTGCTGTACCCTCAGAAGTCAGGAAGGTTGAGTTTAGCACCACTATCGATGAATCTGGCACTTGAAGTGCCTACTAACCGCAGGGATTTTTTTGGCAGAAGGGTCTATTCAAGTACCAACGCTAAAGTTTCTACCGGAACTACTAGTATAACCGTAAAAGACTTGCCAGAAAACGGAAAACCCGAAGATTTCTCAGGTGCTGTGGGTAGTTTTGACTTTAAAGTATCAACCAATAAAACAGCTGTTCGCCAAGGAGAAACCATCGAGATGGATGTGGTAATTTCGGGTAAAGGAAATTTAGAATTGTTTGGTCTGCCAAAACCGATCGTACCCAGTGCATTAGAAATGTATGACCCTATCTCCAAGAAACAAATCAATGTCTCTATTTCAGGCATGAGTGGCTCTAAATCAGACAAATACACCATTATCCCGCAATTTCAAGGGAAATACATCATCAAACCGATGAATTTTTCGTATTTTGATTTGGACTCAAAATCATACAAAACCATAACTTCAAAAGAAATACTGATAGATATGATCGATGGTCCGATTAGCTCAGGTCAAGCTTCTGTAGCGAATGATACCAGTATGCAAAACCAACAAAACCCGCAGACTCAATTTAAGTTTATAGACCTCAAAACAAATCTAGAATCAATCAAGACTGAAGATTTCTTGTTCTCTAAATCTTTCTTTTTCTGGTTATTCTTACCGCTATTTTTCATACCGCTGCTTATCCTTTTCAAACGCAAAAAAGAGCAAATTGATGGCGATATAGTGGGCAATAAACTCAAAGCAACCAATAGATTGGCAAAGAAATATTTATCCCAAGCCAAGAAAAACCAAAATGACAATCAGAAATTCTATGAAGCGCTAGAGCGAGCTTTGCATAATTTCTTAAAAGCAAAACTCAAAATCGAAACTTCTGAGATGAGCAAAGACAAAATCTCAGAACTACTTGCAGACAGAAAAGCAGATACAACAAGCATACAAGATTTTATAGCACTTTTAGAAAGTGCTGAGTTGGTGAGGTATGCTCCTAGTTTGGCTACATCTGTCAATCAGGATTATGACAAGGCAGTGAAGACCATCACTCAGTTAGAAAAACAAATTAAATAGTAGTGGTAGCAATTCTTTAATGTAGAGGATTTATAATACCTTAATACTTTATTTAGACATGAAAATTTCAAAAAGAGTTTATCAACTCATCGCTTTCTTACTTCCGTTTTTTGTTTTCGGACAAGCTTCGTTTGATAAAGCCAACGAGTTATACATCCAAGAAAACTATGAGCAAGCCGTTCGAGCTTATGAGGAAATATTGAGTGCAGATCAGCACTCGGTAGAATTGTACTACAACCTAGGTAATGCGTATTATAAACTCAACAAAATTGCGCCAGCCATTTATAACTACGAGAAAGCATTACTTATAGAACCCAACAACAAAGACGTTAAAACCAATCTGAAATTCGCTCAAAATATGACTATCGATGAGATAGTAGAAACCCCAAAAGTAGGTTTATCAGAGTGGATACAAGACTTCACTTCAGTCTATCACTATAATGTATGGGCAAAAATAGCCATTGGCTTTTCATTTTTAGTATTACTGGCTTTTATAGGCTATTATTTCATTTCGAGAATTATGCTAAAAAGACTTTTCTTCGGATTGGCAATCTTATGTATAGTAGGTTCGGCAATCACGGTGATGATAGCTGTTTTTGAAAGAAATCAAAACGAAAAACATAATCCTGCTATTGTTTTTGCCGAATCTGTTGCGCTTACAGGTGAACCGAAATCGGGCTCAAAAACGGTGATGTTGCTTCACGAAGGAACCAAGGTACTACTACTCGAAACGCTTGACGATTACTACAAAGTCGAACTGCTCAACGGGACAGAAGGCTGGCTCTTGAAAAACTCGGTAAAAGCACTCAAATAAAATGGATTCACTCACACAAATCGTACTCGGAGCTGCCATAGGAGAAAAAACCTTAGGTAAAAAACTGGGGAACAGAGCTTTGCTATACGGAGCGATTGCTGGTACAATTCCAGATTTGGATGTGTTTGTGGGCAAGTGGCTAGACCCAATCACGGCTATTGAAATCCATAGAGGTTTCAGCCATTCCATTTTGTTTTTTGTATTGCTCTCTCCCATTCTCGGTTGGTTGCTCTGCAAAATCGAAAAAAAGAACAACATCAGTTTCAAGCAAGCTACTATTTTTTGGTTCCTAGGATTGTTCACGCATGCCTTGCTCGATGCTTTTACAACTTGGGGTACACAATTGCTCTATCCTTTCGACATCAGGTTTTCGATGCATTCTATTTTTGTAATTGACCCATTATATACGCTGCCTTTCTTGGTTTGTATATTACTGTTAATGCGTTATAAACGAACAAATCCGAAGAGACAAAAACTGGCGAATCTCGGACTTATCATAAGTTCTTGTTATTTGCTTTTCACCGTTTTTGTACAACAAATAGTCAAATCAAAATTTGAAGCAAGGCTGTTGGAAGAAAACATCAGTTACAACCGAAAAATAACAAAACCATCTCCGATGAATATTATTCTTTGGAATGCGATTATCGAAACAGACACGGGATATTATTTAGCAGATTATTCCTTCTTTGACACCCAAGCTATTTCCTTTAATTTCTATCCGAAAAATGCAGACTTACTCACCGCAATACAAAACGAAAAAGTAGTGCGACAGCTCCAATGGATTTCTGAAGGTTGGTGGCTGATGACACAAAAAGACGGGCAATTATTCTTAAATGATATTCGCTTTGGTTTGCTCACTGCAGACAGGCAAAATCCTGAATTTTCTTTTAGCTATAAACTTATAGAAGACAATAATTCTGTTCAAGCTATTGAAGTAACCAATAAATTTAGAGGAAGAGCAGGCGAATTACTCGCCAAACTCTGGACGAGATTAAAGGGAAATTAGCTTCTACAAAACAATTCCTCTTCAGAATTGGCATTGCCTATTCATAAAGAGGAATTTATAATCTCAAGTAGATTTTACGACTATTGTTTTCTTATTTTTTGTTCCCACTTCCAAGCGGAAAGCAAAGCATCTTCTAAGCTCAATTCTGTTTTCCAGTCTAGCATTTGGTTGGCTTTGGTTGTATCGGCATACGCAGAGGTAATGTCTCCTTCTCTTCGACCTACAATTTTGTAGGCTAATTTCTCACCTGAAACTTTCTCAAAAGCCTGAATCACCTCGAGTACTGAGCTTCCTTTTCCAGTTCCGACGTTGAAGGTCTCGACTTTAGATATATTCTTTTTCTCGATAAGTCTTTGCAATGCTTTGACGTGTGCTTTAGCCAAATCTACAACGTGTATATAGTCTCTGATGCAGGTTCCGTCTGAAGTTGGATAATCATTTCCAAACACCGAAAGTTCTTTGCGAATACCCGCTGCTGTTTGTGTAATAAAAGGCACTAAGTTTTGGGGAACACCAATAGGCAATTCACCGATTTCAGTAGATTCGTGTGCCCCAACTGGATTGAAATAACGAAGTAAGATTGCGTTAATATTAGAAACCTTAGCTACATCAGTAATAATTTCTTCTCCTATTTGCTTTGTATTTCCGTAAGGTGACATAGCAACTTGTATGGGAGAATCTTCGGTTATAGGCATGGTTTCAGCTTGTCCGTAAACCGTACACGAAGAACTAAAAATGAAGAAAGCTTGCTTTTTTTTCTGTACTTCTTGTAAGATATAAACTAGTGCACTGATGTTGTTTTCGTAGTATAATAACGGATTTTCAACACTCTCACCCACTGCTTTTGATGCTGCAAAATGGATCACTCCAACAATATCTTTGTGTGTATCAAAAAGTGTCTTAACGCTTTGTTTTTCTCTGACATCCAAAAGTTCAAAAGCGGGTTTTTTGCCAGTGATATTGGTTATCCTGTCTAAGACTTCAATAGAAGAGTTTAAAAGGTTATCTACGATAACAACTTCGTAACCCTGATTTTGAAGTTCAACAACTGTGTGAGAGCCTATAAAACCCAATCCTCCTGTAACCAATATTTTCATAATTGTTCTTTAATTAAAATTAATCTGCCAAAGATAAGTAAACTTTAACACTTCATATAGATATGGTTGTGCAGAAGATATAATTAACACATAAATAAAATCTTTAGACTTTGATAGACAACTGATTATCCGTTCAAAAAAAAATACTGCTCTATACAGAACAGCATTTATATTTTAGTGACAGCTTGGGTCTAAGTGTTTTTTGAGTGTGCCTCCTGGGCAAGTCGGGATTTCATCAAAAGGATAAATATCTCCGTTTTCATCTGTGATTTCTCCTTTGGTAGTAAAGCCGTCACCATCATCATCGATATCTTTATAATTAGGAATACCATCACCATCTGAATCATACTCTCTAGGATCCTCGCCTAGGTTTTCAACTTCAAAACGCGACTGAATACCATCTCTATCGTGGTCTCTATATCGTAGCGTATTCAAGTTAAACGAAAATACCAAAGGTGAATAGGCTGGAATTTTTGGACGTGTAGCATTATAGTATCCCAATCCAGATGGAATAAAAACGAATCCAGTACCTGAATTATTAAACGTGTCTGAACTTGAATCATATTCACCTGTTTTGAATTCAGGAAAAACCTGTGTCCAGCCTTCAATCACTCCGTCTAAAGTAAGCCAATTTGAATTTGGACTACTGTCAAACAGGGTTGCGTCAACCAACCAACCTTTATAAGAGACATAAATCGAATCTACATGCGAAGGTCTTTCGTTTATACCTTCATCCAATTTCAGATAATATAGCTTGTATTCAATATCGTGTTTATTCACTATTTTATACATCAAATCAGGGTGTTCTGAAAGGGGCAATTGTGAACCTCCGTCAGGAATTTTAGAGATGTTTGCATTATAGCCAATTCCGTCAAGGAAGTGCGTAGCTAAATATTCCTCAATTATGATAATCTCAGTTGCATATTGTTCTGCATAATCTCTTGGTGGTGGTATAGAAGCTCCGCTATCACTTTTGCAAGAAAATAATGAAACCGCCAATAATGAAGTGACTAGGTATAATGCTCTATTTTTCATTTATCTAAAATAATATTTTTTTATAAGGCTGCAAGATACAATTTTGGTTTATTTTTGTACGTAGATTAACGTTGTTTTTACAAAATTATGCGGGTAGATAAATTTTTATGGTGTGTTAGATATTATAAAACTAGGAATATAGCTACAGAGGCTTGTAAGAAGAATCATATTACGGTCAACGGACATGTGGCAAAGCCTTCAAAAGAAGTATTCCCATTAGATAAAATTACACTCAGAAAAGACCAAATCAACTATGAACTTACAGTGCTGGAAACACCTCCGAATCGCGTGGGTGCCAAACTAGTAGATATCTACAGAAAAGACGAAACACCTGCGGAGGCTTTTGCTCATCTAGAATTATTAAAACTCTCTAAAGAACATTACCGAACCAAAGGACAAGGACGTCCTACTAAAAAAGACCGTAGAGATATTGATGAGTTTCTTGACGATGAACCCATTCAGGACGAAATATAAAAACTAAAATCCTATCTTTGGAAAACAAAACCACCACAACTTATGAACCAAAACCTGATACTCAATCCTATACAAATCGATCATAAAATCAGACGAATCGCCTATCAAATCTACGAAACACTATCTGATGAAAAAGAAATCGTAATTGCCGGAATTAACGGTAACGGCTATATGCTCGCTCAAAAAATAGCCAAAATATTTGAGGAAATCGCCCCGATAAAAGTATGGTTATGCGAAGTGAAAATCAATAAAAAACAACCTATGGATACTGTTGAAACTTCGCTCACAAAAGAAGACTACACCCATAAGGCAATTGTTTTGGTAGATGACGTATTGCACTCAGGCACTACGCTGGTTTATGGCGTAAAACATTTTTTAGAAGTGCCCGTCAAAAAACTAAAAACAGCGGTCTTAATTGACAGAAACCACAAAAAATATCCTATAAAAGTAGATTTCAAAGGACTTTCTTTATCTACTTCTCTACAAGAACACGTGAATGTAAGCTTTGATAAGAAAGATTATGGTGTTTATTTGAGTTAAATGATTATTAACGAACTTATACAACAAAAAACTCCCAAGTCGTAGGACTTGGGAGTTTTTTTATAACTATCAATGTTGGTATAGTTTACAAAGAGATACTAACCCTATGAGAGTACATCTTTTCAAGATAATTTAAAGCCTTTATTATCCATAAAACACTCAAGCTATTTTGGTTATCTTGAATAGCATAAAAAATTCTATCCCTAAAACCGTCTTTCTATCCCTGAAATTTGGGCAGTAATCATCCTAAAAATACATTTGTTTCATTATTAATTCCAAAAACTTTATAATATGTCAAAAATCAAATTTTCAGCTTTAGTGTTGCTTTCATTGATATTATACAATGTGAAAGCACAAACATTAAATTATGGAGATGTAATTCATCTTCAAAATGGGTGGAACAAATACAGTGGAGGTTTCTTGGATACACGAGGATATCAAAAAGACTTTGAAAAAACAGGCAATCACCTTTGTGTATCTACAGCAATTTCAGAGGACAGAGATAATGGTAGTGGAACCTGGAAAGTAATATCTGCTTCGGGAAAAGCAATTGGCAGCCCTGTTTTAACAGGAGACAATATTCACTTGCTTAACCAATGGAATAATGAAAACGGAGGATATTTAGATACTAGAGGATACCAAAAAGATTTTGCAAGAACAGGTAATCATCTTTGTGTATCTACAGCAATTTCAGAAAACAGAGATAACGGCAGTGGTACTTGGAAAATATCATCCATAGGAAAAGCCAATGGAACTCCTGTTTCTGATAATCTTGAAATTCAATTAAAGAATGGTTGGAATAAATTTAGCGGAGGTTTTTTAGATACCCGAGGATATCAAAAAGACTACGCACAAACAGGTAATCATCTCTGTGTATCTACAGCAATTTCAGAAAACAGAGATAACGGCAGTGGTACTTGGAAAGTAAAAATTATAAAAACTACTTCTAATGCTTTTGTAAAGTGCGGAAACAAAAACTTCAACGAAGCTCAAACACCAACGATTAAAGCATTTGGGCAAAGTTTTAAAACTTGTAATTCAGTAAAATCTCAATTAGAGGCAGTTGAATTTCAAGTAAAAACAGCAGTTAAAGATGTAACAGGTATATTAAAAATTTATAAAGGAGAAGATCGAAATGAGGCTTCATTACTGCATACTCAAAATATCACTTTTTCTACAAATGAGTTAAAAGAAAAAGTATCTGTACCAATTTCTGGATTTTCTGTACAATTGCAACCAAATGAAACTTATACATTCTTTATTGAAGTTTCAAAGTTAATAACACCAATGGCAAACTATTCCAATCCATATTCAGAAGGAAGAGGCTTTTTAAGTACTGCTACCAATCCAAGTTGGGATTTCTATTTTAATGTTTCTCTAAAATAAAATTTCTATTAGAGCAGAAAAACTAAATAACTACAGCTTACTTCATTAAAAACACCTCATAGAACATGAAATCCGTGAGGTGTTTTTACTTTGTAAACTAAATCCAAAAGTGTTAATTGCCTGAAATACAAGAACAATCTATTGTGAACGTAGAGACCCAATCTTGTTAGATTGATTCCTTCCACTCCGTTTGTTTGTAATGATATTCCTCAACCTCAGGCTTTATTACATTCGACTTTATGACATTTACGCTCTTTTTCAGCTAAAAAGACTTTCTATCCCTAAAATCGGCATTCTATCCCAGAAATTTTAAAAACTAAAAACTAAAACACATTTTTGTACCATAAAAAACGCAGGAAGCCGAAAATGCGAACCTAGAGTAGGTATTTTACATATTTAAATATTATGATATACGGTCCTGACAAAACACCAATTCTAGACAATAGAAGAAATCCGATGCCTAAATTAATAATTCCAAAGTTCGCAGAGGCTCATTTAGAATTTTCATCTAAAACAGATCGAGAATTTGCCATTTTTATTTTTGATTCTGAGGATAAATTATTGCATCAGATATATAAAACTCCTGATAAAAAAGTTTTTAAAAGGGTTCGGACTAAAGACAGGCCACTAACTATCTATGCTTGGGATAAAAGAGAAACTCTTATTGAGAATAGATATAAAATCCCAACTTGGTTTCAGTTACCAGGCCGTCTGGTTATGAACAATGCAGATAATAACTCTAGCGGAGTCTTTGAATTTGAAGATCAAATAAATTCAAAAGATCAAGACTATGACGATATAAGGATCAGTTATAGATTTTCCTAATTAAATACAGTATTTGTCGCTTATCATTAAAGTAAGCATTAAATTATCTCTATCCTAGTAATCGCGATTCTGTTTCACAGACAGTTTCATATTTGTAACATAAAACGCAGGAAGCCGAAAATGCTTTGTCAGAGTAGGCATATTCTAAAAAAACAATTATGACAAGATTATTTTACAAAAAAACAAAATTTGGAATGTTGTCTTTTACACGGGCAATGCTCCTTTGTGTTCTCCTTTCGTTAGTGGCTACACACAGTAATGGGCAGATTATAAATGCCTTTGGTAGCAATAATTCTGGACAATTAGGAACAGGAAATACAACACAGCAGAATAGTCCGGTACAAACAGGAACGGCTGCCAATTGGCAACACCTCAGTGCAGGAAGATATCATTCTCTTGCTATTAAATCAGATGGTACACTTTGGGCTTGGGGCAGAAATAGTGATGGACAATTAGGAACAGGAAATACCGCAGATCAACATAGTCCGGTACAAATAGGAACGGCTACTAACTGGCAACACGTAAGTGCAGGAGGGAGTTGTTCTTTTGCTATTAAATCAGATGGTACACTTTGGGCTTGGGGTGCTGGTGCAGATGGACAATTAGGAACAGGAAATACCACAGATCAATTAAGTCCGGTACAAATAGGAACGGCTACCAATTGGCAAAATATCAGTGCAGGATTCTTCGATCATTCTCTTGCTATTAAGTCAGATGGTACGCTTTGGGCTTGGGGTTATGGTGGTTCTGGACAGTTAGGAACAGGAAATACCACACAACAAAATAGCCCGGTACAGGTAGGAACGGCTACCAATTGGCAACACCTCAGTGCAGGATACAATCATTCTCTTGCTATCAGGTCAGATGGTACGCTTTGGGCTTGGGGTTTTGGTGGGTCTGGACAATTAGGAACAGGAAATACCACAAAACAATTAAGTCCGGTACAAATAGGATCGGCTACCAATTGGCAACACGTAAGTGCAGGAAAAAGTTATTCTCTTGCTATCAAGTCAGATGGTACACTTTGGGCTTGGGGATATGGTAATTTTGGACAATTAGGAACAGGAAATATCGCAAATCAATTAAGTCCTATACAAATAGGAACGGCTACCAATTGGCAACATCTCAGTGCAGGAAGCATTCATTCTCTTGCTATCAAGTCAGATGGTACGCTTTGGGCTTGGGGTTATGGTGGTTCTGGACAGTTAGGAACAGGAAATACCACACAACAAAATAGCCCGGTACAGGTAGGAACGGCTACCAATTGGCAAAATATCAGTGCAGGAGACTTCCATTCTCTTGCGCTATCTTCAGTACCATTAGTCTGCCCTCCGGGAGATGTTACTTTAGCCACCCAAGCAGAAGTAAACCAGTTTATTATTGACTACCCGAACTGCACACAAATAAACGGTTATCTTGTGATTGGAAATCAAGTACAAAACCTCAATGGCTTGAGTAATATTACTACTATAACAGGGATGTTAGCTGCTCAAAATGCTATTTCACTTACGGATGTAAGCGGTTTAAGTAATTTAACAAGCGTTGGGGGAAATTTTCAGCTTGTAAATACAGCTTTAACTAACCTTAACGGATTCGGTGCTTTGAATAGTGTTGGGGGATATTTCGTTATTAGGGATAATGCAGTTTTAACCAACTTTGACGGATTCGGTGCTTTGAATAGTGTTGGAGGATTTTTCGATATTGCTGATAATGCAGTTTTAACCAACATTGACGGATTCGTTGCTTTGAATAGTGTTGGAGAATATTTCTATATTGCTGATAATGCAGTTTTAACCAACATTGACGGATTCGGTGCTTTGGATAGTATTGGAGGATATTTCTATATTGCTTATAATACAGCTCTGATCAATCTGAATGCCTTCAGTACGCTAACAAGTGTCGGAGAAGACATTGAGATTAGGGAAAACACAGTTCTTTCCGATATTTCCGCCTTGCAGAATACTACTTTTAACCCAGCTAATGGTTATGGTCTAACCATTTTGAACAATCCAGCTTTAGCCGTTTGTAATCTGCCAAACTTCTGTGCATACCTTGCTAATGATGCAAGTACACACCCAAGAAATATAACAGGGAATTTAGCAGAGTGTGTAAACGAACAAGCTGTAATCGATGCTTGTAATGCACCTGCGGCAGGTTGTACGAATGTTACCTCAGCCTTCCCAAAGTGGCCTACAGCTACTTATGTGCCACAATGTACTGGTTCTCAAGAAGACATTACAGGAAATTATGCTGAAACAGGAGAATACTCTGAAATTCAAGTAACAGCAGCTGTTGGATATACCTTTTCAAGCTCTGTAGCCACAGATTATATTACCATAAGCAATGAAGACGGAACAGTAGTTTACGCTCACGGGTACAGTCCGTTAGTCTGGACGGCATCAACCAATGAAATCATACGGTTTTTCTTACATCTTGATGATGCGTGCAATACAAATAATGATCCAAATAATTGGCGTTCAAGACTTATTCAGTGTAACAGTTTAAGTGTTTCAGATATCAATACGAATACAATTTCGTTTTATCCAAATCCTGTAAAAGAAACACTATATTTCTCAGAAGAAGTTTCTACTATCAAAATCACAGATCTTGCAGGCAGAACAGTGAAACAATATGCTGTAAAAAGCACATCGGTAAATGTATCTGAGCTTTCAAAAGGCACTTACATCTTATCAGCAACCACACAAGAGGGCAAAACATTTACCAAAAAAATTATAAAAGAGTAATTGATATTTTTTTATAAAATTCTGATAAATCCCTTTCTAATTTTATATCTGAAAGGGATTTATTTTTTATACTTTTGAGTTTCTTATACTAAAAAACTATGAAATATATTTTTATTCTATTTCTGTTGACTTCAGGACATTTTGCAATGGCTCAGGATGTTACTATTGACGAAAGAATAAAAGAAATCGACAGTCTGATAGAATATAACCAGTTTGATGAAGCAGAAAAGAAAGCAGATAATTTATATAAACTTTTAAATAGCGAACGTAATGATAAAAAATATGCGGAACAACGGGCAAAAGTGAGACTGCAACAAGGTGTTATAATTGATAACCGATTTGACCATAGTAAAGCACTACCTGTATTGCTAGATGCTTTAGACATTGCCGAAAAGAACAATATATATAGGATTGCCTGCCAAGCGTATATCAGAATAGCTTTTAATTATGAAAAAGCCAAGAATTTTGATTTGGCACACAAATACCTGAATGTTGCATCAAAATTATGCAAAGAACACAAACTGGATGATTTGTACAGTGCTATCCTTGTAAGATATGCTTTGCTACACCGTTTTTTATCAGATGGCACTATGACTCCCGACCAAGAGGAGCGTCTTACAAATCAAGGTTTTAAAGGTAGTCTGGATTCAGCTGTTTACTATACAGAAAAAGCGATACAATATGCCCAAACATATAACAGGGAATACGACCTGAACGAGGCGTATCTGACAATGGGAATCCTTTACACTAAAAAAAGAAAGAACCGCATTGCAGAAGCAAAAGCATATTACTTGAAAGCGATAACCTACTGGAAAAAAACCGAAAATTACGAATATGTCTATACTAGCTATTTGAATATTTCACATGACTATTTAAATAAAGGGGAGGCAAGAACGGCATTGATATATAATGACTCTGCGTACGTATATTATGATCAAACAAGCGTTTATTACAAGGAATTTGCTCCCACTATAAGAGCAAAAATATTTTATGCCTTAGGAAAGCTTGACTCAGCCTACCATTACCAACAATTAGGACATAAAGCTGAAATAAATAAAATAAACCAAGAAGAACTTAGCATTAACAAACAAACAGAAGAACAATACCAAAACGATAAAAAAGAAGCAGCCCTGAAAAACAAAAACCAACAAGTAATTTTGATAGGTAGCTTGCTTACCGTGATTGTGGTAACTTCGGTTTTATTGTTCCGCCAGAACAGAAAAATCAACTCCCGAAATAAAATCATCAGTACGCAACTGGGAGAACTCACCAAAACACTGGAGCAAAAGCAAGTGTTGTTGTCTGAATTGCAACATCGGGTAAAAAACAATTTGCAACACGTGATCAGCATACTGGAAATCCAAAAAGAAAGTGTAGATTTTAATAATATAGATGAGCTGATTCGCGGCAACCAAAACCGAATCCATTCTATGGCATTACTTCATAAAAAACTAAATATTGGCGATAATGTAAATGATGTGGATTTGAAAAGGTATGTTACCGAACTTTCAGAATTGGTAAAAGAATCTTACGACAAACAAAACAGAAAAATTGCTCTGAATGTTATATGTGAAATAGACACGATATCTATTGAAAAGGCATTACCTCTTGGGTTAATCATCACAGAACTTGTAAGTAACAGTATGAAGCACGCTTTCAAGAAACGAAGTGTTGGGATTATCACTATTGAAATTACAAAAGAAAATGTAAACAAACTTTATTATTCCGACAACGGAACTGGTTTTGATTTTAATACAACAAGTGATAAAGGATTAGGACACGAAATCATCAAAGGATTGATAGATCAATTAGATGGAAGTGTGGAAGCTAATAATAATAATGGATTTGAACTAACCATCTTCTTTAAATAAGCTCGAATATGGAACAAAAAGTAATTTTATTGGTCGAAGATGATTTTTTGAATAGACGACTTTCAAAAAAAGTACTTATAGAAAACAATTACAAAATTCTAGAGGCGAAAAATGCCTATGAGGCATTGGAAATCTTAAAAAAAGAAAGTGTTGACCTTGCGATTCTCGACATTAATCTCGGAGAAAATGAACAAAACGGAATAAGTCTCGGGCAGCAGATAAAAGATAAATTCTCTGTGCCGTTTATTTATCTAACAGCTTATGAGAACCCCGAAATGATAGACAAAGCTGTTGCTACAACACCTTATTCTTACCTTACAAAACCCTTTAAAAATATAGATTTAATTACTTCTGTAAATATTGCAATACTACAGTCTGGAAAAAAACACATTCCAAAATTGGTGGTAAAACAAGGAGAGTATAACGTTGAATTAATTATAAATGAGATTAACTACATCGTCTCGGAAGGGAATTATCTGTTATTCCACACCGATGAAGAAGTCTATAAATCCCGCTCTACTATCAGAGAAATTTTGGATAAAATTTCCGATAGCACTTTTGTACAGGTTCACAGAGCCTATGTGGTCAATAAAACTAAAATCGAGAAATATAACATTAAAAATGTGATTGTTAATACTATCGAAATACCTGTTTCTAAAAGTTATATGGATAACATCATCAAGTAATTTTCTCTTTAAGCCAAGATATAATCCTTATAAAAGTACTGTTGAGGACTTTTTTATCTACTTCTCTACAAGAACACGTGAATGTAAGCTTTGATAAGAAAGATTATGGTGTTTATTTGAGTTAGAAGAGAGTCTGGCAGTTATCTTTAAAAAACCTAATCTACAAGTAGAAGGTTTGTAAATTCATTAATTCTGACTGTTATATTCATAAAAAATCAGGAAAAACTCAATTGTTGTTTTTTTAAACACTACTTTAGCGGCAAAAAATAATAAATTCCTTATGTATCAACATAATCACCATGTTTTTCCATAGAAATAATGTAGCCAAACTTATTTGTATCAAGTCTTAGCTACTCTAAAAACACTACTCTTAGCTAACTAAAGAATATCAACTTAATTTATTAAAATAAAATGAAGCAAAACTACTCTAAACACATCTTCTCTTTGATTGTTTGTTTGTTCTCCTCGGCCTATCTCTTCTCGCAAAACATTGCCGTCAACGAGGTTATGGGTTCTAACTTAAATACTATTCAAGATGAGGATAACTCTCCCCAAGATTGGATAGAAATTTACAACTACGGTACAGAATCGGTCAATTTAGCTGGATTTGGTTTGACTGATGATGCCTCTGTTCCTTATAAATGGGTTTTTCCTAGCGTTACTTTAAATCCAAGTAGCTATCTATTGGTTTGGGCTTCAGATAAAAACAGAATCATTGTAGGACAACCCTTGCATACTAATTTTAAGATCAGTTCTGGTGGTGAAGAAATAACACTAACAAACCCAACGGGAACTATTGTAAGTCAATCACCTTCTATTTCATTTATCCAAGATGTTTCTATAGGCCGTCAACCTGATGGCACTGGACCTTGGCTTTATTTTTACACGGCTACGCCCAACGCTCCCAATACAGGAATGGGCTTAGAGGAATTGCTGATTCCGCCTTCTTTTTCACAAAATTCAGGGTTTTTCACCACCGCATTTGACTTGACTTTATCACATCCAAACCCTAATGCGGTAATCATATATACACTAGATGGTTCAGATCCAGACATCAATAACCTTACGGGAACCAGCTTTCAATATAAAAATGTATATCCAACATCTGTAGGCAGCACACCTGGCCCTTTATTGACAGAGACTTATACCTCACTCCAGTATAATACGCCTATAAACATATACGATAGATCAGCTGAGCCCGATAAATTAGCTGCAAAAAACACCAGACAACATACTTTATATGTTCCTACAACTCCCGTACGAAAAGGAACTGTTCTAAAAGCTAGATCGTATGTCGATGGCATTCCTTCAAAAGTAGTTTCTAGAACTTATTTTGTTTGGGCTGATGGAAATCCATATACTTTCCCTGTTTTATCACTTCAAACACAAGAAAGCAACTTCTTTGATTATGATTTAGGCACCTATACCGCTGGAGTAGATTTTGATACTTGGCGTGCAAACAACCCGACAAACACCCAGTATTATCGTCCAGAATGGTGTAATTATTACCGTAAGTCAAGTGCATGGGAATACCCTATGAGCGTTGAAATTTTTGATAATAACACTTCAGTAATCAACTTAAATGCTGGTTACCGAATACACGGAAATAACTCTAGAGCACATCAGATCAAAAGCATGCGATTATATGCAAGTAGTGATTATGATGACGTTGATGTCTTTCAGTATAATTTATTTGATAACTCAATATATGATGCAACTAATCCTACAAACAACAAATACAAACGCATTCTTTTAAGAGGAAACGGAAGTGGCGGACCTGTTGCTTATGATGCTGTATTTAATAGAATTATGCAGCCTATGTATAATGGTGTTTCAAGAATTAAAAATGTAGTGCACTTTATCAACGGAGAGTACTGGGGGCTTTCAGCCATACGCGATCGATTTGACAAATACCACTACGCCTATAATTTCAATCTAGACAAAGACAATATTGCCAAAGTGGATTGTGAAGGAAGTAATTGTGAAATTGACGAAGGTGACACCGCTGATTATGCCAATTATAATACTCTTAGAGACTATATTATTGCCAATGACATGTCAAATAACACTTTCTATGCACAAGTAGCTAGTCAATTTGAGATGTCTTCCTTTATTGACCACATGGTTTTACAAATCTATTCTGGCAATAATGGCTATGAGAGAAAATATTGGAAAGCTCGAGTGCCCGAAAACGACACTTATGGCGACGGGCGCTGGCGCACGACCATTCAGGATTTTGAACCTGCATTGTCAACCCTACATGATTGGCTAGAACATTGGGGAACGATAGTAGGTTCGCCAAACGAAGCTATATTCGCCAACTTGCTAGCTAATCCTGGATTTAAAAATCAATTTATCAACCGTTTTGCAGATGCTCTCAACTCATGTTTTATGCCAGCATATTTTGCTGAAGTAGTCAATACAACTTTTGATGAAGTAGAACCGTATTTAGCAGAAAATGCTAACAGAACAACTGTTGAAGATTTTTATACCCCAACTAATAAACAACAATTACTGAATTGGGGGAATAATCATCCTGCCATACAACGCAATTCTATTAAAACCTTTTTCAATATAAATAATACAATAGATATCACCCTTAGCGTTTCTAGCAATGAAGCAGGAACAGTGAAAATCAATACTATTGACATTGATGCCAACACACCTGGTATTACAGAAAACCCTTATCCGTGGACGGGTATTTATTTTGAAAACATTCCTGTAACTGTAAAGGCTAAAGCCAATCCTGGGTTTGTTTTTTCTCATTGGTCAGGTGATGTTTCTAGTACGGATACTGAGATTACTTTTACACCAACAGCCAATACACAAATTCAAGCTAACTTCACTCAGGAAGTAGCAACGCAGGAATTAGTCTACTTTTGGTTTATGGGCGGACAAATTCCAAACGATACACCCTTAGAATTTTTAGATGCTACCTATTCGAGCAATGCTTTGACAGCATCACTTCAATATGATTCTTGTTTAGTGGGCTATCCTTTTACAAATACAGATACACAGTGGAGGACAGCTTCTATGGAAAGAAGAAATGCGCCAACAGCTCTAAACTATTTTGAAGTTGGAAACAACAACCTTCCCTATAATAGCTCTGCTATGAAAGGCATACAAATCAAACAACCCTTTAGAGATGGAAGCTTAGAAAACACTCTAAGAATGCTTATCCCGACCACAGATTTAGAGCAGATAAAAATCTCGTTTGCCGTAGAATCTGATGGTGCCGCCCATACCATCATTTTTGACTATTGGGACGGAATAAATTGGACAAATGCTGGAATAGCAAACCCAAGTGTAAGCATTGGCGTAGGCTACCAAGTGATTGAGATTGATTTAAGTCAAGTTTCAGCTGCCAACAATCAAGCTGCTTTTCAGTTCAGAATGAGGTTTGATGGCGATAATATGTTTGTCTCAGAAGGCAAAAGGGTACAGTTTAATAATATTGCTGTAGAAGCACAAGAATATCTTTCTACTCCAAGTATTACACAAGACTTAAAACTCAAGGCTTATCCAAATCCTGCACAAACGCTTATCAACATCCAATCAAGTCAACAGATTTCACACTTAGATATATATAATATTTACGGTCAAAAAGTACGTCAACTCGCACCAAAAGGCAGTTCGTTTAGTATAGATATTCAAGACTTACCCGTTGGTATATATATCCTAAGAGCAAGCAGTGAGTCTACCAAAGAAAAGACAATCAAGATTATTAAAAATTAAGTAGCTACTACTTAAAAAACCAAAAAACTCCCAAGTCGTAGGACTTGGGAGTTTTTTTATAAAGACTTCTCTGTCTTACATATTCCTTCTATATTGCCCACCTACTTCAAAAAGTGCTGAAGTGATTTGCCCAAGTGAACAGACTTTGGTTGCTTCCATCAGTTGTTCAAAGATATTTTGGTTTTGAATAGCTTTTTCCTGAACTAACTCTAGCTCAGCAACAGCTCTTTCTTTGTAGATAGCATTGAGATTTTCCTTGGTTTTGATCTGGAAAAGTTTCTCTTCTTCTGTAGCGCGAATGACCTCACGCGGAATCACCGTTGGCGAACCTTTACTGCTCAAGAAGGTATTCACCCCAATAATCGGAAATTCTCCGGTGTGTTTTAGGGTTTCGTAATACAAACTCTCTTCTTGAATTTTCGAGCGTTGGTACATGGTTTCCATAGCACCTAGCACACCACCTCTTTCGGTAATGCGGTCAAATTCTAATAGAACAGCTTCTTCCACTAAATCTGTCAATTCTTCAATAATAAACGAACCTTGGATAGGGTTTTCGTTCTTAGCTAGCCCTAATTCTTTGTTGATAATCAACTGAATTGCCATAGCTCTGCGCACTGACTCTTCAGTAGGCGTAGTGATTGCCTCATCATAGGCATTGGTATGCAACGAATTACAGTTGTCATAAATAGCATACAAGGCTTGAAGTGTCGTACGGATATCATTAAAATCAATTTCTTGTGCGTGTAGCGAGCGTCCTGAAGTCTGAATATGGTACTTCAACATTTGCGCTCTTTCGTTGGCAGCGTATTTATACTTTAAGGCTTTCGCCCAAATTTTTCGAGCCACACGACCAATCACCGCATATTCAGGGTCAATTCCGTTTGAAAAGAAGAACGATAAGTTCGGACCGAAATCGTTGATATTCATTCCTCTTGACAGATAATATTCTACGTAAGTGAAACCATTGGCTAAGGTAAATGCCAACTGCGTAATCGGGTTTGCTCCCGCCTCTGCAATATGATAACCCGAGATAGAAACCGAATAGAAGTTTCTTACATTCTTCTGGATAAAGTATTCCTGTACGTCTCCCATCAGCCTTAAGGCAAATTCAGTTGAGAAAATACAGGTATTCTGAGCTTGATCTTCTTTTAAGATATCTGCCTGAACAGTTCCTCTGACTTGAGAAAGCGTTTGTGCTTTGATTTGTTCATAGACTTCTTTTGGTAATACTTGATCTCCAGTCATACCTAAAAGCATCAAGCCTAAACCATCATTCCCTTCGGGTAGCGGTCCGTTATAGCTTGGTCTCTCGAGTCCCTTATCGTCAAAAAGTTCTTTTTTCTTGGCTTCAACTTCGTGCTCTAAGTTATTTTCTTTGATATATTTCTCACAATTCTGATCAATAGCGGCATTCATAAAGAAGCCTAACAACATTGGCGCAGGACCGTTGATGGTCATCGACACTGAAGTAGTTGGGTGCGATAAATCAAAACCTGAATACAGTTTTTTGGCATCGTCCAAGCAACAAATCGAAACTCCTGCATTCCCGATTTTACCATAAATATCAGGGCGGTGTCCAGGGTCATTTCCGTAGAGAGTAACCGAGTCAAAAGCCGTTGACAAGCGTTTGGCTGGCATTCCCTTAGAAACATAATGGAAACGTCTATTGGTTCGTTCGGGTCCGCCTTCTCCAGCAAACATACGCGTCGGGTCTTCTCCTTCGCGTTTGAACGGATATAATCCTGAGGCAAAAGGAAATTCTCCCGGAACGTTTTCTTGCAATACCCAATACAGTATATCTCCCCAAGCTTGGTACTTTGGCAAGGCTACTTTTGGTATTTGTAAGTGTGAAAGCGACTCTGAATGGGTTTGAATTTTTAATTCTCTGTCTCTAACCTTAAACGTATATACCGGGTTTTTGTATTTATTTACTTTGGCATCCCACGTAATGATGACATCCCAATTGTATGGATCTAAATTGCGTTTGTACTTATCGAATTCAGCTAAAAGCAGTTTGGATAGTTCTGGGTTTTCAGTTCCTTTGATTTCTATTCCTGCAGTAGTCAATTCTGGAGTCGCGCCTGAAAGTGTTTCGATGGTTTTGAACATACCATAAAGCTTCTGTGCTACATCTCTCTGCGTAATTGATTTTGCGTCATACAACTTGTTGTTTTCAGCAATCTCAGATAAATATCTGGTGCGATTAGGCGGAATCACAAATACCTTTTCGCTCATTTCTTTGGTAATCTCAAAGTTTGACTTCAAGTCTTTTGAAGTTCGCTCTGCGATTTTATCCATGACCGCTTTGTAGAGTTGGTTTGTCCCTGGATCGTTAAATTGAGAGGCAATAGTACCGAATACAGGCATAAGATCAGGATTAGTATCCCACAAGTTATGGTTGCGTTGGTATTGTTTTTTGACATCTCGAATAGCATCTAAAGCACCTCTTTTATCAAATTTATTGATGGCTACTAAATCTGCAAAATCAAGCATGTCGATTTTTTCTAATTGTGTAGCAGCTCCGAATTCTGGAGTCATAATATAGAGCGAAACATCAGAGTGGTCAATAATCTCAGTGTCAGATTGTCCGATACCTGAGGTTTCTAAGATAATCAAATCAAATTGTGCTGCCTTAAGTACTTGTATAGCTTCGTCAACATATTTAGACAAGGCTAAATTAGACTGTCGTGTTGCCAATGAGCGCATATAAACCCTTGGGTTATTGATGGCATTCATACGAATTCTATCACCAAGCAAAGCACCACCTGTCTTCTTTTTAGAAGGGTCAACCGATACTAAAGCAATTGTTTTTTCCGGAAAATCTGCCAAAAATCTACGCACGAGTTCATCGACCATAGATGATTTTCCTGCTCCTCCTGTTCCGGTGATTCCGAGCACAGGTGCTGATTTATCAGCTACTTTGTTATAATCAAAGACTTTTAAGAAGTCTTGCTCTCTGTTTTCAGCCAAGGATATCAGCCGGGCAATAGTAAGATCATCTTTATCGAGCAAGGCTTGGTACACATCTTTACCCTTAGGCAAAGTCAATGCAGGCGTAGGGAAATCTGCCTTTTCGACCATATCATTAATCATGCCTTGAAGTCCTAATTCGCGTCCGTCATCTGGAGAATAGATTCGGGTGATTCCATAATCCATCAGTTCTTTGATTTCAGTAGGCAGAATTACGCCGCCACCGCCACCGATAATCTTGATATGCTCTGCTCCTTTTTCTTTAAGTAGGTCATACATATACTTAAAATACTCGTTATGTCCGCCTTGATAAGAAGTCATAGCGATAGCGTTGGCATCTTCTTGGATGGCTGTGTTTACTACCTCCGTAACTGATTTGTCGTGTCCTAAGTGAACCACTTCGCATCCGGTAGCTTGAATGATACGTCGCATAATATTAATTGCGGCATCGTGTCCGTCAAAAAGTGCAGCAGCCGTAACTATCTTTACTTTATTTTTAGGGATATAAGGTGTTTGTTGTTTCATTTTTGAATCTGTTTTCTGAAAGCTTGCAATTTACGAAAATATTCAAAACTAATCGTTAATTATAAGCTTGCCCGTGTAATGTTGTGCAACATTTATGGTGTTTGGTGTCTTTTTGAGGATGACATTTCCAGTGCTGTAGATATTGCCTCTTATCTCATCTATCGGATGAAGAATCATATCATTTGAGCTTCTCTGGAAAATATCGATGGTGTTGACCTTGAAGTTAGGTGCTTCTATACGAGGTACGCCCGCCCAAAAAGCGATATACATCGAATTGGAAATTCCTGAAATCTTGAAATATGAAGCGTCATTGGATTGAATTGTCAGGTGATTTGATTGAATTTCTAGTTCAAACTCAGATGAAACACCTTCTTGATATACGCCTGAAGCCAATTCGATATGGTCAAAAGAAAGCAATTGATCAGAATGAACCTTATACTGTGACACAGAATAAATCTGAGAGAGCTCGACGAAAGTCACATACGCCTTAGCTGAGGCATATTCTCTGAGCCAATTACAGTTTAGGTTGCTTTTAATTATGAGTTCTCCGTCAATCACACGGACAGAAATGTCGTTTATCAAGTTGCTTCCTGCTTCAATCTCAATTTTATGAGTAGAATCTTGAGATAAGATAAGCTCAACTCCTTCCTCAATTCTGATTCTATTAAAAGCTGTGATGTCTTCAATCTCTTGCTTTACAGTGCTACCTGAAGTTCTTACGCAAGAATTTGCCGAATCTGAATCGCAAGAGCTAAATATAAAAAACACAATTACTAATCTGAGAAGGTGTTTCATTTTAAAATCCATTGTTGGTATGAGGGTTTACTCGGAATTATTAAACAAAAAACTCAGGACCTCACTTAAAGTGAAGCCCTGAGTAAAATAATTTTACAGCGTTTCTTTCAGCCATTTGAAATATTCTCTTTGCCAAACCAGTGCATTTTGTGGTTTGAGCACCCAATGGTTCTCATCGGGGAAATACAAAAATCTACTTTTAAGCCCTAATAACTGTGCTGCTTGAAAGGCTTCTTGTCCTTGTCCAATCGGGACGCGGTAATCTTTACCTCCGTGGATAACCAGAATTGGCGTATCCCAATTTTTGACGTTATTTATCGGATTGAATTGGCTATATGTTTTTTGTGCAACTGGATTGTCTTCTTCCCAATAAGCTCCGCCTGCATCCCAATTAGTAAAAAACACTTCTTCTGTAGTGCCATACATACTTTCAAGGTTAAACACTCCACAATGAGAGATAAAAGTCTTAAATCGCTTTTGGTGTATTCCAGCTAAGAAATAAACTGAATAACCTCCATAGCTTGCACCTACCGCTCCGATTCTGTCGTTATCGATATATTTTTCTTTTGATATTTCATCAATAGCTGTTAGGTAATCTTGCATTGCTTGTCCGCCCCAATCTTTGCTAATGGCTTCGTTCCATTCTACACCAAAACCTGGTAATCCACGGCGATTTGGTGCTACAATTATATAACCTTGTGCAGCCATCACCTGAAAGTTCCATCTAAAAGAATAGAACTGTGACACCTGAGATTGTGGTCCTCCGTTGCAATACAACAGCGTTGGGTATTTCTTATTTGGGTCAAAATTTGGAGGAAGTATTACCCAAACCATCATTTTCTTCCCGTCAGAGGTAGTGACGTATCTTCTTTCTGTTTTGCTTAAAGCTAATGTGTTATATACAGCATCGTTTACTTTTGTAATCTGATTCCAAGTTTCTTTCTTTAGGTCGAAACTAAAAATCTCTGTAGCGTGGTTCATGTCCTGACGGGTCAAAATGATACTACTCCCTGAAAATCCAACAATTGAAGTAACATCAAAATCTCCGTTTGTGATTTGTTCTACAGAAGGCATTTTTCTGGTAAGACCAATATGATCTACCTCAAAAAGTTGTGAAGTTCCGTCAATCGGAGCGATGAAATAAACCTTTTTGCCATCATTTGACCACTTATAACTACTTACAGTTCCGTCCCAATGTGCGGTTAGGTTCACGTTTACTTGGTTATTTACCTTAACAATAATATCATTTTTGTCTGCCTCATATCCATCTCGTTTCATTTGCAACCAAGTGAGTTCTCCTTTCGGAGAGAAAGTTGGCGTGGTGTCATAACCTAAATTATTTTGGGTGAGGTTTTTTGTTTGCTTCGTGGCTAAGTTATACTCATAAATATCAGTATTGGTGCTCGTGGCGTATGCTGTTCCTTGTTTTTTCTTAGAAACATATAATATGTTTTTGCCGTCAGCAGACCAAATATAATCTTCATCACCTCCGAAAGGCATTTGCGGAGCATAAAAGGGTTCTCCTTGCATGATGTCTATTCCTGTGGCTTCTTCTTTGTTTTCTTTGTAAAAAACATGGTTGAATTTACCTTCGTTATCTGTGCTCCAATGTCTGTAATCCAAGCTGTTATTCACATACGCATTTGATTTACTTAAATCCGTATGAATGTCTTTTGCCAATACATTATTGACCAAAACCTCTTCATGATAAAGAATATACTTGCCATCTGGAGAGATATTTTTGTTGGCAACTAAAGATTTATAATCTTCAATCTCGGTTGCTTTTCCGCCTTTGACAGCAATTATATACACTTTTGAATTGAGTTTATCTTCTTTCATATCCGGGGTAGATACTCTATATACGAGATTTTTACCGTCTTTAGTTAGTCCAATTGGGCTCACTCTACCTAACTGCAACAGCAATTCGGGTGTCATTACTTCTTGAGCGTTTATACTTGTTGTTGTGGCGAATACCCCCAAGGCAAGGATTAATATTTTCTTCATTTCTGTTTTTAATTTATTTACAAAAAGCTAAAGTACGGATTTTTTAAACGAATTTAAATATCCAGAAATCAGTTTTTAGATATTTATAGCTGAATGAAAAACCTAAAACACTGAAAATCTGACTAACTATACTTTATAATATTAGGTCTTAAACCTGATAATTACTATTCAAATATTTAACTTTGCCCTTATTCTTTATTGACTATAGAAAAAAGTACGCATTCAATCTCAATTACAGATGTCAAAAAAAATACTGAATTCAGAATTAAACCGAAAGACGATCGAGGATTTCAAACGTTCTGAAAAAACGCCCCTGATTATTATACTCGATGATGTGCGAAGTCTGAACAATATAGGTTCTGTTTTCAGAACAGCCGATGCTTTTTTGGTAGAAAAGATTTACCTCTGTGGTATTACTGCTTGTCCTCCGCACAAAGAAATTCACAAAACAGCACTTGGCGCTACAGATACAGTAGCTTGGGCATACTTCAAAACCGTTGAAGAGGCTATTTCTGAATTAAGACAAGAAAACATTGAAATCTGGAGTATAGAACAGGTAGAAAATTCGGTTATGCTCAACGAATTTAAAATAAAAGAAAACCAAAAACATGCTCTTATCTTCGGAAATGAAGTCAAAGGCGTATCTGAAAAAGCTATAGAACTATCTGACGGTTGTATTGAAATTCCTCAATTAGGCACCAAACACTCTTTGAATATTTCAGTAAGTGTAGGAGTCGTAGTTTGGGATTTTGCTAAGAAACTATGTAACTTCGGATAAAATATTTTTTGAGAAAATCATGTATTTATACCTAAAATCACTTCACCTAATCTTTGTGATTACTTGGTTTGCTGGACTTTTTTATATTGTCCGCCTTTTTGTCTATCACACAGAGGCCAAAAACAAGCCCGAACCTGAGCAAAGCATACTCATCAAACAATACCAACTAATGCAAAAAAGATTATGGTATATCATCACCTATCCTTCGGCAATATTAGCCACTTTATTTGCGGTGATTCTATTGGTGATGAATCCAGCACTATTACAAGTAGGTTGGATGCATATCAAACTATTTTTTGTGGTTTTGTTGTGGTTATACCACCTCAAGTGCCATCAGATATTTCTGCAACTCCAACAAAATATCACAAAATACAGCTCTAATTTTTTTAGAATTTGGAATGAAGTAGCAACGTTAATCCTATTCTCAGTAATATTCTTAGTAATTCTAAAAAATTCTTTCAATTGGATTTTTGGGGTAATAGGGCTCTTTGGTCTATCAATACTACTTATGTTAGGTATCAAACTCTACAAAAAAATCCGAGAGAAATAAATCTCTACTTGATTTTTTTGCTAAAGACATACAATCCGACAAAGGTGATGAGTGCGTTGAGAATGATTAACTCATTGTCAAAGGCATAATTACCAAATATCAATGCTGAATTTTCGATAATTAGGAACGTAAGTATTGGCGAAAGCACACATATAATAGGTGTTGCTTTATCGCTTACTTTTCTGTTTTTCAAGATAAGTCCAAAAGAATACAATCCTAGAAGAGGTCCGTAGGTATAGGATGCAGCTCTGAAAATCATACTTACCACCGAGGCGTCATTGATTGCATTAAAAACCAATATCACTCCAAACATTATCATCGAAAAAGAGAAGTGTACAAATTTTCGTTGTTTGACCAGTCTTGCGGCAGAAGGGTCTTTGGCTTTGTCCATCCCCAAAAAGTCAACACAAAAAGAAGTAGTCAGTGCGGTGAGCGCAGAGTCAGTCGTGGCAAAAGTAGCCGCAGTAAGCCCTAACAGAAATACAATAGCTGGAAAAAGACTAAAATGATTAAATGCGATTTCGGGGAACAATAAATCTGTTCTAGGCTTTCCGGTAACGCTATCCGAAGGAACTTCAATTCCGTTTTGAGCGGCATAGATATAAAGCAAAGCTCCGACGCTCAAGAACAGTAAGTTAACAATCACAAAAATAGCCGTAAAAGACAGCATGTTCTTCTGAGCATCTTTGATGTTCTTACAACTTAGGTTTTTCTGCATTAGGTCTTGGTCAAGTCCAACCATAGCGATAGTAACAAATATTCCGCCCAGAATCTGTTTTACAAAATGGTACCTGCTACCAATAAAATCTTCATAAAAAAACACTTTAGAGTAATTGCTTTGTTTGACTGCTTCAAAAGCTTCAAATAAATTATAATCCAGACTCATACATACGAAGTAAATCGTAAAAAGCACAGCAGAAATCAAGAAAAAGGTCTGCAATGTATCGGTAATGATAATAGTTTTAAGTCCGCCTTTATAGGTATAGGCAAAAATAAGTAAAAGAGAAATAAGTGTAGTCGCCCAAAAAGGAACGCTGTAATAATCAAATACGAATCTCTGTAAGACGATGACAACCAAATAAAGCCTAAACGCAGAGCCTATGGTGCGGCTAATCAAGAAAATGAGTGCAGCTGTTTTGTAGCTGTATTCTCCCATTCGCTGTTGGATATATTCATAAATAGAAGTTAGATTCAGTCTATAATATAGTGGTAGCAACACTTTGACAATAATGATAAAGCCTATCGCATTACCTAGAACAAACTGAAAATATTTGAATTGCTCGCCGCTGGGAGCTCCCACTTCACCAGGAACAGAGATGAAAGTAACCCCAGAGAGTGCCGTTCCGATCATACCGAAAGCCACTAAATACCATTTTGAATTTCTATTAGCTATAAAAAAAGCCTGATTACCTGAATCCTTTCGGCTTACTAGATTGGCAATTAGTATTAAAATCCCGAAGTAAACAATAATAATCGTAAGAATGATAGCTGGTGACATCTTTAGAATTTTGGTGATATTCTGACAAATATAGTACGGTTATTAAGTTTTAAGCACCTTTTCGACAAAATAATTTTAAAAAAAAAACCTTAGTATTTAAAAAAAAGTTATCTTTATTTTAAATACAAATTCTTCTAAGAACATTATCCTATTTATAAAAATTACACTTCTATTTTTTTAA